>NZ_FNZF01000010.1 GCF_900109165.1 Bhargavaea ginsengi | reverse complement strand
ATGGCGAAGAGGTCACACCCGTTCCCATCCCGAACACGGAAGTTAAGCTCTTCAGCGCCGATGGTAGTCGGGGGCTTCCCCCTGCAAGAGTAGGACGTCGCTGGGCACAAGGCCGTCTCCTTATGGAGACGGTTTTTTTAATTGTCATTTAAGAGTGATCCCAGGCGGCATTTCATGGAACTGGTGACTGGTGGGAGTTTCAGCGGGTTCGTCACTTTCAATGGACGGTACATCACGTTCAGGATTCGATTCGTCACTTTCAACCGACGGATCGTCACTTTCATGAAAAGCACGTGCCTGTCTCCGTCCTTCATGTAATGAATTCCTTCCCTTGCTGTCCTGGCTTTGCAAAACACTACAATTTGCCGGCTTTATCCTTTAAACTTGGGAAAGCAAAGGCTATAGAAGATGGAGTGACAAAGCATGAATGAAACAATCGATGTCCAGTCACCGGAAGAGACCGCACGGCTGGCTGAGAAACTTGCTTCTTTGCTTGAAGGCGGAGAGGTGATTACGCTGGAGGGCGACCTCGGAGCAGGAAAGACGACATTCACCCAGGCGCTTGCAAAGGCGCTTGGCGTCCGGCGTACTGTCAGCAGTCCGACATTCACGATCCTGAAACAATATGAAGGCCGCCTGCCGCTTAACCACCTCGATGTGTACCGGCTTGCAGACAGCGAAGAGGATCTCGGCTGGGAAGAGCTGTTTTATGGAGACGCCGTGAGCGTCGTGGAATGGGCACAATATATAGAAGAAGAATTGCCAAAAGAGCGGCTGGACATCGAGATCCGCCGTCTTGGCGGTGACGGCCGCCGTTTCACGCTGAAACCTGCCGGAAGCCGATACGAATCGATGACGAAGGAGTTAATGCGATGATCTGGCTCGGACTGGACACGGCGAATGCGCCGCTGTCGGCAGCACTGGTAAAAGACGGGGAGCTGCTTGTTGAACTAAATTCCGCGATGGGGCTGAACCACTCTGCTGGTGCCATGCCGGCAGTTGAGGAGCTGTTCAAAAGAGCCGGCATCCGTCCGGCCGAGCTTGACGCGATTGCCGTTTCGGAAGGACCGGGTTCTTACACTGGCGTCCGTATCGGTGTGACGATTGCCAAAACGCTCGCGTGGACGCTGGACAAGCCGCTGACAGGCGTATCCAGCCTTCGGGTGCTCGCCTCGAACATCTTCACTTACGGAGTCACCATCTGCCCGCTGATCGATGCAAGAAGGGGCAATGTTTATGCAGGACTTTACCGGAGGGGAGAGGATGGAAAGCTGGAATGCCTTATGGAAGACCGTCATATGGCACTTTCCGATCTTCTGATGCAACTAAAGAAACAACGCAATCCCGTTGTTTTCGTCGGTGAAGGCGCCCGGAAGCATGAAGAACTTCTAAAAGAGATGCTCGGAGAACTTGGCCGGCGCGCACACTTCACCCAGGATCTGCCGAGGGCGTCTCTCCTCATCACTGAAGCGATGCAGGCGGAAACTTCGGCTGTCCACTCATTCGTACCTGAATACCGCAGGATCACCGAAGCGGAAGCCAATTGGCAAAAGGCGAACGGGAAGGAAGCGGAGTAATGAATAAAGAAGCGACCCCCTCAATTACCTTCCGCACCATGAACATTGGTGATGTGCCTGCAGTTCACCGGGTGGAGACGGATGCATTCACTTCCCCGTGGACGATGGGCGCGCTTGAGCAGGAGATGCTCGCGAATGAATATGCCTACTATCTGGTGGCAGAGGACCCGGAGAAGATCATCGGGTACTGCGGTGCATGGCTCGTTCTGGACGAGTGCCATATTACGAACGTTGCGGTGCTGTCGGCTTACCGGGGCCATGGAATCGGCGAGGCACTCATGCGCCAGATGATGCAGCGCACCGCAAGAAAAGGCGCACGCACGATGACGCTTGAGGCAAGGCTCTCGAATGAACCTGCTCTTGGGCTTTACCGCAAGCTGGGATTTAAAGAAGGCGGCATCCGCCGCGGTTACTATACCGACAACGGCGAAGATGCCCTTGTCATGTGGACGGAGCTGAATGAAGATGAATGACATCCATATTCTTGGCATCGAGACGAGTTGCGACGAAACAGCGGCATCGGTCGTGAAAAACGGCTGCGAGATCCTGTCCAATGTCGTCGCCTCACAAATCGATAATCAGAAGAAGTTCGGAGGCGTGGTGCCGGAAGTGGCTTCCCGGCTGCATGTCGAGCAGATCACGCTCGTCATCGAGGAAGCGCTGGAACAGGCAGGCCTCAGCCCGGATGCTCTGGATGCAGTGGCCGTGACGGAAGGTCCCGGTCTTGTAGGAGCGCTGCTGATCGGTGTCAACGCAGCCAAAGCTTTTGCTTTTGCAAACGGGTTGCCGATCATCGGTGTCCATCATATCGCCGGGCATGTCTATGCCAACCGGCTGGACAGCGGGATGGAGTTCCCTCTCGTCGCGCTCATCATTTCCGGAGGCCATACCGAGCTTGTCTACATGGAGCAGGACGGTTCCTTCGAACTGATCGGTGAAACGAGGGATGATGCTGCGGGTGAGGCATACGACAAAGTGGCACGCGTGCTGGGCCTGCCGTACCCCGGAGGCCCCCATATCGACCGCCTTGCCCATGAGTCGGAGGGCGCGGTCGAGTTTCCGCGGGCACGCCTTGAAGAAGGGTCGTTCGACTTCAGCTTCAGCGGACTGAAATCCGCGGTTATCAACCATGTCCACAATGTCCGGCAAAAGGGACAGGAGATCGACACGGCCAGTGTGGCCGCCGGATTCCAGGAAAGTGTCATCGATGTAGTCGTTGAAAAGACGGTCCGGGCGGCAAAAGAAAAGGGCGTCCGACAGGTGATCGCAGCGGGCGGGGTCTCGGCAAACAAGGGCTTACGCGCTGCACTCGGCAAAGCAATGGAAAGGGAAGGCATCCGATTTTCAGTGCCTCCGCTTAATCTGTGCACCGACAATGCCGCAATGATCGCAGCGGCCGGCACCTCCATGTTCAAGGCCGGTGTCCGCAGCGACATGGCGCTGAACGGACGTCCAGGTATGGAATTGCAATCGTGGGCGAAAAAAAGCATATAGAAAAAGAAGAATCCGGCCGACCGGATTCTTCTTTTTTCGCCAAGGTCCGACTCGTTCTGTCAAGAGGGAACATCTGTACTTATGCACATTTGTTGATAACGTGTTGATAAGTGGTTGATTTCTCAAGGACTTATCCCCTTGTTTTCAGGAGACAGTGTGTAAAACTTTGGTTTTGACTGTGGACAAAGTGGATAACTCTGTGAATATCCCGGAATACGGGGATTCCTGCTGTGAATAAATCTGTGGAAATAAGGAGCAGTTTGTTGAAAATAATAAACTGCCGCTGATCATTCAGCGGCAGTACCTGTCATCTTTTTCAACTTCATGCTTTCTCAAGTTCTGTCTGCAGTTCCATCCATCGTTCCATGCACGCTTCATGCCGGGCGGATGTTTCATCATGCTGCTCCTGGATTTCCTGGAGCTTTACATGGTCGTCTGCGTGTTCCGGGAGGTTCAGTTCTTCTTCGAGGCGACGGAGGTCAGTCTCGAGCACAGCCATCTCTTCTTCTGCTTCAGCAAGTGCGCGGCGAATGCGCCGCTCTTCGCGCTGGGTCTCCTTGTCGAGCGGTGCATTGGCTGTTTTAGGCGCGGCAGGGCGGCCTGCCTGCTGTTCTGCCGCCAGCTCCGCCATGATCTCTTCCTGTTCCCGCTTTTTCTCGACATAGTAGTCATAGTCGCCGAGAAATTCTTCGGCCCCGTCCGGGGAAAGCTCGATCACTTTTGTCGCGATGCGGTTGATGAAATACCGGTCGTGGGAGACGAAGAGGAGCGTGCCGGGAAAATCGAGAAGGGCATTTTCAAGCACTTCTTTGCTATCCAGGTCCAGGTGGTTCGTCGGTTCATCGAGGACGAGCGTGTTCGACTTTTCAAGGACCAGCTTGGCCAGTGCCAGACGCGCTTTTTCTCCTCCGGAAAGCGTGCTGACAGGTTTTGTCACGTCGTCTCCTGTAAAGAGGAACCGTCCCAGCAGCGTACGGATATCCTTTTCGTTCATCGTCGGCCATTCGTTCCAGATTTCTTCAAGGACGGTACCGTTCCCGGTGAGTTCGGCCTGTTCCTGATCGTAGAAGCCGAATTCGACATTGGTTCCGAGATTGATCGAGCCCTCCGCTTTCGGCAGACGGCCGGTCAGCGTCTTCAGGAGTGTCGACTTGCCGACACCGTTCGGGCCGATGAAAGCAATCCGGTCTTCGCGGTATACACGGAAATCCAGCCCGCTGGATACGGGGGCGGCGCCATAGCCGATTCCGAGGTCACGCACCGCCATGACATCGTTGCCGCTTTTCCTGCCGATGCCGAACGTGAACGCGGCTGATTTTTCGTTACCGTCAGGCGCTTCCATCCAGTCTGTTTTCTCAAGCACTTTCCTGCGGCTTTGAGCCATCTTCGTCGTCGAAGCCCGGGCGATGTTTTTCTGGATGAACACTTCGAGTTTTGCCTTTTCGTCCATTTGCTTTTCGTACATTTTCCGGTCCCGCTCATAGTTTTTCGCCTTCTGGTCGAGATAGGCGCTGTAGTTTCCGGTGTACTTTGTCACTTTCCGGCGTGAGACTTCATAGACGATTGTCACGACCTGGTCGAGGAAGTAGCGGTCATGGGAGACGATCAGGATGGCCCCCTCGTAGCCCTGCAGATACTTCTCCAGCCAGCTGAGTGTCTCGATGTCCAGATGGTTTGTCGGCTCATCCAGGATCAGGAGGCCCGGTTTGGACAGCAGGAGCCGAGCGAGCGCCAGGCGCGTACGCTGGCCCCCGGACAGGACGCGTACCGGCTTGCCGTAGTCTTCCGGATAAAACCGCATGCCGTGAAGGACGGAGCGGGTTTCGGATTCATACTGGTAACCGCCGGCCTCGGCAAAACGGTGCTGGAGCGAGTCGTAGGCGTCCATCACTTTCTTGTATTCAGCCTCATTGCCGTATACGGATGGGTCGGCCATGCGCTGTTCCAGCTGACGGAGTTCCTTCTCCATCGCGAACAGCGGTTCGAAGACGGTCATCATCTCTTCCCAGATCGTACGGTCTGTATCAAGGCCCGTATGTTGGTCAAGATAGCCGATCCGCACGTCTTTAGGGACGATGATGTCACCTTCATCCCGGCCCATCTCGCCGGTGATAATCTTGAGGAGCGTCGATTTTCCGGCGCCGTTGCGGCCGACGAGGGCCACCCGGTCACGATGCTGCACTTCCAGTTTGACGCCTGAGAGGATTTCCTCCCCGGCAAATGATTTCGTCACGTTGTTCACTTGAAGGACGATCATGATTCCCACCCCTATTCTTCTACAGTTTAATGGTAAAGGCGGGGCGGCGCAACGGCGCGACTTTACAGGAATGGCGGGCTCATGTAAGATGATAACGGCTCACGCACGGACGGTTTTGATGGAGGCTATTATGAAAGAAGAAACACAACGTGTCCCGCAGGCGACGTCAAAGCGTCTCCCGCTTTATTATCGCTTTATCCAGAAGCTTGCCAATGAGGGAAAGGAGCGGGTCTCTTCCCAGGAGCTGAGCGAGACGATGAAAATCGACTCCGCGACGATCCGGAGGGACTTCTCCTATTTCGGCGCGCTCGGAAAGAAAGGCTATGGCTATGATGTACGCCGGCTGCTTGAATTCTTTCGTAAGACCCTCGACCAGGACGAAGCGGTCAATCTCGCCCTTGTCGGCGTTGGGAGTCTTGGCAACGCGTTTCTAAAATATAATTTCGAGAAAAACCACAATACCCGCATCGTTGTCGCATTCGATACCAATGCGAACGAAGAAGGCACGATGTCGAACGGAATTCCGATCTTCCCGCCGGAGCGGCTGGAAGAAAAGCTTCCGGATTTCGGTGTGCAGATGGCCGTCCTCACAGTTCCTGCACGCGCGGCACAGGACATGGCCGACCGCTTGGCGGCTCTTGGCGTCAAGGGCATCCTGAACTTCGCACCGGTCCGGCTGAACGTGCCGGAAGGTGTACGCGTACATTCGATTGACCTGTCTGTTGAGATGCAGGCGCTGATCTATGCCATTCGCAATGACGAAAAGAATTCACAAACACCCCGCCGATAAAATGGAGTTTCCTCATTTTTTGGTGTAGAATTAATGTATTAACAAGGGAGGTGCCGTCATGTCACCAGGTCCAATGAGTCTGATCATCATCGCCATCGTCGCACTCATCATCTTCGGGCCAAAGAAGCTTCCTGAATTCGGCAAAGCAGTCGGTTCATCGCTGCGCGAATTCAAGAACGCGACAAAAGGCCTTGTGGACGACGACGACAGCACGAAAAAAGCTGCCGAGCAGAAAGACGCTGTCGAACAGAAAGACGCCAAGTGATGGCGCCCCGTTAGGACGTTATCGTTATGAATGATAAGCAACTTTCGATTATTGAGCATATAGAAGAATTGAGAAAACGGCTGATGATCATCGTCGTTTTCTTCATTTTTGCCGTAGCGGCAGGATTCTTCCTGGCCCCTCCGGTCATCCAGTTTCTGCAGAACAGCGATGAGGCCGAACAGTTCACACTGAACGCCTTTAACGTGGCCGACCCGATGATCATTTATCTGAAAGTCATCGTGTTCGTCGGAGTGGTACTGATCTCGCCCGTCATCCTTTACCAGCTTTGGGCATTTATCGCCCCTGGGCTGTCGGAGACGGAGCGGCGGGTGACACTCAGTTATATCCCGTTCGCCTTTGTACTGTTCCTGGCCGGAATCAGCTTTTCATATTTCGTTCTTTTCCCGTATGTCATTTCATTTATGACAAGTCTGTCGGATACATTGGACATCCAGCAGACGATCGGGATCAACGAATACTTCAACTTCCTGTTCCAGATCACAGTGCCGTTCGGGATCATCTTCCAGTTGCCGGTCGTGCTGCTGTTTTTATCACGTCTCGGCATTCTGAATCCGGCGACACTCGTGAAGTTCCGGAAGTACAGTTATTTCGTGCTGTTTGTGATTGCAGCATTTATCACACCGCCCGACCTGTTCTCGCACCTCTTCACAACGTTGCCGCTCATCGTCCTGTATGAAGTCAGCGTCGGCATCTCGCGAGTGGGCTATCGGAAGTATCTGAAAGGCGAGGAAAAGCGCCTGGAAGAAGAACGGGAAGCGGAACGCGAACGCATCCTTCGGGAACAGCAAGAACGCCTCAATGCGGATTGACCGCATGAGGCGTTTTTTTGTTTTGGAAAGCTTAGGGGGATTTCGATTGGGAATATGACCGGAAGAAATAGCGGAAAATTGCTGGCATTCAGCCCCTGTCCGAATCTTCCGCATAACAAGCGGGGCTGTCCGAAAAGTCGGATTCAGCACATGAGATAGCAAACGGCACGGACGCCGGGAGACACCTGCGGGAAAAGCCGGGCTGTCGAGACCCGCTTCACGCGGGGCTCGGCGCCGGCCCGTGGTAAGCGACCAGAGTCCGTGCCGTTTGCTGTTTTTATTAATGACTTATTGGACAACCCCTTAATGATTATTGCATATTCGAAATGCGTTCCATCTGATCGATGAACTCCTGGATCTTATCCATATTCAGCTGGACGGCCATGACAAAACCGTTCAGGAGCATATGCGCGATGATCGATGTGATCAGCCGCTTTGTCACATGGTAGAGGAACGCGAAGATAAAGCCGGATGCTGCATACAGCAGGATATGGGTGAAGTCCATATGCACGGCCGCAAACACGAGTGAGCTGACCGCCGCGGCGACAAAGAAGTTCGTCCGATCGACAAGCCCGCCGAAGATGATCCGGCGGAAGATGAACTCTTCCAGGATCGGTGCGAACAGCACGACCGCGATGATGGCGACCGGCGCCATATCGGCCACGGATACGAGCGCCGCCGTATTATCAGACCCCGGTTCGATGCCCAGCTGCTGCTCAATATAACCGGCAGCCCCCTGGCCGAACAGCACCATGAAGAATCCTGCGATGCCGAGGACGATGGCTGCCAAGACGGGGGAGCGTTTGCCTTTCGGTGTCTTGAAATACTGCTTGTCCTTACTTGAGAGATACAGTGCCGCAAAGGTGGTGATGCCGAATGCAATGAACATCCACCAGCCGGAAGCGGCCAGATAGGCCTCCTGAGGGGTCCGGCCGTCTGATACGAACGGCATCACGATTGGCAATCCGACGATTGCGGACAGTTGGGCAATGATATAGATGATGAAAATCCAGAGGGAAGTGTTTGATTTTTTCACATGAAGATTCCTTTCCTGAAGCGTAAGCCTTCTCCCTCGATTGTAGAGGGAATGAAGCCAAAGTTCAAAGCGGAAACTTTTCGGCTTTCCGCTTGCAAAATGGAAGGGGATTCATTATGATAATAACTGTGTTAGCACTCCCTAACGATGAGTGCTAACAAACGACAAATAACGACATCAGATTGAGGAGGGTGTTTCACGTGTTGAAACCACTGGGCGATCGAATCATCATCGAATTGATCGAAGCTGAAGAAACGACTTCGAGCGGAATTGTACTTCCGGACTCCGCGAAAGAAAAGCCTCAGGAAGGCAAAGTCATCGCAGTCGGCACCGGCCGTTATCTCGATAACGGTACGAAAGTCGAACTCGAAGTAAAAGAAGGCGACCGGATCATCTTCTCAAAATATGCCGGCACTGAAGTGAAATATGGCGGGGAAGAATACCTGATTCTCCGTGAAAACGACGTACTGGCCATCCTCGGCTGATTGCCGGGCTTGATGACACTCTTTAATAAACAAGAACGATTTCAGGAGGGACTTATCTGATGGCAAAGGAAATCAAATTCAACGAAGATGCGCGCAGCCTGATGCTCAAAGGCGTCGACAAGCTGGCTGACGCAGTGAAAGTTACACTCGGGCCTAAAGGCCGCAACGTAGTACTCGAAAAGAAATTCGGCTCGCCGCTCATCACAAACGACGGCGTGACGATTGCTAAAGAGATCGAACTCGAAGATCCGTATGAAAACATGGGCGCGAAGCTCGTCTCTGAAGTTGCTTCAAAGACAAACGACATCGCAGGTGACGGTACGACAACAGCTACGGTTCTTGCTCAGGCAATGATCCGTGAAGGCCTCAAGAACGTTACAGCTGGTGCAAACCCTGTCGGCATCCGCAAGGGTATCGAAAAAGCGGTTGAGTCGGCTGTCGTGGAACTGAAGAACATTTCCACTGAGATCGAAGGCAAGGAATCGATCGCACAGGTTGCAGCGATTTCTTCCGGTGACGATGAAGTCGGCGAACTGATTGCAGAAGCGATGGAGCGTGTCGGCAACGACGGCGTCATCACAATCGAAGAGTCCAAAGGCTTCTCGACGGAACTCGATGTCGTGGAAGGAATGCAGTTTGACCGCGGTTATGCGTCCCCTTACATGATCTCTGATTCCGACAAGATGGAAGCGGTTCTTGAGAACCCGTACATCCTGATCACGGACAAGAAAATCTCCAACATCCAGGAAGTCCTGCCTGTGCTTGAGCAGGTTGTCCAGCAGGGCAAGCCGCTCCTCATCATTTCAGAAGACGTGGAAGGCGAAGCACTTGCGACACTCGTCGTCAACAAGCTGCGCGGCACGTTCAACGCAGTTGCAGTCAAGGCACCTGGCTTCGGCGACCGCCGCAAGGCCATGCTTGAAGACATCGCGATCCTCACAGGCGGCCAGGTGATCACAGAAGACCTCGGCCTCGACCTGAAGTCGGCTGACGTAACACAACTCGGCCGCGCTGCGAAAGTCGTCGTCACAAAAGACAACACAACTGTCGTCGAAGGTGCAGGGGACGCATCGGACATCGAAGCACGCGTCAACCAGATCCGTGCACAGCTCGAAGAAACAACTTCCGAGTTCGACAAAGAGAAGCTCCAGGAACGCCTTGCGAAACTCGCAGGCGGCGTAGCCGTCATCAAGGTCGGCGCAGCTACGGAAACCGAGCTGAAAGAGCGCAAGCTCCGCATCGAAGACGCCCTGAACGCGACACGCGCAGCGGTCGAAGAAGGCATTGTCTCCGGCGGCGGTACGGCACTCGTCAACGTCTACAACAAAGTGGCTGAGCTCCAGGAAGGCGCTGAAGGCGACGTGGCAACAGGCGTCAAGATCGTCCTCCGCGCGCTTGAAGAGCCGGTCCGCCAGATTGCGAACAACGCAGGCCTCGAAGGCTCCATCGTCGTTGACCGCCTGAAGCGCGAAGAAGTCGGAACAGGCTTCAACGCTGCAGACGGCACATGGGTCAACATGACCGAAGCCGGCATCGTCGACCCGACGAAGGTGACGCGTTCCGCACTCCAGAACGCAGCATCCGTCGCAGCACTCTTCCTTACAACGGAAGCAGTCGTGGCAGACATCCCGGAACCTGCAGCAGCAGGCGGCGGCATGCCTGACATGGGCGGCATGGGCGGCATGATGTAAGCTCGCTCTATTAGAAAAGGTCTCTCATCAGTTTTTGATGAGAGGCCTTTTTTTCATTGATAATAGGGGTTAATCATTTCCTTTTAATTCTTCCAGCCACGTCCGGTTATTGAAAATCATCTTGTTGATCTGCTCTTCATTGACGACTGCGTCTTTTCGAAGGAGGAGATCAAGGTAGGCACGATGCGTCTGAAGCGTCCACTTAATCGCATCGGCTTGTTTGGATTGGATCATTTTGGGCTTATATAATTCATAGATGGTTTTCCCGATTTCAATAACGAAATCATTTTCCGTTGCTTCAAGCACGGCATAATGGAACTCCAAGTCGATGTCGGCAAGCTCCTCTGAGCTTAAATCCGGTTTCATGCGCCAGACCTGACCTTGGTAGACTTCTTCAATCTTTTTTATTTTTTCGGCTGACCCGTTTGTTCGGATCATATTGATCAACAGGATTTCAAAATGCTGCCTGAATTCAATTAGTTTTTCCGTTCGGTTGCTATGCATGATTAAACTGAAAATCAGCGGGTTCAACGAAAAATGAGAAGGGTTGTTGGTGATAAACATGCCCTCTCCGCGCCTGATCTGGATCACTCCGATGGATTCCAGAATTTTAATCGCTTCACGTACCGGTGTTCTGCTGACCCCCAGCTGCTCAACCAATTCGGTTTCTGTAGGCAGCTTATCCCCATTCTTTAAAGTGCCGTCCAACAGTTTATCTTTGATCATGGCAACAATTTCTGCTGATTTTTTTCTCGATGATCTTAATTTCTCAAATTGCATCAGAAAGTCCCCCAATTAAGTAGTTCCATTCAAGTATAGACGATAGCACTATTTATTTTGACTAGTTGAATGATTTAATATTTACAAAGTTTTAGCAAGATGTTACGATTCAGCTTAATACATACTATGTATGATGTACTACTTTATTTTATATTTTATTGTCAAAATCTTTGTTCTTTTATTATGGGAGGGTATTAATTTGAGTCAACTTACCTCAAAAGTGATTGCAGTTACCGGAGCGGGCGGAGGAATGGGACAGCAGGTGGTTAAGGATTTGCTCAGAAATGGTGCCACTGTCGTGGGATTGGATATCAACACTGAAGCTTTATCTTCAATAGAAGATGAAAATCTCCGAACGAAAAACATCGACCTATTGGATGAAGCGAGTATCGTCAATGTATTTAAAGAGATCTATGGAGAATTTGAGCGTCTGGATGGTCTGGTGAATATTGCCGGAATTGCGCAGGCAGCCAAATCCATTACAAGCGTTGAAGTCTCCGAGTGGCATAAGCTCATGGATATCAATGCTACAGCTGTTTTTCTGACGAGCAGAGAGGCTGTCAGATACATGAAGGAAAAAAATCACGGTTCGATTGTCAATGTAGGGTCTGTTTCCGTGACAAGGCCACGCCCGGGGCTGCAAAGTTATGTAGCGTCCAAAGGTGCGGTCGAAGCATTTACGAAAGCACTCGCTCTTGAAACAGCTCCATTTAATATCAGGGCGAACGTCGTCCACCCCGGTCCGGCGGATACGACCATGCTGGGTAAGTTCTCGGCACAGGAAAATGAAAAAATCGAAATGAATAAAGATGTTTTCGCGAAGAGTGTTCCACTCGGCAGATTGATCGAGCCAAGTGATATCAGCCCTACGGTCACGCATTTGTTAACAGATGGTGCCCAGATGATTACAGGCTCCGTTATTCATGTGGACGGCGGAAGAAGCATTTAAGGAGCGATAAATATGAAGAAAATCAAGATGTTGATTAATGGAGAATGGACAGGCAATGAGGCTGACAATTGGATCGATATTATCAACCCTGCAGCAGGAGAGGTATCAGCCCAAATTGTAAGAGGAGATCAGTCACATGCGGATATGGCGGTGACCGCTGCAAAAAATGCATTGGAAAGCCAGGAGTGGAAGGCCTTCAAGCCTTACGTTCGAGGTCAATTCCTGACAGAAACAGCAAGACACATCAGGGAACATGCACAAGAATTGGCAGCACTGGAATCCGAAGATACAGGAAAGCCGATCAAGCAGGCGGAAGCGGATATAGAGGCCGCAGCACGTTACTTCGAATTTTATGGAGGCATAGCGGACAAGGTGTTCGGCGATACGATTCCGATTGAGGAAGACCTCCTTAACATGACAGTGATTGAACCGATCGGTGTAACCCTGCACATTGTTCCGTGGAATTATCCGATACAGATTACTTCCCGGAGTGTGGCGGCAGCGATTGCGACCGGTAATGTGGTCATCGTAAAGAGCTCGGAAGATACGCCGCTCACGACCCACTTCTTGGCAGAGTGGTTCCACGAAAAACTGCCGAGAGGTGTCTTCCAGCATGTGACAGGATACGGTCATGAGATTGGTGCCGCACTAAGTTCGCACCCAGGAGTCAATCAGATTACGTTTACCGGTTCGGTACCGACAGGAATCTCTGTGATGAAGTCAGCGGCAGAAAATGTCGTGCCGGTTACATTGGAGCTGGGCGGAAAGTCGCCGAACGTCGTATTCAAGGATGCTGACCTGAAGCGGGCAGTCCCGGCGATTGTCAATTCCATTGTCCAAAATGCCGGACAGACCTGTTCCGCGGGATCCCGATTGTTGGTAGAGGAGAGCATTGCCGATGAATTACTGGGCCTGCTTCAGGATGCATTCAAGAAACTGACTGTAGGACCGCCAGAAAACGGAGCGGATGTTGGTCCGATTATCAATAAAAAGCAATTTGAACGGATCTCTTCGATTCTGGAACAGGTAAAGAAAGAAGCGAATGTTCTCATTGGCGGGGAAGCGGCACAGGTAGAAGGGTACGAGAATGGATACTACATCCAGCCGACCATTGTGGAGACTGCCGATCACGATGCTTTCTTCGTCCAGGAAGAAATCTTTGGGCCGGTCCTGAGCGTCGTCCGTTTCCGTGATATTCATGAAGCAATTGAACTGGCCAATGCAACAGAGTATGGGTTGGTCGCCGGCGTATGGACAAAGGATATTGATGTTGCGAATTATGTGGGCTCGCGGATCAAGAGCGGGCAAGTATTCATCAACAGTTACGGAGCTGCAGGAGGCGTGCAGATGCCATTTGGCGGCTACAAGAAAAGCGGAATCGGCAGGGAGAAAAGTCATCTGGCAGTCCAGAATTATGTTCAAATTAAAAATATCGCAACCAAAATCCAGCTATAAGTTCGGCAACGGAGGATCTGAATGGAGATATTAGGTAGAATCAGCAGTTGGGCCGGAAAATACTTTGCATTGATCATTGTTGTTTTTTCAGTTGTTGCTTTTATGATGCCAGAAACTTTTATAGGGTTCGGGGCATACGTCACGATTTTGCTTGGCGTCGTAATGTTTGGGATGGGACTGACTCTTAAGGCAGCTGATTTTAAACTTGTCCTCACCAGGCCAGTCCCGGTCTTAATTGGATTAGGGGCACAGTTTATCATTATGCCGACCACCGCATTCCTGATTGCTTATCTATTAAATCTGCCGGAAGAAATAGCCGCAGGCTTGGTGTTATTGGGGAGTGTTCCCGGTGGTACTGCATCGAATGTCATGGTCTTCCTCGCAAAAGGGAATGTGCCGCTTTCGATCACGATGACAAGTGTCTCCACCTTGCTCGCACCAGTCATGACCCCATTGCTTCTGCTTATTTTTGCCGGTGAATGGATGCCGATTGATCCGGTGTCGATGTTTATGTCGATCTTCCAGGTGATCATCATTCCGATTTTGCTTGGGCTATTGGTAAACAGATACTTGCCTCGTGCAACCGAAAAAGGTGTATCGTTATTGCCGTTAATATCAATCGTAGCGATTACGATTATAGTGATGGGAGTAGTGGCCGGAAATAGGGACAACATTGCCACTGCTGGAATTCTGGTCTTTGTCTCTGCACTGCTTCACAATGGATTCGGCTTGTTCCTGGGCTATTATGCAGCGAAGTTATTTAAATTGCCTATTCAGGACCAGCGTGCAGTGTCAATTGAGACAGGGATGCAAAACTCCGGGCTTGGCGTTGCTTTGGCTTCCGCACACTTTACACCCTTGGTGGCACTGCCGAGTGCATTTGCATCAGCGTGGCAGCTGATTACCGGAACTGTTCTTGCCTCCAGATGGGGAAAGAAAAAACCTGAAAACGATCAAGAACAAGCCACTGCCGAACAGCTTATCGACTCAAAAAGTTAATAACAAAACGCAAGCAGGGGGTAAAAAAATGAAGACTTATTCTGTTGCGGTCATTCCTGGAGATGGAATAGGACCGGAAGTTATCCGGGAATCATTGAAAGTGCTGAAAACCGTTGAAGAAATCCATGGCGGAATTCGATTTACATATGATACGTTCGATTGGAACTGCGCGTATTATTTGAAGCACGGGAGAATGATGCCCGAAAATGGCCTGGAGATTCTGAAAGACTATGACGTGATATTATTCGGAGCAGTTGGAGACCCTTCTGTTCCGGACCATATCTCTGTATGGGAACTGATCTTGCCAATCAGACGGGAGTTCCAGCAATATGTCAACCTGCGTCCAATCAAATTGCTTCGCGGACTGGAAAGTCATTTGCGTTACAAAAACCATGAGGACCTGGACTTTATTGTTGTCCGTGAAAACACGGAAGGCGAATACTCGAGCATGGGCGGACGGATGCACAGCAATACTCCTCATGAAATGGCTGTACAGAACAATGTCATTACCAGGTTCGGCAGTGAGCGGATTCTTCATTATGCCTATCAACTGGCAGAACAACGCTCGAAGCAACGGCTCACTGTTGCAACGAAATCCAATGCGATCAATCACACGATGACGTTTTGGGATGAGATTGTAAAAGAAGTAGGAGCCGATTACCCGCACATTGATACGGAACTTTATCATATTGATGCACTGGCTGCTTACTTTATCTTAAAACCTGAAACGTTCGACGTTGTTGTAGGCGGCAATCTGTTCGGTGATATTTTGACTGATTTGGGTGCGGCCATGGTAGGCGGCCTGGGTCTGGCCCCGTCAGGAAACATCAACCCGGAGAAAAATTATCCATCGATGTTTGAGGCCATTCATGGGTCTGCTCCGGATATTGCAGGAAAAGGCATTGCCAATCCGATCGCCCAGATTTGGAGCGTCAGTTTAATGATGGATCACCTGGGGCATCCGGATCTTGGCAAACTCATTCTGGACGGTATCGAAGAAGTTGTAGCCGAAGGGGAAGTACGGACACCTGATCTGGGAGGAAACGCGGGAACCGAAAGCATGGGAAACGCGATTGTTTCGAAAATCAAAGAGCTGGCTAAAAAAACGGTTCAATAAAACGATAAAGGCTTCCCATTAGTTAAATAAAACTTTTGGGAAGCTTTTTTTGGCGGGGAGGCTGGCCAGGTAATTTTCATTGCTGGTGGGCCGCTTTTTCAATCATTTGACCTTGAAAAGTCGCACTCCATCTGTTTTTTACTTTTTAGATTAAGGTTATGCTAGGGTTAAAGGAGTGAAAAGTGAATCTTTTCTAAAAAGGAGAGAAAAACATGTATCCAAACATACTGAGACATCCAGGACCCACACCAATACCTAAAAAAGTAGAACTGGCAATGGCACAGAACATGATCAGCCACCGTTCAGAGGAATTTGTGAAGCTTTACCGGGAAACGACAGAACGCGTAAAGCCGGTTTTCGGAACAAAGCAGGATATTCTGCTTCTGCCTTCAGGCGGGACAGCAGCAATGGAAGCCGCTGTGGTCAATATTACTTCTCCGGGTGATGAAGTGGTTGTCGTCACGGTTGGCGCTTTTGGAGACTACTTCGTTTCGATTTGTGAAAAGCATGGACTGAACGTACATAAGCTTCAAAAAGAGTGGGGGGGGAGCCTGTACGAAAGAAGAGTTGGCTGACTTTTTAAAACCGTTAGCCGATATTAAGGCAGTCTTTGCTACGTACAATGAGACGTCAACAGGAGTCTTAAATCCTGTCGGGCAGTTAGGAGAAGCAGTACGCGAACATTCGGATGCTCTCTACATCGTCGATGGGGTAAGCGCAATCGGGGGAGCTCCTGCTGAAATGGACGAATGGGGCATCGATATCTTAGTGACAGGTTCACAAAAAGCGATGATGCTTCCGCCAGGGCTTGCTCTTCTTTCAGTCAGCGACAAAGCCTGGAAAGTGATCGAGTCCAATGATTCTTCGGCGTACTATTTAAGTCTTTTAAGTTACCGGGAATGGCATGAAAAAGGGATGACCCCGAATACTCCTGCAGTCTCTCTTATTATGGGGCTTTCAGCAGTATGCGATCTGATTGAGGAAGAAGGCGGATTTTCGAAAACCGTTGAGCGGCATGAAGTGATGAAAAATATGGTTCGAAAATCTATGAACGCACTGTCAATCGATTTGTTGACAGCTGATGAATATGCATCACCGACAATCACGGCAATACGTACTCCTGAGGGTCTCGATCTCGGAAGCTATTTAGGGCATTTAAAGAAAAAGTATCACCTCGATTTTGCCGGAGGTCTTGGCCCTCTTCAAGGGAAAATCTTCAGGTTTGGGCATATGGGCTATTGTTTCCCAAGTGATATCCTCGAAGCCGTCTCTCTGATTGAAGCCGGCTTACAAGATCTTTCATATCCATTTGAACCTGGGGCTGGAGTGAAAGCGGCACAAGAGGTTTATTTATCTTCGCTAAGAAAGCTGTAAAGAGTGACATATAGCCGCAGTATAAAAAGAGGTCAGCCATGAAAGGTGGCTGACCTCTTTTGCTCGATGTATTATATCTTGATGTCGATCTTCGCATTTTTCTTCAGCTCTTCAACTTGCTGAGCGAGTTGTTCCTGTTGTTTTTGCTGTTGAAGAGATTGCTCGATTTGTGGTTTCATTTCTTCTAGCTTTGGAACTTCCTGATCCGCACTTTTTCCTTGTTCCGCGAACTGATCATAGGCTATTTGGATTTCTTCATCTGTGACTTCACCTGCCGGCACTTCTTTCTCAACATACTGTTGAAGTTGGAGGTCCTCGGCTATTTGAGCTTCAAGTGATTTCATATCCATGCCGGATTGTTCCAGAGCCGCATCGAATTCTTTTTCAGTTTTAAATTGACCTTTTACTTCGTCCAGTTTCTTATTGATGTCTGACACTGAAGCCTGATAGCCTTTTTGATCTGCTTCTTGCAGAAGAAGCGTCTGTCCGACCAGGCTGTCAATGGTCTGAGCTTTTATCTGTTCTGCTGCTTCTTTAGCAGTGGGATCTTGTCCCATTTGCTGCATTTGTCCCTGCAAGGATGCGATCGTGTTATTATATTGGCTTCCGAGAATTTCCTGATCGTTCACTACAGCAACGGTTTTCTTTTCATCGACATGCTGTGATTCCAACTTCTTTTGCATATCTTCCATTTGCTTCTGCTGATCGGTTTCTGCTGTAGCTGCTTTATTCTCCTGATCGGCTTCTTTGCTTTCTTCATTTCCTCCGCATGCCGCTAAAACAACAGCCAAAAAGCTGGTCATTAATATAGACATCATTTTCTTCATGAATAACGATCCCCTTCCTCAGACAAGAAGTCTATCCTGGCATTATAAAGCATCGTTTAAGTGAAAAGGACGTTATGAACGATACTTAATTTAAATGTAAAAGGATTGAAACTCCCCATAATATCTGTAATCATCTGTATCACGGCAGATAAGGGGGGAGAGCCATATGGAAATCGTGTATTTTGCAGGCGGTTGTTTGTGGGGAGTACAGGCTTTTATCAAGACTATACCCGGGGTTACGTTTACAGAAGCGGGAAGGGCCAATGGAGCAACTGACACACTGGATGGCGACTATGACGGCTATGCCGAATGTGTCAAAACAGAATTTGACCCGACAGTTGTATCCATCAGGGAATTAATGGGGTATTTCTTCGAAATCATTGATCCGTACAGTGTAAACAAGCAAGGGCAGGATGTCGGTGAGAAATACAGAACGGGAGTCTATAGTGAAGCGGAAGAACACTTAAAAGAAGCGAAGGCATTTCTTGCTGGGAGAGATGATTATGAACAGATCGTTGTTGAAGTGTTACCCCTGACAAACTACGTAAGAAGTGCTGATGAACATCAGGATCGGTTAGCCCGATATCCAAATGATTATTGTCATATCCCACAAGAAACCATAAATAAATACAAAGGCCTCCCAACCATTCGCTGAATGGTGAGAGGCCTTTTTCTTTTTTAAACCGACAGTTCAGTCGGGAAAAACAGAGCGCGTCCTTTTTCCCGTTTATCCAGCATGATTTGTTCCGGCTGTATTCCTTGGGCATTCAGGACTTCGATGTTCTGCGAAATGAACTCGTCACTGCCGACAATGTAGAAAATCCCGTCAGGGTCGGAAGCCAGCTTGCTCACTTCTTCGTAGTAGTCCTTACGGTTATCAACGAACTGTGCGGTGAAGTTTTTGTCAGGAGCGGATTCAAAGACATCCGTGAATAGGAAGTCCTTCGATTTATCGATGTTCAGGGAATAAATGTGGTTGACGTTGTCCACCCGATCCAGGTAGTCAAGCACTAGCGGCCTGAAAGTGGCGATGCCGACTCCGGCCGAAAGCAGGTAGATGTTTTTGTTTTCCCGTTTAAGCGGTACGTTGGAATGAGTTTTAAACAGGGCCACTTCATCACCGGCTTTGAGGTCTCTCAGTATCGATTTGTACTCGGAGCAAAGTTCGCGGATACGTGTCGTAATTCCGATCGTTCCTTCGCTTGGCAAAGTCGAGATGGACATATGGCGAACCAGGCCTTTATTCGGTTTTTCTCCCGCATTGAATCCTTTTAGAGCGAGGTGGGTGTGGGAGCCTTCTTCCCATGTAAAGCCTTCCGGACAGTCGAGCATATAGGTTTTGACTTCAGGTGTTTCCTCGATGATCCGGTTGATCTTGGTCCAGTATATTTGCACGGTCTTATCCCCTTTAATCGTAATCAGTAATGTTACTTCTACTATATAACAAATGATAATGTTTCTCAATTATTAAGATTATCAGAAGAACCCCTCAACATTATGCCGAGGGGTTCTTGCTATTGTGACGTTAAACACAAGACAATGATCCGGTACGGCGTAGTCTGGGCGGGGATGCTCCTAGTTGTAGGGCCGTATTGTACAATCAAGTCCCGATTGCCCGGATATTTCGAAAGAAGTTGCCCGTTCGTTAAAACGATTTGGGTATAGGGGGACAGGTTCAGCTTCAGCTCACCATCGCTGCTCACCAGCTGGTTGTCAAAGTGATCCACTTTAGTGAACTGATCAGGCTGATCCTTTACCATGACGAGCGCTTGATATTGCGGAGGGTAGATTAAAATTGCAGGTAAGTCCCCATCAAAATAGCCGGTCACACGGTCCCCCACAAGGACGATTTCATGATCGACAAAGTAAGTGGAGGGGGTCACCACAAAATTCACGATTGAACCCAATTCATTTTCAAGCGTAAATAATTTGCTGCACCCTTGGTTGTAGCCGGGATTAAAATCACTGATCGCTGTAACCGTTCCATGAAACGAATAAAAATTAGTCATCATGGCCTCCAATCAAGATATGAGGTGCACTGTTTCAACGGACAGGAAGTTATTCCGATCACCGTTTCTTCAACTGCAAATAATCACTGACGGCATCTGCATATGGCTGTATAGGAAAGTCCTTATATAAATTACCCGCGAGTCGTACGGGGTCTCCGAAAAAGTATCGTTCATATTGGGTCTCCCTGGTTCCGAATGAGCTCATTGTCACATCCCAGGCCAAACGAAAAACCTTCACCCGGTCTTCGGCCGACCTTGTTGCTCCCTGAAGATACAGGTCCAGATCCTTTCTGATGCTCGAGTTAAAGGCGTTTTCCGTGGGAAGCGTAATCATCCCGCTGGCACCGATAATCTGAAGAATCTCCGTGAATCGGGGATACATTTTGGGGAACAGCACACTTGCCACATTCAATGGGTTAATATCGGGACGCATGATCCCATACTGATCCGGAGAAGCACTGTTTTCCGCTTTTTCCTGCAACGCCCTCATGGTTTCCAGACCTACGATGATTTCCGACACCTTTTCCTGTATGTGCTGGTATTCACCAATATTGATGGTATCGATCAATAATTGTGCAATCCCCAATACAAACTCGGTTTTCGCGATCTGCCTGGTGATGACCTGATGTTTGGCAAACGCATGAAAGCAACTTTGTTTGATGAATTGTTCAGCGACTTCGCCGTTATTAAAGTAAAATACCCGGTCCCAAGGAACCAGAACATGATCAAACACGACGAGGCAATCCATTTCCTCGTAGCGGGAGCTTAGCGGATGGTCGAAACGCGATGTTCCGCCTGTGAACGTATCGCGGCAAATGAATTTAACCCCGTTTGTATTAGATGGAATGGAAAACGCAAATGCTTCGTCTTCATTGAACAAAAATCTGCCTACACTGAATACCAGCACTTCATCGGTCAGTCCGCCTTGTGTCGCAAGCAACCGTGCGCCTTTGACAACAATTCCGCCATCCAGGACATCCACCACTTTCAGGGCTATGGGTTCATTGCTGTTCTCTATATAAAGTTGGGAGCGGTTTATCTGGGGGCTGATAAAAGTATGGGTGAATGATAAGTCATTTTCCCTGGCCAATTTATAGAAGGCGACCAAGTTTTGCGGAAAACAATTTTCCTTCCCCTCCAAAAAACCGGCGGAAGAAGCAAAGCTCATTAGAACAGTGTTTAGATAATCAGGGCTTCTTCCCATCATCCCGAATGTCTTCTTTGCCCAAAGCTCCATCATTTTGCGCCTTATGATCAGATTTTCTTTGCTTTTCGGTTGCATATAAGAAAGTCCGATCGGATCTCCCGAATCGGGCGAGGGGTAGGTCATGTAAGGTTTATGTTCAGGGGCGAGCTGCAAGTCATAAAGCGCGGCTTTTTCCTGAAGCAATCCTTTGAAGACAGGATGATGGGAAATGGGCCCTTCAACCTTTTTGCCATCCAGCCAGATTTCGTTATTCAGCCTATCGATCCGATCTAAATACGCTCTCCCGCTGATTGCACCCACATGGTCCCCCCTAATTAACAGTTTGTCTGATTTAATACGCCAAACCATGCGTCCAGAAAAGAGTGGAATGACTGGAGTCATCAACGATGGATTGCCTGTTCTAATGGTATGCAATGGATTACGGGTACGTACCATGCAAGGTCGAGGGGTTATGAAAGGTTAATTTGTCGAAGATTGAGAGATTTGTACTATTTGCATGGCGCTGTTCATTGTTAAACTAAAGGTAGAGAATCCGCAGTGCGGAAGTAACATAAAACATCTAGATAAATGGGGATTTCACTATGTTTAGGATTTTAAAAATCGCCGGTGCTTTTGTCGGTGTTATCGTGGGCGCGGGTTTTGCATCCGGACAAGAAGTACTGCAATACTTCACCAGCTTCGGAATTAATGGAATCTTTGGAGCTGTTTTGGCAACAGCGCTATTTGCCTACCTCGGAATGGTCTTGGCGAATATCGGGAGCCGCCTGAAGGCGCAGTCCCATAAATCGGCCATCTATGAAATCAGCGGACGTTACCTTGGCGTCATCGTGGATGCCATTATCATTTTCACCTTGTTCGGAGTCGGTGTGGTGATGATTGCGGGAGCGGGCTCTACGGTCAACCAGCAGTTCGGCCTGCCTGTTTTTGTCGGAAGCCTGATCATGACCGTTCTTGTGACGCTTGCCATGATGCTCAAAGTGGACAAAGTGATTGGAGTCATCGCGAGCATCACGCCGTTTCTCCTGATCTTCATTGGTATCATTTCGATCTATAGCCTGACCACAATGGATGCTTCGTTTGCAGCGCTCGACCCGGTTACGGATAGCCTGGAAAAGTCATTCCCGAACTGGTTCATCTCTGCCGTCAACTATGTTTCCTTTAACATCGCAGTCGGAGCAGGGATGGCATTATTAACAGGCGGATCTGAAAAAAATCCTCGTACTGCAGGCATCGGTGGTCTACTGGGAGGACTCGCAATTGGGATCATGATTGTCGTTTCCCATCTGGCGATCTTCGCCCAGATTGAAACAGTGGCGTCCTATGATCTGCCTTTATTGAAAATTGTAGAGGATATTTCCCCAATCCTTGCCGTCCTGATGGCTATCGTCCTGTTCGGGATGATCTTCAACACGGCGCTGGGCATGTTCTACGGGTTTGTCGCCAGATTTTTCGAGATGGAGACGAGAAAAGCCCGTACGGCGACAGTCATCACTCTCGCCATCGGGTTTGTCCTAAGCTTCGTCGGCTTCACGACATTGGTATCCAAATTTTACTCCCTGATCGGCTATCTGGGGCTGTTCCTGATCTTCGCCCTTATCTATGCTCCGATCAAGCTGAAGCGTGAAGGGAAATAAGTAATAGAAAACCTCCTCAGCCGCTGAGGAGGTTTTTTGGCGTTTATGCCTGCCGTTTCGGCATATTGCGAAGAACATTGAATCCGAAGCAGAAGATCCCGATCAGTGTTGCCAGACCGCCGAATGTGGCGATCGGGAAGAAAATTGGATGAACGCCCAAAATGGCCAGGGCAATGGCGATCATCATGACCGGCAGACCGATATTATGGAGCCAGAAATGGTATTTCGCCAGAGCATTTGCTTCGAGGTTCGGGTATAGGTGATAAATGATGCCATTCAGTGCAAGGGACATCCAGCCCAGTAAGTTTACATGAACATGGACCGAGGTCAGGCTAAATACATGCGTGAATGACATATAAAGTCCGAAGGAAATCCCGATCATGAAGTAGACAACAGAAATTTTCAGGAAGGTCGTTCCCACCGATATCCTCCTTTCCTGAAGACTTTGGTCCGACAAGGAGACGGAAATTCCGTCTTTTGTCTTAGGTCACTCTATGTGAATCGGAGACGGAATATGTCGCCTGCCCGCTGATTGCATCGGGATGCCTTCCTCAGTTGACGGATTAATTCCACCTCTTCTAGTAGAATAGGGAGGGAAGAAACCCATACTAAAGGACGTGAATCATATGAATGAATCGGTTGTGGTAATCACAGGTGCCGGGAGCGGACTAGGGGCATCTCTTGCCAAGAAGTATTCGGATGCCGGAAGCCATGTGTGCCTGCTTGGCCGTACAAGATCAAAGCTGGAGCGGACGGCTGGTGACCTGACAGGCAACTATACGATCCGTGAAGTGGACGTATCTTCAAAAGAAGAGGTCGACCGGGTATTCCGGGATATCGCAGAAACCTGCGGCCCTGTCGATCTGCTGATCAACAATGCCGGTATTGGCGTTTTCGACCTTGCGGAGAACCTGGATGAATCGGCCGTCCATCAGATGATCGATATTAATCTGAAAGGGACAATCTTCTGTTCCCAGGCGGTTTTGCCGGACATGAAAAAAAGGGATCAGGGCATGATCGCCAATATCGTCTCGACTGCCGGTCTTGACGGGAAAGCGACTGAATCCGTTTATTCTGCGAGCAAGTTCGGTGTGCGGGGCTTTACGGAAAGTCTGCATCTGGAATTGGCGGAAAGCCGTGTACAGATTTTTGCGGCCTATATGGGCGGGATGAAGTCGGAGTTCTGGGACGGCATCTATACTCAGGAGCAAATTGCAAACCTCATGGACACTGATGATGTCGCAGACATCATCATCGGGAATATCAAGGCCCGCAGGAACCTGAATGTGAAGGAAATCGTGATCAAAAACAGTCTCTGAGGCTGATGCCTTTGAAAAAGCCCCCCTCACAACTATTGTCAGTTGAAGGGGGGGCTTGCTGTTGTTCAAGCTTATGGGTTCGTCGACCAGAGACCGGCGTGTTTCAGGACAACGCGAGGGTGCAGTTTCAGCTGGGCCACCATCAGTTCTGCCAGATCTTCAGGCTGCATGACTTTCTCCGGATTGCCGTCGGTCAGGTTCAGTTCGACCGCCATGTCTGTGGCGACCGTGCTCGGTGTCAGAGTCGTCACCCGGATGTTTTTCTTGCGGACTTCGAGCATCAGAGACTCGCTCATGCCGATGACGGCAGCTTTGGAGGCTGAATAGGCGCTTGTTACCGGAGCGCCTTTTTGTCCGGCGGTGGAGGAGATGTTGATGATGTCGCCGGTGTTCCGCTCAAGCATTTCAGGGAGCACGGCGCGCGTGGTGTAGTAGACACCCTTTACGTTGACGTCGATGATCTTCGTCCATTCTTCCGGTGTCAGGTCCATGAATCCGCCGAATTTCGAAATGCCGGCGTTGTTGACGAGGATATCGATCGGGCCGAGTTCGCCCCGGATCGATTCGACCGCAGCTGTCACGGATTCCAGGTCAGATATGTCTGCCGCCGCAAATGCGACCTTTACGTCGTACTCTTTAAGCTCTTCTGCTACATTCTGAAGGTTTTCGGTAGTGCGGCCGACGAGACCGACATGAATGCCTTCCTTTGCAAATGCGATGGCGGTCGCGCGGCCGATTCCGCGCCCGGCACCGGTGATCAGTGCCACTTTACCAGAGATGGTTTGCATAAGTATTACTCCTCTCCAAGTGATAATGCGAACAAACTAAAGTGTACGATAACGGGCTTTTGTGTGGTTAGTTAAATGCCTGTCGGCAATTATTTCCCTCCAAACGCCAGCCGCAGCCCAATCAGCGTGAACAGGCCGCCCTGCATCAGGTTCATCCTTCTGGAAAGGGAAGGGTTTTTTCGGAGAAGCGTCCCGACATTGCCGGCAAAAAGGCTGATCAGTGAAAAGATGACAAAAGCCTGGATTAGAAAGACAAGGCCCAGAGCCAGCATGTGCAGATGGACATTGCCGCTTCCCACCGGGACGAACTGGGGCAGCAGCGCAAGGAAGAATAAAGAAACCTTCGGATTCAGCAGATTCATGATCAGGCCCTTTTTGTAAAGCGAGCGGTAAGCCAAAGCCGGTTCGCTCTCGAGGGCCAGGGAAGTGTCCCTGGCCCTGAATGACTGATAAGCAAGGTACAGCAGATAAGCTGCACCCGCGTACTTTACAATCGAAAAAGCGAAGGCTGACTGATAAATCAGAGCGGACAGGCCGATCACCGCAGCCGCGATATGAACGAGCAGACCCGTACACAGACCGAGCGTCGTCCAAATCCCAGCCCGTTTGCCGTTAGCGATGCTCTGCGCCAGTGTAAACAGATTATCCGGCCCCGGCATGACGGTCAGCACGACTGCGGCACCGAGAAAGGAAAGAATCATTACCAAATCCATCATTCGTGGCCCCCTTGCTAGTTAATGAAAATTCTAACATATGCTTCGGCACGATTCAGAACTCGGTGTTAAAAGGTGTTCGGTGAAGCCGGCAGATGCAGTTGTTTCATTACCGGGAAAGAGGTGAATACTAAAGGGGCATAGCAAAAAAGGAGGAGAAGCGGATGACCATCGATTTCAAAGACCATGGGAAAGAACCGTATGTATTCAATATCGAAGATGCGACGATGAAAAATAAGAATTTCCGTACGACGATCTGGACAGGGGAAAAGCTCCAGGTGACTCTGATGACAATACCGCCTGGCGACGATATCGGATTGGAAGTCCACAAGGGGATCGATCAGTTCCTCCGCGTCGAGAGCGGCAAGGGGCTCTGCCAGATGGGACCATCAGAGGATAACCTGAACTTCGAGAAGGAAGTCAATGCGGAAGATGTCATCCTTGTTCCGGCTGATACCTGGCATAATGTGACGACCCTTGGAGAAGAGCCGCTGAAGATTTATTCCATTTATGCAGGCCCTGACCACAAGCCCGGCACTGTTCACAAAACACATGAAGACGCGGAAAATGACCCCGATGAGCAATAAAGGAAAAGCGCCGACATTGAAAGTCGGCACACTTAAAGCGGCAGCGTCCTTTTCGGACAGCAGCCGCTTTTTAATTTGAAGTTATTCGGTTACTTCGATGTAGCCGACAGCCCCCATCGTTGCATGGTCAAATTGATGGGTGACCATCGAGTAGGTGCCTGCCTCGGTCACGGTAAACTCAACGACTGCACCGCCGCTTGCCGGCAACATGACGGTCTGCATGCCGTCCAGAATGTTTTTCGGGTTACCGTCCAGATAAACTGTATCGAAAAGTGTACCGGTTACATGGAAGGAACTGATTTCATTCGGCCCGACATTGTTAAGATAAAACCTGATCTTTTCACCGACTTTTGCCTGCAGCGGCGAGTCTTTTAGGCTGTAGGTGGTTCCGTTCGTGTTGATGTCGCCTTTGTTCAGGGCTTTGGCGGAGAAGACCACCTGGTTCGGCTCTCCAAAAGTCATGTCATCCAAATCGTTGTAGTTGTACCATTCGTTCTGGATGATGACGAACTCCCGGTCTACCTCTTGATCTGTCGGATAACCGTCCTTGGGCTTCACGATGATCGTCCCGTGCATGCCGTTTGCGATGTGGGACAGGACAGGAGCGGTTCCGCAGTGATACATAAAGACACCAGGATTATTTGCCGGATAAGTGAACGTTCCTTCTTCATTGGGCAGGACGTCGGTGAACTTTTCCGAAGGAGCGGCGTGCACAGCGTGGAAGTCCATGCTGTGCGGTACTGCCGGATCCATGTTCTTCAGTGTGAAATTGATAACGTCGCCTTCGTTGACCACGACGACCGGTCCCGGTGCTTCGCCGTTGAAGTTCCATGTTTTGTACATCAGACCTTTATCGATTTCAATGTCGGTCACCTGGGCCGTCATTTCCACGTGAACTTCGCTTGGTCCGGTACGTTCTACCCGGAGCGGAATCGGTTCATGGTTTACTTGGGCATGGGGCGCAAAAACGTCAGTTCCTTTAATCGTTTCAACCGTTGCCTGGCCATTTTCGGATGCGGCTTCGGTGTTTTTTCCTTCTGCAAGATCGGACTGTGCACAGCCACTGAGCAACAACAGGGCGGCCAAACTGATAGGAAATAGCTTTTTCAGATTCATGTTTGACACCTCTTTGGTTGTTTAGGGAAGCTGACAACTTAAGCGCCGCTCCTTCAACTCCTCCTTTCTGATGGTGATCACCGATTTATATATAGGAAGAAGATCTGGTTAAGTTATTGGCTTCCGTTTATGTTACATTTTGACTATACAATCTGTATCATAGAAATGGAGACGCCTGTATCTATCTATTTTAAACAGACAACTCTTTTAGGTCTTTGTGTGAACATTCTCTTTTAAACATTCTTGATTCCAAATATTGTTTTATAATGAAGAGGTATGCTGATCTTCTGTTGAAAAAATATTGTGTATATTGAGAATATTAAGCGGTTAAATCACACTTCAGAGATGATAATTGCCGCACACGCGAGAGGCAAGAATTCCTGTATTTAAAGAATACCCCGGTGATCCCCAACATTTCGAACAATTCGTGTCAATCTGAACAACGGCCGCTTATCGGTTGACTATAGGCGAGATTCATATAATAATGAGTATGTGATTAGAATTATTATAGTTAAGTAGATAGAGATGGTTTTCCGCCACTGTCGAACAACTATAAAATACATACAAACAGGAGGAATTTTTAATGTCTCTTATCGGTAAAACAATCGAACCATTCAAAGCGAACGCGTACAACGCAGGCACAGGCGAATTCATCGAGGTGACTGACGAAAGCATGAAAGGCAAATGGGGCATCGTCTGCTTCTACCCAGCCGACTTCACATTCGTCTGCCCGACTGAGCTCAGCGACCTGCAGAAAGAATACGCGACACTGAAAGACCTCGGCGTAGAAGTTTACTCTGTGTCGACAGACACTCACTTCACGCACAAGGCATGGCACGACCACTCCGAAGCGATCAGCACACTGGAATATGTCATGATCGGTGACCCTTCCCAGAAAATCACACGCAGCTTCGACGTTCTCGACGAAGAAGAGGGCCTTGCACAGCGCGGCACATTCATCATCGACCCGGATGGTGTTGTACAGGCAGCTGAAATCAACGCTGACGGCATCGGCCGTGACGCAAGCACGCTCGTGAACAAGATCAAAGCGGCTCAGTACGTCCGCAACAACCCAGGCGAAGTCTGCCCTGCAAAATGGCAGGAAGGCGAAGAAACATTGAAGCCAAGCCTTGACCTCGTAGGCAAAATTTAAGGAGAGATCACATGGCACTCGATGCACAGATCAAGCAGCAACTTGCACAGTATCTCGAACTGATGGAGGGCGATGTTGTCCTTAAGGTCAGTGCGGGATCTGATAAAGCATCCCAGGAAATGACGGCTCTGACCGATGAACTTGCAGCCATGTCGTCCCGCATCAAAGTGGAACAGGCTGAGCTGGAAAGAACGCCAAGCTTCAGTGTGAGCCGCCCGGGCGAAGAAACCGGCATCGTCTTTGCCGGCACGCCGCTCGGCCACGAATTCACTTCTCTCGTCCTTGCACTTCTTCAGGTAAGCGGACGTGCACCGAAAGTGGATGAGAAAGTGATCAAGCAAGTGAAGAACATCAAAGATGAACTTCATTTTGTTTCCTACATCAGCCTGACTTGCCAGAACTGCCCTGAAGTGGTGCAGGCACTCAACACGATGAGTGTCCTGAACCCGAACATCACACACTCGATGGTTGACGGTGCGGTGTTCAAGGAAGAAGTTGAAAGCAAGAACATCATGGCTGTACCGACCGTTTACCTGAACGGCGAGCCGTTCACGAACGGACGCAAGACAATCGAAGAAATCCTCGCAGAACTCGGAAGCACCGCAGACGCTTCCGAATTCGAAGACAAAGAGCCGTTTGACGTTCTCGTTGTCGGCGGGGGCCCGGCTGGCGCGAGCGCGGCAATTTATGCCGCGCGCAAGGGAATTCGTACAGGAGTTGTCGCCGAGCGTTTCGGCGGACAGATTCTGGATACGGCAGCGATCGAAAACTTCATCAGCGTAAAGCACACTGAAGGGCCGAAGCTCGCAGCGAGCCTCGAAGAGCACGTTAAAGAGTACAACGTAGACGTGATGAACCTTCAGCGCGCGAAGCGCCTTGAGAAAAAGGACTTTGTCGAGATCGAGCTGGAAAACGGCGCGGTACTCAAGAGCAAGTCTGTGATCATCGCGACAGGCGCCCGCTGGCGCAACATCGGTGTCCCGGGCGAAGCGGAATTCCGCAACAAGGGCGTGGCTTACTGCCCGCACTGTGACGGTCCGCTGTTTGCAGGCAAGGACGTTGCGGTTGTCGGCGGCGGCAACTCCGGTATCGAGGCGGCGATCGATCTCGCGGGCATCACGAACCATGTGACGGTCCTCGAATTCGGTTCCGAGCTGAAGGCAGATTCCGTTCTTCAGGAGCGCCTGTACAGCTTGCCGAACGTTACTGTTGTGAAAAACGCCCAGACGACGGAAATCACCGGTACTGACAAAGTAAACGGCATTTCTTATATCGACCGTGAATCCGGCGAGGAAAAGCATGTTGAACTGTCGGGCGTCTTCGTCCAGATCGGCCTCGTGCCGAACACGGACTGGCTCGGCGACTCGGTGGAACGCAATAAGTTCGGCGAAATCGTGGTCGACAAGCGCGGCGCGACGAATGTGCCTGGCGTGTTCGCAGCGGGAGACTGCTCGGACAGCGCGTATAAGCAGATCATCATCTCGATGGGTGCGGGTGCGACGGCATCGTTGAGCGCATTCGACTATCTGGTCCGCAGCCAGGTTGAAACAGTAAACGCATAATCACTGGGAGCAGGTTCATTGTGAACCTGCTCTTTTTTTGTCTGCAGAAACGGTTGTTACCTGTATTCTCGTTGTCTCTGCCTGTACTCTCAGGGACGTTGCTTGTACATTCGTTATCTCTACTTGTACCTCGTGATCGTCGCCTGTACTCTCGCTGACCGCATTGCACCCTGTTCTTCGATTTCCCCCTACCGGAGCGGCAGGAAATTCGATAGAGTGAGAGAAGATGGCCGGCGGTGAAACCATTTCACTGCCGATGCGTATTAGTTAGAACACCACAGTTGAAAAGGGGGTGTCCCTCGTGAGTGAAGAAATGAAAGAGCTGCTGAAGCGCCTCGCCGCTATGGAAGAGGAGATGCGGGCGATGCGGCAGGATCTCATATCGCTGAAATCCGGGGAGAAACGGGTAGAACAGCCGGACCGCCATGAACCGGAAGAACCTGAGACGATGGAGCCGGAAGAACTGTCCGCTCCTGAACCGGAGAATGTGCCGGAAAGTCCGTCTGAGCCGGATTTCCTACGAGGAAAATCAGCCCTGTCAGAGGAGCCATCGTCGGAGGATGAACAGGCGGTCATGGAATCCGAAGAGCAGCGTGAGGAAACCGGTGAAGCCCGGACGCCGTCCCTGTCTGAAATGATGGCGAGTATTGGGCTGGGCGGTCCAAAAGAATCAGGAGAGGAACCGCCGGAGCCTAAGCAAAAAGAAGAAGAACGGGAACTGCCCGAAGAGGCCGGCCAGCCCGGAATGGCGGAACCGGATGGAACGCCGGATGACCAGAGAAGCATGCAGCCGCCCGGCTCATATGGCTGGCTGCGCCAGCCCGGCGAAGAAAAGCGGGTACAGCCAGGGAAAAAAGATACTCCTCCTCCGGCTCCGAAGCCGGTTTTCAAGGAACAGAAACCGTTCGACTTTGAGCAGCAGTTTGCGGTCTGGTTGCCGAGGGTGTTCATGGTCATCCTGCTGCTTGGTGTGCTATGGGGTCTCAAAGTCAGTTTTGACATGGGCTGGATCACCGAGGGGGTCAGGGTGGCTCTCGGCTACATCGGGTCCATCCTGCTCGGGTATTTGGGCTACCGGTCCATACGGAGTGCGCGACGCGGATTCGGCCTGACACTCTGGGGAGGGACGATCGTCCTCGGGATCCTGACGACGTTTGCTGCAAATCAGCTGTACGGCTATTTGCCGCTTGTTCCGGCATTTTTAATCGGCATAGCTTATATTGCCACGGGTATATACGCATCGGTTCGGACAAAGTCGGAGACGCTTACTGTGTTCTCGGCGATTGCCGGCTTCCTTCTGCCGTTCCTGCTGGAAGGCGAAGGGGCATCCGGGCTCATGTTCTGCGCGTATGTCCTGATTCTATTCCTGTCGCTGTTCTACGTGTCGATCAGAAGTCGTCACCGGGTGACGTTCTATGCGCTGTTCCTTCTGTTTAACGTGACACTGTTCCTGTATCTTGTGCTGGACGGAATACGGGGCGGGCATGAGAATCTCATTGCGGCTACCGCACTTATCCAGCATCTGGCGCTTCTTTTCTTTTACCTGAAAGGCAGTATTCCGAGGTTCATTTTCACGGAAGTGCTGCTGTATGTGAACTTCGTGTTCGGCATCATGTGGATCCAACTGTTCGACGAGCCTACACTGCAGGCCGCATACGGTGTGCTGGCAGTTCTGTATGCTGCACTGGCTGTGTATGCCTCCATGTTGAAAGATCCGCCTCTGCAGGACATCTTGTCGACGTTGGCAGTGGCGGCAACCGCCGCCTTCATCCTCAGCTTCCGCATGGATGAGCCGGCGATGAAGCTGATGCTGCTGTTCGTTGTCGGAGCGGCCGGCATTTGGGCCGGGCTCCGTTCGGGTGCGATGCGGACGCTTGCCGTGTCGGGCGGGCTTTATGCACTTGGTGCATTGTCCACGGTGTCGTTTGGCTGGTTCCAAGAGATTTTCTCCGCAGAACACGCCGTATGGCTCATGTTCATCGGCACACTTGCGCTTGTCTATGCTGCGTTTTATCAATACCGGCCCGCATGGATCAAGACTTCACAGGTCGATGCCGCGCTGATTGCCGGTCAGATTGTTGTCCTGATCTACCTGTTCCGTCTGTCTGGTGTTCTCCTTCGGGATGTGGATCTGCCAATAGGACCGGAGTGGCATCTGAGGATTGGCCTCATCGGCCTCTTGGCATTCGGCAGCTTCTTCCTTCAACGGTCGGCTCATGGCCGGTATGTGGCCGAAGCCGGGGTGATTGAGTTTCTTGTACTCGGTGCCGTCCTCATGTTTATGCCGATGACCGGCTGGCGGGGCGGCGGCTACTGGCTCAGCTTCGTGGTCAGCCTGCTGTTCGCGGCCGGGATGACTTACCTGTTCGTAAAAGTGATACGGGGACAGCTTGCCTCAAAATTCCGGATGGGTGTTCCGGTGATTGCGTTCCTGCTTCAGTTCTACTATTTCTTCCTGTTGAACAAGTTGCTCTTCTCGGGCGTCAGGGAGTTTGGCTGGCAACAAGAGTCGGTTCTATTCGTCCACACCTTCCTTCTTTTCCTGTTCGCGTTCGTGTCAATCACGGCCGGCAGGAAGATGGGCTGGAAAGCGGTGCGGAACGCCGGCTTCATTATTCTCGTTGTCAGCTTCCTGAAGCTGTTCATCATCGACCTGGCCTCGGTCTCTGTCGTCATCCGCGCGATTCTCTTCACAGCGGTCGGTGCAGCCGGCCTCATCTATTCGAGGACGCTGCAGAAAGAAGACGGGGAATAAGGGAAAGCCTCAGCTTCCGGTTTGAACTGAACCCCGAACTACGGACACTTTAAAAAAGTCCCGGTTCGGGGTTTTTGCGTGGTCAAAAACTCCGCTATACTGAACACAAAGTTGAACGGAGGAGATTTTGATGAGCCGCCAACCGATTAATGAATCCATTCGCCGACTTCTCGAGGACAATCCCAATGTCCTTCATGTGACGGGTAAGACCATACAATACGCTCCTGAATTCAAATTGAATGCCGTGAAGGCCTATCAGGAAGGTAAGACGCCATATGAAATCTTCCTGGAGGCAGGGTTGGATCCCAAGCAGATCGGGCCGGATATACCGAAACAATCGCTAAAGCGATGGAGGAAATCGTATGACGCCCTTGGCGAAGACGGTCTGTTGTCCGAGCGCCGGGGACGCGGAAGCACCGGCCGGCCGTCAACGCGGGATC
>NZ_FNZF01000008.1 GCF_900109165.1 Bhargavaea ginsengi | reverse complement strand
ATGCGGAGGAAGGAACCATCCGGTATTAGCCCCGGTTTCCCGGAGTTATCCCGATCTTACAGGCAGGTTGCCCACGTGTTACTCACCCGTCCGCCGCTGAATCCGGAGAGCGAGCTCTCCTTCATCCGCTCGACTTGCATGTATTAGGCACGCCGCCAGCGTTCGTCCTGAGCCAGGATCAAACTCTCCATAAAGAGAGTATGAGTAAGCTCATACTTTAAAACTGGCATTTCATTCGTTCCGTTCACCCGACGGGGTCGGGTTCCGGGAACTTCGTTCATCAGCGTTTTGCTGTTCAGTTTTCAAGGTTCATGTTGCTCGCCAGACCCTTCGGCTTTTGGCGACTTTATTATCTTAACACCCTCTCCCGAAAGAGTCAAGATGTTTTTTTAGGCCATTTTGTCGGCCCGTCCCTTAAGGACAAGAACTACTATACATGATAGGGCCGGCGGAAATCAAGCCCCTTTTCTAATAAAGAGTTTTCTGATTTTCCGCCCGTCCACTACAAACAACGTTATCCCTGCCAGAACGACCAGCCCTCCGACAACCTGCGTGGTAATCAGCGACTCTTGGAAGATGTAATAGGCGAGCACGGCCGCGCCTACCGGCTCAAACAGGATGGCGATTGAAATGACATTGGTGCTCACGTAGCGAAGGGACCAATTGAACAAAGTGTGGCCAAAAAGGTTTGGCAGAATGGCGAGCATCGCAAACCAGAACCAGTCTGCCGCGGGATACGGTCCGAAGCTTTCTCCTGAGGCAAGTACATAAAAGAAAATTGCAACTGTGCTGACACTGTAAACAATGAATGTATAGGTCACCAGTGAAATTCTCTTTCTGACATCCTGGCCGAAGAGGAGATAACCCGTGATCAGCCCGCAGGCGATCAAAGCCAGCATGTCCCCAAAGAACGCATCTCCCCCAAGACGGAAGTCACCCCAACTGATAAGGACACTCCCCCCTATGGCAATTGCTCCGGAGATAATGGTTTTGGCCGTCAGCTTTTCCTTGAAAAAAAGGTAGGTACCCGCAAAAGCAAACAGCGGCTGGAGAGTCACAAGTACAGTCGAACTTGCCACCGATGTGTAATTCAGCGATTCAAACCATAGAATGAAATGAAACGCCAGAAACACGCCGGCAACTGCTGAAAACAGCCAGTCTTTTTTTGAAATCGCCTTGACCTCATGCCGATACTTAAGCAAAAAAGCCGGCGCCATGATTAGAACAGAGAAAAACATCCGATAAAAAGCTGTCACACCCGAATCCGCCGAAACCAACTTAACGAAAATGGCAGAGAACGCGAGGGTGATGACACCGATCATAATCGGAATGTACGGATGAATTGGCGGTTTATCCACTTAAGGCAACTTCTTTCTTATATTAATAATGTCTTTCCCGGCGTTTCACGGCGGTGCGGGAAGTGAATATAGAATATAGCCTATCATGAATTGGCTCCGTCTGCCCATAGCTGACGGAAAAGGGGGAATCCTATGGATTACTTGTTCAATTCACCGTTTCTTGAGACCGGTGTCCTCTTCAAGCTGGGGTTTTCGGGGTTGCTCAGTCTGGTCATCGGCATTGAACGGGAACTCAAACGAAAGCCGGTCGGCTTGAAGACCAGTGTCGTCATTGCAACATTCAGCTGCCTTCTCACAATCATTTCAATCGAGACTGCCTATTCCACACCGGCCCGTGACGATATCAATATCACGATGGACCCGCTCCGGCTGGCAGCCCAGATCGTCAGCGGCATCGGCTTCCTCGGTGCAGGCGTGATCCTGAAGCGTGATAATGACAATATCACGGGTCTGACGACAGCTGCCATGATCTGGGGAGCTGCCGGAATCGGAATTGCCGTGGGAGCGGAATTTTACATCGAGGCGGCGATCACAGTGGCCATTGTCATGATCGGAGTAGAGTTCCTCCCCCCTCTCATGAACATCATGGGTCCAAAAAGGCTTCGCGTAAAGGAGTACACGCTCGTAACCGTGGTCAGCGGCAAGGATAACATTGAGGAACTCATCCATTGCCTTGCTGTACACGGTGCCGAACCTGAAAATGTCCGGATGAAGATGATGGATAATCAGGACAAGGGACTCCGAACCCACGAGGTGGAACTAAGGCTGTCCGTCCAACCAAAAGTGAAACCTGCAGAAATCTATGGATGGCTATACGAACTGGACTACATCAGCAACGCAGAACTTTCTGCAACACTATAACCGGAGGTGCACAATGAAGGAATTCTGGAACTTATTGAAGCAGGGGAACAAACCCTCCTTATTGGCAGCCGTCGTCAATACCTTTATCGCTCTAATGAAAGGAGCCGGCTTCCTGTTCACCGGTAATGTCGCCCTTTTCGCAGAAACAATGCATTCATTCGGCGATGCAGCCAACCAATACTTTGTCTTTGTCGGTTCCGCCCTCTCCAAGAAAGCTCCGACCCCCCGTTTCCCCAATGGTTTTGGCCGAATCGTCAACCTGGTCTGCCTGTTCGCCGTAGTTATTGTGGGAATCATGGCCTATGAAACGATCAAGGAAGGCTGGCATCACATTTTCCACCCGGGCGAAGCGACCGGCTTCTGGATCAGTTTCACCATTCTCCTGATCGCCACAGTTCTGGAATTTTTCGTTCTATATAAGGCGGGCAAGGAAATCCTGCATGATGCCGGAATCAAAGGCGGACCGCTCGCACCTGTTACCACCAGTTTTGCCAAACTGAAATATGCGCGTCCTGCGACGAAGCTGGTCTTTATGGAAGATACCGTCGCCACTGCAGGCGGCCTGCTTGCACTCATCGCCGTTGTACTGGCGAAGGTTTTCGGCCTTGGCTGGACTGAAGGTGTTGCTTCCGTTCTGATCGGTGCCATGATGTTCTACGTCGTCGGCATTGTCTTTCTGGAAAATGCGCGCGGCGCAATCGGGGAAACGGATGAAGAAATGCTTAATCATATCGCCTTCCTTTTGGCAGAAGACAAAGATATCCGGGACCTTCAGAAAGTGGAGGTCATCAAGGAAGGCGAATCACTCCATGTGGAAGTGGTTGCTGAAATCGATAAGACCTTGTCGTTCGAACAGGTCGATGACATCCGTGACCGTTTGCTCGATCTGATTGCAAGCCAGCGAAATGTTGCAGATGTCACCATTTCTTTTGATGAGGACGATGGAATCAAAACATGGAAACGGGAAGGTCTTGGCATCAACCCGACTGCGGAAGACATGAAAAAACTTCATTAATTAAAAAGGTTGCCCGGTTCAATCTACCGGGCAACCTTTTTTGTATTAGAGGCTGTTTTTCAAAATGGTTTCGATTTCATCCTTTTCAAGTGCTGCGAATTGGCCTACCGGAGTGCCTGCATAGGATTTGTCCGCCATCAGTCCGATGTTTGTATCATCGATCTTATAATCGGCAAGGCGCTCGGGCGCACCGAGTGATGACCAGAAGCTGCGGAGCCGCTCAACACCTTCCAGTGCGGTTTCCTCAGTTGTCTTCCCTTCCGGATCGACACCGAATACATTGATCGCCAGCTGAGCAAAGCGCTCAGGCCGGGTACCCTTTTGGATATTGAATTTCATCCATTCAGGGAACAGGATCGCCAGACCCCCTGCATGAGGTATATCGTAGATTGCAGAAACCGCGTGTTCGATATTATGCGTTCCCCAGTCCCCCCTGTAACCCATCTCCAGGAACTTGTTGAGCGCGATTGTTCCTGCGAACATGATCGTTCCGCGAAGTTCCGTGTTTTCCATATCTGCCATGAGCTCGGGTGCAGTGCGGATAATCGCCCTCAGAACTCCTTCACACATCTCATCCTGTACGGGCGTATTGACCGCATTGTTGAAGTATTGTTCAAAGATATGGGACATCATATCCACAATGCCGTAGACAGTCTGGTCTTCGGGAACGCTTTTCGTGTATGCCGGGTCCAGGATCGAGAACCGCGGGAAGTTCAACGGGCCTCCCCATCCGTACTTTTCCTGGGTGTCTTCATTTGTAATGACAGAACCGGCATTCATCTCGGAGCCGGTTGCGGCAATGGTCAGAACCACACCGATCGGAAGAGCATCTTCCGCGACGGCTTTCCTCGTGACGAGATCCCATGCATCGCCGTCGTATTTCGCGGCACTTGCTATCAGTTTGGAGCAGTCGATGACCGACCCGCCGCCCACAGCAAGGACGATGTCGATGTCCTGCTCTTTGCATATGGCTGCACCTTTTGCGGCAGTGCTCACTCGAGGATTCGGCTCAACGCCGGAGAGTTCGTGGACTTCAGCGCCGATTTCCCCAAGCACGCCCATGACATCATCATAGACGCCGTTACGTTTAATACTGCCTCCGCCGTAAACCAGCAGCACCTTATTGCCGTATTGTGGCAGCTCAGCCTTCAATGTCTCGATCTGGCCTTCGCCAAAGATCAGCTTTGTCGGGTTTTGAAATGTGAATGTATTCATGTCCTCGCCTCCTCCGTTTTATTTTCTCATGTTGAACCGGTGTTTTCCATTATTCCTGCACCATTCGCGTGCATAAAATTCGCCTTCCGCGCCCATCCTAACCATTGAGGAGGTGGCCTCATGGAAGCTTTTCGCAAAATTGCCTTGGCCCTCACCATTATCGGTGCCCTTAACTGGGGACTGGAAGCTTTGTTGGGGTTTGATGTTGTTGCTGACCTGGCCGGTGGCAGGGATGCCCTCATGGCAAAGATCATCTATGGAATCATTGCTCTTGCCGGACTCGTGAGCCTCGGGTATTTGTTCAGGGATGAACCGGATCAACACCGGAGAATTGAACATGACGAATACGAATGGCAAACACGACCGCCGGCAGGAATGATGGAAGAAAAATGAAAAAGGACCGTCCCCATGCCGGGGACGGTCCTTACTTGTTACCTCTCACGCCCAGCCGCGGAAACGGGCAGCTTCCGCGGTTTTGCGGATGCCAACCATGTAAGCAGCGAGACGCATATCGATATTGCGGGATTTGGCTGTGTTGTAGACGTTCTCGAAAGCATCGGTCATCTTCTGGTAGAGCTTTTCGTGGACTTCTTCTTCCGTCCAGTAGTAGCCCTGGTTGTTCTGAACCCACTCGAAGTAGGAGACCGTAACACCACCGGCACTTGCAAGAACATCCGGAACGAGGAAGATTCCGCGCTCGGTCATGATCTTGGTTGCTTCACCCGTGGAAGCCCCGTTGGCCGCTTCTACGACGATCTTCGCCTTGATATCGTGTGCGTTGCCCTCGTGGAGCTGGTTCTCAAGCGCTGCAGGAACGAGAATGTCACAGTCGAGCTTGAACATCTCATCATTTGTGATCGTGTCCTCGAACAGAGTCGTCACGGTACCGAAGCTGTCTCGGCGATCCAGCAGATAGTCGATATCGAGTCCATCCGGATTGTGGAGCGCTCCGTACGCGTCGGAAATCGCAATGACTTTTGCGCCCGCGTCATGAAGGAACTTCGACAAGTAGCTTCCTGCATTTCCGAAGCCCTGGATGATCACGCGTGCTCCTTCCACTTCGATGCCGACACGCTTTGCAGCTTCACGGATCGAAATGATGACGCCTTCCGCAGTTGCGCGGTCGCGCCCTTGCGAACCACCAAGTACGATCGGCTTTCCTGTAATGAAGCCCGGGGAGTTGAATTCATCGATCCGGCTATACTCGTCCATCATCCATGCCATGATTTGTGCGTTTGTCATGACGTCCGGCGCAGGAATATCCTTCGCAGGCCCCATCACCTGGCTTAGCGCACGGACATAGCCGCGGCTCAGACGCTCGAGCTCGCCCATGGACATTTCACGCGGATCACAGATGATGCCGCCCTTGCCCCCGCCGTATGGCAGGTCGACGATCCCAGCTTTCATCGTCATCCACATGGCAAGTGCGCGGACTTCGTCATCGGTCACGCCTGGGTGGAAACGGACGCCGCCCTTTGTCGGTCCCACTGCATCGTTGTGCTGTGCGCGGTAACCAGTGAAGACCTTAACTTTTCCATCGTCCATGCGGATCGGAATCCGGACTTCAGTCATGCGGATTGGCTCTTTCAGAAGGTCAAACATGCCTTCATCGTAGCCCAATTTATCCAATGCTTCGTGTATTACTTTTTGCGTGGAGGTAACAAGGTTTGTATTCTCACTCATGGTATTGATTCGCCTCTTTAAATCATAATGGGATGCTCGGCAACATTGTAACATAATTCATCGGTTTAATGTCGGCCCAAGTTCACAATTCATACACAAAAATTATACTGCAAATACCTCGCGGATCTTGCCGAGTGCCCAATCAAGCTCTTCTTTTGAAATGACGAGCGGCGGAGCAAAACGGATGACCGTATCATGCGTCTCTTTGCAGAGAAGGCCCAGTTCTTTCAGCTGTTCGCAGTATGGACGTGCTTCGGAGTGCAGCTCGACGCCGATGAAGAGTCCGCGTCCTCTCACTTCCTTGATGTCTTTGTTGTCGATTTTGTTCAGTTCACCCATGAAGTATTCACCGAGCTCCAGCGCACGATCCGCCAGTTTCTCCTCTTCAAGCACCTCAAGGGAAGCGATCGAAACCGCGCAGGCAATCGGGTTCCCGCCGAATGTCGATCCATGGGAGCCGGGATTGAATACTCCAAGAACATCCTCGTCCGCAGCGACACAGGAGATCGGGAAGACCCCGCCGCCGAGCGCTTTACCAAGGATATACATATCCGGGTCAACGCCCTCCCACTCGCATGCAAACATTTTGCCCGTGCGTGCCAGTCCGGCCTGGATTTCGTCCGCGATGAAAAGAACGTTGTTTTCACGGCAGTACTCACGCGCTTCTTTCAAGAAGCCTTCCGGAGGGATGATGATTCCCGCTTCACCTTGGATCGGCTCCAGGATGATTGCTGCCGTGTTTTCATTGATCGCATTTTTTAGTGCGTCAAGATCGCCATAGTCGATATGGACAATGCCCGGCAGCATCGGTCCGAATCCGCGCTGATACTCGGGATCGGAAGACATGGACACCGCAGTCATCGTGCGTCCGTGGAAGTTGCCATTGCAGACAATGATTTCAGCTTTGCCCTGTTCAACGCCTTTTACGTCATATGCCCAGCGGCGCGCAGCCTTGAATGCAGTCTCAACTGCCTCGGCACCAGTATTCATCGGAAGGACCATTCCTTTGCCGGTGAGGCTGCTTACTTTTTCATACCAAGGAGCCAGCTGGTCATTGTGGAATGCACGGGATGTGAGTGTTACCCTATCGGCCTGGTCTTTCAGGGCCTGGATAATTTTCGGGTGGCGGTGTCCCTGATTGACCGCGGAGTACGCGGAAAGCATGTCCATATACTTGTTGCCTTCAGGGTCCTTTACCCATACCCCTTCCGCCTCGGAAATCACGATCGGCAGCGGATTGTAGTTTTTCGCACCATACTTGTCCGTCTGTTCGATGATCTGCTGTGTCTTAGTCATCCTTCTCATCCTCCCTCATATAAAAGGCGGACCCACGCCCTTGAGCAGTCCGCCTCCAATAATTCTAGTATAATCCTTTACTGCTGATCAGTGCATCTCGGAAACAGTTTTCGCCTGCATGTGCAGTGCCAGGTAGTCCGGGCCGCCCGCTTTGGAGTCCGTACCGGACATGTTGAAGCCTCCGAATGGCTGGTAACCGACAACTGCAGCCGTGCAGCCACGGTTGAAGTAAAGGTTTCCGACATGGAAGTCCTCACGTGCTTTTTCAAGATGGAAACGGTTATTCGAGATGACTGCGCCCGTCAGGCCGTAGTCTGTGTTGTTCGCGATGTCAATTGCTTCATCGAAGTCTTTTGCTTTCGCGAATGCCACAACCGGGCCGAAGATTTCTTCCTTCATGATGCGTGCTTCAGGATCAAGATCCGCAAAGATTGTCGGGTTGATGAAGTACCCTTTGGAATCGTCTCCTGTCCCGCCGAGTACAAGACGTCCTTCTTCTTTGCCGACTTCAACGTAGTTAAGAATCTTATCGTAGGAACCTTTATCGATAACAGGCCCCATGAAGTTGTTATAGTCTTCCGGATTGCCGACTGTAAGTTCCTTCGTCAGCTCCGTCACGCGATCCAGAACTTGGTCGTAGACATCGCTGACGACGACCGCACGGGAGCAGGCGGAGCATTTTTGGCCGCTGAAGCCGAATGCGGACTTCACGATCGACTGCGCTGCAAGTTCGAGATCCGCGTCGCTGTCGACGACAATCGTATCTTTGCCGCCCATTTCCGCGATCACACGCTTGAGCCAGATCTGGCCTTCCTGGACCTTGGCTGCGCGCTCAAAGATGCGGACACCGACTTCACGGGAGCCAGTGAAGCTGACGAAACGTGTTTTCGGGTGATCGACGAGATAGTCACCGATATCACGGCTGGATCCTGGCACGAAGTTGATGACGCCTGCAGGGAGTCCTGCCTGTTCCATGAGCTCGACAAACTTATAGGCAATAACGGATGTGTTGGATGCCGGCTTCAGGAGAACCGTGTTTCCTGTTACAGCTGCGGCAACAGCCGTACCCGCCATGATCGCAAAAGCAAAGTTCCAAGGGGAGATGACAACTCCGACGCCGAGCGGGATGTAGTTGAAGCGGTTGTCTTCACCCGGGCGCTGCGCGATTGGAACGCCATCTTTCATGGCGATCATCTGACGGCCATAATATTCGAGGAAGTCGATTCCTTCAGCCACATCGGCATCCGCTTCTGGCCAAGGCTTGCCCGCTTCCTTGGAAAGAAGTGCCGAAAGCTCGAACTTGCGGCGGCGTGCAATTGCCGCTGCACGGAAGAGAATATCCGCGCGGACTTCAGGATTCACTTTGCGCCAAGTCTTAAATGTCTCTTGCGCAACCTGCATCGCCTTTTCCGCATGCTCCTGAGTCGCCTTCGATACATATCCGATCATCTCTTCGCGGTCGGACGGGTTGAAGTTCTCCATCTTATCTTCGGTGTAGATGCGTTCACCGCCGATGATGAGTGGAATTTCCTGCCCAAGATACTCTTTGACTACCTTGAACCCCTGCTCGTATGCCTGGCGGTTCTCTTCATTTGAAAAGTCCGTAAGTGGCTCGTGTTTGTAAGGAATCAATTGAACTCCTCCTCCTGGTTATGTTTGAGACGCTAAAAAAATTTGCGCTCTTTTCATTTCACACTTATAATAATGCAAAAGATCATTGCGAATTTCAAGTCTTAATCGTTTGAAAAACGCAAAAAACTATTTTGAGGTGGACCATGGCTATCGAAAAGGACGCGCTATGGCCCTTCTACGAATTCGCCGTGGAGCATGCCGCGCTCGGCATCCACGCCGTTGATATGAATGGAAGGACCGTCATCTACAATGAAAAAATGAAACAGATTGAAGGGCTTGACCTGGACGACCTCGCCGACCGGAGTGTGCTGGACATGTTCCGCTTCGGCCAGGACGAGAGCACGCTCATGAAAGTCATCAGGAGCGGAGAGCCGGTGCGGAATGTCAAGCAGACGTACTGGAACCGGAACGGCCAGGAGATCACAACTGTGAATGATACGTATCCGGTATTGGGCCCTGATGGGATGATTGGAGCGGTGGAACTCGCACGTGACGTGACTGCCCTGGAGAAGTTTGTCCATCAGCCGCTCCGGACCTACGATGAGACTGTGACATTCGCCTCCATTACAGCAAAGAGCGAAGCGATGAAGTCCGTGGTGGTGACCGCCAAAAAAGCCGCCGATGCCCATCTCCCTGTTTTGCTGACCGGTGAAACCGGTACAGGAAAAGACCTGCTTGCCGGAGCGATGCACAACGGTTCGGCACATGCAGACAGCCCGTATTACACTCTTTTCTGCCCGGGTCTGGATTCTTCGGACATTCATCGGACGATGAAGACGATCGGCAAAGAACAGACATGTACGGTTTTTTGCGACCGGATCGACCTGATGCCGATGAAGCTGCAGGAAGAACTGCTCAGGGAACTGGAATCGCTCGGGGATAACTCCAGGCAGTACATCGCCAGTATCGGCGGGGATGCGTTCGACCTGATCGCCAACGGTTCATTGCTCAAAGGGCTATACTATTTCTTCTCTTCGATTACGATATACATTCCGCCGCTCAGAAAACGGATGGATGATCTGTGGCCATTTATCGATGATTATCTGGACCGCCACCGCCGGCGGTTCGGTTCTGCTGTCAAAGGCTTGTCCCCGGAGGTCCGGGAGACATTCGACTCCTATACCTGGCCGGGCAACCTGAAAGAAGTGGAGTTGCTGCTAGAAGAAATCACTTCTCTCCTTACGACGGAGACTGAGATTACCCATGACCTCCTGCCGCATCACTTCAAGCTGAAGGTGCAGGAAGAATTCTCCCCGGCCAAGCGGCCCCAGGATTTTGTCATGAGTGAAGGCCAGGAGTTTCTTCCGCTGGACACCTATCTGCGGGAGGCCGAAGAGTATTATCTGGCTAAGGTGATGAATGTATTCGATGGAAATGTGACAAAAGCGGCCCATGCACTCGGCATGAGCCGCCAGAACCTCCAGTACCATCTGAAGAAGATCAGAGGCGGCCAGTGAACTGATTGTGAGTAAATTCACCGATAGGATATAAAAAAGCAAGGAAGCCGCCGGCTGTAACCGGTCAGGCTTCCTTGCTTTTATTGATTATTGCCCGGACTGGCGGATCCAGTCCTGCAGTTTGTCACGCAGTGTGTTGAATCCGTCCGGCTCACGCTCGTCGATGCGGTCCTGGAGGGACTTTCTCGGCCGGTCCTCCCGGCGTGCCTGCGGTCGCTCCTGCAGTGCACGAAGCGAAAGACTGATCTTGCCGGCCTCTTCATCGATATCGAGCACTTTCACCTGCACTTCTTCCCCGACTGTCAGGTAGTCATTGACATCCTTAACGAATCCATATGTGATTTCCGAAATGTGGACGAGTCCCTGTGTGTCCTTGTCCAGGGCGATAAATGCCCCGTAAGGCTGGATACCCGCCACCTTGCCGGTCACTACATCTCCCGTTTGATAGTTGCCTGCCATAATACCGCTCCCAATCGTTTTGGTTTCCGAATCTGCCATTTGGCCATTGTAAATTATACCATACGGAAGGGCTTACAGCAAAAGCGGCCGGGATTAAGGAGCGTCCTGGCGGTCAATGAGCCAGATGCCTTCAGGGGTGTAGGTGAGCCAGATTTTATGCTCGTTACCCTGATCGGAATAAACGTTGACAGAAGCCCTGATACCCGTTTCATGGTGTTCAATCGCGGACTCCTGGAATTCGACAAGCCCTCCTTCCAAAATCCCCTCTTTCGGCAGCAAAGACAAAGCCTCCGGGTCATTTTCCGCAGAAAGCAGTATCATCATTTCCCGGTCTTCACGCTCTGCGGCAAACAGGGAAAGCAGCGCGATCATTACTTGGGTCTCCCCTTCAAGCAGTGAGCGATTTCCCGTATCAGCAAGGTCGCTATATAAGGTTTCTGCACGCACCTCATATTCTTCATCCGGCAAATAGACACTCTGGAAAACTTCCACGGCAGATTCACGTTCCTCGCCGTCCCGGGCACCGATCAGAGCATAATGGTATTTATCAGACGCCAGGACATTATAGGCGGGTGAGCGTTTCCAACCTGATTGTTCCATCTCGTGAACAACCGGTCCCATCAGCTTTCCGTAATGGGATCCCGGCTTTGAGGCGAAATGTTTCCAGATGGCTCTGCGCTCAGGGATAACTGTCCCGTCCTCCCCGAATACCCGCCCTGTGCTTCCACCAAATACCGTTTCCCTAAAAAGATTAACAGCCATTTCTTCAGGCATGTGCCAAGGGTCACCGGCTTTCTGATCTATGATGTGCTTTTCCAGGCCGTCCAGCACTTCCGCAATCTCTTCCGGGGACAGCTTCAGAATATCTGCCGCAGGTTCCATCTTTTCCCCGAGCATCGCCACCCGGGCAACAGACGGTTCCAGTTTTTCCGCGTGCTTCCCAAGTTCCGGTGCATTATCCGATAACGGGTACACCTGGTCATCGATTGCCCAGACTTCGCCCGACAGCCCATATCCTTCTTGATCCATCAGTTGTACGGCTTTGCGGAACGGTTCTGGGTAGTCGTCCGCGTTTCCGAAAAACTCTTCGGTATCCAGTTTCCCGTCATGGACAGCTGCTTTTATATATTCCTGGTGTTCCGTGAAACGGGTGGAAAAAATCATTGCCAGTTCATGCTTCCGGTTATTAAATCTCTGAAAGAAAGCCTGGCTTCCGGCTTTATCATCGGTAAGCGGCCGTTTCTGCAGATCCGCGATCATCTCGGACGGCAGATCAAATACCCGCAACAGCTCATCTGCTTCCTGGTCAGCCTCTTTCTTTTTTGGCGCTTTCCCGTTTTTGACGGCACGCTCAAGCTCGGAGATTTTTGAATTGAACTCAAGCTTTGCTTCTTCAATAAAATAAAGGTATCGCATCTCCATAGCCGTCGCGCCGACCTTTTCCTGAAACAGGGACTCCTCTTCGGCAAAACGGGATTCAAGCTTCTTGATGTAAGCGGCATCCACCGGCCCGGCCCATGCCGGGAGGATAAAGGCGGCGGAGATCAAGAGGCCGACCGCAGCCAGAAGCCCCGCGCCTGCTGCCCACCACCGTTTTCCTTCTCGCCGGTCGGTCCCCTGATCTTTCGCAGACGAGGCAGGTTGTTCCGCCTCAGGTTCCGGATAACGGATCCGGCCATATGCACGCCGGAGCAGGCTAAGCTGACGGTCAAGATCACCATCCGGATCAGCGTCTGAGAGTATCCGGTATCCCGATTCAGTCTCTGCCAGCGCTTCGTCGGCGGTCATCCGGCTAACAGACCCTGCTTCTGCAGAGTTGAAATCGTGGAGCTTCATCAGAACAAACGGCAGCCTGACCCCGACAGGAAGTTTCCGGATTTCCTTGTGTAGCTGATTGTCTTCTTCAAACCGGAAAAGACCCTCGGTTTCATCTCCGCCCGGAATCTCTTCAATGATTCTTGCGGCAGTCCTAAACAAGATCACCCGCGCGTCCGCTCCGTCAGTCAGTTCTTCCATAGACACCCGGATAACCTCTTCTGCAGTTGCCCCTACCCTTTCATAAGGCATCCCTGACTGATGGACAAATCGCCGGACATCCTCTTTGAGAGAATCCGGTATTTCTTGTTCCCCGGAAAACACCGCAGGACTTTGGTTTTTCTCCCCCATTTCACACACCCTTTTCTTTACTCTTCCATTATTATACCAAATCAACCGTATTTTGAATTTTGCATTTCTGATTGGTTATATGGTCGTACTTTCTTTTTGGGCAACATGTTGTACAATGAGGGAATCAGTTTTCGGAGGGATCAACTATTTATGTCAAATCGAGAAAATTGGACTTCTAAGATCGGATTCATCTTGGCGGCAGCCGGCAGTGCCGTCGGGCTCGGCGCCATCTGGAAGTTCCCATATATGGCCGGTACGAACGGCGGCAGTATCTTCATTTTGCTGTTTATCCTAAGTACCTTTATGATCGGTCTCCCGATCCTGATTGCGGAGTTTCTGATCGGCCGGCGGGGACAGGCGGATGTTGTCACGGCCTTCCGCCGGCTGGCCCCCGGAACGGCATGGCCAATTTTCGGTTTTGTCGGTTTCGCACTGTCAATTATCGTTCTGTCCTTCTATAGCGTAGTCGGCGGGTGGATCCTGTCGTACCTGGTACGCTCAGTCTCTTACCTGTTCGGAGGCGGAAATCCTCAGGACTTCGGAGCTCTATTTGACTCGATCATCGCCAGACCGGGTGAGGCACTCCTTACCCAGGCTGTCTTTATGTTCCTGACAATCTGGATTGTGTCACGGGGCATCAAGGGAGGCATTGAGCGGGCAAGCAAATGGATGATGCCGATGCTGTTCATTTTCTTCATCATCCTGGCCATCCGCTCCCTCACGCTTGATGGAGCGATGGAAGGAATCCGATTCATGTTCGTGCCGGACTTCTCTTACTTAAACGGAGAAACAGCCCTTCTGGCACTTGGAATGGCCTTCTTCTCGCTAAGTGTAGGAATCGGCAGCATGATTACATATGCTTCCTATTTGCCGAAAGATGAGAACCTCATGAAATCCGGATGGAGTGTGGCGGTCCTGAACATCGTCATCTCCATTCTCGCGGGCCTTGTCATCTTTCCTGCTGTCTTCGCTTTCGGCGGATCGCCTGCTGAAGGGCCGGGACTTGTCTTTGTCGTCCTGCCGGCCATTTTCGAATCGATGCCGCTGGGCTTCCTGTTCATGCTGCTGTTCTTTATCCTGATGCTATTCGCGACATTGACTTCCAGCATTGCGATGCTCGAGATTACCGTATCGATCGGCATCCAAAACAAATATGAACGGCGCAGAGGCGCAGCGTTTCTTTATGGGCTGATCGTCTTCCTGGTAGGCATTCCAAGCGCTCTGTCATTCGGAGTCCTATCGGATGTAAAGGTGTTCGGCCTGTCTTTCTTCGACCTGGCAGATACAATTGTCTCCAAGTTCGGCATGCCGATCGGCGCATTCTTCATCTCCCTGTTCGTGGGTTACTATCTGTCCCGCCAGATTACCGAAGAAGAACTGGGCGGCTCCGGATTCCAGGCCTCCGCCTGGCGACTCCTCGTCCGCTATGTATGCCCGCTTGCCATCATATTGATTTTCATCTCCACCATCTGGGGATGAGCGAATACATGAAAAAACCGCCAAATCGGCGGTTTTTCATTTATAGCGGGCATCCCGCCCCATACTTGAGGGCGATCAGTTTATAAGAGATGTCCATGCAGTCTTCATGTGGAATCCAAAGTTCATAGGAATGCTCATAGATCAGCCGGATCCGCCCAGCAAGTTCTGCTGGATGGTCCGCTTCATGGAGAGCTGCAATGACATCTGCGATCTCGGTGTCGTAGGCACCCGGCCCCTGCTTGAACGGATCCCAGCGCCCAAGGAGATCTGCTGCAAAATGATTGATTTCGATGGTCTCCAACTATACTCACCTATTTTTCAGTTCTTCAACTTATTATTAGCTATAATAGCACAGCCGAAAAAAAAAGAAAGGGATGATTTCCAGCCGCGAGCTTTTGTTCGGTTCATCGGCTGAAAAACGTCCTATAAACCATGAGGCAATCAGCAAGCGCGTCTGTCACCTGAGCCATCAAAAAACAGCCGGCCTCAATGAGAGGGCGGCTGTTTTGCATTCCGTTCGGCGAGTATACGCTGCTCGAGCTCGTGTGTTGCTTTTTCCTGTTCCGCCGATTTTTTCTTGATCCAGCGGAAAGCCAGGTAGCAGAGGAAGATGCAGACGAGCAAAGACGCAACTGCCGGGATATAAAGGGTTTTGTCCTCCGGAAAATAAAGGAACGGCATAAGAAGGACCGCTTCCATGATGATTCACTTCCTTGGTGTGGATTCCGGGTTAGGGGTTACTTTTTCAGGATTTCAATCGACTGGATGATGACATCTTCAACCGGTTTGTCCTGCGCGCCGGTTTTGACAGCGGCAATTTCATCGACTACATCCATGCTTTCGATTACTTGGCCGAAAACGGTATGGCGCTGGTCAAGCCAAGGGGTGCCGCCTTTTTCTGCGTACGCCTCGATAACCTCTTTCGGGAACCCCGCACCTTCAAGCTGGCCAAGCATCTGCGACGGAACGTTCTTCGCCTGGACGATGAAGAACTGGCTGCCATTTGTGCCTGGTCCCGCATTGGCCATCGAAAGCGCTCCGCGCAGGTTAAACAGCTCCGGCGAGAATTCGTCCTCGAAGGTGGCACCGTAGATGCTCTCGCCGCCCATTCCTGTTCCTGTCGGATCGCCGCCCTGGATCATGAAATCAGGAATGATACGGTGGAAGATGATGCCATCGTAATAACCGTTTTCGGCATGGGTAAGGAAGTTCTCGACCGTCTTCGGTGCCTGTTCCGGGAACAGCTTTACCTTAATCGGGCCATGGTTTGTATGGATGACCGCAAGTGCTTCATTTTCTGCAGTTTCGTTCGACAGTTGAGGGAACATCTTATCTCTCCTTTTCTCCGGGCGCGCCGGCCGGCACGAGGGAGTACAGTATGTTCATTAGTGTAACATACTGCCATAACGGCTGACGATGAATAAGTCATGACACTTTCTTCGGGTTACGAAATGCTTTATAATGGGGATACTACGTAATAAAAAGGACGTTCGATAAATGTCTTTACAAAAACGAAACTTTATCATCATTCTGGTGACCAACTTCCTGGTCGCGGGCACGATGACCATGATCATGCCATTCCTGTCGCTTTACATCGACACGTTCGGCAACCATTCCGATGCCTTCGTACAGAAGTGGGCCGGACTCATCTTCGGCGCGACCTTTGTTTCGGCATTTATCATGTCGCCGATCTGGGGACGGATCGGCGACAAATACGGCTTCAAGCCGATTCTCATGATCAACGCCTTCGGCATTTCGGCGTTCATGTTTTTGATGGGGTTTGTCGATGATGTATACACCTTCTTCTTTCTCCGCCTGGCAATGGGTATCGTGACCGGCTTCATTCCGACCTCCCTCGCCTTCATCAGCGCACAGACCGCAAAAGGCGAAGCCGGCAAGACACTGGGCACCCTGCAGATGGGCAGTGTATCCGGCACATTGTTTGGACCCGCGCTCGGAGGCCTGCTGGCTGACTCGTTCGGCTTTGAACTGGCCTTTATCATCTCATCATCCGCCATTTTCCTTGCTGCCCTCATTGTGGCTTTCGGCATCAAAGAACAGAAAAAAGAAAAAAAGAACCGTCACCATGTCTATTCCAGAAATACCATCGTCCGCTCCATTTTAAATCACCGGCTAATGCTGAATATCATGATCATTACTGCATTGATCCAGATCGGCAACTTCAGCATCCAGCCCCTTCTTTCGTTATATGTTGCGGAACTGACCGACGCCAATCAAGTCGCCTTTCTCGCCGGCCTCACCTTCAGTGCCGCAGGTGTCGGGAACCTTCTCTTTGCGAGAAAGTGGGGGCAGCTCGGCGATACCTATGGATATGAACGCATCCTGATGGTGCTGCTGATGATGACGTTCGTGCTGATGATACCTCAGGCGCTTGTCACAAATCTTTGGCAGCTCGTCATCCTTCGCCTCTTGTTCGGGATTGCAATCGGCGGGCTCATTCCTGTGACGACGGCTCTGATCCGGAGGGAGGCACCGGTGGATATGCAGGGCGAAGTGCTCGGCTACAACACCAGCTTCCGCTTTTTCGGCAATATCATCGGTCCGATGTTCGGAGGTATCGTCAGTGGATTCATTGGGATTTCATCTGTCTTCTATGTGACGGCTGCCCTCTTCCTTATCGCCTTCGTTTCGCTTTACTTTACTAGAAAACGCCCGTTGGAAGATTTTGAGGATGTGCTCGCACGGCAAGAAAAACTCCACCCGGACTGAGGCAGCCTGTTTCAGCCCGTATTATATGAAAAACAGTTAAGAGGCTGTCCAATATGTAATTAAATTCTTGTATCTATGGCAAACAGCAGTGGCGTCGGGAGACTCCTGCGGGAATAGCGTTAGCCGAAGACCCCGGATGTTGCGCAACGCTTCGCGATGCGCACAGACGCCAGTCTGCGTACTGGCGCCGGCTAAGGCAACGCCCGCGGAAAGCGACCAGAGCCACTGCTGTTTGCTTTTTATGCTGGAAGTACACTTTTCGGACAGCCTCCTTTTGGATGATGTTCAAAAAGAATTCACCATGGACTTTTTATCGTTATTTTTAAATAGGAAGAACTCCCGAATACTCCGGCAAGAACCCCGTCGGGTACCAATTTTCATCAATGCAACCGGTTTACGATTGGGTTATAATTAGTCCTGTTACCTATCCATCGGAAACATATTCTCGAAAGGAGGACCATTCTTGACATCCGTGCTGCTGTTATTCGCACCGGTCGCGGCCGCCCTCTTGATCCCAATGCTGGCCAACCGGGTGCGGGGAATTCATACCGGTTGGTTCGTTTTGGCCGTGCCGGTGCTGCTGTTCATTTATTATCTGGGCTTCTTGCCCCAAGTGAAAGACGGCGGTGTCCACATCGGGGAGCTGTCCTGGATTCCGTCATACGGTATTTCACTTACCTCGTACATAGACGGCCTCAGCCTTCTGTTCTCGCTCCTGATCACAGGAATCGGGGCACTGGTCGTCCTTTATTCGATCTTTTATCTTGATAAGACGAAAGAGCGCCTCGGCAATTTCTATGTATACCTGCTCATGTTCATGACCGCGATGCTCGGCGTCGTCCAGTCAGACAATATGATTGCGCTCTACGGTTTCTGGGAACTGACATCTATTTCGTCTTTCCTGCTTATCGGTTACTGGTACACAAGGGACCGTTCCCGGTTTGGTGCGCTCAAATCGATGATGATTACCGTCTTCGGAGGTCTGATGATGCTCGGGGGCTTCGTCCTCCTCTACCTCATGGGTGGAACGTTCTCAGTCCGTGAACTCATCTCAATGGCCCCTGAATTGGCAGAACATTCGTTGTTCACCTGGGCGCTTATCCTTATCCTTCTCGGGGCATTCACCAAATCCGCCCAGTTCCCGTTCTATATCTGGCTTCCGGATGCGATGGAAGCACCAACTCCGGTCAGTGCCTACCTCCACTCCGCAACAATGGTCAAGGCCGGGCTTTACTTGGTCGCCCGGTTCACTCCGATTTTTGCGGCATCAGAAGTCTGGGTGTGGCTCGTGACCTCCATCGGGGTGCTGACACTGTTCTGGGGCTCGTTCTTCGCAGTGAAGCAGACTGACCTGAAAGGCATACTTGCCTTCTCGACCGTCAGTCAGCTTGGTCTGATCATGTCCATGCTAGGAGCGGCAGCTGCGGCTTTCCACGTGGAGGGTGCTGCCGAGACAATGTTCAAATACGCCGGCTTCGCCGCCATTTTCCACCTCGTGAACCACGCCGCATTCAAAGGCAGCCTGTTCATGATTGCCGGTATTGTCGATCACGAGACCGGAACGCGCGATATCCGTAAGCTTGGCGGACTCATGGCTCTCATGCCGGTTACATTCACCATCGCTCTGATCGGCTCCCTATCCATGGCCGGCCTTCCTCCGTTCGGCGGCTTCCTCAGTAAGGAATTGTTCCTGACCGGAATGCTGAGCCTTGGAGAACTAGATTTGTTCGCCCCTGCATCATGGGGGACTGTGCTGCTTGTCGCAGCATGGATTGCAAGCGTATTCACATTTATTTACAGCTTTTATTTTGTATTCCGGACCTTTACAGGAAAGCACAAACCGGACCTTCTGCCGAAATCTGCTCATGAAGCACCAGCGGGAATGCTCGTCTCCCCTGCAGTGCTCGGCCTGATCGTCGTGGCGATCTTCTTTGTGCCGAACCTGGTCGGAGACTGGATCGTCAAACCTGCGGTTGCGGCGGTGCAACCGTTCATGTACGGTTCCCCGTCGGATGTTGATGTCCATGTTGCCGCCTGGCACGGACATATCACACCGGAACTGATGATGACGATCGGCATCGTCATTGCCGGGCTGGCCCTTTTCTCGCTGCTGCCTAAATGGCAGGGCCTCTACCGGGTCTTCCCTGAACAGCTGACACTCAACAAGCTGTATGATTCTACGATGATATTCGCCGAAAGCGGCATGAACCGGCTGTCCCGTTCATATATGGACGGACTCATCCGCAGCTACCTGATCTATATGTTCCTGGGTATCGTCATCATCGGCCTAGGTTCACTGATTGCCAAAGATGCGCTGGCCGTCAGCTTTGAGGGCACAGCACCAATCGGCCCGGTCGAAGTTGGTCTCCTCCTGGTCCTGGTAGCTGCGACTGCCACAACTCTTGTTGCCAGAAAACGCCTGACAGCGATCATTTCGCTCGGTGCTGTCGGTTATACCGTTGCCCTGCTGTTCGTTGTTTTCAAGGCACCGGATCTTGCGCTGACTCAGCTCGTCATCGAGACGGTGTCCGTTGCGCTGTTCTTGCTGGCGTTCTATCACCTGCCGAAAATGAGCCGTCATGACGAAAAACGGAAATTCCGTATCGGCAATGCCATCATCGCTGCTTCTGTCGGACTGCTGATGAGCCTTCTGGCAATGTCTTCGGTTTCGCAGCGTGCGCTTCCATCCATCTCTGAATTCTATAAGGAGACGGTATACTCGGAAGCCGGGGGCGGAAATATCGTCAATGTCATCCTCGTGGACTATCGTGGATTTGATACGTTCTTTGAGATTGCGGTTTTGTCAATCGCAGCCATTGGCATCATCGCCATGATCCGTCTTCGTCTCACCAGAAAGGGGGATGGCCATGAAAAGCAGTGATGTCATTCTTCAGACAGCAACGAAAGTCGTGTTTTTCCTGATTTTCCTATTCGCCATCCACATCTTCTTTGCCGGACACTATACACCCGGTGGAGGCTTTGTCGGCGGATTGCTGACCGCATCGGCGATTGTCCTTCTGCTTCTTGCTTTCGATCTGAAAACAGTAAGCAGAGCACTGCCCTTCAACTACACGATTATGATTGCCATCGGTCTTCTTCTTGCACTCGGCACGGCTTCGGCTTCCATCCTTTTTGATGTGCCGTTCTTTACACATGCGTATGATTATTTTGATCTGCCGCTATTTGGTGAGACTTCCCTTCACTCGGCCATGCTGTTTGACCTGGGAGTTTACCTGGTCGTCGTCGGTGCGACGATGAATATTATTCTTACGATTGGAAGTGATGACTAAAATGGAAATTCTCATGTCAGTCATCATCGGTTTTCTATTCATGGCAGCCGTGTACCTCATACTCTCCAGAAGTCTGCTCCGGGTCATCATCGGGACAGGCCTTCTTAGCCACGGTGCCCACCTTCTCATCCTGACAATGGGCGGCTTTGCCGGCCCCGCTCCGCCAGTCGTGGCGGATGGTGTGACAGACTATGTCGATCCGCTGCCGCAGGCACTGATTCTTACAGCGATCGTCATTTCTTTCGGTGTGACGGCGTTCTTCCTCGTCATGGCTTACCGGGCCTATCAGGAACTTGAGACGGATAATATGACTTTGCTGAAAGGAAATGACGAACATGACTAACCTTCTGTTATTTCCGATCCTGATCCCGATCCTGACGGCATCTGTTCTGCTGTTCTTTCCAAAGCGGATTGCTGCCCAAAGGGCTGTAACCGTTGTCGGGCTGGTCGCTTCAATCATTGCGGCTCTATTCCTGCTGCGCACTGTGATGACGGACGGCGTGCAGGCAGTCACGCTCGGAAGCTGGCCGGCGCCGTTTGGCATCTCGATGGTGTCCGATCCGCTTTCGGTGAGCCTGGTATTGACCTCTCTCCTCATTACACTGGGAGTTGTCGTATACAGTTTCCGCTCCATCGGTGAAGGACGGGAAAAGTACTTCTACTATCCTGCAATTCTGTTCATGCTGACAGGAATCAACGGATCCTTCACGACAGGCGATATTTTCAACTTGTTCGTATTCTTTGAAGTCCTGTTGCTCGCTTCCTATCTCCTGATCGTTCTTGGAGGGGAAAAGCGGCAGCTGCGCGAGTCCATCAAATACATACTCGTGAATGTGGTTTCCTCCGCCTTCTTCGTCACAACGGTGGCCATGCTGTACTCGGTCGTCGGATCGCTTAATATGGCTGACATCGCCGAGAAGGTGACGGAAATCGGGCAAAGCGGGATTCTGACGGTTATCGCCGTTATGCTCATCCTCGTATTCGGCCTGAAGGGAGCCATCTTTCCGCTGTACTTCTGGCTTCCCGGCTCGTACGCCGCACCGCCTGTCCCTGTCCTTGCACTATTTGGTGCCCTTCTGACAAAGGTCGGCGTCTACGCGATCATCCGGACGGTCACCCTGCTCTTTCCGCACGATCCCGGTTTTACGCATGAACTGCTGATGATTCTTGCGATTCTGACGGTGATTGCCGGGTGCATCGGTGCACTCGCCTACTATGATCTGAAGCAGATCGTCATCTACAACATCATCATCGCTGTCGGTGTCATCCTTTTCGGTGTAGCTCAGATGAACATGGCCGGCCTGGAAGGTGCGGTATTCTACCTGATCCATGACATGCTTATAAAAGCCGGGCTGTTTATGCTGATCGGCGTCATCATCGCCATCACCGGCACATCGAATTTGCGGGAGATGGGCGGTCTCATGAAAACCTATCCGGGACTCGCCTGGACTTGGCTCGTGGCAGCCTTTGGTTTGGCCGGCATCCCACCCCTCAGCGGCTTCTTTGGTAAGCTTCTGATCGTTCAGGGGGCATTCGAGGCTGACAATCTCTGGGGCGGCATCATCATCCTTGCTTCCAGCCTCATCGTTCTGCTGTCAGTTATCCGGATCTTCATCCATGCGTTTTGGGGCGAGCCCATGCCGGTCAAAGGAACCTCGGCAGGCATCTATCGCGGCCTGCTGATTCCGGCAGTCCTCGTGACTGCTCTGACAGTCTTCTATGGCGTCGGCACTGAATGGCTGCGTCCGCTGATGTGGGATGCCGCGGAAATCCTCCACCAGCCATCGATTTATATCGATGCGGTGTTAAAGGAGTAGATGGATCATGGCCTTTCAAATACTACTAAACTTCATCCTGGCCTTTGCCTGGATGTTCATCCTCAACTCATTCGACGCATCCACTTTCATCATCGGCTGGCTGCTCGGTCTGATGCTGATCATTATGATGCGGCGATTTTTCCCGGGGCCCGTCTACATCAAGCGGGTCTGGGCCATCCTCAAACTCGTTCTGTTGTTCATCAAGGAATTGTGGCTTGCCAACATACAGGTGTTCCTGCTGGTCATCAAGCCAAAGCTCGACATCAAGCCCGCCATCTTCAGGTACCCTACGAAGTTGACGAATGACTGGGAAATTACAGTGCTGTCTGCGCTGATCACATTGACGCCGGGTACGGTCGTCATGAATGTATCCGAGGACAAAAAAACACTTTACGTGCACACCCTGCACGTCGATGATATCGAGGAAGCCGTCACATCCATTCGGGATTCATTTGAAAAAGCGATATTGGAGGTGAGCCGGCCATGATGATTTTCTTCTGGATATCACTGATCGTAATTGTCATCTCAATGGCACTGTTTGTTTACAGGCTGATAAAAGGGCCGACTGCACCTGACCGGGTGATTGCGCTGGATGCAATGGGAGTCACACTCATTTCGGTAGTCGCCCTTTTGTCCCTGCTTGTCGGCACAAGCTTTTACCTGGAGATTATCCTGCTGCTTGCGATCCTTTCCTTTATCGGCACTGTCGCCTTCTCTAAATTTATAGAGAAAGGAGAGATCTTCGATCGTGGAGATTCTGATTAATATCCTTGTTGCATTGCCGATGGTTGTCGGCGTCATCTTTACGCTCGTAACTGCGATCGGTCTTCTCCGATTTCCAGATCCTTATACCCGTGCCCATGCGGCATCCAAAAGTTCAACTGTCGGTGTACTGGGAATTTTGCTTTCGGTTTTCCTCCACTTCTGGCTGGTAGAAGAGCATTTTAACCCGAGAATCCTGCTCGGGATCCTGTTCCTGTTTATCACTGCTCCGGTCGGGGGGCACATGATGTCACGTGCCGCTTACTTTGCCGGAGTTAAGCCGAGTGAACTTACCGTGAAGGATGAGCTTGGAGAAGATATCCGGCGCATCAAAGAAAAATAAAAAAACTTCTGCGGAACATTTCCGCAGAAGTTTTTTATTTCACCAGTAATATGGCCGGTACGGGTATCCGTACGGATAATAGTATGGATATGGGTACGGATACTGGTAATACGGATACCGGTTGCCACCATAAAACAGATCACCGAGCAGGCTGCCGGCAAACCCGCCGAGGAACGGACCGAAGAACAAATCGTTTCCCCCTCTCCGGTAAGGATAACGTCGGTAGCGAGGCATTTGCCTTCCCCCTTTCTCCGCTATCCTATGCCGGATGCCCGGCCGGGCCTGGGCGTTATTCCCCTGACTCTTCCGCCATCAGGTCGACAAGCGTTGCAAGGGTCCGCACCATGACACCTGTGCCGCCTTTTGGTCCCAGGTCATGCGCGGATGAAGCACCGGATGTTCCGGCGATATCCAGATGGATCCAAGGCGTGTCTTCCGCAAATTCCCCGACAAAACCGCCGCCGAAGATCATGTGTCCATCGCCGCCCGGAGAGTTGTTCAGATCCGCCACATCACTTTTGCGGATCCGTTTTTTGTCGTTTTCCGTAAGCGGGAGCCGCCATACAAACTCACCTGTCTCCGAAGCCGCTTCAAGGAACGTTTCGAAGAATCCTTCGCTGTTGGTGAGTGCCCCGGTCTTGTCATAGCCCAGAGCAGTGATAACGCCCCCTGTGAGCGTCGCCACGTCCACAAGGTAATCCGCTCCGGACTGCTTGGCATAAGTGACTGCATCGGCCAGGACAAGACGTCCTTCGGCATCCGTATTCAGCACTTCGATCGTTTTGCCGCTCAGTGAAGTGATGACATCATCAGGCTTAAAGGCGCTGCCTGAGATCATGTTGTCTGTCGAAGCGATGACCGCGACTACGTTCTTATTAGGCCGCAGCTCACCGATGATCCGCATGGCACCCAAAACCGCTGCGGCGCCGCCCATATCGCCTTTCATGCCGACGATGCCGGTCTTTGTCTTGAGCGAGTAACCGCCCGTATCAAATGTGATCCCTTTGCCGACCAGTCCGACCACGTCTTCCCACTTTTCGGTCCCCTTATATTTAAGGACAATCAGACGCGGCTCTTCGACAGAACCCTGATTGACCGCGAGGATGGCTCCCATTCCGAGCTCTTCCATTTCGGCACGGCCCAGTACTTCGAAGCCGAAACCATATTGATCAGCAAGCTGCGCTGCGTAATCCGCCATAGCTGTCGCAGTCAGGATATTGCCCGGCGTGTTGACGAGATCCCGTGCTTCATTGACGGCATCAGCATAAACACGGCCGACACCGAATGCCGGCTTGATCACACTTTCTTCCGAATCTGTAAGAAGCGTGACCTCGCGCAGCTCCACCTGCTTTTCATTGGAGCCGGTCTTATAATCCTCGAATGCATAAGTGCCGAGCCCCAGGCCTTCCGCCGCTGCAAAAGCGATATCCGCATCCTCGAAATCCCCTGATGTGAATGAGGCAGACCAGACGGCTGCGGACTCCGCCTTCATCTTGCGGAGTTCCTTGCCTGCACCGGCAAACACTTTTCTCAGATCATCCGCATCGAGCGTTTTGTCATTGCCAAGACCGGCGAATAGCACCCGTTTAAATCCGGCACCTGGCAACGCCGGCACACGCGAGTATTCATGCCGTCCGGATACCACATCACCTGAGCGGATCCATCCTGACAGGGCACCCGAGAATAGGGCATCCAGCCGGTCCCAGCCTTCCACATGTTCGGTATGCTTCGGCACGCCCACGATGAGCACATCTGCCGTGATGCCTTCTAGGCTGTTTTTCTGTACGCTGACTTCCATTGTCATCCCTCCATCCAGCTTTCGTTCCCATTATACCGGAATGTGCCCGGATACGGGCCGGTACAGGATGCCGATATGTTATAATTTTGATTATCTTCTGTCTGAAAGGTTGTGCCTCCATGGACCTTTTCCACAATGCACCGCTATGGGTCGCGGTATTCAGTATCTTCTTTGCCCAGTTCGTCAAAATCCCGATCCATTTCCTCGCTACCAAAAAAGTGGACTGGAGGCTTTTCACTTCCACAGGCGGCATGCCAAGCTCCCATTCGGCAGCGGTCTCCTCTCTCACCACCGCCATCGGATTTGAACATGGGACGGGTTCGTCAATATTCGCAGTGTCCGCCGTCTTTGCTATTATTGTCATGTTCGATGCTTCCGGAGTCCGTTTCCAGGCTGGCCAGCAGGCCGTCGTCATCAATCAGATGCGTTCGGATTTCAGGAATTTCATCCAGACTACAAAGGAATGGCCACAGAAAGACGAACAGCAAAAGATCGAGGAACTGAAAACACTCCTCGGGCACAAGCCAAGTGAGGTGTACGCAGGTGCCCTGACCGGCATATTACTGGCTGTATTCCTATACACGCTTATCCTCTAAAATCCGGTGCAATTGAAAAAGCGTTCCGCATTTGCGCGGAACGCTTTTTCATTATCAGAACATCCTGTAGCCCATCCGGCGAAGGATGATCATGACGATGCCTGCAAGGATTGCCCCGACAAAGCCACCGATCAGGATGATGATATCTGCTGCATGAAGCGAGACAAATTTGTCGCCAAGGCTGCTGAATGCCATGCCCGGGCTGGTGATATAGTCAAACACCCTTACCTCATCCACAATCAGGATGACGACAATCGGGTAGACGATCGCCATGAGCCATGTCATGCGGAGCAGCATATTCACTAGGAAGCCGATCCCGAAGAACATGACCATGAACAGCAGGAACGACAGCATGACTTCTACAATGGATAATGAACCGTCCAATTCGCTAACCTCCGATTTCCCTTCATCAGTTTACCGGAAAGGTGACCCTCTTTCAACAAGACGGTCCCCGTTCACCAATCTGTCAGAAATCAGGGTCTACGCCCCCTTTGCGGAAAAAGAACTTATAGCTCGTATAACCGAAAATGTCACCGGGCCAGGCACCCTTCACTTCCGGAAGTCCGCCATCCACAGCCTCACCCGCAATTTCATGAATCAGCAGTGAGGAATCCGGTGAGGCGGCCAGCTCTCCGGGTGTCATCCAGCGGGCTTCTGCGATTTCACGCTCCTGAGGGATCACAGGTTGTGTTTCTGTAACCGGTCGCAGGAGGAACAGTGCCATATTGTCACTGATCTCCCCTTTCAGCACTCCGGTCCGGAAACCTGCCATGCCGGTCAATTCTGTGTGGATTCCCGTCTCCTCGGCCACCTCACGGACCGCAGCCTCATCCGCCCGTTCCCCAGGCTCCACGAATCCCGCCGGAAACGACCATTTCCCCTTTAGTCCGCCATACGTTTTCTTGACGACCAGCCATTCCCCGTTACCGTTCATGACGATGCCCGCTGCACCAAGCCAGACCTTCCCCCTCTTATTTCCCACGAATAATCTCCTCCCGTCATCATGGCCGCCGGTTGCACGGCCAACTAAAAGACTCCCCGGCCCGCATGAACATGCTTGCCCACTCGGGGAGTCTTAGGCGCGTTTCCCGATTACAGAAAAGACGGCACGCTCATAATATGAACGCGCCGCCCGGATTCTCATTAAAGAACGTCGAATTTACCTTTTTTTACGACAAGCGATGGTCCGCCAATCATATAAAGCGCACGGTTATCGATCATCTTCTTCAGGAAGCTTGCTTTTTTGCCTGTGACAAGCTTGCCATCGAATACATTGCCGATTGCATCGTCATCGCCAAGCGAGCAGACCGTACCTTTAAGGTCCGGAACGAACTTCTTCGTTTTGCCGCCTTTGGATAGGCTGATGATGTTTTCCGCGACTTGTACGCCCTGTTGCATGGCAATCTGGGCAGTCGGAGGATATGGACGGCCTGCTTCCTCGTTCATGAGGAATGCGCAGTCTCCGACGATGAAGACATCATCATAGCCAGGTGCACGCATATCTTCACGAACAGCGACACGGGCACGCTTGCTTTCGATGGATGTTTCTTCGATCAGGCGGTTACCGCGGACACCCGCAGCCCAAACGACCGTACCGGCCTTGATGAACTCGAACTTCTCTTCGCCGGTCTTGATCTTGACACCTTCAGGAGTAGCCTCGACGACAGGTGTTCCGATCGAGAATTCGATTCCTTTCGACTTCAGGTAAGAAGTGGCGTAATCGACCAGTTTCGGATCGAAGCCCGGCAGAACCATCGGCGCCGCTTCCACGCAGATGACGCGGACTTTTTCACGAGGTACATCAAACTCTTCGCAAAGCTCAGGTACCCGGTTTCCGAGTTCTCCAAGGAACTCGATACCCGTGAATCCGGCTCCCCCGACAACGATCGTCAGGCGGGAATCATCTTTTTCCTGTTCAAGCGACCAAGTAGCGAACTGATACTCGATGTGCTCGCGGATCTGGCGTGCCGCATTAACATCTGCGATGCTCAGCGCATACTTGTCGAGCCCTTCAATTCCGAAGGTCTCCCCTTCGAAACCGAGTCCGATCACGAGGAAGTCATATGTAAGTTCCCCTGCGTCTGTTCCGACTTTCTTGTTGTCCACGTCGATCGACTCGACCGTCGCCTTGACAAACTTCACTTTGTTTTCATTGATGACGCGCTTGATGTCGTAGCGCACGTCTTCTGGCTTAAGTGTTCCTGCTGCGGCTTCGTGGAGCCAGGTCGATTCGTAGTGGTAATCGTTTTTGTTCACGAGGACGATATCCATGTCATCAGTGCCGATCTTTTTTTGGAGGTTGACGACTGTCGAAAGTCCGCCGTATCCGCCTCCGAGCACCAGTACTGTAGGTCTCTTCACTTGATCCAAACCACCTTTATGAAATGTGTCTATTATTAGGACGGCGACATATGCCTGATTGTCACGGCATAGCGCCGTAATTGACAAAATCCCTCAACTCTTAGTTTAGTCCTTTGTATGAGGATATTCAAGAGGTCGCAGGGAAATAAAAAAGACCGGAAATCCGGTCTTTAGGTCAGCATTTTTCTGGTGTGCCCTCTTTCCTGGCCGTCCTGAATGATGTACCGCACCCGCAGGACGCAATTGCGTTCGGGTTGGTGATCGTAAAACCGCCGCCCATGAGGGACTGTTTGTAATCAATTTTCGTACCGTTCAGAATGCCTGCATCCTCTTTGGAAACAACAATCGGGATACCGTGCAGTTCAAGGAATTCATCTTCTTCATGACGTTCTCTCGTGAAGTTGAGGCCGTAGGTCAATCCGCTGCAGCCGCCGCCGTTGACCCCGACACGAAGGAAAGAACCTTCCTCTTCATTGTTGACCATCATTTCCTTCACCTGATAGGCCGCCGCTTCCGTCAGTTCCACCACTTGTGTCATATATCCTCACTCCTTTTCATCCATCTTACCGTTTGTTGGCCACTCGTTCAAATGAATGGACCGATTATTGAAAAGGATCCGCCGAGGCGGATCCGTGTGATCAAAAGACTTGTTCGACTTCGACGACGCCAGGCACTTCTTCGACGAGCGCACGCTCGATGCCGGCTTTGAGCGTAATTGTCGAACTTGGGCAAGTTCCGCATGCGCCAAGCAGGCGGAGTTTCACGATGCCGTCCTCGACATCAACGAGTTCGCAGTCGCCGCCATCGCGGAGCAGGAACGGACGCAATTTATCCAGGACTTCTTGTACACCATCCATCATCGCTGTTTCTGTCACTTCGATTCGACTCCTTTCACTAATATCATTATAATGTGTTCAAGACAGAAAATCCATAACGGAAACCGGAGGTCATCCATTTGAACGAAAAAGGGGTCAGTATCGAGGTTTATGGTGCGGATATCATCTGTGCAAGCTGCGTCAATGCACCGTCTTCAAAAGACACGTATGAATGGCTGGAAGCGGCGATTTCCAGAAAATATCCCGATCATTCCTTCCAGATCGATTATATCGACATCGAACAGCCGATCGAAGATCCTGTCCGCGCCGACATCGCGGCAAGGGTCAAAGATGATGAGTTCTTCTACCCGCTCGTAATGGTCGGCGGAGAAGTTGTCGGCGAAGGTTATATCCAGCTGAAGCCGGTGTTCAAGGAACTCGAGAAGCACGGGTTTACTACAGAAGCATGAGTGGTTTTATTCCATGTATATGAGTGACCGACTGTGGACATAGTCCGCAGTTTTTTCTTTTTCTGAAATTCCTCCAGGTGTTCCAGAACTGCCGCTACTTGAGTGATTACCTTTCGGTGTTAAATGGTAATCTTGTCCCTTTTATCCTTTCTGAGACATCAAAAAACCGGAACCGCATATTGCGATTCCGGCAAAAAATTAGCCGTTATGCCATTTGTACATCCAGAGGATGCCTGATTTCAGCAGGCGCGCGATGCGGCCGGTGACCGTACGGTCGGCGAGGAAGGCGAAGCCTTTCTTTTTTCCAAGGGAACCGACGATGCCCTGGAGTTTGATCTCCGGCATCTTCTCCGGCAATGTTTCGCCGTTCCAGCGCATTTTCAGCACTTTGACGATCTGCTCGCCCTGTTCCTCGGCAAGATAGGCGCTCGGCGCGTGCGGCAGCGCTGCGCAGTCCCCGACGACATAGACATGTTCGTTTTCGGGAATGTTATGGTGAGGGGTCAGGACGATCCTGCCGCCTCCGGCTTTTTCGACTTCAAGATTGCGCACGATTTCGACCGGACGTATTCCCGCAGTCCAGACGACCGCATCCGCCGGAATCGAATTTTCGTGATTATAGAGCATATGGGGCTCCACTTTGGTGATATTCGAGTTGCTGATGACTTCCACGTTGTTTTCATCAAACCAGCTCTGCACGTAATTGCTGAGCCGCTCCGGGAAGTCACGGAGGATCCGCGGACCACGGTCGAACAGTTTGATGTTCAGGTCCGGACGGCTTTCACGGAGTTCACTCGCGATTTCGATGCCGCTTAGGCCGGCCCCGACAATGGCGACAGTCGCGCCGCCCGACAGCCCCAGCACTTCCCGGTATGTATCACGCGACTTACGGATCGTCTGGATGCTGTGCGTATATTCTGCTGCACCCGGCACATCATGATAGTTATCATCACAGCCGAGCCCAATGACAAGATCGTCATATCGGATGCTGTCACCGTTGTCGAGATACACGCATTGTTCATCCATATTGATGTCGACTACTTCTGCTGTGACCGTCCGGAGACGCTCGTGTTCAGGAAAGTCGACACGAACCTCCGCATCCGGAACCGTGCCTGCCGCCAATGCATAGAATTCGGTCTTCAGGCTGTGAAACGGTGTCCGGTCGATCAGGATGATTTCCCGGTCCTCGGGAAGTTGATTGGGCAGGAGGCGCAGCAGAATTCGCATATTTCCGTAGCCGCCGCCTAGAAGGACTAGTTTCTTCATGGTAGTCTCCTTTGATGAAGTTCGGTTTTCGATGTTTTATTGCATTCCATCGCCATTATATCGGAATGTGAGGAGTTTCACAATAAGCCGTTTAATTGACGCGCAGTTGAAAAAGGAGTACGATTTTCGGGTAGGAGAGGTGAATGTTTGTGAATCCGATCGTTGAATTTTGCATGAGCAACATGGCCTGCGGTTCACAGAAAACATTCGAGGAACTCGAACAGGATACGAATCTGGATGTCCTCGAATACGGTTGCCTCAGCTTCTGCTCGCAATGTGCCGAATCGCTCTATGCGGTCGTCAACGGCGAGATTGTCGAAGGCGAGACACCGGATGAACTAAAGGAAAACATCTACCGTTTTATTGAAGAGAATCCGCTGTTCTGATGAAATATCCATATATATAAAGCGCAATGCCGGCCGGCATTGCGCTTTTTAGTTTACTTTCCAATCTCCCAGCGTCTTTAGAGCATAGGTCGGCTGCTCCCCGTAATGCGCAAGATCCTCTGTACGGGTCACTCCTGTGTCCACATGGATCGTGTCGATGCCAAACCGGATGCCCGCTGTGATGTCAGTCTCATAGTTATCACCGACCATCACCATGTCTTTCCTGTCCAGTCCATGTCTTTCGGCCAGCGCTTCGAGCATGGGTACGGATGGTTTGCCGATATAATATGGGCTCACGCCGGTCGCCAGCTCGATCAGTCCGGCAAACGCGCCATTGCCGGGCACGAGGCCCTGTTCGGTCGGATACGCTTTGTCGCTGTTGGTGGCAATGAATGAAGCGCCCGCAGAAACCGCAAGTGAAGCATCCGCAAGCTTCCCGTAGGTGATACTGCGGTCGATGCCGACCACCACTGCTTGTGGATGCTGTCTGACAACGGTATGCCCCGCCGTTTCAAGCGCTTTCCTGAGCCCTTCTTCACCGATCATCATGACTTTGACCGAACCGTGGACTTTCAGAAGATGGGCAGCCGTAGCCACCGATGAAGTCATGATTTCATCCGGATCGGCTTCGATGCCCATCTTTGCAAGTTTTTCCGCTTGGCTCTCCGGTGTGAGCGCGGAGTTGTTCGTCACGAAGAAAACCCCTGCACCCTGCTCCCTCAGTTTTTGGATAAAGCTGACCGTCTCCGGTATGGGCTCTTCGCCCCGATAGACTGTCCCATCCAGATCAAAGCACCATGCATGGTACTTCCTCATTTATCTTCCTCCGGAAGAAATGCCGAAACCGGGCCAAGCTCTTCAGCCAGGTAGCGCCGCGTGCTGTCCGGGAAACGCCGGAGAGCCGGCATTGTACCGTCCAGCACTCTCACCGTTTCAGCAGGATCGACCTCCATGAATTCACGTACAATCATTTTTCTGAGGCCGACCAGTTCTTTCAGGGGAGCCTCCATATCCGCTTCAATCACTTTTTCATCCAGAAGAATATCGATGATATCTTCATAACTGCCGGGATCCCTCATGATGAAGCCATCGATCAGCGTATTTCCGATATCGATCACTGATTCAATAAGATTATGGGCGATCCGTTCCATCGCGAGCATTCCTGCTGCGCTTTCCGACCAGTCGGAACGGCTGTCGTACACTTCAAAAAGATGCTCCATATGGGCTGCTGTCTTTTCCACTTTATTTCGGTCGATAAAGTACATGATGATTCCTCCTGTCGGTTCAAGACGAAAACCCGCAACGGCTCAATCGCCGTCCTGCGGGTCCTCCTGTTCCTTTTCTTGCCTGGTGCTCATTTTTTTCGATGCACCTTTACCTTTAGCACCCTGCACCCTTTTGATGACAAAATAGGCGCATCCGAAGTTGCAGTGCTCATAAAGATAGTCCTGCAAGGTACTGATCTTCGTCGCGATGGTCGCTTTCGGGTTTTTATCATCGAAAAAGCCCCTGAGCCTGAGCTGGCCATAGCCCCAGTCACCGACGATGTAGTCATATTTGCCGAGAATCTCGCTGTAGCGGGCCTCAAGGGCGTCCTCTTGCAGGGCATCCCGATAATCCTCGACTACTTCGTACTCGGTGTTTTCAATCCTGATCATGTCCGTTCCTTCTTTCAGGCTTGTGGAGCAAGCTCGGCTTCACCACGGCGTTGGCGTTCACGGGCAGCTGCGTTGACCTGCTCATCCGCATGATAGCTGCTCCGCACAAGCGGGCCGGCTTCACAGTGGGAGAATCCTTTGGTCATGGCAATCTCGCGGAGCTCGCCGAATTCCTGTGGTGTGTAGTATTTCTGGACAGCAATATGCTTTTTAGTCGGCTGCAGATATTGGCCAATTGTCATGATATCCACATTATTCGCGCGGAGGTCATCCATCGTCTCAATGATTTCCTCCCATGTCTCTCCGAGACCGACCATAAGGGAAGACTTTGTAGGAATTTCCGGTTGCATTTCCTTGGCTCTGCGAAGGAACTCCAGTGAACGGTCGTAGGTCGCTCGTGCGCGGACCCGCTTTGTCATCCGGCGGACCGTTTCGATGTTGTGGTTCAGGATATCCGGCTTGGCATCCATCAGTGTCTTCAGGCTGTCATAATCCCCCGCCAGGTCAGACGGCAGCACTTCCACCGTCGCGAACGGATTCTTGCGGCGGATGGCACGGATTGTCTCGGCCATCACACCCGCTCCTCCATCACGCTGGTCATCGCGGGCAACCATCGTAATGACGGCATGTTTGAGGTTCATCAGAGCGACTGAATCCGCTACGCGTTCCGGTTCGGCAAGGTCAAGTTCATTCGGCAGGCCCGTCTTCACGGCACAGAACCGGCAGGCTCTCGTGCAGACTGCACCCAGAATCATGAATGTTGCGGTCCTGCGTTCGCCCCAGCATTCATGAATGTTCGGACAGCGTGCCTCTTCACAGACAGTGTGCAGTCCCTTTTCGCGCATCATCTTTTTCAGATCGACATAGTTCTCGTTGGTATTCAGCTTGATTTTCAGCCAATCCGGTTTTCGGATGTGCTCGTTTCCCGGCTTGCATGATGTCATCGCCATCGGCTCCATTCTCTCTGTTTTGAAAATGTTCACTGTTGTCAATGTAACACAATGAGCAGGTTGGTACAACAGCCTTCAGGAGTCCGATTGATGCCCCGTCAACAGTAAAAGCGCCCCGCAATGGGACGCCCTCCTGTTAACGATTTTTGGCTTTAAAGACAGCGTTGGCAATACTTGCCGCAAGGCCGCCCCAGATGATCAGAATGCCAAGGATCATCATGAAAATTGCAGATCCGCTCATGGCGTTACCCCCTTATGTTTCATCTCTGTCATATGGCTCCAACGCATTCCTGTTCCACTTGATCAGCGAGAACAGGATACCGAGTATAAGCGCCGCAAGGGCCACAGACCACCCGGCCCCCATGATGAAAGCATCCGAATATCCTTCATAGTTGCCTGTATCATTGTCAAACCGCTTGCCGAGGTTCGTACGGAACAGGTCGAACATCATGTAGCCCAGGACAAGCGGCGTAATGTACATCAGGGAGAATTTCCACCAGCCTCTGATCTGAATATCGGACATCGGGTTGGCATGCTCCTTGAATACATCAAGCTTGCGGAATACCCATGCGATGGCGATGACTTCGACCAGCCCGATGAATGCGACGCCAAACTGGTTGATGAAGTAATCAACAGCGTCAAGGAAGTAAAGCCCGCCACGTGTCGTAAACAGGAGCGAGATGAGTGAAGCAGCACCCGCACCGAATAAGACCGCCTTGTTCCTGGAGATTCCGAGTTTCTCCGAAAGGCCTGCTACATACGTCTCACAAATTGAAATGAGTGAAGATAGCCCTGCCAGTACGAGTGATAGGAAGAATAGGACTCCAAAAAGTGCATTCATGCCAGGGAACTCGTTTATGATCTGCGGGAACACCGCAAAGGCGAGACCGACACCTGCCGTAGCCACTTCATCAACCGCAACGTTGCTTTGTACAGCCATGAACCCGAGGGCGGCAAATACACCGATTCCGGCGAGAAGCTCAAAGCCGGAGTTTGCAAAGCCTGTGATGAAGGCGTTGTTCGTGATATCTGATTTTCTTGGCAGATAGCTGGAATAAGTGATCATGATTGCGAAGGCAATCGAGAGACTAAAGAAGATATGGCCATAGGCCGCTACCCAGACAGTACCGTTTGCCAATTGGCTCAAGTCCGGCTTGAAGAATGCCTCGAGCCCTGTTAATGCTCCTGGAAGCGTCACAGCCCGGATGACAATCATCAGGAAAACGATGACTAAAACCGGAATAAAAATTTTGTTTGCCAGCTCAATTCCTTTCTTCACGCCCGCAAACAGAATGCCGAATACGATAATCCACACAAGAATATGCGGAATCAGAACGCCCGGCACAAAGCCGCCCACCTGCCCCGGCGTGTCAGCCAGGTTCAGCACATCGCCGAACAGGAAGCCCTGTGTATCGTCCCCCCACTGTAAATTGAACGAATACACCGTGTACTTCATCGCCCATGCGATAATGACAGAATAATAGGTGGAGATGACAAAGGCGACAAAAACTCCCCACCATCCCAGCCATTCAGCCTTTTTCCCTTCCATCCTGAAGAAGGAAAGCGGCGCCGAACCGCGGTATTTCTGTCCGATCGTGAATTCCATGATCAGAATCGGGATTCCGGCAGTCAGAAGCGCAAATAAATATGGAATGAAAAATGCCCCGCCGCCATTTTCATAGGCGACATAAGGAAAACGCCAGATGTTCCCCAGCCCTACCGCGGACCCCACCGCGGCAAGGATAAAACCGGCCCTAGTCCCCCATTGTGAACGCTGTCCCATATTGATCCCCCTTGATGTTTCTTTCCGTCCATCCCCCATATTTCTAATAAACGGAAAGATTTATTTTATTCAGACTTCTTTAACCCTATTGTAAGTATAACGACCCTGAAATATGAAGTCAAAGCCTTTTTTCTTTTTCGACACCTTTTGCGCGCATAACAAAAGACAGGGGTTTTCCCCTGTCTTTTGAATCAGTTTCCTGTATGTTCATGAATCGCAGGAGTTGCTGTGCGACCTTTCATTACCCAGATAATAATGACAGACGCCAGCAGGATTACAACTGTGAGAAGTCCCAGTGCAAGAGAATCAGTGAGGCCCATGACGACATACCCGGTGGTTGCTATAGCGGCACTTGACAAGGCATATGGCAACTGTGTGGCTACGTGGTCGATATGGTTGGAGCCCGCTCCGGTCGACGACATGATTGTCGAATCTGAAATCGGCGAACAGTGGTCACCGAATACTGCGCCGCCGAGTACTGCAGCAAGAGACGCGATCAGCATCTCGGGGGCCGCGTTCAGCATGATTTCCCCTGCTATCGGAAGCAGGATACCGAACGATCCCCAAGATGTCCCTGTCGAGAACGCCATGACGCCCGCGAGGACGAACATGATCGCCGGAAGGAGTTCTACAGGAATGTTTGCTCGTTCAACCACTCCGGACAGGAAGGCGCCTGTTTCGAGTTCACCGATCAGATACGTAAGCGCCCATGCGAGAATGAGGATGGATACCGCCGGCATCATTGCCCGGATACCGCTGGTGAATGCAGGAACGATAAAGTCTGACTTGCGGAAGTCTCCCTTCCCCGACTGGGTCATGAACAGAACCAGCGCGACCAGCACTCCGGCGATGCCCCCTGCGAGAAGTGACACCGGAACATCTGTCATCTCAAAAATGGTCCAGATATCCGAGCGGCCGTATTCAGCCATGCTTCCGCGGTAGCCTGTCAGCATCATGGCGCCGAATGTGACTGCGACAAGTGTGATAATCGGAAGCACAAGGTCGATGACACGTCCGTTGTTGTGGACAGGGAACTCTTCTTTGAGCTCACCCGGCACTTCCTTATTCGGATCAAACAGTTCACCTTTTTCGATGGCACGGCGCTCATGCTTGCGCATCTCGCCAAAATCGAAATTGGTGATGGCCGCGAAGAACACAAAGACCAATGTGGCAAGCACATAGAAGTTCATCGGAATCATGAGCAGGAATGCTTCAAGTGCGGAATAAGATACGACGGAAGCACCGGCGAGAATCGTACCGATCACCCCGATGAGGTATGCGCCCCAGCTGGAAATCGGAGCAATCGAGCAAATCGGCGCAGAAGTCGAGTCGATGAAATAGGCCAGCTTCGCCCGTGAAACCTTATGCGAGTCCGTGACAGGCCGGGCGATCTGTCCGACTGCCAGCGCATTAAAATAATCATCGACGAAAATCAGGATTCCGAGAAAGACCGGAAGCAATCTTGCCCCCCGGCGGGTCCGGATGCGCTTTGTCGCCCATTCGGCGAATGCACGGCTTCCGCCCGACAGACTGACAAATGCCGTCAGTACGCCAAGCAGAAGGACGAACAGCATGATAAAGATGTTATAGGTATTCAGCCCGCCGTCCCAGAAGCTGATTGTGAGTGCCGTCCAGAACGACTTGAGAGACGCCAGCGGACTGAATGAGGCTGCAATCAGTGCGCCTGCGATGATTCCTGTGCCGAGCGAGAGAAGCACGCGTTTCGTGACCAGCACCATGACAATGGCGATCAGCGGCGGCAGGATCGAAAGTATTGTACCTGACATGTTTCCATTCCTCCGTTTCCGAAGGGGTAAAAGCCTGTTTGCAAAAGCTAAAACGACCGGCACCCTGCGCTGTTGCGCAAAAGGAAGCCGGCCGTAACTAAGTTCGTCAGTTGGAATGCATCATCACAACGTACGATCTGTAGCTCTCCATGCGGGCCTTCCCGCATGACAGTGCCATCCCTGTTCGGAATGGCCCCAGCGGACCTTCGCTGACTTTCCGGTCCACTTCGGCAATGCTTCCTTTTACGCACGGTCATCGTTGTCAACTCACGTGTGCTACTCATAAGCGATTGCGGCCTCTACCCAATCGATTCTATTTATACCATGTCAACGATCATAGCAGATGAACCTGAAGTTTGCAATAGGAGATTTAGTCTTCCGGGAGCGGGATCGGCACTTCGATGGACGGAGGGTCCACATTCTCTCCTTTATTGAAGATATGCGGCACCTTGCCCTGCACAAGGCCGATGGCAATTGGAATCTGTTGCTGGACAGTGGACTGCTTGGATGCAAACGGCACGATAATCTGGACATTTACCTGGATAATGGCGTTTACCTCGACAAGCGCATTGTTGATGCCGAACTCACGGATCTCAGTTTTGGCGTTGGCGTGGACATTGCCGATTACATGGAAGCGGATCGGGACTTTCGGGCCGAGGTTCCCGAGCATTGGCATACCGATCGCCTGACCGAGCGGCACGAAAAACACGATGCCGTCTCTGTCCTTCATCGTTTCCACATCATACTCGATGTTCTCGATTTTGGGCAGCGCGCTCAGGTCCCCTGCCTCGGCCATTTCAAGGTGGTCCTCGACCAGGCCATGAGTTTCCGCGATGAAGCGGTTGATGATTTCCGTATTCAGCTTGGCCGTGACAACTTCCGACTGCTCGGCAGGGACGTACTCGATGATGTCGTTAACATCAAGGACATTTGCCGTACGTGCATCAATGGCCTTGGCGATCACTTGTGAGGCAATCTTTGCCGTTTGCACTTCCGCGTACTCGGTCAGTGCAGGTGCAAGCCTGGCATTGATAAAATAAAACATTCCCACCACCATGATGAGTCCAACCGGGAGGAGGAGCGGCAGGAGCCGCCTTTTTCCCGCTCCGGGTCGCAGCCTCCTCCTGCGCGCATAAGGAAACTTCAATAAATAATCCCCCTGCCCCATCTTACGGGGAGAGGGATGGATTTATGAGGAGGGTGCACCAAACTTCCTTATTGCGTATCCGGCAAGGACATCCCGGATAAATTCCGGCATGAAATATTCTTTTTTGGCCTTCTTGAATGCCGGAAAAAAGAAACCATAGGTGAACAGATCCAGTGTTGCCAGCCGGTACTGCCTGTCCGGTTCAACCGGATTGCCGGCCACATGCAGCCTGCCGTCCGAACCGCGGCCCATTTTGTGATGGATCATCGCCCCGACCACCTCGCCCCGAAATCCGAGTCCTTTAAGCCGGATGTCCGGCCACTCGGCATCCAGGCTCAGCTCATATGCCTCCTCCACTTCAGTGCCGGTCAGCGTAATGACACACGGATTGATCGGATGTGGCAGGAGACGGTGCAGGTCCATCCCGGAAACGGTGCCTTCCGGTAGTCCGCCGAGAAAGATTCCCGAGTTGAACATGGCGCAATCTGCACCTGTATGGGAAAGGAGTGCATCAGCAAACAGGTCGGAAAGTGCGGTGGGACCGGCCCAGCCCCCCCGGAGTTCGTAAGGTGTCTGGAATACGGTTGCCGACAGCAGTTCCGCCGCCTTCTTCCTTAACTGACGGTCATAGCTCGTGTCGTCATCGGGTATGGGCAGTGTCTCCGTGTCGTGGACCTTAGCCGTTGCTTCGACGACCCGCCCTTCCGAATGATCGAACGTCAGCGTCACCTCGCCTATATACTGTCCCCATTTTCCGGCTGCGGCGATCAGCGTGCCGCCGACCTCCCTGCCGTCCGGATACAGATGATGGGTATGTCCGCCGAGGATGACATCAATCTTGCCGCCCGTGTGCTCCGCAAGCCGGTCGTCCTCCGAAGACCCCATATGCGACAGGCAGACCAGAATGTCAGACTGTCCGCTGACTTGGGGCGCTGCTGCCTCGAGTGCGAAACGCGGCCCGGTCACCTTCCATCCCAGACGCTCATAGGATGTGCTGAAATCGGCTGTGGCGGCAATCAGTCCGATCCGGATGCCCGAGCGGGTCGTCAGATAACCCTCAGGAACGGTCCAGCCGGGATAGTTTCCTTTTCCCGTGAACAGGTTGTTTAGGATGACCGGGAATTTCGCTTCCTCATAAAGAGCGGACAGTTCGCTTGGTGAAAGGGTGATACCTTCATTGTTGCCGATCGTGACGGCATCATAGCCGATTTCATTGAGCATCAATACATTCCCTTTTCCCCTGGTGGCATCCGTATAGGGATGGGAACGGTCGATATGGTCACCGATATCGAACACAAAACAAGCCTCACCACGCTCTTTATGGTATGCCTTGCGCTTAAGGAGGAATTCCCGGATTCTCGGCCACTTTTCGAAATGGCTGTGGAGATCATTTGTATGATAAATATGAATCGTTTCCTTCAACGTGCAATCAGCCCCAGATTCCTTCATAGATGGACCGGATCCCCGTGATCAGGAGGATGATCCGGAGTGCGGTCACCAGAGTTTCAGAGTTCAGACGTTTGTTCAATGCCGCTCCGACTTTTGCCCCTATGTATGCAGCCGGTACGACGGGAAGCGTATAAAGCCACGGTACATTGCCGAGTGAGATATGGCTTGCCGCATTGACGATCGCTGACAGAAAGACCATGAACATCGATGTCCCAACCGCAACATGCGGCGGAAACAGGAACAGCAAAATCATTGCGGGAACGATGATCGAGCCCCCTCCGATTCCAAAAAGCCCTGAAGCAAACCCGACAATAAATGTCAGCATGACCGCAAACCAGACGGGATATCCGTAATTATGGACGCTGCCTTCCGGATCCGTAAATGTACGCGTGCTTCCATGCTCGACAAACCATCGTACCGGCTTCAGATGTTTCCTCACGAGCAGGAGCACGGACAGGAAGATGAGCAGGATGCCGAAATAAAGATTAAATGACGGCAGGTCCAGCCCTTTGTTCACGTAGGCTCCAAGGACCGTACCAGGGATGCTTCCCGCAAAAAAGATCAGCCCGCTCCGGTAATCAACCGTCTTTGACTTCATATAAGAGAGTGTCGAAGACAGCCCGATGAAGATCATCATGATGACAGACAGTCCGACGATTTTCTGCGGGGTCAGGCCCGGCACCCAGCCGAGGGTGATGCCGAAATAAAGGGCGGCCGGCACAAGGACCACACCGCCCCCGAGGCCGACCAGCGCACCGACAATGCCGGCAAAAAGCCCCGTTACGGCCAGAATGACAAACTCCATCAGAGATCCTCCCCGCCAAACAGATCCAACTGTTGTGCGCCGGGCCGGGCCGTTTCTATTCCTGCGATGCCCATGAACCGCTTGGCATTTTCAGCAGCATGTCCGCCCGAGTTGTTGTTAAAGACGACATAGACATCCTCGGAGGCGATGCAGGTGATTTCTTCGGCCAACCCTTTCAGTTCACTGTCATTGTAGTCATAGAGATAGCGGACTTCCCGCCATTTCTTATCGTCACGCCCGTTCGCCTTCCACCCTGCAGTATTGCGCCCGTGCAGGCGGACGAGTGTCTTGTCCTCGCGTGTGGCTTCAGGAACGAAGGGGACGCTGCCTTCCCCCGCCTGCGGTTCATCGCATACCGAGTGGATGAACCGCTGCTCGCGGAGAAAGTCCAATGTGCCTTCCCGGTATTTCTCCGAGTACCACGACTGATGCCGGAATTCGACGGCCACATCAAGTTCATCGAGATACTCCCTCATCTTCCTCAGCACACCGACATTCTCTTTAGTGCAGTCGAACCAGGGCGGGTACTGGGCGAGGATCATCGGCAGCTTGCCAGCCTCCAGCATCGGCCCGACCGACAGCCGGAAAAGCCGGAACATCTCTTCTTCTGACTCATAGGGAAGCCGTCCGCGGTGGTGGCCGGTCATCCCCTGGTACGCCTTGACGATGAAGCCGAAGCCGTCAGGCGTCTCACTGATCCATTTCCGGATATTCCGCTCCGGCTGGATGGCGTAAAAGGTCGAGTCCAGCTCCACGAGCTTGAAATGACCGCTGTAGTCCTTCAGCTTATCCGTTTTCTTGGAGGTGGGGCTGTATACATCCGGGTGGTCGCCCCAACCGGTCAGGCCAACCCTGATCATGGGCCTCCCGCTCCCTTCATCCTATTTTTATATGATTCATCTTATCACAATACCCGCATCAGGGACCCGGAAAGCCGGTGCTGATAGGAAAAGAGGGACAGTGATGGATCACTGTCCCTCTTTTAATACACTCAAGGATTGAATCATCTTGCACATAGGAAGGCCGATCAGAATTCCTGATAAACCGCCGGATCCTGGTCGTCGATGCGGCCATCCGGGCGGCTGAGGGAATCGATCTTTTCCATGTCCTTTTCAGACAGTTTATAATCGAAAATCGCCAAGTTTTCACGCTGCCTGTCCGGATGGGCGGAACGAGGAATCGAAACTGCGCCGTGCTGATAATGCCATCTCAGCACAATCTGTGCCGGTGTTTTTCCATACTTGTCCGCCAAGTCCATAATGACAGGCTCGCTCAGGACTCCGCGTCCGCGGAACAGCGGGCTCCAGGACTCCGTGACAATTCCCCGCTCATCATGCCATTTCCGCTGTTCCTCCTGGTTAAAGAACGGATGCAGCTCGATCTGGTTGATTACCGGCAGCTCTCCCGTTTCCTTCTCCAATCGTTCAATATGTTCCGGCAGGAAGTTGCTGACACCGATTGACCGGACGAGGCCGCGTTTTTTCGCCTCGATCAATGCCTGCCAGGCTTCCACATACTTGCCTTCCTTCGGGTTCGGCCAGTGGATCAGATATAGGTCGAAGTGATCCAACCGCGCACGGTAGAGGGATTCCTCGATGGCTTTCAGGGCCTCGCTGTATTCATGATAACGGCCGGGAAGCTTGGAGGTGACAATCAGTTCATCACGACCGACAGTAGCCTGCCGGATCGCTTCGCCAAGCGTTCCTTCATTTTCATAGTTATAGGCAGAATCGAGCATCCTGTAACCGTTGTCGATAGCGTGCCTGAATGAATCGACTGCTTCCCTTCCCTTTAGGAACACCGTCCCGTATCCCATTACCGGGATGGACAGTGCGTCTTTGAGTGTGATGCTTGGTATGTTCATGGTCTCACTCCTTCCCCAATCTCTACCACTCAACAGATCATTTAAATCCATACATGAAAAAATCCCGCCACAAATGTGACGGGATACAGATGATTCATATTAACCGATCGAGCCTTCCATTTCGAACTTGATGAGGCGGTTCATTTCGACCGCGTATTCCATCGGAAGTTCTTTCGTGAATGGCTCGATGAAGCCCATGACGATCATTTCAGTAGCTTCTTCCTCGGAGATGCCGCGGCTCATGAGGTAGAAGAGCTGCTCTTCGGATACCTTCGAGACTTTGGCTTCGTGTTCGAGGGAGATGTTGTCGTTCAGGATCTCGTTGTACGGGATCGTGTCGGATGTGGACTGGTTGTCCATGATGAGCGTATCACACTCGATGTTGGCACGCGCACCGTGTGCTTTGCGGCCGAAGTGCACGATTCCGCGGTACGAAACCTTGCCGCCCTGTTTCGAAATCGACTTGGAGACGATCGTCGAGGACGTGTTCGGTGCAAGGTGCATCATCTTCGCACCCGCATCCTGGTGCTGGCCTTTGCCTGCAAGTGCGATGGACAGCGTCATGCCGCGTGCGCCTTCGCCCTTGAGGAGGACAGCCGGATATTTCATCGTCAGCTTGGAGCCGATGTTGCCGTCGATCCATTCCATTGTCGCGTTTTCTTCTGCAACCGCGCGCTTTGTCACGAGGTTGTAGACGTTGTTCGCCCAGTTCTGGATGGTCGTATAACGGCAATAAGCATCCTTCTTGATGATGATTTCAACAACCGCCGAGTGAAGCGAGTTGGTCGTGTAGACAGGCGCTGTGCAGCCCTCTACATAGTGAACGCTTGCGCCTTCATCCACGATGATCAGCGTACGCTCAAACTGCCCCATGTTCTCGGAGTTGATGCGGAAGTAAGCCTGGAGTGGAGTATCCACCTTTACGCCCGGCGGGACATAGATGAACGAACCGCCCGACCAGACCGCGGAGTTCAGCGCGGCGAACTTGTTGTCCGCAGCCGGGATGACCGTTGCCCAGTACTTTTTGAAGATATCTTCGTTTTCGCGGAGCGCCGAGTCGGTGTCCTTGAAGACGATGCCCATGTCCTCGAGGTCTTCCTTCATGTTGTGGTAGACGACTTCGGACTCGTACTGCGCGGAAACACCCGCGAGGTACTTTTGTTCCGCTTCCGGAATGCCCAGCTTGTCGAAGGTGCGCTTGATCTCTTCAGGGACTTCATCCCACGAGCGCTCAGTCGCTTCAGACGGCTTGACGTAGTAAGTGATCTCGTCAAAGTTCAGTTCGCTGAGATCGCCTCCCCACATCGGCATCGGCTTTTTATAGAAGATGTCGAGAGCCTTCAGGCGGTAGTCGAGCATCCATTGGGGCTCTTCTTTCATCCTGGAGATTTCTTCGACGATTTCTTTGGTCAGGCCGCGCTTCGAACGGAAAACCGATACGTCTTTGTCGTGGAAGCCGTATTTATAATCGCCGATTTCCGGCATTTTTTTAGCCATTATTGTTCCTCCGTTCATTTTGGATTGGCATCGCTGTCGACGCCTTTTTCCATTGCCTTCCATGCCAAGGTTGCACACTTGATGCGGGCCGGGAATTGGGAGACGCCGGAAAGCGCCTCGATGTCCCCGAGGTCCAGGCTATCGTCCAGTTCTTTGCCGAGCATCATGTCGGAAAAGGCTTTGGACAGCCTGACTGCATCTTCGACGGATTTTCCTTTGACCGCCTGCGTCATCATCGACGCGGATGCCATCGAGATCGAGCATCCTTCGCCGTCGAACTTCGCATCCTGCACGATGCCGTCCTCCACCTGAAGCGTCAGGTGGATCCGGTCACCGCACGTCGGATTGTTCATGTCGATGGTGAGGCCTCCGTCAGTGAGTTCCCCTTTGTTGCGTGGATTCTTATAGTGGTCCATGATGACCCGCCTGTACAGCTGGTCAAGATTAAGAGATGACATCAGAGAAATACTCCTTTGCTATGCGGAGCCCATCTGCGAGGCGGTCGACATCCGCTTCCGTATTGTATACGTAGAAGCTTGCCCGCGCCGTCGCGGTCGCACCGAGCCGCTTCATGAGCGGCTGGGCGCAGTGATGGCCGGCACGCACGGCGATCCCGTTCATATCAAGAACCGTCGCGACGTCATGCGGATGCACTCCGTCGAGATTGAAAGTCACGATGCCGGCACGGAGGTCGGGATCGGCAGGACCGTAGATGGTCAGACCGTCGATTTCCGACATCTTCTCCATGGCATAGGCTGCGAGATGCTTTTCATGCTTGTCGATATTTTCAAGTCCGATTTCCTGGAGGAAGTCAATTGCCGCTCCCAGTCCGATGGCGCCTGCGATGATCGGGGTGCCACCCTCGAATTTCCACGGAAGCTCTTTCCATGTCGATTCGTACAGGCCGACAAAGTCGATCATTTCGCCGCCAAATTCAACCGGCTCCATGTCTTCAAGAAGGGCCTTCTTGCCGTACAGGACACCGATGCCAGTCGGCCCGCACATCTTGTGTCCGGAGAATGCGAAGAAGTCGCAGTCGAGATCCTGCACGTCGACTTTCAGGTGAGGCGCGGCCTGTGCGCCGTCCACCACCATGACCGCACCGTTCCGGTGGGCGATTTCCGCTATTTCCTTGATCGGGTTCTTTGTGCCAAGCACGTTTGATACGTACATGACCGAGACGATCTTTGTTTTGCCGGTGATTGTCTCTTCAACTTTATCGAGAGAGAGTGTTCCGTCATCTTCCAGGTCGATGTATTTCAGCGTCGCACCTGTTTCCTTGGCCAGCTGCTGCCATGGAATGATGTTGGAATGGTGCTCCATCATCGTAATGACGATTTCGTCCCCTTCCGATAAATTCGCCCGGCCGTAACTTTGGGCGACCGTGTTGATCGAGGTCGTCGTGCCGCGGGTGAAAATCACTTCCTGGACGGACGAAGCGTTGATGAAGTCCGCTACCTTCTGGCGTGCTCCTTCGTATTCATCCGTTGCCCGGTTGCCAAGAGTATGGACGCCCCGGTGCACGTTGGAATTATCGTTTTCGTAATAGCGTTTGATCGCTTCGATCACGACATCCGGCTTTTGTGACGTGGCCGCGCTGTCAAGATAGACCAGCGGGTGGCCGTTCACTTCCTGGCCGAGGATCGGGAAGCGGCTTTTCATGTCTTTTGTGAGCATCAGCGCACTTTCCTTTCAATGACCTCCGACAGTTGCTTCTTGACGCCCTCGATCGGGAGCTGGGAGACGACCGGCGCCAGGAAACCATGGACGATCAGACGTTCGGCCTCTGCCTGAGAGATACCGCGGCTCATAAGGTAATAAAGCTGGAGCGGGTCCACACGGCCTACGGAAGCGGCGTGGCCTGCCGTAACATCATCTTCATCGATCAGAAGAATCGGGTTGGCATCGCCGCGCGCTTTTTCACTCAGCATGAGGACACGGGACTCCTGAACTGCGTTGGAGCGGGTTGCACCGTGCTCGATCTTGCCGATACCGTTGAAGATGGTGGACGCTTCTTCTTTCATGACACCGTGTTGGAGGATGAATCCGTCGGTGTCCTGGCCCCAGTGTACGATCTTCGCTGTGACGTTCTGCTTTTGGCTGCCGCGTCCGACGAGGACCGATTTGGAATTGCTGTTCGAGCCGTCGCCCACCAGATGGGTTACGTTTTCGTAGATGGTGTCGCAATCATTCATCAGGCCGAGAGCCCATTCGATCTTGGCATTGCGGCCAGTTACACCGCGGCGGTTGATGTAGGACGTGAATCCTGCCGAAAGAACGTCGACCGCTCCGTAAGTGACAGTTGCACCGTCGTTCGCGAATACTTCGGAGATGATGTTTGCCTGCCCTTTTGACTCGCTTGTGAGCGACAGATAGTTTTCCACGTAGGTGACTGAGCTGTTGTCCTCAGCCACGACGATCACGTGGTTGAAGAGGGAGACATCTTCGCTGTCATGAAGGAAGAGGACCTGTACCGGATCCTTTACTTCGACGCCCTTTGGAACATAGACGAAGGCGCCGCCGTTCATGAATGCGGCATGAAGGGCAGTGAGCTTGTGCTCGTCGACCTTGACCGCGTCGCTCATGAAATATTTCTGGAGCAGTTCGGAATGCTCCCGCGCTGCCGTGAAAATATCAGTAAGGATGACTCCCTGTTCGCTGAGCTCGTCCGAGAGCTTCACGTAAGCAGGCGTATTGTTCCGCTGGACATAGATATTTTTCTGTCCTTCGATATCGATGAGCGCCCTGGCGTCCTGCGGAAGCTCCGCAAGGCCGGTAAGCTGCTCGTCCTTCACTGCGTGCACCGGGAAGTCGGTGAAGTTCCAGTTTTGGATCTTCGTCTTGTCCGGCTTCGGCAGCTGGAGTGTTTCGGCAAGTGCATATGCCTCGGAACGCTTGGCCGCGAGCCATTCCGGTTCACGGTTCGACTCCGAATAGGAACGCACATCCTCGCCGGTCAATGTCAATTTCGTTTCAACCGTCATTTCGTTTGTCCCCTTCCGTTATGCTTCTTGTCCGATTGTTTCATCTTCGATGCCAAGCTCTTCCTTGATCCAGTCATAGCCCTGTGCCTCAAGCTTATGAGCCAGTTCAGGTCCGCCGGATTTGACGACGCGGCCCTGCATCATGACATGGACGTGGTCAGGCGTGATGTAGTTGAGGAGACGCTGGTAGTGCGTGATGATCAGGCATCCGAAGTTCTCGCCGCGCATTTCGTTGACGCCTTTGGAAACGACTTTCAGCGCATCGATGTCGAGGCCGGAGTCGATCTCGTCGAGGATGGCGAATTTAGGTTTTAGCATCATGAGCTGAAGGATTTCGTTGCGCTTTTTCTCACCGCCGGAGAAGCCTTCGTTCAGGTAGCGCTGTGCCATATCCTGATCCATTTCGAGTGTATCCATCTTGCTATCGAGTTCACGGATGAACTTCATAAGCGAGATTTCGTCTCCTTCTTCGCGCTGTGCATTGATCGCGGAGCGGAGGAAGTCGGCATTTGTCACGCCGGAGATTTCACTTGGGTATTGCATTGCGAGGAAGAGACCCGCCTGGGCGCGTTCGTCGACTTCCATTTCAAGTACGTCTTCGCCGTCCAGTGTGACTGTTCCGGCAGTGACTTCGTATTTTGGATGCCCCATGATAGCCGAAGCGAGCGTGGACTTCCCTGTCCCGTTCGGTCCCATGACAGCATGGATTTCATTTGTATTAATAGTCAGGTCGACGCCTTTCAGAATTTCCTTGCCTTCAATTTCGACGTGCAGACCTTTGATTTCGAGAGTAGACATCCGAATACCTCCAGTATGGACGGCAATGCCATCCTTATTTATCATCATTCTAATCTTAACTGAAACTGGGGATGCTTGCAAATCATTTAGACGAGACACATAAGTTGGTCCTGGAATCGCGAAAATCCTGTTATTTAAAGGATTCCAGGCAACTTTGGCCTTCAGTGAAAGTCATTTTCAATTATCGCCTGCCATTGAGAATGGTAATCAGATTGACAAAAGGACCGGCGCTTAAAGCGGCGGTCCTTTAATACGGGTTCATTATTATTCGGTCATTGTCTGGTGATGGCCACCCGTTTCCGGCCTGCTGCCGAAAGATTGGCTGAGGGCGTATTCCCGCTCCCGCTGCTTTTCCACTTCCAGCTGAAGCTTCGGATTCATGCGGTAATCCTCATAGCCGATGCCGTGTGTACTCCGAAAACTTTGTGCCATCCTGTCCGTATACTCGAGCCTCGTGGGGTCGATAATGAACCATTCCTTTCGATAATGCCGGCTAATGCCGGTTTGATTTCCCTTCTAGTGTACCCCATCTCCACACTTCAAAACAGGGAAAATCAGACTGTTTTCGTTCCTGCCGCTGCAGGTGAAGAAGCGGCCTCTTCCGAGTTTGCAAAACGGTCTGTGATGATGGCAAGCGCTCCGTCCCCAGTTACGTTCGTCGCCGTACCAAAGCTGTCCTGTGCCATATAGAGAGCGATCATCAGAGCAATCATCGGCTCTGTGAAGCCAAGCATTGAGGACAAAAGGCCTAGCGCCGCCATGACAGCTCCGCCCGGAACGCCGGGTGCTGCGATCATGGTCACGCCGAGAACGGCGATGAATTGCATCATCGGGCCAATTGTGACGGGCGTACCATTCATGAGCATGACACCGATCGCACAGGTTGTCAGCGTGATCGTACTGCCCGACAGATGGATATTGGCGAACAGTGGTACCGTGAAGTCAACAACCTTGTCCGACGCTCCGGTTTTGCGGGCCTGACGGACGGTGACCGGAATGGTCGCCGCGGAAGACTGCGTGCCGAGCGCCGTAAAGTAAGCAGGTGCCATCGTTTTCAAGAGGCGGAACGGATTGCGCTGTGTGAGCGCCCCTGCCGCCGTGTACTGGAGCAGAAGCATGAACAAGTGCATGGCGATGATCAGAACGAACACCATTGCGAAAACCGAAAGGACACTTGCTACCTGTCCGGCGTAAGTCATATTGAGGAAGACGCCAAAGATATGGAACGGCAGCAGCGGGATGATGACACTGCTGATCGTCTTCTCGATCAGATTCTGGAATTCCTCAAACACGCTGATCAATGTCTTGCTTCCGGTCGCAGCCATCCCGATTCCCATCAGAAACGCAAAGATGAGAGAAGTGAGCACGCCCATGATCGGCACGATCTCAAGCTCAAAGAACGCCGAAGCCAGTGCTTCCGACGGGTCGCTGATTCCATCAACAGAAGGAGCGCCGATCAATCCAGGAAGAACGTTGGATGCCACGAAAAACGCCAGGATACCCGCAATGATCGTGGAAGCATAGGCCAGTCCGGTCGAGAGACCCAGCATCTTCGCGGAACCTTTGCCGAGCTTGGCAATGCCGGGTGCAATAAAGCCGATGATGATGAGCGGAACGACGAAGCTTAGAAATCCGCCGAACAGCATATTAAATGTCGCGCCGAGCTCCACGAACCAGAGCCCATACTTTTCCGGGATCTGTGTGAGGATCGCGCCGATGCCGACCGCCAGCGCAATGGCGATGACGATCCGGCCGAGCAGACCGATTTTCTTCATGATGAGTGTTCCCCCTAAAAAGACACTTGTTTTTTTATGTGACCACTTTATCACATTCCCCCAGCCGTTAGAAGGCTTGGTCACTTATTCAGAATACATTTTCTTGTTAGCGGTTACAACAGGAAAAGACAGGCAGGCAGAACAAAAGCGCAAGCGCCCTTTCAGCAGCGTACAAACTGGAGCCCTTTACAATGAGGTAAAAGAAACACGGTGAGGAACGAACCGATGTTGACTTATCGCAATCGAGAAGGGTGAAGTTTGCCAGTTGCTGGGCGCTGAAGCTGGCCGTGAATGCCGCCTGAATAGCTGTTATCCACAGAGTGACAATTTATAATTTCCTAAGCACTAAAAAAGCCGCCGCGCCGGGATATGTTTTAAATCCCGGCGCGGCGGCCTATTTTGTCCAATTCAATTATTCTCCGTCAACAGGTACGACCGAGCCGCCCCATTCTTCAACGATGAAGTCCTGAATTTCCTTGGAGCGGAGCACTTCGACAAGTGCCTGGATCTCTTCATTTTCTTCGTCACCGCTGCGGACAGCGATCACGTTGACGTAAGGAGATTCGGAGTCCTCGAGTGCGATTGCATCTTCCAGCGGGTTGAGCCCGGCGTCAATCGCATAGTTGGAGTTGATAAGGAGCGCATCCCCTTCATCCTGATTGTAGAGCTGAGGCAGGAAGGATGCTTCATAATCTGCGTCGAACTCGAGGTTTTTCGGATTTTCTACGATATCTTTGACCTCTGCCGCAGTCTTGTCGACTCCCTCATCAAGCTTGATGAGGCCCTGGCTTTCCAGCATGGAAAGGATCCGGCCATGGTCAGCGACCGAGTTGCTCATGAGAATTGTTGCGCCATCCGGCAGATCCTCGAGGGAATCGTACTTCTTGGAATAGATGCCGATCGGTTCGATATGGATGCCGCCTGCATTCACGAAGTCATAGCCGTGGTCGGCCATCTGGGTTTCAAGATAAGGGATGTGCTGGAAGTAGTTCGCATCAATTTCTTCAGATTCAAGGTCCTCGTTCGGGAGAACATAGTCCTGGTAGGTTTCGATTTTAAGCTCGATACCCTTTTCCTCGAGAAGCGGTTTTGCCTCTTCCAGGATGAGAGCATGCGGAACGTTGGATGCGCCAACAACGAGTTCCTTCGGCTCCCCGCCGCTTTCCCCGCCTTCGGATGTTCCTGAAGACGTGTCGTCTCCGCCTGCACCACATGCTGCCAGAGCGAGTGTTCCAGTCGCCAAAAATAGTCCTGCTACAAATTTCTTCATGATTGTTTCCCCCTTGGGTTTTGTGATTGGTTTTAAAATGAATTTTAGCGTTTGTCCGTCCGCTTGACCAGAATGTCCCCGATCCACTGGATGGCAAAAACAATGACCAGGATCAGGATCGTGGCGACAATCGTCACGTCGGTCCGGCTTCTCTGAAATCCGTCCAGATAAGCCAGGTTGCCCAGGCCGCCTGCACCGATGATTCCTGCCATCGCCGTATATCCGACAAGCGCAATTGCCGTCACAGTGATGCCGGAGATCAGCGCCGGCATCGATTCCGGAAGAAGCACTTTCCGGATGATGGTCCACGTGGTCGCCCCCATGGAGCGCGCGGCCTCAATGACCCCTTTGTCGATCTCCGCAAGCGCGATCTGGACCATCCGTCCGTAAAACGGCGCGGAACCGATGATCAGTGCCGGCAGGGCCGCGTTCGGGCCGCGGATCGAGCCGAGCAGAAACTTCGTCAGCGGAATCAGCAAAATGATCAGGATAATAAATGGAATCGACCGGAAGATGTTGACGAATGCCGCTGTGATCAGGTTGGACAGCCGGTTCTGGTAGATTCCTTTAGGCCCTGTCAGGAAAAGCAGGATGCCGAGCACGAGCCCGATCAGGAAAGTGAACAGTGTAGCAACTGCTGTCATGTACAGGGTCTCAAGCGTAGCTTCCCACATCTTGTCCCAGTCAACGTTTGGAAACAGTTGTTCAATCACGTTCGATCACCTCTGTTTCCACGCCTTCCGAGTGGAGGAATTCCACTGCCTCCGCAACCGCTGATTCATCGCCGGCCAGATTCAGGATGATGGACCCGAAAGTTCCGCCATGCGTCTGCGAGACGTTGGCCTGCAGAATGTTGACATCGATGTTGAATGTACGGATGAGCCGGGCAAGTACGGGCTCTCCCGTACGTTCGCCGACAAAGCCCAGACGGATCAATGTGCCGTCCGGGTTTTCCTTGATCAGCTGCCCGATCGCCTGCTTTACATCAGGTGACTCCGTGACCTGTGAGACAAACCGCTTGGTGATCGGCTGCTGCGGCGAGCGGAAGACCTGGAGCACATTCCCCATCTCGACCACCTGGCCTGCTTCCATGACAGCCACCCGGTGACAGATTTTCCGGATGACGTGCATTTCATGAGTAATCAGCACAATCGTCAGGTTCAACCGCTTATTGATATCGGTAAGAAGATCCAGGATTGAATCGGTGGTCTCCGGGTCGAGAGCGGAGGTGGCTTCGTCGCATAGAAGTACATCCGGATCATTGGCCAGCGCGCGGGCGATCCCGACACGCTGTTTCTGACCGCCTGAGAGTTCGGACGGATAGGCGTCCTCTCTACCCTCCAGGCCGACAAGCCGGATCAGCTCTCGTACTTTAGGCTCCCGGTCCGCTTTTTTCACCCCTGCAATTTCAAGAGGGAACGCAATGTTCTCCGCAACCGTGCGGGACCATAGCAGATTGAAGTGCTGAAAAATCATACTCACCTTCTGGCGGGCCTTCCTCAGATCCGCCCCGGAGACCGAGGACATTTTCATGCCGTTTACAGTCACGTTGCCGCTCGTCGGCTTTTCAAGGCCATTCAGCATACGGATCAGTGTGCTTTTACCTGCACCGCTGTAGCCGATGATGCCGAATATCTCCCCTTCACGGATTTCAAGATCCACCGCATCGACCGCGGTGAGTGTCCGGTTGGAAAGCCGGAACTGTTTGGTTATCTGTTCTAACTTAATCATTTGGTCACCTCTGTAATAAAAAAGACCTGTCTGCGGGCAGGCAGACAGGTCGCGCAGCCGTTCCGTCTCAGGTCCGGCGCATTTCCTCTCATCTGCCAAAGCGCTTGCGCTTTGAGTGATTTGGCACCATTTCACGTTTCCGTGACGGTTGCCGGGCTTCATCGGGCACTTCCCTCCGCCGCTCTCAATAAGAGTTTCCGTATTCGTTTATGTTCATCCGTCTGTAGGATGACTGATGGATGAAACTATATCATAGCACCTGATTGGCGTCAACTTAATTTTTCATAGAGATATGGGACCGACTGGAAAGCATATATCTTCTCCACTTCCCTGCCCTCTTTTGCAACCAGAAGGCACGGAACGCTCTCCACAACATACTTGGCGGCAACTTCTTCATGATAGTTGAGGTCGGCCTTGCCCAGTTTGACTTCCGGAAGGAGTTTTTCCACGACCTCCATCATCCTCGACGCCACCTGGCACGTCCCGCAAAGCGGTGTATAGAGGTAAAAAGCGGCCGTGGCCGGGCTTTTCGATGCTTCTTCAAATTGTTGCAGATTCCATTCTTCCAAACATGCTCATCCTTTACAGCAGAAATTCGGTCTTGATTTCGATGTTTGCCGACAGGAGCTCTTCCGCGAGCACACGGAGCGGCGTTGTCGCCACCTCCCGGTATACGCGGTCCGTATACAAATGCCGGGCTTCCGGATACTCTCTCCTGAGTAGCGCCCGCAACTTTTCACCGGAACGGTCGGCATCGAAAAACGCGTAGATATCCGCACCTTCGTACGGTTCGAGAAGTTCTTCGATCCTGGTCGGGCTTGCCGTTCCGTTCGTGCAGATAATATCCACCGGTTCATCCAGTAGCCGGGAAATCCGTTTCCTGTCTGAGCTGCCTTCGACGATAATTACTTTGTCGTTCATCCTGATCCCTCCACGAGCACACCGTGTGATTCAGGACTCATCCGGTTAAGGCTTCGGCTCCGGACGGGGTCCTTCTCTATTAGAAGATGCAAAAAACGCCGGAAGATGCCGGCGTTTCCTGCATGCAGGTCAGCCCTGCGTCATTTGATCGTATTGTTCAGCAGACATAAGCTTATCGATTTCCGAAGAATCAGACGGTTCAACAACGACCATCCACGCCTTTTCGTAAGGCGATTCGTTGACGAACTCAGGGCTATCCTCGAGATCTTCGTTCACTTCAACGACAGTGCCGCTGATCGGTGCATACAGTTCGGATACCGTCTTGACCGACTCAACGCTTCCGAAAGGCTCGTCCGCCTTGATTTCGTCGCCAACTTCAGGCAGTTCGACGAATACGATATCGCCGAGTTCAGCTTGCGCAAAATGTGTGATACCGATCCGGGCCTTGCCGTCTTCAGTCTTGACCCATTCGTGTTCTTCAGAGTAGCGAAGTTCTGTTGGTGTGCTCATTCTGACCCCTCCAGGAATTAGTTATCCATCCATCTCAGTTTGCCATACAGCGGCAGGAAACTCAATAGTCGCTTAATTCCATACGGATTCAAAATCCGCTTCCCGGAATCCGACGGTCGCTTTTTCACCGTCAAAGACGATCGGACGCTTGATCAGCATCCCGTCAGAGGCGAGAAGACTGATCTGCTCATCCTCAGACATCCCGGGAAGGCGGTCTTTGAGACCGCCTTCCCGATAGACTTTCCCGCTTGTGTTAAAGAATTTCTTTAGCTCGAGGCCGCTTGCAGCAATAATTTCCCGGAGCTGTTTTTCGGACGGTGGCGCGTCCTTGATATCGATTTCATCATAGTCCACCCCATGCTCATCCAGCCACTTTTTTGCCTTCCGGCAGGTGGTGCACTTCGGATATCCATAATATGTGATCGCCATTCCCTTGCCTCCCTGCTTCTGCTCATGGGACAAGTATAACAAAAAGCAAGCCCGTTCTGCTTGATGCAGGCCGGGCTTGTAAGAATAACCGGTTCAGACTGTGTATTTAAGGGCTTCGTTCAGCTTGTCTGCCGCTTCACGCTTCAGAGGAATAAGGTTCTTCGGCGTGTAGCGGGTGAGTTTGCGAAGAGCGGACAGCATCATGCGCTGGTTGTCGCCTTCAACGGAAGCGATAAGAACTTCCTTCGCTTCCTGTTCGATGCGCTGCATCGCTTCCTGGCAGAAGACTTCTGTGTAAAGGACCTTCTGGCGGGATTTCTCCTCACCATCTCGGCGGACCGCTTTTTCGGAGCGGAGCAGCGCGGATTCCATCGCGAAGATATCGTTTGCGATGTTGGCAATGTTGACGAGGACTTCCTGCTCGTCTTCAAGCTTCGTGCCAAAGCGCTGTGCAGCCATGCCTGCCGCGAGAAGGCCGATTTTCTTCGCATTCTTCACGAGGATTTTCTCTTGCGCGAGTGCTTCGTCGCCCGGCTCTTCCGGCATCATCATGAGCAGCTCTTCCTGAAGGGACTGGGCTTTCTGGAGAAGCGGCAGTTCACCCTTCATCGCTTTCTTGAGGAAAGTGCCCGGCACAAGAAGGCGGTTGATTTCATTCGTCCCCTCGAAGATCCGGTTGATGCGGGAATCCCGGTACGCACGCTCGACTTCATATTCCTGCATATAGCCGTAGCCGCCGTGGAGCTGGACCGCTTCGTCAACGACATGGTCGAGTGTTTCGGAACCGACGACTTTGTTGATCGAGCATTCGATGGCGTATTCAGCGATGGCCTCTGCGATTTTGCGGCCGTCTTTCTGCTCTTCTTCACTCATCTGTCCCATGCGGTCGTCAAAGTAGCCGACCGTGCGGTAGATGAGACTCTCGGTCGCATACAGTTCGGAAGCAAGCGTCGCGATCTTTTCTTTCGTGAGGTTAAAGGAGGCAATGCTGCGCTTGAACTGCTGGCGCTCATTCGTGTATTTGATGGCCAGTTCAAGTGCCCGCTTGGAGCCGCCCACGCCGCCGACACCGAGCTTGTAGCGTCCGATGTTGAGAATGTTGAATGCGATCACGTGGCCGCGCCCTTTTTCGCCGAGCAGGTTTTCGACCGGCACTTCCGCATCCTCGAGGATAAGTGTTCGTGTGGAGGAAGACTTGATCCCCATCTTCTTTTCTTCTGCCCCGACGGATACACCCGGATAATCTTTCTCGACGATGAACGCGGTGAAATGCTCGCTGTCGATCTTGGCATATACGACAAAGACATCAGCGAAGCCGGAATTCGTGATCCACTGCTTTTCACCGTTCAGGATGTAATGAGTGCCCGCTTCGTTCAGCTTTGCAGTTGTACGCGCACCTAGGGCGTCCGAACCGGAACCCGGCTCTGTCAGCGCATAAGCGAAGATTTTCTCCGCGGTGACGGAAGGCGGAAGGTACTTCTGTTTTTGTTCTTCGTTACCGAAGAGGACAATCGGAAGTGTTCCGATGCCGACATGCGCCCCGTGAGTGATGGAGAAGCCGCCCGCGACGGACATTTTTTCTGTGATGAGGGCCGAAGAAATCTTGTCGAGGCCAAACCCGTCGTATGCCTCAGGAATGTCCGCTCCCAGAAGACCGAGCTCACCTGCAGATTTCAGAAGCCGCACGGAGTTTTCAAATTCATGGTTTTCAAGCTTGTCGATGACCGGGAGAACTTCGTTCTTAACATACTCTTCCGTCGTCTTGGCGATCATTTTGTGCTCTTCCGTGAAGTCCTCCGGAGTGAACACCTGATCCGCGTCGATGTCCTCAATGAGGAATGCGCCGCCTTTGACGAGCACCTTGCCTTTAGTTTCAGCCATATTCGTTTCCTCCTTGTTTTTTGTTTTATGAGAGTGGGGTTTTCCCACTTTTGAATTAAATGCCTGTCGGGCCTGGGCAGCCGCCCTCCGCACTTACTTACAACATCTCGAATACGCCGGCGGCTCCCATGCCTCCGCCGATGCACATCGTGACGACACCGAACTGTTCGTTGCGGCGCTTAAGCTCGTTCATGAGCTTGAGCGTCAGGATGGCGCCTGTCGCCCCGAGCGGGTGGCCGAGAGCGATGGCCCCGCCGTTGACGTTGACGATCTCTTCATTCAGGCCAAGGTGCCGCATGACCTGAAGCGACTGCGAAGCAAAAGCCTCGTTGAGCTCCCAAAGGTTGATGTCTTCAATGGACAGTCCCGCGAGTTTCAGCGCTTTCGGCACAGCTTCGATCGGACCGATGCCCATCACTTCGGGCGGAACACCTCCGACCGCAAACGACCGGAACTTGGCGATCGGTTTCAGCCCTTCCGCTTCCGCCTTTTCACGGTCCATGATCAGGACCATCCCCGCTCCGTCCGAGGTCTGGGAAGCATTGCCCGCAGTGACCGATCCTTTCACATTGAACGCCGGACGCAGCTTGCCGAGGGTTTCCATGTTCGTGCCTTCCCGTACGCCTTCGTCCATATCGAAGATGAAGGTCTCTTCCTTCAGTTTGCCATCCGGCCCGACTGTGCGCCGGATCACTTCGACCGGCACGATTTCGTCCTTGAACTTGCCATCGCGGATTGCCGCGGCGGCGCGTTCGTGCGAACGGACCGCAAATGCATCCTGATCTTCCCGGCTCACACCGTATTTCATCGCGACCTGCTCGGCAGTATGGCCCATGCCCATATAGTACTCAGGCGCCGTTTCCGCCAGTGTCGCGTTCGGACGGATCGTATTGCCCATCATCGGAACCATGCTCATCGACTCTGTGCCTCCCGCGAGGATCGTATCCGCATGGCCGAGCATGATCTGGTGCGCCCCGTTGGCGATTGTTTGCAGGCCCGATGAACAGAAACGGTTCACGGTCACTGCAGGCACAGTGTCCGGAAGGCCAGCCAGCCCTCCAATCAGCCGGGCGACGTTCATGCCCTGTTCCGCTTCCGGCATCGCGCATCCGACGATAAAATCATCGATCGGCCCGTCATAGCCTCCTGCGCGCCTGAGGGTTTCCTTTACCGCAACCGCCCCGAAGTCATCCGGGCGGACCGTAGCGAGGGATCCTTTCTTTGCTTTTCCGACCGGCGTCCTGGCACCGGCCACAATCACTGCTTCACGCATGGTTCATCCTCCTCTGTCTGTCCTCCGCTCAGTTGCGGAGCGGCTTGCCTTTTACGAGCATGTGCTGCATCCGCTGCTGGGATTTTGGTTCCGCGACCAGCTGCAGGAACGCCTCCCTCTCCAGGTTGAGCATGTATTGTTCATCGACTTCCGTACCATACGGCACTTTTCCGCCTGACAGGACGAAAGCGAGTTTCTTTGCAATCTTGAGATCATGGTCGCTGATATAGCCGGACAGATGCATCCCTTCAGCACCGACCATCATCGCGGCATAGCCCGGCTCCCCGGCTACCGGAATCGTGCGCTTTGCAGGAGGCGTGTAGCCCGCTTCATGAAGTGCAAGCGCTGCCTGTTTCGCGTCATAAATCTGATGGTCGCGGTTGGCGCTGACGCCATCCGACTTGCCGAGGAAATTGTTCTCCCGCGCCTCCTGTCCGGATGTCGAAACTTTCGCCATCGCAATCGTCTCGAAAACTTTCGCCGCGATATCGACGTAGTCTGCCTTGACTCCGTTCGGCATTCCTTCGAGATGTTTTCGGTAGAGGCTGATGTTTCCTCCCCCGCCCGGGATCAGGCCGACTCCAGTTTCCACCAGCCCGATATACGTTTCCATAGTTGCCTGGATGTGCGCAGCAGGAAGCGTGATTTCCGCACCGCCGCCAAGTGACATGCCATGTGGTGCGACAACAACCGGCTTTTTCGAATAGCGGACCTTCATCATGGCGTCCTGGAAGGACTTGATCATGAAGTCCAGCTCGAAGATGTTGTCGTCCTGTGCTTCCATGAGGATCATGCCGAGATTCGCCCCGACCGAGAAGTTTTTGCCCTGGTTGGCGATGACAAGCCCCTTGTATTGATCGCTGCTTTCCACTTCATTCAAGGAATCGAGAAGCATCTTGATGACGTCCGGACCGAGTGAGTTCGCCTGGGAGGTAAACTCCAGCAGAGCGATGCCATCACCGAGGTCGATCAGGCTTGCGCCAGTGTTCTTCTTGATAACCCCGTGCTTCGCTTTCCACTTTTTCAGATCAATCTCTTTTTCGTTCATCTGGACCGGTGTATAGCCTTCACCGTCAAAGTACTTGATCGTGTCATCTTCCGTTTTATAGAAGGAACTGTTGCCGGAATCCAACAGCTTCTGTACAAACGCCGGAATGTTCCGGCCTTCTTCCTTCATTTGTTTGACGGATTTTTCTACTCCGATCGCATCCCACAGTTCAAACGGGCCCTGCCTCCAGCCGAAGCCCCACTTCATGGCATTATCGATCGATGTGATATCATCCGCGATCTCCCCGACTTTCTCCGCCGAATAGATGAGTGTCGGAGCCAGGATGTTCCAGAGCAGTTCCCCTGCCCGGTCATTCGCGTAGACCAGTGTCTTCAGCCTGCCATCGCCCTTCTGCTGCTTCGCCGCTTCGATGGAAGGCGCTTTCAATTTCTTCTGCGGCGAGTACTCAAGTGTAGCAGGGTCGATTTCACTGATTTCTTTGCCTTCCTTCAAATAGAAGCCCTGTTTTGATTTTGCGCCGAGCCAGCCGTTTTCCACCATCTTCACGAGGAAATCCGGCGTGCGGAACACTTCCTGCTCCTCGCCTTCCGTCTGGTCGAACACGTTTTTCGCGACATGGACAAATGTATCCAGCCCGACCACGTCGAGCGTACGGAACGTTGCAGATTTCGGACGGCCGATCAGTGTGCCCGTGACAGAGTCCACTTCCCCGACCGAGTATCCACGCTCCGTCATTTCACGGAGAGTCACGAGAAGTCCGTAAGTCCCGATCCTGTTGCCGATGAAGTTTGGTGTATCCTTCGCAATGACGACGCCCTTGCCTAGCCGGTTTTCTCCGAAGCGGACCATGAAGTCCAGTACTTCCTGCGAGGTCCCCTTCGTCGGGATGACTTCCAGCAGCTTCAGATATCGTGGCGGGTTAAAGAAGTGAGTACCGAGGAAATGCTTGCGGAATCCTTCCGAGCGCCCTTCGGCCATTGCCTCGATGCTGATGCCGGAAGTGTTCGAAGAGACGATGGCATGCTCAGATCGAACCCCTTCGATCTTTTCGTAAAGCGCTTTCTTTATCTCCAGATTTTCAACGACAACTTCGATGATCCAGTCTGCATCCTTCAGCTTTTCCAGATCGTCCTCAAGGTTCCCTGTTGAAATGAGCGAAAGACTTTCTTTGGATGCGAGCGGCGCCGGTTTCTGCTTTTTCATGTTTTTGATGGCCTGGTCCGTCAGCCGGTTGCGGACTCTTTTGTCTTCAAGCGTAAGGCCTTTTGCTTCTTCCTCGGCTGTCAGTTTGTTTGGCACGATATCCAGCAGCAGGACGGGAATGCCAATGTTTGCAAGATGGGCCGCTATGCCGGAGCCCATCACTCCTGAGCCGATGACGGCTGCTTTGTTGATTTGGTGAGCCACGTGATTGCCTCCTCCTAGTTTGAATGAATGCTCATTCATTTCATTGCCAAAAAAATAGGCAAGTGCTTTATCCATAGTTTAGAATATTTCATCACAATGCGCAACATACCAATTGAAAAAAATGAATTTCTGCTCATTATTTGCTTGTTGGAGGGCATCCTATGTTTAAATCATGTAAAGAGGAGGATCAGCCATGGGCATCTTCTCCAAACCCGCAATCAAAAACGCGAATGAATCGGCTCCCGGCCCCGAGCTGTTCAAATCGGATACTGTAACAGCCAGAAATATTGAAGACCTTTCAAAAATTATGGAAGTCAACAAATTATGCGCCAAAATGTACGGGGCAGCCGCCGCATCAACCAAGCTTCCTGACCTGAAAAAAGAATTCGGCAGTATCCAGAAGGACCATGTCAAACAGGCCAGTGACATTCTTGAATTTCTGAAGAAAGAGAGGGAGCAGGCAGAATGACGGACAACCCAGGCGAGGGAAAAGACAAAACTGAAGAGACATCAAAACCCCAAGACGAAAGCCAGCAGGACAAAAAACAGCAAGACAAAAATGATGGATCCCTAAACGACCGTGAAATGGCGATTCTTTTGCTTAGTATGGAAGAATCGCTGTGCCGATCTTATCAGGACGCGGATAATCATGCGTTCAGCACCAAGCTGGCATCCCTGCTCGCCAGTTTTAAACAGAGTTCAGACAAGAATCGCCGCAACCTCCGGGATCTGGTCACCAGGCATGGCTGGCTCTCTCCCCAACCAGCAAAACGGGAGGACTTTGATAAAGCAATCCAGAAATCCGGGGAGGCGCCGCCTCCTGTTGTCTGAAACATGATGCTATCCCTGACCAGCCGGAAAAGTGTACACTAGCCGTATGGGAGGGATAGAGATGAAAAAAATCACGACAGCAGAACAGTTCAACGAAGTCATCACAAACCCGGAACAGTCTCTGATCAAATTTGATGCAAGCTGGTGCCCGGACTGCCGGCGGATGGACATGTTTATCGGGCCGATCGAAGAAAAGTACAGCCAGTTCACCTGGTACGAGGTAGACCGCGACGCGCTTCCGGAAATCGCGGACAAATATGAAGTGATGGGTATCCCAAGCCTTCTCGTATTCAAGGATGGAGAGAAAAAGGCCCATCTTCACAGCGCAAGCGCCAAAACACCCGACCAGGTGACCACGTTCCTCGACAGCTACCATGCATGACCCCTAAGGAAGGCAATGAGCCTTCCTTTTTTGTATGCACGCTGTTGAGGTATAATCGGTGCAAATCATTTCCGGCGGAGGGATGGACATGGCACTGATCGAATCGTTCAGGGGAAAGTCGCAATATGATCCGGATATAGATCCGGCGCAACGGAACTCTGCATGCGGACCGGTGACGGCGTACACGATGATCGGCCATCTGCTGGGAGCCTGCCCAATCTCTGTTTCTGAACTGTACCGCTCCTTCGGCGGTACCCGCCTTGGCCTGTCCGCAGGACGATTTATCAAGGGTGCCTCAAAAATGCTTGGAGGCGGCTGGATCGTCAGCCGGTGTTCGCTTGAGGAACTCAAAGAAGAAATCAAGGCCGGACGTCCGGTTGCGGCGAAATTCGATAAATGGTTTTCTTTCCGGTGGTTCGGCAACTATGAATTCGCCTACCATTGGGTTCCTATCGTCGGGTATACCGAGGAAGGCGGAGACACGGTCCTGATTGTCCATGATAACGGAGGCCGCGGGCGCCCCAGCCGAATCCGCCGTGTATCTTATGCCCGGAACCGGCCGATCCTGACGTTTGTCCGGATGACACCCGTCCAATAAGTTCAGAAAGGCCGCCGCAGAAACCTGCGGCGGCCTTTTCAACGTGTTCGCTGTCACCTTCGTTAATCGAACGGCCACTCTTCCTGTACTCCGGATTCCGGAAACAGGTTCAGAAGCCGCTTGGCTGCGGTTGTATAGCCTTCTTTTTCAAGTGCATGAACCGTTTCCGGACCGTAATTCCGTACATTCAGCTCATCGAGATCGGCATCAAACACTACATGGCAGTCGATTTCTGCAAGCTCTCGCGAAAGATGCAGCATATCCTGCTGTTCGGTTATTTTCTTCCGGACTGCCGGTTTCAGGTCGTCCAGGTGCTGCAGGACGCCATCCACCGATCCATGTTCAAGTATGAGCGCTGTCGCGGTTTTCGGTCCGATGCCCTTTACCCCGGGGTATCCGTCACTGGAATCTCCCATGAACGCCTTCAGATCCACGAATTGCCCGGGCTCGAATCCGTACTCCTCACGGAAGCGCTCGTCTGAATAGATATCGAACACCGTGTGCCCTTTTTTCATGAAGGCAATCTGCACGCCCGGTGCGAGCAGCTGCAGCAAATCCCGGTCGCCGGTGATGACCATGATATCCGCCTCATCTTTCCAACGGGTGATCAGCGAACCGATCAGGTCATCGGCCTCCACGCCGTTCATGCCGAAACTTTTCCAGCCGAGCAGATAGGCGGACTCCCTTCCCATGTTAAACTGCGGCTTCATCTCTTCGGGAGGTTCCGGACGGTTCGCCTTATAGCCTTCGTACAGATCATTCCGGAACGTATAGGCCCCCATGTCCCAACAGACGGCGATGTGGGTCGGGTTGAACATCGACTGCGCAGCCAGTGCATGGCCGAGAAACCCCTGAACCGCATTGGTCGGGATCCCTTCCGCATTCCTCATGAACCTCCCGTGCACCGATGTCGCAAAAAACGCCCTGAACAGCACGGCCATCCCGTCAATAAGCAATAGCCGCGGCCGCCCCGTCTCTTGGTTGCTTACTGTACCGATTTTCTCCAACGTATTCATCCGATCACCTTTTCCTCATTGCGTTCCTTACATCATACCTCAAGAACCGGTCTCTGTGTCGGAAGTCAGGCCCCGGCCCCCGGCTTCCTCCAGCAGCCATTGCTCCAACTTGGCAATGTCCCTGCTAAACACCCGGTCTTCCTTAAGTGGGGGGATGATTTCGTACAGAGCGTCCCACTTCCGGCGCAGTGCAGGGGCCATCTCTCCCTCCCCGCGGATGGCGCATGCCTGGAAAGCGCAAAAGGCTTCCACGGCCAGCACCCGCCGCACGTTACCGACAATCCGCGCGGCATGCCTCGCAGCAGTCGCGCCCATACTCACATGGTCTTCCTGGTTGGCTGAAGACGGGATGGAATCTACAGATGCGGGATGGGCCAGCGTCTTATTTTCGGATACGATACTGGCCGCCGCATACTGAAGGATCATCGCACCCGACTGGAGTCCCGGTTCCGGGCTGAGGAACGGCGGCAGTCCTGCATTAAGCTGAGGATTGACAAGGCGCTCAGTCCGCCGCTCAGAGATATTTGCGAGCTCAGACATACCGATCTTCAAAAAATCCATTGCAAATGCAATCGGCTGACCGTGAAAATTCCCTCCTGAAACCACAGTGCCCCCGCCGTCAAATATCAGCGGATTGTCCGTTGCCGCATTGAGTTCGACCTCGAGCTTTTCCCTTACATAGCCCAACACCTGCCAGGTCGCACCGTGCACCTGGGGGATGCAACGGATCGAATACGCATCCTGTACCCGCAGTTCTCCCTGCCGCGTGGTGAGCCGGCTGCCCTTCAGCCAGTATCTCATCCGTTCAGCAACCGCTGCCTGTTCCGGATATCCCCTTGCCTCATGGATCGCCGGATGGAATGCATCCGTAATTCCCCTGAGTGCTTCGATGGTCATCCCCGCAATCCACTCCGACTGAATCGCGAGCTGCTCGGCTTCCAGAAAAGCAAGTGCGCCGCAGGCCGTCATTGCCTGTGTCCCGTTGATCAGAGCAAGGCCCTCTTTTGCCTGTAGGCGGACAGGACGGATGCCTCTGCTTTTCCACACCCGTTCTGCCGGCACGGGTTTCCCGTCCTGAAAGACTTCCCCCTCTCCTATGAGAACAAGCGCCAGATGCGCGAGCGGTGCGAGATCGCCTGATGCACCAAGCGAGCCCTGACTCGGGATGACGGCATTGATTCCGAAATTCACCATATCCCGCAGCCGCTCGAGCACAACCGGACGGACGCCCGAGTGTCCTTTCAGGAGCGCATTCAGCCGTAGAACAGCCATCGCCCGGGATACCTCCTCAGAAAACGGCTTACCCAGACCGCATGCATGGGAACGAATGAGATGAAGCTGAAGTGTTTCCGTGTCATCGGCGTAAATCTTTACATCGCTGAATTTGCCGAATCCCGTGTTGATGCCGTAGACCGTCCGCCCTTCTGATATGATCCGTTCCACCGCCTGACGGCTTTTCTTTACGTTCTGAAGCGCCTCCGGACAGAGAGTCACCTGTTCACTGCCGGTAACAATCCGTTTCAGATCACCGAGGGTCAGCCCGCTTCCGGTCAGTGTAATCATCGCTTCCACCCCTTCTACCTTTATCTTAGCGAAAAAAGAAAGCGTTTTCACAAAACAGCAGGCTTTTCCTGCCCAATTAATAAGACATCCATTTACCTGACAAAAGGAAACAATCGTTTTAACACACTGATTTAGGGTATTGGAAAACGATGCACTAACAAGAAAAAGGGCACACTCCCATAAACGTTTTTTATTCTTTTGGTTTCCGTCTCTTAACCATGGTGCAAGCTAATGGGACAGGAGCGACATGCAGCCATTTCCTTGACAGGCCCCGGAAAAATGCGTTAAGGTCTGTCACTGTGTGTCCTTATCGTAAAACGATTCATATAGGAGGGATAAGATGAAAAAAGTATCCAGCGTCTTTTGGATTGCAGTAACACTTGTAATCCTCGCAGTCGGATATGGATCCCTTGCTCCGGAGAGTTTCGAGCGGGTCACCAGCTCCATGACTGCTTTCATTACATCATCATTCGGATGGTACTATCTGCTGATCGTCACCATCATCGTACTTTTCTGTCTTGCCATGATTGTCAGCCCGCTTGGCAAGATGCGGCTGGGCAAGCCGGAAGACCGCCCGGAATTTTCCACTATCAGCTGGTTTGCCATGCTGTTTTCCGCCGGCATGGGAATCGGACTTGTTTTCTGGGGAGCCGCAGAGCCGCTGTCCCACTACGCCATTGATCCCGCAACAGAAGAACCGGGAACCCGTGAAGCGTTTATTGAATCGATGCGCTACACTTTCTTCCATTGGGGAATCCATGCATGGGCGGTCTATGGTGTGGTCGCATTGGCCCTGGCCTACTTCCAGTTCCGTCGAGGTTATCCCGGACTGATTTCTTCCACATTGCGTCCAATTTTCGGTGAAGAACGTATGAACGGGCCGCTTGGCAAGCTGATTGATGTTCTGGCTGTATTCGCGACTGTTTTCGGTGTGGCCACGACACTCGGCTTTGGGGCTATCCAGATCAACGGCGGGCTGTCCTATCTGTGGGACATTCCGATCAGCCTTGGTGTCCAGACGATCATCATCATCATCGTCACGATCCTGTTCTCCATTTCTGCCTGGTCGGGACTCAGCAAAGGCATCAAAATCCTGTCCAATACAAACTTGGTTTTGGCAGTGATTCTCCTGGGCCTGGTTCTTGCTGTGGGTCCGACACTGCTCATTCTGAATATGTTTACCGATTCGATCGGTTCGTATCTCCAGAACCTGCCTCGAATGAGCTTCCGTTCCGCACCGCTTAATTCGGATGCGCGGGAATGGATTGATGGATGGACCATTTTCTATTGGGCATGGTGGATATCCTGGTCGCCGTTTGTCGGCATCTTTATCGCCCGGGTTTCACGGGGCCGGACAATCAGGGAATTCCTTACAGGCGTCTTGCTCCTTCCTACAATCGTAAGCTTCTTCTGGTTCTCAGTGTTTGGCGTAACGGCAGCTGATGTCCAGAATTCCGGTACGGACCTTACAGGCCTTCTGACGGAAGAAACCCTCTTCGGGGTCTTTGAACAGTTGCCGATGTTCTGGATTCTGTCCATTGTCGCCATTTTGTTGGTCTCCATCTTCTTTATCACATCTGCCGACTCGGCCACATTCGTGCTGGGGATGCAGACGACCTATGGTTCACTGACCCCTTCCAATGCGGTCAAGCTGACATGGGGGGTTCTGCAGGCAACCATCGCGGTCATCCTGCTTTATGCCAACGGGCTGACGGCTCTCCAGAACTCACTGATAATCGCTGCCTTGCCGTTCTCCGTCATCATGATGCTGATGATGGTGTCACTGATTAAGGCGATGTCGAGCGATCACCAAAAGTTAACCAAATCAGACGAATGGAAAAAACGACGACCTTAACATAGAAAACAGGGCCATCCCGTAATGAGGGGTGGCCCTGTTTCTGTATGAAGAGCCCGGTTTCCGATGCGGGCATGTGCATAGGATACGAAAGATTGCCGGAAGGAGTGGAATCATGGTTAACAGACCCGGAGGAGGAGACATGTGGGAGTCTCCGATGGATTGGCTGCCGTGGGATGATGGAGGACGCGGCGGACCGGGATTCCCGGGAATTCCTGGGTTCCCGGGGATACCTGGGTTCCCGGGACAGCCTGGAAGACCGGGAAGACCTGGACAACCAGGCAGGCCGGGGCGACCCGGACCGCCCGGACAGCCTCCTATCGCGCCGTATGCAGTTGACCCCGGTGCGATCCGCAGATGTCTAAACCGCGTGACGGATGTACGGCTCACCAACGGACAGCGTTTCTGGTTCTTTCCGACCTTTGTCGGACGACGATCGGTTGCCGGTTACCGATGGAGATCGAGACAGCGGAGATGGGAATATTTCGGAATTGACCTGAACGAAATCCGTTCATTCTCCTGCAGCCGCTGACCGTCTCTATGCATGACAAAGCCCCCTCAGAAATGAGGGGGCTTTGATCGTTCGTATGGGTAGCCACCATTGATATGTATGGTGGAGACGGCGGGATTTGAACCCGCGTCCAGAGACTCCAACACTCCGGCTTCTACGCGTGTAGCTGATCAATTAAGTTTCGCGCGGCATTCTGCCGGTCAGCAGGCGTCCTGCGCGCTATCCTGTAAATCTCTTACGTCGTCCTCAGGCGGCGGACAGACGTCGTAGCCCACTGATAAGTGAGTCCCGCGATGCCACATGGGCGATGGAACCGAAGGACCGTTTCAGCAGCTTACGCTGCGAAAGCGAGGTTGTTGTTAGTTTTGCCAGTTGTTGTTAAATGTCGTTGATACGGAGCCGACCCTCCGACGCGCAACCGGAGCTCAGACCATCCCTGTCGAATCCAAAACGTCCCCGTATGGGAAGAATGGAGATCCTGATCAGGATCACTGAAGCTCATTACACTGGCAATCTGTGACCTCATTATAGGATATATCGCGCCGTCTTGCAAGCGAAGGGCATTCAGTACTGCTTCTCCGCTCGCAGGCGATGCGCATTCAATATTGCTGCTTTGCCTTGAATGCCCGCTCCATCTCGCGCTTGTGTTCTTTTTTCTTCAGGTCTTCCCGCTTATCATACTTTTTCTTACCTTTCGCGACCCCGATCAGGACTTTGGCATAGCCATTCTTGACGTACATTTTAAGCGGGATGATCGAGAACCCCTCTTCCTTTGTCTTACCCAGCAGCTGATTGATCTGCTTTTTATGAAGCAGCAGTTTCCGTGCTCGCAGCGGATCGTGGTTGAATCGGTTTCCCTGTTCATAGGGGCTTACGTGCATGTTGGAAATCCACGCCTCATTATTCCTGATGCGGATAAAGGCATCGCGCAGCTGGACCTTGCCGTTCCGGATGGACTTGATTTCCGTACCCTGTAGGACAATTCCCGCTTCAATCGTTTCTTCAATAAAGTAATCGTGCCCGGCTTTCTTGTTTTGTGCGAGGACACGCTGGTCGTTTCCCTTCGCCATGGTGTTTCCCCCTCTATAACGGACAACGGGACGGCAAGATGCCGTCCGGTGTCATGGTTTATTGATTCGGTTCAAGTTATTTCTTCGGGTTGCCGCCTCGCGGAGAATTTCCGCGTCCGCCGCCACGGGAACGGTTGCCGCCGGAACTTCCTTGTCCGGAAGGTCTGCCGGAACCGCCGCCACGGTTACCGCCACGGCCACCGCCGCTGCGTCCGCCGCCGCTCCTTCCGCCTCCGCGGTTGCCCCCGGAGCTTCGCCCGCCGCTGCCGCCGCGGTTGCCTTCTCCACGGCCTTTGTCGCCGCCTCTTGTATCACCCTTTGTCCGGATGACCTTCGGGCTGTCTTTGCGTGTCCGGCGAACCGGCGCATTGGTGCTGTCCATATCCGCCAGCTCAAAGTCGATCGCCGACTCTTCGGGCTTGACGGAAATGACACGGACTTTCACTTTGTCGCCGATCCGGAACTGCTTGGCCGTATGCTCCCCAACCATCATCAGATTGCGATCATCGAACCAGTAATAGTCATCGGTCATGTAAGAGACATGGACAAGCCCCTCAATAGTGTTTTCCAGTTCCACAAACAGGCCAAAGTTCGTGACCGACGAAATGATGCCTTCAAACTCTTCGCCGACTTTGTCTACCATGAACTGTGCCTTCTTGAGCGCTTCCGTATCCCGCTCCGCATCGACAGCACGGCGCTCCATGTCGGACGAGTGCTCCGCGATTTCAGGAACTTCGCCTTTCCACTTCGCGACCGTAGCCGGCGAAGTGTCCGCCTCGATGAGATATGTGCGGATCAGCCGGTGGACGAGAAGGTCAGGATACCGCCGAATTGGCGATGTGAAGTGCGTGTAGAACTCGCTGGAGAGGCCGAAGTGGCCGAGGCTCAGCTCGGAGTACCTCGCCTGCTGCATCGAACGGAGGAGCATTGTAGAGACGACCGGCTCCTCCGGTTCCCCGGAGATCGATTCGAGGATTTCCTGGAGTGCCCTCGGGTGCACTTTGTTCGACGTCCCGCGCACAAGCAGACCGAAGTTCGTGATGAACTCGAAGAACCGCTCCAGTTTCTCGGATTTCGGATCTTCGTGAATCCTGTAGATGAACGGAACCCGGAGCCAGTGGAAATGCTCGGCTACCGTCTCGTTCGCGACTAGCATGAACTCTTCGATCAGTTTTTCCGCAACCGTTCGCTCGCGTACGACAACGTCCGTCGGCCAGCCTTCTTCATCAACAATGATCTTGGATTCCTTGAAGTCGAAGTCGATCGCTCCGCGGTCGAAACGGCGCTGTCGCAGGATGGCAGCGAGTTCCGCCATATGCTCGAACATCGGGACAAGCGGCTCATAGCGTGAACGGAGCTCCACATCTTTTTCTTCTACGATTTTATACACATCGGTATATGTCATCCGCTCAACAGTACGGATGACGCTCTGGAAAATCTCATGAGAAACGACTTTACCCTTGCTGTCGATGGTCATCTCGCAGCTGAGTGTGAGACGGTCAACATGGGGGTTCAGTGAGCAGATACCGTTAGATAGGCGGTGAGGGATCATCGGGATAACCCGGTCCGTCAGGTAGACACTCGTTCCCCGCTCACGGGCTTCATCATCGATCGCGGAACCTTCCGTCACATAATAGCTGACGTCCGCAATATGGACGCCGAGCTTATAGGTGCCGTCGTCGTTCTTTGTAACCGTGACGGCATCGTCAAGGTCCTTGGCTTCTGCGCCATCGATTGTGACAATCTGTTCGCCCCGGAGATCCCGGCGCTTAAACAGGTCCTGCTCACGGATTTCGTCAGGAACCCGGTTGGCGTGCTCGATGACTTCATCAGGGAACTCGATCTCGATACCATATTTATAGATGATCGAGAGGATATCGACACCCGGATCGTTTTTGTGTCCGAGCACCTGGACGATGATTCCTTCGGCCGACTTGCGCTCACTCGGCCATTCGGTGATTTCGACGACGACTTTGTGCCCGTCGACAGCACCAAGCGTGTTTTCCTTGGATACAAATACGTCCATCGGCAATTTCTTATCATCCGCAATGACAAAACCGAAGCCTTTGTGCGCCTGGAATGTCCCGACGACTTTCGTGTTTTTGCGTTCCGCAATCCGGATGACGGAACCTTCCTGACGGTCGCCTCCTGTTTCTTTCAGGATCTTGATCAGGACGGTGTCGCCGTTCATCGCTGTGTTTGTCTCATTCGGAGGGATGAAAATATCATCCATTCCCTCTTCTTCAGGCACGACGAACCCGAACCCTTTGGCATGGCCGATAAAGCGGCCGCGAATGATGTCCATCCGCTCCGGAACACCGTAGCGGTCAGAACGTGAGCGGATCACGTCTCCCTTTTCCTCAAGTTCGACGAGTACTTTCACCAGTTCCTTGAATTCCCCTGCATCCGTCAGTTCCAGTTCCTCCTGGATCTCCTGTACGGTCAGCGGTTTGTAGCTGTCTTCGCGCATGAACGAGAGAAGCCGGTCACGCAATTCTTTTAAATATTCTTCCACAATATCCCTCCTGCAATAGCCTGTCTTTCTCCGGCGGTTATTCGCTCCAATCCAGTGATTCCAGGAATGTGAGGATATCCTGGTGGAGCTGTTCCTTTTCTGGTCCGAGCGTGATAACGTGCCCTGATTCCGGATATTTCTTCAAATCTTTCACCGGGGATCCGACGGACTCATAGATGATGTCAGCAGACGCTGGGTCAATGACCCTGTCCTGTTCCGCCTGGACGACGAAGACAGGTGCATATACCTCTTCCACATGATCCCGGACGTCATGGACAAAATCCCTCAGTGCCGGCAGTGATGCCATTCCCTGTTCACGGATCTGTTCCACTTCCTCTTCGATCCGGTCCGGCTCTTTCCCTTCGTACTTCTTGAATTCCGCCGCATATTGGAGTACGCCCTCGAACATAATATCTGTTGTTTTCATAATCATGGGCGCGCACATGGTCACAAGCCCTTTTACGGGATAGTTATACCCTAATTTGAGCGTGAACACACCTCCGAGCGATAATCCGACCACCGCGATTTCATCGTAGCCTTCTTCTTTCAGGTATGCATACGCGGCCTCGACATCGGCCCACCAGTCGGACGGTCCAGTTTTCAATAATTCTTCCGGCTCAACGCCGTGCCCCGAATAATGTGGCGCCATGCAGGTGTAGTCGTGCTTTTCGAGAAAACGGCCGAGCATGCGGACATCCGCCGAGCTTCCCCGGAAACCGTGCAGAAGCAGCACCGCCCGCGGGCCGTGTCTGAAGAAGAACGGCTTTGGAGGGGTCAGTTTCACTTTTTTCATGAGCATTTCGCCTCCTATGTAAAAACGCCCAACCGCGCATGCGGCCGGGCGGGTGGTTTAGATTCAGAACTTCGTGACGGCAATGGCAAGCACGAAGAAAAGTACCGACAGAACGATTGTCACGCGATGAAAGACGAGATCGAGACCGCGTGCCTTCTGCTTACCGAACAATTGCTCCGCTCCACCGGAGATGGCTCCGGAAAGACCTGCACTTTTCCCGGATTGCAACAGGACGACGACAATCAGCGCGATCGACACGATCAGCAGCAACGTCATGAGCAGTGTATGCATTTTTCCACCTCCTGAAACGTTCTCAACAATATCCATTCTATCAAAGCGTGACTGCCGCCACAACTATCTCGGAAAAACTTTCTGATAGATTGCTGATTGCGCACCAGAATCCCGACCGCCTTGTGGCAAGTCAGTGCGCCATGTGGCAAATTCGCGGGCCACGTGGCAAGTCGGCGCCCCATGTTGCATGTCGTCAGTCTTTATTGCAACCAGCCACTCCGATTTCCAACATCGTCAAAAAGGACCGGCACTTGTGCCGGTCCTCACTATTACTTCTTCAGGTTATAGAATGTCTTGATGCCCGGGTACTGGGCAGTTGCTGCCAGCTGGTCCTCGATACGGAGAAGCTGGTTGTACTTCGCGACGCGGTCCGTGCGGGACGGTGCACCGGTCTTGATCTGACCGGCATTGACCGCGACGGCGATGTCCGCAATGGTGACATCTTCCGACTCGCCGGAGCGGTGGGAGATAACGGCCGTGTAGCCTGCGCGCTTCGCCATTTCAATCGCATCGAATGTCTCGGTGAGCGTACCGATCTGGTTCACCTTGACGAGGATTGAGTTGCCGACGCCTTCTTCAATGCCGCGTGCAAGTTTTTTCGTGTTCGTCACGAACAGGTCGTCGCCGACAAGCTGGACGTTGCCGCCGATTCGCTCGGTCAGCAAACGGTGGCCTTCCCAGTCGTTTTCATCCAGGCCGTCCTCAATCGAGATGATCGGGTACTTGTTGCACAGTTCCTCATACCATGAAACCATCTCTTCAGATGTGCGGGTGATTCCTTCGCCGGACAGGTTGTACTTTCCGGATTCCTTGTCGTAGAACTCGGAAGAAGCCACGTCCATCGCGAGGACGAGATCCTCACCCGGCTTGTAGCCGGCTTTCTCGATCGCTTCCATGATTGTCGAGAGAGCTTCTTCGTTGGAGCCAAGGTTCGGTGCAAAGCCGCCTTCGTCGCCGACCGCCGTGTTGAGGCCCTTTTCCTTTAGGACCGCTTTCAGGGAGTGGAACACTTCCGTACCCATGCGAAGCGCCTGACGGAACGACTCCGCGCCGACCGGCATGACCATGAACTCCTGGATATCGACGTTGTTGTCAGCATGCTCGCCGCCGTTGAGGATGTTCATCATCGGGACCGGCAACTGCTTTGCGTTGACGCCTCCCAGGTACTGGTAAAGCGGGAGATCCAGGTAGTCTGCAGCTGCGTGTGCGACTGCAATGGATACACCCAGAATCGCATTGGCACCAAGCTTACCCTTATTTTCCGTTCCGTCCAGTTCGATGAGTGCCTGGTCGATCGATACTTGGTCAAGTACGGAATACATGTCCGACAGTTCATCTGCAATCACACCGTTGACGTTGTCTACGGCTTTCAGGACGCCCTTGCCGAGGTAACGGGACTTGTCGCCGTCCCGGAGTTCAACCGCTTCGTATTCACCGGTCGATGCGCCGGATGGAACAATGGCTCGTCCGTATGCACCGCTGTCTGTGAAGACTTCTACTTCCACTGTCGGATTCCCGCGGGAATCAAGTACTTCACGTGCTTGGATCTGGCTGATGATTGGCATTGCTGGACACTCCCTCTGTTTAGAATAATGGTTTGCCTGTCATATCTGCCGGCTGTTCAATGCCAAGCAGTTTCAGCATCGTCGGTGCAAGGTCGGCAAGAATGCCTTCCTGCAAAACGAGCCCTTCCTTTGTCACGATGACCGGAACCGGATTTGTTGTGTGCGCGGTCATCGGCCTTCCATCGGTCGTGACCACTTCATCCGCATTCCCGTGGTCTGCTGTGATGATGGCCGCCCCGCCTTTGGCGAGCAGAGCATCGACGACCCGTCCCAGGCATTCGTCAACGGCTTCAACCGCCTTGATCGTCGGCTCCAGCATGCCGCTGTGCCCGACCATGTCCGGGTTCGCGAAGTTCAGGATGATGGCATCCGTCTCGTCATTTTCGATCACGCCTACCAGTGCATCCGCAACTTCATAGGCGCTCATCTCCGGTTTCAGGTCGTATGTCGCGACTTTCGGTGAATTGATGAGGATTCTTTCCTCCCCGGGAAAGACCTCTTCCCTGCCGCCGCTCATGAAGAATGTAACGTGGGGATATTTCTCAGTCTCTGCGATGCGCAGCTGGCGGAGTCCGGAGTCCGAAATCACTTCTCCGACCGTCTTCCGCAGGTTGACGTTCGGATAGACGACACGGGCGTGGCCCGTAAAGTCTTCGCTGTACTGCGTAAACGTGACATAAGTCAGATCAGACGGACGGCGATAGGTTGTGCCGAAGCCGCTGAAATCATCCGATACAAACGCAGAAGTCAGCTGGATGGCCCGGTCCGGGCGGAAGTTGAAGAAAACGATCGAGTCCTTGTCATTGATCGTGGCGACCGGCTCTCCTTCTTCTCCACAGACGACGAACGGGATGACGAATTCATCGGTTTCGCCGCGCTCGTAAGCAGCTTCGATGCCTTCCTCGGCCGATCGGACAGTTGCGCCCGTCCCGTCTGTAATCGCGTCGTAAGCCAGCTTGACCCGGTCCCATCTCCGGTCACGGTCCATCGCATAGTAGCGGCCGCTGACCGTTGCGATACGGCCGACACCCGCTTCATCGAGATGCCGCTCCGTCTCCCTGATATAGCCTGGAGCCGTTGTCGGGCCGACATCACGGCCGTCAAGGAAGAGATGCAGATAAACCCGCTCCAATTTCTGCGCTTTCGCAAGATCAATCAGCGCGTGCAGGTGTCCGATATGGCTGTGGACACCCCCGTCGGACAAGAGGCCCATAATATGAAGCGACCGTCCTGGTTCCTTGGCGTTGCGAAAAGCGGAGAGAAGGGCTTCATTTTCAAAAAAGTCCCCTTCCCGGATGGACTTGTTGATCCGTGTCAGGCTCTGATAGACGATGCGTCCGGCGCCGATGTTCAGATGGCCGACCTCAGAGTTGCCCATCTGTCCTTCCGGCAGCCCGACCGCCTCTCCACTCGCCGTGAGGCTTGTCGTCGGGTACTTCGAACGGTATCGGTCAAAGTTCGGCTTGTCCGCCTGGGCAACCGCATTGCCGGCCATTTCTTCCCGCTGGCCGAAGCCATCCAGGATGATCAGTGCGACAGGACGATTACTCATGACCCGCCGCCTCCGCAAGCGCGATGAACGATTCCGGCTCCAGGCTCGCGCCACCGACAAGCGCGCCGTCAATGTCCGGCTGGGCGAGAAGCTCGGCAATGTTTTCCGGCTTCACACTGCCGCCATATTGAATCCGGACCTGTTCTGCAGTTTCTTGTCCGTAGAGCTCCGCAATCGTACTGCGGATTTCTGCGCATGCCTCATTTGCCATTTCGGATGTTGCGGTCTTTCCGGTTCCGATCGCCCAGATCGGTTCATAGGCGATAACTGCACCGGCCGCGTTTTCCGCTCCGATGCCTTCAAACGCCGCCCTGACCTGTCCGGATATCTTATCCGCGGTTTTCTCGCTTTCCCGTTCTTCAAGCGACTCTCCGACACAGATGATCGGGATAAGTCCATGGATGAAGGCAGCTTTGGTTTTCCGGTTGACCGAGTCATCAGTCTCGTTAAAGAACTCTCGGCGCTCGGAGTGGCCGATGATGACGTACCTGACGCCCAGGTCTGTCAGCATCACCGGACTGACCTCTCCGGTGTAGGCCCCTTTTTCCTCTTCATGCATCGTCTGTGCACCGACTGAGGGCGTCCCTTCGCCGGTCCGTGCGGCAAGGCTTGCCAGGAATGGTGCCGATGCGCAGACCACGGTGTCCGCCTTCTCCGCATCCGGGAGCCTGCCCTTGACCGAGTCAAAGAACGATTCCGCTTCACCGAGTGTCTTGTGCATTTTCCAGTTGCCTGCAATGATCGGTTTTCGCATTTGCGTTCCCTCCAATTTTTTCGCAGATTACTTGTCGTCGAGAGCAGATACGCCCGGCAGCTCTTTTCCTTCCATGAACTCGAGGGAAGCGCCGCCGCCAGTCGAGATATGGTCCATCCGGTCCGCCAGGCCGAACTTCTCTACGGCCGCCGCCGAGTCGCCGCCGCCGATGATCGTGTAGCCTTCCGTTTCTGCAACTGCCTGCGCGACTGTCTTGGTGCCTTCTGCAAAGGCATCCATCTCGAATACGCCCATCGGTCCGTTCCAGAGAATCGTCTTCGACTGACAAATCACGTCAGCATATACAGCCGCTGTTTCAGGTCCGATATCAAGTCCCATCCAGCCTTCTGGAATCGCATCGGTACGGACGGTCTTTGTTTCCGCATCGGCCTTGAATTCAGAAGCCACTACAGCATCGCTCGGGATGTGGAGCTTGACGCCTTTTTCCTCCGCCTTTTGCATGAATGACTTTGCAAGGTCGATCTTGTCTTCCTCGACAAGCGAGTTGCCTACGTCATGGCCCTGTGCCTTTGTGAACGTGTAGGACAGGCCGCCGCCGAGCAGCAGATGGTCAACCTTGTCCAGGAGGTGATCGATGACGCCGATTTTATCCTTAACCTTTGCGCCGCCGATGATAGCGGTGAACGGCCGCGCCGGTTCAGCCAAAGCCTTGCCGAGCACATCCAGCTCCTTCTCCATCAGAAGGCCGGAAGACGCAGGCAGATGTTCCGCAATGCCTGCAGTGGATGCATGCGCACGGTGAGCGGCTCCGAATGCGTCATTCACGTAGAGATCCGCGAGTTCCGCAAATTGCTTTGCCAGCTCCGGGTCGTTCTTTTCTTCTCCCGCATGGAAACGGACGTTTTCGAGAAGGATGACCTCGCCTTCCTTCATCGCCGAAACCGCTTCTTTCACAGCATCACCAGTCGATTCAGGGAGAGCACTGACGTCTTTGCCGAGCAGCTCGGTCAGGCGCTTGCCCACGGGTGCGAGACGCATCTCTTCATTAACCTGCCCTTTTGGCCGGCCGAGGTGGCTCGCGAGGATGACTTTAGCGCCTGCGTCAGCAAGCTTTTCTATTGTAGGCAGCGCCGCGCGGATACGGGTGTCGTCCGTAATTCGGCCGCCTTCGAGCGGTACGTTGAAGTCGACACGGACAAACACACGCTTGCCGGCGACATTGAGATCGTTAATGGATTTTTTTCGGATCATGCAAACCCCTCCATATTCTCCGTATGTAAAAAGGAACGGGGCGTCCGTTCCTGGCCCCATTCCATTATAGTGGTTTCTTTATGGGAAGGCTATCAGATTCCTGCCTTCGACATGTGGACCATCAGGTCGATACAACGGGCGGAATAGCCGCTCTCGTTATCGTACCAGCTGATGACTTTGACCATATCGTCGCCGATTGCCATCGTCGACAGCGCATCGACAGTGGACGAAGCCGGCACGCCGTTGTAGTCCTTGGATACAAGCGGCAGGTCTGATACGAACAGGAGGCCCTTCAGGTCGCCTTCCGCCGCTTCCTTCATCGCCGCGTTGACATCTTCCGGAGTCGCCGGTTTTTCCAGCTGCGCCGTGAAGTCGACGAGGGAGACGTTCGGTGTCGGTACACGTACGGCCATGCCATCCAGCTTGCCCTTCAGCTCAGGAAGCACTTTTGTAACTGCAGTCGCAGCTCCTGTAGTCGTCGGGATCATCGACTCCGCAGCGGCACGCGCACGGCGATAGTCGCTGTGAGGAAGATCAAGGATACGCTGGTCGTTCGTATAGGAGTGCACAGTGGTCATGAGTCCTTTTTTCACGCCGAACTTTTCATTAAGGACTTTAACGACCGGCGCCAGACAGTTTGTCGTGCACGATGCATTCGAAACAATATCGTCCTTTTCCGGATCAAAGTCGTTTTCGTTGATGCCCATGACAAGCGTCTTGATGTCACCCTTGCCCGGTGCTGAAAGAAGCACGCGCTTGGCGCCCGCCTCAAGGTGCTTGCCGGCCGATTCGCGGTCGCGGAAGACACCGGTCGATTCGAGGACTACATCGATTCCAAGGTCGCCCCAAGGAAGGGCAGCAGGATCTTTTTCCGCGAACACGCGGATTTTCTTGCCTGCTACGATCAGGTGCTCATCGTCACTGCTGACTTCCCCTTCAAAAATGCCATGCACGGAATCATACTTCAGAAGATGTGCGAGCATCGCCGCATCTGTCAGGTCGTTGATCGCCACGATGTCGAGTTCCGGGTTGTCCCAAGCCTGGCGGAAGACGACGCGTCCGATCCGCCCAAATCCGTTGATTGCCACTTTCAATGCCATATCTGAATCCCTCCGGTTTTTATCAATGATTTTCCAAACGTCACTTTGTTTCTCCGCCGGAAAGGCGGAGCATTTCCATGGCAGCCGTTTCGTCAGTCACGAGGACCGTCCGGCCGGGTGCCTGCTTCATATAGGCGAGTATTGGCCCCGCCTTTTCCACCCCGCCCGCCACAGCAAGCGGATGTGGAATGCGGTCGATCTGGCTTCGGCTGAGCCCGATCGTGCGGAGGCGGTGGATCACCGATCCGTCTCGGTCCAAATAGTAACCGAACGCTTCCGCAGCCGCTCCTTCCTCGGCCAGTTTTTCCAGGGTTCCTTCATCAGCCCCACGGCGACGTGCCAGTTCCAGGGCGTCACCGATGCCGTGTACAATGCAGTCCGTCTGGTCATAGAGGGCCATCGCTTCCATCACTGAAGGCTCTTCCATAAGCGGACCGATCGATGTTTCAGCGAGCGTCTCCGGGAGATGGAGCGGTGTCCAGCTTCCTCCTGTGGCAGCCGCAAGCATAGCCGCAATCATGTTGGCCTGCGACTTCACGTCACCGCTTGTGCCGCCGCGGGCCGCGATAAAGCGGATCCCTCCGGGGAGTCCCGCAAGCGCCGCTTCATCGGCAATCGCCGCGACCGTGCTTCCTCCGGTTACTGCCACGACCGATCCTTCATTGAGTACTCCAGCCATATGGGCGCATGCCGCTCTCGCCATCCGCCGCTTGACCAGGTCATCGTCATCCCCGCCGGGGACAACCACCACTTTCTGTATACCCAATTTCAGGCATAGTTCAGTCCCTAATTCTTCAAGTCCTGTCCATTGGCTGACAACCGGCTGCAATGAGTCAAGAACGGATTCCCCTTCAGCTGTGACTTTCATGCCCGAGGTTTCCGCCGTAATCAGCCCTTGCTGCCGGAGAAGGTCGCAAACTGCACGAACCTCACGCTCACTGAGGTTTTCCCGGCCAACCAGCGAACGCCTGCCGACAGGGCCTTCTTGCCGTATGGCATTCAGGATGCTGTATCGCACAGACAGCAAGTCAGGCAGTTCAGGGAGAATACTGAGCAAAGACTGTGTCCCCGGATCCATGGACATCCTCCTCACTTCGGGACTATAAATGTCCCGGTGATTTAAATTATGTCCCACTACGTACTTATTGTATTCCACGAAATGGGGAGTTGCAAACTTTTTAATCAAAGGCTCTGTTATAGAGTGTTGTTGCTCTCCGTTACGGGCGGACGCTTTCCGCGGGGAAGGCATCGAGCCCCTTGCAGGGTCTCTCCGCCCTCCTTTTCCGCAGGAGTCGCCGCCCTTCACTCCAAGCAACAGCCAGTATCAACACCATCCGCTAACAGAGCCTAATCAAAAAAAGAAGCGCTACAGGAGCGCCTCCATTACATCACCGTAGCCGATGTTTCCATAGAGCAGCACTTGGCCGTCCTTCTCCAGTACCGGAATCATCAGCATGTATTTTTCGTGCAGCTGGTCATCCTGCTTGATATCGACCACTTCGACATCAAGCGGGAAATCCTCCGCCGCAAGTTTCAGATTAAGCAACGCTTCGTCGCAGAGCGGGCAATCGTTGCCAACATACAATGTCACATTCATACGTATTCCTACTTCCTTTCAGATTACCAGCCCCGGCCGGCGCCGCCTCCGCCGGTGGATCCTCCTCCACCTGTGAAACCGCCGCCTCCGCCACCGAAGCCGCCTCCACCGAAGCCACCTCCGCCACCTCCGAAGGAACCTGGGATGAAGATGAACGGGCCGCCCCTGCGGCGTCTGCCGCCGGGACCTCCTCCTCCGCCTCCACGGCCTCCCCCGCCGAAGAACATGTTAAAGAGGACGAAAATGATAATGATGGTGACAATCGGATTGATTCCTCCGCCTCCATCGCTTCCGGTGCCGGCATAGGGCTCGGATTGCTCAACAGTGCCGTCCCAGTTGTATTCTTTGGCCACCTCGTTATGGAGTACAGGGTAAACGTTCATTATTGCCGTTTGCGGATCTTCTAGAGGCTTTCGCAGATAAGGCACGCCATACTCTTCAATAATACGGCCAACCTTCCCATCTGGAAGTGCACCTTCCAGTCCATATCCTACAGTGATCTCAAATGCACGATCACCAGAAGAATTCTTGACTGTTGAGACAAGCAATAGAACTCCGTTGTCCTCTTCCGCTGTCCCAAGACCAAGTTTTCGGTATGCTTCAACCCCATACATTTCCGGTACTTCAATCGCACTTGGAAGGGTAAGGATAACAATTTGAGCGCCCGTCCCTTGCTCAAGATTACTTGCCATCTCCTCGATTTGAGACTGCTGTTCAGCTGTCAATATTTTAGCATGGTCCTGCACATACGTTCCTGTAGATTCCGGCACGTCCGGCTCCGCCGCCAGAGCGGACGTTCCGGCAAAGAGAAGCAGGACGAACAGAAGAGTCCTGCCGATCCGCTTCATCAGTTACCGTACTCCCCGAAATCGACTTTCGGCGCTTCCTGTGCGGCTTCCGACGCTTCGAAGTACTCTTTCTGATCGAATCCGAAAATGCCGGCGACCAGATTGCCCGGGAACCTCCGGACATTCCGGTTATATTCAGTAGCCGCTTCATTGTAATCCATCCGCGCGACCGCAAGCCGGTTTTCTGTCCCTGCAAGCTCATCCATGAGTTGGCGGAAGTTCTCGTTCGCCTTCAGGTCCGGATAATTCTCGGCGATGACCAGCAGTCGGCTCAGTGCGCCGGTCAATTCTTCGTTGGCATTGGCCTGTTCTTCGGGCGATCCCGCCCCTGCGAGACGCGAGCGCGCATCGGCGATGTCCGTGAAGACTTCTTCTTCATGCGCCGCGTAGCCCTTTGCGGTCTCTACGAGGTTTGGAATCAGATCCATCCGGCGCTGCAGTTGGTTTTCAATCTGGCTGTATGCCTGGTTGACATCTTCCTCCAGATTCACGAATCCATTGTATTTTGGCACTAGCATAATGGCCAGTACGACCAGGATCCCTACAATGATCAGGATCGGACCCATCATCTTTCTCATCAGTTTAATCCCCTCTCTCACCTGCGATATCTACCCCTACCTTACCCATTCGCATTTCTCCTTGAAACAATGGCCTTTTCATTATTCTCTACGTACAAAAGAAGGAAAAGATTCAGGGAATGTGGAATCAAGCAGGGAGTAAAAGACAACCGCACGTTTCAGGGAACAACAAAAAAACGCACCACCTATAAAGGTGATGCGTCTGTCAGCGCCCTCGGCAGGAATCGAACCCATATTACTAGCATGAATCATGCTCAACCTTTGCGAGTTTCAGCGCATTGGTTGAGCGTTTTATTAAATGAAAAAGGTCATCGAGAAGCACAGTTAGTCACAACAAGTCGGGCAAAATCGGGGCGTGCTTATTAGTCCGATCAATAGTCATACTTTGGTGCGGAGGTTTTTAATCTTATAAACTGAAAACAAAACTCTATGTTTCTATGAGTGACAATGATATTCTAAAGCTACCAAAGTGAACTGCGAGTGGTGGTATGAGAGATCTTGATTTTTACGCTTATCACGGAACTAGCGACACGTCCGCAAAAAAGATTGTTGCTTCACAGTCCTTCATTATAAAGGGAAACAGGACTAATCATTGGCTGGGCGATGGATTTTACCTTTACCGTGAAGATTATAAACAAGCATCAGTTTGGGCACAAACTAAATACAGGTTTCGAAAAAATGTAAAACCGACTGTATTAGAGGCAAGAATTAATGCACCTTTTAATAAGGTTCTGCATTTAGATACAAGGGAAGGAATTGAATCTCTGGCTCGTTTTTTGAGTCACGTCCGTGAAGAGATTCTTTTTGAGCCGGAGGAAGATAAAATAAGTGCGCATTTTGTTTTCTCCATGATGGATCCTGAATACGTGTGGGCAATTATCAAGACATTCACGGTGCAATCCCGCCCAATCGATGAAAATAAGCGACTAAAACAGTTGTCATTCATTCATAATGAAGAAGAGATATCATACCGTTTACAAGGCACACAAGTTTGTGTAAAGAACAGCCGAGCAATCGTGGATAGCAGCATCCAAGAAGTTGCTATGGATAAGCAAGCGAAATTAACAATGACTAAAAAAGTCGTTAAGGAGGATGATTTCCCTTGGAAATTCCAATAAATCGAGAGCACATACTTAAAGTTGCTGAGGAATATGGGGTCAAAGTTGAGTTTGATTCCAAAACACCTGGAGTCCGTGATCCCGAAACTGGAGAAATTCATTCAATTTTCAACATTATGAAGGATTTTCTTGAAGTCCCGAGTGAGGAACTATATACGACAATCGAATTCGACAAAAGCGCTACTTTAAAGAGTCCCTCCATTGTTCATGTAGAGGATAGTGAAAAAACCTTTACTATTGGTGTTGACACATTAATGGCTTCTTAAAGGGTAAGGAGTAAAGTATTATGAAAGCTGCACTGCAATTTGCGCACTACCATGTGGTTGAAACTATTTATAAGAATGGATTACTTGAACCAGATCCAGACTTCACAGATCCCAAATTTTCATTCAAGTTATCGTTAGATAAAGACAATATTAATCACGCTGTTGTTTGGCTAAGTGTTGAGTTAGGGAATCCGTCAGATGAGCATTATGTTAAAGCAGTTATTGCGGGGTTCTTCAGGTTTAATAGTGAAGTGATAACTGAAGAGACCGAAATTATTAGCTACTACGAGATAAATGCTGCTTCTATATTATTCCCCTACCTCCGCAGTCTAGTATCGGATTTAACTAGTAAAGGCGAGTCTAAGCCGGTAATTTTACCAACTATCAATGTCCATGAAATGATGCAAAACAGTCAACAGGCAGATAGCACTGACACAAAAACAACAGATGAATAAAAAGCGGCCACCCCTCTACGGGCGGCCGCTTTTTATGTATTAACCTACTCCAACGACCTCACAGACGTCCAGCCATCCCTCATCCACACGGATCCGCTTACCCGTCACGTCCACATCCACGATCACACCCGTATGCTTTCGGATATCCCCTGCTCGCCACGTCTGCACCTCGACCAAGCACTTACGCTTGTAACCTAGATCAATCTCCTCCTGGATCTCCATGAGGTCCCATTCGGAAAGCTCAGGCCGAGGAATCTGATTATCCTCCTCATGCCATTGTCTCAATGCCTCCAGATGCTCAGGCAGCATCATGGCCGTCCATTTGATATTGCCGCGGTCTCTTAGCATGCAGCATCCCTCCTTGGGGATATCATAGAACGAACGTTCTTATTTATCGAGTGTTATTTCTCTTTTTCTGCATCATTGAAGAAGCTACATGAAGCACCAAAAGACTGAAAACCGACACGAATTAAGTCTATAATTTGGAATTGATGGTAATTAGGTTGATGAAAACGATTAAGTATGAAATTATTTAAGATGAGGAGGGTGATCACTATGAAAAAGAAACGCTTGATTTTTATGGGATTGACGACTTGCCTGTTGGTTTACGGTTTGGGAAGTCAGGTTCTTTCTGCTGGGAAGACAGAAGATGAGCTGATCGATGAGTTATTTGACGATGAAACTGTTTATCCTGAAGTAGCTGAGAAGTATGGCGTAAACGGCTTCGGTGTCAGTAAGAGCGAAAAAGAATTAAAAGTGATGACAGATGATCCTGCTACGAACGAGGAAGTTAAACAGTACTTTGATGAGAAGTTGGAATTAGTGGGAGTAAATGGGTATGAAGTGGTTGTATTTTCCTACTGATATGGTATGATTGCCTCGGTGTAAAATTTAACCTTACATAGGAGGCTATTATGAAAAAGATTGTTGCTCTTGGTCTAGCTTTTCTAGTCAGTTTGTCTTGTCTATCTCCAACAGAAGTTGCAGCTAGCACCTCTATCACCAACACAGAAGATTTTTATTCTCAAGTTGAAGTGCTTGATGGCGATGGTCAGCAAATTCCCTACACAGTAGAAGAAATTAAGCAGATGGTACACTTAGAGCCTGAAAACAATAACGTCATGGTTCCTTTTGCTATAAAGGGAGAGAATTATGGCCCAATGACATTCGCTAGAATGTTTTATATTGGTTCCGGAACCTATGGTAAGGCTTAGAGGGAAAAAATATCGTTTCCAAGTTATCAACCAAGAAGGCAAGTCGTTTACAATCAACAATATTAGAGTGCTGTACAATAATTAATTAAGTTCCCCATTAACAAAAAAGCGGCCAACCCATAACAGGGAAGGCCGCTTTAGTCATTTATACGGTAAAAGCCCCGTGGCGATGAAACCGAAGGGCTTATCTAGCTAAGTGGGGGTCTGCATACTCTCATCATAAACAAAAAGAGACCGCCCAAACTTGGAAAGGCTTTACTGCAGAGAAGTGTGCATAGGAAAATGCTGATATGTGTGGGGTGCTTGATATGAATAATTCCAAAATACGAAGTGAAAGATATAAAACAATAAAATATCAAGAAGCACAGGATAATGAATGGAGGTTATTAATTTATAGAATTTTATTGGTCGTGTTTTTATGTGCAAACATTAAATATGACTTGGTTGACCGTATAGGGCTTATACCGACACTAGCATTAATAGTTCTTTCAGCAGTAACTATCAGCAAACTTCTCACACTTATTTTTTTGAAATTCGTCATAAAGTGAAAGCCGTTTTATAGGATGGATTTTCAAATATAAAAAAGCGGCCAACATACCGGGAAGGCTGCTAAACGTTTCTGTTACTTAAAAACATCACACTTACATTTATAAACCAACTTTTAATATTCTCCTACAAAATAAAATATTTGAGCACATAAAACATAGAATAGTGGATTCTGAATAGTTCCTGCGCTATATAATTTAAGTTCGCTTTTTATATTTGGTTTAAAATAAAGTTGAATCGATGCTATGAGTTGTTTATCTTCATAAAACTGAACAAACCGCTTCGTGTCAATTGTTGAAAATATTTGTATAACTTCACTTTTAATATGGTATGTCGGGGTAATTGAATTGAAACCTTCAAATTTTGCAATGAATAGGGATTCTTTATCTAACTGTAATAACGTTTCAGAACTTGTTAATGAATATTTATTGTAAGCACGTACTACCTTATTACCTTTTAAATCGTATCCATGAAATTCACTGAGGAATTGAAAGTTACCTATCCTACCGTCAAATATTTGATGAAAAAAAGATTTATATACTCTCTTAAAAAGATACTGTGGTTTTTCTGATTCATCATATAAAGTGACTTCTTGTGTACTACCCTTGGTTAATGGAAGTTGGTATGTATATATTTTCATTTTAGATTCACCCTTTATAACCTATTAAAAAATATATACGAATAATCGTTCGATAAGTTTCAGAATAAGTTACATCCTGAAGAGTTTTGCTATTGCTAGGACGACGGCCAGGAATCGATGAAGAACTCTTCCACCTGATTGAAAATCACTTTAGATAACGCAAAAAAGCGGCCCACCCACTACCGGGAAGGCCGTCTTTCTGTGTACTATCTTATTCCAGCGACCTAACAGCCTGCATTTAATTCATGCTTTTTTTGATAAGTTTTTTATAAAAGATTAGTGTGAGATTCTTGTTGAAATAATAAACCAATATCGTGACCAATATCATTGTCGGTATTAAACCTATACGATCAACCACGTCAAACATAGAAATAACAATGAGATTGACCACCAGAAAAACTATATATATTAAGCGTCTCCATTTGTTTTCCTCAACTTCTTGATACTTTATTTTCTTGTATCTTTTTTCCCTTATCTCTCTATTATTATCATCCATCAAAAATCCCTCCTTAGAACGCAAAAAAGCGTCCAACCCATAACAGGGAAGGCCGCTTTGACTCTGTGTTGTGATAAGCGTGCATGTCAGGCATTGACGGGCCTTAGTCACCGGCTGCCACACAACTAATCATGTAGTTACAATCTTGATGCCAATCCCATTGTATCACTTATTCAGAATATCCAGCAACTGCTTATTCTGATTAGCAGTTCCCTTGTAATTCTTGATTCCGTGCTTTGCAGCCAGCTTCTTCCGTGCCGAAAAACTGGACGGCTGCTTGGTTATTTTGAGGTAATCCACGAGGGAGTTTGTGTTGATCTTTTTGGACGGCTTTTTACCGGACCTCAACTTATCCAGTAGCTGCAGGTTTTGTGCGGCGGTACCCGTGTAGTTTTTAAAGCCGTACTGCTCGGCCAGACGTTTGCGTGCAGAGAGGGAACTGTCACGACCCAGTGAGTTAAGGTAATCGACGACGGAATTGCCTTTATAAGCGGGAGACGGTTTCGTTGCTGGCTTTACCGCCGGCTTAGCCCCGCTCTTGAGCTTGTCCAGAAGCTGCAGGTTCTGCGCCGCTGTACCCGTATACCCTTTGATGCCGTATTGCTCCGCCAGTTTCTTCCGCGCCGCGAGCGAGCTGTCCTGCCCCTTAGCATTGAGGTAGTCCACTATGGAGTTTCCGGATGGTGCGGATGGCTTTGGTGTAGGTTTCGTCACGGTGGACGGTTTGGCAGCATGGATGGGCAGGCCCTTCAGTCTGCCGTACTCGGCCACAATGCCATTGACCAACTCATTCCAGCGCTTGTCATTGAGGATTTTCGACGGGCAATGCTTTCCGGACCAGTCCTTGTGCTGCTTGATCGTGCTAAAGCTCGGTACAATGTTCAACTCGATGCACAACTGTGCGAAATCTCTCTGGAGGCAGGGTTGGATCCCAAGCAGATCGGGCCGGATATACCGAAACAATCGCTAAAGCGATGGAGGAAATCGTATGACGCCCTTGGCGAGGACGGTCTGTTATCCGAGCGTCGGGGCCGCGGAAGCGCCGGTCGCCCGGTAACACGGGATCTGTCCGCGGAAGAACAACTGAAAAAGGCACAGGCCAAGATTAAGTATTTAGAGGCTGAACTGGAATTGTTAAAAAAGTTAGAGGCAGCCGAGAGGAGGCTGAGGAAGTAAGGCTCACACCGGGAGAAAAATATGCATTGATTGAAGAAGTGATCCGAACGTATGGGCTCAAGAGAGCTGTCGCCTATCTATGCAGGGTCGCGGGAGTCCGC
>NZ_FNZF01000007.1 GCF_900109165.1 Bhargavaea ginsengi | reverse complement strand
CAGTTTGTACGTTGCTAAACGGGCGCTTGCGCTTTTGTGACTCGTTGCATTTCAAAAAATGGTTAACCTGTACTCAAGCGGGTAAGGATGTGTAGAGAAAGTAGACGCACAGTCAAAGAGGAGGAGTACATCTATGGCAACAAGCAAATGGTTAAAACTCGGAGCAGCGGCATTCCTGTCTGCCGGCATGCTCGCCGCATGTGGCGGAGACGGGGAAGATGATGATGTCAACGTGGATGTGGACGAGCAGGATCCAGTGGAAGAACAGGCACCTGCAGGTGATGGCGGAACAGATGGTGGTGAAGACACCGATGTGAATGTAGACACAGATTCTGAAACCGACACCGAAACGGAGACGGACACGGATTCAACCGATGGTGATACGAATGATGCCAATACGGATGACACATCAGATGATGAAGATATGCTGAATGAAACGGATGAGGAGAACGACAACTCCTGATCATTCGAAAAGGAAAAGCCCGGGGCTGGATTCCCGGGCTTTTCGGTGTTTCAGGGAACTTCAGCCCCCGTTTCGGATATGCTCACCGCCGCTTGCCGTGACAGCGCTGACTACCGGCTGATAGCGCTGCAGAATCATGCCCCGGTCGAAATGATAAGTCTCTCCATCTCTCATCTTAAATTCCAGGGATTCGACGTACAAAGTGCCGCCTTCCTTAGCCAGGTTCTCTGTAACACTCTCGAAATCCGACCACTCATAGGTTTCACTCGTCAGGGTGAACGGACCGTTGATGACAAAGTGTTCCGGCGTGTAATAATAGTAGTCTTTCACGGTAAGGAGGATGCCGGTCACTCCGACAGCCAGCAGCACAAGAGAGAATGTCCACTTTTTCTTTTGATTCTCCATGACTGCAAACAGGACGAAAACGGCAGCAAGCGCGAGAAATCCGATGCCACCCGTGATAAGCGACCAGCCGCTTGTGCCGATCAGTTCCGCTTCCCGTGTAATGAAGCCTGTCTTCAGCGGAAGCAGGATGGCGGCCGGACCCAGAAAGGCAAGGATGAATAGGATGATGGCGATGGTGAAAGAAATAACCCTGCGCTGATCTACTACATCATGCAAATTGAAAACCCCCCTTTTCTATCTATCTAAAATCATGTCAAATGCACATTCTGAGGTTTATCCGCTCTCCAGGGAAGGGATAACTCGGAATGTTTTCAACCTTAATACGACTATGCGACTGAAAAGTTTCAAATACCTTGCGGATGAGCCCCACCATAATTGGCAGATGGCGTGCATAGTATAGAAGACGAATAGGGGGCGATCGCCATGTCAAAAGGGAGTTACTGGCTGTACGGAGCCATGATACTGGCCGGTCTGGTAATAGGAACGATCGTGACGTATCTGATGTCGTCTTAAGGCGGGGTATTGGTTAATGGGAAATTACTTTATGGTCCTTTAATCGTTATTAGCGACAGCTAAAGCCATGAACCCTCGGGGCTCATGGCTTATTTGGAAATTCCGGCTCGATATGGACGAGTACGGTGGAGAGCGGCTTCACTTTCTGCATCCGCCGCTCGATCTGCTCGGTAATGCGGTGGCTTTCTATGACGTTCAGGGATGGATCGACAGTGACAGTCAGATCGATGAAAATCATATTTCCGTGCATCCTTCCCTTGAAGTCCTTGAGGCGGATAACCCCTGGAACAGATGCGGCCAGGTGGGCGAGCGCTTCTCCCTCTTCTTCGTCGAAGCCATCGGTGAGCGTGTAGACGGCTTCCTTAAAGATCGAAGCTGCGGCAAACAGAATGAGAAGGGCGATGATCAGGGCGGTGATCGTATCGATCACCGGGTATCCGAAGATGGCTCCGGCAATCCCGGCTGCGGCACCTAAACTCACGAGGGCATCGGCACGGTTGTCGAGTGCGGCAGCCCGGAGAGCGGAACTGCCGATTTTTTTGGACAGGCGGAGATTGTACCGGTAGACGGCATACATGATCAGGCCGCTTGCAAGGGCGATGAATCCTGTATATGGGGAAGGTGTCTGTGCACCTTCGCTGTAGATGGAGCCAATGGCATCCGTCAGCACCTGGATCCCGACGGCCGCCATAATGAATGAGGCGATCAGGGATGCAATCGTTTCAGCCCGGAGATGGCCGTACCGGTGGTTGTCGTCCGGCGGTTTCTGGGAGATCCGAAGGCCGATCAGAACAGCGACGGAGGCGATGACGTCTGTTGTATTATTGAGCGCATCCGCCTTTAGTGCCTCGGACGATCCGGCGACCCCTGCGATGAATTTGACTGTGCTCAGTATCAGGTAGGTTGTAATGCTGAGCCAGGCACCCCGTTCTCCCTGTTTGAGATTTGAATAAAGGTCCATGTTTCCACCTCCGGATTGTACAGTATACCCCAATTTCATGATGAATGTTTTCCCGTCGGAAACTTGGAACGGGCTGGCAGAATTCCTATGTCAGCATCAGCGGTTTTCCCGTCCGGAAAACAAAAAAACCGGAAGCAGGGGCTTCCGGTAAGGATCAGAAATCTGTTGCTGCGGCATCTTCAGCCGGCAAGGATTCTGATTCCTCTTCAATTTTCTGGACTTCGACGTACAGGATATGATGGCCTTCCATGTCCTTGACGAGGAATTCATATCCCTGTTCGATCATCTTCTCGCCTTTGACGATATCAAACCGTTTGGCCATGAACCAGCCGCCGATCGTATCGATATCCTCTTCGTCGATATGGATGCCGAGGATGTCGTTCACGTCCTCGATGAGCATTTTGGCGTCGAAGATATAATGACCTTCGCCAATTGCCTGAACATCAGGGACTTCATCGACGTCGAACTCATCCTGGATATCACCGACGATTTCTTCGAGAATATCCTCGATTGTGACGAGACCGCTCGTGCCGCCGTATTCATCCATGAGGACAGCCATATGGATCCGCTCTCGCTGGATTTTCAGAAGCAATTCGCTGATCGGGATTGATTCGATCACACGGATGATCGGCAGGAGAAAGTCGGTCACCGGACGATCGCCGGCTAATGGATCTTTAATATAAGCGGTCAGGAGATTCTTCATGTTGATCAGCCCGATGATGTGGTCCTTGTCACCGTCTGTCACCGGATAGCGTGTGTATTGCTCAACGCCCATGACGTCCAGGACTTCGCGTAGCGTCATATCCTGATCGACGGTCATCATCTCGGTGCGGGGTGCCATGATTTCACGGGCAATCCGGTCATCAAACTCGAAGATTTTGTTTACATACTTGTATTCGGACTGGTTGATTTCTCCGCTTTTCAGACTGTCTGAGAGAATCATCCGCAATTCTTCCTCGGAGTGCGCTTCCTCGGATTCCGACATCGGCTTGAATCCGAACAACCGGATCAGCCATTGTGCCGTGCCGTTCATCGTATGGATAAACGGATACATGAGCCGATAGAAAGCGATGAGGGGGCCGGAAAAGCTCAGGGTAATCGCTTCAGCCTTCTGGATGGCAATCGATTTCGGTGCAAGTTCCCCGACAACCACGTGCAGGAACGTCACAACCGAGAATGCGATAATAAACGAAAGCAGCGAGGAGATGTTCCCCTCGATGTTAAAGCGTTCGAAGAGGGGATGGAGCATACGCTCGACGGTCGGTTCCCCGAGCCAACCCAAACCGAGAGCAGTGATCGTAATTCCGAGCTGGCACGCGGAAAGGTATTCATCCAAGTTTGAGATGACTTTTTTTGCCCGGATGGCTTTCCTGTTTCCTTCGGCGATCAGCTGGTCGATACGGGTCGTCCTGACTTTCACAATTGCGAATTCACTCGCGACAAAAAACGCGGTGAAAGCGATTAAGGCAGCAAATGCTGCCAATCGTATGGCAATGTCCAAACAATTCCTTTGTCCATGACCCGAATGAGGGGGAGGACAAAGTGTACACCTCCTGTGAATGTAAAAAATAGTGAGTTACTTTCAATGATAAATCCGCATCAGCAAAAAGACAATAAAAATATCCTGCTAGCCGGTGGAAATTCGTCTATTTTGTGCAGGCGTGCGATAATGGGGAAAATCGAAATTTGGAGTTGGGAAAATGAAAACAACCAGTGTAAGGGTGAATGCAGAAGCAGCAGAAGCGATCCGGGCAGGCCAGCCTGTCATCCCGAAGGATTCCGTACGGGACATGTCAGTTTTCGGGGCAGAAGGAACATTATTGCGTCTGGAGGACCCGACTGGCCGGTATGTGGCCACCGGCTATCACGGACAGCAAAACAAAGGCGCGGGGTGGGTACTTTCACGAAATGAGCGGGAGACCATCGACAGGGAATTCTTTTCGCGCAAAATCCGTGAAGCTGCAGACCGCAGAAATCCCTTTTTCGAAAACCCGGATACGACGGCGTTCCGCGTGTTTAACGGGGAAGGGGACGGGATCGGCGGAATGACGATCGACCATTATGAAGGTCACTGGATGGTCAGCTGGTACAGCGAGGGTATTTATTCGATGCGGCAATTTGTCTACGAATCCTTGAAAGAGATGCCGGGAGTCCTCTCCGTCCATGAAAAAAAACGGTTCGATCTGAAAGGCCGTTATATGGAACAGGATGACTTTGTCTCGGGCAAGCAGCCGGAATTCCCACTGATCGTGAAGGAAAATGGCATGAACTTCGCCGTTGACCTGAATGACGGGGCGATGACCGGAATCTTCCTCGACCAGCGGGACGTCCGGAAGGCGATCCGCGACGAATATGCGGAGGGCAGGAGTGTACTTAATACGTTCTCCTATACGGGGGCATTTTCGGTGGCGGCAGCTCTCGGAGGTGCTTCCGGGACGGTCAGTGTCGACCTGGCAAAGCGGAGCCTGCCAAAGACGATCGAGCAGTTCGCCGTCAACGGCATCGACTATGAAGCGCAGGACATCGTTGTTATGGACGTGTTCGATTACTTCAGGTATGCCCGGCGCAAGGAGCTGGAGTTCGATCTGGTCGTCCTGGATCCGCCGAGCTTCGCGCGTTCCAAAAAGCGGACCTTCAGTGCCGCCAAGGACTATGCCAATCTGCTTGAAGATGTCTTGGCCATCACGGCAAAAGGCGGCATCGTAGTCGCTTCGACCAACCATGCCGGCTTCGGAATGAAGAAGTTCAGGACATTCATCGACAAGGCATTCCAGACGAGCGGCAGAAAGTACCGCATCCTGAAAGAGTACCGGTTGCCGGAAGATTTCCGCACTCCGCGGAATTCTCCTGAATCCGACTACTTGAAGGTGGCTGTCATCAAAGCGGACAGCTGAGCGAAAAAAGTTTGTTAAGTATTTGTAAAGAAGGTTCATTCGCCAAAAAGACTCCGTTAGGATAAGGTGGACATCTTTATTTGGAGGTTTTTTGATGGAAAAGAAGGAAAGAGGGCGGTATGGCGAAATCTTGTCGGCGTCGCTCAAGCTGGGGCTGACGTCGTTCGGAGGGCCTGCCGCCCATCTCGGATATTTCAGAGATGAATACGTTAAAAAACGCGGGTGGCTTGATGATAGGGCCTATGCGGATCTGGTTGCATTGTGCCAATTTCTTCCAGGGCCTGCAAGTTCCCAGGTTGGCATCGGGGTCGGGCTGATCCGTGGAGGCATCGGAGGAGCGATGCTGTCCTGGTTCGGATTCACGATGCCCTCTGTCATCATTCTCATGCTGTTTGCATATCTTGTTGCTGGTGACGTGCCGTTCGACACGGGCTGGATCCGCGGTCTTAAGATCGTAGCGGTCGCGATCATTCTCCATGCGCTGATCGGGATGGGCAAGAACCTGACTCCCGACGTCCCGAGACTTGCGCTTGCGGCGCTGGCTGCGGCCGGTGTCCTGCTCGTGCCGACCGCTTGGGGCCAGATCGGCATCATTGTCCTCGCCGGGCTTATCGGTTATATCCTATATCGGAACCGACAGGAAGGGAACGGCGGAGAGGATGCGGCCATTCCGATGCCGGTCGGGAAAAAGGCCGGTGCGGTGGCCTGGGGACTGTTCTTCGCACTGCTCGCACTTTTGCCTTTGCTCCGGCAGACCACAGACCATATCCTCGTGTCAATTACGGATATCTTCTACCGGGTCGGTTCGATTGTGTTCGGGGGCGGCCACGTCGTCCTGCCGATGCTGGAACGTGAAGTTGTGCCGCAAGGTTATATGGACGCAGAGACATTTATCGCGGGCTACGGTGCCGCACAGGCCGTGCCGGGTCCCCTCTTCACGCTGGCAGCCTACATAGGAATGATCATGGACAGTGTGCCTGGAGCGCTCGTCGCAGTTGTCGCGATGTTCCTGCCTTCGTTCCTCCTCGTAATCGGAACGCTGCCGTTCTGGTCGGTACTCCGCAAGAAAATCTGGCTGAGGGCGGCGCTTGTCGGCGTCAATGCCGCTGTTGTGGGGATTCTCGCGGCGGCTCTCATTAATCCGGTCATCCCGAGCTCGATCTTCTCGGTATGGGATATTGCTGTTGCAGCACTTTGTTTCTGGCTGCTTCAGTTCAAGAAAACCCCACCATGGGTTGTTGTGGCGGTGGCGGGCGTACTCGGTGCCCTGCTCCATGCGTTTCTCTGAGGCGGTATCCACAAATAATGATGCACATATAACTTCACCCATAATGGGGCAAGATTAATAAGTCAAGTGCAAATTGAGGAATTTCTCTGAAAACAGTTGACATGGACTCATCCGCAAGGGTAGTCTGTTAAGGTAAACAAACTAACGGAAAGGGAGGTATGGACGATGTACAACATGATCATTCAACTCGGACTCGACAACAGCTGCATATCGCCATGCCTGCCCGCACTGCGGCCGTAATTACACGGCACCAGTGTCTTTACAGGGGGTCCGGCATGCCTGCCAGACCCTTTTTTCATTGAGCGCGCCTCCATGATTTGGGGCGTGTTTTTTGTGCTTGCTTTGGTAGCACCGCGCTTTTGCGCGCTGTATACAAGACCAAAAACGGAGAGGAGAAATGGTGATGTGCATCACAAAAGAACGCAAAATTCTGGTCAAGGAATCTAAAGAAGGCGGGTAGTGCCCGCCGGGGAGAGAAGGGATAACCAATGTTCTCAGTCTTATTTAAATTAAACTGGTTCTTTAAGGAGAACTGGAAGCGGTACACGGTGGCGTTGATTTTGCTCACTTTCACCAATATCCTCGTCGTCGTTCCGCCATGGCTGATCGGCCGGGCGATCGACACGATGTACCGCGGAGACATGACGGAAGGGCTGCTCATGACCTTTGCGGGTCTGATGCTCCTCGTCATGGCCGTCAACTACGCCTCGAACTTTATCTGGCAATACCAGCTGTTCGGCGGGGCGAACGTGATCGAGCGGGTCCTCAGGAGCCGGCTGATGAAGCACTTCCTGAAGATGACACCGACATTCTACGAGAAGAACCGGACGGGTGATCTGATGGCCCGCTCGACAAATGACTTGCGCGCGATTTCGGAAACTGCCGGTTTCGGTATCATGACGCTGATCGACTCGACGCTTTACCTGGCAACGATTTTGCTGACGGCCGGTTTCCTCGTTTCGTGGAAGCTGACACTGGCCGCGATCTTGCCGCTGCCGATCCTGGCAATCATCATGCAGGTGCTCGGCAAGAAGATCCATGAGCGCTACGTTGTCGCACAGGACGCCTTCGGTGACCTGAACGATGATGTGCTCGAGGCGGTTGCCGGTGTCCGAGTGGTCCGCGCATACGTACAGGAGCGCGCAACCGAAGAAAAGTTCAGAAAGAAAACGGAAGAAGTGTACGAAAAGAACATGGCGGTCGAGCGGATTGATGCGCTGTTTGCGCCGACATCAAAGGTGCTTACAGCAGCCAGCTACGCAATCGGACTCGGCTATGGTGCCTTTCTCGTCTCAACAGGTGAGATGACGCTCGGCAACCTCGTCACGTTCAACGTCTATCTTGGGATGGCCGTCTGGCCGATGATCGCGATCGGCGAACTGATCAACGTCATGCAACGGGGGAATGCTTCCCTCGACCGGGTCCACGAAACGCTGTCCTACCTGGAAGACGTCCGGGATCCGGACCGGCCGAAATGGGCGGGACATCCGGATGACGTCACTTTCGATGATGTGACATTTCAATATCCGCAGTCCTCGTCAGTTAACCTTGACCGGGTAAAAGTGAGGCTTGAGCGGGGAGGGACCCTCGGCATCGTCGGGAAGACCGGCAGCGGGAAGACGACCTTTATTCGCCAGTTGCTGCGCGAGTATCCTGCCGGAGACGGGGAACTCAGTTTTTCCGGAGTTTCCGTCAGTGACCTCACCAAAGATGAAGTTCGGGACTGGATCGGCTATGTGCCACAGGACCATGTGCTGTTTTCACGCTCGATCCGCGACAACATCCTGTTCGGCAAACCGGACGCGACCGATGCGGAGATCGACGAAGCGATCCACCTGTCTCATTTCCGGAAGGACTTGGCGATGCTTCCACAGGGACTGGAAACACTCGTCGGTGAAAAGGGCGTTGCGCTCTCGGGCGGCCAGAAACAGCGGATCTCAATTGCCCGGGCACTGATCAAGGATCCGGATATCCTGATCCTCGATGACTCGCTGTCGGCAGTCGATGCCAAGACCGAGACGGCGATCATCGAAAACATCCGGCAGGGCAGAGAAGGCAAGACGACGATCATCACGACACACAGGCTGTCGGCAATTGAGCATGCTGACTGGATCATCGTCCTGGAAGACGGAAAAGTCACCGAGGAAGGGACACATGGATCCCTCCTGGAAACTGGCGGGTGGTACCGCGAACAATTCGACCGGCAGCAGATCGGGGAGGTGGATCATCATGAAAAAGGGTAAACGGCTGGTCCGTTATGCGACGGACCAAAAACGCTATGTTATTCCGGGTGTGATCTGCCTGGCACTCGCTGTTGCGGCCGATCTTGCCGGCCCGCTGATCGCCAAAAAGATCATCGATGATCATATCGCAGGCAATGAAGGAGGCGGGATGGAATACGCACCGATCCTGATGCTGCTTGCGATCTTCATGGGCCTTGCCGTGGTAACAGCGGTGTTCCGCTATTTGGAATACCTGCTCCTCCAGAAAGGGGCGAACCGCATCATCCAGAAGATGCGGAACGAAGTATACGGCAAAATCCAGACGCTACCGGTCCGCTACTTCGACAATCTGCCGGCGGGTAAAGTAGTCGCGCGAATCACGAACGATACGGAAGCGATCCGGGACATGTACGTCACGGTGCTTTCGCAGTTTGCGACAAGCGGCATGTATATGATCGGGATCTTCGCCGCGCTGCTGTATCTGGAGCCGGCGATGGGGGCGATTACGCTTCTGCTCATTCCGGTGCTTTATATCTGGATGATCTCCTACAGGAAGTACGCTTCCAAGTACAACCGGATCATCCGCGGGAAGGTCAGTGACCTTAACGCGATGATCAACGAGGCCATTCAGGGCATGACGATCATCCAGGCTTTCCGCAGGGAAAAGCAGATGGAACAGGAATTCGATGAGCTGAACGACGAGCACTTCAGGTACAACAACAAGCTGCTGTTTCTCGACTCGGCGACGTCGTTCAACCTGGTCGACGTGCTCCGGTCGATGACGTTCATCGCATTTATCCTGTACTTCGGCAATGTGGCGCTCTCCGCTCCGGCCGCAATCTCCGTCGGTGCGCTGTACGCATTCGTTGACTACATCACACGTCTCTTCAATCCGATTACGGGTATCGTCAATCAGTTCTCCCGCCTCGAGCACTCACTTGTCGCGGCGGAGCGGGTATTCGAATTGCTCGACCAGGAAGGGGAGGACGTGAGCGACGAGAAGATCGCGAGATACCGCGGAAACGTCCGGTTTGAGAATGTCTGGTTTGCCTACAAAGATGAGGAGTATGTCCTGAAAGGCATCGACTTTGAGGCAAAGCAAGGCGAAACGGTGGCGCTCGTCGGCCATACCGGTTCCGGCAAAAGTTCGATCATGAACCTGCTGTTCCGGTTCTATGACCCGACAAAGGGCAGGATTGTGATTGACGGAACCGACATCACAAAGCTGTCCCGTCAGACGGTGCGCGACCATATGGGAATCGTGCTGCAGGATCCGTACCTGTTTACCGGAACGATCGGGTCGAACATCAGCCTGGACGATCCGCGCATTACCCGCGAAGACGTGGAACGCGCCCTCGAGGCCGTCGGAGGGGACCGGGTATTAAAGACCCTTCCGGGCGGAATCGACGAGCCGGTCGTGGAAAAGGGCAGCACACTGTCTGCCGGCCAGCGCCAGCTGATCTCGTTTGCCCGGGCACTTGCCTTCGACCCGGCAATTTTGATTCTGGATGAAGCGACGTCGAATATCGACACGGAGACGGAAGAGATCATCCAGCATGCAATGGATGTCCTGAAAAAAGGACGGACGACATTCGTCATCGCCCACCGGCTGTCGACCATTAAGAATGCAGACCGCATCATCGTGCTGGACCGCGGCGAGATTGTGGAACTTGGCACTCATGACCAGCTGCTCGCCTACGAAGGCCAGTACGCGCAGATGTATAAGCTGCAGGCCGGTACACAGGCGGCGGGGAAGACTGGGTAACAGAAAGGCCTGTTTCACAGCCCGGAATTGATCAGTCTCGTCATTCAACCGCTTAATTTCGTCATTCGTCAGTTCAGTTTCGTCATTCACACCTTTAATCTCGTCATTCACAGCCGGCCGGTTGCGAATGACGAGATTTTTGCCTTAAATGACGAAATTGAATATGGCAGGAGTCCCTTTAGGAGGACGCTCTTTGGGGATGCCTTGTGCTTGAATCAGAATCATCCTTCTATTGCCTTTTCCTTTCTATTTTCGTATAATCCGAATGTCGAAATAAATAGAAAGTGAAGGGCCTGTCCATGATTAACTGGTTGAATGAATGGAAAAAGAAGGTCTCTGGATTCAGCCGAAACGTCCGGCTGTTTATATGCGCCAATATCCTCATCCAGATCGGGATGGGGGTATTTGCCGTTATGTACAATCTGTATATCAAAGCACTTGGCATGCCGGAAACTGTGAACGGCAGCATCATCTCGATGACCGCGCTCGCGACGGCGATCATCCTCATACCCGCCGGGCTGCTCAGTGACCGTTTCGGCAGGAAGTGGCTGCTGATCGGCGGTTCTGCACTGACGATGCTGTCGTTGTTCTACCGTTCCGTCGAGACATCGGAAAGCACACTCGTGGCGGCTGCCTTCGTGACCGGCCTGACCATGGCATTCGTCCAGGTGTCGGGCGTCCCGTTCCTTGCGGAAAACTCGACCGCTGCGGAGCGGGTCCACCTGTTCAGTCTTTATTTCTCGCTCGTTACCGTGGCCGGAGTGTTCGGAAGTCTCGGAGGCGGGGTGATCGCGGATGTATTGGAGAAATCGTTCGGCCTGTTTGAAGTGGAGGCGATACGCTGGTCGCTGCTGGCCGGCGCCGCAATCTTCGCAGCAGGCATCCTTCCTCTGTTTTTCCTGTCAGGGGGGAAGAAATACGATCAGCCGGTGACTGCCGACCGGATCCCGGAACCGCCGGTGCAAGGGGAGCCGGACGAGGCGGCCCTAAGCAGGAACGTCAAGCTCATTTTCCATCTCGGGCTTGCGAATCTGCTGATCGGTTTCGGATCGGGGCTTGTCATCCCGTACCTGAACCTGTACTTCGCGAACCGGTTCGATGCATCAAACGCCTATATCGGACTTATTCTGTCACTCGGATCCGCGATGACAGCGGTCGCGATGATGATCGGACCGGCGCTCGTCAAACGGGTCGGCAAGGTGAAGGCGCTCATCTTCTTCCAGCTCGCATCGATCCCGTTCCTGTTCCTGACGGCGTATACGATGTCACTCGGGCTGGCGTCGCTTGGTTTCCTCATGCGCCAGGCGCTTATGAACGCCGGCAACCCGATCCAGAGCGCCATCTCGATGGAAATCGTCCACGACAAATACAAGGGCCTCGCCAACTCCGTCAACCAGACCGTGTTCCAGATGGGCTGGGCGGCAATGGGCCCGGTATCTGCAGGACTGGTCGTCGCCTACGGATCCTACTGGGGATATGCATGGGCGTTTACGATCACAGGTGCGCTGTATATGATCTCATCCATCTACTATTACATGGTGTTCGGCAGGAGGAAACTGGCGGGGGAATAAGAGCTGTTCACACCTTACTATTTCCATGCATTTTTGATGACGGCAACGACCAACCAGATGGTTCCGAGAAAGAACAGGTACAATATGATCAATGGCGAGATGCTTATGAACATCTCTATTAAAATCCCCAGTTTGTGTAAGAGATAATTTTTCATAATTACATATATGCCATGTTTTGGAATTACATGCTATAGACTCCATAGGTTTAAATGGAAATGAAATAGCCCCGGCGGCAGCCGGGGCTATTCTCTGTCTGTTGTGGGGTTCGGTAAAGAAAACGACCGCTGGGATGACCTTTTTCGACGGGGTCAATATCGTATGGATTGGTTATCAGACAGTATCGATCACCGCCTATGCAGCCATTCAACCGTTCTTGACCGCCAATTTGTTCTATGTGGCCGGTTCATTGGTCTTGAGCGGCTCCTTGCTTTTTGAAATGAGAGATAAACAGATAAACAAACGAGCAACATTAATAAATATCACAACGATAATATCCGCTGTCATACTGAGCGGGAACATCCTGTATTGGGAATTTTATTTATGAATGAAAGCCTCCACATCCTTTGGTTGTGGAGGCTTTTGGCGTTTATTTTCTTTGGTTGATGCGGTTTTGCTCGGGCCTTGTCCTTCATCACTCCTGCTCGCGTCGCTGGTGTTCGGCTGGAGGAAGTTGGCGGGGGAATAACATCAGCACCGATTAGTGGCCGGTAAAGGTTTCAATTGCCATCATGATTAATTGTAGAGTCATAATGATCAAGACGGCCACACTCCCGATTCTGATTAATTTGATTTGGGCATCCGACAGCTCAGGAAGCTCCTTGTACTGCCATTTTTTCATAAAGAAATAGCTTTCTTCCGGCTCATAGAGGGACCATATACAAATACCGTAAACGGGGATTGCCAATATAGTCATAATAAATAACATCGGGTAGCCCCCTTTTTTAGATCTACTATGTATACGGTGTTAAGTACAGGGAGTTTCACTTAACAGAAAAATGGGTTGAAACGAATAGCCCCCACAGCCAGTTTATAGGCTGTGGAGGCTTTTGGTATTCATCGTTTCTGATTGTCGGCAGTATTGATCATGCGGTTTTGTTCATTCGGCTCGCGTGCCTTGTCCTTCATCGACTCCTGCTCGCGTTTTTGCTGTTCGTTCAGCCGGTCCTTCTCTTCAAAATTGTTCTGCGATTTGCTGTCTCCCATCGGGAATTCCTCCTTCCGGTAATACTCAAAGTATTCCCGGCAGAGCCCTGAATCAAACGGTCCTGTTGCCTGTCCGGTTTGTCCAAAAGGAGGGTGAACTGCAATTTGGCCGCCCGCATTGGAATATGGGAGCAGAATTTGCAATAAGGCGATGTGACTTGCAATAAGGAAGCCCGACTTGCAACATAGCGAATAACTTGAAATAAACTTTACTCGTAGACGTGGAACGTCATGAGTTCGTGGATCATTTTTTGGACTTGATCCTCGTCCGGCGGTGTTTCGCCTGACCAGACAATCGAACCGTCCTGGCGGTAGTCCCCGCTATAACGCTTGTTTTTATAATGGAAGGAAAACGTCCAGCCCGGGAGCTGGCCTCCTTCGAACATCGGCTTGTACGTGAAATGCTGCAGCATGTTCCTCATCCCTTTCATGATGGCCGCCCCAAACGCATACCTTGGTGGAAAGATGACGAAAGGATGCGACCGCGTGTTTACCGATCAGCTTCGCGAGGCGATCGAGGACGAGTACAAGGCGTACTACTTCTACAAGTCGATGGCTTCGCTCACGAATGACCGGTATTGGCTCGACTTCATCCAGCATGCGATGGACGACGAGAAGAGCCATTACGAAATGTTCCAACAGCTCTATTATATGCTGACGGGCGCCTACGTTCAAAGCCTCAGGAAGCCGGGACCGGTTGACAACCTGAAGGGGGCACTTAAACAGGCGATCCGGGACGAACTGGAGGCGACTGACAAGTATAAGGTCATGATGCTGGAATCCCCACTCCAGGAAGGGGTCAACCCGCTGTTCATCGCGATGCATGACGAAATGGAGCACGCCATCCGGTTCTCGATGATGTACAACGCCATCTGACCGGTGGCGTTCCTTTTTCTGTATAAGGCCCTGTCTGTTATAATGGGACGGACACCAACAGAAAAAGGTGAAGTGATTGAATGCATTTCTGACCATCGCGTTGATGGCTGTGATCGGCGCCATCATCGGGGGCATTACGAACCATCTGGCGATCAAGATGCTGTTCCGCCCCCACGAGGCCAAATATATCGGCAGTTGGCGAGTGCCGTTCACTCCCGGGCTCATTCCGAAACGCCGCGATGAGCTGGCCAGGCAGTTCGGACGAATTGTTGTGGATTATCTTCTGACACCGGATACGTTCCGAAATAAACTGTTTACACCGGCTGTCCGGGAAAAGGCGGAAGGCGTCATCAGCCGCCTGATCGGCAAGCATGTATTCGGCGGGGACAAGACATTATCAGACTGGCTGGACATGACGGGTATGCGGGACGCAGACGAGAAATTCGAGGCGGTCGCTCTCGGTCTCGTCGATGTTAAATTCGAGGAAGCCAAGGCGCGGCTCCTTACCGGCACGGTCGCAGAGCGGGTGCCGGCCCGCTGGATGGACGAAGCGGAAGAAAAGCTTCCGGAAATCCGCCGCTACATCCTGTCGCGCGCCATGGACTATGTGAACTCGGATGAAGGGCGTCAGACGATCCGGAAAATGCTGGATGACTTCCTGGAATCCCGGGGAACATTCGGCGGCATGCTCCAGTCGCTGTTCGGCAGCTCGGAAACACTCGTTGACAAGATCCAGAGGGAAGGCCTGAAGTTCCTTTCTGCATCAGGGACCGCGCGTCTTTTGGATGGACTGATCGAAGGCGAGTATGAGAAACTGAAAAACCGTCCGGTCGAGGAATTGATTGGCGGGTTTGACTGGGAAGGCCTGAAGGCATCGGTCCTCGGGTATGTCAGGAAAGAGCTGGCCGCCGGCGAACGTCTGGACCGTACCCTCAAAGACTACTGGCCGGAAGGTGAGGAATGGGTGGCGCGCAATGTAACGCCCGCCCTCACCGATTTTGCCTTCGCGCAGGCAGAGGCTAAAATGGAAGAGGCGCTTGGCCGCCTGAAGATCGACCAGATGGTCAAAGATCAGGTCGACACGTTCCCGGTTTCCAGGCTCGAAGATCTCGTATTGGGAATCTCCAAACGGGAATTCAAGATGATCACGGTCCTCGGTGCCGTTCTCGGCGGCATGATCGGGATTTTCCAGGGGATTCTGTCGTTGCTTATTAATTGATTGGAGTGGTGAACATGACAGTGAATATCTATGATGACATCAACCGGCTGGAAGCGACATTCCGCAAGACGGATGAATACGCGGCGCTTGTCGGAGCGATCGAGAACGTCAAGGCGGACGAAGAGGCACTGAACATCTTCCGGAACTTCCGCAAAATCCAGATGGACCTCCAGCAAAAGCAGATGGCCGGCGAAGAAATCGATGGTGACGTTCTTGAATATGCGCAGAAAACGGCGCAGCTTGCCCAGAACAACCCAAAGATTGCCGGGATGCTGCAGGCTGAAATGCAGCTGAGCCGCATTATCGAAGACGTGAACCGGATTCTCATGAAGCCGGTTCAGAACCTGTACGAAGAAATCTAAATCAAAACTATTGTCCGGAAGCGCATGTCGCTGTCCGGACTTTTTTTGTCTGGACGGAAAAACGGGTGCTGAGGGCTTATATTTCAAAGACGAGTGCCAAGAGGAATTCTGCTATAATGAACGGAGATTTTCATTCCATTGAAACAAGGTGAACTTTATGAAGCCGATTTATATAAAGCAATCATTTGAACAGGACTGGGTCCGCATGTTCCAGAACATCGCCAACCTGTTTTATGAAGAGACCGAGATGGTGAAGGAGGCTGCAGAAGACGGCGTCTCCATCTCGCTGGACTGGTCCGAAGAGGATGGCGTGGTCTCTGGTGCGGCCATCCTTCATGACGGAAAAGCGGAATTCACGGCAAATTATGCAGAAGCGGCAACGCACGGCGGCGATCCGAAAGCGGAAAAGCGCCAGCTGAAGCGTGTGCTTTCCCATGTCTTCCTTGATGTCCTCGAGCAGTCAACAGGGCTGATCCAGCCATGGGGCATCCTGACCGGCATGCGTCCGACAAAGCTGTACCATAAGATGCGCCGTGAGGGACTCACGCACGAGGAAATTGCAGATCGTCTGATCAGCGATTACCGCATCACACCGGAAAAGATCGAGCTCATGAAAGATATCGTCGCCCGCCAGCTGAAGATGATTCCGGACCTTGACCGGATCGGCGAGGAGGTCAGTGTCTATATCGGCATCCCGTTCTGTCCGACAAAGTGTGCATATTGCACCTTCCCGGCATACGCTCTGCCACGTCGGGGCACACGCGTCCAGTCATTCCTTGACGGGCTGCACGTGGAGATCGAAGAAATCGGAGCATGGCTGAAAGAGCGCGGCATCAAAGTGACGTCCGTCTACTTCGGGGGCGGCACACCTACGTCAATCGAGGCGCATGAGATGGACGCGCTTTACGAAACGCTTTACAAGTCCTTCCCGGACATCGAAAACGTCCGCGAGATCACAGTCGAGGCGGGCCGCCCCGACACGATCACACCCGCGAAGATCGATGTCCTGAAAAAATGGAACATCGACCGGATCAGTGTCAACCCTCAGTCGTATACCGACGAAACCCTGAAGGCGATCGGCCGCTTCCATACGGTGCAGGAGACGATCGACAAATTCCATCTGTCCCGAGACATGGGTATGAACAACATCAACATGGACCTGATCATCGGCCTGCCGAACGAAGGAACGGAAGAGTTTGCGCACTCGCTCGCCGAGACGGAAAAACTCCAGCCGGAATCGCTCACCGTTCATACGCTGTCGTTCAAGCGGGCGTCCGAGATGACTCGTAACCGCTCCAAGTACACAGTGGCGGACCGCGACACCGTCGTTGACATGATGCATATGGCGCAAAACTGGACCGCGCGGAACGGTTATGTCCCATACTATCTGTACCGCCAGAAAAACATTCTCGGCAACCTCGAGAACGTCGGCTACTCCAAGCCGGGCGAGGAAAGCATCTACAACATCGTGATCATGGAGGAAGTTCAGACGATCATCGGGCTCGGCTGCGGCGCATCGAGCAAGTTCGTCCATCCCGAAACTGGCCGCATCACCCAGTTCCACAATCCGAAAGACCCATCAGCGTACATTCTGAGCTATTCAGAGTCCATCGACAAGAAGCTCGAGATGCTCGATGAGCTCTTTGGTGAAGCGGTATCTGCAAAGTAATTGAGCAATGAAAAGCGACCAAACCATTTTTGGGTTTGGTCGCTTTCCTCATTTATTCGGATTTTCCCCCAGATGGTCCGGATGGAACGGCGAGTCCGGATTTTCTTCCACTACGCTGAATGTGTTGCCGTCCAGGTCGAAGAAGTCAAAGTACTTCATGCCGTTTTCCTCTTTGATCGGCGTGGTCACGACTGCGCGCGTGCTAAGCTTCAGGTGCAGTGCGCGGGCATCCGGCACAAGCAGATTGAAAAACACATGCCGCTCTTTTTCATCCAATAAGAATTCCGTGCCCTGATGGGTTTTCGTGCGCACGAGCGCCAGCTGAGCGGAGCCGTCCGGCAATGCGTAGCCGATGCCGCCTTCCCATTCGCCGATCCGCTGGAGTCCGAGATGGGATTCATACCATTCGGCGGAGTGGTTCAAGTCCGATACCGGGACAAAGATGCTTCCGATTTTCATTGTGAGTTCCTCCCTGAGACATTCCTTCCCCTTCATTATAGCGAATACGGGGGTTCGGTTGGTGTAGCGTATCCCATTCGGTGCATTTAGCAGTTTCTTATAAATTCTGACTAAAATAAAGGGATACGCGAGAACGGCACAGAAAGCCTATAGTGGTGAACGCTTACATATCATTTAGGAAGAGGTGTCGTTTTTGGCTTACGAAACAATCCGTCTTGAACGGGAAGGGAAGTTGGCACGAGTCGTACTGAACCGTCCCGATGCGATGAATGCAATGAACAGCATAATGATGAAGGAACTCGCCGATGCCTTTGAAGAACTCAAAGAAGATCGCTCCGTCCAGGTAGTCATCCTGAAAGGGGAAGGTCGCGCGTTTTCCGCCGGAGGCGACATCAAACAGATGATCGACCCGGAAAACCCGATGGACCTGAGTGTTGTCATGAAAGACGTTACCCGTCTGGCGATCGCACTTTACACGCTGCCCCAGATCACGATCGCTTCTGTGCACGGTGCCGCAGCGGGCCTCGGATTCAGCATGGTCCTTGCGTGCGATGTGATCATTGCAGAACAGTCATCGAAGCTCGCGATGAACTTTATCGGCATCGGCCTCGTGCCGGATGGCGGCGGCCACTTCTTCCTGAAGGAGCGCATCGGCGTTCCGAAAGCGAAGCAGATGATCTGGGCGGGCGATGTCATGAAGGCCGAGCAGGCTGCCGGCTGGGGACTGATCGACGAAGTCGCCCAGGACGGCACTGCGCATAAGGAATCCGAAGGGATGGCGCAGAAGCTGCTGTCCACACCGATCAGTGCAATGATCGCCTCAAAGGGCATACTGCACACCTCCCGTCTGGAAGAGCTCCGGAGCGTTCTTGAACTCGAAGCGGATGCCCAGCAGGCCATGAAGCAAACGGCCGACCATAAAGAAGGCATTAAGGCATTTGTTGAAAAGCGCAAGCCGGCATTTACAGGACAATAAAAAGAACCCGCGACATCCGCCAAATCGGATGCTGCGGGTTTTTTCAATGTCATGAATGGAACAGCAGCAGTTTGCCTTCCGGAGAGGCGAGGCGGTGAGTCTGTTCGGACAATTCCTTTTCTTCGAGGAGAGCGCGCCCCTTTTCCTTCGCCGCGTCGTCATGCTCCGCCTGGAAAGACTCCTCCGTGATCAGTTCCCCGTCCTGCTTGTATGCCGTCAGTTTGTACGTTCTCATTTCAGCATCCCCCTTTCACTTCTACTCCCATTATAAAAGATATTCTAAAAAAATGAAGAATTATTGTAAAGGTTACTTGACGCTGCAGATAAGGTAAAGTAAGCTTTACGTAAAGTTTTCATTACGTAAAGGGGGCTTTACTTTGACCGTGCAACGTTTTGCTGCTTTGAGGACACCGGGAAAAGGCGTATTCAAAGGGCTTGCGATTTATCAGACCGCTGTTGCCGGGGTGTTCGTTCTCTCATCGGTTCTGTCGGGAAAGTTTCCGGTCGGGCACGAACTGCTGCTGGCATCCACGGCGATCATGCTGTGGTGCCTGTCCGCATTGCATCCGCATTTTGCCGCGGATGATGAACGATGGAGAAGGATCCGTGAACGAGGGATGTTCTTCAACTACTTTATCCTGCTGGTGTTCCTCGCGGTTCTCCTGATTGTTTTCGCCCTGACACCGCTGGAAATGAGCGGTTACCAGACCGTGTCCGTCATCGCCTCGTTTCTCATCTCATCGGTGTTTATCACATTTGTCGTCTTGTCCAGAAGGATGTAGGAGGAAGCCATGAAAAACTATATCAGGGACAATCGGTCCGAGCGCGGGATGACGCAGGATGACCTGGCCGAAGCGCTCGGTGTTTCCAGACAGACGATCATCTCCCTGGAAAAGGGTCGGTACAATCCGTCGCTGGAACTGGCATTCAAGTTGGCGGCCGTATTCGGTTGCCGCATCGAGGAATTATTTGATCCGGAGGAGGAATGAGCATGCACGAAGGATTTGAACTCGGTTCGTTTCTGGCGGGCCTGCCGCTCGGTCTCGCCGTCGCGGCGATCGTTCTGTTCTTTAGCTGGAGAAAAGGGAAGAAGGAGCGGCGTTACGACGAAAGGTTTTATGCCATCCACAACTGGGCCCGGTCGTTTTCCTGGGTGGTGACGACCATCGTGATCCTCGTTGCCTGGGCAGTCGTGATGATCATCGAACCGGTCGGGACCGCCTTCTTCGCCCTGATGACAGTCTATATGCTGCACATGATTTCATATATTATCGGCGCGGCCATTGCAACAAAAAGATATTAAGATGAAACCTGCATCCTGAATGAACCGTAAAAGGAAATGAAAGGGGAGAGAATATGGCGCTCGAATTAAACCAAGTAACGAAGAAGTTCGGGGAGTTTACGGCGGTCGACAATCTGTCACTCGCCATCGGGGAGGGGACGATGTACGGCTTTCTCGGGGCGAACGGAGCGGGAAAGACGACGACTTTCCGGATGATCCTTGGACTCCTCAACGCAACGGAAGGACGCATCACCTGGAAGGGCCAGCCGATTGACTATGGCACGAGCCACACAATCGGTTACTTGCCGGAAGAACGCGGCCTGTATCCGAAGATGAAGGTAGAAGATCAGCTTGTCTTCCTCGGCGAGCTCCGCGGCATGAAGCGGAATGATGCAAAAGCAGCGATCCGGAAATGGCTGGACCGCTTTGAAGTTCCCCAGAATCTGAACAAGAAAGTTGAAGAGCTCTCCAAAGGGAACCAGCAGAAAATCCAGGTGATTGCGGCATTGATGCACAATCCTGAGCTGGTCATCCTTGATGAACCGTTTTCCGGCCTCGACCCGGTCAATGTGGAGATGCTGAAAAGTGCGGTAAAAGAAGTCCGCGATCAGGGCGCGACAATCGTATTCTCCAGTCACCGGATGGACCATGTCGAGGAACTGTGCGAACAGCTGAGCATCGTCCACAAAGGGCAACAGATCGTCGAAGGATCCCTCCGCGATGTCAAGCGGTCGTTTGGCAGGCAGAATGTCCGAATCCGCTCCGACTATGATCTCACAGGGCTGCAGTCCGTATCAGGCGTGCGTAACGCCTCCTACGCACTTGATGGGGCAGTATTCCAGGTGACGGATGACGAAACGGCGCACGCGTTGCTGCAGGAAGCGCTGAACGCCGGCCCGGTCCGCCACTTCAGCATCGAGGAGCCATCTTTGCAGGATATCTTCATCGCGAAAGTGGGGAATGAGCATGCGTGATTTCTGGATCATCTTCAAACAGGCCTTCTTGAGCAAGGCTAAATCGAAAGCCTTCCTTATCACGACAGCAGTAGTTGTCGCAGGTATCTTCCTCCTGGCCAACATCACGACGATTATTGAGGCGTTCGACGACGGTAAAGAGGAAAGCACGGCAATCCCGGTTGTGGCGGACAACGAAGCCCTTGTGGACCGGCTTGGCCAGCAGCGTACGGCGATGGGCGAAGACTCTGAATTAGAGGTGACGGGTGATTCGCGCGATGTCCTTGAAGATCAGCTGAAGGAAGGCGAGATCGAGTCGTTCCTGATCCTTAGGGCACCGGGCGGCGATTCGATCGAGGCGGAATATGTCTCGGAAAGCTCGGAAATGTTCGGCTTCCCGATGATGCTTCAGGAAGCCTTGCAGTCGATGCAGACCGAGATGCGGGCAGCCGAGATGGAACTTGCACCGGAACAGGCGGGCGCGCTGTTCGAGCCGGTCGGCTTTGAACAGACGACGGTTTCTTCTTCCGGCAAGACGGAGGAGGAGATGAACCAGGCGCGAATGCTCGTCTATGTGCTCATGTTCCTCATCTACTTTGCGGTCATCATGTACTCCAACATGATTGCGACGGAAGTGGCGACAGAGAAGTCTTCTAGGGTCATGGAGATCCTGATCTCCAGCGTCTCGCCGGTGAAGCATATGTTTGCGAAAGTGTTCGGCATCGGAACACTCGGTCTTGTACAGATGCTGCTCTTCGGCCTTGCAGGTTACCTCGCGATGAAGTCGTCTTCTTCTGTATCCGAGATGTCTGAAGAAGTCTTCTCGTCGCTGGGCCTTGGGAACATCCCGGCCAGTACGATTGTCTATGCGATTGTGTTCTTCGTCCTCGGTTATTTCCTCTACGCGGTGCTTGCAGCGCTCCTGGGATCGCTTGTCAGCCGGACAGAAGACGTCGCTTCACTCATCACCCCGCTGACGATGATCATCGTTGTAGGGTTCATTATCGCGGCGATGGGGCTCTCGACGCCTGATGCTGCATTCGTGACGTATGCCTCCTATGTGCCGTTCTTTGCACCGCTTGTCATGTTCCTCCGTGTCGGGCTGCTCGACCTCCCTTGGTGGGAGCCGGCGCTTGCCATCGGGCTCATGTTGCTGACGATTGCGGTGCTCGGCTGGTTCGGTGCGCGCGTCTACAAAGGCGGCGTCCTCATGTACGGGCCATCCCGCTCGCTGAAAGACCTGAAAAAGGCAATTCAGCTCGGAAAGGAATAAAAGATTTTTGCCTCTGCTCAAGCGGGGGTTTTTATTTTTGGGATGAGCCGTGGCGGCTTACCGGCGAGCGCACATAGAACTTGGGTAAGCGCACATAGAACCGTAAAAAGCGCACATAGGCCCCCATGTCCGCTCAATTTTCCCTTCCTCTTGTAATCGCTATATCTCATTTCCAAGCTCTCATCTGATATGATAGAATAAGAACAAACATTCGCTTTAAGGAGGTGTCCAGATGACAATCCGATTTATCCATGCGGCTGACCTGCATCTGGGAAGCCCATTCAAAGGGTTTGCCGGGCTGCCGGGCAAGATGGCGCAAACAGTCCGTGAAAGCACATTTACTGCGTTCCGAAATCTGATCGGCCATGCATCGGAAACGCGGCCGGACTTTTTGCTGATCGCAGGAGACATTTACGACGGCGAGGACCGCAGCCTCCGTGCCCAGGAACAGTTCCGGATGGGGATGGAGACACTCCGCGAAGAGGGGATTCCGGTCTTTGTAAGCCACGGGAACCATGACCATCTGTCGGGTTCATGGGTCCGCTTTTCCCTGCCGGACAATGTCCGTGTATTTGGCCCGCAAGTTGAGACGGCGGAACTGAATGTGCGCGGAACGACGGTAAAGATTCACGGCTTCAGCTACCCCGAGCGCCACGTGACCGAACCGGTCATCGGGCACTATCCGCAGTCGGAAAGCGATGCCGTCGAAATCGGGATGCTTCACGGGAGCATCCGGGGTAATGAAGCGCATGACGTGTATGCGCCCTTTACGAAGGACGAGCTTCTCGGCAAGGGCTATGACTACTGGGCACTTGGACATATCCATAAGCGTCAGGTGCTTCACGCACAGCCTCCGATCGTCTATCCCGGCAGCCTGCAGGGTCTACACCGGAAGGAAAGCGGCATTAAGGGGTTTTATGAAGTGGAGATCGGGCAAGGAACATCTTCACTTGAGTTCATTCCTGCAGGCGCTCTCGTCTTCGGTACGGCAGAGATAAACTGCGCCGGCATCCGCCATGCGGATCAGTGGCTGGAGCGGTGTATGCATCAGATCCGGGCATTCAGGGAAGCGGACGGTCCAGGGCTGCTTGATCTCCGTCTTACCGGTATCGATGAAGGAGCGGAAGCGATGTTCAGTGATGCTCCGGAATCCGAATGGCTGGAATTCATCCGGGAATGCGTCATGCGCGACTGTCCGGATATCGGTGTGCACCGGATGACGTGGGAACGGGATACTGCTTTGGCAGTGCCGGGCGGGCTGTTCCGCGATGTCCTGGAAGAGCTCGGAAGCTGGGATGCAGACAACTGGAAAGACTGCCTGGCCGACCTATATGGCCATCGCCAGGCGTATCGGTTCACCGGCCGGCTGGGCGAAGAGGAAATTAGGGAAATTGCTGAAGAAGCGGAACGCCTGATTACCGACGGGCTGATGAAAGGGGGACGGGCTGAATGATGTCCATCACAAAGCTCGTCATCTACGGATTCGGCAAGCATGAAAATGTGACGATTGATCTTAAAGGCGGCATCAATGTGCTGTACGGGCCCAATGAAGCCGGGAAGACGACGATCCGCCAGTTTATTCTGCACACGCTGTTCGGGTTCCCGCAGCGCGGGAGCTCTCTTCTCCGCTATGAGCCAAAAGCAGGCGGCGCGTACGGCGGACAAGTTCATGTGGCGGACAGTGAGTTCGGTTCCTGTGTGATTGAACGCATCGCCGGCCGATCTGCCGGTAAAGTGACCGTCCGCTATCCGGACGGCAGCAGGGAAGAAGGAGAGGAGGCGCTCACGCGGCTGCTCCGTGGATATGACAGGCAGTCATTTGAGTCCATTTTTTCGTTCTCACTCCTGCAGCTCCAGGAAATCGGCAAGATGAACGAGGAGGAACTGGGCCAGGCGCTGATTGCTTCAGGAACGACGGGTGCGGAGGACCTTGCCGGGTTCAGGGCGAGGCTGGACAAGGAGATGGACGGGCTGTTCAAAAAATCCGGCCGCGTCCCAGAGATGAACGTCCTGCTGAATGAACTCAGGCAAACCGAAGCCGAGATCGGGGAATATCGGAAAAAATCGGATGCCTACGCCCCGATGAAAAAGCGTGCGGCCGAAATCGACGTTCTCCTGAAGAAGGCGGAGGAAGAGGAAGCCGCACTCAGCAGCGATCAGGAACAGCTGGCCGTCCTCAGGCAGGCTGCACCGCTTGAGGTCGAGCGGCTCCAGTCTCAAGAGGAACTGCGGGCAATCGGTGACGCGCCGTTTCCGGCAGACGGCATCCGCAGGTATGAAGCACTGAAAGACCGGAAAATCGCCACCGATGCGGCGATCAGCAATCTGCAGGAACGCATCGCGGCTATCAGGAGAGAACTTCCTGAAGAGCCGGACACGGAGCGGCTTTCACGCATCCGCTCAATCCTTGCAGAAGAAGCCGTGTGGCATGATTCGCGGTCCATGGAGTCAAATGCCGAACAGTCACTGCGGGAACTTGCCGGAATAAAGGACCGGCTGCTTGCGCGTCTCGGTCTGGATGACGAAGAAACAGCGGTCCGGGCAGATGCTTCAATCCGGAAAGAAGAAGAACTTCACACTCTGTCAGAAGCGTATGACCGGGCATTGCGCAACCTCGAGCGGCAGGATGAGCGGATTGCAGAAAAGGCCAGCGAGGCTAGTCAGGTTGCCGATGAGCGTACCGCGCTTGAGGCATCCGGGCCTGATGACTCAGAAATTGAGTGGGCATCCAAATGGCCTTCGCTCAGAAAGCGCCTTGCGGCTGCGGAAGCCAAACAAAGCGCGGAGAGCAGCAATAACCGGCAGCCGATCCTGATTCTCGCGGGTCTTGCCGCATTAATCATCGCCATGGCCATCTATTCGGAGAATCTGCTGCTTGCTGCGGCAGGAGTGGCGGCTGGCGCGGCTGCCGCATTCCTGCTCTTAAAGCAGGGAGGCGCTGACACGCTGACGGAAGATGAACGGCAGCTTCTCAGCCGTTACGGCGGAAGGGAAGAGGAACTGGACCGCAGGGCCGAGCGGGTCGGCAGGCACTTCACTGAATTGGACCGGCTGATCGAGGCGGATGAACGTCTTCGTGGCATGATGACGGAACTTCGCATTTCAAGAAAAACCGCCGCCGAGAATCTCGATGATGCAGAAAAACGTCTCGGCACCTTCCTTGAAGCATACGGCATCAAGGGAAAATTGCCGGCAGCGATCGTACCGGAACTTTTCCGTCTGGTCAGGGAACTGCAGGAGACGGTTCGCCGTATCCGTTCGGAGCAGGAAAAGAGGGATGGGGCCAGCCTGACGGCGGGTTCTATCAGAAGTCGCGCGCATGAGGTGATCGGGCATCCCGTTGCGGATCCGCTGTTGTTCTCTTCGCTCAAAGAATCGGAAAGGGACCTATTGCAGACCGCCGAAAAACGGAATCGGCTTCTTGCCGAGGAAGAAAAGCTGAAAGAGGAACGGGCGGAAGCGGAGAGCCTGACAGCGGCTTTCGGTGAGGAAATCGGTTCACTGTTTGCTGCGGCTGCGGCAACAGGGGAACCAGATTTCTATGAAGCCGCCCAGCGCTCTGCCAGAAAAACAGTCCTTCAGGAAGCACTCGGCCGAATAGAAGGACAGCTGAGACAGATCGGGGTTTCCCCTTCAGCGGATATTCCACCTATTGAGGCGCTCGTCAGGCGGATGGATGTGAATCGGGACGCCCTGCAGGCTATTGCGGAGGAGCGGAGCGGCCTGATCAAAGAACAGGCCGAATTGGAGGCACGCATGGGTCATCTTGTGGCAGATTCCGCATATGATGCCCTGTTACAGGAATTCGAGCAGAAAAAAGCGGCATTCCGTGAGCTTGCGGTGGCATGGGCAGCACGCAAAGCCGCCGTTTCGGCGATTGACGGAGCCACGGGAAGGCTTAAGGAACAGAAGTTGCCGGATGTCATCACCCGGGCCTCCGAATGGTTCGGGGAGCTTACAGGCGGTGCATACGCGGCGCTTGTGCTGTCAGAAGACGGCCAGGTCGGGTCGGAAGCAGCGAATGGCATGCGTTTCGGACTTCATGAACTGAGCCAGGCGACGAAGGAGCAGGCGTATATTTCCATGAGGCTGTCACTGGCGGCTTCTCTTCTGGAATCTGCCCCGTTCCCGATTATCATGGACGACCCGTTCGTCCACTTCGACCAGGCACGGCTCGGCAATATGATAAACTTACTGGAAGAATTAAAGATTAATCACCAGTTCCTGTATTTCACCTGCCACCGGGAGATGGCCGGTGCCTTTAAAGAGGCTGCCGTCATTGAGGTGGCGGGAACCGGGAGCGAAAGGGGAGTGCTGAGATGAATGGAATCGGAACTTACAAAACCGGTGAGCGGGTCGACCTCTTCCTGCTCGTCAAGCAGGCCACCAAAGGCATAACGACAACAGGGAGCCCGTTCATGACATTGATCCTTCAGGACAAGACGGGGGATATCGAAGCGAAGCTTTGGGATGCGAAAGAGGAACATGAGCGGATGTTCCAGCCGGCTTCGATCGTCCGGGTCGGCGGTGATGTACATGAGTACCGCGGCAGAAACCAGCTTCGGATCAAAAGCATCCGGCCGGCAAAGCCTGATGAGCCGGTCCAGATTTCGGATCTCGTGCCGAGCGCCGAGAAATCCAAAGAGGAGCTTTACGATGAACTGTCTCCGTATATCTTTGAGATCACGAATCCGAACATCCAGCGAATCACGAGGTTTTTGCTGAAGCAGCACCGGGAGGCATTCCTCGTCTATCCGGCGGCGACCAAGAACCACCACGACTATGTGTCCGGCCTGCTCGACCATGTCGTTTCCATGTTGCGCCTCGGCAAGGCCATTGCCGAGCTGTATCCTACCCTCAACAAGGACCTGCTGTATGCCGGGATCATCCTCCACGATGTCGGCAAGGTAGTGGAACTGTCGGGCCCTGTCGGAACCGTCTATACACCGGCGGGCAACCTCCTTGGCCATATCACGATCATGGTGAACGAAATCGCCATGGCAGCAAAAGAACTCGAAATCGAGGGCGAAGAAGTGGTCCTTCTCCAGCATATGGTGCTGAGCCATCACGGCAAGGAAGAATGGGGCAGCCCGAAACGCCCGATGCTGAAAGAGGCGGAGATCCTTCATTATATCGACAACATCGATGCGAAGATGAACATGCTCAACCGGGCAATGTCGAAGGCGGAGCCGGGGGAATTCACCGAAAGGCTTTTCCCGCTTGATAACCGCCAGTTCTACAAGCCTACGTTTGAGTAAGATTAAAAGAGCCTGACTCTCATGAGTCAGGCTCTTTTAGGTGATTTCTGCAAGTGATTGCTTAATGTCTTCATGGAGTGAATGCCCAATTGAGGCATGTCGTCATCTTTGTTCAGGCTCCTTCCCCAGTCTGTTCCCTTTCTTCTGCAGCCATTGCATCTGCTTTCGTGGGATGGACCGTATTAAATGGATGGTGGGGCGGAGCGTAAATGGAATACAGTTTTAGCGGTATGCTGCCGGTATTGGTCACATTATGCCATGTGCCGGCAGGAACCATGATTGCAGAATCATCATGGACATTTCTTACAAAGTCCAACCGGTCTTTGTTCTTGCCCATCCGGACCACGCCCTGGCCCTGTTCGATCCGCAAAAACTGATCGTCTGTAGGGTGGACTTCCAGACCGATATCTTCCCCGGGATTCAGCGACATTAAGGTAACCTGTAAATGGGGTCCGGTCCAGAGAGTCGTCCGGTAATTCTGATTAACTTTAGATGCCTGGTTAATATTGATGACGAATGGATCAGGCCCAAAATCTCTGAGGTTTCCGGGAAGATTGGCCTGAGTTACCGGATTGGAAGCGGGGGGATAGGAATAAACTGTCCCGGCAGGATAAGCCCAATAGGACGGCGTCCCGGCGTAGCCGTATGGCAGGTTCCCGTAGTAAAGAGGGTACTGATAATATCCGTACTGCTGGTTGTACACATTTTTCAATCCTTTCAAATAGGCTTGGGTATCATCATATGCCCATGGATTGGAAATGTGCTCTGCTCCCTGGAGCACTCTAAACCAAAAAAGCCCCGGACACATGGTCCGGGACGGTGGTATTTCATCAGAGAGGTCGCATCATCCGAATGCTGCTGAGCGTATGCCCGCCGAATTCTTCTTCGAATTCATCGGCAATGCTGAAGCCATGCCTTTCGTAGAAACGCCTTCCTTTTTCGTTATCGCGTTCAACTGTCAGGTACAGACGTTCCGCATCCTTCAGCTCTGCGATTCCACTTTCCAGCAGACTTGTACCAAGTCCCCGGCCCTGGTGGGAGGGGAGGAGATAGATGGCCGACAATTCGCCATCATCAGACTCCGGATGACGATACAGATTTACGAATCCGGCAATTCCGTCTCCGTCTTCGGCTACCAGCAAGACCGATTGCTCCATCCGCCGTTTCAGGGATGCAGGGCTGTATGCGGCCGCCAGGAACCGGTCCCTGACTTCCCGCGGGATGATTCCTTCATAAGTGTCGTGCCAGCTTTCAGCGGCAACTTGCTGCACGGCCCGGATATCCCGCTCTTCCATTTTGCGGATCATGGCTGTCCCTCCCCGGATAAGTATTGTGTGCATGAACAAATCATAGCAGTTAAAAACTGGACTGAATACAGGTGCTTATCCTTAATTACCAATTCCCAAAATTTGAAAGCCGATTTATGATTCGGTGTTTTTCTTGTTGATATAAGATGCGCAAAACAGAGCCAGGCCAAGGGAGACGAACGACAAAGACAGAAGTTGGTCTCCAAAGATAAAAGACCCATCGAATCTGGAAATAAACATGATCAGTCCAATGATGAGAGAAACGATTCCCAATCCGGCATTCACTTTTCCAGAAAGCGGAGTGCCCATACTATCCTCTCCCTTCATTCTGTTATACGGCCCGGTTGCCGATAGGTTTCACTTCAGGCGGCCTTGCGCGATTCGTCACTTTCATCGATTGAATTCTTCACATTTAAAGCACGATGTGTCACTTTCAAGTTCAAAATCGCCGAATACAAAAAAACGGCATCCAAATCGGATGCCGTTTCAACATGATTATTTCTCTTCTTCAGACTCCGCAGCCGAACCTTTGAACTGGTCAAGCGCATTTTTCAGGTCTTCATCCTTGATATCGATGTCTGCATCTTCGAGCATCTTGGACAGCTTGTCCATCAGCGCGTTAGGATCAGCTTTCTTCTGGAGAAGCTCGTCCTTGATCTCCGCCCGGCGCTCGTCGGTGATGTCTTCTTTCTTCTCGGCGCCTTCCGCTTCGCGGGTTTCGGTCACCTGGATGATGTGGTAGCCAAAGTCAGTCTGAACAGGATCGCTGATCTGGTTCACTTCGAGGCTATACGCCGCGTCTGTGAAGTCGGCGACCATCTTATCCGGACCGAACCAGCCCAGATCACCGCCGGATTCTTGTGCAGCCGGCTCAGTGGAGTATTCTTTCGCTAGCTCTGCAAAGTCTCCGCCCTCGTCGAGCTTCGTCTTCACTTCGTTCGCCGTTTCTTCGTCATCGACGAGGATGTGGCGGGCGTTCAGCTCGGTGCCCATACGATCGATGTACTGATCGACTTCTTCGTCGGTCACTTCAACACCTTCAGTCAGGGCCTTTTCCTGCAGGAGGTTGAGCTTGATCATGTCTTTGTAGCTTTCTTCCGTATACCCTTGCTGGGCGAGGAAGGAGTCAAAGCCGTCTCCGGCCTGTTCTTTCATGTCGTTATATTGCTTGTCGACTTCTTTCTGGTCGACGTCATATTTATCGTCGAGTACTTTTTCGATGACCATCAGCTGGAGCGCCTGCTCGCCGACTGTCGTCTTCATCTCTTCATATAGGTCCTGCTGTGTGATGTCGCCCACTTTGGATGACACGATTACGTCTTCTCCTGCATTGTTGCTGCAGGCGGAGAGGGCAAGCACCGATGCGGCGACAGTTGCCGCGATTACAGATTTCTTCATTCTAAACTCCCCTTCTGGTTGTGTAAACAAAAGTAAATATATCATAAAAACGATTCCGCATCAAAAAGGTTCCCGGCAAATGCCCACAGACCCCTTCCTCCCGCGCATACGATACGGGAGAGAAGGGAGGTGATCACATGAGCGGAGGTTTCAACTACGGCGGCGGCTTCGCCTTGATCGTCGTCCTTTTCATCCTGCTGATCATCGTCGGGGCAGCGTACGTCTACTGATGAATGAAGGCGGGCAGGCATGATCCCCCTTCAGCCGTCCCGCCTGTAATGACAGCAGAGAAGGGAAAGGGCCGGTATGGCCGGCGGATCGTCCGGTAAACTAATGGATAAAGCCGGCGCGAAATACTGTCCTACCGTCAGAACAAAAACGTCCATCCCCCGGAAACGGGCGGATGGACGTTTATTTTATATGTGGTCAATCAGGAGATCGCAGTCATGATCTCGACAAAGAAAGAGACGATTAAAATGGTGATGAGGATGTTGACGGTCCGGTAAATTTTCGGCTGCTTTTCCTCGGGGATTTCCCTGGCTTCGCAGAGGGTATAGGTCATCTTGTTGATCTGGAACAGGTAGAAGATCGAGAACAGTACCGTGACAAGGATGATCATTCCATTTCCCCCTTTCTACACACTATTGACTTAGCATACCAGAAAAACGCCTAACAGAAAACCGCTCAATCTGGCAGCGGAACCAGAATTTCGTAGCCATGGTCAGTCTCCTCGATATAGGAGGCCTTTGGTGACCGGGAGAGGTTCTTCACATAAACAAAGTCGATCAGGCAGATGCCGCTGTGAAAAGCGAGCAGTGCGGTAAAGTAATGAGAAAATGCCGGAAGCATGATTCCTCCCGCGATGAACAGCGGATTGAGGACGAAAAAAGGTGCAATCAGTGAGAGTGCAAACCGTTTTTTCGGAATCGGCTCGCAGATGCGGAGCAGGAAGAGCGGAAACAACGCCCAATCCCGGTTGACGACAAGCGTAATCCGGTTGCGGTATTTCCACAGCAACGCAAAGTGGATCGCTTTGTGGAGCGGATAGATCAGGACCACCGTGGCAATGAACAGGGCGAAATACGCATCGGACTGCCCGGTTTCCTTCGTCAGCTCAAAACTGATATATGAAATAATGAAAACGCCAATCATCAAGATGGAAGAAAGCAGAAACAGGCGGCTGAGGCCATAGTGCTTCTTTACATTGATGGTCTTCCAGCACCGCATCAGATGCATCTCCTTTAATGGATTCCCAAAATGGATGATACATACCCTACTGCGATTTGCGATAAAAATCAACCGTTTTAAACGAAAAAATCCGAGTTTAGGATACTTCGCTTTTTTCTTTTATGGACAGGTTTTCCGATTCGTCGGTATAGTCGCTTTGGTTGTCCTGCTCATTTTCTCCGTAAAGCTGCTCCATGTTCTTGAAGCCCTGTTCAAAAATATCCATGAAGTCGTTGCCGTAGATGTTGCGGATTACAGCCATGAGCTCTATGTATTCAGGGAACCGGCCGTAAAGCTGACGTACCGGAAGCGAGCCTTCCAAAACAGAGTGCTCGGTGTCAAAATAATGGTTGTTGATCTCAAGCAGGAGCGAGTGGCCCTGCTCGGTCACTTCAACATATGTACTGCGCTTGTCATCTTCGCGCTTGGAAAAAGACAGATAACCGCGTTCCTCCAATTTTTTGGAGAAGTTGAATGCCGTTGAAACATGCATGACACCGAACTTTGCCACTTCGGAAATCGTAGCGCCTTTCAGGTGTGCCGCGATCCAGAGAATATGATGCTCGTTGATATTGAGGCCGAATGGCTTGATCCATTGCTGCCAGTCTTTCTCAACGGCTTTCCAGAGCGCCTTTGAAAGCTGAGCCATCCGCTGGCTGTAAAGCATCGCTTCGGGCATGGTGTAGGATTGTTCAGCCAAGTCTTCACCTTCTTTCTCAATGTTCGGATAGTTTATGAATAGTATATCAATAAAATAGATGAGAATGAAGGCTTTTTGTTACAAACGTAACATTTCACGGGCAGTCCAAGAAATAACGGGCATCTTCCGCAGCACATTATACTATTCCCGGTAAAGAAAACAGCAAAAAAAGACTCCGGCCGAATTACGGCATACGGAGTCCTGTCTCCCAAGCTGGAAGGCCGGGGAAATGGCGATTTACAGTCGGCAGCCCAATCAGTCCGGATGCCGACTGTGTACTCCGGGAAAGGTTTCCCGATGGTCCTCATTTTTTGATTGAGCTGACCGCCTGTTCCAGTTCCGCGATGGAAGTCTGGATTTGCTGGACGCGCTTTTGGATACGGTCCCGGTTCAATTCGGTATCCCGGTTCCAGATGTCGACGGAAGTCTTCAGCTCATCCGCTACTTCCGGGAAGCGGGTCTTTGCTTCGTTGACCAGATGCTTGACCGAGGCCTTCAGGTCGTTCGTCTTCAACTTTACGTCCTCGATCTTCGGCTTCATGTTATCGGACGAGCTCTTGACCGAATAACGGAGCTCCTTGCCGGATTGCGGGGCGCTCAGCAGGACAGCTGCCGCGCTTCCTGCGGCACCGACGACGAGTCCGAGGAAAAATGATGATGCTTTCATGAGGGCACTCTCCCTTCTCTCTATAGTTCAATATTCCTTTCCGCTCCTTTATTAAAACATGCGGAGAGAGGGGGAGACAACAGACGAACACCCCGGCCATGTTCGTGGCCAGGGTGTTTGTCGGTGTTCCGATCAGAGGGACGGCGCCGGCGCATAGTTCGAGCGCTGCGCGAGCCTGAGAACGATCGGATAGATGATAAAGAAAGCGATGGCATTCATGGCGATTGCCGGCACGACGACTGTAAGGAACAGTGCCATGAACGGGAATTCTCCGCCGAGCACGAAAATCGCGACGGACAGGAAAATCGAACCCGACAGCACGGTTCCAAGCGCGGCCAGTACGGTTGCCACGGCAAGCTTATCGGCGAGCTTTCCAAGAAGGAGCAGTACGCCGAAAAAGACGATTCCCGTCACGGTCTTGTCGATGACGTTCGGGATGAATCCACCCGGGAACGTCGTGAACAGGCCGGACAGGATGCCGGTGGATACCGACATGACGAGTACGCTCCTGATGTCGCGGAACAGCAGGATGCCGATGAACATCATCGTCAGCATGAAGTCAGGCTTCATGCCCCCGTTGATCCCAGGAATCACCAGGTACAGCGCCGTGCCAATACCGATCAGTAAAGCCATCAGAACCAGATTTTTCGTTTTCATTGCTCATCTCTCCTCAGCTAAGCTAAATTTTGCTACCCCCGGCGTGCCCTCATGGCCGACGGCGGGTTGCGTAGTCCGATTGTACCGTTTTTGGATGAAACTTTCAATCCATCAGTTTTCGATCTGTGCGCCGACTGCAGCTGCGATTTCCTGCAGCTTTTCTTTCGGGAACTCGTCTTCTTTCGTTTCCCAATGCAGTCCGAAGCCGTCCGTCTGGCGGTCGTAGCGCGGGATGAAATGGAGGTGGAAATGGTAGACGCTCTGGCTGGCAGCCGCTCCGGTGTTGTTCAGGAGGTTCATGCCTGCCGGTTCAAACTCCGCTTTCAGGGCGCGTGCGATTTTCGGGGCGGCGGAGAAAAGCTGTGCCGCTTCGTCTTCGCTGAACTCATAGATGTTTTCGCGGTGCACTTTCGGGATCAGCAGGACATGGCCTTTTGTCGTCGGCATGATGTCCATGAAAGCGAGGACATGCTCGTCCTCATAAACTTTGGCAGCGGGGATTTCCCCTTCCACCATCTTGCAGAAAATGCATTCGGTCATCGGTCAACATCTCCTTTTCATATCCTGACAACAGGATATCATATATTCAGAAAATAGAGGACATGGATTCAAGGCAGAACCAGTCCGGATTTGCTAAAATGGAGGCATGAATGGGGTGGAATCATGAACGTATTGGAAGTGGAAAAGATCACCGGCGGATATACGCGCAAGCCGGTGCTTCACGATCTGTCATTTGAAGTCGGCCCCGGCGAATTGGTCGGGCTGATCGGGCTGAACGGTGCCGGGAAAAGTACGACGATCAAGCACATCATCGGGCTCATGGAGCCGTCGGAAGGGGAGATCCGCATTGGCGGAACGGCTTTCCGCGATGATCCCGAGAAATACAGGAGCTCGTTTTCCTATATTCCCGAGACGCCGGTCCTCTATGATGAGCTGACGCTGCGCGAGCATCTGGAGCTGACGGCGATGGCCTACGGCATTCCGAAAGATGTATTCGAGGCAAGGTCTGCGGCGCTTCTGCGGGAGTTCCGGATGGAAAAGCGGCTGCGCTGGTTCCCGTCGCATTTCTCCAAGGGGATGCGGCAGAAGGTGATGATCATGTGCGCGTTCCTCGTGAACCCGTCGCTCTACATCATCGATGAGCCGTTTGTCGGGCTCGATCCGCTCGGCATCCGTTCATTGCTTGAGCAGATGAGCGAGAAAAAGGCGGACGGGGCATCCGTCCTCATGTCGACGCATATCCTCGCGACCGCCGAGAAGTACTGCGACCGGATCCTCCTTCTGCACGACGGCCGGCTGCGCGCGGCGGGCACGATGGACGAGCTCCGCGAACAGTTTGGCATGCCTGGCGCGACGCTCGACGATCTGTATATCGAAATGGCAGGGGAGCCGGACGATGGGCAGCCTGCGTGACGTGTGGCGCAGCCGCTTCACCCACTACACGGAGGAGCTGCAGCGCTACACAAAATTCATCTTTACCGGGCACCTTGCCATCGTCCTCGTCTTTCTGCTCGGAGCGGGGGGCTATGCGTACAGCGGATGGCTCAAGACGGTGCCGGCCGATTTCCCGGCCGCTCCGCTGGCAGGCATCCTCCTTGCCGCAATTCTCGCCTATGCGCCGCCTGCCACTCTGCTGAAAGAGGCGGATGCCGTCTTTTTCCTGCCGATGGAGGAAAAGCTCGGCGGCTACATGCAGAGCGCGCTTAAGTGGACATCCGTCTCGGGGATTTTGCTGCCGGTGGTGGCCTTTGTCGTCTCGATTCCTCTTCTGAACGCGGTGTATGGCCTCAAGGGAATCGGACTGCTCGCGCTCGTGCTCGGCATTGTGGCGCTCCATGTCTGGAATGTGCGTACCGAGTTCGCCCACCGCTGGGCGGAGCAGGGTGAAGGGGCGTGGGGCGACCGTGCCATCCGGTTTATCCTCACGGCGATCCCGCTCGTTGCCGCCATGTACGGCAAATGGTGGCTCGGCGCGGCGCTCATGATCCCGATCGTGGTGTACGGGCTGCTAAAGCAGCGGACAAGCGAAGGCAAACCGTTCCCATTCCTTCACTTTATTGAGCTGGAGCGCGGCCGCATGGGCCGGTTCTACCGCTTCGCCAATCAGTTCACGGACGTTCCGCATTTGCGCGGAGCGGTCCACCGGCGGGCGTGGCTCGACTGGGTGTACGGAAAGGCATCATTCGAATCAAAATACTCGCCGCGTTACCTGGCGATGCGGACATTTATCCGGTCGGACGATCTGTTCCTGCTGTGGGTCAGGCTGACGGCGATCTCGATGATTGGCGCGCTCTTCATTCCGATGCCGGCGGTCGCTGCCGTCTTCAGCGGTGCTCTCGCCTTCGCGACAGCCTATCAGCTGCGGGACGCACTTGCCAGCCAGCATGAGTTCCGGATGGACCGGCTTTATCCGGTGACGGATACGGTACGAGATTCCGCAGTGCGCCGTACGGTCCGCGGTGCGCAGGCAGTCCAGGCTGTGCTCGTTCTCATTGCGGCATGGTTCCAGTACGGGATGGGGGCAGGGATGCTCCTGCTCGCGGTTGCGGTGCTGGTGATCTCAGAAGTTACGCTCCGGTTATCGGGGAAGAAATAAATCAGAAAAACTGGCTTCGCAGTGTGCGAAGCCAGTTTTTTGTAGATATGTCCGGATCATCAACGTCTCAGTGAAGTTAATCAACGTTTCACCAGAGATCGTCAACGTCTCAATGAAGTTAATCAACGTTTCACTAAAGATCATCAACGTTTTGCAAGAGCCCGCTCAGTTCCGAAGCTTATCCATGTTCGCAAATCCGATGTCCGTGTCGACGTGTCCAGTGATCGTCGACTGTTCCAGGTCTTCACCCCGGAGCCATCGGCCGAAGTCGAACTCAATCGGCTCGGTGTCGCCGCCGAGAGCGAACCAGGCGGTGAGTTTCTCCGGGAAGTAGGCGGAAGTGTGAATCGTACCGGCCCAGCTTTTGTAATTGTCGGCGAAAACGCCTTTGTCGGTGTCGTTCAGGAGGCGCCACGCCTGCTGGGCGTCAGACAGGGCTTCAGGCCGCCCTTTCATGGCGTCCATCCGTTCGATGGAGTCTTTCAGATAGCGGCGGTTTTCCTCGGTCTGCTGCTCAAAGTGGTTCGTGCAATATGGGGATTCACGCACGATGACGCCGCGCGGTCCCGCCTCGACAAGGGCAGTGTTGCCGGTTTTGTCCAATAAGTTGTAGCTGAACGAGCCGCGGTGGGGGAGGTCCTTCAGAAATCGGACGGCCTCCTCCACATCACCGCATGTTTCCAGGATGAGCCGGCCGACCATCCAGCAGACGAATCCGTCACCCGGCCGCTTCCGGTTCGTGAAGTTGTACCCCATTGCCAGGCCTTGTTCGTTCAGGCCGTCCATCCGTCCGCTGATCCGCTGGGCTGGGCCGATGATGGCGTAGCCCCCGTCGTCGGGCTGGAAAACGGTATAAAGCCCTTCATAGGTGTTCGGATGGAAATCATAATTCCGCACGATGAAGTCGCGGCCTGTCAGGACCGAGCAGCCTGCACGGACGGGTTCCGTGCGGTATCCGCCGAAATCCCGGAGAATTTCCTCCATAGGCAGGCCGAGCGCGTCCCGCATGCCGTTCAGCTCATCCCAAAGCTGCGGGGCGAACTGGCTGAAGACGGCTTCCGCTTCCTGGACATCGATGCAAAAACGCGGCTTCATCGTGCGCCACTTGGTCCTGCGGTTATGAAGCGTCAGGGAATCGCGCAACCGCTCGCCCTGAAGAAATCCGAAGTCATAGTGCGAGCCCCGGAACTGGACCACGTCGGTGTAGATTTCTCTCATTGGATTCATCCTTTACAACAGTTATCTTTCTACATCTTGGAACAGCGCCGGACGACGGTCAAGAAATGCCCCATATAAAAACCCGGATCCCTTGAATGGGATCCGGGACTGACAAGTCTTATTCGCCCTGGTAGCCGGTTGCGGCGGCACCGAGGATTTTAGCTGCCTGCAGCATCGCGCGCTCGTCAAAGTCGAAGCGCGGGTGGTGGTGCGGATACGGCTCTTCCGGAGCGGCGCCGGTGAAGAAGAACGTGCCCGGTACGTTCTCGAGGTAGTAGGCGAAGTCTTCGCCGCCCATCTGAGGCGCGCCCTCGACAGCCTCTACACCTTCAAGCCCTTCGATCGTCTTCACGAGGAAGTCCGTCTCAGCGGCATGGTTGACGACTGCCGGATAACCGCGGTAATACTTGCAGTCGATCTGGCTGTCAGTCGAGATCGCGGTCCCTTCGACAACACGGGTGATTTCAGTCTCCATCAGGTCACGGATTTCCGGCTGGAACGTCCGGACTGTGCCTTTGAGTTCAGCAGAGTCGGCGATGACGTTGAACGCGTTCTCGGCTACGAACGAACCGACGGAAAGCACGGCCGATTCGATCGGGTCGACACGGCGGGAAACGAGCTGCTGAAGGTTCTGCACCAGCTGTGAGCCAATGACAACGGCATCCTTTGTCTGGTGCGGGTTCGCGCCGTGTCCGCCGCGGCCCTGGACCTTGATCTCGAACCGGTCGGCTGCCGCCATGATCGGGCCTGTGCGGTATTCCACTGTACCGTAAGGTGTCTGGGACCAGAGGTGGGTACCAAAGATGGCATCGACACCGTCAAGGCAGCCGTCTCCGATCATCGAAATGGCTCCGCCCGGGGCGAATTCCTCGGCGTGCTGGTGGATCATGACGTATTCACCGGACAGCTCATCGCGAAGCTCATGCAACGCTTTGGCAAGTGTAAGGAGTGTCGCTGTATGGCCATCATGTCCGCACGCGTGCATGACGCCGTCAACCGTAGACTTGTACTCGACTTCTTTCTGGTCCTGGATCGGCAGGGCATCGAAGTCGGCGCGGAGTGCGACCGTCTTGCCCGGCTTGGCTCCCTTGATGCGCGCGACGACACCGTTGCCGCCGACGTTCGCACGGAACTCGACACCGAGTTCTGTATAGAAATCCTGGATATATTGTGCGGTCTTGTATTCTTTGAACGAAAGCTCCGGATGCCGATGAAGATAGCGGCGGATCTGGATCATGTCTTCGTTGGATGCTTCGAGCTTAGAAAAGAGACGCCCTTGAAGGCTCTCTTGGTTCACTGTCTGTTCAGTCATTGAAATATCCCTCCGGAAAGCGAAATAATTTGAATGTTATTTATTATAGACCTGTTCCAGGAGAAGGGCAATACATCCAAGGAGGATATCTTGAAGGTGAAGTCTGATGAATTGCAATAAAAAAGGTGCCGCAGCAACGTTCACAGGGCCGAAAAAGAATGAGGGTTGCTCTCTTTCCTTGTCTATTTATTAAATGTGCAGATGCTATTTTAGACTTTAGACTTTGCATCTTAATTAGAGAAGTCATAATGCATATAATTTGTAATTTTTTCCGTTCCCTGATATGATAAAAGAGAATTATTTTTGTTCGGTGTAAAGGATAGCATGAATATCAACTTTTCATCTTGATCATACTTTGGGCAACAATAGTAATACAATGTGCGGTAACGCACTAGGAGGCAACAAAAATGGAACAAGGTACAGTTAAATGGTTTAACGCAGAAAAAGGTTTTGGCTTTATCGAACGTGAAGGTGGAGACGACGTATTCGTACACTTCTCCGCAATCCAGAGTGACGGCTTCAAATCTTTGGACGAAGGTCAACAAGTGACGTTTGACGTTGAGCAAGGTGCTCGTGGAGCTCAAGCAGCTAACGTTCAAAAAGCTTAATCTTAAATCGTTCATAAAAACAGGCCCTGTATACAGGGCCTGTTTTTATGTTCTCTGTATAAAACTCATAAAAACCCTGCGACGGATTTTCAGGGGCACAACAAAAGGCCGCCTTTAAGGGGGCCTTTTGTTGAAGGTTAGAGGCGTTTAACTACACATAACCTTCAGTCCTATCGACAATGCCCACACCGGTGTTTGGCTGAGCACCAATGTACTTCCATTCCCGATGCAGATGCCGCCGAATCAGAGCTTCTCGTCTTCCGGCTTTTCAGTTTCATATTCTGTGATGTAGGAGGCCGCGCTGAAAATGTTCTGCACCTTCTCAGCAGGTGGCGTCTGTTCTTTGCGTTCATGCGCGCCCTTGAATGCCTGTGAGCCTTTCCACAGTTCATAGTGGTCCTTTGACTCCCAGGCGGTTACGACACGGTATGTATCGTCCTTGACCGGACGGAGCAGCCGGAAAGTGAGGAAGCCCGGCTGGCCGTCAACCATGTTCGCGCGGTTCTGGAAGCGGTGTTCGAAGATCGGCCGTCCCTCGTCGGTGACCGGGATGTTGTTCACGATGTAATAGCCGTGTTTGGCGAGTGGTCCGCTTGCGCCGATCACTTCATAGCGCTTTGGCGTCTGGAAGACGGTCTTGCCCTCTGTTTCGTGCAGAAGAAGTGAGTTCCCCGCACCATGCAGGAGAACCATGTTTTCGCCGCTATGTTTTTCCTTGATTTTTTCCATGAATTCCGGCGTGCCGGATGTGGTGTATAAGTTCATTTGACATTCCTCCCGTATCTGCCTGTTCTAGCCTTAATTTTCCCATAGCCGGGCCCGTTAAAACAAGTGTGACCAATCCTTGACAGGATGTATGTCCGAACGGTGTCGGGAAAGGTTAAATTCTATGACATTTCACTGCCTAATCTATACAATAAATGATGGACAGCCTATAGTTAGAACGGAATGATTACGGAGAAAGTAGGAATCATGACATGACCAAGTTTAACGACACACTGCTTCGCGCAGCCCGCGGGGAAAAAACGGAACATACGCCAGTCTGGTTTATGCGCCAGGCGGGACGTTCCCAGCCGGAGTACCGGAAGCTAAAGGAGAAGTATTCGCTGGAGGAAATCACCCACCAGCCGGAGCTCTGCGCCTATGTGACAAAGCTCCCGGTCGACCAGTATAACGTTGATGGGGCGATCCTTTACAAAGACATCGTCACACCGCTTGCGGGGATTGGCGTGGATGTGAAGATCAAGTCCGGCATCGGCCCGGTCATTTCCAACCCGATCCGCTCCCGCGCGGACATCGACCGCCTCGGCGAGTTCAATGCCGAAGAACAGGTGCCGTACGTGCTTGAGACCATTAAAATTCTCACACAGGAACAGCTCGATGTGCCCCTGATCGGCTTCGCGGGTGCACCGTTCACACTCGCCAGCTATATGATCGAAGGCGGACCTTCACGGAGCTACAACCTGACAAAATCGTTCATGGTGTCGGAGCCGGAAGCCTGGCAGGCACTCATGGACAAACTCGCGGACATGGACATCGCTTATCTGAAGGCGCAGATCGCCGCAGGTGCGAAAATCGTCCAGGTGTTCGATTCCTGGGTCGGCGCACTGAGCGTGGCTGACTACCGCCGGTTCATCAAGCCAACGATGACACGAATCGTCTCCGAAGTGAAAAAGACCGGTGTTCCGGTGATCACATTCGGCGTCGGTGCCAGCCACCTGGCCAATGAATGGAACGATCTGCCGGTGGATGTTGTCGGCCTCGACTGGCGCCTCCCGATCAAAGAAGCAGGGGAGCGCGGCATCCAAAAGCCGGTCATGGGCAACCTGGACCCGACACTCCTGATTGCGGACTGGGACGTCATCGAAGAACGGGCGAAGGAAATCGTCGAACAGGGCGTCGAACACGGCGCGCATATCTTCAATCTCGGACACGGCGTCTTCCCGGACGTGCAGCCGGCGACATTGAAGAAGCTGACAGAGTTCGTCCACACGTACTCTGCACAACTGCGGAAATAACCCAAACTCCTTAATCGGAAGGTGAAACGAATGGCAAAAAAGACGATGGGCCTTCTCGTCATGGCCTACGGAACCCCTTATAAAGAAGAAGATATCGAACCGTACTACACGCATATCCGCCACGGCCGCCCGCCTGCGCCGGAACAGCTGCAGGACCTGAAGGACCGCTACGAGGCGATCGGCGGAATCTCCCCGCTCGCCAAGACGACCGACGAACAGGCGGAAGCGCTCGGCAAGCGGCTCAACGAAGTGCAGGACGACATCGAGTTCAAAGTGTATGTCGGCCTGAAGCATATTCACCCGTTCATCGAGGATACGGTGGAGAAGATGCATGAAGACGGCATCACCGAGGCGGTCACAATCGTTCTTGCACCTCACTACTCGACGTTCTCCGTCGAGTCGTACACCAAGCGGGCGAAAGAAAAAGCTGCCGAACTTGGCGATATGAAGATCCATTCCGTCAAGGACTTCTACCGCCAGCCGAAGTTCATCCAGTACTGGGAAGAGAAGATCCGCGAAGCGTACGGTTCGATGACTGATGAAGAGCGCGAAAACGCGTGCCTTGTCGTCTCCGCACACTCTCTTCCTGAGAAGATCAAGGAGCACGGCGACCCGTATCCGGATCAGCTGGACGAAACGGCAAAGCTTGTCGCTGAAGCGGCTGACGTGAAAACGTACGCGGTCGGCTGGCAGTCCGAGGGCAACACGCCTGACCCTTGGCTCGGCCCGGACGTCCAGGACCTGACACGCGACCTTCATAAGGAACACGGCTACAAGGCATTCGTCTACACGCCGCTCGGATTCGTTGCGGAGCACCTTGAAGTGCTTTATGACAACGACTACGAGTGCAAAGTCGTCTGCGATGAAGTCGGCGCTTCCTACTACCGTCCGGAAATGCCGAAAACACACCCGCTGTTTGTTGATGCAATGGCGGATGCGGTGATGGATGTACTAAAATAAGAAATGAACGGATCGGGAACGGCTTTATGCCGTTCCCGATTTTTCGTTGGTCCCAAAACACTTTCTCTATTAAGATGGTCATGATAATAGATAGGAGGAGACTACGATGATTACTGAGGTGGATCTGAAACATTTGCGGCGCTGTGTGGAACTGGCGGAAATAGCGCTGGAAAAAGGGGACGAGCCATTCGGTTCTCTCCTTGTCTCGGCTGACGGGGAAGTGCTTGCCGAAGACCATAACCACGTGGCAGGGGGCGACCATACCCGGCACCCGGAATTCGCGCTGGCGCGCTGGGCGGCGCAAAACCTGACTCCTGAAGAAAGGGGAGGTGCGACCGTCTATACATCCGGTGAACACTGCCCGATGTGCGCCGCGGCACATGGCTGGGTAGGACTTGGCCGGATCGTCTATGCCTCTTCCTCGCAGCAGCTGTCAGAATGGCTCGGTGAATTGGGCGTCGCCCCTTCGCGTGTCCGGAACCTTTCCATACAGGAAGTGATCCGTGATGCCGAGGTGGACGGGCCGGTTCCGGAACTGGCGGAACAGGTTCGGGACTTCCATCGTAAGCTTCACAGTAAGGCTGGCAGGTGAAAAGGGGGCTTTTTGGCGATTAGGATGTTTTTAATTCAGGGTCGGCGGTTTCGTCATTCACGGTCGCAGTCTCGTCATTCAGGGCCTCAGTCTCGTCATTCGTGGCCTCAATTTCGTCATTCGCCCGGCCGGACTTATCGAATGACGAGATTAATGGGATGAATGACGAAATCAGACGGTCGAATGACGAAACCTAACCGATGAATGCGGGAACCGGCGGTATAATCCATTGCGGAGACTGGATGAACCCGCCTGTAGCAAGATATAACCCACCCATAAGGAGGCTGGTGGATGGAGCAGATGATGGGATTGCTGTTGGGTACCCTACAGCTATTTTTTCCGTTGATCGTCATGTCGGCTATCACATTTGTCTTGGGACTGATCTTGCGCTCCTGGTTATGGATGCTGGCTAGTGCGGTCCTGATTTATCCCGATGCCTGGTATCTCGGGGCGACTCCGGCCTTTCCGTGGGCGATCTATCTCCCGCTCATTCAGGTTTTCACGGCAATATGGATATACCTCTCAAATAAACGCAACATACGGTCTGCCCAGAAAACTAAATAACATGATGAACGCCGTTCCGTCTGCCACGGAACGGCATTTTTTTAATTCAGAATCCGAGAACTTTCCTGAGCGTGGGGGCGTGGGTCTGGCTGACGGGGATTTCCGATCCGTCCGATGTCGTGATGAGGAGTCCTGAGGTGAAGTCGTCTTTGCGGATGCGGCTGATGAAGTCCGTGTTGATGAGATAGGAGCGGTGCACCCGGAGGAAGGAGCCTGGCAGTTCCGCCTCCAATTGCTTCAGAGTACGGGCGGAGGCGAATTCTTCCCCGTCAGCGTAGAACCAGGTTTTCTTGTCGGCGCTTTCGATGTGAGTGATGCGGCTGACGGAGACCGGGACCCAGTCTTCGTCAGTTCGTCCGGTAAGGTATCGGATTGGTTCCGTTTTCTCTGTTTTCAATTCTTCGGGCAGGAGGACGATTACGGCACCCGGCAACGAATCAATTTCCACCGGATACCCGATTCCATAATAGGAAGAGTCCTGTTCAGGGAAGGACAGCCGCTCCTCGGCTCGCCGTCCCGTCTCCAACACCCGATGGGCGATGTCCCCCGGGATGACGGGATGGCCGGGGACAAGCGGAATGTCCAGGCCCCTCTCGTCCAGATGAATGTAATGCCCGTCTGCCGCCACGGCAAATGCCGCTTTTTCCGGAATCCATTCACAAGCAAACTGCGCCAACTGTTCTAACACACCGTTCTTCATCTGATCTCCTCCATTCATCGGCGAACCGCCCATGTTCATCAAAGAATTTCCCTCTTTAGTCAGAAAACCCAGACAAGAAAGATAGTTCTGTTATATAGTAAGTTACAACAAAGAACGCTGTTATGAAACAGTCTGAAAGAACTATTTTATAACAGCGTTAAAAAAACCCTCTGAAAGGTGTGTTTCGGATGACGACAAAACAGGCGGAAATCGAACAGATTGAAATGGGATGGCAGGATGAGCGGTGGAATGGAATCACACGGCCTTACACGGCGGAAGATGTGTACCGCCTCCGCGGCTCCGTCCAGATTGAACATACGCTCGCGAAGCGCGGAGCGGCACGGCTCTGGAAGTCCCTCCAGGAGGAACCGTTCATCAATGCGCTGGGCGCCCTCACCGGAAACCAGGCGATGCAACAGGTCAAGGCAGGGCTGCAGGCCATCTACCTGAGCGGCTGGCAGGTCGCGGCGGATGCCAACATCTCCGGTCATATGTACCCGGACCAGAGCCTCTACCCGGCCAACAGCGTGCCGCATGTCGTCAAGCGCATCAACCAGGCGCTCCAGCGGGCCGACCAGATTGACCGCGCGGAAGGCCGCGAAGGATTCGACTGGTTCGCACCGATCGTCGCGGATGCGGAAGCCGGATTCGGCGGACCGCTGAACGTCTTTGAACTGATGAAGGGCATGATCGAATCGGGCGCTGCAGGCGTCCACTTCGAAGACCAACTCGCATCCGAGAAAAAATGCGGCCACCTCGGCGGAAAGGTTCTCCTCCCGACGCAGAACGCGGTCAAAAACCTGATTTCCGCCCGTCTGGCGGCAGACGTCATGGGCGTCCCGACGATCATCATTGCCCGCACCGATGCGGATGCGGCGGACCTGATCACAAGTGACATCGACCCGGCGGACCACGAGTTCATCACCGGAGAGCGCACGCCGGAAGGCTTCTACCGCACACGCGCCGGCATCGACCAGGCGATCGCACGCGGTCTTGCCTACGCGCCGTATGCCGACCTGATCTGGTGCGAGACATCCAAACCGTCGCTTGAAGAAGCGAAACAGTTCGCCGATGCGATCCACGAGAATTTCCCGGGCAAGATGCTTGCATACAACTGCTCGCCTTCATTCAACTGGGAAGCGAACCTCGACAAGGAAACGATCGCCGAGTACCAGCGCGAAATCGCGAAGATGGGCTATAAGTTCCAGTTCGTCACGCTCGCCGGCTTCCACTCGCTGAACCACAGCATGTTCGAACTGGCAAATGCATACAAGGATGAGGGCATGGCAGCCTACTCCCGCCTCCAGCAGGCCGAGTTCGCCAGCGAGGAAAAAGGCTACACGGCGACACGCCACCAGCGCGAAGTCGGCACCGGCTACTTCGACGAAGTCTCGCAGGTCATCTCCGGCGGCCAGTCGTCCACAACCGCGATGGCCGGATCGACGGAAACTGCGCAGTTCGCATAAGGAAAGGAGCGGGTGCACATGACGACGAACGAAACGGCAAGGGAGCGGCAAGTCAATGTGACGGGCGGCCGGACGCCGTCCTCGGACGTGATCCTGACCGAAGACGCACTCCGATTCATCGGCGAGCTGCATGAGCGGTTCAACAATCGGCGGCTGGAGCTGCTGGAAAAGCGGATGGAGCGGCAGGCGAGGTTCGATGCGGGGGAGCAGCCGGACTTTCTTCCGGAGACGGAACAGATCAGGGAGGGCGATTGGGAAGTCGCCCCGATCCCTGACGACCTGAAGGACCGCCGGGTGGAAATCACCGGTCCGGTCGACAGGAAAATGGTCATCAACGCGCTGAATTCGGGCGCGAAAACCTTCATGGCATGCTTTGAGGACGCGACCTCCCCGACATGGGAAAACATGATCGAGGGCCAGAAGAATATGCATGATGCCGTGCGTCGGACGATTTCCTACACCCGTCCGTCCGACGGCAAGGAATATCGATTGAACGAGGAGACTGCGGTCCTGATCGTCCGGCCCCGCGGGTGGCATCTGGAAGAGCGCCATGTGACGGTCGGCGGGGAGCCGGTGTCCGGCAGTTTGTTCGACTTCGGGCTGTTCTTCTACCACAACGCGAAAGAACAGATTGCGTGCGGGACGGGGCCGTATTTCTACCTGCCGAAGGTGGAAAGCCATCTGGAGGCACGCCTCTGGAATGACGTCTTCACCTATGCGCAGGAGCGGCTCGGCATCCCGCACGGCACGATCCGGGCGACGGTCCTGATCGAAACGATCCTCGCCGCGTTCGAGATGGATGAGATCCTCTACGAACTGCGCGACCACGCGGCAGGACTGAATTGCGGACGCTGGGACTACATCTTCAGCTTCCTGAAGCGGTTCCGGAACCAGGACGATGTGCTGCTTCCGGACCGGGGGCAGGTAACGATGACCGCGCCGTTCATGAGGGCCTACACCCAACTTTGCATCAAGACATGTCACCGGCGTGGCGCAATGGCTATCGGCGGCATGGCGGCCCAGATTCCGGTCAAGGGAGACGAAGAAGCCAATGCTGATGCGTTCCGAAAAGTTGCCGAAGACAAGCGGCGCGAGGCGACCGACGGCCATGATGGCACGTGGGTCGCGCATCCCGGACTGGTTCCGGTCGCGATGAAGGAATTCGATGCCGTCATCGGCGACGGGCAAAACCAGGTGGAACGGAAACGGGAAGACGTCCAGGTGACCGGCCAGGATCTTCTGAAGGTGCCGGACGGGACCATCACGGAAGGCGGCATCCGGACGAACATCAACGTCGGCATCCGCTACATTGCAGCCTGGCTGTGCGGCAGCGGAGCGGTCCCGATCAATAATCTGATGGAAGACGCCGCGACGGCGGAAATCTCCCGATCGCAGATCTGGCAGTGGATCCGCCACCCGGAAGCCCGCCTGGATGACGGCAGGGAAATCACGGAAAGCCTGTTCCGGCAGCTGCTACAGGAGGAACTGTGGAAAATCCGGAAATCGGAAGGCTCGGAGCGGTTTACAGAAGGCCGTTTCCAGGAAGCCGCAGACCTGTTCAAGGAACTCACGGAAAACGATGACTTTGAAGAATTCCTGACCGTGCCGGGCTACGGCCGGCTGGCATAACCCCAAACCCATAAGGAGGAGATCTGAATGATGAAAAACCAGCAGAAGATCGAAAAGTCCCGGAAGATCTGTGTCGAGTGCGGTTGTGAAATCGTTGAGAAAGTCGAGTCCCTCCATCATGAATGCGAACGCTGCGTCGGGAAATCAGAGCAGTAAGGGTAATAAAGGGGGAGCCGTCATCTTGGATGACGGCTCCTTTTGGTTCCAACGTAAAGGAAATCCTGCATATGACCAGAATGATTGATTATATGCTTGAGTGAAGGAGGCAATATGATGGAGGTTCTGCAGGCCTGGCAGCCCGTCACTTACTTGAAAGGAAGAAGTCTTGCGGACTTGGGTTTTTTTGAAGTACTCGCCCATTTTGATTACCTGAAACTTTCGGTCAGTGATTTGGCAGAGACAAAAGTCGATGTCATTTACGATCAGTTTGTTTCACCAGTCGAGTATTACGTTTGGTCTTATCGGTTCTCAACCGAATACGGCCGGTTTGATCTGCTCAGCAAGGAAGAAGACTTGTCCACCGTGAAAGATGAAAACTCGCTGTATTTCTATAAAGTCCTGAACTCGGAATACTTAAAATGGTTCGATCACAATCCGCTCATTAACAGAAAGACGCACCCGAAACTGGAACATCATCTGTACATGAACGGTGATCAGGTCTTTGAGGTCTTGTCTGAATACGAACCGAGATTCATCAGAATGTAACAACCTCAAGTGGAACTGCCCATGATCAGTCATGGGGCGTCCGCTTGAGGTTGTTTTTATGTTTATTGTTCCTTCACAACCGTTCCAGAAATCCGGTCGTGAGGGAGGAGCGCTCCGTCCTGCGCCTCGAAGGCTTCACGGTCTTTTATGTAGTCGAATGTGCTGATGGTGTCCCGGTAGGCCATGCGCTTCACAATCTGGCCGGGTGTCGGTTCGGTGCCGTCCGTGTTTTCAATGGCCAGTCCCATCGTTTTGTAGCCGATCGTCCGTCCGCTGTTGCGCAACTGTGCATATTCCAGCGCCCACATGACAGCAGTAGGGGTGACGAGTGCGTGAAAGGCCTCGCTTTTGATTTTCTTCCTTAGGACATATTCGACACCTGCAGTTGCGGCGGTTGATACGGCCAAGTCAATCAGGTAGGCCTTGAATCGTTTCTTGGTGATTGGTTTCACAGTACTTCCTCCAATTCGGGTCTTGTATGTATGGAATACGGAATAACAGATTGATTGGTTTCACTTAGTAAAACGTGATACAGGGAAAAGGTGAAATCTATCAATCCGTTCTATCGGAGAATTTTACTGTTTCGTCTCCAATTATCCTCTTTCATCGGAATTTAGCGGGACAGGCTGTACTGATACAAAAGAATTCTATCTGTACTATAAAAGCGCTTACATATCTGTTTTGAAACAGAAAAAACGCCCCGGACAGATAATCCGGGGCGCCGTTAAGGTCGGCATTTGTTATTCGCAGTTGCACTTGTCGCACTTATTGCTGTAGCACTCATGTTGTTCCTCGATTTGTTCACCACAGTCAGTACACATTTTCGGAGGCAGGTTCTTGAAGAATTCAACGACACTTTCCATCATTCCGCATTCTCCTCTCGAAGAAGTTTTATTAGTCAACTTCTGTTGTTGTACACAGTGTATTATAACAGAGCAGAGGGTGTCAATGGTTTTCACCTAATTTTACAAATATTTTTTCAGATTGGTTCCGGTCCCTTTCGGACAGCCTAATAGCGGGAGCGTTTCGGGGGTGTGTGATAAACTGGACAAAGGAAAATGACAGGAGGTCCACAAGCATGAAATTCATCGACAACAAGGGCAACCACGACCCGTACATCAACCTCGCGATCGAGGAATATATCCTGAACACGTTTGATACGGACAAGGATTCTTATCTGCTGTTCTACATTAACGGCCCGTCCATTATCGTCGGCCGCAACCAGAACACCATCGAAGAGATCGACGCGGGCTACGTGGACAAAAATGGCATCAAGGTTGTTCGCCGGCTGTCCGGCGGCGGAGCGGTATACCACGATCTTGGCAACCTGAACTACAGCTTCATCACGAAGGATGACGGAGAGAGCTTCCGTAATTTCAAGAAATTCACGCAGCCGGTCGTAGATGCGCTCAACAGCCTCGGCGTTAAAGCCGAGTTGCAGGGACGCAACGACCTTCTCGTCGAAGGGCGCAAGATTTCCGGCAATGCCCAGTTTTCCACACAGGGCCGGATGTACAGCCACGGCACGCTTATGTTCGATACGGACATCGGCGAAGTCGTGAACGCGCTCAAAGTGAAAAAGGACAAGATCGAATCGAAGGGCATCAAGTCCATTCGCTCGCGTGTCGCGAACATCTCCGAGTTCCTCGAGGAGCCGATGAATATCGAAGAGTTCCGCCAGTATATCCTCGAGCAGATCTTTGGCGGCAAGGACAAAATCGAGTACGTTGAGCTCACGGAAGACGATTGGGAAAACATCAGGAAGCTGTCCGAGAAGCGCTACGGTAACTGGGACTGGAACTACGGCAAGTCACCGAAGTTCAACATGTCTCACTCAAAACGCTTCCCGGTCGGCGGCATCGATGTAAAACTCGATGTAAACAAAGGCAAAATCGAAGACGCGGCTATCTTCGGCGACTTCTTCGGGGTCGGCGAAGTGGCCGAGATCGAAGATGCACTGAAAGGCGCGCCATACAGCACCGAAGGCATCGAGCAGGCGATCGAGGGCATCAACATCGAAAAGCTGCTTGGCGGCATCACGAAAGAAGATTTCATCGATCTGATCTACTGATCAGACGCAGCCTATACAAAGGGGACCCGACAGACGCCGGGTCCCTTTTCTGCTATCATAAAAGCAGAGAAAATCACGGATTCCGGCCGTATTTACCCGACGGAACCGAAATTGGAAAAGAGGGAAAGACCGTGGAACAACATCGGATCCTCATCATCGAAGACGACCGGAAGATCGCCTCGCTGCTTGCCGAGACGCTCCGGAAATACCATTACAATGTGCGGGCGGCAGATGACTTCGACCGGATTTTGGAGGCGGAGTCCGAGTTCTCCCCGCACCTCATCCTGCTTGATATCAACCTGCCGTCTTATGACGGCTATTACTGGTGCCGCCAGCTGCGCCAGCGGACGACCGTGCCGATTTTGTTTATCTCGGCACGTTCCGGCGAGATGGATCAGGTGTTTGCGCTGGAAAACGGCGGGGATGACTTTATTACGAAACCGTTCAACTACGAGATTGTCCTGGCGAAGATCAGAAGCCATCTGCGTCGGTCATTTGGAGAATACGCGCCGAAAATGGAAGAGCGGACAATCCGTCTCGGCCGTCTGGAGCTGTATCCGGAGCGGATGGAACTGCATGCGCACGGAGAGGAGATCCCGCTCCAGAAAAAAGAGTGCGTCATCCTGGAATTGCTCCTATCCGAGTCGCCGAAGGTCGTGTCACGAGAACGGTTCCTCGAGGAGCTGTGGGATGACCAGGCATTCGTCGATGAAAACACACTAAACGTCAATATGACCCGTGTTCGCAAAAAGCTTGCCGACTACGGCATCCAATCTCAAATTGAAACAGTACGCGGCGCGGGCTACCGGTTTATCGCCGCGCCGGAGGAAGCATGAAGGCGGTCCGCCTGTTTATCCGGGAGCACGCGGCCTACCTCGTGTTCCATGTGCTGCTGACGGTATTCATCCTGTCGCTGTACTGGCTGGACGGCTTCCGGAATGTGGACACTGCCGTGTATTCGGTCGTGATGGTCCTCATCCTGACCACGCTTTTCCTGGCGGTACGCTTTATCGGCCGCAGGGGGTACTACAACCGGATCCTGAGGCACCCGGCCAAGATGGAGGACCTCCTCATGCGGACCTCGAAATCCCCGGAAACTACCGAAGCCGAGCGTTTCGGCCATGAAGTGTACGGCATCTACCAGAAGGAAGTGCAGGCGCTGCGTTCGGAAAATGAGCGCCATGAGACGTTCATGAACCAGTGGGTGCACCAGATGAAGACGCCGCTGTCGGTCATCTCGCTGTTGCTGCAGGAAGAGGAAGTGGACCGCGAAGCGATCGGGGAAGAGGCTGACAGGATCCGGCGCGGCCTCGAGACCGTCCTGTTGAATGCAAGGCTTGGCACTTTCGAGCGGGACATGCAGATTGCCCGTGCGGATCTTGCATCCCTGGTCCGTGAAGTGATTTCCGAACACAAAAAGCTGTTCATCACCAACCGGGTCTACCCGGCTTCTTCGATTGAAGAGGGCCTCACCGTCACGACCGATCCGAAGTGGATGAAGACGATCATCGCCCAGTTCATCACGAATGCCGTGAAATACACGCGAGGTGAAGGCAAGCACGTCTACTTCAGCGCGGACCGGACAGAAGACGGCATCCGGCTGACCGTCCGGGACGAGGGGATCGGCATCCCGGCATCTGATATGAAACGTGTCACCCATGCGTTCTTCACAGGGGAAAATGGCCGGCTAACCGGTGAGTCCACCGGAATGGGGCTCTTTATCGCGAAGGAAGTGTGCGACCAGCTCGGCCACGGCCTGGAGATCGAGTCGGAGCCAGGGGAGGGTACGGCAGTGTCCGTCCTCTTCCGGGAGAAGAAGGAAGAAGGAAAGGAAGAGTCACATGCCGATCGTCAGCATTGAAGACGTCATCAAAATCTATGAGGGGAAAGTGACCCACCGGGCGCTTGACCGCCTCAGCTTTGACGTGGAGGAAGGGGAGTTTCTTGCCGTCATGGGCCCTTCCGGAAGCGGCAAGACGACGCTTCTGAACCTGATTTCCGGCATCGATATGCCGACATCGGGAAAAGTGCTCATCAAAGGGACCGATCCGTCGGCGCTCCGGCCGGATGACCTGGCCCGTTTCCGCCGCCGCGAGCTCGGTTTCGTCTTTCAGGACTTCAACCTGCTCAGGATGCTGACGGTCGAGGAAAACATTGTGCTTCCGCTGACACTTGACCGGTTGCCCGTCTCGGAGATGGACGCTCGGGTCAAGGCGATCACGGCACGGCTCGGACTGGAAGGCATCCTGCACAAACGTCCGGATGAAATTTCGGGCGGGCAGGAACAGCGTGTCGCGATCGCGCGCGCCCTCGTCCACCGGCCGTCGATCGTGCTGGCCGACGAACCGACGGGGAATCTTGACTCGAACGCAGCGCGCGAAGTGCTGGACCTGCTCGGGACGATCAACCGGGAAAACAGGACGACGTTCATCATGGTGACCCATGACCCGATCGCCGCCAGCTACTGCGACCGTGTCCTCTTTATCAAGGACGGCGCCTACTACAATGAAATCCACAAGGACGACCGCCGCAGGACGTTCTTCCAGCGCATCCTGAACATGCTGTCGCTTCTGGGAGGCAACGTCGATGACCTTTCGTCAGTTCGCCTACCGTAACGTCATCCGGAACCGCCGCGTCTATGCGGCGTTTTTCCTGGCCAGTGTGTTTTCGGTCATGGTGTTTTTCCTTTACTCGATGCTGATGTTCCACCCGGGCATCGGGGAGCGGTTCATCACCGGCATCACGCTGATTGGGATGACGACGGCGGACATCATCCTTTATGTATTCATGCTGTTTTTCCTGTTTTATTCGATGCGGGCGTTTATGCAGGCGCGCTCGGGTGAATTCGCCCTGCTCCTCCAGATCGGCATGGAGCGGCGCCAGCTCGGAAAGCTGCTGCTTCTGGAAATGCTGCTGCTCGGTGCCGCGTCGACCGCGAGCGGCATCGTGCTCGGCTTCGCGTTCTCGAAGTACTTTTTCATGATCGTCCGGGAACTGCTCCAGCTGCCGACCCTGCCGCTTTATGTATCATGGGAGCCGTTCCTCATGACTGCGGGTGCATTCTTCAGCCTGTTCCTTATGATCGGATTGCTGTCCGCCTATATCGTCGCCAACCGGGACATTTCGGAATTCAGGAAAGGGATCGGCGGGGAAGCGGATCCGTTCGGCTACTCACCGGGGAGAGCCGCTGCCGGCATTCTCCTGTTGCTGTCGTCCTACGGAGCGGCGCTTCTGGCTGGACGGGTAAATGTCCTGTACCTATCGGTGCTGCTGCCGCCCGCGGCTACTCTCGGGACGTATTATTTCTTCTCGCACTCGATCCTGTACCTGCTCGACCTGTTCAGGGACCAGAAAAGCCTGTACTGGAAACGGACACGTCTCGTGTCGCTCGCTGAGACCGCGGCCAAACTCCGCGACAACGCAAACATGTTCTTTATCGTCGCAATCGTCTCAACCGTCGCTTTCCTTTCTGTCGGGACGCTTGCGAGCCTTGCCACGTACACCGCCCAGTATCGTGCGCTGAACCCGCTTGGCCTTGTTTATGAGAGCTATCCGGGCAACCCGCATGAGTATGAACATGTGACGGGGCTAATGGAGGAACTGGAAAACGCGGGCCTTAAGTACACCCACGTGCCGCTTACTGTCGCCAGGGAGGAATCTTCTTTCTCCGGGCAACCCATCAATATTCTTCGCGAGGGTGAAGTAAACCGGCTCGCGGAAGCACTTGGCGCAGGGCCGGTTAGCCTGAGGCCGGGCGAAGCCGTTTTCCTGCCGTATTCTACGGAAGCCGCCCCGAGACTACAGGATGCGGATATCCGGACAGAGCTCGAGGAAAGCGGTGTCGAGGTCCATGTAAGCGGCGTAGTCGGTGGCCTCCTGCTGCCGGCCTACAGCCTCGGGACAAATTCGGTGGTTGTCAGCGAGACCGACTTTGTGAAAGTCGCCTCCGCACAGCCCGATCAGCTTCTCCGGTTCCACGCTTTCGACATCCCCGACTGGGAGGAGACTGTCGGGATCGGGCTGTCGATCGAGCAGGAGATGATCCTGTCCGAAATTGAAGAAGAAGAGGCGCTTCCGTATTACTTCAAGAATCCAGGCCTCGACTATTCGATTATCCGCTCGACGTTCCACCTTTTGCTTTTGACCGGCCTGATGGTGGCCATGGTCTTCATGCTGGCCGCGGGCAGCTTCATCTACTTTAAGCTCTACACGATGCTCGACCGCGACCGGCGCCAGGCGGCCGTCCTGAAGCGGCTCGGCATGACAGAGCGCGAGTTCATCAAAATCGTCAACCGCCAGCTGGTCCCGCAATTCTTCCTGCCGTGGGGCATTGCGATGCTGCACAGTACTTTCGCCTTTATTTCCCTGCAGGCGATCTGGAAGGAATTCGCCGATATCTCGATCCTGAATGAGATGGCCCTTGTTCTCGTCGGCTTCACGGTGATCCAGCTGCTGTATTTCTTTCTGATCCGCTGGCGCTATCTGGCGCATGTGAAAGGACCGACTTGAGCGGTCCTTTTTTCATGGAAGAGAGCGGATCATTGACTGCCGGGAAAAGGAGTGCCATGTTAAATTTCCTATTTGGCTGTTGTCCGCTTTATATTATTCCTCTATAATGGTAATCGGGGATAGTGAATGACTATTCATTCAATTCGAACAAGGGGGATGGCTATGAATCTTGTGAAGCGCGTACATCATACGGCGCTCGAGGAACCACAGAAGATTGCCTATCATTTCATGGGGAAAGACACAACTTACGCAGAGTTCGATCAGACCGTCGGGCTTCTGGCGGCCGGTCTGCAGAAAAGCGGCATCGGCAAGGGGGATCATGTCGTCTTCCTGCTTGGAAACACGCCGCACTTCCTGGTTTCGCTGTATGCCACCATGCGCATCGGCGCAACGGCGGTACCGGTGAATCCGATCTACTCACCGGAGGAAATCGCGTTCATCGTCCGCAACAGTGACGCCAAGGCGGTCATTGCACTGGACAAGCTGCTGCCGCTGATCCAGCAGGCATCGGCAGCGTTCCCGGCGGTGGAAAGTTATGTGATCTGTGAAACAGAACCGGGATTAGAGGAGAAGATCGCTTCTCTGCCGGAAGACGTCCGCGGTAAAGTGAAACCGTTTACACACGTGGTCGCTTCGGGCGGTGCTCCTGCGGAAGCAGTTGAAGTGGATGACGATGATACAGCGGTCATCTTGTACACTTCGGGCACGACAGGGAATCCCAAGGGTGCGATGCTCACGCACAAGAACCTGTATTCCAATGCGCGTGACGTTGCCGATTATCTCCAGTTCAGCCCGGATGACCGCGTCGTTGCGACACTGCCGGTGTTCCATGTGTTCGCTCTGACAGTCGTGGTAAACGCGCCACTCCTGCGGGGTGCGCAGATCCTGCTGGTGCCGAAGTTTAGCCCGGCAGACGTGTTCCGTGTCATCCGTGAAAAGGAAGCTACGATATTCGCCGGCGTGCCGACGATGTACAACTTCCTTTATCAGTATCCGGAGGGCAACCCGGAAGACTTCAAGTCGGTCAAGCGCGCCATCTCAGGCGGCTCGTCCCTTCCTGTCGCGCTGCTTCACAACTTCGAGGACAAGTTCAATGTCCGCATCTCGGAAGGATATGGCCTAAGCGAAGCGGCCCCGGTCACTTGCTTCAACCCGCTTGACCGCGAGCGCGTGCCTGGCTCGATCGGCACGAACATCATCAACGTCGAGAACAAGGTAGTTAATGAGTTTGGTGAGGAAGTGCCAGACGGAGAAGTGGGCGAACTTATCGTCCGCGGTCCGAACGTCATGAAAGGCTATTATAAGATGCCGGAAGAGACCGCAGTCGCGCTCCGTAACGGCTGGCTCTACACGGGCGACCTCGCCCGCCGCGACGAAAATGGCTATTTCTACATTGTCGACCGCAAAAAGGACCTCGTTATCGTCGGCGGCTATAACGTCTATCCGCGTGAAGTGGAAGAAGTGCTCTACGCGCATCCGGACGTGGTCGAAGCCGCGGTTGTCGGCGTTCCGGACTCCAATTATGGCGAGGCCATCCAAGCCTATGTGGTGAAGAAGGACGGATCCGCCCTGACGGAAGCAGACCTGAAAGCCTTCAGCGCAGAAAAACTTGCGAAATACAAAATCCCGGCATCCATCGAATTCCTCGATGACCTGCCGAAAAACACGACCGGCAAAATCCTCCGGCGCTCGCTGAAGGACATGGCGGTCAATAGTAAGTGATTTGTAGCCCGCGCTTGTCGCGGGCATTTTGTTTGTGCGGGGATGAATCAGGTCGCGAAAGTGACGCAAGTGACCGTGAAAGTGACGATTCATGGCGCGAAAGTGACGATTCAAGCTCCGAAAGTGACGAAAGCGGTGCTGAAAGTGACGAATGATTCCTGGGTTTGCATATCTGATAATGAGGTGCTGTCTTGAAGTATCTTGAAGAAACGATCTTGATCGTGTCCGCTGCATGGATGCTGATCTATTTCTTTTACCCAACAGATTCTCAGCTGTTGCAGCTGGCATTCTGGGCCATCCCGTTTGCCTTGATCTACACGGCGATCCTCATGATCGTCGTAAAGCGGAAACGCGGAACGTGAACGTTTAACTGCAGTATGTTAACGTTTCTCGCTGGTATGTTAACGTCTCACGCCAGTATGTTAACGTCTCAATGAACTATATCAACGTTTCACCCGCAATTATAGAAGAATATTGTTCCGCAAGTCGAAATAGTTTAGACTTATCAGTAGGTTTTGTTAAAGGGGGAGTTACTGATGAGCAAGAAGAACATTACGGCTGAATCGCTGTTTGACCTTTATTCCGTAGCGAATCCAAATCTGGCGCCAACTGGCGACAGAGCGGTGTTCGTTCGGACGCATATGGACAAGGAAGAAAACAAGTATATTTCGAATCTGTTCCATGTGAATCTGGCATCCGGAGACGTGACGCAGTGGACATACGGCAAGAACCGGGTGAGCAGTCCGGAGTGGTCCGCTGACGGCAGCAAGATCGCCTTCCTGTCCGACCGTGACGGCAAGAATCAGCTTTACGTGCTGAGCGCAGCAGGCGGAGAAGCGGAGCGGGTGACCGACTTTGCGAACGGGGTATCGGCATTTGCCTGGTCGCCGTGCGGCAAGAAATTGTGGGTGAACGGAGCGGTCAAGAAAGACAAGTCGTTCATGGACAAGGAAGAGGAGAAAAAGGACAAGAAGCCGGAGCCGGTCGTCATCGAGAAGATGAAGTACAAGGCGGACGGGCTCGGTCTCCTTCCTCAAGATATGTTCCGCCAGATCGGTGTCGTGGACCTTGAATCGGGAGACGTGACAGCGTTCACGGAAGGCGACCATCAATACGGCCTGAACACGGTGTCCCCTGACGGCAAGAAGGTCGTCTTCAGCGTCAACCGTGCGGAAAACCAGGACTTCGAATTCCGCGGCGCGCTTTATCTCGCAGATGCAGAAACGAGGGAAGAGACGACAATCATCGACCAGGACGGCTACTATGGCGGTGCGACGTTCTCGCCGGACGGCAAGAAAATCGCCTTTATCGGTGCAGATCGCAGGCTGGAAAACGCGACGCATACAGATATGTATGTCTATGATGTGGCGTCCGGTTCACTTACTGTCCTGACAGAATCGCTTGACGCGCCGGTCGGCGACCTTGTCGCGGCCGACTTCCAGCAGGGCACCGAAAAGCCTGCGGCAGTCTGGACGGGGAACGAGGCGCTTTACTTCCAGGTGTCCGTGATGGGCGATGTCCGCCTGTATTACGCGACACTTGAAGGGGAGCTTTATCCGGCAACTCCTGAAAATGAGCATGTCTACGGCTATGACGTCACAAAAGACGGCAAAACGGCACTCCTTACGGCAAGTAACCCTGTTCACCCAGGCGAGCTATACGTGCAGGAAATCACAACCGGAGAACGCAAGGCGCTCACCGCATTCAATGAAAAGTTCATCGAAGAACACGAGATTGCCAAGCCGGAACCGATCGTCTTCAAAGGTCCTAAAGATTGGGACGTCCACGGCTGGATCATGAAGCCGGCCGGGTTCGAGGAAGGGAAGAAGTACCCGCTAATCACGGAGATCCACGGCGGGCCGCATACCATGTATGCCAACACGTTCTTCCACGAATTCCAGGTGCTCGCGTCAAAAGGATATGGCGTACTGTTCGTCAACCCGCGCGGCAGCCATGGCTACAGCCAGGAATTCGTAGACGCGGTACGCCGCGACTACGGAAACGGCGACTATCTGGACATCATGGCTGGTGTCGATTACGCCATCGAAAACAACGGTTGGATCGATACCGAGCGTCTTGGCATCACGGGCGGCAGCTACGGCGGATTCATGACAAACTGGATTGTCGGCCACACCGACCGGTTCAAGGCGGCTGTCACCCAGCGCTCGATCTCGAACTGGATCAGTTTCTTCGGTGTCTCCGACATCGGTTACTACTTCAGCGAATGGCAGCACGGCGCGGTCATGGATGATGTCGAAGGACTCTGGGACATCTCGCCGCTCAAGTACGCGGCCAACGTCAATACGCCGCTCCTCATTCTCCACAGCGAAAAGGACTTCCGTTGCCCGATTGAGCAGGCGGAGCAGCTGTTCATCACGCTGAAGCATATGGGCAAGGAGACGGTCTTCGTCCGCTTCCCGGAAGCCGACCATAACCTGTCGCGCACCGGCAAGCCAAACCTGCGCATCGAGCGCCTGGATCAGATCACCGGATGGTTCGAGAAGTACCTGTAAGAAAGGGAAGAATCAATTGACCTACACCGAAAACGGCACGACGATCCGCCCGGTCAAAGAAACGGATCTCCGCCGCATGTGGGAACTCAGCTTCCGGGACGAAAATCCGGAATGGAAAAAGTGGGACGCGCCTTATTATCCCCACGAGACGATGGAGTGGGAAGCGTTCTATGAGAAGAAAGACAAGCTCGTCGACCAGGACGATTACTGGCTGATCGAGCACGAAAGCACAATTGTCGGCATGGTCGGCTACTACTGGGAACATAAGCCATCACTCTGGCTTGAGATGGGCATCGCCATCTACGACCCGGCATACTGGAACGGGGGGATCGGCACGACCGCCTTCAAGCTGTGGCGGGACCACCTGTTCAACACGATGCCGCTCGTCCGGACGGGGTACACCACCTGGTCCGGCAACGAGCGCATGATCCGGGCCGGCGAGAAGCTTGGCTTCAAGATGGAAGCCCGCATCCGCAAAGTCCGCTACTGGAACGGGACGTACTACGACTCCATCCGGATGGGGATGCTGCGGGAAGAGTGGGAAGAATTAAAAGAGAATCAGTAATAAACGAAGCCGGCGGACCCATCTGGGATCAGCCGGCTTCGTTCTGTTTTTGGACCAGGCTACCAGGCAAGCGCACATAGAAACCTCAGAAGCGCGCATAGAACTCGGCCAAGCGCGCATAGGAATCTATGCGCGCTTCATTTGGCAAGTATCCCAATCACTCTCTAATATAGTTTCACCAATCAGCGGAAGACCCCAATTGGAATTTTGCTATGATAGAAAGAAAAGAATTTGGGGGACGCAAGATGGCGACCGCGTTAGTTCATGGAATTGTTCTTGCCTTAGGGCTGATCCTTCCGCTCGGCGTACAAAATGTTTTTATATTTAATCAGGGAGCGACCCACCGCAGGTTTTCGCGTGCTTTGCCTGCCGTAGTGACCGCCGGCATCTGTGACATGCTGCTCATCCTGCTGGCAGTCATGGGTGTTTCCCTGATCGTCTTCAGCTTTGCCTGGCTTAAGAACCTGATTTTCCTCGTCGGCTTCTTTTTCATGGTGTATATGGGCTGGTCGATTTTCAAAAGTGCTCCCGGAAACGGAGAGGGCAAGCGGGAGGCGCTTTCGGCCAAGCAGCAGGTCCTTTTTGCCGCTTCGGTCTCCCTGCTGAATCCCCACGCCATCCTCGACCTGATCGGTGTCATCGGGCCGAGCTCTCTGGCCTACGAAGGGGACAGGCTTGTCGTGTTCACGGCAGCATGCATCAGCGTATCGTTTCTCTGGTTCTTCGGCCTGGCTCTGACCGGCCGGATGATTGGAAGACTGGACACCGGCGGGCAGATTCTCAGACGGTTCAACCAGATTTCCGGTCTGATCATCTGGGGAATTGCCGTCTATTTGGGGCTTCAGCTTGTTGAAGGTCTATAAATACAGTTCTATCCTTAAGGCCCAGGAGTCCTGCAGTTGAATGTTTCAATCAAAAAAGAAACCTCATAATAATGGGTTCCCTTAACCTTCATAACGAATAAAATTGGAGATTTTGAACCAGTGAGATTGTAACGATTACTGTAGATAACGAACCGGCAGACATTAGAGTAATCATTTTTTGTTTGTTTCTCTCTTTCGAAGATTTACCGAGTTCTTGGGATAAAGCAACCCACAATACAATAGAAACGATGGAAATCAAACTTATAAACATACTCGGTACCTCCTGAAATTTGTTTTTTCTAAGTCGTGTCATGGATGATTCTTACAACTGTTCTATACGAATTAGAGATATTAAAGTTTCAACTAATCAGTATTCTTGGGTTGTCAGGAATAAGAAAACTGCAGACAAAGGAGTCATTCACTCGTTTTGTCTGCAGTCTGAGGCAGCGCATCACATGCGCTGCCTCTTTCCTCGTCATTCATACCTCAACGCATCAATCGGGCTCAGTTTCGAAGCTTTGTTGGCCGGCAGGATGCCGAACACAATCCCGATCATTGAAGAGAAGAGGATTCCAACAATGACGACGACGGGATTGATGATCGGGGTGAACGGCAGGAACACTGCGGCTACCGCGGTTACGAGTGCCGCAAAACCGATCCCGATCAATCCTCCGAGTGAAGTCAGCGTTACCGATTCGATCAGAAACTGCCGGAGGATCTGGCCTCGCGTTGCGCCGAGTGCCTTTCGCAGGCCGATTTCCCTTGTACGCTCTGTGACGGAGACGAGCATGATGTTCATGACCCCGATGCCGCCGACGAGAAGGGAGATGCCGGCGATGCTGCTGATGAACAGGGTGATGGTCATGTAAAAACTATCGAATTCCTCGACGTAGGCACTCATGTCCTCGGCGACATACATACCTTCTTCGCTGCCGGTGAGTTCAGTCAGCTTCTCGGCAGCAGCAAAGCCTGTTTCCGTCAGATTGTCGGGCTGGTCTGCAATCACGTTGATCGTATCGATCTCCGGACTCCCGAACATCATGGAAATGAGCGTGCGGGGCATCAGCATCTGGCCGTTCGAGAATTCATCCATGTGCCTGAATTCAGGGGGCAGTGTGGACTCGTACACCCCGACCACTTTATACGGATTGTCGTTGATGTCGATGATCGCACCGACCGCTTCTTCGTCAGCTGCGAACATGTTCTCCCTTGTAAGGGAATCAATCATCGCAACGCGTGAGTAGCTGTCATTGTCTCGGGTATTCAGGCGGCGCCCTTCAAGCAGTGTAAGATCTTTGGCGATAAAGTACTGGTTGTCGACACCGATGATTTCCATGTCGGCAGTGTGTTCGTTATGGTTCATCGTTCCCCAGCCGCTGTTTGTGCCGAGAACGTATTTCACGCCGGCTACTTCTTTCACCGCATCGAGCTGTTCGCCGGTCACTGCCGGGGGCTCGACCCACATCATTTCCCCGTTTTCCTCGTACGTGGTCTGTTCAAAGTAGAGGGGGATGGCATTTTCGTCCGTGCTGAACAGGTCATCCGCCATCTGCTGGCGGGCGCCGTCGCCGATCGCAACGACGATGATGACGGCGCTGACACCAATGATAATGCCGAGCATCGTCAGGATGGAACGGATTTTATGGTTCCAGATGGAGGACAGGGCGAGTGCAAAACTTTCCCGAACGTTCATGAGGTCACCTTCCTGTCATCCACGATCAATCCGTCACGCAAGACGATGATGCGGTCCGTGCAGGCCGCGATTTCTTCCTCATGGGTGACGATGATGACCGTCTTGCCTTCGCGGTTCAGTTCGGTGAGCAGTTCCATGATTTGCGCGCCGGTCTTTGAATCAAGCGCGCCTGTCGGCTCATCCGCCAAAATGACGGTGGGCTGATTGACCAGGGCGCGGGCGATGGCGACACGCTGTTTCTGGCCGCCGGACAGTTCGCTCGGGAGATGTCCCGTCCTTTCTTTCAGGCCGACTTTCTCCAACAGTCCCAGGGCGCGTTCGGAGCGCTCTTTTTTCGAAACGCCTGCGTAGAGCAGGGGCGTTTCTACATTCTTTTGGGCGTTTAGGCGGGGAAGCAGGAAAAACTGTTGGAACACAAAGCCGATATGCCGGTTGCGCAGGCCAGCCAACTGTTTTTCATTGGCCTGTTTCACGTCTTCGCCGTTGAGGGAGTACGTGCCGCCGGTCTGCTTGTCGAGGAAGCCGATGATGTTCATCAGCGTTGATTTTCCGGAACCGGACGGCCCCATGATGGCCACAAATTCGCCGTCCCCGATTTCCAGGTCTATGCCGCGGAGAACCGGAACTGCAAGACTGCCGCTCCCGTACGTTTTTGTAATCTGAGAAAGCCTAATCATGTTAGGCCTCCTCCGAAACGTCTGCTTCCGGCTCCGTTTCTTCAGGGGCGTCCCCGCCATCTGCCGGCTCTGCTTCCGTTTCGGTTTCATCCATCATTTCCGGCTCTTCCATGCCTTCATCCATATTCACGAAATCCGGAACTTCCTGGCCAGGTTCGAGATTTTTCATCATGATGACGTAAGGGTTGGTGACGACCAGGTCACCGGGTTCCAGGCCTTCCGCCACGCCGGCAAACTCATCATTCATCTCCCCGAGCACCACGGGGCGCTTTTCAAGAAGATTATCGGCATTGATCACATAAACAAATTCATTGCCTTCCTCGTCCATATCCAGCGCCATATGAGGGATGGCCAATTGTTCGCTCTGTTCAAGGTCGGAGACATTGATCTCCAGTGATACATGGAAACCTTGTCGCAGATCCTTCGTATCACCGGCAATGGCAACCGTAAACGGGTACATCGTCACATTGCCGCCTCCTCCGTATTCATCCATTCCGCCCTGGTCACCTTCGGGGAACTGGGAAACGGATTCGATGGTGCCATCCCATGTCTGGTCTTTAAACACTTTTGGCCGGATGACGACAGCTTGTCCTGACTTGACTTTTACCGTGTCAAACTCGCTCATTGTTCCGATTACTTTGAACGGACCACTCGAAATGATGTGGACGGCCGGCTCTGTGGATCCGTTTTCGGACGGTTCCACATTTTTATTGACCTTCACAACGGTGCCGGCGATCTTACTTTTGACGGTCAGTTTTTCTTTCTGTATGGCGAGCTCATCAATCGTCTGCTGAGCAGAGCTGACTTCATCTTTAATGCCTTCGATATCCAATTCAAGCTGGACGATTTCCTTGGATGCGGCATTCAGTTCTTCTTTCGTGACATCCGGATTTTTCTTCATATCCGTCCGGAGTTTGCGCGCTGCCGTCAATTCGTCATTCGCGATGGCGAGGCGCTTTTTCGTCAGGTCGCGCGAACGGACGGCTTTGTTGTATTCACTGTTTACAACAGAGTCGTCATATGAAAACAGCGGGGTGTCCGCTTCGACAGCCTGGTTTTCCTCAACGAAAAACTCTTTCACTTCACCGTTTTCGGCTTCATGGAACACTTTTTGCTCGTCGCTCGGGATGATCTGCCCCGTGACGAGAATGCTCTCACCCAGCTCCTGCATGGCGGCAGGCTGTACCATGACCGGTTCGTCAAGCTCTTCAGATGCACCGGCAAGGAACAGACGGTCCTTGAAGACAAATGCCGCTGTCCCCAGCAACAAGACAGCGAGAACAACAATGCCTGTCCAAATCATTACCTTCTTCTTCATGTTTCCCCCTCCATAAATGCTCAGGCACATTGTTTTTTTGTGCGCCTTTTATTTTCGCCGTCATCCACTTAGGAAGCTGGATTTTCGGCATGAAAAAAGCGCTCCGTCCGTCATTGGTTGAACAGTCAATACAATCTCGAAAAACGGAATGAGCACATTTACTGATGATTATACAATATTTTCCGGAAAACAAACCATATAAATCGACTCAAATTGATAAGAATTTGATATAATCGATAGTTTTATTGATTTGACTCGTTCCGAATGGTCCTTCCTCCATCTATAATGGAGGTTCATTCAGGATGTTTTGTTCAAAGGAAGGAAGGGTTCCTAAAATGACTTGGGACGTACTGAACATCATCGGCACCCTCGCCTTTGCCGTCAGTGGAGCCATCGTCGCGATGGAAGAGGACTTTGATATCTTCGGTGTCATGATTCTGGGTTTCACGACGGCATTCGGGGGCGGGACAATCCGCAACCTTCTCATCGGAATTCCGGTGGAGGACATTTGGGCACAGGGCAATCTGTTCATCCTGGCTTTCACCGCCATCCTTATCGTGTTTCTTTTTCCAACCCACTGGTGGATCCGCTATTGGAACCGTTGGGGCATCTTTTTCGATGCGATCGGCCTTGCCGCTTTTGCGATCCAGGGTGCCCTGATGGCCGTCTATTCAGGCGCAACGCTCATTGGGGCCATTGTGGCCGCGACTCTTACGGGAGCGGGCGGAGGAATGATCCGGGACGTGTTCGCGGGAAGAAAGCCGATGATATTCCGGGATGAAATCTATGCACTCTGGGCGGCACTCGGCGGCCTTGCTATTGGCGTCGGCCTGATTGAGGGCGCCTGGATGACCGGGGCCCTGCTCGTGTCGATCGTGCTGCTCCGGATGTTGTCCGTGCAATACAGATGGCAGCTGCCGAAAAGCTCTCTGACATAAAAGTCGGGAACGGCGGATGGGAAAGCCCACCCGCCGGCTGAGTATGTGGAAATCGATGAATACCTGGCTAGTATCAAGTTGTATGAAGACATCGCGAGAAGATTCTTGGCTAACTGACCAAAGCCCCTTTCTGCAATGGCGGGAAGGGTTATTTTTTTAGGAAGGTCTTTTTGTTCATCCATTTAAGCGGCCTTCGGTGTGTTTAAGCAAAGAATGACATTAGAATCATGAAGCAGTACCAGAAGTCATCCTTCTATAGGGAACCTTAATCCCTTTCTCCCATTAATAACTCATGTTGAAGGATTTTCCTTTTTAACTTTAGAATAGGATATAGCAAAGAGTTCGGAGATTTCTCCAAAAGTTTATCATCTTTTTGTGTTATAGGATGGGATGAATTGATGAATGAAAAGGCAGAACCGCTAGAGAACCTGATCAGGAATTGGCGTACATACTGCACAGAAGAAAACTTTATCGGCATTGGCTCGTCCAGAAAGGTATACAAAGTTGGAGAAAGGGTCATCAAGGTTCATCTGCACCCGATCGGCAAACTACAATCCCAAAATGAAATGGCCATCTATAACGAGATAGAAGCTAAAGGGCTCGCTCCGCTTTTTGCGGCCGTTCATTTTGTTGACGAGCGGATATCGATCCAATCCTATTACCGACCTATCTTGCGCAGAGACAACCAGTCATTTGAGATTGATGGGGATAAAGATGCGATCTGGATTCCGGATCGATATGAGGATGCTTTACTTGAGTTGGATCGGGAGTTCGATTGCTTCGACTTAAAAGACAGTGACAACTATGGACTCAACGATCAAGGCAAGCTGGTTTTTATTGATTACGGGATGAGTAAATCACTCTACGAAAATATGTGGGTTCCGCTAGCGGAAGCAGGTGTTCTCCCACAGATCGAGTTTGATATTTGCAACGGCTGCGGTGAGAAAAAGGAGCTTCGGATGTACGGAGAAGAGGATCAGGATAAACGATGTTATTCATGCGGGAAGGAATAGGATGAAGGAGGCCATTCAATGAAAGCAGACTTCGGAAAAGTGGCAAAGGGCTATGCGCTCTACCGGAATGACCTGAAGGTTGATTTGTTTGAAACTCTGAAGGTGAGGGGCATAACTTTCCAGGGACGGTCGGTTGCAGACCTCGGGTCAGGCACCGGTGTTCTCACACGGATGCTTGTGGAGCAGGGGGCAGAGGTGACGGGCATCGATCCCTCAGCCGAACTGATCCGTGAAGCCCAACTCATCGACTCGGAACTTGGGGAGACCATCCGCTATGTGAACCGGTACGCGGAAGATACCGACCTGCCCGGACAATCTTTTGATGCCGTCACCGCTCTGCGCGCGTGGCACTGGTTTGACGGGGAGACCGTACTGAAAGAGGTGAAGAGAATCCTCAAGCCGGGCGGGGATCTTCTCATCATGGACTCCGGATTTGTCACTGCCGACCCGATCGTGCAAGAAACGATGGGCCTCCTGAAAAAAGCGATACCCGGCCGGATCAAACCCGCCGGAAGAAAGGCTGGCTCCGGACAATCCATCAACAGCTTCCCGGTGGAGTGGTTTGCCGAATGGCAGGCGCACGGATTTGAGCTTAAAGAATTGTACAACGAGGACTACGCGGTGGATTTCACCTTGGATACGTGGTGCGAGCGAATCAAGACACTCTCGTGGATGCTGCATCTGGAAGAGTCTGAACGGGACGGGATCATGGACAGCCTGAAGCCTCAACTGATCCGGCTGTTCGGGGACCGGACCTATGAAATTGGGCATAAGCTCCATGTGGTTTTGCTGAAGAATGTCTGAGGAGGAGCCTAAATGATTAAAAATAGCTTGGGCTACGGGCTTTTCCTCTTCGCAAGTCTGACACTATGCCAGTTTATTTTTAATCGGGAAGTTGAATGGGGCATGGTGGTCGCCATAAGTATCCTGGCCGGCCTATTCAATCTCTTGTGGGATTGGTCCAAGGTGCCTTACGACTGGAAAAAGCGGAGTGGAGATTGAGCGTCATCCGCACAGGCGATGGTATACTTGTGTTGACAACTGTTTGACCGGAGGAGCGGAAGCACGTGTTCATTACTGATGGAGCCAAAAAACTTTTGGATGAATATCTGGCGGCGCACGGCTTGGGTGGATTGCGGCTGACAGTGGAAACGGGCGAGTTCGGCCCCCAGTTCGCCATCACCTTCGACGAGCCGCAGGAGTTCGATGTCGTGCAGGAAATCAAAGGGATCCGCGTGGCGATCGATGCGCAACTGAGCGATACGGACCTTCTGACGCTGGATGTCGAGGGGACTCCGGAAGGCCGGGGCCTGGTGCTGCGGAGCTGACGGCAAAAAAGCAGGAGCAACCCAATCGGGGGCTCCTGCTTTATTTATGAGATTTCACTGATCCAAATAAGTCAATTCCTCTTTTAATGAATGGTTGAACTGAACCCATTGGTCAAGGTCATGCCGGTTCAGCTCTTTTGCAAGATTTGGCTTGATGCCGATCAGCTTGATGACATTGCCGGTCATGAATTTTAGGGTTTTTACCAGCTGGATGAATGTTCCGATGCCATCTGCATGGACCTCTCCGACGGCTGTGAGATCAAAGAGGACCATTTCATAGCTCCCGCTGAAGACGGATTGCAGGCAGCTTTCGGAAATGGTGTTGATCTTATCCGCTGTGATGTCGCCGAACAGGGGAATCAGGCACAGCGTGTCGGACAGCGGGATGAACGGGCCGGACAGGCGGTCCATCCGCTTCAGTACATTTTCCAGTTCTTCTTTCTTCTCCAGCAACTCGAAATCGCTAGAAGAGAGACGGTTCTGGATGTCGGCAAGCTTTTGGATCAGCTCTTCATTGGAGCTGTCTTTCGGCAGGAAAATCATACCGGCCTGATTTTCCGAATCCCACTGAAGGTGGACATCGAACAGGCCCAGGGGGTTTTCGTTTGTCTTCATATTCAGTTCCATCTTGACCGGGGACAGTCCGGCCTCCGAACTTATCCGGTCCAGTTTGTTGATTGATTCTTCATCGACCAGGGTTCTGATGTGTCCGCTGCTCAGGTCAAAATGATCTTCGGCGAGAGCAGAATAGGCGACAATTCTTCCGTCCCTGTTAACTTTCAAATACGGGAGGGGAAGGGGTAGAGTTAGTTGTTCCACTTTGCTGTCCTCCCGTCAAATCGTTTTGAATCCATCTTTCTGTTTCCGGCAAGCTCCGGAGGATGACTGTATCTTCCTTGCAGTGCGGGCGGAGGTTATATAGGTCCGTCAGGCGGCCGCCGACAAGGACAGCCGGATTTTCCGGAAGTCTGCTGAAAGCATCTACGTACTGTTGGAGCTTTGGCAGATGGTACACGATGCTGACCGACAGCCCGATCACGTCCGGCTTCCAGTTTTCCGCAGTGTGAAGGGCATATTCCAGGGGCAGGCTCGGCCCGAAATATCGGGTTTCCCAGCCATGCTCCTTAAATAGGCTGTCGACCATCTTCAGGCCGAGATAGTGCTGTTCGCCGTCGAGACAAAGAAACATCGCCTTGCCGGCAGACGTTTCTTTCCCGATTCCATAACTCAGTCGGGAAAGGATAAAATCGCATGTCGCGGTTGCCAGGTGCTCGTCGGCAACCGTGATCTTATTGGTTTCCCATAAATGCCCGATATGTCGCATGGCCGGTGTCATGAGATTGTGATAAACATCCGGCCTGGCGGACTCGGGATAATTCTCGATACACGCCCATGCCTTGTCCGGATCACCTTCAAGCAGACAGGAAGCGAGCGCTTCAATGTGTGTCATGTTCCACCTCTTCAGTACCAGCGACTTGCTCCAGAGTTGTGATGGCTTCTGACAGATATCTGTAATAGCTTTCGGCCTGTTCACTCTTGTCTTCCGCGAGCAGGGACCGGATGATCTGATAGTTATCGATGAGGTGCTTGGTCTTCATGCCGTGCCTGGTCAATATTCCGTTGAGCCAGACCGCATAATCGGTGAAAACTTTCGCTTCGTTCAAGGCATAGGCGGTCTGGAGATGTTTCATATGATGATGGTTATCTTCCCGGCACTTTGCTTTTCCCTGTTCGCCGAATCGTTCCAGGAGGGCCGGCTCGAGTTCATAGATCTTTTCGGTTACCTGATTGACGATTTCATCAGTGTTCACTTGGCCACCACCTTGAACTTGGACACCTTCGGAATGATGGAGGCAAGCTCCTGGTCCGGATACTTTTTCTCCAGCTCATGGATTCTGCGGAAGTCCTCGCTCCGTGCCCAGTTTAAATAATTCTCTTTTGTATCGAATATCAGCTGCACGGTCAGTTCGCCGGGACGGCGGTCGTTCTGCAACAGCAGGAAATCGACAAATCCTTCTGCCCGGTCGACCAGACGGGAGCGGTTTTGATAGATCCGGATGACTTCCTCCGATTTTTCCGGGGGAACATCAAAGGTTGAAAAGACGGTATACATCAGCTTTCCCCCTTTTCTAGCAAATCGTGTCTTGCAAGCTTAACATACTATTGTGCTGTTCCGAAGTCCGAAACATTGAATTGGACATGAAAAAGGGCAGGGGCACCCACACGGATGCGCCTGCCCTTTTTATTCAGACCCAGTCAAACAGCCGGCCTAACGAACGGCCGATCCACGTCAGCATTCCCCACAGGAGCCTGAACGGCCAGACAAGCAGTTCAGGGAACCACAGAAAGAATTCCGCAATGGTGCTTCTGTCCTTTTTCCTCTTCTGTCCTTTCCCATCTGGTCCCTGTCCGTTCATCTGATCTCCTCCTGTTTGGTTTCTTCCCTCTCTGCTCCATACGGTTTATCCGACAAAAAGGTTTCAAATACGTTCGCTAAGATGAAAAGTTCCGAACATTCCGATTGGTTTTTATACCGGTAGGGAGTATGATGGAATTGACTAGAATAGGAGGGAGACCATGTCAGGATCACACAATGACCATGACCGGAATCATTCCAGCCATACGACCCCAGATGCGGGGCACGATGGACACCACCACGAGCACCATTCTTCTCCGGATCAGCCTGTGAACCCGGAACAGAATGAACATTCACATTCACATCATGACGATGACTATAGCCGGCACGGACACTCAGATCATGCTACTGCCCAGGGACACGGCGGCCATCATGATCATCATTCTCATATGATCGAGGATTTCAAAAAACGGTTTTACATTTCTTTGATCGTGACCATTCCGATTATGATCCTCTCCCCCATGATCCAGTCATTCCTTGGCGTGGACTGGCGGTTTGGAGGGGACATGTACATCTTGTTCGCCCTGTCGACCTTCGTCTTCTTCTATGGCGGCTGGCCGTTCCTGCAAGGGGCGAAAGAGGAACTGAGCGAGCGCTCGCCGGGGATGATGACATTGATCGCCCTTGCCATCATCGTCGCTTATGTCTACAGCACTGCTGCCGTTTTTGGGCTGGCCGAGCATGAGTTCTTCTGGGAACTCGCGACCTTGGTCGATATCATGCTGCTGGGGCATTGGATCGAGATGCGATCTGTCATGGGGGCATCCAAGGCTCTGGAGGCGCTGGCTAAGCTGATGCCATCTGAAGCACACCTGATTGACGAGAACGGGAAAACGAAAGACGTACAAGTGGGACAACTGAAAGCCGGCGACCGTTTGCTGGTGAAGCCGGGAGAGAAGGTCCCTGTCGATGGAGAAATCCTGGAAGGGAAATCATCTGTTGATGAATCCATGCTCACCGGAGAATCCGTCCCGGTTGAAAAGTCGTCGGGTATGGAAGCGATCGGCGGTTCCATCAACGGTGAAGGTTCGCTGATCCTGTCGGTGAAGAAAACCGGGGAGGAAACCTATCTTTCTCAGGTCATCTCCCTCGTGAGGGAAGCGCAGGAGTCCAAATCAAGGGCTCAGGACCTTGCGAACCGGGCAGCCAAATGGCTGTTTTACGGCGCGCTTGCGGCAGGTTTAATCACGTTCGCGGTTTGGCTGCTGCTGGGCTATCCGGTGTCCTTTGCCATTGAGCGAATGGTGACCGTGCTCATCATCGCCTGCCCGCACGCACTTGGGCTGGCCGTTCCGTTGGTGATTGCTGTCTCCACTTCCATCGCTGCAAGGAAAGGACTGCTGGTCCGAAACCGGACGGCATTTGAGGGGGCACGGAATATCGAGGCGGTCGTATTCGACAAAACCGGAACCCTGACGAAAGGGGAATTCGGGGTAACGGATATCGCAACCGTAGACGGCATCAGTCCTGAAGATCTCCTTTCCTATGCAGCTGCTGTCGAAACCCAGTCCCAACACCCGCTGGCCAGGGGGATCATCAAGAAAGCAGATGAACTTAACTTAACCCGCAGAAAAGTGAGTGACTTCCAATCGCTTACCGGGAAAGGACTTCAAGGGATGGTCGATGGCAAGGAAGTCATGGTCGTCAGTCCGGGACAGGTGAGGGAACTGGATCTGTCGTTTGACCAGGAACGGTTCAATCAATGGTCGTCCGAAGGGAAGACGGTCGTATTCACCGTCATCGATGGTCGGCTGGGCGGTATGATTGCGCTCGCCGATATCGTACGTGAATCTGCAATTGAAGCGGTCCGGACACTGAAAGAGATGGGCGTCAAATCGATCATGCTGACGGGGGACAATGCCAAGGTTGCCAATTATGTCGGCCGTCAGATTGGAATGAAGGAAATCATTGCGGAGGTGCTTCCGCACGAGAAGGCGGACAAAATTGAAGCGCTGCAGAAGGAAGAGCACTTAAAGACGGCGATGACTGGGGACGGTGTCAATGATGCGCCCGCTCTTGCCAAAGCCGATCTCGGCATTGCAGTCGGTGCCGGAACAGATGTGGCCATCGAAACAGCGGACGTGGTCCTGGTAAAAAGTGACCCGCTGGACGTTGTGAATATCTTCAAACTGTCGCGGGCCACCTACCGGAAGATGAAGCAGAATCTGTGGTGGGCCGCGGGGTACAATATCCTTGCCGTCCCGCTGGCTGCAGGAGTTCTGTATAAATTCGGCATCCTGATGAGCCCGGCGGTCGGAGCTGTATTGATGTCCCTGAGTACGGTCATTGTAGCCATCAACGCAAGGCTGCTGACCATTGACGAATAAAAGATGGGGAAGCCATGGGGCTTCTCTTTTTTTTGATTCATGTATTTGTAAAGAACCCTGCACCATTTCTTCATGCGCATCCGTTAACATAGTTACAGGAAGAAACGAAAGGCAGGAAGAAGAGAATGTACGGGCTGTTTTCCGAGATCAGCGCAGTTATTGGAGGGCCATTTAACACGCTCTCTTACATATACGCCGATAATCCGTTCTTGTTTGCATTATTTTTAGGCCTGATTGGTGCCGTTGCTCCGTGTCAGCTGACGGGGAATATCAGCGCCCTGACCTTTTACGGCAGCCGGACACTCCAGAGCCGGACAGACTGGCTGGATGTCGGCTCGTTCATCGCCGGGAAAGTGGTTGCTTTTACAGGCCTCGGCCTGTTTGCATGGTTATTCGGCCAGACGTTCCAGGACCAAATCATCGACTATTTTCCGGCAATACGCAAGGCGGTCGGCCCGCTCATCGTTCTGGGCGGCTTGGTCATGCTTGGAATTTTCAAGCTCAGATGGGTGAACCGGCTGTCGGCTAGAATCCCGCAGCCGCTGAGAGAAGGGCGGATCGGATCATTTTTGATGGGCGTCACGTTTTCGATTGCATTCTGCCCAACGATGTTTGTTCTGTTCTTCCTGTCCCTCATCCCGACGGTCCTGGACACTTCTTACGGCCTCGTTTTGCCGGCGGTGTTCGGGGTGGCCACGTCCTTGCCGCTCCTGATCGTATTGGGCGTCATGGAGTATCTCCATCTGGACCGGCGTTCTTTCAAGACTGGCAGAAAGGTCGGCGCCATCATCCAGAAATCGGCCGGTGTTTTCCTGGTGGTCATCGGACTGCTGGATACGGTGACGTACTGGACGTATTGAAGGAATGATAAAAGACTGCAGGCAAGACGGGTTTCCGTCGCCTGCAGTCTTTTTCATTTTTTCGATATGATTGCACTGATTAGGTTGTCTATTACTCCTCGGACAGCTCGTCTTCCGTCACCCACTTATGGTTCTTGACCTCTTCGTCGCTATCACTTGGAACAAAGTCGACCATATAGACCGTCGTCTGTTCTGCGGAATCAATCGTGGCCGTTGCTCCGTTCATCCCCGGCATATGGTCTGCGGCAAGCGTCACTTCAGTCCCGGGCTCAAGCGGTGCTTCTCCGGGATTCTCAAGCTCTTCATGAATCACCCATTTATGGTCTTTGACAGGCTCGCCTCCGTCAGTCGGGGTATAGGTGACCGAATAGGCCGTCGTCTCGAACGCTCCGCTGATGGTTGCTTCGACTCCATTCATGCCCGGCATATGATCGGCATGCATCATCGCTGTGCTGTCAACCGGGAATTTAGGGTTTTCGGCTTCCTTCAGGCCTTCCGGCACTTCGCCGGAACTGCTGTGCATGGAGTGCGGGTCCTGGCTGGCATCATTTTCGCTGCTTTCTTCCTGAGCAGGCTGTCCCGTGTTTTCATCGGCTTGCTCAGTCTGCGGGGCGGCATCTTCTTGGGGTTCTGTGTCGTCAGACTGGCAGCCTGCAAGCAGGAGGGCAAGGGTCACTGCTGCTGCGGATGTTTTCCATTTCATTAGGTTCATGTATTTAACCTCCTTGGATGAAAATCGTTCCAGCCTTAAGATACCCACTTAGCATGCAGGTTCTGTGCAGATATTATGAACAATTGAATAAGTTGATGGGTTTCTGCGCCGAAACCTTTCCTTCCTCAGATAGAATGAAAGAAGAAATCTGCCAAGGGGAGAGGTGCATGATGTTTAGTAAGCTTTCCATCCGATTGGGGCTGCTCTTGTTCAGCATTCTACTTTTGATTGAACTTCTGCTGTATGCAGGGCTGTATGTCTCCCTGGCCGATGAGCGGGCCGATGAAGTGATTGGACAGCTGTTGGCTCGGGGGAATACTCACCGGGATGTGCTTGAAGATCATTTTGATGAAGTGACACTTAACCATGTAATTATGATGGAATCCGCATCTGACTTTACGGTCGTCGTTACAGATGGGAGAGGTGGGATCCTTGGTCGCTCGGCAGACGTAGAACCGGTTTTACTGGAGGAAGTCCTCCATTCTGATAATGAAACGGTTCCCAATGCCGGAAGAGTACTAGAATCGGGATGGCGAGAGCGCGAATTCATCGTTACCGACAGTCCCCTTACCGTTGAAGGCCGGCACAGGGGACATGTGTATATGTTGGCACCGTCCGCGATGATCCGGGAGACTGTCGGGGAGCTGGGTCGCCGATTCCTGATGGTCGGTGCCTTTTCAGTGCTCCTGACGATTCTGGTCATTCCTTTCCTGACGCGCTTTATCACCAGGCCGCTGCTCCGTATGAAGCGGGTGACAGAGCAGCTGGCATCGGGAGGCCGTCCTTCCGGTCTCGATACAGCAAGATCAGACGAATTGGGCGATCTTGCCCGCTCGATCGGCCAACTGTCAAACGACCTGGAGCGGATGAGAAATGAGCGGAACGAGTTTCTCGCCAGTGTTGCCCATGAGCTCAGGACGCCGATCACTTATATCAAGGGCTATGCGGATCTTGCATCAAAGACAGGAACCGATGAACAGTCACGAAAAAAATATAACGAGATCATTCAGGACGAGGCCGGACGTCTTAACCGGCTGGTCGGCCAGTTACTGGACCTGGCCCGCTCGGAAAGGCAGGGGTTTGCAGTCAGCTTGTCTTCTGTCAGTCTGTCTTCCCTTGCCGAATCGGTTTTTTCCCTTGTCGGTCCGGCGTTTCAGGAAAAAGAGGTCCAACTGTCATGCAGGATTCCGGATGACCTGACTGCGGAGTTGGATGCCGGCCGCTTCCAACAGGTGCTTCTGAACCTTTTGGATAATGCGCTGAAACATACGCCTTCGGGGAAAGAGGTGACCCTGGAAGCGGTCCGGACGAAAAAAGGTGTCCGGATCACAGTCACGGACGAAGGGGAGGGAATTCCGGTAGGTGAGCAGTCGGCTGTGTTCGAGCGGTTCTACCGGGTGGACAAGTCGAGGTCCAGAAAAAGCGGAGGAACCGGCCTTGGGCTTGCTATTGTCAGAGACATTGTCGAGGCGCACGGCGGCACGGTTTCGGCGGAAACCAGGCCCGGCGGGGGAACCGTCATGACGATCACATTGGAAAGGGGAAATGGAGATGGCGCAAATCCTGCTCGTGGATGACGAACCGATGATGCTGGACCTGCTCAAGCTATATTTGGAACCGCATGGATTCCGCTGCCTGAAGGCAGCATCGGGAGAAGAGGCGCTGAATTTGCTGGATCTGCAAAGACCGGATCTGGTCTTGCTGGATATTATGATGCCAGGCATGGACGGATGGACGGTCTGCCGGGAAATCCGGCATCGGTCTGCAGTTCCCATTCTGATGCTGACGGCCCGAGGTGAGACGGAGGATGTGGTGAAAGGGCTGGGCGCAGGTGCCGATGACTATCTGATAAAACCCTTTGAAGAAGAGGAACTGGTAGCCCGGCTTCATGCATTGCTCAGGCGGTCGGGCATGACCGGAGTACTTGAAACCGGCGGCCTTATCTATGATCGGGACTCTTTCACGCTTACATATGGGGGAAAACCAATCCGCCTGACACCGAAGGAGTTTGCATTACTGGGAAAGTTGATGAGTGAAACGGATAGGGTATTCAGCCGGGACAACCTGCTGGGGCATGTGTGGGGATGGGATTCGGAGACGGAAGGGAGAACAGTCGACTCGCATGTGCGGAACCTCCGAGAGAAGATCCGGAATTCTGGTTTTCCGATTGACCATCACCTGCTTACTGTCAGGGGGATTGGATACAAGTGGAGTGATAAGGGACTTTACTAAAGGAAACGGGCAAGAGAGCGCATTTTCTCTTGCCCGTTTTAATGTCCATGAATCCGGATGTGAGATTTAAGAAGAAGGTGGGCAAACATAGTCAAATGCTTGTTTGATTATTGGATTGACATTCGGGGGAGGGTTTGAATACAATAAAAACAAACATTCAAACGAATATCATAATGAGGTGAAGCCATGACATCCGAGAAGGTCAGCAACCTGTCCAAAGATACATGTGATACTTTTTGCTACGACGAAGAGAAAGTCACCCGCATCCAGGCGAAAATCGATCAGGTCAGCGGTGTCGAGATGATTTTCAAGGCATTGTCTGATGCTACCCGGCTAAAGATCGCCTATGCGCTTACATTGGAAAAAGAGCTGTGCGTCTGTGACGTGGCCAATATCATTGGGGCCACGACAGCGACTGCTTCGCATCACTTGAGGCTGCTCCGCAACATGGGGCTCGCCAGATACCGCAAAGAAGGCAAACTGGTGTTTTATTCGCTGGAGGATGATCATGTACGTCAGCTTGTGTCCATTGCAATGATTCACGAAAAAGAAGGGATCCGTCATGGAAGATAAACAGAACGTCTACCGGCTGCAGGGACTGTCCTGCACGAACTGTGCAGCCAAGTTTGAGAAAAACATCCGTTCCATCGAAACGGTGGAGGACGTTCAGCTAAACTTCGGTGCGATGAAAATCACGGTCAAAGGCGACGCCTCCATAGCGCAGCTGGAGAAGGCGGGCGCGTTCGACGGCATCAAAGTGTATCCGGAGCGGGAGCGGCTGGAGAAGCCGGAGCCGTTCTGGAAAAAGCGTGAAAACATCGCGGCGATGATCTCTCTCGTGTTCATCATCGCGGGGTATGTCTCCTACTTCCAAGTGGGAGAAACGAGTCCGGTGACCATCGGGCTGTTCGCTTTGGCGATCTTGATCGGCGGGTTTGACCTGTTCAAGGTGGGGCTGCAGAACCTGACGAAGCTCGAGTTCGACATGAAGACGCTCATGACGGTCGCAGTCATCGGGGCGGCCCTCATCGGCGAATGGGCTGAGGGAGCCGTCGTCGTGTTCCTCTTTGCTGTCAGTGAAGCGCTTGAGGCGTACTCCATCGACAAAGCACGCCAATCCATCAAGGCGCTGATGGAGATTGCGCCGAACCGGGCTACGGTCAGACGCGGAACAGAAGTCATGGAAATCGACGTGGAAGATGTCCGGATCGGCGATGTCATGCTCATCAAGCCCGGCCAGAAGCTCGCGATGGATGGCGAAGTCATCAAAGGGCAGTCGTCCATCAACCAGGCCGCCATCACCGGCGAATCGATTCCGGTCCATAAAACGGCCGGAGACGAAGTGTTCGCAGGCACGCTGAACGAAGAAGGTGCTCTGGAAGTCCGGGTCACCAAGCGGGCGGAAGACACAACGATCGCCAAAATCATCCACCTGGTGGAAGAAGCACAGGCGGAGCGCGCCCCTTCCCAGCAGTTTGTCGACAAGTTTGCGAAATACTACACGCCCGCCATCATGGTGATCGCCTTGCTGGTGGCCGTCATTCCGCCGCTGCTATTCGGCGCTTCATGGGCCGAATGGGTGTACAGCGGACTTGCGGTCCTCGTCGTGGGCTGCCCTTGTGCACTGGTCATTTCTACACCTGTAGCCATCGTGACCGCGATCGGGAACGCAGCCAGAAAAGGCGTCCTTATCAAAGGCGGCATCCATTTGGAAGAGACCGGGAAGCTGAAAGTGGTCGCCTTCGACAAGACCGGCACGCTCACTGAGGGCAAACCGGTCGTCACGGATATCCACAGTTTGTCGGACATGGACACCGATGAGATTCTGGCCGTTTCAATGGCGATTGAATCCTATTCGCAGCACCCGCTCGCTTCCGCGATTGTCCGCAAAGCGGAAGAGGCAGGCGTGGAAACCGTTCCGGCATCTGATTTTCATTCCATCACAGGCAAAGGGGCAAAAGCTTCGGTTGGCAGCGAAATCTACTACATCGGAAGCCCGAAATTGTTTGAGGAACTTCTCTCAATAGCGGATTCTGTGTCTGGTCAGGTCAAGAATCTTCAGAAGCAGGGCAAAACAGTTATGCTGCTCGGGACCGACCGGGAAATCAAAGGTCTCGTCGCGGTTGCCGACCAGGTCAGGAAAAGCAGTGCGTCGATCATCAAAAAGCTTCATCAGATCGGAATCGAGAAGACCGTCATGCTGACTGGTGACAACGAGGCCACCGGCCAGGCGATCGGCCGTCAGCTTGGACTAAGTGAGACCAAGGCAGAATTGTTGCCCGAAGATAAGCTGAATTACATCAGAACCCTGCGCGGGCAAAACGGCAATGTCGCCATGGTCGGCGACGGTGTCAATGATGCACCGGCACTGGCCGCAGCCACGGTCGGTATCGCTATGGGCGGGGCAGGGACGGACGCCGCGCTGGAAACGGCCGATGTCGCCCTGATGGCCGATGATCTTGAAAAATTGCCGTACACGATTGCTTTGAGCAGGAAAACGCTGGCGATCATCAAGCAGAACATCACGTTTGCACTGCTGGTCAAACTGGTCGCCTTGCTTCTCGTGGTGCCGGGCTGGCTCACGCTCTGGCTCGCAATCTTCGCGGACATGGGCGCAACGCTGATAGTCGTTGCCAACTCACTGCGGCTATTAAGAACGAAAGAATAAAAAGAGCAGGTCGTGAAAACAACGGGTTCGGAGTACAAAACATAAAAAACTGTTAAGACCCTTAATAGATTTATCTTTGCAATTGTAATTGGTCCGGTGATTAACAAGTAAAACAACACAAAAAAGGAGCTTGGATAACGATAACCAAGCTCCTTTTTTCCTTTTCTTCAACTAAAGCACACATTAGCTTAATGAGCTTCTCTCCACCCGATTTTCTGAATAATAATAGCTGCTACTTGATTCTCGTGAAACCCAAACTCAATGTTTATCATATTATCCTTATCAAAATATCCAACCGTTTCTAAGCCGCCTTCAACTCTTTCATAATAATTTTGACCATATCTTTTAATTACTATTTCTTTTGTATTCCCAATTTTAATTTCTTTTGCAGTTTTATATTTCTTTGAGTTTTCGCTTTCTCTTTTAATGAATATTTGCATAACCTTGTCATCTATAAGGTCAAATTCCACTCCATCGTAACTTAAATATTTCGACTTGGGATTTTCTATTTCTTCGACATTATTTGGTTCTCCAAAAGCAGTTATTACATCGTTCTCATTTGAATTTATTGATATAGAATTTATTTTTTCTCCAGAGAGGTCAATACTATTTGTACTTTTATAGAAGTCCATAGTTTCCTTTGCAAATGCGTCACACCCTGTTAAAAATATGAACATAATTATAGTCGAAATTAATGCGGTAACTTTCAAATGACTTTTCAAAACAATCCCCCCATTTTTACTGCAACGATAAAAGACCAAATAACTTACCGTCTCCGCGAGCAGTTGTTAAAGATAATCCGCAGCCGCGGAACCTTAAAATTCAGGTTCCAGGGCTGTATATGTTGGCTTTCTTTTTTTCGCCTACCAATTTTTCCTTGTTCGGCTTCGAATCATCCAATAAAAACTGAGCCCAATCGAGTTCAAGGGTATCGGTCGTTTCTTGCCAATAGTGCAGCCGCTGTTCATAGAAACGAATCTTTTCTTTTACCGGTTCTGCAAAGTGGTCAGGGCCATGCTTCCTGACAATGGCCGTCAGCTCATAGATGGGCAATCCCATTGCATGGGATTCCACATGTACAGTCGCTCCGGCGTGGCCAATTGCACGGCATAAAGCGCTGTACACTTGGTCATCGATTTCTTTTGCAGCGGCATGAGCACCTAAAATCGCCTGTCTGGCTTCAGGCATTTTGATTTTGCCTCTTGCCCACTCCTCGCAGCGGACCAGGCATATTCCGGGTCTTGTCTCATCGGGATACTTTTCTTCGAATCGGGACAATGTCACTTCTGCACAATCCAAAGCCCACATCACGAGCGTCCGGAGATGCTGAATTTGAATCAGTCCGATCAAATCCTGCAGGCAAAGGCTGTCACGGGAAAACAACAGCTGATTCTTTTTCTTGATCTTGAGTTCCACATCGGAAAACATAATGTCCCCACCTTTCTCGCCCATGACAGGTTACTGGCCTTCAGGTTCCCCGGCTATTTTAGAACTGCTGGAATTAAGCATGATGACCCCGCCAATAATCAGAAGCACCCCGGCGATTTTCAGGGGACCGAATAGCTCGCCCCAGACCAGCGCCCCGAGGAGTGCAGTGAGTGCGGTCCCGATGCCCGACCAGATGGCGTAGGCCAGACTGAGCGGAACGGTCTTCAGACATAGTGATAGGCAGTAGAACGACAGTCCGTAGGCCGCTGCGACACCCAGGGTAGGGAGGAGGATCGTGAAACCTTCCGACAGCTTCAGCATTGCGGTGCCGAACACTTCGGTGAGGATGGAAATGGTGAGATAGAGATATCCTCTCATTCTGCACCTCCAACGTTCAGAAGGATGACGCCCGCGATGATCATGGCGAGCCCGGCAAGCTTCCGGCCGTCAAATCCTTCTTTATAGACGATGACGCCGACCATCGCGGTAAGTGCGGTACCGAGCCCCGACCAGACGGCGTAGGTCAGGCCGAGCGGCAATGTCAGTAAGGTCAGCGACAGGGCATAGAAGGCGAGTCCGTATCCGGCGACGACGCCGAGCGTCGGCAGTGGCTTCCTGAACCCGTCGGTCGCCTTCAGGAGGGAACTGCCGATCACCTCGCTGATGATGGCGGCGAACAGCAGTGCGTAAGCATTCATGAAAATCCCTCGCTTGATGTTGATGGATGTCAATCTAGCTTCTCCTATTTGAAGAGCAGTTGGCAATCAAAATACATCCGGAGTGTGGCCCATCCGCGGAACCTGCGCGAGTGTCACGGAACTGCCCGCGAGTGTTACGGATCCAGCCCTGAGTGTTACAGAACTGCCCGCGAGTGTTACGCAACCCGCCATGAGTGTTACGTAACCGTCCCATCTTTATTACTGCGAACGGTTTGCTATAATGGAAGATAAAGGGTTAGGGGGGTGGCCGCATGTATATAAAATCACGAATCAAACAACTTTTGCCCGTAGTACTTGCCATGGCCGCAACGTTCATGGCGATTGGCTTGCTTATGGAGGACCCGGACTATACCACAGCCATTCTCGCAATTGCAATTGGCCTGGTGATCGGGGAGATCATTCATTATCTCGGTGCGAAAAAAGAACGGCCGGAACCATGATGGAGCGTCCTGCGGGGCGCTCTATTTCGTTGGGGCACCCAACCTTCTATTGTAAACGTTTTCTATTTATATTAAAATAATTCTGATTAGATAAACGTTTCTGAAGGGAGAGGGTTCCATGTTTGCTGCGCTGACGCCGCTGGACTGGAAGCGGAGGGCATTTAAGTATTACCCGGACAAGATTGCGGTGATTGATGAAGATAAGGAGTTTACGTATAGAGAGTTCCTGGAGCGGGCGGACAAACTGTCCGTGGCACTGCACGATGCCGGCATCCGTGAGGGGGACCACGTTGCGGTCATGCTGCCGAACACCCACTATATGCTCGAAGCCTTCTACGGCATCTGCCAGATCGGAGCGGTCATGGTTCCGCTCAACTACCGGATCTCACCGGCGGATATGGAATATATCCTGAACCACAGCGATTCCAAGATGCTCATCGTCGACGAGGAGTTCACGGCACCGATCGCAGAAATCCAGGGTAAGCTGAGCTTCGACAAGTTTGTCGTCGTGAAAGTGGACGGAGCTGAGCATAACCTGCCTGCCAAGGATTATGAGACATTCATCGGGGACGTACCGGAAGACGCGAAGGTGCCCGAGGTGGAAATCGACGAGAACCAGCTGCTCACGCTGAACTATACGAGCGGCACGACGTCCCGTCCGAAGGGCGTCATGCTGACGCACCGGGGCAACTATTTGAACGCGGCGAACTTCATGTACCACCTGAGCGTGAAGCATGACGATGTCTACCTCCATACGCTCCCGATGTTCCATGCGAACGGCTGGGGCGGGGTTTGGGCGATCACCGCGGCAGGCGCGACGCATGTGTGCCTGCGGAAGGTCGTGCCGTCTACTATTCTCGACTTGTTCGAAGACAAGAAGATCAGCTTGCTGTGCGGCGCACCGACAGTCGTCAATATGCTCGTCAATGAACCGAAGGCCCAGGAAGTGAAGATTTCGACAAAGCCGCGCATGGCGACGGCAGGCTCCCCGCCGGCGGCAGCGCTGATCCAGCGCGCACAGGATTTGCTCGGCCTGAACATGATGCATGTCTACGGCCTCACCGAGACATCGCCGTTTATCCTGTACAACGAGTGGAAAGCGGAGTTCGACGGCAAGTCCGCAGATGAGCAGGCGGCGATCAAGGCGCGCCAGGGCATCGAGCTGGCCTTTAACGGCGAAACGAAAGTGGTCCGCGAAGACGGCACCGAAGTCGACTGGGACGGCATGGAACTCGGCGAGATCGTCACACGGGGCAACGTCGTCATGGACGGCTACTACAAGGATCCCGAAAAGACCGCCGAAGCGATCAAGGACGGCTGGTTCCACACCGGTGACCTTGCCGTCACATTCCCAGACGGCTACATTGAGATCCGCGACCGCGCCAAGGACATGATCATCTCGGGCGGTGAGAACATCTCCTCGACCGAGATCGAAGGCGTCCTCTACAAGCATGCCTCCGTCCTGGAAGCGGCCGTCATCGCCGTGCCGGACGAGAAGTGGGGCGAAGTGCCGAAGGCGATTGTCGTCCTGCATGAGGACCGCGCTGCGACCGAACAGGAGATCATCCAGTTCTGCCGCGACAATATGGCCCACTTCAAGGCACCGAAGTCGGTCGAAATCGTCGACGCCCTCCCGAAAACCGCAACAGGAAAGCTCCAGAAGTTCAAGCTGCGGGAAATGTTCTGGGAAGGCGCGACGAAAGTGAACTGAATAAATGAAAGGAAGCCCCGGACGGGTGTCCGGGGCTTTACATTTTGGTGCATTTGGCTGTCAGACCCTGAGGGATCCGCGGAACCCTCTGGCTGCGTAGTACGAATCAGCACCGTTGTGATAGAGGAAGACGGTGTCATACCGGCGGTCGCAGAAAAGGGCGCCGCCCAGTTTGCGGATGCGTTCCGGAGTCTGGATCCAGCTCGATGTCTTCTTGTCGACCTGCTCCAGCTCCTGCAGATGCCGGTACTCATCCTCCGTCAGCATCTCGATGCCCATCTCGGCGGCCAGATCCATCGCGGAATTCTCCGGCTTGTTCTTTTTCCTCTTCTCGAGCGCTTCCCGGTCATAGCAGATGCTCCGGCGGCCTTTCGGGCTTTCCGGCGAGCAGTCATAAAACAGGTATTCACCGGTTTCCGTGTCTTTCCCGACGACATCCGGCTCGCCTTCGGTATCTTCCATCGCCTGGAGGGAGCGGAGCTTGTCCGGAGCGGCTTTCAGCCGGGATTGGACGTCTGCCCAATCGATGCCTTCGTGGCGGTGCATGTTTTCTTCGAAGCGGGTTTTCAGTACGTTGAGCAGTTCTTCCTGGTTTTGTGTCATGGAGACGCCTCCTTGATCAAGGGATAGATTCAGTATACCGAATTTTCAACGGGCGGTCCGGGGAGAATCAGTGGCCGACTTGAAATAAGAAGGGCGGAGTTGCAATAAGGGTGCTGTAGTTGAAATATGGAGACCGAGGTTGCAATAAGGAAGCCCGGTTTGAAATAAGGAGGCTGAAGTTGAAATAAGGAATGCGGAATTGAAATAAGAAAGGTCAAGTTGCAATAGGGCCTCCCAAATTGCAACTTGGGGACCAGAATTGCCACATGGCATCCAGAGTTGCCACATGGCACCCGGAATTGCCACATGGCACCCGGAATTGCCACATACGCGTTGCCTCAAACAAAGCCGGAAAGTCCCGTAACGGACTTTCCGGCTTCCACATTATCTCCCTTTAAACTCAGGCTTCCGCTTTTCCGCAAATGCGTTCAGTGCCTCGATCCGGTCTTCCGTCGGGATCGTCACTTCATACGCCTTGCGTTCGATGGCGAGCCCGGTCTGGATGTCGGCGTTCATGCCGTGCTTGATGGCGAATTTCGCCTGCTGGAGGCCGATCGGGCCGTTGGCGAGCATCTGGTCGGCGAGTTCTCCGGCTGCGTCCAGGAGCTGCTCCGGCGGCACGACTTTTGTGACGACGCCGTACCGGTAGGCTTCTTCAGCCTTCATGCGCTTGGCGGTGAGGATCAGTTCGAGCGCTTTCGCTTCGCCGATCAGGCGGGGCAGGCGCTGTGTGCCGCCGGCGCCCGGGATGATGGCGAGGCTCGTCTCGGTCAGGCCCATGACGGCCGTTTCCGAGGCAATGCGGAAGTCGCAGGCGAGCGCCAGTTCCATTCCGCCGCCGAATGCGTAGCCGCCGATGACGGCGATCGTCGGCTGAGGCAGGTTTTCGATGGCGGTGAACACTTCGCCGATTTTATAAAGATTCCGTTTTACATGCTGTTCCGGCAAAGTTTTGCGTTCCTTCAGGTCGGCGCCGACGCTGAATGCACGGTCGCCGGCGGCCGTGAACAGCACGACACGGATGTCTGGGTTGATGCGAATCGATTCGACGATCTGCCCCAGATCAGAAATGAGTTCATAGTTAAATGCGTTCATCGCGGCCGGCCGGTCAAGCGTTACGATGCCGATATGGCCTTTTTGTTCATAGCGGACGGTTTCCATATTCAATCCCCCTCATTGTGTGAAAAATCCCCCGTTTACAAAAACATTACCATGAGGCGCCACGTTCCGCCACTGCATGACAGAAAAAGGTCATTGCATAAACATGAAGCAATGGGGTAAGATAAAAATACGAACAAACGTTCTTTTCTTCAGAAGGAGGGGAGGGACAGTATGCCATTGATCCCGCCGGAGGCACTGCCTCACTTTGAAAACCAGATTTACCTGCCGATGCTCCTCATCATCTTGGAGCGCGACCGGCTCGCATTCGAAAAAGGCCCGTTCAAACTCAAGCGCCCGTACCTCGCGATGATCGCGGAGGCAGAAAAGCTTGTGCAGAAGGACCTGAAGGAATCCCGTCTTTACATGCGCCGCCACTCGATGAAGGTGATCAAGGGGAACCATGACGACATGTTCACGGAGTATGTATTCATCCATGGCGGCTACGAGGACCACCGGCGCTACCTGAATGTCCGGCTGCGCAACCGGTCGGAGGAATTGCTTGGTGTTTACCTGGCGATGGGTGACCGCGCCGTCTAGATGAATTCCCGGTCGAGCCCGGGATGACGCAGATAGTACTGCATCCGGGAAAACTTTTTGTCCAGCCGGCATGCTAGGGCATACTGCCGGTTCATCGTCTGAATCGAGACATTGACCCGGATAGTATCGCCGTTTTCCAGCAGCACCTCGCAGGAATTTGAGTTTCCCCAGTAATCTTCGATGCCGTGCAGCCCGATCCAGACATTGCTATCGGATTGCGGCGATAGCGTCGGAAGAAAGATGCACGGCATCCCCATGTCCTGGACGATCAGCACAGGAACTTTATGATGATTTCCGATTAGCTTGCTGGAAATCTGAATGGCCTGCCGAAGCGTGGTTCCATACATCTCACAGGCCCGCTTGAGGTTATTGAGCGGCCTGCTGTCGAGCAGGAGCTTGTCTTTCTTCTCCGTAACGACCGTGCAGACCTTGCCATCAATCACTTTAGGCTCAAGAGCCAGTGTGTCGAACGAAATATAATAAGGAGATGCCAGCCGTTTCATGTCCAAAATAGATGACCCCCTGACTATGTATACATCTAATTATAGAAATGGTTGGAAATAAAGCAAGACTTATTTCTCATTATTGTCAATTAACTGTGAATATCGAAAATTTAAAAATAACCGTTGCATCCGCCACCCGTTTGCATATATAATAGGAAAAAGCGCCAGGTGGTGAATGGAATGGAACATTACTATTCGTATGCGGAATTCCTGAAGGCGGTCGGCAAGGGTCAGGCGAGTCCGTCTGAGCAGCTGCTGAACGACATCTACATGGACCTGTTCCTGAAGCATGTGCACCGTGAACAGACGAGGGAACGCCTGCTCAATCTGATCGACGAGGCACTGGACAAGAAAGACGTGGAAGCCTTCAATCTGCACACCGAACAGCTGAATCAGCTGGAAGACGACGAAACCGTGAAACCGTAACGCTGGAGGATTGCTGACATCATGCCGAAATCATATTGTTGAACCGTCCGTACTGAAGGGGATTTGAGCCCTGTGTGCGGGCGGTTTTGTGTGTCCGGACGCGTTCAGACATGCCGTCCGGGAGAGGGGAAGGCCGCTCCGTTTTCTCAAAAAACCGGCATCAGATTGATTGAAAACACCTGTTCGCTTTTTGCTCGAGAAGAATAGGGGAATATGATACGATAGTGACATTATCGAGAGTTCCACGAACGCAATCGGAAGGGGACGGGACATGGTCCAGAAATTTGAACTGCAGGCACCGTATGAGCCCTTGGGCGATCAGCCGAGGGCAATCGACCGGCTGATCGCCGGTGTAAATGAAGGCAAGCGGCATCAGACGCTCCTCGGGGCGACGGGAACAGGGAAAACGTTCACCGTCTCGAACGTACTGACGGAAATCAACAAGCCGACGCTCGTCATCGCACACAATAAGACGCTCGCCGGCCAGCTGTACAGCGAGTTCAAGGAGTTCTTCCCGAACAACGCCGTCGAATACTTTGTCAGTTACTACGACTACTATCAGCCCGAGGCCTATGTGCCGTCGACGGATACGTATATCGAAAAAGACGCGAGCATCAATGATGAGATCGACAAGCTGCGCCACTCGGCGACGTCTTCGCTGTTTGAGCGGAACGACGTCCTGATCGTGGCGTCCGTGTCGTGCATCTACGGTCTCGGTAACCCGGACGAATACCGCGAGATGCTCGTGTCGCTCCGGGTGGGTATGGAAATCAGCCGCAACGAGCTGCTGCGCCGGTTCGTCGATATCCAGTACAACCGAAATGACATGAACTTCATCCGCGGGACGTTCCGCGTGCGCGGCGACGTCGTGGAGATCTTCCCGGCATCGCGCGATGAGCGGTGCATCCGGATCGAGTTTTTTGGAGATGAGATCGACCGGCTCCGCGAGGTCGATGCGCTCACCGGGGAGATCCTCGGCGACCGCGACCACGTCGCGATCTTCCCGGCATCCCACTTCGTCACGAGAGAAGAAAAGATGAAAAAGGCGATCGCGAATATCGAGGCCGAGCTGGAAGAGCAGCTGAAGGCACTGCGCTCGGAGGACAAGCTGCTGGAGGCCCAGCGGCTCGAGCAGCGCACGCGCTATGACCTGGAAATGATGAAGGAGATGGGATTCTGCTCGGGGATCGAAAACTATTCCCGTCACCTGACCCTGAAACCGGCAGGGGCTACACCGTACACGCTGCTCGACTACTTCCCGGACGACTTCCTTATGGTCATCGACGAAAGCCACGTGACACTTCCGCAGATCCGCGGGATGTACAACGGGGACCAGGCGCGCAAGCAGGTGCTTGTGGACCACGGGTTCCGCCTGCCGTCGGCGCTTGACAACCGTCCGCTTAAGTTTGAGGAGTTCGAGGCACGGCTCCGCCAGGCGATCTATGTATCGGCGACGCCGGGCCCGTACGAGCTCGAGCACACCCCTGAGATGGTCGAACAGATTATCCGGCCGACGGGGTTGCTTGACCCGGTCATCGAAGTCCGCCCGATCGAAGGGCAGATTGATGACCTGATCGACGAGATCCAGGAGCGCGTACGGAAAAACGAGCGCGTCCTCATTACAACGCTGACAAAGAAAATGTCCGAAGACCTCACCGACTATCTGAAGGAAGTCGGCATCAAGGTCAACTACCTCCACTCCGAGATCAAAACGCTCGAACGGATCGAAATCATCCGGGAGCTGCGGCTCGGAACCTATGACGTGCTCGTTGGGATCAACCTCCTGCGGGAAGGGCTCGACATCCCGGAAGTGTCGCTTGTCGCGATTCTCGACGCCGACAAGGAAGGGTTCCTTCGCTCCTCGCGTTCGCTGATCCAGACGATCGGACGCGCTGCGCGTAACTCTAACGGGCATGTCATCATGTATGCCGACAATATGACCGACTCGATGCGAATCGCAATCGATGAAACGGCGCGCAGACGCGAGAAGCAGATCGCCTATAACGAAAAGCACGGCATCACACCGACGACGATCAATAAGCAGATCCGCGAATCGATCCGTGCGACGCACGAAGCCGATGAGACGGCAACGTACGCGGAAAAGGCGACACAAGGGAAGAAGCTGACAAAGGACGAGAAAGCAACGCTCCTCGCTTCCCTGGAAAAGGAAATGAAAGAAGCGGCAAAGGCGCTCGACTTCGAACGGGCTGCCACGCTCCGCGATACGATACTCGAACTGAAAGCAGAGGGGTGAGATCCGCATGAAAAACAAGGAAATCGTCATCCAGGGCGCGCGTGCGCATAACCTGAAAGACATTAATGTCACCATCCCGAGGGACCAATTGGTCGTCGTGACCGGCCTGTCCGGCTCGGGCAAATCCTCGCTTGCCTTCGACACGATCTATGCAGAGGGGCAGCGGCGCTATGTGGAGTCACTGTCCGCCTATGCCCGGATGTTCCTCGGACAGATGGACAAGCCGGATGTGGACGCGATCGAAGGGCTGTCGCCGGCGATCGCGATCGACCAGAAGACGACGAGCCGGAACCCGAGATCGACCGTCGGGACGGTCACGGAAATCTCCGATTATCTCCGGCTTCTGTATGCGAGGATCGGCAAGCCGATCTGCCCGAACCACGGCATCGAGATTTCCTCCCAGACCGTCGAGCAGATGGTCGACCGGGTGATGGAACTGCCGGAGCGGACACGCCTGCAGATTCTGGCGCCCATCGTTTCGGGACGCAAGGGAACGCATAAAAAGCTTCTGGAAGACATTAAAAAGCAGGGCTATGTCCGAGTGCGGGTCAACGGGGAGCTGTATGACCTGGATGATGACATCGACCTGAATAAAAACAAAAAGCACGACATCGAAGTCGTCATCGACCGGATTGTCGTAAAAGATGATGTGGAAGGGCGCCTTTCGGATTCCCTGGAAACGGCGTCGTCGCTTGCCGGAGGACGCGCGATCATCGATGTAATCGGCGGGGAAGAGCTGATCTACAACGAACACCATGCCTGCCCGGTGTGCGGATTCTCGATCGGCGAGCTGGAACCGCGGCTGTTCTCGTTCAACAGCCCGTTCGGCGCCTGCCCGGAATGTGACGGCCTCGGCTCCAAGCTTGAAGTCGACCCGGACCTTGTCATTCCGGACAAGAGCCTATCACTCCAGGAAGGCGCGATCGCCCCGTGGGAGCCGACAAGCTCCCAGTATTACCCGGAACTTCTGAAGGCGGTCTGCAAGCATTACGGAATTTCCATGGACGTGCCTGTCAGCGAGCTTCCGGACAGCCAACTGGACAAGGTCCTTTATGGCTCCTCCAGCGACCGCATCCACTTCCGCTATACGAACGAGTTCGGAAAAACACGCGACAACCATATCTACTTTGAAGGAGTGCTCAAGAACGTCGAGCGCCGGTACCGCGAAACAAGTTCCGACTGGATCAGGGAGCAGATGGAGAAGTATATGGCGGAGCGCCCTTGTCCGGTCTGCCGAGGCGACCGGCTCAAGGAAGAAGCGCTTGCGGTAAAAGTCGCCGGCCTGAACATCTCCCAGGTGACCCGCTTCCCGATCACCGAAGCCGTGGACTTTTTCCAGGGCCTCAACCTTTCGGAAAATGACCGGGCGATCGCGAATCTGATCCTGAGAGAGATTAATTCACGGCTCGGTTTCCTCGTGAATGTCGGGCTGGATTACCTGTCGATGTCCCGTGCGGCGGGTACGCTGTCCGGAGGCGAGGCGCAGCGGATCCGGCTGGCCACCCAGATCGGCTCGAAGCTTTCGGGTGTCCTGTACATCCTTGATGAGCCTTCGATCGGGCTTCATCAGCGTGACAACGACAAGCTGATCGGCACGCTCAAGGAAATGCGCGACCTCGGCAATACGCTCATCGTCGTCGAACATGATGAGGATACGATGATGGCTGCCGACCACCTGATCGACATCGGGCCGGGTGCCGGCCTGCATGGCGGGGAGATTATCGCGCAGGGTACGCCGCAGGAAGTGGCGGATGATCCGGATTCCATCACGGGGGCTTACCTGAGCGGCCGGAAGTTCATCCCGGTCCCTGCGGAGCGCCGCAAGCCGGACGGCCGCACTGTCCGCATCGAGGGTGCAACGGAAAATAACCTGAAGACCATCGACGCCGAATTCCCGCTTGGCCAGTTTATTGCTGTCACAGGCGTTTCAGGTTCCGGAAAATCGACGCTCGTCAATGAAATCCTCTATAAGACATTGGCCCAGAAACTGAACCGCGCCAAGGCAAAGCCGGGCGCTTATGCAGCCATTTCGGGCCTTGAAGAACTCGAGAAGGTCATCGACATCGACCAGTCGCCGATCGGGCGCACCCCGCGATCGAACCCGGCGACCTACACCGGCGTGTTCGACAACATCCGCGACCTGTTCGCCTCGACCAACGATGCGAAGGTCCGCGGCTTCCAGAAAGGGCGCTTCAGCTTTAACGTAAAGGGCGGGCGGTGTGAGGCTTGCCGCGGGGACGGCATCATCAAGATCGAGATGCACTTCCTGCCGGATGTCTACGTCCCGTGCGAAGTGTGCCACGGACGCCGTTACAACCGGGAGACACTCGAAGTCCGTTACAAAGGCAAGAACATTTCAGACGTCCTCGATATGACCGTATCCGACGCAGCAGTGTTTTTCGAGAACATCCAGAAGATCCACCGAAAACTCCAGACGCTTGTCGATGTCGGTCTCGGCTATGTAAAGCTTGGCCAGCCGGCGACGACACTCTCGGGCGGGGAGGCCCAGCGGGTCAAGCTGGCATCCGAACTGCACCGCCGGTCCAACGGCAAGTCGTTCTATATCCTGGACGAGCCGACGACCGGGCTTCATGCGCATGACATCTCGCGCCTGCTCGAAGTGCTCCACAGGCTCGTCGACAACGGCAACACCGTCCTTGTCATCGAGCATAACCTGGACGTCATCAAGACAGTCGACCATATTATCGACCTCGGGCCGGAAGGCGGCGACCGCGGAGGCCAGATCATCGCGACAGGGACACCGGAAGAAGTGGCGGAGGTGCGCGAATCTTACACCGGCCACTATCTGAAGCCGATTCTCGAGCGCGACCGGAAACGGACCGATCAGCTTTTGGCGGAAGCGGAAAAACAGGCCTGACGGATTTTTCGGACATCGCAGTGAAACTTTTCACGTTCCCGGCACGTAACATAACTATCAACGGAAGCGCCTTGCCGCTTTCGAAGGAGGAACGCATATGAAAGACGAGAAAAGCCGTATTCTGGACATGCTGGAACAAGGGACAATCAGCGCAGACGAAGCATTGCGTCTTTTGGAGAAGTTCGAAAGCAACCGCGAAGCCGTGAAGGAAAGCCATCCGGAGATCAATGACGGGCAGGCGGACAAGCCGGCGGCAGACCCGCAGCAGGCAGTCGGCGGCGGTGAGGAAGCGGACAACTGGCAGGGAGATTTCAGCCAGGACGCGCAGCCGGAAGGGGAAGATCACCGCTCCGGAAAACAGGCATCGATGGATGACTTCCTGGAAGACGTCCGCCGTGACTTCACGACATTCGGCAACCGGTTCATGCAGTTCATGCAGACGGCGGTCGACCGCGTAAAGACATTCGACATCGACAAGCCGTTCGGTGACCCGGTCGTTTTCCACGAAACGTTCACGAAAAGCGCGGAAGGCATTGAAGAGATCAATGTCGACCTGTCGATGGGCAGCTTTGACATCCGTCTTGGCGAAGGTGAAGAATTCCGCGCTGAGTGCGAAGTAAAGGTGCACCGTGCCGAAGACGAAGCTGAAGCGAAACGGGAATTCGAAGAACGTTTCCTCTTCATCACGGACGGCAACCGTCTCCGCATCACGAACGACCAGAAAATGACCCAGGTGAACGTCGTTCTCCATGTGCCGGAAAAACAGTATAAAAAGCTGGCTGTGCGCATGTTCAACGGCACCTTTTCATCCGGTACCGGCCTGACCGCGGCACAGGTGCGCGTACGCACGGCCAACGGCAAGATCGAGGCGGACAATCTTCATTTTGATGAGGCTGAGTTCGAGACCGCGAACGGCGCAATCCGTCTCAAGGACATCCACGGCGAGCAGGTCGAAGCGGAAACGCTCAACGGCCGGATCGACATCGACGGCATGCTGAAGGATATCGAGGCCCAGTCGGTGAACGGGCACGTCATCGTCACGACACGGGACGCCGAGTCCCGCAAGGTGGAAGCGACCGCCATGTCCGGAAGCGTCGAAGTGTATGTGCCGCAGGAAGCCGGCATTGAAGGCGAAGTTTCCTCAAACTTCGGGCGCATGGACATCCGCATGCAGGATGTCACCCGAACGAAAGAGCAGGAGCAGCTGCTCCAGAAATCCATCCGGTTCCGCAAAGAAGGCGGCAATCCGGACCTTCCTCCGCTCCGCATCAAGGGCGAGGCCAAGACCGGCACCGTCATCGTCGGCTATATCGGAAACTAAAGAACAGCAAAAGGACGGAAGGCCCAAGTGGCCTTCCGTCCTTTTGTCGTTGAGGTGCCGGTTTTCGCGAAAGTGACGAATGAGTCCCCGAAAGTGACGAAACGCACTCCGAAAGTGAAGAATCAGCCCGGGAAAGTGACGAATCGCCTCCTGAACGTGACGAACCGGCACAACTCCCCAACCGCTTTACTGTCCCTTGCCGTAGTACCAATTCACCACGGCGAATGCGATGGCGCGTGCGCATTGCCTTCTGTACCTGTCGTTTTTCAAAAGGGCCGCCTCCTGACGATTCGTCATGAATCCGCACTCGAGCAGGACTGCGGGCATGCGGGTGTTGCGCACGACGGCAAAGTCTGCGCGCTTCACCCCTCGGTTTCTGCGGCCGGTGGCGGAGACAAGCGCCGCCAGTATATGCCCGGCGAGCAGCTCCGACTGGCGCTGTGCGCGGGGATAGATAAACGTCTCGATGCCATTCGCCTCATTCCAGCCCGTGCCGAACGCATTGGCATGGATCGAGACATAGGCATCCGCTCCCCAGGCGTTTGCCTTGCGGACGCGTTCCGCAAGCGGAACATCCCGGCCTGCTTCGTGAGCCGTCATCACCGTGATCCCTTCCGCCCTGAGAAGCTTTTCGGCATAAGCGGAAACCGAAGCATTGAATGCAAACTCCAGCATTGATCCGTCGGGCGTCCGCTTTCCCGGTGTCGCCGGTCCATGGCCGGCATCCAGCATGATTTTCTTCAATTCACTCCACCTCCGACTGTTACATAGAGACAACGTGCCCGATGTATACGCTTGCACGGAGCATTCCAGATAAAAGCGATGTTCATTAACCGAATCTTTGTTAGAATATAGGGCATGGCCGACATTCGGCAGCGAAGGGGGCAATGCCGATGGATCACGTGACGGTAAAAGACGTGATGGAACGTTTCGGACTTGAACTGTCAGCGGGTGCGGAAGGGATCGGGCGGCATATCGCCAGCAGCGACATCTCCCGCCCGGGACTTGAAGTGGCCGGTTTCTTTGAATATTATCCGGCAAACCGTATTCAGCTTCTTGGGAAAAGTGAAATTTCATTTTTCTCGATGCTGCCTCGCCTTGATAAGATGGAGCGCGCCCGGAAGCTCTGCTCTCCGGACACGCCGATGCTCGTCGTCTGCCACAGCATGCGGATTCCGCCCGAGCTCGTGGCGGCGGCGGAAGAAGAGCAGGTGCCGCTCCTTTCTTCTCCGATGACGACGACCAAGCTGTCCAATAAGCTGAGCGATTTCCTCGAGAACCGGCTCGCACCGATGACGGCGGTACACGGCGTCCTGCTTGATATTTATGGGCTCGGCGTCCTGATCACCGGCAAGAGCGGCATCGGCAAAAGCGAAGTGGCACTCGACCTCGTCAAGCGCGGGCATCGGCTTGTAGCAGACGACATGGTGGAGATCCGACAGGTGGCGGAAGATACGCTGGTCGGCAATCCGCCGGAGCTGCTCCGCCACCTGCTGGAGATCCGCGGGCTCGGCATCATCGATGTGCAGATGCTTTTCGGGGCGAGCGCCATCCGCGACTTCAAGCGGATTACACTGATCATCGACCTGGAGCTCTGGGATCCGGAGCGCTCGTATGACCGTCTTGGCCTCGAGGAAGAGAAACTGAAAATCCTTGATACCGAGCTGACAAGACTTACCGTGCCGGTGCGCCCGGGAAGGAACATGTCATCGATTGTTGAAGTCGCGGCGATGAACCACCGCATGAAGCAAATGGGCATGAATGCCGCTGAACAGTTTTCGGAGCGGCTGAACGATATGATCGGGCGGGAACAGGACCCGTCTTACTAAGCCGGCATTTCCGGTGAGCACGGAAGAAGGGATTAATGAATGCAATTTTCTCTCGCGGCGATCGATCCGATCGCCTTTTCTCTCGGGCCGATTGACGTCCGGTGGTACGGAATCCTCATAGCGACGGGGATTGTGCTGGGGTTCCTCGTCGTCCAGCGGGAAGCGGTGAAGCGGGGGCTGCACCCTGACTTCATGACTGATTTTCTCATCTGGGCGGTACCGATCTCGATCATCGGTGCAAGGCTCTATTATGTCATCTTCCAGTGGGAGTACTACCGTGATGACCCGGGGAGGATTTTCCGTATCTGGGAAGGCGGACTCGCCATACATGGGGCGCTGATCGCGGCAGTGATCACAGCAATCATCTACACGAGAAAGCGGGGCGTGTCGTTCTGGAAAGTCGCGGACGTCACGGCACCGGGGCTTCTCATCGGCCAGATTCTCGGCCGGTGGGGCAACTTTGTGAACCAGGAAGCGCACGGCGGACCGGTCGCCGATGACTGGTGGGGCTATTCTGCGCTGCCGGACTGGATCTTGAACCAGATGACGATCGACGGTGTGACCTACCATCCGACATTCCTCTACGAGTCGGCATGGAATCTTGTCGGACTGCTGCTCATCTTGTTTGTGCTCCGGCGGATCAATCCGCTGAGCGGCGTCATTTTCCTGTTTTACGTCGCCTGGTATTCATTCGGGCGGTTCTTCATCGAGGGCATGAGGACGGACAGCCTGATGGCTTCCGGCCTGAAAGCGGCGCAGGTCGTCTCGATGATCGGGTTCTTCGGGGCGATCCTGATTTTCCTCATCCGCCGGTTCGCGATGAACATCCGCACACGCTATAAAGAATAAGTCAGCACGGCCCGGCCAGCGGGCCTTAACGATTAGCAAAGGAAGTCGAACCAAAACATGTCTACTCTACGCAAAGGACTCCAGGCGGGGCTGAAGACCACGTGGACGCTCGGAAAAATCATCTTCCCGATCACGCTGCTCGTCGTCATCCTGCAGCACACTCCTGTTCTCCCGTGGATCATCGATCTTGTTGCGCCGCTGATGGGCCTGTTCGGACTGAGCGGCGAGGCGGCAATCCCGCTTGTGCTCGGCAACGCGCTGAATCTGTACGCCGGCATCGCCGGCATCCTGTCACTTGAACTGACGGTCAAGGAAGTATTTATCCTTGCTGTCATGCTGTCGTTTTCACACAATCTGTTTATCGAATCCGGCGTCGCGATGCGGGTCGGGGTCAAACTGTGGATCATCCTTGTCGTCCGCTTGGGACTGGCATCGATTTCTGCCATCCTAATCAACCTGTTCTGGAAGGGCGGATCGGAAATCGCGCAGTATGGTATGGCGTCTGCACCCGAAGCGGCGCCGGAAACCTGGGGAGGCATTGTCCTGCTCGGTTTTGAAAAGGCCGGATTCGGCGTCCTGCAGCTCGCGGTGATCGTCATTCCGCTCATGGTCGCCATCCAGTTCCTGAAGGACGGCGGCTGGATGCACAAGCTGTCCTCCAAGTTGGAGCCTCTCACAAAGCTGATCGGCGTCCAGCCAAATGCGGGCATGACGCTGGCCACAGGGCTGGTCGCAGGACTGGCAATGGGGGCAGGCGTCATGATCCAGGCGGTGGAGGAAGACGGCGTCAGCAAAAAGGATGCGACTCTCGTACTCATATTCCTCGTCAGCTGTCACGCGGTCATCGAAGATACACTGATTTTCGTGCCGCTCGGCATCCCGATCTGGCCGCTTCTGCTGATTCGTGTCGTCACGGCGTTCGTGCTGACCATGGCGGTGGCGTGGTTCTGGAAGAGGGCCGAACAAACCAAAGAGAAGGGTGTCGTGTTGCATGGCCAATAAAATCGAAACGATTCTGTTCGACTTTGACGGAACATTGTTTGATACGAATGACCTGATTATCGAAACATTCATGGCGGTTCTCGGCAAGCATTTTCCCGGGCGGTATACCCGTGAGGACTGCCTTCCTTTCATGGGCCCCCCGCTGCGCGAGACATTCGAGGCGCTGGCACCTGAAAATGTCGAGCAGCTGATGGAGGAATACGTAAGCTGGAACCTGGAAAACCACGATAAGCTCACGGCAGAGTTCCCGGGTGTCTCTGAGGTGCTCAAGAAGCTGAAGGACCGCGGCCTAAAGATGGCGATCGTGTCTACCAAGCGCAACAAAACGATCCATAGAGGCCTCGGCCTCATGGATGCGGACGGCATCTTTGATGTCGTGATCGGATTGGATGATGTCACTCATGCCAAGCCGCATCCGGAGCCGCTCCAAAAAGCCATGGATGCACTGGGTGCCGATCCGTCAACGACTCTCATGGTCGGCGATAATTCGCATGACATCGACGGCGGCCGAAATGCGGGCACGCTCACGGCGGGCGTCGCATGGAGTGCAAAGGGCAGGGCCTTCATGGAGTCGCTTAAGCCCGATTATATGTTGGACGCCATCGAGGACCTGCTGGAAATAACGGACGGGACGGTTGGTGCCGGATGAGACGGACCGACCGCCACCCGGCACCGGTTAATGGAACGAATCCGCTCTGGCATATGTACCGCACTGTTTCTTTCTTCAAGGTCGCCAAGAATTTCACTGTTATCCAGATCGGGCGGTACACGCCGTCACTGTCTGTGAAACGGTGGCTTTACAGGACGTTCCTCGGCATGGAGATCGGTGAAAAGACGGCGCTTGCGCTGATGGTCGTCCCGGACACGATGTTTCCGGAACGAATCCGTATCGGCCGGAATTCGATCATCGGGTTCAACACGACGATCCTTGCGCACGAATACCTGACCGATGAATACCGGCTCGGCGACGTCGTCATCGGCGACAATGTGATGGTCGGCGCGAATACGACGATCCTCCCGGGTGTGGAGATCGGAGACGGGGCCACTGTCTCCGCCGCATCGCTTGTCAACCGTGATATCCCGCCCGGCAGCCTCGCCGGGGGAAACCCGGTCCGCATCATCTACACTGCGGAACAACTGAAAGAACGGCAGAGAACCCCCCGTCAGAGCTGATGGGGGGTTCTCCATTTCACGGGGAAGAGTCAACGTTGCGCGCAGGTATGTTAACGTTTCACGCCGGTATAGCAACGTCTCACGTCAGTATGTTAGCGTTTCACCCTTTAATCCCGACACAGCGGCGGTATGAGCCACCGCCAGTATATGCCCATCCATTACCGGCGACCGGCGAGCCGACTGTGTGTTATAATAGGTAGCTGATAACCTTTGAACATTTTGTGACATTATGCGGTGATGCCGCTTCTATATCCGGAGGAATTATTTTTGAACAATCACTCTCAACAGGGAAACCATAAAAAAGTCATCAACTTCATTCCGAACGGCGAATTCTATTACAAGAAGGCGCTCGGGGCGCTGAAGCGCGACGAGGTGGAGAAGGCCCACAAGTTTCTCAGCAGGGCGGCGGACCTGAGTCCGGAGGATGCCGACATCCTTCTGCAGTACGCCATCCTGGAGATTGACATGGGCCGTTTTGAGCATGCCCGCGATTTGCTGATGGCTGCCCATGACTCCGGCCCCGAGGATCCGGATACGCTGTTTTATCTGTCCGAGGTGCACGTCAACCTCGGCTATCTGCGGGATTCGATCCGTTACGCCCAGCGTTACCTCAAGCTTGCCCCTGAAGGGCTTTATCGCGATGAGGCGATGGATATCATCGAGTTTTCCGAGCACGAACTTTATGGACTTCCAGATGATGCCGAAGGAGATGGCCGGCTCGACTACATCCTCGACCGCGGCCGCCGGCTGATGGAATCCGGGGAATTCCGGGAAGCCGTCAGCCTGCTGGAATCGGCGATCGAGGAACACCCGGAATTCTGGGCAGCCTACAACAACCTGGCGCTCGCCTACTTCTATATCGGCGATACGGAGCAGGCGGAAGCGCTCCTCAATCAGGTGCTCAAGGGAGACAATGGAAATCTCCATGCACTCTGTAATTTCGCAGTGTTTCATTTTTACAAGCAGGACGCGCAAGCGCTTGAACGGGTAGTCTCCATCCTGCTTAAAATCCGGCCGATGCTCGTCGACCACCGTTACAAACTCGGCGCTACGCTCGCACTGGTCGGCCGCCACGCGGAAGCATTCAACTGGCTCCGCGGCCTTCAGCGGATCGGCTTCGAGGGCGATCCCGGGTTTTATTTCTGGCTGGCGCATGCCGCCGCCATGATCGGCGAGGAGAAAGTCTCCCGCGATGCGTGGGCTGTGCTTGTGTCCATGGATCCTTCCAAGGAAGGGAAAGAACCGTGGTTGCGGGCACGGATTCCCGATACGCCGGAAAACGACCCGAAGTTCGTCATCGGTAAACTGAACAGCGGTGAAGAAGGACTCCGGCTGCTCGGCCTGTTCCTGACGGGCAAGTCGATGTGCCGGGAAGACATCCTCACCCATCCGGAATGGCCGGACGTAGAAAAGATGTCAACGACGGAAAAGCTGTTCCTTGCGAACGGTCTTGGTCACCGGCTCCCGGGAAGGGACCGAGGAGAGCTTCTCTATAACCGTGTATTCGAGGCAACCGATCTGCTGTACAGCAGGTACGAGCCGCTTGGCGAGGAGGATATGCCCATCCTCGAGATGTGGTTCCTCATGTGCAGCCGGGCCATTGAGGAAAGCTACGCCTTCCGAAATCCGCCGGCAATTGCCGCATCAGCTGAATACATGTACCGATCTTCGCTGCAGTCAGGCACGACCAAAAAGGAGATCGCCGAGTCATACGGCATCTCTGTGAAGACATTGACAAAGTATGTCAACGAACTGTTCCGCTTCCTGCCGTTCCCGCGCAGTTAGGCAGAAATGTTGAGCCTGCGCCGCAAATCGAATAGCATGAAGGCAGACAGGTGTTCACATTTAAGGAGGAACTTTTCATGGCTGAAGATAAAATTTATGATGTCATCATCATCGGAGCCGGTCCTGCCGGCATGACGGCGGCGGTCTATACAAGCCGTGCCAACATGTCCACGCTCATGCTCGAGCGAGGCATCCCTGGCGGCCAGATGGCCAACACGGAAGACATCGAAAACTATCCGGGATTCGACAGCATCCTCGGTCCGGACCTCTCCAATAAAATGTTCGAACATGCGAAGAAGTTCGGCGCCGAATATGCATACGGGGATGTGTCCGAAGTCCGTGACGGTGAAGAATACAAGACAATCGTCGCGGGCGGCAAGGAATATAAAGCCCGGTCGATCATCATCGGCACAGGAGCGGAATACAAGAAGATGGGCATTCCGGGAGAATCCGAGCTCGGCGGCCGCGGTGTAAGTTACTGCGCGGTCTGCGACGGTGCGTTCTTTAAACAGAAGAACCTCGTCGTGGTCGGCGGCGGAGACTCGGCGGTTGAAGAGGGTGCTTATCTGACCCGCTTCGCGGACAAGGTGACTATTGTCCACCGCCGCGATGAGCTCCGTGCGCAGAAAATCCTTCAGGACCGTGCATTCGCGAATCCGAAGATCGACTTTATCTGGAGCCACACCGTCAAGTCGATCAACGACCGTGACGGTAAGGTCGGAAGTGTCACGCTCGTCTCGACAAAAGACGGCAGCGAACGTGAATTCGAGGCGGATGGCGTGTTCATCTACATCGGCATGGTGCCTCTCACCGCACCGTTCAAATCGCTCGGTATCACCGACGAAAACGGTTATATCCCGACCGACGAGCATATGAAGACTTCCGTACCTGGCATTTTTGCGGCAGGAGACGTCCGTGAAAAAATGCTTCGCCAGGTCGTCACGGCGACAGGCGACGGCAGTATTGCAGCGGAAGCTGCCCAGAAGTATGTTGAGGAATTAAAGGAAAAAATCGGTTCAAAAGCCTGATTTAACACGTTCTTAACCGCGCTGTAACAGCGCTGCAATAAAAAGGGTGTATAGTTTGAATTGTAAATTGACCCCCCTTTATGATAGCAATACATTTTGACGGCACCGGCACGCCCGGATGCCGTCCTTTTTTGCATTCCTTTTGTATCGCCTTTCATAAGCATAGTATAATAAAGGGTAGAATGTTTTCCGGAAGGTGGGGAGAACGATGCAGCGGATTGCCAATCTGTTGGTCATCCAGGACGAAAAGGTCCTGTTATTAAAGAAACCGCGCCGCGGCTGGTATGTCGCGCCGGGTGGGAAGATGGAGCCGGGAGAATCCGTCTATACGGCCGCTATCCGGGAATTTACGGAAGAGACCGGGGCGATTCCGGTCGAACCGCATTTGAAAGGAATTTATACGATGGTCATCCGGGATGAGGAAAATACCCGGACCCTTGATGAGTGGGTGCTATATACATTTGCTGCGCGCGGCCTTGAAGGAGTGCCTTTTGAGGAGAACCGGGAAGGGAAGCTTGACTGGCATGGTGTCGGCGAACTGGACGTCCTGCCGATGGCCGAAGGCGACCGGATGAATCTGAAATTTGCAGTCGGAAGCCCCGGCACCCAGTACGGCACGTTCACCTATACGGAAGAGTTCAGACTGCTCGGTGCGGAACTGCAGCAGTCGGCAGAAAGGACGGATCCATGATGGAGAAAACCCAAGAGAAAACCGACAGCATGGAGCTTGTCGTCATCACCGGAATGTCCGGTGCCGGCAAGACGGTCGCCGTACAGAGTTTTGAGGACCTGGGCTACTACTGCATCGACAATCTGCCGCCGGAGCTGCTTCTCACATTCCTGAAGCTTCTGGCGGATTCCGACAGGAAGCAGAGGCGTGTGGCTGCCGTCATGGATATGAGGGGCAGGGAGTATTTCGATTCCCTAACCGGTACGCTCGATCAGATTGAGGCTGCTGAAGGCTTTGACCTGCAGGTGCTCTTCCTCGATGCCGATGACAGTACGCTCGTCAAGCGCTATAAGGAAACGCGCCGCAAGCATCCTCTGTCCCACGGCGGGCTCGTGAGTGACGGGATACGAAAAGAGCGGGAAATGCTTTCCGAACTAAAAGGAAGAGCACGCTACCTGTTCAACACGTCCTATCTGCGGCCGCGCGAGCTCAGGGAAAAGATTGTCGAAAGCTTCTCGGAGACGGAAAAGGGCACGTTCACGGTCAATGTCATGTCGTTCGGCTACAAGCACGGTATCCCGATTGATGCGGATATCGCGCTTGATGTGAGGTTCCTGCCGAACCCGTATTACATTGAGGAGCTGAAGCCGCTTACCGGCCTCCAGCGGGAAGTCTATGAATATGTCATGAAACAGAACGATACAAAAGAATTGATCCTGAAGCTGGAAGATCTCTTCCGCTTCCTCATCCCGAGATACAAGGAAGAGGGCAAGGCGCAGCTTGTCATCGCGTTCGGCTGCACGGGCGGCCAGCACCGCTCCGTGTCACTTGCGGAGTACTTCGCGGAGAAGCTGAGCGGGGAGTACAAGACGTCGGTGACCCATCGGGATATCAAACATAGAAAGGGCTGATCCCATGCCCGCTAAAAAGGGGAAGAAGCGCATTGTGGCAATCGGCGGGGGAACCGGCCTGTCCACGATTCTGCGAGGCCTGAAACAGTATGATGTCGATCTGACTGCCATTGTGACCGTCGCGGATGACGGAGGCAGCTCGGGAAAGATCCGCAAAGATTATATGATCCCTCCGCCGGGTGACGTCCGTAACGTCATGGCAGCACTTTCCGACGTTGAGCCGCTTGTACTGGAAATGTTCCAGTACCGCTTTTCCTCTTCAGAGGGGCTCGGGGGCCATTCACTCGGAAATCTCATGCTTGCCGCCATGACGAACATTACGGGGGATTTCTCCAATGCAGTGGCTGAAATGAGCCGATTCCTGAACATCAAGGGACGTGTACTGCCGGCCGCGAACCAGATCATTACGCTCGGAGCGGAACTCGAGGACGGCTCGATCATCAACGGTGAGTCCAAGATTCCAGTCTATGGCCACCGGATCCGGCGGGTCTTTTTGATGCCGGACGAGGTCGAGCCGCTTGATGACACAGTCCGCGCAATACGCAAGGCCGATATGATCGTCATCGGGCCGGGCAGTCTGTATACGAGCATTTTGCCGAATCTGCTCGTTCCCGGAATCGGGGACGCCGTACTTAAATCGAAAGCACGCAGGCTCTACATATGCAACATCATGACCCAGCCGGGCGAGACATCGTCGTTCAGCGCGTCGGACCATGTCCGCGTGATGTACGACCATCTCGGCGGCAGGTTCCTCGACGGCGTCGTCGTCAATGACGGCACGGGACTGGAGGCCGTGGTGGAGGATTACCGCCAGCGGCAGTCCGTCCCGGTGCCGGGTGATGTGGAGAGCCTCGAGGAACTGGCGGATGATGTCATTCTGGCAGATATTGCGACCATCGTGGGCGGACATGTCCGCCATGACGCGGGCAAGGTGGCAGAGCTGATCTGCAGCTACCTGGACAGCCCGGACGGCGCAGCTGTCTGATCAGGACGGCAATCCGTGAAAGGAGAGGAAGCCGGTGTCATTCGCATCGGAAACGAAAAAAGAACTGACGCAGGTGGAAATGGACGAGTGCTGCACCCGAGCGGAGTTGTCGGCCTTCATCAAGATGAACGGGGTCCTGTCGTTTTCAAACCGGCAGATGAGCCTGGACGTCCAGACGGAGAACGCCGCGATTGCCCGCAGGATGTATACGAATATGCGGCGGCTCTACCCGTACAAAGTGGAGCTGCTCGTCCGTAAGAAAATGCGGCTGAAAAAGAACAATGTCTATATATGCAGGATCCGGGAGGGCGCAAAGACCATGCTCGAGGATCTGAAGATCACCGGTGAGGGAATCAGTTTTGCAGAGGGCGTTTCAGCAGAGATCATCAAGGATGACTGCTGCAGAAGGTCGTACCTGCGCGGAGCGTTCCTGGCAGGCGGATCGGTCAATAATCCGGAGACTTCATCTTATCATCTGGAGATCTTCTCGCTTTATCAGGAGCATAGCGAGGCGCTGGTGGAGCTGATGAACGCATATAATCTGAACGCGAAGTCGATCGAGCGCAAAAAAGGGTTTATCGCCTATCTTAAAGAAGCAGAGAAAATTTCCGACTTTCTCAGCCTGGCGGGCGCGCACTCGGCGCTCCTCAAGTTCGAGGATGTCCGGATCGTGCGGGACATGCGGAACAGCGTCAATCGCCTCGTCAACTGCGAGACGGCCAACCTGAACAAAACCATCGGTGCTGCGATGCGCCAAGTGGAGAATATCCAGTTTATCGATAAGATGATCGGAATCGAAGGCTTGCCGGAGCGGCTGCAGGAAATTGCGCGTCTCCGTGTCGAGTATCAGGACGTCACGCTGAAAGAGCTCGGCGAGATGGTTTCGGGCACGGCGATCAGCAAGTCGGGTGTCAACCACCGCCTGCGCAAAATTGATGAGATCGCGGAAAAACTCCGCAAAGGCGGCGTATCATTGAAGTGAGTTTGTTCTTGTCCTTTTCGGTCTTCTCCGATACGATAAAGGAATAAACAAGCAACCGGTTACAAAGGAGGAAGTGGCCATGACCGAACGGACATTAGAGGTGAAACTGAAATCCGGCCTGCAGGCCAGGCAGGCGGCGCTTTTCGTCCAGGAAGCGAACCGTTTCTCCTCGGACATCTACCTCGAGAAGGGGACGCGCAAGGTGAACGCAAAAAGCATCATGGGCATCATGAGCCTTGCAATCGCCAGAGGGGTGGAAGTGACGCTGAGTGCGGATGGACATGATGAGGAAGACGCGGTCACTGCGCTTTCTGCAATCATTGAAGATGAAGCGGCCGGCTGACAAGCAGCCGTTACAAATGAAGACAACAAGAAAAGACCCGGCAGGCTGCCGGGTCTTTTGACTTCTTACTTTTCTTCTTTTTTGTTGGGAAGCTCGTTCCGTTCGATGATATGGTCGATGAGTCCGTATTCCTTCGCGCGCTCAGCAGTCATGAAGTTGTCACGCTCTGTATCGCGCTCAAGCACTTCAAGTGGCTGGCCTGTACGTTCTGCAAGGATTGTATTAAGCTTTTCGCGGAGGAAGAGGATGCGTTTTGCCGCAATCTCGATTTCTGTCGCCTGGCCCTGTGCGCCGCCGAGCGGCTGGTGGATCATGACTTCCGCGTTAGGAAGCGCATAACGCTTGCCCTTTGTTCCTGCCGCGAGGAGGAATGCGCCCATTGATGCCGCCATGCCGATGCAGATTGTCTGCACGTCAGGCTTGATGAACTGCATCGTATCGAAAATCGCCATGCCGGCTGTGATGCTGCCTCCCGGGCTGTTGATGTAGATCGAGATGTCCTTGTCCGGATCTTCAGCCTCGAGGAAGAGGAGCTGCGCGACAATGGAATTTGATACGTTATCGTCAATGCCCGAACCGAGCATGATGATGCGGTCTTTCAGAAGCCGCGAGTAAATGTCGTACGCCCGCTCACCGCGGTTCGTCTGTTCGATTACTGTAGGGATGAGATTCATCTGTTCGTCCTCCTTTGAGTGGATGAGTAAATACCTGCACTGGAACACTATACCCTCCAGTCCTTGAAAATATCATAAGCTATTTGGTCAATGAAGGTCAAATGAGACGCTCCGTCAAAAAAGAAAAAGGGGCTTGCATCCCGGACATCATACTTGTATAATGAAAACTGTCGTCCGGTAAGGAGACTATGAATGTTCTGCCCTCGTGGTGCAACGGATAGCACGTAAGATTCCGGTTCTTAAGATGTGGGTTCGATTCCTGCCGAGGGCGTCACTTTCCTTATAGCATCAGCGTTTGAGCAAGCATTGTGTGGGTAGGTGCCCACATTCTGCCCACATTGCTCCTCGCTGATGCTATTTTATTTGTCTGAGCTCGCTGGTCCAGTGGGACATGAAATCATTTATTTTTTCGGTGTTCAGCTGCTCGGATCGGGCGGACCGGTGCCCGTACGTTTCGAGGAGGATACTCTTGTCTTTGTCTCCAAGGCGCGCGGAGATGAAGTTAATATCCGAAATCCCTGCTTCCCACATAATTGTTTCGTGCGTGTGCCGGAACATGTGGGGGTTAGTATGCTTCAGCTTATTGGTCCGACATAGATACCTCAAAGCATCTGCATAACTGGCCATCTTCACGAACTGCCCGATTTCATCGATGAAAAGCTCCTTTGGCCGCTTCTTGACCCTGATGATTCTATTCTTCCTCAGATCATGCCATTCCTTCATTTTCTCCAGGGTAAAGGCATCCAGCGCGATCAGGCGCTCACCAGTATCCTCATTCTTGGTTTGTTTCCTTCACATGATACTTAAGCGTCTCCTTGGAATAAATCATTGTCTTGTCGATGTTGACTTGTCCACTCTCCAGATCAATGTCATCCAATGTTAGGGCGCAGCATTCACCAATCCTCATCCCGGTGCCGATAAGCAGGTAGGTCATGTAGAGGTACTGGGCATACTCAGGCTTCTCGACACGCCATTTCCTTTCCGCAGCCATAAGAAGGGCTTTCACTTCCTCTAGCTCTAAAAACTTGTCCTTGCTCGTTTTAGAGCGTTTGGCGGTCTTTGGATACTTGACTCTCTCCACCGGGTTAAAGTACAGCAGACCGAGTTCTATGGCGTCCCTGAATGCCTCGCTCGCAGTCGTATTCATTCTCTGGAGGGTCGACTTTGCATATTTGCTTCCCATCCGGTTCATCATTTGCTGGTACATTGGGCGATTGAGGTCCTTCATGCGGACGTTCCCGATATCCTCTGTGATCCGGCCAAGATGATTCGTGATGTTGACTTCCGTGTTCCCGGAAACAGATCCTTTCTTGTAATGCACAAACCACCAGTCAAAATACTCTCTGAGGGTCTGATCGCCCGTTCCGGGGTCATACCCCCTTTTGAGGGATTGCTCCGCCTCTGCGGCAGCGTGACGCGCCTCAGCCTTTGTTGAAAAGCCACCCTTCGAGGTCTCTCTGCTTTTCCCGGTCTTTCTGTCGGTGTATCGAATCCGATACTCCCATGTGTTTCCCCTTTTTCGGAACGATGCCATTCCGAATACCTCCTTTCTATACTTCAGTAAGAGTTTAGCAACCACCCCCTTTGAAGATGATTACGGATGTACTGATGCAGACGCCGTTGTGCAAATCCCTGTTCAACGCAGAACGATTTGCAAATCATGTCCACTGCAGCCCCTGAACCGAACCCTTTAAAGCGGACAGTTTAATAAAAGACCCTTCTTATGCGGCGATGAGATGACTCCGGTATTGTGCCGGAGTCATCTTTTTTAGATTCCATTGATATCGGTGGTTGTTGTACTCGTAAATATATTCATCGACCAGTAGTTTGAGCTCATCGAAGGTTTGGCATTGCCTGTAGTCAATTTCATCTTTCATATGACCGAAGAAGGATTCCATCGGCGCATTGTCCCAACAATTTCCCTTTCGGGACATTGATTGTTTGATGTTCAGGTCCTTGAGGCGTTTCTGATACTCAGGATGGGTGTAGTGGAATCCTTGGTCTGAATGAAGGATGATTTCCGGATGAAGATTCTCTCCAAGAGCTTCTTCAAGCTTGTCCAGCGTCCGGTAGACAATTGGCATGGAAAGGCTGGTTGTCAGTTCATGGACGAGGATTTCATTGGTCGCCACATCCTTTATCGTGGACAGGTAGGCTGGCTGGCCCTTGCCGTGATA
>NZ_FNZF01000006.1:19123-156099 GCF_900109165.1 Bhargavaea ginsengi | reverse complement strand
GGTATTAGCCCCGGTTTCCCGGAGTTATCCCGATCTTACAGGCAGGTTGCCCACGTGTTACTCACCCGTCCGCCGCTGAATCCGGAGAGCAAGCTCTCCTTCATCCGCTCGACTTGCATGTATTAGGCACGCCGCCAGCGTTCGTCCTGAGCCAGGATCAAACTCTCCATAAAGAGAGTATGAGTAAGCTCATACTTTAAAACTGGCATTTCATTCGCTCCGTTCGCCCGACGGGGTCGGGTTCCGGGAACTTCGTTCATCAGCGTTTTGCTGTTCAGTTTTCAAGGTTCATAACTTCAAAATAATAATGGAGCGGGTGAAGGGAATCGAACCCTCATCATCAGCTTGGAAGGCTGAGGTTTTACCACTAAACTACACCCGCAAAGTGGCGCGCCCGGCAGAAGTCGAATCCACAACCTTCTGATCCGTAGTCAGACGCTCTATCCAATTGAGCTACGGGCGCACACAATATTAAAATAAATGGTGCGGTAGAGAGGACTTGAACCTCCACGGGATTTAACTCCCACTAGGCCCTCAACCTAGCGCGTCTGCCATTCCGCCACTACCGCATGTTAAAAGTGATTCGGTTTTCAGAAGCTGTTTTCGTGTTTCGTTCCAGCGACAAGATTTATTATATAACCTTGATCCGGGAAAGTCAACATCTTTTTTCAACTTTTTTAAACCGTTTCATTAAAGGGTGGTGAGCCATGCAGGGCTCGAACCTGCGACCCTCTGATTAAAAGTCAGATGCTCTACCAACTGAGCTAATGGCTCGCATATCATCCTTCAGCCATCGGCTTCAGAATAAATGGCGGTCCCGACGGGAATCGAACCCGCGATCTCCTGCGTGACAGGCAGGCATGTTAACCGCTACACCACGGGACCACCTATGTATGAAAGGGAGTTTCCGGACAGCCGGGCGCGAGCCCGGCGTCCTACCCCTTATGATGACCCCTACGGGATTCGAACCCGTGTTACCGCCGTGAAAGGGCGGTGTCTTAACCGCTTGACCAAGGGGCCATATGTGATGTCTTTAGAGCACTCAGCCGGTCAGGCTTTCGTGTGATCTCTTGTCGACTTGTCCTATTATAGGGGGCATACGAAAAAACGTCAACACTTTTCGCCAACTTTTTTATAAAAATATCAAAACCCTTGCCGCGCAACGGTTTTCACCGTCCGGCAAGGGCTGATTCCTTCAACTCTATTCGACTTTTTGAATACGTCCGTGACATCTTCCGCAACGGTATCGGCTCGTGTCCATCCGAATCTTCCGCAGGTAGGATTGCCCGCAATCCGTGCAACGATAGAGATGCTTTGTTTTCCATCTGACGGGTTCTCGGATGACGGAACAATGCCTGGGTGCACCGGTCTCTTTCAGCAGCTCCCGGAAGTCTCTGTCCCGATGCCGGTATCCCTTTCCTTCTATATGAAGATGATAGTGGCATAACTCATGCTTGATGATCCCGGTCAGCTCTTCCAGACCATACTTCCTGTAAGCTTCAGGATTGATCTCAATGTCATGGTCGTGGAGCCTGTACCTGCCGCCGGTCGTCCTGAGCCTCGGATTAAAATAGACCCGGTGCCTGAATGTGCGGCCAAACGATTCCAATGAAATCGATTCAGTCAGCTGCTGGAGTTGCTGTTCATCCACGGCGTTTTCTGCTTCCCTTCTTATCTGCAGGGTCAATCATCGTCAGGGAGATTTTCGAGGCGGCTGTATCGACGGATTCGATCCATACAGCAACAGTATCTCCGGGCTGCACTATGTCACCCGGATCTTCGACACGGACCGGCGCCATCTTGGAGATGTGCACCAGCCCATCCTTCCCCGCTCCGACATCAACAAAAGCACCGTATGGTTTCAGGCGGCGCACCTGCCCTTTTACCTGGACACCCGGCTTGAGGTCGGAAAGCTTCTTTGCCGAATTCTTCCGCTCCTCAGACTGGCGCCTGCGCTGTTCTTCCTGTTTCTTCTTGTCCTCTTCCTCTGCCCGGCTGAGCATGGTGAGGGAAATCCGGCCCTTGTCCCGGTCGACATCATCAATTGAAACCGTGACGACATCTCCCGGAGCAAGAATATCCAGTGGATGGCGGATGCGTCCCTTGCTCATTTTGGTCACATGGAGCAAGCCGTCGTCCCCGACGCCGATGTCTATAAATGCGCCGAAGTCCACGACGTTCCGGACAGTCCCTTCCATCTCCATGCCGCGCTTCAGGTCATCCATTGTCAGCACTTCTTTTCTCAGAAGCGGCTGAGGGAATTCATCCCGCGGGTCTCGGTTAGGGCGCCGGAGTGTCTCGATAATGTCCCGTACAGTGACTTCACCAGCTCCAATAGCCTCTGCGACTTCCCCAGCATCCAGTTCCCCGAGCTTTTCAGCGGCTAGCTCAGTTCCGATGTCTTTCTTGTCCAGATCAGCAACCTTAAGGATCTCCTCCGCCAGCGCATAGCTTTCCGGGTGTACACCGGTGGCATCCAGCGGATTTTTCGCTTCCGGCACTCGGAGAAAGCCGACTGCCTGCTCATATGTCTTGGCCCCAAGGCGGGGCACTTTCTTTAATTGGGCCCGGGAACTGAAGCGTCCGAGCTCATCGCGGGCTGCAACGATATTGTCAGCGACCGTGCGGGAAAGTCCTGATATATGTTGAAGCAGCGATGCCGAAGCGGTGTTCACATCGACACCGACACGGTTTACAGCAGTTTCGACGACAAAGTCCAGCTGCTCCCCAAGGTTTTTCTGCGAAACATCATGCTGGTACTGGCCGACCCCGACCGATTTCGGCTCGATCTTTACGAGCTCCGACAGTGGATCCTGGAGTCTGCGTGCGATGGAGACGGCACTGCGCTGCTCGACCTGGAGTTCCGGAAATTCACGGCGCGCCTCTTCCGATGCGGAGTACACACTTGCACCCGCTTCATTGACGATCACATAGGATGCCCCGCCGTCCGTCTCCTTTAGGCAATCAGCGATAAACTGCTCGGTCTCACGCGAAGCGGTGCCGTTGCCGATTGCGATGATGGAGACGGAATGCTTTTCGAGCATCCCGAGGACTTTCTTTTTCGCACCTTCCGTATCCGATGACGTATGCGGATAAATGACACCTAGCTCAAGCAGCCGGCCGGTGTCGCTCACGACGGCGAGCTTGCAGCCGGTCCGGTAGGCCGGGTCCACGCCGAGAACGGTTTTGCCCTTCATCGGCGGTTGGAGCAAGAGTCTTTTCAGGTTCTCGGAAAAAATCCTGATCGCCTGTTCCTCCGCCTTTTCCGTCAGCTCGCCGCGGATCTCCCGTTCGATTGATGGGAGAAGCAGGCGTTTATATGCATCCGCAGCGGCTTCCGTCACTTCTTCGGCCGCTGCGGATCCGGGGTAACGGAGATAGAGGCGGCGTATTTCTTCGACCAGCCGCTCGTCTGGCGCAGCAACCGCCACCTTCAGCACACCTGTCTTCTCTCCGCGGTTCACGGCAAGTATGCGGTGCGGCTTGATCTGCCTCACCGGCTCTTCGTATTCATAGTACATCTCGAAAACGCCTTTCGGATCCTCCGCATCCTTCTTCCGGGATGTAACAATGAACCCGTCTCGTCGGATGGCATTGCGGATCCTCTCACGGACCGCGGCATCATCAGAAATGCGCTCCGCGATAATGTCCCGCGCGCCGGCCAGTGCGGCTTCAGTGTCGGGCACTTCTTTATTGGGATCAACAAATTCCCCGGCGGCCTCTTCAGGACGCTGTTTCAGGTCACTCAGCAAAAGGTCTGCCAGCGGTTCAAGCCCCCGTTCTTTTGCAGCGGTCGCGCGGGTCTTCCGCTTTTTCTGATAAGGCCGGTACAAATCTTCCACCCGCTGCAGCACATCAGCGCCGCGGATTGCCTTTTCCAGATTTCCATCCAGCTTCCCCTGTTCCGAAATGATGCGGATGACTTCCTCTTTTCTCTCCTCCAGCTGGGAAAGATAGCGATGGGCGTCCTCGACTGCCTTGATCTGCACCTCATCAAGTTCGCCTGTCGCCTCTTTTCGGTAGCGTGCGATAAATGGCACGGTCTTGCCTTCCGCCAGCAGTCCGATTACCGCCTGCGCCTGGCCCGCACGCACACCCGCGCGCGCCGCCGCTTTTTGAATCAGTTCTTTTTCCTGCATCCCTCTCACCCTTTCGTTCCGCTCTCTACCCGTTCACTTTATCATAAACCGACCTTCGCACGGCACATTCCCATAGGCGCATTCCGCTCCCGAGACGGATGCCAATCGATTGCTAAGGAAGACATTATCCGCCCCGACCGGCTGGCCGGAAGACGAAAAAACCCGCTCCGCGGATTTAGCGGAGCAGGCTTCCTGCGATATAGGTGGCATCATCGCCGTGTTCCAGGGTCTCAAACACCTTCTTGTAAAGGTCGTACGCACCGGTGCTGCTTTGCATGAACGCCTTCGGGCTTCGGATGTCCACGCCGTCCGAATGGAGAAGAAACAGATCGCCGGGACCGTAATCATAGCCCTGTGTTTTCAGTTTCTGCGGCCGTCCGGACAGATAGCCCATAACCGGGAGCGGATAGATCATTTTATCATCCGACCGACGGTAGAGATAGAACCGGACGTTGCCGACGCAGCTGTATTCGATCCTGGACGTTTTGAAATACGCCTTGATGATCGCGACGGCAGCCCCCCGTTTCTGGTGCATATGCATGTTGCACCGGCTGAGAAGCTGGTCGATGGACTCGTCATGATGGCGCTCCAGAATCTCCGGGACGACCTCCGCCGACTCTCTCGCGATCGGCCCGTTGCCAAGCCCGTCCGCAATCGCGCACAAGAAATAATCTTCATGGACGAATGTAAAGTACACATCGCCCGATTCACTGTTTCCCTCTTTCGCTTCCTGGTAAATGTACGCTTCTACCCGGTCATCCTTCACCGTCTTCAAGAAGGCCCACCACCAGCCGCCGCGATGGCCTCCTGCAACTTCTTGATGGCCTTGCGCTGAAGCCTGGATACGTGCATCTGGGAAATCCCCAGACGTTCCCCGGCTTCTTTCTGGCTTAGCTGTTCGATATATGTATACTGGATGATCTGCTTTTCCCGCTCGGACAGGACATTGAGCGCTTCTGCCACGATCAGTCTCTGGTCCGTCATCTCATAGCCGTCATCCGTATCACCGATGATATCAAACAGGGTGACCGTACTGCCGTCGGAGTCAGCCTCCAGCGAGTGGTCCATGGATAGGGCCTGATAACTTCTGCCCATCTCCATCGCTTCAAGGATGTCGTCTTCTTCCACCTCGAGGTAATCTGCGATCTCCTGAACTTTCGGGGAACGCTGAAGCTCGTTGGTCAGTGTTTCAGCGGCAGACTTGATCTTCGGACCAAGTTCCTTGATCCTGCGCGGCACATGGACCGCCCATGTCTTATCGCGGAGAAAACGCTTGATCTCCCCGATGATTGTCGGAACGGCGAATGCCTCAAAGCTGCGGCCGTAATCAGGGTCGTATCGGCGGATGGCGCCGAGAAGTCCGAGCATGCCGACCTGCACGATGTCTTCATGATAGGATTTTCCGTTGGAGTATTTGCGGGCGATCGACTGGACAAGCCGCTCATAATGGAGAACGAGATTTGTCTGTGCTCCCTCATCGCCGCTCTCCTGGAAAGCCTTGATCCAGCCCAACACCTGTTCTTTTGACTTGGAATCAGGAGGAGACTGTTTCGACATCCTTTTCCACCTGCTCTCCGCCGAGATATTTGGTCATGAAGACGGTAACACCTTCATCATGGTGGATCTTGATTTCGTCCATCAGCGTCTCGATCAGGTAGAGGCCGAGACCCCCTTCCCGGAGGAACATGCCCTCTTCGTGATCGTGGTATGGCCCCACACTCTTTTTAGTCGCTTCAAAGTCGAAACTCTGACCATGGTCGGCCACCATGATCTCCATCCGGTCTTCATACAGTGCACACCCGACGACGACTTCACCTTCTTCGTCTTCCTTGTAGGCGTGCTGCACCGCATTCGTGATGGCCTCACTCGAAGCAATCTTCATGTCTTCAATATCGTCATAGGTGAAGCCCAGCCGGCTTGCAAGGCCGGAGATCGTGAGCCGCGCCACACCCACGTACTGGGCCTTTGCCGGCACACGGATCTCCACGTAGTCATACGGTTGCATCATTTAACCCACCTTTATCATCTTTATGTTCTTCGATATCCATGACTTCATTGAGGCCTGTGATATCGAACAGACGCTTGAGCCGCGGCGAAAGCCCGGTGATTTTAACTTGGCCGCCGGTTTCCTTCACTTGCTTGAAATAACCGACGAATACGCCGAGACCCGTACTGTCCATATATTCTACGTCCGAAAGATCGATTTCTGCTTTCATGCCTTTTTCAACGGGATGTTCTGCAAGCTTCTCCCGCAGGGCCGGCGCCGTGAACGCATCGATCTCACCGATCACTTTAAAATGCTGTACACTGTCTTCTCTATTCAGATCTACTTGTAGGTTCATTTCCACACCTCTTCTTTAAATTTCTCACTCTATTTTTTTGTCCCAAAACCAGAACTCCATTTGAACACAACATCAAGGTTTTACCCCTTACGAAGAAATTCAAACATCAATTATTCTTTTTTTAAGATCACCAGTGAGAAATCGTCCTGGAGACGGAAGCCCTGCATGCGATCCAATTCGGCGAAGACATGCTCCGCCATTTCCTGGGCGGGGCGGTCTTTTACGCTGCTGATGATTTCGAGGATGGTGTCCTTTTCGACAAAGCCTTCCGGCGTCCGTGCTTCGGTCACCCCGTCGGTCATGATGGCGATGAAGTCACCGCGCTCAAGGGCCACGCTCCCCTCCTCATAGCGGGCATCCGGCGAAACGCCGAGCAGCAGCCCTTTGGCATCCAGTTCCACAAAACGATTTTCCGATGCCACGTAATGAAGCGCCGGTTCGTGCCCGGCGGAGGCATAGGAAAAGGTCGAGCTTTTCGCGTCATAGCGTCCGTACATCATGGTGACGAACATCGAATCATTGACGCTTTTTTCGACGATGCGGTTAATAACCGAAAGAACGCCGGAAGGACCTTCAGATGAATGCTGGACACTGTCCATGCCGAACTTGACCATCGACATGCAAAGGGCTGCAGGGATGCCTTTGCCCATAACATCGGCGACAGCCACGCCCGCCTCATCCATATCGTTTCCGACAAAGTAGATATAATCCCCGCTCATTGTGCGCGATGGCACGGTTACATATCCCAGGTCCATGCCTTCGACGACCGGAATCTTCGTTTTCAGCAGCGTCTCCTGCACTTTCGATGCCACTTCCATCTCGAGTTGCATCTCTTCCTGGCGTTTGACGAGAGACTGATGCTCCTTTAATGCGAGACCGTAACGGATCATCATCTCGATAAGGAAATCGAAAGAATGCCAGACTTTTGAAGGAAGGCCGGGCAATACATCCTTGAGCGCGGATTTATGTATGCTGATGACCTCTTCGGGCGAGATATCCTTCTCGATCAGCTTCCGGCTGAACGCCTCGCCCATGTACAGATTCTGTTCCGACTGATTTTCCAGGTATTGCCTCAAAATCTCTTTGTATTCTGTTTCCGTCTGCTGAGGCATCTTGACTCATCCCCCTGTCAGCGGAGCCATTTGACTGCAGTGATCTTCGTGCCCTTGCCTTTTTCGGTGTCCACGCGGAAGTCGTCCATCAGTCGCTTGACTCCGGGCATTCCGGCACCGAGTCCGCCGGATGTCGAATAACCGTCTTCCATCACTTTCCTGACATCGGGGATTCCCGGGCCCTCATCGGATGCGATGATGGCGATTCCGAACAGGTCATTTTCGTTCAGGCGTTCGATCTCAATCTTTCCGGCTCCTGCATATAAATAGATATTTCTTGCGAGTTCACTGATTGCCGTAGTGATACGGGCCTGGTCAACGGTGCCGAAGCCGACTTTCTTTGCTTCGTTCCGGCCCAGCTGCCGCGCAGCGACAATGTCCCATTCTGTATGGATATCAACTGAAGACCGGTACCCCATCGTCAAGCCTCCAATTCATGTTGCAATTTGTCCATTCCGTTTTCGAGATCGAGGGCCGTCATGACATTTTCGAGACGGATACCGAGTTCGATGAGCGTAATGGCGACGGCCGGCTGAATGCCGGTGATGACAACTCTGGCACCCATAAGGCCCGACATGCTGATGACATCCCCCAGCACTTTCGCGATGAAGGAGTCGATGAAGTCAATCGGCGTCAGATCGATGACCACGCCTCTGGCGGAAGTGTCATGAAGCTTTTCCAGAAGATCCTCCTGGAATTGGATCGCCGTCTGGTCGTCCAGCTCCCATTGGAGTGAAACGATCAGGATATCCTTCAGCTTTAGAATTGGGATACGCATGTTCAATGTTCGTCCACCTCCACGATTTTTCGGTTCGTCAGCGCCAGGGCTTCCTGCATGCCCCTCTGCAGCGTGCTGGTTGTCGTAAAGTCTTCCAGGCTGATGCCGAGCGCCACGATTGTCTGTGCAATTTCCGGTCTGATCCCGACAAGCATGCATCGCGCGCCGACGAGGCGGACCGCATCCGCAGCCTGGATGATGTGGTGCGCCACCATCGTGTCGACGACGGGAACGCCCGTGATGTCGAGCAGGACAACTTCGGCGCGGTGGCGGACAACGCCCTCCAGGAGGTTCTCCATGATCAGCTTTGCGCGTTCCGTATCAATCGTGCCGACAAGCGGCATGACGGAAATTTTATCGAATACCGGAATCAGGGAAGCCGACAGCTCCTGTAGGGCAATTTTCTGAAGGTTGACCGTGCGCTCCCAAGTGTGGGCGTACATTTCAACAACTTCCTGCCGGAGCGGCTTGATCCAGTTGTTCAGGATATCAAAGTATTCGGCTACATTGCTGTCGTCGAGAATTTCCGCTTTTCGCAGCAGGTCATAGAGCGTGTCCGAGAAATTCTCAATCGCCTTCATGACAAGCGTGATCGACCAGCCGAGGCGTACAATGCGTTCGGAGAAGTTGTGGAGCTTTTCCTCGTACAGGCCTGTCTCTTCGGTAAGGCTCGATACGACGAGGTCCGCAAAATCACGGCTGGTCCGCTCGATGACCTCTTCCGGCATGATGTGGAAGAATTTTTCACCATGCTCATCTTTCATGCGCTGTTTCCAATTGTCGATGATCTCTTCCAGGTGAGTCTCGACAAACTGAGGAACTTTTCTATACATGGCTTTGATAGCCTCCTTATACCGACTGTTCCTTACATTGTAACGAAAACCCGGCCAGAACACACTCTTTTTGCGAGATATGGAGAACCATATAATTCTATACGGGATGGTCAGAACGCACAGGCTCACCGGTGCCGTCCATTGCCGAACCTCCCGGCGCTGTGTATCCACACGTTATTATCCCACACAAGCGTCGACTCATTGCATTCCAATTGAAGGGATACAAAAAGCCCGGAAAGGATCTTCGCTGCCGGGAATGCTGATGCAAGAAAAGCCGCCCGGCATTTGCCGGGCGGCATTCTTGAGTATGTATGCTTAAAATTTCACCAATCCGAGGCTGATTTCAAGCGCCTCTTCCACCTGCCGCATCATTTCTTCATCCAGATGTGTAATCTTGTCGGATAGGCGGGATTTGTCAATCGTCCGGACTTGCTCTAGCAAGACGACGGAGTTTTTGTCCAATCCGTACCGTACCGCATCGATTTCCACATGGGTGGGCAGTTTGGCTTTCTGTATCTGGGCCGTGATGGCTGCAACGATCACTGTGGGGCTGAACCGATTGCCGATATCGTTCTGAATAACCAGGACGGGTCGTTTCCCGCCCTGTTCAGAACCTTTCACCGGCGACAGATCTGCAAAGAAAATGTCCCCGCGTTTTATGGCCAAAATCTCATCCTCCGATTACGAGTTGCGCCACGCGTGCTCCGCTTCGTATTCCGCGTACAAACATTCGGAAGCGATCGAAAGATTGATCTGCGACATCTCCACGTAGCCTTGGACGATGGCTTCCCGTATAAGATTTGGTTGTTCCTTCCGTGTCTTCCGGGTGGTCGTCAGGTAGACGTACCCGTCCTGTTCCGCCCGGTCGTAGGCGACGGAGTCCCCGTCACACTGAAGCATCCGCTTGGGGATCTTCACCACGACTTCTCTAGTCTCTTTCTCTGCCACAGCAAACACCTCCGACGCAGCCATTCAACAAATATCTATCCCATCATACCACCGGATAGACTTGTTGAAAAGACACGTTCGGAAAGAATGCGACAAAATCCCCGCCGCAACCGGCTGCATTTGTCGGATGTTGTCGGGCCGTGTTGGGTTTAGTATTCCCCGCGACCCTGCAAATAAACTCTGGGAATCCGCTTTGATAACGTGACGACAACCTCATATGGGATCGTCCCAAGCCGTTCTGCCCACTCGTCGGGGCTGACCTGTTCATTGCCCTGTTTCCCAAGAAGGACAACAGGCTCTCCCGGCGCCATCTCGTGAGGCAGCCTGACCATGCACTGGTCCATGCAGATACGGCCGACAATCGGGCAGCGCCGGCCGCCGATCAGCACATCCTGGGCACCCAGTCCCCGAAGAAGGCCGTCGGCGTAGCCGATCGGGAGTGTCCCGACCCATTCATCACCTTGCGCCCTGTAGGTTGCCCCGTAGCTGACGGTATCTCCCCGGCCAAGCCGCTTCACATGGACAAGCTCGGTTGAAAGCGTGATCGCGGGCCGGAGCGGAAATGGCAGACGCTCTCTGACAAAGCCGGAAGGGGCGATCCCGTACATGGAAATCCCCAGCCGCACGGCATCGAACCTGCACTCGGGGTGCATGAATGTAGCCGCGCTGTTTGATGCGTGCACGAGACGCGGCCGCTCCGGCAAGAGCTCCACCGCTTCCCGGAATCCGGAGGCTTGCATCCTCCATACCTCATTGTCGGGCTCATCGGCCGTCGCGAAATGAGTGAAGATGCCGTCGACAGAGATTTTTGCCGCCCTGGCAACCCTGTACATCCGGAGCAGGTCTTCCCCGCTCCTGACGCCAAGCCGGCCCATCCCTGTATCGACCTTTAGGTGAACCCGGAGCGGGCGGACGAAATCAGGCGCGGCGGCAGCAACTGCCTCCATCCAGGCCGGAGAATCAGCTGTGATGATAATATCCTGTTCAGCCGCAATGCGCGCGAACGGAACAGGGGAGGCGCCCAAAAGCAGAATGTCCGCTTCCAGGCCTGCCTCCCTGAGTTCCACCGCTTCATCCGGAGTGGCGACCGCGAGCATCATTGCGCCCGCTTCCAGCGCCGCCTCCGCGACTCTGGCTGCGCCGTGCCCGTAGCCGTCCGCCTTGACCACTGCGATCACGCCGGTGTCCGGGCCGGTCAGACGTGCTGTGTTTCGCACGTTTTCCCGGATCGCCTCCAGATCGATGGCCGCCACTGTCGGCCGGCCCCATTCCATTTGTTCCATTTCCCCGTTCTCCCTTCCGAATTGACGGATATATCTCTTTATCATTTTCATTATCCGCCCGGAGGGAGAAAGCCGTCAATACTTGCAGGTCACTTCTGTTCTGCTTCGATCATCGATGTCGCTACTTCCACCATCTCCTCGCGGCTCAAGGCATTCGAGGCGAGGAAGTAGGACACGCCGCCCTTTTCCCAGCTGACCGAATTATCGGTGATTGCGCCGATCGTGAAGCCGAGGTGTGCCGGATCCCCTTCCGCGAATACCGGAACGAGCGCTTCTTTAGGAGACTTCGCCTGCTGCTGAACGATGACGAATTCCTTCTCGCCGCCGTATGTCAGGTAGACGCGCTTTTCTTCACCTTTACCGACAACTTCTTCTTCCAGCAGGTCGACGCCTTCCCATTTCAGGAGCGGATAGGATGTGCGGAATTCCTCACCATCCAATTCGGCACCCGCTTCTTCATCTCCTTCTTCTGTCTTGCCTTCTTCGTTGCCTTCTTCATCGGTTGCACTGTCTGATTCTTCCGTGGTGCCTTCCTGGTCTTCGCCTTCTGCCTCTTCTTCTGTCGCATCGGTGTCATCCGCGGATCCTTCGGCGCCTTCAGGTGCCTTCGAATGCTTTTCCACCGCATAATCGCCGGCACTGCGCTCTGTGCCAAGAGAGATTTTTTCGAACGTGATCTTCATCTGCTCTTCTTTGTTTTCATTCAGCACTGACACCTTTACAGGGAGGAGCGATTTCTTGTCGATGTGGATACGCTGATAAGGCAGCATTTTCCTATGGTTGTTCCGTGTGACCGTCTCGAAGACGTATTCCTTGTCTTCTTCCTTCATCACCGCATCCTTGTCCGCCCGGATGTCTTCCGCAAGCGCACCGATCAGATAAGCCTGGCTGTTTTTCTCCGGCCAGTCACTCTGGAACTTGTACGTCTTGCCGATCGAAGGCGTAACGACAAATACCCCATCCTTGTTTCGGAGGATCATCTGGGACTCCTTGGAGCCCTGCTGGGCCACATTGACCCGGTAGTAGTCCGGCTTTGTGTGCCACACTTCCACGTCATACAGCCTTGGCTCATCGCCGGTCTTGATCTCCATGACGGCGGTGAGTTCATAACCTTTTGCATCCGTCCATTTGCCGCTCAGCTTTTTCATGACGTCTTCCTTCGACTGTGACCCGCATGCCGCCAGCAGCATGACGAGCACGATGAGCATTCCTGCGAATATCCGGCTCCGCAATTCCTTCACCCTTTCTCATTTCGCTCCTGTGGAACATCCTATGAGAGAAGGGCCGGGTTTATTCGGACAGGGCTGCCGGGAATCCGGTCAGGATCACTTGGGCGGCGGCATATTCCCGCGAATGCGTGATCGAGACAAAACCCGCCGCCGGCTTGCCCCTGAAATACAGCATCGGCCTGCCGCCTTCGCCGGAAAGCACACTGATGTCGGAAAACGCGCACGACACGCCAATTCCGGTGCCGAGCGCTTTTGCAAATGCTTCCTTGGCGGCAAACCGCCCGGCAAGATATTCGGTCCGGCGGGTGCCGCCGAGCTGATCATATCGCTCCAATTCTTCCTTGCTCAGGATCCTCTCCCGGAAGCGGTCGCTGCGGCCGTCCGCCTGCCTGATCCTGTCCATTTCCACTATATCAAGCCCAATTCCCGTGATCATCCGTTCTCCCCGCTTTCTGGACCGCGCCAAACGCGGTATACTGTTCTTATGTAAATTGAGGTGAAACCATGTTTATCAGAAGAGAAAGCTTCTCCGAGTACATCCGGCTTTATCCGGTCGTCTCGGCGCTGATCGCGATCAACGTGATCATCTACATCCTGACCATCCTGCCCGGCATCGGCGACCTGGTCATGTTTCATGGGATGGGCATCAACCGGCTGATCGCTGACGGCGACTGGTGGCGCTTTATCACACCGATGTTCCTGCATGCCGGACTCATGCATGTCCTGTTCAATATGTTCGCCCTGTTCCTGTTCGGCCCGGAGCTTGAACGGATTGCAGGCAAGACCCGGTTCCTGAACCTGTTTTTCCTGGCCGGCCTGTTCGGCAATGTCGCATCCTACTTCCTGCATGACGGCTCTTACGCCTATGTTGGGGCAAGTGGTGCCATCTACGGGATCTTCGGCGCGTTCGGCGCATTTGTTTACCATACGAAGGGCGCATTCCCGCAAATCCGCCAGATCATCCTGCCGATCATCGTCATCAGCGTGATCATGACGTTCCTGACACCGAACATCAACATCACCGCCCACCTGACCGGCCTGGCAGTCGGCTTCCTCGTCGGCTTCAGCTACTTCCACCCGAAGAATATCACAAGCTGGCGCAAGAAGCGCCGCTAAAGTACCCCAAGCCCTGCTCCCGCGGGGCTTTTTTGATGTGGTTCTGATGTGGTACCGCCCCGCCTGCGAAAAATTCAACCTACCCTAAAACCTACTAATCAGGTAGAGTTATAAGGGTATTAGAATTCAGTGTGCACTGACACCTGCCTGCCACCAAACATTCAGGCATTTGAAATCACCATATTGGAGGGGTTCTTCATGAGCTATCAACTTGGCATATTAGATCAAAGCCCGGTTTTTCCGGGGGCGTCCGCAGAGCACGCCCTGCAGCAGACAGTGCAACTGGCCCAACAGGCGGAAAAATGGGGGTATAGCCGGTTCTGGGTGTCCGAGCATCATCACTCCCAGGACGTAGCCGGTTCATCACCTGAGGTGCTGGTCTCCCATCTGCTGGCCAAAACAGAGTCCATCCGCATCGGGTCCGGAGGCGTCATGCTCCAGCACTACAGTCCTTTTAAAGTCGCTGAAAACTTCCATCTGATGTCCGCGCTTGCTCCTGGAAGGGTCGACCTCGGTATAGGAAAGGCACCCGGCGGCCTTCCCCTCTCCACGAAGGCCCTGCAATTCGGGACGGTCAACGACGGGACAGACTTTGCCGAAAGGCTGGCCCATCTGATGCAACTGATCCGGGATGAAGTACCGGAAGCTCATCCGCTGGCCGGCATCCAGGCCACCCCTCTCCCGTCCAAACGGCCTGATGTCCATCTTCTTGGTGCAAGCCCGGATAGCGCCCGGCTCGCGGCAAGACTGGGAATCGGATTTGTATTCGCTTTGTTCATCAACAACAATCGCACCGTGCTGGAAAAATCAACCGCCGCGTACCGGGAACTTCATCCCGGCGGAACATTCATCGCTGCCGCCCATGTGCTGGCAGCGCCGACGCAGGCAGAAGCTGAAAATCTGGCAGGTGATTACAAAATCATCAAAGTGCATCTGCAGAACGGCCGTTCATTCACGCTGACATCCACCGAAGCGGCTCATTCGTTCGGCAGACAGGCAGGTGTTCCCTATGAAGTCGAAGAGCTGAAGGCAGACATCATCGCAGGGACACCCGACTATGTGCATCAGCAACTGGCGCAGCTCCATGAGGCTTACCGGATAGATGAATTCATCCTGCACACAGCGCTGCCGAAAGTAGCTGAACGCGCCCGCTCCTTCCGGCTGCTGGGTCCGCATCTTATTCCGGCAAGTGACAGCTCTACAGAAAAGTCTGAAATTTATCGTTGACAATGCCGAAAGCTTTGCTATACTGTTCATCAAGCTGAAAAATTCATAATTTTTTTCTTATCAAGAGAGGTGGAGGGACTTGGCCCTGCGAAGCCTCAGCAACCAGCAAACTCCGGTTTGTATGGTGCTAACTCCGGAAGGACAGATCTGTCCTGAAGATGAGAAAACAGTCAGGCAGGCGTAATTGTATTCTGCCCAGGCTCTTCTCTCATTCTTGAATGGGAAAAGGGCCTTTTCCTATTCTTCATCCTTTCCGGAACCTTTCAGCGGAATCCGTCAATCCAACCCCATCCGCCAAATGACCTCATTAAAGAAAGGATGAATATCCATGACCGAAATTGTCATCATCTCCGGCAGTCCGAGTGCCGCTTCCCGCTCGGACCGAGTACTCGGCTACATCGGAGGGCTGCTTGAAGACAAGGGGTTCATCGTCACCCACCTGAGCGTGCGGGACATTCCCGCCGAAGCCCTCTTTACAGCAGACTTCAGCCACCCGTCCGTCACGGGCGCCGCAGCGAGCATCCGGGAAGCGCAGGGGGTCGTCGTCGGCTCCCCTGTCTACAAAGCCGCTTATTCAGGAGTCCTTAAGGCGTTTATCGACCTTCTGCCTCAAGATGTGCTGGAATCCACCCCCGTCCTTCCGCTCATGACCGGCGGCAGCCCCGGGCATCTGCTGGCACTCGACTATGCCCTCAAGCCGCTCCTTTCCACGCTGAAGGGGCATGCCCTAAAAGGGATTTACCTGACGGATGATGTGATCGACAAGAATCTCGACATCCCTGTGCTTGACGGAGACTGCCTCAGCCGCCTTGAGAAACAGACGGCCTATTTTGCGGAACTGATCCGAAGGCAGCACAGCCGAACCCATGCCTGAGCCAGAATGAAAGGATGATGACCATGACCAAAAAACGTATTTACCTGAATGCGTTCGAGATGAACACAGCGGGTCACCAGTCTCCCGGCCTCTGGGCGCATCCCGATGACCAGTCCCACCGGTACAAGGACTGCGACTACTGGATCGAGCTTGCACGCATCCTCGAGGAGACCCGCTATGATGCTGTGTTCCTTGCAGATGTACTTGGTACGTACGATGTCTATGGCGGTTCCCGCGAAGCAGCGGTGCGACAAGGTGCACAGTCGCCGGTCAACGACCCGAGCCTCGTCGTCCCCCTCATGGCGGCTGTCACGAATCATCTCGGCTTTGGTGTCACTGCCTCCGTCAGCCACGAGCATCCGTACACGTTCGCCCGCCGAATCTCGACACTCGATCACCTGACAAAGGGACGTGTCGGCTGGAACATCGTCACATCCTACCTGAAGAGCGCCGCCCTCAACATGGGTCTGGACGAACAGGTTTCCCACGACGAGCGCTACGACATCGCGGAAGAATACTTGGAAGTGTGCTACAAACTGTGGGAAAGCAGCTGGGAAGATGATGCCGTGAAAGTCGACAAGGAAAACCGTGTGTATTCGGATCCTTCCAAAGTCCACGATATCGGCCATCACGGCAAATACTTCAAGGTGCCGGGCGCCCATCTGTCGGAACCGTCCCCTCAGCGTACACCGGTGCTGTTCCAGGCTGGCGCGTCGCCAAAGGGCCGTTCATTCGCAGGAAGGCACACTGAACTCGCCTTTATCGGAGCACCAACGAAAAACGCGGCCAAACAGACCGTCACGAGGCTCCGGGAAGCGGCAGCTGAAGCCGGACGTGATCCGGAAGAGATCAAGATCCTGACACTGGTCACACCGGTCATCGGGCGGACCGAGCAAGAAGCCCGTGAGAAGTACGATGAGTACCAGTCCTACATCTCCGATGAAGGCGCACTTGCCCTGTTCGGCGGCTGGACGGGCGTCGACCTGTCAGGCGCCGACCTTGATGCCGGCGTCGAATACGTCGAAAATGACGCGATCCGCTCCACGCTCGAGACATTCACGAAAATCGATCCGGAACGCAACTGGACAATCCGTGAGATCATCAAATCGATTGGCGTCGGCGGCATGGGCACCGCAATCGTCGGCACGCCGGAGCAGGTTGCGGACGTGCTCGAGGCGTGGGCCGACGAGACCGGCGTCGACGGATTCAACATCGCCTATGCCCTTGCGCATAGGACCTTCAAGGAATTCGGCGAATGGGTCATCCCGATCCTCCAGGCACGCGGCCGTGTACCTAAAGATTACGGGGGCACCTCCTTGCGCGACAACCTGTTCGGCAATGGCAACCGCCTCCCCGCCCGTCATCCAGGAAAGCAGTTCAGCCGGAAACCGGAAACCGTCTGAACAGGAAAAATCCCGTGCCGCTTTGCGGTCCGGGATTTTTCTGTCACTCAGCGGCACGGATCAGTTTCCTCATCTGCCTGATTGTCTCCAGATGAAGGGCTTCATGGTAAAACGAGAACAGCAGTGTTTCGCCGGTCATGCGGAATGTGAGGCCCATGCGGTTCGTGAACGGTTCCGGAAGCGGCTCGTCCAGGCGGCCTGCCCGCAGCTTTTGAAGACGCTCCGTCTGGGTGTCCAGTTCCTCCCTGATCTCGATCAGAGACGGGGGCTCACTCTTCCAATCAGACGGCTTCGTGCCCGCAGCAAAGTACTCCGGGTATTTCGCAGCCAGCTCCATCTCTTCGCCTGCCACTTCCAGGGCGAGCCGCTCCTGGATAAACAGGATATGCCCAAAATTCCAGTGGATATTGTTGCTGAACCCGTCTGGAATAATGCCCGCAATTTCCTCGGGTGTTTCGTCCAGGCATTTCAGCGTCATCTCACGGACCGTCTGCATATGGCGAAATATAAGCTCTTCCAACCCGACCCCTCCTGTCAGAAAAGGGCCTCCCGGCTCGGGGAGGCCCGTCTGTATGAACTTATTCGCCTTCGGCGGCAGGAGTTCCTTCAACGGAAGCCGGTGTCTGCGCCCGATTTCTCGGGTCGTACCAATCCATCAGCAGGTCCGCATCCGCCTCATCGATATGGCGGATGGGTGCTTTGCTGGGCATGACGCCAGACTTGAATGCTGCCGTGACAGTCGCGACATTCCTCCGCCTCTGGAAGATGGTCTGATGCTCCTGCATCGATTGGACCCGCTTCCTGAACACATAGACCGTGTGCAGCGTAAAATCACGCCACCGGACGGTCAGCTGGCGATCCCTTACAGCCCAGCCCGCAGAGCGGTGCTGCCAGAGTCCGAGCAGGATAATCAGCGGGATGATGAGCAGCGCAAGCAGGCCATACGGGAACAGGAAGTACCCTGAAGCGGCCGTCAGCGGAATTACCCAAATAAAGTCGAGCCGGTAATAGAACGGACGGGATTTCACAGGAATCCTCTTTAGTTCTCCAGATGTTTCAATATCGGGGAAAAGCTCCGAAAGAAGCCCGTTGACTTCCCGCTTCTTCACGAGCGGGAACAGCCCGATTGCCGCGCCTCCCTCTTTCGCGCTCCCTCCGGCGCTATGCACCTTGACCGATACATAGCCGAGAAGTTTCTGGAACGGGTTCTCGCTCACCCGCACCGCCTGGATGCGCTTCAGCGGTACGGTGACCCGTTTTTTCTCCAGGAGCCCTCTTGAGATGAACAGGTCATCCCCGTCAAACGAGACAGTGAATCCGTAAAATCCGAGGTACGTCCAGGCGACAGACAGGACCCAGCCGACGAGCATCACCGCAAGGACCGCCACGGCGACCATGAACACGCCAAACCGGATAAACGCGACCACTTCGTCATAGATCACGTCAAACGGCAGGATGTCGGCGAACTGCGACAGGAAAATCGCGATCCCGGAGAAGATGATGCCGATCCTTCCCGAGAACGTCGCCAGAAGGAAAATTTCCTTGCGTCCCATCCGGAAAAGGACTTTCGCTTCTTCCTCCGGTTCTTCTGCCGGAAGGACGGCGACCGCTTCTGTCCCATCCTCCTGCACTTCCTGCACGCCTGCACGGCGGCGGCGTTTCGCCTCGGAGATGACCGAGCTCACACGATCCGCCTCCGCACGGGTCACCGCCGTCAGGTCCGCCTCCGCCCCTTCCAGGACGGACGAGTTGCCCGCAGTCTCGATCTTCACCTTGACGAGCCCGAACGGCCGGTGGAAGATCCCTTCCGTGTAATCGACACTCTGGATCCGTTCAAACGGGATATAGCGCTTTTTCTTTACAAACAGCCCGTGCTCGATCCGGAGTTCCCCGTCTTCGAACCAGTAGACGAACCGTTTCCATTTGACGAAGCCGGCAACCGCAGTAAACACGACAAATGCACCAAAAATCAGGATGGTCAGATTATCCAGCCAGAAATTCCCCGACCGTTCCCGTCCAATGCCGTTCGCCACAACGATGACGAGGAGCGGAATGATCGCTTCCTTCAGCGTCTTCAGAAGCTCGATGACAGCAGTGACCCAGTGCAGCCTGTTCTTCTCAGACATCATCTTCCGCCACCCTCGCGAGCACGGAGATCCGGCTCCTCAGCTCGTCGGCCTCTTCCATCTGGAGCGCCGGGATTTCGTGATTGGTCGCGGCCGTCGATACGGTAATGCCGGAGAGGGCATATTTCCTGAGGATCGGGCCCTGGCTCGTGTCGACATGCTGTACCCGGACCATCGGCACGAGCGTCCTCTTTACGATGAACAGCCCATGCTGCAGCTCGATTTCCGTTTCCCTCACTTCGTACCTCCAACGCTGCCATCGGATCTTCGGAAACAGGAAAATCAGCAGATACGCCGCAATCACGGAAACCGCCCCCGACACGATATAAATCCAGATCGGGCCTTCAAATATGTATGCCAGTACACTAGCCGCAATCGCCGGGACAAGGACAATCAGCGTATAGAAGATCCCATGGATCCTCCAGACGGTGAGCCCCTTCTCGGATATGCGGTTCGCCGGTTCTCTTCTCATCCGGTTCACCCCTTCTATGACATCTTTCTATTGTATACGGAAAGGCTTGGGAAACGTTTCATAAATTTAATCATAAAGGGTTGAGACTTTGCAAGGCGGCACTTTGCCAGTTTCAGAACCCTTTCGCAGGCGCATTCATCACTTTCGCCAGAACGCAAAAAAACCCGGAAAGCCTGAACGGCTTTCCGGGTTCTTTAATGTTCTTATCGGTTGCGCGGGCGTCCGCCTGGGCGGCGTCCGTCACGGCGACGGCTGCTGTCGCGGTTGTAGCCGCCGCTTCTGCCGGAGCCACTGCGGCCCTTGTAACCGCCGCCGCGGTTTCCACCACGGAACGGAAGCGGTTTTTCTTCGGTGATTTTGACTGGTGTGCCGTCCGGCTCGCGAGTAAGCGATTTGATCGCTGCTGCGATGAGGTCAATGGCATCGTTATCCTGCAGCATTTCTTCTGCGAGGATGCGATAGTCGTTGAGCTCGTTTTTCTCGACGAGTTCCTTCAGCTGGCTGACGGCAAGCTTTTGCTGGCCGGCCAGCGCTTCGTCCTCGGATGGCGGACGAAGTGGCGTCATGCGCTTTTTCGTTGTTTCCTCAACCGTGCGGAGGTAACCCATCTCACGCGGTGTGACGAATGTGACTGCAACCCCGCTCTTGCCTGCACGGCCGGTACGGCCGATGCGGTGGACATAGCTTTCAGGGTCCTGTGGAATGTCGAAGTTGTAGACGTGTGTGACGCCCGAGATATCAAGGCCACGTGCAGCAACGTCAGTCGCAACGAGGATATCGATCTTGCCTTCTTTGAACTGGCGTAGGACCGACAGGCGCTTTGCCTGTGTCAGGTCGCCGTGGATGCCTTCTGCGAGGTATCCGCGGAGGTTGAGTGCTTGTGCCACTTCATCGACGCGGCGCTTTGTGCGGCCGAAGATGATTGCGAGTTCAGGCGTGTGAACGTTCAGCAGGCGTGTGAGGGCATCGAACTTTTCGCGTTCCTGCGCTTTCACGAAGAACTGCTCGATGTTCTCGACCGTCATCTCCTTCGCCTTGACGCGAACTTCTGCAGGCGAGTGCATGTAGCTGTCCGCGATTTTGCGGATCGGGCCAGGCATCGTTGCGGAGAAGAGAAGCGTCTGGCGCTCGGACGGGACGTTCTCGAGGATCGCATTGATGTCCTCGATAAAGCCCATGTTCAGCATTTCATCAGCTTCGTCAAGGACGAGCGTTTCGACGCCGTGAAGCTTCATCGTTCCGCGCTTGATGTGGTCGAGGATCCGGCCTGGCGTACCGACGACGATCTGCGGACGGTTGCGCAGCGCGCGGATCTGGCGGCCGATTTCCTGTCCGCCGTAGACGGAGAGGATGCGTGCGCGCTTGCCGTAGCCGATTCGGTAGATCTCTTCAGAGACCTGAATCGCAAGTTCACGCGTCGGTGCGATGATCAGAGCCTGGATGTCCGGGTTCTGTGTATCGATCTTCTCGATGATCGGAACGCCGAATGCGGTCGTCTTGCCCGTACCTGTCTGTGCCTGGCCGATAACGTCCTTGCCGCCGAGAGCGAGCGGAATCGTTTCTTCCTGGATTGCTGTCGCCTCTTCAAACCCCATGCGTTCGAGTGAAAGCTGTGTAGTGTCGCTGATGTTCAGTTCAGAAAACTTTGTCAAATGTGTCAATCTCCTTATCCTTCATGTGATCATTGGATCCATTTTCAAATGAAGTCCGGCATGCCGTGCCGTTTCGGAGTTTTTCAGTGTTGTCCGCCGTTCCGTCCTGGCGGGCAGTGCGCTCGAAAAGTTCCGGTTGCTGCCGGGCGGTCCGACCGGAGAGGAACACGCCCTTCAACCGAACCGTTTCAAAAAAAACAACTCTTCCTCAATATGCGAAGAGTTCCCGTTCAAATGTATCCAATAGTTAGCAGTATAACACGGCACGGCTCTTCTTGCAATGAAACCGGCGCGGGCAAGTGCCCGCGGGTTCATTTATAGATTGTCCGCAAGCTCACCGATGATACGCTCCAATGCCATCCCTCGCGAGCCTTTCAGCAAAATCAGCGGAGCATGTTCCAGCCGCTCATGCAATTTGGCAGTGATCGGATACAGGTCTTCTCCGCTCCAGACAAGCCGGTCCGCCGGGAACTTCCCTTCCAGCTTCCGGTACAGGTGCTCCATCCTCGGCCCGAAAAGACATACCCCGTCAAAGTCTGCAGGATCCAGCTCTCCCTCAAGCCCTTCATGCGCCGGCACTTCCAAAACACCGAGCTCGAGCATATCGCCAAGGACTGCCCACTTTTCGTCACGGAGCTTCGAGTCCCGCACAAATCCAAGTGCAGCACGCACGGAAGTAGGCGCCGCATTATAGGCATCGTTGATGAAAAGCGATCCATGCGGCCCTTCCACTGTCTGCATGCGCATGCCGGTCAGCTCGACCTGCTTCAGCGCCTCTCTGATCTGGTCTTCTGAAAGGCCCGCTTCCTTCCCTATCAGAATGGCTGCGAGAGCGTTTTTCGCCTGGTGGGCGCCAAGGACGGAAATCATAAACTCTCCCTCAATGATCCCCTCTGTACGGAAGATGCTGCCCGCTTCCGACGGTTCGACCGACAATAGACGGAGGCCACACGCTTCCCCTTTCCCGAACGGCACGGCCGTGTTTTCCGGGAGCTTTTCGGCATGTGGAACGAGCAGCGGCTCGTCGCCGTCGTAGAACAATCTCCCGCCTGTCAGAAGGCCGTCAGTGATTTCCGACTTCGCCTCAGCGATGCCTTCACGAGAACCGAGGTCCTGCATATGCGCCTCGCCGATGTTTGTGATGACCGCATACTTAGGCCGTGCAAGCTCAGAAAGGAACGAAATCTCGCCAAAGCCGCTCATGCCCATCTCAAGCACCGCGTATTCGGTATCCTCGGGAAGAGACAGGATTGTCAGAGGGAGGCCAAGCTGATTGTTGTAGTTCCCTTCTGTCTTGCGGACACGGAAATACGGCGACAGCGTGCCGGCGACCAGGTCCTTCGTGGATGTCTTGCCATTAGAGCCGGTGATGCCGATAAAGACGGCTTCCAGTTCATCGCGGTAGCGGCGCGCCATCTGCTGAAGCGCCTGTTCGGGATTTTCGACGAACAGCACCGGAAGGTCTTCCGGTGCTCCGTCCACGCCGTTTTGCCAGAGAGTGGCCGCAGCCCCCTTTTCGAATGCCTGCCGGACAAACCGGTGGCCGTCTGCCTGTTCTCCTTTAAAAGGGATGAACAGGTCGCCTTTGTTCAAAGTACGGGTATCGATCGAAACGCCCGTCACGGTCGCATCGCCGTTTTCAACGGCCGGCAGTCCGAGCCAGTGCGCAATCTCATTCAATGTTCGTTTCATAAAAGGATACCCTCAATCTCTGTTCATATTCAGCAACTGTTTTTCCTGATAGCGTTCAAGCGCCAGACGGATCAGTTCCTCAAGCAGTTCCGGATAGGTCATGCCGGAATTCTGCCAGAGGAGGGGAAACATGCTGGTCGGTGTAAAACCTGGCATCGTGTTGACTTCATTGATGAGGACGCCGCCCTCTTTCGTAAGGAAAAAGTCCGCGCGCACGAGCCCTGAACAGTCAAGTACTTTAAACGCGGCCTTTGCTGCCCGCTCCATCTCTTCAGCCGCCTCTTCCGGAACATCTGCCGGGATGGTCAGCACGGTGTTGCCGTCCATGTATTTTGAATCATAATCATAAAAATCGGAGGCGGAGCTGATTTCACCCACAACCGAGCATTTCGGTTCATCGTTGCCGAGCAGGCCCATTTCGATCTCGCGTGCGTCGACACCCTGCTCGATGATGACTTTGCGGTCATAGCGCAGCGCTTCCTCAATTGCTCCGATGAGGCTTTCACGGTCAGATGCTTTCGAGATGCCGACACTTGAGCCAAGGTTTGCCGGCTTGACGAATACCGGCCAGCCAAGCATTTCTTCTGACTCCCTGAGTATACCGTCCCGGTTTTTGTTCCATTCGCTGCGGATAAAGTGGACATACGGCACCTGGTTCAGCCCGGCCTGGGCGAACAGCTGCTTCATGACGACTTTATCCATGCCGGCCGAAGAGGCAAGCACCCCGTTACCGACATACGGAAGATCAAGGACTTCCAGGAGGCCCTGCACGGTGCCGTCTTCACCGTTCGGTCCGTGAAGGAGCGGGATGACGACAGGCGGTGCATCGGGCGTCTGCCCTGCAAGAGCGGCAATGCCATCCGTCAGACGGTCCGGCGCGTTTGTGCCGTTTTCCCCGATCATCAGGTCGGTGACATTTTCGGCCGGTGCTTCAAGGAGCGGACCCGGACGCCATTCACCGTCCGGCGTGATGAATACCGGCGTGATGTCATAACGCCCAAAATCAAGTGCATGGGTGACGGCGCGGGCTGTCGAAAGCGATACTTCATGCTCCGCGGATTTGCCCCCGTATAGAAGAAAGATACGATTTTTCATGGTTAACCTCCATGTCTTGGATACTATCAGTGTAGCATGATGGGGCCATCCCGTTACAGCAGGCCAAGGAAAAAAACTCCTGCAATCGGACGATGAAACATTTTCCAGCTTGCTGCGTCCTTTAGTGACGGAAGTCAGACAGGCAATCGGCATCCGCTTGCGGTATAATGGAGCGTATTGCCGTAACCTTTCTGTGAATCTTTGAAACGACCGGGTGATCATCATGAAACTGAATAATCGGCCGTCAGACCGCTTCGACTGGACGCTGGCTTTTATCCTGCTGCTTTTTCTTATCGTGAGCACAGTTGCCATCGCATCGGCGCAGACGACCGGCCAATATAATATTAATTTTGTTCCATCCCAGATCCAATGGTATGTCGTCGGGGCCGCCATCATCGCCGTGATGATGTATTTTGATCCCGAGCAGTACAAAAAGGCGGCCTGGATCATCTACGGAGGCGGGGTTTTCCTCCTGTTCATGCTCTTTATCCTGCCCGAAGGGATGGAACTTGTCGCACGGCGGAATAACGCGAAAAGCTGGTTCCACCTGCCGGGACTCGGCAGCATCCAGCCCGCGGAATTCATGAAGACCTTCTATATCATCGGGGCTGCACGTCTCATCACGATGCACAACGAAAACAACCTGAACCGCACACCGCAGACTGACCTGTTACTGCTCGCCAAGATCATGGGCCTCCTGATCGTTCCGCTGTTCTTCATCATGAAACAGCCGGACCTCGGGACCGCCCTCGTCTTTATCGCGATTACCGCAGCGCTCATCCTCGTTTCCGGCATCACCTGGAAAATCATCGTCCCCCTGTATGCGGGAACCGCTGCATTCGGCGCGATCCTGATCTGGATGGCCGTCTACATGCAGGATTTTCTCGTGAAGACGTTCGGATTCAGCGCGTACCAGTTTGCCAGGATCTACTCCTGGCTGGATCCGTACGCCTATCCGTCCGATGAAGGCCGCCACCTGATCACATCACTGAATGCGATCGGTTCCGGCATGATCGGAGGAAAGGGCTTCCAGGGCCGTGAAGTGTACGTCCCGGAAGCCCATACGGATTTTATCTTCGCAATCATCGGCGAGGACTGGGGATTCATCGGTGCAAGCCTCGTCATCAGTCTGTACTTTGTCCTGATCTACCACCTGACCCGGACGACACTCCAGCTGAAGGACCCGTTTTCTACTTATGTGTGTACGGGCATCATTGCCATGATCACGTTCCACGTGTTCCAAAACGTCGGCATGACGATCCAGCTTCTGCCTATCACAGGAATTCCGCTTCCGCTCATCAGTTATGGCGGGAGTTCCATCATGGGCAACATGCTCGCCCTGGGACTCGTCTTCAGCATGAAGTTCCACCACAGGACTTATATGTTCTCGGCTGACCCGGAAGAATAAGGTACAAAAAGCTCCCGCCTCTCATCACTGAGGCGGGAGCTTTTATGAAGCTTAGGTCGTGGGTGCCTGGGAGCCAGAGGGCGGCGCAAGAGCTTTCAGCAAATCGAGGCGCGACTTGGTCAGCGTCACGGGTATGCCTAATGCTGTAATCCGCTCTGCAATCGTCTTGACGTCCTGTTTCTGGGCCATCCGTTCCACCTCTTCCTTCCTTCAATATGACGCGGCAACCGGGGGAAAGTTGCTTTAAAAATGGATGATGCCGAACGTTCTATATACACATCCTTACTATACCACCGGCCCACTGTCTCAAATCTTTCAATCCTGTTACAATTGTTGCCATCAAGTAAATATTTTATTCTGAATAAACGGAGTTCAAATTGTTTGTCCGCATACCCCTTATTGGTATAATAAAAACAGCAAAGGAGGCGGTGCCCATTGACGACCGAGCCAATGGAAATTCCAGTTCAGGACGAGTCCTGCCGGAAAAGCCACCAGACGCCGGAGGTAAAGAAAAACCTCGCCACCCGGCTTAACCGGATCGAAGGCCAGGTGCGCGGCATCCGCGGGATGATCGAGCGGGATGTGTACTGCGACGATGTAATCACCCAGCTCGCGGCGACCCAGTCTGCGCTCAACAGCGTCGCACGGATCCTCCTTGACGGACACCTGAAAGGGTGTGTCCGCGACCGGCTGCTTGAAGGCGACGACGAAGTGCTTGATGAACTGACCGTCACCATCCAAAAACTGATGAGAAAATAAGGAGGAGATCCATAATGGCAACCAATCTTGTACTGCAGGTGGAAGGCATGAGCTGCAACCACTGTGTCAACTCTGTTGAAAATGCGGTCCGCGCACTAAACGGCGCGGATACTGTAAAGGTCAACCTTGAAGCGGGCACCGTGGAAGTCGCCTATAATGAAGACATTGTAAACGACCAGCAGATCAAGGATGCAATCGAAGAACAGGGCTACGACGTAAAGTAACAAACGGTTTAGGGACTGGATGAAATGCAAAGCCGCTCTCCGATTGGAGGGTGGCTTTTTTGAGGTACGCAGGGACGTCGTTCATGCAACCCACTCTCTCCCTCTGATTCATCACTTTCAGCACTCCATTCGTCACTTTCAAAATTCCAATTATCACATTCGCCAATCTATGCGCCGATGCCGCCTTTATTTGTCACTCCCCCACTCTGCGGAGTAGAATGGACGCATCACATGTTTTTCCTGAAAGCGGGTCATCTTGATGAAAAAATCAATTCTCCTACTCATGTCCGTCCAGTTTTTCGTCTATCTGGGATTCGGAATCATCATCCCGGTGCTGCCCGAGGTTGTCGTGGCGCAGGGTTTTGATGAGATGCATGTCGGCGGTCTCCTGACCGTCTATGCGCTGGCATCTTTTTTTACCGCTCCGCTTTGGGGGGCATATTCCGACCGGACCGGCCGCAAGAAGCTGATTGCAATCGGGCTCGCCGGCTTCAGCCTGAGCTTTTTCCTGTTTGCGGCGTTTACCGATTCCCTTGCGCTGATGTACCTGTCCAGAGTGATCGGCGGACTGTTCTCTGGTGCGCTTTACACTGCAGTCACCGGCTTTGTCGCTGACCTGACAGATGAGGAGAACCGCAACAAGTACATGGGACTCCTCGGCATGTCGATCGGCCTCGGCTTTATCTTTGGTCCGGCAATCGGCGGAATCCTTGGTGACATCCGCCTGTCGCTTCCATTTACCGCTTCGGGCATCCTTGTCCTGATCCTGCTCGTTTACGCCATGGCTGTCCTGAAGGAGCCGGAACGAAAGGGCGAAGCGAAAAAGCGCGCGATTGTTCCAGAAGGGGCAAGCCGGCTTTGGGGCTACCGCGTACGCTACCTGTTCCTGATGTCGTTCATGGTGACCTTCCTCCTCGCCGGCATCGAAGCGACGTTCCAGCTTTTCCAGATTCACAAGATCGAAATCACACCGAAACAGATCGGTTACTTGTTCCTCTTTAGCGGTCTGGTCGATGCGGCTATCCAGGGAGGCGTCGTCCGCCGGGTCAAGGACGGCATGGAAACAAAGGTCATCATGATTGCCCAGATCATTACCGCTGCAGGGCTTGTCCTTCTGGTATTCACAGGCAGCCTGTTCTGGGCGGGGCTCTCCCTCTGTGTGTTCACGGCCGGGAATGCACTTGCGCGCACGGTCCTTGTGTCACTCACCACGAAGGAATCTGGCGGCCGATACGGTACCGCCGCCGGCATGAGCTACTCCATGGATAACGTGGGACGCATCGCGGGACCGCTCCTTTTCACTTGGCTGTTCACTCAGATGCCGGACGGCGTCTACTGGATTTCTGCCGCACTTGCCGTACTCTCAGTGGCGCTGATCGTCCTTTACAGGAAATCAGGGAAATCATTGCGGGAATCTGCCGCCTGATATTTGAAAGCCGCTCCGGATTTTTCCGGAGCGGCTTTTTCTGATTGTGGCTGCGTTGCGCCGGACTATCGGACTCTCGCTATAATTGCTTGGACTCCCATTAGTTCCACTTGGACACTCGTTGCCGCTGCCTGGCCTTTCGGCAACCTGGCCTGGTCTTTCGTTGCCGGACAGCTCTCACTCCACAATCCGGTACCGGTTCGGGCCTTCCTGCTTGGCCTCGTACATGGACCGGTCTGCGAGCTTCAGCAGAACATCGGTGGTGGTGCGGCCCGGAGCGGCAAAGGCGATGCCGATGCTGGTGCTGACAGGAATCACATGCCCGCCGGCGACGATCGGCTCCTTGAGGGCAGCGATGATGCGGCCGGCAAGCATTTCGGCTTGCGCGTGGGTCGAGCAGTCCGCAATGAGGATGACAAACTCGTCACCGCCGAAGCGGGCCGCCAGGACATGGTCTGCCGCATCTTCAATGCGGTGGCTAAATGCACGGATCACATCATCCCCGACGCTGTGGCCCCAAGTGTCGTTGACCTTCTTGAAGCGGTCAAGGTCCATCAGGGCGACGGCGAATGGACGGCCCGTCCGGTGATACTCGTTCACCCGATCCTCCAACCGGTTCAGGAACAGTCGCCGGTTCGGCAGGCCGGTCAGCTGGTCATGATAAGCATAATGCTCGAGGCGCTCTTCCTCCGCTTTCTGCCTGCTGATGTCCCGGACGACGATGACCATATGCAGGAATTCACCGTCCGGTCCGCGGACGGGGGACGCATTGAGTTCGGACCAAATCCAATCCCCGTTCTTATGGAGAACCCGGAGACGAATGCGGAAGATATGACGGCCTTCAAGAATTTCTTTATATCCCCTGACCAAATCCGGGAAGTCATCCGGATGGATCAGATCCTCCGTAGCTTTTCCGACGACATCGTCCACTTCGTAACCGTATTGGGGCTTTGCGGACGGCGAGGCGTACAACAGCCGCCAACTGCCGTCGATTGTGACGATGACGTCTCTCACGTTATCGGCAATAATCTTAAACTGGTTCTGGCTTTCCAGATAAAGATCAGCCAATTTGTCGAGTTCACGCATATCCTTCAAGTTTGCATAATAGCCGATCGGCTTTCCATCACGGTCAATCGGTGTGAACTTCAGCAGGCAGCCCACTAGCCCGCCATTTTCGGTCATGACATTGACCCGCACATCCTGAAGCCGGCCATCTGCCGCCAGACTAAAAGCCGCTTCTGCCATGCAGCGATCCTGCTCCGGAATAAGACCGGAAAATAATTTGCCGTCAAGGGCTTCGCTTGAAAGCCCTAAAAGTCGGAGAGCTGCCGTATTTGCCTCAATGATCACACCTGCCGGATCAAGTTCCAGTACGGCGTCGCCATTATTCTCGAATAGTGCCCGGAAGCGGGAAGTGCTTTCCTCAAGGCGGCGGATCATCCCCCGCCGCATGAACTCCCCTTGTTTCCTGCCCGTGATATCCTTGGCGAGCACAGCGATATAACGAACATCCCTTTCTTCGGGTAGCGGCGTCAATGTCACTTCCGTAAACCATTCAGCTCCGTCCGGAGTATAAAAGTGATCTTCATAGACCGCCTGCCCTCCGCTCTCGGCAACTTCCCTATAACGCTCTGTGAGAAGCCCACCGACTTGATCGCCAAGCACGTCACGGACATTGCTGCCGATAGCCTCTTCTCCGAAGCCAAAGTTTTCACGGGCGGGTCGATTGATCCACTCAAACTTGAACTCTCCGTTGCGCTTCCCGCTTACAACAAACAGCATCTCGCCGAGCCCATCCGATAATACCCGTTCCAGTAAGCCAAGGCCTTCCATCTTCATTGATGATCCCCCATCCGAGTCACTTCTTTGGGTTCATTATAGAGGAAAATCTTGCTAGTAAGAAACCGGACGGGCTTCATCACCCGTCCGGCACTCTGATTCGTGTCTATTTTGTTGCAGGGGCCGGGTTCTTCGGACCTCCGGGGCGCTTCCGGACAAGTTCAGGATGCGCTTTCCGCACCACAGACGGACGCGCCAGGGTCAAGACAACAACGATCAGCACGGCCGCTGACACCATGAGGATCCACTCTGCCGGAAGCAGATCGTACAGAAAACCGTACAGTACAGTCCCGAGTGGCATAAGGGCCATCGCCATCGTTTCCAGGATGGCGAAAACCCGACCTTTGTAGTCGTCATCCACACGCTTTTGCATCATGACCTGGATCGGTGTGTTGACGAGAATCATGACCAGCCCGAAAGCGAACATGACCGTCGCATAGAAAATGAAAAGCGCCATATACGGGAGGCTTACCATCAGCGGAAGAGCGACTGACGCCATAATCAGCCCCATCGTGACAATGCCCCACTTGGAGACGAGAAGCGGATACTTCACTTCTTTCCTGACACTCAGGTATACCGACATGAGGAGCATTCCGACCGCAAAAGCCCCTTCCGTCAGGCCGAAGTGCTCTGAAGCCATTTTCATCTTTTCGATGAGGATGTAAGAATAGCCGACCTGAAAAGCTCCGAACAGGAAGTTGATGAACAGCGAGATCCAGATGATGGACATGATGATCGGCTGTGTCTTCAAGTAGTCCAGGCCGGCCTTCATGCTCTGCAGGAGCTTCTCATTCACATGGCCTTCTCCGGTCTCCTCCCCGGCATCCGCCTTGCGGTTAAACAGGCGGAAATTCATCGTCGCCTCCAAAAGGAGCGCTACGGCTTCCGCCGCCATGAAAAGGATGAGGAACAGGTTCATCGAAACCGTACCGTACAGCAGCCCGCCCACCGCAGGCGCTCCGATGGCGGCAATTGAAATCGACATCTGGTTCAGCGACATCGCTTTCTGGATACGCGCCTCATCGACCAGTCCGGTGATCGCCGCGGAAAACGCGACTCCGGAAAACGATGCCGCCAGCGAGATGACGGCAGTCGTAGCATAGATTGCGGGAAGCGAAAGTCCATATGTCATGCTGACCGCAAGCAATCCACCGACAGACAGCACAATTGCCCCCTGGGCCGTCAGGACGATTGTTTTCTTCGGCCAGCGGTCTGCGGCATAGCCGGCAAACGGTGCTGCGATCGTACGCGGAAGGATGCTGCAAATCAGGTTCATCGCAAAGCTCGTCGCAGATCCTGTGAGCTGGAGGATGTAAAAACTGATGGCAAACGTATAGACCTGGGCACCAAATGCCGATATCAGCTTACTCGCCATGAACGTCCAGATGTGATAGGTAGCGCGGCGGAGTTTCACTGCCTGTTCCATAATTTTCGCTCCTCACTATAATCATTAACTAAATCATAGCACCACGTTTTTCCTGAAACAAGAAAAAGTTAAATCTAATTAAACTTACACAACAAAAAAATAAACTTACATCCAACGTCGTGGTTTCAACACTTCCGCACCTGACTTATCCATCTCATAGTAGGACGGTTTGATTACGGGTTTTACATATGTGTTTTGCTGTCCGGATGTTAAAATGAATTTGCTTGCAAGAACCCTTAAGAAAAGTGAAGTTGCCTGGCGCAGACTCATGGAATGTTCTATGCTGTTCTCCTCCTTGTTTAATCTTATTAAACAAAATATAACATGCCTCCTCTTCACAAGCAAGCATTTGTTTAATACAATTAAACTATGCACGATGATTGGAGGTGTTCCCTTTTTGGATACATTGGGTGAACGAATTCGCCGGCTGCGAAAAAACCGTAAGATGACCCTGCAGGAACTGGCCGGCGACAAAATGTCGAAGGGGATGCTTTCCCTGATTGAAAACAACAAGGCCAAGCCCTCGATGGAGAGCCTGACACATATTGCTGCCCAGCTGAACGTATCCCCCTCCGACCTGCTTGAGGAAAGCAGCCGTGAAGAACTGAAGGGGCTGTTGGACCAGGCAGAGGAATATGCTTCGGTCAGGCTGATTGATGAGGGGGCGAAGGAAGCCAGACAACGCCTCGTAAATCTCGTCAGACCACATATCGGCCAAATGGGAGAAGGATACGAATCCGGCAGGCTGCTGGAAATGTACGGGCGGTCCCTCCATTACCTGGAGGAAGACGGATGGGAAGAACCGATCGACCGGGCAGCCGCCATCTATGATTCGCTGAACATCATCCCAAGACGCGCCGCAATCGGAATGTTCCGCGCCCAGGTGCACTTTACGGAGCGTGACTATGATCGTGCGCTCGGGGTGATGCTCAAAGAACGGAAAGCCATCGAAGAAAGGAGACTGTTCATCGAACCGATGACCCGTCTTGACTTTGATTACCTCCAGGCCGTCCTTCTATATGCAGTCGGCCAAACGGAAGAAGCGATGTCGGTCATGGAAAGCGCCCTTGCGTTTTCCCGGGAAAATGATCTCTACTACCATATGAGTGACTGGTACCGCCTGGCTTCGGTCCATGCGCTGATGGCAGGCATGGATGATGAATATGGACACTACCGAAAAAAGCTTCGCCAATACGCAGAGTTTGCTGATGATAAGGAAGCCGGCGGTTTTCTGGCGTTTCTCGATGTTCATGAACTGAACTCTTTCCGTAACGACCATGCCTCAGCACACCTTCAAATCATGGATTGGCCGGAGGATAAGGTTGCCGCCCTGTCGGACCCTCTCCACTCGCCTTATCTTTCACTTGAAGTCGGAAAGGCACTATCCGGACTAGGCCACCACCAGGAAGCGCTCGAGGCGTTTGAACGTGCACTCGTCCCGCGGGAGTACATCCATCACCCGATCGACCTGTCGATTTTCATGGAGGGGGAAGCCTATAAAGCAGAATCCCTCTGGGCAACAGGTAAAACGGGTGAAGCGCTGGACCTGATCCGTGATGTCCATGAGCGTATCGCTTCCCTTCCCGGGACTCCATACAAAGACCGGGTGGAGCAGATACATAAAAAGCTGAACAGCCTATAAAAAAGATGCCGCCCCTTTAAACGGGACGGCATTTTCTTCGGTTTAAGCATCAATTGGCTGTGTGCGGATATCACCGTTATAAACGTCCCGATCGACTTCCTTGTTCACGGATGCAGCGGTGACGCCTGCCGTCATTGAACCGCTGACGTTAAGGGCAGTGCGGCCCATGTCGATGAGCGGTTCAACAGAGATGAGCACACCGGCCAGAGCGACAGGCAGGTTCATGGCCGAGAGGACGAGTATGGCGGCAAAGGTCGCGCCTCCGCCTACGCCTGCCACACCAAACGAGCTGATCGCGACTACGACAATCAGTGTCGCGATGAAGCCCGGATCAAGCGGATTAATGCCGACGGACGGCGCGATCATGACCGCCAGCATAGCAGGATAAATGCCCGCGCAGCCGTTTTGGCCGATTGACAGCCCGAACGATCCGGCAAAGTTTGCGGTCGCGTCCGGAAGGCCCAGGCGGTCCGTCTGTGTTTTGATGTTGAGCGGCAGCGTACCCGCGCTGGAACGGGAAGTGAACGCGAAAAGAAGCGTCTCCGATGTTTTTTTCAGGTACGTGATCGGGTTCAGGCCGTTGAGTGTGATGATCACCAGATGAATCAGGAACATGATGATCAGCGCCACGTAAGAAGCAATGACGAACTTACCCAGGTTGGCGATCGCACCAAAATCAGAGGTGGCAACCGTGCGCGCCATGATCGCCAGGATGCCGTACGGTGTCAGGCGAAGGATCAGTTTCACGACACGCATGACAAGCGCATAGATTGCATCGATCCCCTTTTTCACCATCGCCGCATTTTCAGGCTCTTTTCTTCCGATTCCGAGATAGGCGACACCTAGGAATGCGGCGAAAATGACGACTCCGATTGTCGAAGTCGGACGTGCACCCGTCAGGTCAAGAAACGGGTTGGCCGGGATCAGCTCGGTAATCTGCCGGGGAAGGGTCTTGTCGGCCACTTCCGCCGAACGCTCCTCAAGCGCAGCTCCGCGCTCCATTTCCGCCGTGCCCTGGACGAGCTCGGACGCATCCAGATTAAAGGCAACTGCAGAACCGATGCCGATCGCTGCGGCAAGCGCAGTCGTTCCGACCAGCATACCGAGGATAAGCCCCGCGTTTTTTCCGAAGTTTTTACCGGTCGACACTTTAGTGAATGCGGCAAGAATTGAGATAAAGACAAGCGGCATGACAATCATCTGCAGAAAGCGGACATATCCCGAGCCGATGATGTTGAACCAGTCAACGGAATCGGCCAGCACTCCGGATTCCGTACCGTAGATAAGATTGAGTGCCAGACCGAACAAAATCCCAAGACCGAGACCCGCAAAAACACGGTTCGAGAACGAGACATGCCGGCGCTGCATATAAAACAGGACCCCGACGAGAACGAGCAAGGCGGCGACATTGATGACAACCAGCCAGGTATTCATGATCATTCCTCCATTATGATGATTTCCTCCGGAGAGGAACGGTTTGATTTGAAAAAACACAAGCAACAGAATATAACCTTTAAACCTATAAGTCAAGTAGGTATTATCAGTATCACCCCCCCTCTATTCGTGTTTTCGGCAGGCTAACGGTATACTGTCCTTAGACAGATCATACGCAACTGGAGGTTTTCATGGCACAGTTCATCACGTACACGACGGTCGCGATCTTTATCCTGAACATCTTCCTCGCGATTGCCCTGATCTTCCTTGAGCGGCGCGATGCGACATCAACCTGGGCATGGCTGCTGGTCCTGTTCTTCATTCCTGTCTTAGGATTCTTCATTTACCTGACGTTCGGCAGGCAGCTGCGAAAAAAACAGCTGTTCCGCTGGGAAGACAGGAACAAAATCGGGATCGAGCAACTCGTCAATTACCAGATCGAGGCGATTGAAGACGGCACCTTCGACTTCAGGCTGGATGATACCGCCCACTATCAAGATATGGTCTACCTACACTTGCGGAACAACCATGCCCTCCTGACCCAGGACAACAATATGGAAATCTTCAACGACGGGGGCAAGAAATTCGAAGCGTTGCTGGATGACCTGGAAAACGCCAAAGACCACATCCATATCCAATACTATATTTTCCGGCTCGATAATCTGGGACAGCGTATTTTGGATATTCTCATCCGGAAAGCGAAAAGCGGTGTCAGGGTACGGGTGCTCTTCGATGATATCGGTTCACGCGGATTGAGGAAGCGCCACTTCCGGGAGCTGACCGCAGCCGGCGGTGAGGTCGAAGCGTTTTTCCCGGCAATCCTTCCGCTCATCAATCCCCGGATGAACTACCGGAATCACCGGAAAATCGCCATCATTGACGGGCGCGTCGGCTATGTGGGCGGATTCAACGTCGGTGATGAATACCTCGGCCTCAACCGCAGATTCGGCTACTGGCGTGACACACACCTGCGGATCGAAGGCAGCGCCGTCCATCCTCTCCAGACACGCTTTATCCTGGACTGGAACCAGGCATCCGCCTCCCACGACATCGAGTATCACGAGCGCTATTTCCCGGCCATTCCCCGGAAAGGTTCCGTCGGGATGCAGATCGTCTCGAGCGGCCCGGACGAACAGTGGGAGCAGATTAAGGACGGCTACTTGAAGATGATCCATCTGGCGAAAAAGTACATCTATATCCAGACTCCTTATTTCATACCTGATGCCAGCTTCCTCGATGCACTGCGGATCGCCTGTTTGTCGGGCATCGATGTACGCATCATGATTCCGAACAAGCCGGACCACATGTTTGTCTATTGGGCGACGTATTCCCATGTGGGCATCCTTCTGCGGGCAGGGGCAAAAGTCTATATTTATGAAAATGGGTTCATCCATGCCAAAATGATCGTCGTCGACGACGAAGTGGCGACGGTCGGCACCGCCAACATCGACGTCCGCAGCTTCAAGCTGAATTTTGAAATCAACGCTTTCATCTATGACCGGGAAAAATCCCATGAGCTGGCGGAGCTGTTTGAACAGGATATGCGGCTTTCAACGGAATTGACCTTGGAAGCCTACCAGAACCGGACCACCAATATCCGATTCAAGGAGTCCGTCTCCCGGCTCCTGTCCCCGATCTTATGAACCAATGAAAAAGCCCTCCCGCACGGAGAAAAACGTGCGGGAGGGCTTTCGATTATAATGAGATTTTCCATTCGGGCCGCAGTACTCCAATTCGCACCCTCTTACTCCAAGTCGGACGGCCGCCCTTATTTCTCGGGCTCCGATGGTTCACCGTGGCTGTCCGGAACGAGCAGGTATTCCTCCAAGGTGATGCCCCTCGAGTGGATTCTGCCGGCAACTTCTTTCCCGACATAGCGGTAGTGCCACGATTCGTGCATATAGCCGGTGATGTCTTCCTTGCCTTCCGGATAGCGGAGGATGAAGCCGAACCTGTGTGCATTGGCAAGCAGCCACTGCCCGGCAGGTGTATCCCCAAAGGATTCACGGGCGTAGTGCTCAGGCTGCGTCGCCTCTCCGATATCGAAAGCAAACCCTGTCTGATGTTCTGAATAGCCGGGGCGCGCGCTGTAGCGGTCCGCCGCCTCTGCTCCGTCTCGTTCCACGTACCGATCATACAATTCCTGCTGCCGTTCATAGGTCCTGAATGTACTGAAGGCGTCCAGATCAAAACCTTCCACGAACGCCGCCGCAGCCATTTCTTCGAATGCTTCACGCGCATCCGGATTTTCACCGGGCGCGAAGTCGGCCGGAAGCGGGTACTTTTTGTTGGCCAGCAGGATGCCGCCGATATAGGTCGGCTCCGCTGGCAGCTCCAGCCCTTCCACATATTCGCCGATGCCGGCAAGCGGGTCGGCTTGAGGTTCCGGCGTGCCGCCTGCAGGCAGCGGATCGGCCTCTGGGTTCTCTTCTTCGGCTGCGTTCCCTCCGCCGGCCGGTTCTTCCGTCCCGGCCGGGCCCGCCTCCTCATCCTGTACAGGCGTTTCTCCGCCAAGTGCCCCTTTGATCCGCTCTGCATCCCATCCGTTCATGCCGGCAAAGACTACCGCTCCTCCGACCAGCAGAGCGACTGCAGCGAGAACGGCGATCCAGACGCCTTTCCCTTCACGCTTCTGCTTCCGTGCATTCATTCTGCCCATTCTTGGTGACCCTTCTTTCATGAAAATTCCATTGGTCTATCGTACCATACCAACCCGCATTCCGCGCCTTTATCCGGTGTGCTATGATTCTTTTGTGACAAATCTATTACGTGCGGAGGAACCCAATATGAACTCACGCTGGCTATCCCTGAATTTCTTCGCGTTCTTCTTCACGTGGGGCATTTTCCTTCCCTATTGGACGGGCTGGCTCGTTTCCGAAAAGGGCCTGACCGTCTTTGAAGCTGGCGCGGTTATGGGGGCAGGAATGTTCATCCGGGCGTTTTCAACCCTTTTCCTGTTCCCCGCAGCAGCGAAGCGCTTCCCGATCACCGGTGTGATGAAAGCGGGTGTCGTCCTTTCCTTTATCATCGCTCTGCTTTACATCCCGTCCGGATCCTACACGGCGATCCTCATCATTACCTGCATGTTTAATGTTGTGTATCCGAATCTGCTTCCCGCAATGGAAACCAGCGCTTCCGTCCTGATCCAAAAAGACAACATCAACTACAGCCGCAGCCGGGCTTTCGGCTCTGCAGGCTATATGGTTGCCGTGCTCATCATCGGCGCGGTCACCGCCCTGTTCGGCAATGAAGCAATTCTCTGGACGATGTTCGCCGGACTTTTGTTCATGTTCGCCGCCCAATACACAGCTGTCCCTGCATCTCTCGGCCGCGATGAACCCGGGAAGCCGGCGGAAAAGCGGTCAGGCGCTTTCCGTGAACTGATCCGCGATCGAGGCTTCCTGACGGTCCTGATCGTCTCAGTTCTGTTGCAGGGGTCCCACGCGGCCTACTATAACTATGGCTTCGTCTATCTGGAGGATCTTGGTGTCGCAAGCTTTACAATCGGCCTCGTGCTGAATGTCGCCATCCTTTTCGAAATCCTGTTCTTCGGCGTCGCGGACCGCCTGTTCGGAAAAATGACCGCGTCACGGATGTTCCTGCTGGCCGCAGCAGGCTCGACACTCCGCTGGGTGCTGATCTTCCTTGTGCCGACGGTATGGATGTTCACACTTACCCAGGCCCTGCACGCCGCTTCGTTCGGCATAGCTCACGTTGCCTTTATCAGGTACATTTCCGGGAAGCTTCCGACCCGTCTGATTGCGCCTGCACAGGCATTATATGCGGCATTTGCAATGAGCCTGAGCACTGCATTTCTGACCCTTCTCGGCGGGGCGCTGTACGAGGTGAAGCCGGGCCTGTCATTCCTCAGCATGGTCATCTGTACGATTCCGGCCGCCCTGATTGTTTATGCAACCAGAAAGAGGCACGCTTATTAAGGCACCGGGAGTCGGCATTAGATCTCCCCGAAACCGGCAGGCGCCGATTATTAATCATTCCAGTTGATTCTAAAGTACTATTTTTGTGAAATACGGACAAATGCCCAGGCAATTGTCCGTATAGTTTTGCAAACGAGGACAAAGGGGCATACATATGAAACCAATCTCGATCCAGGACATTCTTCAACTCATGGAAAAGCTGGATGCTTTGCTTGCAGAACGGGAAAACCTTGTCCATAAGATAGGCATAAAAGCAGAAAACGCGCTCGGTCAGAAATGACCGGCGCGTTTTTTCATGACCGGTCAAATAAAGAGCATGACCGCCAGAACGATGAACAGGAGACCGAAAAAACCGGCAAGCAGGTTCATCCACTTCGCTTCTCTCATCATGCCCCGCTCCCTGAACCCCGCAGCGCGCGCTGTATTGGTCAGGACAAACAGGAGCGCCATCGACAGCGCCGCGGCATGCATTGCCTGTCGTACAATAAAGACCAAAGCCAGTATAAAGACTACCGCGATGCCGATTCCAAATAACCACCGCTTATTCTTGGACATCCCCCTCATCCCCTTTTCCTCTGTTTGAATCATAAGCAGAAAAACGGCAGTGCCCAGGCCTCGTATGAGTCCCGGGCCACTGCCGTTTGTTCTGATAGCCGGATGGTTACCCGGTTTATTGCTCCACTGCCTTTTCCGGATTTTCATAGTAGAACTTCCGCCCGATATAGGTCTGGATCACAAGGATTGCACCGCTGACCGCCCAGTAGAGAGGCAGTGCGGACATCGCCGTGAAGGAGATGAACGTGATCATGATCGGGGACATGTAGATGAACATCTTCATCTGCTTTTGCTGCTGTTCAGGCATCGTCCAGAGAGAGACGCGTGCCTGCAGGAGATAGACGACCCCTGCAATCAGGGCCATGATCATGTCAGGAGAGCCGAGATTAAACCAGAGGAACTGGTGTGACTTGACGTCGTCCGAATACAGGATCGCGAAGTAGAGGCCCATGATGATCGGCATCTGGATGAGAACCGGCAGACAGCCCATGTTCAGCGGGTTGACGCCGTGCTTCTGGTAAAGTCCCATCATTTCCTGCTGGAGCTTCATCTGCTCGTCCTTGTCCTTTGTTTCCTTGATGCGCTTCTGGATATCTTCCATCTCAGGGCGGAGAGCATCCATCTTCACCTTCATCGCCTGCTGGGTTTTGTAGTTCTTCAGCATGAGCGGCATGAGGATCAGACGGATGATGACTGTAATGGCGATGATCGCCAGTCCGTAGTTGCCGTTGAAGAATGTCCCGAGAAATTCCAGGGACCAGTCCATCGGCCGGACGAATAGATTATAGAACGTGCCTTCCTTGTTCTCGATGCTGGAGCATCCGCCAAGGAGCAACGCTGCGGCTACCAGTGTAAGGATCAGCCCGATGCGCTTATTCAATCGATTCACCTACAACTTTTTTAGACTATAGAGTAGTATACACCACCCGTTGCAGGCTTTTCAATTTATGTTCGGGCCGCTTCTCCGCTTCCAGGCAAGACTGAGGAGAAGTAATCGATGTCTTTGCGCTCCCTGAACTGCTTCGGCGTCACATTTGTATACTTTTTGAACGTCCTCGTGAAGTAGCTCTGATTGCAGAAGCTGAAGCGGTCCGATACCTCTGCGATCTTCAAATCGGTGTTGCGGAGATAGAATTGGGATTCTTCTATTTTCCGCATGTTGATGTAGTCGATCAGCGTCAGGCCTGCGTGTTCGCGGAAGATTCGTGACAGATGGCTCGTGCTGATGCCGGCCCGCTTCGCTAGCTGCTCGACTGTAATCGGATCCTCGATCGAGGCATCAATGAACTGGATAATATCGTTGACGACCGGATGCGAAAGTTCCGGCTTGTCCCGGCCCTCAAGGACGTGTATGAAGAATTCAACGAGGTCATTGGTCGTTTCTACGATGTCTTTCCTGTCCGCTTTCCGGTCGACGATCCTCATCGCGGTAATGTTTGTCGCGACTGCCCATTCCGGAGAAAACTTCGGGACCATCAGGAAGCGGGCAGTGAGCGCGGCGAAGATAACATAGTAATTCGCGACGTCTTTAACCCACCGGTCCCCCGCGATATCCTTCACCATCGTGACAATCTGGTTTAGTCTGTCCTTCGCTCTGGCTCGGTCCCCTTCTGCCATCGCTTCCAGCAGATCTTTCTCAAGATGATAGAAATCTTCGCTTCGCTCATATGACTTCAGGACTTCCACACGGTCCATGAACAGATTCGTCATGTATTGAAGACCTGATTCTCTCATCCTCCTGCACCTTTTCCACGCATGGTCATTCTCCTTCCTTTATTTCCGGAGCCAGTATATTCAGGTGACCGCGCAGGACCTCGATCGAGACCGGAGTCGTCCCGCATTCGTCACCGTCAATGTTGCAGGCGATCGGCTCATCCGTTTCGATTTTTGCACGGGTTGTCCGGAGTGTTTCGACCGCTCCGTCCTCCTGCAGTTTCCCAAGAAGCAATGCGGCGGACATTTTCAGGAGACTCGGAAGCTTCGTCTGTTTGATCACAGTCAGATGAAGCAGTCCGTCGTCTGTCTTGGCATCCGGGTTCATCTTCTCGAAACCGCCCGTCGAGTTTGTCATAGCCGCCAGAACAAGTGATGCCTGCCCGGTCCATGTACCGCTGTCGTGGGTGATAGTGAATCGGTTCCCATCGTCCGTTATCAGCTTCTGGAGGCCATGTGCCGCGTAGGCTAGCGGGCCAAATTTCGTCTTTTCCTCGACCGGCACATCCATTACCCCTTCAGCCAGGCTTCCGACCGCCAAAATGTTCATAAAGTAGTGGTCACCGGCCAGGCCGATATCCGTCGGCCTCACGACAAAATCCGGCAGTCCGCGTATGGCTTCCCCGGGGTCAAGCGGAATGGAAAGAGCACGCGCAAAATCGTTCACCGTGCCCAGCGGGATAAAGGCAAAGTCCGGCCGTCTCTTTTCTCCTGCCAGGCCATTGACGGCTTCATTCACCGTACCGTCGCCGCCCATCGCGACAACAAGGGGACATCCCGCTCTCGCAGCGTCGCGTGCGAAGTCAGATGCGTCCCCCTGCTTCTCCGTGGCTCGGACCGTGACTGTGTAGCCCATTCCCTCCAGCACCTCTATACAGAGTTCCCGGTATGATTCCGCCTCTTCCTTCCCCGAAGAAGGATTTAGGATAAATACCGCCTCCTGTTTCTCCATAACGCACGTCCTTCCGGATTTCTTATGTACTAATTCTATACCCTTCAGCATTCGTTTTTCACACATTTATGCAAAAAAGATGCCCATCCTGTCATGGATGGGCATCTTTGCCGCTCTAGTATTACAACTTATCCGTATTGATGCGGTTTTCCGTCGTGACTGAATCCGTGTCTTCGTTAAGCTGTTCAGCCGTGTCATCATTGCTTCCGAGGCTGGCTTTTTGCTGGCCTGCCGGCTCGCCGGTTTCTTTTTTGTGATAGAGTCCGTCCTCATCAGGATTCTTTTTCTTGTTCTTCTTGTCCTCCACTTCCTGGTTGTAGTAGTGGACGCTAGTCTGGGCGCCTTCCGCCACCATGTCATTATCCTGGAAGTCATACGGATCGGAATGGCCCGCTTTCGTATCCTCGTAGTTACGGTTCACCTTCTGGGACTCCATGAAGGAATCCACTTTCGTCTTCACGTTATTGAAGGCGACCATCGCCTTGTCGCGGTTCTCCTTTTTGCTGAAATACGCATAAGCTCCTGCCGCGAGACCAGCCAGTAAGAGATTCTTATTTTTGCCTGCCATATCCATCATCCTCCAGTTCGATTTCGGTCGTGATTGGCTTCATAGTGCAGTATACCCCCTCACTCCCAGGCGGAAACCAACAGCAGCATATCCACATGGGGAATCCCGTCTTCATCATATGGCTCGGAAACCGTACGGAATCCGCATGACGCATAGAAGTCTTCCAGATGATGCTGGGCTGATAGGTGCACAGGGAACTCGCCATAACGCGCCGTGACGACCTGCTTTGCCTTTTCGACAAGTTCGCGGGCAATCCCTTTTCCCCGGTGGGATTTCCTGACGATCACCCGGCCGATTGCCGGATGCTCATGCACGTCTCCCGGTTTGAGCACCCTCGCACAAGCCGCAATCGTATCCCCCTCCATGCCGATCAGATGGAGGGCATCCCGGTCGTTTCCATCGATTTCCGGGTAGGGACAAGCCTGCTCCACTACAAACACGTCGACCCTCAGCCTGAGGATTTCATATAGCTCGTCCACCGTCAGTTCCGAAAAGCTTTTGACACTCCAGTTCATAGTCCCACTTCTTTCATTTCATTTTGATTACATTATTCCACAATGTGTATCGGAAGGCTGATTTATTTGTTATAGTTGATGGAAATCATTTGGCGAGGTGACCTTTTCCATGATCCGTTTGATGACACGACATGATATCGAGACCGTCCGGCAGATTGCGGCGGTCAGTTACGATGACACGTATGAAGGCATCCTCCCGGAAGAGGTACAGGAGTCCTTCCTCACACGCGCCTACGCTGCACCGATGATGATGAAACGGCTGGAAAAGACCACGATGCTGATCGCGGAGCATGAGGGCCGGCCGGTCGGATTTGCCAACTTCACCCGTGTGGACGAAGACGGCGATGCAGAGCTGACCGACATGTACCTGCTCCCGGAATATCAGGGAATGGGACTTGGCTCGGCACTGCTCGAAGCCGGCCTCTCTTCACTGGAAGACGGCCGCCAACTGTTCGTCTACGTCGACTGCCTGAATGAAGGCGCCCGCACATTTTATGAAAAGCAAGGTTTCGAGCTTCTTGAAGAATTCGACGAACTGTTCGAAGGCTATCCGACAGTCACAGCTCAATATGTCTATTATCTCAAAGCGCCTGCTCTCGTATGAGCCGGTGCTTTTTTTTGCACATTTGACCTTTTTTTAATCCCTATTTATATCAGCCACTGATTCTCCACTACCACTCCCACATAAATAGAAAAAGCCCCGGCATAGGCCGGGGCAGGGTCGGTCACAGCGGACGCATTGTGTCATTTCCATAGACCGATTCCTCTTCTACAGGCGGCTTGCGCACGAAGCACATGATACCGGCGATGTAGAGCAGGATGGATGTCAGGGAAATAATTCCGGCAAGCACGCCGGCGACGATGAATAGGATTCCGCTCAGTTTGGAGTTCTTACTAAGGTTGATAAGTGCAATCACGATCAGGATCGAACTGATGACCAGGGCAGCGATGAAGAACCAGCCGAAGCTGACTATCCAGTCCATCCCCATATACATCATGTCCACGATGGCCTGCGCATCCGACTCAGTGAGCGTCGGGTCATTCCAGATTTCCGCTTCGAATTCCTGCTGGAATTGCGGATCGTTCGTCAGCGACTTCATCAGGCTGTTCACGACTAGTGTCATAATCACACCGAGAATGTTAAAAACCAGGCCGACGATTCCGAGGACGCGTTCCCCGGTCCGTTTAAAAGGACGGTTAAAGGAGTTCTGTTCCATTTGGCGACACCTCTTTTGATTTTCTTTTATTCTACCTTTCTTCTTACGGATGAAACCACACACGGTTTCAACTTTTTTAGAAGGCTGTAAAATGGAAGGTTTACCCACCTATTTCAAGGGGTACTTTCATAGCATCACACATTTTACAAAGGGGGAGACGAACCCATGGAAAAAAAACTCATCTTTAGTCAGTCCGATGCGATGTATGCCATTGCCGGATCGTCTGTTCTCACGGCAATTCTGATTTTCTTCACATTCTGAGGGAGGACTTTATGACGATCAGCCACTATCAAACATAAAAGCAATCCGCCCGATCAAATCGGAACGGATTGCTTTTTTCGTGTGTTTATTTGGCTTTTACATCTTCATATTCATCGTAGCGGTCAAATGCGGTCACGACATAAGAGCAGACCGCTTCCATCTTATAATTGTTTTCACGTGCATAGTCAGCTGCACGATCAAGCAACTTTTTCGCTACGCCGCCTCCGCGGAGTGAAGGGTCTACGAATGTATGGTCCATGACCATCACATCCCCCATCTTCGTCCAAGTGATCTCCGCATCCCTCTTGCCGTTTTCCTCATGCACGAATGCATAGGCATCGCTGCCCAGTTCTTTCAGTTCAAATTCCATGATCCAACTCCCCTTTCCCCATTTGTGTACCCAAAACGGCGATCAGTCAAGCTCCAAAGGACTGAGTGACGCCTCGATTTCCTGTCGGCGCGGCTCAAGGAAAGGCGGAAGTGCCAGCGTCTCGCCAAGCGAGTCCATCGGCTCATCAGAGTCAAAGCCGGGTTCGTCCGTTGCAAGTTCGAACAAAATACCATTCGGCTCACGGAAATAGATCGACCGGAAATAGTACCGGTCCACTTTGCCGCTTGTCTGGAAACCTGCCCGCTCGAGGTGCTCAAGCCATCTGTCATACTCCTCGAAAGTCGAAACGCGGAAGGCGACGTGATGAACGCTGCCCCTGCCCGGCCGCTCCAGCGGCAGGTCCGGACGCGTCTCGAGGTGCACTTCCGCTCCCGCTCCGCCCTCACCGGTTTCGTAGACGATATAGTCAGGCATGCCGGGCACGTCAGATGGGTAGGTCCCCGCCCTCCTGAAATTCAGCACTTCAGTCAGGACCGTTTCCGTCCGTTCCGGGTGACGTACCGTCAATTTTACAGGACCGAGCCCGACAATCGCAAATTCTTCAGGAATATCAAACTTTTTCCAAGGAACCCCGTACGGAACGCCCGATCCGTCATCTGCAATGAGCATCAGCCTTGAACCTTCATGATCGGTAAAGGCCAGCGTCTTCCGGCCGTTGCGCTCCCTGATCTCTTCGTGGTCCACACCCAATTCATCAAACCGCCGGATCCAGAACGCAAGCGCTTCTTCAGACTTGACCCGAAAACCGGTGCTGCTGATGGAAGAAACGCCAGGATAGGTGCGGCCCGCCATCGGGATTTCAAAATACGTCATATCCGTTCCCGGCGTGCCGACCGCATCGGCATAAAACAGGTGGTACATCGAGGTGCTATCCTGATTGACCGTCTTCTTGACGAGCCGCATGCCGAGTACCCTGGTGAAAAAGTCATGGTTTTTTGCTCCGCTGGCCGTGATGGCCGAGACATGGTGAATTCCTCCGAGTTGCATGTCCGTTCGCTCCTTTTTATCTTGATTTCAAGATACTTTACTTAATCATATACGTCTACTTGCGCTTTTGCAATCTCCAGGCATCCCCGATACACTTGAAAAACGATACCCGATTGGAAAGGAAAAAAATCATGTCACTCATCTTTTGGACCCAGGTGTTCCTGATTGCCCTGTTCGCACTGTTTGCCTACATCATCCTGAAACGCCGCTCCTATATGCTTATTTCCGGATTCGCCACACGCTCCGAAGAAGAGCAACAGCAGCTGATTGAGAACGGCTATCCGCAGGGCGTCGGCCGGATATTCTTCCTTATCGCAGCGGGGCTGCTTCTCCTCATGCCACTCGGCCTTACCGGTTTCCGCTATACATTTGAAGTGCAGATGGCCTTCATGATGCTGGTGCTGTTTGGGGGGCTGATCATCCTGTCCCGCCGCGAAGTCCCGCATAAGAGGAAGCGTTCCCTTCTCATCTCGGTGATCATGACAGTCGTGGTGATTGGCGGGACTGCGGTCCTACTCTTTATCGGGGCCAAACAGCCGGATGTCACATTCGGCGAGTCGGCGATTGAGGTTTCAGGCATGTATGGTGAAAGGATCCTCTACCAGGATATCCGTTCCGCGGAACTGCTCGACACGATGCCGACAGTCCGCTACAAGGAAAACGGATTCGGCTTTGCCGACTACGCTAAAGGCCGGTTTTCCGTCGAAGGCCATGGCTCTTCGCTGTTGTTCGTCGATACAGAGCAGTCCCCTATCCTTCTGATCGAGACAACTGATCGACCGGTTTTCATTACGGGCGGCAATCCGGAAGAAACCGAGTCATGGTACAGGGAGCTGGGACAGCGGATCCGATGACGGCCGGACTGCGGAACGCCTGAGAATAACTCGGGAGGGATTCGTCACTCGAGAAGGGCGAATCGTCACTTTCGAAGGCGGATTCGTCACTTTCGTCGCGACCCTTGCCTTTTAAAAAGCAAAAACGGATGCGCCGGCAAATTTGCCGGGCATCCGTTTTCTATCAGTTGGCGCTGAACAGCGAGCGGACCGAGTCAATCAGGCTGTTGAAGAAGTCTTTGACTTTTTGCCAGAAGCCTTCGTCATTCACCGTCTCGCGGATCTTGTCGCCGTATTTGTCATTGAAATCCTGCGCAAACTGTCCGAGCTGATCTGACCATTGGCCAAAGTCGATATCAAGCTGGCGGATGCGGTCCATCAGATCGATGAGCAGCTGGCGGTCTTCCGGGCTCAGCTCGATCTGGAGCTTGTCGAGCTGCTCGGAAACGATGCGCTCGACATCTTCCTTTGTCGCCGGATTCTGCTCGGCGATCTGCTGTTTAAGCTCGGTGAGGAGCTCCGTTACCTTCTGTTCATCGACGCCCGACTTTTCGGCGAGCTCTGTCGCCACGGTCAGCTCGTCGTTTGCGACATCGGTCCGCTCCGTGTCGAGCGTGCCGCCGCTTGCCTCATAGGCCTTGTAGATCCCCGCAAGCGCCGAATGGCCGGTGACCGGCTTCGGTGCGGCAACGTCCACGTCAGCATCTTCAATTCCCGCTGTCAGCATTGCGTTCGCATACATGTCCGACGTGACCTGCGTGATGTTGTCCGGCGTGACAATCTGGATGACCAGGCCGCTGCCCGGCTCGGTCACGGTGATTTTCGCGGATGAATACATGCGTGCCCGCGGGTTGGAACCCTCGATGTACTTTCCGAGGTCCTGTCCGGAAACAGTGATTTCCTCGACTTCCGCTTCCTCCGCAACTTTTAGGCTCGACTTGACGCTTTCCTTCTGGTCGGCGGTCAGGTCTGCGCCGTATACGACAATCGGAATCCCGAGCCGCTCATCGACCGCAGGCGCAGCAGATATGGCCGGGCCCGCCACCAGCGAAAGGATTAATGCTATGATTGCGGGCAATGCCCATCTCTTCTTCTTGATCATGAGGTTTTCCCCTTTCCTGAATACAAAAGCAACTCCCTACCCATATAACGGGCAGGGAGGGTAAAAAGTTTCATGAATCCCGCTGGGCATCCTTCAAATAAGTCCAGCCGTCTTCCTGTACGATTTTCCGTTCTTTCAGAAGCTTTCCGAGCGCGCGCTTGAACGAGGCCTTGCTCATATCGAACATCTCCTCGATTTCCTCCGGTCTCGACTTGTCGGTGAACGGCATTTTGCCGCCCGCTCCGTTCAGGTATCGAAGGACAGTTTCCGCGTCATCACCGATCCGCTCTTCCTTCCGGGGCAGGAGTGACCCATTAAGCGAGCCGTCATCCCGGATGCCGATGACCCGCACTTCGACTTCCTGTCCGAGTCTGGGCTCAAACTTCATCTCGCTGTGATGGACGAAGATCCTATATTTCTGCGGCTCGCTCAGCATGAACGCCCCGACCGGCAACAGACGGTATGCCCTCGCCTTCAGATTCTTGTTGAAGAGGGATGCGGGTGCGTCCACATATTCTTCTTTGATGCGCTCTTCGGTAATGAGCCGGCCGAACAGATTGCCCCCTTTATCCGTACGAAGCGTCATGTAGAGGCAGTCGCCCGGCTCCGGCCAAAGTTCCTTGAGCTGCGGCATGTCTTTCGGGTTCACGATGACCTCGACGGATGAGCCGATGTCTGTCCGGATACCATCGCGCCCATCTATATCGATCACTTCAGCCCAGCCGTACGAACCGGCCTCTATGCGTGGCAGCCGGCTCGTCGCAACGAGGTTGCCGCGGCGGTCCGGGTGGAGGAAAACTTTCAGCCGGTCTCCTTCATTCAGGTCTTCCGGTGCTTCCGACGCATTCATATTGAAATCCTGTCCGTCACAGGACAGGACCCAGCGGGACCCTTCCCGCCTTTCCGCGAGCGCCTCGATGATTCGCCCGGATTCGGCCTTTGTCATAGTTATCTCTCCCTTTCTTCGTCTGCACGGTCCGCGGCGCGGTTCCGCTCCAGCTGGTCCAGCGTCGCAGGGTTGGCCTCGAGGACACGCACAAGATCGGTGATGCGGTCAATCGCGTCCCAGCTCAGGTGATGCTCGATCCCTTCGACGTCGTTGTAGACATGCTTTTCGTCTACGCCGATCAGCCGGAGAAAGCGTTCGAGCAGCTCATGGCGCCCGGCCAGCTTCCGGCCGAATACTTCACCCTTTGAAGTTAATATTAACCCTTTATAGCGTTCATAAACTAAATAGCCTTCCCGGTCAAGCTTCCTCGCCATCTTCGTCACGGATGACGGAAGGACTTCCAGCGCCTCTGCGATGTCGGAAACACGCGCTTCCCCGGTTGCCGCCGACTTCAGCCAGATCTGCTCCAGATAGTCTTCCATGCTCGGCGTCGCCATATCAGATCCGCCCCTTCCATTGCCTGTCCGTCCATTATAGCACGGACGCCACGGCGCCCGGGCCGGTTTATCCGCGCTGTGCGAGGGGTAGGATTTGATTAACAGACAAGACGGAAAGCGGGTGACCTCATGGGCAAAATCGTTTGGTGGATCATCCTGATCCTGATCGCCTTCTGGCTGATCGGCTTCCTGCTCGACATTTTCGGCGGGCTGATCCACATCGTCCTTATCATCGCCGGTATCATTTTCATCTTCCAGCTGATCACCGGCAGGAACAAACATTGAATAAAGGGATGCCGCACACATATGGCGGCATCCCTTTATGTTTGATCTGAAAGCATTGATCGCGGTTTGCTAAACATTTGCCAATAATCCCGGCGCTGCTCCGCCAAAACCGGCGGCCTTCATTCAGGGACCGCCGTCTAATGCTCTAGTTCACTTTTGCATAAACACTGGTGTCGCGGAGACTGCCGTCTGATGCTACAGCGTCGTTTTTCAGGACACCTTCAAGCTCAAAGCCAAGCTTTTCCGGGATGGCACGGCTCTTTTCATTTTTCGTATCGCACCGGATCTCAACGCGTCGCGCGCCAAGCGTTTCCACGGCGAACTGCGTGATCCGCTCAACGGCTTCCGTAATGTAGCCATGGCCCGTGTAGCGGGTATCAATCCAGTAACCGATCTCGAATTTCGGGACGTCCCAGTTGATGCGATGCAGGCCGGAAGAACCGATAAACGCGCCGTCTTCCAAACGGTAAAGGTGCAGTCTCAGATCTTTCCGTGTGATAAAATCGGCCACCGCTCCCCTCAGACTGTCTTCCACGCCTTCGAGCGTCGGCTTGTCCTTGGCGAACGGAAGCCATTCCTTCAGCTCCGGGTGGGAATAGGTGAGCGCATCATATACATCGGCGGCATCCTCCAGGCGCGGAGCACGTATCAGGAGCCGCTCCGACCGGAACTCATCCGCAAAGCCCGGCGGACGGCCGTGCTCATCTGTTGCCGCGGCGCTTTCCCGGTCGTTCCACTCCACCGGGGTCGTCTTGCCGCTCTCGAAATCCTCCCGCGTGATGCCGTACGTGACGGCATCATAGTAGGAGTCCTCTTTCGGGGAATACCATGATTTCCGGAGATGGCCTTCCTTCACAAAGCCCGCCCGCTCGAACGTCTTCCGCATCGCGGCGTTGTCCTGGCGGGTATGGCCTTCCAGCCGGATCTTCTTGTCCGGCAGGCTGAACACATAGTCACAGATGAGGCGCAGCGCCCTCGGTCCGAAGCCCCTGCCCCGCGCCCGCTCCGCGATTCTCAGATCAAACATCGGAATCTCGTCCTGCATGTCATACAGCTTGACGATGCCGATCTTTTCCCTGTCATCCGTTTCCACCCAGAACGTTTTTACCTCGTCGGATTCATAGCCGCCGTCGTCGATCGCCTTCTCGATCATCTTCCGCGCGGGATGCGGGATGCCATGGTACGGCCAGCTGTTTTCCGTCATGAAGTGGATGAGCTCTTCTTGTTCCTGCATCGTCCATTCCGTCAGTTTCATGCGTGTCCCCCCTGCCGCGCACTGCTCCCGGATTTGCAGGAGGCAGAGCGGCAATTTTATGTCCTAATGAAAACATAATCGTTTTTTTCAATTTACACAACGTTTTCCGGCTTTACTGATGCTCAAAAGCCGCGACGACCCCATTGTATGACCGGCTGTTACAGGAATCAAGGTCAATCAAAACGTTGTTTGATTGTTTTTTCTTTTGGTGCAAAAGGTTTTTCTGCGGCATGGAGGGAATATAGTATTAATATAGAGAACGTTTCCCCGCGTCCGGATGACCGGACGACGGCGGGCGGCTCCCAGCTGCCCATTCCGGAAACCGAAGGAGGATACCGGACTCATGTACGAGAAAATCATTATTGCCGTGGATGGCTCCGCCCATTCCAGACGCGCGGCCAAGCACGGCGCCACCATCGCGGAGGCCACCGGTGCAGCCGCCGACCTGCTCTACGTGGTCGACCATGACCGCTCCCGTCCGCAGGAACTCGAAAACGTCACAAAGGAAGAATTGGATGCGCGCATCCGCGACCAGCTGTCCGAGGTTTTCGCCATTTTCAGTGACAAGGGTATCCGGCCCGGACTTCAGATCGAGTTCGGCGAACCCGGCCCTGCAATTGTCAAATTCATTAATTCGGCCGGCTACGACCTGGCCATAGTCGGCAGCCGCGGTCTGAACGCTTTCCAGGAGATGGTACTCGGCAGTGTCAGCCATAAAGTTGCCAAGCGAGCCGAATGCCCCGTCCTGCTTGTGAAGTGAACCGCTCCCAAAAGGGGGGCGGTTTTTTTATGCACCCATTTGTAATTGAACTTTGAGATAATGGGAGGCAGATCAGGCTCGCAAGGGGGAAAAGCAATGAGAAAAGGAAAGTGGAATGCCATCACGGACGTCGCAGGAGTGTCGGTCGGCCATGTCACGCTTGACCGGCCCTGGGATGGGGATGATTATTTTTGCACAGGGGTGACGGCCATCCTGCCGCACAGGGGCAACTGGTTCGAGGAAAAGCCCGCAGCTGCCTCATTTGTCCTAAATGGTTTCGGCAAGACAGCCGGGCTCGTCCAGGTTGAGGAATTGGGCGTGCTGGAATCACCGATCATGCTGACAAACACATTCAGCGTTGGCGCAGTGCTTGAAGGCACGCTCCAATACATGCTCGATGAGAATCCGGCGATCGGGGACTCCACCAGCTCGCTCAATATCGTGGTCGGTGAGTGCAACGACAGCTACCTGAACTCGATGCGGAAAATGGCCGTGCGGCCGGAAGACGCCGTCCGCGCGATTCGAGAAGCTTCCGGTGGGGAACTGGCGCAGGGCGCGGTCGGCGCAGGCAAGGGCATGATCTGCTACGGGGCAAAAGGCGGCATCGGCAGTTCGTCACGGATCGTCGAGGCAGGCAGCCGGTCATTTACCGTCGGCACGCTCGTACTCACCAACTTCGGCCGGGGCCATGAGTGCCGCTTCCCGGGATGGGTATCGCCGGAAGAGCCGGCCCCCGAAACACCGGTTGCCGATGATGAAAAGCGCCCGGACGGCTCGGTCATCATCGTGGTCGCGACCGATGCTCCTTTGGACGCCCGCCAGCTAAAACGCATTGCCAAGCGCGCCGCAATCGGGCTCGGCCGGACAGGCACCCACATCCACAACGGGAGCGGTGACATCATCATCGCCTTTTCCAACGGGCTGCTGACCCGGCACGGCGGCGAGGACATAACCGTCACCCGGGAAATCATCAAAGACGACCACCCGGTCATGAACGACCTGTTCGAAGCGGCAATCGCCTCGACCGAGGAAGCTGTCCTGCAGTCGCTTCTGCACGCGGAAACGACGACCGGCAGAAAAGGAAGGGTTGTCAGGAAAGCGGAATTCCGGTGATTTTGCGACCTAAGTAAAAAGAGAACTTCCAGATTTGTGGAAGTTCTCTTTTCTTCGCCTCAGAAACCGGTCACGCTATCAAACGGCCGCTGCTCCCCGTTCACCCTGACTTCGATCGTGTCTTGTTTGGCGTCAGTTGTCAGTTCGTAAACGTGGGTGTCTGTACCCGCGCCCTGCGTGCTTACGGTTTCTTCCAGCTTGATGATGACCATATTGTCTTTGATTTCGTAGTCTGCCTCCACAGCCTGCTCGGATTGAAAGACGATGTAGGACTTGTCTTTCGAATTAAGCATCTGAAGGGACAAGGCGGGATCAACCTGTTCCCACGCTTTACCCGGCAACTGATTGACTTCACTGAAACTCGTGACTTCCGGGTCGCTGCAGCCTGCCGCAATGAGACCTGCAACAATCAGCCAACTGAATAAAATCCCCCTCATTCCTTCCCCTCTCTCCGTATAATCTGTCGTCTTACCTTAAGCAGGGCATTCTTATTGCAAGTGCACAAGCCTTATTTCAAATCTGCAGTCCTTGTTGCAATTCCAAGCACCTTATCCCAACTCCACTCTTTACGGCACAAACTTCAGCTCGTCGCCTTCTGCGGTTCCGTCGATCCGTGTTTCGTGATAGTCGCCTTTTACCCAGTCGTCCACCTGGTCATGGAACCAGTCGGATTTGACATGGCCGCTTTGTCCGGGGCCGACGATGTGCCACGTGCCGGACAGGTCGGACAGGTCGGCGACAAACCGCCAGGATGCGCCGTGGTCGGCGGTTCCGTCGTAGTTGAATCCGGCTGCCTGAACGGTGACGTGTGAGCCGGAGACCGGCGTGCGCGGAGGGTTCAGGAATCGCTCAAGGATCGGTGATGCGCCTCCGACCGGGTGTGGAAAGACGAGCTGGTGATAGTCGCCCCATTTCCAGTTGTCCGCATCGTCCCCGTAGGCGTCCGCGATCGACATGACCGCACGCTTGAACGAATCGGTGACCCATGCATCGACTCCACCGTAACCCGTCACCCAGGCACCCGGGTTTCCGGCGTAAGCCTGGCGCATCATTTCATCGGTGATGTGGTTCTTGCCCGGCATGAGAGCATACACATCTCCCGGCATGGAGGGGCGCAGCATCGTCCTCGGCAACTGCTGGATCCACCTGTGGAAGATCAGCGGCGCGCCAAGGTCCTTATCATCCTCGAGGTTCCAGTCTTCAAGCATCCGTACGGCGGATGCGTATTCTTCCGCCGCGCCTGTCGCCTTTAGCGAGCCGATCATGTCATCCAGGAATTCCCGGGCATACAGGTTCTTCACATCCATCTGCAACGCCATCATGTCCTCCGGTGTCAGGTCATCCCCTTCCCGGAGCACTTCTGCAATCCGCTCGTAACGGTAAGGCTGCGCCCAGAATTCTGTGATGTGGTACGGATAGTCCTCCCCGATGACCTGGTTATTCGCGGTGGCGATAAACCCTTCTTCCGGGTTCACGGCACGCGGCAATTCGTCATACGGGATATAACCCTCCCAGCCATACTCCGTCGAATCGCCCGGTACCGGCAGCTGCCCGTCCCCTTTTTTGCGGATCGGGATGTTGCCGTTCGCCTTGTAGGCGATGGTGCCGTCCTTTGCAGCGAAGACGAAGTTCTGCGCCGGCGCGTTAAAGTTTTCCAATGCTTCCTCGAACTCTTCCCAGTCAGATGCCTTATTGTACGTCAGGACGGCCTCAAGCTCCCGGGTCGGCTCAAGCGCCGTCCACTGCATCGACAGCACCGCACCCGGCCCTGTTTCTTCCAACATCAGGTTCGAGATGATCGGCCCCCTCCGTGTGGTGACTGTGTGGTAATCGATGGTTTCCCCGTCCTTCACACGGATCGGCTCATCCCGCACCTCTGCCTGCTCCCACTTTCCGTCATAGAGGAACTGCGTCGGATCATCCGGGTTCGGCTGTTCGATATACAGATCCTGCACATCCGGCCCGACATTCGTCACGCCCCAGGCGATCTCCTCGTTGTGGCCGAGGATGATGCCCGGGATACCGCCGAAGATGACACCGGCGACATTCTGCTCCGGCGATTCCAGATGCATCTCGTACCAGATGGACGGCGTCGTCAGTCCCAGGTGCGGGTCATCCGCGAGAAGCGGCTTGCCGGACGCCGTCTTGTCACCTGAGACAACCCAGTTGTTGCTGCCGTTGAACTCCGGCGGTATCAGCGATGCATCAAACGCACCCGCGACCCGGACCGGGTTTGTGCGGTTCGCTTCAATGATGGAAGGTGCATCCTCCGGATAATGGATAAACAGCTCCTCCATCTTTTCACCGTCAAAGTTATTTACCGCCCAGTGCCGGAATGCCAGCGCCTGCCAGTGGCCCCCAAGGTCGTAGGCCATGAATTTTCCGATTGTGAGGGAATCCAGCGGCGTCCACTCCTCCGGCTCGTACCCGAGCAGGCTGAATTCATACGGCAGGTTGCCGTCTTCATTCGCTTCGTCGATATAGGCGTTCACCCCTTCGGCGAACCACCCAAGCACCTGCCTTGCCTCCTCCCCGTAGCCCTCGTGCGACTGCTCAGCCGCATGCCGGAGGCTGAATGTGCGGAACAGCTTGTCGGAAGGCACCGCCGCCTCCCCGACCACCTCCGCCAGCCTGCCGGAGGCCTGCCTTCTGGCCAGGTCCATCTGGAACATCCTGTCCTGCGCCTGGACATACCCTTGCGCCCTGTATAGGTCGGCATCGGATTCCGCACGGATATGCGGCACGCCCTTTTCGTCACGTACAACCGTGACCTCTGAATCCAGCACCGGCACGCGGAGCTCACCTTCCGTGACTGGAGCGGATCTTCCTATGTAAACGTTTACGAAAATCAGTGCGGCAACACCCAATACCACAACCGCCCCCGCCGCATACAAGGCGAAGCGCAGCCACCTCGGCCACTTGCTCATTCCATCATCCCCCCTGACCAAGAGATTCTCCCTTTACCTGTAAAATCCTTCTCGCCCCTCATGAAGCACTCACCAGAAAAAGCAGATCCGGACGGCCGTCAGCCATCAGATCTGCTTTCATTTTCCTTTTCGGGTTTTCTCTTTGCTTCCTTCTCTTTCCTGGCTTCCTTTGCTTCCTCCAGCTCATCGCCTTGAGAGATGTCGGCCAGCCTGACGCCCGACCTGTGCGCGGCACGGATGATGACGTGCCCGGCTACAGGAGCCGTCAGAAAGACGAATATGATCCCGAGCAGGAGTCGGACACTGATGAATCGGTCGACCGCCCAAAAATAAAGGAATGCACCGAGCAAAGAAAGCAGGACGGCAAGCGTCGAGCTTTTCGTCGCCGCATGGGATCGTGTGTACACATCGGGCAAACGGATGATGCCGATCGCACTGACGACACTCATTATCCCGCCCGTGACCATGAGGATCGCCGCAACGTATTCAACGATTGTGTCTGCGTTCAACGATGATCCCCCTCTCTATGTACTTCGAGAAAGCAATTGTCCCGATAAAGCTCAGGATGCCTAGGATCAGGATCACTTCCATGAAAGCCTTTGTCAGGAGGATGCAGGACACGACCGCAATGGATGCCAGCAGATTCACACCGATCATATCAAGCGCGATGACGCGGTCCGGCTTCGACGGACCCTTGATGATCCGATAGACTGCGATCAGGATCGTGAACGAAAACAGCACCAGCGAGATGAGCATGAGGATTTTCACCATTATCGCGTCACCTCCATGATCGCTTTTTCAAAATTCTTCAACTGGCTGATGAGCGCTTCCTTCGAGGTATCAAGATCCATCGCATGGATGTAGAGTCCCTGCCCGTCTTCCGTCACTTCCATGACGACCGATCCCGGTGTGAGTGTCAGAAGCAGGGAGAGCATGGTGACTTCCACATCACTCTCGAGAATCGTGTCATACCGGAAAATACCCGGCCGGATCTTTAATGTCGGGCTCAGGATCTGCGTGATGACGGACATGCTCGACAAGACAAGCTCCCGGATAAAGATCAGGATGAGCTTAATGATGGCGAACAGCTTGCGCAGGTAGAACTGCGTGCCGAAGAACCGATGCATAAAGAACACGATAAAGATCCCGACGATAAATCCGGCGATGAACGTCGTCGCCCGGAACTGATCCTCATCGAGAAGCAGCATCCAGAGAAACGCGATGAACAGGTTCAGGAGGAACTGGGCAGCTGTCGCCCCGAATCCCTCGTCTCCGGCAAACTTGTTCATGATTCCACCTCCCCAAGGACAGCGTCAATGTAGAGGTCAGGGTTTGCCATCACGCGGGCCGCATCGGAGACGAACGGCTCCAGTGCCTGCGCACCGACTCCGATGCCGATTGTCAGGACCCCGAGAATCGCGATCGGAATCAGCCGCCTCGCAGGATAAAGACGCTGGTCTTCCCGGTTGATAATCGTCTCGCCCCAGAAGCAGTTCATGAAGATCCGGAGCATCGAATACAGCACGATAAGGCTCGAGGCGAATCCGATGAATAGAAGGAAGTAATTACCGCCCTCGACTGCACCGAGGCCGACATACATCTTGCCGATGAATCCGCTGAGCGGCGGAATTCCGGCCAGGCCGAGCGTGGTGAGGAAAAGCAGCCAGCCGAGCACCGGATAATTCCGGATCAGGCCGCTCATCTCGGTGATTTTCGTTTTGCCGGTCAGGTAGACCATCGCCCCGACGATCAGGAAGAGGATCCCTTTGATGACCATGTCATGAATGAGGTAGAAAACGGAACCCTTAAATGCTTCTTCATTAAAGACAGCCAGGCCAAGGACCATGAATCCGACCGCGATGATGACGTTGTACGAAGCAATCTGGCGGATGTCGGTATAGGCGACCGCGCCAAGGCAGCCGGCTATGATCGTCACGACCGCCATCGTGCCGATGATGGTACCCATGATGAAGTCATCATGATAGAACATGAGTGTGAACGTCCTGAACATTGCATACACGCCGACTTTCGTGAGGAGTGCCGCGAACAGCGCGGCAATCGGGCCCGGCGGTGAGCTGTACGAACCCGGCAGCCAGAAGTACAGGAAAAGCCCCGCCTTCAGCGCGAAGACGATCAGGAACACGACCGCCACAGCGCTGAGCAGCGGACCCTGCCCGGCTTCCGCCACGCGGACGGAAACGTGGGCCATGTTGAGCGTACCGACCGTCCCGTAAAGGAATGCGAGTGCGACGAGGAAAAACCAGGACGCCACTACGTTGATCGCGACGTACTTCATCGATTCCGCCAGGCGGACCTTGCCGCCTCCGAGCGTAATAAGTACGTACGAAGCAAGCAACATGACTTCAAAACAGACGAACAGGTTGAACATATCCCCTGTCAGGAACGAACCATTGACACCCGCGACAAGGAAGAAGGCAAAGGGATAAAAGAACATGTTCTCCATCCTGCGCTCCGTCGCGGTGAAGGAATAGGCGATGATCAGGGCGGAGACCACAGAGGCCGTGAGCACCAGGAGCGCGGAGAAGGAATCTCCGACGAACAAAATGCCGAACGGCGGCGCCCACCCGCCGAAATCGAGCCTAAGGATACCTTCATCACTGATCCGGTAAAGGATCCGGCCGGCGATAGCGACCAAAGCCAGGAGAGACAGGAGACTTACAATTTTCTGCGCTTTTACGGAAGGCCGCAGGAAAAACAGCACAAATCCGGTGAGCAGCGGAAGCAGCATCGGGAGGACTAAGATATTATTCACGGTCAATCCTCCTGATGGTGTTCATGTTGTCGGATCCGCTTTCCTCGTACGTCCGGTAAGCCAGCACGAGCAGGAACGCGGTCGTCGCAAAGCTGATGACGATCGCCGTCAGGATCAGTGCCTGCGGCAGTGCATCGGCGTACGGCCCGTCGGACTCCCGGAGGAGCGGGACGCCGCCTTCCCCCGCTCCGCCCATCGTGATGAGGAGGAGGTGTACGGCGTGCGACAGGACTGCCGTGCCGAGGATGATGCGGATCATATTGCGGGACAGCAGCAGATAGACCGCTACGGTCACGAGAATGCCCACCAGAATAATCATATGGAATTCCATCTGCTACACGTCCTTACTGATACTCAAGATAATGGTGACCACCGTGCCGATGACCGTGAGCGCGACACCCGCTTCGAAGATCGTCACCGTAGCGAGTTCGGTCAGTCCGAAGATCGGCAAGTCAAAATAGCCGAAGCCCTGCGTCAGGAACGGTTTGCCCAACACGGCTGCCCCGGTCCCCGACAGGAGGGATATGACGGCGCCGAAAGCCGCAATCTTGCGGAAGTCGAATGGCACACCCTGATGGACGGTTTCGATATCGAAGACTACATATAGAAGGACGAGCGCTGAAGACAGCACAAGTCCACCGACAAAGCCGCCGCCGGGATTGTGGTGCCCCGATAAAAACAGTTCCACTCCGAAAGTCAGAATGATAAAGACGACTGCGCGGGTGACGGTCCGGAGAATCACATCATTTTCCTTCAACGTCATCCCCTCCTTTCTTCGGCTTGAGGGCGATCAGCGTATAGACGCCGATGCCCGCGATAAAGAGGACCACGACTTCCAGCATCGTATCGAACGCACGGAAGTCGCCGAGGATGGCGTTGACGATGTTGCTGCCGCCTGCAAGCTTGTAGGAATCCTCGAAATAGCCCGATATCGATTCGTAGACGTCATACCCTTGGACGGTCAGGCCAAATGCGGTGACCAGCGTACCGGCGCCGACCGCGATGATCCCGTTGACAACTTTGGTCCGGAGCGGAGAATCCTCCGGCTTCCATTCGGGAAGAAAGTGGAAGCACAGGAGGAACAGCACCGTCGTCACCGTTTCAATGACCGTTTGCGTAAGTGCAAGGTCCGGCGCCCGGAAAAAGACGAAAAAGATGGCGACAGAGTAACCGAGCACCCCGTTCAGAAGGGTCGCCGTAATACGCGACCGGACAAACAGCATCGCAATTGCTGCAAACGCCATGATGATGACAAATGATATCTCGAAGATTCCGACCGGTCCCCTGGTGAAGTCAGGATCGAAAGCCCCGGTCAGGAAAAGCATTCCGCCTACAGTAACGAGGAAGAACAGATAGATGAAGGCAAAATAGTCACGGCTTCTTCCGGTCATATATAGATCGGTGAGGATCGTGGAACCTGCCTCCCCGGCCCCGAGCATGCTTCGGTATATGGAGTCCATCGTCCAGCGAAACGGCGCGACACGGTAAACCTTCTTCCAGTGGCGGAACGTAATGAACAGCAGCAGGCCAAGAGCGATGACTCCGAATGTCATAAGAAGCGGCAAGTTGAATCCATGCCATGCCTCTATTTTCGGAACAAGATCCGCCTGGCGGGAGAGTTCCGGGAACATGACGGACATTGCGGGACCGATCACATATTTGCCGACCACATTCGGGAAAAAGAAGATCACGATGACCAGCGCAGCAAGGATGCCGGGAGCGACCAGCATCCCCTTAGGCGCCTCGTGCGGTACACGGTCGATCTTCTCGGGCTGTGATGGGCCCAGGAATGTCCGGTAGACGATGATCGTGCAGTAGACGAACGTAAAGACACTCGCGAGCCAGCCGACAACCGGGAAGAGCACCTCGGCTCCGCCGGCAAACGGCTGGCCGGACGCGACGTCCACAGCTGCCCCGAAGAACATCTCCTTGCTCAGGAATCCGTTAAACGGCGGCAAACCGGCCATCGAGAAGCTGCCGATCACGGCAAAGGTGAACGTCACCGGCATAAAGGACATGAGACCGCCGAGACGGCGGATGTCCCGCGTCCCGATTTCATGGTCGACAATCCCCACGACCATGAAAAGGAGCCCCTTGAAGGTCGAATGATTGAGCAGATAGAAAAATGCTGCAAAGCCGGCGGCCGCGTAGGCCGTCGGATCACCCGCGGCAGACTCAGACAACGCCACGGACCCGAAACCGAGCAGGCTCATGATCAGTCCGAGCTGGCTGATCGTGGAATAAGCGAGCAAGGCCTTCAGATCGTTTTGCTTCATCGCATTGAACGCGCCCCACAGCAGCGTAACGATCCCGGCAATGCTCAGTGACCAGAACCAGGATTCAAGGCCGCCGAACAGAGGCGTGAACAATGCGACCAGGTAAATCCCCGCCTTGACCATCGTGGCAGAGTGCAGATAGGCGCTGACCGGTGTCGGCGCTTCCATCGCGTCGGGCAGCCAGATATGGAAAGGAAACTGGACCGACTTGGTGAACGCCCCCAGGAGAATGAGCACCATCGCAGGAATAAGCAGCGGCGCCCCGGAAAGCGATTCCCGCATCCCGATGATTTCACTGATGCTGAACGTCCCTGTCATGAAGTAGAGCATGAGGAAGCCGGCGAGCATTGACACGCCTCCCATGACCGTGATGAGCATCGCCTTCTGGGCCCCGTAACGGGAACCTTTCCGGTGATACCAGAACGCGATCAGAAGAAACGACGAAATGCTCGTCAGCTCCCAGAACGTATAAAGAAGCATCAGATTATCTGAAAAGACGACGCCGAGCATGGCGCCCATGAATAAGAGCAGGTAGACATAGAAGTGACCGAGTGATTCCCTCGGTGAGAGGTAATAAATAGAATAGAGGGCGACCAGCGTGCCGACCCCGGTGATGAGGAGTGCAAAAATCATGCCGAGACCGTCAATCCGGACGGCCAGATCGATTCCGGCATCCGGAATCCAGGCATAGGAAGCGGAGACGATCTCTCCATCCGCAATCCTCGGGATAAGCCGGACAAGGGCGGCAAAGAGAATAAGCGGCACCGCCATGACATACCAGCCGATCAGGCGATCGCCGATCAGACGGTGGACCGGCGGCAGGAGCGCTGCCATAATGAATGGGAGAAAGATGACAAATACAGCGTACATGGGAACCTCCAATCAGGTCGTGAGCACCTTCCGGGCAAGCCGCCTTGACGTAACGGCCGGCAGGGCGCATAATATGGTGCAACAGCGTCCGGAACCCTTCCGGGAGTCACGGGCTGCAGTTATGTATAAAGGGCATGCGAAACACAGCTGCCGCATTTCTGCGGCACTGATTTCCCACTTAAAAGTATACAGGAAATCTGCCCTATTCGCACTTCATGTCCCCTGTCAGCCGGTCAGGTTGTGTTTTTCTCTGGGATGTCTTATAATGTCTTGGCTTTCGAAGTAGGCGCCGGGCACTATCCCGGCAGCCCAGTTATTATGAACAAGAGGTGACTCACCGCCATGTTGAAAAAGCCGGGAATGGATGAGTGCATTCTCGTTTGTGTCTATTATGGCCCGAACGGCGAGCGGCTGATCCGGAGAGGCCATAAAATGGCCAGCATGCTCAATTGCCCGTTTTATATCCTGACGGTCGACCCCCTGCCGTTCGACCAGTTTGACGCCGACAAGTCCGAATACGTGGAGCGATGGCAGGAACTCTCGGAGGAACTCGGCGCACAGGCGTTCATCCTCCGGGACAGCGAGCGGCTCCCTTCCGCCAAGGTCATCAAGGAAGTGGCCTATGACAAGAATGTCACCCAGATCGTCATCGGCCAGACCGCACAGAGCCGGTGGGAGGAAATCACCAAGGGGTCGTTCATCAACGTCCTGCTCCGTGAAATTCCGTTCGCCGACCTGCATGTCGTCTCCGTCGCCAGGACCATCAAGTCCGTGGAAGAGGACATGTATGAAAAAGGCGTCCGCGCGTACCTGATCAAGGACGGCGAAGACTACCGCGTCAGCTTCACCCAGTCGAAAGGCTGCGAATTCGAAGGGATCTTCTTCAAGGAGATCGGGACCGATTTCAATAACGGCATCTTCAAATTCATGCATGACCACAAGATGTGCCAGGTGCATGTGGATGATGACCGGATTGAAGAATCACGTACCGTCGAACGCATGGCGGAGGAAAAACACGTTCAATAAAGAAAGCGGCTGTCCATGTCGGGCAGCCGCTTTTTTATATGGCACCCGTGCACTGGGTACGCCTTTAAAACAGGGAGCGCGGACCGGTGTCCGCGCTCCCTTGCTGTCTATCATTCTTCCCCGACAATCTTTACTTCGAGCTCGAGGTCGACACCAAAATTGTCTTTGACCGCTTCGCGGACCATCTCGATCGTGCGAATGTAGTCGGTCGCCGTGGCATCATTTTTATTGACGATGAATCCGGCATGCTTGGTCGATACTTCCGCCCCCCCGAAGCCTTTGCCCTGCAAGCCGGAATCCTGGATCAGCTTGCCGGCAAAATAGCCCGGAGGACGCTTGAACACACTGCCCGCGGAAGGAAACTCGAGCGGCTGCTTGGATTCGCGCTGGTGCGTAAGATCCGCGACCTTCGCATTGATCTCTTCCTGCTCGCCTTCCTCAAGCAGGAATTCCGCGGACAGGACATAATATCCTTTTTTCGCGATCACACTGGTCCGGTAGCCGAGTTCCAGCTCCTCCTTGGAGAGCACCAAACGTTCTCCTTCAGGCGTCAGGACCGTACAGCGGTGGATAATATCCTTGATCTCGCCGCCATAGGCACCGGCGTTCATGACCATCGCGCCGCCGACAGAACCCGGAATCCCACAGGCAAATTCAAAACCGGTGAGGCCAAGAGCCGCAGACTGCCGGGAGACATCCTTGATGTCCGCCCCGCTCTCCGCGTACACAGACTTGCCGTCAAAGCGGATCTCATTCAGTTCCGACAGGTTCAGCACGATGCCGCGGACGCCACCATCCCGGACGACCATATTCGAACCGTTCCCGAGCAGAAGTACCGGGATCCCTTTTTCGTGCGCATAGCGGACGACCGCCTGAACGCCTTCTTCCGTATTCGGGTCACAGAACAGGTCCGCTCGCCCGCCCATCCGGGTCATCGTATGAAGGGAAAGAGATTCATCTATTTTCACGTGTGCATCGCCGATGATCTGCTTTAAGTCATCAGCCCATTGCTGTTTGCTCATTGGATAGCCATTCCTTTCAGAGGCTCTCCGCCTTGCCGCGGCGGGTCTCTTACTCTCTAATCGTCATTCACAATTATATAGTATGCTGTCTGCCCGGCGTTTTGACAAGTCGAACCCGTCAGCCCCAAAAGCCGAATCGCTTCGGTTGACTTGTTCGGAAAATTTCCTTAAATTCGAATTATTACGGTACCACTTAAAGGAGGAGTTCCATTGGCAAATACGAAATGGCAGATTGACGCGGCGCATTCTCATGTAACATTTACGGTAAAGCACATGATGATCTCAAAGGTCCGGGGATCGTTCGGCAAGTTTAACGCAGAGGTCGAGGCGGATCCTGAGGATCTGTCCAGCGCTTCTCTCAAGTTCACGATTGATGTGAACTCGATCGACACGGACAGCGAGGACCGCGACAATCACCTCCGCTCAGCAGACTTCTTCGATACGGAGAACCATCCGGAGATCACTTTCGTCTCGACCGACATCCAGTCCGACGGAGACGACGAATACAAAGTGACCGGTGACCTGACGATCAAGGGAGAAACAAAGTCCGTCACGCTTGAAGCCGAGTATGAAGGCCGGGCAAAGAACCCTTGGGGCCAGGAAGTCGTCGCATTTTCCGTGGATGGGAAGATCAATCGCAAAGACTTCGGCCTGACTTGGAACCAGGCGCTCGAAACCGGGGGCGTCCTCGTCGGTGAAGACGTGAAGATTCATCTTGACCTGGAAGCGACCGAGGAACAGCCTCAGACAGAAGAAGCAGAAGAAGAAAGCCTCGAATCCTAATTGTTCAAAACGGCTGCCCGTAAATGGGCGGCCGTTTTTTGCATTAGAAAAGCCGCATCCATTCATTAGGATGCGGCAGGTCCGGCATTTCATGACTCTTCTTCGGCAACTTGCCTGAGCGCCTGCTCAAACACTTCATCTGGCTGGGCACCGGAAATCGCGTATTTGCGGTTGATTACGAAAAACGGAACGCCCTGCACACCGAGCTGACGAGCTTCTTCGATATCCGCCCGAACGTCTTTTTCATAGCGTTCAGACTTCAGGACTGCCTCTGCCTCGGCACGCCCCAGCCCCGTCTCTTCAGCGATATCCGCAAGAACTTCTTTTAGTCCAATTTCCCGGTTTTCGATAAAGTAAGCGCGAAGCAGATTTTCCGAAATCTCGTCCGCCTTCCCCTGCTCTTCAGCCCATTTTGCCAGCCTGTGGGCGCTGAAGGTATTGGCCGGGCGCATTTTGGAGAAGTTGTACTCGAGACCGACTTCTTTGGCAGCGGCTGTGACATTGGCCGTCATGTCTTCCGCCTGGGCCTCGGTCGTGCCATATTTACCGGCCAGCACGGAAACCATCGACTGATCGGATGTTTCCGGAGAATTCGGGTCCAGCTCATAGCTTTTGAAAATGACCTCCGCTCCGGTACCCAAGCCCGTCTTCTCGAGGGCTTGTTCCAGTTTCCGTTTGCCGATATAGCAGAACGGGCAAACATAATCAGACCATACTTCTATTTTCACGTCACCGATCCCCTTCCGTTTTGTCTGTCTTCATTGTAGGGGGATGCTGAGCACGGGACAAGGAATCCGCCCGGCAGAACGCAGGGCAGAACGACAAGTGATTGGAGGATTTACCATTGAATGAACCACTTTGGCTCGACACGGGGTATCCGCGCGATCAGTATCCGGAAGCAGCCGGCTCGCTCCGCTGTGATGTATGCATCATTGGCGGTGGTATCGGAGGAATTGCTGCGGCCGAGCAGCTCGCGAAGGCCGGAAAGGATGTCATCGTCCTGGAAAAGGACCGCATCTTCGGCTCCACGACAAGCCACTCGACAGGAAAAGTGACCGCCCAGCATGACATCATCTATTCCAAGCTGATCAAGCAGTTTGACCTGGAAACGGCACGGACCTATTACCGGGCGAATGAGCACGCCGTGCGCAGGGCACGGGAGATTGCCAGGGATGACGAAGCCCGCCCTCTTGACTCCATCCTCTATGCCCGCACCCCTCTCGGCACCGAAAACCTCCGAAAGGAATGGGAAGCCTACAAGGAGATCGGCATCCAGGGCGCGTTCGTCAATGAGACGGAACTGCCATTCACCGTTGAGAGCGCGCTGTCGATGCATGATGAACTGCAGATTCATCCTCTCCGCTTCGGCCAGCGCCTCGCACGGATGGCAGCGGATGCGGGTGCCCGCATCTATGAAAAATCTGCCGTCAGGAAGATGAACTTCAAGAAGCGGTTCGTGGAGCTTGAAAACGGAGCTGACGTCACCTTCAGCGAACTGATCATATGCACCCACTATCCGCTCGTCGGATTCCAGAACCTGAACATCATGAAACTCCAGGTCAATCGCTCCTATATAGCCGCCGCCAAGGTATCCAAGGAGCTGAAAAACCAGTATCTCGGCGTGGACGCCGATTCCTTGTCGATTCGGACTGCGGGAATCGACGGCCAGGCCTACCTTATGGTCTCTGGCAGCAGCCACCTGGCCGGCATGAAGGAGGACACCGGCGAAAACTACGGTGAACTCTCCGAGCATCTCAGGAAACAGTTCGGTGTGACCGAGGTCTCCCACCGCTGGTCGGCCCAGGACCCGCAGACACCAGATTATGTTCCGTACGTCGGCCGGATCACGGAAGACCTGCCCCACATCTATATCAGCACCGGCTTCCGGAAGTGGGGCCTGTCCGGTTCGCTCGCAGGATCCGAAGTGCTCCGCGACCTGATCATCGGCCGGCCAAACGAAGCGACTCAATTGTACAGCCCCGGCCGGACCGGCTTCGGCGCGAAACTTCTTCAGGGCATCAAGGTATCCGGTCTTGTCACCGGCGAGTTGGCGGCAGGCTACACGGTCCGGCTGGATACGCCGACCTGCACACATATGGGCTGCAAAACCAGGTGGAACGAGGGCGACCGCACGTGGGACTGCCCATGCCACGGCTCCAGATTCCGGGAAGACGGCTCGGTGCTGGAAGGCCCCGCAACGAGACCCCTCAAACTGTAAATGGATCTCGCCTCCGGCATGTCCGGAGGCTTTTTTTCGGGATGCGCCGTTGCACCCATTTCTGCTAGAGTGATAGGAAAAGGGGGTGCCGATGATGATTCTGAAACAGATCCGTTTAAAAAAGCCAATGCCGGCTGCAGACCGGTTTCCGTTTGGGCTCCCGGTTGTCAGGGAATTCGACTCTTTCACGTTCCGCTCACCGGTCACGATCATTGCCGGCGACAATGGCACAGGAAAAACGACACTCCTTGAAGGCATCGCCGCTGCGGCGGACAGCATCCTGATCAGCCGCGAGCCGATCGAAGGGAACCCGGCCCTTGAACACGCAAGAGAAATTGCGGACCATCTCACGCTCAGCTGGTCGATCAAATCTCGCAAGGGCTTTTTCTTCCGGGCGTTGGACTTCGTCACCTACACGATCGCTGTTTCCCGGATGCGCGAAGATGCCCGGGAGACACTGGAAGAAATCAAGAGCCGGAACCCTCATAGCCTTGAAGCACAACCTTATGCCAGAACGTACGCAGAGCTGCGGAATCTGTATGGTGAAGGGCTTGAGTTCCGCTCCCACGGCGAAAGCTTCCTGGACCTGTTCACTGCCCGTTTCCGGCCGGATGGTTTTTACATTCTGGATGAGCCTGAGGCCCCCCTTTCTCCTTCCAAGCAGCTGACCCTTCTCGCGATGCTGCATGAGATGGTGGAAGAAGGCGCCCAGTTCCTGATCTCCACCCATTCTCCGATCATCATGGCCTATCCCGGCGCCGACCTTTACGAAATCCGCGGTGGCCGTCTTGAGCCGGTATCATTCGATGAGATCGAGCACGTCCGGATGACGAAAGACTTTCTGAATGCGCCGGAACGGTACCTGAGGCATCTGTTCGGCTGATCATATTGAAAATCACCCGGCCCTGAGTAAAGGGGCCGGGTGACTCTATTAATGGACCGGTGTCTTGAAGTTGCTTCCGGAGATTTCGCTGACACGCTGAACGATGACAAATGCTTCCGGGTCCGCTTCGCGGATCGCCGTCCGTACATCCGCCATCTCGAGCCGGTCCACCACGACGTAGATCACTTTCTTCGAATCGTTGGTAAACGCGCCCTCCCCGTTCAGGAACGTGACACCCCGGCCAACATTTTCAATCAGACTCTTCGCCAACTCCTCTGCATGTTCGGAAATGACCATGACCGACAGGGACTCTTCCGTCCCTTCGACAACCATATCGATCACCTTCGAGGCGATAAAGTAAGTGATCATCGAATAGAACGTCGTCTCCCAGGTGAATACGAGCAGACCCGCCAGGATAAAGATGAAGACGTTCATGATCATGACCGTCTGCCCCACGGATATCGGACGACGCTTGCTGATCAGGATCGCCAGGATCTCAGTGCCGTCCAGCGCCCCGCCCATCCGCATGACGAGTCCGACTCCGAATCCCAGGATGACCGCACCAATCACTGTCGCAAGGAACAGGTCATCCGTCACCACGTCAAACCGATGCAGGTAGCCGGTCGCAAAGGACAGCACGATGATGCCATAAAGCGCATTGACCGTGAACCGCATCCCCATCCGCTTGTATCCGAGGATAATGAACGGAATGTTCAGGATGATGATGAACAGGCTCAGCGAAAGCGGCGTCAGATTGGACAGGATGATCGACAGTCCGATCACCCCGCCGTCCAGGATATCATTCGGGACCAGGAAAAGCTCCAGCCCGATTGCGGCAATGATGGCACCAGCCGTGATCAGCAACAGCTGGACCGGAATGGATTCAGAGAGAAACTTCCGTTTTGATTCTGACATCTAGTAAACTCCTCTTTCTGAGGCAGTTGCCCTTGTTAAATTATGTGGATAAGACATACCGTGATGCAACCTATTTTCCCATTCTTTCACAATGACAGCAAAAGCCCCGGTATGCCGGGGCTTTAATTCTCTTCTTATTTAGACAGGGCTTCTGTCAGAACCGGGACAATCTGCTTTTTGCGGGATACGATTCCCTTCAGCAGGGCCAGATTGTCTTCCAGCGGTACATTGAATGCAGCGCATGCCGCCTGGGATTCGCTGCCGAGAACAAGCACGGTCGAATCGTTATTCAGGATATCCGTGATCGCCAACATGTAAAGGCCCAGTTCACGCTCCGCGATGACGCGGTAGAGCAGATCTTCCAGCTCTTTTTTACGGCCGAGGACGTCATTGATGTCGACAGTGTTGACCTGGGCGATGACGACTTTCTTGCCGCCCATCTCGAATTCCTTCGCATCCATGTTGACGAGCTCTTCAAGTGTCTTCCTGCTGAGGTCTGCTCCAGCCTTCAGCATCGCGAGCCCGTACTCTTCTGCATCAACACCGGCGATTTCGGCAAGCTCATCAGCCGCTTTGCGGTCTTCGCCGGTGAATGTCGGGGACTTGAAGAGCAGCGAGTCGGAGATGATCGCCGACAGCATCAGTCCTGCGATGTCTGCAGGGATTTCGACTCCATTTTCTTTGTATAGCTTGTTCAGGATTGTCGCCGTGCAGCCCACAGGCTCTGCACGGTAGTAGAGCGGATCCGCCGTTTCGAAGTTCGCGATCCGGTGATGGTCGACAACTTCGAGAATTTTCACGTCCGCGATATCATCCGCGCTTTGCTGGAACTCGTTGTGGTCGACGAGGATAACGCCATCCACTTCCCCCGCGACGTTCGTGACGGAACGCGGCGCCTCGAAGCCGAACTTCTCAAGTGCGTAAGCCGTCTCATCATTCACATCGCCGAGGCGAACCGCTTCCGCGTCCAGACCAAGCTCCTTCTTCAGATGCGCGTAGGCGATTGCCGACGTGATCGAGTCCGTATCCGGATTCTTATGTCCGAAAACCAGTACTTTAGACATTGATGATTCACTCCTGACCGTCTAGTTCAAATTTTCCTTCCTTATTCTATCACATCTCCCGGCTTGATAATAACGCACCGAGATCTTCTTTATTGATGATAAAATCGGCGAGCGTATGTTGGTCAAGCACCGCCAGATACGCCAGCAGCGCCTGATTCAGCGTACTCCGAAGACCGCAGACCGGACTGAGAACACACCGGTTAGCCGTAGAGCTGAAGCATTCGACAATATTGAAATCATCCTCGGTCTGGCGTACGACTGTCCCGATGTTGATTTCTTCCGGCGGCACGGCAAGTCTCACTCCACCGCCACGGCCGCGGACAGTTTCCACATACCCCAATTGGCCGAGTTTGTGTGTGACTTTCATCAAATGGTTCTTTGAAATTCCGTAAGCATCCGAAATGCCCTGAATTGTAGACAACTCACCGTCTTTTTTTGCACCGAGATACATGAGGACACGCAGCGCGTAATCCGTGTACATCGTCATTCTCATGCATAGTCACTCGCCTTTCCATCCATATTATAAGCGCTTGCCGCCAATCCATGAAAGGAATAGGCTTTCAGTTAATTTTGACGGTTTCTTGAATGGAATGTGACTGAATTCTGACAGCTTTTTAAACATGTATTTTATATATTGCTTTTAAATCTTTACGGGAATATGATTGAGACAGATCAAGAGCAACCATTCCAAACAACCGAAAGGGAGTTGTAAACATGCTTTCCCAACAGACAATCGACATCGTAAAATCTACCGTCCCTGTACTTGAACAACACGGCAAGACGATTACTACAGTTTTCTATAAGAACATGTTTGAAGCCCATCCTGAACTCCTGAACATCTTCAACCACGCCAACCAATCACGGGGCCGCCAGCAAACGGCACTCGCCAACACGGTGCTTGCCGCAGCAAAATATATCGACAATCTTGAAGTGATCGTTCCCGCTGTGGTCCAGATTGCCCACAAGCACCGCGGACTCGACGTCCGCCCGGAACATTACCCGATTGTCGGCCATCATCTTCTCGGCGCGATCAAGGAAGTGCTCGGCGATGCAGCCACACCTGAGATCCTCAATGCTTGGGGCGAAGCTTACAGTGTGATCGCCGATGCCTTCATCGGGGTTGAGAAGTCCATGTACGACGAAGCCGCGAATGCAGAAAACGGCTGGGACGGCTTCAAGGACTTTACTGTCGCGAAGAAAGTCGAAGAAAGCGACGTCATCACTTCCTTCTATCTGAAACCTGCAGACGGCAAGGGTGTACCAACTTACAAGCCCGGCCAATACCTGACAATCCGCGTGACGATCCCTGGCGAGAAGTACATGATGATCCGCCAATACAGCCTGTCCCGTGCGCCGCAGGAAGACATGTTCCGCATCTCCGTCAAGCGTGAAGACGAGTGCAATCCGGAAGGCAAGGTGTCGACATTCCTGCACCGGAGCGTCAATGTCGGTGATACAATCGAAGTAAGCGCCCCTGCGGGTGACTTCTTCCTCGACACGGAATCGACAACTCCTGTCACGCTGATCAGCGGCGGTGTCGGCCTCACACCAATGATGGCCATGTTCGACCAGATCACCCGCAATCAGCCTGAGCGCAAAGCGGCATTTATCCACTCCGCGCGCAACCCGCAACTCCAGGCGTTTGACGGCGACCTCCGCGAAATGGCGGCTGGCAACGACAATGCCTCTTACTCGGTGCGTTACTCCGACACCGAAGGCTTCCTGGACCGTGACTACCTCGCAAGCCGTGTAGTCGAGGGCAGCGACGTCTACCTGTGCGGCCCGGCACCATTCATGAACGCCATGATCCACGAACTAAAAGCGATCGGCGTGCCTGTCGGCAAGATCCACTACGAATTCTTCGGCCCTGCAGCAGAACTGGAAGCCATCACGGCGTAATGTAAGCATTGCAAAACCCCGACCGGAAATCCCGGTCGGGGTTTATTTCTGCATGGTATATGGGATTATGCTTAACAGTCAGCCGGCCACCCCGCCTTCGAGGTTAAGCCACGCCTGGCACGGACTCCATTTCCCGTATATACCGGATCGAATGGTGATTGAACTCATCCGGCTGGTCAATATTACAGACATGTCCTGAGTTCTTGATCGTAATCAGCCGGAACTTCTCGCTGCGGCCGACCACTTCTTCGACGGGCGGGATAAACAAATAGTCTTCTTCCCCCATCAAAAACAGAGTCGGCACACAGGTCGTCGTCGACTGCAGACGCGCAAGATATGGGTTAATGAGCTTTGTGAGCGAAAACCACTTCACAAACTCCTTCTGGCACATCTTTTTTGCTTGGTTAACGAAGGCGAGCCGGGATTCCTCGTGTTCTTTCTTCGGCATGATGATGTAAGCAAAGAGCTTATATAGGAGCATATAAGGGACGAACCGTTTAAATGTATTCCCCGCCCAAAGCAGGAGCTTGGTCCGAATATCAAGCCCGATGACCGCGCCGCCCAGGATCAGTGACTTGACCCGATCCGGATGCCTCTCCGCCAATGTCTGCGCAACAATGGTCCCGAGTGACATGCCGATCATATGCGACCTGCTGATGCCAAGCTTGTCCATCACCTCTACGACATCATCCGCCACTTCGCGGAACGAATCTCCCTTTTTCCACCGGCCCCTCTCAGAGCGACCATGGCCACGGAGGTCGAGGAGCAGGCCGTTATGCGCTTTCCGGAATTCCTTGATCTGCTTGAACCAGACGGACGAACTGCCGCCCGCTCCGTGGATGAAAGTCACCCACGGATGATTGTCCCCTTTGATGTAGGTCTTGTAGTGGAGCATGGAGATCTTCCCTTCAATACGGTTGCTATCATTAAAACATGTCTGCCAATACTTTTCATTGGATAACAATCTTTAATTGGATGTTATTTCAAGAACGTTGAATATTCATTGACAATTTTCTTTGACTCTTCTTTACTACCCCGTGTCTCCACAAGAAAAACCGGGGCTTAATAAAACTCCTCTTGCTCACTTGCCGCATTTTCACCGGCCGCCACCTCTATATCTGGAATAACTTCGCTGACGGAGTTTGAAAGACATAAAAAATGCGCCCCGAAAGGCGCACTTTCATTTTATTGAAGGACGTTTCCCCTCAATCAAGCACTTCCAGCCATAGATATAGGCCGGTCAGCGTGATGAATAGGACAGGGATCGTCAGAACGATTCCGACTTTGAAATAATAGCCCCAAGAGATTTTGACGCCCTTCAGCGACAAGACATGCAGCCAAAGAAGCGTCGCAAGCGATCCGATCGGCGTCATCTTCGGGCCCAAGTCGGACCCGATCACATTCGCGTAGATGAGCGCTTCCCTTACGCGTTCGGGCACATTTGCATTCTGGATGGCCAATGCGTCAATCATGACGGTCGGCATATTGTTCATGACCGAAGACAAAATCGCCGCGATAAAGCCCATGCCGACAGTGGCCGCGTACAGGCCATGGCTCGCCGTCCATTCAATGAGGGACGCAAGCACATCCGTGAGACCTGCGTTACGCAGTCCGTAAACGACGACATACATTCCGATCGAGAAGAAGACGATCGCCCATGGGGCTCCCTTCACGACGGCTTTTTCATCCACCGCTTTGCTAGGCGCGGAAATGGCCAGGAACAGGATGGCGACAATTCCCGCGATGATTGAAACCGGCATGCCGAGCGCCTCGCTCAAGAAGTAGCCGGCGAGTAGCACCGCGATGACCGCCCAGGAAAGGCGGAACAGCTTCATGTCACGGATAGCCGAGCGGGGTTCCGCCAATTTGGAAGCATCAAACCGCTTCGGGATGCTTTTTCCGAAGTACAGATAAAGCACAATCATGCTCGCTCCCACACTGAACAAGTTCGGCACGAGCATGCGGGAGGCATACTCTGAGAATCCGATGCCGAAAAAGTCGGCCGAGACGATGTTCACCAGGTTTGAGATGACGAGCGGCAACGACGCGGTATCGGCGATGAATCCCGAAGCCATGATGAACGGCAAAATGAGTTTGTCCTTGAAGTCGAGCGCCCGCATCATCGCCAGCACAATCGGCGTGATGATCAGTGCCGCTCCGTCATTGGCGAACAGTGCCGCAACGATTGCACCCAACAGCGTGACGAGGAAGAACATCCGGAGCCCGCTCCCTTTAGCGAAACGCGCCATATGAAGCGCCGCCCATTCAAAGAAGCCGATCTCATCGAGGATGAGTGAAATCAGGATCAGCGCGACGAAGGTGAGCGTCGCATTCCAGACGATGCCCGTCACATCCCACACATCCTGCAGGCTGACGACGCCGGCCAGGAGTGCGACGATTGCTCCGGCAATCGCAGACCAGCCGATCGACAGTCCCTTCGGCTGCCAGATCACGAATACGAGCGTGACAAGGAAAATGAGTGCTGCAAGCCAGGCCATCATACCCCGCAGCATCCTTTCTCACCGGCTGCTTCAAGGTCGGCGACCGTCCGCCCGGGTGCCGGCACCCTGGATAGCAGACCGACCATGATATCGTGCAGCGGATGCAACTGATCAAGCGACCAGAATGTCCAGCGGCCACGCTTTTCTCCGGTTACGATACCGGCATCCTTCAGCCGCTTCAGATGCTGGCTCACCGCCGGCTGCGTCAGCCCGACAAGCGGCGTCAGGTCACAGACACACACCGGACCGGAAGTGAGCTGCTGTAATATTTTCAGCCGTGAGCCGTCGCCCGCAGCTTTCAAGAATGTTTCCAGTTCCGTCAGTTCCACCGGAATCCCTCCAATAAAAGAATACCGGTTTATTGTATTGGTTAGCAGATGCATAAGTCAATGCTTATATGATATCAATTATGAGCGCACATAGATTTCTATGTGCGCTTCCGGCAGTTCTATGTGCGCTCAGCGAGGTTCTATGTGCGCTTATCGAAGTCCTATGAGCGCTTCTGGCGATTCTATGCGCGCTTTCCGCAATCCTATGCGCGCTCAGACGAGTCCTAAGTGCGCTCCCGCTTTTCACCCACCAAAAAAGCGCGCCACGGAGGGCGCGCTTCATAATCAGATCTTATTTTCCTTCCAGCACCCGCAGAGACTCGCGGTTAAATGCCGGAATATCATCCGGGTTGCGGCTCGTGACGAGCTGGTCCTGGCAAACGACGACTTCGGAGTCCTCGAAGTTCACGCCGGCATACTTCATGTCCTGCGCAATCGATGTGTAGCCGGTCGCCTTGCGACCTTCCAGCGCCTTCGCCGTAATCAGGAGCTGCGGTCCATGGCAGATGGCCAGTACCGGTTTCTTGGCGTCCATGAACTCTTTTGCAAAGCTGACAAAACGCTCGTCCGCACGGAGCTGGTCGGGTGAGAATCCGCCGGGGATGAAGAGCGCGTCGTAATCGGAAGCGCTGACTTCACCGATTCCCTTGTCGACAGTGACCTTTGCCTGGCCCTGCTTGCCTTCTACAGTCTTGCCGGCTTCCTTCTCGATCGTGACCACTTCATGGCCCGCGTCCTTGAACGCTTTCGCCGGGTCCGTGTACTCGCTGTCCTCAAACATGTCTGTGATGACCGTTGCAATCTTAGCCAATCTGATCACTCCTTTATGAATGTCCCTTTCTACTCTTCCCGTCTCATCCTCACTTAAACATCAGCGATACTTCGAGACGAACGTATTTCCCTTTTCGAAAAAACGCCAAGGATAGTGGACGGCTTCCCCCGAGTTCCCGATACCGACCCTCGGGCCTGCCTGCAATTCTCCGCCAAGGCCCGGCCCGGGCGCGATAAAAAGCGGTTCCTCGTACCAGAGGCCGCCGTATGACTCCATCGTGACGCCGAGCGCCTTCGACAGCTTGCCCGGTCCGTTCGTGAGATCAGAAATCTTCAGATGCCACCCCCGCCGGTCCTGCATGAGCTCAAGCCCTTCGACGGGCTCCGCTCCGCGGATCAGGACCGCATGCGGGGTCCCCTCCTCCCCAGCCACTACATTCATGAGCGTATGGGTGTGCATCTGGTACGTATAAATGCGGCCGGGGTCCGCAAACATCACATCCGTCCGCTTTGTCCGGCGGTTGTTGAAGCTGTGGGCCGCACGGTCTTCCGGTCCGTGGTAGGCCTCCGTCTCAACGATCCGCGCGGCAACAAGGCCCTCCGGCGTCTCGTGAACGATGTACTGTCCGAGCAGCGCGGGCGCCAGTTCCAGAACAGGCTGGTTGAAAAAATCCGGATCGATCGGCCTGTACATTTGTCACCCTTCCTTTCATGAAAACGAAACATTCTTCCATTCATTGTCTACCCGATTTCGGTTATACTCAAATCAAACAGATTTAGGGGGAAACATCCACCATGAAGACACTCACCGAGGAGATCCTCGACTTCAATAAAGCCCGCGGCTGGACGGACGGCAACCGTGATGCACGGAACCTTGCCATCTCCGTCGCGCTTGAGGCATCCGAACTTCTGGAACATTTCCAGTGGCTGCCGGGCAAGCAGGCTGTCGAACAAAACCGCGATGGCATCATGGAAGAAGCGGCAGATGTCTATATCTACCTGCTGCAGCTGGCAGATGTCGCAGGCTTTGACCTGGACGGTGCCGCGCGTGAGAAACTCCAAAAAAACGCACTCAAGTACCCGGTCCCGGCGGGTGGGCACGAATGAAACAGGTCAAGTTCTTTTTGCTGCTGGCCGCAGCGGGCGTGCTCCTGCTCCTATTCCGGCCGGAAGGAAAAGGCGGCAAGGCATCTGCCGACGTCGTAAAGGTCGAATCGGTCGACCCGCTGAAAAACCCTGGCCAGCCTGTCGCGGATTATCTTGTTTTCCGTGCGCTCACGACCGGTGAAGCACGCATGGCCGTCACCGGCAGCAGTGTCACGAAAGGTTCCGGCGCTTCCAACCAGTCCAAAACATGGCGTGCGCTTACACAGGCACACCTGCGCACAGCCTATCCGTCACTAAAGACCCTAAAAATTGAAAACCACGGACACTCGGGCTACACCTCCGTCAGGATTCTGGAAGACGAAGTGACCGGTCCGATTATCGCAGGACGTCCGGATGTCCTCATTATCGAAACGTCCGTCATCAACAATCATAATAAGAATGTCTCACTTGAAGACACCTATGCATCACTGGAACAGCTGCACGCCCTTTACTCGGAGGCGCTGCCTGAAGCACGGATCCTCTTCATCTCGCCGAACCCGATCACCGAAAACAAATTCGGCCCGCCGGTGAACGCACTTGGCCTTCGCTTCACCGACTATATCTATGGCACGCAAACCTTCATCGGGGAAAAAGGCTGGGCATACATTAACATTCATGATGAAATGCTCTCGCTTATGGAGCAGCGGGGGATCGAGCTGCCGGAAACATTGAAAGATGGTATTCATCCTAACGATCTCGGATATTCACTCTGGGCGGAAGTCATCTGGCCTCATCTCACTGCCAAGTAAGGATTTTGGGGGAAATCACACTGGGGGGATTTATGATGGATCTGCAATCGCTGAAGCAAGATCTTGCACTGCGCAACAAAAACGGGCTGCCGTTCCTGCTTTCCGGAATCGTTGTCTGGACGCTGATCACTGCCGCCTTTTTATTGCCGATCGAGCTCCGGCTCCAGAACATTGCCCTTCTCGCGCTGACCGGCCTCCTGTTTCCGGTAGCCATCGGACTAGCCGGCCTGCTGAAAGCCGACTGGAAATCAGAAGACAACCCTCTCGGCAGCCTCGGACTGGTGTGCAACCTTGCCCAGTTCGCCTATTTCCCGCTCGTCTTCTGGGCTCTCGGAAGCCGTCCTGAAGCGATGGTGTTTGTCTTTGCCGTGATAGCCGGGGCGCACTTCCTCCCGTACGGCTGGCTGTATGACACAAAAGCCTATTACATTATGGCCCCGGTCATGGCGATTGTATCCACCCTTGTAGGTTGGGCAGCCGCGCCGGACAGCCTGTGGACTGTCCCCCTCGCTTTCCTAATCCTTCTGGCCGCGCTGAACGTATGGCTGCTCGCAGATTATAAAAAGAAATCCGGCATTGCCGGAATGGAGAAAAGAGCCGCTTGAATCGGACAATAATAAAGCACGCCGGGATCCTTTCCCCGGCGTGCTTTATTTGCTGCTGATGGAGATGAACATGGAAGCATCACGGTTCATGAAGATGCGTTCTCCATGATGGAAAGTGCGGATCTCAAGCGGATGAAAGCCTGCATGAGATAATCGGTTCTTCAGCTCCTCATGCTTGAATCCGTTATGGACTTTCGGGTGGCTGACTTCATCATGCTTGTCAAAATCCACGATGATCAGTTGGCCGCCTTCATTCAGCACTTCATGCATCTCACGGAGGATCTTGTCCGTATCGGGGATGTGCAGGAGGACAAGCGACATCATAACGATGTCCGCTTTGAGTTTGGGGGTTTCTTGGGTAAAGTCCGAATAGAGGACGTCGGCATTGGCGATGTCCCGGCGCTCAATTTTACCCTTTGCGATTTTCAGCATCTGCTCTGAGGAATCCACGAGCAGCACAGACTTCACCAGGTCCGTTAACTCCAGACTCACCAGCCCCGTCCCGCTCCCGTAATCAATCAACGATTCGGATCGGCTATCCCCCAATACCTCACGCACCTCTTTTGCGATGACCTGCGCAAGCGCGATTCTTTCTTCGGTGTCATACCTGCTTGCCATTTGTTCGAACACGCTCTCTTCCATACGCCACTCCTCTAAGTCCGATTCCTTTAACGAAAGTCCGAAATTCGGGATCTAAGTCTGAAGCTGACATTCTAAGTCCGAAGCCACAATCCTAAGTGTCCGAATCGGATACCCTCAAGTCCATTTTCCTTCTTTTCAGATCCGAACTCCAGTGTGCCGCTCAAACCCGATACTGCTCCAGTACTTCTTCCGCTTTTCCTGAAAAGCTCGCGCCCGCACCCCAGTCGAACTTCATGAATGCGCCGCTTCCGCCGCCGGATCCTGTCAGCCGTACCTTCGTACGGCCCTCGCCGTCAAAGTTGTCCGCAATCATCGTGAGGGTGGCGCGGTTGCTTGTTCTCATGAAATATTTCTCCATGATCAGGACGACCATTTCCCGGCCATCCGCACTTCTTGTATATTGGTCGACGATCCGGCCGCTTACCGAACCGACGGTCAAGGCATCGATGACAACATCCGCCGCACGCGACGGGCTGACCGACACAAAGAGATCTCTCGTCTCCATCTGAAAACCCCCTTTCCGCTCTTTACGGAAAAGGGGCTGTTGCGGTTTCATTCCAATTCGATCTGTTTGGTCTCGGTGCCGAGGATCAGCACGGCCGCAGCCCCAATCAGAACAGCGCCGGTGAAGATGCTGAAGATCAGGCCAAGTCCGACGCCGGCTCCGGCAAGCGAACCGACAAGCAACGGCCCGAATATGCCCCCGACCCGCCCGACAGCGGCAGCCGTCCCCGTACCGGTTCCGCGGATAATGGTCGGATACTGCTCAGGCGAGTAGGCGTACAGTGCGCCCCACGCTCCCAGATTAAAGAAGCTGAGAAACGCGCCGGCTGTGAGCAGCAGCCAAGTCGTGTCCGCGTTCCCGAACACGAGGGCACTGATCGCCGTGCCGATCATGAAGACGCTCAGGACAAACTTGCGGCCGACCTTTTCGATCAGCCAGGCAGCGGTAAAGTATCCCGGCAACTGCGCCATCGTCATGAGGAGGACGTAACCGAAGCTATGGATCAGGTCGAAGCCTTTCATGACCATCACGCTCGGCAGCCAGAGGAACATGCCGTAATAGGAGAAGACGACCGTAAACCAGACAATCCAGAGCATGACAGTCGCCCTGCGGTATTTCGCCGAGAATAGCGCCTTCATGTTAGAGGCGATGCTCCCCCGCTTTTCCTTTTTCGCCGTGAATTCCGGTGAGTCCGGAAGGTGGATGCGCAGATAAATCGCATACAGGGCAGGAAGTGCCGTGAGGATGAGCGCGATACGCCAGCCGTAATCCGGAATGACAAAGTATGAAATCAGAGCTGCGATCAGCCATCCTGCCGCCCAGAAGCTTTCAAGCAGGACGACCACACGCCCCCGCTCTTTCGCGCCGACACTTTCCGAAACAAGTGTGGAAGCGACCGGAAGTTCTCCGCCCAGCCCCGCCCCCACGACAAATCGCAGGACGAGGAAAGCGGCGAGTCCCGTGGTTGCGGCCGACAGACCGCTCGCCAGAGAAAACAGGACCAATGTCAGGATAAAGACCTTCTTGCGTCCGATCCGGTCGGCCAGGATGCCGAATGCAAAGGCCCCGACAGCCATACCGATCGAGTTGACACTGCCGATCCATCCCATTTCTCCCGGCGTCAGCGCCCAGTCGACGGCGAGTGCAGCAATGACAAATGACAGTATGCCGACATCCATCGCGTCGAACATCCAGGCCAGCCCGGCGGTGCCGAGCAGTTTATTGCGTGAAATGGCAGGCTGTGCCGCCTGCCGGTCTGTATGAGCAGCCACTTACATTCACCTGTCTTTACAGTTGTATAGTTTTACGGACTCCATAACTATACATTGTGCATTGCCGTTTGACAATATCCATCATGTAATGAGTACGAGGCTGATGGCCATGACGGCCATGCCCGCAATCAGGCCATAGATGGAGATGTGCGCCTCGTCGAATTTCTGTGCGGCGGGCAGCAGTTCATCCAGTGAGATGAACACCATGATTCCCGCGACAGCCGCAAAGATGACGCCGAACATGATGCCGTTCAAAAACGGCATGAGGATCAGAAAGGCGATTACCGCACCGGCCGGCTCAGCAAGTCCTGACAGGAAGCTCAGTTTGAACGCCTGCTTCCTGTCCCCTGTCGCAAAGTACATCGGAACGGATACCGCGATGCCTTCCGGTATATTATGAATCGCGACCGCAATGGCGATCGCCACTCCGAGCGCCGGGTCTTGCATGGCGGAGGTAAATGTGGCGATCCCCTCCGGGAAGTTGTGGATGGCAATCGCCAGTGCAGTGAAAACCCCCATCTTCTTCAATTTCGCATATTCATCGTTTGTGGGTCCCGTCCCGATGTCCTCGACACTCTTCACATCATGCGGGTTGCCGGTAGACGGAATAAAGTGGTCAATCAGAGCAATCAGCAGCATTCCTCCGAAAAATCCCGCAAGTGTCGCCCAGTAACCCGGTGTAGCGCCGAGCTCATAGGTTAATTCGTCTTTTGCCTTGACGAAGATCTCGACAAGCGAGACATAAATCATCACTCCTGCTGAAAACCCGAGCGAAGCTGACAGGAATTTCGTGTTTGTCCGGGAAGTGAAAAATGCAAGCAAGCTTCCGATGCCCGTTGCCAGTCCCGCAAACAGGGTCAGGCCGAATGCGATCCATATGTTTCCTTCCATTCAACCATCCGCTTTCTGTTTAAGATGATGCTATTATATGTCAGAAAGTTTCCCTTGTGCAACTTATATGATGAAAAATTTCTGAATACCGCTAAAATGACCGACATGGAACGATCTTGTCCACGCAAAAAAACCGCGCACATGGCGCGGAACAATCTGCTCAGCAAGACAGCGAGGTATTCATATACTTTTCTTCGAATTGCTGTGGCGGGAGTGGTGCGTCAAAGTAATAACCCTGGATGCCCCGGCAGCCGATCTCAAGCAGAAACTGGAGCTGTTCTTCGGTCTCCACGCCTTCAGCGATCAATTCGCAACCCAGTCCTTCCGCCAGCGACACAATTGATTTGAGAATCGCTTCCGATTTGCTGATCATGCCGATGCCGGCGACGAAAAAGCGGTCGATCTTGATTTTGTCGACCGGAAAATTCGTCAGATAGGACAGCCCGGAAAAGCCGGTGCCGAAGTCATCAATGGCAACAGAAATCCCTTGGCTGCGGCATTTCCTCAAGTTGGACAGGACAAGGTCCGAGTTGAGGATCTCTTTCCACTCCGTGATTTCGATTTCAAACCGGTCAGGCGGTATTTTCCACTTTCGGAGCATTCTCATCACGGTACCGTAGAAGGCCTTGTCATCCAGGAGATGGGACGTCACGTTGACGGCGAGCCGCGGAAAGCCGCCGTATTTATCTGTCCAGCGTTTCCCTTCAGAAAAGACAAGGTTGAGAAGGTGAATCGTCATCTCCCTGATTTTCCCGCTCTCCTCCGCGATCGGGATGAACTCATAAGGTGACAGGGCACCGAGCTCGGGATGGTTCCACCTCGACAATGTCTCGATCCCGATCAGCCGGCCGTTTGTTCCATCAAGCTGGGGCTGCAAAACACAATGGAATCCTTTTTTCATGAAATCACCCGAAAAGAGATCATCCTCAATCACTCGTTTGCGTTCGATTCTGGTCTTCATCTCATCATGGAAAAGCAGGTAGCAGCTGCCCCTTTTCATTTTGGACTCGTGCATTGCGGTATCCGCCATACTGAGAATCTCGGCTGATGTCGTTCCATCCTCCGGGAAGCGACTGATTCCTATGCTAGCAGAGGCAGAGAAGCTCACATTGCCGCTGATCCGTACGGAAGTTTCGGTCTGCCGGAACATTTCCCGGACCCACTGGTGCAGGTCATCCGGATCTCTCCGCTTTGTCAGGAAGAGAAACTCATCCCCTCCGACACGGGTAATCACATCCTCTTCCTGCATCGTGCCGAGTAACCGATCCGCGATCTTCCGGATATAGTGGTCCCCTGCTTCATGTCCGTGAAGGTCATTCAGCTGGCGGAAGCTGTCGATGTCGAAGAGCACGACGGAAAACGGCTTTCCGGCCTGAATATTTTCTTCTATCATTTCAATTGCGGAACGGCGGTTCGGAAGGCCGGTCAGGTCGTCCCTGAAAGCGAGCACCTCCAGCCGGGCCTCCGCTTCCTTGTACCGGCTGATGTCACGGAACAAAACAGCAATCCGCCCGCCCCCGATTTCCTGGGCATCCACCTGCAGCCAGAGCCCGGCCGGTTGATAATAAATTTCTGCTGTCTCAGCAATCCCTGTTTTACGAATCCGGTCGTACATCTCCTTGAGGCCTTCAGAAACAACTTCAGGAAATTCCGTCCAGGCGTTTTTCCCCACAAGACTTTCGCCTTCCCTGCCCAGGATCCGGGAAGCCATTTCATTGATATAAACGAAATTCGACTCCCCGTCCAGCACATAAAAAGCACCGGCCAGCCCGCTCATGATGCGGACAGCGTCCTGCTCATCCAAAGGACCTCCTGCCGGACCCTGCCCCGGCCCTTCATTGCCGTGCTTCCTCATCATCTTCCACCTCCTTCACAAGATGTCCGGATCATCTCCAGTATGCTCCTGCAGCGTCCTGCCGATCAACAGCCAATCTTGCTCCACCTTTTCGCGCAACGAAGGGTTATAGAACACCGATGCCGGGTGGAATGTCGGAATGATTGTCCTGACATCCCGTGTCAGGCTATAAAGGGTGTCATCCGGGTCCGCAAGATACTGAACCGGCGCCTCAATCAGCTGACCGTGCACATCCGATACTTTATAGCTTTTGCCAAGCAGGCGCTGCAGTCCGATGTTGCCGAGCGTGACGATCAGTTTCGGCCTCACATCCCGCATTTCCGCATCCAGGAGCGGGGCATGGGCAAGAATCTCCTTTGCCGTCGGAGCCCGGTTATATTTGCGCTCAGTGAGTGTACCGTCGCGCTCCTTTTTCGTGCCCCAACGGTATGGCCGGCTGCGCACGGCACTTGTAATATAGACATCTTCGCGGCGCAGTCCGATCGAGGCGAGTGATTTCATGAGCTCTTTCCCCGCACGGCCGATAAAGGGAATACCGTCCACAAGTTCAAACTCCCCCGGTGCCTCACCGACGAGCATGAGTTCCGGCGTTTCAGGTCCCTGCCCATAAACGAACCCTTCGACCGGCGCGTCTCCCATCCGCTCTCGCCCTAGTTCCGCGAGCTCTTCGCTGATTCTGTACATCCATCCATCACTTCTTTCCTGCTATCCCTTATCTATACCACATGCACGGAATCCTTAACAATCAGGGATTCCACGGATTATGATCTGGAACGGTCCTTTTCCCAGAAAGAAAACAGGATCAACAGCAGAGACAGATAAGCCGTGCCGGCTGCCCAGCCCGCCAGCACATCTGTCGCATAATGTCGCCCGAGTGCGATTCGGGACAATCCCATGCCTGCGATGAGCAAAGCAGCAACTGAAATCAGCAGCCCGCGCCAGTGGCGTTCCCGGATCCGCCTTACGGCAATGATCGCGATAGAACTTACATAGAGCAGTCCCATCTGCGCATGGCCCGATGGAAAGCTATAGCTTTCCAGCTGTCCCGGCCTGTCCGGCCGCGGTCTTGCAAACCATTCTTTGAGCCCTTCATTAAGAGCGTACCCCAAACCCGCCGCCAGGACGATAAACAGCGCATCACGCGGCGAACGCCTGATCAGCAGCAGGACGATGACAACCAGACAAACCGTCACAATCGTTGACGGATTGCCGAGGAAACTGAAAGGTTTAAACCAAGTTATGCCACCAAGCCATCCGTCCATTGCGCGGTCGAACGCCTGCATCAAAGGGGCATTATGATAAATCGCCAACAGGACGAAAAGAGCCGCTGCGGCAACCATGACTCCGATTTTCCATCTGTTGTTTCCCAACCTAATTCCTCCAAGCCGTGAAGTCTCTTCCTCCATTTTATCACGTGAGGTATTCTCAATACCCGCAGGATCAGAAGAGATGCCTGAAAATCCACAGTTTTTCGGCGCAAAAAACACCCTGCGCTTGGCAGGGTGCTTGTGCGGAACCGATCAGAGGCTTCCTTCGATTTCGGAGATCATCTCTTTCATCGATTGGAGGCCGCCTCCGGAGAGGTACCAGTATTCACCGTTCAGATAATGGATCTTGTCATTCTTGTAGGCATTTGTCTTTTGTACAAGGTCGTTCTCAAATGATTCTTTTACGCTTGAATCCTCGCCGATTGCAGCGTCCCGGTCGATGACGTACAGAATATCAGGGTTTGTGTCGAGGATATACTCAAAAGTGATGTTCTGGCCGTGCGTCGAGGATTCGATGCCTTCGTCAGCCGGCTTCACGCCGAAGACGTCGTGGATCAGGCCGAATCGGGATGCCGGGCCATATGCGCTGACCTTGCTCTGTGTGCCAAGGACGATCAGTCCTTTTTCTTCAGATGCGGAAGTCTTTTCCTGAATATCAGCAATGCGGCTGTCGATATCTTCAAGTTCCTTGTTCATTTCATCTTCTTTGCCGAAGATTTCTGCGACCGTGTTCATGTTTTCTTTGAAGGATTCTACGTAGTTTGTCGTGTCAATCGGGATATAGACAGTCGGTGCAATTTCAGCGAATTGGTCATACAGCTGAGCCTGGCGGCCGGAGATAAAGATAACATCCGGCTGGAGTGCGTGGATCGCTTCGAAGTCCGGCTCTTTCAGGCTGCCGGTGTTCGTGTAGTCATCCGATGCGTACTGCTCAAGGTAACCCGGTACACTTGCCTGAGGAAGGCCTGCAACGTCTACGCCGAGCTCATCGAGTGTATCCAAGATGCCGAAGTCAAAGACGACGACTTTCTCAGGAGTGCCTTCGATTGTTGCTTCACCGAGCTCATGCTCGATTGTCACGGATTTGCTGTCTTCGGTTGTTTCCTCGGTTGCTTCACCGGATGTGCCGCTGTTTTCTTCTGCTTTTTCTGCGTTGTCGCTGCCGCAGGCACCCAAGATCAGAATAAACGCCATCAGCATGGCAAGAAATGTGAACTTCTTCATATAGAATCCCTCATCTTTCCTATTCGGCTAATTATGTGTTTTTCAGGAATTAAAGTATACGCAGATCCGGCAGTTGCTCATCTGCTTGATCGGAATGTCCATGTCATAGATTTCTTTGAGCGACTCGGAGTTGATGATGTCTTCGGTCGGACCGTCCTTGACGACCCGTCCGTCCTTCAGCGCCACGATCCGGTCGGAATAAACCGATGCGAAGTTGATGTCATGCAGGACGATAATGACAGTCTTGCCGAGTTCATCCACGAGACGTCGCAGGATTTTCATGATCTGGACGGAGTGCTTCATGTCGAGGTTGTTGAGCGGTTCATCGAGAAGGACATATTCGGTATCCTGCGCGATGACCATCGAAATGAATGCGCGCTGACGCTGGCCTCCGGACAGTTCATCCAGATAACTGTCTTCCATATCACCAAGCTCCATATACTCGATCGCCTGGTCGACGATACGGACATCTTCCTCGTTCAGACGGCCCTTGGAATGCGGGAAGCGTCCAAAAGAGACAAGTTCCCGTACCGTCAGTCGGACATTCATGAAGTTCGATTGTTTCAGGATCGATACACGTTTGGCGAAATCGTTGGATTTCATCTTGCGAACGTCATCCTTGTCGACAAGCACTTCTCCTGTGTCTGCATCAAGCAGGCGGCTTACCATGGAGAGCAGGGTCGACTTGCCCGCCCCGTTCGGTCCGATGAACGAAGTGATCTGACCGCGCTGAATATTGACCGATACCTTTTCGACGACGGCTTTTTTTCCATAAAACTTGGACAGCTCACGAACTTGAATCATGCGGATCGACTCTCCTTAAGTAGTAGATAGATGAAATATACGCCGCCGGCGAAGTTGATGATGACACTCAGAGTGGTCGAGAAGGTGAAGATGCGCTCGACGACCCACTGTCCCCCGATGAGGAGGATCAGACTCAGGCCGGCTGCACCCGCAAGCGTAACCGAGTGCTTATAGGACTTCAGGAACTGGTAGCTCAGGTTCGCGACGATCAGCCCAAAGAACGTGATCGGGCCGACAAGCGCCGTGGAGACGGCGATCAGCACCGACGACAGGATCAGGGTGCCGCGCACCATTCTGTCATACGGTACGCCCAGGTTGATGGAGATATCCCGGCCGAGCGAAATGACGTCCATGATTCTGAGCTGACGCCAGCCGATGACGATGCAGACGCCGACCACCGCGATGGAGAGCCAGACCAGATCTGAATTGACATTGTTGAAGCTGGCAAACATCGCATCCTGGACGGTCAGGAACTCGTTCGGATCGATCAGCACCTGAAGGAATGTCGAGATGCTTCCGAAAAAGGTTCCGACGATGATTCCGACCAGAAGCAGGAAATACACCGGCCGATTCCCCTTCTTGAAGAGGAGCTGGTAGAGCAGCAGCGCGAAGATGATCATCGCTGCGACCGACAGCAGGAAGTTGACCTGCTTATTGACGACCGTCACATGGGTGGAGCCCAGGAAGAAGATGATGAGCGTCTGGATCAGCATGTAGAGCGAATCCAGCCCCATGATGCTCGGCGTCAGGATACGGTTCTGGGTGATCGTCTGGAAGACGACCGTGGCGTATGCGATAGCGACACCGGTCACGGCCATGGCCGCAACTTTCACACCCCTTCTCGGAAGGGCGTAATCGTAGCTGCCGTTCAGATCATGGAAGAGATACAGACCGACAGAGAGCGCCGCCAGCGCATACAGAATGATGAGTTTTGTAGAATCACGCATAAGCTTTCCTCCTGAACAGCAGGTAGAGGAAGATGCCGCTGCCGATGACCCCGACCATCAAGCTGATGGAAATTTCATATGGATAAATCAGCACACGCCCGAGAATGTCACAGATAAGCAGGAATATTGCTCCCATGAGTGCCGTGTGCGGCAAAGTCTTCTCAAGATTGTCCCCTTTCATGATGGAGACGATGTTGGGGATGATGAGTCCGAGAAACGGAATCATGCCGACCGTGAGGACGACAGTTACCGTCACCAAAGCGACGAGAATCAGCCCGAAGTTAACGACGAACTTGTAGTTGAGCCCGAGGTTCCTGGAGAAATCCTCGCCCATGCCTGCAACCGTAAATCGGTTTGCATAAACGTAGGCCAAAACCAGGATCGGGACGCTGATGTACAGAAGCTCATAGCGCCCTGACATGATCATGGAGAAATCTCCCTGCAGCCAGGAGGACATGTTCTGGATCACATTCGACCGATAGGCGAAGAATGTCGTCAGTGACGACAATATGTTCCCGAACATGAGCCCGACCAGCGGGATGAAAATCGCATCTTTGAACTTGATGCGGTCCAAGATCTGCATAAACAAGAGTGTACCGGCAAGGGCGAATGCAAACGAGATGGCCATCTGCTCGAGCAACGTTGCATTCGTGAACAGGAGCATGGAAACGAGAATCCCCAGTCGGGTCGCATCCAGTGTTCCTGCTGTTGTCGGCGAAACAAACTTGTTCCGGCTCAACTGTTGCATGATCATGCCGGCGACACTCATGCCCGCCCCAGCCAACAGGATGGCTACGAGCCGAGGAACACGGCTGATCAAAAATATTTGGGTTTCTTCGGAACTCCAATCCAAGAGGTCCATTGGTGTGATGCTGCTCACTCCGACGAACAATGATGTGAACGACAGGAGAATGAGTCCCGCAATCAAGTAACGTGTCTTCATGGCTATCCCCGATGCACTGCGATTTGAAAGGCGATTGAGAATGTTCTGTTGAAAATCATTCTCACCACCCTTGCAATTGCTATTATAGCACGCGTTAATGGGAAGTCAAAGCTTAAATGAAAATGATTATCAGTTAGATTAGAATGATTATTAATTAGATTTCAGGTGAAGGAAGTGCGATTTTTCGGACAACATTCATTTCTGCTTGTTCAGGCGGAATTACAGTGCTTAAATCTCACAATCATAAGAAAAACCGCAGCACCCGGCTGCGGTTTTTCTTGTGATTATTGCTGTGGGAGTTCGACTGCGGAGTCGATGATTTCCTGAGGAATCTCGATTTTCTCGATTCCATTGATGTTCGAGTAGGTTGTCTTTGAATCCATATCGATGTTGAGTTCCTCACCCTGCTCTTCCATCGTCATCGCCATGACCATGTTCATCGCTGTCATGTTGAAAGTTTCCTTGTCAACGTACATTTCGTACTCCAGTTCATTGATGCTCATGTTCTCTAGTGCGTTCTGCTCTTCTTCGCCCATCTGCTCGAGCGCTTCAGGCGGAAGCTGCTCCTGGAGTGTCTGCTTGATCAGATCATTGAACTTCTCACCGTCAGCCGTGAGCTTCAGGATGTACTCGTTCTCGTTTTGCTCGAACTTCATGTCTTTTGCATATTCCTGAAGCTGTTCAAGCTGCTCAGATGGATCCGGCTGATTCTGGGTCAGTTGGTCAAGCTCAGGAATCGCTCCGGTCATCTTCATCCACTGGCCAGCCTGCGGATCGAGCAAGTACATTGTTCCGTCTTCAGTCATATAGGCTTCGATTTCCATCGACATCTCTTCACCGCCTGCGGCGCTCATGGCCATCGTGCCTTTCTGATGCAGTGCCATCGGATCCAGCGTCATTTCCATATCCAAGTTGGTGTTCGTGTTCATCTCCACTTCCTGGGAAGGTATTGAGATCTTCTGATCCATTTCGAGCGCCACCTCGGTGCTCTTCATTTCCTGGGAAGCGGTCAGCGCTTTCTCGTATACTTCCTCCGCCGTCAGGTCGCTCTGCTTATCTTCCGGGGTTCCTTCCGTCGGTTCGGCCGTTTCGCCGCACGCCGCCAGACCAAGTGTCAGAGTTCCGGCCGCCATGGCCATCAAGAGTTTCTTCATATAGAATTACCGCCTCTCTGGATTGTGTACAGTCCGTAATACGGCGACACCCCGGCGAAAGTTCCGCCTTTTCGCTGAAACCCGACAAAAGTCCCAACGCCTTCCGGAATCTTTCTGCTTCGGCTATAATGACGGAAGCCGAAGTATCCGAATGGAGGATCCCCATGCTCAAGCAATTCTTTTCCTATTATAAACCGCATAAGCGGCTGTTCATGATTGACTTCTCAAGCGCAGTTTTTGTCGCATTGCTCGAGCTTGCATTTCCAGTCGCCGTGCAGTGGTTCATCGATGAGCTGCTGCCGACAGGGGACTGGGGACGGATTGTCTGGGTCAGCCTTCTGCTGCTCGGTGTCTATCTTCTCAGTACATTCCTGCAGTTCATCGTCGCTTACCTTGGCCACAAGCTCGGGATCAATATTGAGACAGACATGCGCCAGCAGCTGTTCAACCATGTGCAGCGGCAGTCGTTCCGGTTTTTCGATAACACGAAGACCGGACACATCATGAGCCGCATCACCAACGACCTGTTCGACATCGGCGAACTTGCCCACCACGGTCCTGAGGACATCTTCATCGCCATCATGACCATCATCGGGGCCTTCTCGATCATGTACACGATCAATCCGGAGCTTGCGCTGATCACGATCATCATGATCCCGTTCCTCGTCGCGGTCATCACATTCTGTAATACGAAGATGAACAAAGCGTGGCGCAACATGTACAGCCGCATCGCCGATGTAAATGCCCGGGTTGAGGACAGCGTCTCCGGGGTCCGCGTCGTGCAGTCATTTACGAACGAATCATTCGAGATGTCCCGCTTCCGCAGTGACAACGGCCGTTTCCGGCACGCGAAGGTTGCCGCCTACAAAGTCATGGCCTGGACGCATTCCAGCATGTACATGATGACCCGCCTCGTTACGCTGCTTGTCCTTGTGGTAGGCGCCTGGTTTACCTTTAATGACCGCCTGTCCTACGGAGAGCTTGTCAGCTTCGTTCTGTTCGTCAACGTTCTGATCAAGCCGGTGGACAAGATCGCTGCACTTCTCGAAATGTACCCGAAAGGAATGGCCGGATTCCGGCGATTCCGCGAGTTGCTGGATGAAGAACCCGAAGTGCTTGACCGCCCCGATGCGGTAGAAGTTTCCCATCTGAACGGCAATATCCGATTTGACCGGGTCGCATTCGCCTATGACGGCTCGAAGTCCGTCCTGAATGACATCAGCCTGTCGATCCGGGCGGGGCAGACCGTCGCATTCGTCGGCCCTTCGGGTGCAGGGAAGACGACAATCTGCTCGCTTATTCCGCGTTTCTATGATGTCGACAGCGGCTCGATTTCCATCGACGGCATGGATGTCCGCGACATGACGATGCGCTCGCTCCGTTCCCAGATCGGAATCGTACAGCAGGATGTGTTCCTCTTCACCGGTACCATTTTTGAGAACATTGCCTACGGAAAGCTGGGCGCAACCGATGAGGAAGTTTATGAAGCCGCACGCAAAGCCCATCTTGAAGAATTCGTCACGGAGCTTCCGGACGGCTATGAAACTCAGATCGGCGAGCGCGGGCTAAAGCTTTCCGGCGGCCAGAAGCAGCGGCTGGCCATCGCCCGCATGTTCCTGAAAAACCCTCCGATCCTGATCCTGGATGAAGCCACTTCCGCGCTGGACACCGAGACGGAGCGAATCATCCAGCAATCCCTAGAGGAACTGTCCGAAAACCGTACGACCCTTGTGATCGCCCATCGCCTGGCCACGATCCGGAACGCCGACCGTGTTGTCGTCGTGACAAAGGACGGAATCGCAGAAGACGGAGAATACGAAGAACTCGTCCAAAAAGGCGGTGTCTTCGCCAACCTGCACAACATTCAGTTCCAGGAAGCATGATGGATCCCCCCGCTTAAAATGCGGGGGATTTTCATTCTCGCTATGAAGAATCCGGATTAAAGTGGTATACTATTCCGGTTATCATTTTTAGGAGGTCCTGACCTTGAACACCACTGCTCCGTCCGACAGAAAACGGACGATTTTATATGTAGCCATCTTCCTGCTCGTCGCCATTATCGGGCTTGCTTATGTGAAATGGATTCCATACGTAGACAAAAGCATCACCGCCATCACGACACAGTCGATCGGTGATTCCATCCTCGGGGACCCGGCAGAAGCCGGGACATTCTCCTGGGAAAGCACATGGTCGTACACCGTCACTTACTTTCTCGCCGTCTGGAAAGCAGCCGTTCTCGGGATTGTCCTCGGCTCCCTTGTCCAAGTACTGATTCCGGCAGACTGGCTTCTTCGCACACTCGGTAAGACATCATTCGGCAGCACCGCAATCGGCGGCCTCACAAGCCTGCCCGGCATGATGTGCACGTGCTGCGCGGCGCCCGTCGCAGCGGGGCTCCGGAAAAAGAATGTCTCGATCGGAGCGGCACTTGCCTTCTGGCTCGGTAACCCGGTGCTGAATCCGGCGGTCCTCATTTTCATGACGTTCGTCCTGTCCTGGGAATTCACCCTGCTGCGTGCTGTCTTCGGCATCCTGCTCGTGTTCGGCATCAGCTACCTGGCGAACCGTTTCGCTCCGCAGCCGGCGCCTGAAGAACTCGCCCGGAAAGTTGAAGAAACAGAAGCGGCGGCCGCTCCCGAAGAAGGCAGCTTCCTTTCCCGCTGGCTGAAAAGCATGGGCCGTATGGCGCTGTTCATCATCCCGGCCTACTTCCTGTCCGTCCTGCTGATCGCGGCAATCCGCCCGTGGCTTTTCCCGTTGCTCGAAGGCGCATCAGGAAATTCGCTGCTCATGATCCTGCTCTTCGCGATCGGCGGCATGCTGTTCGTCATCCCGACAGCGGCCGAAATCCCGATCATCCAGGCATTCATGTCTGCCGGGCTCGGCACAGGCCCTGCCGCTGCCCTGCTCATCACCCTGCCGGCCATCAGCCTGCCATCGCTGATCCTCGTCGCGGGTGCGTTCCCGAGGAAAGTCCTCTGGTTCGTCGGCGCAGCCGTCATCTTGCTCGGCGTCCTCTGCGGCCTCGTCGGCATGTGGGTCTTGTAATCAGTGTTTTTGAGCCCCCGCTCCGGGTGACGGAGCGGGGATTTTTGATTGGCGGAATTTATTGCTGTACGTCCGTTTCGTATGTTGCAGGTCCGGGCTCTCTATCCAATTTCCTTGTTTCAATTTCACTGCCCATACTTCAACTCCTCACCCCTTGTTGCAACTCTCCTTCTTCCCAAAAGAAAACCCGCTGCCTTTCCGGCAGCGGGTTTGGATCCTTAGAAGGATGCAGTTTCCATATAGTTCGGTTTGAGCTGGCCGCTTTCGATCTCTTCGACGAAATGGCAGGCAGCTTCGTGGCCTTCGCGCATACCGTCATGCACCTTGAGTTCAGGAACATCTGTCCGGCATTTGTCCTGGGCGAACGGGCAGCGGGTATGGAAGCGGCAGCCCGTCGGCGGATCGATCGGGGAAGGCACGTCTCCGCGGAGAACGATATGTTCCCGTTCGCGATCCGGATCCGGCACAGGGATCGCCGACAGCAGCGCTTTCGTATACGGGTGTTTCGGGTTATCAAAAATCGACTTTTTGTCCCCGATCTCCATGATCTTCCCGAGGTACATGACGATGACGCGGTCCGAAATGTGGCGGACGACGCCGAGGTCATGGGAGATGAACAGATAAGTGAGACCATACTCTTCCTGCAGCTCGTCCAGCAGGTTCAGCACCTGCGCCTGGATTGAAACGTCAAGTGCCGATACGGCTTCGTCACAGATGATGAGCTTAGGGTTTACAGATAGCGCGCGGGCAATGCCGATCCGCTGGCGCTGCCCTCCGGAGAATTCATGCGGGAAACGGTCTGCCTGGCTGCCATTGAGCCCGACTGTTTCAAGCAGTTCGATGATTCGCTTGCGCCGTTCTTTTCTCGGAAGCACATTCTGGATTTCCATGGCTTCATTGAGGACATCCGAAACCGCCTGGCGCGGGTTGATTGAGGCATACGGATCCTGGAAGATGATCTGGAGATCCTTCCGGTGTTTCCGCATTTCCGACTTTGACAGTGAAGCGAGGTCGGTGCCTTCAAAATAGACCTTGCCATCTGATGGCTCCTCAAGTCGGAGGATGGCACGTCCGGTTGTGGACTTACCGCATCCGGACTCGCCGACGATACTGACCGTCTCCCCTTCATATACCGTGAAGCTGATGTCGTCGACCGCCTTGACGTGGTTGACCGTACGTCCGAAGAAGCCCCCTTTGATCGGGAAATACTGCTTCAGTCCCTCAACCTTTAGCAATTCTTTCTTCTCCAAAGACATCCACCTCCTTTGGCCCCGGCCATTCTTCATCGTAGATCCAGCAGCGGACCTGGTTGCCTTCCCCGTCATCGAACAGGTCAGGCAGTTTTTCGCGGCACAGATCCGTCGCCGCCGGACAGCGAGGCGCAAACCGGCAGCCTGTCGGCATCTTGAACGGTGACGGGACCATGCCGTGGATCGGGACAAGTTTTTCCTGATCCGCGTCAGGCCGCGGCAACGATTTCAGCAGCCCGATCGTATACGGGTGTCGCGGCCGGCGGAATAGTGTCCGTACATCACTATATTCGACGACCTGGCCTGCGTACATGACCGCCACATAGTCGCAAGTTTCCGCAACGACACCAAGGTCGTGGGTAATGAAAATCACAGACATGCCGAGACGGTTCTGGAGATCCTTGATCAGGCCGAGGATCTGTGCTTGGATCGTCACGTCGAGCGCGGTTGTCGGCTCGTCCGCGACGAGGATTTCAGGGTTGCAGGCAAGCGCCATGGCGATCATGACACGCTGACGCATACCACCTGACAGTTCATAAGGATATTGCGTAACTCGCTTTTCAGGAGACGGGATACCGACCAGCTTCAGCAGGTCGACAGATTTTGCCATCGCCTGTTTTTTGTTCATGCCCTGGTGGGTAGTAAGAGATTCCGAAATTTGCTGGCCGACCGTGAAGACCGGGTTCAGCGAGGTCATCGGTTCCTGGAATATCATCGAGATTTTGTTTCCCCGCAGCCCACGCATTTGCTTTTCGGAGTAGTCGAGGATGTTCTCCCCCTTGAAGAGGACTTCCCCGTCGACCACTTTGCCATTTTCCGCGAGAAGCCGGAGGATCGACAAAGAGGTGATACTTTTGCCGGAGCCCGACTCGCCCACGATTCCTATTGTTTTACCTTTCGGGACGGAGAAGCTCACGCCGTCGACGGCCTTGACTTCCCCCTCGTCCGTGAAGAAAGAGGTGCGCAATCCGCGCACATCCAATATCGTTTCTTCCAATGATCTTTCCTCCTTGGGCCGTTGGCCGGGACCGATCAGTTCAGGTCGATCCGCTTGTTGAGCAGCTTATATGAGATATCGACTATCAAGTTAACGAAGACGAACAGGACAGACAGAACGAGCACCGCACCCTGAACAATCGGGAAGTCCCGCTGGGTGATGGCCTGCACTGTGAGGCGGCCCATGCCGTTGATGGCAAAGATCGTCTCTGTCAGGACCGCTCCGCCAAGGAAACCGCCGAACTCGAGACCGACTACGGTGACAACCGGAATAAGCGCGTTCTTCAGCGCGTGCCGGTACGTGACGATACGGTCGGTGAGTCCTTTGGCGCGTGCTGTCCGGATATAGTCTTGGTTAATGACTTCAAGCATCGAAGAGCGCGTCATCCGGGCGATGATCGCCGCTCCGCCGGTTCCCAGCGTGATCACCGGAAGAATCACCTGCCGCCAGCTGTCGCCCCAGCCGGACGGACGCAGTTTCGCCCATTCCGGCAGCCAGCCCGCCCCGACGGCGAACCAGTCAATCAGTACGAGTCCGAGCCAGAAGTTCGGCATGGATAACCCGAACAGGGCGATAACCATGATGGCCGTATCGGCTACGGTATAGCGCCGTACCGCCGATATGATCCCCGCCATCAGCCCGATAAAGACGGCGAGGATTGTGGCATAGAATGATAATTCCACCGTGACCCAGAACCGGGCCCCGATCTCATCGGAAACGGCACGGCCGCTCCGGACGGAATTTCCGAGGTCGCCCTGAAGGACGCCGCTCATATAGTTGAAGTATTGAATATGGATCGGGTCATTCAGGCCGAGGCGTTCCTCGATCTGCCTGACTGTCTGTTCCGAAGCGCCTTCCCCTGCGATGATCTGGGCCGGGTTGCCCGGGATCAGGTGCATCAGGGAGAAGACGAGAATGGAGACACCGATCAGTACCGGAATGGTCTGGAGGACCCGCCGGATGATGTATTTTAGCATTTCGCTTCCCCCTCCTTATTTGTTCGCTTTCGGGTCAAGCGCATCGCGCAGCCCGTCACCGAAGATATTGAATGCAAGAACGACGAGGACGATGGCAATCCCCGGAATTAGAATCATGTGCGGCGACTCCGCCATGTACGAACGTCCGGCAGAAAGCATGGCGCCCCACTCAGGTGTCGGCGGCTGCGCACCGAGGCCGAGGAACGACAGGCCGGCTGCAGTCAGGACCGCGGTCGCGATCCTGAGCGTCGCCTGGACAATGATCGGCGACAGGACGTTAGGCAGGACATGCTTGAAGATGATCCGGAAGTCGGATGCACCGAGCGCCCTCATGGCGTCGATGTACTCAAGGCGGCGGACAGACAAGGTCGATCCGCGAACGATCCGGGCAAATGCCGGGATCGAGAAAATCCCGATCGCGATGATCATATTCTGGATACTGCCGCCCAGGACACTCACAATCGCAAGAGCGAGGAGAATCCCCGGGAAGGCGAGAAGAATGTCCATGATACGCATAATAATCGTATCGATCCTGCCGCCGTAATAGCCGGCGACAATCCCGAACAGGACACCGATGATTCCGCCGATCATGACAGAGACAAACCCGACGATCAGGGTAAGGCCTGTCCCGTGGATAATCCGCGAGAAAATATCACGACCGTAGTTATCCGTTCCGAACCAGTTTTCCGCGGATGGAGGCTGCAGCTTATTGGTGATATCCGTGGCGTTCGGGTCGGTGCTGACCAGCATCGGCCCGAAAATGGCCAGGAAAATGAAAAACAGCACAACAATTCCGCCAACAAGAGCCGATTTGTTCTTTTTGAATCGCTTCCAAAAGCCTTTATAAAGTTCGAGGCGAGGATTGTAAGCCCTTTCACTCTTGGAGGCTCCGGCTGTTTGCTCAGACATATTGATCCCTCTTTCCCCAGGACGGCATTCGGATGCCGCCTTTTTCTCAATTACACTAATCGATAGTTTAACATGAATAATGCAAATTCGACACTTTATATTTAATGACGGAAAAGTATAAAAAGAAAGGCAAATTGGTATACTTTCAAATTGTCTTTTTTGCACTATCAGAGTGAAGCATCGGCGGCACTGTACATGTATGGCACGAACCTTCAGCGTTTTCTTAGAACAACTATTGTCTTCAACAATTTGGTATGGTATATTCTTTCTGAATATTGCGGTCGATTGCGCAATATCAAAAACATAATAGGGGGAGAAATTACATGAAGAATAAGCGCAGCTCTTTGTTGCTCTTGATCTTGCTGCTCGTCGTCTCCATGTTCCTCGCGGCATGTGCCGGCGGCGGAGATGATAGCGCTTCCGACAGCGACAGCGGCAAAGACGATGGCAACCAAGGCGAAGAAGGCACCACTGATGGTGGCGGCGAAGGCGGAGACCTGATCCTTGCTGTCCTTTCCGATGCTTCTTCTCTTGACCCGGCAGGATCGAACGATGTTCCGTCCTCTAACATCCAGGCCAATATTTTCGAAACACTCGTCAACCGTAACGACGACAACGAAATCGAGCCTGGCCTCGCGACGGAATGGAACGCAATCGACGATACAACTTGGGAATTCAAACTCCAGGAAGGCGTTACCTTCCATGACGGTGAAGCATTCACCGCTGATGCAGTCAAGAAAAGCCTTGACCGCGTACGCGATCCTGAAATCGCATCGCCTCGCTTCTTCCTCTTTGAAATGATCGAGAGCGTGGATGTTGTGGATGACTACACTGTCCAGATCAAGACAGCGTATCCGTTCGCACCACTCCTTGCTCACCTGTCCCATAATGGCGGCAGCATCATCAGCCCTAAGTCCATCGATGAGGACTATGCGGCAATGGAGAACGGCGAAGAGCCTGGCTCCGTCATCTCCGAGAACCCAGTAGGCACCGGCTACTTCAAGTTTGAAAGCTGGAACCCGGGCTCTGAGATCAAGCTCACGAAGAACGAAGACTACTGGAACGAACCGGCTAAGGTCGACTCAGTCACATTCAAGGTCGTCCCTGAAGCGGCGACTCGTGTGGCAGAGCTCGAAACGGGCAACGCTCACATCATCGACCCGGTTCAGCCGAACGAAGTTCAGCAGATCAATGACTCCGGCAACGGAACGGTACACCAGAAGCCATCCTCGAGCCTCTCGTACATCGGCTTCAACACAGAAAAAGAGCCATTCAACGACGTCCGCGTACGTCAGGCGATCTCGATGCTTGTAAACAAGGATGACATCATCTCCGGTGTTTACGAAGGATTCGGTATCCCGGCAAAAGGCCCTCTGGCGCCTGGTATCTTCGGTTACAATGAAGACGCAAAGCCACTTGAGTACAACGTTGAAGAAGCGAAAAAGCTGCTTGAAGAAGCAGGCTATGCTGACGGCTTCTCCACAACTATCTGGACAAACGACAACCCGCAGCGTGTCGACGCAGCAGTCCTTCTCCAGCAGGAGCTGAAAGCGGTAGGCATCGATGTCCAGATTGAACAGATGGAATTCGGTACGTACCTCGACCAGACGGCTGCAGGCGAACATGACATGTTCATCCTCGGATGGTCCAACCCGACAGGCGACGCGGACTACGGCATGTATGCCCTCTTCCACTCGTCCCAGAAGGGCGACCCGGGCAACCGCTCGTTCTACGAGAACCCTGAAGTCGACAAACTTCTTGACGAAGGCCGTCAGGAAACCGATCCTGATGCCCGTACTGAGATCTACAACAAGGTCCAGGAGCATCTGATCGAAGACGCGCCAATGGTTTATATCCACCACCAGGAGTACCTGACAGGTCTTGCTAACGGCGTCGAAGGCTTCGATATCGACACATCCGGTATCTACCAGCTGAAGAACGTTACACTGTCCGAGTAATCCGGACGAGAGCCCTCCCACTTTTGCGGGAGGGCTCTTTTGTGTTTGTAATTTTTTAAAAAGGAAGAAGCCAGACTCTTTATAGCTTTGAAAACGCTGTCCATATTTTCAGGAATTTTTAGCTGTTGAATCTCTATTGTTCCCGTCAGGTTTGTGTGATATATTTCAGAAATATCGCATTTAACGATAAAAAGCGATGACAAAGGGGGAAACAACATGAGAAAAAACACAAAACTGCTCCTGATCCTCACCCTCGTGCTGTCCATGTTCCTTGCAGCATGTGCCGGCGGCAGCCAAGATGACGCCGGTGATGACAGCAGCTCAGGAGAAGGCGGCACGGCAGCCGGCGGAGACCTGATTCTGGCGGTTCTGTCGGATGCCTCGACACTGGATCCTCAGGGCTCGAACGATGTTCCGTCCAACAATATCCATAACAATCTTTTCGACACGCTTGTCGAACTGAACGACGAAAATGAAATCGTTCCAAGCCTGGCGACAGAGTGGAAAACGATCGATGAGACGACGTGGGAGTTCAAGCTCCGTGAAGGAGTGAAATTCCACGACGGAACAGATTTCACCGCTGAAGCGGTCAAGAAGACCTTCGACCGTGTACGCGACCCGAAAGTGGCATCCGGGAAAGCCTATCTGTATGAAATGCTTGAGAGTGTGGAAGTCATCGATGACCACACTGTACAGATCAAAACGGCTTATCCGTTCTCGCCGCTCCTCTCCCACCTGTCCCACTCCGGCGGTGCCATCATCAGCCCTAAACTGATCGATGAGGACTATGCCGCGATGGAAAATGGTGAAGAGCCGGGCTCTGCCATTAACCAACACCCGGTCGGCACCGGTTTCTTCAAATTCGAAAGCTGGGATCCGGGTGTTGCCGTCAAACTCGCGAAAAACGAAGACTACTGGAACGACGCGCCTAAAGTGGACTCCGTTACATTCAAGGTCATTCCGGAAAGCGCGACACGCCTTGCAGAACTCGAAACCGGCAATGCCCATATTATCGACCCGCTCCAGCCGAACGAAGTGGCACAGATTGAAGGCGGCGATTACGGAACCGTCAACAAGCAGCTTTCCCGCGCCTTGTCGTTTGTCGGATTCAACACAGAAAAAGAACCGTTCAACGATGTCCGCGTCCGTCAGGCCATCTCGATGATGATCGACAACGAAGAGATCGTAAACGGCATCTATGAAGGTTATGGCGTTCCTGCCCACGGTCCGCTATCCCCTGGCACCTTCGCTTATGATAAAAACATCAAAGGCCTCGGATACAATCCGGAAGAAGCGAAAAAACTCCTTGAAGAAGCCGGATACGGCGACGGCTTCGAGACGACCATCATCACCAATGATAACCCGCAGCGGATCGATATCGCTGTCCTCCTCCAGCAGAAGCTCAAGGAACTGAACATCGACGTCAAAGTCGAGCAGATGGAGTTCGGCTCCTATCTGGAGACCCTGACAGCCGGAGACCAGGACATGTACCAGCTGGGCTGGTCCAACGCGACCGGTGACGCTGACAACGGACTCTACTCCCTCTTCCATTCGACACAAAAAGGAACAGGAGCAAACAAGGCATTCTACGGCAATCCTGAAGTCGACAAGCTTCTGGATGCCGGCCGCGCAGAAATCGATGAAGCGAAGCGCAAAGAGATCTACGACCAGCTACAGCAGATCCTGATTGAAGAAACTCCGATCTCCTACATTCACCACCAGGAGTACCTGACCGGTGTTGCCAACAATGTTGAAGGGTTCAGCGTCGATGCCAGCGGCTACTATCAGCTGAAAGACGTGACCCTTTCAGAGTAATCCCTGAAAAAACTCCCTTCCGCCTTTGCGGCAGGGAGTTTTTTGTTGATGAAGATATCGAGAATCATTCTGCCGTCTCTGGCGGAGCGATGAATTCACTAAAGCGTTCCCGGTCGGCTTCCCTCAGTTCTACATCGATGAGAGTGCCATCTTCCGTGTACTCGGTTTCCTTCACATCTGCATGCTCATTCAGATAAGAGACGATATCCCCCCGGCCAAATGGGATCAGCAGGTTGACCCGTACCTGGTCACCGAATATTTTTGAAGCGATCATTTCCAATAACACTGAGATATCATCAGATTGCTTGGCCGAGATCCAGATGCCGTCCCCCTGCTTTCGGGGATGCTCCAGGCCTGCCAGGTCGGACTTATTGTAAACCTGGATTTCCGGTATACCTTCGATGCCGATGTCCGCAAGCGTGTCCTCGGTGACGTCCATCATGTAGCGGTGCTCCGGGTGGGACACATCGACGACATGCAGGAGCACGTCGGCATCCGCCGCCTCCTCGAGTGTCGAACGGAAAGCCTTCACGAGATGATGGGGCAGTTTGCCGACGAATCCGACTGTATCAGTCAGAAGGAACTCACGGTTATCCTGCAGCTGGATATTCCTAACCGAGGTATCCAGCGTTGCAAACAGCATGTCCTGCTCGAGCACATGCCTGCCCGCCCCGTCCCCGATGCCGGCAAGCATGGCGTTCATGATCGTCGATTTGCCCGCATTCGTGTAGCCGACAAGCGAGACGACCGGCACATCACGCTTTACCCGCCGCTTCCGCTGCGTCTCCCGGTGGCTCTTCACCGATTCCAGTTCACGGCGGAGGCGTGCAATCTGATCCTCGATTCTCCGGCGGTCAAGTTCAAGCTTCGTCTCACCGGGACCCCGCGTCGCCACGCCGCCGCCTGTCGAACCCGCCTGCCGGCTGAGCGAGGCCCGGAGGCCGACAAGTCGCGGAAGCATGTACTGCAGCTGAGCCAGCTCAACCTGCAATTGCGCTTCCCGTGTCTTCGCCCTTCTCGCAAAAATATCCAGGATCAGCATCGTCCGGTCGATCACCTTAGTATCGAGCTCCGTTTCGAGGTTGCGGATCTGCGATGGAGACAGTTCATCATTGAAGATGACAAGATTGGAATCCGTCTCATCATGGAACATGAGGATCTCCTTCACCTTCCCCGATCCGATATAGTGGCTCGGATTCGGACGCTCGAGATTTTGGGTGACCGTGCCCGACACTTCTACGCCGCAGGCCTGTGCCAGGCTGGCCAGTTCCTCCATCGAATAATCAAATTGCCCATCGTCGTCGAGACGGACGCCGACCAGCACCGCGCGTTCTATTCTTTGTTCCATAAAAACCCCTCCAGTAATTGCTGCCTGCTCTAAGTATACCCGTCCTGGAGCACTTCAGTGCATGCCGTCGCGTGAGATGCGGACATCCGAGAGCCGTTCCGGCCCTTCGCCCAGTGTAAAGACAATTTCTGCATTCCCGAGTGTAAGCCGGTTGTTCTCCGGCCGGCTGGTTCCGAGCATCTCTGCCCATCGGAGTGCGGTTGCTTGCGGATCCCGGACGCTGAAAACAACTTCTTCCAGGCAATGCGACAGGTTTTCCTCCGGCATCGTGCCTGCATCAAGCAGTTGCTGCATACGCACCTCATCCTCCATGCCCCAGTCGATAAAGAATGGATTCGGCAGAGCATCACCGATCTCCTCGTCGATGAAGAGCAGTTTCCATTCGAGCAGGCTGCCCGAAGCAGTCCGCCTGGATGCCTCCTGCACGCCTGTCGTCTTGTATCCACGCTCATTTAATCGCTTTTCAAACTGATACAAATTACCCGGGCGCAGACAGATTGTTCCCCAGCCGGGTCCATAATGCTTCATGTCATGGGTCAGCAGTCGCGCCAAGGGCTGAAGGGTCGTCTGTGCGATTTCCGGCTTCTCAACGGACAACGCTTCAATATAGGCATTCCGCACGTAGTAAAGCGCATTCTGAGTTCCCCACTGCTCATGACTTCCGCCCGGAGCACCGTTCATCCCCCGCTCCTTCCATGCTCTTGCATCCTCTTCGGGCGTCTGATTGCTGAAATAAACTGCATGGTCAAGTTTCAATTTAACCTCTCCTTTCTATTTTTTCCGAAAACACCTAGTCAATTAGACCTAACTTTTCCGTCAATTTCCGTTTTAGCCTTGAAGACCCCGTTCATCTTCGTTACCCTCGGGTATACATCTATTATGTCGATAATACATAATAAAACAATTTCTGAAGGAGAGGAACATGGACAGATCAAATTGGAAAAATCCAGTGTTTGTTGTATCTGCATTATTTATTCTTGCTCTGGTTGTCATCGGAGCCGTCGTGCCGGATGGATTTGCATCGGTCGCCACCGTGATCTACGATTTCACCATTGATACATTCAGCTGGTTCTATCTGCTGGCCGTCTTTATCTTTATCGTATTCTTATTGGGAATCGCAATCAGTAAATACGGCAGTATCCGTCTCGGTGCAGAAGATGAAAAACCCGAGTTCTCATTTTTCACCTGGACTGCCATGCTGTTTTCGGCCGGCTTTGGTGCCGGGCTTGTCTTCTGGGGCGTAGCCGAGCCGATGAGCCATATGTTCAATCCGGCTTTTGAAGACCTGGAACCGATGACTGAAGAAACCGCCCGCAATGCCATGGGCTACTCAATGTTCCACTGGGGCATGCATCAGTGGGTCATGTTTACGCTCACCGGACTTGTTATCGCTTTCCTCCAGTTCCGCAAGAAGAAAACCGGTCTTATCTCAACTGCCCTAGAGCCGATTGTCGGATCGTCGAAACCGGTCAAGAACACGATTGACATCCTTGCCGTGATTGCGACAATCATGGGGATGGCTACATCAATCGGATTGGGTGTACTCCAGATGAACGGCGGACTAAACGCTGTCGCCGGCATTGAGATTTCTCCATATGTCCAGCTCGGCATCATCGCGGTCATGATGGTCGCTTATCTGTTGTCATCGACGACCGGATTGCACAAAGGTATCCGTTATCTCAGCAACCTCAACCTAGGGCTTGCCCTTGGCCTCCTGCTGTTCACCTTCTTTGCAGGACCGACTGTCTTTATCCTTGAAACCTTTGTTGTCGGGCTCGGTGACTACATCACGAACTTTGTTCAGTACAGCCTGCGGCTTGAGCCTTATAAGGACAGGCTTTGGGTCCAGGAATGGACCGTATTCTACTGGGCATGGGTTATGGCCTGGTCGCCGTTCATCGGTGCATTTGTCGCACGTGTGTCGCGTGGCCGGACTATCAGGGAATTCATTATCGGCACACTGATCATCCCGCCTGCCATCGCTATGTTCTGGATGGCGGTGTTCGGGGGCACAGCAATCTACAGTGACCTGAACAACGGAACGAACATCGCGGAGATGGTCAACCAGGACGTGACATCTGCCCTGTTTACGACGTTCGAGCAGACTCTGCCGTTCTCAGGCCTTCTTTCAGTCCTTGCCATCCTGCTGATTTTCACCTTCATCGTGACATCTGCCGACTCCGCTACATACATCCTGGCGAGCATGACTTCCGGCGGTTCACTGAATCCAAAGATGCCTGCCAAGCTGATCTGGGGCGTTCTGATGGGCTCCATCGCAGGCGTACTCCTCTTCACAGGAGGTATCAATGGACTGGAGACCGCATCGCTCGCCTCGGCTCTGCCATTCGGTATCATCCTCATCATGCTGATGTTCTCGATGATCATTTTGCTGAAAAGAGAACCTTTGCCGATTCGCAAGCGGGACCTTAACCGGTTCCAGAGACTTGAGAACCTGTCGAAAAAAGAAAAAGTGGAGCGCTCCAAAAAATAAAGTGAAACCGATCCGGCCGATTGCCGGATCGGTTTTTTGTTTCACATTAAAAGATCCGGGAAACCAATGGCTCCCCGGATACTTGCTTATTTCTGATCACGCTCAAGTGTCTCGAGCGTTTCGTTGAATTCACGCTCAATTTCTTCATTCGGCCGGTAGGTCGCATTGCTCGCCAGAACAGCCACCAGAAGGCTTAAGATGAAGCCCGGCACAATCTCATAAAGCATACCCGTCAGCGCATCGACATTGCCCCAGATCATGACGACGATGGCTCCGGTGATCATGCCCCACAGCGCTCCCTGGGCAGTCAACTTGCGCCAGTAAAGCGATAGCAGAATAATCGGACCAAACGCCGCACCAAAACCTGCCCATGCAAATGATACGAGCTTAAGAATGGTGTCATTCTGTTCCCATGAAAGGATGAACGCGATAACTGCAGTTAATAGTACGGCGATGCGTCCATACCATACATATCGCTGCTCAGGCGCATCGGACCTGAAGACCGCTTTATAGATATCTTCGACAAGAGCAGAAGACGTGACCAGCAGCTGTGAGGATATCGTACTCATGATCGCTGCCAATACAGCTGCCAGAATGACACCTGCAATAAACGGGTGGAAAATAATCTGGCCGAGATCAATGAAAACAGCTTCTGGATCCGTGAGTGACACGTTCGGATTCTGCTGGAAATACGCGACGCCAACCAGAGCAGTCGCTGTCGCCCCAAGCAGGCTGAGAAGCATCCACCCGATGCCGATCCGCCGGGCCGAGCGGGTTTCTTTCACTGTCCGGATGGCCATGAAGCGGACAATAATATGCGGCTGGCCAAAGTAACCAAGTCCCCAGGCTATGGAAGAAATGATCCCGGCTGCAGTAGTTCCCGCAATCAGGCTCAAATGATCAGGACTGGCTTCCCGGATACTCGACAGCGTCTCTGCCGGTCCACCGGTGATAAAGACACCGACAACCGGCACCAGAATAAGTGCTGCAAACATGATGAGCCCCTGTACAAAGTCCGTATAGCTGACTGCCAGGAACCCGCCAAAGAGCGTATAAGCCAGGACGACTGCAGAAACGACAATCAGACCTGTATGATAGCTGAGTCCAAACGAGCTCTGGAAAAAGACGCCCCCTGCAACCATGCCCGATGACACGTAAAAGGTGAAGAAGGCCAGAATAATGATACCCGAGGCGATCCGAAGAAGTGACGAGCGGTCTTTAAGCCGGCTCTGCAGATAACTTGGAATGGTGATGGAATCCGCAGATACCTGGGTATACACCCGAAGTCTTGGTGCCACGTAAAGCCAATTCAGATATGCCCCGATCGTCAGGCCAATTCCGATCCAAGCCTCCCCCAGGCCTGACAGGTAAATCGCACCCGGGAATCCCATCAGGAGCCATCCTGACATGTCTGAAGCACCGGCGCTCAGCGCACTGACGGCCGGACCGAGCTGGCGTCCACCCAACATATAATCGGACAGATTCGCTGTTTTCCGGTAACCGTACCAGCCGATGAACAGCATTAGCGCCAAGTAAATTAGTATGGCAATGAGTTTGAACGTTGTATCTGTCATCTTATCCCCCCTTACCTGCTATCCTATCATATGTCCTATGACAACATGCCTGCTTTTTCGGAGAATTGGCGGAGTGTATTGCAGATAATCGCAGACTGTCGAACCGGAGTACGATGAAATCGGATGACATTGAATATTTCCCGGGAAATCGACCGGCAATGACATAAGGCATGTCGGATAATGATCCATGGGCAGTTGCCGTAAAAGTATCGCGAATGGCGGTGGAAACTGTCTGCATATGAGGAGCCCGGTCATGTATGCCGGAAAGGTTTAGGTTAATCCTCGCGGGGAATTTCCTTATGTATAAGGAGGCGATCCGGTATGCCATGGAACAAACAGGATTATCCGGACTCGTTCAAAAATCTGGACGAGCCGGTCAAGGACAAAGCGATTGAAATTGCCAATGCCCTTGTGCGCGACGGATACGAAGATGACCGCGCCATCCCGATTGCGATGGACCAGGCCCGTGAATACGTGCACGGGGACGGGGACGATGATGGCGGGCGGACGGTGTATGAAGTCAGGGAAGACGGCGATGAGTGGGTGCTTCGTAAAAAGGGCAACGACCGCGCCATTCTGCGAGAGGATACGAAAGATGATCTTCTCGAAAAAGCCAAGCCGCGCGTCAATGATCAAAACGGCGTATTGAAGATCTATAAGGGCGACGGAGAACTCGAAGATACGCTGTATGAAGGGTGAAGACCGCACGGGGTGCGGTCTTTTTTCATAGGTTCAGATGATTTTGAGTGAAACGTTGATGATCTTTATTAAGACCTTGCGATAAAGGACTGAAACGTTGACATAGCCAACGCTCCGCGTCAAAAAGCCGTCCCGGCATCATACCGGGACGGCTTCCTCATTATTTCGCCCCGATGCCGGTGCGTTCCTCGGACATCTCTCGGAGCTTGAATTTCTGGATTTTGCCCGAAGCGGTCATCGGGTACTCGTCGGTGAACTCGATATAGCGCGGGATTTTGTGATAGGAGATTTTCCCTTTGCAGAATTCACGGACCGACTCGGCCGTTTCTTCAGCGCCCGGCTTCAGAATAATCCAGGCCATGAGTTCCTCGCCGTATTTCGGATCCGGCACGCCAATCACCTGGACATCGCTCACTGACGGATGCGTGTAGAGGAACTCCTCGATTTCACGCGGATAGATGTTCTCGCCGCCCCGGATGACCATGTCTTTGATGCGGCCCGTGATGTCTAGATAGCCGTCTTCATCCATGACTGCGATGTCGCCGGTATGGAGCCAGCCATCCTCATCGATCGCCTTGCGAGTAGCTTCTTCATTATTATAGTAGCCTTTCATCACGTGGTAGCCCCGTGTGCACAGCTCACCTGGCTCGCCCTTCGGGACTTCCTTGCCGGTCGCCGGGTCGATGATCTTTACTTCGACATACGGATGCGGCTTGCCGACGGTCGCTACGCGCTTCTCGATCGGGTCATTCGTCGTGGTCTGCGTGATGACGGGCGACGACTCCGTCTGGCCGTAGCAGATGGTGATTTCATCGGCACCCATTTCGTTGATGACCTGCTTCATCACCTCGATCGGACATGTGGAGCCGGCCATGATGCCCGTCCGGAGAGAGGACGTATCGAAGTTCTTGAACTCCGGATGCTGGAGCTCCGCGATGAACATCGTCGGAACCCCATTGAGCGCTGTGCATTTCTCATCCTGCACGGCTTTCAGCACAGTAAGCGGATTAAACTGCTCAATAATCACCGAAGTCGACGCGTGCGTGACAGCCGTCAGTGTGCTGAGCACGCAGCCGAAGCAGTGGAAAAACGGCACAGGGATGCACAGCCGGTCCTTCTCCGTCAGCTTCATCCGGTCTCCGATCAGCTGTGCGTTGTTGACGATGTTATTATGCGTCAGCATGACGCCCTTCGGGAAGCCGGTCGTGCCTGATGTGTACTGCATGTTGATGGCGTCCTCCGGATCAAGTGACCGGAACACGGCCTCTAATTCTTCATCCGTGACACTGTCGGCCTTCGCCTCAAACTCGGACCACTTGAACATCCCCCGCTCGTCCCGTTCCGTCATGAGAATGATGCGTTTCAGATGCGGGAGATTCTTGCACGAGATCTCACCCTTTTCCGAGACCTCGGCCTCCGGGCATACCTGTCGGATGATGTCGATATAGCTCGTCCCCTTGAACCCCTCATCCAGGATGAGCGTCGTCGACTCGGACTGCTTTAGCAGGTACTCGAGTTCCGCTGCCTGATAGTTGGTATTCACCGTCACGAGCACGGCCCCCATCTTGCCTGTCGCGAACTGGCTCAGGAACCACTGGCGCTTGTTGTCACTCCAAATGGCGACATGTTCCCCTTTTTTGATCCCCATCCCGAGATAGGCTTTCGCCAGACGGTCCGTCTCTTCATCAAACTCCCGGTAGGTTTTCCGGATTCCATGCTCCGGATAAACGTAGGCTTCCACATCCGGGAATTGCCTCGCCTTCTCCCGGACCACCTCTCCGACAGTTTTGTTGAGCAGTGCCATCCAAACGCCCCCTTTTGAAATCGTTTTCAACAGTATGTTACCACATTTTTCTGAGGGTTTCGAAAGTTTATTGGAAGCTGTTTGGATAAATGAACACGCCGCCCTGGGGGGGCGGCGTGCCAATTGATTATTGCGCGCGCAGATGTTCATCATGACCTTGCACCGGATAGGCGCGGCCCCGTTCGTCCAGATAAACGAGATGAGTGCGGTCCAGCTTGGTCGGAGAATCGAGTCCGGCTGCCGCAGCAATGCGGAATAGCCCCTCGCGCATCGTCAGGATATAGTTTGTGACGCGGTACTTTTTCTCGTCTACGACCAATGCACGCTGAAGGTCCTCATCAGTCGTCGCGACACCTGCCGGGCATTCGTTCGTATGGCACTTCAGCGCCATGATGCACCCGACGGAAATCATGAAGCCGCGGGCCACCTGGACCAGGTCCGCTCCGAGTGCGAGCGCAACAGCCGCCTTGTCAGGTGTCGTGATCTTGCCTGAGGCGATGATCTTCACCCTGTCGCGCACGCCATGCTCGCGGAGTGAGTCATCGAGGATGGTGAGCGCCGTTTTTATCGGCAGGCCGAGACTGTCTGCCAGGTCCTGATAGGTCGCGCCTGAACCGCCTTCCGATCCGTCAACCGAGATAAAGTCCGGCCCTTTTCCGGTTTTCTTCATCCAACCCGCCAGTTCATCGGCTTCGCTTTTACTGCCGATGACCACCTTGATGCCGACGGGCTTCCCGCCGGCCTCACGGATCTGCCCGATAAATTCGAACATCGACGGATAGTCGTCAAATTCCCGGAATCGGTTCGGGCTGTTGATCGTCGTATACGGTTCGACGGTCCGGATTTTGGCGATCTCCTCCGTCACCTTCTCGCCTTCCACGTGGCCGCCGCGCATCTTTGCGCCTTGGGCAAGCTTCAGTTCAAACGCACGCACATTCGGGATGGCGGCCTTTTCCTTCACCTTTTCGATATCGAACTCCCCGTCCGGCGTCCGGTAGCCGAACAGGCCGGAACTGATCTGCGCGATGATTTCCGGGCCGCCGGCCAAGTGATAATCCGACAGGCCGCCCTCGCCCGTGTTCATCCAGGCGCCTTTCGCCATCCCGATTCCCTTGGACAGCGCAGTGATGGCGTTTTTGCCGAGAGATCCAAAGCTCATCGCCGACTGTCCGAGCAGGCTGCGCACATGAAACGGTTCCCGGCAATCAGGTCCGATCACGACTGCATCATCCGGCGGCAACAGCCACGGCAGAGCCGGAGCATCTTCCATATGCTCGCGGCGCGTAAACAGACCTTCGTCGTCAATCACATAGTGGCGGGTATCAACAAGATCAGAATTGTCGACGCGCATCTCTTCATTCTGTTTTGTGAACATCGCATTTCGGATATAGTAGCCGGGTTCTTCGAAATCCCGCTTAGAACCAAAGCCGATCAGAGAGCTTTTATACTTTCCGGGCAACACCATATGCAGGTACTCCTCCCGGCTGAATGGCTTTCCGCTATTGTCGTCGGAGAACAGATACTGTCTGAACTCGGGACCCGTCTGCTCGAGAAAATAGCGGACCCGTCCGAGGATCGGGAAATTCCGCAGGATCGAGTGCTGCTTCTGGCCGCGGTCATAGAAAAACAGCCAGACCAGTGTCACGGCAGGAACGACGACGAGCAGGATAAACAAAATCATGGCTGTGAGTGAGACGTTCTCAAAAAAAGTATTCATCTTCTCTTTCTCCCCTTTCCATATGTATTTCTGATTGTGCAGACCTCGAAAATTGTTTACCCTAAAACTCTTTTGATAAGCTATGGAGTGATGCATACACATAAAAACCTGAAAGGGGTCTTTTATCAATGGTCCTTGATCTGCTTAACTCGCACTCCTCGGTGCGCGATTATGAGGATGTCACGCTCAGCCGGGAAACGGTGGAGCGGCTCGTCAGCGCCGGACAGCATGCGGCGAGCTCACACTTTGTCCAGGCGTATTCGGTTATCCATGTGACTGATCCGGCAAAGCGCGAAGCACTCGCTGAACTCTCAAAAAACCCGAAGCAGTTTCTGACGGCCGGTGCGGCTCTCGTATTCTGCATGGATTTCCGCCGGCTGGAAGCGGCGGCAGCCCTCCAAGACGAGAAGATCGTCTACTCGAACGCCGAGGCGCTCGTTGTCGGTGTCACAGACACAGCCCTGCTCGCCCAGAATGTCGCGATTGCTGCGGAATCGGAAGGCTACGGCATCTGCTATATCGGCGGTGTGCGCAATGCGCCAGAAGAAATCAGCCAAGTTCTCGGCCTGCCGGAAGGGGTCGCGCCGCTTTACGGCATGACCATCGGCGTTCCGAAATTCCGCAACGAAGTAAAACCTCGCCTACCGGTCACTTCCATCCTGCATGAGAACGAGTACGACAGTAAAAAGTATGAAGAACAGCTGCCGGAATACGACCGGACGATGAACGACTACTATCTGAGCCGCGGCAGCAACCGGAAAGACGCCACATGGTCAGGCGACATGGCAGAGTTCCTTAAAGCTCCACGCCGTCTGCATCTGAAAGAATTCTTAGCCAAGCAGGGATTCAAGTTCGAGTAATGTGAAATCGATACGCACTACCTCAACCAGAAAGGAGGATAGCCAATGGAATTTGAAGAGATGATCGATGCGCTTGCCTCCCGCATGGCGAACGGCACGCTGGCCAAGGCGACAATCAGCCAGCCCAGGTCGAAGTCGGAAGGGCTGCAGCGCATCAAACTGAAGCCAGTCGAGCTCCGAGGAGAACTCCATATCCAGTTCGAATACCAATACGAGCGTGTCCTGAAGCACGAAAACGTACCGGCCGGAGAAGTGCACCCTGTTCTGGACGGCCTCCTCCGGGAGTTCCGCCAGATGCAGGCATCGTTTATCGGCGAAGAAGTGCAGATCCGCCTTTCAAAAAAGCTGAAGGTGTCCTGGAAAACCGAACAGTCCGAGACGACTGCGGCACCGAACCTCTCCCACAACCGGAAAAAGCAGTACATCCTCGAGGAAGGGACACCGTATCCGTTTCTCGTGCGGCTCGGCGTGCAGACCGAGGACGGGAAAGTGAAAAAGGGCAAGATGGACAAGTTCCGGCAGATTAACCGGTTCACCGAGTACATTGCCGACAGCCTCGCCCATCTGCCGACGGACCGGACGATCCGCATTCTAGACTTTGGATCCGGCAAGTCGTATCTGACGTTTGCCCTCTACCACTACCTGAGGATAGAAAAGGAGCTCGACGTCAGGGTGACCGGCCTCGACCTGAAGAAGGAAGTCATCGAGGATTGTCGGCAAATCTCAAACGACCTCGGCTACGGGGACGACCTTGAGTTCCTTGTCGGCGACATCAACGATTATAATGACGAGACAGCGGTCGACATGGTGGTGACACTCCATGCATGCGATGTTGCGACTGATATGGCGCTTGCGCGTGCGGTTCGTTGGGACGCGGATGTCATCCTGAGTGTTCCATGCTGCCAGCACGAGCTGTTCGGCCAGCTGGATGCCCCTGAACTCGGCGTCATGCTCCAGCACGGGCTCATCAAGGAACGCTTCGCCTCACTGGCAACCGACTCGATCCGGGCGGAGCTGCTGAGCCTGCTCGGGTACGACGCGCAGCTGCTGGAATTCATCGATATGGCGCACACACCGAAAAACATCATGATCCGCGCCTACAAAACCGGACGCACAGCCGATGACGTGCGGGTGGCCCGGTACAAAGCCTTCCGGGACATGCTTGGCGCGGAACCGTTCATGGAGCGGGAGCTTAAAAAAGAACTCGCCCCGGTCCTCGGCTGAGGATTCCGGATTTGTCCGCGCGGGTATTAATACTGTATGAAATGGGCTGCTTGTGCCGCCCTTACAAAGAGGAGAGATTCAGATGGACCTGTTCCACAAGATTTGGGAAGCCACATCATTTATCAAAGACAAGACGGACCATCAGCCGACAGTCGGCCTGATCCTCGGCTCCGGCCTCGGGTCGCTGGCCGATGAGATTGAAGATGCCGTCAGTATCCCCTATGCGGACATTCCGCATTTCGCTACATCATCCGCCGTCGGACATGCAAACGAGTTCGTCATCGGCAAGCTGAACGGCAGAACCGTAGCGGCAATGAAGGGCCGCTACCACTATTACGAGGGCTATTCGCTCGAAGATGTCACGTTCCCGGTCCGCGTCATGAAGGCGCTCGGCATCAATGACCTCATCATCACGAACGCCTGTGGCTCGGTGAACAAGGAATTCAGCCCAGGGGATCTCATGCTGATCACCGATCACCTGAACCTGACGGGCACCAACCCGCTGATCGGGCCGAACCACGATGAGCTCGGCACCCGCTTCCCGGATCTGACACAGGTGTACAGCAAGGAATTGCAGACAAAGGCATTCAGTGTGGCAGACAGCCTCGGCTTCAGTCTCCGCGAAGGCGTCTACGCGTGGTGGAGCGGCCCGACGTATGAAACGCCTGCAGAAATTCGCATGATCCGCACGCTCGGCGCGGACGCGGTCGGCATGTCGACCGTGCCGGAAGTGATCGTTGCGGCGCACGGCGGTATGAACGTCCTCGGCATCTCCTGCCTCACCAACATGGCAGCGGGCATCCTTGACCAGCCGCTCAGCCATGACGAAGTGATTGAAGTTGCCGCACAAGTCCGGACTAAATTTGCCGGCCTTGTAAAAGGTGTTCTCAAAGAAATCTGATAGTCCGACAAAAAACGACAGCCCTTTGAGGGTTGTCGTTTTATTTTTTCTGCAATATATGATATGCTGTCAAAGGAATTCAAATTTTCTAATTTTTATTGACAGAAAGGTGTTAGCATTGAACGAAACCCTCACATTCGGCGAGCGGCTAAAAGCCCTCCGGATCCAGCACGGCGTATCCCCTGATCAGTTGGCAGAGACGATTGGCGTCGCCAAAAGCCTGATCTGGACGTTCGAGCTCGATAAGAAACTGCCGACCTACCCTCAATTGATTGCCCTTGCAGACCACTTCCATGTGACCACTGACTATCTTCTGAACCGCGAACCCGTTTCTGTGGATATTAAAAAGGCGGCCGACGACATGCTCCAAAATTATGAGCTGAGTCTGGACGGCCGACGGTTGTCGAAGGATGAACTATTGGATGCGATGACCTTCATCCGGACACAGCGGACTGTCCGTCCCAAGGACTATACAGTCGTCTGACTGACCACCGAAAAAGCGCCGATCATCGGTGCTTTTTTATTTTGCTTTCATCCGGACTGTTGCTCCAGCAGGCGGCGCACTTCTTCTTCGCCTTTGGCATCCCCGGCTTTCTTGAAGGCGGCGATGCTTTGCTCGTAGGCAGGCCCGGGGTCGTGACCATACCATGAACTCGTCTGTCCGATTCCCCTCCAGGCACAGGCGATACAGATGTCGTCTCCCGCCTTTTTTCCTTCACGGAGTGCCAAGCGGAAGGCCCCGATCGCTTCTTCGAGATTCCCTTCCAGAAGTGCTGCTTCGCCGAATTCGTAGGCGTTGGCGGAGTGGCCGGCGTGATCATCTGGGAGACGGTCACGGCGGAGGTTCCGCTCCCGTTCCAGCCACTTTCTCGCGATCGGTGCGTTCCCTTCCATCCGGCAGACCATTGCGAGCTGGTGCATCGCGATGGAGGCGGCTTCATCGTTTTCGTGCTGTTCCGCCCTACCGAGCAACTCTTCGTAGAGGGCGCGTGCCCCGTCGTATTCCTTCTTCATCGCCAGGGTGAACGCGAGCATATGCATCGCGTTCTCTTTTTGTTCCGGGTCGGCAAGCTGTGTGCGGTAAAGCCGCTCCGCCCCGTCCCAGTCTTCCCTCTCGAATGCTTCAAACGCCTCTTTCATTTTGCCAGCTCCATTCGTGCAAATGAATAGCCATCCCGTTTCAGGTGGGCGGTCTGATTGAGGCGGAGCGGATAAGTAAAGATGGGGCCGTCCGTCACGAGCGTATGGAACTCGCCGGCCTCCCCGCACGGGTCGATTCCGCGGCTTTCCATGTCTGTGATTAATTCTTGGTCGAATGCGCGCCCGACCCATTTGGACGGGAATCTCTCATCGTGTCCGACGACGACGGTCGCCCGGAAACCGGCATCCAGAAAGGCGCGGACCACTTCTGTCCGTTCCATGCCCCAGAGCGGATGAACCGCTTCGATGCTTCTCTCCGCACATGTGTCGGCCACCCACTTCCGGTGATCATCCAGGTCGATGTCCCCGAACACGCCTGTCGTGATGCCCGCCGCCTTCATCTCATTCAGCCCCGAGAGGAATTGCTCCTTATAATCCGTCCAACCGGCGCGCCGGATCACAAGCGGGATCCCGATCGCGTTAGCCTGCGCCCGAATGATCGCCTCGCTCACCGCATGCGACTTTGACCGGTCCCCTTCGCTGTCGAACATCGTCAGAAGGCGCTCCGGCCTGCCGCCATTTTGAATTGCCCGGTGCAGGGCAAGCGCCGAATCCTTGCCCCCGCTCCATGAGGAAAAAAATGATTGCTTGTCCATCAAGTAAGCCCCCTTTAGGGAGAGTGTAGCATATGAGGTTGCCGGGAGTGATTTCGTAGCGGCAAGTGCGGATTTCGGAGCGGCAACGTGCAGGCTCCAGACCGCAACGTGTTTTACTCAATCTAAAAAAGCGGGGCGCATCCGCGCCCCGCTTCCCTCTTATGCCGGCATCGGCGTAGGAGTCGGCTCTGCATAGCCTTCGTTATAAGTCTCGTCGATCGCCTCGCGGATTTCCTTGAGCGACTTTCCGTCCTGCGCCATCTTCACCGATTCCACTGCGATTTCCAGGCAGACGAGGCAGCGCGTGCCATGATCATCCCAGACAACCGAACCGTCTTCGCGGACTTCCGAGATGAAGCAGTTCATGTTGCTTTTATGCCCGGCACTATCCCCGCAGCCGCAGTAGCATGGCATCCATTCCAGGATCTCAGTTGCGGAGCCCGCGACACGATAAACCAGCTGCATGTCTTCCGGCTTGTCGTCGAGGAACGAAGGCAGCTCCTCCGCCGAAGCGGTCACTTCCTGGAGGTCGCCATTCGGCAGCACCGTCTGGCCTTCCTTCACTTCCCGCTCGGCCGGAGCCGCATGGTCATGCTCTTCATGGGAGGTCTCATCCTCATGGGTATCCGTCTCGCCAGCTGCGTCATTGCCGCATGCGGACAAAACAAGACCGAGCGCGGTGAGTATATAGATGAACCGTTTCTTCACGTGGGATCACTCCTTTGCGTACAACTATACCGCAAGATGCGGCAAGATGCTGTGAGCAAAAAGTGACATCCGTATTCGCTCTGGCAAGGTTCTGGGATGGAATTGTCCGGTTTCGTCATTCGTTGGTTTAATTTCGTCATTCGCGTCTCCGATTTCGTCATTCGCGTCTCCGATTTCGTCATTCGCGTATGTCCCGATGATGAATGACGAGACTGAAGGTCTGAATGACGAGATTCCGGCCACGAATGACGAAATTACCGGTCTGAATGACGAAACCGCCCTCCACTCATCACGAAAAATCTCCATATAAAAACAGCCGGGGACCCGAGTCCCCGGCTGCTTCAATTAATTATCGTCCGATCATTTTCGACGGAACGACCCATTCATTAAACTGCTCTTCTGTCAGGAGTCCGGACTTGATGGCCGCTTCTTTCAGAGTGGAGCCTTCCGCGTGGGCGGTCTTCGCGATCTTCGCCGCGTTTTCGTAGCCGATGTGCGGGTTCAGGGCTGTGACGAGCATGAGCGAGTTGTCCAGGAGCTCCTGGATTTTCTCGTGGTTCGGCTCGATGCCGACCGCACAGTTGTCGTTGAAGCTGATGATTCCGTCAGTCAGCAGGCGTACCGACTGGAGGAAGTTGTAGGCGATGACCGGCTTGAAGACGTTCAGTTCGAAGTTGCCCTGGCTAGCGGCAAATCCGATTGTCGCGTCGTTGCCCATGACCTGAGCAACAACCATTGTCAGTGCTTCGCTCTGTGTCGGGTTGACTTTGCCCGGCATGATCGAGCTGCCCGGCTCGTTGGCAGGGATCGTGATCTCGCCGATGCCGGAACGCGGGCCGCTAGCGAGCCAGCGAACATCGTTTGCGATCTTCATGAGGTCAGCTGCGAGTGCCTTAATGGCGCCGTGTGTGAAGACGGCTTCATCATAGCTCGTGAGCGCGTGGAACTTGTTCTCCGCGGATGTGAAATCGATGCCGACCTGCTTGGAGATCTGTGCAGCGACTTTGTCGCCGAATCCTGCAGGCGCGTTCAGGCCTGTACCGACTGCTGTGCCGCCGATTGCAAGTTCTTTCATTTGTTCGACTGCAGTTTCGATCATGACGCGGTCTTTTTCAAGCATGCGCACCCAGCCGCTGATTTCCTGGCCGAGTGTGAGCGGTGTCGCGTCCTGCAGGTGTGTACGGCCGATCTTGATGATATCGTCGAATTGCTTGGCTTTCTCATCAAGCGTCGCTTTCAGCTTGTCGATTGCCGGAAGAAGGTCATTCAGAACGGCAACGACTGCGGATACGTGGAGCGCCGTCGGGTATGTATCGTTCGACGACTGCGACTTGTTGATGTCATCGTTCGGGTGGAGGCGGTCTTCCTCGCCCCACTCTTCAAGCAGCTGGTTGCCGCGGTGAGCAAGCACTTCGTTCATGTTCATGTTCGACTGCGTGCCCGAACCGGTCTGCCATACAACGAGCGGGAAGTTATCGTCGAGCTTGCCTTCGATCACTTCGTCGGCTGCTGCTGCAATTGCCTTTGCCTTTGCGTCAGACAGGTTGCCGAGCTCATTGCTCGTGATTGCTGCCGCCTTTTTCAGGTTGGCGAATGCACGGACGACTTCCATCGGCATTTTCTCCCAGCCGATTTTGAAGTTCTGCTTGCTTCGCTGTGTCTGAGCACCCCAAAGCTTGTCCGCAGGCACCTGGATCTCGCCGATCGTATCGCGTTCAATGCGGTATTCCATCATTCCTCATCCTTTCGGGTCTGCTGAAATTCAATCCTTCTCTATTTTGCTACATTTCCGGTTGAGAAACAATAGAGGGTGTGCCAAGAGGACCGGCCTGGTGATTTCCTTGCCGGGAAGTCAGAGCTGCTTTTTCATAAACCGATGAGGACGCATCGCGGCCGCCGTTTCCGAATAGGATATAACAGGCCGCCCGACCGGCAACGGCGGGCAGGCTCTTACATAGGAAAAGGCATCCGAAAAAGCTCGGATGCCTGTTTCATTTACCGGGTAATCACTTACTTCTCAAAGCTCATGCCGCAGTGCACCAATGACGTCCGTCTTGGTCGCTTTGCGCGCCGGGCGCCAACCGGAGATCATTGCGACGCTCAATGAGATCGCCGAGGCGATCAGGACAAGCTGCCATGGGATGACGGAGAACGTCACTTCGAACGAGTCGCCTGTTTCGCCGCCGAGCGCTGCGTCTACAACAATTGGGAGAATGGCATTGGCCGCAAAACTCACGCCGTAGGAGATCACGACCGCGATGACCGTGCCGACAATTCCGATCCAGGCGCTTTCCATAAGGAACAGCCTCTGTATCAGTTTCGGTCCGGCGCCGAGCGCTTTCATGACGCCGATTTCACGCGTCCTTTCCGTGACAGCCATCGTCATCGTGTTGAAGATGCCGATCGACGCAATGAGGATCGCGATCGTTCCGACAAAGATGAGTCCGGCCTTGAGCGCGAGGAAGAACACATCAATCTGCTCGATCTCCTCGGATACGGAATACACCGAGTACCCGTCGTCCTTCAGAGTCTGGGTGATGGCCTTTACGTTGGCCAGGTCATCCGCATACACATTCACCTGGCTGCTCGTGAACGGCATGTCTTCCTCTTCGGGCAGGTCTGCGGACGTTGCCGCGTAAGCCGTTTCCATTTCCCCGATCAGTGACTGGTCGACGTAGAGATAACCGTCGAACGCCCAGTCCTTGCCCGGCTCCTCTTTAATACCGACAATTGTGAGCGGGACTGTTTCCGCTCCATCCTCAGATTCGGAAAACGACAGGTTCACTGTCTTGCCGATCAGTTCCCCCTCAAAGTAAGCAGGCTCTTCGTCTTCAGCGGTTTCCACACTTTCATCGACGAGTTGCTCTGCGAATTTCGAGCCGACGATCGCTTCACCCTGATTTTCCGGGAACCGGCCCTCCGCAAGCTTGAAGCCGGATGCCTGTTCATCGCCAAAATTTGTGAAGTGCGTGTTCATGCTGCCGGTGTGGCCCTCCACTTCGCCCATCACCACCGGAACGAGCTGCTTGCGGTAGACGACCGCCTCGACGTGATCGATCTCCTTCATCGCATCAGTCTTCGCGTCGGTCATGTCCTCGCTGTACACTTCAATCTGGGTCACCATCTGGTTCGACAGGATATCATCCTTGATCGTCTTCTGGAGCCCGAAACCGACCGACGCGAGGACGATCAGGAACGCCGTGCCCATCGTCGCGGCAAGCACCGTCATGAACACCCGGAGCCGGTTCCGCCGGATATGCTGGCGGACAAACCCGATCTGATCCTTAAACGACATGGCGGAGGCCCCCTTCCGTTAGTTCGCCATCGTGCATCCGGTACTGGCGGTTCGCGATGGCCGCGACCTCGTCGTCATGCGTAATGATGACGAACGTGATGCCGTATTTCCGGTTGAGGGACAAAATCAGGTTCAGGATGTCCTGCTCGGTCTCGGAGTCGAGGCTTCCCGTCGGTTCATCCGCGAAGATGACCGGCGGCTCGGTGATGAGAGCCCGTGCGATGCCGACCCGCTGCTGCTGGCCACCTGACAGTTCGTTCGGATAATGGCCCCGGATTTCCGTGAGGCCGGTGCTTTCCAGCAACTCCTCCACTTTCCGCTTGCGCTCCGCCGCCGGCACACCCTTCAGCGTCAGCGGCAGTTCGATGTTCTCGAATGCCGTCAGTCCGGGCATCAGCTGGAAATTCTGAAAGACGAACCCGAAACGCTCCAGCCTGAATGCCGCGCGCTGTGCTTCATTCATTGCAGTGAGGTCCGTGCCGTCCACAAGCACCCGTCCGGTATCCGGCTGCAGGAATCCCGCGAGGATATGAAGAAGCGTCGACTTCCCCGACCCGCTCCGCCCGACAATCGATACGATTTCTCCGTCCCGCGCCTTCAATGACAGTTCTTTTAAGACGGGCACTTCCGTCTCCTTTCCCTTCTTGCCGACCCGGAACGAGTGGGACAGCTCCTTCACTTCGATCATGTTCATTCCTCCAATAAGTAGTTGGTGGTTTCAGTATAGGGGGAGAATCTGAAGGAATACGGAGGAGGAAAATGAAGATTTTCTTAAGGTGGGAAGGCGAGTGTTTACATTGGCCGGCCGAGACTGCACAATCAGCCCGTGAGATTACACATTGACGTTGGGAAATTACACATTCCTGCTCCGATTCACCCGGCTTCCCTACGGGTATGAGACTATAAAAAGGAGGTGCGGCCATGAAGAAAATCCAGAAAGAGACGTACCGCACCTTCAGCTGGTTCACCCTGTCGGCCGTCGCCTCATTCGCCATCGACATCGGCCTGTTCTGGGTGTTCTCGAGGTGGCTCGAGGAAGACTCTCCGGTCATGTACATCACGTTTGCAACGGTGATCGCCCGTACGATGTCCGCAGTATTCAACTATACCGTCAACCGGCGGCTCGTCTTTAAATCAGGGTCGAAAAACTCATTCCTGAAGTATGCGGCGCTTGTCCTCTTCAACATGGCGGCATCCGCAGCGCTCGTCACCGGAATCCATTTCCTGTTCCGGTTCATCAATGAAACGCTCCTGAAAGTCTTCGTCGACTTCGGCCTGTTCATCGCGGGATTCCTTATACAGCGGGCCTGGGTGTTTGCAGAAAAGCGCGGCCGCCGGGGAACCGATAAAAGCTACTCTCATAACACACAAAAAACCCCTGCCCGGAAATGATTCTTTCTGAGCAGGGGTAGTGTTCTGTTTTAAATATTACAAACCCGAAATCCATGCACATGCGGCACAGACTCCGGGTTCGTTCACTTAATCATACTTCCACCTTTTCCACATCTTCCGTCGGTGACTCCTCATCGGATCCGTCCGATGTTTCCTTTTCCCGCTTCTCCTTCATTTCAAAAGCGATGTCATCGAGGCTCGGCCGCAGATTATGCTTGCCGGAGTAGTTTTCGAGCATTTCCTTCACGTCGATGCCTGAGCTAGCCTTGAGTGATTCCTGCAGGCTTGTCATGAGGCCTGTTGCGTAGCCCGCGACACGGTTGGCTCCTCCGCCTTCCCCGCCGCCTGTGTCAACGACGGTGAGTTTATCGATGTTGCTGAGCGGTGTCGCGACGTTTTTCGCGTATTCCGGCAGCATCCGGACGATCATGTCGAGCACCGCTGCCTGGCCGTACTGCTCGAATGCTTCGGCAATCTTGCGTTTGGCTTCCGCCTCGGCAAGACCTTTCAGGCGGATGACATCGGCTTCCGATTCACCCTGCGCGCGCTCGGATTCGGCTTTGGCGATCCCGTCGAGACGGATCTTTTCGGCATCTGCCTTCGCGCGTGCTTCGATTCGGTATTTCTCGGCATCGGCTTCGGCAAGCTGCTTGGCCTTGTCGGCGGCAGCGCTCTGCTCGACTGCGTAACGGTCGGCGTCGGCCTTTTTCTTGACCTCGGAATCGTACTGGCGCTCCCGGCGCTGGATTTCCTTTTCTTCGAGCTCGATCTGCTTCTGGCGCTCGATGATGCGCACCTGCATCTCCTGCTCGGTGACTTCCTGCTTGGCGCGGGCGGATTCCAGCTCGTACGCCTGGTCGGCGCGCGCTTTCGCGACGTCCTGCTCTCGGCGGTATTCCGCGACTTTCAGCTGGTTATCCTTCTCGGATTCCGCGATTTCGGTCGACCGGAATATTTCGGCCTGCTTGGCTTCCTTGTCGGCCTCAGCGCGCTTGATGCGTGTTTCCTTTTCCGCTTCCGCCGTCGCGATATCGGCATCGCGTTTGACCTGGGCGATCCGCGGCTTCCCGAGCGAGTCAAGGTAGCCGTTTTTATCGCGTACATCTTTAATAGTAAAGGAAACAATCACGAGGCCCATTTTCGCGAGGTCATGCGAGGCGACGCGCTGCACTTCCTGGGAGAACTTGTCGCGGTTCTTATAGATTTCTTCTACAGTCATCGAACCGAGAATCGAGCGGAGATGCCCTTCCAGTACTTCCTTCGCTTCATTCTCCCGGTCTTCCTTGGCCTTGCCGAGAAACTGCTCGGCTGCCGTCGCGATCTCGGAGATCGAACCGCCGATCTTGATGATCGCCGTGCCGTCTGCCATGACAGGCACACCCTGCTCGGTGTACACTTCCGGCGTCGTCACTTCGAGCTTGCTCGATAGCAAGCTAAGCGGTTCCGCCTGCTGGAACACCGGCAGGACGAACGTTCCGCCGCCGCGGATGATCTTGATTTTGTTGCCCGCTTCATCCGTGTGCACAGTTTTCGAACCGAGATAGCTTCCCGTGACGATCAGCGCCTCGTCCGGCCCCGCGGTGCGGTAGCGCGTCACATAGACACCGATGATGGCCAGAAGCACAAATGCTGCAATACCGACTGCAATCCAAACCATATGTGTTGCCCCCTTTTATCAGATATAAGCAGAACAGCTAGAGGAGATGTTCATGACAATTCCCTGAACCGGAGCGGCTCGTATTCCTTGACGATAAGCGTGCCATCGCTGATTTCGATGATCAGCACTTCCCTGTCATAATCGATTGCGGTATTTTCCAGGCCAGCCGCGCGCTTCGAGATAAGACCGTTTACCGTCTCGATGACGATTTCCCCGAACCCATCTTCGGGAACCGGCGTGATTACGCGCCCGACCTGGCCGAGGAGCGATTCTTCGGTGTAGGCGGTCGACGCCTCGGCTGACTTGAGCGGCAGAAGAACAAAGAAATAAAGAAGAAACGACAGTACTGCCGAGATGCCCGCTGACACGCCCAAGATCACTCCGCTCCCAAGCTCTGTCACATTCTCGAAGATAAATCCTGAAGCCGACAAAAATGTAATGAATGCCAGGATGACCGCCGGATTCAGGAAAGGCAGCGCCTCCCCGGCACCGTCCGCCACATCCCCGAAAAACAGATAAAGTACGGTTGCCAGCCCTGCGGTGACCAAGACAATCAGGTACAGCTGCTCCACCGGCAGCCCGAATACACTCATCCTCCCCACCCCCTCTGTTTGCTTACCTTCTATACGTCATAAGGATTTGAATGGTTTCAATAATTTCTCAAAAATCGAATGAAGAAGACAGAGGTCTGTCTTCTCAAAAGTCTCAATCATTTCCCTTGCAATGATCTGGATAGGCTGTTATGATGTAGAAGAATTATTTTTGTTCGGCAATGACGTTCGGATGGATTTCGGTTCATCCTGACACATCAAGACTTGAGCAAGGATAGTAACACATGTGTGTCGAACGGCACCAAGGAGGAAACAAACATGGAACAAGGTAAAGTAAAATGGTTTAACGCAGAAAAAGGCTTCGGTTTCATCGAGCGCGAAGATGGCGACGATGTATTCGTACACTTCTCCGCTATCCAGCAAGACGGCTTCAAGTCCCTTGATGAAGGTCAGGAAGTAGAATTCGAAATCGAAGAAGGCCCACGCGGACTTCAAGCTGCGAACGTCTCCAAGATCTAATCTGAGACTTCCATTCCAAAACGCCGTCTCCCCCGGGAGACGGCGTTTTTTTGTATTCAATAAGGATTGGCGAGCAGGAAGCCCATCAGCAGCAATGCTACGATCAGGAGGTTCCATCCCCGCTTTTCCCCTTCCTTCGGTCGGATGACCCGGTAGACGAAGGCGATCGCAAATGCGAGGAACATGAACCTGAACAGCTCGCGGTTGAATATGGAAGCCACCAGGATCACCAAAGCAATCCCGAAAAGGATCTTCTCGGCCAATGACAGATTCCTCAATCGGATTCCCTCCCGCATATTGACTCTTACCTTACGATTCCCTTTTCTTCAGTTCCCAATCCACCGCCAGGATTTCCTTAAGCGCCGCAACACTGTCGGCCCCGATCGCCTCGGCGATTTTCTCTTCCAGTTCCGATTTCAGCTGTTCATTCTTCCTATAGCACTCGTGCCCAAGCCCGGTCAGCCGGACGCGCTTCACTTTTTTATTCCGTTCATCATCAGCTACTTCGACAAGCCCCTTTTCCGACATTTTGCGGATCAGCTTGTGGGTTGCCTGGCGGGTGATATCCACCTGCCGGCTCACCTCGGCGATGGTCGGTTCTCCTCCATCGATCCTCGCCATGAGGAACCATTCCGAATTGGAAATGGGAAGGTCTCCCCGTTTGTTCCAGCGTTCCTCCGCGAGCCGGCGAAGCTGGAAGTGCCGCTCCCCCAATAAATCGATCAAATCCAGGCGGCGCATGTCCGACATATCAACATTCCTCTCTTCGGCCAATCATTAACGGGTTTATCATGACAAGCATGGCGCACATTGTCAACTAAATTGACAAATCCCGCAAGCTGGCGTATACTGAATGTAAACTAGGTTGACGAAATACCATAAGGAGGCCATGCGGATGTTTGAGATTGGTGATGTTGTTATCTACGCAGAGCACGGACTATGCAGAATCGATGACATTTGTGAAAAGGATCTGTTTGGCGAGAAACGGCTGTATTATGTGATCCATCCCCTTTCCGAGACGTCGCTAAAGATCAGCACGCCGGTGGATGCGAAAAAGAAAAAAGTCATAAGGACAATGGACCGCTCCGAAGCCAAAGATCTGCTCGAGGTGTTCGGAAGAGGGGACATCGAGTGGATCGACGACGCAAAGCAGCGGGCACGCACCTATCATAACCTTGTCCAAACGGGCGAGAGGGAAAAGATCGCTGCCGTGGCCGGCGCCCTTATGGACAAAAAACTCAACACTGACCAGAAAATGTACGATCAGGACCGCAAAATCCTGAACACTGTCCAAAGTCTCCTGTTCAGGGAGATGGCCATGTCCCTCGGCACCACCGTGGATGATGTGGCAGAACAGGTGGAAGAGCGACTCTTAGATGGCGTCCTTCAATAACATGCAACGATGCGCATCCCGGAAACGGGGTGCGTTTTTTGTTGTGGGGAGAGCCACGCACCCGCGCGGGCTTGATGTACTTTCGCGCAAGCTTGGTATACTTTCGCATCGGCTTAGTGTACTTTCGCGCCCTCTTACTGTACTTTCACACTGGCTTGGTGTACTTTCACGCAACCTTAATGTACTTTCACCTCAATCCCCCCTCTTTATCGCCACGCCCTTCCCGCACGACAAATCCTCTTCCTCTCATGTAAACTATTGGAGAAAAACAATCTATGATTGACCTGAAAGGAAGAAGCCTTTTGCGCACGTTAGCGAATTTCGTCATCCGGTTCCCGAAGTGGATCATTGCGGTCTGGATCCTGATCGCAGGGTTCATGGCCTACCAGGCAGTTCAGCTGCCTGGCGTCCTCGAGGGGGACGGGTTCCGGATGGACGGGGAATATGAACAAGTGGCCGACCGCCTGACGGATGAATTCGGCCTGCCGGCGGAGACGATGTTCCTCGTCTTCGAAAACATGACTGATGAGGAAATCGAGACGGCCGTCTCGGATGTGGAGGATCTGGGACTCGCAGAGGAGATCGTTTCTCCACTGGAAGACGACTCCCTCTACACAAAGGAACTGTCCTACGCCCTTCTTCATTTTGAAGAAAACGCGGATATGAGTGAAGCGGTCTCCTCCATCCAGGAAACCGCCGATCATGACGGCGCCGTCCTTACCGGCGGCACCGCGATCAGCGAAGACATCAACAAAGCGAGCCAGCGCGACCTGGTCAAAGCGGAAGCGATCGGCCTGCCAATCGCCCTTGTCGTCTTGCTGCTCGCGTTCGGTTCGGTCGTCGCGGCACTTGTGCCGTTCTTTGTCGGGATCGCCACGATCATCACGACATTCGGCACGATGACTTTGATCGGCCAGTCGATGGACCTGTCGATCTTCATGCTGAATATCGTGCCGATGCTCGGACTTGCACTGAGCATCGACTTCTCGCTCCTGTTCATCAACCGGTACCGCGAGGAGCGGAAAAAGCAGTCGGTCGAGGGAGCAGTCCGGACGACGATCCTCACTGCGGGACGATCTGTCCTGTTTTCGGCGTTCTGTGTGTTTATCGGACTGGGTGCCCTGTTCATCATCCAGATCGACCTGTTCAAGAACATCGGCGTCGGCGGCATGGCGGTCGTCTCGCTTGCCGTCCTGTCGTCGCTCACCCTGCTTCCGGCCGTTCTGCTCGTTCTCGGCGACCGGCTGAACAAGTGGACCATCCTTAAGGTGAAAGAGGAAGGCGCGAGCGGCTGGCGCAAGTTTGCGGAACGTGTCATCAAGCGTCCCGTTCTTGTCACAATCGGTGCCCTCCTTATCCTCGGGGTCTTCATGATTCCGGTAAAGGATATGGAACTGACCATTCCAGAGATGGACTCCCTCCCGGCTTCCAATGACACCCGCCAGGCGTTCGAGAAGATCGAAGATGAATTCGGCCTGTCGAACTCCACGGCCTACCTCATTGCAGAGCGCGAGGGCGGTTGGGAAGACGAAGATGGCATCCGCGAAATCGAGAAACTGCAGGACGCTCTTCTCGATGACAGCCGCACCGATGAAGTCTCCACTATCTTCACCGAAGGCGAGATTGAAGATGCCGACACCTGGCTGCAGGCCACCCAGATGCCGGAGACTGCAGCCGCCGTCGAGCCGCTCCTTGATTCCTTTATCGAAGGCGACTCGCTCCTCGTCCCGGTCACCCTGAAGCCGGAAGGCGCGTCGGCCGAGGCCCAGGAGTGGGCGCGCGACTGGGCAGAGAAAGATACCGAATGGAACCTGTCGGTCGGAGGTTATCCGAAGTTCAACCAGGAAATCTTTGATGAGATCTGGGACAAGATCGTCTATGTACTCGCGATCATCATCGTCTCGACTTACATCATCCTGATGATCGCGTTCCGCTCCGTCCTGATTCCGCTGAAGGCGATCATCATGAACGTCATCGGCCTGTCCGCGGCATTCGGAGCGCTCGTCTACATTTTCCAGTACGGCCACTTCGGCCTGGAAGCGGGCACGATTGCGCTGATCATCCCGGTACTCGTCTTCAGCCTCGTCTTCGGACTCAGCATGGACTACGAAGTGTTCCTCATCTCGCGTATCCAGGAAGAGTACACGAAGGACTATGACAATGACCGCGCGACGGTCGAAGGACTTGCCGCGACAAGCAAAATCATCACGTCCGCGGCACTGATCATGATCGTCCTCACCGGCGCATTTGCGTTCACCGAAGTCATGCCGGTCAAGCAGATCGGCGTCGGCATCGCGATTGCCGTCGCCATCGACGCGACAATCATCCGACTCCTCCTCGTGCCGAGCCTCATGAAACTGTTCGGCAAGTGGAACTGGTGGATGCCGTTCCGGAAAGGGCCTTATAAGGGCGGGAATTGGCATTAAGTTAACATGACAGAAGCGGCTTGCCCGATTACGGAGCAGCCGCTTTTATTTTTATATCGCCAATTTATAGATAATTAGAATTACTCTTGTAGTATAATTAATGAAATAATTCCTTTTACATACAGGGGTGTTTCTTCTTGATCAAAACCATCTCACTCCGGACAGCCGTCTGGCTTTTCTCATTCGTGATTCTTGTCTTGCTTCTTCTGATCCCGATGGACACCGTTTTTGAGGAGGGACGAGGCGGCTCGTTCATGGGTGCCACTTATGACTACCAAATCCAGAACCACGTCGCCAATATCCAATCCTTCTTCACGTACATTTACGAAACCGGAGGGCTGGGCACGGATGAAGCAGGCCGCCCGATCATGGACCAGGTCACATCCGTCTTTTTGCGGAGTATGCTCATTTTCATGCCGGCCATCCTCATCGGATTCTTCGTTGGCATCGCCAAAGGAATTTTCGATTTCAACGTAAGGAAAACACAGGCGAAGTTCATCGGACAGCCGGCCACCATCGGCTTCTTGTCTGTGCCGGATATCGCTATCATCATTTTTATTCAGCTGATGGTGCTCCTCCTTCAAAGCTACGGCCTGGTCGAGATCGATCTGTTCGGTCACGATAAAATCGATAATGTCCTGATGAATATCCTTTACCTGTCGATTTATCCGGTCATGTTCATCGCGAATATCACATTCAAGACACTTGAGACCGAGCAGGGCCTGGACTATATCCGCACCGCGCGTTCAAAAGGGACCGGAGAACTGAAAATCTTGTATCGGCACATGCTGAAAAACGGCCTGCCGAAAATACTGGCGTACTCCAACACCATGGTCCTCTACACCCTTTCGAACCTGTTTATCGTTGAAGTGTTCACGGAATACAGGGGAGCGGCCTTTTACATGTATCATACGCTTGGCAGTTCAACCAATTTTTATGTCGGCGCGCTCGTCTCCCCGAATATCATTTCGCAAATCGGCTATATCTTCATGTTCACCCTTGTGATTCTGGCATTCAACATCGTTTCAGGGGTAGCGCGTTCAGCCATTTCGCCACTGGAGGATGAACGATGAACCGGACATTATGGATCGGATCCGTCATGATCGGAACCGTACTGATCATGATCTTATTCGGCCCTTATCTGCCATTGGTGGATGGCTCAATGGACCGGACGCTCGTTTTGAGGGATTCGGATGGCACGCTGCTCGCTCCTCCCATCCCGCCGTCCGACGATTTCCTCATCGGAACGGACCGGAAAGGAGTGGATCTCTGGTCCAAGGTGATTATTGGGGCCAGGGAGACTTTCTACATACTCGTCGTGATTGTGGCAGTTCGCATAGTGGCAGCCCTTCTCATTTCAATAGGCGCGTTTTACTTGAAGAGCCTGCGCTTCCTGATGAATCTGTGGAACTCCTTCTTTTCATTTATGCCGACGATCTTCATCATCTGCATTTTGCTGGCGATTCCCGGCGTGATGTTCTCCGATCACCGGTCCTTTTGGGTGCTCGTCATCATCTCGGCCGTCGAGGTCGGGAGGTTGGCCATGGTGTTTTACGAAAACCTGCAACAACAGCGGAAACAGACCTACATGGAAGCCGCCATCACAAACGGAGGCAGCAGATGGACGCTATTCAAGAATTACTACTGGCCGTCCCTGGTGAGGGAACTCGCTATTACGACTCCGATGGAAGCGGGCCGGGCGATGATCCTGCTTGTCCAATTGGGCGTCATCGGCATCTACGTCAATCAGCAATTCTTCTCGCAAATGGACAGGAGTTACCGGGCCGTCGAAACATCCGATTCTTGGCCTGTTCTTTTAAGCAATCTTCAGCAGGACATCTATTCGGCCCAGTGGATTCCGATTGCCGCGCTGGTCGCGATGACGTTTTCCATCATCGGCTTTTACCTGTTGGCAGAAGGCCTGAAAAAGCTTCAGGCCAGGAAGGTACGGCGTGAAATCTAAATTGCAGCAAATGAAAAGCAGCCGACCCGTGACGGTCAGCTGCTTTCCTTTTTTTCCGGGATGAACAGGCCCGCAATGTAAAAGCAGCCGATGCCCAAAAGGATTTTCAACAGTGTTCCGATGATCCCAATCCCATCAATCGTCAGAACGAAGATAAAGGAGCCAATCAGGATAAATAAGCATCCCATTGCCGACCTCATGATGCAGCCCCCTTTACACCCGCCTATGCATCAGGATTGCCGGCTCTGTTCCCATGGACTCGGTTTGTTAGCCCACTCCCAGATTGCCAGGATTACGAAGGCGGCCAGGGCCACGCCCAGATTATCGGCAAGCCGAATCTCACCCGGCCCCACCGATTGCCAGATGCATGCGACCACAAATAACATCATCGGAAATCTGATCAGTTTCATTAATTCCATTTAGCCCTTCCCCCCTGTTTACCACCATCCGAAAAGATTTGAAAACAACAGGACCCCGAGCAGGAACCCGGCCCCGAACAAAAGGAATCGAATGATGTTTTTCCGCTTGTCCATCTGACCCACCTCCTGCTTTACAGCCTCTTTATTCCATCCTAGCATAATTTCCCTGCAACATCCGCTACTCCGCTGCGGGTTTCTTGCTGAACGCCATAAAGACAATCATGGCGATGATGGCAGCCGTCCCGGCCCATTGGAACCCGCCGAACGGCTCGTTCAGCCAGAAAACCGTCGTCAGTACGGCGGCAAGCGGTTCGAGGCTTCCCAGAAGACTGGTTTCCTTCGGCAGCAGGCTCTGCAGGCTCTCGATGTAAAACCAGAAAGCGATCATCGTGCCGAAGATGATGACAAATGCGATGTAGCCGAACGCTTCCGCCGTCAGACCCGACAGATCGATCCGCCAGGGCGGATGGATAAAGCTCAGCGCAACCCCGCCGATGACCATCGCCCAGCCGACAATGACCAAAGAGTCGTACCTCGCGAGAAGCGGGATGGCATACAGCGTGTAGAAAGCCAGGGAGACCCCTGAGAGAACGCCCCAGATAATGGCCGGAGCCGGCACGGAAAGACCTGAGAGCGAGCCGTTGGTCAACAAAAGAAAACAGCCACCCAGCGCAAGGACAACCGTAACCAGATCCTGCCGGCCGAATACAGTCTGCCGGCGGATGACCAGGTAGAAAATGATCATGACCGGCGCCAGGTATTGGAGCAATGTGGCCACCGCGGCATTGCCGTGCCGGATAGAGGCCATATATGTATATTGGACCGCCAGCATGCCGAGAAGTCCGAAAACGACGAGTTGAGCGCCGGTCCGTTTTTCTTTCCAGACACCCAGGACCTGGGAGCGGTCTTTCAGGAAAAACTGGATGCCGAGCAAAAGCACCCCGGCGATCAGCAGCCGCGTCGAAACCAGCCAATTGACCTCAATCCCATACTCCTGAAAAAGTTTTTGGGCGACCGTGCCGCCGACGCCCCATAAAGTGGCGCCGATAATCACAAGCAGGAATCCTGTTCTTCTTGCAGCATCCCCCATCACACTTCACCTTCCATTTCCCCGGTCAAACAATAAGACGCTTCCGTTTCAGGAAAGCGCCTCTCTTTATGATGTCATCGCTGATCTGCCGGTCCGGACCGTCTGTTGTCCCGGCTTTTCAGCCAATGCCGGATCCCTTTTCCCGCAAACGGTTCGTCTTCAAATCTCGGAATGACATGCAGGTGAGCATGCATGATATGCTGGCCGCCGGACTTCCCGGCATTCCAGCCGACATTGTAACCGGATGGCGAAAACTTGCGGTCCAGAAGCTCCTTGGCTTCCGCCAACAGCTCCTGCGTCGCCCCCCATTCCTCGGGAGTGAGGTCGAACACCGTCTCCCGGTGCGCGACCGGCACGATAACGCCGGAGCCTTGCAGCACTTCTTGCGGCGTCTGGAGAAAAAGGCACAGTCTGTTCTCCAAGATGACCTGCTGGCCATCCATCATTTCCAAATCGCAGAACGGGCAGACTGCCTCGCTCACTGATCCACCTCGTAGAATACCCAGAAACTCAGCAGGACGCCGATAATGACGAGGATAAAGATGGCGATGAACGCCATCACAAACTTTTTCCCGTCCATTTAACGGGCGCCTCCCGATTGCAGGCGGAAACCTTCTTCATTCAGATAGACATGGGCTTCCTTCGCAGAGCCGAACCCTTCCTCGAGGTTTTCTTTAAAGTACAGATTGAAGTAGCCGTTCTCTTCCTTCAGGTGGAGTTGAGTGCCTTCACGGTTCACCCAAACCTCGTCGACTGGCTCTCCTGCAGGATCACTCGAAAGATAGCGGATCGCTTCCGCAAGCACTTCTTCCATTTCCTCCACCGAGAAATCCCGGATGTTGATGAAGCCTTTTTTGTCAGCCTCATACTGCGGAAGCTTGCCGACATAAACGAATCCATTGCCGTTTTCGTGCAGGTGACGCACGACAATTTTCTTCTCATGAAGCGATTCTTCGAAATGATAATTCACGCGCCCCATTGATACTTCCTTCCGGGTCAGTTCCGGAAATTTTGCAATGATGGCTTCTTTTTCTTGAAAACTGAGCATGCTAAAACACCTTCCTTATCTTTTCCTGTATTGATGGAATGCAGTTCCTTCGGATTCGCCGGGCACTCGCCCTCTTTTAACTCCGCCAGAAAGTCTTGCAGTCCGCTTTGTCTTCAATGTTGAACTCGATGAACTTACGGAGCAGTCCGTAATCCATCTCTTTTTTCCATGGCATGCGTACCAGTTCCTTCGTATGTGCAAATCCTGCAGCCCCGATGTCATCACCGAACTCGATCATCGCTGCCTGTTCGGGGGCGACGGACAAGTGGTTTTTTGCGACGCTGAAGCCGATGATATACGTTCCGTGATCCGTGAACATCGGCTGGTTCCATTTGATCACCGGCTCAAGGCGGGGGAAGGTATCGGCAACCCAACGGAGCACTTCCTCCGTCCGGTCCCGGTGATCCTGATTGTCGATGCCTTTCAGAAATCCGGCAAACGCCTCCATAGGTGCACCTCCTGTCTCTTAATCTTCTTCCACGACCAGCCCGAATGTCCGGGCAAATCCGATCGCCTGCTCACGTGTCACTTTGCATCCCGGGAGCTTCGACGGCGTAACCGTGATCCGGCTGAACTCCGCTTTCGTCAGGTCGATGCCGTCAAGCGAGGTATCGAGGAAACTGATGTCATTAAGCCGGTTTCTTCCGAATTCCACGCCCTTCATGGAGCAGTCGACGAAGTCCGCAGATTCCAGCTCGCATCCTTCAAAGACCACTTGGCGCAACTTGGAAAAGTTGAAGCTCGAGTAGCGACCGCCGCAGTCCGTAAATTTTACGTCCCGAAGCATCGATTCACTGAAGATAGCACCGGTCAGCTTGGTCCCGCGGAACTCGCAGCGGTGCAGCGAAGAGCGGGAAAAGTCCGCATTCGACAGGTCACACCCTTCGAATACGACATCCAGCAATTCTGAAGCGGGTGCGCGAAAACCGCGGAAGTCGGTTTTCCGGAACAGGACACCATCGAAAATAACACGGCCGTCGGAGGTTGCCTGCCCGCCTTCCACACACACCGCTCTGACGGAAGCATCCTCTTCTTCAAATGACTCTTCCCACACGGATTCCGGCAGTAACTTATTTATTTTTGGTACCCGGACCTTTATGCCGGTCATCTTGTCCACCACTCAGAAAGGATGATGAACAGGATTACCACGCAGATTGCGAGTACGTAAAACCACATCGGCACACTGTCCATTCCGAAAATCATGCGCTCTCCTCCAGGCCCGCCGATTGCGGGTTTTCATGTTCCAAGTATACCTGTCCGTCCGCTCCGGCGCATCCCAGGCGTTTATCCGGCATGGAAACCGGAAACTTATGAAGGAGACACCTTAAAGGAGGAGTTTGTTCAATGAGAGCCGTCACTTTCCAGGGTACCAAGGACATCCAGGTCAAGAATGTGGAAGCACCGAAGATCGAGAAAGACGATGACATCATCATCCGCATCACCTCCACAGCCATCTGCGGCTCAGATCTGCACATCTACGCCGGTTCCATCATGACACGTCCGGGATATGTCATCGGACACGAGCCGATGGGCATCGTTGAAGAAGTCGGCCCCGCCGTGACAAAAGTGAAAAAGGGTGACAGGGTCGTCATCCCGTTCAACGTGGCCTGCGGTGAATGCTGGTACTGCACGCATGACATGGAGAGCCAATGTGACCACCCCGATACGAATCCGACACCGGGCACCGACTTCGGCGGCTATTTCGGCTACACGGAAATGTTCGGCAACCACCCGGGCGGACAGGCCGAGTACATGCGCGTGCCATTCGGAAACTTTCTGCCGTTTGTCATCCCGGAATCGGCCGAAGTACCGGATGAAGCTGTCCTCTTCATGTCTGACGTCCTCCCGACCGCCTACTGGAGCGTACTCCACTCCGGCGTGAAAAAGGGAGACACGGTCATCGTGCTTGGATGCGGCCCGATCGGCCTCATGACCCAGAAGTTCGCCTGGATGATGGGCGCCAAGCGGGTCATCGGTGTCGATAACGTCCCTTACCGCCTGGCAAAAGCAAGGGAGATGAACAAAGTCGAGACGGTCACCTATCGCGACCCGGAAGAGACCGGCAACTATCTCAAGGAACTTACATCCGGCGGCGCCGATGTCGTCATCGACTGCGTTGGCATGGACGGCGAGAAGACCGCTCCCGAGAAAGTGCAGCAGAAGCTGAAGGTCCACGGTGGCTCGCTCACCGCGCTCCGTACCGCACACCGCGCCGTGCGCCGCTTCGGCACTGTCCAGCTTACCGGCGTTTACGGCCTGTGGTACAACGCATTCCCTCTTGGGCGCTTCTTTGAGCGCAACGTCACGATCAAGTCCGGGCAGGCACCTGTCCCGCACCTGATGCCGGAGCTGTTCAAGATGATCACGGAACACAAGCTTGATCCGACCGAGATCATCTCCCATATTGTCCCGCTCGAAGAAGCTCCGGTTGCCTACAAGACCTTTTTCGAGCATGGTGATGAATGCACCAAAGTCATCCTGAAACCGTAACCGTCTCTGAAAAGGGCTTTCCGATTTACCGGGAAGCCTTTTTTGTATGCCGGAAAAAAGTGTTCCGGGCGGAAATAATTGTACAATCCTCGGGATATTAAAATCCATTCCGCCTTTGCCGGAATTGTCACAAAGCCTGCACCCACGCATGCTTTTGTCATTTTCCCTCCCTTTTCAAGGGAATCAATGGTATACTTGACGAATTAATAGGGGGGTCACCCGAACCATATAAATAACGGGTGGCCAAAAAATAGAAGGGCTGATTTACATCCATGAATACGCGAATGAAGCGGCCGGGCTGGCCTGCATGGACCATTTTGGCTGTGCTGGCCCTGTTCACGGTGTTCGGATTCGCCTTCTCGCAGACCGACGAACCGGCTGCGATCGGTGAAGATTCAGGCATTGCGGACGCGGCCGTCACGGAGGCCCGGGATACAATCGGGGGCCTCCGCCTTCAGACGGTAATAGAAGAGACGAAATGGTACACAATGGACATCAATACGGTGTCGGCGGACCACTCCAACGTGGAGAAGCCGATCACCAAGTGGATCGACGAGCAAAAAGCCCTCTTTGAAGGCAGCGTCGATAAATATAAAGAACAACTCGAAAACGGGGAGCGTGCCCATCTGAAGCTTACGGCAGAGGAATTGCCCCATGCCGGGGCGCTCTACAGCCTGCTTTACACCTCCTACCAGTACACCGGGGGCACGAACGGCATTACGAAAATCAAGCCGTTCAACATCGATCCGGTACAAGGCCAGATTGTCGAACTGTCGGATCTGTTTGATCTGACGGCTGATGGCGAGGCGATCCAGAAACTGGTGCGGGCCGAAATCCTCTCCCAGGAGCCGCTGGAAGAAAATCTTTTCGAAGATCTTCTCACCATGGCACTAAATGACCCGTCCTCCTGGAAATGGGCCATTCGAGAGGACCGGATCTCCGTTTATTTCGATGAATATGAAGTCGCTGCCGGTGCCGTAGGAATCGTCCGTGCGGACATACCGCTCGATCAACTGCGCGGTTTCCTGAAAGAGGAATACGCCGGACGGCTGTGACCCGGCTAATCCAAGACCCCAAGACGGGTCTTTTTTTTCTTTCCTTTTCATACAGTATGCCCGTCAACTTCCATGCGGCGGTGGCGCCGTTCGATCACTTTGCCGAAAACAGCCGCCAGCACCTGTTGGAACAGCATGCCGCAGACCACCGGCAGCGCGACTTTCGCCGGGAAGTAGACGGTCGCGATGACGACCCCGAGGGCGATATTTCGCATGCCTCCGTTAAAGACGAACATGACAGAGATGTCCGGGCTGTGTTTCCAAACTTTCTCTCCGACCAGCAGCGCAAACGCATATCCGGATGCGGCAAGCAGCAGGACACCCCCTAAAACTTTAAGCAGTTCCAGGTCGAAATCCTTCAGATAAGGCGCGATCACACTGCTGTTGATGAGCACGATTGCGAAGATTGACAGCTTTGATACCGGTGAAAGCCTGGGGCCGAGCCGCTTTCCCGCCCCGCCTTTGGTCCACTCGTTCAGCAAGAGTCCCGCGAGCGAAGGCAGGACGACCATCAGCAGCAGATCCAGGACAAGCGCACCTCCATCCACCGATACCCCCTGTCCCGCCACCACAAAAAGCGTGGCCGGGATAATAAGCGGCGCGAGCATGGTGTCGATGAGGATGATCGACAGGCAGAGCGCCAGGTTCCCCCGGTAGATGCTGACCCAAATGATGCTTGAGACCCCTGTCGGCACGGCCGCCGACAGGACAAACCCGATGGTCAGCAGGTGATCATCGAAAACCAGCACTGAAAACAGGTAGGCCCAGGCCGGGATGAGCAAATGAAGAAAGGCGAGGCTCAACAAGGCGGCCAGCGGATGGCGCACCGCATTCTTCAGATCCATTACCCGCATCCCAAGGCTGCCCGCAAACGTCATGAGGGCGAATATCCATGGGACGAGGCCCAGGAGCCGGCTTCCCATATCTGCAAGCAGCACGCCGGCAACCAGACAGAGCGGCGTGATGACCGGCATCCCCTTTTTCAGGAAGCCGTCGAAACGTTCCAGCATGCGTGATTCCTTCTCTCTCTGTATCGTTGGAGACCATTATACCCCTGGAACCTGCAGCTTTCGAACAGGCGGATGCATGAATGTCCGATGTTGGTGGTAAAATGGAAAGATAAAGGAGGTGATTGTGCATGGTGAAACGGTTATTCGGATTGATCCTGCTGGCCGTCATCGTTTTCATTGCCCGGCCGCTCTGGGAAGAGCCGCTTTCCCGCGTCGTCGATCTGTCATTTCTGGACCGGGTGGATGCGCTGATAGCAGATATTGGCGGACAGCCCGCGTTCGACCAGGCCCTCGGCAAGCTGAATCAAGGGGCCAATTCTCTTTATGCCAAGCTGGAGCAATCCGTTAAGGACGAACGCGCGCGGCAGACTTCCGGCGGAGAGGCGGAGAAGCCAGAGCTTGAGCAGCCCGAATCCGTCCCGGTCACCGTGCACAATATCGGGATCGGTGACAACCGGGAAGTCGTCCAGGCAGAACTCGGTGAACCCGCCCGCTCCACGATGAACGAATACGGCGTCGAATGGCACGCCTACCATGACGGCTATCAAAACTTTGCGATGGTGTCGTTCGACCCGGAAGGACGCGTCAACGGGCTATATACCAACCAGGACATCATCGCTTCAGCGAGCGGCATCGCCTACGGCTCCCAGAAAGCGTCGGTCCGCGCGGAATACGGGCGCCCGCTCGACCGGATCGTAAAGGGGCGCAGCGCTTTCCTTATCCAGAGCAACGGCGAGTATGACGTGTTCGAGCTGGACGGCAGCTATGTGACCATCTTCTATGACCTCCACCGGAACGATACTGTGACGGCCGTCCAGATCATAGAAAAGGAACTTGAGCAATCGCAGGATGCATTGTACGGAGCCGCCGATGCGGATCTGAAGGAAGGCTTCGAGCGGCAGCTGTTCGATCTGACGAACGCCGCGCGCGTGGCACACGGCTATGGCGCCCTCGACTGGGACGGGCGCACCGCCTCCACTGCTGTGCGGCACAGCGAGGACATGGCTGTGAACGACTACTTCGCCCACGAAAACCAGCAGGGCCAGTCACCGTTTGACCGCATGGCGGAAGACGGCATCCAGTTCCGCGGCGCAGGCGAAAACCTCGCCTACGGACAGCCGAGCAGCATCTTCGCCCACGAAGGCCTCATGAACTCGCTTGGCCACCGGAAAAATATCCTGAACGAAGACTTCCGCATGCTCGGGGTGGGGGTGGCCTTCAATGGCGAAGACCAGCCTTACTATACGGAAAACTTCCTGTTTAAATGAACAGAGGAAAACCGCACGCCGGACGCGTGCGGTTTTTTGTGTTCCTCATTTTTTATTGAATGCGGCGCAGGCGATACGGTCGCCGGAATTCCCGGCCGGATCCGTCTTGTAGTCATCCGGCCCTGCATGGACAACGACTGCGCTGCCGTCTTCATCCAGCACATAGCCGGGATGTCCCTCCTTCAGGGAAAGATACTCCGACACCGTCTCAAGGTCCACCTTGCCCTCTTCGTCCACTTCAATGTTCGGAAGATCGCCGGCATGGAAACCTTTCGGATTATCAAATCCATGCTCCTTCTGATCCGGATTGTAGTGAGCACCGGCGGACTTGAAGTCAGGCGGTGTGCACTCACCCTTCTCATGGATATGGATCGCCTTCACTCCGGGTTCCAGCCCCTCCGCGGTGATGCGGATGCCGGTCCCCTGCTTGCCTCCCGTGAGAAGTACCGTCCCGACCGTCTCACCTTCTGTATTGATCAGGTCCGATTCAACGGCGGTCGTCACCCCTTCGCTCATAACCGGAATCTTCTCTTCCTTCCCCATCTGCATCCCGCATCCGGAAAGGATTACGGCTGCGGCAGCCGCTCCGTATATCCACTTTTTCATTTGTTTCCTCCTCCTTCCTTTGGAGGATGGTCAAGGCGGAGAAAAGGTATTCATCGGTCGGGCACTGCGGCGACGGCGGCAGTGAAATTTGGAGTATGGAGCGCACGGTTGGAGTATGGCGGCAGCATTTGGAGTATGGGACGCACG
>NZ_FNZF01000006.1:0-18773 GCF_900109165.1 Bhargavaea ginsengi | reverse complement strand
CGCAACCCATATGGCAACTCCACGGCCCATATGGCAACTTCCCGGTCCATATGGCAACTTCCCGCCCCATGCGGCAACTCCAACGCCTCAAACCAAAAAAGCACCCGCCCCCGAAGGGACAGGTGTCTGCACAACTTATTCAGGTTCGACCATTGGCTTCTTGCGGAACTTCGCGAGGACTTCGTACACGATCGGTACGATGAGCAGCGTCAGCAACGTCGAGCTGACGAGGCCGCCGATGACCGTGATGCCGAGTCCTTTGGAGATCAGGCCGCCGCCTTCGGATCCGATGGCGAGCGGGATCAGGGCGAAGATCGTTGCGAGCGCCGTCATCAGGATCGGGCGGAGACGGGTGGCGCCGGCTTCAAGCAGAGCCTGACGCGTCGTTTCGCCTTCGTTTTCCTTGTGGATGACGCGGTCGATGAGGACGATCGCGTTCGTGACGACAATCCCGATCAGCATGAGCGCGCCGATCATGACGGATACCGAGATCGGTTCGTCCGCGATCCACAGCGCTACGAAGCTTCCAATCAGGGCGAATGGCAGCGAGAACAGGATCGCGAATGGTGCCAGTGCGCCGCCGAATGTCACGACGAGCACGAAGTAGACAATGGCGATCGCCGCCAGCATGGCAAGGCCGAGCTGCGTGAACGACTCGTTGATCTGTTCGGTGATGCCGCCAAATTCAACAGTTGAACCCGCAGGGAGATCCAGTCCGTCCACTTCTTCCTGGACTTCGCGGGAAATCGCCGTGGAATCCTTGCCGGTCACTTCAGCAGATACGGTCGTGTACAGCTTGCCGTTCCGGCGGGTCACCGTCGTCGGTGCTTCGCCTTCCTCGACTTCGGCAATTTCGCCGAGCTGGACCGTGCCGCCTAGAGCGGTCGGGACTTCAGTTGTTTCAAGGGATTCAAACGTGCCGAATTCCTTTTCTTCGACGGCGACAAAGACGTCAAGCGTCTCGCCGTCATGTTTGACGGAGGTGAGAGCCGCTCCCTGGTTGCCCTCGTTCAGCGCCATGCCGATCTGCGCAGTGGTCAGGCCGAGTTCGGCGAGGCGCTGCTGGTCAGTGACGAAGGTGTACTGATCGTACGCTTCCGTCAGGTCGCTTTCGACCGCTTCCAGGCCGTCCGTGTTGTTCAGAATCTCTTCAACTTGGTCGGATGTGGCTTTCAGATCGTCTTCGTTGTCTGCATAGACGAACAGTTCGAAACCGCCGCTCATGGACGTGAAGTCCATCGAGCCCCATTCGCCTTTTTCGGATTCTTTGTTCAGTGACTCAACGAGTTTTTTCGGCTCTTCCGAGAAGTTTTCGAAGTCGGAATCATACTCGATGAAGAACAGTGCGGAGTTTGCGCCGCCGCCCATCATCATGCCCATTCCGCCTCCGGCTCCTTCGATCGAGAACTGATAGGACGTGACGCCCTTCCGATCTTCAAGAAGCTCTTCGGCGCGGGAGACGATTTCAAGTGTTTCTTCTTCAGGCTGGCCGGCTTCCGGATTGTAGGTCGCCATGACCACTTTCTGTTCTTCTTCAGGGATGAATGTGACCCCGATCAGAGGGACGAGCAGAAAACTCGCCGCTAGGAGCAGGACCGAGATGCCGCCCGTGATCCATTTGTGATTAAGCGCCCATTCCAGGATGCCCGTGTACCTCTTGGCAAGGCGTCCCGGCTTCTCGGTCTTTTTCGCGACGCCGTTCCGGCTGCCGTAAAGCTGCTTCTTGAACAGCGAGTGCGACAGCATCGGTACGACCGTGATGGCGACGAGGAGTGATCCGAGAAGGGCGAACACGACCGCAAGCGCGAACGGCAGGAACATTTCGCCGACCTGGCCGGAAACGAGTGCGAGCGGCAGGAAGACCGCGATCGTGACAATCGTCGAGGATGCAATCGGAACGAACATTTCCTTCGTCGCCTCAAGGATCAGTTTCTTGCCCTTAAGCGGCTCATCCGGCAGATGCATCCTGCGGTAGATGTTCTCGACGACAACAATCGAGTCGTCGATGACCCGCCCGATCGCGACCGTGAGCGCGCCGAGCGTCATAATGTTCAGTGTGATGTCCATCCAGTTCAGGACAAGCAGCGCGAGGAGAAGCGACAGCGGGATCGAAATGACCGCGATGAACGTTGTCTTGATGCTTCTCAGGAAAAGCAGGATGATGATGATCGCAAACAGCGCACCGAAGAGCGCCTTCGAAAGCATCGTTTCGACCGACTGTTCAATCGGCTCACCCTGGTCAAACGTAACGGCGATATCCACGCCATAGTCTTCTTCCAGTTGCTTGGCTTCATCTTTAATTCCGTTGACGACATCGACCGTGTTGGCATCGGGGCTCTTGACGACCTGGATGCCGATCGAGTCTTCCCCGTTTGTGCGGGAGATCGACTCGGACTCATTGATGACTTCGATGGTCGCCACGTCGGAAAGGGCGACCGTCGGAAGACCTGCCATGGCAGCCGGAGGCATCGCACCTGCGCCTGCACCCGGAGCTGCCTGGGCTGCACCGGCACCTTGGCCGGCTTGCGCTCCATCAGCACCCGGCTGGCCGGCTCCCTGGGACGGAACTGCCGGAATCTGCAGGTTTTCCAGCGCCTCGAGCGAAGCGATGGATCCGTCGATCACAACATTCTTCATTGAGCCGTCAAGCTGGTTCAGCCCGAGCGGGAAGGCGATGTTGGATCCTTGGATGATTCCCGTGACCGTTTCGCGGTCGAGGCCTGCCTCGGCAAGCTTGGCATCGTCGAAGTCGATCCGGACTTCTTTCGACTTCTGGCCGCTTGCCTGGATATTGCCGACCCCTTCGACTTCTTCCATTGCCGGGACAATGTCCTTGACGGCGATTTCCGTCAGTTCGTCGAGGTCCTGGCCGTTGCCGGTGATGCTGAGGGCGACGACCGGGAAGGCATTAATGCTGATCCGGGAGATTGCCGGATCCTGTGCATCATCCGGAAGCGAGACGTTTTTCAGGACGCCCTCCACTTCCGTGACCGCCCGGTCCATGTCTTTCTCAAAATCGAACTCGAGTTGGATGGAAGAGATGTTCTCCATCGAGGAGGAGAGGATCGATTTCACACCCTCGACATTCCTCAGACTCTGCTCGACCGGGACGGTGACCGAATCGGCAACCTCATCCGGGGATGCACCCGGATAGACGGTCATGACCGACACGACCGGTACCGTGATGTCCGGCATCGACTCCTGCTTCATGGTGGCTGCAGAATAGATCCCCGCAGCAATGGCCATGATCGTCAGAAGCCAGATGGTGAACTTATTGTTGATGGAAAAGTTGATGATCTTTTTCAATCTTGCTTTCCTCCGTTCCTGTGACTGACCGGTCAGTTTACCTCTATTAGGATAAAGGAAACAGCAACCGGATACAATCATATGAGCCAGTTGTCACACTTTATCCATTTTTATTCTGCTATACTGGATTTACTGACCGTCCGGTCAAAGGAGGACCAAGCCCATGAACGAAACCAAGAAGCGCATCATCGAGGCGGCGATCGCCCTTTTCACGGAAAAAGGATTCCACGGCACCTCGATCCAGGAAATCGCCGCCCATGCCGGAATTTCAAAAGGTGCCTTCTATCTTCACTTCAAATCGAAGGATGCTCTCCAAGTAGAGATCTTCAGGTATTACACCTCACTGATCCAGGAGGAAATGGAGAATGCAGTCGACCCTGCGCTGTCCGCCAAGGATAACTTCCTGCGCCAGACCGAGGTCCAGATCTCCCAGATCCAACGCCACACCGACTTTATCGCGATGGTTGTCCGTGACCAGGCCTACAGCCTGAATCCCGAACTGATCCGCTTTATCGAAGAACTCCGGGTGTCACAGGCCGAATGGTACCGAGAACAGCTCACCTCGATGTACGGCCAGGCAATCCGCCCATTTATCCACGACATCTCCGTCATCACGGAAGGCATCAAAAACAACTATATGCAGCAGTTCATCTCGAATCCCCAGGCCCTTTATCCGAAAGCACTGGCCGAACTCATCGTCCGGATGACCGGCCAGGCAGCAGAGGAATTTCTTGCCGGAACCTACCGGCCGCTTCTTGACGACGAGACGGTGCGGACGCTGTTCTCCTTTTTTGCGGAAGGCGATGAGGAGACGGATACAGCAGGGGTCATTGATGTGATGCGCACCATCCTGTCCGGCCTGGCGCTTCCCCGCGCGACCGCCCAGTACCTGTCATCGAGCCTCGACTTTCTGGGGACACAGGCCGATGCAGGCCCAAGTGCCGATGTCACCGCAATCCGGGGTGTCCTCGCCATTTTCCGTCCCTACCCGGAATTTGGAAACTGCCTCCGCCGTCTGGAGGAGAAGTTCGGGACGGATACACTCAATTGACGGATCTGGCAAGGTATCCAGTCCAAAAAGCACCTGACCCATTTCCGGGCAGGTGCTTTTTTCGTATCGCCTCACCCGAACAGCAGCTGTTCGAGCTTTAGAGGTTCCACATATTCGCCTTCTTTGTATACGCGCATATTGCCACCGGAGATCTCATCGATCAGGAGGACTTCACCGGTTTTGGCGTCGCGGCCGAATTCAAGCTTGATGTCGTACAGATCGAGCCCCCGATCGGCAAGCTCATCTTTTACGACGCCGGAAATCTGCTTGGTGAGCGACTTGAGCGTGTCATATTCCCCGGCTTCCAGGATGCAGAGGGCGACGAGTGCATCTTTGCTGATCGGCGGGTCCTGGCGCTCATCGTCCTTGATCGTCACTTCGACAAAGGCATCAAGCGGCTGCCCCTCTTCCGCATAAGCCCCGTAGCGGCGCAGGAAGCTTCCGACTGCACGATACCGGCAGATCACTTCAAGCCCCTTGCCGAATACGTCCGCTTTTCGGACGTTCATGGTCTGGTTGTCCAGGTCCGCCCCGATGAAATGCGTCGGAATGCCGGCCTCTGCCAGCTTACCGAAAAAGTATTCCGTCATGCGGAGACCGGCGCGTCCGGCTCCCTCGATCGTCAGACCGACCGTATTGGCTCCAGGATCGAACACCCCGTCTTCCCCGGTCACGTCATCCTTGAACTTCAGCTGGATTGTCCCGTCCTCCAGCTCATAGACATCTTTGGTCTTCCCTTCGTAAATCCGCTCCACACAGTCCACCTCTTTCGGATCTTCTGACCCAATTATAACGGAAAGGCGAACGATATTAAATGCTTACATCGATATTTTTCGTCTTTTTCAGATCTTCTGCCGTCTCCCCTGTCACCCGGTTACGCCCGGTCCGCTTGGAATGATACATCCGCTCATCGGCGCGGTTCAGGAGGCGTTCCGGCGTATCGCCCGGAAGCTCTCCCGCAACCCCGAAACTCGCGGTCACTTTGCAGGCCGTCCCGAAGTCATGAGTCCCGATGGCAGCACGAAGCCGCTCTGCCAGTTCCATCGCATGCGGCACCTCCCCATCCGTGATGACAACGAACTCCTCGTCTTCCCACCGTCCGAACAGATCACCGGCCCCCAATTCGGTACGCACCAGATCGGCAATTTGCCGGATGATATCATCCCCTTTTTTGTACCCGCAACCTTCATTTACCTTCTTGAAATGGTCGAGGTCAAAGAGGATGACCGCAAACTCGGTCCCATCCCGGTCAGCCTGCTCGACTTTTTCAGTCAGCCACCCGTCCACCCGGTGACGGTTCGCCGCCCAGGTCAGGGCGTCGATATAAGCAAACCGGGCGATTGCCCGCTGATCAGCACGCCGCCGGTAAAGGATATGTAGAAGAAAAGAAAGGAAGGTATACATGAACAGGCTGACGTACAGCGTGATCAGCGAATCTGTCTGGGAACGGCTGAGGCTGCCCCACACCGGAACAGCAGGAGCAATCAGAAATAGCAGGAGCGTAAAGCAGGCGATTACAGCCTGCTTCCTCTCAAGGATGAGAAATCCAAGGATAAGGGTCAGCGGCATGTAAAGGATGAAGTCCCCGAGCCCGGGCTCTCCCTCCGCCAGCATATCGACAAACAGGGAGCTCAGGATAGCGGCCAACAAATAGACGAGGGAAGATGTGAGGATGATCAGTTCGGGTACGATCAGCGGCACCCGCGTCCACAAAAGAACCCAGCAGGCCACAATCCCGATCAAGAGCACGGAATGGATGATCTGCATCAGAAGGATCTCTCCGGCGATGAGAATGTTCAGGGTAAAAGCCGCCGCGATGGTCGGCAGGATAAACAGATAGACTCGCCGCTTTAATTCGTTGAACCGCTGCTCGGCACTCATCATCACTCCTCCTTCCGTTGCAGTCATGGCCGTCTCTTCTTCACCCTTGCCCGCTTTCCATTGTGCGGCCGGTGACCCGGTTACGGCCTGCCTGTTTGGAGCGGTACATGCGCTCATCGGCACGGGACAGCACAGACTCGGCTGTGTCGCCCGGCCTGTTTACGGACAGGCCGAAGCTCGCTGTTACGTTTCCGGCAATGCCGAAATCATGGTTTTCAATCGCCTTTCTCAATTGCTCAGCAAGCATGAATGCGGGTCCCTCGCCAGTGTCGGTGAGGACGATGAACTCCTCACCGCCCCAACGCCCGAACAGATCCCCCTGTCCCACTTCCTTCCCCACGACTTCAGCCAGCTGCCGCAGGACATCATCTCCGGTTTTGTGGCCATAAACATCATTGATGTCCTTGAAATGATCAAGATCGAAAAAAAGGACCGAGAACAGAAAGCCGTCCCGTTCCCCCGCCTCGGTCTTCTCTATGAGCCAGTTGTCGATCCGGTGCCGGTTCGCAATACCTGTGAGAGCATCGATATAGGCGAACCGCAGCATTGCATTTTGCTCTGCACGCCGCCGGTAGAGCTGGTGGAGAAAATACGCAAGGCTTGTGTAGACGATGATCCCCGCGTAGAAGAGAATCAGCGACTCAATCTGTTCGGACCGGAGCCGTCCGAACACGGGTACCGCAGGAATGAGCAGGACAACCAGCAGAATGGCATTGGCGATCATCGCCTGTATCCGATCGAAAATAAGGAACATGGCCAGGGTGATGAGGGGCAGCCAGACGATGAAATCGCCAAGCGACCCTTCGCCAAGATCAAGCATCTGAACATAGATGCCCTGAACGATCATCGTGGCAAGGTAGATGACGGCGAGGATGAGCAGCCACCACTCGATGGCCACCAGCGGAAACCTGGTGGATAAAAGGAGCCAGGCAAACAGCATGCCGATGAGCAGGATCAGATTGATCGTCAGCAGCAGCCCCTCGTTGACCGACAAGAACAGGCTCATCCCAAGCGACAGCGCAAGGACCGGCAAAACGATCTTATATACCCGCCTCTTCATGTCAGAGAAATGTTGCTGCTCGGTTTCCATCCGCACCCCTCCTCCCGTATGTATTACTTTTCGTATTCCCCAACAGGAGTGGAAAAACGCTCGGACAGGAAAATAATCTGCATTTCTTGACGGGCATCAAGGCCGCCGTTCCGGATTCATCCGATAATAAAGATAACAACAGACAGGGAGGAATCGAAATGAAACAAGTTGTCCTTCAGATGGAAGCTCTCACTTGCCCGAGCTGCATCAAGAAAATCGAAGGTGCTCTCGGGAAGATGGACGGTGTGGAACAGGCGAAGGTGCTGTTCAACTCAGGCAAGGTGAAGGCCAGGTTCGACGACGGGAAAGTCAGTGCGGAAGAGATCGAAGGTACAGTGAAGAAACTCGGATATCCGGTTCTTTCGAAGAAAGTGTCGTAAGATGCCCGCCAAATCAGGAAAGGTGTGAAACAAAATGACAGGCAAACAAAAAGCCTGGATCACGGCCGTCACCGGCGGCCTCCTGGCCCTGGCCATCTTCTTTCACTTCACAGGTTCTCAGGAACTCAAGTCCTCTACGCTGATTGTCTCCACCATCATCGCGGGTGTGCCAATCGCCCTGAAGGCGCTGCAGGCACTCCGCATGAAAGCCTTCAGCATCGAACTGCTCGTCACGATCGCCGTTGTCGGCGCGCTGTTCATCGGCGAATACGTCGAGTCGGCGGCCGTCACGTTCCTCTTCCTGTTCGGGGCTTATCTGGAAGCCAGAACCCTTGAGAAAACACGCAAGTCGCTTAAAGACCTGATCGACATGGCGCCTCAGGAAGCGACCGTCGTGCGGGACGGCCTTGAAAGAGTCATCCCTGCCGATGAGGTCGAAGCGGGAGACCGGGTCCTCATCCGCACGGGCGGCAAAGTGCCGGTCGACGGACGGGTTGCCGGCGGACGGGCACATCTGAACGAAGCCGCCATCACCGGTGAATCGGTTCCCGCGGCAAAAGCAGACGGCGACACCGTCTTTAGCGGGACCATCGTCGAAAGCGGCTACCTGGAAGTCATCGCCGAAAAGACCGGTGATGACACCACGTTCGCTAGAATCATCGAACTCGTCGAAGAAGCACAGGATTCGAAGACAAAGACCCAGCAGTTCCTTGAGAAGTTTGCGAACATCTACACGCCGGGCATTGTCATCCTGTCGATCATCGTTTATCTGTTCACCCGCAACATCGAACTGACCCTCACGTTCCTCGTGATTGCCTGCCCGGGTGCGCTCGTCATCTCGGCACCGGTCTCGATCGTCGCCGGCATCGGCAACGGCGCCAAAAACGGCGTCCTGTTCAAGGGCGGCGAATCAGTGGAAGCCCTCGCAAAAATTGATACGGTCGTATTCGACAAGACCGGCACACTGACGAAAGGCCGGCCGGAAGTGACGGCGATCGATGCATTCGGCGGAGACGCCGGCGAACTGCTGCGGATGATTGCTGCTGCGGAAACCGCTTCGGAACACCACCTGGGACGCACAATCGTAGAAGAAGCCCGGAACCGTGGCATGATCGGATTGGAACAGCCGGAAGAAGTTGAAATTATCAAGGGGCACGGGCTCACGGCGATGGTCGGCGGACAGCGTGTCATTGCCGGCACGAGGAAACTGATGGCTGAAAACGGCATCGGAGTTACACCGGAAGCGGAAGCGGCGGCCACTGCGCGTGAAAAAGCCGGCAACACGGCGATCTTCGCTGCGGTCGACGGACAGCTACGCGGCCTGATCTCCATCGCCGACCGGGTCCGTCCCGAAGCCAAAGACGCCATTCGGAGCCTCCGCGAAAGCGGCGTGAAACAGATCATCATGCTCACCGGCGACAACCGCCACGCCGCGGCGCTCGTCGGCAAACAGCTCGGCCTGGATGAAGTGCATGCCGAACTTCTCCCCGAAGACAAAGTCGCATTCGTGAAAAAGCTGAAACAAGACGGGCGCCGGGTCGCGATGGCCGGCGACGGGGTCAACGACGCGCCGGCGATCGCCACCGCCGACATCGGCATCGCGATGGGCGCCGGCGGCACGGACATCTCGATGGAAACTGCGGACGTCGTGCTCATGGCCGACCGGCTCGACCAGTTCGCCCACGCCCGCTTGCTCGCCAAAGCCACCGTCCGCAACATGAAACAGAACACCTGGTTCGCCGTCGGCACGGTCTTCCTGCTCCTCGCCGGCGTCCTGCTCGGCAAGATCTTCCTCGCCTCCGGAATGCTGATCCACGAGCTCAGCGTCCTGATCGTCATCCTGAACGCCATCCGCCTCGTCCGGTATAATGGCGGTAAGAGAAAGCGGAAGCCGGAGGGCGTTGAGCCATTCGGGCCGCAGCCGGCTGTGGCGGAGTGACCGAGGTTTCAATGTCCCGCCTGAATGACGGCGGGGCATTTGTTGGTGGCGGGATTAGTGGGTGCGAATGACGAAATTGGAGGCGGGAATGACGAAACTATGGTGATGAATGACGAGACGTCGGAGACGAATAACGAAACCACTGTTGGGATAGAAATCGGGTATGGAAAAATACGAGGCAGAGGAAAGGAGCGGGCACCAATGGAACAGAATCCGATACAGTGCGCCTCCTGTGCGCACGCCGATGCAAGTCACGGCCACGAGATGTGCATCTCGATCGTGCCGATCTTTAATCATCTGGAAGAGCGGGAACTCCGGGAGATTGTCCGGACAGTCGTCCCAAGACAAGTGAAGCGCGGGGAGACGATTTACTCGGCGGGTGAAACTTCCGACCGGCTCTACATCGTCCATAAAGGCCGGGTGAAGATTTACCGCCTGTCGGAAAACGGCAAGGAGCAGCTCGTCCGCATTCTCGGCCCGGGAGACTTTACTGGGGAGCTTGCCGTCTTTAACGAGACGGTCCATGACTCGTATGCGGAGGCGCTTGAAAATACAGAGCTTTGCACGCTCGGGCGCGAGGACCTGCAGGCGTTTCTCCTGAAGTATCCGACCATCTCGCTCCGCATCATGGATGAATTCGCCCGCCGTCTTGGGCAATCTGAAAAACAGGCCGCGAGCTTCGCGACGGAACCCGCCGATACCCGGATCGCGATGTACCTGGCAGAGCGGGCCGACGCGGCGAATTCCAAGGTCGTCCGGCTGCCGATGACACGCAAGGACCTGGCATCCCATCTCGGCACGACGCCAGAAACGATCAGCCGCAAGTTTGCGGAGTTCGAGGATGCGGGGTGGATCCGGCAAAATGGGCAGAAAGAGATTGAAATCTTGGATATGGATGCATTGTTGTTGATATAAAAAGACGCTGGGCCAGTTGGCCTCGGCGTCTTTTTGTAAACCCGTTTGATGAACCTATTTTCCCTTCCACTCTTCAGCCAACATTCCATATACAACGTGATCTACATAATGGTCATACAGCCACTCTGCTTGTCTAATACATCCTTCATTTACATAGTTTAATCTCTCAGGGATCGCCCTGCTTTTCCTATTGCCAACAGCAGCTCTTATTTCAACCTTATTAAGACCTAATTCATCAAAAGCATAATGGGTCAATGTTTTAGCCACTTCGGTCATTATTCCGTTTCCCTGAAATCCTTCTCCAAGCCAATAACCGATATATGCAGTTTTATTTGACCAATTAATGTGATTGTAGCCGGCAACTCCAACAATTTCTCCCTTAAACAAAATAACAGAAGTCAAGCTCTTGTTTTCAGCAAAACCCTTTAAGCATCCTTTAATAAATTCTGTGGTATCTTCGATTTTTGTAGTAAAATCCAACCAAGGCAGCCATGTTTTCAAATGGTCTCTTGACTTGTCGGTTAATTCAAATAGGCTTTCGCTATCTCTTAAATCTATTAGTTTTAACGATAGGTCCTCGTTTATCTTATGTATGAACAACTTGATTCCTCCCCCATATCTGCTCCATTCTTTGGCTTTCCGCCGTTAGATTTGTATTCGGCGAATTCAATCGTTTCCCCTTCTTCAGCCAAGTTCCATTGACACGTATAGGTATCATTCTGAAGATGGTCCCCGAAGACGGACAACTGTAACAGATGGTGTTGTTGGTGACTTTAAAAAAGACGCCGGGGCAGATGGCCTTGGCGCCTTGGTTGTGGAGAACTCCTCTGTTTCTCCCGAACCCCCCTGTGGATAAGCGGGTTATCCCCGGATTCACGTGCAAAAGTCGGATTTTTCTGTGGAGGACGGGGATAAACCGGTGATTCGGGGCACTCAGACTTGCTGTCATCCGTGGATAACTCTAACGCCATCCGCTGATGCGCCCGGGTTCCGGCACAAATGCCGCGGACAGCGCGCGCATTCTGGCTTCAAGCAGCTGTCTCCTGCCTTCCTGGGTCCGCGTGTAGATCAGCTCGGCCCGGCCGACGCGGTTTTTCCATTCTTCCAGGAACATCTCCGCGGTCTCCTTTTTCCGCCCAAGTTCTTCGGGCACGGCATGGATGTCTAACCGCTTTCCGAATCCACGAGATCGCCTCACGATCAGATAGCGCGGATTCTCAATGGGTCCGAGCAGTTCGGCGAGTGCGTTCATGAACCGGGTCTTTTCATGGGTCGTGCCAACCGTGAGCCAGCAAGTGTTATAGCCCTGCCCGTCATCGGTGACCCGGATGGCACCCTCTTCTGTCTGCCCGGCCAACATCCCGCTCCGGTGCATCGCGGTGTGCAGCGCTTCCGCGATCTCCTTCAGGCTCGACTCGACTGACGGATGCCGCATGTACAGCCGGCCCGCGCGCCAGAAGGAAGGCGCGGCGACCGCAAGTCCGGCAAGCCCGCCCCAGAGGGTAGACTCTCCAAACGGCGTGTCGGTCAGCTGGCGAATCCAGCCTCCCGCGTCCCACGCCGCACCGATAGCGGTGAATCCGGCGACATATAATAGTCCCTTCAGCGTATTGTCGAGATAAAACGGCCTCGGAACGGAGCGGCGCGGCAGGACCGCCTCCTCTACCATCCGACTGCCGGAATCGACCGCCCGCATCCACCGTTCCCGGAGCGTTTCCCGCGAACGGGCCCGTCGCTCCATTTCTCCGTCCAGCCGGTCGATCTCCTCCCTTGAAAACGGCGGTTCCCCGACCGCGAGCCGGCCTATGCCGGTCTCGATTATATCCCGCTCCGCCCCCGGCCCCGCAAGCGAGCGGAACCGGCGGACGAGCGAACGCCAGTCATCACCGCCGTCCTTCGCGTCGCGGTCGACGGTGACGAGATGCCAGATTGACGCCGTCTTGTCCCGGTCTGCCGGATTGCGGCGGATCGCCCGGCCGCGCATCTGATTGGACAGCATGTACGAACCGACATAGGATGCCATGATGAGCGAGTTCACACACGGCGCGTCCCAGCCCTCGCCGAGGAGAGCCGCCGTCCCGGTGAGCACATCGATTTCGCCTTTTTCAAGAAGCTCCGTGACAGCGGCAACCATCCCCTGCCGGTTCGAATCATTCACAGGGATCCGCACGAACGACGGATCATGCGGAAGCGGAACCGCCCCTTCCAGCCTTGACGCTGCAGACGCCGGCACAACCGCAATCGATCCCGTGAGAATGGCCGGCTTCACTTGGTCGCCCATCGTCCGCCGCAGCATCTCGAACACCGGAACCGCGCCGATCCGGGTCAGCGGCCTTTCATCGCCGGGCACTGACGGCATGTCATCCGCCCGTATGTAATCGGTCAGGATGACCATGCGCAGCCGGTCACCCAAGATCTCTTTTTCAAGACGGACGGTTTCCGCAACCGCCTTGAGTTTCGATTGGCTCTGGACAAGCGCGCGGCTGATCGCAGGCGTGGACGTCAGGTAAACGGAGCGCCGGTGGATGGCCCCGATCCGGGACAGCCTCTTACGCAGACGGTTGACCGTTTCCTCCTCTTCGTCCCCCAGCCTGAACAATATCCCTGTCAGCAGCTCTTCCATCCAATTTCGGTCAAGCTCTGGCATCGTCTCCTCCGGCATGCCGATCAGCGGCAGTGCCTCCCGGTATGCCTCCGAACCGCTTTCCTTCAGCACCATCAGCATCGCCGAAAACACTGCGGGCAGCCCGAGGATCTCTTCGACATGCCCCTCAGTGTGCGCGATCCACCGGTGCTGCTCGAGGTAGCGGATGAATTCCCCGTCTTCCCACAGCTCATCCAGGAATTCATCCGTCCGTTCCCGGAACGCCAAAATCTCCGAGAGCTCTTCGGCCGATGGAACCGTGAACCGGATATAATCCTGGTGCGGACACAAGTCGCCCGCCTTCACGAGCGAGGCGACCGGGATTTCCAGATCGATCGGTCCGCACAGCGAAACGTACCGCTGCCAGCCGGCCGGCGACTCGTCATAAGGAGGCGTCGCGGTCAGCGCGACAACCGCCGGGTTTCCCAGCCCCTCCTTTATGTCCATCATCGTCTTCCACCAAGAAGTCCGCAGGTGATGCGCCTCGTCCAACACAATCGTCCCGAAACCTGCGGCGAGCAGCTGCCCTTCCCCGCCGGACTTGAACAGCGCGTGAAGCGATTGGTAAGTCGTCACCGTCAAAAATGCCGGCGATGACAGATCAGACGACAGCCAGTCCGGCCGAACGCCCTCCAGGAACAGGTCGGTGAGCCGGTCCGCCCACTGCTCACGGAGCGCAATCGTCGGAGCGACAATCAGCGTCCGCCTGCCGATCCGCCGCATCACCTCCAGCCCCAGCACCGTCTTCCCCGAACCCGGCGGCGCGACCAGATGGAGATGTCCGTTTTCAAGATGCTGATCAAGTTCCGACAACACCTCTTCCTGATAAGACCGCCAAGGATGGCAGAACTTCATTGCCACCGGAAACTTCTCCATCTGCTTGCCTCCTCCCGCCTTCCGCCAGGCATCATTCTTCTCCTTATCCTATCAAACCCGCAGGGAGGTGTCCCAGCGGGTATAAATTTCAATTTTCTTCAGTATAATAAAATGAAATAGATAAAATTGGAATTATGATTGCTTTAGTCAGAGCGGATTCAAAAGTTAATCTTCTAGATAAAGGGGGGCATTGTTAACATGGAACCTAACAAAAAGACGGGTTGGACATATAATTGGATATATACTTTAGTTGCTTTAGGTGCATTGGGAGTGGTTGCAATCTTGAACTTTTTATTTGGCCCATCAATGTTTCTCCCTCAAACTGCATCATTTGTACTAGCACTTGCAATAACTCTCCCTATCAATGTGGCTATTAATATATATAGATATATAAGAAACAAAAAGGCTTCAACCAATGAGAAAAATTGATTCCGCATGTCCACCGCAGAGAAACTTCCCTGCGGGTTAAACAACTGAAAACTTCTTTCTAATGGGGAGCTCCAAAACACCATAAAGAACAGGGATCACCAAAAAGTAAAACATCGCATGAACGGAAGTTCCCTTTTGAATCAATATAAAAGGCACATAGAAAAGGATAAAACTTATCACCAGGTACATTCCTACAGAAAAAAGAAGATGTGTCTTGCCTGTACGTTTTTTAATGAAATCAACCAGGTATGAAACCAGTATGCCCGGTGACATGTATAACAATATGACCGGGTACATCATGCAAGTGTAATAAATAACCGTAATGAAATTCTCTATTGGAGGAAATAAAATGACAGCAAAATAAACGGCACCAAATATCGCTGTACATAAAAGTGTTGCGAGTTTAGATATAAAGCTTTTCATCATTCACCATCCTTAAAGCCCGTCATAGTAAATTTATCGTTCCTTTAAAGGAACAAGGTATATAGAAATGGAACTAATTTAATATGCCGCTTGAAAAAAGGAGCGAAGGCTATGGGTCAATCATTTATTGAACAAGTACATTACATTAGAATTCCCGTAAAAGATTTAGAGCTGTCCGCACGATGGTATAGGGATGTATTAGGGCTCCAGCTGCTAAACACTACGGATGAGCGTGCAATTATAAAAGTAAATGAAGGACCTTTCCTGCTGATCTTAGTTCCTACCGAAGATGAAACATATGCACATTTCACGATTGACCATGAACAAGAATTCAGCATCGGCTTTACAAGCCCGGAATTATCCAATTTTCATCAACACTTGATTGATCATCAAGTTAAGGTCGAGGATATTAAAGAAGATCACGGCCATGCCTTCTTCCACTTTTACGACCCAGATGGAAATAAGCTTCAAGTACATTGGTAATGAGTCCAAGGCGGCCTGAGCAATAGGCAATATCCCCGCAGGAAGGAGTCCCTGCGGGTTTATTTTCACTTAGTTTTCTTGGTGTTTCACTTCTTCAAACCACGCATCAAAGATATGGTCCGGAAGCAACTCTTCACTATTTGAATACACCAGATCATAGCGATATTTTCCGCTAAGTTTGTTTTGGGTCACATCGTAATGCAACTTGATTTCTGTTGGCATATCATGATTGAATTCCTTATGTTTCTTGTGAATTTCTTTTAAATCCTCTATACCTGCATCAAGTAATGCCCACTGCCTCTCATCGGAAACATCATATCTTTGGCCATTCACCTTGTTCAGTTCATGTTTATGTACAACTTGTTTATCCATCCTATAAAAAGCATCAAAAAAATACATTTGAGGTTCATACGACCCGTATATATAGATATCGTCCGCTTGATTATTTACATATTCCAAACATACAGCCACCATATCCGTTTGTAGTTGTGAAAAGAAATCTTCAAATATCTTGCTCACGATAGGCTCCTCCCGATCCAATCAAGCGTGAATAACTTCGAGAAACCCGCAGGTTTCTTTTCACTCAGTTTTCTTGGTTTTTCACTTCCTCAAACCATGCGTCAAAAATATCTGCAGGAAGTAATTCGTCATCATTTGAATAAACCAAATCGTATCGATAGTTACCTTCGAGTTTGTTTTGCTTTACATCATAATGTAATTTAAATTCTGTCGGCATTTCTCTATTAAATTTCTGACACTTTTCATGAATTAATTCTAAGTTATCCATTCCTGTCCTTGTTAATGCACTCACTCTTTCCCTTGAAATATCATACTCATGTGCTTTTGGATTTTGAGATGATTCTACTGCCTCGTTTAATTGATTTTTACGTACCACCTTACCATTAATCCTATAGAAAACGTTGAATGCGTACATCTCAGGCTCATAGGAAGCGTAAATATAGATGTCATCTGCTTTCCCATCTACATACTCCAAGCACACTGCAACCATATCGGTCTGTGCTTCAAAAAGGTAATCTTCAAATGTCTTGCCCACTAATATCTCCCCGTTTTATATGAGTTGTTTCACATACGAACTGAAACTATCTGCAATCCAATAGGTGTTCTCTTCATCCGTAGACTCATCAAATTGATAAGAGTCATCCCAGTAATAAACGCCCTCAAATTCGCCCTCGCTAATCAGAACAATGAACCCCTGCATCAAGTCGTCACCGATGATCATCGCATGTTGCAGTAAATCGGAGAGATGTGCCGTTTATTTCCCGTTAATCATTGGGCACATCTAAAGCTTCGCCAGTGGAGACTCTCTCAATAAGTGTATTTGAGCAGACTAACTCAACATCTAAAGGGGGCATTTGAATTTTGCATCTTAACAAAGACTTACCTTCTACTTGAATATCCTCAATCTCTATGTCTTGTAGAAAGTATGGTATTTGAGCTTTCACCAATTCTTTTAAGGGTTTCAATCTGTCGTTTACATGGGTCTTAAACGAAAAGACGGAACAGCCGGTGAAAAGGACCTTTATGTTTTCATCCGTATCTTCAAATACAATTGCAACCTCGTCACCAAAAAAACAGCTGTCCATTTGTAATACTCTGGCATCCCAATAATGTATTTCTTCAAGGTCTCTTTGAATTTTTTTTGCTTTCACAATAATCTCCTTACTTTAGCATCGATTCTACATAAGGAAGTTGGCTCTGCGATCACAATGACGTCTGGTTGACGTCAATCATTGGAGGTCCAAAGCTTCAATCAAAATACTTTTTTCACTTTCATTAATCTCTTTTATTAAAATGCCACACACCCTGTCTTCATGATCAATACCAAATTCAATAGGTTCATTCTGTATATAAGATACAACTTCATTTTCCGATAACTTTATATAGAGTGTGCTTCCCCCCAGAAAAACCTCCAAAGTCCCTCTTTCGTCACGGTATATTTCATCATTTTCATGATTGGAATGAATGATAGGAAGCCCCACTACCCTTTCCGGATCACTTAGATAAGAGTGTTCATAGTCTTCTTTATACACGTTTTCACATACTGTTAAAGTAATCGATCGAATATCCCCTAAGTCTTTTCCTACTCCTATTTCAATTAAGGATTTTTTAAAGTCTCCTGTTCTCCAATAAATTATAGGTTCTTCTGACACATTCCATGTTCCAAATTCAATGGTTAGGGGTATATACAAATCCACTTCAACCTTGGTGAACTTTGGTGGACAATAATCTCTGACCTTTAACATGGTAGATATACTTCCTTTTTTCACGGGTACCAACGTACCCGACTAATTGGAGTGAAACCCGCAGAAATTTCTCTGCGGGTTTCTTGTTCACTCAGTTTCTAGGCTCTTCACTTCTTCAAACCATGCATTAAAAATGTGGCTTGGAAGTAACTCTTCATCATTGGAATAAATGAGATCATATTGATACTTTGTGAACTGAACCCCGAACTACGGACACTTTAAAAAAGTCCCGGTTCGGGGTTTTTGCGTGGTCAAAAACTCCGCTATACTGGACACAAAGTTGAACGGAGGAGATTTTGATGAGCCGCCAACCGATTAATGAATCCATTCGCCGACTTCTCGAGGGCAATCCCAACGTCCTTCATGTGACGGATAAGACCATACAATACTCGCCTGAATTCAAGCTGTCGGCCGTGAAGGCCTATCAGGAAGGTAAGACGCCATATGAAATCTTTCTGGAGGCAGGGTTGGATCCCAGGCAGATCGGGACGGATATACCGAAACAATCGCTAAAGCGATGGAGGAAATCGTATGACGCCCTTGGTGAGGAAGGACTGTTGTCCGAGCGTCGGGGCCGCGGAAGCACTGGCCGGCCGGTAACACGGAATCTGTCTGCGGAAGAACAGCTGAAAAAGGCACAGGCTAAGATCAAGTATCTGGAGGCTGAACTGGAATTGTTAAAAAAGCTAGAGGCAGCCGAGAGGAGGCTGAGGAAGTAAGGCTTAGACCGGGAGAAAAATATGCATTGATTCATGAAGTAATCCGAACGTATGGACTCCAAAGGGCGATCTCCTATCTATGCAGGGTCGCGGGAGTCCGCCGGCAGGGTTACTATGAATGGCTGATCCGCCGTGAATCACGTGACCTCCGTGCGGAGGCGGATTATGAGGATGCCCTTCTACTGATTGAAATCCAGGAACGGAAGAAAGGGAAAGCAGGATACCGCACTCTACATATGATTTTGAGGAATGAATATGGTGTCGTCATGAACCACAAGAAAATTCTGCGCCTCACTGGCCTCTTCGGCCTTCATGCAAGAATCCGGAGAGCCCATCCCTACAGGAAGATGGCGAAGGCGACACAGGAACACCG
>NZ_FNZF01000005.1 GCF_900109165.1 Bhargavaea ginsengi | reverse complement strand
TCTGTATCACGGCAAAGGCCAGCCTGCCTACCTATCGGTTGTGAAGGACGTGGCGACCAAGGAAATCCTCGCTTATGAACTGACGACCAGCCTTTCCATGCCAATCGTGTACCGGACGCTGGACAAGCTTGAAGAAGCTCTTGGAGAGAATCTACACCCGGAAATCGTCCTTCATTCAGACCAAGGATTCCACTACACCCATCCCGAGTATCAGAAACGCCTCAAGGATCTCAACATCAAACAATCAATGTCCCGAAAGGGAAATTGTTGGGACAATGCGCCGATGGAATCCTTCTTCGGTCATATGAAAGATGAAATTGACTACAGGCAATGCCAAACCTTCGATGAGCTCAAACAACTGGTGGATGAGTATATTTTCGAGTACAACAACCACCGATATCAATGGAATCTTAAAAAGATGACTCCGGCACAATACCGGAGTCATCTCATCGCCGCATAAGCAGGGTCTTTTATTAAACTGTCCGCTTTATAGGGTTCGGTTCAGTTAACGCCGGAAGCTTTTTTTATTTTCAGAAGTGGTTTCGTCATTCACTCCTATAATCTCGTCATTCGACCGCCCGGTTTCGTCATTCAACAGGATAATCTCGTCATTCGACCGTCTCGCCTGGGCGAATGACGAAATTAAGGCCACGAATGACGAAATTGGAGCCCGGAATGACGAAATCAGGGCCATGAATGACGAAACCGGCCAAATCTCAATTTCCTTCCCCTGTCTAATAACAGCGTCCCCGGGTATAGGATGGAAGAACAGGAGGCGGTAGAATGGAAAACCTGCAAGGCAAAACAGCGATCGTGACAGGCGCGAGCAGTGGCATCGGAAAGGCCATAGCCCGGCGGCTCGCCAAAGAGGGGATGAATGTAGTCCTTGCGGCAAGGAGCACAGAAAAGCTGACGGACGTGGAAGAGGTGATCAACAGCAGCGGGAGCGGCGAGTCCATCGCAGTACCGACCGACATGGCGGACAAGACGAGTGTCGGAGAACTTGTCCGAAAGGCGCAAGAGGCATACGGTTCCGTCGATATCCTTGTCAACAATGCCGGGCAGATGCTCGCCGGAACGGTGCGCTCGGGAAAGACAGAGGAATGGGACAGCATGATCGATGTGAACATCAAGGGTGTGCTATATGGCGCAAACGCAGTTTTGCCGGGAATGATCAGCCGGGGAGCCGGCCACATTCTGAACATCGACTCCGTCTCGGGCCACGAAGTGACCAAGACAAGCACCGTCTATAGTGCGACGAAGTTCGCCGTACGGGCGGTTTCGATGGGTCTTGAGAAGGAACTGGCCCGCACCGGTGTCCGTGTGACCAATATTTCACCGGGGATGGTCGACACTCCGCTGATGGGCTCTAGAAGCGTCGACAGAAAAATTCTTGATCCGGAAAACATTGCGGATGCCATCGTCTACGCCCTCACCCAACCTGCCCATGTCAATGTAAACGAAATCACGATCAGGCCGGTCTGACCAGTATATCCGGTACCCGTATGGTTCTCTTTAAGCTGATGCCAAGCGGGTCCTTTCTTTTCATAGAAAAGAAGGTTCAGAATTATTGAACTGTTGGAAGACTTTACGTAAGATTGATGATAAAAGGAGGCGGCCTGAATGTCAGACCCTACAATTTTTGAAAACCTCAAGGTCGCGTTTGAAAATCACCTATATAACTTGGACAACCTGGAAAAAAGGATTCTGATTACGGGTCGTTCTGATGTTATGAATCTGGCCGATCTGTCCCGCACGCTCATCATCCGTTTTGTGCGCACGGACCGTCCGGATATTCTGGTCGAAGTGGAGCTGTCGGCATCCGCCAGGGATCTGGCAGGCGAGATACTGGAAGTTTCGGGAGAAGAGCCCGGTGTGACACTAAGTGTCCGGTTCTATAAACCGATCACGGACGCCGCTAAACAGTGCGAAAGCATCGGAGCCTTGCTTGCGGATCTGTGGGAGCGTGACATCCGGCTTACGCAGACTCTGAGCTTCGACTATCCCAAGGGGGATGCGGGATGGACGAACCGGGTGGAGGCTGTGTTCAATACCCGCCTGGATGAGGATCACATGGGGGCCATCGGCGGATTTGCCGAATCGGTGATCGAGGCGGCGGGAAGGATCGCCGCTATTTAGTGAGAGGGGAAGGAAGTGGGGATATGGCAGAAGCCATCAGACAACAGACATATACCATTTATCCGGTTATTCAGCCGGCGGACTATCCGACGCTGAAGACCATAAATTTCTTCCTTATCCGAAGGGAAGACGGGCTTGTCCTGATTGATGCGGGTGTGGATACAGATGACTGCATGGACAGGCTTCGGGACACTCTAAAACAGGCGGGCGCAGAAATCGGTGACCTGGATGCCATTCTCCTGACGCACCACCATGAGGACCATTCCGGGCTCGTGCCGAGAATCCTTGAGGAAAAAGATATCCCGGTCTATGCGCATCGTGACGCGGTTCCGAGGCTGAGGCTCGATAAGGAGTTCCTTGAAATGCGCCTTGCTTTTTTCCGGCGGCTCTACCGTGAGATGGGCGGCGGTGAGATGGGGACAGGGCGCTTCGCCCGTCTTGAGCAAACGATACGGGAAGCTCCGAAGTATGCACTTAAGGCTGAAATCGTTGAAATCGGAGAAGGGGATCGTGTTTTCGGTTTTGAGGTGATTGAGACGCCGGGCCACTCTCCTGACAGCATCACATTCCTGGATGCGGAGGGCCGGGCGGCATTTACGGGGGATGTGCTGATTGACGGCTCTTCCGTCAATGCCATCATCGACCCGGCAGCGAACGGAAGCCGGCTCCCGTCGGTCAGCCAGCAGCGCCGTTCTCTCGAAAGACTGGCCCGGCTGGATGCCGATGTCCTTTATACAGGACATCACGGTTCTATCCGCAATCACAGGGAACTTGTACGGGACCGCATTTCCAGAATGGACAAGAAGTGTGAGAAGCTGATCAGTCTCATCGGAAGCGGCATCTCGGTCCCTGCGCAAATCACAGAAGCCTATTACGGCAAGCTGTACAACACACAGTTCCCGCTTGTCATGTCTGAGATTATCGGGCATCTCGACTATCTCGAAGAACAGGGGAAAGTGGAGAAGGCGATGGAAGACGGAGTGTGGCACTATCGTCCTGCTTGACAAATATGGAAAAATCACTCTCATTTAGATTGGATGATTCTCATTCTTGAATTCGAGATTGAACTTCATTATTAAATAGGAGATGAGGTGAATAAGACTGTCCTCATAGGGGAAAATAAAAAATTGATACTCAAATCATTTGCAAGTCGGCTGCGGCTTGATTATACTTGATTTGAAGTTGTTTAGAATAATTCTATTTAGAAAGTGATTCTAAACAAACCAGCCCTTCCTACTTCAAAAACATTCTGAAAACAGGTAGTATAAGGGTATAGACGATCTCAAGGAGGTTTTCATGTTGGCGGAAGACAAAAAGATGAATGGTTCAAACGAGCAGGTCGATCGCGAGGCGCTGACGACTCGCCAAGGACATCCCGTAATCGACAACCAGAACATCAAAACACTCGGCAACCGCGGTCCTGCGATGATGGAGAACTATCACTTCATCGAGAAGATGTCGCACTTTGACCGGGAAGAGGTACCGGAGCGTGTCGTGCACGCACGCGGTACGGGTGCATTCGGTTACTTTGAGACATACGGCAAAGTCGGTGACGAGCCGGCCGAGAAGTACACACGCGCAAAGGTATTCCAGGATGCCGGCAAGAAGACACCGGTACTTGTCCGCTTCTCCACGGTTGCCGGATCGAAGGATGCTCCTGAAACTGACCGTGACCCGCGCGGCTTCGCGGTGAAGTTCTACACAGAAGACGGCAACTGGGACCTCGTCGGTAACAACCTGAAAATCTTCTTTATCCGTGACGCGATGAAATTCCCTGACATGATCCACGCCTTCAAGGCGGACCCTGCGTCGAACGTTCCGGACCCGCGCCGCATGTTCGACTTTGTCTCCCGTTCGCCTGAAGCGACACATATGATCACATTCCTGTTCTCCCCATGGGGCCGTCCTGCAACCTACCGCCACATGCAGGGATCGGGCGTCAACACATACAAGTGGGTCAACGACAAGGGCGAAGCGGTCCTCGTCAAATACCACTGGGAGCCGAAACAGGGCATCCGCAACCTGACGACAAAAGACGCAATGGAGATCCAGGGCAAGAACGTCGCCCACATGACTCAGGATCTCTACGAAGCGATCGAGCGCGGCGAGTATCCGGAGTGGGAACTCTATGTCCAAATCATGGAAGACGGCTATCATCCGGAACTCGATTTCGATCCGCTGGATGATACGAAACTGTGGCCGGAGGATAAGTTCCCTTGGCTGCCGGTCGGCAAGATGGTCCTCAATGAGAACCCGACGGACTTCCATTCACAGATTGAGCAGGCGGCATTCGGTACGGGAGTGCTCGTCGACGGAATGGACTTCTCCGACGACAAGATGCTCCAGGGCCGTACATTCTCCTACTCCGATACACAGCGCTACCGTGTTGGCGCGAACTACCTCCAGCTCCCGGTCAACGCGCCGAAAGCGAAAGTCCGCACGAACCAGCACCGCGGCCAGATGAGCATGCGCACACCGGAAGAAGCAGGCGGCAATCCGCACATCAACTACGAGCCGTCCATGGTCGGCGGCCTGCAGGAAGCGGACAAGTCCGAGCGCACGCCTCATAACCCTGAATACAGCGGCAAAGTCATGAGTGAGCAGATCGACCGTCCGAACAACTACGGACAGGCCGGCGAAACTTACCGCGCATTCGAAGAGTGGGAGCGCGAAGAACTCATCTCCAACCTGTCTGATGTGTTATCGATCTGTGACAAGCGCATCCAAGATGCAATGGTCCATCACTTCACACAGGCTGATGAAGATTACGGTCGCCGCGTGAAGGAAGGCATTGAGGCGAAGATGAAAGAAATTGAAGCAAAAGGCGATGATGACCGCCTTCCTGGCCAGGAAGCCGGCGTCAAGTCGAAATACGGTGAAGGCGGCACAAACGCCCAAAACGAAGCTGTTGACGAAGCGGTTGAAAAAGGCCGTGAAACAGACGGTTACTAATCACTAAAACTCCGGTCATCATAGGCTGTCCAACTTCTGATGACTCTGATAGGAACGATACATGCCAATCCGCATGCATCGTTCTTTTTTACCATTTTGAGTATTCCGTGTTGACTGACTTATCCGATATCTATATTATGGAGTCAACCTTACTAACTGAATAGGAGTTTTCCTTATCTAGAGACGGGGGAGGAATCTGGTCCTACGATCCCGCAGCAACCGTTACGATGTAACAAGGTGCTCATTCCAGCAAGCGTATGCTTGAAAGATGAGGGTGGAATAGATGAATTTTCCTCTTCCCCCTCCGGGAAGAGGTTTTTTGCTTGTCTGGGATGCACTTTGAGGCGTGCGGTATAAGAGCTAAGGCAACCCTGCAATCATTATTCCGACTTTTTATATGGAGATAGTTAGTCAAGGACCTGAAAGGGGAGACGATTCATGGGGAAGAAAAAGCAGATTCATCTGAATGGTTTTGTACAAAATTCACCGTCACCGCACTCGACCGGCCTTTGGAAGCATGAAAAAAATGAAGGGATCAACCATAACGGGCTGGATTTCTGGACAGAAACCGCAAAAGTATTGGAGCGGGGGAAATTCGATGCTGTCTTTATCGCGGATGTGCTTGGAACCTATTCGGTTTACGGCAGCAGCCATGAAGCGGCCGTCCGCCATGCTGTACAGTTGCCTGCGCACGACCCGTTATTGATCATCTCCGCCATGGCACAGGTGACAGAACATATCGGATTTGCACCGACTGTCTCTACGACTTATGCCCAGCCTTATGCATTGGCGCGCCAGCTCTCGACATTGGATCATGTGACAGAAGGCCGGCTCGGATGGAATGTAGTCACTTCCTATCTGGAAAGTGAAGCGGTCAATCTCGGGTTGTCCGGACGACTCCCGAAAAGTCAGCGCTACGACCGTGCGGACGAATTCCTCGAAGTGGTGTATAAGCTTTGGGAACACAGCTGGGAAGACGACGCAGTAGTTTATGACAAAGAAGGGGATACATTTGCAGACCCGTCAAAAGTCCATCCAATCCGGCACCATGGGGAATTCTTTGATGTTCCGGGTATCCATTTGACCGAGCCGTCTCCTCAGCGGACACCGGTTCTGTTCCAGGCAGGGGCCTCACCGCGGGGACGCGATTTTGCGGCCAAGCATGCGGAAGCAGTATTCACAAAGGGCCATTCCCTGCAGGCGCAGCAGGCCTATTCCGCTGATTTGCGTAAACGCGCCGCTGCACACGGCAGAAGTCCCGAAGACATCCGGATCTTCCCGATGATCCTTCCGATTGTAGGCTCCACGGAGGAAGAGGCGCTCTCCAAATACGAGGACCTGAAAAATCATGTGAGCTATGAAGGGACAGCGGCACTTCTTTCCGGACATACGGGAATCGATTTTTCGAAATATGATCCCGATCAGTACATCGAGGACATCGAAACGGATGCCGTGCAGGGAAATCTGGACATGTATACGAAAGACCCGAAAAAGAAATGGACTTTGCGGGAAGCCGTGCTCAACCATGGACTTGGCAACGGGACAGCGAAATTCATTGGGACCCCAGAGCAGATAGCGGACCATATCGAGGAATGGGCAACAGTAGGTGATGTGGACGGCTTCAATATCGCACAAAGTTATTCACTCGAGACATTCCGTGAGTTTGTGGATCATGTCGTTCCGGAGCTGCAGAAGCGGGGAATCTACCGGACTGAATATGAGGGAAAGACATTGCGGGAAAACCTATTCGGCACAGGCTCTGCGCGTCTGCCTGAAAGCCACCCGGCAAAACAACTTTCGTCATTGGTGAAGTAAAACGGAAAAGAAGGGAATGCCATGAACACTGTCACACTATTTACCTGGATCGGGTTTGCCGCTTTTCTGGCAATCATGCTCGTTCTTGGCTATATCGGCACAAAGAAAACAAAGAACATCCGGGACTTCGCAATAGGCGGGGGACGCCTGGGGCCCGTTGTGCTGGGTCTCTCTTTCGCTGCCACTTACCTCAGCGCTGCGACTTTCCTCGGTTATCCGGGCTGGTCACATGAGTGGGGGCTCACGAATCTCTGGCTCATGCTTGCGATGATTGGAGGGGGAGCTATAGGAGTTCTGATGGTCGCGAAGAAAATCCGTAAACTGAATGAAGAGCAGAAGTCTCTCTCATTGCCGGATTGGCTTGGGGACTATTATAATAGCGACCTTTTGCGTGTGGGAACCGGCCTCATTCTGCTTTTTAACATCTTTTATATTGCCGCCCAGTTTGTAGCCGGAGCAAGGATTTTTGAGTATTTATTGGGGATGGACTATCGTACCGGCCTGATCCTCATCACCGTCATCGTGGTGGTGTATGTTTTCGGCGGCGGAGCGTTTGCGGATATCTATACAGATGCCGTTCAAGTGATTCTGATGGCGATTGCAGGAATTGTGATCTTCATATCCGGAATTGTAATCTTCTGGAGGGACGGCATCGCGGCCACATTTTCCGGGATCACCGACAACCTGGCGGCACAGGATCCCAATCTCGTGACTGTTTTTAACCCTGATTCGGCTCACTTCTATTCGATCGGTGCAGTGATCGGCGCAATCTGCATCCAGTGGGCCTTTGCGTCCGCACCTCACTTATTCAATAAAGTTTTGGGCATCAAGAGCGAAAAAGACCTGGGTAAAATGATTCTGACCTATGTCATCGTGGCTTCGCTTAGCGTATTGGTTCTCTTTGGAGGACTCTATAGCAGGGTGGCGCTGGGATCCGGGGACGTCGTTGCGGATCTGGCTTTGATGGAATATGTGGCCTGGGCATTTCCTGCTGCTGTTGTTGCATTATTCGGTGTCGTGATTCTGGCTGCGGCCATGTCAACAACGGACGGGCTGTTCGTCTCGATTTCCACTGTTTTTGCCAATGACATTTTCCTGAAATTCCTGGTCAGAAAAGGCTATGTCAGAGTCGACGAAGAAAAGGCGGAGAAAATCGCGCTTCGGATCAGCAGGCTGACCGTTCCTGTTGTGGGAATCATCGCCCTTCTGATTGTGATGAAACCGCCTGCTTACATGGGAGATATTATGTGGATCGGCATTTCCGGAGTCGCAGCCGGAACATTGGGTCCCATTTTATATGCAGTGTATGGGAGAAAGAAGGCTTCCGCCAGAGCAGCAGAGGCATCAATGATCATCGGACTCCTTGCCTACCTGATCCTCTACTTCAGCGGCATCATCCCAAGCACGATGACGGCCGGTGCAGTGGCGACCGGGATCGGTATATTGACCATGTTTGTATTGGCAAATGTTCTGGAATCGAATAAGGAAGAAGTCCTGATTCCAGAGGCAGAACAGGGGAGCTAAGGGGGCTTGACCATGTTTGTGAATGAGATGCTGACTGTCTGGCTTTACGGATTTGTCGTTATTTATGCCATTGTCGGATTTGCATTGTGGAAGTGGTACTTCAGCAAATAGAGAAGTCGCGGTATTCATAAATGATTGAAGATTTCATGTTGACAGACGATATGGGGTCCGATATGCTTAGGATAATCTTACTAATTGAATAGACTTTGACCTTATCAAGAGCCGGGGGAGGAAACTGGTCCGCAGATCCCGCAGCAACCGTTACGTTGTAACAAGGTGCTCACTCCAGCAAGCGCAAGCTTGAAAGATGAGGAAGGCCGAATACATACTGCCTCTTCCTCATCGGGAAGGGGCTTTTTAAATGACTGGACTTTCTTCGGCTCTAACAAGACAAGCTATTCCGACTCAACCGATCAGTAAGAAAAAGACGAAAAGGGGAGTTTTGAGATGACTACTACTACTAAAACAGACAGCCTGTACAAAAAGGAATACTTCGGAAGAATTTTCGAACTGAAAAAATACGCGCCTGAAGCGTTTGAAACGTTCTTCAAGTTCAACGACCAGGCATTGGCCGAAGGAAAACTGTCCGTAAAATTGAAGGAACTGATCGCCGTGGCCGTTGCCCATATCACAGGCTGCCCTTACTGCATCGATCTGCATATCGGGAATGCCAAGAAAAACGACTCTTCCAAAGAGGAAGTCGCTGAAGCGATCTTTGTCGCGACTGCGCTCAAAGCCGGATCGGCACTTGCTCATGGGGTGAACGGATTGAACGCATACGACGGCAAAGGTGACGGGGAGTTTTACAAAGCGTCTTACTTTAACCGTCTGCCGGAGTTCGCAGAACTGGATGAAGAGGCATTCAAAACGTTCGTGAAGTTCGATGGCGCAGCTCTCAAGGCCGGAAAACTGAGCGTAAAGGAAAAGGAACTGATCGCTGTGGCTTCGGCACACACGACAGGATGCGCTTACTGCATCGATCTCCACACGAAAAACGCCAAGAAAGCCGGCGCCAGCCTGGAAGAGCTATCGGAAGCGATTTTCGTGGCGGTTGCGCTTAAGGCTGGTTCTGCAATCGCGCATAGCGTGAACGCTCTCAATGCATACGACAACTGATTCCTTGGATCTGAAAGACGGTTCCGTACCTTTTAAAGGTATGGAACCGTCTCTTTTTATTTCCGCGTCTAGTAAATAATAGCGGATTTACTTTTTGGAATAGTACGGATTCTGCGTTTTCTATTGCAAAAAATTAGCGTGACTGATTATACTTTAAAACAGTGCATCGCTAAAGAAGCGTTCATTTAACAATTACGAAAGCGATTCCATGAATTTCCGTGGGTTTTGTTTTCGCGATGGGTTGAGTCAGCAAGCAAGGGGTAAAGCATCAATAGATGAAAATGCGTTCAGCCATATTTGAAAACGCTATTACAAACGGTTTTTCGGACCGTGCAGGGCCTGTTGGGGGGATCCGACACTGATCGGGTGCAGGCCGGGTCCGGAAACCGTATAATTTTTTGCGAAAGGTGACAAAGTTATGATTGAGATCAACCAGATTTCTACACTGTTCCTGGCAGTGGCCCTCTACCTGTTGGGAATGGCCCTCGTCAACCGGATCGGCATTCTTGACCGGTTCCTGATTCCGGCACCTGTTGTCGGCGGCCTAATTTTCGCCATCCTCGCCTTTATTCTCCAAACGACGGGCGTCGTTGAAATTGCATTGGATACTTCCCTGCAGTCGCTCTTCATGGTCGCATTCTTTACGACGGTCGGGCTTGGAGCCAGCATGAAGCTTATTAAACTGGGCGGGAAGCTCCTGATCATCTATCTGATTTTCTGTGGAATCCTCATCTTCATGCAGAATGTCATCGGTGTCTCGCTATCCAAAGTGTTCGGCATTGATCCGCTCCTTGGAGTCATGAGCGGGGCGGTATCAATGAGCGGCGGCCACGGTGGCGCAGCTGCTTACGGGCAGACGATCCAAGAACTTGGCATTGATTCGGCTGTCACGATCGGGATGGCAGCAGCCACGCTCGGCCTGATTTCCGGGAGCCTGTCCGGTGGGCCGGTCGCCAGATTCCTCATCAGAAAGCACGATCTGAAACCAACTGAAGGAAAAGTTGAAGCGTTCGTTGAAGAGGCAGAAAAGCCGGTCACTGAACGTTCGTTCATGATTCAGATTGCGCTGATCACCCTATCGATGGCAGGCGGAACGTACATCGGGGAAATTTTCTCGGAGGCAACCGGCTTTGTCCTGCCGGCCTATATCGGCGCGATGTTCGTTGCCGTTATCGTCCGGAACCTGGTGGACCGTACGCTGCCTGGCACGGTCAATATGAAAGAGATCAACCTCATCGGCGAAATTTCCCTGGCGATCTTCCTGTCGATGGCTCTGATGAGCATTAAGATATGGGAAGTTGTCGGACTGGCACTTCCGCTGATCGGTATTGTACTTGTTCAGGTTGCTTTTGTAGCGCTGTTTGCCATCTTCGTAGTGTTCCGTTTCCTCGGCAAAGACTACGATGCAGCCGTCATGATTTCCGGTATGCTCGGCCACGGTCTCGGGGCTACGCCAAACGCAATGGCGAATATGGGCGCGACGGTCAACAAGTTTGGCCCATCCCGTACGGCGTTCCTTGTCGTACCGATCGTCGGCGGTTTCCTGCAGGATGTTCTGTTCGGTGCGCCGATCATCATCACGACGATCAATATGTTCGCGCCGTGATAAGATCTCTATAGATAAAAACGAAAGCCTTCCGTTCGTACAGACGAACCGGAAGGCTTTCGTTTTTCAATTGTTGTCTGCTTTCGTGTACTTTTTTACTGCCGGCATGATCTCGGTTGCGATCAGCTCGATGTTTTTCGCAATCTTGTCAAACGGCACCCCGCCAAAATCAATTTGCGCGATAAAGCGCTGATGGCCGAAAAGTTCGTACTGATAGAGGATTTTCTCAATGATCTGCTGCGGGCTTCCGATCATTAGGGCATCGCGGTGGCCGACGGCCTGCTCGAACTGCTGCTTCGGATAGCCGCCGCCGCGGATCGCCATGAAGCCATAGTGCAGGTGAGGGTAGTACTCGCGGAGTGCATCCTGGGTGGTTTCGGCGGTGTAGAAAAGGCTGGTCGTGCCGATCGGGAGCCGGTTTGGATCATGTCCGCTCCGCTGGGCCGCCTCCCGGTAGGCATCGACTGAAGCGGTGAAATTCATCGCCGGCCCGCCGAGTGTCGCCAGAATCATCGGGACGCCCGCATAGCCGGCCTTGATTGCACTCGCCGGGGGTCCTCCGACTGCGCGCCAGATCGGAAGCTGTCCGTCCTTTGGTTGCGGATAGATTTCTGCGTTCCTGAGGGGCGGGCGGAATTCACCTTCCCAGCTGATGGGATCCTCCGCCGCGTTCAGCTTTAGGAGAAGGTCCAGCTTTTCTTCGAACAGCGCTTCGTAGTCGTTCAGATCATAGCCGAGCAGGTCGAACGCGCCGGTCCTGGAACCGCGGCCCGCAACGATTTCTGCCCGTCCGCCGGAAATCAGATCGATTGTCGCGAAGTCTTCGAACGCACGTACCGGCTCCCAGACGCTCAGTACCGTTGAAGAGCTGGCAATTTTGATTTGCCTGGTCGCTTGTGCAATCGCGCCGAGGATGACGGTGTGCGCCTGTGTGGCAAAGTGCCGCTGGTGGCTTTCGCCGACAGAGAACACGTCCAGGCCGGCTTCGTCAGCCAGTTTGGCGGCGTCAATGATTTCACGGACACGCTGTTCCGCACTGATCTTCTCGCCGTTATGGGGGTTCATCATGTGGTCGCCAAGTGAATAGAGGCCGATCTCCATTCCCTTGGACCGGTCAATTCTAAATTGTTCCATAAGAGTGGCTCCTTTCCTGATTACTGCCAGACTAAATGAAAAGCGCACTGACGCACCAAATGGAGGCTCTTGTCCCCGACAAAGGAAGCCGGATATGTCTACAACAGGTGCATGGCCGCTTCCGCTTCATGCCATGGAACGGAATAACCTTTGCCCTTGGCGCAGAAGATTGAAGACGAGGAATAGTCGGGGTCGGCATCTTTGTCATAGCCGATCCGTTCCGTCACCTCTTCTGGGTTGTGGCATTCTTCGTAGCCGCCGGGGCGCAGGGAAATGGAGCCTTTGCCGCTGGTGAAGGAAGAGAATTCAGCAGGATAGCCCATGAATGTGGAGACGGGTACACGTGCGCTGATGCGTATGGCGTCTCCTTCCGTCTCGGGTTCTCCGAACTGTCCGTGCGCTTTCTGGATGTCGTTCAGCACACGTCCCATCAGTCCGGTCGCCACTTTGATCTTCACGTCGTATACGGGCTCCAGCAAGACATTGTCCGCCTTTTCCAGGCCCTGACGGAGGGCCCGGAGCGACGCTTCCCTGAAGTCCCCGCCGGATGTGTGCTCGTTATGCGCCCTGCCGGTGCTCAGTGCGATCTGCAAATCGGTCAGCGGGGATCCGGTGAGCAGGCCGCGATGCGGCTTTTCGGTCAGCACCTGGCCGACGAGGTTCTGGAAGCCGGGGGCGAGTTCGTTCGGGTGGCAGTTGCTCTTGAATGTTATGCCCGCACCCCGTTCGGACGGAGCGATATCCAGATGCACTTCCGCATAATGGCGGAGCGGTTCGAAGTGTCCGTAGCCGGTGACGGCTGTGCGAACCGTTTCCTTATAGAGGATCGACGGATCTCCGAATGTGACGAGCTGGCCGAACCGGTCAGACATGATTTCCTTCAGCACATCCAGCTGAATCAGGCCCATGACATGTACGCGGATCTCACTGGCATGTTCGTCCCAGGTGACGGAGAGAGAAGGGTCTTCTGTATCCAGTTGCATGAAATGGGCGAGCATATCCTTCGGATGAATGGAGTCACCAAAACGGACGGCAGCAGACAGGGAAGGGGTGAGTGAAAAGGCTGTCTGTCCTGTTTCCGCCCCGAGCGGCTCACCGGCCACGATGCCCGAAAGCCCCATGACCGCCACAAGTTCGCCAGGGCCGGCCGTGTCCTGGACAGTGTACTTGTGACCGCTGTATTTCCGGATCTGTGTGACTTTTTGGGGTTCACCCGCAATCCGGATTTCATCCCGGACCGATAGCCGTCCGCCGGTCAGTTTCAGGAAAGTGACGCGTTGTCCGCCTTCGTCATGGCGGATCTTGTAGACGCGGGCTGCAAAAGGGCCATCCGCATCAGGCAGTGTCCCGCCTGAAAGCCGGTCCAGCCATTCGAAAAATTCGGTGACGCCGATGTCTTTCAGTGCCGAGCCGCTGCCTGCTGGGTAAATCCGCCCTGAATCCGTCATGCGGCGCATGTCTCGGATCCACACTTCCTCATCAAAGCCTTCCTCGAGATAATGCTCCAGAAGTGTTTCATCCCGTTCCGCCATCCACTCGATGACATCAGGGGTCAGCCCGTCATCAAGGAGCACCACATTTTCCGACAGGGACTTCCGGATCTCGGTCAGGGCTGTTTCCCGGTCGGCGCCTTCCCGGTCTGTCTTGTTGATGAAGATGTATGTCGGGACGCGGTGCTTCCGGAGCAGGTCCCAGACCGTTTCGGTGTGGCCCTCCACGCCGTCGGCCGCGCTGACCACAAGAATCGCCGCATCCATCACCCGGATCGCCCGTTCCATCTCTGGTGAGAAGTCGACGTGTCCGGGGGTGTCGATCAGCGTGTATTCGGTCCCGTTGTGCCGGAACACGGCCTGGTCGGCAAACACAGTAATGCCCCGGTTTTTCTCGATGGCATGGCTGTCGAGAAAAGCATCCTTGTGGTCGACCCGCCCGCGGCTCCGGATCGCTTCCGTATGATAAAGCAATTGTTCGGAGAATGTTGTTTTTCCGGCATCCACATGAGCGAGGATCCCGATTGTCTTGAACATATCCATTCCTTCTTCCTGGCCGGATTCTGCTCAATAGTATAGCAGAATCGCCTCAGGCCTGTGGTCCGCCTTCCATGCGGATGCGGAATGCATCTCCGCCTTTGATGTGCCGGAGCACAGGCCTGTCGTCTTCGGTGATCCGGCCGATGACATTCACTTTTTCATCCTCAGGCAAGTCCCGCTTGGTAATCTGCAGTTCTCCCTGATAGCGGCCGTACAGGGAATTGTCGATGGTCACTGAGCCGAAGGGGCGCTCCGACGTATTGGCGGGGTCGACCGGCCGGTCTCCGGCATTGCCGTACAGCCGGGACTCCGCGGAGCGGATCACGTCACGCGCCGCATCCTGCCGGTTCGTATGGTCGGATCCGGGCAGCGCGGCCTGTGCATCGGGAAAAGCCGGCACGGCACTGAGGAGGAAGGTGCCACCGGCATGACAGCTGAACTGTTCAAGCGAGCGTTCACTCATTGATGGATCCCCGATATAGATATGGTCCACACATCCGCTGTCTAGAAGGTCGAGATAGGAGGAGAAGGAAGTGCGGTCCCTATGGTCTTCAAGTGTCGGAAGCCCCTTGTATAGAGGACCGCGGCGGTCGCCGTCTCCGGGAACGAAAGCCATGACTTTCAGGCCTTCGCTCTGCAGCCAGCGGTTCCGCTCGGTGAAATCATTCACTCCCAGACCGGTTTCGGGCCTCGGATAAAAATTATGCCACGCTTCAGCCGCAGAAAGCCGGAGGCCGCATTTCTTCAGTCTTTGGATGGTTTCCCCGGTGAGCGTACTGGCGTTTAGGGCGACCGTCATCCGGTGGGACAGGGCTGCTGTTTCTTCCTCGCTGATTCCATAATCCACACGGAGTCCGGTGACTCCCCAGTCAAGCAGGCGGTCGGCCGTCTTGAAGGTGAGTCCGAGATGCCCGAGTGAGGCCGGGGAGATGTCCGCAGTCAGCTCCATCTCGTTAGTTGCGGCGAGCGTGCCGAGCGCCCGCAGCCGGTCGGCGTATTGTCCCGGGTCATCCTCGGGGATATGAAGAGAGGTGAAGATGCCGCGGAAACCGGCGGCCCTCATCTTTCGGATATAGGCTTCCAATCTTTCGTCAGACGCCTGATTCAGGTATACAGAAATTCCAAGCATGGTCAGCTTCCTTTCTTAGATGGATACTAATGCAGAAAAGCAGGGGAGAAGCCCGCGGTACAACCAGCGGTTTTCTCCTCTGCTCAATTTCAGAAGCCTTCGTCCATTTCCTTCTTGAAGCCGAAGAAATACGTAAAGATGAATCCGGCTGTATAGGTGATGACGAGTCCGATGAAATACATCAGGTATTTGTTTTCCACAATCAGTGGAATGAGAGACAGGCCAGATACCCCGATACCGCTAGCTGCTGTATGCATGATTGCCTGGTAGGCACCGCCGACGGCAGCCCCCATGCAGGCGGTGATGAATGGCCGGCCGAGGGGGAGCGTCACCCCGTACAACAGCGGTTCCCCGATGCCGAGGAGGCCCGCCGGGAGGCCGCCCTTGATGACGTTCTTCAGGCGCTGGTTCCGGGATTTCACGAAGATGGCGATCGATGCGCCGACCTGTCCGGCCCCGGCCATTGCCAGGATCGGGAGGAGGGACGTCGCGCCCACGGAGTTGATCAGTTCCATATGGATTGGTGTCAGCCCATGGTGAAGCCCTACCATGACGAGCGGCAGGAAAAATCCTGCCAGGAGACCGCCGGCAACCGGGCCGCCGACTTCCAGTACGGCATGGATGCCGGTTGTGATGCCGTCAGACAAGACGCCCGCGGCCGGCATGACTGCAACGATCGTCAGGATTCCGACCGTCAGGACAGTGAGCAGTGGAGTGACAATGATGTCGACCGCATTCGGAATGAATCTTCTATAAAAGCGTTCAAACACGACCATCAGCCAGGCTGCAAACATGGCACCGAACAGCCCGCCGCGTCCCGGAAGCAAGTTTTCGCCGAACAGAACGATATCTGCCAAGCCCGGATGAATCGTGATGATTCCGGCAATGGCCCCAAGGACCGGAGTTCCCCCGAACTCTTTCGCGGTGTTCCAGCCGACGACGATTGCCAGGTAGCCGAAGATGCTTCCCCCGAGGAGAGTAAGGATCTGAATCCATGTCTCCGTTTCATCCACTCCGGCGTTCTTGGCAAATCCGGCGATTCCGTTGATGATCCCGGAAGCGACAAGACCCGGAATGAGCGGGATGAAGATGCTTCCGATCTTCCTCAGCAGATTTTTGACCGGTGTGTTGTTTTTCTTCTTGAGCTCGGACTTTTTCAGGCTCACGGCGTCATCTTCGTTGGCATCCACTGTTTCACCCATCCGCTTGCCGGTCATTTTTGTGATCTGGTCGGACACCTTGTTCACCGTGCCCGGGCCGACGACGATCTGAAGTGTTTCGTCCTCGATGACTCCCATGACCCCGTCCGTATTTTTCAGTGCCTGAATATCGGCTTTGCTTTCGTCTTTCAGGTCCAGACGGACACGGGTCATACAGTGGGTGAAGGAACGGATGTTGTCCCCGCCTCCGATATGGTCCAGAATCCCCCTTGCGAGCTTTTCTTCTTTTTTCATCATTTCCCCTCCAGATTATCTCTGAGTTTCCCTGATAAACCCCTTTGCTTCTTTCAAGTGCGCCTCTGCTTCTTCGAGAGAGCAGCCGAGGAGCAGCATGACGATGGCCGGCTTGACCTGTTCACCGGCTTTTTCGTAGGCCTCCTCTGCCGTTTCAAAGTCAACGCCGGCTGCTTCCATGATGATGTGCTTTGCGCGTTTGACCAGCTTCTCATTGGTAGGCTGCACATCGACCATGAGGTTGCCGTACACTTTTCCGATCCCCGTCATCGCAATGGTGGAAATCATGTTCAGCACCAGTTTCTGGGCGGTGCCGGCTTTTAGACGTGTCGAACCGGTGATGACTTCCGGCCCGGTCACGACTTCGATGGCCACATCGGCGACGCGCCCGATTTCAGAACCCTCGTTGTTGCTGAGGGAGACAGTTTTGGCACCCATTTCCTTTGCCCGGTTCAATACCCCGATGACATACGGCGTCCTTCCGCTGGCGGCGATTCCGACGACGACATCATCCGGTCCGGCAGAGAGATCGGCGATGTCTTTCGCACCTTGGTCCGCGTCATCTTCAGCACCTTCGATCGCGTTCGTGATCGCCTGTTCACCACCGGCAATCATTCCCCGGACCATGCCCGGATCGACGCCGAAAGTCGGCGGGCATTCGGACGCATCGAGAATGCCGAGCCGCCCGCTCGTACCGGCGCCGGCGTATATCAGCCGTCCGCCTTTCTGGAAGGCCTGAATCACAAGGCTGACAGCGTTTTCAATCGGATCGATCTGTTTCCGGATGGCTTCGGGAATCCCGGCATCCTCTTCAACCATGAGCAGCAGGCGTTCCCTGATCGGAAGCGTATCGATGTTCATGCTCTTCGGATTTCTTTTTTCGGTCGTGAGTTTTTCCAGCATGTCTTCACCTACTGTTATGAAATTATGTTTCATGAATTCATTCTATTAAAAAGAAATTAAATGTCAATATGAAGAATATTTTTTCATCATCTGTCGAAAAAAATTCCCGGCAGAAAGGGCCGATTGGCCTTTTCCTTGCCGGGATTATCTTCGGAGACGGATGACTTCGTTCCGTGCCTCATGGTATTGATCGATGACGGATTCACCTGTTGCGTGGAAAACACTAAGGTAGAGGGCGTCGATGATGGTCAGCTGGGTCATCCTGGACGGGATGCTGCCGATCCGGTGATCCTGTTCGACCACCGGTGTGCAGAGCCGGATATCCGCTTCCCTGTATAGCGGTGACTTGTCGAGGTTGGTGATCGCGATGATGGTCGCCCCTTTGGACTTAGCAAATCGCGCAAGCTCCAGCACATCTTTTGTTTTTCCGGAGTTGCTGATTGCGAAAAATACGGATCGCGCGTCCAGATACGGGATCGAGGACAGCATGAAGTGGAAGTCATGGTGGCTTTGGCATGCATAACCGAGTTTCGTGAACTTATAGTAAGCATCTGTTGCGGCTGTGGCCGAACCGCCCACACCGTAGAACAGGAGCCGGCCTGCGTCTTTAAGGATGCCGACTGCCTTTTCGAACTCTTTGCGGTCGAGGGAGGAGGGGATCGCTTCGATGGCCGACTTATTGACTTGGGTGACCTTTTGGAACAGGTCGTACGGCTCGTCCTGCTGATGGAGGATATCAAAATCCGTCAGGTTCATGCCGGTAAGCGTCAGGTCTTTCACCAATTCCAGCTTGAACGATTTAAAACTGCCGATGCCGATCGACTTGCAAAAGCGGACGACACTGGATTCGCTGACGCCACTGTTTTTGGAGAGGTCCCGGGTCGTCATGTTCGGAATCAGTTCCGGGTGCTGCAGGATGTATTCACCGATGGCGCGTTCGGCACCCGAGAGGCTCGGGAGACTTTGTTCGATGCGGTTAAGTAATGAACTCATGGACGGTACCTTCCTTGATTTGAGGTGGTCCGCCAGCCGCACGGGCGGGATGGCGTGAACTGCGTCCAGTATAACAGACAGCATGGACCACGCCTCTGTTAAAATAAATTGTGAAGCGGAGAAACTCAAAGGTTTACGTGCGAATCCAAGAGGTTTACGTGCGAATCCAAGAGGTTTGCGTGCGAAAAGAGGAGGTCTCCCCATGTTTGCGTACGAATCCAAGAAGTTTGCGTACGAATGCTGAAAAGGACTGATCCTCCTGACAAACCCCTTAAGATCAAGTAAAAAGGAGCAGACAAACAATGAATATCCCGATACTTTTTGAAGACAACCATCTCCTGTTTGTCGAGAAGCCGGTGAATATGCCCGTCCAGGAGGACCGGACAGGTGACAAGGACTTGCTGACGGCATTAAAGGAGATGATCAAAGACCGCGACAACAAGCCGGGAAATGTCTACCTCGGACTGGTTCACCGGCTGGACCGTCCGGTCGGAGGCGCGATCGTATTCGCGAAAACATCGAAGGCGGCATCCCGCCTGTCCGATGCGCTCCGCCGCCGTGACATGGACCGTGAATATGTGGCAGTCGTGCGCGGCATCCCCCCTGAGGAGAAGGGGCGACTGGAGCATCATCTCCTTAAAGACAAAAAAGAAAACAAGGTCAGCGTCGTGAAACCGGGCGTGAAGGATGCGAAAAAGGCGGTCCTGAACTATGAAGTCCTCGGCAGGAAAGGGGACCTGACGCTTGTCTCCGTCCGCCTGGAGACCGGACGGCCTCATCAGATCCGGGTTCAGCTATCGACGATCGGCTGCCCGCTATACGGTGATCAGAAATACGGCGCTTCCGTGAACCGCCCCGGCCAGCAGATCGCGCTTTGGGCACGGGCGCTCGCTTTCACGCATCCGGTAAAGAAGGAACCGATGTTCTTCACGAGCCATCCCCCGGATGTTGAGCCGTGGAGCCATTGGGAACTTTCCTGACTGTCACCCGTTTCGGAAATCTTAACTCTCAAAACATCAACCGCCAAAGTGGCGGAAACCGGTGATGTCCGGCTATGATAGGAGCAATCGGGTCCAAAGGGGAAAACTATCATGAAGAAAAACATCATGCTCACGACGGTGCTCATCAACTTGTTCATCGCCTTTATGGGCATTGGCTTGGTCATTCCGGTGCTTCCGGCGCTGATCAACGAATTGGGCCTGAGCGGGTCGGCTGCCGCGAACCTTGTCGCTGCATTTGCACTTACCCAGCTGATCGCATCACCGATAGCAGGTAAATGGACCGACAAATACGGCCGCAAGCGGATGATCGTGATCGGGCTCATTCTGTTCAGCTTGTCTGAATTGCTTTTCGGGCTTGCCCAATCCATCTCTCTGCTGTTTGCCTCACGGCTCCTCGGCGGCATCAGTGCGGCATTCATCATGCCGGCCGTCACTGCTTTCATCGCCGACATCACGACGATCGAAGAACGGCCGAAGGCTCTCGGTTACATGTCCGCTGCCATTTCGACCGGGTTTATCGTCGGACCAGGATTCGGCGGATTTCTGGCTGAAATCGGCACGCGTGTCCCGTTTTTCGCCGCATTCGGGTTAGCTTTTATCGCTGCGATATTTTCCATGGTGGCGCTGCGTGAACCGCAGCGGCAAAAGACAGACGTGGAGGAGATGGTGCCAGGCACCACCGGTTTCCGGAAAATCTTTTCACCGGTGTTTTTTATTGCGTTCGTGATCATCTTTATCCTGTCATTCGGGCTGGCGGCGTTCGAGTCGCTGTTCGCACTGTTTACGGATCATAAATATGGCTTTACGCCGAAGGACATCGCAATCATGGTCACAGGCGGAGGCGTCGTCGGAGCGGTGGCGCAGATTTTCCTGTTTGACCGGCTGAACAAATGGCTCGGCGAAATCAGGCTGATCCGGTGGTGTCTGATCGTCTCCGCAGTACTTGTTTACTGTGTGACTCTCGTGAACTCGTACTTCATGATTTTGCTCGTGACGATGACGGTGTTTGTCGGTTTCGACCTGGTGCGTCCGGCGGTTACGACTTATCTGTCGAAGGTGGCGGGCAATGAGCAGGGCTTTGCAGGCGGGATGAACTCGATGTTCACGAGCCTGGGAAATGTGTTCGGGCCGGTCATTGGCGGGATCCTGTTCGATATCCACCTGGATTATCCGTTTTACTTCGCCACTGCCACCCTGGCGGCGGGTGTGATCTTATCTTATTTCTGGAAGAAACCTAAACTGAATGTTGCAGGCCCGTCTTGAGCGGGTCTGTTTTTGTTTTAATCAGCAAAGATTGACAATATCAGAACTTAAAGATAATATTTAAGAAAGCGCTTTCATCTTTAGTCAGCTTGGCGAATAAAGTAGAACAAGGGGGGATCAATCATGAAGCTGGCCCGAAACATCATCATTGCCCTTATTGCCGGTGTCATCGTCGGTCTTGCGCTGAATCTGTTCGCTCCAAGTGTATTTGGTCCGGTAGATACGTACTTGTTCAGTCCGCTCGGTACCATCTTCCTGAATCTGATGAAGATGCTCGTCGTTCCGGTCGTGTTCGTAGCGATCGCGCTCGGTACCGCGGGTATCGGAGATCCGAAGAAACTGGGTCGGATCGGAGGAAAGACACTCGGGTTCTTTCTGATTACGACTGCCGTGGCGATTGTCATCGCATTGTCTCTGGCACTTGTTCTGAAGCCAGGAGCCGCGGGTGAATTCGACACGGCGGGCATCAGTTATGAGGCCCAGGAAGCACCACCTGTCATGGATACGCTTCTCGGCATCATCCCGACCAACCCGATAGCGGCGATGGCGGAGGGGAATATGCTCCAGCTTATCTTCTTCTCTGCGCTGGTCGGTTTCGGCATCGCCATGCTCGGCAAAAAGGTGGAGCGGGTCAGGGAAGTCCTTGAACAGGCCAATGACCTGATCATGTACCTCATCACCTTTATCATGAAGTTTGCTCCATACGGGGCATTCGGTCTGATTGCGTCTGCAGTCGGAAGCCAGGGCTTTGATGCGATCAGCGCGATGGGTATGTACATGGGGGTCGTTCTCGGGGCACTCCTGATTCATACCCTGGTCGTCTATGGCGGCGCGGTTTCCCTGCTCGGCAAGCGGAATCCGATCTGGTTCTTCAAGAACTTTATCCCTGCGCAGGTCGTGGCATTCAGTACGGCAAGTTCCGCCGCCACGCTGCCGGTTTCCATGAAGACGGCGCAGGAGCGGTTGAAGGTGCCTGAGTCGATCAGTTCCTTTACACAGTCTCTCGGCGCCACGATCAACATGGACGGTACGGCAATCATGCAGGGGGCGGCGGTCGTCTTCATCGCCCAGGCTTACGGCATCGACCTGTCGATGGGTGCGCTTCTGACAGTTGTTCTGACCGCGGTATTGGCGAGCATCGGCACTGCCGCGGTGCCGGGGGCCGGTCTCATCATGCTGGCCATGGTACTGACGTCTGTCGGCCTGCCGGTTGAGGGGATCGCGCTCGTCCTCGGTGTCGACCGCCTCCTCGATATGGTGCGGACTGCCGTTAATATCACCGGAGATGCAGCCTGCGCGGTTGTCGTCTCCCAATCGGAAGGCGTACTTGGCGAGCCGGATGCGGATGGCGTGCCGGCAGAAACAGAAGCTGTATGATTATAGAAAAAACCGCAGTTGCCTGATTCATAGGCCGCTGCGGTTTTCTTATGGAGTTTCCTGACGCTGGCGGTACAGCTCATCTACGGGGACAAACAGACCGACCGTGCCTTCTTCTTCATGATTCAGTGTCGCAAACACAATGCCGACAACGAGGCCGTCCTTGTCCAGCACGGGGCTGCCGCTGTTGCCGCGGTACACGGGTGCTTCCATCATGATGACGGGCTGTGCAAGGCCGTTCACGCGGATCGGACCGATTACGTTGCCTTTGTTTGCCACGCCCCGGAAGCTGAGCGGGTTGCCGATGAAGGTGACCGGGTCCCCTTCATCCAGTGTGTAGGAGTTTGCCAGCTCAAGAAAAGGAAGACCGGATTCGTCTTCGGCTTCGAGTACGGCCATGTCGGATTCCGGATAAGATTCCGTCACATCGGCCATGAACCGCCGGTCATCGGACAGGACGACCGATACGCGGTCGTACCCTTCGATCACGTGATGGTTCGTCAGGATGGTCCCGTCTGCCGATAGGATGAAGCCGGTACCGGAGCCGTCAGGCGTGACGACGGAGACGACCGATTCTTTCTGCGCCTGAACGGTCTCCTGCTCGGATAGCTGTGAGGAGGTGCGCAGGAAGTCGACCGCCGAAAGCGGGAACAGTTCCAGGACGAACGCAAACGTGCTGACGACCATCATGAGCGAAATGATCCAGATCATCGCCTTCGTGCCGAATGATGGCCCGCGGCGCGGCGGTTCCTCCGTCCGTTCCTTTAGCCATGCTTCCCGCTGGGCTTCGAGGACGAGCCGGCGGATCTCCTCGTCTTCCGGGTCTTCCGGTTCTTCTGAGTCGGGCTGTCGGTCAGCCGGCTCATTGTAGTCGTAAAAGTCGTCTTCGCCGAACTCCTCTTCATCGAGGACATCGCCTTCCGCGATGGCATCCCAGACGCCCCATTCGTCGGGTTCCCAGATGTCTTCTCCATCATCGAAATCTTCGTATTCTTGTCCTTCGTCGTAGACCCTGTCCCGTGCCTCTACTTCTCCGGAGAGGCGGGGGTCTTTCTTTTCTTCCGGCTCCTGTTCACCGCGCCGGCCATCCATTCGGTCCAATCCGTCCACACCCTCGTCTTTCAGTTAGCCTCATTATACAGGAGAGAGGGGGTGTTTGCTGAGCGTCCGAAACTGCCCGCAATGAAAAAAGACGGCTGCAAAAAGCAGCCGCCTGTCGTCAGGACAAGAACCTCAAAGATCTGAGAAGTCGGAGCAATGCACTCAAAACCACCGCCAGTGCCAGAATGACGACCAGCACGACCACGATGATCAGGAGTACTGTCCAGATGCCTGTTACCGCGGGGAGAGCCAGAAGGAACGGCACGAGGAAGAACAGCCCGAGCAGAACCACACCAGCCAGCACACCCGCCAGGTATACCCAGACGTTTGAGCAGTGGGATTTCGTTGTCATGATTTTCACCTCCTCATCAACCACAGTCTATTCCGGTAAGATGCCGGCATCGGGGCGATTGAAGGAGGAGAGGAGGGGCGAGGCGAATGAAATTGGGAGACTGGAATCTGATGGGGGAGGAGGAATGGGAGATGGGGCCTGATAGAGAAACAGAGAAAATCATTCGGGAATTTGGGGCATATTCCGACTGGCTGTTTGAGCTGAAATCTGTTGATCCGCATGTCTTGAAGAAACCGCTGGCGGAAGGGAAGTGGTCGGCAAGTGAGATCATTGCCCATATATTGAAGTGGGATGAGCATTTGTCCGACCGGGTAATTCCTGCAGTGCTTGAGGGAGAAGGGATGGCCTTTCCTGAATTCGGTCCTTTCAACAACAGAGCTGCGGCATACGCGGAAAAAGTCACTCCGGGCAGGCTGATCACGGAAGCAGGGGCTGCGCGGAATCAGCTTGTTTCCCGTCTGTTTGAACTGCCGGAATCAGTGCTTGTCAGGCCTGCAGCGTCAAACGGGGACAGCCATTGTCCGTATACGGGCTCGCCTTACACGCTGATTTATATCATTGGAGACTTTATCTATCACGATCAACATCATCGGCAGCAGATTGATGACTTCCTTGGAAATGCACAAAAACACCCCATCCGCTAAATCTGCGGACGGGGTGTCATTCGTAAAAATGGGTTCTTATCAAACCATGCCCTTTCCCTGATCCATAGAAAAATCCTCATGTGTATCTTTTTATGAGAGGAAGAAATGAATTGATTCCTAGATTCATTTTTTTGGTGAAGGCTCATCGTGACGCTGGCCCAGCGCCTGGTCTGCGAGTGCTCGGACTGCCATATCATCCGCCGGCGGGTTATGGAGGCCGGCGCGGACATTCCGGTAGTAGCGCTGGAGCGGATTGTTCCGCTGAAGGCTTTTCGCGCCCGCGACCCGCATCGCCTTGTCGACAATCGAGATGGCGGCGTTCGTGACGGTCGTCTTGGCGACCGGCACCTCGTGTCCAAGGAAAGGCCGTCGTACCGGATCGTCGTGCGCATCGGCCACGCTATACAGCACATGGCGCGCCTGAGACAGTTCCAAGTCCATCTCGCCGATCAGCTGGCGGACGTTCGGCAGCTGGCTGATCGGGCCCCTGATGCTGTTAGGGGCGTGCCTTCCGGCAAAGTCCACAGCATAGTCCCTTGCGGCCTGGGCGATACCGAGGTAGGCGGCCGGCATATGCAGAAGCCAGCCGTCAAAAGATGGCCCGCCCGGTTTTCGTACGGGCAGTTCGACGAGTGCCCCTTCGTCAACGCGGACCTGTTCGAGGACGAGGTCGTGACTGCCCGTGCCGCGCATGGAGACGACATCCCATGTTTCATCGATTGACAGTCCATCCAGATCCCGGTGGAGGAGGAAAAAGCCGACCTGTTCCTTATCTTCCACCCAGGCAGAGGTGAGGAAATAGGTGAGGGCGGGGGAGCCGGTCGTGAACGACTTCCGGCCGCTGATCACATAGGAATCCCCGTCGCGTACCGCAACCGTTCCCGGCTTTCCGCCTCGGGAAGGGCTGCCGGTTGCCGCCTCGCTTACCGCACGGTTGACCAGTGCGCCATCCTGCAGTTCTTTCGCGAAGAACTCCAGCATCTCCGGATCCCAGCTCCGCTGTTCGAAAATGCCGCCGGGAACGCCGAGGTTCCAGCCGACCGAGAGTGCAATGTTTTCATCGAAGCGGGCGATTGTTTCCTGATAGAGGACCATATCATGCACACCCGCTCCGGCGCCTCCAAATTCCTCAGGGACGGCCAGTGCCGTATAGCCGGACTCGGCCAGCTTCCGGATTTGCTCAGCAGGATACGTTCCGGCTTCATCGCGTTCCTGTGCATCCTTGGCAAACTCCCTGCCGAGCCCGGTCAGCTTGCCGACCCATTCTCTTTGCTGTTCTGTCCTGATGAATAACTCCATCGTTCGCCCTCCTGTTGAATACAGATATTACTTAAAGTGTACAGGACTAGTCGGGGATGAGTGAAATAAAACCTCCGGGCGCCGGAAGAATCCGGTGTCCGGAGGTAATCTGAATATAGGTCTATACCATCATGCGACTTAAGGTGCCTGAGAGCTTTCGGCTCCGGACGCTTTGGTCACGCCGCCGAAGGAACTGCTTTGCGGCTTTTTGCCGTCACTGCGATTGCACACAGGAAGGCCGCTGCCATCAGGGTGCCGTCCAATAGAAGCGGCACCCCCCAGTTCCCGGATGCGTCACGGAGAGCTCCCGAAACTACAGGAGAAAGGATTGCGCCGATTTCGGCAACGAGGTTCAGCATGCCGAACATGGAGCCGCGCTGAGCTTCCGGTGCATGTTCAGATGCAAGGGCGTGAGCCACCGGCTGGAGAGCAAAGAAGAAGAGCCCCGAACTGAACAGCAGCAAGGATAGGACAACCGGGTTGCTGTAACCCGCCATCACATAACCGGCAAAGGCAAATGTCAGGACAGCGACAATACCGGTCTGGAGTGCAAGCACATTCCGGCGGCCATTCGGCCGTGAAGCTGCCCGATCCGAGATCATGCCTCCCAGCGGGAATCCGATAATACCGGCCAGTCCGTTAAATGATGCGATCAGCGCAGCTGTGACCAGGGCGTTCCCGCCGAAGTCCCGGACGATTGACACCGCCCAGAACCCGTAGAACCAGAGATGCCACATGACGGGGATAAAGAACACATACATGAGGAGAAGATTCCGGTTTTTCAGGATCGGTCCGATTTCTTCCTTTCTTCGCCGGTAAACGTAAACAATCAGGATCGGGCAGAGTGCAGTCAGGAGAACGGCGATGCCGACATCGGATACCCCGAAATTGGTGGCAAGCAGGTAGATGCCCATCACAATTGCAAGGAACACCGCGCTGTAGCCGAAAAGGGGAGGAAGCGCTTTGCGATATTCCGCCTTGACGGCTGGGGAGTGTGGATCCAGGTTGTCGGGCAGCTGCTTCGGTTTGAGATAGATGGTAATCAGCACTGCTGATAATAGCGTGATGCCCCCGAGGACGAAAAACGGGACCCGCCATGCATGTTCGCCAAAGTGAGGTTCTGCCCAGCTGAGCAGAAGCGGGACCCCGAGTGTCGCAACGGTCAATCCTACCGAGACCCCGGTGAGTGCAACTCCCATTCCCAGCCCGATTTTGTTTGGCGGGGAGTGGAAGGAGATGTAGGAACGGTCATTGGAATAAAAGACTCCTTCCCCAAGCCCGAGCAGCACACGCAGGAGGATGAAGGTGATGAGCCCACCCGCGATGCCTGTGAGGAGTGTTGCGATACCGGCCCAGAAAATACTCAGTACGATGATGGCGCGGTAGCCGAACCGGTCACCAAGGTATCCGCCCGGGAACTGCATCAGCATGAATCCAGCAAAGAACAGGCTGCCGATCAGGCCGCCGATCGCATGAGGGTTGTCCACGCCGGCAAAAAAGGCGACCTCGTGCTCGATCATGTAGGTGATGAGCGGGCCGGTGGCCGTTCGGTCAATATACGAAACGAACCATCCGAGAAACAGCATGCTCCAGATGATATGGTATTGCTTCCAGCTTCCTAGCTTGATCATATCGGTCACACTCCATCCATTTAATGGGGTTGGAGCAAATGGCAAAAGCCCCGCAAAGCGCGGGGCTCCTCATTCCCATCGCTCTCATGTTCAGGCGAAATCCCGCCTCCGGAATTGGCACCTTGCCCGGAGTGGTTTCTCCGGACGGTTGCCGGGCTTCAACGGGCCGGTCCCTCAGCCGCTCTTCATAAGAGTGTCATCTATTGGTGATGATGCCTATGTTCGGCAAACGATCAGTTGTTGTCTTTGCCCCAGACATCTTCTGCGATTTTCACGACGTGGCGGATCTTCGCCCATTGTTCGTCTTCCGTCAGGTTATTGCCTTCTTCTGTAGAGGCAAATCCGCATTGCGGGCTGAGTGCCAGCTGTTCAAGCGGCAGATATTCGGAAGCTTCCCGGATTCGGGCCTTCACCGCTTCTTCGTTTTCCAGTTCAGGATGCTTCGAGGTGACCAGTCCAAGAACAACAGTGAGATCCGGGCGATTGACATGGCGAAGCGGTTCGAATCCTCCGGAACGCTCATCGTCAAACTCGAGGAACAGACCATCGACATCCAGGCCTCCAAAGATGATCTTGCCCGCATCCTCGTAGCTTCCGCTAGTGAAGAAGGTCGAACGGAAGTTGCCGCGGCAGATATGCATCGTTACCAGCAGGTCGTCCGGGCGATCCGCGATGGCCCCATTGATGGCATCGGCGAACTGATGGATCAGCTGATCAGGATCGGAACCTTCTTTACGGAGCTTGTCGCGTTCTTCTTCCGTGAAGAAAGATGTCCAGGCGGTGTCATCGATCTGCAAGTAGCGGCATCCGGCATCGTACAGGTCGCGGATCAGCGCGTGGTATGCCGGGATCACGTCACGGTAGAAATCTTCTTTCTTATCATAGAAATCCGTTTCCAGCGCTGCACGGCCAAAAACAAGGTTCGGGCTAGGGATTGTAAACTTCACGGTTGTATCATCACCGGCAATTTCCTTCAGTTTCTTGAAGTGGTCGATGAACGGATGGTAGCCGCTGTAGCCGATTTTCCCCGTGACTTTGATGCCGACGGGCCGCACCTCAACGCCTGTGAACTTGCGCGTGCCGTTTTCTCCTTCACGGAACTCAATGCCGTCAAGCCCCGCAAGAAAGTCAAGGTGCCACCAGCTTCGGCGGAATTCCCCGTCCGTGACGCCGCGGAGCCCGTTCGTCTTCTGGGCTTCGACGAGCCGGCGGATCTCTTCGTCTTCGATACGCGTCAGCTCATCTCGGGAAATCTCTCCCTGCTGGAACTTGACGCGGGCCTCCTTCAGAGCCTCGGGGCGTAGAAAGCTGCCGACGTGATCAGCGCGAAATGGTGCACGTGTTTTATTAACGGATGTAGTCATCATGATTCCTTCTTTCTGTGGTTGATAGTCTGTGATTCAGGGAAGCGATGTTCAGGCCTCAGGACCCCATACGTCCTTGGCGATCTTGGCAACATGCCGGACCTTCGCCCATTGCTCTTCCTCGGTGAGGATGTTTCCTTCCTCGGTAGATGCAAACCCGCACTGCGGGCTGAGGGCGAGCTGGCTGAGCGGCACAAAAGTGGCGGCCTCGCGGATTCTTGCCTTGATCTGTTCTTCGTCTTCGAGCTCAGGGAACTTTGAAGTGACGAGGCCGAGTACGATGGTCAGGTCCGGACGGTTGACGAAGCGGAGTGGTTCAAAACCTCCGGAGCGCTCGTCATCGAACTCGAGGAAGAGGCCATCGACGTTCAGTTTGCTGAAGATCACTTCGGACGCGCCTTCGTAGCTTCCGCTTGAAGCATAGGAAGAGCGGAAATTGCCCCGGCAGATATGCATCGTCACCAGCAGGTTATCCGGCCATCCTTCGATGGCTCCATTGATCGCCTCTGCAAACTTGTGGACAAGCTGATCCGGGTCGGAACCGAAGGCGCGTGCAAGGTCGCGGCTTTCTTCGGAGAAGAACAGCGACCATGCCGTGTCATCCAGCTGAAGGTAGCGGCATCCGGCATCATACAGATCTTTGATGAACGCGCGGTAAGCCGGAATAAGGTCTTTGTAGAAGTCCTCGCCGTTCTGATAAAGGTCGGTTTCGATTCCGCTGTGGAAAAAGAGCATGTTCGGGCTTGGAATCGTATATTTCACTTTGACGCCATCGCCGGTGATTTTCTGGAGCTTGCGGAAGTGGTCCAGGAATGGATGGTTTCCGGAATAGCCGATCTTGCCGGTCACCTTATAGCCGTGGGCTTTCGTTTTGACCCCGTTGAACGGAATGCCTTCGCCGGTTTCAGTGTACTCGATGCCGTCCAGGCCAAGAAGGAAGTCCATATGCCACCATGTCCGGCGGAACTCTCCGTCTGTGACGGCAGTCAGGCCATTTTCAAGCTGTGCTTTGACGAGCTTATTGATTTCTTCATCTTCCACAAGGGTCAGTTCCTCGCGGGTGATCGAGCCGTCCTTGAACTGTTCACGAACTTTTTTCAGGCGTTCTGGTCGGAGAAAGCTGCCGACATGGTCGGCTTTGAATGGGGTGCGGACGGTTTTTGTTTCTGGAAGGTTGGCAGTCATAGAGATTCCTCTTTTCTTTTGATTGTTTTTTATTCAGACGGACGGCTGTCCGGTTTTTGCAAGAGCGACCCTAAAGGCCTGCTTCAGGTCATCGATGAGATCTTCTGCGTCCTCGATGCCGACCGACAACCGTAGGAGGGTGTTATCGATACCGCGTCGCGTCCGCTCTTCAAGCGGGATATCCGCGTGGGTCTGTGTCGATGGGTAAGTGATAAAGCTTTCGACGCCTCCGAGGCTTTCCGCAAATACGACCAGCTGCAACTCTTCCAGCAGCGGAGCAACAATGTCGGGATCCGATGTGCGGAACGAAAGCATCCCGCCTTTGCCGGGGTAGAGCACCTGCGACACCGCAGGCTCCGATTTAAGATAGGCGGCAATTTTCCGCGCGTTCTCTCCGTGCTGTTTCATTCGGAGAGGGAGTGTCTTCAGACCCCGGATGACCAGCCACGAGTCGAACGGGGAGAGAACTGCGCCTCCGGCATTGTGTTGGGCGGCAAGTTGCTCGCAAATCGCTTTGCCTTTTGCCACGACGAGCCCGGCAAGCACATCATTGTGTCCTCCGATGTACTTGGTTGCGCTGTGGATGACGATGTCCGCACCAAGCGTGATCGGCTTTTGGAGAATCGGCGTGTAGAACGTGTTGTCGACAATCAGCAGGATGCTGTGCTTTTTCGCGATACTGGCGAATGCCCCGATATCGATCTCCTGCATAAGCGGATTGGTCGGGGATTCAATGAAGAGTGCTTTCGTCGTATCGGTGATCGTACGTTCGACCTCATCCGGATCGCTAAACGTCAAATAATCGACCGGGATGCCGTACTGCTTCCGGTAATGCTCCAGCAGCCGGTAGGTCCCGCCATACAGGTCTTCCGGCGCGAGAATGCCCTCGCCAGGACGAAAGAGGGAGAGAACCAGGCCGATCGCCGCCATGCCGGAACTGCAGGCAAATGCCGCGTCGCCCCCTTCCAGTTCCGCAAAGCCCTCTTCGAGAAGGTCACGGGTCGGGTTCTTTGTTCGGGAGTAATCATAGCCGGTCGACTGGCCAAGTCCCGGATGACCATAGGCGGTGGACAGATGAATCGGCGGGCTCACGGCGCCCGTGCGCGGGTCGGTCCGGTTTCCGAGCTGCGCCAGGAGAGTCGCTGTTTTTCTGGTGGACATGAGGCAGGCATCCTTTCTCTTATTGGGATGGGAGGGAATAAGAAAGAGCCCTCCAAATAAGAAGAGGGCTCTGTGGATGCACAGAAGAGTCTTCTTATCTTCCGGAACCTTTCGGAATCCGCTGGAAGTAGCACCTTTGCCTTAAGGCAGGTTGCTGAGACATCAAAGGGCCAGTCCCTCCGTCTCTCTGGATAAGAATTGCTGATTCAATTATTAGAAAAATCGGTTGCTCTCACTGTATCACCGTTCCGGTCAACCGGCAAGCCTTTTTTTAATAAATGAAGATTGAAAGAGTTTCCAGTGTCCCGGTGAGCAAGAAGAGGGATGAAACATGTCGAATCGTGTAACATAACTGTGGATAAGCTGGAAAACGCACTTCCGGCAATACAGATATTCTGAAGGAGTGTTTCATCCATGACCATTAAAGTCAAAGCGATCATCGGGAGCACCAGCTCCACTTCCTATAACCTGAAAGTCGTCGAAGCCATGCGCAGCCGCTATGCGGACCGCATGGAAATCACACCTGTCTTCATCAATGCCCTTGAACCGTTTTCGATAGATGCCGAAAACAATCCGTCTGAAGACGTTCTCGATTTCAAGAAAGACGTGGCTGATTCCGATGCGGTCCTCTTTGCCGTACCGGAATACAACTTCTCCATCCCCGGCCAGCTGAAAAACGCCATCGACTGGATGAGCCGCGGAGAACTTGTGCTTAACAATAAGCCGACATTCATCGTCGGTGCTTCGATGGGCGCGCTCGGCTCTGTCCGTGCCCAGCAGCATCTGCGTGAGATCCTGTCGAACCCGAACCTCGCTCCGGCAATCCTGCCGCAAAACGAAGTGTACATCGGCTCCGTCCACGAGAAAATCGACGAAGCAGGCAACCTCACCGACGAAGGGACCCTCGCGTTCCTCGACATCGTCGTCGACAACTTCATTAAGTTCTACGAGAAGGAAAAGGCAGCTGCAGCTGTTAACTGATCGTAACCGCCCGTCCGGCATTGCCGGATGGGCTTTTTTGTGGCGTTGATTGCATGCATGCGCTTGCGGGTAAACTCCATAAAGAGAGAATGAAAAGGAGAGATTGCCATGAACGATAAAAAGGATCGCGCAGACAAGGCGAGCGAGCAGGCACTCGGGCCGGACGACAAAAATGATTTCACCGGCATGCCGGAAAAACAGAGTCCTGATTTCGAACCGGACCAAAGTCCGGAGGGGCAGGTCGAGCAGGCTGAACAGAGCACAAAGCGGGACAAGGGAGGGGAATAACCCCATTCCGGATCCCGAAATAGGGGGTAAACTCCCATGGGCCGCACGGGCGATTGACGCCGTGCGGCTTTTTGAATGCGCAAAACGGGCGATAACACCGCAGGGCGCCGGTAGATTCGCCCGAGCTGATGCTTGGCCCCCGAATACATTGGTAGAGCAAGGTAAAAGACCTTGTGAGAAAAAAAGTGGAGGAGGTGAGAAAAATGAACCAAACAGAAATGCAAAACATCCTTAAGCAGGAAATGCCGAATGTCCTTCGCGGCCTTGATGCGGAAATCGCTGAAGCGAAGAATGCCGGAGACGTACAAAGCTTGAACAACCTTCAAGGGCTTCGGGCACAAATGACCCAGACGAATGGTTTCAACTTCAACCGTCTGGTCTTTGACTTTGCGACGCTCGAATTGCCGGCGAATTCTGTCAACACTGACCAAATTCCACCGTTTAAGCTGTTGAGGAACGATCCGTACCTGATCTGCTGCGGAGATTCGGTGGCCGGTGAGGCGCCTATGGCAGACGCAACATCAGTTTACGACCCTTGCGGATGCGGAGGTCCGGTGTTGATTGGTCCGCGCACGGTGGCCGGTTATATCAACTGGTACCTGAAAATCTGTCTGGACACGACTTTCGGGTTCTTCTGGGAGTCTTGCCCGGCTGATAATGAACTGCCGTTCACTGCGACCGGAACAACGTGCGTCATCCAAGAACTCTGTGAGGGCGGTTACGGCACAGACCTTTGTCCGACAGACTTCTGCGGTACAATTTCGTTCGCTATCCGCTGCAAAGGCTGTCCGATTGCAGAGGCGCTTGGACTTGCGGACAATAAGATTGTAGTCACGTACCTGATCGTCCACATTCTGCCAGATTGCGAAGACCCTTATGTCCCTGTTAATGGTGCACAGTAACATTGCTGATGCATGAGAGGAGCCTTCCCGAAAGCGGGGGCTCCTTTTTTGTATTAACAATCGACAGCGTCTCCCGGTAACCGTCACAACCCGCCCTTGATTGCTACCGGGTGTGGCAGGGTATATTCATGTTAATGTATAGTTAGTGTAAATTCTGAACTTGGAAGAAGGGATTCTTGTGTCGACGAATTATGCAGACGACAGTCTGATGCTCCATACAGACCTTTATCAGATCAACATGGCCGAGACGTACTGGGCGGATGGCGTCCATGAGCGGCGCGCGGTGTTCGATCTGTATTTCCGAAAGCTGCCGTTCGGCAACGGCTATGCGGTGTTTGCCGGGCTCGAGCGGGTATTGGAATACTTGAAGGGATTCCGCTTCTCGGAAAGCGATCTGGCTTATCTCCGTGACAATGCCGGCTACAAGGATGATTTCCTGTCGTATCTGGCCGATCTGCGGTTTACCGGGGATGTCTACTCGATGGTCGAGGGGGAGCTCGTCTTCGGCAACGAGCCGATCATCCGTGTTGAGGCGCCGCTGATCCAGGCCCAGCTGATCGAGACTGCGCTTCTCAATATCGTGAACTATCAGACGCTGATCGCGACGAAGGCCAGCCGAATCAAGCAGGTCGTGAAAAATGATGTCGTCATGGAGTTCGGCTCGCGCCGTGCCCAGGAGATGGACGCGGCAATCTGGGGTGCACGTGCCGCGGTGATCGGCGGGGTTGAGGCAACGAGCAATGTCCGGGCGGGCAAACTGTTCGGCATTCCTGTCGCCGGTACGCATGCCCACTCGATGGTGCAGGCGTACGAGAGCGAGTATGATGCATTCCACGCTTATGCGCGCCGTCACAAGGATTGCGTGTTCCTCGTTGATACGTACGACACGCTTAAGATCGGGGTCCCGACGGCCATCCGCGTGGCAAAAGAGCTCGGTGACAAGATCAACTTTATCGGTATCCGTCTCGACAGCGGCGACATCGCCTACCTGTCGAAGGAGTCCCGCCGCATGCTGGACGAGGCCGGATTCAAGGATGCGAAAATCATCGTCTCGAACGACCTCGATGAGTACACCATCATGAACCTGCAGCTCCAGGGGGCGAAGGTGGATCAGTGGGGGATCGGCACGAAGCTGATCACCGCCTATGACCAGCCTGCGCTCGGAGCAGTGTACAAGCTTGTCGCGATCGAAAACGAAGAAGGCGTCCTGGAAGACCGCATCAAGATTTCTTCCACTGCCGAAAAGGTGACGACGCCGGGCCTCAAGAAAGTCTACCGGATCATCGACCGTGAAAACGGCAAGGCGGAGGGCGATTACATCACGATGTGGGACGAGAAGCCGGAAGAGGAGTCCCGCCTCAAGATGTTCCACCCGGTCCATACGTTCATCTCGAAATTCGTAACGAATTTTGAAGCGGTGAATCTGCACCAGGAGGTTGTCCGTGAAGGGCATATTGTCTATGACCTCCCGGAACTACCGCAAATCACAGAGTTCGCCCACGGACAGCTTAACCTGCTTTGGGACGAGTACAAGCGCTCGCTCAATCCGGAGGAGTATCCGGTCGACCTAAGCCAGAAGTGCTGGGACAATAAAATGCGAAATATCCATGAGGTCCAGGACCGCATCCATGAGTTTGAGACAGACGGAGCGGAAAACTGACCCCTGTCTGAAAAGAAGGAGGAAGTGATTATGACACTGCAGGAAGAGATTATCCGGGAACTGAAAGTGAAGCCGGAAATCGATCCGCGCGAAGAAATCCGCGTGTCGGTCGATTTCATGAAGGACTATGCCCGCGCCCATCCGTTCCTGGAAGGGTTCGTGCTCGGCATCTCGGGCGGTCAGGATTCTACCCTCGCAGGGAAGCTGGCCCAGATGGCGGTGGACGAGCTGAATGAGGAGGAAAGCACGGATCGGTACAAGTTCCATGCGGTCCGTCTCCCGTACGGCAAGCAGTTCGACGAGAAAGACGTCGATGATGCGATGGCATTCATTTCGCCGTCCGAGTCTTATGAGGTCAACATCAAGCCGGCAGTCGATGCCAGCGCGGCGGCCTTGGCCGGAGCGGGCGTGCCCCTGACCGATTACGTAAAGGGCAACGAGAAAGCGCGCGAGCGGATGAAGGCCCAGTTCGCCATTGCCGCGATGAAGAAGTCGGTCGTCATCGGCACTGACCACGGGGCGGAGGCGATCACCGGCTTTTATACGAAGTTCGGCGACGGCGCAGCTGACATCGTGCCGCTTTTCCGGCTGAACAAGCGCCAGGGACGGGCCATGCTCAAGGAGCTCGGCTGTCCGGAGCATCTTTACAATAAGGTTCCGACCGCCGATCTTGAAGAGGACCGTCCGGCCATTCCTGATGAGGTCGCCCTTGGCCTGACGTACGATGACATCGACAATTACCTGGAAGGCAAAAAGATCTCTCCGGAAGCACAGGAGAAACTTGAAGCCTATTACACGAATTCCCGCCACAAGCGCCATCTGCCAATCACGGTATACGATGATTTCTGGAGAAACTGAATCTTGAGAGGAACCCGCCGGTCCGGATGCTGGCGGGTTTTTAATTGTGGGAAGACTTTCTCTCGACAGAGCAGTTTCGTCATTCGGGCTCTTAATCTCGTCATTCGCCCAGCCGGTTTCGTCATTGGGGCTCCCAGTCTCGTCATTCGACAGCTCAGTTTCGTCATTGACGCCCGCTATTCACGCCATTCGTCCCGGGCAGACCACTCATTTCAATGAATCCACCAGTCTAACCGCCCCCTCAGATTGACCCATGCCCTGCCTTCCTCTAAACTGAAATCAGTATAAATAATTTCCAGTAGACCGGCCGGGAAACCGGATAGAGACAGGGGGAACCCGATAGTGGAAGAACACCGAAAGCTGCTTAAAGTCATTGAAAATATCGAGGAAGTGATGATCGGAAAACGTGATGTGGCGGAGCTGAGCGTGGTCGCCCTTCTTGCCGGCGGGCACGTGCTGCTCGAGGACGTCCCCGGCGTCGGGAAAACGATGATGGTGCGTGCGTTGGCGCGGTCGGTCGGGGCAGAATTTAAGCGCATTCAGTTTACCCCGGATCTGCTGCCGTCCGATGTGATCGGCGTCTCGATCTACAGCCCGAAAGAGATGGAGTTTCAGTTCCGTCCCGGCCCGATCATGGGGAACATTGTTCTGGCCGATGAAATCAACCGGACGTCGCCGAAAACACAGTCTGCCCTTCTGGAAGGGATGGAAGAAGCTTCCGTTACGGTCGACGGCCGTACGCTTGCGCTCCCGGACCCGTTCTTTGTCATGGCGACACAGAACCCGGTCGAGCATGAAGGCACTTATCCGCTTCCGGAGGCGCAGCTTGACCGCTTCCTCCTGAAGGTGAAGATGGGTTATCCGGTCCGCGAAGACGAAGTGGAAGTGCTTCGCCGCGCGGAAAAGCAGCCGCCGATTGACCGGATCCAGCCTGTCATCACGCTGGATGAGCTGAGAGACATCCGCATCCGCGCGGCAGAAGTCTCGGTGGATGACACCGTGAAGGGCTATATCGTCGATCTGGCCGAAAGCACCCGGAAAAGCCCTGATATCCGTCTTGGTGTGAGCCCGCGGGGGTCGATCGCGCTTATGCGGGCCGCTCGCGCACTCGCGTTCCTGAAGGGCCGCGATTATGTACTGCCGGATGATGTCCAGCATCTCGCGCCGTATGTGTTCAGCCACCGGATGATTCTCCAGCCGGAAGTGCGCTATGAGGGAATTGATGCAGAGGAATTGGTGGAACGGATCGTCACGAGAACGAAGGTCCCTGTACGGAGAGCGGGCACACGATGAAGCCGTTTCTCCGCAAGGCGGGACCGATGCTCCGCCTCATCGGAATCCTCGCCGTTCTGGTCGGGGTGTTTGCCTATGCACAATTCCAGGGGGGCGTTGTCAGCTGGACGGTGTTTTATATGGTGTTGCCGTTTGGCCTGTACGGTATTTTCCTTTACTTTTATCCGCTGCGGGCAATTACTGCGGAGAGGGAAGTCGGGCGACGGGAGATTCCTTACGGGAGCCCGCTCAGGTCGACTGTCCGCTTCGGCCGGCGATTCATGTTTCCGCTTCTTTATGTGACTGTGAAAGAGATTCCGGGAAGCGCGGCACAGCTACCGATGCCGACCACTCTTTTTCTTTGGGGATTCCGCAGGAAAAAGGATTGGTCCTATGAGACCGGTCCGCTGATGCGCGGGGAACATGTGCTGGAAGGAATCGAGATCGAAGCATCCGACTTTTTCGGCTGGATGAGGAAACGTCATTTCATCCCGCTCCGCCAGACCGTCACCGTGCTTCCGAAGGTGACCGACATGCGGGAAGTTCCCTCCGCTGCCTCCGAAGAGCGTGGCAGCGCGGCGGCATCATTCGCTTCCGTGAAGGAGTCGTCCGTTGCCACGGGGATACGGGATTACCAGCCGGGGGACCGGCTTTCCCGGATCCACTGGCCGGCTTTTGCCCGGACTGGCGAGCTTCATTCGAAGGAACTGGAGGACCGCAGGGCGCAGGACCTTCTGCTCGTCCTGGACGGTTCGCCGTCCCCGCAATTCGAGGAGCAGGTCGGTTTCGCGGCGTCCATACTGAAAAAGGCGGTCGAATCCCGCTCGGCTTCCGGCTTCCTGAGCCTCGGGGAAGCGGGCGCGGCGATTCCCCGGGTGGAAGGGCCGGACAGCCTTAGGGCCGCGATGCTGCATCTGGCGCGGTTCAGGCCCTCTGCCTCCGGCGGGCATCTGCCTCCGGCGGACAGCCGATCGCTCGCGACGGTCCGTACGATGACGGTCATTACGGGTCCGCTTACGGAAGAATGGGTGACCGCGTTTCTCCGGGAAGCCCCGCAGGCATCCGGCGGTATCCTCTTTTCCGTTCTCGGGAAGGGCGAGCACCCGGGCCGCATGGGCATGGAAGCCGCACGTGCAGCCATTGCCGCCGGATTTGATGTCCGGTTTGTCACGGAGCGGGACTTTGCGGATCCGGAAAGGGGAGGTGCGCGCTGATGAACCAGAAAGCGGTTGACCGGATTTTCCTCGGCCTCATTTATGTTCTGGTGGTTCTCCTCGTCAGGGAGTGGCTTGTCCCGATCATCGAACTGACCGGGGCGGGCCACCTGGCACTCTTTGTAATCTTCGTCGGTCTTTGTTTTGCCTTCCCGCTTTTCGGTGTGCCCTGGTGGCTCTCCGGGCCGGTGAAGCTGATTTATGCAGGCTGGTTTATCGCCCATGCGCATATGGACGGACCTGCGACGCCTGTTACGTCGGTGTCGTTTGTCCTGGGTGACCTTCTGCAGAATGCCGGGCTCCTCGTCACGGGCGAGCTTGGCCGCATTACCGATCCGTTCCGGACAGTGCTGTTTCTCGCACTGCTGTGGATGGCGTCCTACCTGATCCAGTATTGGATCCACGTGAAGATGTCTGTCCTTATTTTCTACGGGATGACGGTGATCTTCATCACGGTCCTGGATACGTTCAGTCCATACAGTGCAGACGCGGCAATTCTCCGCGTCCTTGTGATCGGCTTCCTGCTGCTCGGGCTCACGTTCCTCGCAAAGCTTGCGGATGGGCAGGGTAAGCGGCCCGGCCTGCCGGCATTCCTGGTGATGACGATCCCGCTGCTCGTGCTGGTCACGGTGGCCGGCGCGGTGAGCCAGTTTCTTCCGAAGTCTGATCCCGCCTGGCCGGACCCGGTGCCGTTTATCAAGTCGTTTGCCGAAGGGGCGGGCGACGGTCTTGGCCGTGATGCCGGGAAGATTGGCTACGGTGAAGACGATTCGATGCTCGGCGGCCCGTTTATCGGAGACGACACAGTCGTGTTCGAGGCAACGGCCGACCGGGGCCAATACTGGAAGGTCGAGACGAAAGACACGTACACGTCGAGAGGATGGATCCATTCCTCGGAGGAGCAGGAACTGCTTCCGGTAGGCGGAAGCCGGCCGATCGACGAGCCGCTCCTTGCCGGGACGACCCGCGGCGAGGATACGGCGACTGTTTCGATGCAGCTTGATTTTGAATTCATCGTCAGGCCTTACGGGGCGATAGCACCTTCAGGACCTGAAGAGGCCGAGTTCCTCCAGGAAGCGGGTACGGGGAAGGTCGTCCCGTTCATAAACAATGCCCCCGCTGTGCTGGATGCCTACAGCGTTACTTACGATGAGCCGGCATACAGCCTGACCGCTCTCCGGGCCACGGCTCCGGATACGCTGCCGCAGGAGGAGTTCACACAATACCTGCAGCTTCCCGACGGTCTGCCCCAGCGCGTGCACGACCTGGCACTTGAAATCACGGGCAGGGAAGAGACGCTCTATGGTAAGGCCCGTGCGGTCGAGCAGTACTTCAGGCAGAACGGCTTTGTCTATGACCAGGCCAACGTCGCATCCCCGGGAACCGGCGAGGATTTCACCGACCACTTCCTGTTCGAGACGAAGCGCGGCTACTGTGACCACTTCTCGACGTCGATGGTCGTCCTTCTCCGCTCGGCCGGTGTGCCGGCCCGCTGGGTCAAGGGCTTCAACGAAGGCGAGGAGATCGGCCGCAGTGATGCCGGCCGGCAGTTTGAAGTGACGAACAACAATGCCCACTCCTGGGTTGAGGCGTACATGCCGGGTGTCGGCTGGATGCCGTTTGAGCCGACGATCGGCTTCGACGGCGCAGGCGGCATCGATTATGATCTTGATCTGGAGGAAATGACGGAAGAAGAAACACAGGAGATGGAACAGTCCGCTCAGCCGGAAGAAGCCGAAGAGGAAGAAACGCCGGCAGCAGCCAAAGGGGACGGCTTCTGGAAATCCCTCGGGGACCGGATCGCGGAAAACAGCCGCGTGATCTATATCGCGCTTGCCGTTCTCGCGGCGGCTGTACTTGCCGCTTTCCTCCTCAGGGACAAATGGCTTCCGAGAGTGATGGTGGCGCGCTTCAGGAAACGTGCGCTCGACCGCGGTGAATTCGAGCGGTCATATGCCCGGCTGCTCAAAAGACTGCGGAGCTACGGCCTTCCGAAAGAGGACGGCAAGACGCTTTCCACCTATGCCCGGGAAGTCGATGCCCACTTTGGCGGCGATGACATGAAGCGGCTGACCGAGGCGTACGAAGCGGTCCTTTATGGCGGCAGGGACGCCGTCGGTGAGGAGAGGGCAATCAGGGAAAGTTGGGAAAATTTAATCAACAGGACCATCAGTTGATTTTCGGGGCGGCAAGGGGTAAACTGACTAAAAATCGGATAGACCGGGTCGCCCTCATATAAGTCCGGAAATATGGTCCGGATGTCTCTACCAGGCCGCCGTAAATGGCCTGTCTATGAAGGCGGATGCTATACGTGCGTGCACGAGGCATCCGCTTTTTGGATGGAGATGAGAACGCGCGGAAGCTTTTTCTGCGCGTTTTTATTTTGACCCGGTCCGACAGGAAAAGGTGGAATACACGTGTCTGCAGAATCCCTCTTGCTGGAACAGGAAAAGATCGTCGTCCTCGATTTCGGCAGCCAGTACAACCAGCTCATTACCCGCCGCATCCGTGAGTTCGGCGTCTACTCCGAACTTCACCCGCACACCGTTACCGCAGAAGACATCAAAGGGATGAATGCTGCCGGCATCATCTTCTCCGGCGGCCCGAACTCGGTATACGGCGAAACGGCATTTACCGTCGACCCGGCCATCTTTGACCTCGGCATCCCGGTACTCGGCATCTGCTACGGCATGCAGCTTATGGCCCATCACTTTGGCGGCAACGTCGAAAGGTCATCCCGCCGCGAGTACGGCAAAGCGGAAATGAACGTCAAAGAAGGCGCAGCCCTGTTCGAGGACCAGCCATCCGACCAGGTTGTCTGGATGAGCCACGGCGACCACGTCACGGCGGTTCCTGAAAACTTCACGACAGTGGCGACAAGCCCGAGCTGCGCAATTGCGGCAATGGAAGACCCGTCCCGCGGCATGTACGCGGTCCAGTACCACCCGGAAGTCCGTCACTCCGTCAACGGCAATGACCTGCTCCGCCACTTCGTCTTCGGCATCTGCAAGGCGGAAGGCGGCTGGACGATCGGCAACTTCATTGAGCTTGAAATCGAAAAAATCCGCCAGGAAGTCGGCGACAAGCAGGTTCTCTGCGCGCTGAGCGGCGGGGTGGACTCCTCTGTCGTCGCGGCCCTTATCCACCGTGCGATCGGCGACCAGCTGACATGCATGTTCGTGGACCACGGCCTGCTCCGAAAGGGCGAGGCGGACAGCGTCATGGAGACGTTCGTCGGCAAGTTCGACATGAAAGTGATCAAGATCGATGCACAGGAACGCTTCCTTTCGAAGCTGGCCGGCGTATCGGATCCGGAGAAAAAGCGGAAAATCATCGGCAACGAGTTCATCTATGTGTTTGATGAGGAAGCTGCCAAGCTGACAGACATGGACTTCCTGGCGCAGGGCACGCTCTACACCGACATCATCGAGTCGGGCACCGCGACCGCCCAGACAATCAAGTCCCACCACAACGTCGGCGGCCTGCCGGAAGACATGACATTCAAACTTATCGAACCGCTGAACACGCTCTTCAAGGATGAAGTGCGGGCACTCGGTTCGGAACTCGGCCTTCCGGATGAAATCGTCTGGCGCCAGCCGTTCCCTGGACCGGGCCTCGGCATCCGGGTCTTGGGCGAAATCACGGAAGAAAAGCTTGAAATCGTTCGTGAATCCGACTTTATCCTTCGCGAGGAAATCGCGAAAGCCGGACTCGAGCGCGACATCTGGCAGTATTTCACCGTGCTCCCGGATATCCGCAGCGTCGGTGTCATGGGCGACGAGCGTACTTACGATTACGCGATCGGCATCCGAGCCGTCACATCGATTGACGGCATGACGTCCGACTGGGCACGCATCCCATGGGACGTGCTCGAGAAGATCAGCACGCGCCTCGTGAACGAAGTGGACCACATCAACCGCGTCCTCTACGACGTCACAAGCAAGCCACCTGCAACGATTGAATGGGAGTAACAAAAGCGGAGCGGGCCGATCAGCCCTGAATTATGACCCCGAGGGGCTGGCCCGTGCAGCTGGACGGAACAAAAGCCTATTGGCACTTAGTCCGTCTATAAGGAATAATCAAAAAACGAACATTACCCATTGGAAAACGGGTAATGTTCGTTTTTCTCTTGCATACCTATCATTATTCCGCTATACTCTCCTTATCATCAAATATAATTTACCCGTCGTATAATACCGGAGATAGGGTCCGGAAGTTTCTACCGAGCCGCCGTAAATGGCTCGACTACGATCGGGGGCGTGCTTATTTGTATTTTGCATTTGGCGCGCCTCCTTTCCGGTAGGGCATGCGACAAATTGTTGCATGTCCTTTTCCTGTTTTCGGTGGACGGACAAAAATGGAGGCACTCATGAAAAACTTTTTCAATTTCGATGAGCTTGGCACGAACTACCGCCGCGAGATCATCGGCGGCCTGACGACGTTCTTGTCTATGGCGTACATCCTCGTCGTCAACCCGCTCACGCTGTCACTCGAGTCCGTTCCGGATCTTCCGGCGGACATGCGGATGGATGCCGGAGCGGTGTTTGTCGCCACCGCGCTCGCGGCGGCCGTCGGTTCCCTCTTTATGGGGCTCATCGCCAAATATCCGATCGGCCTGGCACCGGGGATGGGCCTGAACGCGTTCTTCGCCTATACCGTCATCCTCACGTACGGAATTCCCTGGCAGACGGCGCTCACCGGTGTTCTGTTCTCCGGGATTATCTTCATCATCCTGTCACTGACGGGGTTGCGTGAGATGATCATCAATGCCATCCCGGCGCAGCTGAAGTTCGCGGTCGGGGCGGGGATCGGACTCTTTATCGCCTTTCTCGGTTTCCAGAACGCGGGCATCATCGCCAACAATGACGCGACACTCACCGGTATCGGTGACCTGTCGCAGCCTGCGACGCTGCTCGCCATCTTCGGTCTGATTCTCACAGTCGGCCTCATGGTGCTGAATGTAAAGGGCGCGATCTTCTTCGGAATGCTGATCACGGCAGTTGTCGGCATGATCTTCAAGGTCGTTCCCATTCCAGACGGCGTCATCGGCTCCATTCCTGATGTGAGCCCGACATTCGGCGCGGCATTCCAGCCGCTCATGAATGACCCGGCATCGCTCATGACGATCCAGTTCCTCGTCGTCGTGCTGACCTTCCTGTTCGTCGACTTCTTCGATACGGCGGGAACCCTGATCGCTGTCGCCCAGAAGGCCGGGCTCATGAAGGGTGACAAGCTGCCGCGTGCCGGCAAGGCGCTTCTTGCCGACTCGCTGGCGACTGTAACGGGCGCAATCTTCGGTACATCGACGACGACTTCCTATGTCGAGTCGACTGCCGGAGTTGCGGCCGGTGCAAGGACCGGGTTCGCCGCAGTTGTCACAGGCGTTCTGTTCCTGATCTCACTGCTCTTTTATCCGCTATTGTCGGTCATCACATCAGCCGTCACGGCACCTGCCCTCATCATCGTCGGTGTACTGATGGTGTCGGCACTCGGCCATATCGAGTGGAACCGGTTTGAAATCGCCGTACCGGCATTTCTCACGGTTATCATGATGCCGCTTGGCTACTCGATCGCAACAGGAATCGCCGTCGGGTTCATCTTCTACCCGATCACGATGATCCTGGCGGGCCGCCGCAAGGAGATCCACCCGATCATGTACGCACTGTTCCTCATATTTGTTGCGTATTTCGTCTTTGTGCAGGGTAGATGAAGAATAAGCCGCTCACTCGCCAGCCGGCGGGGAGCGGTTTTTTTAATCTGTGCCCTTGTCCATGCCGGACAGTTCCGATAAGATGAGTGGGCATTTGCATGAAGGGAAGGGATGATTCGATATGACGATGGTGCTGATCATCTTTGCGATCAACGTCGTTTATGTAACGTTTTATACGATCCGGCTCATACTGACGATGAAGGGATACCGCTATGCGGCTGCCGGGCTTAGCGTGATCGAGATGGTCATTTATGTGGTCGGACTCGGCCTGGTTCTGGATAACCTGAATGAAATAGAGAACCTGATCGCTTACGCATTAGGCTTTGGGCTTGGCGTCATCATCGGTTCCATTATCGAAGAAAAGCTGGCACTTGGCTATGTCATGGTCAATGTCATCACAGAAGACATTGAGCGCAAGATGGTCCGCGTGATCCGGGAAAACGGCTATGGAATCACCGACTGGGAAGCGAACGGCCGTGACGGTGCGCGCCACGCGATGCAGATCCTGACACCGAAGCGCTATGAACTGAAGCTGTACATGCTGATCAAAGAACTCGATCCGAAAGCATTCATCATCACGTATGAAGCCCGCAACATCCACGGCGGCTTCTGGGTGAAACAGGTACGGAAAGGAAAGCTGTTCAAATGAGCAAAAAGACGGTCTGGTTTGAAGTGGAAGAAGGCGAGACGATCGGGCAGTGCCTCGACCGCATGCAGAAAGAGGGCTATATGGCCGCAGGCCGTAAGGAAGAACCGGTCTTCGAGGAGCGGGATGGAGAACCCGTTCCCGTGCGGCAGCGTATCCGTTTTAAAGGCGTCAGAATTGAAGGATGACATGCAGGTCCCGGTGTTTTTGCACCGGGATTTTTTAATGTCGGGAAAATCCTGAAAGCACTATAGCGCTTTCATTTTAATAAGTGAACAAATACGAACAATAGATGAGATTGTAAAATTAATTGTTCGGTTATAGCGTTGACTTCATTAAAAACCACTGTTAAAATGAAACACGTTAAGAACATTCCCCATATATCCCGAGGAATCGGCCTCGGAGTCTCTACCCCGGCACCGGAATGCCGGGACTATGCGGGAAAGCGGATTACAGGACTCGGAACGGAAGGTGTGCGACGCATGGAAACCATCATGACGCAACCGTCTTATCTGAACATGTTCAGGTCCCGGATCGACTGCTTTCCTCCTATTAAATAGGAAGCGGTCTATTCGGGGCTTTTATTTTTGAGCGGCAACCTGCCGGAAGGAGCGATTGCAATGGACGTGAAAGTCGGCGTCATCATGGGAAGCAAAAGCGACTGGGAAACGATGAAAAAGGCATGCGACATTCTGGATGAACTGGAAGTCGGCTACGAAAAGCGGGTCGTCTCCGCGCACCGTACGCCGGATGAAATGTTCACCTATGCCGAACAGGCACAGGAGCGCGGTATCGGAGTGATTATCGCGGGAGCGGGGGGCGCTGCCCACCTGCCGGGGATGGTCGCTGCGAAAACGCTCGTGCCGGTCATCGGGGTGCCCGTCAAGTCGCGGGCACTGAGCGGCATGGACTCACTTTTGTCGATCGTCCAGATGCCGGGCGGCGTACCGGTCGCTACGATGGCGATCGGCGACTCCGGCGCAACGAACGCCGGCCTGTTTGCGGCACAGATGCTTGCGGTGCATGACGAAGCGCTCCGCGGACGCATTGAAGAGCGGCGCAGCAGGCTGGCTGAACAATCCATGGAAAGCACAGGTGATCTTGTATGACCACGATTCTTCCCGGACAGACGATCGGCATCATCGGCGGCGGACAGCTTGGCCGGATGATGGCCCTCTCCGCCAAGGAGGCGGGCTTCCGCATCGCGGTGCTCGATCCGGCGGAGGACTCTCCAACCGGACAGGTGGCCGACGTGAAAATCGTCGCACCGTATGACGATGAGGAAGCGCTCGACCGCCTGGCGGAAGTGAGCGATGTCATCACCTTTGAATTTGAGAATATCGACTATGAAGGCCTCAGGCGCCTGGCCGAGAAAGCATACGTGCCTCAGGGAGCGGAGATCATCCGTATCACCCAGGACCGGATCGCGGAAAAAGCGGCGATCCGCGAAGCGGGGGCACCGGTTGCGCCGTATGTGGAAGCACAGACTTTCGCGGAGCTGGAGGAACGCATCGGGGAGATCGGCTTCCCGTGTGTCGTGAAGACCGCAAGGGGCGGTTACGACGGCAAGGGGCAGGTCATCCTGAAGGAGGAATCTGAACTGGCCGGGGCGGAAGAGCTGTTCACCCATTCCGCATGCGTGGCCGAGAAGTTCATTCCGTTCAAGATGGAGATCTCGGTCATCATCCAGCGCGGCACGAACGGCGAATCCCGCTGCCTGCCGGTACAGGAGAATATCCACAAGAACCACATCCTGCACGAGACGATCGTCCCGGCACGTATCGCGGATGCTACGGCTGAGGCCGCCATCACAGCGGCCGGACAGATCGCGGACCATCTGGATCTGATCGGGACACTGGCTGTTGAAATGTTCGTCCTTGAAGACGGCGGCATCCTCATCAATGAACTTGCGCCTCGCCCGCACAACTCGGGTCACTACTCGATCGAGGCGTGCACGGTCTCGCAGTTTGGCCAGCACATCCGGGCCATCTGCGGTTGGCCGCTGCGCACGCCGGAACTTCACCGCCCGGCGGTCATGGTGAACCTGCTTGGCCAGCACGTCGCACCGGTACTCGATGCGATTCCGCAACAGCCGGACTGGTCCATTCATCTATACGGCAAGGCCGAGGCCAAGCACAACCGTAAGATGGGCCATGTGACCATCCTTTCAGAAGATAATGAAGAAACACTTCGCCGGATTGACCAAAGCGGAATCTGGAACTAATGGAGGCAAAACCTGAATGATCGAACGCTATACACGCCCCGAGATGGGCAATGTCTGGACAGAACAAAACAAGTACAATGCATGGCTGGAAGTCGAAATCCTCGCATGCGAGGCATGGGCTGAGCTTGGCGACATCCCGAAAGAAGACGTGAAGAAGCTTCGCGAGAATGCATCGTTTGATGTGGCGCGCATCGAAGAGATTGAGAACGAGACCCGCCACGACGTGGTCGCATTCACCCGCGCGGTATCCGAAACGCTCGGGGAAGAGCGCAAATGGGTGCACTACGGCCTGACGTCAACAGACGTTGTCGACACCGCGCTCTCGTACCGCATCAAGCAGGCAAACGAGATTATCCGGAAGGACCTGCACAACTTCATCGACATCCTCGCCGTCAAGGCAAAAGAGCATAAGTTCACCGTCATGATGGGCCGTACTCATGGCGTGCATGCGGAGCCGACGACGTTCGGCCTGAAGATGGCCCTCTGGTACGAAGAGATGAAACGCAACCTCGAGCGCTTCGAGGCGGCGGCAGCCGTGATCGAGACGGGCAAGATGTCCGGTGCGGTCGGTACATTCGCCAACATTCCGCCGTTCGTCGAGGAATACGTTTGCGAACACCTCGGCCTCGCAGCTGCGCCGGTCTCCACGCAGACCCTGCAGCGTGACCGCCATGCCCAGTACATCTCGGCACTTGCGCTCATCGCGACATCGATCGAGAAGTTTGCCGTTGAAATCCGCGGGCTCCAGAAGTCCGAAACGCGCGAAGTCGAGGAATTCTTCGCGAAGGGCCAGAAAGGCTCGTCGGCAATGCCGCACAAGCGCAACCCGATCGGCTCCGAGAACATGACCGGCCTGTCCCGCCTGATGCGAGGCTACATGGTCACCGCTTTTGAGAACGTAGCACTCTGGCATGAGCGCGACATCTCGCACTCAAGCGCAGAACGCGTCATCATCCCGGATGCAACGATCACGCTGAACTACATGCTGAACCGCTTCGGCAACATCGTGAAAAACCTTACCGTCTTCCCGGAAAACATGAAGCGCAACATGGACCGCACGCTCGGGCTCATCTACTCCCAGCGCGTCCTCCTGTCGCTCATCGACAAAGGCATGGCGCGCGAAGCGGCCTACGACACCGTCCAGCCGCTCGCGATGCAGGCCTGGGAAGAACAGGTCCCGTTCCGGGGACTCGTCGACTCTGACCCGGTCATCTCCGAAAAGCTGACCAAAGAAGAACTCGACGACGCCTTTGATTACAACCACCACCTCCAGCGCATCGACGACATCTTCGACCGCTGCGGGCTGAATGACTGATTTGATTTGGATGTAACAGCTTGAAACAGTGAATGAGCGAAGTTTGGATCTATTTGATTTAACCGGAAGGGTCTGAGCGTAGGGCCGAGACTCCTGCGGGAATAGCGTTAGCCGAAGACCCCGGATGTTGCGCAACGCTTCGCGATGCGCACAGACGCCAGTCTCCGTACTGGCGCCGGCTAAGGCAACGCCCGCGGAAAGCGAGGCCCGAAGCGAAGATCGTTCATGCACGATCAACCACCACACACTCACAATTGGGAGGCCAAACCAAAATGAAAAAAGCAAATGTGTACGTGACGCTCCGTGAAAGTGTAATCGACCCGCAGGGGACTGCAGCCATCAACGTCCTCCACGCAACAGGCCATGACAACGTAAAAGACGTCCGCATCGGCAAGTACATCGAACTGACGATCGAAGACACGGGGCAAGATCTCGACACAGCCGTGAGGGAAATGTGTGAAAAGCTATTCGTAAACGCAAACGTTGAAGACTACCGATACGAAGTGCTGGAGGTTGAAGAGGCATGAAATTCGCCGTCATCCAGTTTCCGGGAGCCAGCTGCGACCTCGACCTGTACCATGCCGTAACCGACGTCCTCGGTGAACAGGCGGAATATGTCCATCACCAGGAAACCGACCTGTCCGCCTATGATGCGATCCTCCTGCCGGGCGGCGCTTCCTACGGCGACGCAGTACGTGCGGGAGCACTTGCGCGCACAGCACCTGTCATGGAAGGAATCATCGGCGCAGCTAAAGACGGAAAGCCAGTCCTCGGCGTGGGCAACGGCTTTCAGGTTTTGACGGAAGCGGGCCTGCTGCCGGGCGCATTCCTCAAGAACCGGGACCAGAAGTTCGTCTGCCGCTCCGTAAAAGTTCAGGTCGTGAACAGCCGCACGATGTTCACGAGCGAGTACACCGAGGGCGAGGAACTCGACATCCCAATCGCCCACGGCGAAGGCAACTTCTACTGTGACGAAGAGACCTACAGCAAACTCAAAGAAAACAACCAGATCGTCTTCGTATACTCTGACGGCAACCCGAACGGCTCCGTGGGCGATATCGCGGGACTCATCAGCGAAAAGGGCAATGTCCTCGGCATGATGCCTCATCCCGAGCGGGCAGCAGAGTCCATCCTGGGCTCCGAAGACGGACTGAACGTATTCAAATCGATCGTGAAAGAGTGGAGGGAATCCCATGCCAACCAAGCTTGAGCCGACGGCGGAACAGATCCGCGATGAAAAGATCTATGCACAGATGGGCATGACGACGGAAGAATTCGAAATGGCGGTCAAACTTCTCGGACGCCTGCCGAACTACACGGAAACCGGCCTGTTCTCCAGCATGTGGTCGGAGCACTGCTCATACAAGAGCTCCAAGCCCGTCCTCCGCAAGTTCCCGACCGAAGGCCCTCAGGTTCTCATGGGGCCAGGGGAAGGCGCCGGCATCGTCGACATCGGCGACAACCAGGCCGTCGTCTTCAAGATGGAGTCGCACAACAGCCCGTCGGCGATCGAGCCGTACGAAGGCGCGGCGACAGGTGTAGGCGGCGTTCTCCGTGACGTCTTTTCAATGGGCGCACAGCCGATCGCGGCAGTGAATTCCCTCCGCTTCGGAGAACTCGACAATGACCGTGACCGCTGGCTGTTCGAAGAAGCTGTCGCGGGAATCGCCGGCTACGGCAACACCATCGGCATCCCGACGGTCGCAGGTGAAATCCAGTTCGATCCTTCGTACGCGGGCAAACCGCTCGTCAACGCGATGGCGATCGGCCTCCTCAACCACGAGGACATCCAGCGCGGCTTGGCTGCCGGCGTGGGCAACACCGTCATGTACGTCGGAGCGAAGACAGGACGCGACGGCATCCACGGCGCGACCTCTTCATCGGAAGAAATTTCGGATGACCCGGGCAAGGAACGCGCGCCGGTCCAGGCGGGCGATCCGTTCACGGAAAAGCTCCTGATGGATGCATGCCTTGAACTCGTCAAATCCGACGCACTTATCGGCATACAGGACATGGGAGCGGCCGGCCTGACGTCTTCTTCCGCCGAAATGGCGTCGAAGGCGGGCTTCGGGATCGAGATGAACCTTGACCTCGTCCCTCAGCGCGATGAAGACATGACGGCCTACGAAATGATGCTTTCCGAATCCCAGGAGCGCATGCTGATCGTTGTACAGAAAGGCCGTGAGCAGGAAGTCATTGACCTGTTCGCCAAATACGACCTTGAAGCGGTCTCGATCGGCCATGTCACGGACGACAAGATGCTGCGCCTGTTCCACAAGGGCGAAGTCGTCGCGGAAGTCTCTGCCGATGCACTGGCGGAGGATGCGCCGGTCTACAACAAGCCATCCCGCGAGCCGGGTTACTTCCGTGAGTTCCAGGAGATGGAGCAGCAGGAGCCGGAAGTGGACAACTACACGGAAACACTCGTCTCCCTCCTGAAACAGCCAACGATTGCGTCCAAGGAATGGGTGTACAGCCAGTTCGACCACCAGGCCCGTACCAACACAGTCGTTGCCCCGGGTTCGGATGCAGCCGTCGTGCGTGTCCGCGGTACAGAGAAGGGGCTCGCCATTACTGCCGACTGCAATTCCCGCTATATCTATCTTGATCCGGAAACAGGCGGCAAGATTGCTGTCGCAGAAGCGGCGCGGAACATCGTCTGCTCTGGCGGCAAGCCGCTCGCCATCACGGACTGCCTGAACTTCGGCAGCCCGGACAATCCGGAAATCTTCTGGCAGCTGGAAAAGTCCGCGGACGGCATCAGCGCTGCATGTCTCGCACTTGATGCACCAGTCATCAGCGGAAACGTCTCGCTCTACAACGAGCGCGGCGGCAAACCGGTCTATCCGACTCCGACAATCGGCATGGTCGGCCTCGTGGAAAACCTGAAGCATGCCACGACCCAAACGGCCAAGGCGGCAGGGGACCTCGTTTATCTGATCGGCGAGACAAAGACCGAATTTGGCGGCTCCGAGCTCCAGAAGATGCAGAACGCCGGCAAGATCTCGGGCAAGGCGCCTGCCATCGACCTTGATGTAGAAGCAGCCCGCCAGGAATCGCTTCTTACAGCGATCCGCGAAGGCGTCGTCAGCTCCGCGCATGATGTCGCGGAAGGCGGTGTTGCGGTCGCGCTTTCCGAGAAGCTGTTCGGTACGAAGTTCGGCGCAGATGTTTCCCTTGAAGGGTCTGCGGTCTCGGCACTTTTCAGTGAGACCCAATCCCGATTCCTCGTTACGGTCAAGCCGGAAAATGCGACGCGCTTTGAAGCTCTTGCAGGCGATGCAGTGAAGGTCGGCACCATCACGGAAAGCCCTCGTCTCGTGATTCGCGGGAAGGACGGCAGTTCATACATCGAAGAAGACGTTACAGCCTTGGAATCTGCCTGGAAAGGGGCCATCCCATGCTTGGTGAACTCAGCGGACTAAACGAAGAATGTGGTGTCTTCGGCATTTGGGGGCATGACAATGCTGCCCAGATGGCGTACTACGGCCTCCATGCCCTGCAGCACCGCGGGCAGGAAGCGGCAGGCATCTGCACGGTGCATGACGACCATCTGCTTGTCGAAAAAGGCGAAGGACTCGTCAATGACGTGTTCCACGGCGACCGGCTCAACAAGCTGCCGGGCCATGCAGCGATCGGGCATGTCCGCTACACGACGGACGGCGGCCGCGGCATTGAAAATGTCCAGCCCCTTGTTTTCCGTTCGACGACGGGCAGCCTGGCGATCGCCCACAACGGCAACGTCACGAATGCTTCCGAGCTGAAGCGCCACCTGGAGCGTCAGGGGAGCATCTTCCAGTCGACATCCGATACGGAAGTGCTTGCCCATCTCATCAAAAAGAACATCAGCTATCCTCAGAACGAACGGCTTAAGAAAGCACTTGCCCAGCTTCAGGGTGCTTTCGCCTTTGTCCTGCTGACCGAGGATGCGCTCTACGTGGCACAGGACCCGAACGGCATGCGTCCGTTGTCCCTCGGATGCATTGGCGGGGAAACATGGGTCGTCGCATCCGAGACGTCGGCGTTCGACCTGATCGGTGCGGAGACGGTGCGCTCGGTTGAGCCGGGCGAGCTTGTCATCATCGACGACAGCGGCATCCGGAGCGACCGGTTCGCGCCAAAGGCACAGCGGGCAATCTGCTCGATGGAATATATCTATTTCTCCCGTCCCGATTCTGACATCGACGGCATCAACATCCACATGGCCAGAAAGCGCCTCGGCAAGCGGCTGGCCCAGGAAGTTTCGATCGAGGCGGACGTCGTCACGGGCGTGCCGGACTCCAGCATCTCCGCTGCAATCGGATTTGCGGAGGAAAGCGGCATCCCGTACGAAATGGGACTGATCAAGAACCGTTATGTCGGCCGGACATTCATCCAGCCGTCCCAGGAACTGCGGGAGCGCGGCGTCAAGATGAAGCTGTCCCCGGTGAGGCAGGTCGTCGAGGGCAAGCGGGTCGTCATGGTCGACGACTCGATCGTCCGAGGCACCACCTCGAAAAGAATCGTCAAAATGTTGCGTGATGCAGGGGCGAAGGAAGTGCATGTCGCCATCAGTGCGCCACCGCTGATCGCACTTTGCTTCTACGGCGTCGATATCAGCACCGACTCCGAACTGATCGCGACAGGACGAACGCCGGAGGAAATCTGTGAACTGATCGGGGCGGACTCGCTCCAGTTCCTTTCGGCGGAAGGCCTGATCGAGGCGGTCGGACGGAACGATGAAGATCCGAACCGGGGCCACTGCCTCGGCTGCTTTACAGGGAATTACCCGACGAATATCTATGCGGGCACGAAACTGCCGCACGAGAAAGAACTCGTTTAAGAGGAGGCCACTGGCATGTCAAAAGCATATGAACAGGCCGGCGTGAACATCGAAGCCGGATATGAATCGGTCGAGCGCATGAAATCTCATGTTGCCCGCACACAGCGGAAGGGTGTCATGGGGGCATTCGGCGGATTTGGCGGGATGTTCGACCTGTCCGAGCTCGGCTACAGCCAGCCGGTCCTCGTCTCGGGGACAGACGGCGTCGGAACGAAGCTGAAGGTCGCCTTTATGGCGGACAAGCACGACACGATCGGCGTCGACTGCGTCGCGATGTGCGTAAACGATATTGTCGCACAGGGCGCAGAGCCGCTTTATTTCCTTGATTATGTCGCGCTCGGCAAGGCTGTTCCGGCACGGGTCGAGGCCATCGTCAAGGGTGTCGCCGACGGCTGCGTCCAGGCCGGAGCCGCATTGATCGGCGGGGAGACGGCAGAAATGCCGGGCCTATACGCCGAGGACGAATACGACCTCGCGGGATTCGCGGTCGGCGCAGCCGAGAAAAAGGATATTGTGACCGGTGAAAAGGTTGCCGAAGGCGACGTCCTCGTCGGCATCGCATCCAGCGGCATCCACTCGAACGGCTACTCGCTCGTGCGTAAAATCGTCTTTGAACAGTTGGGCGTCAAAGCGGACGAGCCGGTTCCGGGATACGAAAAACTCGGTAACTCGGCCGAAGCGCTGCTCACGCCGACTAAGATCTATGCAAAGCCGGTGCTGGAGATGGCCCGCAGCCTGGACGTTCACGGCATGGCGCATGTGACGGGCGGCGGCTTTTACGAGAACGTCCCGCGCATGCTGCCGGAAGGTCTTGCTGCTGAAATCGACCTCGGTTCCTGGGAAGTGCTCCCGGTGTTCCGCATGCTGAAGGAAAAGGGACAGCTTGCCGACCGCGATCTGTACTCCGTCTTCAACATGGGCGTCGGATTTATCGTCGCACTGCCAGAATCGGAAGCGGCTGAAGCCATCCGCATCGCGGAGTCCCACGGCGAGAAAGCATCGGTCATCGGCCGCGTCGTAACCGGTGAAGGCGTCCGGTTCAACGGCGAACATGACGGCACGCTTGCGGGAGGTCCGGAGGCATGAGCCGGAAACCGCGCATCGCCGTCTTCGCATCCGGAAGCGGCTCGAACTTCGAAGCGATTGCACAGGCGGCTGCAGCCGGTGAACTGGAAGCGGAAGTCGTGCTTCTCGTCACCGACAAGCCGCTTGCCAAAGTAATGGAAAGGGCGGAGCGTTTCCGCATTCCGTCCGTCGCCTTTAATCCGAAAGCCTACAAGGACAAGGCGGATTACGAGCGCACGGTCCTCGGAAGGCTCCAGGAAGAGGGTGTCGACTGGATCGCCCTGGCCGGATACATGCGCCTGATCGGCCCGACGCTGCTTGATGCCTACCCGAACCGCATCGTGAACATCCACCCGTCGCTCCTCCCGGCATTTCCGGGCAAGGACGCGATCGGCCAGGCGATGGACGCCGGCGTGGAAGTGACCGGGGTTACCGTCCACTACGTCGACGAGGGCATGGACACCGGCCCGGCGATCCTGCAGCGCGAAGTGCCAGTCGTCGCGGGAGACCGCGAAAAGACCGAAGCGGCGATCCATGCGGTGGAACACGACCTTTATAAGGAAGCGTTGCGGAAAGTGTTGGCGGAGAGCGCGGTCACGGAATAAGGGAGCGTGTCACGGGCGAAAGTGACGAATGAGCGTCTGAAAGTGACGAATCGCCCTGTGAACGTGACGAATGCAGCCCTGAAAGTGACGAACCGCCATCCGAAAGTGACGAACCGCTCCGCTTCTGAATCCAAACGATTTTACAACAGCCGCCGGCACCCAAACAGCCGGCGTTCTGATTTACATAAGGAGGCTCCAACCGTGAAAAAACGAGCACTGCTCAGCGTATCGGACAAATCCGGCGTCCTCGAGTTCGCAAAGGAACTTGAAGGGCTCGGCTATGAGATCCTGTCGACCGGCGGGACGATGAATCATCTGAAGGAAAACGGCGTTGCCGTCACCGCAGTCGGTGACGTGACCGGCTTCCCGGAAATCCTCGGGGGACGCGTCAAGACGCTCCATCCGTATATCCATGGCGGCCTGCTCGCCAAGCATGATGACCCGGCCCACCAGGCCGAACTGGAGGAGCACGGCATCCTTCCGATCGACATCGTCTGCGTGAACCTGTATCCGTTTAAGTCGACGATCTCGAAGCCGGACGTGACAGTCGAAGACGCCATCGAAAACATCGATATCGGCGGCCCGACGATGCTGCGCGCATCTGCGAAGAACCATGCGTATCTCACAGTGCTCGTCGACTCGGCGGATTATCCGGCGGTTCTCGAAGAGCTGAAGAATGACGGCGCGACCACACTTGAAACCCGCCGCCGCCTTGCTGCAAAAGTGTTCCGGCACACGGCAGCTTATGATGCACTCATTTCCGGCTACCTCACTGATCTCGCAGGAGAGGAATTCCCGGAAAGCGTCACAACGACGTACGAGCTCAAGCAACCGCTCCGCTATGGTGAGAACCCGCACCAGAAGGCAGCCTTCTACAGCCGACCGCTCGGCGGGGAGTTCTCGATCGCCCGCGCGGAGCAGCTTCACGGGAAGGAACTTTCCTACAACAACATCCAGGACGCCAATGCCGCAATCGGCATCGTCCGTGAATTCAGCGACCCGGCAGCCGTAGCGGTCAAGCACATGAACCCTTGCGGAGTCGGAACGGCGGCAACGCTCTCCGAGGCGTTCAAGGCAGCATACGATGCTGACCCTGTCTCGATCTTCGGCGGAATCATCGCCCTTAACCGCGAAGTCGATGCGGCAACGGCCGAGCAGCTGGCCGGCATCTTCCTTGAGATCATCATCGCGCCGGGTTACACCGACGAAGCGTTCGAGATCCTTACACAAAAGAAAAATATCCGCCTCCTGAAACTGGACGGAGCGGATGGCAAGCGCGACGAGTGGGCAACTGTCTCCGTCGAAGGCGGCCTCCTCAGGCAGAACCCGGACATCGCTTCTCTGGATGATGCGGAGATTAAAGTTGCGACGAAGCGCGAACCGACGGAAGAAGAATGGGAAGCGCTGAAACTTGGCTGGAAAGTCGTCAAGCACGTGAAGTCAAACGCCATCGTCGTATCGGACGCCAACCGCACACTCGGCGTCGGTGCAGGCCAGATGAACCGTGTCGGTGCGGCGAAGATCGCACTTGAGCAGGCAGGCGACCGCGCAAAAGGCGCAGGCCTCGCATCGGATGCCTTCTTCCCGATGGACGATACTGTCGAAGCGGCTGCCAAAGCCGGCATTACGGCGATCATCCAGCCGGGCGGTTCCAAGAAGGACGAAGACTCCATCAAGAAGGCCGACGAATACGGCATCGCGATGGTGTTCACCGGCATCCGCCATTTTAAGCACTGATCGCGCGGGTGAATGTTAGAAAAACTGTCTTGAACGTTAAGCAAACACCATCACCACCACCATCAAAGAAAACAACCTGCCGGATGAGCAGGTTGTTTTCATAAGGAGTGACCCCCCAATGGATGTACTCGTCATCGGAAGCGGCGGACGCGAGCACGCGCTTGTCCGCCAGTTCGCTAAATCCCCTTCAGTCGGCAAAGTCTATGTCGCACCGGGCAATGACGGCATGCGGGATAACGCTGAGGTCGTCCCCCTTGGCGTTATGGAATTCGAAAAACTTGCCGAGTTCGCTAAAGCAAAGGACATCGCTCTTACTTTCGTCGGACCGGAACAGCCGCTTGCCGGCGGTATTGTTGACCATTTCCGTCAGGCAGGTCTCCGCGTCTTCGGACCGGACAAAGCCGCTGCCCAGCTGGAGGGTTCCAAGGCGTTTGCCAAGGAACTCATGAAGAAATACAACATCCCGACCGCCAAGTACGAGACCTTCACCGATGCGGAAGAGGCCAAGGCTTACATCCGTGAACATGGCGCACCGATCGTTATCAAGGCGGACGGGCTTGCCGCTGGCAAAGGTGTCGTCGTCGCGATGACTCTCGATGAAGCGCTCGAAGCGGTTGACGATATGATCGGCGCAAGGAAGTTCGGCGATTCGTCCGCCCGTGTCGTCATCGAGGAATTTCTTGACGGGGAAGAGTTCAGCTACATGTCCTTTGTTCACGGCGGCAAAATCTTCCCGATGCCGATCTCACAGGATCATAAGCGCGCATTCGACAACGATGAAGGCCCGAACACGGGCGGAATGGGTGCGTATTCCCCCGTTCCTCATCTGCCGGATGAAGCAATCCGGCTCGCACATGAACAGATCGTTGAAGCGACTGTCCGTGCGATGGATTCGGAAGGCACGCCGTTCACCGGAATTTTGTATGCCGGCCTGATCCTGACCGAAGACGGCCCGAAGACGATCGAATTCAATGCCCGGTTCGGCGACCCGGAAACCCAGGTTGTCCTGCCGCAGCTGAAATCCGATCTTGCGGAATTCCTGGTCGGCCTGCTTGATGGCAATCCTGCAGAACCCGTATGGGAAGGAGGCGCCCGCCTTGGTGTCGTCATCGCCGCAGACGGATATCCGGGGGATGTCCAAAAGGGGAATATGCTGCCGGATCTCGAGCAGATCGAAGGGGAAGGTCTCGATGTCTTCCACGCAGGCACAAAAGCGAAAGGCGACCGTTTCGCAGGAAACGGCGGCCGTGTAATCCTCGTTTCCGCAGAAGGCGAAACGCTCCGGGAAGCAAGTGAAAAAGCATATGCCGCGCTCGACTCGATCGAATGGAACGGATTCTTCTACCGCTCCGACATCGGCAGACGCGCGATGCAATAACAAAGAAGCCGTCCCGTGCTGGGGCGGCCTTTGTATTTATGCGGAATTATTAATTTCTCCACTTACAACATTCTGAAAAATACGATAGAATAGGTCTAACGGGGGAGCAGAAAAAAGCAGACAGGGTCCAGGGCGTCAGATGGATTGCATCGGATCTTTTTTCTGATTCTGACTGGATTCACCGCTATTTTTGTAAGCGGATTCATCCTGGCCGGACGGGATGTTCTGTTCCGAGCCGGCTCCGTCAAAGCCGCCGTACGTGAATGCCTGGATTTTCTCGCCTTCATCGCCGGAATTCCCGGAGCTTTGCCCGCTTTCCGATACAGATACGGGCAGCGTGCCGCCGCTTACTTCCGGCTTAAGCATGGCATCCATGCCGCCATTCATCATTTCCTTCATCGGGCAGTAGCGGGCGATGCCTTCGGCCGTCTTGCAGGCGCCGGACAAAACAAGAATCGGGCCGGCCATGCTCTGCGGGTCCCGGACCATGCGGGAAGTTCCCCATGCAAGCATTGCCAGGCCGGAGCTGATGCGGAGATAGGCGCTTTTCGTTCCGACGTTGATCGTTTGGTCAGTTGGTTTCATATTGAATTCTCCTTCCGAACACACGGTTTCGGCCGCGTGTCTTTTTTTCACTTTCACACTGTGATAAGATGAAGTAACAGATAGATAAGTCAGGGGGCAGCGACGATGGCTCACGCACCATGGAAAATCAGAGAGCTCCGTAACCACACTGCAGTCATCGACGGCAGACGTGCGCCGGATCTCCTCATTACGAATGCTACATACCTGCACGGAATCCTGAAAAAATGGATCTCGGGAAATATTTGGATCTCCGGTGACCGGATCGTATATGCGGGCACGGACATGCCGAAAAACACGGAAGGCACAGAAGTTGTCGATGCCTCCGGCAAAGTGATCGTGCCGGGCTATATCGAGCCGCATGTGCATCCATACCAACTATATAATCCCCTCTCTTTCGCGGATTATGCATCCCGTCGGGGAACGACGACCTTCATCTCAGACAACAGCGTGCTGTTCTTGACGATGGAGAATTGGAAAGCGTTTGCAATTCTCGATCAGTTAAAGGAATTGCCGTTTTCATTTTACTGGTGGTCCCGGTTCGACTCGCAGACGCAGATGGACCGCGAAGAGGAACTGTACACAACGCAGTCGGTCGGCGAATGGATTGCGCGTCCGGACGTCATTATGGGCGGCGAACTTACCGCGTGGCCGAAGCTTCTTGCGGGTGATGATCAGATGCTTTACTGGATCCAGAACGCCAAGCAGGCCGGTATGAAAATCGAGGCTCATCTTCCGGGTGCTTCCGAGCGTACGCTCGCTCGGCTTCGCCTGCTCGGGGCGAATGGCGACCATGAAGCGATGACGGCAGAAGAAGTGGAAAGGCGCATCCTCCAGGGATACGCAGTAACGCTCCGCTATTCTTCGATCCGTCCTGACCTTCCGGAGATGCTGAAAGGGATCCTCGAGAAGGACCTCGACATCTTCGATCACCTCATGATGACGACAGACGGCTCGACGCCTTCTTTCCATGAAGATGGTGTGATGGACAAGTGCATCCGTGCCGCGCTGGATGCCGGCGTGAAAACGGAAGACGCATACGCGATGGCAACTTACAATATCGCGCGCTACTACGACATGGAAAACCTGCACGGCCTGATCGCGACGGGCCGCTATGCCGATCTTAACTTCCTCGAAAGCCCGGACAATCCGGTTCCGACGGATGTCCTGTCCAAAGGTGTCTGGCTTAAACGGGACGGAGAAGACGCCTATGAATTCCCGGAAATCGACTGGTCGTGGATTGAGCCTTACAACCCGCCGTACGAGCTGGATGAAAACGACTTCCAATTCTCGTTCCCGTTCGGGGTCGAGATGGTGAATGATGTCATCACGAAGCCGTACAGCGTGGACGTTGACCCATCCGATCAGAAGCTGCCTTCCGGCCAGGACCAGAGTTTCCTTATCCTGATTGACCGTGAAGGGAACTGGCGGGTGAACACCCTTATCAAAGGCTTTGCGGACAATGTCCTGGGCTTCGCTTCGTCCTATTCGAACACAGGCGACATCATCATGATCGGCAAGAACATGGCCGACATGAAGCTGGCGTTCGACCGTCTGAAGGAAATCGGCGGCGGAATGGCGCTCACGGAAAACGGCAAAGTCGTCGCGGAGCTGCCTCTCCCGCTTGGCGGCATTTTGTCCAATGCACCGATGGAACAGCTGATCAGCGAAGAGAAAAAGATGAAAGAGGAACTGAAAGTGCGCGGCTATAAGCACGGTGATGCCGTCTACACGCTGCTGTTCCTCCAAGCGACTCATCTTCCATATGTGCGCATCACCCAAAAAGGGATTTACGATGTCATGAACGGCAAAGTGATGTTCCCCGCACTCATGCGATAGGACAAGGCCGGCATATACATGGATGAGAGTGTACATGTATAGGGGGAAATGATTTGAAAAGAAGGAACTGGATCGCGGCGGCAGCCGTCGCGGTCCTGCTTGCAGGCTGTGCGGAAAGTACGGCTGAAGAACATGATGACCGGGATGTTCCGGTAACCGAAAACGAAGAAAAGCCGGATGAGGCGATTGCGGAAATCACGTATACCGCACCGTTCACCGGTCTGGAATCTGAAGATTCCCCGGACATGAGACCGGTGATCGCGACGATCAATAACCACCCGAAGGCCCGGCCGCAATCGGGCCTTTCGGAAGCGGACGTCGTCTATGAGATGCTGGCAGAGGGGGACATCACACGTCTCCTGGCGCTTTACCAGTCTGAGCTTCCGGAGTCGATCGGTCCCGTGAGGAGTGCCCGCGATTATTTCGTGGAACTTGCCGCGGCCCACGATGCGCTGTATTTGGCACACGGCTATAGCCCGGATGCGGAAGCTCTTCTCGGGACGGGCGTTGTCGATCATCTGAATGGCATGCGGTATGACGGCACGCTGTTCATGCGCTCGGCCGACCGTGTTGCGCCCCACAACTCATACATTACCGGCGACGCAGTGATGGAGGGCGCGAAGGACAGCGGCTTCCGGATGGACCGGCCTGACCCGCCGGATTGGGCGTTCGATGCAACACCACAGCCCGGCGGAGAACCGGCCGGGGTGGCGGAAGTTAGCTACGGGGGAGATGCCGCTTTCACGAGCCGCTATGCATTCGATCCGGCAGAATCTTTGTATTCCCGGGAGTCGGGCGGAGCGGAGACGGAGGATTTAGATGACGGCGAGGCGGTCCGCCTGTCGAACATCCTGGTGCTCCAGGTCCCGCACCGCATCGTCGACGGCCAGGGACGGCGAGCCCTCGATTTCGGAGCGGGCGGCACAGCGCTCGTCTTCAGGGACGGCAAGGTCTATGAAAACCAGTGGGAAAGCCGCGACGGGATTCCGGCCGTCATGGACGGGACAGAGCCGTTCCCGCTGGCCCCGGGCAAGACCTGGGTCCATTTCGTACCGGAATCACCTGCTTCACATGTCATCTATACGCCGTAACCAATACAGTAGAAATAAAGGAGGTGCCGACCATGGCACTCGAAAAACTGCGCGGCCCGCAGACGGATGCCCTGTTCGAGGCGATTCTCGAACTGCGCGATCTGGATGAATGCTACCGCTTCTTCGATGACCTCGCGACGATCAGTGAGGTCCAGTCGCTCTCGCAGCGGCTGAACGTGGCGCGGATGCTGAAGATGGGCTACACATACGAAAACATCAAAAACGAAACCGGCGCTTCCACTGCCACCATCTCGCGTGTCCGCCGCTGCTTTGATTATGGCTCCGGCGGCTACGTTGAGATTCTGGCACGCATGGAGGAAGAGGATAAAGAAGAGGAGAAGGCGTGACAGGTACGCCCACGCTCCGACTCTGCACATTGGGAGATGAACAATGAGTAAGCCATTACTTTTTCCGGAACTAGAAACGGAAAGGCTGATCTTAAGAAATATAAGGGAAGAAGATACGGATTTTATATACAAACATTTCAGCGATGAGAAGGTTTGTGAGTATCTTTACGATGAAGTGAATTTCACAAGTAGAGAAGAAGCGGCCGAGCTGGTGAAATTCTTTTCCAACCCCGAAATCAACGGGTACAACAGATGGGTGCTGGTAAAGAAAGATACTGGTGAACGGGTTGGAACTTGCGGCTTTCATTTATGGGATAAGACCAATCATATTGCTGAGATTGGTTATGACTTATACCCGGAATATTGGGGCAAGGGATACATGAAAGAGGCACTGACCGCAGCGATCGGGAGCGGTTTCCGGAATCTGCAGTTGAACCGGATAAATGCGTTTGTTGCTTTGGAAAACCGCAGGTCATGCCATGTATTGACGGGCCTCAATTTTAAAAATGAAGGAATTTATAGAGACAAGCACTTTTATAAAGGAAAGTACTATGACCACTATTCTTTCTCGCTGTTAAAAAGAGAGTGGAAATAGAGTCCAGTTTTAAGGGCGGAGACCATGTCTTCGTCCTTGTTTTTTGTCGAAGGAGGAACAGCCATGCGGAACCTCGAAATGGTCGCATACCGGAGAGAATGGGCAACAGAGTTTAAGGAAACAGCCCGCAAGCTTAAAAAGATTCTGGGAGAGAATCTGACGGACATCCATCACATCGGCAGCACATCAATCCCGGGAATGGCCGCCAAGCCGGTGATCGATATTCTTGTGGAAGTGCGTGACATTGGGGAACTGGAGACATTCAATCATCAGATGGAGCTTGAGGGATTTGTGGCGAGGGGAGAGCACGGGGTACCCGGAAGGCGTTATTTTGTCAGGGCAGAGGGGAACGTCCACACCCATCATGTCCATATGTTTGCCAACGGCTCGGACCAGGTAAAACGCCATCTGGCATTCAGAGACTATCTCAGGAAACATCCGGTTGAAGCGGAGCGGTACCGCAGCCTGAAGATGCGGATTGCTGAAGAAGGTGTGAAGGATGTGAAGCTCTACCAGGAGCGGAAAGCACCGCTGATCCGGGAATTGCAGGAAAGTGCGGAGAAGTGGATGGAAGCCCGCAACGCCAAGACGCCCTGACTCAAATCGGTCGAGGCGTCTTTTTCTCGATATCCGCAATGACTGAATTCACAATATGAAGCGAATCCCATTCTCCGCCCGAAACGCTGATGATCGGATAGTCTTTCGGGTACAGCGCCTTCCGGATGTCTTCAGCCGGAAGGCCTTTTTTGTGGAGGATTTCAATCTCGCTATAGATGTACTCAAGATGGTCCAGCTTTTGTTGAAGTTTCTCTTGGCCATCAGCGACATAGCCCGCATGGCAGCAGAACAATGCCCCGAAGTCGAGTGCAAGCAGCCTGCTGATGGAATCCATCCGATCGGGAATCGATTCGTCCGCCATGATCACCTTCGTCTTTGGCCCCACGAACAGGTCGCCGGCGAAGAGTGTTCCTGTCTGCGGATCAAAGAGGCTGATGTGGTCCTCTGCATGTCCAGGCGTTTCGATCACCGTCCACTGACGCGTGCGGGAACGGATCGTTTTTGGAACTGGCCGAGCCGTGAAGGGCTTGCGCTTTCCCCATACCGCCTGGCGGTATGCCGGATATGGGGTGTCTTGCGCACATGTGGCAATTCCTTTTTCATGGATAAAGACGGGTACGTCCCGGTGTTCAAGCAGCGTCGGCACATTTCCGGAATGGTCTTCGTGGCTATGCGTCAGGACAATCTGGTCGAACGGTGCCTGCTGCAGATAGGGCAAAATATCGGCTTCAAGGGACTGCGGGCCCGTGTCGATCAGCATACCATTGGTGAGGAAGGAAAAGACTTTCCCCATGATCGGGTGTGTTAGTTCGAGGCAGGTCACACCGTCATGTTCATATGTTTGGAGCAAACTAATCACGACTCCTTTTTGATGAATAGTCATTCATTTTTTATTGATTCGGGAAAGTTTGACGGATTCCTGCTTTAATAGAGGAAGTAGGAGTAAAAGGGGGACTTTCAGGATGAAGATTGCAGGGAAGACAGTTGACGAATGGACAGGGGAACATCCGGTCATCGGTGAAATTGCAAAGGCGGAGGAAGTGTTTTGGGAAAACCCGATATACGGGTCTGTTCATGAGAGAGAGACAGGCCTATCGATCAGTGATGTAAAGGACGCAGAGGCACGCCTCAAACGGTTTGCACCGTACATCGCGAAGGTGTTTCCGGAAACAGAAGCTGCTGGTGGCATCATCGAATCGCCTCTGAAAGAGATTCCTGAAATGAAGAAATGGCTGGAAGGGGAGTCCGGAGTAGAAATTCAGGGACAGCTGATGCTTAAGTGTGACAGTCATCTGCCCATTTCCGGTTCCGTGAAGGCGCGCGGCGGCATCTATGAGGTGCTGAAGCATGCGGAGGACCTGGCTTTGGAGCATGGACTTCTCAAGGAGTCGGATGATTACTCGGTGCTCGCTGAACCCCGCTTCCGCGAGTTCTTCTCCAAGTATTCGATCACGGTCGGTTCGACTGGGAACCTGGGCCTCAGCATCGGCATCATGAGTGCCAAGATGGGCTTCCGGGTGACGGTCCATATGTCGAGAGATGCGAAAGAATGGAAAAAGAACATGCTCCGTGAAAAAGGCGTAAATGTCGTCGAGCATCCGGACGACTACAGCAAGGCGGTCGAAGAAGGGCGCCGCCAGTCGGAAGCGGACCCGAACGACCACTTCGTCGATGATGAAAATTCGAAGACATTATTCTTCGGCTATTCAGTTGCGGCTTTGCGGCTGAAAGGACAGCTTGAGGAACAGGGGATTATTATCGGCGAGGAGCGGCCGCTGTTCGTTTATCTGCCTTGCGGCGTCGGTGGAGGTCCCGGGGGCATCGCATTCGGCCTCAAGCAGGTATTCGGCGACCACGTCCACTGCTTTTTCGCGGAGCCGACCCATGCCCCGTGCATGCTGCTCGGCCTCGTTACCGGAAAGCATGACGAAGTGTCGGTCCAGGAATTCGGCCTGGACAACAAGACGGATGCGGACGGCCTCGCGGTCGGCCGTCCGTCCGGCTTCGTCGGCAAAGTGATGGAGCGGCTGCTCGCCGGTTCGTTTACCGTGGATGACGACAGGCTCTACCGCCTCCTCGCGAAGATGAGCGAACTTGAAGGAATCCGGCTGGAGCCGTCCGCATTGGCGGGGGTGCCGGGAGCGGTGCATGTCGCCAAGTCCGGATTCGAAGCTCCGGTTCATCCGGGGATGATAGATCGGATGGACCGTGCCGTCCATATCGCCTGGGCGACCGGCGGGGGGATGGTGCCGGAAGATGTGATGGAGTCGTATATTAATAAGGGAAGATGATGGATGTAACGCCGGCTGAGTGCCGGCGTTTTTTACATTCGGCTTGGGGAAAGCGCGCATGAAACCTATGCGCGGCCACACGTTCTTTTAACAATTTCCCAAATATGATGTAGCCGCTTAACATCTTTGTAGGCTGTTTTGAATACAATTCTCGGTAGAGGTGATGTAAAGTGCCGAGAGTGAAATATAGGGAAAAGGACATTGATTTAATTGCACGAATGATGCGGGCAGAGGCTGAGGGTGAAGGGCAGCTTGGGATGCTTATGGTTGGGAATGTCATTATAAATCGAGCAGTAGCGGATTGTTTGGATTTTAGGGATGTAAGAACCATAGAGGATGTAATTTTTCAGGTTCAAGGTGGAAATTATTCCTTTGAAGCAGTACAAAAAGGTAATTTATTTTATAGTCCGGCAAGAGAAGTAGAGAGAAGACTGGCACGACAAGTAGTAAACTATTGGGGACAACATCCTTCTAAGTATGCTCTTTGGTATTTTAATCCGTATGCTCCGTGTCCGCCTACATGGTATGGTCAACCATTTGCAGGACAATTTAAACAACATTGTTATTATGAGCCACAGGCCAATACATGCGAAAGTGTTTATAGATACTAAAAAAAGCCTGGTGAGGTTGTTACTTGTTCTTCACACTTACGAGAAGTTATATGTAGTATGATTTTGGCTGTATACGTGATATCGAAGTTCACCAAATCACTCCTCTAGAGACGCATGCAATATCTGAATCAACCACAAGTGAAATATGTTGGATTCGAAAAGACAGCTCAATCCCTTATGGCTCAGGTGGATCACTTTTTCATTATCTAATGGGAGTTTGACCTGGCCCGGGACGCATTTGAAAGCTGCTGATGCGCCCAGCTGGCTCTTAACAGAAAGATCCGGCTGGGCTTCTCTTTTTGAGGAAGACGGGCTAGCGGGGGCATTGAACCCCCGCCATCCCGACATCAGGCGCTATGTCGCTTTGCTTTCGGACGAAAGATCTCTCTCCCGTCTCACTCCACAAGAATACCCATACTGAAACACTCCTTTCAGCGGCACCCCAAAACAGCCGCCGGATGGAGTCTTTTTTGTTATAATGGGGGGACGCAAACTATAGACAGGTGGTACTGCATCATGGAGTTTCTAGAATGGCGGCATGTGTTTAAACTGGACCCGGCCAAGGAGATCAGTGATGAGGCGCTGGAGCGGGTGTGCGAGTCGGGGACGGATGGACTGATTGTCGGCGGAACCGACAACGTGACCCTCGACAATGTGCTCGCACTTCTTATGAGGATCCGCAGGTTTTCGGTGCCGGTCGTCCTCGAGGTGTCTGACGCCGAGGCGATCACGCCGGGCTTCGATGGTTTCCTCATTCCGACCGTCCTGAACACTGACGACGCCTCCTGGATCAAAGGCCATCAGTTCGAAGCGATCCGGGAGTATGGCGACATCATGGACTTCAGCGAGATTCTCTCAGAGGGCTACGTCATCCTGAATCCTGACTGCAAGGCGGCCGGGCTTACGGGTGCAAGAGCGCCACTCGAAACGGAGGACGTCATCGCCTATGCGCGGCTCGCGGAGCATTTCTTCCGTTTGCCCGTCCTATACCTGGAGTACAGCGGCACCTATGGCAATCCTGAGACGGTGAGCCGAACGGCCCGAGTGCTGAAAGACACCCGCCTCGTGTACGGCGGGGGCATCCGCGGAGCGGAACAGGCCGCCGAGATGGCAAGATTCGCAGACACGATCGTCGTCGGCAATATCATTTATGAAGACCTGAAGGCGGCCATGAAAACTGTCCGCGCTGTGAAAGAAACAGAAAAGACTATTTGATATAAAAATAGAGCAGACTGGAATTGAAATTCCGTCTGCCCGAACGCTTCATCAGAAAGGAGCCACCATGGAAACTATTTCAAACAACCTCCTCAATGGCATGAACCCCGAACAGGCAAAAGCGGTCCGTACGACAGAAGGGCCGCTTCTCATCATGGCAGGGGCGGGATCCGGCAAGACGCGGGTCCTGACCCACCGGATCGCCTACCTGATCGTGGAGAAGCAGGTGTATCCTTCGAAGATTCTCGCAATCACGTTCACGAACAAGGCCGCGCGAGAAATGCGCGAGCGGATCGACGGCCTGCTCGGACCGGGCACGGGCGAGCGCATGTGGGTCTCGACGTTCCACTCGATGTGCGTCCGGATCCTGCGCCGCGAAATCGACCGGATCGGCTACTCGAAGAACTTCTCGATCCTCGACGGCTCCGACCAGCTGACCGTCATCAAGAACATCCTGAAAGAACAGAACCTCGACCCGAAACAATACGAGCCGCGCTCTCTGCTTGGCACGATTTCGAATGCGAAAAACGAATTGATCGATGCGAAGACGTTCCAGGAACAGGCGAATGCGTTCAACCCGTTCGAGAAAACCGCGGGCGAAGTGTATGCCGCTTATGAAAAGCGCCTCAGGAAAAACCAGTCGCTCGACTTTGATGACCTGATCATGGTCACGATCAAGCTGTTCGAGCAGATGCCGGAAGTGCTTGAGTTCTACCAGAACAAATTCCAATACATCCACGTGGATGAGTATCAGGATACAAACCACGCCCAGTACAAGCTCGTGCGCATGCTTGCCGAGAAGTTCAAGAATCTGTGTGTCGTCGGTGATTCCGACCAGTCGATCTACAGATGGCGCGGTGCGGATATTGGCAATATCCTTTCGTTTGAGAAAGACTATCCGGATGCAAAAGTCATCATGCTCGAGCAGAACTACCGCTCGACACAGCGCATCCTGAAGGCGGCCAACGACGTCATCAAGAACAATGCGAGCCGCTACGACAAAAACCTCCGCACGGAAAACGCGGAAGGGGAGCACATCTACGTCTACAAGGCGTCCGACGAAAAGGATGAGTCCCAGTTTGTCGTCTCGAAAATTCTCGAGCTGCAGGAAAAGGAGAACCGAAAGCTAACCGACTTCGCCGTCCTTTACCGGACAAACGCCCAGTCACGGATGATCGAGGAATACCTGGTCAAGTCGAACCTGGAATATACGATCGTCGGCGGCACGAAGTTCTACGACCGCAAGGAGATCAAGGATCTGCTTGCCTATCTCCGGCTGATCGCGAACAACGACGACGATCTGTCGCTCGCACGCATCATCAATGAGCCGAAGCGGAGCATCGGTGCAACGACGTTCGATAAGATCGCGACCTATGCGATCCAGAACGACCTGTCGATCTTTGATGCGCTCAAGGAAGTCGACTTTATCCCGGGCTTACAGCCGCGCGCCATCAATCAGGCAGCCGATTTCCGCGACCTGATCGCAGGGTTCACGCAGATGCAGGAGTTCCTGTCGGTCACCGAACTCGTTGAGGAAGTGCTTGAGAAGTCCGGCTATCGCGCGATGCTGAACAATGAAAAGACGATTGAGTCGGAAAGCCGTCTCGAGAACATCAACGAATTCCTGTCTGTCACTGAGTCGTTCGAAAAGCGCGCGGATGAGGACGAGGGCGACAAGTCGCTCGTCGCATTCCTGACCGACCTCGCGCTGATTGCGGACATCGACTCCCTTGATAAGGAAGAAAATGCGTCGAACGAGCAGATCGTCCTCATGACGATGCACTCTGCGAAGGGCCTTGAGTTCCCGGTCGTCTTCATCATCGGGATGGAGGAAAACGTCTTCCCGCACTCCCGCTCGATCGGGGACGAGGACGAGATGGAAGAAGAGCGGCGGCTGGCCTATGTGGGCATCACACGGGCGGAGGAGAAGCTTTACCTCACGTCCGCCCAGTATCGCACGCTTTACGGACGGACAAGCTATAACAGCCCGTCCCGCTTCATCAATGAAATCTCCCAGGACATCATCGAAACTGTCGGCGCCGGCGGCTCACAGCCGGACTACAGCCGCACGCCGATTTCCGGCGGATTCGGCGGCCGTCCTGCGGCACGCCCTGCCGTCCGGCGACCGGCAGCCCGCAAAAACGGCGCATCCGTCGGCTGGAAAGCCGGCGACAAGGCGAAGCACAAAAAGTGGGGCGAAGGCATGGTCGTCAGCGTCCGCGGCGAAGGGGAAGACAAAGAGCTCGACATCGCCTTCCCGGAACCGGTCGGCGTCAAGCGCCTCCTCGCCAAATTCGCCCCGATCGAAAAGGCTTAATAGAGCCCGGAGTTGCCAATAGGGGGTCTGGAGTTGCCACATGGCCTCCGGATATGCCGCATGGCTGGCTGATTTGCCACATGGCATGCCGAATTGCCACAAGGCCGCGTGATTTGCCACAAGGACGGCTGATTTGCCGCATGGCTGGCTGATTTGCCACATGGCCGCCTGATATGCACCATGGGGCCTGAAATTGCAATATGGCATTCGAATTTGCCACATGCCTGCTCCGCCAGCTCCACTTTGCATCAGATCGATTTCTTATATCGTCGTTCCGGAGGGATCCGTTATGGAAGATCAACTTCAACTTGAACAGCGCGTAAAGGAGCTTCATAAGCTCCTCAACGAATATGGCCACGCGTACTACGTCCTCGACAATCCGCTCGTGCCTGACTCGGAGTATGACGCTCTGATCAACGAGCTTATCGAACTCGAGGAACGCCACCCGGACCTCATCATGCCGGACTCTCCGACGCAGCGGGTGGGCGGAGATATTCTGCCGGGCTTCAGCAAAGTCGTCCATGATACGCCGATGCTGAGCCTTTCCAATGCATTCAACGAGGAAGACCTCCGCGAATTCGACCGGCGTGTACGGGCGGATGCGGGGGACGTCACATACGTGTGCGAACTGAAAATCGACGGCCTGGCCATTTCGCTCAAATATGAGAACGGCCGTTTTAAACAGGGCTCGACCCGCGGCGACGGAACGGTCGGAGAAGACATCACGGCGAACCTCCGGACCATTCGGGCCATCCCGCTGAAGCTGTCAGAAGACGTCACCATCGAAGCCCGCGGCGAAGCGTACATGCCGAAGAAAAGCTTCATGAAGCTGAACGAACACCGCGAGGAAGAGGGGCTGGATGTGTTTGCGAACCCCCGGAACGCAGCAGCCGGGTCGCTCCGGCAGCTTGATCCGAAAATCGCCGCCAAGCGAAACCTCTCCGTCTTCATGTACGGTGTCGGCGGCGACGGAGCGGCGTATGGCTTGGATGCCCATTCCGAGGCGCTCGACTATCTCGACCGGCTCGGCTTCCGGACGAATCCGGAACGCCGCCGGTGCAAAGACATCGATGAGGTCATCGCCTACATCGAATCATGGCAGGACCGCCGCCAGGACCTCTCCTATGAGATCGACGGCATCGTCATCAAGGTCGACAGCTTCTCCCGGCAGGATGATCTCGGCTTCACGGCCAAAAGCCCGCGCTGGGCGACCGCCTACAAGTTTCCGGCGGAAGAAGTTGTCACCGACCTTCTTGATATCGAGCTGACCGTAGGGCGGACCGGGGCCGTCACACCGACAGCGATTCTCGAGCCGGTTCGCGTCGCGGGGACGACCGTCGCGCGTGCTTCCCTGCACAACGGTGACCTGATCCGCCAGAAGGATATCCGCATCGGTGACCGGGTCGTCGTCAGGAAAGCCGGCGACATCATCCCGGAGATCGTCATGTCACTTGCCGACCAGCGTGACGGCGATGAAGTAGAGTACCAGATGCCGACGGAGTGCCCGGCCTGCGGAAGCGGGCTTGTCCATCTTGAAGATGAGGTCGCACTCCGTTGCGTGAACCCGCAGTGTCCGGCACAGCTCCAGGAGTCGGTCATCCACTTTGTCTCGCGCAATGCCATGAACATCGAGGGCCTTGGCGAGAAAGTCGTCGCGCAGCTGTTCAACGAAGGCCTGATCAAGGATGCGGCAGACCTTTATAGCCTGACAGAAGCACAGCTGCTGGAACTCGAGCGGATGGGTGAAAAGTCCGCGTCAAACCTTGTTTCCGCGATCACCCGCTCCAAGGAAAACTCGCTCGAGAAGCTGCTGTTCGGCCTTGGAATCCGCCACGTCGGGCAAAAGGCCGCACAGACTCTTGCCCAGGAATTCGGTACGCTCGACGCGCTGAAGGAGGCGAACGAAGAGCAGCTGACCGCCATCCATGAGATCGGCGACAAAGTTGCGGATTCCGTCGTGTCCTACTTTGACAATGAAGATGTGCACACCGTGCTCGACAAGCTCACGGCGGCGGGCGTCAACACCACCTATAAAGGGCCGCGCAAGCAGGACATCCCGGAAGACGGGCTGCTCGCGGGCAAGACCGTTGTCCTTACGGGCAAGCTTGAACACTTCTCACGGAGCGAGGCGAAGGCGGCGCTGGAGTCCCTCGGGGCGAAAGTGACCGGCAGTGTCAGCAAAAAGACCGACCTCGTCGTTGCGGGTGAAGACGCCGGATCCAAACTTGAGAAGGCGGAAGAGCTCGGCATCGAAGTGTGGGACGAAGCGGCCCTCACCCAAGCAATCCAGTGACCAAAGGGGATTTCCACCATTGAAGATCAAGACAATCACCGCGGCCGCAATCGCCGTGCTCCTGCTTTCCGGCTGTATGCCGCAGAGCGAAGAGCCGGAAGAAGCCGAGGTAAAAGAGGAGCAGGAGACTCGGGTCATCATTCCGACCCATCAGCTGAAGGATGAATATTACCGGATGCTCCTGCCATACAAGAAAAGTGCCTCATACGGCCTTGTCGTCAGCATGCTGAATTCGCAGTACAACATCGCGGAAGTCGAGGGCGGCCTCATGCGCCTGTCACAGCAGCAATTCCCGACCGACGAGTACTATTACCAGGAAGGCCAGTATCTCGACCAGGAGACGATCCTTTCCTGGATCGGCGGCAAGGACGAGGAGAACAATCCTGAGGGCCTGAACCCGGCCGGCAATGAAGCCCCGCGCTACATCGCGCATGTTCTTGAGCAGAACTATCTGAAGCGGACATCCGAGGACAAGATCCGTCTTGAAGGGGTATCGATTGGTATCGCCCTGAACACGGTCAATACGATCACCGGGGATACGCTGCCGGCCGCGCAGGTCGAAGAAAACGGGAAAGCTGCAGCTGCGACTATCGTCAAGCGGATACGCGGCATCGAAGGCCTGAAGGAAGTGCCGGTCGTCGTCGGCCTGTTTAAGCAGAGCCCGAAAACATCGATCGTCCCGGGCAACTACTTTGCGGTCGGCATCGCGGAAAAAGGCAAGGACGTACTGTCCGGCTGGAATCCGATCGATGAAGAGTTTGTCCTGTTCCCGACAAGCTCCAGTGAAGACCGCTACCGCAACGTCGACACAAGCTTCAGGAACTTCAAGCAGGATGTCGAAAAGTACTTTTCATCCTTCGTCAACGTGATCGGGACCGGTTTCTATAAAGACGGGCAGATCGTCTCAATGGACATCGATGTGCCGATCGAGTTTTACGGCAATGCGGAGATCATCGGATTCACACAATATCTGACCGGATTGCTCGTGGACCATTTCCCGGACATCCATATCGAGGTGAGCATCACCTCCACGAAAGGGCCCGAAGCGCTCATCGTAAAAGAGCGCGGGGAAGCGGAGCCGTACACCCATATTTATCACAACTGATGCAGCCTTTCATGATATGATAGCGGAGGCATAGACTAAGGACATTTGCACGATTGGAGGATACACTTATGGCAGCGATCACGAAGGATCAGGTGAAGCACGTCGCGAATCTTGCGCGCCTCGCCATTACTGAAGAAGAAGCTGAACACTATACAGAAAAACTTGCATCGATCATCGAGTTTGCCGAGCAGCTGAACGAAGTGGATACATCGGGCGTTGCACCGACGACGCACCCGGTGCCGCTTGTCAACGTGCTCCGGAAAGACGAGCCGGCCAAAGGGCTCGACCGCGACCTGATGCTGAAAAACGTACCCGAGCATGAAGATGGCATGGTCAAAGTGCCATCCATCCTGGGCTGACGGACAGAGGAGGAAACCAGAAAGATGACGCTATTTAATCATTCCGCTAAAGAGCTCCAGCAGCTCCTACATAGCAAGGAAGTGTCCGTCTCCGAACTGACGGATGAGGCGTTCCGCCGCATCGGCAAGGTCGACGGCGACGTCAAGGCATTTCTTGCGCTCAACGAAGAGCAGGCGAAGGCGCGCGCCGCTGAGCTCGACAACACCCCTGCGGACCAGCGCGGCCCGCTCCACGGCCTGCCGGTCGGCGTGAAAGACAACATCGTGACCGAAGGCCTCGAGACGACATGCGCAAGCCGCATGCTCGGCGGATTCGACCCGATCTACCACGCGACGGCTGCGAAAAAGCTTGACGATGCCGGCCTGATCACAGTCGGCAAAGTCAACATGGACGAGTTCGCCATGGGCGGATCGACCGAAAACTCGTACTACAAAAAGACGGCAAACCCTTGGAACCTCGACTACGTCCCGGGCGGCTCGTCCGGCGGTTCCGCCGCTGCTGTGGCAGCAGGGGAAGTTCCGTTCACACTCGGCTCCGACACGGGCGGCTCGATCCGCCAGCCGGCAGCATATTGCGGCGTCGTCGGCATGAAGCCGACCTACGGCCGCGTTTCGCGCTACGGCCTGGTCGCATTCGCTTCGTCGCTTGACCAGATCGGCCCGATCACACGCACGGTCGAGGACAACGCGTTCCTCCTGTCGGCGATCTCCGGCCATGACCCGTATGACTCCACGTCGTTTGATATCGATGTACCGGACTTCGCATCGGCTCTGACAGGCGACATCAAGGGACTCAAGATCGGCATCGCTTCCGAATACCTCGGCGAAGGCGTCGGGGAAGCGTCCCGCAACGCCGTCAAAGACGCGATCAAGGTTCTGGAATCGCTTGGTGCCGAAGTGGAGGAAGTATCGCTTCCTTACACGAAGTACGCGCTTCCAGCCTACTACCTGCTCAGTTCGTCCGAAGCGTCTTCGAACCTCGCGCGCTTTGACGGAATCCGCTACGGCTACCGCGCGGAAGACGCTGCCAACCTTGAAGAGATCTACAAAAAGACGCGCTCCGAAGGCTTCGGGGACGAAGTGAAGACACGGATCATGCTCGGCACGTTCGCCCTCAGCTCCGGCTTCTACGACGCGTACTACAAAAAGGCGCAGAAAGTCCGCACGCTCGTGCGCGATGACTTCACGAACGCATTCGAGAAATACGATGTCGTCATCGGCCCGACTTCGCCGACAGCTGCGTTCAAGCTAGGCGAGCAGATCGACGATCCGCTCACGATGTACGCGAACGACATCCTGACAATTCCGGTCAACCTGGCCGGCGTCCCGGCGATCTCGGTCCCTTGCGGATTCGACAATGGCCTGCCGCTCGGTCTCCAGATCATCGGCCGCCACTTCGACGAGTCGACCGTCTACCGCGTCGCGCACGCGTTTGAGCAGGCGACCGACTTCCACAAGCGGATGCCGGAAATTCGGGAGGGATTGGAACAATGAACTTTGAAACCGTCATCGGACTTGAAGTCCACGTTGAACTAAAAACAGACTCGAAGATTTTCTCTCCGGCCCCGAACCATTTCGGCGCGGGCCCGAACATGAACACACACGTCATCGACCTCGGCTACCCGGGTGTCCTCCCGGTGCTCAACAAGCGCGCCGTTGAGTTTGGCATGAAGGCCGCATTGGCCCTGAACTGCCAGATCAACCAGGAGACGAAGTTCGACCGGAAAAACTATTTCTACCCGGACAACCCGAAAGCTTACCAGATCTCCCAGTTCGACAAGCCGATCGGCGAACACGGCTGGATCGAGATCGAGGTTGAAGGCAAGAAAAAGCGCATCGGCATCACGCGCCTCCATCTCGAGGAAGATGCAGGCAAGCTGAACCACACCGACAAAGGCTACTCCCTCGTCGACTACAACCGCCAGGGCACGCCGCTGATCGAGATCGTTTCCGAGCCGGACATCCGCACACCGGAAGAGGCTTACGCGTATCTCGAGAAGCTCAAGTCGATCATCCAGTACACGGGCGTTTCCGACGTGAAGATGGAAGAAGGCTCGCTCCGCTGCGACGCCAACATCTCGCTGCGCCCATACGGCCAGGAAGAATTCGGCACGAAGGCGGAGCTGAAGAACCTGAACTCGTTCAACTTCGTCAAGAGGGGCCTCGAGCACGAACAAAAACGCCAGGCGGAAGTTCTTCTTTCCGGAGGCATCATCGAGCAGGAGACCCGCCGCTTCGACGAGTCGACCGGCAAGACGATCCTCATGCGCGTCAAGGAAGGCTCCGATGATTACCGTTACTTCCCGGAACCGGACCTCACCGATATCGTCATCGACGATGAATGGATGGAGCGTATCCGCGCGGAAATTCCGGAACTCCCGGATGCCCGGAAAGAGCGCTATGTGAGTGAACTTGGCCTCCCGGCATACGACGCGATGGTCCTGACCCTCACAAAGGACATGTCCGACTTCTTCGACGCGACGGTACAGGCCGGAGCGGACGCGAAGCTCGCTTCCAACTGGCTCATGGGCGAAGTTTCCGCCTACATGAACACGAACCAGAAGGAACTCTCGGACACCGGCCTCACGCCGAACAACCTCGCGGGCATGATCAAGCTCATCGAGGAAGGCACGATCTCCTCGAAGATCGCTAAGAAAGTGTTCAAGGAGCTTGCCGACAACGGCGGCGAAGCTGAAAAAATCGTTAAGGAAAAAGGCCTCGTCCAGATCTCCGACGAAGGCGAACTCCTGAAAGTCGTCACCGAAGTGCTGGACAACAACCAGCAGTCGATCGACGACTTCAAGGAAGGGAAAGACCGCGCCGTCGGCTTCCTCGTCGGCCAAGTCATGAAAGCGACGAAAGGCCAGGCCAACCCGCCGCTCGTCAACAAGCTCATCAACCAGGAAATCCGCAAACGCTGATTCCGGAGACCGTCCTTTTGGGGCGGTCTTTTTGTTATGGATAGGGGTCGGCATGGGGTGAATGTGCAGACTCGGGGGCTGAATGTACAGACTCGGGGTCGGAATGTACAGACTCGGGGTCGGAACGTGCAATCTCGGGGGTGAAACGTGCAGACTCGGGCAACCAACGTGTAAACTCACGGACAGCATATGTTTTCACGCTCATTGGGTCAAATCTATTAGTCTTTATCACGTTCACGGGTGCTTACTGTACTTTCGGAAGAGGATGGTGTACTTTCCCGCCGGCTTGGTGTACTTTCCGGCGAGCTTACTGTACTTTCACGACCTGATTGTGTACTTTGGGTGCGAAAACCCGCCGCCAGCAAACACTCTCGAGAGGAGCTTTTCAACCGTGACAAATCTCTTAGTCCTGAAGGCGTCCCGGGAGAAATTCTTGATCATAAACAGCCCTTCCGTCACGGTTTAACCTTACCGCCTTGGTCAATAGAGAAGGAGAGGCATTCTTTGAAAGGAGAGGTTCACATGAAGAAGCTATGGTACGGGGGAATGGCGAGCGGATTGCTGGCGGCGGTATTGGCCGGCTGCGGAGGACAGGACCAGGGGACGGACAACGGAGAGACGGACACGGGTACCGAGGACACCGAAAATACTGAAACCGTCCAGGAAGATACAGGTTACAATCCGGCAGATGATGTTATCGTCGAGTTGGAAGATGTGGAAGGGGAGCCGGTGGGCCAGGCAACCCTCAGTGAAGTGGACGAAGGAACCGTCCATGTGGAACTCGCAGTCGAGAATCTCCCGGCCGGGACGCACGCGTTCCATGTGCATGAAAAGGGAAGCTGTGAAGCACCGGACTTTGAGTCAGCGGGCGGACATTATAATCCCGGCGACACTGAGCACGGCAAGGACAGCGAAACCGGCCCGCATGCCGGTGACTTCGAGAATATAGAAGTTGATGAAGACGGCACGGCAAATGTAGAGTTTGATACGGACCAGATCTCTCTGCAGCAAGATGCCGACAACACACTGTTCACTGAAGAAGGCACATCGCTTGTGATCCACGCAGGGGAAGATGATTACTCTTCGCAGCCATCCGGGGATGCGGGTGAGCGGATTGCCTGTGGCGTCATTCAGCAGTGATTCAGAAATAAAACGGAATGATGGTTCCTTTGACTGAAATTCAGTAAACTGGATTCAGGAGGGGATCTCAGATGAAAACCGAACAGCAGTACTTTGAAGAAGGCAAAACGCTCACCGACTATATGGAGGGCATGACGACCCACAAGGAAAACAGCGAAAAAGTATACGAAGGATTCAAATTGCCGCAGGATGACGAGTTCATCAGTCTCCTCAAGGAAAAGCAGCCGCATATTCTGGTCATCACCGAAGACTGGTGCGGGGATGCGATGATGAACAACCCGATTCTCCGTCACATCGTCGAGGCGGCTGACATCGAGGCCCGCATCGCTTACCGCGACGCGGACACAGAACTGATCGACCGATGGCTCACAAACGGCGGCCGCTCGATTCCGGTTTACCTTCTTCTGGATAAGGACGGGGATGTCCTTGCCAAGTGGGGCCCGCGCGCGCCCCAGGTGCAGGAATACGTGATGGAGCAGCGTGAGTCACTCCCGCCGAAGGATGCTCCTGACTTCGAGGAAAAGCAGAAGGAACTGTTTAAGAATCTCTACGTCGAGTATACTTCCAACGCTGATTATTGGCTTTGGGTGTACGAAGATATCCGCCGTACGTTCATGGGCGCCCTCCAGAAACAGGACTGAACGTCCGGCTTGCACGTTCAGCCGGACAGGCATATGATGGATGAAAGAAAGGGGAGTCGGCTGTTGCCGGCTTCTTTTTGGTGACCAACGCAACATTTGACGGAACCCGCCGTCATATCCTATATAAGAACCCAAGAAGCGAGAGGACAACCATGACCAAACGTGCAAGAATCATCTACAATCCGACATCCGGCCGCGAAGTCTTCCGGAAACACCTTCCGGAAGTGCTCGTCCGGCTGGAGGAGGCAGGCTATGAGACATCCTGCCACGCCACGACGTGTGAAGGCGACGCTACTGAGGCGGCCAAAACAGCGGTCGAACGCGGCTTTGACATCATCATCGCTGTCGGCGGCGACGGCACCCTGAACGAAGTCGTGGCCGGGGTGAGCGGCTACGAGAAGCGTCCGAAAATCGGTCTGATCCCAATGGGAACGACAAATGATTTTGCCCGCGCCGTCCATATCCCGCGAGACATCGATGACGCGCTGGATATCATCATCGCCGGCGATACGATCCCTGTCGACGTCGGCATCGTCAATGACCGCCACTTCATCAATATCGCAGGGGGCGGCAAGATCACCGAGCTGACCTACGAAGTGCCGAGCAAGCTGAAGACCGTTCTCGGACAGCTTGCCTATTACCTGAAGGGCATCGAAATGCTGCCTTCCATCAAAGCTTCACGCGTCCGGATCGAATACGACGGAGAAGTGTTCGACGATGAGGCCATGCTCTTCCTCGTCGGTCTCACCAACTCCGTCGGCGGATTTGAGAAGCTGTCGCCCGATGCCAGCATCAACGACGGCCGGTTCAGCATGTTCATTCTAAAAAAGTGCAATCTATACGAATTTATCCGTGTTGTCAGCCTGGCGCTCCGCGGCGAGCACTTAAGCGACCCGCTTGTCATCCATGCCAAGCCGACGAAGATCGAAGTCACATCGGATGAGAAAGTCCAGCTGAACCTCGACGGCGAGTTCGGCGGCATGCTGCCAGCCCGTTTTGAAAACCTCCACCGCCACATTGAAATGTTCGTCCCGATCAATGAGATCAAAGAACAGGACAGAGTGTGATTGGATGAACCCCCGCTTCGGCGGGGGTTATTTGTTTGGGTAGTTCCATCCACACAACAAAAAAGATCCGGCACCCGGCCGGATCTTTTCGTTTCTTTTATAGGGCGTCAATCGCCATGTCCTGTTTTTCCGCGAGATCGGGGATATCGTTGACGGCAGCCCAGCGGATATGGAGCGTAAGTCCCTGGTCCTTGCCCTCGCCGGTGACGGTGTGTTCCCATTCGTCGGGGCCGTCTCCCTTGTATTCCAGCTGGAAGATCGTGCGCTCGTATTTCCGGTCGCGATGACGGGGGAAGTACGTGTTTTTCGCGAGCTTGCCGATGAGGACCAGGTCATCCTTCTGGATACCTGTCTCTTCTTCGATTTCGCGATAAAGCGCATCCATCAAGAGTTCGCCGCGATCGATCGTTCCGCCCGGCACTTGCATACCCGACTCGGGATTGTCCTTCATCGTGTAAACGAGCAACTGCTGGTCCGGCCCGTCTCCGCGAGTAATATAAGCCAATACTTTCTTTCTGAGTTCAACCATCATAACGGCCGGCACCTCCTGTAAGTAGTTCATACATTGTACCTAATTCTTAGAAATTTCGCAACACTAAGTGTCACCATTCTGTCACTTGACCTTAACTGAATGTTCATAACAAGCTCGAAAAACTGTCTCATTCATAGCGTTATTCCCTCATAAACCAAGGGTATACTGGATGAAGAAAGAGAGGGATGCCCCGTGTACAAGAAACAGGAACGCTGGCTCATGTGGCTCGCATTCGCCGTGGCAGCCATTATGCTGCTGTCAATTGCGGGCAGAATCTTTGGGGGATGACTATGTGTACATACCCTAATTCAGTGCATTTGAAACGAGGGGGGAAACAGGATGGGAAATGAAGAGTCGGTGTTTTTTTCGAGGGTGCTCACAGAGCTGACCCTGAGCTTCCACATCATCTACGCCACAATCGGCGTCGGTGTACCGCTTATGATCATGATCGCCCAGTGGGTGGGCATCAGGAAAAATGACGAACACTATATTCTCCTCGCACGCCGTTGGGCACGGGGATTTGTCATCACGGTTGCCGTTGGGGTCGTGACCGGGACCGCCATCGGCATGCAGCTGTCGCTGCTCTGGCCGAACTTCATGGAACTGGCGGGACAGGTCATCGCACTCCCGCTGTTCATGGAAACGTTCGCGTTCTTCTTTGAAGCGATCTTCCTGGGGATCTACCTCTACACATGGGACCGGTTCGATAACCAGAAAAAGCACTTGCTGCTGCTCGTCCCGGTCGCAATTGGGGCGTCGTTCTCGGCAGTATTCATTACAATGGTCAACGCGTTCATGAACGCGCCGCAGGGCTTCGACATTGTGGACGGCGAACTCGTCAACATCCAGCCACTCGTCGCGATGTTCAACCCCGCGATGCCGACAAAAGTGGCACATGTGGTCATCACGGCCTATATGACATCTGCATTTATCCTTGCTGCAATCGCCGCATTCCGGCTGCTCAAGGGCTCGGATCACGTGTACCACAAAAAGGCGCTGTTCCTCACGATGAAACTCGGCCTGATCTTCTCGATTGGCGCTGCCGTCATCGGCGACTTCTCGGGGAAATACCTCGCCGAATACCAGCCTGAAAAGCTGGCTGCCGCCGAATGGCATTTTGAAACCGAAGGCGAGGCGCCGCTCATGCTGTACGGCGTGCTCGACGGCCAAGAAGTCAAATACGCCATCACGATCCCGTACGCGCTCAGCATCCTTGCACACTCGGACCCGACGGCAGAAGTGATTGGGCTGAACGACTTCCCGGAAGACGAGATCCCGCCGCTCTATATCCACTATCTGTTCGACACGATGGTGACGATCGGCGTGCTCATGATCATGGTTTCCGGCCTGTACTGGCTCGGCAGGCACATGAGATGGCGGTTTATCCACTCACGCTGGTACCGCTGGCTGATCGTCGCGGGAGGACCACTGACAGTCATCGCAATCGAAGCCGGCTGGTGGTATGCGGAAGTCGGGCGCCAACCGTGGATTCTGCGTGACATTATGAAAGTGCCGGAGGCTGCCACGACGAGCGGCCATGTCGACACGATGCTATACCTGTTCGCAACACTCTATCTGATTCTCGGCGTCGGCAGCGTCGTCGTGCTTAGGCGGATGTTCCGCAAAAACCCGGTCGAACGCGAAATCGCCGACCGCGAGGCGGAAGTCCGTGAAGGAACAAGAAAGGGCGGTGATCACCGATGAGCCTTGAAGTGCTCGGCATCACGGTCCTCATGACCTTCCTGTTCGGCTACATCATCGTCGGTGCCATCGACTTCGGCGCAGGATTCTTCAATGCCTACAGCCTGCTGACGGGGAAGGAGCACATCCTGACAAACGTCATCCAGCGCTACCTGTCCCCGGTGTGGGAAGTGACGAACGTCTTCCTCGTGTTCTTCTTTGTCGGGATGGTCGGATTCTTCCCGTCGACGGCGTTCTACTACGGCACGACGATGCTTGTACCGCTTAGTATCGCGCTGATCCTACTGGCGATACGCGGATCGTATTACGCGTTTGAAACGTACGGCGCAAGTGGTCATAAAGGTTACTCGTTTATGTACGGCCTTGCTGGCATTTTGCTTCCGGCTTCTCTCTCGATCGTCCTGACGATCTCCGAGGGTGGATTCATCGACATGGTCGACGGCCAGCCGGTCCTCGACTACGGCGCTCTGTTCACGAGTCCGCTCACCTGGTCGATCGTCTTCCTGTCGATTGCAGCGACGCTCTACATCTCGGCGGTGTTTCTCACCTGGTACGCCGACAAGGCGGGTGACCGCGATGCGACGGAACTCCTCAGGAAGTACGCGCTCATCTGGTCGCTGCCGACGATCATCACGGCAGGCGGCATCGTCTGGGAGCTCCGGAGCCACAACGCCGAACACTACAATCAGCTGCTCGGCCTCTGGTGGATGTTCGCGCTGTCCGGCGCGCTCTTTATCGGCACGGTTTACCTGCTCTGGAAACGGCACAACTACGGCCTCGCGGTCTGGCTCCTGATCGGCCAGTTCGCGCTCGCCTTCTACGGATACGGCATCGCGCACTACCCGTACCTGCTGTATCCACACCTGACGATCCACGACAGCTTCACGAACCCGGCAATGGCGACCGCACTCATCATCGCCTTCATCCTCGGGCTCGGGCTGCTCATCCCGTCGCTGTACCTGCTCCTGCGCCTGTTCCTGTTCAACAAGGACTACGTGAAAGGGCGCAAAAAAGACGAACACGCCTAAAGGGCGAAGGAGGCAAACGTAATGGATGAATTCCTCATGTTCTACGCACCATTCATCGTGCTGATCGGCGCGATCATCCTCGCCTTCATCGTCGCCCCGATGGACGGAGCGGCGACAAGGCCACCGAAGGAAAAGAAGAAGTAATAGAAAGAAGCCGTCCCGTGGTATGGGGCGGCTTTCGTGGTGGAGAGGAAGTATCGGGACATTCGTGTGCGGTATTGAGACATTCGAGGGGAGTATCGAGACATTCACATGTATTATCGAGACATTCGGTGCAAGTATCGAGACATTCACACCACTCACAAGTTTACTCTAATCAAACAGGCCGCACTCTGATAAAATAAACCCAACTGCACTGAATCGGAGGAAAATAATTTATGGCTTACGCAGTCCAACAAAACGACCGGCTGATCGGCGAAATCACCGACCTGACCCATGACGGCTCAGGCGTGGCGAAGATCGACGGCTATCCGCTTTTCATTCCCGGGGCGCTTCCAGGCGAAACCGTCGAATTCAAGGTCACCAAAACGCTCAAGAAATATGGGTTCGCAAAGCTCCTCAACATCGTCGAGCCGTCGGAAAACCGCGTCGAGCCGCCGTGCCCGGTATTCCCGGAATGCGGCGGCTGCCAAATCCAACACCTTTCCTATGAGGGTCAGCTGGAGCGCAAGCGCAAGATGGTCCGCGACGTCATGGACCGGATTGCGAAGCTTCCGGACGTTCCTGTCCATCCGGTGAAAGGTATGGAGCACCCGTGGCGCTACCGAAACAAGTCCCAAATCCCGTTTGCGGAGCGGGACGGAAAAGTTGTTGCCGGCTTTTTCCGCCGAGGCACCCACACGATCATGGACACCGAAACGTGCCTGATCCAGTCGACAGAGGCCGACGTCGTCATGCGCACGATCAAGCACAGCCTGCACGAGCTCGGCATCAAGGCGTACGACGAACAAAAGGACAAAGGCTTCCTTCGCCATGTCGTCATCCGGAAAGGGAAGGCGACCGGCGAGACGATGGTCGTCCTCGTCACCCGAAACCGAAAGTTCAAGAAGAAGGACGAGGTCGTCGAACTGATCCGCAGCGTCGTACCGGATGTGACATCGATCGTCCAGAACGTCAATGACCGGAAAACGAACGTCATCATGGGTGATGAGACGATTCCGCTCTACGGACCGCCCGTCATCACCGACAAGATCGGCGGCGTGACATTCGAAATCTCCGCCCGCTCGTTCTACCAGATCAACCCCGACCAGACGGAAGTCCTATACTCGCAGGCACTCGAATACGCCGCCCTTAGCGGGAACGAAACCGTCATCGACGCCTACTGCGGGATCGGAACGATCTCCCTGTTCCTCGCGAAGCAGGCGAAGGAAGTGTACGGCGTCGAAATCGTCCCTCAGGCGATTGAAGACGCCAAGCGCAACGCCGAGGTGAACGGCTTCACGAATACTCATTTTGAAGCCGGAGCGGCAGAAGACGTCATCCCGCGCTGGTACAAGGAAGGCAAGAGATTCGACGTACTCGTCGTCGACCCGCCAAGGAAAGGCTGCGACGAGCACCTGCTTCGCACAATCCTCGAGTACCGTCCGAAGCGCCTCGTCTACGTCAGCTGCAACCCGGCGACGCAGGCCCGTGATCTCCGCATCCTCGAAGACGGCGGTTACAAAACGAAGGAAGTACAACCGGTTGATATGTTCCCTCAATCGAGTCATGTGGAAGCAGTGACTTGGCTGGAATTAGATCAATAAAACTATGGCGAACTCCGGTTTGGAGTTCGTTTTTTTCTCCGGATAGAAGTTAAGATAGACTTAAGGAGTCTAAGTATTGCGAAAATGGTTCCAATGATAGCCAAAATGTAGCATAATTAACATGAGTATATTTGAAATGCCATAACAACTACTCATCTGTGATAACCGGAGTATTTATTGTGCTTTGAATTAAGGTATATAAGATTATCGCCGTCAAGTTTATGAAGGACATTTAATGTTGATTTTCTGTAGCTGTTACAGCACAGAAAAGAAGTTTGCCGTGCTTTTCGGGCTCAAATAATTTAATAAACAGAAAAGTAGGAGGCAGATAAAATGGAAAATAATAATGAAAATATAGTGAATGCTTTTGAAGAACCTAAAAATAGTATTTCAAAAGAGAAAACTTTTATAAAGGGAATGTTAAATAGTGAAAGATTAGACACTGATACTTTGAAGGCATATTTCACAGGGTATAATGAAAGATTGCCTGAATTTTTTGTTGCTTTTACAGAGATAGTAAAAGGTGATCAAAAAGCTACTGAAAGTATTATTCATGCTGATCAACAGTCCACGACTGAGTATATAAAATCATTAAATCAACAGTTAGAATTTTTGATAGAGAGAAGCAAGGCAGCATTGACCGAACAAGAGCGAGCAGATCTGTTTAAACAAACTGAGGAAATTTTGAACCGGGAACGTGAGGAAAAACGAGAGCAACGCGAATATACTAAACAACTTAATGAAGAACAAAAAAAACAAAATCGTTTTTTTGCTGGTTCAGCAGTTGTAGTAGCTTCAGTTGGTGTACTCGGAATTTCAATAGCTGTTAATCCGGAAAGAACAATAAAAGTTGCAAAAGAAGCGATTAGATTTATTAAAGAATGAAAGCCTGATATTTGAAATTTCTCCTCGACTATCAGATCAACCCTGAGCAGATGGAGGTCCTGTATACGCAGTCACTTGACAACGCTAACCTCAGCTGGAGCGAAACCGTCATCGACGCATACTGCGGTATCGGCACGATTTCTCTCTTCCTCGCTAAGAAAGCGATGGAAGTATTCAGCGTCGATTACCGTCCCTTGGCCATCGAAGACGCCGAGCTCAAAAAGAAGGCTGCGAAAAGCACTTGCTCCGGACCATCCTCGAATACCGCCCTAAGCGACTCATTTACGTCAGTTGCCATCCCGACCACACTCGCCCGTGACCTCCGCATCCTGGAGAGCGGTGGCTACAATACAAAGGAATTACAGCCGTGTGCAATCGAGTCTTGTCGAAGCGGTAACATGGATGAATTTCACTTATTGAAAAGCGCAAAATTTCCATGTATATAATTACCTCGCCCAGAAAAATAGAATTGATGTGAATTAAGAGATGGGCAGTTAAGATAAGATTTTTGTCTAAGTCTTAAAATATGGAAATTCCTTTATAATGCAAAAAAACATTAGAATTGGTAAAGACGGTGAGATACTTGAATAGATTATCGAAACAAAAAAAAGGTCGCCAAGAACGGAAAGGGTTATTCGAAGTTCGGCAAGAGGGGAATAATGCAGCTATTATATTTGTGCATGGACTACAGGGACATCCTTTTAACACATGGACAAAAAAGGGTCATAAATCTATGCCCCTTATGCTTCTAGAAGATAGTGCTTTTGACGGGTATGACGTTTTTACATTTGGATATGACACAGGATTTATATTAAATAGACATGAATTCAAAGATATATCAAATCTCCTATTTACAGAAATAAAGGCTAGGATTGAAGATTATACCAGTATTTATTTTATCTCCCATAGTATGGGGGGGATTATTGTTCAGAGTCTACTTGCAGAGCAAGTTGAACATAGAAACCAAACTTTTATTCAGAGTGTCAGAGGAATAGTTTATTTGGCAGTCCCCTTTTTAGGATCTTCTATTGCTTCTGCTGCTACGATTCCCTATATATTTATGCCACCAATACTTGGAGAAAGTGTAGTCTCTATACAAGTACGATCATTAAAAGTTTTTAGTAAGGATCTTTCTGAGAATGCGGATAAATGGAATCGATATAGACAAAAAGAATTGGCACACCTTAAGGAACTAAACTTATATGGCCAATCTGATAAGACTGTAGCAGTTCCTTCTGCACGTGCACCCTACATTACAAATTCATATGCAGTTCCCGAGGGGCACATTAGTATTTGTAAAGTAGATCAAAATAATACCGTATATATAAAAGTGAGAGCTTTCTTTACAGAACAAAAAAAAAATATTGTTAAAAGGAAAGCTAAAAATGGCCAGGAAGAAGTAAGTCAGTATATACGATGGATTAAACTCCGAACACAAAATTTTATTGTTCCGGGTGCAAATGTTCCTTTATCTATTGAGCATGCTTGGGCAAGTTTACATGTATTAGAGGAATCGAATGAAAGAAAGGTTGATTCGTTAGAAAAGGAAATTGCAAAATATCATGAATGGGAAAGGCTTAGTCATAGGTATAAACGAAAAAATGCTCAAGAAATCATGGAGTTGGGTACAAGAATTATTCTAATAGGTGGACCTGGCTCGGGAAAAAGCACATTAGCTCGAAGAGCAGTTAATAGATTGTCAACAAAAGGAGAAAAGGTATTATATGTCCGCCTTCCTCATGTAGCCAAGGAAATGGAGCAGGGGAAATCTTTTGAAAATGCATTATGGTCTGTTGCACTTGATGGGTATGCCGGAGATAAAGAATTATTGCAAACAGAATTAAATTATTCAAACATTCTTATTGCCGATGGATTGGATGAATGCGGATTACTCCGAAGAAGAGTAAGTGAATCATTGTATGAATGGTCGTTGGGCAGAGACGATAGTAGAGTTGTAGTTACAACTCGTCCAATTGGTTACAATCCTGCCCACTTCAATTCATTTAATCATGTTGAAATATTACCGTTGGATGAAACTGAAATAAGTACCTACTCTCTAAAACTACTGGGTTTATTAAATGATCACGAACATAAAGCAAAAGAGATGAATAGCAGTTTTAAAACACAATTAGAAAATAATAAAATGGCGAAAGTAGCAGCAAGAAGTCCGCTTCTATTGAATTTTTTGATTCTATTACACAATTCTGGACAAACCTATGGAAGATATCGTGCTGAGTTGTATAACAAAATTCTTGAGGTATGGATAAAACAATCAGATAGAGTTGATGGAAAAAACCTGAATGAACAAACAGTGTTTCGTTCTATAGAATTAATTGGGTGGATTTTACAAAATGCTTCTAATGGTATTGGTGGTAGATCTAAGCAAGATATTACCGAACAATTAGCTTCTTTTATAGAAGTTGAGCTAGGGGAAAAACCTTTAAAAGCAAGACAAGTAGCCTCAGACTGTTTAGATTTTCTGAAGGAAGTCGGGTTGTTGGAGGAGCTGAACGCTGGCTATGAAAGTGGTTACACATTTATACATTTAAGTTTAGGTGAGTACGCAGCTGGTAGATATATCGCTGGCTTGTCATCCCAACAACAAATAGAAATTTTCAGGGAGAATAAACATTCTCCAATGTGGCGTGAACCACTTCTATTGGCAGCAGGTGTTGGAAGTGCACGACTCTTTGTAGAATATTTGATATGCAATTTTCAAGAGGAACACGATATCCATAATGATGTAGCATTCTTGGGTGCAATTTTAGCTGAATCTCATCCGCTCCCCGATTTAAATAGAATAGTTGTTAGTAAAGCTATAGATACTCTCTGCTCTAGCGTGCCTATTCTTTGTTTTGAGGCTGGTAAAGCTTTGGAAGGAATTGCACAACAAGAACCAGATTGGACTTTTAGTTTAGTGGAACCATTATTACAACATAATCAATCCTGGACTAAGCTAGTTGCCTATAAACTCGCTATATTGACAAACAAATTGTTAGTTGATGTAAATAAAATTAATAACTTAATTACATTATCTCCGGATAGTTCCGCATTTGAGGATTTTAATAAACTGAAGATGAAGGAAGAGTGGTTAGAATGGAATAAAACGATTGAATTAGCAATGGAGAAATTATTGCAAGACGATTCGGTAGATGATTCTCACCTAATAAAAGTATTAAAAGACCTTAAGGAAGTTGGTTTTAATGCTAGATTTCATTTAAATATATCAAAGAAATTCAATGAACTTGGAAAAAAAGATTTATTAAATATTCTTAATGAAGACTTAAATTTAAGTCGGTTTGATTTTAAAAGCACTTCATTGAAAATGGTTGAGGGTGAGAAGGCATTACTTAAATCTATTCTTAGGAATATATCAAGTAGAAAAGAGAGTTCTTTTAAAGTAGGGGATTCTGTGTCAGAATTGGGCAAGCTATATCATTGCATGGGGTTGGGAGATAGCCCTATATATGATTTACATCCTTTGATTGATGACCTGCAATTAAATGTTGTTGATGAAGTTATCAAGGGAATGATGCTTGTGCATGGAACTGATAAAGATAGAATATATGATGAAATTCAGTGGATCCTACAAGAGCACGACAGTGAAAGTATTATTTTATCTATGATTCCAGATGTCATTGGCTTAGAACCAAACTGGGACAAAGGTGACAATCAATTAAATAGGGATCTGTTAATAGAAGGGTTAAGTTATCCATCGCAAACAATTGCTAGCAATGCAGTACTATTACTGGTGAATTGTTTTGGAAAAGAAGATCTTATTGAACCTATTAAAAATGTATTAAGGGAGGCAAAGGGAGAAAGCTTATTTTATTTCTCAATGTTACTTAAACATGCCTTTGAGGGTGATTGTATTGAATTAGTTCTTGAAAGGTTGAATGGAGAGAAATCAAATGGCATTCAATATTTATTTAATACACTTTCTAGTTTAAAAATACAAAATTATGAAGTTGAAATTGATAAAGCATTAATTAATGGAATTAAAAATAATGAACCGGTAATTGTTAAAAGTGCGGCAATAGCAATGATTAACTTAAATAGAAAATGTAATGAGGAAGAAATAAAGAAATCTATATCATTTTGGAACGATAATGGAGTGAAATGTGAAAAGGATAACATAAACGTTATTGGTTCTCATTGTCCCGAATGCAAAGTAGTTCCAGAAAGCCCATTGCCAGATTTAATTAGGTTATTAAGAGAATCAATTTTATTAACTTTTGAGGAAAGGAAGTACTTCTCTCAACATCCGAGACAAGATGTAAAAGAAGCGGGGTTAGAAGTTCTTTCAATTTACCTCTCCAATAATCCTAGGGATATTAAAGGATTAGTAAAAGATATATGTTCAGAAGAAGAATCACCAATTTTATTGGAGGCATTATTCGCTATAGACTCTTCAATATTAGTAACTTATTCCTCTGAAATTCTTTTATTAATTAATAGTAATTCTTTCGAGGTGAGAAAGAAATTAGTAAGAGAACTCTCTTCTAGTCCTTGGGCAAATAAAGACAACTCAATTACAGTTTTGGAAAATGCACTCAATGATAAAGATCCTAGGGTTCGCAATGAAGCTGTTATATCTATGCGGGCCATGTAGTTTACCTTGGAGTTTAAAAAAGGAATGTTTAGTGTGGGGAAATCTAGTGCAGTAAAGGTGAAAGAGTCTTAGGCTTTATTCGATGCACTCATTGACTACACTGGTTATATACACATCGCGGAATATTTGACCAAGAAGTTCCAAGCCGTAGCTATGTGAATTTGAACAACGCAAACAGCTTCCAAACCAAAAACGGGCTTGGAAGCTGTTTTTCGTTATTCCGTCTCAGGGAAAAAAACTTGTGCTGTTTTGATATCCACAAGCGCCGGACCACCCAAATGAAATGCATCCTCCAACACCGATTCAAGCCGATCAACCGACTCAGGCCGAAATGCTTTCCAACCACAAGCTTCTGCGAGTTTGACGAAGTCGGGGTTGGTGAGATCGGTCCCGATGACTTTTGTCCCCATGACATCGATTTTGTCTTTTTCCATCTGCAGGGATTCGTTGTTTAGTACGACGACTGTGATATCGAGTCGGTAGCGGGTGGCTGTGAGAAGATCCGCTAGCACCATCTGCAGTCCACCGTCTCCGACAATCGCGACGACCTGTTTGTCCGGATGGATCAGTTTGGCAGTCATGGCGGCGGGGAGGCCGAAGCCCATGGTCCGCCAGTAGCCGGAGAATACAGTTGTCTGGTTGGTCTGCCGGAAGTTGCGGTTCGTCCATACGGTATTGTCTCCTGTATCCAGCGCGAGGATGGCGTCTGGAGCGACGGTCCGATCAAGCGCGCGGATGATCCGGGAAGGGTGGACGGGATACCCTTCGGAATTACCCTCATTTTCATTGTCACGGGCCCATTTTTCTTTGACATCCTGGCAACGCGCCACCCAGTCGTCAGAACGGGAGAAGCCTTCAAGATGTTCGTTTAATAAAGGAAGCACCTCTTCTGTCGTACCGGCGATCCCAAGCTCGACGGGGATGTTCTTTTCGATTTGGTTAAAGTAGCGGTCAATCTGGATCACCCGCGCGTCTGTCGGGACGTGACCCTCCGGCCACCAGGTGGTTCCTGCAAGAAGGACCACATCCGCCTGCTTGAATAACTCTGACGCATGCGGGTTGCCGCCTTCACCAATGCCTTGCAGCATCAGCGGAGCGGATTCTTCAATTAAGCCTTTACCGCCAAGGCTCACCAGGATGCCAGCGCCCCATAAGTGGGCCAGTTTCTGGAGGTCTTCTGCAGAACCGGCCGCTCCAGATCCGGCGAGGATCATTGGCCGTTTAGACGATTTCATGATGTCTGCCGCTTTTTCCAGGCTTTCCTTTGTAAAGACGGCGGTGCCTTCGAGAACTTCAGCGAGTGGGCGCGGTGTTTCTGTCGTCTTTTCCATGAACAGATCCTTCGGCACGGACAGATGGGTGACGTCCCGTTGCCTGAGCGCGGTGCCTACCGCTTTTTCGAGGAGATCAACCGCGGCATCAGGGCTCGCCAGGTTCGCGGAATAGGCAGCAAAAGGCTTTACCAGATCCTGCTGATTGATGAACTGCGGAGTCGCTGTTCCGAATTTGTCAGTAGGAGCCTGTCCGGTGAGCGCAAGGACAGGGGCGCGATCTGCATGGGCATCGCCGAGGCCATTCAGCAGGTTCGTCGCACCAGGACCCATCGTCGCCGTACAGACGCCGAGCCCTCCAGTCAGCTTCGCTTCGGCGGATGCCATGAATGCCGCCGTCGACTCATGTTTGGTTGTAATGAACTGGATCTGATCCTGTTTGGCCAGTGCGTCGATGAACCCGATCGTGGCATCGCCCACGACCCCATAAATGCGCTTAACACCGTACATGGACAATTGTTCAAGCATCAGCTCAGCAACGGTCCGCTCTGTTTTTGTCATCAATAATAACCTCCCTAAAGGTACAGGCATACTTGTAACAGGATTCCACTAATGGCACCAAGGCAAACTTGTCCCAAATGCGCGCTGTGTGGAGTACGGAAGCGCCAATCTAAGAAATTCCGGACCAAGAAAAATCATGCTACACTATATGAATCAATAAATAATGAGGAGCATCAGCATGACACAACATCAGATGGCGGTACTGCGCGTAAACGGCAAGGCGGAAAAGGGCTTGGAGAATACGGTCAATGTGAGGGATCTTCCGGCTTTTTCTGTTGACGAACCGGAGCGTCTTGGCGGCACGAACACGGGACCAAATCCGCTTGAGTACTTCCTGGGCGCGCTTTCGGCCTGCACGTCCATCATGGTTGCCTATGTAGCCAAGGAACAGAATTTCAACTACGAAGGACTTGAGTATGATGCTTCCGGAACCTTGGATCCGCGCGGTTTCCGTGGCGTAGAAGGCGTCCAGACTTATTTTCAGTCTGTTCAGCTGAATATGGTAGTCGAGACAGGGGAAGATGAGGATGCTTTGGAACGTCTTAAAGAGGCGGTCGAAAAAAGATGTCCTTTGTACAATCTTCTGAAAGACGCCGGTGTAGAAGTGAACAGCCACTGGACGATTAAACAAAAAAGCCAACTTTAAAATGGCGATTAATCCGGTCACACGGCTGGAAATTCACTTAGTTAATTGATACGATTCAACAATAATTGATTGGATTGTATCCGCAATGAGAGGACTGGAGTAAGAAATGAAAGAGAATTTTTGGCGCAATTTGCCGCGGCCGTTTTTTGTGCTTGCCCCGATGGAAGATGTGACGGATGTAGTGTTCCGACATGTCGTCGCTGAAGCCGGCAGGCCGGATGTGTTTTTCACCGAGTTCACGAACTCGGACAGCTATTGCCATCCGGAGGGGATCAGCAGTGTTCGCGGCCGATTGCTTTTCACTGAAGACGAGCAGCCGATGGTGGCGCATATCTGGGGGGACAAGCCCGAGTATTTCCGCCAGATGAGCATCGGTATGGCGGAAATGGGATTCAGCGGTCTTGATATCAATATGGGCTGCCCGGTGCCGAATGTTGCCACGAGAGGGAAGGGCAGCGGACTGATTCTGCGACCGGATACTGCAGCGGAGCTGATCCAGGCGGCTAAAGCGGGCGGACTGCCTGTCAGCGTGAAGACCCGTCTTGGCTTTAATGAGGTCGATGAGTGGCAGGAATGGCTGACTCATATCCTGGAGCAGGATATTGCGAACCTTTCGATCCATCTGCGGACGAGAAAGGAAATGAGCCAGGCCGATGCGCACTGGGAACTGATCCCGGAAATCAAGGAACTGCGTGACCGTGTGGCACCGGATACGTTGCTGACGATCAACGGGGACATCCCTGACCGCCAGAAGGGCCTTGAGCTCGTGGAGAAATACGGAGTGGACGGCGTCATGATCGGACGCGGGATTTTCAAGAATCCGTTTGCCTTCGAGAAAGAGCCGAAGGAACACAGCACTACGGAAAACCTTGATCTTCTGAGGTTGCACCTTGACCTTCACGATCAATACATCGAGGAAGTGCCGCGTTCCATCACCGCGCTTCACCGCTTTTTCAAGATCTACGTCAAAGGGTTCCGCGGAGCGGGCGAGCTGAGGAATCTGCTGATGCAGACAAAGTCCACCGACGAAGCACGTGCGCTGCTGGACCGGTTTGATCCGGAAGCCTGATTGGATAAGCAGGAAAGAGCCTTTTCTGAATGAGAAGGCTCTTTCATTTTGACCGTCCGTATTTGAAGGGAGAGAAACTTTTGTGAAACAGTACGATGTGATTTTGTTCGACGTGGATGACACGCTGATGGACTTCGACAAATCAGAGCAAGCGGCATTCGGCAGTGTGTTCGGGAAATATGAGCTGCCGGATGGACTTGAGCGATACAGGAAAAGCTACCGGACCATTAGCGAAGTCCTGTGGCGCGATCTGGAAAACGGGAAACTGGGCCTGGGGGAACTGGGTTCAGAACGGTTCAGGAGATTATTTCTGGAGCATGAGCTGGATATGGATGCAGTCGTTTTTAATCAGGATTACTTAGGTTTCCTTGGAGAACAGATGCATCTGGTCCCGGGAGCCGAGAAGGTCATCGAAGCCCTATCCCACAAACGCCTGGCCATCATCACAAACGGGTTCAAGAATGTGCAGACCTCCAGAATCGGGCGTTCTCCATTTAAAGATTCGTTTGAGCAGATCATCATCTCGGAAGCCACGGGATTTAGAAAGCCGCAAAAAGAAATCTTTGATTATGCGTTTGAGCAGCTGCATATCACGGACCGTTCTTCTGTCCTGATGGTCGGCGACTCTCTGACTTCTGATATTCAGGGCGGACTGAACGCCGGGGTGGACACGTGCTGGTTTAATCCGGCCAACAAGGAAAACCAAACACCGATCGTTCCTACGTATGAAATCAGTAGGCTAGAAGATCTTTTGGACATTGTCATCTGATGCGAGCCCCAGCAATGGGGTTCGTTTTTTTATTGGTCCGTCTTCAACTGGATTTGTGGTTGTGTGATAATTGGAATAGATTACTAGAGAAAAGGGGGTGCCGGTTTGAATAGCGTTACGGAAACCATCAAAACAGAGTCCATCCAGTCTTTCCAATCAACCATCCGCAAGATGGAAAAGGGGTTGGCGCAGATGAAGGAAAAAGGAGCCAATACGACTCTGATCGAGAAGCGGCTCCATGCGATGAGGATCGGGCTGGCCCTGTTGGAGAACGTCTGGAACCGACAATCCCATCATTACGGGCAAGGGGTATTGTCAGATGCCCGCACTGTGCTCCGCGGTCTGATGCCGTCCATTGAAAAGGCATATGCTAATTCCAAGACCGGCAGCCCCCAGCGTACATTGCTCGAACGCAGGCTGAAATCACTGGAGCTTGCGATACAGGCAATCGATGAACAATGCAGAGAATGTGATGTCTAAATAAACGATAGGAAATCGTATCAGAAAAGAGGGGGAACCGGATGGAGGAAGAAGTCAGGCACTTGCCGCCACCGCATAGGTATGCGGTCTGTTCAAATGATGAGGTCCCGATCAAGTCGTTCTATCAGGATATTTTCAGTGATGTCTTTATCTTCTTCCATCCGTTCATCAAGCCAGTGACCTTACCGCTTGAACAGTATTTTTCAGACCCTCGACTGGGAAAGCAAGAGATCATGCGGCACTGTGAAGCTGTCGGGTGGCAGGAGTTTCTTTCGCTCTCCGGAATCAAATCGGTTCGCCAACTGGATATCGGCCTTCGCACTGGGATCAGCGGACTAAAAGAAAAATATGCTGACGAACAGCTTGCTGAAAGAGTCTTTGCAGTGTGCGCGGAGCACCGTCTGGTTCCGCCAACTGAAGGGTTCTTGCCGGAGCTGCTGATCAATGACGTATTGGGTGCCGTGAAGAAAGAGGGGTACGAGTGGCTCTGGGTTGGCGACGAATTTTGCACGGAGCGGAAACTTGAATATATTGATGACCTGATCACGGGTGACATGATGGAAAGGAATAATCTGTTTACGCATGAGCAATCTCTCCTCATCACGACCCATTGGGACAGCCATTTTTCAATGATCTGCTCAAATGATGGAAAGAGGCTGGAGCGGATCGTCCAAAACTGTAACTTGGAAGGCTTCTACTGCGACGACCGGACAGAAATCTACTGGAGCGTCAGAAATTGATCCATAAACAGGGGACTAAGGGGCGATGACATGGCGGAGCTGTGGGACATCTATGATGCGGAAAGAATGAAAACAGGCAGGACGATGACGCGCGGCGGCGAATTCAAAGAGGGAGACCTTCATCTGGTCGTTCATGTGTGCATCTTCAACCGGGAAGGAAAGATGCTGATCCAGCAGAGGCAGACGTTCAAGGAAAGCTGGCCCGGCATGTGGGACCTGACGGCGGGTGGAAGCGCGACAGTTGGCGACAGTAGCCAGATAGCCGCGGCAAGGGAGCTCGAGGAGGAGTTGGGAATCCGACTCGACCTGGAAGGGGTACGCCCACAGTTGACCATCAACTTTGAACGGGGGTTCAATGACGTCTATCTGATTGAAAAAGAGATCGATCTTAGACAGCTCACCCTGCAGTACGAGGAAGTTCGTGACGCCAAATGGGCAACAGCCGATGAAATCGAAGCGATGATTGAAGATGGCACGTTCATCCCGTATTACCCGAGCCTGATCCGGCTGCTTTTTGATATCCGCAGGCAATACGGCTGCCGCATGACTGACAGGAGGCAGGCGTCATGGTGAGGATTCTTCTGCATCTAGAAGGCTTGGCCATTCTTCTGTTTGCCCTGTACCTGTATGCTTCCCATTCACTTAGCTGGCCGATGTTTTTCATCCTGCTTTTCGCACCGGATCTTGCCGCACTCGGATACCTGGTCGATTTGAAAACAGGGGCCAAGATGTATAACTACTTTCACACCACTTCTATCCCGATCGTCCTGATCATCGCAGGACTCGTCTTTAACAGCGGATTCATTCTGGCAATCGGCCTGATCTGGCTGGCCCATATCGGGATGGACCGCATGCTCGGCTACGGGCTCAAGTATCCGACCCGCTTTAAGGACACCCATTTGAGCCGCGTTTAATATCAACCAATTTAGGGGGCAATCAAATGAGCATCGGTGCATTTTCGCTTAGCCTGACTGTCAAGGATCTTCAGGCATCCAAGGAATTCTATGAGAAACTCGGCTTTTCCGCGCTTGGCGGGGACGAAGAAAACGGCTGGCTGATTCTGAAAAACGAGGACTGCGTGATCGGGCTGTTCCAGGGGATGTTCGAGAAGAACATGCTGACATTCAACCCTGGGTGGAACAGCAACGCGGAAGAAGTAAATCCGTTCAGGGACGTGCGGGCGCTTCAGGAAGACCTCAAGGCAAAGGGGATTAAATTCATTACAGAAGCGGACACCTCGACGGAAGGACCGGCGCATTTTGTCATCGAAGATCCGGACGGCAACCCGATTCTGGTGGACCAGCATAGATAAAAGTGAGCCGGCCCGAGCGATCGGGCCGGCATTCTGATGAGAGGTGATTCAAATGGATACAAAATTCCCTGAGCTCACGACCGAAAGATTGCTTTTGAGAGCTGCCACTCCCGCTGATGCAGACGATATGCTGCGCTACCTGTCCGATCCGGAAGTGATGAAGCATACCGGCATGGAACTTTTCCAGACGGCGGAAGACGTATTGGATGAAATCCGGTGGTACCGCTCCCTTGTGGAAGAAGGCAGCGGAATCCGGTGGGGCATTGCGCTCAAAGAGTCCGGCAAGATGATCGGAAGCTGCGGTTTCCATAACCGGGAGCCCAAACATTTCCGTGCTGAAATCGGGTATGAACTCAGCCCCGAGCATTGGGGAAAGGGCATTGCAAGTGAAGCCTTACAGGCAGTGGTCCGATACGGATTCAGCCATCTCCAGCTGGAGCGGATCGAAGCACTGATCGAACCCGAAAACGAGCCTTCTCTCCGGCTCGTGGAGAAAAACGGTTTCCAGAGAGAAGGTCTGCTGCGACATTATGAATACGGACGGGGCAGGTTCGATGATCTGTATATGTACTCCATTTTAAAAGAGGATATCGATTTAGCGGATCGGGTTGGCTAAGATTCCTGAGGGAGTAGCTAAAGGGGAGTGGGAGGGTGAAGCAAATCCGGAAGAAACCTGTTGGAATGACCATAGCCCTCATCTATCTGGTCACTTTCTTTGTCCATACCGTCCTCATCTGGTTGGAAGACGGACGCGCGGTTCTGGGGGCGGTGATGGCAGTCCCGCTGACCGTCGTCTTCGCCTATCAGGCACTTTATTGTAAACTCCAGGTCAGATCCACATTGGGCCTGCACCGTCCGACCTTGAAAAACATGGTGTTTTCCATACTCCTCCCGGTATTGCTCGGAATCATTTTTCATGTCTATCTAAGCTTTCAGGACATGCAGTTTCTGGTCGAGCAGGAGAAGGAACTGGGTCTGTTGTTGGTATCCGGCCTGACCGTTGCGTCCTTATCCGCATTATTGGAAGAAGTTGTTTGGCGCGGAAACTTACATCACCTCCTGCGAAAAAAACATTCCCTGTTCCGGACAGCAATCATCACGGCTGCAGTCTGGTCGCTATGGCACTTGCCGATTGCCGTTTTTTATAAAGGATACGAGAATTTGTGGGTGGGAATCACATCTTACATTGGTCTGTTGTTCTTGATCTCCATTATGCTCACCTATGTTAGAGAAATTGGCCGATCGGTCATCCCGGCGGCCATCCTGCACGGGATGCTGAATGTCTTCTATCTGTCCGGCGGGCTGCAATCCGTAACAGCAGAACAGGAGGAACTGTCCAAATTGCTGCTTTATACGGTAGTGACGGGCATGATGGCGCTGGCTTATGGAATGCACTTGAACAACATTCAAGTCATCAAAAGAAAGTCAACGGTTTGAGAAGGAGAGGAGGCATGTCCGTGATCAATGAAATCGTTTTGAAACCACCGAGAGCGGGCCGCTCCAGTCAAACCAGGAGCACAATGACATGCGGATCAAAATGAGTGCGAGGCTAGTGCCTATTAGATGGCCATCTCCACGATTCCGATGACAATGAGCAGCCCGCCCGCAAGGACGCCGGGGTGTCGTCCTAAATAGAAGCGGGTGAGAGCGCCTCCAAAACGGTTGCCGCAATGGATCGTAAGGAAGGAGAATACCCCAATGGACAATACTGTAGCAGTCATCGGGCCTCCGCTCACACCCATGCCGAAACCGCCAGCGAGTGAATTGGCGGACAGCAGGAAGCCTGGTGGAAGGACTTCACGAACGGAGAGGATCCGGTTACCGTCTTTATCGGCATGTAAGTTGTTTTTGCAGAGAGCCTGATTTGGCTTCAATTCCTGGATAAGCATCCACACTCCGATCAAACAAAGCATGAAACCGCCAAGCCGGTTTGCGATTTGCTCTGGCATGATGTAGGCCAGGCCTTCCGCAGCCACCATGGCCAGAGCGGTGACCATCATAGACAAGATTGCAATCACAGCGTTCGAGAGGATCGGAATCCGGACTTTTTGGATGCCGTAAGCCAGGCCGAACCCCAAATTATCCAGGTTTGCTGCGATTCCCAAAAACAAAATCGTTAACCATTGCACGATCTCCTCCTCCCTCCATATCCAATCAGTATATGGGCAGAGTGAAGAAGGTACTGGGCATGATTTGTTGTTCATTATGCAATGAAGTCGGCGCCGACAAAAGCGCGGCTGAACTAGCGGGAAAGGAGCCGACAAATGAAAACTAGCATCAGGTCCATCCGATTTGAAACCACGGAAAGCGGCCCGCTCCGTCCAAACGAAGACCGGGTTCATGACGTTCGCATCACGAGGGATGGAGTAATTATCCATGAGATCATTGCCATTGATGACGCGGGAGGTATCTTCCACCAGAAAGATGAATATGAGATTGATCCGGACCAATCAGCGGCTTTTCTTGAATCTTTACTCACGGATTTTCGCGTCAATCAATGGAAAACGGATTTCGGTTCTCCGGTTCTGGAAGGAAGGACATACGAGGTGACGATCCGTTATGATGACGGATCGGTGCAGCACTCCCGAGGGACCGTTGACCTGCCGCCGGGAGGGCAGGAGATCCGGGAGGCCGTCAGACAGCTTGCGGCATTCAAACAGGAAGCGTGGATTTTCTGATAAGTGGTTTCCCGGATAGGCGGCAACGGTATAGTACAAGTACCATTATGGAGGAGGCATGCACATGGATCACCAGGCACTCAAGGCGTTCCAGCAGTTTGACGATAATCGGTTCACGAAAGTCGATTTCATGAAAAACGAGAATAGCACGGCATTCACACTGAACTTCCTTCCGGGTCAGTCTATGAAGGCGCACAGTCATCCCGGAAAGGAACTGTACCTTGTCGTGACGGAGGGGAGCGGCACGTTCACGGTTGACGGTGAGGAAGTCATGGCGACTAGAGGGGATGTCCTGTTCTGTGATGAAAAGGAAATGATCGGATTTGAGAATAACGGCGATAACCGGACGACTTTATTTGGAACCCTGACGAAAATTGGATAGTCTTAACGGCGGTGAAAGCCTGGATAGTGTATGACAAGTAAGCCATCCTCTAACAGAGTGGATGGCTTTTTGCGTGCCATTCAATTTATTGATTCAATAGACTTGACGAAATCGAGATATTAAAATATAGTTAATTACGAAAAGTAACCAATGTGTCCGGACGTCTCGAAAGTCGGCTCCGCCACCTCACGGCCATTTTCAATCTTTACATCAGGAGTGAAACAGAAGGATGAATTCATTGACTGGAAAGCCGGCATTTGAGATCGGCGTCTATACACTCGGCGATATTGTGAAGGATCCCCATACCGGAAAAACAGTTTCTGCTGGTCAGCGCCTAAATGAAATTCTTGAGGCGGCAAAGCTGGCAGACCATCTCGGGCTCGACGTGTTCGGCGTGGGTGAGCATCACAGGCTGGACTACGCGGTTTCTTCACCGCCGGTCGTACTTGCTGCGGTCGCACAGGCAACAGAACGAATCCGGCTGACGAGCACGACGACAGTCCTCAGCACAGTCGATCCGGTCCGGCTTTTCGAGGACTTCGCGACACTCGACCTGCTGTCGAACGGTCGTGCGGAAGTGATGGCCGGCCGCGGAGCCTTCATTGAATCATTTCCTCTGTTTGGATTCGACACGGCGGATTACGATGCGCTGTTCGAGGAGAACTCGCAGCTGTTCCGTCTGCTGAATGAAAATGAGGTCGTGGACTGGAGCGGGCGTTTCCGCGCTCCTCTACGGAAAGCTGAAATCGCGCCACGTCCCGCGCAGCCGGAAATTCCATTCTGGATTGGTGTCGGGGGGACACCGGAAAGTGCTATAAGAGCGGGAAGGCTCGGTGCCGGCATGGCGCTTGCCATCCTTGGTGGTCCGCTCGGCCGCTTCAAGCCGTTTCTCGATCTGTACAGGCAGGCGGGTGAAGAGGCAGGACATGATCCTGATTCCCTCCGTGTCGGCGTCACGGGGCACGGCTTCCTGGCAGAGGACGGCGAAGCCGCCAGGGACATCTTCTATCCTTACTACTCGGGCTACTGGGCTGAGGTGAACCGCCAGCGTGGCATGGCTTTCCGGATGAGCCGGGAGGACTTCGGTGAAATCACCGGTCCGGACAATGCACTGTTTGTAGGCAGCCCGGAAGAAGTGACTGAGAAGATCCTCCGCCAGCATGAATTGTTCGGACACACCCGGTTCCTCGCGCAATTGGACATCGGCGGCCAGCCTTTTGAACAGGTTGCCCGGAGCATCGAACTCCTTGCTACTGAGGTGGCTCCGGCAGTCCGAAAAGCAATCGGTTAAGCGTAAATCGTCAAAAACAGCCTTTGGAAAACTTTTGTTCAGGAGTGAATTAACATGGGATTTTTCTCTAAACTATTCGGCAGGAAACAGGAAACGGCACCAGCACCGGCAGTGCCGGAAAAACTTAAAATCGGCATCATCCTCGGTTCAACGCGTGAGGGACGCGTGAGCCCGCAGGTCGGCGAGTGGCTCAAAGGCATCGCGGACGGACGCAATGATGCCAACTATGAAATCATCGATATCCAGGATTACCAGCTTCCGTTTGTCGGAACGACCGACGGTTCGGAGCCGGGCATCGCAAAATGGAACGAGAAGCTCGCAAGTCTTGACGGTTTCGTCTTCATCGTCCAGGAGTACAACCACAGCATTTCCGGCGTCCTGAAAAACGCACTCGACACTGCGCGGGAAGCATGGGCGGATAAGCCTGCCGGAATCATCAGCTACGGTTCGACGGGCGGCGCGCGTGCGGCGGAACACCTGCGCGGTATCTTCGGCGAACTTTCGGTTGCCGATGTCCGGACGCACCCAACGCTCTCCCTCTTTACCGACTTCGAGAACTTCTCCGAGTTCAAGCCGGCCGAGCTGCACCTCGAAAATGTCAGCACGATGCTCGGCGAAGTCAACGAATGGGCCGCTGCGTTCAAGACGGTCCGTGAAGGCGCGAAAGAACCGAGCATGGTCTAAACCAACCACTATCAAAAGTCACCAACCCATGAGGATGGTGGCTTTTTTGGTTTGAGGAGAATCATGGCCAACCATGAATCTGCCAGCATTCCCATTATTACTGGTTTGATAGAAGCAAGGCAGGGGAAGAAGTGTACGGATTAAGGCGAAATGGGAGACGTGGCTGCAGGTTTCTTGAATCCGGCATCGATTACGGGTTCAGAGAGAACCTGGCCAAAAACCGGGAAGCCTTGCAAAATAATGAGGAAAAGGGTGGAAGCATGGATCACAAACACGAAGGCACGACAAACAAGAAACACGAGCAGCTGGAACAGTTCCGCCGTGAGAACACCGGCAAACCGATGACCGACATCAACGGCAACAAAGTCGCCAATGACCAGAAGACGCTTCGCGCCGGCAAGCGCGGTCCGCTCCTCATGCAGGATTTCCACTTCTACAAAAAGCAGTCGCACTTTAACCGTGAACGGATTCCGGAGAAAGTCGTCCACGCCCGCGGCTACGGGGTCCACGGTGAATTCGTGGCGACGGAGTCGATGAAGGACTACACGATGGCGAAATTCCTTGAACCCGGCACGAAAACACCGGTATTCGTCCGCTTCTCCAACTTCCAGGGGAATAAGGGATCTAAGGACACGGCGGTCGACATTCGCGGATTCGCCACAAAGTTTTACACCGAGGAAGGCAATTATGACATGCTGGCGCTCCAGTTCCCGGTGTTTATCCTGGCCGACGCGATGAAGTTCATGGATGTGACCCATGCGGCAAAGCCGGAACCACGGCAGCACATGCCGCAGGCGACCACCGCACACGACAACTTCTGGGACTATGTCACAAGCAACCCGGAATCGGCGCATATGGTCATGTGGCTCATGTCGATGCGCGGCCGTCCGCGCAGCTGGCGCATGATGGAAGGTTTCCCGGTCAATACGTTCCGTCTCGTTAATGAAAAAGGCAAGTCCACGTTCGTCCGATTTATCTGGAAGCCGAAGCTCGGCGTCCATTCGATCACCTTGGATGAAGGGAACATGATCGGCGGTGTCGATCCGGACTTCCACCGCCGCGACATCATCGAAGCGATCGAGAGCGGTGCATATCCGGAGTACGACCTGTGTGTCCAGCTGATCGATGAGGAAGACGAGTTCAAGTTCGACTTTGATATCCTCGACGACACCAAGCTGTGGCCGGAGGAGGAAGTGCCGCCGAAGGTGGTCGGCAAGATGGTGCTGAACCGCCTCCAGGACAACTTCTTCGCCGAAACGGAACAATCCGCTTTCAACCCGGCAAACCTCGTCCCGGGCATCGAGTTCACAAATGATCCGGTGCTGCAGGGCCGTTCATTCGCCTACCGGGACACGGAACTCCATCGCCATCACTCCGCGAACTATGAAGAACTGCCGATCAACCGGCCGATTTCCGACGTGAACCACAACCTGCGTGACAGCTACCTGAAGTATCCGATCGAGCAGGACAATGTGCACTTCCACAACAACATGCAAGCTGACAACACGCCTCATGAAACGCCAGCCCCGGAAGGTTACGAGAATTATCCGGAGAAGGTCGAAGGCCATGTGACGAGGGAGCATCCGAGTGATTCGTTCCAGGATTACTACTCTCAGCCGCGCATGTTCTGGAACAGCCTGTCGATGCCGGAGAAGCAGGACCTGATCGAGTCGTTCAGCTTCCATGTTGGCGGCGTGAAAAACAAGGAACTCCGTCAGAAGACGGTGGAGATGTTCGCGAACGTCGATACTGAAATGGCGACGATGCTCGCGCAAAACGTCGGCGCGACACCACCGAAAACCAAGCATGTCGACTATGAAAAAAGCTTTCCTTCCCTGAGCCAGCTGAATTCGCCGCATTCGGCGATGACTTCCAGGGTCGCGGTCGTCATCGGTGACGGATTCGACGAAAAGGAAGTCGACAAAGCACTTGCGGCGCTGAAAGGCGTCGGAGCGGTAATCGACATTATTTCCGAGACACTGGCTCCGGTAACAGGAAATAACGGTATGGAGCTTACGCCGACCAATAGTTTTCTGACGGTCCACCCGACGCTGTATGATTCGGTCTACCTGGTCGGCGGCAAGGCGAAGATGAATCAGCTCAAATTCGACCAGGGCGCGATGGACTTCTTTAAGATGCACTACATGTTCATGAAGCCGATTGCCGTCGGGGCAGGTGCCGCCCAGTATGCCATGAGCACCGAAGCCAATAACCTGGACGGCGTCGTCATGGCGGAAAACAATCCGGAATTCGCGGACCAGTACATCGAAGCACTTGCGATGAAGCGTTTCTGGGACCGTACCTGATAAAAAGACAAACACGCCCGATCCGGCAAATGCCGGGTCGGGCGTATTAACGCTCAATTATAAGCGGGCGTCCTCGATGACTTCGCGAACATATTTCATCGTATTCTCTTCCGCTTCCCCAATATCGTAGTCAAGACGGTTATTGAGGATGTTCGTCATCATGCCCTGCCAGATGAGGTTCGTCTTTTCATTGACCGGATTCATCTGTTCAATCTGAATCTGGCCTTCCTCGGCGGCCATCTGAAGCATGGATTTCCCCCGTTTCATTACGCTCCGTTCAAACAGGGTGGGCTGGAGTTCGTCTGGGACATTGACCAGTTCTGCCGGGTAAACCTCATAATAACGCTGCATGAGTTTTTCCGGCTGGTCCCCGAGGTCCATGATAAAGACCGCATTGAAAAGTTTGGGCGACCTGAACGAATGGCGGATAAAGCTTTCCCAGGCAATGACATACTTGTCGAGGGGCGTTTCACCGTCTTCCATCCGCGCAGTCACTTCTTCGATATAACCGCCCAAAAGCCGCATCGCTGCGAAGAACTTCAGATGGGACAGTTCGCTGAAATAGTTATAGAGAGTGGCACTATTATAACCGGCGCGGTCCGCCACTTTGCGGATCGTCACTTTGTCGATTCCTTCTTCATGGATGATTTCCACTGTCGCTTCAATGAAATACTTCCACATCCGGCTCTTCTGCAGTTGCTTGTTTGTCATACCGGACAGGCACCTCCGTCTTCAGATAAATATAGAAAGCGCTTTTGCAAACTACTTTATCATATGTTAGCATAATCAATGTTATAAAAATAATCATGATTACTTTATATATCATGATTGTAATTCTTTCTGATTGCAAGTGTGACTTCACATGCATATCGGCAATTGGATACCTAAAAACATTTGAGAGGTGATTGGGTGCAGAATGCACGGATAGATTCCTTTATCTTCTGGTTTGCGATTATTGTGGTCCTGTTGGCCACGGTGTCTTTGGTGATCTTCCGCGAAAGCGCAGAACCGGTACTTGATCAGATCATGACCGGCATCACATTTAAAATGGATTGGGCTTGGCAGTTTCTAACGATCGGCCTGTTTGTATTATTAATCTGGCTGGCATTCAGCCGTTTCGGCAAGATCCGGCTGGGTGAAGGAAAGCCGGAATTCTCGACATTCAGCTGGGGCACGATGCTGTTCACGGCGGGGATGGGGACAAGTATCATGTATTGGTCCATGGTAGAGCCGCTCTACTACTACTCGGGACCCCCATTCGGAATTGAACCCGGCAGCCAGGCGGCAGCGGAGTGGTCGCTGACATACGCGCTCTTCCATTGGGGAATTTCCGCATGGTCCTTGTACGCATTCCCGACAGTTGTCATCGCCTATTCCTATTTCATCAGGAAGCAGCCTTCCCTCAAGATGAGCGTGGCGCTTCGCGGTGCGCTAGGTAAGTATGCGGACGGCTGGCTGGGCAAGGTGATTGATATTCTCGTAATCTGGAGCCTAATCGGAGGACTCGGAACAACGCTCGGCCTGGGCGTGCCGATGGTCTCCCAGGTCGTCGCCCGTGTATTCGGACTTGAACCGTCACTGATGCTGGATGCCATCCTGGTCATCCTGATCACTGTCGTTTACTCGGCAAGTGCCTATCTCGGCCTGCATAAAGGGATCCGCCGCCTGAGCGACCTGAACGTCTACCTCGCTCTCGCACTGGCGATCTTCGTACTTCTTGCCGGTCCTACGCTGTTCATCCTGACTTACTTCACGAACAGCTTCGGTATGATGATCCAGAATTTCGCCATGATGAGCTTTTATACGGACCCGATCGGGCAGGGCGGGTTCCCTCAGGCGTGGACAGTCTTTTACTGGGCCTGGTTCGCAGCTACGGCGCCATTCATGGGACTGTTCGTTGCGCGGATCTCCAGAGGCCGGACCATCCGTCAGCTGATCATGCATATGCTCCTCTGGGGATCGGTCGGAGCTTGGATCTACTTTATGGTCTTTGGCGGCTACTCGATGAATGCCGAATTGACCGGCAAGCTGGATCTTTCCGGAATCCTTGCAGAAAAGGGCGGCGATGCGGCGATTGTCGAGATTCTGAGTTCGTTGCCGCTGAGCGCCATCGTCCTGCCGTTCTTCATCGTCCTGGCCGTGATTTTCCTATCGACATCACTCGACTCTGCGACCTATGTCCTGGCCGCCATCGCTACAAAAGAGATGCGACCGGGACAGGAACCGGCCCGCTGGCACCGCATGATCTGGGGAGGCGTGCTTGCGGTAATGGGAATTTCTCTTCTTCTTGTCGGCGGCCTCAGGGTTGTCCAGACATCGGCAGTCATCGTGTCGATCCCGATCTTCCTGTTCTACCTTCTGCTGATTGTTTCGCTGATCAGATGGCTCAAGAAGGACTTCCCCAAAAAATCAGGGTTTGTAATCACTCAGGCTTCCAAGGAGGAATAACCGTTGGTATTTAACGTACGAGAAACAAACCGATCTGTTCGGGATGAATTTCCGCATAAAGTGAAAGAACTGAACAACATTTGGATTCCGATGTCTGACGGAACAAAGCTGTCCGCCAAGATCTGGCTTCCGGAAGACGCAAAGGAAAATCCGGTTCCGGCAATTCTTGAATATCTGCCGTACAGGAAAAACGAATTTACTGCACTGCGCGACTCACTCCGGCATCCTTATTTTGCAGGGCACGGATATGCAAGCATCCGGGTCGATATCCGCGGGACCGGGGATTCGGACGGCATCCTGTATGACGAATATCTGAAGCAGGAGCAGGATGACGCACTGGAAGTCCTGGAATGGATCGAGAAGCAGCCGTGGTCGACGGGAAGTGTCGGCATGATCGGAAAGTCGTGGGGCGGTTTTAACGGGCTGCAGGTGGCCGCTCGACGGCCAAGACAGCTAAAGTCGATCATTACGATCTGCTCGACCGACGACCGTTACGCGGACGATGTCCATTACAAAGGCGGTGCGATGCTGGCATCGGACATGCTCTGGTGGTCTTCGACGATGTTCGCCTACAACGCGCGTCCCGCGGATCCGGAAGTGGTCGGCGACGCATGGCGGGAAATGTGGCTGAACCGAATGGAAAACACACCTCCTTACGTCGAGGAATGGGTCCGTCACCAGCGCCGCGACGCCTACTGGAAGCACGGCTCAGTCAATGAGGACTATAAGGCAATTGAAATCCCTGTCTTTGCAGTCGGCGGATGGGCGGACGGCTACCCGAATGCCATCCCGAGAATGCTGGAAAATCTGGACGTCCCGCGCAAGGGCCTCATCGGGCCATGGGCGCATGAGTATCCGGAAATGGCGGTGCCCGGCCCTCAGATCGGTTTCCTGCAGGAATGCCTGCGCTGGTGGAATCAGTGGCTGAAGGGGGAGGACACGGGCATCATGGAAGAGCCGATGCTCAGGGCTTACCTTCAGGACAGTGTGCCGCCGCAGACAAGCTACGACTACCGTCCGGGTCACTGGGTCGCAGAAAAACAATGGCCGCCGGCAGCGATCAAGGACCAGCGCCTTTACCTGGATGAAAATAAGCTCGCAGCAAAGCCTGCGGGCGGCGATGCCATCCAGGTCGTAAGCGTCCAGCAGCACGGGCTGCACGCGGGTGTCTACTGTCCGTTCGGCCAGCCTGGAGATCTGCCGGCAGACCAGCGGAATGAAAACGGATATGCCGTCGTCTTTGAATCGGAACCGGTCGAACATGACACGCCGATTCTTGGGCACCCGACTTTCAGCGTGGAACTGTCTTCCGACAAAACGCATGCATTGATTGCGGTCCGCCTGAATGATGTCGCACCGGACGGTTCTTCCACCCGGGTGACTTGGGGGATGCTGAACCTGTCCCATCGTGACAGCGATGAATTCCCTGAAGCGCTCGAGCCGGGCAAGACATATACGGTTGACGTGAAGATGGATGTGATCGGCTATACACTGGCAGAAGGGCATCAGTGGCAGCTTGCCATTTCACCGAACTACTGGCCGCATGCATGGCCGGTGCCGGAAGAAGCGACACTCACCGTCTATCCTTCCGAGAACACATACCTATCTTTGCCGATTCGCGGAGAAAAGGAGATCGACGCGGAGCTGAAGCCATTCGCGCCTGCCGAAACCGCTCCTGTCCTGACGAAAGACATCCTCCGGGAGGCCGGTCGGACACGCGAGATCAAGCATGATGTGGTCACGGACATCTGGACGCTGGATGACTTCTCCGATGAAGGTGCCCGCCGCCTGCATGTCAACGGACTGGAATACGGTAGCACGAACCGTAACGTTTATACGATCAGAGGCGGAGACCCGCTTAGCGCCAGGGTCGAATGCGACTGGACGCTGGATGTCGGCCGGGGAGACTGGCAGACCCATCTGGTTACGAAAAGCGTTATGACCGCTGACGAGAAAAACTACTACCTGACGAACCGCCTGACTGCCTATGAAGGTGACAAGGAAGTATTCGACAAAACGTGGGAAGCAGAAATTCCACGTGACTTTACTTAAAAGAACACGAAGAAGCGCCCGATCCGGATTTTCCGGGTCGGGCGTATTTTGTTGTCTGATCCTGCACCTTGTCGTCGTTCCGTGAAGATTTATGCTGCACGATGGCAGGAAAAAGCCGGACGGGTCTGGAAGTGAAGAGGAGAAGAGAAAGAACCATAGTTACGGAAGAGAGCTGATCAAATGGGACAACTGGCTATAGAAGAGTACGGCCCGGCCATCCACCTGAATGAACGGATCATCCCGATCGATCCGCTCAACCCGCTGGAGCGCGTCAGAGTCACGGAAGGCCTGATCGATACACTGCTTGGTGAGCCCGAAATGCCGGAAGGGGCAGAAATTCCGGAATCCTACGATGAGAAACGGAAGCTTCTCCGTGGGCTTCTGAACATCCGTCCTCCGTATCCGATGGAGCCGGACTTCCTGAACAGTCTCGACGCTTTGCTGCAGCTGGAGCTGAGGGAAAAGGGCGTGGTCGCGGAAACGGCGCTGGGGACAGCGGCGGAACAATTCCCGGGGACACCTGTCTCACATGCCGGACAGATGGCGCTGTGGCGGGGAGATATTACACGTATCGGCACCGATGCTATCGTCAACGCGGCGAATGAGCAGCTTTTGGGATGCTGGCAACCGCTCCATGAATGCATCGATAACGCGATTCATTCCGCGGCAGGGCCGGAACTGCGGGAGGATTGCAATACCATATTGGCAATGCAGCGGCAACCGGAGCAAACAGGAAGTGCCAAAGTGACGCGGGGTTATAATCTGCCTTCGAAATTTGTCCTTCATACAGTCGGGCCGATTATTGATGGCGGCAGGACACCGACTGGGGAAGAAAGGAACCGGCTTGCTTCCTGCTATGTATCCTGCCTGGAGGCAGCTGCCGAAGTGGAGGAGATCAAGACGATCACTTTCTGCGCGATTTCAACAGGCGAATTCGGCTACCCGAAAAAAGAAGCCGCGAATGTGGCAGTGGAGACGGTGAATGGATGGCTCGACGACCATCCGGATCGGTTCACCAAAATCGTTTTCAACGTTTTTGGTGATGAAGACGAGGCTGCATATAAAGATGTGTTCGGAGTAAAATAATAGCTGTGCGGCATTCATGCCGCACAGCTGCTTTATTTGGAGGACACTTTGTCGAGGTAGCGGCGGACCGCATCGATATCGCCTGCGACTTCCCGTTCGCGTGCCTCGTCTTTTTCCAATTTGGAGAGGGCTTTCTGCAAAACCTCCTGTTCCTGTTCACGCGGAACGACGGTCACACCGTCCGCGTCACCGATGATAAGGTCTCCGGGACGGACGGTCACGCCGCCGCATGAAATCGGAACATTCACTTCACCGGCACCTGTCTTGCTGCTTGCCGCAACGGTTGTTCCGCGTACAAAAACGGGGAAGCCAAGCGCCTTGATATCACGGACATCGCGGATGGCACCGTCGACGACAAGTCCCGCAAGGCCAAGTGTCTGCATCATCCCGACGACAAAATCCCCTGCCACAGCCTTCGTCAGGTCCCCTTTAGCATCCACTACAAGCACATCACCGGGGCTTGCCGTCCGCATCGCCCTTAGCATAGCAGGGTTGTCGCCTCCGGGCAGCTTCACCGTGACCGCACGCCCTGCAATCCGATATTCCTCCCGGAGCGGTTTGAGTTCAGGTTCCATATTGTTCAGCCCGCCCGTTGCATCGGAAACTGCGGTGGACGGGGTGGTTGAATAGTGGGCAATCAGCTCATCTGGCATAATTTTCTCCTCCATCGATTGAGATAGTTTCATCCTATTAAAATCATCGTATCAAAAAATCGAACACTCTAAATAGTAAATCATTCGACAAGGAATGAATTTTAAGATGAAAGTCTTGATTTCAAGATTGATCCATTGTATAGTTAGTAACGTAAAGTAACCACAACAAGGAGGCCAAACATCATGGCAGAAAAACTCAACATCGGTATCATTCTAGGATCGACACGCGAAGGCCGCGTAAGCCCACAGGTCGGTCAATGGGTCAAAGGAATCGCGGATGGCCGCGGCGACGCTAACTACGAAATCGTGGACATCGCTGACTTCCAGCTTCCGTTCCTCGGCACAACTGACGGTTCGGAACCAGGAATCGCGCAATGGAACGAAAAGCTTGCAAGCCTCGACGGCTTCGTCTTCGTCGTTCAGGAATATAACCACAGCATCACCGGCGCTCTGAAAAACGCGATCGACTTCGCACGCGAAGCATGGTACGACAAAGCTGCAGGAATTGTGAGCTACGGTTCAACTGGCGGCGCGCGTGCAGCGGAACACCTCCGCGGCATCCTCGGCGAACTGAAAGTCGCTGACGTCCGTACGCACCCTACACTTTCGCTCTTCACAGACTTCGAAAACTTCTCCGAGTTCAAGCCGGCTGAACTGCACCTCACAAACGTTACAGCTATGCTTGACGAAGTGAATGCTTGGGCAGGCGCTCTGAAAACAGTCCGCGAAAAACAAGCGGTCAATCAATAATTAAAAATCAGCCCCTTCCTGCAGACAACGTTCTGCCGGGAAGGGGCTTTTGTGTGAATTCGGGTCAGATGATGGGACTGGAGGCTTTCGCGGTTTGGACAGCCTGTTTAAATGACGAAAAAGCAATGAGCGTGTGCTCCGAAGCCGCTTCCCCAGCAATGTCCCGCGCCGCTTTGGGTGTAATCCCTGTGACGAGCAGCCGGCAGCCCATCAATCTCAAGACGTCCTGGATGTGGAGCAGGTCAAACACCGGTGTATCTTCATCCCAGTAAAGTCCGGAGATATCGATGATTACCGAATGGCAATGGTGTTGCTGCACGTATTCGCTGATTTTGACTGCCAGCCGGCGGTAGCGCTCTACACTCATTTCCCCGTTCAGGGAGATGGCAGCGATTCCGTCATCAATCTCAAGAACCGGCAGCGATAAACGTTCGATTTCACGCTCTTTTTCTTCAAGGCGCTTTCGCTGATTCACTTCGACCGTAACATCTGTCTGGGTCCCGATGAAGAACAGGCGGCCACCCGTGCGAATGGGTTCGATATTGACACGATTCCAGAAGGGGGAGCCATCTTTTTTATAATTTTTCAAGGTGACAGTAACGGAAGATTCCTGCCTGATCGCATCTCGCATTTTTTGTACATCTTTCGGGTCGGTGTCTGCTCCCTGAAGAAATCGGCAGTTGTGGCCAATCGTTTCTTCAGGGGTATATCCGGTCAGTGTCTCGAATGTTTGGTTGGCGTAGATGACCGGATGATCTTCCTGTGAAGGATCGGTAAAAAGCGCGGCAGTCCGGCTGCCGTCCAGCATCGCTTCAAGGAGAGTGATCTGGGTCTCCGGGTCCATTCTCTTGATGAGGCATCCCTCCTGAAAATCAGTCTGTCTTCTGTGGCTAATCGTAGCATAGTTCGGCAGAGAACTCAGGTAATATTACAATTCTCTGAAATTTATTAAGTAAGACCGCCATGTTAAATTCGGGAAAGTTGAACTGAAGGTATCCATACGACAAGAAAGAAGCATGCATCCGGACTCGGTATGCATGCTTTTTTTACTTAGGCTCTGCTATAGAGTGTTGTTGCTTTCCGTTACGGGCGGACGCTTTCCGCGGGGAAGGCATCGAGCCTTCTGCGAAGTCTCTCCGCACTTCCTTTCCCGCAGGAGTCGCCGCCCTTCACTTCAATCAACAGCTATATATCAACATTATCCGTTAACATAGCTTTTACTTATAATCTGAGCCCTGTCCAGTTCCAGTAGGTAAAGTAGAACAGGACCATAAGCGCAATATAGGCTGGGGCAAGAAGACAGCTGAGCTTGGCCAGGTCCTTGGCGCTGAAAGACGCATCTCCTTCCTCATAGAACAATAGCAAAGCTTTGGAGCTGACGGGCATGGTCAGGCAATAGTTCATGCCCACAAGTCCCAGGAACACGGCCGTTGCCGGATCCGCGCCGATGCTGCGGGCAAACAGGATCAGCGTCGGTACCAGTACGACGGCCCGGGTCGTGTGGGAGGTGATGTAAAGGTGGCTTGTCACCGATACTGCGGCGAGCACGAGGACAAGAAGCCACTCCGGGGCCACACCGGCTGCCATAAGGAAGCCGGAAAGCTTCTCTTCGGCAACATCGATGACACCGGTGTCGATCAGAGCCGTTCCGAGCGCGGTGGCCGCGGCAACAAAAAGAATCAGATTCCAGGAAACCGAACGGATGCCGTCTTTAAAAGACAGGATGCCGAACCGGGGCATCATCGCAGCAGCGGCTCCCGCCATCGTCACGAACGCAATACCGTAGCCATGGAAGCTGTCCGTCATCCAGCCGATCAGCATCAGGGAAATAAGCAGGAGCGTCCTTTTTTCCGGAATGCTCATTTTTTGAGGAGTCGGTGCTGATTCCGGAGTATCTTCGCGGACAACGGTATCCAATTCCTCTTTTGGCCACATAGTCAGCCGGATGGCCAGCACAGTGATCCATGTCGCCGCCGCGGCGAACGGAATTCCCCAGACAAGCCAGCGGACAAATGAAATCGACTGTCCGGCCGTGGTCTCGAGCAGTCCGATCCCGATCAGGTGGGAGCCTGCTCCGAGGATGGTGGCCGAGGTGCTCATGAGAATCACGGCAGGGGCCAGAACCGAGAGCACTTGCTGTTCGCGGGATGAAAATCTGCTTCCAAGCTGTTGGAGTATGGGTTTGGCCAGCGCGGCCCTGCCGGATGTAGACGGGATAAAGAAGGCTGTCGCGAACAGCAGTGCGGCAATCGCATCCACGAGCCTTCCTTTCGTGCTGAAGCGGCTGAGGGCAAGTCTGGTCAGCCGGCCCGCAAGTCCCGACCGCGTAAAGGCCTCACCAAGTACGAATGCGCCAATCATCAGCCAGACGACGGGTTCGGCCATCGATCGGTAAAGAAGCTCGGGTTCGTCTGCCCGCATCAGAATGATGAACAGGATGAGGGCAAGCGCCACGTATCCGGCGGGAAGCCGGGTGCCGGCCCACAGTGTCATCGCCGACAGGAAGGCGAAAAGAGCGATTTTGCCGTCATAACCTAGGCTGCCTGCAGGAAGAATCAGCGCGGCATAAATGAGGTGAAGCCCGGCAAGCATGAGCACCGGCTTCGGAATCATTCCGAACATCTGCAGAGCCCGAGGCCTGGTTCTGCCGTGGAGTTCCGCTCGGGTTATCATTGGGCCGCCGCCCCAGGTTCAATCCGGCTGCGTTCCGCGATCGCAAGGCCGATGAAGATCTGGCGGAGCACACACTCGGTTGTATCCTCGATCCACATTGGGGCTTTCCGGATCGATTTCTCCAGGGTTGCCGGCTTCTGGATGATGCTCATATAAGCATCGATGCCTGCATGGTAGTTCCGGTCCGCTCCCTTGCCGATCGTACCGGCAATCGCCACAACCGGGATGTTGTGCTGTTTCGCGATCCGGGCGACTTCTGCAGGAATCTTGCCGTCGGGCGTCTGGAAGTCGAGGCTGCCTTCGGCGGTGATGACGACGTCCGCGCCGGCAATGACGTCTTCCATCCGAATATAATCACGGATGATGTCGAAGCGGGAATGCAGATGTGCGCCGGCGAAGGCAGCAAGACCGGCACCGAGTCCGCCTGAGGCACCGCTTCCCGGCTTGAAACGCACGTCTGTGCCAAGTGCATCCATGATCATGGCGGCATAGTGTTCGAGCGCCGTGGCCAGATGCTCGACCTGATCGGGCGTAGCGCCTTTTTGCGGGCCGAACACCCGGGCGACACCGCGTCCGCCGCAGAGGATGTTTTTATGGTTGCAGGCCACATCAATCGTGACGTGTTTCAGGCGGGGATCGAGGCCGGAGACATCGATCAGTTCTGCGCGGTGAAGTTCGCCGCCGCCGGTGACTTGCACCGGATGTCCCAGGCTGTCGATAAAACGTACTCCGAGCGCCTGTGCCATTCCGGCGCCTCCGTCAGATGTACCGGAATCTCCGCATCCGATCAGAATGCGATCCGCTCCTGCATCCAAAGCGGAGCGGATCAATTCCCCGACCCCGTAGGTTGTCGTATGCAACGGATTTCTCAGATCACGGGGAACAAGGGAAAGCCCGGCCACAGCTGCCATTTCAATGACTGCAGTCCGAACACCGTTTTCGGTGAAGAGTCCGAAATGGCTCATCACCGGCTCCCCGACAGGCCCGGTCACCTCCAGGTGTATGAGTTGCCCGTCTTTCAGTTTCGTGATGGCCTTCGCGAACCCTTCGCCGCCATCGATCATCGGCAGCATCTCCACCTGGATCTTATTACCGAGCCGGCCGGCACCTCTCGCCATCGCTTCCGCCACTTGTTCCGCGTCCAGGCATTCTTTGAATCCTGATGGCACCATTACTATTTTCATATCGATTTCCTCCCGGTTTGTTTTCGAGTTATCGCCACTTTATCCGCCGGAAGGGAAAATCTACTGAGAGAATCATGAGGAAATGATGAGAAGGATAAAAATGGGGCAAAAGCCCGGAGGGAAGAGATTCATTTATTGCGGAATCTTTAGCACGAAGGGACGAAAGTGGTGGAGTGGCCGGATTCACCGTAGGGGGGCGGGACGGCTTGGTGTAATTTCGGGAAGCTTTGATGTACTTTCGAGGCTGTATTGTGTACTTTCGTGCCACTTACGTGTACTTTCGCGTGACTTTACTGTACTTTCGCCCGAAATCGCCCAACGCCCGCCGAATTGGGACGGTCAAGCCGTACGGAACATTCTAATATTTCCGGCGGGTGCCCCAAAAATCCGTTATAATGGGAAGTAGTTGAGAGGAGGCCGATCCCCATGATCCGCACGATTATTTTCGACTTGGACGATACCATCCTGTGGGACAAGAAAAGCATCCAGACGGCGTTCGATCGCACCTGCGAATTCGCCGGGGAAAGAGCCAAGGTCAATCCGAAGCAGTTGGAGGAAAAGGTGCGCGAAGCCGCACGCGAACTCTATGCCTCATACGATACATACGAGTTCACGCAAATGATCGGCATCAATCCGTTCGAGGGCCTCTGGGGTTCTTTCGAGGATAAGGGCGATGATTTCCGGCGCATGCGCGACATCATTCGAACTTACCAGAAAGATACCTGGACAAAGGGGCTTAAAAAAGTCGGTGTCGAGGACTATGAGCTGGCGAACGAATTGGTCGCCAAATTCATTTCGGAGCGCCGCAAAGCCCCGTTCGTTTTTGATGAATCGTTCGAGGTACTGGAAGCGCTGAAAAAAGAGCATCGGCTCGTACTTCTGACAAATGGCGCGCCAAGCCTCCAGAATGAGAAACTGGCGATTACGCCGGAAATCTCGCCATACTTCGACCTGATTGTCATCTCGGGCGACTTTGGGCGAGGAAAGCCGGACGCTTCGATCTTCCATCATGTTCTCGAAAAAACGGATACGCGGGCTGAAGAGGCGCTCATGGTCGGCGACAACCTCATGACCGATATTCTCGGAGCCAGCCGCGCCGGAATCCGCTCCGTATGGCTAAACCGCGAAGACAGCGCACCGCATCCGGAAGTGAAACCGACCTACGAAATCGACCACCTCGGCAAACTGGCCGATGTAATCACCGATGCAAACAGATAAACAATGAACGGGACCGAAGCCGGTCCCGTTCATTGTTTAGGGCAGAGAGTCATTTCGGCATTCGTGTGTTCAATCTCTTCATTCATCCTTCCAATCTCGTCATTCGCTTCCCGGAAAAGGACGAATGACGAAATCTGGGCGTCGAATGATGAAACTGAGCGCCGGAATGACGAAACCAAGCGGCCGAATGACGAAACCGACAGACCGCCGGGTTACGCAATCATTGCCGTTGCCAGGCTAAGTCAGTTCGCAAATCATGAAAACAGCCGCCGCTCAAAACCTGAGCGGCGGCTTTACTATGGACTTTATCTGCGATCTCCGTTGGCGGGAGCCTTCTTTATATTTCAGTAGTATTATAGATCAATCGTCCGGACTGCATGGATGTCTTCAATCTTAAGAAGGCGGCTGACTTCTTCCGGCTTCACTTCGTTATCGACAGTGATCATCATGATCGCGTCTCCGCCTGCCGCGGACCGGCCGACCTGCATGGTGGCGATGTTGATGTTTTCTTCGGCAAGAAGGGTGCCGACGCGGCCGATCGCACCCGGCTGGTCCCGGTGCTTGATCAGAAGCAGGTGGCCTGCCGGCACGACGTCGACGACATAGTCATCAACTTTGACGATGCGTTCCCCGAGTCCGTTGAGCAGGGTGCCTGACACGCTATGGATCTCATCGCCGGTCTTTACTTCGACGGTGATCAGGTGCTGGAAGCCCTTTGCCTGGGTCGTCTTGTGCTCGGTGACCCCGATGCCGATCGAGTCGGCGAGGAATTTTGCATTGACGTCGTTCACATGGGTGCCGAGGTTCCGCTTCAGGAGGCCTTTCAGCGCATTGCGCGTTAGCGGGCGGACGTCGAATTCAGCCAGGTCGCCGGCATAGCGGATGTTCACTTCTGTCATCGGCTTGTCGGCCAAATGCGAGATGAAGGCGCCCAGATCTTCGGCCAGGTCAAAGAACGGACCGATTTTCGCAAGAACTTCGCGCGACACGGACGGCATGTTGACCGGGTTGCGCACCGGGTTGCCTCCAAAGAAGCGGACCACATCCCGGCCGACATCGATCGCGACGCTTTCCTGCGCCTCGACGGTGCTAGCGCCAAGGTGAGGTGTGGCAATCACCTGCGGCAGATCGAGCAGGCGGTGTCCGGTAAACGGTTCGGTCTCGAAAACGTCGAGCGCGGCTCCCGCGACCTTGCCGGATTCAATCGCATCATAGAGTGCATCCTCGTCGATGATGCCTCCCCTTGCGCAGTTGATGATCCGGACGCCATCTTTCATCTGCGCAAAGCGATCCGCGTTGATGATATGACGGGTTTCCTTCATGAGCGGCGTGTGGACGGTGATGAAGTCGGCCGCAGCCACAACTTCCTCAAGCGTGCCTGCCGCGATACCCATTTCCTTCGCGCGTTCTTCGGTCAAAAACGGGTCATAGGCGATAACGGCCATGCGCTGGCCTTTTGCACGGCGGGCGACTTCCGCCCCGATCCGGCCAAGGCCGACGATGCCGAGGGTCTTTTCCTTCAGTTCGACACCGACGAACTTTTTCCGGTCCCATTTTCCTTCCTTCAGCGACATGAAGGCCTGGGGGATGTTCCGGGCGAGGGCGGTCATCATGGCAACGGTATGCTCGGCGGCGGAGTTGGTGTTGCCGTCCGGCGCATTCACGACGATGATCCCGCGCTCCGTGGCTGCTTCAAGGTCAATGTTGTCGACGCCGACACCGGCACGCCCGATGATCTTCAGGTTATCCGCCGCTTCAATCACTTCACGGGTAACCTGAGTCTGGCTGCGGACGAGTAGGGCATCGGCATCTTTTACGGCATGGAGCAATTCCTCGGGTGTCATACCGGTCCGGATATTGAGTTCGACGCCTTCCGCCTCGCGAAGCGGCTGGAGCCCTTCTTCGCTGAGCGGGTCGCTGATGAGGATGACGGCGTTTTTCACTGCGTTTTCCTTTTCGATCGTTGTGTTCATTATTGAGGATCCCCTTTCCCTAGATAAATCTGCTGTGCGGCGGCGACTCCCTTGCCCAGTTCAATGTCTTTGCCGGACTTGAGAATGCCGATTTCGATCAGTGCAAGTGTCTGGAGGATATCGCCCGGCGAGGCATAGCCCATATGTCCGATCCGGAAGATGGCGTCTTTCAGGTGCTCCTGGCCGCCTGCAACAATCAGGTTAAAGTCTTCCTTGAGCACTTTGCGCAGCGCAGCGGCTTCGAAGTCATCAGGCCGGACTGCGGTAACGGTCGGAGAAGCATCTTCATCACTCGCAAGCAGCGGGATGCCGTGTGCCTTGAATGCTGCGCGAGTCATGTCTTTCATCAGGCCATGGCGTGCGATGACCTGATCGAAGCCTTCTTCCTCGATCAGTTGGATCGTCTGTTCCAGGCCGTACAGAAGGGAGGTCGCCGGAGTAAACGGCGTTGAATCCTTTTTCAGGTTATCCCGGTATTTCGTGAAGTCGAGGTAAAAACCGCGGCGGGGATTCGCTTCGATCACTTTCCAGGCGCGCTCGCTGCATGCAGCGAACATGAGACCGCCGGGAAGCATCATTGCTTTCTGGGAGCCGGTGACGAGGATATCGATGCCCCATTGATCCATCTTCGATTCGACGCCGCCGATGCAGGAAACACCGTCGACGATAAACAGCGCATCTGATTCATCCCGCACTGCCTGTGCCAGTTCGGCGACCGGGTTCAGGACGCCCGTTGACGTCTCGCAGAATGTGGCGAAGACCGCTTTGGATTCCGGATTCTTCTTCAGGGCTTCACGGATCTCTTCAGGTTTGACCGAATGTCCCCATTCCGTTTCAATCTCATGGACGGTCACCCCGTAAGCATCGAGGATCTTGACGAACCGCCTGCCGAATGCCCCGGTAACGGCAACGATGACTTCATCACCTTCGCGGACCGTGTTGACCACCGCCGCTTCAAGGCCGGATGTGCCGCTTCCGGCGAAAATCATCACGTCCTGTTCTGTTCCGAACACCTTTTTCAGGCCCGGACGGATACGGCGGATCAGTTCGGCTGTCTCGCTGGCGCGGTGGCCGACCATTGGCTGCGCCATGGAGCGCTGCACACTCGGCGGTATCGGAGTAGGTCCTGGAATACGTAGATACTGTTGGTCTTTCAGCATGTCTGTTTCCTCCTCGGTCAAATCAAAATAAAAAAACCATTCGTCCCCTGCAGTCTGCAAGGGGCGAACGGCTTTTGGCCACGCGGTGCCACCCTTATTCGCCGCCGGAATCCGGCGGCCTTCGTTGACATGGATAACGGCCATGGCCGGACGGGCTTACTCGGTTCAGCCCGCCAACATCAGGAGTGGAACGTCGGGGGAGGGACTGCCGGTTTGCACCAACCACCGGCTCTCTGGGAATCCCGTATCCCTGACGTATGTCTCCTTCGAAATTGTTGGACGATTTCTTAAGTTGTGACTATCATAACACGGCAGAAATGGATGTCAACCCATCATTCGTCTTTGGAGATAATTTTTTTAAATGTGATTTGTTTTGAAAGGGTTTTCAACTTGAAAACCATGGTTTAAAGTATTTTTGGTTTCGAATGTTCGTGTTTTGGTGATTCTTTGATGATTCCCGAGAGTTACCATCATCGGATGTGTACGGATCTGCAACGCTAAATCCATTGGCTTGAATTCCTGTGAAGCGGGAATACCAAGAAAGATAAAAGGATTTTACAGGTGAAAGGAGTTTATCGCGTTGGAAAATGTCATTGTAGGTTATTTTAGTGAAGAACAGGCTGCGCTGGATGCACTGGCTGATTTGGAAAACATGCAGAAATCGGGCGGCGAAACGCAGATCGCACAGGTCGGCATCTTCAAGAAAGACCAAGGGATGATCAGCCTTCGCCGTTCGATCGGTTCCGGAGCGGAGGCTGACGAGTCGATCATCGGCGGCGTCATCGGAGGAATCACAGGGGTCATCGCAGGACCAATCGGTACGCTGCTCAGTGTCGGGGTCGGGGGTTCGGTAGGCATAGAAAAAAACGCGCCTCACATGATGCCTGATGCCAATCTTTTCTGGTCCATGACACTGAGGATGAAGGACGAGCATATCGCCATCGTCGCGGTTGTTCAGGAATTGGACCAGACGTCGCTCGATCAGCTGCTTGGGCGTTATACAACTATAACCGAACGCTTCGGGGCGGCGGAAGTCCAGGAAGAGATCGAACATGCGAGAAACCTTCAGGACCGGCTAGAAAAAACGGTCCGTGAAGAATTAACTGCAGATCGATCCGCCCAGCGGGACAAAAGGGTCCAGGATCTGAAAGTGGCCGCAAAAACCGATTTTGCAAACCTGATGGCTGAACGGCAAGGGTGACCGATCAAAATGAAAAATCCGGCGCGCGCCCTGTAAGGCAGCGTGCCGGATTTTCTTAATCCAGATCATTCATTTCCCAGATGGAGGCATTCAGCGCGAGGGCATACAGCACCCAACCCATGTAAGGAACCATGAGCAGTCCGGCAGTGCGGTCTTCCTTGTAAAACTGCTGCGCTGACAGGGCGATGGCGCCAAGAAGGATCGTCATCTCAATCAGTGCTGTCCCGCGGAGCCTCCATTTGAAGAAAAGGAAAGACCAGAGGAAGTTCAGACCAAGCTGGAGGTTATACGAGGGGAAGTCATCCTCCATCCCTTTGTTGGTGCGGCGCATTCCTGCGCGATATCGGGCAATGCCCATTGTCGTGTAAAGAATGTTCCAGGCAACGGGGAAAGTGGCAGGCGGCGGAGCAAATCCGGGTTTATCAAGCTGCTTGAATTTCTTCTGGGCATTCCGGTTGGCCAGCCATCCCGCTGCTGCTCCGCCAAGAACCGGTACGGCGATAGACACCGCCAATCTCTTTCCGTCCATCTTTCCGTCTACTTGAAAAAGTTCCATCAGATCCCTTCTTTCTCGTTTCCTTTACCTCTACCCGACACCGCTTTGCAATATTCGGGAGGAAAATACGATTATCAACCTTTTCTGAAAACAAATGAATTAAATGGTAAACTGAAAGGAACGGGAAGGGGATACGAGTGGAAAAGGGGGAGACTGTTCTGATATGAAGACGGTAAACGATAGGCTCTATGACTATCTGCTGGAAAACGCGGAAAACATGACCGACGAATGGCTGTCAAAACGGGATTTTAAAATTGGGTCCGTTTACTCAGCCGCAGCCGATGATCAAGAGGTCGAGACACTCCGCAAACAGAACCGGCTGACGATCCGTTCCATTGCCACCCGACTGTCCGGCCAGGCGGGCCACTTCGAGGTACTGAAAAAGAAGTGGGCGGAATTGGTGGCGGAAAGCCGCATCCGAAGCAATACGCCCATCCATGAAGTGTTCGATGCGGTCATGAGGTTCCGGACCATCTACTGGACGTATATCGAACGGTTTATCCGCGGGAATAACGATGAGGTCATTCGTGCGGATGTCCTTCGGTGGGGAAGCGGGATGAACGAGGCTTTCGATGAATTGTTCCATGAATTTTCCAGGGCCTATCACGAAATGACAGAAGAGAGACTGATGGCCCAGCAGGCATTGATTAAGGAAATTGGAACACCTGTGATTAAAATTGACAGGGAGCGGGGAATCCTCCCGGTGATCGGTGACATCGACACTGACCGGGCTATGGTACTTAAAACGGCCGTGCCGGAGCGGTGTTCGGAACTGGACATCATCCACCTGTTCATCGATCTGTCCGGGGTCACCGTCATCGACACGATGGTGGCCCAACAGATGTACGAGCTGACCCAGATTCTCAGCCTGCTCGGCATCCGTTCCACCGTCACCGGTATTCGTCCGGAGATTGCCCAAACTTCCGTCCACTTGGGAATCGACTTTAGCCGGATCCGGACATATGGTTCACTTCGGCAAGCACTGTTGGAAGCAGCGGTGACGGAAGAGTAGGATCCATACATGAAAACGCCGTCGCCAAGGGGACGGCGTTTTTTCTTTCGAGCCTGCTGAATTCTCTCCCTGCGAATGACCCATGATATTTTTGGGTAAAGGACAATTACTATTGCATCATGATCAGGCGGGGAGGATATCGCATGAAGACGAGAGGCAGGAGAAGAAGTTCAAATATTGAGGACCGTCGCGGACAGGGCGGAGCGGGCGGCTTTGGAGGGCCGGTTGCAATCGGCGGAGGTGGTCTCGGTATTGTCGGGATTATCCTGTTCCTGCTGTTCGGCGGCGGCCTTGACGGGCTGTTCGGTGTCGGCGGCTCGGATCAGGCCGGCTCGGGAGGCCAGGAAGGCAGTACCGGTTATGTGGAGACGGCAGAGGAAGAGGAGCTGGCTGATTTCGTCGGCGTCGTTCTAGCGGATACCGAAGAAATCTGGGGTGAGATTTTTGAAGAAAATGGCATGGTGTATCAGGAGCCGACACTTGTCCTTTATACGGGCAGTGTCCAGTCTGCCTGTGGCTTCAACAGTGCCGCGGTCGGCCCGTTTTATTGTCCGGGTGACCACAAGTTGTATATCGATCTGAGTTTTTATAATGAATTGAAAACCAAGTTTAACGCACCCGGAGACTTTGCGATGGCGTATGTCGTCGCCCATGAAGTCGGCCACCATGTTCAGACGCTTCTTGGTGTCAACGAAGAAGTGAACCGGATCCGGCAGCAGGTGAGCGAGGAAGAGTACAACCGCTATTCGGTCGCGATGGAGCTTCAGGCCGATTACCTGTCCGGTGTCTGGGCAAAGCATGCTCAGGAAAGAGGCTACCTGGAGGAAGGTGACTTCGAGGAAGCGATGAACGCGGCAAGCGCCATCGGAGATGACACAATCCAGCGGCGTTCCCGCGGTTACGTCGTTCCGGAAAGTTTCACCCACGGAACATCCGAGCAGCGTATGGAATGGTTCAACCGAGGATTTAAATACGGGGACCTCGATCACGGTGATACGTTCTCCGAACTTCTGCGATAACACCAGAAGACGCCCGGCCATGATGGCGGGCGTCTTTTGCAAGTTGCTTAGGAAATTATTAAACGTCACTCTGAGGATAACGGCTATTCACATGTCGTCCGCGGCTGGCTCCAGCGCCCAGCAACTCGCAAACTTCACCCTTCTCCACTACGATAAGTCAACATCGGCTCGTTCCTCGCCGAGTTTCATTTATCTCATTGCGAAGGGCTCCAGTTTGTACGTTGCTAAACGGGCGCTTGCGCTTTTTGTTCTTATTCTTTGATGAATTTGACGATCTTCGGTGCCGCGAGGAAAAGGATGATCCCGAGGACAATCGCAAGTCCCCCGATGGTTCCGAAGTAAAGATTTTCCGTTTCCGGCGTGTTCAGCTTGACGATCTGTGCGTTGATTGCCTGAGCTGCCGCATTAGACAGGAACCAGAGGCTCATCGTCTGAGCCGAGAATGCTGCAGGCGCGAGACGCGTGGTCGCGGCGAGCCCGACAGGCGATAGGCAAAGTTCACCGAGGACAACGAGGAAGTAACTCAGAACAAGCCACATCGGGTTGACCAGGGCGCCTTCTCCACCGAGCATACCCGGCAGGAGAATAACGAGGAATGACAGACCCGCAAACAGGAGACCGAACGAGAACTTCCGCGGAATCGACGGGTTCCGGTCACCAAGGCGTGTCCACATCCAGGCGAACAATGGTGCAAGAATAATGATGAACAGCGGGTTCAGCGACTGGAACCAGGCAGGAGAGATCTCAAAGCCGAATGCGTTCAGGTCGGTCCGCTTGTCCGCATAGCGCGCCAGGATGGTGGAACCCTGTTCCTGAATCGCCCAGAACATGACCGATGCGATGAACAGCGGGATGTAAGCGATGAGACGCGACTGCTCGGTCGGCGTCGTTTTCGGGCTTCGATACATGACGATGAAGTATGCGGTCGGAATCAGGATCCCGAGTACCCCGACAAGTGCGATGACGCCTTCGATCGTGACCCAACCTTGAGGAATCATGACAGCCAGTGCGATCGCAAGGACGACAACGGCGATGGCCGTGTTCCTGATCCATTTTTTCTTTTCATCAGCAGTCAGAGGGTTCGGCACCTGTGTGCCTGCAAGCCCGAGGTTCTTTTTCTTGGTGATGACGAAGGTGACGAGACCGATGAACATACCGACCGCTGCCACGGCAAAACCGAGGTGGAAGCTTACCCCCATAAGGGCGCCGACAATCAGCGGTGCCAGGAAGCCTCCAAGGTTGATCCCCATATAGAAGATGGAGAATCCGGCATCGAGCCGATGATCATCTTTCGGGTAGATCTCACCGACTGCGCTCGATACGTTCGGCTTCAGAAGCCCTGTACCGAGGACAATCAGCACCATCGAGATAAAGAACAGCGCGACATTCCCCGGAATGGCCAGTGCAATATGACCGAGCATAATGAGGACACCGCCGTAGAATACGGCTTTCGATGTCCCGAATACCCTGTCGGCGAGCCAGCCGCCGATGATCCCGGACATATAGACGAGTGATCCGTAAATCGACATGATCGAAAGGGCGAGCGGTTCACTAAGGCCGAGACCGCCTTCCGACACTTCGTAATACATATAGAAGACCAGAATGGCCCTCATTCCATAGTAGGAAAAGCGTTCCCAGAACTCAGTGAAGAATAGGGTGAACAGGCCTTTCGGATGCCCGAAGAACCCCTTCTGAGGTACACTATCCGCAATTTCTTTATGCGATAGGCGAGACATTTTGCTACCTCCTTAATTGTAGACCATATTATACTACTCCCTGCATTTTCAATTGTCAAAAATAATTTATTCCAGATTATAATCAAGAATTAAAGGGGTATTCTGAATTTATTCGTTATATTGCAATAGCTAAACAAGTGAAAAGTCTATGTAAATCAACAAATAATGATGACTGTTTGTCAATGCTTCTTCAATTCAAATGTAGTGATGCTTGCGAATAAACAACTTTCTTCTGCTCGATTTGGTTTAAGGAGACAAAGAACAAATAAAAGTAAAAAAAGAACTATCGAAACATGTCTAAAGTTGTAGAAAGCATTGACTGTTTGTAAACGCTTTCCTATGATGGTGGAGAAGACACTATCACGGCGGAAAACAGAGAGAAGCCGGTTCGAGGGGGAGAAAGATGGACAAGGCATCCGGAGTAAACATTCAATTTGTCCCCGTGGTTGTCGGTGGAAACCGGGGAGCTTACAGCCTGGCACGCGCTTTCTACGAAGCTTATGGAGTCAAGACACATATAATCAGCCCGATGATCATCGGACCCATAGAGAATTCACGGATCCTCAAAAATCATATCCAGCCGGACATCGAGCTGCCCGAGAAGTTTTTTGACACTATTGCGAAGATCGAACGGAACTTCCCGGGCATGAAAAAGATCATCATCGGTGCAGATGACCGATATGCCGAGATGCTCGTCCGCCTCCAGGACCGCTTTTCCGAGGAGTGGATCGTTCCTTATGTTAATGAGGACGTGTTTGAACGGGCGACTAATAAGGAAAGTTTTTATGCGGCTTGCGAAAAGGCCGGCGTCCCTTATCCGAAGACCCTGGTGATTACAGAGTTCCAGGAGAATTTGCCATTTGCTTTTCCAATAGTGATGAAACCGGCCAATTCACCCGCCTATCAAGGCCTCCATTTTGCCGGGAAGGAAAAAGTCTACTTTGTGAATTCAGTGGAGGAGTATCGGGGAACTTACCGTCTGATGAGGGATGGCGGCTACAGCGAGCCGATTGTCCTGCAGGAATATATTCCGGGAGACGACCGGTCGCTTGCCGTAGTGACGGCATACACGTCTCCTGAGGACGGAGAGGTCAAGCTCATCGTCTTCGGCCAGATCCTGCTGGAGGACCACACGCCCACGGGCGTCGGCAATCATCTGGCGATTTTGGCGAGGCCCGAAGACAGCATCACGGAAGATGTGCGGAAGCTGATTGCCGAAACCGGATTTACCGGATTTTCGAATTTTGATCTTAAATATGACAAAAGGACGGGCAGGTATGTATTTTTCGAGCTGAACGGCAGGCTTGGCGTCAGCAACTACTATGTCACTGCGGCGGGCCACAACCCTGCCACTTATTACGTGGACGACCTGATCAGAAAAGTGGACCTGCCCCCGGTTGTGAATAAAAGAGAAGCGCTCTTTAATGTCGTCCCCAAGAGGCTGCTTCTGAAGCAGATCAAGTCTGAGCCGCTCCGCAAAAAGGTTAAGGCGCTCTACCAGGAGGACAAGGCCACCAACCCGCTGAACGCGGAATTTGAAACAAACGTAAAACGTCGTGCGGTCGTCTGGGCGTCCACCATCAATTATTACCGCAAGTTTAAGCTGCACCCGCCTAAAGAGTAACCGGCGGGTGAAAATAGCCCGCTGTTAAGCGTCCCTCAGAAAAGGGTATGACTTGGGATGACAAGTCTTTTCTGAACGGGGGCGCATAGATTGAATAAGGTCTTTACCATGATTTCATTTGTTGGCGTTCCGCTTGTAGTAGCGGGTTCTTTCCTTCACTGGACGAGTCTGGTCATGTTCATCCTTTGCTGTGTGAGCATTATCGGGCTGTCCGCAATCATGGGAAGGGCGACGGAATCGCTCGCCATCGTATCAGGACCTCGAATCGGCGGGCTGCTCAATGCGACGTTCGGGAACGCGGTTGAGCTGATCATTTCCATCTTCGCTCTGAAGGCGGGACTGGTCGGCATCGTCCTGGCATCCCTGACAGGTTCCGTAATCGGAAACCTACTTCTTGTACTCGGACTGTCATTTTTCCTTGGAGGACTCAAGCATAAGCGACAGAATTTCAGTTTGCGGGATGCCCGCTATAATGCCGGGCTCCTGATCTTTGCGATCATTGTCGCGTTCGTGATCCCGGAGATCTTCTCCCAGGGAATGGACGACCGGGGCACGATCAGCCTGAGCATCGGGATCTCGGTCATCATGATCCTGCTATATCTGGCAGGGCTATTCTTTAAGCTGGTCACACACCGCGGGTTCTTCACAGGAGCCGACAGAGAAAGCCAAGGTAAACCGCAAGAAGAGGAAGAAGCCGAGTGGTCGAAGGGCAAGGCGATCCTCATCCTGCTTCTGGCGACAGCTGCAGTCGCATTCGTCTCAGAAAACCTGGTCCATACATTTGAGGAAATCGGTGAGCGATTCGGATGGTCGGAGCTCTTTATCGGGGTCATCATCGTCGCCATCGTCGGAAATGCCGCGGAGCACGCCTCCGCACTGATCCTGGCAGTCAAGGACAAGATGGATGTATCCGTCGAGATCGCTGTTGGCTCAACGCTCCAAGTCGCGATGTTCGTAGCACCTGCCCTGGTCCTCGTCTCCCTGATGATGCCGGTACAGATGCCGCTTGTGTTCACGGTCGCGGAATTGGTCGCGATGATTACAGCTGCTCTGCTCACGGTCGTCATCACGCTGGACGGGGAGTCAAACTGGTTCGAGGGGCTGACCCTGCTTGCCGCCTATCTCATCATGGGCATCGGGTTCTTCTTCCTTTGACCGAACAAATCCGGTTTCGTTTTCGTCCAATAAGGGAAAGATGAACTCGGTAACATCATGAGCAAGGAGAAGAATGCACCATGAGAGAATTACATGAAGGACCGATGGATGAGAAAAAGCAGTCCATCATCGATAAACTGGTTGATGAAGGTATTTTCAAGATCGACGGCAAGCAGCTGTATGAGCTGCCCATCTATACGTTATTGAAGCAATACACCGAACTTCAGGAACAATAATCGTTGCCGGACGGCCATCAGCCGGCCGGCTTTTTCTATCGGAGGAATGAAGGATGCAGAACGAACGATTGCAGCGCATCCGGGATGAGTGGCTCGAGGAAGCGCCTATCCGGGAGATGCAGGAATTGATGGAGAACGGAAACATCACAGCGGAAGAAATGACGGTCATGTACCTGTCACGGATCTCGGAATACGGACGGAATGTCAATGCCGTCCTTGAAGTGAATCCGGAAGCTCTCCAGATCGCGCGCCAGCTGGACTACGAGCGCCGGGTGAAGGGGGCACGATCACCGCTGCACGGCATCCCGATCCTTCTCAAGGACAATATGGACACAGGAGACAAGATGCACACCAGCTGCGGGTCGCTCGCACTGGCCGGTCATTACGCGGCTGAAGATGCCTTCCTCGTCAAGAAACTGAGGGAAGCCGGTGCAGTCATACTCGGCAAAGCGAACATGACCGAGTGGGCGAACTTCATGTCCGACAAGATGACGAACGGCTATAGCTCCAGAGGCGGACAAGTGAAAAGCCCCTACGGCCAGTTTGACTGCGGCGGTTCAAGTTCCGGTTCAGCTGTCGCAATCGCAGCAAATCTGGCTGCGGCTTCGGTCGGGACGGAGACAACCGGATCCATCATCGAGCCGGCCGTGCAGAACAGCCTCGTCGGGATCAAGCCGACCGTCGGCGCCATCAGCCGGGCCGGTGTTATACCGCTGTCCATGACGCAGGACATACCCGGACCGCTTGCCCGCACCGTAGAAGACGCGCTGCTGATGTTCCGGGAGATGGTCGGAGAGGATCCGTCTGACCCGGTCACATCCCTTTCCGGTGTATGGGAAGGCAGGGACTGGGAAGCCAGTCTTGATCGGGATGCACTAAAAGGTACACGGATCGGCGTCGCGCGCAACATCTTCGAAAACGAAGCCGAAAGTGAAATCCTGGAACTGTTTGACCGTAAGCTGGAAGTTCTGAAGGCGTGCGGCGCTGAAATCATCGAGGACATCGATCTCGGCGTCATGGAAAATGACCTTGGCTACGACGTGCTTATGCACGAGTTCAAAGCGGCCGTAAATGCCTATCTCGGAAGGACACCGGCAAGCAATCCGATCCGGACATTGTCTGATGTCATCGAGTTCAACAGCCGGCATCCTGAAGAAACATTGAAATTCGGCCAGAACATGCTGGAGCAGTCGGACCGCACATCGGGGACGCTGACGGAGCGGGCCTACCTGGAAGCGCTCGAACGGAACAGGCATCTGTCGTCTGAAGTTGCACTGGAACGGGCATTCCGCGAACATAATATCACCGCTCTTGTCTTTCCGCAGTCCCATGGCCTCAGTTTCGGTGCCGCTGCGGGCTATCCCGGAGTTGCGGTACCGGCCGGGAAGACGGAAGAAGGAGAACCGTTCGGCATCGCATTCTACGGACGTGCGTTTTCGGAACCGCTGCTGATCGGATTCGCCTATGCCTTCGAGCAAAGGGAGCAGGGCCGGGTCAAGCCGCCGAATGAGTGATTGAGTATAAGAATATTTAATGGGGGCTTCAGGATAGATGTCCCTTTTTTTACATTCAGTGAAGACGTTGATTTACTCCATTGCGACGTTGATATTGGAGTGAGACGTTGACATACTTCATTGAAACGTTGACATACACAGACGCCCCGACTTTTATCGGGAACAGCCGCTAAAGGACGGGTAGCACCCGCTGTGCTAAAATAAAGCCATCAAGGATTGAAACGGGGAATGGATGATGAGTTGGATTGAACGGCTGGAGCCGCAATTCCGGGAAAAATGGACATTTGAAGAGGAGATGCCGATCCAGTCGAAAATGATACCTGCAATGATCGATGGACGGGACATCGTAGCGGAGTCTCCGACCGGGTCCGGGAAGACACTCGCGTATGTCATCCCTCTGCTGGAGCTTGTCGACGGCAACTCCAAGAAAACGGAAGCGTTGGTCATTGCACCTTCACAGGAGCTCTGCATGCAGATTGTCGAAGTGTTCCGTGATTGGACGGAAGGGACGGACATCACAGTCACGCAACTGATCGGCGGGGCTAATAAACAGCGCCAGATCGAGAAGCTGAAAAAGAAGCCGACGATCGTCGTAGGGACGCCGGGCCGTGTCTGGGAACTGGCCAATGACCGCAAGCTGAAAATGCACGATATCCGCCACATCGTACTGGATGAGGGCGATCAGCTTCTGGGACGTGACCACCGGACGGATGTAAAGTCGCTGATCGGGGCTGCCGCGCCTGACTGCCAGGTGGCAGTCGTGTCGGCCACCATCACGGATGAAATCCGGCTTGTTGCCGAGCGGTTCATGGATGACCCGCTGCAGCTTAAAGTGACTGCTGAAGAGCTGCCGAAGCAAGGCGAGGTCATCCACTCCTTCACGAAGGTGGATGATCGCGACAAGACGGACCTGATCCGCAGGCTATCCCATATGGAAGGCTTGCGTGCACTGGCTTTCATCAACAATACGGACCAGCTGCTCATGAAGGAGTCGAAGCTGAAGTTTGAGGGCGCGCCGGTTGCCGTCCTTCATTCCGGCATGAACAAAATGGAGCGCAAACAGGCGCTTGACGGGTTCCGCGACGGTACAGTGCGCATCCTTATCGCGACTGATGTTGCGGCTCGCGGGCTCGACATCAGCGGTCTGACGCATGTGATCCACATCGATGTACCGCGCACCGAAGAACAGTACACACACCGTTCCGGAAGGACGGGACGAGCGGGAGCGGACGGGGAAGTGCTGTCATTCGTGTCCTATCCGGATGAAAAGACATACCGGAAACTGACCCGTGCTCTGCCGGGCAAGCCGGTACAGAAAGTCTGGCACAAGGGCAGCCTTGTCGAAGGCTCCTCCAAGACCGTGCAGGCCGCGTCATCCGGGAAACCTTCGGGCAATGCGGGCAAGGGCCCGAGGAACGGCAAGAAAAAAGAAGGGAACAAGGGCGGCAAGCAGCGATGAAGCGGCTTGTCCTCCTGTTCAGTGCGTTGCTGATGATCCTTCCGCAAGCGGGGCTTGTGAAGGCTGCGGCGCCGGCCGCCTATGTCGCGCTCGGTGATTCCCTTGCGGCCGGTCAGACGCCAAACCGTGCGATCGACCTTGGCTATGCCGACATGATTGCGATGGAGTTGCGCAGGCATATGCCGCTCGCCTTTTACTCGAAGGATCTCACCTATCCGGGGCTCACGAGCGGCCAGGTGCTCGAACGCGTGCGCTCGGATGAGGCGTGGCCGGTCCTTGAACATGCCACACTAATCACGGTTTCCTCGGGCGCCAATGACCTGCTCGGGCTTGTGCGGTATGATCCGCGGACAGGCACGCTCGCCTATGATCAGATTCCGGCGGACTATGCGCTGAACGGTGTCAGGAAGAACACGGCGGTCATTTTGGATGAACTTGCGGAACGGGCGCCGCGGGCGACTGTTTACATCATGGGTTATTATTTTCCATATCCCCATGCCCGTGAAGAGATGAAACCCGGCCTCCAAAAAGAGCTTGGCCGGCTGAACGCGATCCTGAAGAAGGAGGCAGAGGCCGCCGGAGCCGTCTTCGTACCGGCCGAAGAGGCATTTGCCGCCGAAGGCAGCCAATTGCTTCCGAACCCGGCGGACGTCCATCCGACGCTCGAAGGGTACCGCCGGATGGCGAATGCCTTTTTCAAGAGCTCCCCATACGGCCTGACTGTCGAGCCATGGGAAGTGCCGCCGCCGAATCCGGTCTCGTTCGAGGAAATGAACCGGCGGATGCAGGAGGCGGACGGGCGAAGTGCCGACGCAAGCGGTGAGACATTCTCCCGGTCTGCAGTCGATGAACATCTTCAGGGCATCCATGCCATTTACTTTAACCCCTCCGACATGCCGGAGGGGTTTTCGTTTTCCGTATAGGGCGTGAAACGTTGACGATCTTCGGTGAAATGTTGATTAAGTTTATTGAGACGTTGACGATCTTTTATGAAACGTTGATTAACTTCATTGAAGCGTTGGTGATCTCAGTTATAATGTCCCCAACCCAAAACCCCCGCCAGACCCGGCGGGGGTTCGTCTGTCCATATGAATTCCGGTTTATACCAGCCGTCCCTGGGACAGACTGGATCTATCGCTTAAGCAATCGCGGCGCAGTGCTGAACAGGAGGGCGCACGCGGCGGCTGTCAGGATGATCGACGGGATCATGTAACCCGCGTTGTAGACGATCGAATACCACCAGATGTTGTCGCCTGCATCAATGGCAGCCGCTCCGAAGAATACGACGCCGGACAGGACATGCATGACGTAGCGGAGCAGGCCGCCGATGACCGTCCCGATGACGATGCCTGTCACCATCCGTCCCTTCTCGCCGGAGTCGGCGCCCCGCAGCACCATCGGCCGCAGGAAAGCAGCGGCTCCGATTACGACAAATGCTGCGATGTAATCCAGGAAGCCCTGCACCGGGTGGATGATGTAGGCGCCTGCAAATGTCTGGAGAATGCCGAGGATCAGCCCGGTGAGCAATCCGCCCCCGAGCCCCCAGCGAAAGGCCATCAGGACGATCGGCACCATCGTGAGGCTGATGGAGCCGCCCTGAAACCAGAGTTTGATGGAGATCTGGTCGAGGACAAAGCCGATCGCGGAAAAGATCGCGACCTCGATCAGGAATTGAAGACGTTTGTTGCGCTGCATAGGAAGATACCCCCATTTAAATAGTGTCGCAAGATGGGGATGACCAATAAAAAAAGCATCCGGGACAGAGCCGGACGCCTTCGGGCATCGTTTTCCATCCACATCCCTGCGCAAGCATGACCTTACAGGTTCAAAGGGTCTGGGCGCCGGCCGCCCACTCTCAGCCGCATCTGCGGCTCCCCTTGTGGTTCAGTTATTCAGTATGGACAATCCAAGTGTAGACTACCCGGCCGGTGTTTTCAACCCGTCCCCGCATAGGATAGGAACAGCTGTGCCGCTTACCGGAAGGAGCACCCCATGGACAATCCCCGCCTTATCGCGTCATTTAATTACTTCAGCATCCTATTCGCCCCAGTCCTGTTTCCGCTTATTCTGCTCCTGGCTTCAGGTGATGGCCTGGTCCGCCGCCACGCAAAGCGGGCGCTGGCCATCCAGCTCCTCCCGGCTGTGCCGCTTTGTGCGCTTCTGGTCACGACTTTCATCGCAGCCAATGAAGTGAGGGAAGCGGCGTTCACCGGTTTGGCGCCGTCATTCGGGCATGCTGGCACGACTGTCCTGCTCACTCTTTTGTATGCGGTTCTGCAGGGGGCGGCGTTCGTCTGGTGCACCGCGGCAGGAATCCGTGCGCTGAAAACCTGACTGTTTGGCGACCGTCCGGTCTGTGGTATAGTGGAAATTGAATCCACAGAAGGAAGTGCTGAATCGAATGATCGCGAAGACGACAGAAGACTTCGAGAACCTTAAGAAAATCGGGCGCATCTGTGCGGAAATCCGCGATGCGCTGAAAGACGCCGCAAAGCCCGGTGTCACAACCAAACAGCTCGATGACATGGCAGGCCGCATGTTCGAGGAGAAGGGTGCCGTCTCCGGTCCCAAGGGCGAGTACGATTTTCCCGGCTTCACATGCATCAGTGTCAATGAAGTTGTTGCCCACGGCATCCCGGATAACTATGTGATCAAAGATGGTGACATGGTCAACATCGATGTGTCCGGATCATACAATGGCTACTTTGCCGATACCGGGATTTCGATCGTGGCCGGCGAGCCGGACGACGAAAAGCAGAAGCTGATCGATGTGGCCAAGTCGGCCCTCGACAGTGCGTTGGAGAAAGTGAAGCCGGGCGCACGGCTGAACCAGATCGGCAAGGCGGTCAGCCGCGAGGCAAGCGACAACGGCCTGCATGTCATCAAGAACCTCACGGGCCACGGTGTTGGCCGTTCACTGCACGAGGAACCGAGCCATGTGCTGAACTACTATGACCGCTGGGATACGACTCTTCTCAAAGAAGGCATGGTCCTCGCTGTCGAGCCGTTCATCTCCCAAAAGGCTGAACACATTATCGAAGGCGGGGACGGCTGGGCGTTCATCACGCCTGACAAGTCGCTTGTCGCCCAGATCGAGCACACCGTCATCGTCACGGCTGACGGACCACTTCTCATTACAGACATCAGCGAAGACTAAAAAACGGTCCCGGGAAATTTCCCGGGACCGTTTGGCGTATATTGGCTGATTAATCTTCTGCCGTTCTCGGCACTTTTTGGCTTTGACGACTGGAAATGATCATCCAGGCGATGACGGCACCGGCGAGGAAAAGCGCAGCTGCGCTAACAAGCGGCTCGTCCAGCCCGTTCCTTGCAGCGACCATGAGGGACATCCAGGCGAACACGATGGCATACATATGGTCCTGGTGATGATAAAGGAAATGAAGCGCGGCCGCAGCGGCAAATGTGAGCGTGATGATCGCCCAGAGCGCGTCACTCAGGCCCAGGCCACCCCAATCATTTGCCTCTAGCGCGTAATGGACTGCAACCAGAACGCTGAAGAAGAAATAGGAAAAGATTCCTGAGACGGGTATCCGTCCGGAAATGAGGTTCTCCTTTTTCGGATAGGTGAAGTAAAGGGCGGCAAGAATGGCGAGCATGGCCACTTCCGTTGCGGTGAACAGGATAAAGCGTTCTTCCTGCCAAGTGATGAGTTCGATGATATGGAGGACGCAGGCCGCGATGAAAAGCACGGCCCGCAGATTTGCGGTTGCCGGCCGGTCCGCCTTTCCGCCGTCCCGGATCACGTACAGTACGAGGAGCGGCACGAGGACGAGCAGAACCAGCGACGAGTACATGGACGGCATGAAGACGACCGGAAGCCGCGCGGCAATCTCCCCGGCGGGCCGCCCGAATGCCGGCATGAACAAAGCCGACGCATGGAAGCCGACCGCCGCAAGCAGGGCGATCCCCATCAACAGTTTTCGGATCAATCTTCTTCACCTCCTACCCGTATTAGTATACATGGGTTTTTCGGTATTTACGGCGGAAAGTGTGACGCTTTTTTGCCAGTTGGCAAGTTTCGCCTTCCGAACAACCGTGTTATAATTGTAAGGAAATTGTTGTTAGAAAATTGGCAAACAGTCAGGGGGAATTGGGATGTCAACAACCACGTATCCGGTCACCTGGGACCTTGAGACGTTCTTTAGAGGCGGAAGCGAATCTGAAGAACTCAGAGCCCATCTAGATGAAGGGGCGGAAAAAGTCCGGAGCTATGCAAAAGCGGTCGCGGATTTCAGCACACCGGAAGCCGCCGACGCTGCAGAAAAGATTGTGGCCCTGATCGAACAGACAAAGAATACCTCGGCCCACCTGAGAGAGGCCGGAGCGGTCATCGGCTGCTTCCTGGCACAGGACACGACAGATAAAAAAGCGAATCTCCTGCAGGGAGAAACATCCGCGCTGGGTGCGAAGTTCCAGACGGCGTTCATGTCGCTGCAGCAGAAACTGTCGAAGACAGATGAGAAGGTCTGGGAAGAGCTGCTTGCCTCCGGTCAGCTCGAAGAATTTTCGTTCATCCTGGGTGAATGGCGCAAAAAAGCCGGAGCCAAGCTTCCGGAAGAACAGGAAGCACTCATTACAGGCCTGTCCGTTGACGGCTACCATGGATGGGGCGAGCTGTACGACCTGCTTGTCGGGGACATGCAGGTGAAGGTCACAGTGGACGGAGAGGAGAAGGTCCTTTCCGTCGGCCAGGCAAACAATCTCGGCACGCATTCCGATCCCGCGGTCCGAAAAGAAGCGTTTGAAAAGCTGGAGGCAGCATGGGCTGAGAAAGAAGAATTCTTCGCGAAAGCTCTTAACTCGCTCGCCGGCTTCCGCCTGCAGGTTTACGAGAAACGGGGCTGGGATCAGGTCCTCCGCGAGCCGCTCGAGTACAACCGCATGAAGCAGGAGACGCTCGACGCGATGTGGGGTGCCATTTCGGCCAATAAAGGGCCGTTTGCGGAATACCTGAACCGCAAGGCAACCCTGCTCGGCAAAGACCAGCTTGACTGGTATGACTTTTTCGCACCGGTTTCCGAATCGGCTTCAAAACTGGATTATCAGGATGGCGCTGAATTCATTCTGAAGCATTTCGGAAAGTTCGGTCCGGAGCTGGAGTCGTTCGCCCGCATGGCATTCGAGAACGGCTGGATCGAGGCGGAGGATCGTCCGAACAAGCGCCCGGGAGGCTTTTGCACCGGCATGCCGCTTTCGGAAGAATCCCGTATCTTCATGACGTATAGCGGTTCAATGTCGAACGTCGCCACACTGGCACACGAGCTCGGTCACGCATTCCACTCCTATGCGCTCCGTCCGGTCCATCAGCTAAACAGGCAATATGCGATGAATGTGGCGGAGACCGCGTCAACATTCGCGGAGATGATCGTGGCGGATGCAGCTGTTAAGGAAGCAGGGACGAAGGAAGAAAAAATCGCCCTGCTTGAAGACAAGGCTCAGCGCAGTGTCTCCTTCTTCATGAATATTCATGCGCGCTTCCTGTTTGAAACGCGATTCTACGAAGAGCGGAAAAAAGGAGTAGTTTCGACCGCACGCCTGAACGAACTGATGGAAGAAGCACAGCGCGAGGCTTATGCCGGAGCGCTTGGAGAGGCACACCCGCACTTCTGGGCCTCCAAGCTGCACTTCTACATCACCGGCGTGCCGTTCTACAACTTCCCTTACACGTTCGGCTACTTATTCTCCCTCAGCATCTATGCCAAGGCGCTTGAGGAAGGTGAGGCGTTCGAGGAGAAGTACATGGCACTTCTGCGGGACACGGCCGTCATGACGACTGAGGACCTGGCGATGAAACATCTTGGTGAAGATATCACAAAACAAGACTTCTGGGAAAAGGGCGTCCGCCTCTGCATCCGCGATGTGGAAGAGTTTCTCAGCCTGACGTCCAACGAAGGGTGAGCCGCCGTGATCTCACTAAAGGGCGAGACAATCATCCTTCGCGTCCTTACCGACGATGATGCACTCGCCATGACCAACCTTGTATCCAGGAACAAGCACTACTGGTCGGTGTATGAGCCGCGGCACGATAGCTCGTATTACACGGTAGGCGTCCAGAGGGAGAAGATCCGTGAGTCACTCCAGCAGCTCAGGGAAAAGCGGGAGTATAGTTTTGGCATTTTCCGGGCAGAGGATGGTCGCCTGATCGGCCACATCTCTCTATATGGCCTGAAACGCCTGCCATTCCTGAGTGGCTTTGTCGGCTACTCCGTCGATCAGGGCGAAGCGGGACGCGGCATTGCGACCGAAGCACTGAAGATCATCCTGAAGTTCGGTTTCGAACGCGCCGGACTGCACAGAATCGAGGCCTATGTTTCCCCGAGGAACCAGGCATCGGTCAGGGTGCTTGAAAAGGCCGGCATGGAGCAGGAAGGCCTGCTGCGCCAGTTGCTTTTCATCAACGGTGTCTGGGAGGATCATTACCTCTACTCGATCATCGAGGACGAACATTGAAAGGGTAAGGCCGCTTTGCGGAGACCCATTGCAAAACTAAGGACCCTATTCAGGCCGTGAGCCGGAATAGGGTCCTTTTATTGTAATCCGTATACATTATTAAACTGCAAAAAGCAGGAGTTCGTAAAAAAGTGGAAAAGCTGATTTCCGTTCCATGTCCTCGCTTACCGCGGGCATTGCCTCAGCCTCCTCGGACTTTGTCCTGCGGAGTCTTCGGCTAATGCTATTCCCGCAGGTGTCTCGGACCTTTCACTTCAATCAGCTATTATAGAGAGTTTTTCAGTGGCTGCGGAAGCAATGGGCTGGGTCCCGCGGCGATACCGGTTCAGTTTGCGATTTTTCGCATCGTTTTAATAGTACCAAGAGCTTTGCCGGTGCCGACTACGACTGCCTTCATCGGTTCGGGTGCGGTGTGGACAGGTACAGAGATCACTTCGGACAACCAGTCCTGCATGCCATTCATGAGCGAGCCGCCTCCGGTGAGGACGATGCCCTGATCAACGATGTCGCCGGATAGCTCTGCCGGGCAGAGTTCGAGCGTCGTACGGATGGCTTCCAGAATCGTTTCCATCCCTTCTTTCAGGCACTGCTGGATATCACGCGAATGAAGCGTGATCGTTTTGGGCAGGCCCGTTACGACGTCACGGCCACGGATATCCATCGTTTTCGCATCATGGGCGATCGGTGCAAAGCCGACTTCCTTCTTGATCGCTTCTGCGGTCTGTTCGCCGATAATAAGGTTGTGCCGCTTGCGGACGTGATGGATGATTTCCTCGTCCATCTTGTCACCGGCAAACTTCACGCTGTTAGAGGAGACTACGCCGCCAAACGAAATGATGGCAACCTCGGTCGTGCCGCCCCCGATATCGACGATGACATTCGCAATCGGCTCGCTCACGGGAAGGTCTGCCCCGATGGCTGCCGCAACAGGTTCTTCAATCAGGTGAACCTCTTTAGCGCCTCCTGATTTCACGGCGTCCACGATGGCACGCTGCTCAACCGAAGTTGCCCCGCAAGGGATCGAAACGACCACCCGTGGCTTTCGGAGTGTCTGGCCGAGCTTTTTGGATGCTTCGGCCATCGCAGCCTTCAGCAGCTCCGCTGTCATGTCGTAGTCTGCAATGACGCCGTCACGGAGCGGCCGGATGGCGGTAATCTGGCCAGGTGTCTTTCCAAGCATCACCTTGGCTTCGTTGCCGATGGCAATCACCCGTCCGGAAAGGTCCGTCGCAACGACAGACGGCTCATTAAAGATGATTTCTTTGGATTTTGTATAGATCAGTAAATTGGCGGTGCCAAGATCGATGCCGATATCAGTAGAATTCCACATGTAATTGCCTCCCGGTGACGGTACTTTCTATTGAAGATTAGTATAGTTGAAAATAACTTAACCGCAAATAAGCAGATATTGGAAGATGTCAAAGGGGGATGATCTTTCAGGCCTATATTATGGATAATTGTGGAGGATTGCTGAAACGATATGATTGGAATATTACAGGGAAAGTTCGTTTCTGAAATGAGATTGTAAGAGAAATTTCATCTCGAAATGAAAAAGAACTGCCGGAAAGCCCGGCAGTTCTTTAGGAATCGAGTGTGTATGTTGTCTCAGGTTTCTCATCGATTGTCGTTGAGTCTTCCGAGATCATTGCGCGTTGCAGGAAGTGGATCATGATCAGCATGCCCAAAATCAGCAGGACTGTGAAACCGAAAACTGTTGTAAACATCAGCCACATAATCGGAATGCTCCTCTCTATAACTACTTGTTGCTCTCTTTTCTATAACTCATTATACAACAAATTATGCCTGTTTTTAATAGGACATTGCTGGAATACGGGTCAATTGTGACAAATGTGAACCAAATATCCCGGCATATCGGAGTTCTGGGGATCAGAACGCCCATTCACCGCCGCGGAGAATCGGTTCGGCCGTACCGTCTTCAAGGATACCGTCAATGTCCATCTTATCGGAACCGATCATGAAGTCGACATGAGTGATGCTTTGGTTGAGACCATGCTTTTTCAGCTCTTCGCTGTTCATTTCCTTGCCGCCTTCGATGCAGAAGGCATAGGCGCTGCCGATTGCCAGGTGATTCGAAGCGTTTTCGTCGAACAGCGTGTTATAAAAGAGCAGCCCGGATGTCGAGATCGGGGAGGAGTGCGGGACGAGTGCGACCTCTCCGAGGGATTTTGCACCCTCATCCGCCTCGATCAGGTGTTTCAGTACATCTTCACCCTGTTCGGCCTCCACTTCCGTAATCCGGCCGTCTTTGAAAGTGATCTTGAATTGATCAATGATATTGCCGCCGTAGCTGAGTGGTTTTGTGCTTGAGACAAAGCCGTCGATGCGGTCTTTATGTGGAACGGTGAACACTTCTTCCGTCGGCATATTGGCCATGAACGATGCACCTTGGGCATTGATGCTGCCGGCTCCGGCCCAAATATGGCCTTCCGGCAGGCCGATGGTCAGATCAGTTCCGGGAGCTGTGTAATGAAGCTTCGTGTATTTTCTCTTGTTGAGATGGTCGGCTTTTTCGTGGAGTGTCTCATCATGTTTTTTCCATGCTTCGACCGGGTCTTCCACATCGGCGCGCACCGCTTTGAAGATCGCTTCCCAAAGGGCCGGTACCTGGTCTTCTTCAGGAAGATCGGCAAACACTTTGGCTGCCCAAGCCTTGGATGGGGCGGCAATGACCGTCCAGCTTACTTTGTCGGATTGGACCGCCTGGCGGTAGGATTCCAGTGCCTGGCCGGCGGCCTTCTGGAAGCTGGCGATCCTCATCGGATCGACCCCCTTCAGCAGATCGGGGCTCTGCGACACGATGTTCATGAATGCTGCATTCATCCCCACCAGCTCTTCGCGCATCTGTGGAATCCAGGAAGGGAAGTCGCTGAACGAATCTTCAGGAGCCAGCTCATACCGGAGACGGGATATCTCATCGTCCGACCAGTCGACGAAGACATGCCTTGCGCCCGCTTCATAAGCTTTTTTCGTTACGAGCCGGACAAATTCCGCCGAATCAGTCGAAGCACCGATATAGAGTGGTTGACCCGGCTGGATGTTGACGCCGACTTTCACTGCGAGTTCAGCATATTTGTCGAGATTTTCTTCAAAAGTCCCCATAGTCCAAATCCCCTTTCTGTTCTAATAACAGTCTACCAATAGCAGGCTATGGCCGGCAACGTAAAATCCCCCGGCTGCAGAGGCGGCCGGGGGATTGCGTTTATTTGGGTTATTTTCTCAGGCTTCCGAGTTCTGCTGCGATTGCCTGCATTTCACTCGGGCTGAAGTTGTTGCGCTTCACGACCATGTCATAAAGGTCGCGGAGATCCTCGTAGTCGGATGTGTTGAAATGTTCAGCCTTCATCGCATCGACATTGACCATGCGGAGCTTGTCTTTGATGGAAGTGATCATATACTCCACATTTTCCACGGTGGGGTTGTTAAGGTCCATTTTCACGGTTCCTGCCTTTCATCGGATTGCCATCAATTCTCACATTAATAGATATCAAAGTCAAACAGCCCCGCGTGCGGAAGCACACGGGGCTGTTTAAATCACAGATTAGTCGTTTGCAGAGTCGACGGCAGGAACAGCTGCCAGTGCAGCCTCTTTTTCTTCCTGGATCTTTTTCTGGAAACGCTTGGTCTCTGCAACGATGACACCGGACAGGCCGAGGAGACCGATCAGGTTCGGGATGGCCATGAGGCCGTTCATAACATCGGAGAAGAGCCAGACCACATCAAGTGTCGCGGTAGCGCCGAAGAATACAACAACCACGAACACCAGCCGGTAGAACTTGAGCAATTTTGGATTCGGGAAAAGATACTGGAAGCATTTCTCACCGTAATAGGCCCATCCGAAAATGGTGGAAGCGGCAAAGAACACGATGCCGATGCCGACGATATACTGGCCTGCATCCCCGAAGAATGTGCCGAATGCCATTGCCGTGAGCGTGCCCGCTTCTGCGCCTTCATTTTGCCAGGTACCCGACATCACGATGGTCACGCCTGTGATGGAGCAGATGATTAAAGTATCGAAAAGAACCTGCGTCATTGAGACTAGGGCCTGGCGGCCAGGCATATCCGTGCGTGCCGCGGCAGCGGCAATCGGAGCGGATCCGAGGCCTGCCTCGTTCGAGAAGAGGCCGCGGGCAATACCGAAGCGGATGGCTGCGCCGACAGCGCCGCCTGCAATCGACTCAACACCAAATGCATGCGAGAAGATGGTAGCGAATGCACCCGGAACGAGTTCGAAGTTCGTCACCATGATAATGGCGCCGGCGATAAAGTAGAAAAGAGCCATGATCGGAACGAAGAATGCTGCCACCCGGCCGATCGTCTTAATTCCCCCAAGGATGACGAGTCCTGCAACAATCATCAGGACTAGGCCTGTGACCCAGTATGGCGTGTTGAAGTTCATGTTCATGGCGTCTGCTACTGCTTTGGACTGGGTTCCGTTCCCGATGCCGAAAGCAGCAAGTGTGCCGAACAAGGCAAAGCTTACTCCGAGCCAGCGTGCTTTCAGACCATGTTCGAGATAGTACATCGGCCCGCCGGCCATCTGGCCGTTGGCATCTTTTGTCCGGTACTTTACGGCGAGGATCGCTTCACCGTACTTGGTGGCCATTCCGAAGAATCCGGCCAGCCACATCCAGAAGATCGCACCCGGTCCGCCGAGCACAACAGCAGTCGCGACCCCGACGATGTTGCCGACTCCGACAGTCGCTGCCATGGCGGTCATCAGTGCCTGGAATTGTGAAATATCGCCTTCCGCTTTTTTGTCATGCTTGCGGGAAAATACCTGTTTCAGAGAATAAGGAAGTAACCGTACCTGAATAAATGCGAGCCTGAACGTGAGGTAGATTCCCGTACCGACGAGCAGTACAAGCAGCCATGGCCCCCAAACCAGGCTGCTGAGCGAGCCCAACAGATTCTCTACTGCTTCCATTTTCCGTTCCCCCTTTGTTTCCTGTTTTTTTAGAGGCAGCTGTTCTATATCACCCCTTTCTCTAATATTCCGAAAGTTCCGGCTTGCAGTCAAGACCTATTTTAAAAAATGGGCGCCGGGGCTGATTGTTTGTACCCGGAAATGTGAGGGTATAATGGAGTATGCAAATTGACTAAACAAAAGTGATGGAGGGATTGCAGATGGCAGGAAGCAAGTTTGGAAAGTTGGTACTCATCGGCGCGCTCGCAGGTGCGGTCGTCAGCATGTTCGACAAAACGACCCGTTCCGAAATGTCACGCCGTGCCAAAGGGCTCGGTGATGACGCAAAATATTACATGAAGAACCCGGATGTCCTGCGTTGGAAAATCCAGGACAAATCTGACAAGCTGAAAGCACTTTATGAGCAATTTGATTCGGACAAACAATACCTTCAGTCAAAGGCAGCAGAACTGAAGCAGCTGACTCCGACCGTGAAGACACTTGTGGATGACACGAAGACGGCGTTTGTAGATTCGAAGGACGCTGTCATGGAAGCGAAGGATGACTACAAGCAGATGGCTTCAGAAGCAATCAAGGGCGGCCATCCGGGCACTGACGAGACTTTCGTGCCGGATGAAGCCTATGCGGAAGGACAGGTCGACGGCGGTGCGGCAGACGGCGGCACGTCAAAGGGCACGTTCGTGCCGGAAGAGGCATACCGTGAAGGACAGGTTGCCGGCGAAGCACAGGAGTATACCCAGAAAAACTGATGCGGGGAAAAGGGGGCGGATGACAGATGGCGGATAACAAGAAGGTGAGCCCAGGTTCGGAAAAGCCGGACGGCGGTGACGACAGCCTCAAAGACAAAGTGATGGGGTTTGTTGCAGATGTAAACGAGGGCGATCTTGACCGTTTCGATGTAACGACGCGTCAGGGTTTCTTTAAGGAGCTGGTCACCAGGATCAAGCTGGTGGATGTTGTCGGGCTCGCCTCGCAGCTCGCCTACTTCTTTCTGCTTTCGCTGTTTCCGCTCCTCATCTTCATGCTGACGCTGCTGCCTTACCTGAACATCGATCAATCGGCGCTTTTCGACTTTATCAAAGAGTATGCACCGACGAATGTATATAACATCGTCGAGAGCACATTGGGCGAGGTGCTGAACAACCGGAGCGGCGGCCTGCTCTCGGTCGGTATCATCGGGACGATCTGGTCTGCATCCAACGGCATGAATGCGCTGACCCGTGCGTTGAACCAGTCCTACTTCTCGGTTGAGAAGCGGTCATTCATCAAGAAGCGTGCTTTGTCTATCGTTTTTACGCTGATGCTGATCGCGGTGGTTGCGGTGGCACTGGTCCTGCCGGTATTCGGTGAGCAGATCGGCCGCACGATTTTCTCTTACATGGGGCTTGATCAAGCATTTCTGACAGTGTGGAACAGCATTCGATGGACCATTCCGCCTCTCCTCATCTTCGTGGTGTTCACGCTGATCTACTGGCTGGTGCCCAACGCAAAGATCAGGATCAGGGATGCAATACCTGGAGCGGTTTTCGCCACAGTCGGCTGGATTCTATCCTCACTGGCTTTCTCGTTCTATGTCGGGAACTTCGCCAACTACTCAAACACGTACGGCAGCATCGGGGGAATCATTGTTTTAATGGTGTGGATGTACTTCTCCGCAATCATCTTGATTCTCGGCGGACAAGTAAATGCTGTTACGCAGGAAAGACGGGAAGAAAAAGAAGCGAAAGCCAAAAGCGGCGCTGTCGGGACATAACCCCGGCAACGCCGCTTTTTTATTGTTTCAGTCACCGTTTTTCAGCAGCCTGAGGCCATTGAGGATGACAAGAATCGTACTGCCCTCATGGCCGAGTACGCCGAGCGGGAGGTCGATGACCTGCAGGAAGTTGGACATGATCAGCAGAAGGATCACCGAGATTGAAAAAATGACGTTCTGCTTTATGATCCGGTTCATTCTGCCGGAGAGCCTGTGGGCATAGGGCAGTCGCCGCAGATCATTTTTCATGAGGACAACATCCGCTGTCTCGAGAGCCACTCCCGTACCGTCACCCATGGCGATTCCGATTGTTGAGGTGGCGAGTGCAGGCGCGTCATTGATTCCATCCCCGATCATTGCGACAGCTCCGTACGTTTTCTCAAGTTCTTTCAATCTGGCCACTTTCGTCTCCGGAAGGCATTCCGCGGTGTATTCATCGATTCCGGCTTCTTCTGCGATGGCCCGTGCCGTCTGTTCATTGTCACCAGTCAGCATCACAGTCCGGACGCCAAGGGCCCGAAGGGAGTTCAGAGCCTGCACAGCTTCTGGGCGAAGCGTGTCCTTTAGTGCAGCCAGAGCTAGAATGCCATGTTCGTCGCGGAGGAAGACAACTGTCTTCCCTTCATTCCCAAGCCGCTCCAGTGCGCCATCTGCAAAAGCGGCAGCTTCAGCTTTGCCGACGAAGCCGGGTTTGCCGACGCGGTAGGTTTTGCCCTCCCAATCTGCTTCCAGTCCTGAGCCCGGAATGTCACGGATTTCGATGCCCTTCAGCAATCCGGCACCTTCTTGTTCCGCAAATGACTGGATAGCCACAGCTAGCGGGTGCGCGGAAAGTGACTCGATCGTTCTGAGAATGGAGAGGGTCTCGGTCTTGTCAAGGCTATCCTTTACGATCAGGTCGGTTACAGCAGGGCGTCCTTCCGTCAGGGTGCCGGTCTTGTCGAAGGCGATAACTTTGACGGAAGAGAGGCTTTCCAGGTGGGTGCCGCCCTTGAACAAAACCCCATGGCTGGCGCCGTTGGAGATTGCGGACAATGTCGCAGGCATGATGGAAGCAACGAGCGCACAAGGGGATGCGACGACCAAGAGTACCATCGCCCTGTAGATGGTCGTAGTCCAGTCCCAATCGAATAAGTAATGGGGCAGGACCATCATCAAAGCAACGACACCAAGAACGGCATAGACATAGATACTTTCAAAGCGTTCAATAAACTGCTGGGATGGCGACTTTTCGCTTTGTGCCGATTCCACAAGGTCGATGATTTTCTGAAAAAGGGATTCTGAACTGTGCTTGTCGACTTTGATGCTCAGCGCACCGCTCAAGTTGACCGTTCCGGCAAACACTTCGTGGTCAGGCCCTTTCTCAAGAGGCAGGGATTCACCGCTGATGGCGGATTCATCGACTGAACTCATGCCGCTAAGGATGCTTCCGTCGACCGGAATCCGCTCACCCGGGCGGACAAGGACAAAATCACCGACCCGGATGTCCGCCACACCGACGCGTTCAGTTGAACCGTCATCCTTCAGCCGCCAGGCTTCCTCCGGCTTGAGATTGAGCAGGGCGGAAATCTCTTTGCGGCTTTTTTCTATGGAGTATGTCTCGAGCGCACCGCTCACCGCGAATATAAATATGAGGATTGCGCCTTCTGTCCAATAGCCGATGGAAGCCGCACCGATTGCGGCGAGGATCATCAGAATTTCCACATTCAGTGTTTTGTTCCGTATCGTTTCGGTGATGCCTTCTTTCGCCTTGGCAAAACCACCTACGACAAATGCAATGATGAAGATACCGGCCGAGACCGTGTCAAAACCTGCTGCGCCTGCAAGGTAAGCAATGAGGATCAGGATGCCTGAACTCAATGCTGCGATCATTTCTCCGTTCAGCCAAGAAAAACGTTCCTTGCTTGCGTGGACGGCCGGATTGGCGGTTGTCAACAGAATCCCTCCTATCAATGAGAATGAGAGTGGTTATCAAAGTTCCCCATATAGCACAAAAGCCGGCTTCCCATGTCGGGAAACCAGCTTTCGTCCTATTTTTGGTGCTGTGGCTCGTTTTGATAAGTTTATTTTACCATTTGGCATCTTCCAGAGGCACGGTTTTTGCCCGGCTTCAGTTTTCGCTGCTTTTAAGCTGTGCCACTTTGGCGTCGATTTCATCGATCATCAGGATCAGCCGGTCGATCTCTTCAAGATCGGCCGTTTCCGGCTCCAGGTGATCAAGCGTGTCAAGAAAGTCGCTGAGCCGTTCTTTCAGCACGTCCATCTGCTGCTTGTGTTCGTTCGGTTCCATCAGTACACCTCAATTCCTAAAGTTGATTTTAAAGGGAAACAGCGAGGGAATCAACGCCCGTCATGAAAAGCTGCAGGTTAAGCTTATCTTTCCCTTTACCCGGCGGCCCGGTCGCCGATGCCCGAGGAAGAGAAATTAAATAAAAAGAATTTGTAAAAAAATATAAATAGAATATTTACAAAAATTAAATAACGTGTTAACATGTACTTAACCTTAAAACAGAGGGGAGGCCAAGGTGAAAAAGTCGGAATTGAAATCCTGAACGAAAGCGAAGGAGGGGATTCGGACATTTCACGGGCGAACGTGCCCCATGGATGCGATAAAATGGACAATTTAAATAGGTGTTATAAAAGCTGAAGCCCAGCCGTCCGGAACACCGGAGGGACTGGGCTTTCTTGTGTCTTAGGCAAATCAGCGGATGACCTCGTAGGTCTCCCGGATATCGATGGAGTCTTTGACGGACTGGACCATCGAGCAGTTTTTAGCCGTGAGTTCCATGGCGCGGGACATTTTGGATTCATCGATGTCCTGCCCTTTGACCGTAAAGTGAAGATGGATGCTTTCCACACGATCGGCGACTTCAGGATTACGGCGGACTTCCTTCACCTCAATTTGGATGTCCTCAGCCGGCATACGCATTTTTTGGAGCACTTTCCTCAGCACTCCTCCGCTGCAGACCGCCACCGATGAGACGAGCAGCTGGTAAGGCCGGAAACCGTATTCATCTTTGGCCGAGACGGTCAGCGTCCCGAACTGAGTGGCGGTCTCAAAGCCGTGTTCAGTCATGGAATACTTCATCTGGATCCCTCCTTGTATGATAGAATTGTACAGGATTTTACTGCCGGATTCGAATGGAATGACGGCACGGGAGGCTTTGTCATTGGCTGCAACAATATCTGGAAGGACAAGATTCTGGATACTCGTCATTATCGTGTCCATCTCAGGGTTCTCGCAGGGGATGCTCCTGCCGCTGATCTCTGTCATTTTCGAACAGGACGGGATCTCCTCCACACTGAACGGACTCAACGCGACCGCTCTTTATATCGGGACCTTGCTCATCTCCCCGTTCATGGAAGCGCCGCTCCGGCGGTTCGGCTATAAGCCTGTCATTGTCGTGGGCGGTCTGACTGTTTTCCTGGCGCTGCTGTTGTTTCCTCTATATAAAAGCGTGTCGTTCTGGTTTTTCCTCCGCCTGTTGATCGGAATGGGGGACAATGCCCTCCATTTCGCGACCCAGACATGGATTACGAGCACCTCGCCTCAGGCCAGGCTCGGGCGCAATATCGCCGTCTATGGGCTCATGTTCAGTGCAGGCTTTGCGGTCGGCCCGCTTTTCGTGCCGCTCATCGGAATTTTCGAGGGGCTGCCGTTCATCATCTCGGGTGTCCTCTGTCTGGCTGCCTGGTCACTTGTCTTTTTCTTGAACAATGACTACCCTGATGCGGCACAGGAAAAGCTGGCGGCGATGCCGTTCCACAAGAGGTTGCTGGAGACGATGAAGTACGCATGGGTCGCATTTATCCCGCCGTTTGGCTACGGGTTCCTGGAGTCTTCACTTAATGCCATCTACCCGGTGTATGCCCTCCGGACGGGGATCGATGTCGGCATGGTCTCGGTCATCCTGGCGTCCTTCTCGGTAGGTGCAATCCTGTCGCAGATCCCGCTGGGAATGCTGAGTGACCGGATCGGCCGCCGCAATGTGCTGCTTTTGGCCATGATCGGCGGGGCAGGTGCATTTTTCGGTGGCGGTCTGGCCGGAAGCAGCGAATGGGGCGTTCTGGCAGGGGTTATGATTGCCGGCATGCTCGTCGGTTCCACATTCACGCTTGGCATCGCCTACATGACGGACCTCACGCCCAAGCCGTTTTTGCCGATGGGCAATCTCCTGTGCGGAATCTTTTTCAGCATAGGGAGTCTTGCAGGGCCGATCCTGGGCGGTATCATTGTTGAATCAAGTACGGGCTACCTGACGTTCATCTCGCTGTTCGTCGCAGCGCTTTTCGCCATATTCCTGTTTGGGAAGACGAAACCGAAGCAAACGGCGGTGTGATAGGGACCAAAGAAACGGCAAGGACGCCAATGTCCTTGCCGTTTGCTTGTTCACTTACAGGTCCGGCATGAATGCCTCTTCCACCAGTTCGTCCAGCGTGCCGAATGTGTAGCCCTGCTTTTTTGCATCCCGGATAAAGTCAGGGAGTCCGTCTGAGTTGTCAGGAGAGACGGTGTGCATGAGGACGACGGCACCCGGATGAAGCTGTTTCATCAGCTCGCCGTAAGCATACTGGCCGCCGAGCTTACGGTCCCTGTGCCAGTCGACAAATGCGACTGACCAGAAGATGTGGCGGTAGCCGAGCTTATTGCCGGTCTTGAGCACCTGCTCATTAAAGATGCCTTCCGGCGGCCGGGCATAATGTGTCCGTTTGACGCCGGCGACCTCCTTGAGGCGGTCATCGAACTTTTTCCATTCGGCTTCCATCTCCGCCGGTGACATTTTTGCCATGTTCGGATGTCCGTAAGAGTGGTTGCCAATTGTATGGCCGTCCTTGACCATCCGTTTGACGAGGTCTCCGGCGCTCTCCAGGTAATGCCCTGTGAGGAAGAAGGTCGCCGAAATGTCTTCTTTCTTTAAAGTGTCGAGGATCGACTCGGTGTATCCTGCTTCATAGCCGTTGTCGAATGTGAGATAGATGATCTTTTTCTCCGGTGATCCTTTATAAAGGGCGCCGTTTTTTTCGAGGAGAGTGTTCATCTCCGCGCCTGCATCCGGAGGAATACCGTCTGTCGCCTTTTTAAAACCCCAGTGGAACTCACCGGCCTCTGCCGTGAAGGGGCTAATCACGAGTCCAACGGCAATCAGCACCGCAGCCAGCGCGAAACCGGCGATGTGGTTTCTGAACATAAAAACGCAACCTTTCGTTTTCTCGTAGGTTGCGCAGGATCCGTCAGGTTATTCTTTTTTTAAAATATCGCGGAGTGCATCTTCCGCTTCAGGATATCGGAAAAGGAAACCGTGGGCGCCGAGCTTGGCTGGCGCGACGCGCTGGCCCTCGAGGACGAGAAGGCTTTTTTCCCCGAGTGCCGTTTTTAGAGCAAACGCGGGAACCGGCATAAAGTGAGGCCTGCCGAGTACGCGGCCGACCGTCTTGCCAAACTCTTTCATGCGGAGCGGATTGGGGGCGACGGTATTGACCGGGCCCGTAACATGCTTATTTTCGATCGCAAAAAGGATGGCACGTGCGGCATCAAGCACGTGGATCCAGCTGACCCACTGGCGTCCGGAACCGATTGTTCCGCCGGCGAACAACCGGTAGGGAAGGGCGATCAGCGGCAGTGCCCCTTCATCTTTTCCAAGGATTACGCCAAAACGCATGAATACGGTCCGGACACCTTCTTTTCCGGCTTCAGATGCGCGGTGTTCCCAAGTCTTCACGACATCCGCGAGAAAGTCATTGCCGGTCTGACCTTCCTCACTGTAGATCGCGGTTTCGGACGTCGGGTAAACACCGACAGCACTTGCATTCACAAGCACTTCCGGTTTCTTTTCCATTGCCCGGATGATCCTGATAACTTCGTTTGTCGCTGCGATCCTGCTTGAAAGGATGTCCTGTTTCCGTCGCTCCGTCCACCTGCCTGCATTGATCGAGGTGCCGGCCAGGTTGACGAAGGCATCGATATCGCCTAGTTCCCGTTCAGGAAAGGCTCCGTCCTTTAGATATCCGACCATGCGGATATTGCCGGAAGTGTCCGGATGCCTTGTCAAAATAATGGCCTCATGACCGTTTTCCTCCAGTAATCTGATAAGGACTGAACCCAGAAATCCGCTTCCACCCGCGATGGCCACTCTCATATCCGCATCCCTCCATTTCTGACCAGTATACCCGTTTTCGCTCATATGCCGCATGAGTGAAGGAATCCCGCCGAACAGGTATAATGGGAAGGAAGACTGGGGGTACGGCAAATGCCCGAAATCACCAAGATTTCCACGCAGAAAAACAATGCGGAACGATATAATATATTCCTTGATGGAAAATATTCATTCAGTGCCGATGAGCAGGTGCTGATCCAGTTTGGCCTGACCAAGGGGAAGGTGCTCGACGACTGGGAGATTGACGAAATCATCTTCGGTGATGAAATACGAAAAGCATATAATAAGGCTCTCCACTTTCTCGGCTTCCGAATGCGGAGCGAGCATGAGGTCAAGGAAAAACTGATGGCGGCAGGATTTGGTGAGGCGGTCGCGCTTGAAGCAATCCGTAAGCTGAAGGATCAGAAATTCCTGGATGATGATTCGTTTTCAAAGGCGTTGCTTGAGACCCGCAAGCGAACCGCCAAAAAAGGCCCCGGAGCGATCCGGCAGGAAATGGCCCGCAAAGGCATCAGCAAAGATCTCCAGGAAAAAGCGCTCGAGTTGTTTTCCGGGGAAGAACAGCTGGAGCTGGCAGAAGAGCTGGCAAGGAAAGTCGCTGCGCGTTCATCCGGAAAGACACCTCAGCAGATCCGCCAGAAAATCCAGGATTCACTGATGAGAAAGGGTTATTCCTATGATGTCATCAGTACGGCGATCGAGCGGATCGGCTCTGAGCTAGAGCCTGAAGAAGAGGCATGGGACGAGCTGACTGAGAAAACGGGCGAAAAAGCATGGCGCACATACAGCAGAAAACACAGCGGGAGAGAACTTCGGCGCCGCGTGCAGCAGGCGATGTACCAGAAAGGAATACCGCTGGAGCGGATCAGCCGGTTCATCGAAGCTAAGGAGGAAGAAACGGAAGATGAATGAGAAAAACTATAGCGAGATGACGGAGCATGAACTCAGGCAGGAAATTGCCCGTCTCAAAGAAAAAGCGCGCAAAGCCGAGCAGCTCGGCATCATTAATGAATTCGCGGTATACGAAAGGAAAGCCCTCATGGCGCAGGCTTACATGATGGACCCGAAAGAGATCATCCCTGGGGAAGTGTACCGGATCCTCGGTGATGAGGGGAACTTTTTCCAGGTGGACTACCTGAAAGGGCGCTTTGCCTGGGGCCACCGCCTGGGCGGAGAACTTCATACAGAGGCATTGCCGATTTCGATGCTCCAGAATCTCAAGAAAGGGAAGTGATCCGGATGTCACCGGATATGACCGAACGTCTGGCTGCCCGACTGATGGAAAGCAATGACCAGTTATCTGCACACAGTGCGAGGACCTGGATTGAACTCATGGTGTCCGACATCGAATCCTCCTATGCTAAGGCGGGGTACGGACTGATGGACGAAGAACAGTCCGCCCAGATGATTCTGAGATGGATCGATGCATACGGAGGCCGGCTAGACGAATTTGTCGCCTCCAACCCAAGAATCAGGGAACTGCTTGGTGAAGATGGGACGTTTCACTGAATCCGCACACGAAAAAAACCGCCAGGCCATCCCGGTCCGGCGGTTTCCCATGCAGCCAAGGGAATTCTAAAACTTTACTCTGCGAATCATATTATTCACGTTTGGCCACATCCAGCTCCAGCGCCCAACAACTGGCAAACTTCACTCTTCTCCACTGCGATAAGTCAACATCGGTTCGTACCTCACCGTGTTTCCTTTATCTCATTTCGAAGGGTTCCAGTTTGTGCGTTGCTTTGCGGGCGCTTGCGCTTTTGTTTTCAGCCCTCTTCGTGAGCGAAACTTAATTTTTTCCTTAACTTATCCTCACTGAAGATCCAGCCGGTGAAGGAGTTGCGGATCTCCATGTCCTCGTCGATATGGGCAACCGCGACAAACGGATAATATTCTTTGCTGCGGTAGCGCAGGTCGATCAGCCGCACTTCACAGACGGACCCGAGGTCGGTGATCTCCCACCGGTAAATCGGGGAGAACGCAATGAATGCCCTGAAATTCGGGTCTTCGAAAGCGACCTTGACGAGATCATTTTCCGGTATCGGCCTGCGGGGGAATTTATCCAGGATGGTGATGGAGCGGCCGTATGCCCGGCCCACGTAGTGGTGAGTGTCGGAGCATGCGGCAATCCGCCACTGGTAAAACCGCATCGTCGGCGCAATGATGATGTCGCCTGCATCCGGAATGGTATTCCGGACGGCATGGCGGACTGCCGTCTGGACGGAAAACCTGATGATATAGTAAAGCGTCAGCAACGCATACAGCATCAGCATCGTCAGCACCGGGTCGGCCCCGAAAAACCATGCGGTCAAAGCCGCGATATGGGCAAAGAAAATGATCGGGTCAAAGGTGTTGATGACGCCGAGTGCCACCCACTGTTGCGAGAACGGCCGGAGCGCCTGCGTCCCGTAGGAGTTGAAAATGTCAACGAACACGTGGAGAAAGACCGCAAGCTGTGTCCAAAGCCATAGATGGAGAAGATTGGCTTCCGGCAGGATCAGCGAGAGGGGGAGCGAGATGATGAGCGGCCAGGCGAGGACCATCGGAATCCCATGGGTGAATCCCCGATGGTTCCGGATATAGACCGCGTTGTTTCTGAGTTTCAGGACGGTATCCACATCCGGTGCCTGTGAACCGAGCATAAGTCCCGCATAGACGGCAGTCGCCGTCGACACATGTTCCGCCACGAGAGGGTCGGCCTGTGCCAGGCCGCACAGCGCAAGTCCCATGACGATATGGGTTCCAGTGTCCAACTGCGCCATCCCCCTTTCTGGCCGGACGCGTTGAAGTCCGGTATATACACAATAATATACCCTTGAATGTTTCAGCGTAATCGTAGCATAACACGAACAGGAGGCATTACGTGAAGCCGTTGAATTGGAAAGAAGGATTCAGGGATTCGCTGACCGGCTGGTATCGCGAAGAAAAGCGCGACCTGCCCTGGCGGCGCACCCGTAACCCGTATCATATATGGATTTCTGAAGTGATGCTTCAACAGACGCGGGTCGACACGGTCATCCCTTATTATGCCCGTTTCACCGAGCGTTTTTCCGATATGAAAGAACTTGCATATGCACCGGAAGATGAATTGATGAAAATGTGGGAAGGCCTCGGCTATTATTCGCGGGCCCGCAATCTGCAGTCGGCGGTCAGGGAAGCTTATGAAACTTATGGCGAAGTACCGGCCGATCCGGAAAGTTTCGGAAAGCTGAAAGGCGTCGGGCCGTATACGGAAGGAGCGGTCATGAGCATCGCCTACGGCATTCCTGCGCCTGCGGTCGACGGAAACGTCATGCGTGTGTTGTCGCGGATCCTGCTGATCGATGACGATATCGCCAAGCCGAAGACCCGCCGGCTGTTTGAAGAGGCGGTCATGGACCTCATCGACAAGGAGGATCCATCTTCGTTTAACCAGGGGCTCATGGAACTCGGCGCTGTTATCTGCACACCGAGGCGGCCTAAATGCCTCCTTTGCCCGGTGAGGGAATTCTGCGGTGCTTATCATGAAGGCAGGGAAGAAGAGCTGCCGGTCAAATCCAAAAAGAAAAAGCAGCAGTCCTTCCCGCATACCGTGATCGTCCTCCAAGATAGTGGAGGCCGCTGGCTCATGGAGCAAAGGCCGGATGAAGGGCTTCTCGCAGGCATGTGGCAGTTCCCGACAGCGGAAACCGGAGATCCGGAAGAAGCCGTCCGCATCATCTCTGAACGCCACGGTTTATCGGTCGGTACGCTTGAAGAAGCGGTCCGTTTCCGCCATGTGTTCACCCACCGGATCTGGGAGGTTACGGCCTACACCGCGTCCGTCCCTGAAGTTGGAACGCCGGCAGACCGCAGCGGCTGGTTCCTGCCTGAGGATCTCGATGCTCTTACTTTACCCAATCCGACGAAAAAGGTGAGGGCGGCACTCGGGGTCTGAGCAAGCGCGTCCGGCGGTACTTTCGGGAGGCGGATTATGTACACGCTGGCTGTGAAAGCGAACGTTCGTCCGAAAAGCCTGTTTTGTTAAAAATGAAATATTAACCAGTTGAATATTCCAGTCGCCTCCGAGCCATCATATTGAGCACGGAGGTGAGAAATCCATGACGAAGAACAACGACAGGCAGCGTAACCAGCAGGAGGAGCGCAACCAACGCAACAACCAGCGCAATAACCAGCAGCAGCCTCAGCGCGAAGAATTCGGCACTGAGACGGACATCCAGCAAGTCCGTAAACAGATCCGCAACGAAGAGTTCGGCTCTGAAACGGACGTGCAGCAGGTTCGTCGCCAAAACCAGCAGTCTGAAGCTAAAAAGCAGCAAAACTCTGGTCGCGCGAACAATCGCTTCAACAAATAACGGAATGGATGGAAACCACCGGCCGGCGGGGCAATTTGCCCTGCCGGCTCTTTTTGATTTCGCTTTCAGGGGTTCATTGATATAATAGAACGATACAAAAACATTCCGAACAGCCGTCAGACAAAGGTGGGTTGATTATGGCAAACCCGAAAGAAGGGGAAACGATCCAGATTCACAGCTACAAGCATGATGGGAAAATCCATCGGGTCTGGCAGGAAACGACGGTGCTGAAAGGGACGCGCAATGTAGTGATCGGTGCAAACGAACGGACGCTGGTCATCGAATCCGACGGCCGGACATGGCTGACAAGAGAGCCGTCCATCGTCTATTTTCACGCGCAGCATTGGTTTAATATCATCTGCATGCTGAGGGACGATGGTGTTTACTATTACTGCAACATGAGCTCTCCTTTCGTCTTCGATAACAATACGGTCAAGTACATCGACTATGATCTGGACGTGAAAGTATTTCCGGACATGTCCTACAACATCCTTGATGAGGACGAGTACGAAGACCATAAGGCGAAAATGAACTATCCTGACGTCATCGATCAGATCCTGCAGCGCAACGTCGATAAACTGATCGGATGGATCAAGCAGCGGCGCGGACCTTTCGCACCTGACTTTATCGACGTCTGGACATCCCGTTATGAATTCCAGAAACAGTTCCAGACACGGAAATGACAGCCTGCCCCGAAACGGGCGGGCTGTTCCGTTGTTTTATTGAAAGGATGATGCAGCATCGGCAGCATGAAACGGTACATGAAATTCGTTAAACCTTATACCTGGATGATTATCCTGACGCTACTTATCGGGATCCTGAAATTCGCAATCCCGCTTTTTATCCCTTATCTCATCAAGATCGTCATCGACAATATCATCATCGTGGACACCTTGACTGCCGCGGAAAAACGCGAGCAGCTGCTTTGGTGGCTCGGCGGCACCATCCTGCTGTTCTTCCTCGTCCGGCCGCCGGTCGAGTATTTCCGGCAGTACTATGCCCAATACACGTCCAATAAGATCCTTTTTGACATCCGGAGCAAAATTTACGAACATCTGCAGAAACTGAGCCTCAAGTATTATTCCAACACACGTGCGGGTGAGGTCATCTCCAGGGTCATCAACGATGTTGAGCAGACAAAGAACTTTGTCATGATCGGCCTCATGAACGTCTGGCTCGACCTGGCAACCATCCTGATCGCGGTCGGCATCATGCTGACGATGGATGTGAAGCTGACCCTCGTGACACTTCTCGCTTTCCCGTTCTACGCATGGAGCGTCAAGTACTTTTTCGGCCGCCTCCGCGAGCTCACCAGAGTGCGTTCCCAGGCGCTTGCAAACGTACAGAGTTACCTGCATGAACGAGTATCCGGCATGAGTGTCATCAAAAGCTTTTCCCTGGAAAAGCGGGAGAAGGGCCTGTTCGATGAGACGAACGGCGAGTTCCTCGATGCCGCAATCGACCACACCAAGTGGAACGCGAAGGCGTTTGCCGTCGTCAACACGATCACCGATGTTGCCCCGCTGCTTGTGATCGCCTATGCGGGCTGGCATGTGATCGGCGGAGACCTGACAATCGGGACGATGGTCGCGTTTATCGCCTACATCGACCGTCTGTACAACCCGCTCCGCCGGCTCGTCAACTCGTCCACGACGCTTACCCAGTCGGTCGCATCAATGGACCGCGTATTCGAACTGCTGGATGAAGGGTATGACATTACCGACCGGCCGGGAGCATCCGTCATGCCGGAAGCCAAGGGCAAGGTCGAGTTCTACCATGTCCGCTTCCGCTATGAGGAAGAGGCCGAAGATGTGCTGAAAGGCATCAATCTCACCGTCCGCCCTGGCGATACGGTCGCATTCGTCGGCATGAGCGGCGGCGGAAAGTCGACGATCATCAGTCTGATTCCGCGATTCTATGACGTCACGGGCGGAGGGGTCCGCATCGACGGAAAGGACATCCGCGATGTGACAGTCCAATCACTCAGAAAAAACATCGGAATCGTCCTGCAGGATAATCTGCTGTTCAGTGCGTCCGTCAAATCGAACATCCTGATGGGTAAACCTGATGCCACCGATGAAGAAGTGATCGAGGCTGCAAAGGCGGCGAACGCCCACGACTTCATCATGGGGCTTCCTGAAGGATATGCCACTGAAGTCGGGGAGCGGGGCGTCAAGCTCTCCGGCGGGCAGAAACAGCGGATTGCAATTGCCCGCGTATTCCTGAAAAACCCGCCGATCCTGATCCTTGATGAAGCGACATCCGCGCTCGACCTTGAAAGCGAAGCGCTCATTCAGGATTCTCTGGAACGCCTTGCACATGATCGGACGACCATCATTGTGGCTCACCGCCTCTCGACGATCACACACGCTGACAATATCTTTGTCATCGACCACGGTGAACTGAAGGAAAGCGGCACCCATGCCGAACTGATCGGTCAGGGCGGTATCTATCACGACTTGTTCCAGGTACAGGAACTTGGCACACCTGAACAATAACATTCATTTGCAGCCCGCTTCTCAGCAGAGAAGCGGGTTTTATCGTCGATCAGGGACTTTTGTCATCAAGTAAGAGGTATGACTTCCAAAGAAAGCCTTGAATCTCACAGCGGGATTTGTATAATAAGAGAACGCAGAATCATCAGAAAAATGAAAGCGCCTGCAATTTTTGGGGATGCAAAAACCTGCAAAGAGAGAAAAGGGGGAGACGGCATGGACAGCCGACAGAAAGTGCTCGGGGTGAGCGGGCTGCGCACGTCATTCTTCACCGACGGTGGAGTCGTTCCGGCAGTGGACGGAGTGGACTTCGACCTGTATAGGGGTGAAGTGCTCGGGATTGTCGGGGAATCCGGCTGCGGCAAGAGTGTCACATCGCTCTCGGTCATGGGGCTTGTGCCCAACCCGCCGGGAAAAGTCACGGGAGGGGAGATCCTGTATGGGGGTACGGATCTCCTGAAACTCAATGAACGGAAAATGAGAAAAGTCCGCGGCAATGAAATCGCGATGATCTTCCAGGAACCGATGACCTCACTGAATCCGCTGTTCACGATCGGCGATCAGATGGTCGAACCGCTCCGCATCCACCGGAAAATCAGCAAAAAAGCGGCGAGGGGCAAAGCCATCGACATGCTCCGGCTCGTCGGACTTCCGCGCGCTGAAGAGATCATGAATGAATATCCTCACCAACTGTCGGGCGGCATGCGCCAGCGTGTCATGATTGCGATGGCGCTGATCTGTGAGCCGAAAGTGCTGATCGCCGATGAGCCGACGACTGCGCTGGATGTGACGATCCAGGCGCAGATCCTGAAGCTCATGAAAGATCTGAACGAGCGGCTGGACACGGCGGTCCTTCTGATTACGCACGACCTCGGAGTCGTCGCGGAAACATGCAGCAGGGTCATCGTCATGTATGCCGGCAAGGTGGTCGAGGAAGGGCCGGTCCGGGAGATTTTCAGGAATCCGCAGCACCCCTATACGGAAGGGCTCCTGAAATCTGTACCGGACATGCGTTTTAAGCAGGAAAGGCTCGATCCCATTCCCGGGAATGTCCCGCGTCCGGGATCGATCAAAACGGGGTGCAGGTTTGCGGCCCGCTGTCCTTATGCATTCGGCCGGTGCCTGGAAGATGACCCGGATCTATATGAAACGGGTGATGGCCACCGGGCCCGCTGCTTCCTGAGAGAGGGAAAGGAGGCGGGCGCATATGAAGGAGCCCTTGCTGAAGGTTGAGGGACTGAAAAAACATTTTCCGGTAAGGAAGGGGGCGCTCGGCCGTGTGAAAGGGCATGTCAAGGCGGTCGACGGTGTCAGCTTCTCCGTCATGCCGGGCGAGACGCTCGGCATCGTCGGCGAGTCGGGCTGCGGAAAGTCGACGACGGGACGGCTGCTCATGCGGCTTTTGGAGCCCACCGAGGGGAAAGTCGTCTTTGACGGCAAGGAACTGACCGCTATTGGCAGCGAGGAGATGAGGAAGACGCGCAGGGACATCCAGATGGTGTTCCAGGACCCTTACGCATCACTCAACCCCCGTCATACGATCGGGAAAATCCTCGAGGAGCCTCTGCTCGTGCACGGGGTGAAAGATCCAAAAGAACGGAAGCGGAAGGTCCGGGAGTTTCTCGAGATTGTCGGGCTGAGCGGCTACCACGCCACCCGGTATCCGCACCAGTTCAGCGGCGGACAGCGGCAGCGGATCGGCATTGCGAGGGCGCTCATGACGAACCCGAAGCTGATCATTGCGGATGAACCGGTATCCGCACTTGATGTTTCGATCCAGTCCCAGGTGCTGAACCTGATGCAGGATCTGCAGCGGGAATTCGGGCTTACGTACATCTTCATTTCGCACGACCTGAGCGTTGTCCGGCACATTAGCGACCGGGTCGCGGTCATGTACCTCGGCCGAATCGTTGAGATTGCGGAGAGCGATCAGCTTTATGAAAAGCCGCTCCATCCATACACCCAGGCACTGCTTTCTGCGGTGCCCGTGCCGGATCCAGGATTTGTCAGGGAGCAGATCGTCCTTGAGGGAGATATTCCGAGCCCGGCCGATCCGCCTCCGGGCTGCCCGTTCCATTCGCGGTGTCCGTTCAGGATGGAAGTCTGCAAGTCGAAAGTTCCGGCATTGTCGGAACAGGAAACCGGTCATTCTGTCGCGTGCCACCTTTATCCGGAGGAAGCACGGGGCAATGATAATAAAACACTAGTGACGGAGGGGTCATTGTGAAAAAGGGGAAATTATGGACGCTTGCCGTCCTGCTGATCGTCTCCATGGTCCTTGCTGCCTGCAGTTCCGGCAACGGCAACGGGAGCGAAGGGGAGACTGAAGGCGAAAACGCAGGCGAGAGCAGTGGGGGAAGCAAGACGCTCGTCTTTGGGCGCGGCGGTGACTCCGTCTCGCTGGATCCGTCCCGCGTGACGGACGGCGAGTCGATGAAAGTGGCGGCCAATATTTTTGAGACACTGATCAATTTCGGAGAGCAGGATACAACGCTCCAGCCGGGTCTGGCAAAAGAGTGGGAAGCGTCTGAAGATGGCCTGACCTATACGCTGCAGCTTGAAGAGGGCGTAAAATTCCATGACGGCACCGACTTCAATGCGGAAGCGGTCGTGAAGAATTTCGAGCGATGGGCAAACGGTGATGCGGACACGTTCCCTTACTACCAGTCCATGTTCGGAGGCTTCAAGGGCGATGAAGGACACGTGATCGAGTCCGTAACGGCGGATTCCGATTACACGGTCGTATTCCAGCTTAAACGCCCGCAGGCACCATTCCTGAAAAACCTCGCGATGACGATGTTCGGCATCGGCAGCCCGGAAGCATTCGAAGCGGATTCCGATGGCTTCGGGGAAAATCCGGTCGGTACCGGGCCGTTCAAGTTTGTCGAGTGGAAGCGCAACGACTCGATCACAATCGAGAAGAACGAAGAGTACTGGAAGGAAGGCCTTCCTAAGCTGGACCGCGTCGTCTTCCGTTCCATTCCGGATAACGGTGCCCGTCTCAACGCACTGATTACAGGTGACATCGACCTGGCTGACGGCATCAACCCGTCCGACCAGGCAACCATCGGCGATGACGAGAATCTGCAGCTGTTCGAGCGCCCGTCGCTCAACATCGGATACCTCGGGCTGACCGTGACACGTGAGCCGTTCGGCGATAAGCTTGTCCGCCAGGCATTCAACCACGCTATCGACAAACAGGCGATCATCGACGCATTCTTCGAGGGCGCGGCAGAGCCGGCGAAAAACCCGATCCCGCCGTCGATCCCTGCATACAACGACAGCATCGAAGGTTATGAGTACGACCCTGAGAAGGCGAAGGAACTCCTTGCCGAAGCAGGCTACCCGGACGGCTTCGAGATGGAACTGTGGGCAATGCCGGTTCCCCGCCCGTACATGCCGGACGGCGCGAAGGTGGCGGAAGTCATCCAGAAGAACCTTGCCGATATCGGCGTGATAGCGGAAATCGTCTCCTATGAGTGGGCCACGTACCTCGAAAAAGCGAGCAAAGGGGAAGCGGATGCATTCCTTCTCGGCTGGACAGGGGACAACGGGGATGCGGATAACTTTATCTATGCCCTTCTTGATGGAGATAACATCGGCAGCAACAACTATACGTACTACGACAATGCAGAGCTTCATGAGATCCTGATCCAGGCACAGACCGAAGTCGATGAAGACACACGGAACGAACTTTATGCCAAGGCCCAGGAAATCATCCATGATGACGCGCCGTGGGTGCCGCTCGCGCACTCCACACCGCTCCTTGCGGGTTCTGCGGACATCACCGGCTTCAAGGCGCATCCGACGGGTTCGGACATCTTGAGCAACGTCGACTTCAACTGATGAAAGGAGGGGGAAGGGCGTGACCGCCTCTTCCCCTTTCCCATTCATAGAATCTGAACTCAGGGAGTGGTAACCATGCTCCAATACATCGGAAAGCGGCTCCTGCAGCTGATCCCGGTGCTGCTCGGGATGACGTTCATCGTCTTTATGATCATCCGCGCGATCCCGGGCAATCCGGCACAGGTCATCCTCGGCCAGCAGGCATCGCCTGAAGCGGTCGCCTCACTCGAGGCCAAGCTTGGACTCGATCAGCCGTGGTATACGCAGTACTTTGAATTCCTCGCAGGAATCCTGACAGGTGACCTCGGCGAGTCACTCAGAACACGTGCACCGGTCGCCCAGGAAATCTGGCCGTACCTGGCGGCGACGATCGAACTTGCCGTGTTCGCCATGATTATCGCGATTATCATCGGCGTCAATGCCGGCATCATCTCCGCATGGTTCCAGAACTCCTGGTTCGACTATGCCGCGATGGTGGTCGCCCTGATCGGAGTGTCGATGCCGATCTTCTGGCTCGGGCTCATGGAGCAGTGGATTTTCGGAATTGAGCTGAACATGCTGCCGACAACGGGCCGCGAGGAAGTGAGAAATCCCGTCAACGCGATCACCGGACTTTATGTGATCGATACGATCATCCAGGGCCGTTTCGACCAGCTTGGTGAAGTGATCAGGCATCTGATCCTGCCCGGTATTGCACTCGCGACCATTCCGATGGCGATCATCGCCCGGATGACGCGCTCGAGCATGCTTGAAGTCATGCGGTCCGACTTTGTCCGAACTGCGCGGTCCAAGGGCCAGAGGATGTCGCTCGTCGTGTACAAGCATGCGCTAAAAAATGCGATCATCCCGGTGCTGACGGTCATCGGCCTTCAGATGGGGATTCTGCTCGGCGGGGCCATCCTGACCGAGACGATCTTCGGGTGGCCGGGGATCGGCCGCTATATCTATGACGCCATCGGTTTCCGGGACTATCCGGTGATCCAGTCCGGCATACTCGTTGTTGCATTTTTCTTCGTGATGATCAACCTGCTTGTCGACATTCTCTACAGTGTCGTCGACCCGCGCATCAAGTATGACTGAGGAAAGGGGGAAGCCACATGTCTGAAACAGTCACACAGCAAATACCCCGGGAACCGGAAGAAAAGGTGGCCGGTCCTTGGCGGGAAGCCTGGACAGGATTCCGGAAAAGCAAGGCGGCCCTCTTCGGCGCGGTGATCGTCCTCATGTTTGTTTTACTTGCATTTGCCGGGCCGCTGATCGCACCAGAGGGCATCAACGAGCAGGATATGTCCAAGCGCCTGATGGCACCGAGCGCTGAGCACTGGTTCGGTACTGACGATTTTGGCCGCGACATTCTGTCCCGTGTAATCCACGGGGCAAGGATTTCGCTATGGGTCGGGTTCTTCTCTGTGATCGGGTCGGTGATTGTCGGAAGCCTGCTTGGAATCATCGCGGGTTATTACGGGCGATGGGTGGATACGATTATTTCCCGCCTGTTCGATATCATGCTCGCGTTCCCGTCGATTTTGCTCGCCATCGCGATCGTCTCCGTTCTGGGGCCGTCGCTCCAGAACGCGCTGATCGCAATCGCGGTCATCAACGTTCCGAACTTCGGGCGGCTGATCCGCTCCAGGGTGCTGAGCATCAAGCAGGATGAGTACATCATGGCAGCCAAAGGAATCGGCATGAAAGACACGAGGATCCTGTTCTCGCACATCCTGCCGAATTCGATGGCTCCGGTTATCGTGCAGGGGACCCTTGCGGTCGCAACGGCCATCCTCGAAGCGGCAGCGCTCGGTTTTCTCGGGCTCGGCGCCCAGGCCCCCGCGCCGGAGTGGGGCAAGATGCTGTCTGATGCCCGAAACTACCTGCGCGACGCCCCGTGGACGATGATCTTCCCGGGACTCGCCATCATGCTGACCGTCCTTGGATTCAACCTGATGGGGGATGGCCTGCGGGATGCGCTGGATCCGAAGATGAAGAGTTGAATAAAATCTCCAAGACGGACCGTGAAGATGGTCCGTCTTATTAAATGAAAGCTAAAATAATTTGAAAATACAAAAAAGTAAAATAAGACTATTAAATAAAATTTAATTGTTTGTTATAATATTTTCCAAGGAAGGAGGTGGAAAATATGAAAAGGATAAGTGGTTTTATGGGTGCTTTGTTAGTTGGCTGTTTGTTGATTATTTCTCCTGTATCTGCAAACTCTCAATCAACCAGTGGGAATGTAGGAACTTTGGCGGCAGCAGACACCATAAATTGGACTGTGCAAAGATCAACTTATTCTGGGGATGCCATTTTTTTATTCTGTTAATCAAGGCGGAACGCTATATCGTGGATATTTACCATACGCTGGTTACTCATTAGGTGTGCATGTTTATAAAGGACGTCTTTTTAGGAGCCCGCTTCCTTATCCACTTTATTAATAGAGTTATATAGAATGCCTGGTGACCCCAGGCATTCTATTTGTTAGTCAGTATCACATCATTCGATGAATGACTTTATTTCGATGATGACCTTGATTAAATTTCATCAACGGAGGATTTGGATTTGCTGACATTCGAATTAAAGAAAATTTGGCGAAGCAGAAAAATAGTATTATTGATAACTCTTCTATTAACTGTGATTATCGTTGTTTACATATCAAATCGAGAATCACAGGAAAATTGGAAAGAAGAAGCCTTTGCTCAGACAGATGAATACCGATCATCCATTCAAGTGGAAGAGAAAAGACTAATGGAAGAACTGGAATCAGGAACTCTTCCCGGTTTGGAAATGAGGCAGGAGGCATTATCAGAAGTCAGCAGGACTCTCTATGAATGGCGGAATGAGATTTATCATGAAAATTGGAGCGATTATCCTGAATTTGAACAGGCATTCATAAAAGGAGTACGGAATTATCAGGAGCATGGCGGCACCTTTGATTCTCTTGAAGGGTTAAAACTTGAGATTGCAGAAGCAAAAACTAAATGGATGGTGGAGCATGGGATTGCGTACGAAAATGAACAATACCCCTTATCTCCACATTTGTTTCTGAAGGATACAAGTGTCTTCTTATTCAGTTTGCCGGGGCTCGCCCTTTTAATTCTTCTTTTCGGAAATATTGAAGTAATGGAACGGGAAAGTCATACATGGCGATTACTGCGGTCAACACCCTTGCACAGCCGGCTAGTTTTACTCTCGAAGTTTGTCTCATTGCTGATTGTCGTTGTTTTTTATGTTTTTATAGCCATAGGAACAACTCTACTACTCCCGATTCTTTTGGGAGGGGGAAAGGTTGAGTGGCTCTATCCGATTGTTGTAGGTGACGATCAAGGGTTCTCTATCATTTCATTCTCGGCATGGCTGGGAAGGGGAGTTCTTATTTTTGCTTGCAGCATTATTTTCCTGTTCACCTTATCAATTTTAGTCGGCATCCGCACAGTCTACTCATTCCCGGCCCTATCGATCACTTTCTTTATTGGATTGCTCGGGTATGTAACGGCAGATTTGATACCGTTTCCCTATCATGCATTCACGTCGCTGCGCTGGACTGAAATTGTCTATTCCATGCCGAATGGCTCAGACTGGAAGATTGTAGCTGTCTCATTGACCTGTTCGGCAATACTTCTTGTCCTGGCTCTTTTCACTCCCGTCAGCTCGACAGAGAACCGCATAGCCAGCCTTCGAAGGTTTTCAGGAGAGAAGTTAACCGCAGGAAAGCGGAATGCTGTTAAACTCGCTGTCTTTGAGTGGAGAAAAGTGAAAAGGCTGGGTTTATTTAGACAGGGACTCATCTTACTATTATTGGCAATATCATTTGGTTATTATTTGCTACATGAGTCTGCTGAAAAGCACCGTGAGACATATTTTGACCGAGTAAGAGAACAAGCTGAAATAAATCTGTCTTTAAAAAAAGAACTCTTGAAATGGGCGGAAGAGGCCGAGCAAATGTCAGTGGAAACAGACGCAGGAAACAGTGGGGAAAACAATCGCACCCCGGCGGATGACATGAGGGAAACCTCAAGGATGTATGAAGTCCGCCATTCAATCGAGTTGGATAAGATCGAGGCATTTGAGGAAAGGGATTGGCGGCGATTCTATGCCAATCAGTTCTTTACGATTTTCAGTTCTTACAGGATGACAATTGGAAATTTTTATAATGTCGGAAGCGGTTCCGCACCTGTGGGCATCGGTACATTCAATGAGGATGTATCACTGGCAGAGAAAGAATGGATGATGGAGCATGATGTCGCTCCGGTCTTTCCCGGCGAGCTTGCCGTATCTGTCCGGGATAATTGGGGGGATCATGAGAAGGAGCGGCGCCAATGGAAGGCGGAGAACCGGAAAGTGGATGCGGGCGGGTTGTTCTCCATCTATCATCTATTATCATCTGCCATGTACCTTTTACCCATTCTTTTATTTGTGTTTCTGTTGGGGGGAGGATTTGCGGCAGAGAGAGGGAAGAAGAGGCCGATCGATTTTCTTTTGACGCAGCCAGTCCATCCCTCTTCCGTGTTTATGGGCAAAGCGATGAACGCCGTAATTGCGGCTGCAGCCTCTATGACGGGACTTTATGGACTGATCCTGCTTCTCGGTACGATATTCTACCGGTTCGGTGACTGGTCCTATCCAATCCTCTATTATGTCCCGGAGAAGATTGCTTCCGGCCCGGATTACGGCGGAATGCGTTCTTCGGGTTACGGATACGGTTTTATTCCGCTTGGTGACTATGTGTGGCAGGGAATTGTCCTATCGCTTCTGTCGCTTGCATTTCTTCTTATCTTGTCCATTGCTCTATCGATTTTCTTCCGGCATACAGCAACAGTGCTGGCCTTAACATTCCTTCTGGCAGGAGGCGGTTTCTATATGGCACGAACGACCTTGCAGGAAATGGCAGCTTACCTTCCGTTCACTTATCTGGAAGCGGGAAGAATATTAAACGGAGAACTCGCTACGGAACTGAACGAACCATCCATCGGCTTCTGGACCGGTGCCGTGGTAATGGCTTTATCTATAGTCATTTTGGTGGTTGCAGGATACTGCTTCTTAAGAAGTGGCTATAAAATCAAACGAGGATGAATGAAGGTGAATAAGATGATTTTGTCGGTGGAGAACATTGGAAAGTCATATGGTAAGCAGAAAGTGTTGCACGGTGTTTCCTTTGCCATCAAGAAACCCTGCATCGTTGCGCTAGTGGGCCCGAACGGGTCGGGGAAGTCGACATTGCTGAATATCATCGCAAACCTGATTACTCCTGACGTGGGTGCGATTGAAATTCTCGGGCAAACGAACAGGGATTATAAGGTCTTCCAGGAGTTCTCCTATATGCAGGACAATACGGTGCTCTATGAATATTTGACAGGCTACGATCATTTGCAATTCATCGCAAGTGTCCAGAAACTGCGCACCGATGATATTAAGGCGGCGGCAGAGCGAATCGGAACCATTTCCTACCTTGACAAAAAAGTCAGTAACTATTCACTTGGGATGAAGCAGCAGCTTCTTCTGACCATGGCTATTTTGAATAAGCCAAAATTGCTGGTAATGGATGAACCCTTGAACGGTCTGGACCCGACAAATGCGATTAAAGTGCGGAACCTCCTTCTCGAACTTGTAGCGGAGGGGACAGCCATATTGCTGTCATCCCACAATCTTTCTGAAATTGATAAGGTCACTTCCGATGTGATGTTCCTTAAGAATGGACATTTGCAGCAGGAAGACCTGAAGGCACTTGAGAAAGTATCCTATGTCCTCACAGTCAATCATCCCGAAAACGGAGAGAAAATCCTGAAGGAAGCCGGGATCAATATTTTAAACCGAAAAGGCAACAGGCTGACTGTGACTTTAAGTGATTCAAGCATTAACCGTATCTTCCGGTTGCTTGACGATCAGGGGATTGCTGTTCGTGATTGGGAAAAAACCGTGTTTGGCGCGGAAGACCGATATAGAACGTTATTTGGCGAACCCGAAACTGCAGTCAAATAGCGGGATCAGCAAATCCAGACAAACTAAAACCGCGGACAGAGTCGAAACTGTCCGCGGTTTTAATATAGTTAAATAATGTCTTCCTGCAGCTTCTCGTCCATTTCGTCTCCGTGCCGCTTCACATACCGGACGATCATCCGGTCGAGGTCTTCCAGCTGTTCTTCATATTGAAGAAGCGAGGAAAGAAGGTGAAGCAAGTGGTAGGCAGAAAAGTCCTGTTCCTCTTCCTGCTTGGCGATGTTGATCTCTTTGACAAAGATATCCATCACTTCATGCCGGTCCATCCGGCCATCCAGCCCGGAGCGGTTCATCCGGTCGTCCTTCAGTTTGCCCGCAAATTTAAGGAGGATCTGCTCATGGTAGGTGAGCAGTTCATCCAGAAGTTCCTGGATCATCATCCTGAAATGAGGAGGCATGTCGATCAGTTCATTCTCATACAGATGCAGCTGTTTCAGGATATCAAAACCGTCCCGTGACGCGGCAAGCATCTGACGGTATATGACGAGCTTGCGCGCTTTCTGGAAAGTGAAGGCTTTTGTGAATCCACGCTCTTCCTTGTAAAGGGAATAATACATATCGATTTTGTTATAACGGTCACCGATCTTACTCATGGCCTTTTTCGTTGCTGAATGCTCAGAAGCCTGTCGTCCGGTGAGCCGTGTCCAGCGGATGATTTCATCCTGTACGTCATAAAGCGACTGGAACAGGCGCGGCTCGTATTTCGGCGGCAGGAAAAGCATATTCACGAGAAAAGCCGAGAAGATTCCGGTCAGCATCGTCGCAAATCGGAGAACAGCATACAGGATGAAGTTATCATCCGGGAGTTCCATGATCCCGATCATCATGACGAGTGCAAGTGTGACAGCATCGCCCAGCTTCAGCTTCAGCATGATCGCGATGATCGTGACGGCTGCAAATCCGACGCCGATCAGGTGGTCACCGAAGATAAGGGCGAAGATGATTGCGATAAACGCCCCGATGACATTTCCCTGAACCTGCTGGATGATGGTCCGGAACGAGCGGTAGATCGACGGCTGGATGGCGAAAATCGCTGCAATCCCCGCGAAGAGCGGCGTCGGCAGCCCCATTGTCTGTGCGAGGAACAGTGCGAGGACGATCGCGACACCGGTTTTTAATATGCGTGCGCCGAGTTTCATTCAGTGATTGTCCTTTCCGCGCGGTTTAGTTGTTCCCATACTTTACCCCAACGGCGGAAGTGAAATCAATCGTTCCCCCGGAGCCCGTTTATCCGCGCGCCATTTCGGCGAAGGATTCATCCGCCGCCTTGATCGTTTCACGGATGTCATCTTCCGTATGGGCAGTTGTAAGGAACCATGCCTCGTACTTGGAAGGAGCGAGGTTGATGCCTCGTTCCAGCATGAGGCGGAAGAATTTCGCGAACTGCTCGCCGTCGCTGTCTTCGGCCTGCTTGTAGTTGCTGACCGTTTCATCCGTGAAGAACACGGTGAGTGCACCCTTCAGGCGGTTAACCGTCATCGTGATGCCGTGCTTTCGGGCGGATTCGAGCAGCCCTTCTTCGAGAATGGCGCCGAGCCGGTCAAGTTCCTCGTAGACGCCAGGTTCCTTCAGCACTTCAAGACAGGCAATTCCTGAAAGCATCGATGCCGGGTTGCCGGCCATCGTGCCTGCCTGGTACGCAGGGCCGAGCGGTGCGACATGGTCCATGATCTCCTTGCGGCCGCCATAAGCGCCGATCGGCAATCCGCCGCCGATGATTTTACCCATCGCGGTCAGGTCCGGCGTCAGGCCGAGCAGATCCTGCGCGCCGCCGTAATGAAAGCGGAACGCCGTGATCACTTCATCATAGATAGTGAGGGCGCCGTGCTTTTTCGCAAGTTCATGCACCAGCTCGAGGAATCCTTTTTCCGGCTCGACAATCCCGAAGTTGCCGACAATCGGCTCAATAAGGATGCACGCCAGTTCGTCTCCCCATTGTTCCATCGCTTTTCGGTAGGAATCTGGGTCGTTGAACGGGATCGTGATCATCTCTTCCGCGATCGACTTTGGCACACCCGCGGAATCTGGCGTGCCGAGTGTTGCCGGGCCGGAACCCGCCGCAACAAGGACGAGGTCCGAGTGTCCGTGGTAGCAGCCGGCAAACTTCAGCACTTTCGTGCGTCCGGTATAGGCACGGGCGACGCGGATCGTGGACATGACGGATTCCGTACCTGAGTTTGTAAAGCGGACTTTGTCCAGCGAGTGGATGGCTTCTTTCAGCATCTCTGCGAACTTCACTTCATGGCGTGTCGGAGTTCCATACAGAACACCGGTCTGTGCAGCATGCGTGATCGCTTCCGTGATGTGGGGATGGGCATGGCCGGTGATGATCGGACCGTACGCGGCGAGATAGTCGATGTACTTATTGCCGTCGACATCCCAGAAGTATGCGCCTTCTGCGCGCTCCATGACTGTCGGGGCGCCGCCGCCTACCGCCTTATAGGCGCGAGACGGGCTGTTGACTCCGCCTACGATATGTTTTAGCGCTTCGCTGTAAACCTGTTCAGACTGTTTCCGTTCCAAAGGAACCCCTCCATTCATAATCTCCGACTCTTATTGTAGACAAAGTGCGAGGCGAACACCAAAAAAATTGTCAGGCCAGGCATGCTCCGGTACGATGAAGAAAACGAATTCATGGAGGGATCGGGAATGGCAGAAACATTGGAAGGCCTGTCCGCGCCGGACTTTACACTCACCGACAGCGAGGGGAACGCGGTATCGCTGTCCGACTATAAAGGAAAGCAGCACGTCATCCTTTACTTTTATCCGAAGGACAACACGCCGGGGTGCACGACGCAGGCATGCGACTTCCGCGATAGCCACGGAGAATTTGAAAAGCTGAACGCAGTCATTCTCGGCGTGAGTCCGGACAGCCAAGCGTCCCATACGAAGTTCATCGATAAGCACGGACTGCCGTTCAGGCTCCTGGTGGACGAAGATCATCAGGTGGCGGAACAGTACGGAGTCTGGACACTCAAGAAAAACTTCGGCAAGGAATACATGGGGATCGAACGATCGACCTTCCTGATCGATCCGACCGGTACTGTCGTCAAGGAATGGCGGAAAGTCCGCGTTAAGGGACATGTGGAAGAAGCACTGGAGACGCTCAGGCAACTGACGGACAATTAAGGGGGAACCGGACGTGGATGTATTGTTTTTGTTCAGGATCAGGGAACACCAGGAAGACATGCTTAGAAGTGAGTTTCCGGAAGTCAATTTCCTGTTCGACCGAAAAACAGATGACCCTGCGGTCGAAACGAGTGAAGTCATCGTCACCTATGGGACGGACGTGGATGAAAACGTCCTGGTCCGTGCGAAGAACCTGAAATGGATCATGGTCGCATCCGCCGGAATGGAGCAGATGCCACTGGGACGGATTGCGGAGATGGGCATTCGTGTAACCAATGTACGGGGAATCCATAAGACGCCGATGGCCGAAACGATGCTGGCGCATATTCTGTCATATCGAAAGAAATTGAAGGACGTGTACGAACAGCAGGAGCGGAGTGAGTGGAACCAGAAGATCCGGGGTACCGAATTGCTTGGCTCGAAGGCGATGATTCTTGGGCCGGGGGCGATCGGCGGAGAGGTCGGAAGGCTTTTGCAGGCATTCGGTGTCAGGACTTACGGCTGCAACCGTTCCGGCAGGCAGGCTGAATATATGGACGAGATGGTCTCCTTCGGCGGGCTTGCCGAGGCACTCCCTGAGATGGATACCGTGATTTCTGTACTTCCGAGCACATCCGAGACCAAAGGGCTTCTCAGCCGTGAACATTTCGGCGCGATGAAGGAATCGGCGCTTTTCCTCAACTTCGGAAGAGGCGATCTTTACGAGGAAAAAGTGCTGATCGAAGCGCTGGAGAGCGGCAGACCTGCCGCAGCAGTTCTCGATGTTTTCGAAACCGAACCGCTTCCTGCGGACAGCCCTCTCTGGAATATGGAAAATGTGACCGTTTCCCCGCATATCTCATCACATTCGGGCAAATATGTGGAGCGGGCTCTGGAAATCTTCATGCCAAATCTCCGCGCCTACCTCGAAGGCCAGGCGGATAAAATGCAAAACCGGGTCGATCCGGAAAGGGGATATTAAATATGAAGATTTATACGAGGACAGGGGATAAGGGACAGACTTCCCTCATCTATGGCAAGAGGGTTCCGAAGACGGATCCGCTTGTCGAGGCGTATGGTACATGCGATGAGGCCAACAGTGCGATCGGTCTGGGGCTCTCGCACCTGCACCAGGAATTCTTTGACGGCAAGGACGAGCTGATGGCTGCTTTTCATCAGATCCAGACGGTGCTGTTCCACGTCGGGGCAGAACTCGCGACACCGGAAGGAAAAGAGGTCAAGTGGAAGCTGGAGAAGCCGGAAATTGAGAAACTTGAACAGTGGATTGACCGGTATGACGGGGAATTGCCGCCACTGAAGAACTTTATCCTCCCCGGAGGTCATCCGGCTGCGGCAGGCCTCCACTATGCAAGGACCGTTGTCCGCAGAGCGGAGCGGGCCTCGCTGCTCGTAGGCGATCACGTTAATTCCGATGTGCTTGCTTACCTGAACCGCCTCTCGGATTTTCTTTTCGTGGCAGCGCGCTACATCAACATGAAGCTCGGACGCTCGGAGGATGTCCTGCACGCCGAGTAAGCGGCAAGGGGGTTTCGTTGACAGAATCTCCTACTTTCCTATAAACTGTTTATAACGATTATTAAGAAGGAATCTTTATGGAAAGAGGTGGGCATGTCCATGTCTGAAACTGTGCTGCAGGAAGCGCTGGATACGTTGAAGACGAGCGGCGTGCGAATCACGCCCCAACGGCATGCGATTCTTGAATTTCTCGTAACTTCCATGTCCCATCCGACTGCCGATGAGATTTATCGTGCGCTGGAGGATAAGTTCCCGAATATGAGTGTCGCAACTGTCTATAACAATCTTCGCGTCTTTCGTGAAGCCGGCCTGGTCAAAGAACTTCCTTATGGAGATTCTTCGAGCCGCTTCGATTTTGTGACGCATCACCATTACCACATTATCTGCAGCGACTGCGGTAAGATCGTTGATTTCCATTACCCGGGACTTGATGAAGTCGAGCACCTGGCCTCCCACATCACAGGTTTCCAGGTTGACTCCCACCGAATGGAAGTCTACGGCAAATGCCCGGACTGCGCAGAAAACAAAACTAATCCAGTGGTCCAGTAAAGGACCGGAAACTCACGAGGCATACCGCCCCGTGAGTTTTTTATTTCCCCAACAAAAAAGCCGCCCGATAAGGCGGGCGGCGAGATGCCGGTTATTCTCCGGACTGTGCCGGTTTCTTGCGGTTGTAAGATTCGTCGAACTCTTTGCCTTCCAGTTCAGGATCGAGTGTGAGTGGTTCACGGCAGTGGCCACACATGTCGACCCGTCCGAGCATCTTCGTCGGTTTGCCGCAGTTTGGACAAACGACCTGGACGGCCTTCGTCGATAGCATTCCGATCCAGAAATAAACGATGGTGCTCGCGATGATGCAGAGAAGCCCCAGGAACATGAAGATGACCATGACGATCGGATACTGCTTAAAAAAGATTCCGAAATACATTACGACAAATCCGATGAAGATCAGCGCAAGAGCGAACGATCGGATCCGGTTGATTTTATTCTTATATGGTTTCATGACTCGTCTTTCCTCCTCATTTCCCGTCTACTATACCACAATTTATGCGGCTCCGTTTCCTGTCGGGCCTCCCTAACAATGACGATTTTGAGAAGTCCGCCTGTCCGGAACTGTCCCTTTTTTATCGCTGCGGGAAGGAATCGGCGATTGCTTGTCGAAATTGCAATCAGGAGTAAAAGGAGGAATCCCCATGGAGCATCTACTGCGCCCGATTTATCAGGAGCGAGCGGGTGACCCGAATACACTCGGTGTCATCCTGGTCGAAAAGCGGGGAAAGCTGGACCCCGTTACAGATACATTCGACGCCATCCTTCTCATCCTCGTGCAGGATGCGGAACAGCCGGTATTCACGAAGCACTACACGGACGGACAGGACAAGGCGGCGATGCACATCGTCGCGGAAAGGCAATTGAAAAAGTGGCTCCTGCTCGGTACGAACCGCAAAATTGTGGACTGGCTCTTTTTCGGACGGATCCTCTTCGACCGGAATGAATACATTGAAAACCTCAAGACGGAACTTAAGGATTTCCCGTTCTATGGGAGACAGATCAAGACCGGGCTCGAATTTGCCCGACTGATCCGTCACTATATGGAAGGGCGCATGTTCTACGAGCAGCAGAATCACCTGGACGCCTATAATCATGTGGTTCGTTCCCTCCATGGCCTGGCACGGCTGGCGGTGCTCGAAAGCGGATTGTTCCCCGAGGTCACGGTCTGGTCACAGGTCAAAAAAATTGATCCCGCGATCTATAAGCTATATGAAGAATTGGTGCTGAGCGACGAAACGCTTGAAAAACGGTTGGAGCTGCTCTTCCTTGCCGGGGAGTTCTTCATCAACTCCAAAGTTGCGGATGGTGCCAGACATATCCTGTCGGTCATGTCCGATCAGGAGGATTGGACGATCCAGGAACTTCATGAGCACGATGAACTTCGGAACTATTCGGTCGACCTTGAAGTATTCGTCGAATACCTGATTGAAAGGGGACTCATCGAGGTGGTCAGGAAGCAGGCGAAGGACGGACGGATCGAGCACCGGAACTATCGCGTGGCCCATATCGAGGAGTAAATCCGAGGATGAGAAAAAAGTTTTAGAAATCCGCTTGACGGAATGGCGAAAACTGAGTATGATAGTAAACGTCGCTTGAGAGCGGCGGCCGGCAGCGATACGGCGTCAAACTTCTTGAAAAAGAGTGTTGACATCGAAACTGCCTGGTGCTATCATAGAGAAGTCGCTTTCGGAGCGGCGCGATGAACCTTGAAAACTGAACAGCAAAACGCTGATGAACGAAGTTCCCTGAACCCGACCCCGTCGGGTGAACGGAACGAATGAAATGCCAGTTTTAAAGTATGAGCTTACTCATACTCTCTTTATGGAGAGTTTGATCCTGGCTCAGGACGAACGCTGGCGGCGTGCCTAATACATGCAAGTCGAGCGGATGACGGAGAGCTTGCTCTCCTGATTCAGCGGCGGACGGGTGAGTAACACGTGGGCAACCTGCCTGTAAGATCGGGATAACTCCGGGAAACCGGGGCTAATACCGGATGGTTCCTTCCTCCGCATGGAGGAAGGCGGAAAGACGGTTTCGGCTGTCACTTACAGATGGGCCCGCGGCGCATTAGCT
>NZ_FNZF01000004.1 GCF_900109165.1 Bhargavaea ginsengi | reverse complement strand
AAGGGGCTGTCCAATAAGTCCCCAAAATAAAGCAGGCGGAGAAAAACGAGTTGTTTTTTCTCCGCCTGTTTTTGTTTTTTATGTTTTTTGCAGAAAGCATCCGCAAGATGCGCGCCACCTTTAGGAAGTTATGGGCCATTGCAAGGATGCCGAATTCCACGTGAACCTTATCGAGCCCTCGAAGTAGGAATCGACGAAACGCCAAATTGCCCTTGAGATTCCCAAAAACTGTCTCGACCTCGATTTTCCGGAGGGCATAGACTTTTTTCAGGGTTTCATCTTCAAGGGCTTTCCTGGCCTTGGCCTTCATTTCCTCATAGATCGGATTCCAGTGAACCTGACGGTTCCCTTTGGCTTTGGTGCAAAGCTTCTTCAGCGGGCAGTCGCTACAGTCTTCGCACTCGTAGATCTTGAGATCTTGGAAATAGCCTGATTTATTCTTTTTCTGCAGGTATTTCTTGAACCGGACCTTCCGGCCGTTTGGACAGATAAATAGATCGTCCTCTTCGATATATTCCCAGTTCTTCGCATTGAAACGATTGTTTTTAAAACTACGTAGCTGTTCCCTTATGTAGGTTCCATAAGGAACAACAAATTCAGCAACCGGTTTGTCGTCCTCACCTTCCACAAGATAACGATAGTTCTCTTCACTTCCGTAACCCGCATCAGCGACAATGCGTTTTGGCATCGGAAGATTGGTCTCTCGATAGGCTTTCAAATGTGGAATCAGGCACCGGGTATCCGTCGGACGCTGGTGGATGGAATAGAAGAGGATAAACTGGTTTTCGGTGGCCATCTGAACGTTGTAGCCCGGTTTGAGCTGACCGTTTTTCATATGGTCGTCCTTCATTCGCATGAACGTGGCATCAGGATCAGTCTTCGAGTAACTGTTCCGGTCATCCCCGCAGACACCAAGCTGAACAGCATATTTTTCTTTGCGCGGAATAAAATCCTCTCGGACCAGTTTTAGTTTCTTCCGGATCAGCGATCGTCTTTTACGAATGACTTTGCGGACCGATCCATCCTTCTCTGCCTCAATTTCGCCCGTCAGGGCTTCATCCCGTTCTTCCAGTTTCGAAGCAACTTCCGCGAGTTCCGACACTGTCGGATTCCCTTCAGGCCTCTCGCCCAGCTCTACGCCTTCCATCTCCGCAATCCCATGGATCTCAGCAAGGGTCTCCCGGATCTTGGACTCCAGTTTCTCCTGGCGGGTTTCGAGCGACTTTTTAAAGACGAACGTATATTTATTGGCGTTGGCTTCAAACTTGGTCCCATCGAGGAAGTAGTTCTCGAACTCGATAAACTCACGCCGGTGGAGCTCCATGACCATCGACTCGAAAAGGGTATCAATCATCTCGGGCATCCGGACACGCCGAAATTCATTGATGGTCCGGTAGTCCGGCGTCTGGCCTGCGGCCAGCCACATTGCCGGCAGATTTTCCCGGATCAGCTTCTCGATTCGCCGGCAGGAATACTCCTTTTGTGAGTAAGCGTAGAGAATGACCTTCAGCATCATTTTCGGGTGGAATGAGCTTCGCCCTCCGCCAGGGTAGTGTGCAAAGAGTTGGGTGTCTGGAAGAAGCTCAATCATTTCATCGATAACCCTTGCCACATGGTGTTCCGGGATCTGTGCCTCGACATCGAAGATGGCGAACGACTGGCGGTTATTATAGGGTTTGAAAACTGGGGCGAGTTGCCGTTTAGGCCGGGCGGCCTTTTCTTGTATCTCTTTTTCCATACCAGAAAAAGTGGTATAATCAGCAGTAGCAGTCTTCGGATTGCACATAAAAAGATCGCTCCTTTTTGGTTTGTTGTGTGGTAACTCCATTCTACAAAAGGCAGCGATCTTTTTCTATTTTATTTAAACATAAGGAAAGGGGCGTCCTAGAAAGTCAGTTTTCACTGACTTTCTGGACAGCCCCTTTTTCGTGATTGGGGGATGAACGAGTTGCCCACAATGTGTAAAGTAGGGGAAAAGGGGGCGGCATAATGGACATTCAGACAAGGCCGGCAGTAAATGCCGCAGAGGCGGCCAAGTTCCTGGGAGCGCTGAACAGCCACCGCACGAATCATATCGGATACTGCGGTGAGGAGGAAAAGGAAATCCGGCATACGCTGGAGCACGATTTCTCCGACACAGGATTTGAACAGTCATTTTTTATTGCGGAAAATGAGGGTCGCATCGTCGGAGCGGTGGGTTTCGACATTGACAGTGAGGATGGAACCGCGGAAGTGTGGGGCCCATTCGTCAGCGAAGAGCTGCCGTTCGGGGAAGTGGCAGCACCGATGTGGAGCAAGGCACTTCTGTGCCTGGACAGTATCAGGGAATTTCAATTTTTCGTGAATGAGGAAAACACGGATGTATCAGCCATGGTCGGACAGCTCGGCGGGGTACATACCGGGAGGCATCTGATCCTGCAGGCTAAGAAAGGGGAGGTGCCCACAGGGGAGAATCCGTCCGTTCGGGCCGAAGAGCAGCATGAAGCGGCGTTCCGGTCGCTCCACGACCACGCCTTCCCGGGAGCTTATCTGTCGGCTGCGGAGATTCTCGATCTCAGAGATGATTACCACAGCCTCCTCGTTATTCCGGACGGGGAAACCGGTGTGAAGGGATACGTCTATACCGAGGCGGACCCGATCCACGGAGAAGGAAGCGTCGAGTTTCTGGCGGTCGGGGGGGAGCACCGCCGCCAGGGACTTGCCAAAAAACTTCTTCAGGCGGGACTTGGCGAACTGTTCCGCCATGAAGCGATCCGGGACGTGCGTCTCACTGTTGAAGCGGATAACGAGGCAGCTATCAGTCTTTACGAGGCATCAGGATTCGGGCGGCTTCATCGGATGAATGCTTATCGGCTGGAATTAGGATGACAGAGCAGAACGGCTGTATCCGGATGGTACACATTTCATACTGCAAAAAACCGCCGCTTCCAATGGAAGGGCGGTTTCATATTCAAAAGAGCATATGTGCAATCAGTGCGACAATCGGCAGTGCGATAAGTGTACGCAACAGGAAAATCACGAACAGTTCAAAGAAGTTCACAGGAATCTTGGAGCCCAGAATCAGGCCACCGACTTCCGACATGTAAATTAGCTGCACAACCGAAACGACGGCCACTGTAAAAAGTGTCACTTCAGAAGTGATGGTCCCGGCTGCCAGAATCGAAGGCAGGAACATGTCCGCGAATCCGACGATCATGAGCGGCGCCGCATCGGCGGCCTCCGGAATCTGGAGAAGTGCCAGATACGGCTCAAATGGCTTCCCGATAATGTGGAAGAAGCTTGTGTATTCGGCCACGATGAGCGCAATCGTCCCGAATGCCATGACGACCGGAATGACGCCGAACCACATATCCAAAACGTTTTTCAGGCCGTCCTTGAACATCTTTCCGATATCGCGGTTGGCATAAGCTTTGTTCAATGCATTTTCCACACCGTGGGTAAATGAATTATAGCCGGCAGGCACTTTCTCCTCTTCTCCGGTGAACGGACGGCCGTCAGCATATTCCTGCTTTTTTCGGGAAAGCGGATAAATGCGCGGCATGATAAGCGCCAGCACCAGGCCGGTAAGAATAACTGTCCCGTAGAACGGAAGGAAGTAGGCGGACATGCCGACCGTGCCGATGATGACGATGGAGAAAGTGATCGAGACAACTGAGAAGGTCGTTGCGATGATTGAAGCTTCCTTCTTTGTATAATGACCTTCCCGGTACTGCTTGTCGGTGAGAAGGACGCCGATTGTGCCGTCCCCGACCCAGGAAGCGAGCGCATCGATGGAAGAACGGCCCGGCAGCTTGAACAGCGGCCGCATGATCTTAACCATCATCGTGCCGAAGAATTCCAGCAGCCCGAAGTTCATGAGGAGCGGAAGCAGCAGCCCTGCGAATACGAAAATCGTAAAGAGGAACGTGACGAGTCCATCCGCGGGATCCAGTAGAAGGCCTCCCGTGCCGCCGCTCCAGATTGCTTCCGGCCCGAGTTGGAAAGCGGTCATCACTGCGAAAATGGCCCCGATGATCCGGACAACCGTCCAGAAAGGCGTGACGCCGAACAGGTTCTCCCAGAAACCGCGCTCTGATGAGTCTTTTTTCGGTGCAAACAGCATGATGACCGAACCGGCGGCTGCAATCAGAAGGACTGTGACAGCCACCCAAGTAATGAATGGAGTGACGATGCCAGCCAGCCAGTTGGCGAGGATGGCGATCGGAACGACCCATTCGTCATTGTATTTGATCGGAATCATGAACAGGAAGACCCCGATGATCGACGGGATGAGGAACCAAGTCCACGTCGACGCACTTGTTTTCTGCATTTTTTATTATCCCCCAATATTAATTTTACCGGTTTTGACATTCACTTTTTTACATAATAATTCACTATCGTGAATAAGTAAATACCCCTGCAAATGAAAGTGAATTCAGCCAATTCCGGCAAAAAAAATCCCCCTCCCCACAATAGCAGGGAGGGGGTGCGGCGTCAAAAGGATTCTTCGAAATCCTCATGCCAGCGATAATGATAAAATCGTTCTTTGGAGAATCGGTCAATCGCTTCGGGTTCCCCGGCGGCAATCGCCGCCTCGAGGCCTTCCATCATATAGGCCGTCTGTGAAGAGTGTGCCTTCAGCGTCCGGAGTTTCCGGTCCAGCATCTCCGCGACCTCATGCACGACGTCTGGTTGGCCGAGATCTTTTTCAGTGTCGTTGGAGAAGGCGACCAAGTACATTTTCGGGCGCTTATCCTCAGGCAATCTGCGCACTGCGCGGACGACTGCCCGGGCGGTTGCCTCATGGTCCGGATGCACCGAGTAGCCGGGGTAGAACGTAACGATAAGCGAAGGATCCAGTTCATCGATCAGATCGGTGATAAGCTTCACCATTTTTTCGTCGTCTTCGAATTCCACCGTTTTGTCACGGAATCCCATCATCCGGAGATCGGTGATGCCGATAGCGTCCGCCGCTGCCTGCAGCTCCGTTTTGCGGACTTCGGGAAGTGTTTCCCTCGTTGCAAATGGCGGAATGCCAAGGTTGCGGCCCATCTCGCCGAGTGTCAGGCAGGCATAAGTGACCGGCACACCCATATCCACATATTTGGACAGCGTTCCGGATGTGCCGAAGGCCTCATCGTCAGGGTGAGGGAAGACGACGAGGACGCTGCGTTCTTTTTCGATCGTTCCAGCCATATCGTTTCCCTCCTTAGTATGCGAACGGCGTCTCGCTCAGTTCCAGCGCGACGGCAAGTTTTCCTTCGCCGTCAAGCCCGGCCATGAGCAGGCGTCCGTGTTGATCAAGTTCATAGTGGGTGATTCCCTGTGCGTACACCCAGCCGTATGGCAGCTTTAGCCCGACGCGGTGCGGGGCTTCGCCGGCTACCTTGCCCAGTTCAAAACGGATCTGGGCATTTCGGATAAATGCGCCGGCGTTGAAGAATCCTTCATTGAAGTGGGCCGCATACGACCCGTTCGTCGTCTCCAGATGGATGTAGAGCTCTTTGCCGGCGAACGAATCGATGAGGCGCTGAAGTTCTGCGGGATTCACTTTTTCCATATTCCAGGCCTCCTTCTGGTACCTATATCGTATTCAGTATAAAGAACATCAGCCGGGAATGCGAAAGGAGAGCTCGAAAACAGGAGAATCCGATCAGCGGGCTCATCCCGACAAAAAACGGCCGGGAATCCCGGCCGTCTGGCATGTATCAGATTTCTGTAACGGTGACTTCTGCCGGACCGTGCTGGTTTTTGGCGCCGTGGAGGACCGGACCGACGTACTGATTAAGTTTCCAGCCATGGGCGATTGCGGCAGCGATGAATTTTTTCGCTTCGACGACGGCTTCCTCAACAGCGAGGCCGTTTGCGAGGTTCGCTGTGATGGCAGCGGCGAATGTGCAGCCGGCGCCGTGTGTGTAGAGCGTATCCTGCTTTTCGGATTCAAGAAGCAGGAACTTGGAACCGTCATAGTAAAGGTCAGCTGCCTTGTCATGCTGAAGCTGCTTGCCTCCCTTGATCACGACATTCTTCGAGCCGAGACCGTGGATCTTCTCCGCTGCTTTTTTCATATCGTCAATGCTCGTCAGCTTGCCGAGGCCGGACAGTTGTCCGGCTTCAAACAGGTTAGGCGTGACGACTTCAGCGAGAGGAAGCAGGTATTCGATCATTGCATCGACCGTACCCGGATTCAGGACTTCGTCTTCGCCTTTGCACACCATGACCGGGTCGATGACGACATGGTTCGTGCCGGTTTCGCGGATGCCTTCGCCTGCTGTGCGAATGACGTCTTCGGTGCTCAGCATGCCGGTTTTCACCGCGTCGATGCCGACAGAGAGGGCTGTCTTGAGCTGTGCTTTCAGAACGTCGATTGGAAGCGTATAGACTCCGTGGCTCCAGTTGTTGTCCGGGTCCATCGTTGCGACAACGGTAAGCGCGGTCATTCCGTATGTTCCGTGCTCCTGGAAAGTTTTCAGGTCAGCCTGGATACCGGCGCCGCCCGATGTATCGGATCCTGCGATCGTGAGTGTCTTTTTCAGTGTCATATGCGAGAGCTCCTTTATTGGATAGTTAATTTGAATGTTCTCATTGTAACAAATAAAAAGGACGTTTTACGAAAAATTGATTTTAACGCAAAGAAGACAGTTCCAAATGGTCGTGAGTGCGTGAAGCGGGAGACATCGGGTATTGTAGAAGAATGAAAGATTTACCCGATTGGCGGGAGGAGGCAGAGAGGATATGGCTGAAGGGAAAAATAAAAAAGGCCGCGCCGAAGAGGAAAGCGCGGTCACGGTGGAGGAAACCTGGGATGCACCGGCGGGGGTACGAGAAGGAAAGCGGCGGGGACGTGCGCTAAAGGGATTTCTGTGGATTGCGGTTCCTCTTCTCCTGCTTGCGGTCATTCTCCCGGTGGTCGCGCTTCGGATGCTGACCGGCGGCAGTACGTTTACCGAACAAAAGGGAGCTGTCGTTGAGAGAGTACAGGAGCTGAGCGAACTGGTGACAGCGGAAGTCTATACGAAAGTAATCATCGATGAGTCGGATAATGAGTTGTTCGGAATGAGTCTCGGCATTGATATTCCGGGAACCAAGCGCGAGTTTCTTGTGATTATCCCGGGATCGGTCAAGGCGGGCATCGACTTCGGCAAAATAAAAGAGGATGACATAACGATTGATGAAGATGCCCAGACCGTAACACTCACCGTGCCGGAGCCGGAGTTCCTGGGAGAGCCCGAAATCCGTTTTGATGAGATGGAAGTGTTTTCTCATGAAGGGCTGTTCCGCGACCCTCCGGATATCCAAAAAGGATACGATCTCGCGGGAGAGGCCCAAGAGATGATGATCGAGGAGGCGACTGAGCAGGGCGTTCTCAACCAGGCCAAAGAAAATGCGGTAAAAACTCTGAAACAATTGTACTCGTTCTCTGGTTATGATGTACAAGTCGAGTTCAAGGAGTGACTGATATGGCAAAGGCAATCTTGGACAATAGTTGGCAAGATGTGATCGGGGACGAGTTTGCCAAACCCTACTACCTCGAGCTGCGTGAGTTCCTTAAAGAGGAATATGCCGGCCGGGAAATCTATCCGCCGATGAACGACATCTGGACAGCGTTCGAACTGACTCCGTACGAGTCGGTCAGGGTGGTCATCCTCGGCCAGGATCCGTATCACGGGCCGGGCCAGGCGCACGGCCTCAGCTTCTCCGTGAAACAAGGCATCCGGAAACCGCCTAGCCTAAGGAATGTGTTTAAGGAAATGCAGGATGACATCGGCTGCGATATTCCTGAAGACGGGACGCTTACCGGTTGGGCGGAGCAGGGTGTGATGCTGCTGAACACCGTGCTCACGGTTCGATCAGGGGAAGCACATTCCCACCGGGGAAAAGGGTGGGAAACGCTTACTGATGAAGTGATCCGCAAGCTATCAGAGCGTGAGGCGCCCATCGTGTTCATTCTCTGGGGCCGTCCCGCACAGGAAAAGAAAAAACTGATCGATACGGAGCGGCACGCGGTCATCGAATCCCCTCATCCAAGCCCTCTTAGTGCAAGAAGGGGCTTTTTCGGAAGCCGGCCGTTCAGCCGCGCGAATGCTTTTCTTTCGGAGTGGGGCGAAGGAGAAATTGACTGGTGCCGCACGATCGCCCGGTGAATTGTCACGGGATTGTACGGTTCCGGCGCCAGAAGGCAAAGCGTTATATGATACACTTTTAACGGAATGGAGGGGATCGGATGATTCCGATTGAACGGATCCTCGAAGAGATGGAGCGCCATCTGCGGGCCGCCAAAAATGCAGGCGATCCGGCCTCGCAGAGGGAGTCGCTTGCAGCCATTCGCGCATTGTCCGAAGCGGCACTCGGCAGCCGGCCACAGAGCAGGATGCCCGAAGTGAAGCCTGTCCCGCTTGCTGCGCCGGCAGATCAGCAGGCTATCCGTCCTGCCGTCCCCAAGCGTGAAGAGGACGGCGCAAACGGCGATTCCATCTTCGATTTTTAATGGCTGAAAGAAGGGGAACAGAGTGAAATTCTTTTTGATAGCAGGTGCGGTGAACGCTATGATCTCGGTCGGGACAGGTGCATTCGGTGCCCACGGTCTCGAAGGGAAAGTCTCGGACCATTACATCGCCATTTGGGAAACAGCGGCCAGGTATCAGATGTACCATGCACTCGGCCTCATTCTCATCGGCATTCTTCAGAGCCAGGCACTCCTTGGTGCTGTGTCCCAGCTGAACTGGGCAGGCTGGCTGCTGCTGGCGGGTATCGTCATCTTCTCGGGAAGCCTCTATGTGCTTGCACTAACGCAGATCGGCATCCTCGGCGCCATCACACCGATCGGCGGCGTTGCCTTTATCGCCGGCTGGATTATGCTGATCATCGCAGTCGCCAAGCATGTCGGTTAAATTGTAAAAGCCGGGCACCATGGTCATGTGGCGCCCGGCTTTTAACGTTATCTGGGGCGAAGGCAACGCGTTACTCCAAATGGGGCGCTGTTACTCCAATTGAAATGTCATTACTCCAAACGGGATGCCGTTGCCCCAAGTGGGCGTTACATAATCCAAGCCGACTCCCATTGCGCCATGTCCCATCACTGTGCACACTCAAAAGAGCCATCCGCCGCGGATGGCTCTTTCATATTATCTCGGTGCCTGGTCGAAGTAGTTGAGCTCTTCGTCGAACTCCGCGTAGTCAAAGTAGATCATCGGGAACAGGAAGCGGTGATCGGTGCGTGCTTCCCTGATGATGGCGTGATCCCGCCCGGCCGCCTCCACGAATCCGCGCACAACCTTCGTTGTGGCCTGCCGATCCCCATGCTCGAACGAGAAATGGAACGTGCCGGGCTGTCCGCGGTTGAGACGGAGAATATTCTCAATGTAGGATTCCTCGCCCTGGGGCGGGCGGCCCGTCGGCAGTGTCACCTGCGGAGGGACCATTTGTTGCTGGGGTTGCTGGACCGGCTGCATCGGCACCGGCCGCATGTTCGGGTTCCAATAATATTGGACCATGGGTTTCCACCTTTCTTCGATTAAACTGTCGGGCAATCACTTTCTGACGGCGAATAAAAGCAGTGCGACTTGAAACGACCGGTGTTCCACTGGTTCCACCACTGCGCGGGGCAGTCGCCCTCCGGCATGAAGAACCAGAGCGAGCGGGTCGCCGGGTGGAACCGTTCCCCGTTGATGACCCGGCGGGCCAGGCGTATGTCCTGTTCGCGGGCGCGCTGATAGAAGTAGCCTTTCATTGTCGCTTCGAAACCGCCTGGCCGCTGGAAGACCATCTGCTGAATGGTCCGGATGTTCCCGAAATCCAAACAGTCGCCGCGGACCCTGTTGACTCCGACGTTTCCGACCATCAGCATTCCGAGATTTCCTTCTCCCTCTGCTTCGGCGCGCATCAGCCGCGCCAGCAGCTGCACTTCTTTTTCAGTTGCTCGTACAACTGCCATCGTCTGCCCCCCTCGCTAATGACTATATGAGGGGACACGGGGGTACATTCCATATATGCAGATTTGGACGGGAGGAGAATTCCATTGGCAATCAATAATACGGTCTATGAGTTCATGGAGAGGCTGGACAGAGGCGATTTAATGACAAGGGATGGATTGGAGGATTATTTCAGGAGATATCCGGAAGTTTTCGGGGTGTACTTCCCGGACTATTGTCCGAAGACGGACGAGCGGCTGATCCGGGCGATCGAACAGTATCCGGCTAAGGCCGAAGACATTTCACTTGCCGGCCAGCGGCTTCCTGAGGAAATTGATAACACAAGGGAGCTTTACCGTGGCCTGACCGGAATCGACGCGGATGTCGACCATCATCTGTTCGCCGGTGCATTCGGATCGAGTGCATTTGTCGCAGGTGAGAAAAAGAACGAAATATTCTACGCACTTGAGATGCTGTCACCCGAGCCGGACGACCTCCGCCTTGTCGCCGCACACGAAATGGGGCATATCATTCAATTCCGGATGAGCGCCGGGACCGCCGGCGATGATTGGTGGCAGGATGTCCAATGGAACCATCCGCTTGTCACGCTGGTGTCTGAAGGCGGCGCCATTTACCTGTCCAAACTGGCCGTCCCCGGGAGAGGCAGACCGGATTACATCTCTTTCGGAGCACTCGGCGAAGAAGGCTACGGCTTTTATATGGGGAACAAAAGAAGACTGCACGAAGAATTTATGAATGACATGAGGGGAACCTGGAGCGAGGAAAAGGACAAGGAGTGGTTCCGCCTGTCCGGCGGCTCGCGGAGTGGCCATAGCCGTCTTGGCTACTATATAGCCGACGGCTTTATGGAGCACCGCGCTGAACTCCGAGGCATGGATGCCGCCCTTACCGACTGGGACACCATGACGCTTGAAGAAGAATTCATGGATTACTTGAAACGCTGATATCCCTTGGGTCAGATGGATTTCTGCCTTAGTGTACTTTCGGTGGGCCTTGGTGTACTTTCGACGGGCTTAGGTGTACTTTAGCAGTCTCGATCACGGATCCCGACAAAAATGCCCGGCGGCCAAAGTGGCCGCCGGGCAGTTCATCGTGCATTATTGGACATCGAAGAAGGAGCCGCGCTCGTTGCCCAGGAGGATGGTGCCGACGTAGAACGAGCCGAAGACGCCGTAGCGTGCGCTTACTTCGTCAAATCGCATTTCATAGACGAGCTTCTTGAACTGGAGCACGTCGTCCGAGAAGAGCGTGACGCCCCATTCATAATCGTCAAAACCGACCGAGCCGGAGATGATTTGCTTGACCTTGCCTGCGTAGCTGCGGCCGATCAGTCCGTGGCTTCTCATCAGTTCACGGCGGCGGTCCATATCGAGCATGTACCAGTTGTCATCGCCTTCGCGCTTTTTGTCCATCGGGTAGAAGCAGACATACTGGGAGCGCGGAAGTTCCGGATAAAGGCGGCCGCGGACGTATGGGTTCTGGTAAGGATCTTCATTGGACTCCTTAGCCAGGTAGTTGGACAGCTCAACTACAGATACGTAGGAATACGTCGGGATCGTGTAGTCTGCAATAGCGAGTTTGTTGAACTCTGCCTCAAGCTGCTGGAGCTCGTCCATCGTCGGGCGAAGGGTCATGAGCATGAAGTCCGCCTTCTGGCCGACGATTGTATAGAAGGCATGGCTGCCGGTCTTTTCATTATCGGCTGTCTGGAGCTTGTCGAGGAAAGTGATGAATTCATCGGTTGCCGCTTTCCGTTCTTCTGCAGGAACGGCTTTCCACGTTGCCCAGTCCATCGTACGGAAGTCATGGAGAACATACCAGCCGTCCAGTGTGATTGCAGCTTCGTTCATGTGGGAACACTCCTTTGGGATCATATGGTTTTAGTCTATCACAGAAGACGGGCCGGGTCCGTGCGCAAGTACCTCTGTCACTGTTTTGTGAAAAAGCCTCCGTTTTCCGTTTTGCCTCAACTTGTGTAAACTTGACAATGGAAATCAAACCGATACCGCCTTTAAGAATGAATCCGGGCGGCCAGACCAGATATATGGGAGACATCATTATGGATCAATCGCTTAACCTACTCCGCCAGCCCGCCTGGCGGTTCATCGACCAATCGGTGAGCGGGCTCGGCCGCTCTGCCCTTGAATCATTCGCCATGGACGACATGCTTTGCCACGTCGTCGGCCAGCTGAAAAGTCTTCCGGCGGTACGCACATGGGTCCATGACCGCACCGTCGTCCTGGGCATCCAGGATCAACGGCTGCCGTATATCGAAGACGCGACTGAACTGTTGCGGCTCAACGGATGGCGGCCGATTGTCCGCAATTCGGGCGGGCTTGCCGTTGTCCTGGACGATGGCGTCCTGAACATTACGATCGCGCTGTCGGAAAAAGACCGGGCGATCGATATCCCGGCAGGCTACGAAGTCATGCTCGAGTTTGTCCGGCTGCTGCTGCCCGAAGCGGCAGATAGGATCGAGGCTTACGAGATCGTCGGCTCATATTGCCCCGGCTCGTACGACCTGAGCATCGGCGGCAGGAAATTCGCCGGCATCTCCCAGCGCAGGCTCCGCGGCGGCATCGCCGTACAGATTTATCTCTGCGTGGAAGGAAGCGGGTCCGAGCGAGCCCGGCTTATCGGTGAAATGTATGAGGCCGGACTAAAGGGCGAAAAAACGAAGTTTGAATACCCGGCTATCCGGCCGGACGTCATGGCATCCCTCACCGAACTGCTCGGCGTGCCGATCACCGTTCCGGAGCTGAACAGCCGTGTACGCCGGCTGCTCCATGCGCTGTCGGGTGACGTCCGCGACAGCCTGCCCGAAGGAGAGGAACCTGACCTGTATGCAAAGTACCTGAAACGGGTCGTCGAACGGAATGCCAAACTGCTGGAGGGCACGTGAACCTGGCAGAATAACAAAGAAACGGCAAGGACTCCGCCGCCTGAACGAGGCGCTGGTGTCCTTGCCGTTTCTTTATGGCGACGCCGGCTATCAGTGTGCCTGCTGTTCCTCGCTATTCACGAGGTTCCCATTTTGCTCCATCCGGAAGCTGGTCGCGTTTTCATCTTCTTCGAACGCTACGAGTTTGCGTGCACGGTTCATGATTTGGACAAACTGCTCATAGTCATCGCGGATTTCGTCATTTTCTTTGGCAAGCCGGGAAACTTCATTCTCGAGCTCATTGACGCGCCGCTCAGCCGCTTCCGCTGTATGCTTCCACTTCATTGTCTCCTGATCCGCGAGATTCGTATGCTGGAGACGCATCAGGTAGGCGATCACGACATCCAGCGAGAGGTTCGACAGCCGGATGGCCGCGCGTCCTTCGCCTTCCGCACCATCCGGTACGACATAGAGTCCGGAATTCTTGCGTCTGAAATCTTTGCCCATTGCCTTCAGGTTTGCCTTGCGTTCCTTTTTCGCTTCAGAGAGTTCTTTCTCGTATTCTTTCCGGACGACCGCGTTCCAGCGGAAACCACATGCCGCGGCTGTCCGGTTCATTGCGTCACCGGCCTCTTCGAACGCGTTAAGCTGCGTGCTTCCTTCGCGCACATGGCGAAGGACCGTTTCCGCAAGCAACCGGTCGTTCTCTTCTACCCAGGCATCCTGTCTGACTTTCACCATTTGTGTACCTCCTGCCATCTTCATAGTCTGTTTGCCTGGTGTCAGTGTGCACCGCCGCTCCGCATTTTATACCGTTCCATTTGGAAATGTCGGAGAATGCGCATCTTTTCGGATTTGATATTAGGAGGGGGAAGGAGACCGGAGACCGTTCCAAACAGGTGCCGGACAGGGTATACTGGAAGGACCCACTGTTTCCGGGAGGTGCCAGATGATGGACTATGCCATACAAAAATTAAGTGAAGAAAAAGTGTTCAAAGATCCGGTTCACCGCTACATCCATGTGAGGGACCAGGTGATCTGGGATCTGATCGCGACCAGGGAGTTTCAGCGGCTGCGCCGCATCCATCAGCTTGGCACAACCTACCTCGTATTTCACGGGGCAGAGCACAGCCGATTCAACCATTCGCTCGGCGTCTATGAAATTGTCCGCCGCATCATCGATGACAGCTTTAGCGGGCGTCCGCAGTGGAATGATTCGGAGCGCCTTGTGACGTTGTGTGCGGCACTGCTCCATGACCTCGGGCATGGGCCGTTTTCCCATGCTTTCGAGAAAGTGTTCGATTTGGATCACGAGCAGTTCACGCAAAGAATCCTGCTTGGGGATACGGATGTGAATGCGGTGCTCAGCCGTGTCAGCGAGGATTTCCCGCGGAAAGTGGCGGACGTCATCGGGAAAACTTATCCGGACAAGCTGGTCGTCAGCCTGATCTCAAGTCAGATTGATGCCGACCGGATGGATTATCTGCAGAGGGACGCCTATTTCACAGGGGTCAGCTATGGCCACTTCGACATGGAGCGGATCTTGCGCGTCATGCGCCCGTCCGAGGAGCAGGCCGTCATCAAGCAAAGCGGCATGCACGCGGTGGAGGACTATATCATGAGCCGGTACCAGATGTACTGGCAAGTTTATTTTCACCCGGTATCCCGCTCGGCAGAAGTGATTCTCGTTAAAATTTTGCAGAGGGCGAAAGTTTTGAGCGAAGAAGGGTATAGGTTCAAGCAGGAACCCGTACACTTCAAGTCGTTCTTCGACAAGACGTTCGATCTCAAGGATTATATTGCGCTGGATGAATACATCCTGATGACTTATTTTGAAACTTGGATTCTGGAAGACGACGAGATCCTGTCCGACCTGTGTGACCGGTTTGTTAACCGACGGCTGTTCCAGTACATCGATTTCAACCCGGCCAAGGAATACAGGAAACTCGGCGAACTGGAAGGGCTGTTCCGGAAAGCCGGGATCGACCCGGAATATTATCTCGTTGTCGATTCGTCCTCTGACCTGCCGTATGATTTCTATCGTCCTGGCGAGGAAGAGGAGCGCCTGCCGATCCACCTGCTTATGCGGGACGGGGAGCTGCGGGAATTGTCCCGGGAATCAGATATCGTTGATGCGATATCCGGCAAGCGGCGGACGGATCACAAACTCTATTTTCCGGAGGACATGCTCACGGAAGGCAAAAAGAAAAAAATGCTCAGGCAACAAATCCTAAGCATCTTGAACACATAGAATAGGGAGGGCATTTTTGATGCTTCAGGAACATGCAAAAGTCGTGCAGTTCATTTCGCTGGCTGACGGTGTAACCGGGCGGAAGAAGCTGCAGAAAATGGTCTACATCGCCAAAAAGATGAATTTCCCGTTCCAGGAAAAGTACCAGCTCCACTTCTACGGACCTTATTCGGAAGAGCTGACCCTCAGAATTGAGGAACTTTGCGAGATGGGCTTTCTCGCGGAAAACAGTGAAGACAAGGGTTCTTATGTGCAGTACAGCTACAGCGTGACCGGTGAAGGCCGTGATTTCATCGGGGATGCAGAAGAAGTTCCGGATAAGCTTGGCGAATGCATCGGCCGGATGAAGGAAAGAAGCTCACGTTTCCTGGAACTCGTCTCCACTCTGCTTTATTTTGATCACCTTCCGCGGGAAGAGCAGATCGCAAAAGTACATATTGTCAAAAACAAGCTGAACTTTACGGATGCCGAGATGGATGAGGCCTTTTCCTTTATCGGGGAGCTAGCGGGCTGTATCCGTCAATGAGCCGCCGGTTTTAACACGGCCGGCGGATTGGCTATAATGCAGGGAAGGGGGGATAGCATCATGGCTAACGGAGAAAAACCAAAACCGAAGATGGAGTTTACGATCATCCGCGACAACCCGACTGCCGGTCACAAAGGGTTCGGCATCGGCTCGATTTCGCTTGAGAACGTGTCTCCCATCATCATCGATGTGGAGGAAGAGCTTGCCCAGATTGAAATCGGTGCGCTGCATGCCCGGAGCAAGACGGAACGGGGCGTCAAGTTCACCCCGAATCGGGAAGATTCCGAAGGCGGCAAGCCATACTGGCTTATCTGGGTTGCGATCGACTACAAGGAAGAAGGCCCTTACTTTGCCGGGGTCACGGCTGCCGAGATGGTCGTCAACCGGGAAAAGCGGCGCGGCTATAAGAATCTGCCTGAGCACGTCAATCTTCTGGACAAGGCGCTGAAGCGCCATGTCATCGTCGACAAGATGGACGACCGCTCGAAAAAGGTGCTTGCCGAGTTTCTTCAAGGAGAGAACCCTGAATTGTGGGAGCGGAGCACCGAGCTGCAGGAGGCGCTTGGCATATCCGGATGATTCCCTAAATATGAACGATCTTTGACAGTTTCGCCGGCGGGGGCGCCGCCGGTTGAACCGCTCCGGAAAACGGAGTAAACTTGGTATAACGCTTGCTGAATACAAGCTAGGACAGTGTGCCGTCTAGCTAACGGTGCACACAACCAGCCCCGCTTCCTATTTGGAGGCGGGGCTGGTTTTTTGTTGCCCTAAATTAGGGGGACAGACATTTTAGATGGTATGTCAACGTTTCACTGCAGTATGTTAACGTCTCAATCGACTATGTTAATGTCTCACTTAATGACGGAGCCCCTAAACTTCAATCAAAGAATGAGAACGGGAACAGCCGTACCGGGCCGCCGTCTTTTGTATCCTTTGAGCGTTCCTGGCGGAGGGCGGGGTCAGTGCAGAGTTTCCGTGGCACATGCCGTTCTTTAAGGTAAACGAGCCGCTGCTTCCCGCAACCGTCGACAGCAAGCCCGCCAGTCTCGACGTCGACAATGACTCCAGTGACGCCCTCAGGCTGGCGGAACGACTCGGGCGGAAGTCCGGCGTGTGCCCCTTCCATGAACTCGATCCACATCTTTTTCGCTGCCATCTTGTCACTGTTTTCCGTGAGACGGCTGCCTTCATCAAACCCGGCCCAGATGCCGGCTGTGAGCGTGGGGGAATAGCCGATCAGGTACTGGTCGGACAGGGTCGTCCCGGATTTCGCCGCATAGGGCCTCGTTTGTCCGGGACGTATTGACAGTCCTGTTGCCGGGGTGTAGTCGCTAAAAACAGGGTCGAACATGCCTGTCATCATCTGTGTGAGGACATAGGCATCCGTCGGATCCATTACATCCCTCTCTTTTTCCTCCTGACTGCTCCGGTAGACGGTTTCACCTGCGGCATCAGTAATGGACAGGATGGTCGTCGGGATGACACGTTTGCCCCCGGACGCGATCCGGTTGTAGGCCCCTGTCATCTCGTAAAGGGTGACTTCCGTTGTGCCGAGCGCAGTCGCGGGTGCATCGACGAAGTTACCGGTAATTCCGAGGCGTGCAGCCATGTCCTTAAAAGGCTTATAGCCGATTTCCTCAAGCGTCTTGACGGCAAAGATGTTATCCGAAATCGCGAGCGCCTGAGCAAGGGAGATCGGCCGTTCCGCGAACTTGCCGTTGACATTCTGCGGCTCGTATTCCTGCCTGCCATTATCAAATGTAAAGACTGTCGGTTCACTTTTCAGGAAGGTGAGCGGCGTGAATCCCTGTTCAAGCGCGGCCGCATACAGGACCGGTTTCATCGCCGAGCCGGACTGCCGCTCCGCCTGGGTAACTCGGTTAAAGGGACTCGCGGCATAATCACGACCCCCGATCAACGAAGTGACATGTCCGCTTTCCGGCTCCATCGTGACGAACCCGAACTGAAGCTCGTTGTCGGGCATCCATTTTCCTGCTGCGGCCTCGGCTGTTTTCTGATGGAACGGGTCGAGCGTCGTCCGGATTGTCCAGCCGCCCTCCGCGATGTCGCGGCCCTCTTCCTTTAGGAGTTTTTCTGCTTCCCGCCACACCTCGTCGAGGAAATACGGGGCGACTTTATTTCCAGTGTCCCACTGGTCGTGCTTCAGGGCGACTCTCTGATTGAGGGCATGGTCGGCCTGGTCGCGCGTCACATACCCTTCGCGGACCATGGCGCTAAGGATGATTTTCTGGCGGTCCGCCGCAGCGTCCGGATGATCGACGGGAGAATAGACGGACGGTCCCTTTGGCACGGCTGCAAGCAATGTCGCTTCCGCCAGAGTCAGGTCCTTCACTTCCTTGCCGAAGAAAAATTGGCTGGCCGCTTCCGCCCCGTACATGCCGTGGCCGAAATAGACGGTATTCAGATATCCTTCGAGGATCGTATCTTTGTCGTAGAAGGTCTCGATCCGCCTGGCATAGACCGCCTCATTGATTTTCCGGGTCCATGTTTTCTGATGGGTCAGGAACAGATTGCGGGCATACTGCTGGGTAATCGTACTTGCGCCTTCCGCCTTGCGGAACGATTTGACGTCCTTCAGAACAGCAGCGGCAATCCTTGAATAGTCGAATCCCTTATGCTCGTAAAAGTCCTTGTCCTCGACAGCGACGAATGCATCGGAAAGAAACGGGGACATGTCGTCAAGCTTGGTCCAGTAGCGCCGCTCTCCCGAATGCCGGTCACCGATCGGATCGCCATTGCGGTCGAGGAAGACGGTTGCGTTCGGCACCTTCAGGGAAGGGGGGCCGGCTGAATGGATATAGATGAGGAGCGCACCGTACATGATCAGCCCGGCCACGCTGAAGCTCAGGGTTAAAAGCAGCAGCCGCTTCATGAGCGTCCGCCGTTTCCGCTTCCGTTTGAAATGGGACCGTTTCACCGCGTTCCCGCCTTTCCGTCGCTTTTTCGCAAGTATGGGCAGTTTTGCGGCATTTCATCCGGCGGATTTAAAAGCCGGAAACAGGAAGCCGACATAAGCAAAAAAAAACAGTTGCATCGCCTTCCTGTGGCCGTATAATGAAGCTTAGTTTCGTGAAGGCCGGGAATACAGGCAGTGCGGGACGTTTCCCTTTGATGAAGGAGGAATGCAGCCCATGGCAGGGTTATGGTATACAGAAAAACAGACGGACAACTTCGGAATTACGATGAAGATCAAGCAGACACTGCACGTCGAACAGACGGATTTCCAGCTGCTGGAGATGGCGGAGACAGAAGAGTGGGGGAATATGCTGTTCCTCGACGGCATGGTGATGACCTCGGAACGCGACGAGTTCGTTTATCACGAAATGGTTGCACACGTGCCGCTATTTACTCATCCGGACCCGAAAAAGGTGCTGGTTGTCGGCGGCGGCGACGGCGGCGTCATCCGTGAAGTTCTGAAGCATCCCCAAGTGGAACAGGCAGTCCTTGTCGACATTGACGGCAAGGTGATCGAGTACTCGAAAAAGTATCTTCCTTCAATCGCAGGCAAGCTTGAGGACCCGCGCGTGGATGTACGCGTCGGCGACGGATTCATGCACATCGCCGAGTCCGAAAATGAATATGACGTGATCATGGTCGATTCAACGGAGCCAGTGGGCCCGGCGGTCAATCTGTTCACAAAAGGCTTCTATGCCGGTATCTCGAAGGCTTTGAAGGAAGACGGCCTGTTTGTCGCGCAAAGCGACAACCCGTGGTTCAAGGCTGACCTGATCCGCCAGGTGCAAAAGGACGTCAAGGAGATCTTCCCGGTTACCCGTATGTACACGGCCAACATCCCGACGTATCCGAGCGGACTTTGGTGTTTCACCCTTGGCTCGCAAAAGCACGACCCGCTGGAGGTCAAGGAAGAGCGTTTCCACGAGATCGATACAAAATACTACACGAGCGAACTGCACCGGGCGGCTTTTGTGCTGCCGAAGTTCGTGCGTGACCTGGCAGAAGGTGAGGGCGAATGAAGTTTGACCAAGCCTACTCCGGAAATGTGTTCATTAAGAGCGGTGACAGCTATGATGAAGCGAGTGCGGTGATCTATGGCATGCCAATGGACTGGACGGTCAGCTGGCGTCCGGGCTCCAGGTTCGGTCCCGCGCGCATCCGTGAAGCTTCAATCGGGCTGGAGGAATACAGCCCGTATCTGGACCGGGAACTCGACGATATCCGTTACTATGACGCGGGGGACATCCCCCTTCCGTTCGGCAACGCCGGGAAATCCATTGACCTGATCGCCGGTTTTGTCCGTCAGCTTCTGGCAGACGGAAAGGTCCCTGCAGGGATGGGTGGCGAGCACCTCGTGTCACTCCCGGCCATGAAAGAAATGGCGGCCGCTCACGATGATCTTGCCATCATTCACATCGATGCACACACCGATCTCCGTACCGAATATGAGGGGGAGGAGCATTCGCATTCGACCCCGATCCGCAAGATCGCTGAGCTGATCGGTCCCCACAACGTCTATTCGTTCGGGATCCGATCGGGGATGAAGGAAGAGTTTGAATGGGCCCGTGAAAACGGCATGCACATTTCAAAGTTCGATGTGCTCGAACCGCTTAAGCAAGTGCTTCCGACGCTTGCGGGACGGCCGGTCTACGTGACGATCGACATCGATGTCCTGGACCCCGCCCATGCGCCGGGCACGGGAACGGTCGACTGCGGCGGCATCACGTCCCGCGAGCTGCTCGCGTCGATCCACGAAATTGCAAACTCCAGTGTGCTTGTGGCCGGCTTTGATCTCGTTGAAGTCGCGCCCGTCTATGACCCGTCCGAACAGACGGTCAATACGGCAAGCAAGCTGTTTAGGGAAATGCTGCTCGGGTTTGTGAAATAAACGGAAAAGGTGATGCGCATGAAAAGCCTGCGCGTCACCTTTCGTTTTGTGATGGTGGATTGCCCTTCCGTTGAAATCCCCATCCCCTGCGGGATATAATAGGGAAATGACTATGAACGGGGGCATCCAGATGAATATACCCGAGGAAGGATTGCCGGTCAGCATCCGTCTTGTGACGACAGTCCGGCAGCCGGGCGAAAAGCCGTTCCGGAACTTTATCCGGGCGGATGGCCTTCTGATCGAGAAAGCGGGCAGAACCTATCTGAGTTTCGAAGAAAACGCGGAAGGCCGCGGCACACGGATGATGGTCCGCATGGGGCATGAAGACGGGCTCATCATGCGTAACGGTGACGTTTCGATGAAGCTTCCGCTCGTCCCGGGCGAGCGGAAAGAAGGCCGCTACAGCAGTGGAGGCATGGAGCTTCCCCTAACTGTGAAAACCGGGTCTGTACGTTATGAACCGGGAACCAAGGGGCGGTTTTTAGCCGTCTACGACCTGCTGTCGGGCAACGAGACCGTCGGCACCTATGACGTTGAATTTACTTATTCGGAGGGAAAAGCATGAGCACAGTGGAACAGATTAAACAGCAGCTGAAAGACGCGCTCGGCAGCGCGGTGGACAAGGCGGGCCTTGCGGAAAGCGCAGAAATGCCGGATGTAATGCTCGAGACGCCGAAAAACAAGGAAAACGGCGACTACGCCACCAATATCGCAATGCAGCTGACGAAAATTGCGAAAAAGCCGCCGCGTGCCATTGCGGAAGCGATTCTCTCCAATCTGGAGACCGACAACACACCAATCAAAGCCATCGATATCGCAGGCCCGGGCTTCATCAATATCAGTGTGAAGACAGACTACCTCGGAGAAGTCGTGAAGGACGTACTGGAGAAGGGTGCAGAATTCGGACGAACTGATTCGGGCGGCGGTCAGAAAGTCCAGATCGAGTTTGTTTCGGCAAATCCGACGGGCGACCTTCACCTTGGCCATGGCCGGGGCGCGTCAATCGGCGATGCGCTCAGCAATGTGATGGATTTCGCGGGCTATGACGTGTCCCGGGAATACTACATCAATGATGCAGGCAACCAGATCAACAATCTGGCGCTCTCCATCGAAGCACGTTATTTCCAGGCGCTCGGCGAGGAGCGCGAAATGCCGGAGGATGGCTATCAGGGCAAGGATGTCATTGAGATCGCCAACGCGCTCGCGCAGGAACACGGCGACAAGTTTGCTAAGATGCCGGAACAGGAACGCTTCGATTGGTTCCGCAAACACGGACTTGGCATCGAACTGGACAAGATCAAGCAGGATCTCGTCGACTTCCGTGTGAAGTTCGACAACTGGTTCTCGGAGTCGACGCTTTACGGATCCGGAAAGATCGATGAGGCACTCGGCAAGCTAAAAGAGAACGGCCATGTCTACGAAGAAGACGGCGCCACCTGGTTCCGCTCGACGACATTCGGTGACGATAAGGATCGCGTCCTTATCAAGCAGGACGGTTCCTACACATACCTGACACCGGACATCGCCTACCACGAGGACAAGCTCCAGCGCGGCTTCGACAAGCTGATCAACATCTGGGGAGCCGACCATCACGGCTACATCCCGCGCATGAAGGCGGCGATCGAGGCGCTCGGCTACGACAAGGACACACTCGAAGTCCTCGTGTCGCAGATGGTGCAGCTGTACAAGGACGGCGAGAAGTTCAAGATGAGCAAGCGGACCGGCAAGGCGGTCACATTGCGCGAGCTCGTCGATATGGTCGGACTGGACGCGGTGCGTTACTTCTTCATTATGCGTTCCGGCGATTCCCAGATGGACTTTGACCTTGATCTTGCGGTTTCCCAATCCAATGAAAACCCGGTCTACTATGCGCAGTACGCGCACGCGCGCATCAGCTCGATCCTTCGCCAGGCTGACGATGCCGGCCTGTTCCATTCAGCTGAGCATGTCGGGCTGCTCCAGGACAGTGAGAAGGCAATCGATCTGATGAAGAAGATCGGCGATTTCCCTCAGACGGTCGCAGACTCGGCAAAACTCCGCTCTCCGCACCGGATTGCGACATATATCCAGGAGTTGGCTGCCGCATTCCACACGTTCTACTCGACCGACAAAGTTGTCGATCCGGAAAACAAGGAGCTGTCGGAAGCACGTCTGGCACTTGTCACGGCAACCCGCACGACAGTCGCGAACGCACTCCGTCTGATCGGCGTTTCCGCACCGGAGCGGATGTAAGATCATCATGACCGGTCCCAAATAGCTCCGGCTGACGGGGCCGGTTTTCTTGTGCGGCAGAAGTTAGATGAAACGTCTGTATTCGCTAGAAACGTTGCTATATTTAGGTGAAACGTTGACATACTTAGCTGAGACGTTGCTATAGTTCATTGAGACGTTAACATAGTTAGCTGAGACGTTGTCATACCATGACGGTCTTGCTTTTTTCAGAAGACCTCGACAAAATCGCCGCCGTCTGATTAAATTGAGTAGGAATTGAATATCCGGCATGACTTTGTGCCGGATGACGCTGAGGTGCCCCGATAATGGGGATAAAAGGGAAGCTGGTGAGAATCCGGCACGGTCCCGCCACTGTAAGCGGCTATTTGCCGCAAGTCAGGAAACCTGCCTCAGCCGAAAAACACCCGAATGCGCCTGCGAGGACAGGCCGGTGTGGAACGGTGCCTGCCATTGCAGGCTGCGGTCGTTTTTCCGCATGTCCGTCCTGCCGGCATTTCTGCCCCCGCCATGCGCGGGGGTTTTTTCTGTTCCGTACATAAAGATGAGGGGGAATCGGATTTGGATAAGAAATGGCTAAGATGGCTCGCGGCACCGGCTGCGGCACTGATGCTTGCAGCGTGCGGCAGCGGAGAGGATGCTGCAGACGGGTCTGCAGAAGAACAGGAGCAGGAAACGGAACAAAGTACGTCCGGACAGACCGGATTTCCGGTCACGATGACCGATGCGGTCGGAAATGAGATCACACTCGAGGAAGAACCGGATGCGATTGTCTCAATGGTTCCGAGCAACACGGAGATTCTGTTCGCGGTAGGCGCAGGAGAAGCAGTTGTTGCGGGCAGTGATTTCGACGACTATCCGGAAGAAGCCCAAAGCCTCGAGAAAATCGGCGGGCAGGAATTTAACGTCGAAAAAATCATCGGCATGCAGCCGGACGTCGTGTTCGCACACGAGTCTGCACTCGGCGTCGGGGAAGAAGGCCTTCAGCAGCTGCGCGATGCAGGCCTCACCGTATTTGTCGTAAAGAACGCTATGGATTTTGATGAGACTTATGGAACGATTGAACAGATCGGCAAGCTTACCGGCCATACTGCCGAAGCCGAAGAGATCGTCAGCGGTATGCAGTCCAAAGTGGAAGAGATCAAGGAAAAAGCGGCCGAAGTCACAGACAAGAAGAAAGTGTTTGTCGAAACATCTCCGGCACCTGAAATATATACACCGGGATCCGGTACATTCATGCAGCAGTTCCTCGACATCATCCATGCGGAAAATATCGCAGGTGACCAGGAAGGCTGGGTCATGATGGATCCGGAAGAGATCGTCAGCCGAAACCCGGATGTGCTCCTGGTCATGTATGACTACATCGATACGGCAGTGGAAGATGTGTATGCACGTGTTGGGTTTGACACCGTAACCGCCATTAAAGATAAGGCCGTGATCCAGCTTGATGAAAATATCACAAGCCGCACGGGTCCTCGTCTCGCCGACGGCCTGGAGGCAGTGGCTAAAGCTGTTTATCCGGAAATCTTTGGGGAAGCAGAAGAGGATGAAGAAGATCAGGCAGCGTAAGACGAAACAGCCGGCCACCGCATATACGGTATCGGCCGCCATGCTCCTGCTGGCGCTCTGGCTGGGTGTTTCCGTCGGATCAGTGAAGATTCCGTTCCACGTGCTCGTGGACCCGGAAGCGGATGAAGTTGCCGCCAACATCCTCTGGAACATCCGAATGCCGAGGGTTGTGCTTGCAGGGCTCGTCGGAGGGTCGCTTGCCTTAGCGGGCGCAGCATTTCAGGGTCTCCTGAAAAACCCGCTCGCCGATCCTTATACCCTCGGAGTGTCGTCCGGTGCCTCAGTTGGCGCCGTGGCGACACTCTTTTTCGGTATCGGACTGTTCGGCGCCTATACTCTTCCGATCTTCAGCATGGCGGGCGCGATGGCGGTGCTTCTGCTGGTGATCGGCTTTGCGCGGGCGGTCGACCGGTCACTAAAGATGGAAACGATCATCCTGACGGGAGTCATCTTCGGGTCGTTTCTCGGTTCGGTGCTGTCGCTCATGATTGCCCTCACCGGGGAGGAGCTCAGGCAGATCATCAGCTGGCTGCTCGGCAGCGTTTCGATGAGAGGCTGGAAGTATGTGTGGATTATCCTCCCGTTCCTTCTGGTCGGCGGCCTGCTGCTCTGGCTCTGCCGTCGGGAGCTGAATGCGATGCTGTTCGGAGAGGAGCGGGCCCACCATCTCGGTGTGGACGTAAGGAAGCGCAAATGGATGATCCTCGGCGGTGGTTCAATCCTTACCGGCTCCGCTGTTGCCGTATCGGGGACAATCGGATTTGTCGGGCTGGTCGTCCCTCATATGACACGCATCTTATGGGGAAGCGACCACCGACACCTGCTGCCGCTTTCATTCATCAATGGCGCTTCGCTTCTCGTGCTGTGCGATCTTGTGGCACGCACCATCATTTCGCCAACAGAATTGCCGGTCGGAGTGATCACATCATTTATCGGGGCACCGGTGTTTGCATTCATCTTCTACAGACAGCGGAGAAAGGGTGCAGTTCGGCATGCTTAGGGTAAAGGAGTTAACAGGAGGGTACGGCGCCGCGCCGGTTGTCCGGTCAGTTTCGTTTGAGGTGGAAGCCGGTACTATGCTCGGAATTCTCGGGCCGAATGGGAGCGGCAAGTCGACCCTCCTGAAAATGATGAGCGGGCTGCTTCAGGCAGATTCCGGGACGGTCGAAATAGGCGGCAGGTCCATTGCCGAGTATTCACGCAAGGCATTTGCGCGGCAGGTAGCCGTACTTCCGCAACTCCAGGCGGATACCTTTTCGCAGACCGCATATCAGACAGTTACGCTCGGCCGCTATCCTCACCAGACCGGCCTGTTTGCCGGATGGTCCGATGCGGATGAGCGTGCGGTTCAGAAAGCCATGGACCGTATGGGGGTCACGGAGTACCGGGATACAGAGATTGAATTCATGTCCGGAGGCGAGCGCCAGCGGGTGTTTGTCGCCCAGGCGCTGGCACAGGAAGCGCCTGTGCTGCTCCTGGATGAGCCGACCAACCATCTGGACATCGCCCATCAGCAGCAATTACTGGATACTGTCCGGCGCCAGGCGACTGAAAACGGTTTGACCGTCGTCTCTGTTTTTCATGATGTCAATCTGGCCTCACTCTACTGTGACCGCCTGCTTCTGATGGACAGGGGAGAAGTGGCTGCGATCGGAACGCCGGATGAAGTGGTCGACGAACGGAAGATGGAGAGGGTATATGCGGCGCGGGTCAGGGCAGGGATGCATCCGGAAGTCCCCAAGCCGCAGATTACGCTTCTTCCCGCCAAGGAACCGGAAGACAGGCAGGAAGTCATCCGGAAAGCCGATTTTTCGGTGTCCCGGGAGTATGTCCACCTCAACAGCAGGATCCCTATGATGGCAGTTTCTTCTGCAGTGTTTGGGGCAGGTGCCGGCTGGTACCGCCACTTCGTCAACCGGAACGTCGGTGCCGACTATTCCACGGATGACGCCGGAACGGAGATGAGGGACTGGCTGTATGAAACCGGGTTTCCGCTCACTCAGACGGTGGCGATGATGACAGCGGCGATGACTGAAGATGCCGTCATCGGGGAATACGGGCCGCCGGATGCCCCCATTGTCGTTTGTGTCACGGCGGGAGTCGGCAATGCAGTGGATGCCTCGCTTGGAACTGACCGTGATGCCTACGCAGGGACCATTAATACCTGGGTCATCGTGAACGGTCATCTACCGGAAGAAGCGCTTATTCAGGGAATGATCACCGCAACAGAGGCAAAGGCAAAAGCGATGCAGACGGAACACGTACTTGACCCGCTGACCGGGACCGTGGCGACCGGTACTTCGACCGACAGCCTGCTCATTGCAGCTACTCAGAGGGGCAACCGCTATCCGTATGCCGGGACCGCTACCGAACTGGGGAAAGCAATCGGCCGGGGGGTATTTGAGTGCACCGCCGAAGCAATCCGCCGGTACCGGAACCGGAAGGCGGACTTTGAAAGGGAAAGCCGATGATCCTGAATCATCTGATCGCCTGTGTGGCCGGGTTTCTGATTGACAGGTTGGTTGGAGATCCGCCCGGATGGCCGCATCCCGTCCGATGGATCGGCCGGCTGATCACATTTCTGGATAACCGGCTGAACTCGGGACGGAACCGCCGTGCAAAAGGGCTGATGACACTCCTGATCACTGCGGGACTGTCCGCGCTTTCAGCGGGAGGCCTCGTCTGGCTGTTCGATAGCATCCACCGCGCGGCAGGCATCGCGGTGGAGTCTCTGCTGATTGCGGCAGGTCTTGCCCGGAAAAGTCTGGCGCAGGCTGCGATGGATGTGTATCGGCCGCTCGTGGAAGGCCGTCTCCGTGAAGCACGGGGAAAACTCGGCTGGATCGTCGGACGGGATACGGAGTCGCTGCCCGAGGCCGAAATTGTGCGCGGGGTCGTTGAGACGGTATCGGAAAATACATCCGATGGTGTGACCGCACCGCTTTTCTGGGCCTTTCTCTTCGGGGCGCCGGGCATTTGGGTCTACAAGGCGGTCAATACGCTTGACTCGATGGTGGGTTACCGGAATGAACGATACGGATCGTTCGGTTATTTCTCGGCAAAGGCCGACGATGTCTTGAATCTGATCCCATCCAGGCTGACGGGGTTGCTCATTCTGCTCGTTACCAAGAACCGGAGCGGGCTGCCGCTCCGGGTACGGCTGGACGGCTGGCGGCGTGATGCGAGAAAACATCCGAGTCCGAACAGCGGCTGGCTTGAGGCAGCTACCGCCTGGCAGCTCGGCGCAGAACTTGGCGGGCTCAACACCTATCAGGGGGTGCCGTCCGATCGCGCGAGGATGGGCCGTCCGGACCGTCCGCTTGAGACAGCGGATATTGCCGAGTCAGTGAACGCGATGCACTTAGCATCGTGGGCGTTTGTCATCCTAGGGTTATTGATCGGAGGAATTGCTGTTGCAGTTGCCTGAACATGGGGCGAACCCGCTCCGCTTATATGAACGGCTCGGTTTGGAAGTGCCCGACCGGGTGCTCGACTTTAGTGAGAATGTCAATCCGCTCGGAGTTCCGGAAAAGGTCCGGAAAAGTTGGCCGGAACTGCTCTCGGCGTTGCCTCATTATCCGGATCCGGAAGGCGAACCGTTCCGCTCGGCAGCCGCTGCCCATCACGGTGTGCCCGGGAATCGCGTACTGGCAGGAAACGGTGCTGCGGAGCTGTTTTCGGTCATTGCGGACAGGTACCGCGGCCGGACGGCTCTCCTGATTCATCCAACGTTTTCCGAATACAGGACCACACTGCTCTCAAAAGGTGCCAAATGTGCTGATCTTGTAGCGGACCCGGCCGACCCGGAATTCCCGGAGGGCCGGGTTCTGGAAAATATGTCGGATGCGGATGTGCTGTATATCTGCAACCCGAACAACCCGACCGGCGTGCGGATCCCTAAGGAGACCATACGCCGGCTGGCTGAGCATGGGCTCCGGACCGGCTGCGAGCTGGTGATCGATGAAGCATTCATGGATTTTGCAGGTGAGGAACACTCGTTTATCCCTGAACTAGTGGAATTTCCCAATGCGGTCGTCGTCCGGTCGATGACGAAAATGTATGCCATTCCCGGCATCCGGCTCGGTTATATGATCGGTTCCGCAGACCGGATCGCCGCCCAACGCCATGCGGTTCCTCATTGGAATGTCAATGGGATAGCATCCAGGATCGGAACGCTCTGCTTTGACGAAGAAGAATTCCGAAGACGGACAATCCGGTACTGCCGGGAAGAACGGCAGCAGCTGGCCGGATTTCTGGAGGCTGCAGGATGCACCGTGACCGAAAGCGAAACGAACTACATCAGCTTCCGGCCCGAAAAGTCTGCCGGACTTTATAGAGCGATGCTCGGGCAGGGGATCGTCCTCCGCCATTCGGAAAATTTTCTCGGCATGGACGGAGCGTGGTTCCGGGTAGGCATCAAGGAACGGGAAAAGATGAAGATTCTGAAGGAGGCGCTTGCCGGATGGTTCGGGGAAGACTCGTTTTCATAAGTGGAGGCGTAAGAAGCGGAAAGACCGCATTCGCAGAAAACTGGCTCGTTACCCATGCATCCGGCCGTCTCGTTTATGTTGCAACGGGCCGTCCGGTCGATGGGGAGATGAGAGACCGCATACGGCATCACCGGCGGGACCGTTCCGCCAGGCCGGAGTCGTGGGAGACGTTCGAGCGTCCTGCTGATTTTCCGGGCATCCTGCCGATGATCCGTGAAGGGGATGGGGTTCTGATTGACTGCATCACAACATGGTTGGCCAATGAAATGTATGAAGGCATTGAAAGCGGCCTGCCTTGCCACCGCCGGCAAGGATGCCTCGAGACAAAAGTAGGGGCGCTGCTTGCTGCGCTGTCTGAAATGACCGAAAAGGCATCTGCCATCGTTGTCGTATCCAATGAAGTGCTGGAAGAGCCGCTTCCTGCCGCAGCGGATATCGGTGCTTATTCGGAAATGCTCGGGTACATCCACCAGCAGCTCGTTTCAATGGCGGATATCGCTTATGAAATGGATGCAGGCATACCGCTCTGGTGGAAACCGGAAAACGGGAAACGAGGGATGGTATGAACGGAATCATGATCCAGGGAACCGCATCGCATGTCGGAAAAAGCATGGTATGTACGGCAATCTGCCGGTTGCTCGCTGATGAGGGGGTCCGGACGGCGCCTTTCAAATCACAGAATATGTCGTCCTTTACGACTGAAATTGGCAACGGGCTCCAAATCAGCCGCGCACAAAGTGTGCAGGCGGAAGCCGCCGGAATCCCCCCGGTGCCCGAGATGAACCCGATTGTGCTGAAACCAACAGACGACAGGACTGCGGATATCCTGCTTCTTGGCAGGCCATACGGCGAAATGGACGGGATGGAGTACCGGGAACGCTTTTTTCGGATCGGCATGGAAGCGATTCGGAAGTCGCTCCGGGTTCTGGGGGACCGTTATGACGCCGTAGTCATAGAAGGAGCGGGCAGCCCGGCGGAAGTCAACCTGAACGACCGGGAGCTGGTGAACATGCGGGTCGCCAGGGAGGCCAATGTTCCGGTTTTGCTTGTCGCAGACATTGAGCGGGGCGGTGTATTTGCCTCGATTATCGGTACACTCGAACTGCTTGATCGGCAGGACCGGGATCGGATCAGGGGGATACTCATCAACAAGTTCCGGGGCGATATCGGGCTGTTCCAAAGCGGCATCGATTTTCTGGAAGGTCGCACCGGTCTTCCGGTCCTTGGTGTGCTGCCATTCATCGATGGCCACGGAATTCAGGAAGAAGATTCTCTTGGCAGAGCAGAGGGATCCGAACGGCCCCTGTATGACGAGTGGGCAGCGCATTTCCGCAACTATGCAGACTGGCAGCGCATCCGGCAGCTGATTTTCGGGGAAGACGGCCGATGATCCGAGGACTTCTTCTCGCAGTCCAGTTCTTCTCGGCGGTGCCTGTCCGCAAAAACCTGCCGGTCGGCCGGAAAGAATCGATCTGGATGTTCACCCTCAATCCGGTGGTTGGCGCATTCATCGGTGCAGTGTCATGGTCGGCAACGGCACTGGCTGCGGGCCCCGGAGGAACAGGGCCATTCCTCACGGCCTTTATTTTGGTACTTATGCTTGCAGTCCTGTCAGGAGGGCTCCATCTGGATGGCTGGGCGGACATGGGGGATGCGTATTTTTCCTACCGCGACCAAAACAAGCGCCTGGAGATTTTGGGGGATCCGAGGATTGGTGCGTTCGGTACAATGGCGCTGCTGTTCCTTCTTCTCGGAAAGCTTGCGATTTTGACAGAACTGATTGGCCGTGGAGGACTGATGCCTGCATTTATAGTATTCGTGCCGTTTGCTACACGGGCAGGGCTTTCCATCTATCTGTCGGTTTCTCCACTGGCAAAGCGTTCGGGAGTGCTTGTGTTTTTTATCGAAAAAATGGAAGGGTTCCGTATTGGCATCCCTGCCGCAGCCATGCTTGCTCTGGGTGGAGCTGCTGCCGCAGCCTGGTCGGAGAGCCTGCTGTTTCCGGCAGTTGGAACAGCGGCGGTTCTCGTGGCGGTGCTGCTCTTCAAAAACTGGACGGTCCGGAATTTTGGGGGTGCCACGGGGGATCTGGCCGGTGCATTTGTCGAAGGGTGTGAGCTTCTTTTATGGACGATTCTTTTGTTCTGTATGTGATCCGGCATCTTGAAACGGCAGCGAATCGGGAGCGACGGTATGTCGGGTGGAGCGATGTCCCTGTATGCACAGAAACCGGACCTGCCGGATTCTTTCCGGACTGTCTGACAGGGAGTGATCTTCTCCGCTGCAGACAGACTGCCGGGTTTTTATTTCCGGGTATTCCGTACGAGCCCCACCCTGAATTCAGGGAGGCGGATTTCGGCGCATGGGAAATGAAAACGTACGATGACCTGAAAGCGGACGTTCGCTATCGCCGCTGGATAAATGAACCCACTGCTGAGCATCCGCCAGGCGGTGAGCGTTTTGACGTTCTTGAAGACCGTGTGCTTCGGGGGCTTGACCGTCTGAGGAAACAGAAGGTCCGGTCGGTGGCCATCGTCACACACGGAGGCCCTGCGAGGATCCTGCTGGGTCATCTCGCTCCGGAACGCCGGTCATTTTTCGGTTGGAGTGTCCCGCCGGGAGGTTTGTACAGGCTTGAATGGTCTCACCGCAGGTCATGGGAGGAGAGAAACCGATGCACATTTATATCGGAGGTGCCCATAACGGGAAGCGAGAATACGTAAGAACAGTGCTTGCCCATGAAAACTTGCAATGGGTCGAGGCGGGGGATCTTTCCCGGCTGCCAAAACCTGAGTCCGGCCGGGTGGTGCTGGCCGGACTGGAAGCGTACATATCATCCAACCATCATGACGAAGAGTCCGCCATGAAGGACGTGTTCCGCTTTATTGAAGCTGCGGACCAAAACCAGCTGGTCATCATTTTGACGGACATCGGCAGGGGGATCGTACCCGCCGATCCGCATAGCCGCTGGCTGCGCGATACATGCGGCCGGCTGAATCAGCGGCTGTTCAGGGAAGCCGGCCGGGTCACAAGAATCTGGTACGGGCTTGCGAAAGAATTGAAGTGAATTTGCAGATAGGAGGAAGAAGGATGGGGATCTACACACGAACGGGAGACAAAGGGATGACGGGGCTCATCGGTGCGAGAGTATCCAAAGATCACCTCCGTGTTGAAGCCTACGGCACGACGGACGAACTCAATTCATTTATCGGCAAGGCGATGTCCGAGCTGCCGGAAGAATTATTCGGGGACTTGCTTGAAGACCTTGAAGAGATTCAGCACGAGCTGTTTGATTGCGGAGGAGATCTGGCAAATGTAACTGATAAACGTGAGAACAAGCTGCGCCCGTCTTCTATTCAATGGCTCGAAAAGAGAATTGATGAATTATCGGAAGAAGCGCCTGAACTGGAACGGTTCATACTTCCCGGAGGGACGGACCCGGCTGCAACGCTACACATTGCCCGGACGGTGGCGAGAAGGGCGGAGCGTCAGGTGGTCCGCCTGATGAATGCCGGAGAGCAGGTACCGGAAACCTCGCTGCAATATATCAATAGGCTGTCGGATTATCTGTTTGCCGCAGCACGCATCGCCAATTTCCGTCTAGGGCGGCCGGATGTTGAATATGCAAGGAGCGCCAAGGTGTTCCGAAATACCAAGAGAAAACAACAGAAGGGTGAAACCGATTGAACAGAACGCGTCTTCTTGTGATGACGGCGCTGGTCTCGGCAATGTGCGCGATCGGAGCACTGGTGAAGATTCCGATGGGTATCGGATCGGCGGCACTGGATTCGGCGCCGGCATTATTATCGGCCGCTTTTCTTCCCCCCGCAGCGGCAGGAACGGCAGCGATGATCGGACACCTGATATCGGCTATCACTGGAGGAAGCCCGCTCGGACCGCTTCATCTGCTGATAGCTGTTGAAATGTTTGTTGTGACCGGCGGCTTTGCCTGGCTGCACCATCGGGGGCGGGACCTTCTCAAATGGGGATACTTCCTGGTCGGCAACGGTGTTGTTGCTGTTCTGCCCTTTTATTGGCTCGTTACACCCGCGTTCTTTTGGACGGCGATCATTGCAGTTCCGGCAGCTTCAATCGTTAATGCTATTGTAGCGGGGGCAACCATGCCCATTGTACGAAAAGCCGCGGTCCGGAAAGAGGTGGCCCGGTGAGAAATGCACTGGACCTGGGCGGAGGATGGGTCGTCACAACTGATAACTCGGGAGGCATCGGCAAGAAAGCGGCGGATGCCGTTCAGGTGCCGGATGAACTTGTAGGCTATTTCTCTGCACGGGTCACTCTTCTTGAGCAGTGGACGGCAGGAGCAGAGCCGATCGCCGTCCTCCTCCACAACTTCAGCGGGAATACCAGTTGGGATGAGTACTCTTCCGGAATCCGGCGGGCGTTCAAGGAAAGTTCCCTAACGCCTCCGCCGATATCAGGAAGCACCGAGACGAACATGGACATGCTCCAGTCCGCGATGAGTGTGACGATGATCGGGAGAAGGTCCCGTGATATTACGGAATCAGGTGGTAAGTGGTTCCTTTATGGCCGTCCGCTTGTCGGCGAAGCCGTCATCCGGGAGGCGGAAAAGTGTGCGGAACTCGGAAAGGTGAGGGCCGGTCTTGATGAAGGAATCATCGATGCCGTTTGGCCGGCTGGCTCAGGCGGAATTGGTGCGGAATGGGAGCGGCTTACCGGAAAGCCCCCTGCACGGCTGCCATCCGAAGTGGCTCCTTCAGCTTCTGCCGGTCCGGCCACTGCTATCTTTGTCCGCACTGTACCGGGGAAAGAATCGGATGCCCAGTTGCATTTCGGGGAATTCTTCCATGAAATGGGCTGAAACAGTAATCGGCACGGCGACCGCCGGTCCACTCACAGAGTTCGGTGTCGCAGTCGGTGAGTGTGCCGTGGAAGCAGCAGGTACAGGACGTTACCGGGGAAAACAGCAGAAATCCTCCGGAATACCAATAAAAAATCACGTTGCAGAGGCATCCGTATTCCCGTACAATCGGGAACACGGATGCCTCACTTTTGTCATTCGGGACAAAATTCAAAAATATTGTTGACTGAATGCTCATTCATTATTACACTGGAGTCATAAAGAGATGCCGGATATGGCTTAAGAGCCGTCAGATGTGAAAGCGGATTCAGTGCCCCCGGCAACGGAAAGGGAGGGACCATTGTGAACGTATTGCTTATTGCCAACTGGATTTTGTTCCTGGCCGTCACTGCGTACGCGCTCGGATTGTTCACATACGTGGTCAAGACACGCGTTGACTTTATCAGACTCGGAAAAAAAGAGGAGTTTGACGCCAAGGTCGACGATCGGCTGCGCGCGGTCTGGACAAACGTTTTTGGACAGAAAAAACTTCTGAAGGACAAAAAAAGCGGGGCTATCCACGTCATGTTCTTCTATGGATTCCTGCTTGTCCAGTTCGGGGCGATCGACCTGATCTGGAAAGGGCTGAAGCCGGGTTCCCATCTGCCGTTCGGGCCGGTGTATCCGTTCTTCACATTCTTCCAGGAAATCGTTGTCTTCATGATTCTCGTTGCAGTTATCTGGGCGTTCTACCGCCGCTACGTCGAGAAGCTCGTCCGGCTGCGCCGTGGCTGGAAAGCCGGTCTCGTCCTCATCTTCATCGGGACACTTATGCTGTCGACGCTCGTTGCGAACGGCATGAACATGATCTGGCGCGGACATGAGACGACCTGGACGGAGCCGATGGCATCGGCGATCGCTTCCGCATTCAGCTGGATGTCGCCGACTGCGGCGGCCGTCGTATTCTTCATTGCCTGGTGGGTCCATCTGCTGACGCTTCTCGCGTTCCTCGTGTATGTGCCGCAGTCCAAGCACGCTCACCTGATCGCAGGCCCTGCAAACACCTACCTGATGCGCTTTGACCGCCGCGGGAAACTCGCGCCGATCGATTTCGCCGCGCTTGAGGAAGACGATGATGAAGATGGCGAAGAAGAGATGCCTTCAATCGGCGTCGGGAAGATCGAGGACTTCACACAGCTCCAGATGCTCGACTTCTACGCCTGCGTGGAATGCGGCCGATGCACGAACATGTGCCCGGCAACCGGCACGGGCAAGATGCTGTCGCCGATGGACCTCATCACGAAACTCCGTGACCACCTGACAAACACGGGCGCGGTCACGACAAAGCAAAAACCGTGGGTCCCGCAGTTCATGTTCAGTGACACGCGCGGCAACCAGCTCGCGATGGCGGCTGGCGCCGAGGGTGCGGTCATCGATGACATCTACAATCCTGCTCTGATCGGCGATGTCATCACGGAAGAGGAAATCTGGGCGTGCACGACTTGCCGGAACTGTGAAGACCAGTGCCCGGTCATGAACGAACACGTCGACAAGATCATCGACCTCCGCCGATACCTCGTCATGACTGAAGGCCGCATGGATGCGGATGCACAGCGCGCAATGACGAACATCGAGCGCCAGGGCAACCCTTGGGGACTCAACCGGAAGGAAAAGGAGAACTGGCGCGATGCGCGTCCGGATCTCCACATCCCGACGGTGAAGGAAGCCAAGAAATCAGGCGAAGACTTCGAGTATCTGCTCTGGGTCGGCTCGATGGGCGCATTCGACAACCGCTCACAGAAGATCGCGCTGTCGTTTGCGCATCTTCTGAACGAAGCGGGCGTGAAGTTCGCCATCCTTGGAAACAAGGAGAAAAACTCCGGTGATACGCCACGCCGCCTCGGAAACGAATTCCTGTTCCAGGAGCTGGCCGAAGCGAACATCAAGGAGTTCGAAAAGAACGAAGTCAGGAAGATCATCACGATCGACCCGCATGCTTACAACATCTTCAAAAACGAGTATCCGGACTTTGGCTACCAGGCCATCGTCTATCACCATACCGAGTTTCTCCATAAGCTTCTGATGGAGGGCAAGCTAAAACCGAAATACGCTGTAAATGAGAAGATCACCTTCCATGACTCGTGCTACCTCGGACGCTACAACGATGTGTACGATGCGCCGCGTGAAATCCTGAAGTCCATCCCGGGCGTCGAGCTGGTCGAGATGGCCAGGAACCGCGAAGACGCCATGTGCTGCGGCGCGGGCGGCGGACTGATGTGGATGGAAGAAGACAAGGGCCACCGGGTCAACGTGGCACGGACCGAGCAGGCGCTCGAAGTCAATCCGTCCGTCATCTCTTCAGCCTGCCCGTACTGCCTGACCATGATCTCGGATGGCACGAAAGCGGTTGAAGTGGAAGACAAGGTCGGCACTTACGACGTCGCGGAACTTCTCGAACTCTCGATCTTTGGGGATAACCTCGAGCCGGCTGGGGAAGAAGCGGAACCGATCCTCCAATAAGCCGTTGCAGATTCTTTGAAAATTCGATACAATGAAACAAATGGAAGAGGGAGTGCCGGTCACTCCCTTTTTGTTAGGAATTTTGCCGAGCGAGCGTTCAGTCACTTCTGACAGAAAGACGCCGCCCGGCATTCACTGAAAAGGATATGAAAACGCTCTCAAAATCAAAAGGGGGAAATCGATCATGGCAAAAACGGCGATTCTCGGCGGGGCACGTACACCATTCGGTAAGTTTGGCGGGCTGCTCGCTTCTCGGACGGCAAGCGATCTCGGAGGGACGGCAATCCGTGCAGCACTTGAGCGTACCGGCACATCACCGGAAGATGTAGATGAGGTCATCATGGGCACCGTCCTTCAGGGCGGACAGGGCCAAATCCCATCCCGGCAGGCAGCGAACAAAGCGGGCATTCCGTGGAAGGTGAAGACCGAGACGATCAACAAAGTGTGTGCATCAGGCATGCGTGCCGTGACGCTCGGCGACCAGCTGATCCGCCTCGGTGAAGAACAAGTAATCGTGGCAGGCGGCATGGAGTCGATGTCGAATGCGCCGTACTACATGCCGAAGGGCCGCTTCGGCCTGAAGATGGGCGACGCGCCGCTGATTGACGGCATGATCCATGACGGGCTGTCCTGCTCGTTCCACCCAGATCGGGTGCATATGGGCACCTACGGGAACAGCACCGCCGACAAGATGGAACTCACACGCGTTGCCCAGGACGAATGGGCACTCCGCAGCCACCGACGTGCCCTGAAGGCGATTGATGAAGCCCTGTTTGTCGAGGAGATCGTTCCGGTCGAAGTCCCGGCACGCAAAGGGCAAACGATCCATGTCGGGGAAGACGAAGCGCCACGCCGCGATACCTCTTCGGAGTCGCTCGCGAAACTGAAGCCGGCATTCGGCAAGGAAGGCACGATCACGGCAGGCAACGCACCGGGTGTCAACGACGGTGCCTGCGCGCTTGTCCTGATGGATTCGGACCGGGCGAAGCAGGAAGGCAAAGATGTCCTGGCGGAGATCATCGCCCATGCCGAAGTGGCCGTCGAGCCGGAAAACTTCCCTCAGACACCGGGGCTTGTGATCAATGAAATCCTGGAAAAGAGCGGCAAGTCGCTTGAGGAGATCGACCTGTTCGAGATCAACGAAGCGTTCGCTGCCGTCTCCCTTGCCAGCGCGAAGATCGCCGGTCTCGATCCGGATAAAGTCAATGTCAACGGCGGAGCGGTTGCGCTCGGGCACCCGATCGGCGCAAGCGGTGCCAGAATCATCCTGACGCTCGCGCATGAACTCAAGCGCCGCGGCGGCGGCATCGGGATTGCGGCAATCTGTTCCGGCGGCGGCCAGGGGGATGCCGTCATGATCGAAGTACCGAAACAGGGACAGGGGGAGTAATCATGGAGATCAAACACGTAATGGTCATCGGAGCCGGACAGATGGGCGGAGGCATCGCACAGGTGTGCGCCCAGGCTGGGTTCGATGTGACCTTGAACGATATCAGTGAAGAAGCGTACGAAAAGGGACTCGGCGTCATTTCGAAAAACCTTTCCCGGGGAGTGGAAAAGAGCCGGATGACGGAAGAGGATAAAAATGCGGCGCTCGGCCGTATCCGCAAATCGACAGATCTGTCTGACGCAAAGGATGCCGACCTCATCATCGAGGCTGCCGTCGAGAAAATGGAGATCAAGCAGTCGATCTTCCGGCAGTTGGATGAGCACGCGGCGGAGCACGCTATTTTGTCGACCAACACCTCCGCATTGCCGATCACGGAAATCGCTGCGGTCACGAAGCGCCCGGGGCAGGTGATCGGGATGCATTTCATGAACCCGGTGCCGGTCATGAAACTTGTCGAAATCATCCGCGGCCTTGCAACCACCGACGAGACTTACCAGGCGGTCGAAGACATGACGAAAAAACTTTCGAAGACGCCTGTCGAAGTCAACGACTATCCCGGGTTCGTCTCCAACCGGGTACTCATGCCGATGATCAATGAAGCGATCTTTACGCTTTATGAAGGCGTCGCAACGAAGGAAGCGATCGACGATGTGATGAAGCTGGGTATGAACCATCCGATGGGGCCGCTTCAGCTTGCGGACTTTATCGGCCTGGATACATGCCTGTACATCATGGAAGTGCTGCATGACGGTTTCGGCGATCCGAAGTACCGACCATGCCCGCTTCTGCGCAAATACGTCAACGCCGGCTGGCTCGGGAAAAAGTCCGGCCGCGGATTTTATGTCTATGAATAATCCTGTCCTAAACGGCTTTTATTAAATGGGGTGCACACCATGAATTTCACATTCAACGAAGAACAGAAAATGATGCGCCGGATGGTGCGTGACTTTGCGAAAAACGAGTTGGAGCCGTTTATCCCGCGGATGGAAGCGGGCGAGTTTCCCCGTCCGCTCCTTGGGAAGATGGGCGAGCTCGGCCTCATGGGCATCACGGTTCCGGAAGAGTACGGCGGCTCGGGGATGGACTACACGAGCTACATCATCGCCATCCATGAGCTGTCGAAGGTAAGCGCGGTCATGGGCGTGATTCTTAGCGTCCACACATCAGTCGGCATCAACCCGATCCTGAAGTTCGGCACGGAAGAGCAGAAGCGGAAGTACATTCCGAAGATGGCTTCTGGCGAGTATCTCGGCGCGTTCTGCCTCACCGAGCCGTCTTCCGGCTCCGATGCCGGCGCGATGAAAACGAAGGCGGCCAAAAAAGACGGCCACTATGTGCTCAACGGTTCGAAAGTGTTCATCACGAACGGCGGAGAGGCGGATGTCTACATCGTCTTCGCCAACACCAATCCGGAAGCGGGAAGCCGCGGCGTAACGGCGTTCATCGTCGAGAAAGGCACACCAGGGCTTATCATCGGCAAGGACGAGGAAAAGATGGGGCTCCATGGCTCCCGTACTGTCCAACTGACATTCGAAGACATGGAAGTGCCGGAGGAGAATAGGCTCGGCCAGGAAGGTGAAGGATTCAAGATCGCCCTTGCCAACCTCGATGCAGGCAGGATCGGAATTGCGGCCCAGTCGCTCGGCATCGCCGAGGCCGCCACTGATGCGGCTGTCGCCTATGCCAAGGAACGGGTACAGTTCGGCAAGCCCATCGCGGCAAATCAGGGAATCGGATTCAAGCTCGCCGACATGGCGACATCCGTCGAAGCAGCACGCCTCCTCGTCTATCAGGCGGCCGATCTTTACGGCCAAGGGTTGCCTGCAGGCAAGGAAGCCTCGATGGCGAAGCTGTTCGCCTCCCAGGCGGCCATGGATTGCGCAATCGAAGCCATCCAGGTATTCGGCGGCTATGGTTACACCGAGGACTATCCGGTGGAGCGCTACTTCCGTGACGCGAAAGTCACTCAGATCTATGAAGGCACTAGCGAGATCCAGAGGATTGTCATCAGCAAACACCTCACAAAGTGAGGTGTTCTGCGCCCACAAGCAAAGCGTTGGGCGGCAAGTCACTCACAAAGTGAGGTGTTCTGCGCCCGCAAGCGCTTTGCGCGAAAGTACACCATGGAGTGCCGAAAGTACACAAAGTGGTCGTGAAAGTCCATAAAGAAACGCCGAAAGTACACCAAAGTGTCCCGAAAGTACACAATGGCCCGACGAAAGTACACAATGGCGCCCCCCGTTATTCAGATACAGAAACTTCATTACCACTCCAATCTACGGCCTTGCCGATTACCGAAAGGTGGAAGACGAAAATGAACTTTAAACTGTCCGAAGAACACGAAATGATCCGTAAAATGGTCCGCGATTTTGCAGAAAAGGAAGTCGCACCGACAGCGGCAGAGCGCGATGAGGAAGAGCGCTTCGACGTCGAGCTGTTTCACAAGATGGCAGAACTCGGCCTGACAGGCATTCCCTGGCCGGAAGAGTACGGCGGCATCGGCTCCGATTTCCTCGCCTATGTCATCGCAGTCGAGGAGCTGTCCCGCGTGGATGCATCAGCGGGCGTCGTTCTTTCCGCACACACATCGCTTGCCGGCTGGCCGGTCTTTAAATACGGCACGGAAGAGCAGAAGCAGAAGTACCTCCGTCCGATGGCGGAAGGCTCTAAAATCGGTGCCTATTGCCTGACGGAAGCAGGCTCCGGCTCTGATGCGGGCGGCATGAAGACAACTGCCAAAAAGGACGGCGACCACTACATCCTGAACGGCTCGAAGATGTTCATCACGAACGGCGGCATCGCCGACACGTATATCGTGTTCGCGGTCACCGACCCTTCTTCCAAGCACAAGGGCACGAGCGCGTTCATCGTGGAAAAGGACTTCGAGGGCTTCTCCGTCGGAAAGAAAGAGAAAAAGCTTGGCATCCGTTCGTCCCCGACGACAGAAGTCATCTTTGATAACTGCAAGGTCCCTGCGGAAAACCTCCTCGGCGAAGAGGGCCAGGGCTTCATCATTGCGATGAAGACGCTGGATGGCGGCCGCAACGGCATCGCTGCACAGGCGGTCGGCATCGCGCAGGGCGCACTGGACCACTCGGTTTCCTATGCGAAAGAGCGCGAGCAGTTCGGCAAGCCGATCGCGGCGAACCAGGGAATCGGCTTCAAGCTTGCCGACATGGCTACTTCGATCGAGGCTTCCCGACTCCTCACTTATCAGGCGGCCTGGCTCGAGTCGAACGGCCTTCCGTACGGCAAGGAATCCGCGATGGCAAAGCTGATGGCGGGCGATACCGCGATGAAGGTCACGGTGGAGGCAGTCCAGGTATACGGCGGATACGGCTATACGAAGGATTATCCGGTCGAGCGATTTATGCGTGACGCGAAGATCACTCAGATCTATGAGGGCACGCAGGAGATCCAGCGGCTCGTCATCTCCCGCATGCTGACGAAATGACCGAAAAAAAGACGTCGGTGCGCCACGAGGTGAAGTCGTCGGTAAAAGACGAATCACTGATCGAGAAGCGCCGCGACCAGATGATCCGCGGAGCGGTGAAACTGTTCAGGGAGAAGGGGTTCCACCGCACGACCACGCGGGAAATCGCAAAGGAAGCGGGCTTCAGCATCGGCACACTCTATGAATATATCCGGACAAAGGAAGATGTCCTCTATTTGGTGTGTGACAGGATTTATGAGGAAGTGCATGACCGGCTGGCACCGCTTGCGGAACAGCAGGGGACAATCAAAGGACTGAAAAACGCCATCCGGCTCTATATCGAAACGATCGATGAGATGGATGACGAATTCACAGTCATGTATCAGGAGACGAAGTCACTGCCGAAGGCGGCGCTCAGCTATGTGCTCGAGAAGGAGCTTGAGATGGCCGGCCTGTTCGAGCGGATGCTTGCCGGCTGTTCTGAAGCGGGGGAGATCACTCTATCCGAGAAGGAAGCCCGGCTCGGGGCACACCATATCATCGTCCAGGGACAGATGTGGGCATTCCGCCGCTGGACGCTCCGCAAACAGTTCACATTAAGGGAATTCATCGATATGCTGACGGACCAGCTGCTCTACGGGGTGGCGGGCCGTCCGCAGAAGGGGGAAGTAAAATGACAACGGCACCAGTCGAAGTCTACAAGCCGGTCAATCATGTCCGGTTCGTTACGGCATCCAGCCTGTTTGACGGCCACGATGCCTCCATCAACATCATGCGACGCATTCTGCAGTCAAGCGGTGCTGAAGTGATCCATCTGGGCCACAACCGTTCCGTTGAGGAAGTCGTCAATGCAGCCATCCAGGAAGACGTGCAGGGGATCGCGATCTCTTCCTACCAGGGCGGCCACGTCGAATACTTCAAATACATGCATGACCTCCTGAAGGAAAAGGGCGCACCGCATATCCGCGTATACGGCGGAGGCGGAGGCGTCATCATTCCGAAAGAGATCAAGGAGCTTCATGACTACGGCATCTCCGGGATTTTCTCCCCTGAGGACGGTCGCCGTCTCGGCCTGCAGGGAATGATCAACGAGATGTTGAAGCAGTGCGACTACAAGACGTCCGAGAAGAAGCAGCTCGGTAATCCGGAAGCGCTCTCCGCGAATGATGTGCCGCTGCTTTCCGGTCTGATCACACTGGCAGAAGACGCGCATATGGGCCAGGCCGAAGAAGCGGAAAAGATGCTCGAAGCCGTCCGCAAGCTGTCGAAAGAAACACCGGTATTCGGAATCACGGGAACGGGAGGCGCCGGGAAAAGCTCACTGACTGACGAACTGATCCGCCGATTCCTCCACGAGCTTCCGGACAAGAAGGTGGCTATCCTGTCGATCGATCCGACAAAGCAGAAGACGGGCGGCGCGCTCCTCGGCGACCGGATCCGCATGAACGCAATCTTCAGCGACCGTGTCTATATGAGAAGCCTCGCGACGCGCGGGTCCCGCTCCGAACTGTCCGGAGCGATCCGGGATGTGCTCGATGTCGTCCGTGCCGCTGGCTTTGACCTCATTATCGTCGAGACGAGCGGGATCGGACAGGGGGATGCGGAAGTCGCGGAAATCGCAGATGCCTCGATGTATGTGATGACAAGCGAATTCGGTGCGCCTACACAGCTTGAGAAGATCGACATGATCGACTTCGCAGACCTGATCGCGATCAATAAGTTCGAACGTAAAGGTTCAGAGGACGCCCTTCGCCAAGTGCAGAAACAGTATCAGCGGAGCCGGCAGCTTTGGGACCGCCAGGTTGATGAGATGCCGGTGTACGGCACGATCGCCAGCCAGTTCAACGACAAAGGCACAAACTCGCTGTTCGCGGCAATAGTCGATGTGCTTAACGACAAATTCAGCCTTGGGTGGGAAACGTCTTACAAACAGTTCGTCAAAACCCAGAAGCAGAACGTCATCATCCCGAATGACCGCCGCTATTACCTGCGCGAAATCACGGATACGATCCGTGACTATCACAAGCGCGCGGAGCAGCAGGCAGAGCTCGGACGACGTCTGTTCCAGCTGGAAGGCACGCTTTCCATGATCCGCGAAAAGGACGGGGACGAAGCGCTTGAAGCATCTCTCCAGTCCCTGATCGACGGGGTGAAAAGTGAGCTGTCGGCGGAGTCGAAACGCATACTTGAGAACTGGGAAAGCCTGAAGGAAGCGTATTCCGGGGAAGAGTTTGTCACGAAGGTCCGTGACAGGGAGATCAGGACGATCCTCAGGACGGAAAGCCTTGCAGGCCTGAAGATTCCGAAGGTCGCCCTTCCGAAGTTCAAGGACTACGGGGAAATCCTCCGCTGGGTATATGCGGAAAACGTGCCGGGCTCGTTCCCGTATACGGCAGGCGTCTTCCCGTTCAAGCGCCAGGGGGAAGACCCGAAGCGCCAGTTTGCCGGAGAAGGGACGCCTGAGCGGACAAACCGCCGGTTCCACTATCTCTCGAAGGACGACGATGCAAAACGGCTGTCCACGGCATTCGACTCGGTCACGCTCTACGGCGAAGACCCGGCATACCGTCCTGATATCTACGGAAAAGTCGGCGAATCCGGCGTGTCGGTGTGCACGCTCGATGACATGAAAAAGCTGTACGACGGATTCGATCTTTGCGCACCGTCCACGTCAGTCTCGATGACGATCAACGGCCCTGCGCCGATCATCCTTGCGATGTTCATGAACACTGCAATCGACCAGCAGGTGAAGAAAAGAGAAGAGGAGCTCGGCCGCACACTGACCGTGGAAGAATTCACGGAAGTCCGCGAAAAGACGCTCCAGACTGTCCGCGGCACCGTCCAGGCGGATATTCTGAAGGAAGACCAGGGCCAGAACACGTGCATCTTCTCGACCGAGTTTGCGCTCCGCATGATGGGGGATATCCAGCAGTACTTTATCGATCATCAGGTCCGCAATTACTACTCTGTGTCGATCTCGGGGTACCATATCGCCGAGGCGGGGGCGAATCCGATTTCCCAGCTGGCATTCACGCTGGCAAACGGATTCACCTATGTGGAGTACTACCTGAGCCGCGGCATGAACATCGATGACTTCGCACCGAACCTGTCGTTCTTCTTCTCGAACGGCCTTGATCCTGAATATACGGTCATCGGCCGCGTCGCCCGCCGAATCTGGGCAATTGCGATGCGGGAGAAGTACGGTGCAAACGATCGCAGCCAGAAGCTGAAGTACCACATTCAGACATCCGGACGGAGCCTTCATGCCCAGGAAATCGACTTTAATGATATCCGGACGACGCTGCAGGCGCTTATGGCTCTGCAGGACAACTGCAACTCGCTCCATACGAACGCCTATGATGAGGCAATCACAACACCGACCGAGGAATCGGTCCGGCGCGCCATGGCGATCCAGATGATCATCACGAAAGAGCATGGCCTCTCGAAAAACGAGAACCCTCTCCAAGGGGCGTTTATCGCAGAAGAACTTACTGATCTTGTGGAGCAGGCCGTCCTGGATGAATTCGATCGCCTGAATGACCGTGGCGGTGTTCTGGGCGCGATGGAGACCCAATATCAGCGTGGTAAGATCCAGGAAGAGTCCATGTATTACGAGCACCTCAAGCATTCGGGGGAACTGCCGATTGTCGGCGTCAACACCTACCTGAACCCGAACCCGCCTTCCGAGGATGATATCGACAACATGGAGCTTGCGCGCGCGACGAAGGAAGAGAAAGAGACCCAGATCCGCAACCTGAAGTCGTTCCAGGAACGGAACGGAGAGCGCACGCAGGAGGCTCTCGGCCGGCTGAAGACAGCGGCCGTCTCCGGCGGCAATATCTTCGAGGCCCTGATGGACACGGTCAGGGTCGCCAGCCTTGGACAGATCACGGCAGCCCTTTACGAAGTGGGCGGGCAATACCGCAGAAACATGTAAGGGCTTTTGCCGGCCTGATGAAAAAATTTCCGGATGTCCCGCTTCCGCGGGACATCTATTTTTTCTTCTGTTGTATAATGTAGGAAGAAGCGAAGAGGAGGGCCTCCCGTTGAAAACGTCCTATCACGTGGTCATTATGGTAATCCTGATCGTCCTGTCCATAGCCCTGTACAACCGCGGTCTTGCCGCCGCTCCGCTGATTTTGCTGTCCGCCCAACTGTTCTATCTGTTCTTCAGCGGCTGGCGGACATTGAAAAACAAAAGTTGAAGGTAGCATAGCGGGAAGTGGATTGTATATAATGGTGATTATGCCAACGCATGCAGAAAGGACGTGCTCCTGATGAACCTTCAAGATCTGACACAGGAACAATTAAAAGAAGAAGCCCTGATTGACCTTGCTTTCGCCCTCTTGGAAGAGCGCCGTGAGCCGATGGAGTTTCCGGCTCTCATGGCAGAGCTCGGCCGTCTGGTCGGCCTGTCCGAGAAAGAAGCCAAGGAACGCCTTGTCCGCTTCTATACAGATATGAATATCGACGGGCGGTTCCTCGCCCTGGGTGACGGTCGCTGGGGCCTTCGTGAGTGGTACCCGGTAGACAAGATTGAGGAAGAGACTGCACCGTCGGTTAAAGTGCGCAAGCGGAAGGCCAAAGCTAAAGTCGTAGAAGACGATGATGAAGAGATTATCGAGGACGATGAGGATGTCGACTTCGATGAGGACTTCGATGAGTTCGCTGACGAAGAGGAAGAAGACTTCGAAATCGACGATGAAGAGGAAGAAGACGCCGAGGAAGACGTCGATGAACTTGACGATGAAGAGGATGAACTGCTTGACGGCGAGATCGATCTTGCAGACGAAGAAGACGACGAGGACGAAGAGGAAGTTTGAACTTGACGAATCGTCGTCACAGGTTTATGATTTAGTTCGGGCTCCTCTGATTGAGGAGATTAAATTGTGCGTATGCGCTCCCCTGCAGAACGGTTTGCAGGGGGGCCTTTTTTGTTTTTGGGACTGACAGGAGGAGATTTTGTAATGACCAAGTATATCTTTGTAACCGGCGGCGTCGTATCTTCACTCGGAAAAGGGATTGTCGCAGCATCCCTCGGCCGTCTGCTGAAGAACCGTGGGCTGGAAGTGACCATCCAGAAGTTCGATCCGTATATCAACGTGGACCCGGGCACGATGAGCCCGTATCAGCATGGTGAGGTGTTCGTGACCGAAGACGGCGCGGAAACAGACCTCGACCTCGGCCACTATGAGCGTTTCATCGACATCAACCTGACGAAATACTCCGCGGTGACTACCGGGAAAGTCTACTCCACCGTCCTGAAAAAAGAGCGGCGCGGAGACTACAACGGGGCAACCGTCCAGGTCATTCCGCACATTACGAACGAAATCAAGCAACGTGTGCTGCGCGCCGGCAAAGAGACGAATGCGGATGTCGTCATTACCGAAATCGGTGGTACCGTCGGTGATATTGAATCGCTGCCTTACCTTGAAGCGATCCGCCAGCTCCGTTCCGACCTCGGCCGGAATGAAGTCATGTACATCCACTGCACACTGATTCCGTTTATTCATGCGGCAGGTGAGATGAAAACCAAGCCGACACAGCACAGCGTCAAGGAACTCCGCGGCCTCGGCATCCAGCCGAACCTCATTGTCGTCCGCACCGAGCAGCCGGTTCCTCAGGACATGAAAGACAAGATCGCGCTTTTCTGCGACATCCGTCCGGAAGAAGTGATCGAGTCCCGTGATGCGGAGACGCTCTACGAAATCCCGCTCAGACTTCACGCTCAGGGCATGGATGACCTCGTCCTCGACCATCTCCGCCTGGATGCTCCGAAGCCGGAGCTCGACGACTGGACAGCACTTGTCCAGAAGGTAAAGTCTCTTTCTAAGACAGTGAAGATCGGCCTGGTCGGCAAATACGTGGAACTCCAGGATGCCTACATCTCAGTGGTCGAAGCGCTGCGCCATGCCGGGTTCGCATTTGACGCTGAGATCGAAGTCGACTGGATCAACGCTGAAGATATCAGCCGCGACAATGCGGCGGAACTCCTTTCCGATTGCGATGGCGTACTGGTACCTGGCGGCTTCGGCGACCGAGGCATCGACGGCAAGATCGCTGCAGTCGAGTACGCGCGCACAAACAATGTGCCATTCTTCGGCATTTGCCTTGGCATGCAGCTGGCTTCGGTCGAGTATGCCCAGCACGTCATGAACATGGACGGCGCGCACTCCTCGGAACTGGATCCGTCGACAGCGTTCCCGATCATCGACATCATGCCGGATAAGAAAGACCTGGAAGACCTCGGCGGCACATTGCGCCTCGGCATCTATCCGTGCAAGCTCAAGGCCGGCACGAAGGCTCACGAAGCTTACGGCGAGGACCTCGTGTATGAGCGCCACCGCCACCGCTTTGAATTCAACAATGAATTCCGCGAGACATTCGAAAAAGCGGGCTTCGTCTTTTCCGGTCTCAGCCCTGACGGCCGACTTGTCGAGATTGTCGAGCTGCCGGAACATAAATGGTTTGTCGCATGCCAATTCCACCCGGAATTCGTGTCGCGCCCGAACCGTCCTCAGCCGCTGTTCAGAGAATTCATCCGTGCTTCAATCGGCAATAACTAAATAAAGGACAAGCCAGGTTCCCTCAAAACGGCAGGGGCCTGGCCTTTTTTATGTCCTCTGAAGTCCGACTTCCAACAGATAAACCATAAGTTTACAGATAGAGGTATTCACGATATCACTTTTGTTTTATGATAGGTTACATAACAATCCATACATAAAAACGCCCTGTCTGATAACAGGGCGCCGGGTTCAGCCGAATTCGGAAAGCAGCTCCTCGTAATCCATCCGGACGGCTTCGTAGACAAACAGTCCTGCAAGGGCGTGGGGAAAGACGGTTCGCCCGCCGTCATCGGACGGAAGCAGGCCGCGCTTGACCCCAAGTGACACATAAGCGGTGGCAAGTTCTGCGAGCTCATTGCCCTCGGCATCTTCGGGCTCATCAGCCACCGCGGCAAACGGGATGAACTGCTCAGCCAGCCGGCGGGCGAGTGTCAGTGCTTCTTTGTCGGATGCATGCCTTGCAAGAATCCAAACTCTGTCCGTGCTGTCGATTTCTTCTCCGTGGAAACGCACGGCACCCTTAAGCGGCTCCTGGCCGCGGATCGCGTTTGCGCTTACTGCGCCGAGCTCGCCAAACGCTGCGATGAACACTCTGCCTTGCCCTGCGGTTGCTTGTGCGAGAAGTCGGGCAGTCATGCCGATCATCTCTTCTTCACGTCCGGCGATGCGCTGGAGCAGTCCGGACATTTGTGTAGTCAGCATTTTCATATGAGTATCCCTCCGGCTCCATTATAAAGGACAGAGCTCAGGCGTCCAAGCAGGCGCCGCTGCATCAATTTCCACTTTGAAAAAGTGTCATAAATGAAAAGAAAATGATAAGGTTATACGGATGGTAGAAAACATAGAATATTATGAAAGTAGTGACTGGCCATATGAAACGGATATTGATTGTTGATGACCAGAACGGCATCCGTCTTCTGCTGCAGGAAGTGTTCAAGCGCGACGGGTATGAGACTTCTGTTGCGAAAAACGGATTTGAAGCGATAGAACTGTTTACACAGTCCCCTCCGGACTGCGTGCTGCTCGATATGAAAATGCCCGGCATGGATGGCATCGAGGTCCTTAGACAGTTCAAGTCAGCCAAGCCGGATATTCCGGTTTTCATGATGACTGCGTATGGTGAACAGGAACAGATTGACGCGGCGAAAGCACTTGGAGCCGAGAAGTATTTCACAAAGCCGTTCGACATTCATGAGCTCCGAAGCGAGATCGGCGGAATCCTGGCGTGACCGGCGGGCAGTGGCGGACACTGCCTGTTTTTGATATGATGGAAAGGTGTAAAAACGAAAGATTGACTTCCCATTTTCGAAGGAGGAATCGAGTATGGCACTTGTCTCCATGACGGACATGCTAAATAAAGCAAGAAAAGAAGGCTATGCGGTCGGTCAGTTCAATATCAACAACCTGGAATTCACACAGGCGATCCTTCAAGCGGCCGAGGAGGAGAAATCCCCGGTCATCCTGGGTGTTTCCGAAGGCGCCGCAAAGTATATGGGTGGCTTCAAGGCGGTTGTGCCAATGGTTAACGGCCTAATGGAATCCTACGGAACGAGCGTACCGGTCGCAATCCATCTTGACCACGGCTCTTCCTTTGAAAAATGTAAAGAAGCGGTTGATGCGGGCTTCACATCTGTCATGATCGATGCATCGTCCCAACCGCTTGAGGAAAATATCCGGATCACATCCGAAGTCGTCGAGTATGCCCACAAACACGGCGCATCCGTCGAAGCGGAGCTTGGCGTCGTAGGCGGCCAGGAAGATGACGTCATCGCGGACGGCGTGATCTATGCAGATCCAAAAGAGTGTGAAGAGCTTGTTAAGCAGACGGACATCGACTGCCTGGCACCTGCGCTCGGATCGGTTCACGGCCCTTATAAAGGCGAACCGAATCTCGGATTCAAAGAGATGGAAGAAATCTCGAAGCAGTCGGATCTCCCGCTTGTCCTGCACGGCGGCACGGGCATCCCGACAAAAGACATTCAGCGCGCCATTTCACTCGGAACGGCTAAGATCAACGTCAACACCGAGAATCAGATCGCGTCGACCAATGTCATCCGCGAAATCCTGGACAACGACAAAGAGGTCTATGACCCTCGCAAATATCTCGGCCCTGCACGCGAAGCCATCAAAGAAACCGTCAAAGGCAAGATGCGTGAATTCGGCAGTTCCGGGAAAGCTTAAAAACAAGGGGAGAAGCGGGAGAGGTGCAAGGCATCATCTCCTTCTTTCCATTCATCAGAGAATCTTCCGGGGAGGACACAGACATGAAATTTTTCATCGATACAGCTAATTTTGACGAAATCAAGGAAGCACACGCATGGGGCATCCTATCAGGCGTCACGACGAACCCATCGCTCGTCGCCAAGGAGAACGTACCGTTCCATGATCGGCTTAAAGAGATCGCGGAACTGGTTCCGGGCTCTGTAAGCGCGGAAGTCATTGCGACTGAAGCGGAAGAAATGATCCGGGAAGGACGTGAACTTGCAGCGATTGCACCGAACATCACGGTCAAGCTCCCGATGACACCGGATGGCCTTGCTGCATGCTCCACTTTCGCCAAAGAGGGCATAAAGACAAACGTTACCCTCATCTTCAGTGCGAACCAGGCGCTGCTTGCGGCCCGTGCGGGAGCCACATACGTCTCGCCATTCCTTGGGCGCCTGGATGACATCGGCCACAACGGGATGGACCTGATTGCGACCATTTCGGAAATCTTTAACACGCACGGCATCGAAACGGAAATCATCGCGGCATCAATCCGCCACCCGCAGCACATCACAGATGCGGCGCTGAACGGCGCACACATCTCAACGACTCCGCTCAAGGTCCTTAAGCAGATGTTCAACCATCCGCTGACGGAAAAGGGTCTTGAAGCGTTCCTCGCAGACTGGAACAAGCGGACTGCCGAGTGACGGAACTCTTTCGGAACGAGGGAAACGATATGGACGTCTACAAAATCAACGGCGGACGGGAATTAAAAGGAACGATCAAAGTGAGCGGCGCCAAGAACAGCGCGGTCGCTCTTATCCCGGCCTCGATCCTGGCCGGCTCGGAAGTCTCAATCGAAGGACTGCCTGAAATCGCGGATGTCTTTACGCTCAAGGCGCTCCTGGAAGAAATCGGAGGGGCTGTCACGTTCCGGGACGGGACGATGAAGATCGACCCGACCGGAATGATCGATATGCCGCTTCCAAATGGAAATGTCAAAAAACTTCGTGCCTCCTACTATTTGATGGGGGCGATGCTCGGCCGGTTCGGCAAGGCTGTGATCGGTCTGCCTGGCGGCTGCCATCTCGGTCCGCGGCCGATTGACCAGCATATCAAAGGGTTTGAGGCACTGGGGGCTAAAGTGACGAATGAACACGGCTCCATTTACCTCCGCGCGGAGAAGCTGCGCGGCGCCAAAATCTATCTTGATGTGGCAAGTGTCGGGGCGACCATCAACATTATGCTTGCCGCTGTCCTCGCAGAGGGACGGACGACCATTGAAAATGCGGCCAAAGAGCCCGAAATCATTGATGTCGCGACGCTCCTGTCGAACATGGGGGCCAATATCAAAGGTGCCGGCACCAATATCATCCGGATCGAAGGCGTTGAGTCGCTGTCGGGAACTACCCACACCATCATCCCGGACCGAATCGAGGCCGGGACATTCATGATCATGGCAGCTGCGGTTGGAGCCGGTGTCACGGTGGACAACGTCATTCCGTTTCACGTGGAGGCACTCACGGCGAAGCTGCGGGAAATGGGCGTGAACCTCATTGAAGAAGAGGAGCGGATCATCATTCCAAAACCGGAGCGGCCGCTCCGGGCGATCGATGTGAAAACACTCGTCTATCCGGGGTTTGCGACTGACCTCCAGCAACCGATGTCCGTCCTTCTCACGCAGGCGAAAGGAACGTCGGTTGTGACCGACACAATCTACTCGGCACGGTTTAAGCATATCGATGAACTGCGCCGCATGAACGCGGATGCGCGTGTTGAGGGAAGTGCTGCAATCATCACCGGACCGCTTGAGCTCCAGGGAGCTTCCGTGCGGGCGACCGACCTTCGTGCCGGCGCCGCACTTGTCCTTGCGGGACTGATCGCGGAGGGTGAGACGGAAGTGCATGCAATCCACCATATCGAGCGCGGCTACTCCAACCTGATCGGCAAGCTTAGCGGCCTCGGGGCGGACATCCGAAAAGTTCGCGTGCCTGCCGGCGCTTTATCCGGCAAGGACAAAGGCAATTCCTGACAGTAACCTGATTGACTTTTAAGCGGCCGGCGGCAGGATATTCCTGCCGGACGGACCGCAAAATAGATTTTGCTTTCCCGCATTGCGGGGAGAAAGGAAGTGCACGATGGAACGCAGCTTATCGATGGAACTTGTACGTGTCACAGAGGCGGCGGCGCTAAACTCCGCCCGCTGGATGGGGCGCGGCCTGAAAAACGAGGCGGACGACGCGGCGACAAGCGCGATGCGCACCGTTTTCGACACAATCCCGATGCAGGGCGTTGTCGTAATCGGCGAAGGGGAAATGGACGAAGCGCCAATGCTCTACATAGGAGAAGAACTCGGTACCGGCTCCGGCCCTGCGGTCGATGTTGCAGTCGATCCGCTTGAAGGGACGAATATTGTGGCATCAGGCGGCTGGAACGCACTCGCGGTCCTGGCTGTAGCGGACCGCGGCAATCTTCTTCACGCGCCAGACATGTACATGGAAAAAATCGCGGTCGGCCCAGAGGCAGTGGGCCAGGTCGACATCGATGCGCCGATCATCGACAACCTCCGGGCTGTCGCCAAGGCGAAAAACAAAGATATCGAAGATGTCGTCGCAACGGTACTTCACCGTGAACGGCACGCCAGAATCATCCAGGAAATCCGGGATGCCGGCGCACGCATCAAGCTGATCAATGACGGTGATGTCGCCGGTGCGATCAACACGGCGTTCGACGATACAGGCGTCGACATTCTGTTCGGTTCCGGCGGCGCTCCAGAAGGGGTCATCTCCGCAGTCGGCCTGAAGTGCCTCGGCGGTGAGATCCAGGGCCGCCTCGTCCCGTCAAACGAAGGAGAAATCGAACGCTGCCGCAAGATGGGCCTGGATATCGAAAAAGTGTTCCGCATGGAAGACCTCGTCAAGGGCGATGATGCCATCTTCGCCGCCACAGGCGTGACCGACGGCGAACTCCTGAAAGGTGTCCAATTCAAAGGGGCCTACGGCTCTACCCACTCTCTCGTCATGCGTGCCAAGTCAGGTACAGTGCGCTTTGTCGAAGGCCGTCACAGCCTTCAGAAAAAGCCGCATTACGTCATGGAATACTGATCAACCCATGCCCGGCGGAAACGCCGGGCATCTCCTTCTTCATCACTTCGCATACGCCCTCGGGCGCTGACATCCCCAACTGAACGAAAAGAGGTGACCGCCCGATGGCGGAAGAACTCACACTGGCTGGCATGAAGGAAAAGACCCTTAAAGAGCTTTACGGCCTGGCCCGTAAACTGAATATCTCCTACTACAGCAAACTGACGAAAAAAGAACTGATTTTTGCAATCCTTAAATCCCGCGCCGAACAGGAAGGCTATTTCTTCATGGAAGGCGTACTGGAAATCATCCCGACAGAGGGCTATGGTTTCCTCCGACCGATCAACTATTCGCCGAGCATGGAAGATATTTATATTTCGGCTTCCCAGATCCGCCGTTTTGACCTGCGGAACGGTGACCGGGTGAGCGGCAAAGTCCGGCCGCCCAAAGAAAATGAGCGCTACTACGGCCTGCTGCAGGTCGGGGCAGTGAACGGGGAGGACCCGGAAACCGCGAAAGAACGCGTCCATTTTCCGGCCCTGACCCCGCTCTACCCGGAACGTCAGATCAAGCTGGAGACAGAGCCGCATCAGCTGTCCACACGGATCATGGATATCGTCTCCCCGGTAGGATTCGGCCAGCGCGGCCTCATCGTCGCTCAGCCGAAGGCGGGAAAGACCCAGCTCCTGAAAGAGATCGCGAATTCCATTACGGAAAATCACCCGGAGGCGGAACTCATCGTCCTGCTTGTTGATGAGCGTCCGGAAGAAGTGACCGATATCGAGCGCTCTGTTGATGCGGATGTCGTCAGCTCGACGTTCGATGAGCTGCCGGACCACCATGTGAGAGTTGCCGAGCTTGTACTTGAACGGGCGATGCGGCTGGTCGAGCACAAGCGGGATGTCATCATCCTGATGGACTCGATCACCCGGCTCGCGCGCGCCTACAACCTCGTCATTCCGCCGAGCGGCAGGACACTGTCGGGCGGGATCGACCCGGCTGCGCTCCACCGTCCAAAGCGATTTTTCGGCGCTGCGCGTAATCTGGAAGAAGGTGGCAGCCTGACGATCCTTGCAACAGCTCTTGTAGACACCGGCTCCAGGATGGATGATGTCATCTACGAGGAATTCAAGGGAACAGGCAATATGGAACTCCACCTGGACCGTCACCTTGCCGAACGCCGCATTTTCCCTGCGCTCGACATCCGCCGCTCCGGCACGAGAAAAGAGGAACTCCTCCTGCCAAAGCAGCGCCTGGACAAGCTATGGGCCATCCGGCGCACCTTCTCTGACACACCGGACTTTGCCGAACGCTTCCTCAAAAAGCTTCGCGGCACGAAAACCAACGAAGAATTTTTCGAGCTGCTGAACCGTGAGATGAAAGAAAAGCGGGGCGGCAAGGGACTGCTATAATAAGGACGGGAAGGGGAAATCGGAAAGCTTTGAATGTGAGCACTTCCTGTTCGGATCAGCCTTCCGGTATTCTCTGATTGACAACGGGCAGAGGCCATTTTATTATTGAAAAGTCCTGTGCAAGGACCCGGATTTATCATTTGCATTAACCCGGATACGGTGCTATAATGTTCTGTGTAAGTTTGCGACTATCTGACAGCATATACGGCTCGCCTGTATGGCCGTGTAAGGCTGCAGTACGATAATTTAACTCTGTTCCAGATGGTTCAGGGCGAGAGGAGAAGAATTTCATGAAAACAGCCATTCACCCGGAATACAAGACAGCGAAAGTTACTTGCTCTTGCGGCAACTCTTTCGAAACTGGTTCCGTGAAAGAAGACATCAAAGTTGAAGTCTGCTCCGCGTGCCACCCATTCTACACGGGTCGCCAGAAGTTCGCTGCAGCCGACGGCCGTATCGACCGCTTCAACAAGAAATATGGCCTCAAAGAAGAAGGCCAGGAGTAATTCCTGCATAAAACCCGTCCGCCGCACCCGCGGCGGGCGGGTTTTTGCATGCGCTGGATAAGCGGGTCACGCAGTTCCTATAACATATCCACCGACAAAAATAAAGACGGGAAATACTTCTCGAAATCCGTTAAGATGGAAACCTGGAAAGCCAGGATCGGGGGAGTGCCCCTGAGGTCGAAAGGGGAAAACCGGATGTTCGTTTCAATGCAGGGAGGCTGGGCCGAGGTAATTTGCGGCAGCATGTTTTCGGGGAAGTCCGAAGAACTGATTCGCCGTGTCCGCCGAGCCCAGTTCGCCAAACAATCAATCGCCGTTTTTAAGCCGGCGATTGACGACCGGTATAGTGAGACAGCGGTCGTCAGCCATAACGGTAATGAGATCGTGGCCTTGCCGGTTGCCAAAGCGGCCGATATCTGGCGCCATATCGATGATACCGTAGATGTGGTGGGAATCGATGAAGCCCAGTTTTTTGATGAGGGGATCGTAGAGACCGTTGCGGAACTTGCGAACCATGGCTACCGTGTCATCATCGCGGGGCTTGACCAGGATTTTCGCGGAGAGCCGTTCGGCCCGATACCGGAACTCATGGCCACCGCGGAACTTGTTACGAAACTCCAGGCGGTCTGCGCGGTTTGCGGGTCGCCGGCAAGCCGGACACAGCGGCTGATCGACGGGAAGCCGGCGCACTATAATGACCCGGTCATCCTCGTCGGCGCGGAGGAAGCCTATGAACCGCGTTGCAGACTTCACCATGAAGTGCCGAATGGAGTGAGTGTGAAAAATCGCTCAGAGGCAGAAAGCTAATCCACAATGCATGACCGATACACCCGGCCGATGACGGCCGGGTGCTTTTTGAGTTATAATGATTGGATGAATGAACCGGAACAATGACTTTAGGGGACCGTAGGGGCTCCCTGATGCCAATCTGAAGATGCGGGAGGAAGGAATCCCTTATGTATGAACGCCTTCAGGCGGTTGAAGACCGCTATGAAAAACTCAATGAACTGCTGAGCGATCCGGGGGTCGTGCAGGACACTGGCCTGCTGCGGAAGTACTCGAAGGAACAGTCGGAGATCGCCGAGACAGTCGAAGTATACAGGGCCTACAAAAAAGCTTCCGACGAGCTATCGGATGCAAAAGAGATGCTTGAGGATAAGCTGGACGCCGAGATGAAGGAGCTTGTGAAAGAAGAAGTCTCGGGGCTAGAAACAGACATCGGGGAAATGGAGGAAAAGCTGAAGCTCCTGCTCTTGCCAAAGGACCCGAACGATTCGAGAAACGTCATCATGGAAGTTCGCGGGGCGGCAGGGGGAGACGAGGCAGCACTTTTCGCGGGCGACCTGTTCCGGATGTATAGCCGATACGCTGAGTCGAAAGGCTGGAAGACCGACGTGATCGACGCATCTCCGACAGGGCTCGGAGGCTTTAAAGAGATCATTTTCATGATCAGCGGAAGCGGCGCCTATTCCCGGCTCAAGTTTGAGAACGGGGCGCATCGCGTCCAGCGAGTGCCCGAGACGGAATCAGGCGGCCGTATCCATACATCGACCGCGACGGTTGCCTGCCTGCCCGAGGCGGAAGAAGTTGAAATCGACATCCATGATAAAGACATCCGCACGGATACATTTGCGTCAAGCGGACCCGGTGGCCAGTCGGTCAACACAACGATGTCCGCAGTACGGCTGACGCACTTGCCAACCGGAATCGTCGTCTCCTGCCAGGACGAAAAATCCCAGATCAAGAACAAGGAAAAAGCGATGAAGGTCCTGCGTGCCAGGGTCTATGACAAGTTTCACCGGGAAGCACAGGCGGAGTATGACGCAATTCGCAAATCCGCAGTCGGGTCCGGGGACCGCTCCGAACGCATCCGGACGTACAACTTTCCTCAAAACCGTGTGACCGACCACCGCATCGGCCTGACGATTCAGAAGCTGGACCAAATTATCAGCGGGAAGCTCGATGAAGTGGTCGACGCGCTCATCATGGAAGAACAGGCTGCGCGTCTGGAGTCGCTGGATGCGGCAGAGTAATACGGCTGCCGCGATTCTCGCGGATGGGAAAGAACAACTAATGAAAGCGGGCCGAGAACCGCATGCAGCGGAACTGTTTCTGATGGACGTGCTTGGCCTGAGCCGCACACAGCTGCTTATCCGGCTGCGTGAACCGGTCGGAGAAGATGAGCGGAACCGCTTCTTTGCAGGGATTGCGCGAATGGCGGCAGGTGTTCCGCTACAATATGTGACCGGCAAGGAAGAATTCTGCGGTCGGCTCTTCACGGTCACTTCGGATGTCCTCATTCCAAGGCCGGAAACGGAGGAGCTGGTCTTGGGCGCGCTCGCCCGGGCCGGGCGGATCTGGCCCGCAAAAGGCGGTCTGAAGATGGCCGACATCGGAACGGGGAGTGGCGCGATTGCCGTGACGTTCAAGTTGGAGCGGCCGGATTCGGATGTGACGGCGACGGACATTTCATCTGCTGCGATCCGGGTCGCACGTGAAAACGCGGAGCAGCTGGGCGCGGAGATTTCGTTCCTGGAAGGGGATATGGCTGCACCGCTTGCAGGCACCCGGTGGGATATCGTCCTTTCCAATCCTCCTTATATCGATCCAGAGGATAAAGCGGGCATGTCCGATACGGTCACCGGCCACGAGCCGCATGGAGCGCTGTTCGCGGCGGACAGGGGGCTTGCCCATTACCGTACGCTCGCCGCTTCGCTTCCGGATCTGATGTCGGACACGGGATTGATCGGAGTCGAAATCGGCCATGACCAAGGATCGGCTGTCCGGGAGCTGTTTAGGGTTGCTTTTCCGGCTGCTTTTGTTGAGGTCGTCCGGGACATCAACGGCAAGGACCGGATGGTATTCTGTGAGATAAAGCAGCAATAAATTCTAGTTTGATTGAATAGATTGCCGGCCTCCTGCCCATAATGCGGTCAAGGAGGTCGTTCCAGATGCTGACAGATTACAATATTAAGAGGAAAGGCAACCGCCGGGAAATCTGGCTTGCCATCTTCCCATTTATTCAATTCATGCTCGTGCTGATCGCACTCCAATGCGCACTGATCCTGCTGTCGGGAGCGGCAGGGGAAGAGGCGCAAGAAGCGTTCCGTGTCCGGGTCATTGCCGATAGTAATACTGCAGATGCACAGCTGGTGAAAGCCGGTGTGGCCGGCGAGGTCAGCCGGCTGCTCAACCAAGCTGCGCTCACAGACCCATCCGGAATCGAGGCGCTCATCCCGGAGATGACACTTGCCGCCGAAGCAGCATCAGGCGGCATACCAGTCCGTGTGATGCACGGGTCGGCATTTTTCCCGCCTAAAGTGGTGGGCGGGGGTTACATCCCGCAGACCAGGACAGATTCTGTTGTCGTGACGCTCGGAAGCGGTCGCGGGGACAACTGGTGGTGCGCACTTTTTTCGGATGTATGCGAACCGGGTGAAGTTGCAGCGGAAGAAGAGGAAACAGAAGAGGAGCCGGTCACCTTTTTCATCATCGAATGGCTGAAGTCGCTGTTCGGTTAAGACCGGCAGAAAGGAAGAGATGCCGAATGGAAACGGTCATGGCACAACTCACGGGAGAAGGCGATCAATCAAAATTTGCTGATGCTGCCGACATCCTGTTAAATGGCGGACTCGTCGCGTTCCCGACAGAGACCGTGTACGGCCTGGGGGCAGATGCCACAAACGAAGAAGCTGTGCGGGACATTTATCGTGCCAAGGGACGCCCTTCCGACAACCCGCTGATTGTACATATCGGTACGGCCGGGGAACTGGAGCGCTACGCGGAGGACGTACCTGAAACCGCCAAAAAATGCGCAGAGGCATTCTGGCCGGGACCGCTCACGCTTATCGTAACGGCAAAGCCGGGTGTGTTTGCACCGTCCGTGACAGCGGGGCTGGATACAGTCGGCCTCAGGATGCCTGATCATCCGGCAGCACTCGGGCTGCTTCGCGCATCCGGTCTTCCGGTCGCCGCACCAAGTGCGAACACAAGCGGCAAGCCAAGCCCGACCCATGCGGAACATGTTGCCGCCGATATGGGCGGCAAAATCCCCTACATACTGGACGGCGGCGCGACAGGCATCGGCATCGAGTCGACTGTCCTTGATCTCACTTCCCGGCCGCCGGCCATCCTGCGTCCGGGTGCAGTGACAGCGGACATGCTCCGTCCCGTCATCGGTGAGGTCGACCACTCGGCGGAAGCGGCGGATGCCGGAGAAAATGCCCCCCGTTCGCCGGGGATGAAGTACACTCACTATTCACCGGAGGCGCCGGTCTGGATGATCGGGCCGGATGCGGAACGGATCATAAATGCGATCAGTCAGCTGCACAGCGAGGGCAAAAAGGTCGCCCTTGTCGCTCCGGAAGGTTTTGGTGCGTCGGGAGCGGATTGGTACTTCCCGACAGGGAGGCTAAATGATCCTGTCTCCGTCTCCGCCGAACTGTATGCTTCACTCCGCGCCTGCGACGGGACTGAAGCTGACATCGTGCTTGCCGTGACGGTCGATGACGCCGGTATCGGCGGAGCCGTCATGAACCGCCTGAACAAGGCGGCCGGAGGACGCCGATACCCCGGATGAACCCCTACATATGCCCATGCCGTTCCGCATAAGCTGGACAGAGTCGGAACGGAGGGAAAACGGATGTGGCAGGAACCGGTTGCGGGTCTTTTGACGGCGATGGATGTGGCTGCGGTCTATACGGTCCTGCCGCTCCGGCGAAAGCGCCTGATGCTTGCCGTCTGGACAGGTGTGCTTCATATGGCCTTTCCGATTGCCGGATTTGTGGCGGGCGGAGCGGCGGCTGAACTATTGGCCGGCCTGGGGGTCTACCTGTCCGCACTGATGCTGATTCTTCTCGGAATCCATATGATGCTGAGCGAGGAAGGCGCAGATGTGAAGATGCCTCCCTACCTGCTTGCGGCACTGCTCAGTATCGATTCCTTTTCGGTTAGCGTGTCGTTTGGTATGCTTCAATTAGATATGGTCCGATTCATCCTCAGTGCAGGAATCAGCGCGTTTGTCCTGTCCTGCGCAGCCCTCTATGTCCGGGGGTCGGCCGCATTTCTCGGGGGACGGAAGCTCCGGGTGGCCGGCGGTCTCGGCCTTGCCGCGATGGGAGTTCTCCCGCTGATCGGCTGAGCGGAGGAAGGTCGGAAGCTAGGGCGGTGATGGGATTGAATATTCTTTTCGTCTGCACGGGGAACACATGCAGGAGCCCGATGGCAGAAGCGATACTGAAAGCCGAACGGATCACGGGGGTCTCTGTCCGCTCTGCGGGCATCTCGGCTTATCCGGGTGCGCCGGTATCCGGCCATTCGGCGGCTCTGATCCGGGAGGTGGGTTTTGATGAACCCGGCACATCTTCCCCGGCGGACCGGGAAGCCGTCGAGTGGGCGGATCTCATCCTCACGATGACGGATGCCCATAAACGGATGCTGGAACGTTCGGTCCGGGAAGCATCCGGAAAGACTTTCACCCTCAATGCCTATACCGGCGTCGGGGAGTGGGATATCGCTGATCCATATGGCGGCAGTAAGGAAGAATACAGGCAGACATTCGAAGAACTGCGGCAGGCGATTTCGGTTTTGGCTGATTCGCTCCGGCGCAATATGTAATGCAGTCCATTTATGGGCTGTATTTTTATTTGTCAAATAATGATATGATGGTGTTGAAATATATCGGAAACGAGGGAAGCGGATGAAAGTAGCGATTTCTTCCGATCACGGCGGCAACCGTTTGCGCGCCGAGATCATCGATCTGATGGACGAGATGGGTATTGAATATGAAGACTTCGGGCCTAAAGATGACGGCTCCGTTGACTATCCTGATTACGCAAAGCCGGTTGCGCAGCGTGTGGCGGACGGTGAATTCGACCGGGGTATCGTCATTTGCGGGACAGGCATCGGCATGTCGATCGCAGCGAATAAGGTCAAGGGCATCCGCTGCGCGCTTTGCCATGATGTATTCAGCGCAAAGGCGACACGCGGGCACAATGATTCCAATGTGCTGGCGATGGGCGAACGCGTCGTAGGGCCGGGGCTGGCGAGGGAAATCGCCCGGACCTGGCTGGAAGGCGAGTTCGAAGGCGGCCGCCACGAACGCCGAATCGAAAAGCTGACAGAGATGGAACAGTGATTTCGTCCTGAAGGGAGTTGGTCTTCTTGGATGCGCGTCAATTATGGAAGCTGCAGCTGGAGGAGATCTTGGGCCAGCTGGAGGAACAGGCGGAATTCCGCCCGGGCCGGCTGTTTGTCGTCGGCTGCTCCACGTCCGAAGTGGCGGGGAGCAGGATCGGCACGGCCGGAGCGATGGATATTGCGGCGATCCTCTATGGCCCGCTCCGTGAGTTCGCGGAGCGGAACGGACTGTGGCTCGCGTTCCAGGGATGTGAGCATATCAACCGTGCCGTGACAGTTGAACGCGAAGCGGCCGAGAAGTACGGGCTGGATGAAGTTTCGGTAATCCCTGTGCAAAAGGCGGGCGGTTCGATGGCGGCCCATGCCTATCGCCAGATGGACGACCCTGTTGTCGTAGAAGGCGTACATGCGCATGCGGGCATTGATATCGGCCAGACACTCATAGGGATGCAGCTGCGCCAGGTTGCCGTTCCGCTCCGCACAACTGTCGAGCGGATCGGGGAGGCGGTCGTCACAGCCGCCACCACCCGGCCTAAACTGATCGGTGGAGCCCGCGCGGTCTACGTTCCCGAACGGGATGAAGAGGAAATGGATGATTTCGATTTGGAATCATCACAAACAGATGAAATGGAAGGGGAATGAAGAATGCAACTCGAAAACGTGAAGTCCCAGGACCAGGCAGTATATGAAGCGATCATGGCGGAAAAAAAGCGCCAGCAAGACAACATTGAACTGATTGCCTCCGAAAACTTTGTATCCGAAGCGGTCATGGAAGCCCAAGGTTCCGTACTGACCAACAAATACGCGGAAGGCTATCCGGGCAAGCGCTACTACGGCGGCTGCGAACACGTTGACGTTGTTGAAAACATCGCGCGAGATCGCCTGAAGGAAATCTTCGGTGCAGAGCACGCGAACGTACAGCCGCACTCCGGTGCCCAAGCGAACATGGCTGTCTACTTCACTATCCTTGAGCATGGCGACACTGTGCTCGGCATGAACTTGAGCCACGGCGGCCACCTCACACACGGCAGCCCGGTCAACTTCTCCGGCGTCCAGTACAACTTCGTCGAATACGGCGTCAGCGAAGGCGACGAAACGATCGATTATGAAGATGTCCGCCAAAAAGCCCTCGAGCACAAGCCGAAGCTCATCGTTGCAGGGGCAAGTGCATATCCGCGGGAAATCGATTTCAAGAAGTTCCGCGAAATCGCTGATGAAGTCGGTGCGTACTTCATGGTCGATATGGCACACATCGCAGGCCTTGTCGCTGCAGGTCTTCACCCGAACCCGGTTCCGCACGCACACTTCGTGACATCGACAACCCACAAAACACTCCGCGGACCTCGCGGCGGCATCATCCTGACGACAGAGGAGTTCGCGAAGAAGATTGACAAGTCGATCTTCCCTGGCCTCCAGGGCGGCCCGCTTATGCACGTCATCTCTGCAAAAGCAGTCGCATTTGGCGAAGCGCTCAAGCCGGAGTTCAAAGAATATATTGGACAGGTCGTCAAGAATGCCAAGGCGCTCGGCGAATCCCTGAAAGCGGAAGGCATCGATCTCGTGTCCGGCGGCACAGACAACCACCTGCTTCTCCTCAACCTCCGTTCCGTGGGCATCACCGGCAAGGTTGCTGAGCACGTGCTTGATGAAGTCGGCATCACCGTCAACAAAAACACGATTCCGTTCGATACGGAAAAGCCGTTTGTCACATCCGGCATCCGTATCGGCACACCGGCGGTCACATCCCGTGGCTTCAAGGAAGAAGAAATGAAAGAAATCGGCGCCATCATGGCCAAGCTCCTGAAAAAGCACGAAGACGAAGCCGTGAAACAGGAAGCTAAAGAGCGCGTCGCTGCTCTTACTTCGAAATTCCCTCTCTATGAAACAAAAGAAGAAACAGCAGCAGCAGCAGAGCGCTGATCAGCAAATAGCCATTCCCCGAAAACGGGGAATGGCTATTTTCATAAAGTAGGAGAACGGGGTGGAGTAGGAGGATGTCTTGGTGGAGTATGTCAACGATCCAACGAAGTATGTCACCGTCTCAAGGTTCGCGTGCGAATCACGGAAGTTCGCGTACGAAAATGCCTCAGCCCCCGGGGTTCGCGTACGAATCCCAAAAGTTCGCGCACAGAAAATGACGCGTCCCGACTCCGTGTCCATTCACGACAGCCTCTTCTTTACCTGTTTCCTCCTTGACTGTGCATGAGCCCGTGCGACTGTTATAATGAACGAGGTTGAAACAGAAAGCCGGGCCTAGGCCCGGTTTGAACAAACAGGCCGGTCCTGCCGGCACTGAACAGGAGAGTGAAACGATGGGAAAAGTGCATGTGTTCGACCACCCGCTCATCCAGCATAAGCTGACGTTCATCCGGGACGTCAATACGGGAACCAAGGAATTCCGCGAGCTGGTCGATGAGGTCGCCACATTGATGGCTTACGAAATCACGAGGGACATGCCGCTCCAGAAGACGGAAGTGGAAACACCGGTCATGATGGCGGAGTCTTATGTGCTCGCCGGCAAAAAGCTCGGCATTGTACCGATTCTCCGTGCCGGACTAGGCATGGTGGAAGGGATTCTGGAGCTGATCCCGGCTGCCAAAGTCGGACACATCGGGCTATACCGGGACCCCGAAACACTCAAGCCGGTGGAATACTATGCCAAGCTGCCTTCGGACGTAGGCGAACGGGAATTCATCGTAGTCGACCCGATGCTGGCCACAGGCGGATCGGCAGTCGCTGCCATCGATTCCCTGAAGGCGCGCGGCGCGACGAACATCAAGTTCATGTGCCTGATCGCAGCTCCGGAAGGGGTACAAGTGCTGGCCGATGCCCACCCAGATGTGGACATCTACATCGCGGCTCTTGATGAAAAGCTGAACGAACACGGCTACATCGTCCCGGGACTCGGCGACGCCGGGGACCGGCTGTTCGGAACGAAGTAAGGAGTGTGACTGAATTGACAAAACGGTGGAAAGTGATGACGATCTTCGGGACGCGCCCGGAGGCCATCAAAATGGCGCCACTCGTCCTGGAACTGGAAAAGCATCCCGACACGATCGAATCGATCGTCACCGTAACCGCCCAGCACCGCGAAATGCTGGATCAGGTCCTGGAGGCATTCGACATTACACCGGACCACGACCTGAATATCATGAAAGCGCGCCAGACGCTCACCGATGTGGCGGCCCGCGGCCTCGAAGGCCTGGACCGGGTCATGAAGGAAGCCGAACCCGATATCGTGCTTGTCCACGGAGATACGTCGACGACATTCATCGCAGGGCTCGCCGCGTTTTATAACCACGTCGCTGTCGGCCATGTGGAGGCGGGACTCCGCACATGGGACAAGTACTCCCCGTATCCGGAGGAGATGAACCGCCAGCTCACCGGCGTTCTTGCAGACCTTCATTTTGCGCCGACTGAAAAATCGGCCGGCAATCTGATTGCGGAAGGGAAGCCTGAAGACCGCATCGTCATCACCGGAAACACGGCGATTGATGCACTGCAGACGACCGTGCGGGATGATTACGAGCATCCGCTCCTTGACTGGGCGTCTGAAGGCCGATTGATTCTCATGACGGCACACCGCAGGGAAAACCTCGGTGAACCGATGCGTCATATGTTCCGGGCGATTCGCCGTCTGCTGGACAAGCATGAAGACACCCGGGTCATTTATCCGGTCCACCTGAACCCCGCGGTGAGGGAAGTGGCGGACGAAATCCTGGCAGGCCATCCGCGAGTCCAGCTGATCGAGCCGCTTGAAGTGGTGGATTTCCATAACTTTGCGGCGCGCTCCCATCTTATCCTCACCGATTCCGGCGGCATCCAGGAAGAAGCACCATCGCTCGCCAAGCCGGTGCTTGTCCTGCGGGATACGACCGAGCGGCCGGAGGGCATTGAAGCCGGTACGCTGAAGCTTGCCGGCACGGATGAGGAGACGATTTTCCGCCTTGCGGATGAACTCCTCAGTGACAGGGAAGCCTACGACCGGATGGCGCATGCATCGAACCCGTACGGAGACGGCCATGCATCTGAACGGATCGTCAGCGCCCTGAAGGAATACCTCGGGCGAAACCGCTAAAAAAGACACCCGCAAAAAGCTCAATGGCCAATTGCGGATGTCTTTCATGAATTTGTCGAATCTTTGACAAAGGTGGTCGCTTGTGAAGAATTTCACGGGAATCAATTGACATCAAAATACCCCTATTGTATGCTTTGAAAGGGTAAGAATGACAAGGGTTTCAGGCGTTTTTGGCGCTTGTCCGCTTGCTTTGACTGCATTCTATCATACTCGCTCCGACAGACGGAAACCGTCCGGAAATCATGATGCGGGGGACCTCGAAAAATGGAGAATTTACGGCAAATCCATAATAGGCAGAAGAGGGCTCTCTTTTTTTTGCTTGCTTTGCTTGCCCTCGGTTGGGGATTTTCCCCATGGCCGACTGTATTTGCCGGGCTCATCCTCGGGGTCCTTTTCGGTCTGTATAACTTCTGGATTCTCACCAGGAGGATGGAACGGTTCGACCGCAACCTGGCAGAAGGGAAAAAGGCGCCTTCCCTGGGCTCCGGACTCCGCTTCGCATCAGGCATCGCGGCAGCGGCCATCGCGGTTTCGCTGCCGGAGACATTCAATCTGATCGCTACGGTGATCGGGCTGATGATCCCGTATCTGTTCCTTTTGGCGGAACGGATCATCTCGCAACTGAAACACCCGGATCCTGGGGGGAAAGAGAGGTGAACATTTAATGAACCACGTAAACCCCAAGTGGGAATTTCTTGGGCTGACGTTCAACCCGTCCAACATCCTGATGTTGGCGGTGACATGCCTCGTAGTCTTCCTCATTGCGTTCATCTCGACCCGCAATATGAAACTGAAGCCGACAGGCATGCAGAACTTCATGGAATGGGTCATGGATTTCGTGAAGGGGATCATCAAGAGCAACATGGACTGGAAAACAGGCGGCCGGTTCCACCTGCTCGCCCTGACGCTCATCATGTTCATCTTTGTCGCGAACATGCTCGGCCTTCCATTCGCTATCGCTTACGACCATGTGCTCTGGTGGAAATCTCCAACAGCAGATCCGACCATCACAATGACCCTGGCGGTCATGGTACTCGTCCTGACGCATTACTACGGCGTCAAGATGGCAGGCGTGAAAAACTATTTCCTCGGTTTCACTAAGCCGCTCGCTTTTATGACGCCGCTTAAGATCATCGAGGAATTCGCCAACACGCTCACACTCGGTCTCCGTCTTTACGGAAACATCTATGCGGGTGAGATCCTCATCGGACTCCTCGCCGGCCTCGCAACTGCAAGCGTCGGCGGCTTCCTGGGCGCGATTCTCCCGGCAATGGCCTGGCAGGGCTTCTCGATCTTCATCGGGACGATCCAGGCGTTCATCTTCGTTATGTTGTCGATGGTCTACATGTCCCACAAGGTACAGACTGATCATTGATCATATAATTCCCGCTTAGCGGGCGACAAAACAAAACCAACTTTTTAGGAGGAAATTATAAAATGGGTCTTCTTGCAGCAGCACTCGCAGTAGGATTGGGCGCACTTGGCGCCGGTATCGGTAACGGTCTCATCGTTTCCAAGACAGTAGAAGGTATTGCACGTCAGCCAGAGGCACGCGGCGTCCTTCAGACGACCATGTTCATCGGGGTCGCACTCGTCGAGGCCCTTCCGATCATCGCAGTCGTTATCGCGTTCATCGTAATGAACAGATAATCATAGGGCAATGAATAAATGGCGAAGAGCATCTTTTGAATCCCTTCGCCATTCCTTTATGTACGGATATTGAAATGAAGCACCATCAGACGGAAGCCGGTCCGCCGGCTTCCCTAGTTTCCGAAGGGAGTGAGACAATCGTGTCTTTGGACCAGTTCGTATTGGCGGCATCTGCCGGCGATGGGTTTTTGGATAAATTGAACACCGGTGACATCCTCGCCACGCTCTTCTTCTTCACGTTGCTCATGCTTCTTCTCAAAAAATTCGCATGGGGCCCGCTTATGGGCATCATGGACCAGCGTGCTGAACTGATCGCTTCCGAAATCGAGGAAGCCGAAAAGAGCCGCTCCGAATCCGCCAAGCTGCTTGAAGAGCAGCGCGCGCTCCTTAAAGAAGCGCGTACGGAAGCACAGGCGATTGTTGAGAATGCTAAGCAGCAGGGTGATGCCCAGCGTGCCGAGATCATGGAAACCGCACGCGCGGAAGCAGCCCGCCTGAAAGAAAATGCGGCGGCGGAAATCGCCAACGAGAAAGACAAGGCCATCCAGGCCGTACGCGAAGAATTCGTCTCGATGTCCATCCTTGCGGCAGAGAAGGTTCTTGGCAAGGAAGTCTCTGAAGAGGACAACCGTGCCCTCATCGAGGAGACGATCCAGAAGGCAGGGGAAGGCCGATGAGCGAGTCCACTGTAGCCAAGCGCTATGCGCTAGCGCTGTTTGAAGTGGCCCGCGAAAAAGGGAAGACGGAAGTCATCAGCGCAGAAATGGGCGAGATCCGCAAGGTGTTCGCGCAGACGCAGGAACTCCGTACGCTCCTTACTTCCCCTAAACTTTCGAACCGGGAGAAAAAGGCGCTTCTGGCCAAGCTGTTCAACGGCTCGGACCAGCTGACGCTCAATACACTGTACGTACTCTCCGATGCCGGCCGCCTATCCGAGACGGTGAATGTTGCAAACAACTTCATTACTCTCGTTGACGAAGCCGCAGGCATCGCGGAAGCAAAGGTGTACTCCACCCGGCCGCTCTCCGATACGGAACAGCAGGAGCTTTCCGCTGCATTCGCCGGCAAAGTCGGCATGCAGTCGCTCCGCATCGTGAATATTGTGGATCCTTCGCTTATCGGCGGACTCCGCATCCGTATCGGGAACCGGATCTACGACAACAGCCTCAGAACAAAACTTGATCACCTTAAGCGTGATCTCGTGAATGCATAATCTTTTGAAATGAAGGGGTGACATGCATGAGCATCAAAGCTGAAGAAATCAGCGCTCTCATCAAACAGCAGATTGCGGACTACCAATCTGAGTTGGAAGTCAGCGATGTCGGTACCGTTATCACCATCGGTGACGGAATCGCACGCGCGCATGGCCTCGATAACGTCATGGCCGGTGAACTCCTTGAGTTCTCCAATGGTGTCATGGGCATGGCGCAAAACCTCGAGGAAAACAACGTCGGTATCGTCATCCTTGGACCTTACACGGACATCAAGGAAGGCGACGAAGTCCGCCGTACGGGCCGGATCATGGAAGTTCCGGTCGGTGAAGAACTGATCGGCCGCGTCGTGAACCCGCTCGGTATGCCGATCGACGGACTCGGCCCGATCAACACAACGAAAACCCGTCCGATCGAAAGCCCGGCGCAAGGCGTCATGGCACGTAAATCGGTCGATGAGCCGCTCCAGACCGGTATCAAGGCGATTGACGCACTTGTTCCGATCGGCCGCGGACAGCGTGAACTGATCATCGGTGACCGCCAGACCGGTAAAACAACGGTTGCGGTCGATACGATCATCAACCAGGCTGACCAGGACATGATCTGTGTCTACGTTGCAATCGGACAAAAAGAATCGACAGTCCGTGCCCTTGTGGAAACTCTCCGCAAAAACGGTGCACTTGACTACTCGATCGTCGTCTCCGCAGGCGCATCCGATCCTGCACCGCTTCTTTACCTCGCACCATACGCAGGGGTAACGATGGCTGAAGAATTCATGTTCCAGGGCAAGCACGCCCTCATCGTCTACGATGACCTGTCCAAGCAGGCTGCTGCCTACCGTGAACTTTCCCTCTTGCTCCGCCGTCCTCCGGGCCGCGAAGCTTATCCGGGTGATGTCTTCTACCTTCACTCGCGCCTTCTTGAGCGTGCAGCGAAGCTGAACGACGACCTCGGCGGCGGTTCCATCACGGCACTGCCATTCGTTGAGACACAGGCAGGGGACATCTCCGCCTACATCCCGACGAACGTGATCTCGATCACTGACGGACAGATCTTCCTTCAGTCCGATCTGTTCTTCTCGGGTGTCCGCCCGGCGATCAACGCGGGTCTTTCCGTATCGCGTGTCGGCGGTTCCGCGCAGATCAAGGCGATGAAGAAGGTTGCCGGCACGCTCCGTCTTGACCTGGCTGCCTACCGTGAGCTCGAAGCGTTCGCACAGTTCGGCTCGGATCTCGACGCTGCAACAAAAGCGAAGCTCGACCGCGGTGCGCGTACGGTTGAAGTCCTGAAGCAGGACCTCAACAAGCCGATCAAAGTCGAAAAGCAGGTTGCGATCCTTTATGCGCTGACCCGCGGTCATCTTGACGACGTTCCGGTTCAGGACATCCGCCGTTTCGAAGCGGAATTCCTGAGCTGGCTCGACAGCAACCACACGAACGTTCTGGATCACATCCGCACAACTAAGGCTCTTCCGGCTGATGAAGACATGACAGCTGCGCTTGACGCATTCAAGAAGACATTCGTCCGCTCCGAAGACTAAGTTCCGGCAGATCCAATAACGAGAAGGTGGTGAACAACCGATGGCATCATTACGCGAAATCCAGAGCCGGATCAACTCCACGAAAAAGACGAGCCAGATTACGAAGGCGATGCACATGGTATCGGCTTCCAAACTGAGCAAGGCGGAATTGAACGCTAAGTCGTTCAACCCGTATATGGAGAAGATCCAGGAGGTGATCGGAGCGATCGCAGCCGGCGCACCGGACGCGACGCATCCGATGCTCGAGAGCAGGCCGGTCAAGAAGACCGCCTACCTCGTCATCACTTCCGACCGCGGACTGGTGGGGGCCTATAACTCCCACGTCCTGAAGGCGGCTCTCGGCAAAATCCGTGAACGGCACACATCCAAAGATGAAGTCGTCATCCTTTCCATCGGACGCAACGGCGTTGATTTCTTTAACAAGCTCGGATATAACGTGATCCAGAGCGTCATCGGCGTTTCGGATCACCCGACCTTTGCCGAAATCAAAGACGTCACGCGTGAAGCAGTCGGCAAATTCATCGACGGTGAGTACGATGAGCTGTACATGTACTACAACCACTTTGTGAGTGCGATCAGCCAGGAAGTGACCGAGAAAAAGGTCCTTCCGCTGACTGACCTCTCGTCGATGAAATCGACCGCTTCCTACGAGTTCGAACCTTCAGCTGAAGCCATCCTCGAAGTGCTCCTCCCGCAATACGCGGAAAGCCTGATGTACGGCGCTCTGCTTGACGGCAAGGCTTCCGAGCACGCTTCGTCGATGACCGCGATGAAGGCGGCGACCGATAACGCGAAGGAACTGATCGACGATTTGACACTTTCATTCAACCGTGCGCGCCAGGCAGCGATCACCCAGGAAATTACGGAGATCGTCGGCGGGGTCGCGGCGCTCGAATAAGCGCCGGCCCTGTCCATGCATGGCTCCCGCAGCATACAGACAGGAGGGAACAGCATGAACCAAGGACATGTCCTCCAGGTCATGGGTCCGGTCGTCGACGTAAAATTCGACGGCGACAACATGCCTGAGATCTACAATGCCCTTACAGTCCAGATTGCGCGCCCGAACGAAGAGGCGCAAACACTGACGCTTGAAGTTGCCCTTCACTTGGGCGACGACTCCGTCCGCACGATCGCCATGTCCTCCACGGACGGCCTTCAGCGCGGAGCGGCTGTCACCGACACAGGCTCACCGATTTCGGTTCCTGTCGGAGACGTAACGCTCGGACGTGTATTCAACGTCCTCGGCGACACAATCGACCTTAACGAGGAAATCCCTGCATCCGAACCCCGTGATGCTATCCACCGCGATGCGCCGAAATTCGAGGAACTGACAACTGATGTTGAAATCCTTGAAACAGGCATCAAAGTCGTTGACCTTCTCGCTCCTTACATCAAGGGCGGTAAGATCGGCCTCTTCGGCGGAGCGGGCGTCGGCAAGACGGTCCTCATCCAGGAACTCATCAACAACATCGCACAGGAGCACGGCGGTATTTCCGTGTTCGCGGGCGTCGGTGAACGTACCCGTGAAGGGAACGACCTCTACTTCGAGATGTCCGACTCCGGCGTTATCAAGAAGACTGCGATGGTCTTCGGCCAGATGAACGAGCCGCCGGGCGCACGTATGCGTGTTGCTCTGACAGGCCTGACAATGGCTGAACACTTCCGTGACGAAAAAGGCGCGGACGTGCTTCTCTTCATCGACAACATCTTCCGGTTCACGCAGGCCGGTTCCGAAGTATCGGCCCTTCTCGGCCGCATGCCTTCCGCGGTTGGTTACCAGCCGACGCTGGCAACCGAGATGGGTAAACTCCAGGAGCGGATCACATCCACTAACAAAGGGTCCGTCACATCGATCCAGGCGATCTATGTCCCTGCCGATGACTACACTGACCCGGCTCCTGCAACGACATTCGCTCACCTTGATGCGACGACAAACCTTGAGCGTAAGCTTTCCGAGATGGGGATCTACCCTGCGGTTGACCCGCTGGCATCCTCTTCCCGCGCACTTTCGCCAGAGATTGTCGGCGAAGAGCACTACGAAGTGGCGACTCAGGTCCAGCAGACGCTCCAGCGTTACCGTGAGCTCCAGGACATCATCGCCATCCTCGGTATGGATGAGCTGGGCGACGAAGACAAACTTGTCGTCGACCGTGCCCGCCGCATCCAGTTCTTCCTTTCCCAGAACTTCCACGTGGCCGAGCAGTTTACCGGCCAGAAAGGTTCTTATGTTCCGGTAGCGGAAACGGTCAAGGGCTTCAAGGAAATCCTCGAAGGCCGCTATGATCACCTGCCGGAAGATGCTTTCCGACTTGTCGGACGCATCGAGGAAGTCATTGCAAAAGCGAAGGAAATGGGCGTAGAAGTCTGATTATCCTGACCAGGAGGGAAAAGCATGAGCACAATCAAAGTGAATATCGTCACTCCCGACGGTCCGGTATATGATTCGGATGTGAACATGGTCATCGCGGTCACTACGACCGGTGAACTCGGTATTCTTCCGGGTCACATCCCGATGGTTGCGCCGCTTGAAATCGGCGCCGTCCGCCTGAACAAAGACTCGTCCACAGAACGTGTGGCGGTCAGCGGCGGATTCCTGGAAGTCCGTCCGGATCAGGTCACGATCCTCGCCCAGTCCGCCGAGCTTGCGGAAGATATCGACACTGCCCGCGCCATTGAGGCGAAGAAGCGTGCCGAACAGCGTCTTCAGCAAAAGCAGGGGGACCTGGATGCCAAGCGTGCAGAGTTGGCACTCAGTCGCGCGATGAACCGTTTGGACGTCGCGAAAGGCAAAATCTAACGATATCCTCACAGAGAAAAGCGGGCAGAGTTGATCTGCCCGCTTTCTTTTTATTTTTTGGCATGAAGGACTGAGAAATCCGGATTCTTCAGGAGAACCTATTCAGAAAGGCGGTTTGCGGAGTTGGATCAATATTTTGCCTTCCAGTCTGTGACAGGGCTTATTTCCCATATCTTTTTCATCGCAGTTGCTTTTTATGCACTGCAGGCGCTTATGCCCGAAAGCTGGATCCGGAAGAACAAAGTGTTTCAGGCACAGCTCCTGTATATTCTGCTAAGTATCGCCATCGGTTCCGCTGTATCGAATTTCTTCCTGGACATATCCTATTGGTCAAGGCAGCTCCCCAGCCTTTTCGGCTGAGGGCTGTCCTTCATGGACGGGCGCGCGGAGCATCCGTTATGGTGTGTTCCTGTCTCCGTCCATGAAGGACAGATAAGAAAAAAGACAGGAAGCTGTTTAACACAAATTTCATAGGGAATGAAAAAAATAGGCAAGAAGCCCTGCACTTTCAAATGGGCGCTTACCGACACAAAACGCGAAGATTCGACGTATAGTATGTTGAAAGTATGGCAAATTGCGATTGTCAGTGGCTGCATGCCAGCTCTTCTCTTGAAACAGGGCTGGAAGCATTGTAAACTGTTTATGGTTTGTGTTTTTTAAGAACGGACCCGCGGAATCCCTATAGGATAGGCTTTCCAGGTGCGGGCCGCACCTGACGTTGCAATTAAAACAGACAATGGAACACTGGATACGAGAGAGAAGCCGGAGGGACTTATATTGGAGAAAATTATTGTTAAGGGTGGCCGACCGCTAAAAGGGTCGGTTCGTGTCGAAGGAGCAAAGAATGCGGTATTGCCTGTTCTTGCCGCGGCACTCCTTTCCGCGGATGGGACGAACATCATCAAGGATGTCCCGATTCTGACTGATGTATACACGATCAATGAAGTTTTAAGGAGTCTTAATGCGAAGGTCGAGTTTGATGCAGATCGCAATGAAGTGCGAATTGATGCATCGGCTCCGCTTTCCAGCGAGGCACAGTTTGAATACGTACGGAAGATGAGGGCATCGATCCTCGTCATGGGACCGCTGCTCGCGCGCAATGGGTTTGCACGTGTGGCACAGCCGGGTGGCTGCGCCATCGGTTCCCGCCCGATCGAACAGCATTTGAAGGGCTTTGAGGCGATGGGTGCCGAAATTACAACAGGCAACGGCTTCGTTGAAGCGAAAGTGGACGGCCGCCTGAAAGGTGCACGCATCTATCTGGACTTCCCAAGTGTCGGCGCGACCGAGAACATAATGTCTGCGGCGGCTCTTGCTGAAGGGACGACAATCCTCGAGAACGCTGCTAAAGAGCCGGAGATTGTCGACCTTGCGAACTACATCAATGAAATGGGCGGCCGCATCATCGGTGCGGGGACGGATACAATCCGCATCGAGGGCGTCCGTTCACTGCACGGGGCCACCCACCACATCATCCCTGACCGGATCGAAACGGGCACATTCATGGTTGCCGCAGCGATCACAAGGGGCGATGTTACGATCGAAAATGCGGTGCCTGAGCACAATGCGGCGCTGATCGCCAAGCTTAAGGAAATGAACATCGAAATCGAAGACACCGACAATGGACTCCGGATCCGTGCCGAAAAGCCGTTGCGTTCGATTGATATCAAGACGATGCCATACCCCGGCTTCCCGACAGACATGCAGTCCCAGGTGATGGCGCTCATGCTGACTGCGCAGGGCACAGGCGTCCTGACTGAGACCGTCTTTGAAAACCGTTTTATGCATGTCGAAGAATTCCGTCGCATGAACGCGAATGTGAAAATCGAGGGTCGCTCTGTGATCATGAACGGTCCGTCGAGCCTGCAGGGTGCCGAAGTGGCAGCAACCGACCTGCGTGCCGCTGCCGCACTGATTCTTGCGGGACTTGCTGCTGAAGGCATCACACGGGTGACAGAACTGATTCACCTTGACCGCGGATATGTTGATTTCCACGGAAAGCTTGCGAGTCTCGGAGCGGATATCACACGTGTCAATGACGGCGAAACTGCAGACGAAAAGGAAAAAGAACTCGTATGATCATTCGGGTGGGCGCACTTGGCGCCTCCCATGAACGTTTCGTGGCAGACCGGTTCCCGCCGGTGGCCGCACTTACGATACCAATCATGTAATCATCGATCTTATCCTTATCTATACGAATGAGCGGACCGGCCATAGGCGGTCCGCTTTTTCATATCCATTCAGCCTGATACATAGAATCCGATATGAAAAAGTTGATTGCTTTGGGGCTTATCATCATGCTGTTCTCCTTACCGATCCTCTTTAAGAAGCCGAGTGAAGCCGTTGGGGACAACCTTCCTTCAACGGCTGAACCTGAACAGGCTGCCGCGTCGGAGGAAGGGGCAGGAGCCTGTCAGGTCCTTTTGACGGTCGAAGGGGAGGCGGAGCCGGTACCGCTTGAGGAATATGTGGCAGGAGTCGTCTCGGGCGAAATGCCGCCCGGCTTCAGCAAGGAGGCATTAAAGGCGCAGGCCATTGCGGCGCGCACATATGCACTCCGGGTGACCGCCGGGGGCAAGGAGCCGATCCGTAAAGACACGGCCCATCAGGTGTACAAGCCGGTGGCCGAGCGGAAAAATGAGTGGGACAAGGACTATCCGGAAAATGAGAAGAAAGTGAGGGAAGCGGTGGCCGAGACGGAGGGCATGGTACTTATCCATGAAGGGGAACTCATCTCCGCCATGTTCCACTCCACCAGCAATGGCAAGACCGAAACAGCGAAAAATTACGGCGGCACGGACATTCCATATCTCCGCAGTGTGGACAGCCCGGAAGATGCCGACGTTTCTCCGAGGTTCGAGGATTCGGAAACATTTTCATTGAGTGAATGGGACAAGCTACTCGGGGGAGGCTGGGATGCGGTACGTTTTGGAACGCTGAGGCTAAAGCGGAACGAGACCGGCCGTGTGCAGCAGGCGGAGGCCGACGGCTTTACGATGGAAGGCCGGGAAATGCGTGAAAAGCTCGGGCTCCGCTCAACGGACTTTGACATCGCCTATGATCCGAAAAAGAAAATTGTCCATGTTTTCACAAAGGGGTATGGCCATGGTGTCGGCATGAGCCAATACGGTGCGGAAGCCTACGCGCGCGAAGGTTGGCCTGCCGAAAAGATTTTATTCCACTATTATGATGGAACGACAATAAAAAAATTGGAAGCTGACGATCCGGAGTGTTTAAAATCCCCTTAACCTGCCAACAATGCGGTTGAGGTGATGATAATGAGAGAAGAGAAACCGAATAATCCTTCTCAGAAGAACAAGAATCGCAAAAGCTGGCTATGGCCGGCCATCTATTCAGGTTTCGCGGTCTTATTCGTAGGGATGGTCTGGACCTATCAGGCAGTAACGAACGACGATGCAGGTGAAAAGGCGCAAGTGTCGCAGTCCGGTGATCCGGCAGGCGGCGGAGGCGGAGAAGTCACTCTTGAGACCAACGCCTCCAATGAAACGATGAAATTCCCGTTTGATGAAGCCCTTCTCGACAATGTATCCGTGCTGCAGGAATACTATGACGTGGAAGCAGATTCAGAGCAGCGCGAAAAGGCCCTCCTCGTCTTTAATCAGACATATGTGACGAACAGCGGGATCTCTCTCTCGAACGGTGATGAGCCATTCGAGGTGAAGGCTGCGCTGAGCGGCACGGTGGAGGACGTCGTGGTCGATGAATTCATGGGCAACAAAGTCACCATCAAGCATGCTGATGGACTTGTGACCAGCTACGGTTCGGTGACGGGCATCCTCGTGGAAAAAGGCGACCAGGTCGCGCAAGGTGCTACAATTGCGACAACAGCAGCGAATGAGTGGAATCCTACTGCAGGCAATCACTTGCTGTTCGAAGTGAAAAAAGATGGTGTCGCAGTGAATCCGGGGAATTACCTGGCATTCTGATCACAGCCGGGCAGCCGACCAAGCGTCGTGCTGCCCGGTTTTTAATGTTTCCGGGATCCGGTGAGGGGTGAGACGTTGACATAGTATATTGAGACGTTGTGATACTCTGCTGAGACGTTGCTATACACCATTGAGACGTTACGATACCCGACTGAGACGTCACAAAGAAACGCTGCATTCGAAAATCCGCCGGAACAGAACTGTCCCCGCTTTTCTTCCTAAAGTCGATTTGCTTCAAACCGGTCTGAATTCCCTTGCACCAGCATATGTTGTGAAAAGCGTTCCTACATGAGGAAAGGAAGAGAACGTGCACGAACATATCCGGCGCCGATGCCTGAAGTTGGGGGAATTGCTGCTGGAGACGAGGGCGACCGTCCGGGCACTTGCCCGCTCGACGGGGTATTCCAAAAGCACCGTCCACAAGGATCTGACGGAGCGGCTCCCGAATGTTGATGGGGAGCTTGCCAGGGAAGTGGCGGAGGTGCTGGCCTATCACAAGGCGATCCGGCATCTCCGCGGCGGCGAAGCGACGCGCGACAAGTGGCGCCGCACCCGAACCGGTCCGGGCGGATGCAAGGAGCCGGCGGCCCCGAAATCCTGAAAAAGCGATCCGCGTCCGGCATTCAGCCGGTCCGCCGGGGCGCTTTTTTCATTGAAACGGACTCCCTGATTCCTATATGTTCATTGGTGTGCCGCTATGATAAAATGGGACAAGGCAGAAAAACGTACGGAAACCGGACGGAAGGAGCACGGATATGTTCTACAAGGATATCGGAATCGATCTCGGCACATCAAATACGCTGATCCACGTCAAGGGGAGCGGCATCGTACTGAACGAGCCGTCGGTCATCGCGATCGATCCGAAAACAAAACAGGTGCTGGCGGTCGGAGATGAGGCCTACAGGATGCTCGGCCGTGCGCCAGGAACCATCCGGACCATCCGCCCGATGAAAGACGGTGTCATCGCCGATTTCGATATGACAGAAGCGATGCTCACAAAATTCATCGACCGTCTCGGTGTGAAAGGCTTTCTGAGAAAGCCGAGGATCCTGATCTGCTGCCCTGTAGAAGTGACGGCCGTGGAGCAGAAGGCGATCCAGGACGCAGCGCTCAAGGCGGGCGCAAGGCGCGTATACATAGAGGAAGAACCGAAAGTGGCCGCCATTGGAGCCGGAATGGACATTTTCCAGCCGAGCGGCAACATGATCATCGACATCGGCGGAGGAACGACCGACATCGCGGTCCTGTCGATGGGCGGTATCGTCACAAGCCAATCCGTCAAGGTCGGCGGGAACACATTTGATGCAATGATTCTTCAGTACATCCGGAAGCATGAAAAATTGCATATCGGTGAGCCGACTGCGGAGTTCATCAAAAAAGAAGTCGGGACGGCACTCCCGGGTGCTGAGAAAAAGACAGTCGATATCCGGGGCAGGGACCTTGTCAGCGGCCTTCCCAGGGCTGTCACAGTCGATTCGGACAAGATTGCCGGTGCCATCCGAGAGTCGGTTATGACGATCGTACAGGGCGCGAAGAACGTCCTGGAAAAGACACCGCCGGAACTGTCGGCGGATATCATCGATCGTGGAATCATCTTGACCGGTGGAGGTGCCCTTCTTCAGGGCATCGACGGACTTTTGTCCGAGCAGCTGAAAGTTCCCGTCTACCTAGCGGACGATCCGCTCGGATGTGTCGTTAAAGGAACAGGGATCATGCTGGACAGGCAGAGGCCGGCATTCGTCAAAGGCTAAATCAGTGCATGGATTAGGGAGATTGCAATGACTGAAAAAGAAAAGCGTGAACAGAATACAGGCCGACGGTCCGTTAACCGGAAAAACACCGGTTCAGCCGGTACAGGCACGTTGCGGGCGTCCAACCGGACTGCCGAGCGCCAGAAAGTCCAGAAAAGGCAGCAGCGTGCGCCAAAAACTGTACCGGTTGCGGGACAGGCAGGCGGTAAGGTGTTCAAGGCGACGAACCGCACGGCAGAACGGGAAAAAGCACGGGTGTCCGCCAAAAAGAAACCTGCAGGAAAAGCGGAAGCAACGAAAGGCGGCCAGGAGGAAGTCGGCCGCTGGGTCCAGATCAGGCTGATTCCGATCTGGCTGCGCGTCCTGCTGTTTCTGATCGGAGTGGTGCTTGCAGCAGTGCTCGGGGTCATGTTCGGGTTCAGCGTCATCGGAGACGGCAAGGCGGCGGATGCGCTGAAGCCGGAAACTTGGCAGCATATATGGAAAATGATTATAGGTGATGTATGAGCGGCACCGTGCCGGCCATATTGAAGGAGGACATCAAATGTTGACGACAGAACAGATCCAGGCAATCCTGCCGCACCGCTATCCATTTCTTCTGGTCGACCGGATTACGGAGCTGGAAGAAGGGAAGCGTGCAGCAGGCTATAAAAATGTCACGATCAATGAGGACTTCTTTAATGGGCATTTCCCGGGATATCCGGTCATGCCTGGAGTCCTGATCGTTGAGGCGCTGGCACAGGTGGGCGCTGTTGCGGTCCTTTCCATGGAAGGCAATGCCGGACGCCTTGCGTTTTTCACCGGCATCGACAACTGCCGTTTCAAGCGCCAGGTAAAGCCGGGGGACCGGCTTGAACTGGAAGTCGAACTTACCCGACTCCGCGGCACGATGGGCAAGGGCCATGCAATTGCACGTGTTGACGGCGAAATCGCCTGCGAAGCGGACATCCTGTTCGCCATCGGCCCAAAAGCTGAGTCCTGAACTGCGATTAGCATGCTCAGGAAAGAAAGCTTTATACGGGAAGCAAAGGCTTAAATAGGAAATAAGAATTTCATCATCGTTCCTCCCCAAACAGCCAAGCTAATGACATCGCGCAGGCCTGCGTGATGTCAAGGCGGAGCGGCTGTCCGGACGGCCGTGCGGAAACCTTGCACAATAGCCGTAGGGGAGGAATTTTAATGTTGAAAAAAGCGGCACCGGCACTGTTTGCCACCGCAGTCATGCTTGCCGGCTGCAACGGGAACGACGAGGACGCGCTCCCGGCGGACAACGAAACACCCATGGAGGACATCCAGGAAGGCAATGACGAGATGTTCGACGGTAATGGCAAAGGCAAAGGCAATGGCAACGGCAACGGCAACGGCAACGGAAACGGTGACGGCATGGGCGGAGAAGGCACAAACGGCCCGGTCGACCCGGACGGAACGGGTCCGGGATTTGGTGAATTCGGCGGCAATGATAACGGCGGAGGCACGGATACCGAAAAGCGCGATGAGATCATTGAAGACGATCTTGACCGCAACGGAAATGGTAACGGCGGGGGCATGGGCGGAGGATAATGAAAAAGAAACCCGGCTTGGGCAAGCGCCCGGCCGGGTTTTGTCATATGATGAACCGTCAAAAAGGCGGCCCTGCTCATGATGGGGGAAGTTTGTTCCGGTCGCGCTTCAGTTGCGGCCGGTTTTTCATATCATCCCGGAACCGGTCAAGCATGTCGTCTCCCTGCAGCCCTTCTGCAATCAGTTCCTCAAGCAGATGTTCCGCGTATTGCGAACGGACTCGCTTCAGCGGGCCTTTCAGGAGGACGGAGATATGGTCGCCGATTTCCTTCACGGCATAAACTGCCAGCCGGAAGCCCGCAGGTTCGTTCTCGGGATAGGAGATGACCGCCTTGGCATTCATCACTTCACCGGATTCCAGCCATTCATCGAACAGCGGCTTATGTGTTTTCTCGATGAACATCTCCAGGATCCAGGAACGGCGGCTGTTTTCCTCGTTGATGATAATTCCGTCCACGAGCGGGCAGGAGATGAATTCTCCGTCCTTCTCAAAACCGACAGACAGCAGTTTAAACGACTTCAATGCCCACGCCTCCCAGGTGTTTTCGTACGCCCAGTATACCATAAGGCCGAAAGTCCGAAAATTGTTTGCCAATGTGCCAAAATCGAATTTTGCCGAATCACTGAAACGGGCCGAAAACGGGACGGCGCAAAGGCCAAGCCGTTCCGGAGGACAAAAGGAAGACTCCGCAAAAATGAATTTTGGGACAAAAATCGTCCTCAATCTTCAAAAATGGCGTTTTGCCTCTTTTGCCAAGCCTCGGTTATGCTTGGCTCATCCACAGCAAAGGAGGTGAACCATTGAATCAGGTGGCATTGGTCGGGCGGCTCACAAAGGATCCCGAACTGAAGAAACTGTCGGAAGGCCGGGTCCAGACCAGCTTCGTGCTGGCTGTCAACCGGAGGTTCAAGAATGACCGGGACAATGACGCAGATTTTGTCTTATGCACTGTCTGGGGGAACTCGGCGGTCAATACGGTGAAATACTGCGGCAAAGGGTCGCTAGTCAGCATCGGAGGCCGGCTCCAGTCCCGGACCTATGAAAAGGACGGAAACCGGGTGTATGTCACACAGGTGGTGAGTGAGGAGCTCCGGTTCCTTTCCACCAAACCGCCTGCCCACCGGACAGCTGTAGCTGACAGTCCCGGAGGCGGCAGGACGGAGGAGATGTCCGTTCCGGTTCGGCGGACCGGGATGGAAGGAATAACCCCGCAACACTCCCACGAGGAACACCATGGAAGCCAGCAGGCACAGGGACACACACTCCCGCATGGCCTGGAGTTCGAAACAGGCGAAGAACCCATCCGGCCATGATTCCGTCAACCGGCGGGACCGCAACGCCGGACAGACGGGATCGGATCCCGGAACTCTGCGACGTCACCCCGACCACCTTTTGAGAAAAGCCAACCTTGAGAAAGGACCTGGTATGGATGGAACAAATCAAGCATCAACTCGGCCGGACCGAGCAGCAGATCGAACAGCTGATCCGGATCGTCGCCCACCTCAACGAGCGGGTCATTTACATGGAAAAGAAGCTGAGCGACCGTCATTGGCAGGAATCGGACATAATGAATTTCGTCATGAAGCGATGAATGAGTGAACATTTGTGGAGGATACAGGATAATGGACAGCCCGGCCATGGGGGTGGCCGGGCTGTCTGCTTCTGTATGGTTGAAGATCGTGAGTGTTTCATTTAACATCGTCAACGTTTCGGTCAACATAATCAACGTCTCAATGAAGATAATCAACGTTTCAGTAAAGATAATCAACGTCTCAATAAAGATAATCAACGGCTCAATCACAGAAACCTTACACCGGTAAAATCACCCGATGGCGAAGAGGTCATTGAGTTCTTCGTCCGTAAGTTCTGTGATCCAGGCGCCGGATTGGATGAGATCCGCGGAAAGTGCGGCTTTCTCGGTGATCATCCTGTCGATCTTTTCTTCGATCGTGCCGATCGTCACGAATTTGCGGACGTGGACAAAACGGTCCTGTCCGATGCGGTAGGCCCGGTCGGTCGCCTGGTTCTCGACTGCGGGGTTCCACCACCGGTCGGCATGAAGCACATGATTGGCTGCGGTCAGGTTGAGTCCTGTGCCGCCGGCCTTCAGGGATAGGATGAAAACAGGAAAGCCGCCATTCTGGAATTCCTCAACGAGCCGGTCGCGGCGGCCCTTCGGCATGCTGCCGGTCAGGAAAGGTGCTTCGATATCGTACAAGTTGGACAGGCAGTGGCGGATCAGTTCACCCATGCCGATGTACTGGGTGAAGATCAGCACCTGTTCGCCGCGGTCCACGATGTCGGCGGTTAGTGTCATGATCCGCTCGAGCTTCTTGGAGCGGGCAAGCATCTCATCGGGTTCCCCGAACGGCTCCTTCAGGAACAGAGCCGGATGGTTACAGAGCTGCTTAAGCCGGCTGAGCATCTTCAGGATGATGCCGCGCCTGCGGAATCCTTCCGCCTCCAAGAGGCTTGCTTTCGTTTCACTGATATAGCCTTCGTAAAGCGCAGCCTGTTCCTCGGTGAGCGGCACGAACTCGTTTTCCTCGAGCTTATCGGGAAGGTTAAGCTTCAGTGCCGGGTCCGATTTGGTCCGGCGGAGGAGGAACGGAGAAATCTTCGCGCGCAGCCGCTGCATCTGCTTTTCGGAACCGTCGCGCTCAATCGGCCCGATAAACTCCTCCTGGAACTCCGCGAAGCGCCCCAAATAGCCGCGGTGGATAAAGTCAAAGATCGCCCACAATTCGGCAAGCCGATTTTCAATCGGTGTGCCGGTCAGTGCGATGTGGTGACGGCCACGCAGTTTCCGGACTGCCCTGGATTGCTTCGTCTGCATGTTTTTGATGTTCTGGGCTTCGTCGAGCGCCACAGCGTCCCATTCTTTTGCCGTCAATTCCTCATGATCTTGCATGAACGTACCGTAAGTGGTCAGCACAAGCCCGTTTCCGAGCGAGGCCAATGCATCTTCCAATCCATCGTCCCGAAGGCGCCCTGGGCCGTAATGGACAAGTACAGGGTGGTCAGGGGCGAATCTCTGGAGCTCCTTTTGCCAGTTGCCGATGACCGACGTCGGGCAGATGATCAGGGACGGGGATTCGGCGAGGCCGGACTCCCGTGCATGGAGCAGGGTGGCGATCAGCTGGACCGTCTTTCCGAGTCCCATGTCGTCCGCAAGCACCGCCCCAAATCCGTGTTCCCGCATAAAGACAAGCCAGTCGAATCCTTTTTGCTGATAAGGCCTGAGTTCCGCATGCAGCCGATCCGGCACCGGTGTTTCCGGAATGCCTTCTTTGCTGCGGATGCGCTCGACGGCATCTTTCAATGAATGCTGCAGGAGGAAATCAAACAGCGGGTCGTCTTGCTCTTCGTCGTCAGGCCGGGAGCTGACTGCACCCAACTCTTCTTCAAGATCCCTGAAAAGGAGGTCCTTGACGGTCCAGCCGCTTTTCTCGGCCGTCTCCATCATTTCACGGATGCGGGCAAGCCAGGCAGCATCCAGCCGGAACCATTCATCGCCGGAGCGGATGAATTCCCGCTTTTCCTGGACAAGCCGCTGGAAGCGTTCGGCTGGTATTTCGGACCCTCCGAGCGAAAACGACCAATTGAAACTGAGCGCGTCCTCGAGGCGGGCATTGCCGGATGAACCGGCAGAGGCAGACGCCCGGACACGCACACGGCGTTCTGCGGCTTCCCGGAGCCAGCCGGGCAGGATGACGTCGATATCAAGTGCCTGCAAAAGGGGAAGATCGTCTTTCAGGAAACTCCGGACTTCGTGGTCCTCAAGCGGCAGGGCGATAAAGGTAGTGTTATCGGAACTGTAGTCACCGGAGAGGACAGTGCGGATTCTGGACTGCATCCGTGCGACGGACCCGGCATAGGGCTTCCACTTTTTCGGTAAAGATTCGGAAGGCGGCTGTGCCGATTTGCTTATGGCAGGTGTCCAGTGTGATCCGGTCTTCGGATTCACAAGGGTGCTCTCCAGCATCCACAGCCCGTCGTCTTCCACAGGTTCCGACAGACGGAGGGCCATTCGGAAGGGGAGGGGCGCATCAGGTGTTTCCGAAGCTTCCAGACGGCGGAAGCGGATGACGTCATCCAGCCGGTCCTGCCCGATGCCGCCTTCTTCCAGGATTTCCTCGAATACCTGGCCCAGAAGGCGTGCTGCTCCCTCCGATACTTGTTCGGCGACCTGAAGCGAACCGCCGGGGGCACCGAGTATCCGGGGTAGGCCGGGTTCGCCATAGATGGATGCTGCTTCTTTAAAGGTACTGATCCACTGTTCATCTTCTTCGGACCTGCCGACATAGCGGACAAACGGATGCGGATCGCCGAACGATTCCACGATCTCGCGGCTGCCCGCCCTGACAGCACCATCTTTGTCCTCGATGAGAAGGCCCATATAGGAGCGGGTGTGGCTAAAGAAAAGCAGCTCTTTCAGCGGACGGCTTCCGATAAAGTCACCCGACGGATCAAAACCGGCAAACAGAAAGCGGCCATCGGGCGATTCACTGACCTTCAAGCTTATCTCCCGGTTTAAAGTTAGGGGCTTCATGACAGCAGCCCTCCTTTCTCGAGTTCTTCCATGAGCGCACGGAGCCGTTGGTGCCGGCGCCTGAGAGCGTCGACATAGCCCGTCCACCACTCAGTGCGGCCCGCCTTTTTGGCGGCGCGCTTCATCTTCTTCATGATCCGAACGGCCTCGCGGTAGTTCTGGCGGCTTTTTTGTGCAATTTGCTCCTCCACATGGACATTCAAGAGAAACACCGCTTCCATGGGTGCTTCATCGATCATCGTCTTTAGTCCGGTCCGTTCGATCCGCTCAAGGCTGGAACGGTTCAGATGATGGTATGCCGCCCATTCCCTGTAATGACCGCGGCTAAGTAGGAACTCCGCATACTCGGCCTCTGCGGCGCTTCCGCAGCGGAACAGGATGTCGGCAGCAGTCTCATCGGGAACCTCGGTATCCCGGCACAGGTCAGCCAGTCTTCCGGCGGCCGTGCGCTGGTCGAGGAACGAGACGGATTCCATATAGTTGCCGATCTGCGGTACAAGCGACATGAGGAGATTCCGCGCCTCATCAGGATGTCCGTTTTCCGCAAGTGTGGATGCCAGATCGAGGTAGGAAGGGAAGAGAGGCAGAGAGTTGTCTGTGAGCGGTGCATCCAGCTCTGTGGCAGTTTCGCCCGACAGCATTTCCAGATAGGCGGTCATCAGCCGGAGGGCTGGCGGCTCTTTATCGCCGTCCTTCATCTGCCGGAGCGTTTCCAGTTCACGCTGACGCGCAGGCGCACTGTTGAAAAGGGATTCCCACATCTCCCGGTAAACGGACAGCCATCTGCCCTGGACGTTTTCTGCGGACAAAACCAGTGTCCGGATGAAATCCTCCAGATCCTGATAAAAAGGATCTGCAGCAAACAGCCTGCGGGAGGTGGAGAGAAGCTTTAACTCTTCCCTGATGCCGTCGGTGAGGGAATCTAGCAGACGGCCGTACTGCCACCGGTCATAGCCGATCGAGAAACCGCCTGCCGGTGCACCCGCCGTTATGGCACTGAGTCCGAAAAGTCCTGCATACAGCCGGAACATCGGTTTCCATTCCTGTTCCAGCGGTTCCGCCTCGCGCACCTGCTGCCGGTAAAGGGTGACGGCGGATGAAATCATATGGAAGGGAACATTCTCACCGATCGAAGGAAAGGTGCCGGTCAGCTGCCCGAATACTTCTCGCCATGCTTCAGGCGTCTTTTCCGCTGCCCGTGACGGAGCGGCTGACTGGGTGGCAGAATGACGCCATTCCGCCAGCCAGTCCGACAGGGAAGCAAAGCGCTGGTATAGGGCGAAGTAGGCGGCTGTCGTATGCTCGCAGCCCTTATCGCCGTGGACGCTGCATGCGGCACGGGGGTTATAAAGGCGGATCTCCGCTTCCGGCTGAGGAAATCCGGGAAATGAGAACCGGACGATTCCTGTCTGATCGGATTGGAGAAGGCGAAGCCAGTCATTGCGCACCATCATCGCAGCCTGGCGGAACCTTCGTTCCCTCACATCATGGGTGACCGGCAGCTTTTTCTGCTGTTCCATTGCTTCAATGATTTCCGTTCTATATATATCAGCGACTTCCGTGAGCTGGTCCATCATTTAAAACACCGCTTTCTATAGGGCTGTTTTCCTTACTGGCCGGCAATGTCGACCGCCGGAAAAAGCCCTCAAACTAAAAAAGGCTGTCCCTCCATTATACGATGCCGTAAATCAATCGTAAATGGAGGGGCTGCCGTTTTCGGCCAAGACTGACCGATCGGGTTCAATTCTTTACTGAGGCCGACCACAATCACCAAAGTGTTGATTGTGGGGCATCGTCAAGTCCGTGCAGCCTCTTCTGATTGCTCGTCTTTCCCAAGCCTCCAGTTGACAAGCCACATCTTGGTTGGTTAATGAAGTTGGGTCCGGGACTTCGGGTCCTTCATGGCCGGCAATGGGGATCACGGAAAAAGGAAGAAAACCCTTCCGACCGCAGCGAATAAAAAGGTCCCGGGCATCAAGCCCGGATTATTTTGTATGCGCTTTCATATAATTATGGTAAACTGTTGATAACGGAATATTTAGAAAAGGAGGGAGCCCCATGCTGCACATCCAAAGAATGAAGCCATTTTACGTTACGCAGGAACAGGCGAAGGTGAAGCTTGTCTTTGAATATCAGTACTTCACGATCAAGAAAGGTGAAGAACTCTTCCACTTTATTCCGTCGGAGGGGAAGGAGATCCACATCAACCTCCAAAGCCTTCAAGTTGAAAACCTCGGCGACATTTTCGTCTTCCAGAAAGGCAGCCGCTTCATCCGCCTCCCGCTTTATCAGTTACTGCTTATATCGGACATCCATACCCACCTCAAAGAAATCCTGCAGGGGGCGGACATTATGGAAAATGACCCGCTGCTGCTCGAACCCGGTGAAGCGGAAAATGTGATCCTGGAACTTGAACGGATGAACCTGCTTAACCTGATCGACCGCGCACTTGAACAAGGCGACCGGGACCTCTTCCACCATCTGACCGGACAATTGAACGGAACTTCATAAAATCTAAATACTAAAGAACCTGCTGGAGGAACCGGCGGGTTCTTGACGTTTAGGGACAGAAACGGGAATTTAATAACGTTTCATTGAATAATGGCAAGGTGACTGGAAGATATGTCACCGTTTCACTTCACTTCACTTCAGTTCATTTTCGTTTTCAACAATGACCCTGCCTCCCATACCCCGATTCCTGACGGCTAAACCCGCTTTTTGTTGAATAATCCCCTGGTCCTGTGTCGTTTGGATGGTTACAAAACGACTTTATTTTGGTAAAGTTGAGGGGTGTAACCTATTAACCTATCGGGCTTGAAGGGATATGGATGTATGTTCTTTGATTTCAAATTCTGGCGCTTCCTGCTGAATCAGCGGGAACTGACAGACCGGATGGAAGGGAGCGCAATGAAAGGCTTCCGCTGGCGGGTCGCCGGATTATTCCTGTCTGCTGCCGTCCTGTACGCCCTGATGGACATGTGGGGCATCGGGACGCGCGGACTCACGCCGATCGCCGTGACAGGCGGCGAAGAAACGTTCGCCCTCAGGCGGATCCTCACGCTTTTAGCTGCCATTCTGCTGTCCGTCCTTTATACGGCGTTCCATGTGTATGGCGTCGCGTTCATCCTACATAAGCTGACAAATGTCGAATACCGGAAGCTCGTCGTCCTGCAACTGTTTGTGACAGCGATCCTGCTTCTCGAGAAAGCGGTCATTTTTGCGATATTCCTGATCAGCGGGGCTGCGACGCCGGTTTCACCGCTGTCATTCGGGCCGCTTGCATCGACATTCCTGACGTATCCGTTCCTGATCTTCTTTCTGAACCAGCTCAGTGTCGGGACCGCGCTTGTCGTGGCTTACCAGTTCCGGTTTATCCGCCAGCTGCTGCCTGAAGCCGGCCGGAGCCTGTTGTGGATTTTGCTTGGCCTCCAGGTGCTGATGGCGCTTGCAGTCTCGCTTTACGGCATGATTCCTGCGGAGAGGCTGTTCACGGAGCTTTTCGGAGGAGGTGGGACGGTTGAATAAGCTTGGGAATATCGCCGTGGCGGTAGCCGTCACCGCTTTTATCGCAACAAACCTCATGCTGCTATACGGGCAGAAGAGCCTGATCCCGAAATATGTCTATGCGCCTGAAACGGAGCGCATGGTCGCTGCCGACTACGCCGAGAAACTGGCCAAGGAAGCGTTCGTTGTTCCGGATATGGTCTATACCGCTTATGTCGACAAAGAGGCGACTGTCGAGGAATGGCTCGTCCAGGAGGGGGAGCAGGTCACGGCAGGGCAGCCGATCGCGAAACTGGATGCCGGCCGAATGGAAGGCCAGCGTTCTGTGTGGCAGTCCGAACAGAATGCGCTTCAGGCCCAGGAGCGGGAACTTGAGTCCACACTGAGCCAGCTGGAGCGGGAACGCCGTTCTTCACAGTCGGGCTCGCGATCCAACTCCAACACGAACGAACGATTCGGAAACAGTGGAAGTTCTGTTGACAACGACAGCCCGATCGTCGACCTGAGCGTCGATGTCAATGTCGATGTACCACAGGAAGGTGCTTACGCACATGCCATCACCGCTGTAGAAAATCAGCTTGCGGACATCAGACGCCAGCTGACGGTCGTCGAGGCCCAGTTGGAGCAAAGCGGGGAATCCCCTTCTCTGCTCAGCCCGGTCGAAGGCACTGTGGCCCAAGTCCACCGGCAGGGTGAGCAGCTGGCAGTTGATGTATATTCTTCCGAACGGACGATTCTGACGTATGCGTCCGGCGAGGAGTGGCAGGACATCCAGCAAGGGGACCGCGTGTTCATTCAGGCTCCAGGCCTGGATGCTGCGATTGAAGGCAGTGTGTATTCAATTGCGGAAGTAGAGGCACCGGAGTCGAAGTGGCTCGATACCTACCGTAGCCTCGACAACCGGGATGTCAGCAATCCGCTTGCCTACTATGAGGTGAGGGTCCTACCGAATGAAGATGTCAGTACGCTGCCGTTCGCGAACAATGTCAACGCAGTCGTTTACACTCAAGAGGCATTCGATGCCGTCGCGGTGAAGACGGATGCCCTTACCGGCAAGTACAGGGACGAAGCGATCGTCACTGTCATCGACGGAGATGGGTATGCAGTCAGTGTACCGGTCATCACTCCGTTTGACTGGAAGGGACAAAGCGTCATCACGGACAACCTGTATGCGGGTGACTTTGTGATCACAGGACCGATCTACGACCGGAATATCTCGCCGCCTGCGACCATTCTTCCGATGCCATTTGAATGGCCGTCCAAGGAAGAATGGAAAGCGCATGACTGGCGCGATTACACGCGTTATATTCTGTTCAGATAATCGAATTTAACCAAACGCCGTCCGCGTTAGCGGGCGGCTCTTTTTGTTTATCCCTCTGTTGAGCGGGTAACCTCAAACTAGACTGCTAAAGGAGGCGTTAGGAAAATGACTGAACGTAGAGTAGTAGGTTATTACAACAACGAACAGGAAGCGATTGATGCAATCGAGGATCTGAAACGCCAGGGTTACACTTCAGAAGACATTTCCGTTATATCCAAAAACAATGATGATGTGGAAGCGATTGAAGAAGAGACCGGCACACAGGCTGCCGAAGGTGCTGCAACCGGCGCTGCGACCGGCGGCGTATTGGGCGGACTCGGCGGTGTGCTTGCCGGCCTTGGAGCATTGGCGATTCCGGGTATCGGGCCGATCGTTGCTGCTGGTCCTGTAGTTGCCGGACTCACCGGAGCGGCTGCAGGTGCGGGAGTCGGGGGCCTTGCCGGTGCTCTGATCGGCATGGGCGTACCGGAAGACGAGGCAGAGCGCTACGAGACGTATTTTAACGAAGGCAAGATTCTTGTCCTCGTTGACCGTAATGCCAGCGTCGAAGACACGGGCTTCACGACGGGAAGCACACTTAGAGATGAGACAACATTTACAACGGGCCGTACACGGATCGACGAATCAGCTGCCACTACTGACCGGCTGGATGACTCGGTCAATCCGGCAGACCGCAACCGGTTCAACGACCCTCTATAATCGGTACAGACGGGACAGACCGCTGCACATTGGTGCAGTGGTCTTTTTAATGGAATAAAACCAATAAAAGAACGGCAGAATGGGAGGAAGATAACAGGGAAAGGGTGCGTCTGCATGTTTGATGGATGGGGAGAAGGGTGGGACAGTGTCCATTTTTGGGAGATGGTCACCCGATCAACGATGGCATTTGCGGTTCTGCTGCTTCTGACAAGGCTTCTTGGGAAAAAGCAGATGAGCCAGCTGACATTTTTCCATTACATTACGGGAATTACGATCGGATCGATTGCAGGAAACATTGCCGGGGAAAGCGAAACGCCATTCTGGAACGGATTGGTCTCGCTTGTCACCTGGACACTGCTGACGGTGATGCTAAGCTTCATCACCCTGAAATGGGGCAGCAGCAGGGCATTTCTCGATAACCAGCCAACCATTCTGATCAGGGAAGGACGTGTTGATGAACATGCGATGAAATCCGTCCAGCTGCACTTGGATGATTTGAACATGATGCTTCGGGAAGCCGGGGTATTTTCCACTAAAGACGTTCAGTATGCTGTCCTGGAAACAAACGGTGCACTGAGCGTTCTTCAGAAAGTCGACAAGCTTCCTGCCACCAAAAAGGACATTAAAGTAGGAGGAGGCCCTCCCCAATACATGCCCTCGGAAATCATCGCGGACGGAAGGGTCAACCGGAAAAATCTCAAGTTATACGGCTTAAACGAAGAATGGCTTCTTGAGGAAATCAGCAAACACGGGGTGTCACGTTCAGATCAAGTCTTTTTTGCACAGCTGCAGGAGGACGGGACATTGGATGTCACACTGAAGCAGCCCAAACTAAAAAAGTAAACCTTTGGACCCGTGCCGGAAAAAGGGTCCAAAGGTTTATTTTTTGTGTCCCGAAATAAATAAAGAGCGTCTTGGTTCAGATGTGCCATAGAGCCGGTAAAAGGCATGGAATAGTCCGAAAGTCCGGCATGAAAAATCTCTTATTTTCCTTTAAACTCCTATGCTATATTAAAAATGTTCCACATAGTATGAACATTTTGGATAGGGGGAGAGATTTTGGAGGGGACAAAAAGACGCAGGCCCATAATTTTCATGATTTTGCTGATGGTCCTGTCGCTGATCTTGCCGACAGGCGCATTTGCTGAATTACAGAAGCCTGCAACAGGTCAGAGCGATGCGGTCATGCAACAGAAAATGGCCATCGCAATGCAGGACAGTGCAAGGAACGGCCTGCCTCAGCTGCATCCTGATTTGCGGGAGCTGGAAGGACAGCAAGAGGTGAATGTCATCATTCAGTTATCTGAAGAACCGATTGCAGTTGCGGAAGGCAAGAAAAAGCTGAAGAAACTTCCGTACCAGGCATCCGAACGGGCCAAGCAGGTTCACGCCATCAAAGCGGAACAGCAGCATGCCAAGAAGACGATGAATGCTGCCAAGCTGCTTGTCAAAGAAGGCTACGCCTATGAAACGGTGCTGAACGGATTTGCGGCGACCGTCAAGGCTGACGACCTCGAGAAGCTGCTCGATGTTCCGGGAGTCAAAGTCGTGGAACCGGATGTTGTCCGCGAAGCGATGGAAGTGCCGTCCAAGGACGGTAAGGCGGATATCCAAATGGATTCCACGAACACTTTCCTCGGAATTGAACGCCTGTGGAATGAGAGACTCACCGGAGAGGGAATCAAAGTAGGGGTTCTTGATACAGGAATCGACTATCACCATCCGGATTTCAGTGAAAATTACGCAGGCGGATGGAACTTCGTGCCGGATTCCTCGGACTACGCACGTCCGCGCGACAAGCGCGACCCGATGGAGACCACGCCGCTTGACCGGCCGAATCACAAGCCGGAATTCAACGCGCAGGGCAGTTCGTTCTACACGTCACACGGCACGCACGTGGCCGGCACTATTGCGGCTGCCGGAAACAACGAATACGGCATCAAGGGCATCGCGCCGGATGTCGAGCTTCATGCCTACCGCGTCCTCGGCGCGTACGGCAGCGGTGCAACGTCCTGGATCATCGCGGCGATTGAGCAATCGGTCGAGGACGGCATGGATGTCATTAACCTTTCCCTTGGCGGCGGAGGCAACACATCCATCTCCGCAGATTCATTTGCCATCAACAACGCGATGCTGCAGGGCACGATCGCGGTTGTCGCGACCGGGAACTCCGGACCGAACCGGGGCACGATGGGCACACCGGCCACCGCAACACTCGGCATAGCGGTCGGCAATACGACAAAGCCGGAAGAAACAGTTTCTGCTGATGTCCGCATGTCCGCAGGAGAATATCATGCCGAGGTACCTATGAATCTTATGGCAACCACTTTCGGCGCTGATACGGCATCACAGCTTGAAGGTGAATTCGCAGTTGTCGCCATCCCTGGAACCGGGTCGGATGCCAGTTATACCGGCCTTGATGTAAACGGCAAAGTGGCACTTGTCTCGCGCGGTGATATCCCGTTCGTGGACAAGATTGCAGCGGCGAAAAAGCACGGGGCTGCTGCAGTCCTGATCCACAACTTCGCAGGCGGCACGAATGCGCCTGATGCTTCCGGGACGTATCTCGGCAGCGACTTCGAATACATCCCGACCTTCGACATGAGCCAGACGGACGGAGAAGCCTTCCGCTCGGCGATCGGAAATGGAGAAGGCACGGTTACTTTCGGCAACGTCCTGACACAAATGTCAGAGGGCGATCAGGTAAACGACTCGAGCTCACGCGGACCGTCGACACCGGACTTCGACATCAAGCCGGACGTAACAGCACCAGGCACGAACATCATGTCGGCCATCCCGGCCTACAAGACGGATGTACCGGATGCCGACTACAGCCAGGCATACGCACGCAAGACAGGCACGTCGATGGCGACGCCTCACATTGCGGGAATTGCGGCACTTGTCCAGCAGGCGAACCCCGGATGGACACCGTTCGATGTGAAAGTGTCACTATCCAACACGGCAAAGCTTCTCGACACGAAGGCATATGATGTGTTCTCCCAGGGGGCAGGACGCGTCCAGCCTTATGAAGCAGCCTTCCCTGAAGCGCTCGCCTATTCCTATGACAAGGCAGATGCGGACGGACAGGGCACGATCGTCGACAACATCAAAGGAACCATCACATTCGGCAAACTCCAGCAGGTTGCCGAAGCAGATGTGGAAGTTTCAAAGACCGTCAAAGTGAAAGATGTGGCAGGAGCGGGAGGCAACTACACCGTCACTGTCCAGACGACGAAAGCGTTCGGCGATGCGGCAGTCACCGTGGACAAGTCGAATTTCACGCTTAACGGCGAGGAAGAACTTACGGTCACGCTGACTGCACCTCAGGCAGAGGCAGAAGCGGGCGACGAGCTGCTCGGTTATGTCCACATCACCGGTCCGGAAGCCGAACTCTCGCTGCCGTTCGCTGCCTCGTTCGGACCTGACAGCGCGACAGCCATCGAGTACATGGACATTTCGGGCACAGACCTGTCGTTTAACGGGGACGGTGTGAACGACTCGGCGTTGCTGTCGTTCAAGATCACGGGTGACCTCGGCACCAACTATATTGAACTCTGGGATATCCAGGACCCTGAAGGCGGTCCTTATGGCGATGGTTATATCGGCTATCTCCATGCTGGGAGCTCGCTTCCGGCCGGCGCTTATACCCTGAATATCGGCGGCACCTATATGCCATGGGACGGCGAAGAGCAGGCTGCTATCCCTGAAGGTGTATACACAATCGATCTTACCGGCCTGACGGCATCCGGCATTCCTCCGGTTGTCAGTGACTACGTCGGACCGGTTTTCGTGAAGTCCACTGAACCTGTTGTGGAATCCTCTGCGGATGGCCCGATTGTCACCGGCCGGGTAGTCGACAAGTACGTCGACTACAAGAATGTCCTTGTACCTTATGGTCTGGACTATGATTTGAATTCGAAATTGAACGCTAAAGTTCAAGTTGTATCCGGCGAGGAAGTCGTTGCGACAGAAGCGGTCACACTGGGACAAGACGGCAGCTTCTTGGTAGACCTTGGCGAAAAGCTTGGAGCGGGACAAGCAGCGCGCCTCATCGTAGAAGATGCGGCCGGCAATTCGGCATCCACGGTAATTTACACAGCACCTGAAGAAGAGGAGCCGGTGATCACGGTTCCGGACAATGAACTCGAAGAACAGCTCGAAAACAAATCTTCCAATGAAGTGGTTGTAAACGTCCCTGAATTTGAAGGGGCAGCGGAAGTGGCACTGACTGCGGCTCAAATCAGTCAGATCGCCGACGCTAAAAAAGGCCTGACTGTACAAAGTGGCGATGCCGGTTTCGTCTTTGACAAGAAAACGGTCAGCCAGCTTTCGGCTGCAGGCGATGTCACGGTCGCACTCGGCAAGGAAGATTCGGCTGAGGAGAATGCCATCTCTGAAGTGTACTCGGTCCACTTTGTTGATGCAGAAGGCAACAACATCGACACCGGCAAACAGAAGGTTGATGTCTCCATACCGGTTGACTTGAGCGGCATCCAGAAGACGAACAAACTGACTGTCAGCGATAGTGACAGCGGCAAAACGTACAAACTGAAAGTGAAAGGCGACATCGGAACATTCAAGGCGGATGGCCCGGGCACTTTCACGGCAAAAAGATAAAAAAAACCAAGAACCGTTCCGGGTAAATCAGCCGGAACGGTTTCTTCTTGGGAAAATAAATATTACAATATGATTACATTACCACGGAAACGGAAATAGAAGAGTACTAGACAGAAGGCGGTGGATACCTATGGTAAACCCGAGGCGGGAAGTGGAAACTCTGCTGGAAGAGAAAATCCGTCAGCAACGCAAACAGGCACGGCCGCCGAGGCGGCCGAGACGATACAAGACTTCTGTGAGGAAAGCCGCAAGCTATGTAGTCCTGGATTTTGAAACAACCGGATTCCGTTCAGGCGCTGACCAGATCATCCAGATCGGGGCGGTCAAGTACAAGGACCACGAGAAAACCGGCACATTTGAGACACTCGTCAATCCGAAGCGCCATATCTCACCGAGAATCACCCAGCTGACCGGCATCACAAATGAATCCGTGAAGAATGCTCCGGTGATCGATGATGTCATCGGTGGACTGATCGACTTTATCGGAGATCTTCCGCTTGTCGCACATAATGCCGCATTTGATATGGGGTTCCTTTATGCCATAGAAGACTTGCACGGCATCCAGATCCCGGAATACACGGTTATTGATACAGTGCAACTGTCACGTAAAGTCATCACCGAAACACCTGATCACAAGCTGACGACACTGAGCAAATATCTGAAGCTGGAGCACGACGCACACGATGCCGTCGGCGACTGCCTCGTCACAGCCAAGCTTTATCAGCACTGCCTTGGCATCATCGGGTAAATGGCCTGCCGTCTTGGCGGGCTTTTTTGTGCGGCGGCTTCTTCCCGGTCTGCTATACTTACAGCTATGAAAGATCATGCCTTGCAGGCTGAGGAAAGGAAGACCGGTCCATGTGGAAGATTTATGTGATGCTGACCCTCGTGATGTTCATGTGGGGGCTGAACCTCCCGATGCTGAAGTATCTGCTTGAGTTTGTAGGGCCCGTCACGATGACATCCCTCCGGATCTCCACCGCGGGGGTAGCCGTCTTCATCATCCTGTCGGCCATGAAAATCATCCGGCTTCCGCGCCGTTCAGAATGGATTTATATCATCCCGGGCATGTTGCTGAATGTCGTTGCACACCACTATTTCCTAAACGCTGGGCTTACGATGACCTCTGGCACCAATGCCGCCCTCATCCTCGGCACCGGTCCGTTCCTGACCGCAGTGTTTTCCTCGCTGCTGATCCGCGTGTTCCCGTCGAAGCTGCAGTGGCTAGGCGTCCTGCTTGGACTTATCGGTGTCAGCTCCGTCGTTCTTGCGGGAGGGGGGATGTCTGGCATTTCTCAGGGCGATGTATTCATCTTCCTGTCCATCGCCACTCAGGTGCTGAGCTTCCTGATTGTGTCGAAAGCAGCTGCGACACTCGACCCTCGGCTGCTGACCGCCTACATGCTTCTGATCGGTGGCTCCACTTTATTCGTCATCAGCTTGTTCACCGAACCGGGAGAACTTGCCGCGTTCGGCCAAGTCCCGCCGACGTTCTGGCTGATCTTTGGACTGAGTGCGTTATTTGGCACCGCCATCAGCCACCTGCTTTATAACTATTCCGTCGGACAGGCCGGCCCGACAAAAGCAGCGATATTTATGAACCTGAACACACTCGTCGCACTTCTCGGATCAGCGCTGTTCCTCGGTGAAGTTATCACCATCCGTCATTTCCTCGGCCTTATACTGATTGTCACCGGTGTCCTCTTCGGATCAGGCGCAGCAGAAGACCTGTGGAAAATGCGCCGTACCCGGAAAGGGGCGGGGGAGCGGAATGTTGATGGTGTCGTGTGAGACGTTGATTATCTATTATGAGACGTTGACAAAGTTCATTGAGACGTTGACTATCTTTTATGAAACGTTGATTATGTTTAATGAAACATTGACGATCTTCATTGAAACGTTGATTATCCCAAGAAATATGATTGAAAATTAAAAATTCAACTATTGCGTCACGGCTTTCCTTCGCCTATGGTAAAGGAAACGAAGCCCGACGCTTTTTATTTGCGATCCCCCTCCGGCCGGAGAGGAGTCGCAAATGAATACGACTGATTGGGAGATTCATCGCCTGGAGCGAGCTGCCGTCCGTCTTCAGTCTGCGGAAACAGTGGACAACGGCCTGCCCGAAGTGCCGACAGTTGAGGCGATCTTGGGCATCGCGAATGGTGCCGGAGAGTTCGAATGGGAGAGAAAGCAGGCACTGGCCGACATTGAGTCGGTCTTATACCGGAAAAAGGCAGGCCGGGCAGGGGAGGAAGCGGTGGAGCAGACGCTGACTGAAATTGTTTTCCCAGAGGGCTCACGTGTTTTCAGAAATGTGTCACTGCTCATCAGGAAAGGCTACCGGATCGAAATCGATGTCCTGATCCTCACTCCATCGTTTGCTCTGATTCTGGAAGTGAAGAATATCGCGGGTACTTTGAGTTTCAATGAAGAGGAAGGGAAGACCGTCCGAATCCGGGAAAATGGCGAGATTGACGAGTTCGATTGCTATGTCCATCAGCTGGATAGGCAGATCAGCGGGTTGAATCAGTTTCTGGCCATTCATCGGATCACTTTGCCGGTCCATGGCGCCATCGTCTTGTCGAATCAGAACACTGTCATTAAAAAGCGGCCCGAAACCTTGCCGCTTATATACCGTAAGCAGCTCGCACGTTATTTTAGAAGACTTCAAACTGCTGATCTGACACTATCGGAAACTGCGGCTCATCAGCTTTTTGGGCTCATCGGCATCCGAGCAATGAGCGCTGATGAACAGCCGCTGTGCACGGAGATGAATCTCAATCCACTCATGTTCCGCCGAGGAGTGCTGTGTCTAGGATGCAACCAGCGAATCCAAGCTTATCAGGGGCGGGGGTGGTATTGCAGGAAGTGCAAATTACCGGGAAGAGAAGCGGTGCGCCAGTCGGTTGAAGACCGCCTAATCCTGATAGGACCGGAGATCACGAACAAGCAATGCAGAGAGTTCCTCATGATCGGACACCGTGCGCAGGCTACAAGGATTTTGAAATCGCTGTCTCTGACTAAGCTGGGCGAACCGCCCGGGACGGTTTACCGAAAGCTGGGGAGCGGGCGGTTAGAGTGGGCGGAAAGTTAGATAATCAACGTCTCAATGAAGATCGTCAACGTCTCATCAAACATAATCAACGTTTCACAAAAGATAATCAACGTCTCAATAAAAATCGTCTACGTTCCCCTATCAGAACAGTCTCTTCGATCACTTCTACTCATAAACTGACTGATAAAGAAAGGATGATCACTATGGCACTCAGGATCAATCCGCTGGTGAAGAAGACGCCGCTGTCGGGGATCAGGCAGATGTCGAACCGGCTGCCGGCGCATCCGGGGGCGGTGAATCTGACGGTAGGACAACCGGATTTTCCGCCGCCGGATGAGGTGAAGGAGGCAGCGAGGCGGGCGATCGGGGAGCGGGCGACGGGGTATTCGATGAATGCGGGGTTGCCGGAGCTTAGGGAAGCGGCGTCCGCCTACTACGGCAAGAAGTATGGATTCAGTTACAATCCGGCGACTGAGACCGTGATCACTGCGGGCGGGAGCGGGTCGATGGATGCGGTATTGCGGACGATCCTTGAGCCGGGGGATGAAGCCATCATCCCCGTGCCGATCTACGCGGGGTACGAGCCACTGATCCGGCTGGCAGGCGCAACTCCGGTTTATCTGGATACCCGGAGGACGCGTTTTGTCCCGGACGCAGCCGCCCTTGAAAAACTGATCACTCCCAGGACGAAGGTCGTGATCTTTAATAATCCATCGAATCCGACCGGTGTCGCCATCCCGAAAGCGGAGATGGACCGGCTTGCCGAGGTTCTCGCCAAATACGAGGTCTATATCCTGTCCGACGACATCTACAGCGAAAATACGTTTGACGCAGCGCATCAATCGTTCGGTTCTTATCCGGCGCTCCGGGACCGGCTTTTCCTGATCCACGGCCTCTCCAAGTCCCATTCCATGACTGGATGGCGGATCGGAGTGCTGTTCGGTCCTGCCGCAGTGATGAAGCATATCGTCAAGATCCACGCCTACAATGCGATCTGCGCACCGACGCCATCACAATACGCGGCCATTGCGGCGTACACAGGGTCCTCCGAGGCAACGGACAAGATGAACCGTGCATACATCCAGCGGAGACAATTCCTTATGACTGCCCTAAAAGAGATGAATCTCCCGATTGTCCGCCCGACCGGTGCGTTCTATGCGTTCCCTTCGATCGAGGAATTTCCGATCACCTCACAGGACTTTGCCATAAGGGCGCTTGAAGAGGAGGGGGTCGCAGTCGTCCACGGCAGTGCTTTTACGATGTACGGGGAAGGCCATATCCGGATTTCCTATGCCGCCAGCATGGATCAGCTGGAAAAGGGGATGGAGCGGCTCGGCACGTTCGTCCGGAAGCTGCGCGGGGACACCCGCACCATCGTCCCGGATCCGCCGCAACTGTGATCAACCAAGGACCTTCGAAAAGGGTCCTTTTTTCCTGCTCATAAAACCTTTAAAACTCCCCGGACAGGGTATTTTCATAGAAAGATACCTGGAAAGGGGCTTCCATATGCTGAAGAGATTTCTTGCCGCCATCCTGCTTGCCTTCACGGTTCCATCCGCCGCATCCGCAGCTACAAAGAGTTTTACAGATGTCGGGCCGTCATTCTGGGCCGCCGAAGAAATCCAGGAACTGACCCAGCTCGGTGCGCTGAAGGGCTATCCGGAAGGGCGGTTCTACCCGAACAACCTGCTTACCCGTGCGCAAAGCGCCAAAGTGCTTCACGAACTCACAAATCCACAGCAGGCACCGCAGGGCTTCCGCACTCAATTCACTGACGCCACACCGAACCACTGGGCTTACGGCTACATCCGTGACCTGACGCACAGCGGCGTATTCCGGAATGCGGAGAGTTTCCGGCCGGAAGAAAACCTGTCCCGTGCCCAGATGGCGAAAATCATTGTAGAATCATTCGACATCATTACCGATGACAATGACCTGTCATTCTTCGCCGATACGCCTTCCGGGGAATTCCATACGTACATCACGACCATTGCGGAACTCGGAATCACGACGGGCCGTGCAAACAGTCGCTTTGAACCGAATGGTAAGGTGAGCCGCGCCCAGTTTGCCGTGTTTGCGAGCCGTGCATTGGAGTTTGACCGGAAGCGCGATGCCGGAGAAATCGTCTATGACAAGGAAAGTGAACAGTATGTCGACCTGACGGATGCATCACCGAATCCGCCTAGCCCTCAGGAGGAAATCAGCCAGCAGACGATCGACCTGGTCAACGCGGAGCGCGAGGCTCGAGGTATTGCACCGCTCACCGCCGACCCCGCATTGTCCATGATGGCCCAACTGAAATCGGAGGACATGGCAGAGAACAATTACTTTGAGCACGAGTCGCCGACGTACGGCCAGGTGTGGGACATGGCGGCGATGTTCGACTACCCATTCACCCGCATCGGGGAGAACATCGCCTGGAATCAGCAATCCGCCAAGGAAGTCGTCACCGACTGGATGAATTCGCAGGGGCACCGTGAAAATATTCTTGACCCGCGGTACACCCACATCGGAGCAGGATTCGCGAAGAATGCGGAAGGGGAAACCTACTGGACGCATCACTTCTCAAGAAAATGACTTTTAAATCCAGTCCGTCTGGATTATGATGGTACTATGAAAAAATACCTATTTCTGCTGCTGATCGTTGCCTTACTGTTCCTTTCATCCGGACAGACGTACGAACAGCAGTCACTGATTCCGAAACTGAAAGAGTGGCTTCCTGACCGTCCGCTTGAAGGTCTCCTTTCCACACTCCAGGTACCGTATTGGGGGCGGACGATCTCTGTTGAGTCAAAGGGCTACTACCATTTCATCGAGTTCCTCATACGAAAAGGGGCACATATCGCCTCTTTCGGCGCGCTGGCTGCGGCAATCTTTGCTGTGCTGCCAAAGATCCGCTTCCGTTACCTGTTGGCATTTGTATTGACCGTCATCGCGGCAGTTCTGGACGAGTATCACCAGTCGCTTACGGGGGGCAGGACGCCTTATCTGGGTGACGTGGCGCTAGATGCATTCGGAGCGGCACTCGCCCTGAGTCTCATCGCCCTGCTACTAAAACGAAATAGGATGCCCAAACAAAAGACCGCCGGAATTTCCTGAATGGAAATCCGGCGGTCTTATTGGTCAGCGGTTCATCGCTGAGCTGATGATGCTGCTGCGCATCGATTCTTTTTCCGCCTGGTATTGGTCGCGGAAACTTTGTGCGTATTCCTTGCTGTAGCCGTTCTGTTGCAGCTCGCTCTCGACTGCGCCGATCAGCTGGTTGAACACGGCGTCGGTCTGTCCTTCCAGGGAAGCTGCCGCGCCCATGTACTTCTGGTAGAAGTAGCCGTAGCTGATTGATTCACCATTGCTTTTCTTTTCACTGTATTCGGCTTTGGCACGGCCGACAAGGGAATTGATCTTGCCGTGTGCCTGGGACTGAAGACTTTCAAACGACGGCGCATATTTGTTCTTGATCGCCGCGACTGTCGGTTTGGAGCCGGATGGCTGTGTGCTGTCGGCGGAACCCGAACCTGCACTTCCGCCGGAACCGGAGCTTGCACTTGACCCGGATTTGGAACCGGATGAATTGCCGGCGCCCTGATTTTCAGAAGATGTCTGGCTGACTCCTGCTACGGCCGCCGATCCGGCACCGCCAGGCGTCCCTTCAGTAGAGACGATTTTATCACTGCCGTCACCTGTGGCTTCACTGTCAGCACCCGATGCAGACCCCGCGCCTGATTCAACGGAAGCTGATGCATCTTCACCGGCTTCGGAATCGGAATCTCCCTCATCGGCGCTTGCATCATCATTGTCACCACCGATGTTCGTGCCGTCAGGCAGTTCGATCGTATAGTCCTCATCCGTAATCTTTTCAACTTCGTCGTCCGCTACATCGTATTCCTTGAATTGGAACTGATAAAGCAGATAGCCCCCGACAACCAATACGACTGCAAACAGCCCAAGGAGAGCTTTTTTCCAATGACGCTTCATGGTGCACCCCTTCCATTCCCGAAAAATGACCATTTTCTTAATGCATAGAATAACACATTCTGAGTCGCAACTCGAATAGTTATATCGAGGTTTCGACATTTTTGGTAATTAGGCACCAATAGTTATTTGTACTTCTATCAAATAGAAATGGATTCAAAGCAACCTTTTCCCCATAGCCCGTATCGCCTTAATTGGTTGTGCGGTATAATCCTAAAAAGGATGTGTGAAACGGAGGAGGAAGAATTGTTAAAGAGATTAGCATCAGTGTTCATGATCATGATGGTCCTCTTCGGTGCGCAGAGTTTCCATACTGGGCATTCCGTACAAGCATCTGTACTTAGTGAAGTGAAATATTTCGTGAAAAACTATTACTATGGAGATATTCCGCTTTACCTGGACAGCATGAAAACAATAAGTGAAATTGAAAGTAAGCTGGATGCCTACTCGGAGTATCTGACGAAAGAAGAGTATCAGGCATATCTGAATACCTTACATATACAAGGGATCAGTCTTCATGAGGTGCCTGTGGATATCGCCTCTCTGAGCAGCAAGCATGTCACGTCTCAGTTTCTTTTTGGGAATACGGCCTATATTGGGGTGGAGCGATTCCAAGTCGAGACACCGCAGGCCGTTATCCGTGAATGGGAAACCCTTCGTAAAATGGGCGCAAGGAATCTGATTATTGACTTCCGCTTTAATGGTGGGGGCTCCGTCGAAAGTGCGCAGGCCATTATCGGTATGTTCCGTGGAGCAACAGATGCATATGTCCGGCATAACAGGGAAGAGAGCTTGAAGCTGAAGGCGAAACCTTCGGCGATTATGTTCCCTGACAAGCCATATGTTCTCGTCAATAAATATTCGGCTTCCGCCTCTGAATTAGTAGCTGCAGCGGTCAAGGACCAGCAAGCCGGGGTGATTGTAGGGCAGAAGACATACGGAAAAGGCAGCATACAAAGCTTTTTTGAACTGTCGAATGAAGGCGCGATGAAACTGACGACCGCTCATTTCACCGGGCCGGGGGGGACGAAAATCCAAGATTTTGGAATCATGCCTGACCAAGTGACGCCTGTTGGCAAAGAATTGCAATACGCCCATAAAGCTCTTGTCAGGAAGGAATTGTTGGACAGGGGATATCATGAATTTCCAAGTCTTGAAATGCAAGTTCCCGCCAAGCCATTTACCATCACATTTACACAAGATATGAACTTTTCTGCTCCTGCTACGTCCAATCGTGTGGAAATGATCAAAATGGGTAACGCAGTCCCGGTTAAAATTGACGTAAAGCAGGCTGGTGCCCGCACACTGCGGGTGGAGCCATTACAGGCGCTGGAGCCGGGAGCGGTCTATGTCCTGGCAATCCATCCGAAGTTTGCGGACAGTGAAGGAATTTACATGAGGAAGGGAGCCTACTTGCTGCTGGAAACGACCCGTTAACTCGATAGCTGTTGTAATCTTTCTCCTTCTGACGGATGACAATGCTTTATGTTATAATGGGGAAATTGATTTGACCTTAACTTGTATTTGCAGTTTTGCATCAGGAAAGGAAGACTTGGAATGACGAAGAATCTTTGTGTCATCGGACTCGGCTATATCGGCCTGCCGACTGCGGTCATGTTCGCCAATCATGGCGTACGCGTTCACGGTGTGGACGTGAACCAGCGCGCAGTCGAGATGATTTCGAATAAACAGCTTCACATTGAAGAAAACGGCCTGCAGGAGCGTCTGGATAAGGCGATCGACAGCGGCATGCTGACGGTTTCAACGGAGCCCGTCGAAGCGGACGCGTTTATCGTAGCTGTCCCGTCCCCGATCCGTGAAGACCGCACTGCTGACCTTGAATATGTACGGAAGGCGACAGCGTCGATCGTTCCTTATCTGAAGAAGGGCAACCTGATCATCCTGGAATCAACGGTGCCACCGAAGACGGTAGAGGATGTCATGCTTCCGGAACTCGAAAAGTCCAGCTTTAAGATTGGCGAAGAGCTTTTTGTCTCGCATTCTCCTGAGCGGGTCATCCCTGGCCGTATCTTCGAAGAACTCGAGCAGAACGGCCGGATCATCGGCGGCATCAATGAAAAGTCCGCTGAGATGACGAAAGAGTTGTACGAAGCATTCGTCAAGGGACCGATCGAGCTAACGGACGCGACCACCGCAGAATTGGTCAAGGTCATGGAAAACACTTACCGTGACGTAAACATCGCGTTCGCCAACGAAATGGCGAAAATCGGGGAGCACCTGGACGTCAATATCTGGGACGCGATCCGGTTTGCAAACTTCCACCCGCGCGTCAACATTCACCAGCCGGGTCCCGGCGTCGGAGGCCACTGCATCGCGGTCGATCCTTGGTTCCTCGTTGAACTGGCACCAGAGCAGTCGAACATCATCCATCTTTCCCGTAAAACAAATGATGGCATGCCGGAATTCGTTGCTGACCGGGTAATGGAGTTTGTAGGGGATTCGGAGCGGAAAATCGCCGTCCTCGGTCTATCCTTCAAGGCCGACGTAGACGACATGCGCCAGAGCCCTTCGATTGATGTCATTAACAATCTGCAAGAAAAGGGCTTCACCGTCGCGTCATTCGACCCGCACGTGAAAGATGACAGCCATCCGACACAAGTCAAATCCATCGAAGAAGCGGCCGAAGGAGCGGCGATGGTCCTCATCCTGACGAACCATAAGGAATTCAAGGATCTTGAGCCGGGCCAGGTGGCGGATGCCATGGACGAGAAGATCATCTATGACACGAAAAACTGCATCGATCTTCCGGCTTGGAAGGTAGCAGGCTTCCGGACTTATCTGCTGGGAGACCATAAAGACAATACGAACGAGTAATCGACTCGAGCATACGGGTGAATCTAATGAAAGAACAATTTTTCGGGGTACAGGTCAATACGGAACGGTTCGATGAGATGCTCGACCTCATCTTCTCGCGCAAGCGGGAAGGGAAGAAGTCGTTTATCGTCGCGATCAATCCGGAAAAGCTGATGAAAGCGAGAAAAGACCCTGCCCTACACAAAATCTTGAATACTGCGGACTTCCAGATTCCTGATGGCGTCGGCGTGCTGATCGCTTCCCGGCTGAAAAAGGGGACGATCCGCGACCGCATCACAGGCGTGGACATGATGGAGCAGCTTTGCGCCCGGGCGGCTGAGACCGGAGACGGTGTCTTCCTTTACGGTGCAAAGCCGGGCGTCGCTGATCAGGCGGCGGCCGGGCTGCGGGCGAAGTTCCCGGGACTGAACGTCGCCGGGACGCTCGACGGCTACGTCAAGGATGAGCAGCAGGTGCTGGACACGATCAATGCATCCGGCGCTGCCATTCTGTTTGTCGCCCTTGGCAGCCCGACGCAGGAAAACTTCATCATCCGCAATATGGAAAGGCTTGTTCCGTCCGTCTACCAGGGAGTCGGCGGGTCGTTTGATGTGTTCTCCGGAAACATCAAGCGTGCTCCTGCCGCCTTCCGGAAGCTGGGCCTGGAATGGCTTTACCGCCTTTTGAAAGAACCATCCCGGTGGAGGAGGCAACTCGAACTGCCGAAGTTTCTCATCGCGGTCCTAACCGGCCGACATGAGAAAGGCGGCGGTGTCAATGAGTAAGATGAAGGTTGCGTCGATCCTGTTCCTGTTCTCGACTTTTGTCTTGAAATTCTCAAGCATGATCCGCGACCTTGTCATCGCCGGCCTGTTCGGCGACTCCTATCAGGCTGATGCCTATCTGGCTGCGATGACGATTCCAAACGCATTTGTCCTTTTTCTCCTGACGGGGATGAAAGATGCCTTTCTGCCAAGTTATTATAAGTTCAACGCCATTGGCAGGGGAGAAGAGCACCTGACGAATATCGTGAAGGGAACGTTCTGGATCACGCTTGGCGTTTCAATCCTGGGCGTGCTCCTATCCGGCCCCATCATCCGGCTGTTCTACCCGAACTTTGGGGAGTTCGAACATGGATTCGCCATTGCCACCGCAACGGCAGCACTCTATTTCGCATCACTATGTATGGTAGGCGTAAACGCCGTTTACGAAGGCTACTTTGACGCGAAGAAGAAGTTCTCGTTCAGTGTCTTCTCCCAGACGAGTGTCGTTCTAATGACGATCCTGTTCGCGGTTCTCTTCCACGAGCAGCTCGGGATCATCGCCATTCCTGTCGGCTACTTTGTCGGGACGATCGTCAGTCTGCTTCTGAAAGTCATTTACCGCACGCCAAAGAAATTCCTGAACTGGCAGCAGAAGTTGGACATCGGGGAAGTCTCGGACTTTTACCATATTTTTTGGCCCGTCGGGCTGACGATCGCCGTCGGCCAGATTAACCTGATGGTCAACACATTCTTCGCTGCCGATCTCGGGGAAGGGGTCGTGTCGAACCTGAACTATGCGTTCCGGCTCGTCAACATCCCACAGGCGATCTTCGGCGTGACGATTGCAACGATCGCATTCCCGATCATCGCCGAAGCACACAACAAGAAAAACCCGGCCCTGTTCAAGCGGGGGCTTGAAAAAGGGTATCTGTACCTGCTTGTTTTCCTCACACCGATGCTGGCAGGCATGTGGTACCTCATGCACGAACTCGTCGGAACAGTGTATGAGCGCGGAGCCTTCTCGGCAAGCGCGACGAGCCTGACAACCTCCTATGCGGTGCTTTATATCGGATCGGCCTTCTTCTATAGTATCCAGGCCGTCACCGCTAAGGGCTTCTACACACTGGAAAAAGGGCATTACATGATGCGGATTGGGCTGTTCTCGATCATCCTGAACATCCTGTCGAACTGGATCTTCTCCCAATTCTACGGGGCACAGGGGATTGCGCTATCCGCTTCGATCGTGGCGCTCCTTTACTGTGCGATCACCTTCTCGACGCTCTATAAAGAAGTTGGAGGATTTGATGTCCGGTATCTGCTTAGGAACACCGCACAGATCGTCCTCGGCGTTGCCGTGATGATGGCGTACCTGTACGGCTTTGACGTGATGGTTCCGGGCTCCGAAGACTGGCACCGCATCATCCGCCTGGTCGTCCTCGGCATCTCAGGAGCGATTGTCTACTTCGCCGTTATGCTGCTGTTCCGAAACGAATTTGTGAAAGAGATGCTAGCCAAAGGAGGAACACCATCATCCCGCTGATGATGAACCATTGACTATGAAAACATTAAAAAACTTCGTCGGCCGGCTGAATCGGATCGACGCATTCTCACCCTATTTCTTTTTGCCATTTGTACTGGTACTTTATTTTGTCGTCAGCCTTTTTGACTTTCACCGGTTCGCCTACTTCAATGTAAGAGAAACCATCTGGCCGGCGGTGATCCTGTCACTGGTCGCGTATTACATCGGTGTCTGGATCACGGACAAGAAAGGCTGGACGTTCCCGGGCTTCGGGCTCGGATTCATGAAAGGGAAGACGGTTTGGGTGATCTGGGTTCTGGCGATGATCGGCGCGATCGCCTACGCGGCGATGCTCGCGACCGGACAGGTCGGACTCACTGACGAATCGGTCCGTCGCAACTTGGACCCGAAGCTGAACCTGCTTAGCCAGCTGCTCTGGTTCGGTGTTGTTCTTCTCCTTTCTTACAAGATCATCCGTGATAAGGAAATGTCGAGGAAGAAGATGTGGATCTACGGTACGATCTATTTCGGAGCAATGGTCCTGTTCCTTCTCATGGGGTACCGGACGCCGATCGCTGTCATGCTCTTTACCGGTCTCGTCATCTTCCACTACGTCATCAAGCGCATCAAGCTCACATGGCTGCTCGCCGCCATGTTCGTCGTGGCACTGTTCTTCTCGATGTTCGGCTTTGTCCGGGTATTGACAGAAGACACAACCAAAGAGTTTAACAGCCGCGAACAGCCCGATGTCGTTCTAGAAGAAAAGAAGCAAGTTGACCTGAAGACGGACGAAGACATCGTAAACGAGACACCTAAATGGGTCCGTCAAATGAATGCCGAGATGGTCACTGGGCATATCGTTCTTTCCAAGATCATCGAGTATACAGGCAATGAAGGTTATCTGAAAGGCCAGATCCATGGCGGCATCTTTGGCACCGTCTTGCCGGGCGAACAGATTTCCCCGCGTATGAAAGTGACGGAAGTCGTCAACTCGATCAGTATTGAAGATGGTCGTTATATCACACGACCAACACGTACGACGACGCCTACATATACCGGCCAGCTGTTCCTGGACGGTGGCTACCTACTCGTAGCGATCGGCTTCCTTTTCTACGGAGTCATCGTAGCTATGCTTTATAACCAGGTTCAGGCAGCAGGCGTCCGGAGTTACCAGGCAGTTGCGTTCGCATTTGTCATGACAATCTTTACAGTCTCACTGCATACCGGCCTGCTCGATCTTATCTTTATCCTGATGATCGGCTTTGCCATCCTAACGGCTGCAATCGAGTTCTCAGGCAGAAAAAAAGACTTGAACAAAACTTTGGAGCGCGATATACTGTAAGCGCCCATAGAATAAGTTCCTTGTTGCATATAACAATTGGTCATACAGAAGCGGACCGGCGTCATTTATTGATGCCGGTCCGCTTTTTTGTACAAAAGCCTCTTAAATTATGATAATATTCGATTATTTTCTGCAAAAACTTCGCAATCAATTGGAAATCATACTGAAATCCGTTGACATCACTTTGTAATACTCTATAATGAACATTGAGCATTCTACCAATCTGCTATTCTAGCGGTTCAGGTAGAAATGGCATCATTTCTTCACATTTAAGGAGGAACATATTCTATGGCAACAAAAACTTACAAAAAGTTTTTGACTGGCGCAGCGACAGCCGCAATGGTCGTATCCGCAGTGGCACCTGTAGCTGCACAAGGGCAGGATGTAGCTGATCAGGCGAACTCTTCGTTCTCCGACATCGGTCCTTCCAGCTCCCACTACACTAACGTGATCGAAGCTCGTGAACTCGGATTCCTTTCCGGTTACACAGACGGCACATTCAAGCCGAACAAAGATCTTAACCGTGGTGACGTTGCGAAAATGCTCGGTAAGTACGTCGTTGCTTCTAGCGGCCTGACACTTGACGAGTACGTAGCAGCAAACAACATTGCAGACGTTGAGAACTTCTCCGATGTTCCAAACACTGCAAAAGACCAGGAGCTCGTAACTTACTCCAAGATCGTTAAAGACGCTGGAATCTTCCAGGGCTCGAACAACAACCTCATGGCAACAAAGCTGATGCCACGTGACCAGATCGCTGCAGTCCTCGTACGTGCTTTCGATCTCAAAGATAAAGAAGGCGCGACTGAAGTAGAAGACGGCGCTAACTCCGGTTACGTTGATGAAATCGAAATCCTTCTTGAAAACGGAGTATCGAACGCTAACCCTTACCGTCCGTTCGAAACAACAAGCCGTGCGCAATTCGCATCGTTCCTCGTGCGTGCGTACAAAGTATCCGAAGGCCTCGACCCAAGCCAGCCACTTCCAGAAGAGCCAGGCGATGAAGTTGAGTGGGAAGGCGACATCAGCATCGAAGCTTCCAAAGCTAACCTCGCTGCTGACGGCAAGGACACTTCCGTCCTCACATTCTCCGTTCTTGATGCAGACGGCAACGTAGACACATCTGCTGACGATGTTGTTCTAGAGCTTTCTACTACTCACGGAACATTCGCTTCCGAGCGTGTAACTGTACAAGACGGCGTAGCAACAGCTACTCTTACTTCCGAGCAGAGCAACACTGACCTGACTGCACGCATCGATGCAGTAGTCATCGAAGCAGGCGAAGGAAGCAAGGACCTGATCGGTAAAAAAGCTGCTACAGCAGAAATCGGCTTCGTAGCTTATGACCAAGCAGCTGAAACACTCAACGTAGTTGGCGCGGAATCTAACCAAGTTGACCGTGTGACACTCTTCTTCGACCGTGATGTCGAACTTGAAGACTTTGTCGTAACAAGCCCTGCTTCCGGTGCGGTAAATTATCAGATCCGTACAGCAGACGGCTGGAGCGCTCCAACTCCATTTGTACCAGCTACTGTAAATCCTGAAGATGTACGTCATGCTCTGAACCCAGGTGCCATTGTCATCAATGACGAAATTGGTGCAGATGCAGAACTAGACGGCATTCTTGGCCTCAAACCAGTTGCAGGCAATGCGAAAGCAATCGAAGTTATTCTCGAGAAAGATGCAGTTCTGGCTGACAACAGCCAAGTAGATGTAGAAGTGAACTACACTTCTCTTTACGGCAAGAACTCCACTTCTTCGACTGACTTCATTCTTACAGATGCACGCACACCTGAAGTTACTCAAGTGACTAACTCAGATCTTCAAACAGTCGCAGTTAAGTTCTCCGAGTCTATTGTCTCGGCTGACTTCAAACTCGATGGCTCTTACGTAATCGCTGACGATAACGTTGAGTACGGAGAATTTGATGCACGTACGCTTGAAGACAACCGTAACATGGCTTACGTAGGAATCGGTGCAGACTACAATCTGAACACACCTCCTACTCCTGCAGGCTACATGGCAGCTGGCCCACACAAAATCGAAGTATCCAACTCTACAGACTTCGCTGGTAATGTTGGTAAAACACAAAACTTCGACTTCACAGTGGCAGCTAACACAACTGCACCATCTGCGACAGTAGAAGTAGCTTCTCCTGAACAGTTCCATGTCACGTTCAACACTGAAGTTCCTGCTGACGAAGTTGAAGACTTCCAATTCCAGGTTTACGATGAAGATACAAAGACTTGGGTAGATTCGGAAATTGAACTTCTTGTCACTGATCTTGGCGACAATGTGTACTCCTTCGAACTTACTGAAGACTGGACACAGATCTATGACACAGATGGAACTGGTGAAAACTACTACAACGACAAGTACCGTATTGCATATGCAAAAGATGCACTTGTTAACGTTGCAAATGGCGTGACAAATGCAGAGGCAATTGAACTTGACCTCAACTACAGCGGCTCCCCGCTCAATACACGTGATAGCGTCAGCCCGACAATCACGGATGTTGCTCAACAAGGCACTGCTGCTTCGTTCATTGTTACTACAAGCGAACCAGTTAAACTTGCTGGCGAAGCAGACAATGCTGGCGAAACTCTCAGCCAAACTCAAGAGGATTCCAATAATGGTACTCTTCCAGAGGTTAAGGCTACATTCACTGCAACTACTGTAGAAGGTAAGACAATTACCATCAATGGTACTGTTGGTGACTTTGTAGACGACTATGACAACAAGTTCGAAGTCGACGCAGACGAGGTTACTGTTGCAGAAGATTACACTGTTAACCGTGTCGTTCTGGTGGAAGCTGGAACATACACTGTACAAGAGCTTGTTAACCTTGGTTACCTGGACACTGACTTCACACTTGAACTCAGCCAGCTGACTGATGATGTAGGTAACACTGCTAACACTGCAACTTACGACTTCGAAATGGCAGCAACTACTGCTAACCCTGCAGCAACGCCATTCTTCATCGAAAATGCAGCTCTTGAAGGAAATGTTGTTACAGTAACATTCTCCGAAGGCGTTGTTTCGACTGGCGGTGCCAACGATGCATCTGCAGTAACTCAGTGGAACATCAACGGTCATGACCTGCCAAATGGCACGTCCATCACAGTCTCTGATGAAGATGAAGTAGCTGGCAACGAAACTGTAGTGATCACACTTCCAGAAGACAACACTGTCATCGACGAAGTGTCTAACGTCATTACAGTTAACCGTGAACTCAAGTCCTTCGATGGTTCGGCTCTCGTTGGCACGAACTCCGTAGTACTTGGCGCAGCACCACTCGTTGTTGCTGAATAATTAAAGGTTGATTATATCCACCTTTAATTGATAGAGAACCCTGATAGCAATTTTGCTATCGGGGTTCTTTTCTTTTGCACGAGTTCCGGTGATGTTAGTGATTGAATGAGCGAGACCCTTACTTTCAGGCTATAACCTGTGAAATGACCATGGCTAATGGGAATGTAATAGTATATTATCGGACTTTGTTAGTAAGTGAACTTGGCATCTTCGTGCATAAACTCAATTAAAAATCTTAAGAACTCGCTGAAGTGTGTAGCTAAAACTGATTATAGATAATGGTCAGTCTCAATGTGTTATATCTCTCGATTAAAGGGTAATGGAAAGGGAGAAGGCTGTAGCCTTCTCCCTTTCCATTATTTACTTATAGGAGGATGTTGTTCTTGAAAACTAAGACATACAAGAGATTTGCAACAGTAGCAGCAACTTCAGCACTGATCGGTTCCGCAATTGTGCCTGTAGCGGCGGCACCCCAGGAAGTGGCTGAGGAATTTTCGTATTCTGACGTTCCAACCTCAAGCTCTCACTATGTAAACATTATGAAAGCCCGTGAGCTTGGTATTATGTCAGGATACCAAGACGGAACATTTAAGCCGAATCAGAAGTTGAATCGCGGTAATGTTGCAAAGGCACTTGGTAAGTATGTGGTGGCAAAGAGCGGGATGTCACTTGATGAATATGTTGAAGAGCACAACATCGCCGATGTAGAAAACTTCTCTGATGTGCCGAACGATTGGGTTGACTCTGAACTCGTCACGTATTCGAAGATTGTCAAGGAAGCCGGAATCTTTAAAGGCTCCGATAACAAACTGGAGGCTTCAAAACTGATGCCCCGTGATCAGATTGCTGAAGTGTTGGTAAGGGCGTTCGGCTTTGAAGATCAGGAGGGTGACCCGGGCATATCGGATACTGAACAATCTGGTTATGCGAAGTCTATTGAAATCATCTATGAAAATGGTATTTCCAATGCCAACCCATACCGCCCCCTTGAGACAACCAGCCGTGGCCAGTTTGCTTCATTCCTGGTACGTGCCTATGAAGCAACAGAATCAGATCCAGCATTTAGCATAGAGTCGGTGGAAGCCGTTGATGCAACCATTGACAATGATACTGAAGGCCAATTTGCTACATTTACTATCAATGATGGCCAGGAAGCCAACCTGGATCAATTGAAAGAGGAAGGATATACAGTCGAATTCCTTTCTACTGAAGGAGAGCTTTTCGCCGATACAGCGACAGGTGAAATCGATCCTACAGCATTGGAGGGTCTTGAATCTGTCGCCTTCCAGGTGAAGCTGACCAAAGATGGCGAAGAAATCACATCGAACGAAGCTACTTTAACTGTTGAGGACTTCCAGGAAGTAATCAGCAGCCTAGACTCCTATAAGCTTACCATCGATGATAGGGAAGCGAATGAGGATACGAATACGATAGTGCTTAACGAAGAAAGCGGTCAAATATCCAATGTGGTCGGGACGACAAAGTCTGGCGATGAAAATGCGATCGATCCATCTGAGCTGACTTATACATCTTCTAATGAACAGGTTGCTATCGTCAGTGAAACAGGTGAAATCGTTCCGGTGGCGCCTGGGGATGCCAATATCACTGTTACTCATGAAGCTTCCGGTGAGACACTCACTGTCCCGGTTAAGGTTGCTTCAGATGAGAGGAAACCATCTACTGCAACTACTTCAGCGGAGAGTATGGGGCTTGCGGCTGGTGCAGAGCGCACATTCAGCTTTACACTTACGGATCAGTATGGAATGCCATACGAGTCCTACGAGCCAGGAGAAATCACTGTTACTAATGGGGAAGAAGAAACCATTGCTACCGTTAATGTAACAGGTGGAGACAAGGGCGAATATATTGCAACCGTAACTGCATCTGCAGTCGAAGAGGATGCAGAGGGAGATATCATCCTATTGGATGACGATACAGAACTCCTCAGCATCCCACTGGAAGTAGGAGCCGACACGGAAGCAGCTTCACATCGACTCGAACTCGCGAACGGTGTAGCAGATTCTACACTCGATCTCAACCCGCTTGAAGGAGATCAGACACTGGAACTGATTGTCAGTGCCTACAACAAGGATGGGCATTACATTGGAGCAACGGAACAGGATAACTTCACCGTTCAATCAAATAATGAAAATGTCTCAGCAGAGGCTAATGGAGATGGAACTTTCACAGTTACCGCGAACAGTGCTGGTGATTCAACTCTTACATTAAAAGAAGGAACTATCAGCCGTAATAGTGTGGATGTAACTGTTCAGGACACGACACCAACGATTTCTTCTGTTACCTACTCAAATAAAGAAGTGGAAGGATTCCCGGTCGCATTGACCGACCTGGTGACCATCAATCTCACTTCCAATGACAATATTCAATTTGAGGTTCCTGCAACAGAAGAAAACTCGAAATCTAAAGTGGTGGCCTATGTCGAAGGGACCGTTGCAAATTCAGATGGTTCAGATGAAACGGTTAGAATCAATCTCGCAACCCTTGATACGGTCTCTACAAATATTCTTGGACTGAAATTTGAAGATGCTGTTACCGGGGAAGGGACAGATGAAGAAACAACGGTTCAATTGAATACTACAGATACAATTCAAGCTGGAGACTCCTTTAACCTTCGTGTAGCGGAAGAAGGTGAGGAAGGAGCCATTACCTCTTCTGTCTTTAAAGTAAAACCAGCTACAGCTGAGTAAACATATGATGTTTACGGGAGTGGCCGACAGGCCCTCCTTTTATTTTGCATTCGTTTCAATCGGTATGATTTAAAGCTATAATAATAGAAAAGGTACTGAAGGGAGCAGCGGGATGAGAAAGAGATGGATTTACACTGGACTGGCAGCTTTCATTCTCGCTGGATCAATTGCTCTATTCACTAACGAACAGGCACTGGGGGACGAGCAGACCAATCAGAGCCTGTATGCTGATGTTCCGATCGAAAGCAGCCATTTCCAGAACATCACGGAAGCCAGGACACTCGGGCTCATGACCGGCTATCCGGACAATACATTTAAGCCGAATGTGAAGCTGAACCGTGCAAACGTGGTGAAGGCGTTCGGTAAGTATATTGAACAGACGAGAGGCAAGTCTGTGGACGAGTTTGATCTTTCCGGAACTGAACCGTTTGCTGACGTGCAGCCGGATGCCCGGGATCAGGAGTTGTACAAGTATTCTCTTCTCGTAAAGCAGGAAGGCGTCTTCAAAGGCAGTAATAACCGTCTGTTGCCATCTGGAGAGATGACAAGACGCCAGATGGCGATGGTTATTGCAAGGGCGTTTGATCTTCAAGATCTGCCTGGCGTTGAATCAAAAGTAACTGATATAGACCCCGCATTTGGAGAGGAAGACAAAAAGGCAATCCGTTTACTTTCCGAGCACAATATCACGACTGTTACGGAGTTCCGGCCACGGGAAACTACCAGCCGCGGACAGTTCGCCTCATTTTTAGTCGCTTCCTATCATGCGGTACATGATGAATTTTCGCCGCCTGAAGTAGAAAATATCGAAATCGGGGAGTAGGCCTTAATCCCTGCTGTGTGGCTATCTTTATGCGGTCAATCTTAGGCTTTTCGTACGATTGAACCGAATCTATCAAATATCGACAATATCAGTTGAGTTAGTTGTAGCGGAATGCTACAATATCTATGAATTTCAAATTATTTCTACATCATGAGAAGCTTAACTATTTTAATGGATGGAGGGAATGTAATGCGTAAACAAACGAAGAAAAAAATGATTGGTGCCGCTTTGACAGTTTCTTTGGCGGCGGGTACATTCTTTGCCGGTCCGGTTCCGATGGCGACCTATGCGGCAGAACAGAAAGCACCGGTATTCAGTGACCTGGATCCAACTGGTGATGACTACGCACATATCCTTGCACTGGCTGCAGAAGGAATTGTAAAAGGCTTCCCGGACGGTACATACAAGCCGGGCAAGGACATTACTCGCCAGCAGGCGGCCAAGATCATCGCAGGCACGCTTAATCTTGACACAAAGAATGCTCCAGACCCGGGATACACAGATGTCAATAAAAACAGTGAGTACTACGGTTACATTGCTGCATTGACTAACGCTGGTGTGGTCAGCGGTTCCGTAGTAAATGGCAAGAAAGTCTTTAAGCCGGCTGAGACCTTGTCCCGTGCTCAAATGTCCAAAATTATTGCAGAGGCTTATGAACTTCCTACTAACAAGGCATACACAGCTCCATTCAGCGATGTAACAGCTGATGAGTGGCATGCCAAGTACGTTCAGGCTATCTATGATGCTGATGTAACAAAAGGCCAAGGTAACGGTCTCTTCGGAGAAAACAATGCTGTTAAACGCGGTCAGATGGCATCGTTCATTCATCGTGCACAAGAGCAGGACGAGGGCCGCCGTGAAGCAATTACTCAAGCACGCGACCGGATCTTCACAGAACTTGAGAACGACAAGTTCCATGACACTAACGGTTCAGCTAGCGTAAGCACCAGCTTTAACCGTGAAACGGGTGCGTTTAACGTGACAGTCTACAACCCTGAAGGAGCAGTTACTGATATCCAGAACACAGGCTTCTTCTCCAACAAGATGCCGGAACTGGGTGTGACAGCGATCAAGATTGCTGACAATGCGGCTGTTGATATCACTGAAAACCCAGCTGAAGCTAAAGCAACACTGATCGAGCAGGCATTTGCTGAGATGGAAGTTTCCGGAACTGCATTCCGTGCAAGCGACCTGCCTATCACACTGACAGTTGAAAATGGCGGATACGAGTTTGAGCAGCCGTTCAAACTGAATGTTTCCACTCACTCTCCAAAATAATATGAACAGATAAAAAGGGTGGTCTGGCAAAGCCGATTTTTGGCATGCCGGTTCACCCTTTTTGTTATTTCTTACTCTATTAATCTTCAATTAAGATATGGTACGATGAATTTATTCAATTGACGAAGGAGTTGGAATGGTGGGGAAACGACTCAAATTTTCGGCTGCTTGGCTGCTTGTCCTTTCTATTCTATTTACTTCAGGACAATCCGTCTCTGCAACGGATGACATAACCGGCCATTGGGCGGAAGAAGATATGCGCTTTTTGATTGATCGGGGTATTTTGAAAGGGGATGCCAACGGTTACCATCCGAACGATGTCATCACTCGCGGCCAATTCGCCGTACTGCTGGCCCGCGCTCTTGAGCTTGAACCGTCTTCAGGCGGCATTGCGTTCACTGATGTGGACAACCGGAGCGGTTATCTCGCAGAGCTGCTGGCTGCGGCTGACGCAGGGATTATCACAGGTTATCCGGACGGTACCTTTCGGCCGAGTGTTCAGATTAAACGGCAGCATATGGCCGTCATGATGAAGCGCACGCTGGATTACCTGAAGATCGAGGGTAAGGACCCAGGCTATCGTTTTGCGGACGAACAGGAGATTCTGGCATCCTATCGTGCAGATCTTTATGAATTAGCGGGTGCAGGCATTTTTAAAGGCTCAAAGCAACCGGATGGCAGTTATCTGTTCCGTCCGATGAACCAGGCACACCGCTGGGAAGCGGCGACTGTTATTACGCGTCTGATTAAGCTGGCAGAAGAAGTCGAATCAGAAGTACCAAGTCCTGAGCCGGAAATGTTCTATGCTACGGCAAATGTCAATGCCGACGGGACTACAAAAGTTGTTAAAAAATACAATACCTTTGAAGAAGCTGCGGCAGCCATGGGTAACGAGCAGGTCGTCGTATACGGAGACACAGTGGTGAAGATGCAGTACGGTGTTGTCATTACAAAGCCGACTCTCTCAGGATCCTCGCTGACAAACGTCTACGAAAAGCCGGACATGAAAACAGCGTTTACGTATGTGACGAGAGATAGTGAACTGGAGTATCTGGAGTCAACTGCAGACTATGTAAAAGTGAAAATAGCCGGTAAAACTGGCTACATCAAACATGAGAATGCGGTATTGAAAACATGGAGCATGCTGAATGGACGTTCATATTACACGGTAAACAGTGCCGAGGAACTCATTCACAATGTCTATTCCAACCAGACTGGGAAGTATCAGAGCTACACCACTGGCAAAGCGCCTGACAGTCTTCAGGTAGGGCAGAAGTATCTGTCATGGAACCAGATAAACTTTACGGATTGGAACGGCAAAGCGGTCCAGACATTCTATAACTACTTCCAGTTCCTCCCGGCACGGACCGAAACCATTTATACCGCCGCAGAACTGGATCGTTATATCATGGATGAATTAAAGCGCTTGGAAGCAACCGGTAGTGCCACTTACAAGGATGCTACTACAAAAAGTAAGCTGATTGGAATCGGAAGTACATTGAAGAAAATCGAAAAGGACAAGAATATCAATGCCCTCATGGTTCTTGCGCTTGCTCAACATGAGAGTGCCTATGGGATGAGTACGAAAGCCCAGCAATACAACAACCTATTCGGACTGGCCATCTATGATGATGCCGCAGCGGATCATCCATTCCATAAATACGAGACGGTTGAAGAGAACATCTATACACTTGCTGATCAGTACTGGAACAAAAACTATATTCCGCCCAATGCAAGTTATGCAAATGGAGCCGCATTTGGTACTAAAGCAGTCGGATTTAATATGAAATACGCCTCTGATCCTTATTGGGGGGCAAAAGCTGCTGGTCATGCATACCGGATCGATAAGGCTCTCGGCAAACGTGATTTTGGCCGGTATAAAATTGGAATTACAAAGAACAGCATGAATGCAAGAACATCGCCGAGGGTTGGAGATAATCTCGCATTCAGGTATGAAAAAACGGGACTGCCTGTTGCGGTAATCGGTTCAGAATACAACGCCGCCGAAAAACGCACCTGGTACCAGGTTCTCTCAGACGACCCGGAACATGAAACCGTGTGGCTTGCCGGAGAGTACCTGCAAATCGTATTTGAATAAGAAATCAGAGAAGATAGTTTCTTGGCTCGGAGTATAACGAGTCCGACAATCAGGTGTGGTATCAGGTTTTGTCTGATGATCCGAACCATGAAACCGTATGGACCAACGCGGAATACCTGCAGACTGTATCTGAATAATCAAAGGAGAAGACACCGCTTCGGACGGTGTCTTCTCCTTTTAGAGTTAAAAAACTGCTCTCTTCCTGAGTATAGAACCCGGTCTGCATTTCCGATGTTTGTTGTCCGCTGCCTGACATTCATGTATGATTACAGTAGGGATTTTTGGAGGTTACTGTTAATGAAACATACACAATTATCGGATCCTTCCGTCCTGATAATCGTTCCTGCTTATAATGAAGAGGAAGCGATCAGCGGAACGATCATGAAACTGACTCAGTTTAAGAAGCAAATGCCTAATCTGGATATCTGCGTTATCAATGATGGCTCGAAGGACAACACCGCGGAAATCGTCCGTGGCTTTCCTGAAGTCATCCTGTTGGATCTGCCGAATAACTTGGGAATCGGTGGTGCAGTTCAGACAGGTTATAAGTATGCGGATCAGGCCGGTTATGATATCGCGGTTCAGTTTGATGCTGACGGTCAGCATAACGTCGATGATTTGCATACTATCATTGGCCCGGTAGCCGCAGGGGAATGCGATATGTGCATCGGCTCCCGGTTCGTCGAAAAGACGGAGTACTCGGGAAGTCCATTCCGCAGAGCCGGTATTTTCTATTTTGAGCGTTTGATCCATCTGCTTTCCGGACAGAAGGTCACGGATCCGACCTCCGGTTTCCGTGCAGTGAACCGGGATGTCATCGAACTGTTTTCCATCAACTATCCAAGTGACTATCCGGAACCGGAAGTGATTATCTATCTCCGGAGAAAGAAAAAGCGTATCGAAGAGCGGACAGTACTCATGCACTCGAGGCAGGGTGGAGAATCCTCGATTACACCGTTTAAGTCGGTATACTATATGGCGAAGGTGACTCTATCTATCGTCATGCAGCGCCTTGTCGGAGGTGCCTGAATTGGAAGTCACGTATTTTTCATTTATCCTGGTCGTCATTTTGTTTATCGTAGTTATCGAATCGGTCAGACGGGGGATTCTGGAAACGAAGTATTCTCTTCTCTGGATCATCGTCTGTCTGTTCATGGGCTTTTTCAGTATCAGCGAGCGGTTCATCAATAAACTTGGTGAATTTCTCGGCGTATTTTATCCGCCGTCGCTTCTGTTCCTTTTCGGGCTCCTGTTCATTATCGTGCTTGTCTTTGACCTCACGAGACGCATTTCGAAACTGAACAAGGCATTGACCAACCTGACCCAGGAGTACGCCATCATGAAGAAAAAATTCGAAGAGAAGGATACTGATTAATGGTTTATCTGGTTTTGATCGCCAACATTTTGCTGTTGGTCACCGGACAGGTGCTCTGGAAAATGGCCGTGTCCAATATTGATGCGTGGAGCCTTCAGGCTGCATTGCGCCTAGTCCTGTCTCCTCTATTTATAGGTGGAGCGGCACTATATGTCGTAGCGACTGGCCTTTGGCTATATGTGCTCAGCAAACTGCCTCTCAGTGTCGCTTATCCGAGCCAGAGTATGAGCTACATCCTCGCAGCCGTACTGGCACTGGTGTTGTTCAGAGAAACTGTCCAGCCGATGCAGTGGGTAGGGATGCTGGTCATCATGTTCGGCGTTTATCTCGTCGCAAAATAGGAGTTCATCATGTCCAAGATTGTAACAATGTTAAAAAAACATCTGATTTTTATTGTGTTCCTGTCAGTGTACGCAATCGTCAACCTCTTTTTCCTAAATATACACCCGGGTTCGATCTACAATGAACCGGAACGGTTCGGGGAAGGGATTTCGACCTATGGTTCACGTGATGCAGCGCTCTATTCAAAGATGGCTTGGCAGCTTATCAATGAAGGCGTCTATGGATACGAACACGGTCCGGATGCACAGGGGTCGAACGCTTACGTTACATACGGCCAACCGTTTTATCTGACTGCGATTTTCAAAACAGCAGAACTGTTTAATACGAATCATCTTATGCTTTACAGACTGGCTAACATGTTCTTGAGTCTTGGAATCGCAATTCTGATTTACACAATTTCTTATAAGCTGTTTTCTAATCGATGGATCTCGAATATTGCAGCAATCCTTTATATGTCTCATATTGCACCGTTACATTATTTTCGTGCAGCGCTCACAGAAATTCCAAGTATGTTCCTTCTGCTTTTGTCTATTTTGTTCTTCATCGTTGCCTTGCGCAGAAAAGATTGGAAGTGGCATGTCGCGTTCGGAATCATCGCATCACTCATGCTGATGTTCCGTGCGACACCGGCACCGATGCTGCTATTCGGCTGGTTTATTGTCGTCGCACGTTACGGTTGGAAAGACGGCATTAAAACCGGATTCATCTGGTGCATTGGGCCGTTGCTCGTCATGGCTCCATGGGTTGCGCGTAATCTGATCCAATTCGGTGAGGCCTATCTGTTTTCATCCCATGCGGGAGGGCCTCTCCTGGCAGGAGCCAACCCGTTTAATTTCCAGCCGCATTCAGAACTGATGGCAGGGGCCAGCGAAGCCGGTATGACTCAGGAAGAGTATGCGCAACATCTGATTGCCGAGGGGTTCAGCACCAACTTCCCTCTTTGGTTCAGCTGGTTCACGGTCGGCAAGACATTTTGGCTGTTCTTCGACCAGAATATGAATCCGGACGGACTCGGACCTTATGCACAGACCTTCACTGATTTCTGGAAAGGTTTCTTCAAGTGGCAGAATATTTTGCTGGTCTTTACGGGTCTCATTTCCGCATTTCTTTGTCGGAAACATAAGCCGGTCTTATTTCTCAGTGTTCTGATACTAATTTATATTGTTTCGTCCAATATCTTTTTGGCGATTCCGAGATATGGACTGCTGGTCATGCCGATCCTGACGATAATTGCAGCCTACGGACTGGTTACGTTCGTCGGTTTCCTGACAGGGAAATGGCGGACAAGAAAGATGAATGAAACAATAAGTTAAACTTTTGGATGACCGAGCCTGGCCGGCTCGGTTTTTCTCTACCTCAAGGTAGGGTAGAATGGAGATACCTTTTTGGAATGAGGGTTATGCGATGAATCGTACTGTCAAAAATTCCTTGGTGTTGATCGCCACGGTTATATATTTAGCTTTCATACTTTTTTTTATCGAAGCCAGGCTTCATGAAGGCATAGAGGAAAGGCTGGAATGGATTAGGACGACCGGGACGACAGCGTTCATTTTAAATGTTCTGGTTGTCTTTATGCTCTTCTTGATCCTTCTCGGTATTACGAACAGGTATATGGTTAGCTTTGTCACAACAAATCTCGTGATCTTGTTCCTGGCAATTATGTCGTATTATAAATTCGAATTTCTTGCGGAGTACCTATATCCATGGGATTTGTTCCTGTACAACAATGTGATTAATCTCCTGCCGAACTTATATGAAGAGATCGATGTCACCAGACTGATTGTACTGTCAGGGATTATTCTTGCCATCCTTGTTGCAGTGATTGTTTTTATCCGACTGAGAAAGCCGCCACGGCTTGTAAGGTTTTCTAAATGGTCAAGAGCCGGAATGGTGGTTGCCGGACTTCTCGTCCTTTCCGCATTTGTCTTCTATCGGAGTTTCCCGGTAATTGATGAGGCATTTGAGAAGAGGTTCGGAGTATTTAACCAGCCATGGAATCAGAACAATAACTATAAAGTCAACGGATTCTTCGTAACTTTTCTCTTTAATACGCAAAGTGCGATTGTCATCCCGCCTCAAGGTTACGGAGAAAAGAAAATCAACAGGATTGCAGATGAGATTATGGGAGCTCAGACAGCAGAAGAGTCTGGAGACAATTCACAAACAGAACAGCCGAATATCATTATGATCATGAATGAGGCGTTCTGGGATCCGACGTTACTCAGTGAGGACATCACTTTCTCACAAGACCCGATGCCAGCTGTACGGAAAGAACAAAGTGGCTGGTTATTATCTCCTGAATTTGGGGGAGGGACGGCAAACGTCGAGTTTGAGGTGCTGACCGGCTTCACCAATACTTTCATCCCATCTGGTTCAGTTCCATATCAGCAATACATTACTCAAGATCTCCCGGCCCTTCCGGCCTATCTGAAGGGTATCGGTTATAAAACACTCGCTGTCCATCCTTATCCGAAGTGGTTCTGGAACCGTGAATTGGTTTACGGGCACTTAGGTTTCGATGATTTCATTGATATTGACCGTTTCGACAATCCAGAGTACACAGGGCCATACGTATCTGACGCGGAAGTTACGCAGGAGATCATCCGAAACATCGAATCGACAGATGAGCCGCTCTTCACTTATGCTATTACGATGCAGAATCATACTTCTTATAATGCAGGACGCTATGAGGAAGAGAAGATTAGCTCACAAGGCGGCAACTTATCAGATAGAATGAGAAATATTCTGGATGTATATACACAGGGGGTTCTTGATGCAGACGCTGCATTTGCCGAACTTACAGCTTATCTGGAAAATTCGGAGGAGCCTACAATAGTTGTCTTTTTCGGTGATCATATGCCCACACTTGGTTTAGACTATCAGGTCTATAAAGAAGCTGGTTACGTGCCAAGTGGTAGTGGGGAAGCCGGATGGGAACTTGAGGACACCTTCAACATGAGGCGAACACCGCTCGTCTTCTGGAATAACTTCGGCGCAGCCCAACCCGAGATTGAGACACTTAGTGCATCATTTGTTGCACATCATGCGCTGGATATGGCTGGCATTAAGAAGCCACCTTTCTACTCATTCCTTAAACAGATGGAAGGCGTTATGCCTGGATTTACGTCTGACGTCAAGTCCGCACCGGATGGTAGCCTCTACCTCGTCACACCGGACGACGTCGATCCGCTACGTGAACAATATATGCAAATCCAATATGATATCCTGTTTGGTGATCAATACTCAAGAGAGAAGTTGTTTGGAGTCACCAAATAGGAAAAAGCCGGAGAGCGAGTGCTCCCGGCTTTTGCACTTTAAATTTAATAAAAACGCTTAAAGCTATCGAATTTCGTCTTCCAGTATGAGTCGTTGACATTAGAAATGACAACCCCCTGTGAAGAGCTAGCGTGGATGAAGTTGCCGTTCCCCAGGTAAATACCTAGATGTGAGATTCCGGACTTGTATGTGTTCTTAAAGAATACAAGATCGCCCGGCTGTGGGTTGTCCACATAATACGAACGGTTAAAGTAGCCGTCCGCATTGGTCCTCGCAACATCTTGACCAGCCGTTTTGAATGCATACCAGATGAAACCGCTGCAGTCGAATCCGGAAGGGGTAGTACCGGCCCACTTATACGGTGTGCCGATTACAGACTTGGCAACGTCAATCACTGAACCTGAGCTTTTAGCCTGTTCCTTTGGCAGGACGGCTGTTTCCTTCTTTGGAGAAGAGGCCTGGACAATGGTTCCTTTAGTTTGACTGCCATTCACAGTCAACTTTTGCCCTACATAAATCAGATGCGAAGTGAGCCCATTCAATTTCATCAAGTGGTCGACAGAAGTGCCGTATTTCACACTGATCGCTCCGAGTGTATCGCCGCTCTTTACTATATATGTCCCGGAAGCAACAGGGGTTGCCGATTGCTTTTGTGAATTGTTCGGTTTGGCCTCTGTTTGAGTTTTTTGCGGTTGTACAGCGGTACCGTTGATATTAAGATTTTGTCCGACGAGGATCAGATCCCCTGACAAGTTATTCAGCTCTTTCAAACGGTTTACGGTTGTTTTATGTATAGCTGCGATTTTGCTCAGGCTGTCTCCGCTTTTGACCGTGTAGATGCCATTTCCTGATGGTGCAACTGAAGGGGCTGGAGTTGCAGAGGCTGGCTGTTTCTGGCTCTGTCCCGTTTCGGGCAACCCGATCGATAGCTTTTGTCCCGGATAGATAACATCGGTTGTAAGCTGATTCCAAGATTTCAATTGTGCTACAGAGACTTGATGCTGTGTTGCGATCTTCCAGAGAGAATCACCAGATTGTACCGCGTAAGTGTCCGAAGAGGCTTCCGCTTCACCTGGTGCCGCCAAGATTGCGACTAGAGCGGACGTTGTCAGGACCGAAAATGCGATCTTTTTCATCATTTGATCCCCTTTACTGTCAAATTCACCTATGACCCATTGTAGCCGAAACAATATTCAGGTAGATTACAATTACGTTACAAATAGATTTCAAAGGTGTTAAATCGGTAGAGTTGCAGCATGAATAGGAGGAAGTACCCTAATTAAACAGAAACTTAACAAAAGAATAAGAGAATTCTCGTATTCTGTTCATTTGGTAAATGGTAGAATAGTTTCGGAGTCATTGCTTTCGTATGAGAGCGATAGATTAATAACAGAATAGGATGGTGTAGAATGAACGGGAAATGGGTTAAGGCATCCGCCTCCGCTGCACTGGCGCTCGCGCTGTTCAGCATTCAGGCTCCTGACAACGCCAAAGCTGCAGAAGGTGACTTTGAGCTGACAGTCCTGCACACAAATGACACACACGCGAGTCTGAAAGATGCACCAAAACGTGCGACGCTGGTTAAGCAGATCCGTGCGGAGAATGAAAATGCCCTGCTCCTTGATGCAGGGGATGTATTCTCGGGAACACTCTACTTTAACGCATTTGCAGGTCAGGCAGATTTGGAAATGATGAATTCCATGCAGTATGATGCGATGACATTCGGCAACCATGAATTCGACCTGGGAGCATCGGAAGAAGGGCATCAGGCACTGGCAGACTTTATCAAAGGGGCAGAATTCCCGCTGGTCAGTGCGAACATCGATTTTTCGAATGATGAAAAGTTCGAAGGCCTTCAAAATAAGGAATACACTGCCGAGTATGAAGATGGCAAAATTTATAATGGCATTGTCAAAGAGATTGAAGGCGAGAAAGTCGGGATTTTCGGTTTGACGACTGAAGAAACACCGACCATCTCGAGTACAGGTGATGTGGAGTTCTCTGAATACGTAGAAGCGGCAGAGGAAGCTGTAGCTGCTTTCGAAGAACAGGGCGTCAATAAAATCATCGCGCTGACACACATCGGTTATGATGATAGTCTGGCGTGGGACAATGACCTCGAACTTGCCGAAACGGTGGAAGGCATCGACATCATCGTTGGGGGACATACCCACACAGCTTTGGATGAACCCGTGGTTGTGGAAGGCGGGGAAGAGCCGACAGTGATCGTCCAGACCGGCGGCAACAATAGCTCCCTCGGCCAGCTGAATGTCACATTTGATGAAAATGGGGCCGTCACGTCCCATGAAGGAGAGCTTCTTGCATATGATGAAGTAGAAGCTGACGAAGGGGCTGCGGAACTTCTGGCACCTTACACCGCGAAGGTTGAAGAGATGTCCAAAGAAAGCATCGGGGTCTCTACCGAAGTGGCATTGAACGGTGAGCGCGAGTTCGTCCGTACCGGCGAGACCAACCTTGGTAACCTGATCACGGATGGTATGGTTGCGACCGCTCAAAAGATCAACCCGGATGTCACGATGGCTGTGACGAACGGGGGGGGAATCCGTGCTTCCATCGACGAAGGTGACATTACGCTTGGTGAAGTACAGACCGTTATGCCATTCGGCAATGCACTTGCAATTATGGAGCTAACTGGAGCAGAAATCCGTGAAGCACTTGAAACAAGTGTCTCCGCGTATCCGACAGCTTCCGGTGGTTTCCTTCATGTCTCGGGCCTGAAGTTCAATTTTGATCCTCAAGCTGAAGCAGGCGATCGTGTCCGCGACATCCTTGCTGAAACAGAAGATGGCTTCACACCAATCGATGAAGAAGCGACATACTACGTGGCCTCTAATACATTCACAGCAAAAGGCGGAGACGGCTACGATGTCTTCAAAGCAGCCTACGAAGATGGGCGTGTAAGCGAACCGGGGAACGTCGACTACGAAATGTTCATCGATTATCTAACAGGTTTCGAATCGATCAATCCTGAGTTAGAAGGCCGTATTCTGACGACTAATCCGTTCACGGATATCGATGCGGATAACGAGTTTACACCGTTTATCCAGAATGTTTACGACGTTGGTCTTGTGAAAGGTACGACACCTACCACTTACTCGCCAAATAAGATTCTATCCCGTACACAGGCTGTAAGTATGATCGTCCGTGCACTTGGCCTTGAGACGGAAGGGAAGACTTCTTCGTTCAAGGATCTGGGCAATATGGCAGAAGAAACAAAGGCTGAAGTCGCAGCTGCCGAAGAAGCAGGCATCGTCATTGGCAGCAACGGCAACTTCATGCCGAACGAACAGGTGAAGCGCGCCCAGCTAGCGCTGATGCTGAAGCGTGTCTATGAACTGCAGGAAGAAGCGGAATATGACGGCGATGCTGCAGACCTGCCATTCACCGACATCTCCGGATCTGACGAAGAGACAATCGATGCTATCGCATTCCTCTATGAGCAGGACATTGCAGACGGTTCCGAAAACGGCACCAAATTCCGTCCTCTTGATGGCACAAGCCGTGCACAAGCGGCAAAAATCTACTCTAATTTCCTGAAAGTTATTAAGTAAGGAACATAATAAGCCTAGGGGCTATTGCCCTTAGGTTTTTTTGATTTAGGAATCAATGAACAATATTTAATAAACCCGCCACCTTTCCAGGTGGCGGGTTTTGCATCACTTGTTATAGTAGTCGACGATTCCATTGTAGATAGCGGTCGCATACCGTTCAAGGTAGGCATCGCTTGTCAGTTTGGAAAAGTCATTCGGATTGGTAATGAAACCAAGCTCTACTAGGACTGCAGGGATATGCTGGTTGCGGAGTACGTAGAAGGCAGTATCCTTGGCACCGCGGTCGTACATGCCGACATCTTTGACCAGACGGCTCTGGATCGTCTTAGCCAGTTCACGGCTTTCAGTACCGTTCATATTGACAGATGTATCGAAGAATACTTCAGCACCTCTGGCAGAGCTGGAGCCTGCCGCGTTTACATGGATGCTGACGAAGTTCTCTGCATACTTCTGCGCTGCATAGTCGACGCGGTTTTGTAGAGTCGGATAGGTATCACCGACCCTTGTCATGTAGACGGTGGCGCCTGCTGCTTTCAGCTTCTGCTCAACTTTCTGAGACACTTTAAGGACGATCGCTTTTTCGGTTACACCGGCTCTTGAGGTTCCGGGGTCACGTCCGCCGTGGCCAGCATCCACGACGATAATCCGGTCTTTCAGAACGGAGCCGCTCGAGTTCTTGAGTTTTAGGAAGGACTTGTGAACGTAAGCAGTTCGACCATTGTAGTCGATCGTGGCCCACCAACCGGTTATGCCTTTGACTGTAACCTTAGCTCCTTTGCCGAGGCTGCCCAGCCTTGCACTGGAATCCGAGGCGCTCTGGCGGACGTTCAGGCTGCTTACTGTCACTTCCCCTACAAGGTTGCCTGAGGGAGAAGTGATCGGAGCTTCAATCTTATCGGTATACGCAGATTGGATATAGCCCGGGAGGCCGTTATGGATGATTAGATGCCAATCACCTTTGCCTCCGTACACCTGAACGACATCTCCATTTTTCAGCTGGCCGATTGCCGTAGACGTAGCGGAAGGTGCAGACCGGACATTCAGGGTCGGGTCGTTAGGCAGGCGTGTGTTGACCTTGACCGAGTGTGTGGCAGAACCGATTTCGTTTTTGTCATGATCCAGATAAGTGACGTAAGAGCTGTTCGCATTCACATAAGCAGGGCCTTTTTCGTAACGGATCTGGACCCAATCAGACTTCAGCAAAGAATCATTTTTCACAACTGTGAAGAGGGTGCCTGGTTTCATCTGTCCGATGACGTCGCCGCCAGTAGATGGCGTGCTCCGGATATTCAGGTGGTTGAATCCGGTCTTCACTTTACCTGTAGCAATAGCGGTATTATTTAGTGCAGGTACTTTGAGGCGGAACTGTGGGTCCATGGCCCGCGCCAGGAACATGGCAAACTGGGCTCTGGATAGTTCGCTGCCTGTGTTGAAGCGGCCATTGGAACCGCGTGCGATTCCGTTGTAGTAAAGGCCGTTTAATTTGGTGGCATTTTCATAGCGGGTATCCACGTCAGAGAACATTAGCGGCTTGTCCGTCGTGATTTTCTGATCCACTTTAAATGCATTTGCAATGACTTTGATCATCTGGCCACGCTTGAGTGTGGCATTTGGCTTGAACGTTCCATCCGGATAGCCTGAAAAGAATCCGAGCTTTGCGGCAATCTGGATGTAATGCTTCTCTTCGCCATTCACATCCTTAAAGTTGTAGCCGGCAGGATCAACATGTTCATTGCCTGTTGCAATGACAAGCATCTTGGCAGCCTGAAAACGGGTGACCGGCTGGTTCGGTTTGTACAGGGTCTTGCCATTTTCTGTGTATCCCTTGATGATCCCGCGCTCTGCAATGTACTTTACATGCGGTTCAAATTCGGCTCCTCCAATATCGGAAAAGGCGACAGCGGCCTCTGACTGGATCGGGACACTCAGGAACAGAAGAACTGACAAGAAGGGCAGCAGAAACCGTCGTTTAATGTCCATCATTTTCCTCCTCGAAATGATTCAATACGACATCATCATAACAAATCCAAAACTATGAATCTATATAACTTCGGTTATTTTTTCAATTCTTAACAGAAAAGACCAAAGACCTCTTATTGAGGTCTTTGGTCTTTTTAAAAATTGTGTATCAGTTGACTCGGTCCATGAACTTGCCGAGCTGTGTACGTGTGACGTTTTCATTGAGGCCATAAGTTCCTGCTTTGGCGCCTTCAGTATAGCCAGTCGTTACACCATTGTGATAGAGGGTGTAGATATATGGAGCTGCCCAGCTATCGGCAGGGACATCTTTAAAGTTAGGGTTTGTGGAACCGCTCAGGTTAAAGGATTCAACAAGAATCTTTGCCATTTGGGCACGACTCAGATTGTTTTCCGCATTGAAGTTCCCTTTGGAGCCGGTAAAGATGCCTGCTTCATAGACAGCATTGATCACGGCAATTTTCGGGTGGTTCGCCGGAATATCGCGGAAGTAGGAAGTGTTTGTGTGCTTCGGCTTTAATCCGAGCTCCTTTACGAGAGCTTCAGCTGCATCAAGGCGGGAAATAGGCTTCGCTGCATTGGCATATGGGTTCTCTGCGGCTGCTTGTACAACTTCAGCAACTTCCGCTTGTGCTTTAGCAGGGAAGTCGACAATGCGGCGAGCAGTGACATATTTGCTGCCCCAGTAATATGGATCGCTGAGAGATGTGACGGTAACGCCGCGGCTCGATGATGCATGGATGAAGTTGTTGTTGCCTGCGTAGATGCCTGCGTGGGAGATTCCTCGTCCACTTGTATTAAAGAAGACAAGGTCGCCAATCTGCAGATTTGATTTGGAGACTGCAGTTCCTGTGGCAGCCATCTGTGAAGTAGTGCGCGGCACACTTACGCCGGCTTTCTTGAATACATATTGGATGTAACCGGAGCAGTCAAAGCCAGAAGTTGTTGTTCCGCCCCATTTATATGGTACTCCCATATAGTCATCTGCAATGTTCATTAGCTGAGATTCTGTTGTTTTAACGGAAGCCGCTTCAGCCTCGATCTGCGGCGAGAAGGCAGTAATTGTCGCAACAGCTGCGAGTGAGCAAAGGAAACGTTTCATGTTCTTCTCTTTTTCCCCTTTCAGACTATCAGATCGTATCTATGTGGTGGTAAATCTATCTATTTTTAATCACAAAACGAGTTTAGCATAGACTGATAGGGGGTATGGTTACAGTTGGATTACAAAGAGATTACAAGTTTCGAGTCTATTGACCTAAAAGATACATTGACGGATAGGCCCGAAGTGGCCTGTTTTTTCATGTCGAGAAATCGAGAACAGTTAATTAATAGCTCGAACTTATGAAAATAGTTCTTGCCATTCCTCTGGAAGTTTAATAAAGTTATTGCGATTAAACAGGAAGATGGAGTGGATACATAATGAAAAAAATAAAGGCGGTCTTTTCTTCGGCATTGGCTTCTGTCATGTTTTTATCGGTGACAGCGGCCCCGACAGAAGCTGCACAGGTGACTGTGACGCCTGGCGTCGAACATATAACAGGGGCTTCACAAGGAAGTAACATTAACAGACTGTCAGTTGATATGACACGACCGGGCGTGTCAGTCGAGGCTCTGACCAATGATCCGATGGATAAATTGTTGGCGACATCCGTTTTGTCACGCAGCCATTCCCGGGAGGGCCACACAGTGGTCGGCAGTATCAACGGTTCATTCTTCCATATGGGATCGGTAAATCCGCTGAATTATAAAATGCCTGCTTATCTTTTGATGAGAGACGGCTTGGTCAATACATATGGCGTGATTGAAAATGATCCAAACGAATACATGAATGTCCCTTCCGCTTTTGCAGTTACAAAAGACCGTCGCGGACATATTGGGGAATTCGGTTATGATGCAACGGTGATGGCCGGAGGGAAAGTGCATCCGATCACATCTGTAAACAAGCGGATGCGGGAAGCCGATGAAGTCGTGCTTTATACCGACTCCTACAGCTACCGGCAGACCAGGCAAAATGAATTTGGAATGGAAATTGTTTTGACCAACTTCAATAATCCAATCGAAGAGGACTACCGGTTGGGACGGACAGTCGAGGCAACTGTCAGCGGAATCTACCATAAGGAAAAAGGAGTGGAGATTCCTGAAGGCGGAGCTGTTCTGTCGATTCACGGACCAGGGAACATTCTGGACTTCGGCGGTGTCAAAATTGGTGATAAGCTGGCTTTGAATGTTGGGCTCACTGCTCCGTGGAATGAAGCAGAGTTTGTTCTCGCCAGTGGCCCTCTGCTTGTCCAGGACGGTCAGGTGGACATTGAGATGAAGTCAACGAGCGATCGTTTCCGAACACGGTCTCCGAGAACTGCTGTTGCAACTAACCGTGACGGAAGCGAAGTCTTCCTCGTAACAGTCGATGGACGCAATGCAGGCGGCAGCCAAGGAATGACAATGTCCGAATTCGCACAATACCTAAAATCGATAGGCGCCTATAATGCGTTGAACCTGGATGGCGGCGGCTCTACGACAATGGCTGTCAGGCCGCGGGGATATCAGTATCCGGTTGTCGTCAATCGGCCATCGGATGGTGCGGAACGGGCTGTATCCACAATCCTGAGCGCCATTTCCTATGAATCGACCGGTGCGCCCGCACATATGAGTGCTTCTATCTCCAGTACTGCCGTTCCGAAAGGCGGCCGTGCCAAAGTGACAGTTGACTATATAACAGACATTAATTTCCACCCAGTCAAAGTGGATGCATCCAAGCTCGCTTACTCCGTTGAAGGGGATATTGGAACAGTGTCTTCGGACGGCACGTTTACAGCAACGGCTCTGGGCAAAGGATCCGTTACAGTAAGAATGGGGAATGCATCCAAGTCGTTCCAGGTAGAGGTAACTGCGTTGCCGGGTAATGCAATGATTCATGGATTCAATGATGCATCCGTCTGGAAGGCTGAATCAGCGCGTGCGAAAACTACTCTTCGTTTTGATGGGGCCAAGGCTCCGAAAAAAGAAGGGGCCAATGCGCTCAGCCTCCAGTATGACTTTACCGGCACGAGTGGAACATCTGCTTCTTATGCAGTAACAGATTCCATCAAAATGAGTGTCCGTCCGGATCGCCTCGGGCTATGGGTATACGGCGATGGCGCCAAGCACTGGCTTCGTGGAACGATACAGGACGGTACGGGCAAAGAATATACCATCGACTTTACTGAACAGGGCGGGCTGGATTGGACAGGTTGGCGTTACCGGACTGTAGAGATTCCGGCTGCGGCTGTCAGCCCGATTTCAGTAAAGAAACTGTATATCGCCGAAACATTGGACACTAATAAGAACAAGGGCACCATCTATTTTGATCGGCTGATCGCCGACTACAATGGCAATCACATAGAACCACCATTTAATGATGTACCTCTTTCCCATTGGCATCTCGGTGAGATTAAGATGGCGGTGGAAAACGGATGGATTAACGGTTATCCGGACGGCAATTATAAGCCGGCGGACTTTATCAGCCGTGCCCACGCAGCGGTATTGATCAGCCGTGCGCTAGGCGGGAGTGTAAGTCCTCTTACAGAAGATCCACATAAGGATGTACCGAAAGAATACGGCTACGCGAAAGAAATTGCGCTCATGAAGGAACTTGGAATCATGAACGGTGACTCAAATGGGAACTTCAACCCGCAATCCAATTTGTCCCGTGCCCAGATGGCTGCAATTCTCCAGCGTACGTATAAGTTGCAGATGAAGCAGCCTGTTCCTGAAATCAGGGATGTAGCGAAAGATAACTGGTCGTATGAACCAATTGCGACAATTGCAAGTCATGGCCTCACGGTCCTTAGCGAGGGCAACTACCGACCTAACAGTTATGTTTCGAGGTCCCAGTTTGCTGCTTTCCTCTCACGTGCTGAATCAATGGATTAAACGATAAAACGACAATGGGGCGCTGGAGTGCCCCATTGTCGTTTTTTAATGATTCTTGTCTGGTTCGACATCAGGTTTGTGTATAATGGAAGGCAATTACTTAAATCAGAGGTTGTCATGAAGAAAGAGCGAATTGAATCTATTAAATATATGCGCGTGGTGGCGATGTCCCTCGTCGTGCTGATCCATACGACGGCTATCGCGTTTTCTCATGTGCCTACAGACAGTCCGCTTTATCAGTTTTATCTGCTGATGAACCGGTTCACGCGTTTTGAAGGGCCGGTGTTTGTCTTCCTTAGCGGCATGGTACTGTTCTACAATTACGATGATAGACCGTTTACTCTGAAGACCTGGCTAGTTTTCTATAGAAAGAGATTCTTATATATTCTCGGGCCTTATTTGGTTTGGTCATTGTTCTACGAAGCGTTCTCCCACTTTAGGGGGATCCGGGAATATGCAGGTATCAGGCAAGTTCTTCAGAATTTGCTTGACGGAGGGGCGAATTATCAGCTTTATTTCATTATGATTCTGGTCCAGCTATACTTCCTCATGCCGGTGTTTGTTTTCCTGATCAAACGTTTTCCGCTGATCCGGCAACACTTATTTGTATTCGGTTTCGTTGCGGAATTCATTTATCAGGTTTTGAATCACGTGTATGGCTGGATCGATTTTCCGTTTTTCATGGTGTACCTTGGAAGCTTCCTCCTGGGAGGCTGGGTAGGTATCCATTATCAAAAGGTGAAACAGCCATGGACAACCGGAAAATCACTGGCAGTGTCTCTGTGTACAGTTCTGTTGGGTATCCTCTATATGGAACTGTACTTTAAACACAATATTCTCAGTCAGCCCGTCATGCCTTATGCGCCATTTAAACTGATTGCGATGTCATATTATGTTCTTGCTACGTATGTGCTTTTCAAACTGTGCATCCGGCTGGAGGAGGTTGCCTCCGGTCCAGTAAGAGATGCTGCGGAGCAGTTGCGGATCTACTCATTCGGATTTTATCTGGTCCATCCGTTTATCCTCCACCTATGGGAGGGCTGGCTGCAAGCCGATTCAGGCTGGCAATTCCATTTATTGATCGGCATCCGCTATGTTCTGGTAATGGCCAGCTGCTATCTTTTCATCCGTACCCTGCACTTAATATTCCCGAAAGCCTGGTTCCTCTTTGGAAAGCTTCCGGCGCCATCTAATTCAAAATAACCAAGAGCTGCATCCAAATGGGATGCAGTCTTTTATTGCATTGGCTAATGGCCAGATAAGATGATTGCATTTGTTATATGGGCATACTGGCTTCAGGATGGTGACCCGGCAGAATGGGCCCTGTGGTTTATCATTGGAGGTTGCATGAACTTTTCGGGAACCTTCACAGTGTAGTTCCGTCATTTCAACTGTGTTATAGTTAACAGATAGGATAGAACCGTGAACGAAACATGTATAAAAGGAAGAACAGAATGAGAATCGGCATTGTAGGGAACTACGGCAATAACAATAATGGAGACGAAGCGATCCTCGCCGGGATTATCGAACAGGTGAAGGACTTCTATAAGATCGGGAACGAAGAGATCACCGTCTTCAGCAATAATCCGCCGCAGACTTCAAACCGCTACGGGGTGAAGGCGGCACCGCTGTACTATAAACGCTCGTCGGCGACGATGACGTTCATGGAGACGGTGAAGAAAAATTCGCCGCTTATCCGTGAACTGGATCTGCTCATCATCGGAGGCGGCGGTATTCTGATGGATTTCTACAACCGCGAGGCACAGCTGTTCGGTTCCTACGGTCTGATGGCCAAGTGGAACAAGGTGCCTTACATCATCTATGCATGCGGAGCGGGGCCGATCAATTCCTCGGTCGGCAAGTGGTTTATCCGAAAGCTGGTGAATGGTGCCGAAAGTGCGTCGGTTCGGGATCCGAAGTCGAAGAAACTGCTGCAGTCAATCGGCGTGACAGCAGAACTCGACATCATCGGCGACCCGTCATTTGCACTGGAAGCGTCGGATCGCAGGCCTTATGGCGGCAGAATCCGCCGGGTCGGCGTGACAGTCGTTCCGTACTACAGTCTGGCATACTGGCCGGAGGCGAATGACGTCAAATACGAAAGCTATGTAAAAGGGATGGCAGATAACCTGGACCGTCTGCTTGAGGGCCGTGATATCCGCCTGACGTTCTTTTCCACAAAGTATCCGCATGATGTCGATGTTTCCGTCGAGATCTGGAACCGGATGAAGCAAAAGGATAAGGTGGATGTCATCGAGGACAATCTGATGCCGGCGGACATCCTCCGCATCAGCGGGCAGCAGGATCTCGTGATTGGCACCCGTCTGCACTCCGTTTACTTGTCACTTAACGCAGGAACGCCGGTCGTCGGTATTGCTTATCACCATAAGGTAAAGGATTTCTTGGATATGGTGAACCTTTCGGACCGCTGCCATAAAATCGATGAACTGGCGAAGGACGACGGTATCCTCCTCCGTGAATTCGAGTCACTCGACAGTGACTGGGATCAGATTGTCGAAGATACACGTGAGCTCAAAAAGAACCTGAAGGCAAGTGCCGACCTTGGCCGAAAGCAATTTACCCAGGTCGGCATGAAGGAGACGGTGAAATGAAGATTCTCGTACTCAGCAACATGTACCCGACACCGGAACATCCGACATACGGCATCTTCGTCCGCAATCAGGTGGACCTTCTGAGAGAAAACGGCTTTGAGGTGGACGTAGCTGCAATTACGGATCCCGGCAAGGGAAAGGCGGCTGCACTCCGGAAATACGGGGCTTGGGCCCTGCAGTCCTCAAGCCGGCTCTTCCGGAATCGTAAGGCTTATACCGTCTCCCATGCCCACTATGCATTTCCGACCGGCCTCTTGTCGCTTCTCGGCAAGAGGCTGTTCGGCGTTCCGTATGTGGTGACCGTCCACGGCGGAGACCTGGACCAGATGGCAAGAAAAAATGCGAAAATCCGTGACCTGACCAAGACCATCCTCCGGGAGGCTGCCCATGTGATCACGGTAGGTGACAGGCTATACAGAGAAGTGACCGATACATATGGGATTCAGGCGGAGCGGGTCACGGTGCTCAGCATGGGTGTGGACACAGATGTGTTCAAGCCGACTCCGAAACAGGAAGCAAGGGAGAAGCTGGGGATTGAACCCGAAGGCCGTGCGGTCCTGTTTGTCGGGAATATCATCCGGGCAAAAGGCACGTTGGAACTGGCGGAGGCGATGGCTGATCTCGCCGGAGAAGGAGTTTCGCTCTATTACGTCGGTTCGCGTAAAGACAGTGGATATTTCGAAGAACTTAGGCAGCGTATTTCGGAACTGGGTCTGGAAAATATCCACTTTATCGATCCGCAGCCGCAGGATCGCCTGTCGCTCTGGATGAGTGCCTGTGACGTTTTGGCGCTTCCGTCCTATCATGAAGGCTTCGGGCTTGTGGCTCTGGAAGGAATGGCAAGCGGGATCCGGGTCGTCGGCAGTGATGTCGGTGGTCTTTCGGCGCTTCTCGCTGATGGGCGCGGCATTGCCGTCCCGGCGAAAGACCCGCGGGCCCTTGCCGAAGGGATCAGAGAAGCCCTCAACTCGGGCAGCGACCGCTTTGACCATGAATCGATCCGCCAGGAAGTGGACCATCATTCCAAAAAACGCATCTTGGAAAAGCTGACAGACATCTACCGGGAGGCGGCAGGCAACAGATGAACCGGATTCTAAAGATTATCGGTGCTGTCGCCGTCATCAATATTGTCGCCCGCCTGTTCGGCTTCGCCCGCGAAGTGCTGATCGGGCATCAGTTCGGCACCGGGGCCATTGCGGACAGCATCATCACGGCCTACACGGTGCCGAATTTCATTTATCTGATCGCCGGAGGCGCGCTGACGACTGCATTCATTTCCGTGTACCACCGGTCCGAGCAGGAGAAGGGGTCACTGGTCAGGGAGACATTTACCGGAATCAGTGTCTTCATCCTCCTGGTCACTGCGCTTCTCACCGTGTTTGCCGGTCCGGTGCTCCGACTTTTGTTCGGCGGCATGGAAGAGGAAGGGTACGCGCTTGCTCATGAGCTTTATCTATGGATGATGCCGTCCGCTTTCTTCCTTGTGTTGTCGACTTGGCTGAGCGGGCTGCTGAATGTCAATGACCGCTTCCAAATGTCGAGCTTCGCGGTGCTCTTGTATAATTTCCTGTTTTTCGCTATCCCGTTTGCCTTCACCGGGGTATTTGGGGCGGAGTCCTACGGGTACGGAGCACTCATCGCAGCTGTCCTGATGGCCGGGTTCCTGTTCTGGGGTGTCAGCAGGCTCAAGATGTATTCGTTCCGGGTAAAGTGGCCTTTGGGCGGCAGCCAGGGCGCGCTGTGGAAGATGGCTCTTCCAATCATGCTGGGCGGGGCGACCCTCCAGTTTTACTTCCTCATTCATCGGATTTATTCGGCCGGACTAGGGGAAGGGACAGTGTCTGCCGTGAACTACGCTTCAAAGCTGACACAGTTCCCGCAGGCCATTTTGATGACTGCAGTGACAACTGTCATTTATCCGCTACTCAGCAGGAAGATGGGGGAGGGGGATCATGCGGCCGTCAGTTCGGTTTACCGGAAGGGTATCCGTGCACTTACGCTGCTCGTCATCCCGGCAGCCATCTTCATCTGGTTTTTCGCCGAACCGATGACGCGGCTTGTTTTCGGGCATGGCAGCTTCACTGAAGAATCACTTGCCCTTACAGCGCCGTATGTCCAATTGTTCGGCCTGTCGATCTTCTTCATCTCCTTGAATACATATATCACCCGGTTTTACTATGCGGCCGGTAATTCTTTAATTCCGGTCCTGTTTTCGGTGCTCGGCGTGTTTCTTGTCAACATCGCCGTGATCCGGCTGACCATCGGGGAAATCGGCGGTGCGGCGATTGCATGGGGCACCATTGCGGGATCCGCCTTGAATGCGGGACTTCTCATGGGTTATGCTGCCGGCAAGCTGAATCTGTCGGTAAAGGAAGGCAATGGCGCGGGGTGGAAACTCCCGATCATCCTTCTTCTGCTGATCCCTTCAGCAGCAATGATCCGCTGGCTTTCTGACGAAGCGACCGGCGGTGCTTTCTCTGAGGCAGCCGGCGGCGCACTGATTTTTGGCCTGATCTATCTTGTGCTTCTGATAGTGTTCAGGTTACCAGAAAGTAAACAATTGATATTGATGCTGAAAAGAAAATAGGAATGAGAAAAGCCTGATAGTCCTTCGTAGAACGAAAGACCGTCGGGCTTTTTTTATGTGTGTAAATTTACCTACTCCAAAATCTTCTAATAGATTCTTCCGGCATATTCCTGATTTTTGAATATAATGATAAATTCATAATTGCCACTCATTTCATTGGGTGAAATTATGAATTCTTAAGGGGGAAATGGCTTGAAAACGATGAAGCGGGCATTGCTTTTGGCACTCGCGTTCGTCCTTTCGTTCAGCACGGCTGCCTTCGCGGCGGTTCCGACAGTTGGAAACGTACCGTCTTCGGGCAAGCTGGCGCTTGAAAAGCCAGCACCGAAGCTGCCTGAACGGTTGGCAGATCCGGAAAAGCCGGAAGAAGAGGTGCGGGTTATTGTCGAGCTGAATGAAAAGCCGGCAATCGAGGAAGCGACGAACAAAGGGATTCTTTATAAGGACCTCTCCAAGTTCCAGAAAGAAAGTACACAACAGAAAATCAAACAGGCACAGCAAAATGTGCTGAAGAATGCAAAGGCAAATGCGCCGAGCATGAAAGTGAAGAACCAGTTCACAACGGTCTTCAACGGCTTCTCGGCCAATATGAAGGCGAAAGAAGTGAAGGCGCTTTCTTCTCTGAACGGCGTCAAAGCTGTTTATGAAGCGGCTGAATACGAACGTCCGGCGGAAAAGCCTGAAATGATTTCTTCCAAGGATCTTGTACAGGCCCAGCGTTTCTGGGAAGAGTACGGATTCAAGGGTGAAGGCATGATCGTCGGCGTTATCGACACCGGCATGGATCCGGATCACCGGGATATGGTTCTTACAGATCCGTCCACAGGTGAGCTGACGAAAGCGGAAGTGCAGAAGGAGCTGGCTGCAGGTACCCTGCAGGGCGGGAAATACTATACCCCAAAAGTTCCGTTCGGCTACAACTATATGGATGAAAACGACATCATCGGTGACATCGCTCCTGATGCTTCCATGCACGGTATGCACGTGGCCGGCACGGTGGGGGCCAACGGTGACGAAGAAAACGGCGGAGTGAAAGGGGTCGCACCTGAAGCCCAGATCCTCGCGCTGAAAGTATTCGGCAACGATCCAAACTATCCGTCGACTTACGGAGATGTATACGTCAAGGCGATGGATGATGCGATCCAGCTCGGTGCCGATGTTCTGAACCTGAGCCTAGGTGCCACGGCAGGCTACGTCGATGAGACAAGCCCTGAACAGCAGGCAGTCTCCCGTGCTGTCGAGAACGGGATCCTTGTCGCCATCTCCGCAGGAAACTCTGCGCTATACGGAGACGGTTACTTCTATAACTATGTGGAAAATCAGGACTACGGCGTAACCGGGTCTCCGAGTGTCTCGAAGGATTCCCTAGGGGTTGCATCGTTCGAGAACGACATGGTCCGTTCGATGAGCTTCAGCTATACAATCGGCGGCGGTGAGGAACAGCGGAGCGGCTATATGCTCGCGAACGATGTGGACCCGCTGGCCCAAGAACAAAAAACATTTGAAATCGTGGATGCCGGCTTCGGATATCCTGAAGATTTTGAAGGCAAGGACTTCACGGGCAAATACGCCCTTATCTCACGCGGTGATATTGCATTTACGGAAAAAGGACTGAACGCGCAGGCGGCAGGAGCCGCGGGCGCCATTATCTACAACAATGCGCCGGGTACAATCAATATGGCCTCTGATCCGGCGATCCGCATTCCGTACATGTCGATCCTCCAATCGGATGGTCTGGCAATGTCTGAGGCGGCAAAGGCCGGCGAAACCGTGACGGTCACGTTCGACGGTGAGTATGCTGACACACCAAATGCCAATGCAGGACAGATGAGCGACTTCACGTCCTGGGGTCCGACTCCAAACCTGGACTTCAAACCTGAAATCACCGCTCCTGGCGGCAACATCTTCTCCACACTTGAAAACGACCAGTACGGCATCATGAGCGGTACATCGATGGCGGCGCCACACGTGGCGGGCGGAGCGGCGCTCCTGTTCGAACGTGTGGATGAGGAGTTCGGCCTCACGGGCCGCGACCGCTCTGAATTCGCCAAGAAACTCCTCATGAACACGGCCAATCCGGTCGTCTTCGATGAAGAAAACGGTGACTATGTTTCGCCGCGCCGTCAGGGTGCAGGGCTGATGCAGCTGGCCAACGCGCTCCATACGGATGTTGTCGTCACTGACTCGGCAACAGACGAAGCGAAAGTGGCACTGAAGGAAATCAAGAACAACTCGATCACGCTGTCACTGACAGCAGAGAACTTCTCTGAGGAAGAAAAGACGTACAATGTCTCCACTGCAGTCCAGGCGGACCAGCCGGTCAATGCGGGTGGTACGCTCGTGACGGCATCCAATCTCATGGGCTCGATGGTCCTGACGAATGAAGTGGCAATCAATGCCCCAGAAACCGTAACGGTTCCGGCCGGCGGCACAGCATCTATCGAAGTCACAATCGACCTTTCAAATGTGGACGATCTGAAGACGATCTTCACGAACGGATACTTCGTGGACGGATTTGTCTTCCTGGAAGACCCGAATGAAGAAATCTCCGGCAATGTCCCGCTTTCTGTGCCATTCTTTGGTTTCAACGGTGGCTGGGATGACGCTCCGATCTTCGATTACTTTGCTTGGGACGAGCGTACTTACTGGGGCTATACCGCCCTTGCGGATGAGCAGGGCGAGTTTGTCGACGGCGGCGGAAACTTCGATACAGACCGCTTCGGATTCTCTCCGAACGGCGATGGCCTCCGTGACCAGGTAACTCCGGTCTACTCGCTGTTCCGGAATGCCAAGCAGATGGAAGTGAATGTCCTTGATGCGGACGGCAAGAAAGTCCGCACGATCCGGACAGCTGCCGACCTCCGCAAGCACTACATCAGTTCCGCTACGGCACTGCCGTACACGTACAGCATGAACTATGCATGGGACGGCAAGATCAACGGCCAGCCTGCTGAAGACGGCCAGTACTTCATCGAACTCAAGGCGGTCATCGACTATGAAGGCGCTGAATGGCAGTCGATCAAGTTCCCTGTTAAGGTGGACACCGCAGCCCCTGAAGCCGAGTTCTCCTACAATCCGGAAACCGATGTCGTCACTGCCGGCAACTTTACGGATGAAGGAACAGGCGCAGATGTCTGGGAAGTCATCCTGAACGGCGAGAAAGTCGAGACGCTTCCGGTCAGTGAAACCACATTCGAGATTGCAGCGGATGAGGATGATGAACTGAAAGCACGTGTCTATGACGCGGCAAAGAACGTAACTGAGTATGATATTTCTGCGGAGCCTGCGGAAAAGAACCCGCCGGTCATCTATATCGAAGACCCGACCAACTTCTCGGTATACGATACGAATGAAGTGACGGTAAGCGGTCATGTGGAAGATGAATCCGCAGTGTCTTCCGTTACGGTGAACGGGGAAGCGGTATCTGAATTCGACGGCACGAACTTCTCCCACACAATCACGCTGGAAGACGGATTCCAAACAGTTAAGGTGGGCGCGACGGACGAACACGGCAACGAAATGTCCATCGCCCGCAGATTCTTCGTTGATGCGACAGCTGCACAGCTCTCCATCAAGTCGAAGCTTCCTAAAAAGACCGAAGAAGAATCTGTCACTGTCCAGGTACAAGTGAAAGACAACTTCGATGACATCCGACTCTATGTGAATGACAGCGAAGTCTTCGCCAATGATTTGAGCGAGCCTTATGGCAGCAAGAACTTCGACCAGACAATCGAAGTGGAAGTTCCACTCGTAGAAGGCAAGTTTGACTACACGTTCAAAGTAGTCGACCTCGGCGGACATGAAACCACTGAGACGGTCACTATCGAACGGAAACCGGCAAAAGGTGAAACGCCGGGACCGGGCAAGCCTGACAAACCAGGAAAGCCGGGTAAACCGGGCAAGCCTGAAAAGCCAGGCAAACCAGGCAAACCAGGCAAACCGGAACACCCAGGCAAGCCGAGCCAGCCGGGAAAACCAGTACTCCACTATTAATTTAAAAGCGGGCAATCTCTCATCATGAGAGATTGTCTGCTTTTTATTACAAGATGACAGGAATCACTCAGATAAAGAAATAATTGAGAAAAAAATGAAAAATATATCAACAATGCATATGGTACAATGAGGATTAACAAAGACTGACAAAGTGTTCATTTGGTATACAAATATATGATACAATCTTCATGAATGAGGTGAAGAAATGGCAGAACAGATCAGACGCAACGACCCATGTCCGTGCGGCAGCGGGAAGAAGTACAAAAAATGCCACGGTCTTCTTAACCAGACGAACATCAATCAGCTGATCGATGAAGAGCTTGAACAAGTGATTGGCCGATTTTATTCATTGGTTCCTGTACCGGGCCATGTGAAGCAAAATGCTCAATTATTTGTTGAGTGGGAGCGCAGATTATCCCCGTATTATGACCGGGAGACCATACATAGCCAGGCAGTCGATTATATGTATCTGATTCAAGAGCCGGAATTTTGGAGTATGCATGTCCGGAACAGTTCTGAGAAAACCGTACGACCGGGAGTACAGGACGTCTTGTCCGGATGGGAACATCCTGTCAGTCTTTTCGGCGTAGTCGAGTCGATTAATGAAAGCGCTGCCCGGCTTCGGGATGTCTTCGGAAGTGGGTCCTATACACTGGATATTCCAAAAGACATGGAACTGTCTGTTGGAGAAGCCCTGTTTGGCCATTTCTTGAAGGACAACAGAAAGGAAGACCGGGTCATGCTGATGAATGGCCTCGCATTCCTGGAATCCGGAAATCCGGACGTCCTTCATGCAGTGGAACAGCTCAGGAAAAAGAAGCTCCATCTGGATCAAAGAGAATTTCTCAAGCTCTATTCGTTGGATATTTATGAGATGATCGGCCGTGACGAAGCCGTGCTTCCTCTGATTTCTGACGAAGAGAAGGGACGGACAGACAGCGTCAAGGAAGGATCGGATGTTCTGTCGCTAGTCGGCCAGTTCCTCTCTGAAAATGAAGTGGAATCAACTGGCCTTGAGGAAAAAACCGGCCACTTCCTGGAACAGGTAAACCCGAAAGCCCGTAAACCGGAAGGTGTTGCAGCCGGAGCGATCCGCTTTGGACAGATGGCCGGATTGCTCGAAGACTTGGATTTACCGAAGACCAGGATTGCAGAGCATTTTGATGTATCGCCTTCCACTGTACAGAAGTATGCGGATGACATGCTGAAATTCCATCGTGTAAAAGCGGAAGCGTAACATCCCATCATGCCCGGCCGGGCTTAAGAACCGGCCGGGCGTTTTGCTTTGCTGTTTCGGCATTTCGGATATCGGGTACTTTTAAGGTACGACCCGAATAGGAGGGAACCGATATGAACCGAGAATCTGATCCAAACAAACGCCCGCTTGAAGACGCCCATTTTGCGGGGCAGCCGGAAGCTGCAGGCCCATTCATGGAAACGGGCCGCACCGACCCGCCGTCACCTGAGCTGGATGGGGAATTGACAAGTGCGACGATGCCTTCAGATGCGCTGCTGGAAGATAATCTCCATCCGTCCGAGCAACGCGGTTTCTATAACGCGGAAGACCGTGAGGAAGCCATTAGGAATGGCAGGCTTGAAGAAGACGGGCAGATCGGAGATGCACAGCCGGAGGAAAGCATTGCCGTGACCGGCGGCGACCGCGATGTTTATGACACGTTCAGGGACTCGGATAACGGGGACAGTGAGGTCGTCGGGATAGAAGACGGCACTGTGAATGCCAGAGGGGCTGACCGTGAACCGGATGAAGGATCTGTCAGCATTGGACCGGACGCAAGGGAGTTCAAGGAAGAACACCTGAACAGGAGCGGCAGCAATGCTGCAACTGATGGAAGGATTCCCGCCGAATTGGTGGATGAAAATTTCTATGACGGGGGAGTGCCTTCGCCGGGCGCGGATCCTAATCTTGGGCCTGCACCGTTTGGCGAGGAAGTGGAACCGGTCATCGACAACTACGAGTCAAATATCACGCGTGACCGGATTGATGACCGGCACCGAGAGCGATTCCTTTAAGGAAATGGAAGGCGGCTGCCTGATCCGGCAGCCGCTTTTTTGCATAAATTCAAGCTGATCAGATACATATCATTCCATTGAAGCAGGGAATCGGTTGCTGCGAAACTGAAAGGCAGGTTGTGGCAATGAACTGCCTGTGATGGTTTCGGGTTTACGTTGCGGAGACACAATAGTAAAATGAGTAGGCACTGTCGACCGCAGGAGGGAAAACAACAATGGAATATAGCATCATAAGAAATCTCATCATCGAAATCCCGCAAGTACCGGGGAATTTTGCAAAAGTCGTATCGGTTATCGGTTCTGAACAGGCCGATCTCGGCGATATTGAAACTTTGAAAATTGGAACCAATTCAACCATCCGGGACATTTCCGTCCAGTTTGAGGATGAAGCACATATTGAACGGGTCGTGGAAAAAATCCGTGAGCTTGGCGAGGGGATTACGGTACATGCCGTCTCGGACGATGTATTGAAGGCGCATGAAGGCGGAAAGATTCATATGGGCAGCCGCAAGGAGATCCGTTCCCTGGGCGATTTGCGCCGTGTCTATACACCGGGAGTAGCCAACGTCTGCAAGGCGATCGAGAAAGATCCTGAACAGGCCAACTACTTTACAAGCATCGGCAACAGCATCGCCATCGTGACGGATGGCACAGCGATTCTTGGCCTGGGCAATATCGGGCCTGTTGCCGGAATGCCGGTCATGGAAGGGAAAGCCGTCCTGTTCGACCAGTTCGTCGGCATCAGCGGGATACCGATTCTGCTGGACACAAGCGACCCGGATGAAGTGGTCGAGACGATCAAGCACATCCATAAGGGATACGGCGGTATCCTTCTGGAAGACATCGGCTCCCCGCATTGCTTTGAGATCGAGGACCGGCTGAAGGCCGAGCTTGACATCCCGGTCATGCATGACGATCAGCATGGCACAGCCGTCGTTACGCTTGCAGCCATCCTGTCCGCCTGCCGCACTGCCGGTGTTGATCTCGCGAAGGCAAAAGTCGGCCAAATCGGCCTTGGCGCTGCGGGACTTGCCATCTGCCGGATGCTCATGGCCTACGGTGTGGAAGAAATGTACGGCAGCGACTTGAATGAAGATGCAAAAGAGCGCCTTACAAAAAGCGGCGGGACAGTCGTTGCCTCAGTGGACGAAATCATGGAGAAAAGCGATATCGTCGTCGCGACGACGGGTGTCCAGGGTCTCATCAAGAAAGAACAGGTCAGGAAAGGACAGATCATTCTTGCACTGTCCAATCCTCACCCGGAAATCAAGCCTGATGAAGCGCTTGATGCAGGGGCGGCATTCGCTGCGGATGGCCGTCTTGTAAATAATGTGCTTGGCTTCCCGGGGATTTTCCGGGGTGCGCTGAACGCAAAGGCGAAGGAGATCAGCTATCCGATGCTGATTGCGGCAGCACAGGCTATCGTGGACAGTACACGCGAGGGCGATCTTGTCCCGCATCCGCTTGACCCGAATGTGCACGTAGCTGTCACTGAGGCAGTCGAGCGCGCTGCGAACACTGCGCTTGAACAATGAAGATAATCATTTAATCAACTATTATCAAAGGGCGTGAATATATGGCAGACAATATCCGGTACATTAAAGTGGCGGACAAACAGGAAGCGGCATCCGTTGTTCTCGAGCGAATTCGGGCAGAACTGGCAGGCGGACTGAAAGTGCTCGGGCTGGCGACAGGGAGCACAATGGAACCGATCTATGCGGCATGGGCATCATCGGACCTGGACTTTTCGGAAGTGACTTCGTTTAATCTGGACGAATATGTCGGACTCCAAGCGGATAACCCCAACAGCTATGCATGGTTTATGGACCATCATCTGTTCAGCAAGAAGCCGTTCAAAGAAACGAACATCCCAGACGGAACTTCGGCCAACCTTGAGGAAGAGTGCAAGGAATATGAGGCTCAGCTGCGGGATGCTGGTATCGACGTGCAGTTCCTTGGAGTTGGGGAAAACGGCCATATCGCATTTAATGAACCGGGTACGCCATTCACTTCCATCACCCATGTGACAAAGTTGGCCGAATCAACGCTCGGCGTTAACAGCCAGTATTTCGAAGACCGGTCCGCTATCCCGGAAACGGCGCTGACAATGGGGATCTCTTCTATCCTTTCCGCGAAGAAAATCATTCTGATCGCATTTGGTGAGAAAAAGAGGTTTGCCCTTGAACAGCTTACTAAAGGTGAAGAGACAACCGAGTATCCGATTACTGCGTTGCTCGGCCACCGTGACGTGACCATCATCACAGACCTGAATGGCATCCAGCCGTAATCAAAAAGGATCCCAGAAGCAAAAGCTTCTGGGATCCTTTTGTCATTCAGTTTCAGTGACGCCTCTGTTCCGGTCCTTCGGTGTCATCCAGGAAATCGTCGAGCGGTTCCTGTTCATCATAGCGGGCCTGGCGTTCTTCATCACTCAGCATATTCACTTCACTGCCGTCGTAGCGTCCGGTAGGGTCGCCGTATACGGCTTCTGTGCATAAGTCTGCGCGGGTGCCTTCAGTGACGTCTTCAACTGCCGGTTCTCCTCCCACGGCTCCCAGCTCCGTAAAGTCGTTGACCGGCTGCTGTTCCGAGTAGCGGGAAGCCCACTCTGCAGTGTCTTTCCGGTCGCTGGCAGACTCCTGTCCAATATCGGGCACTGCATCAAGCTGTGCGCCGTTCTGATACTGGTTACGTGTCTGGTATTCGAATTCACCAGCTGCATGTTTCCGTTCCCGGTTGTTCCAGTCAGCACTGTCATGATCGTACTGTGATTGATCTTCCATTTTAGCTTCCCGGCGATCTTTCACATCACCAAAAATCTCCTTTGTCTTGCCGGCTAGTTCTTCCAGGGATTCTTTCGCTTTGTTGACAAACTCGTTGTTGTCCTGTCCCATCCGGAATGCCTCCCTTTTGATTTTAATGGTCTTTTATAGAATTCCCGCATCTCGGCAATCGTAAACAATCAGGCCAGAAGGACAAAAAAACGGCCGGTTACCCGGCCGGGAAAATCAGATTATCTTGGGACGCGTGCTGTCCAGCGAGACAGGTCAGCATCCGGTTTTTTTACGGAATCCGCGGGGAAGATGAACGTCCATGGCGTGGTCGTGTTGGCATCGACTTCAAGCGGCGGCAGCTGGAACGTCCCTTTGGCGACCAGGTCTCCGGCACCGTCGATCACTTCCAGCGGCAGCTGTTCCAGGTTGATGCGGCGTGAGTAGCCGTTGCGGATCAATAGGGCCACAGCCATTTTGCCGTCTTCCTGGATGATCGCCTGGAAACCTGTCATGTTCAGCTCCTGCGGCTTCAGCTTTGGAAGGGAATCGACGACTTGTTGTAGGGCTTCCTTTTGGGTGTCGCTGAGACTCTGCTCCCATTCCGGCTTAAGGACGAGGCGGTGAGGCATGAGCGACTGAACGTTAAAGTTCAGGGTCCAGGCCGATTCCGGCGCTTCTTTCAGGAACTGCTCATTCTTGTTGAAAACGAACACCCAAGGCCGAGCGCTTGCCGGCCCGATCTCACCGAGCTCACGCATATCAAATTCTTTGGATGCTGCAAGCTTGCCGTCTTCGGTGACAAGAAGCAATTCCACCGGGCCCATCTGAACCGGCTGGCTGACCGAGGAGCGGAAAAATGCCTTGACGAGCCAGTCGCCGCTCCGCTCATCAACATCAATGTCGATTCCGGCGAGGGACAGCTGGTTAGGCTTAAGCGGATCGAGGTCATTGGCCAAGAACCGCAGGACATATTCCTGTTCCTGAGGCACATTCCATTCCGGATGCAGGCTGAGTGCAGTATCGACAAGTTCGCCTGCTTCACCGGAAGGTTGGATGTCCGTCAATTCTTCGGATGAGACAGAACTGTCCGCACCTTTTCTTTCTGTTCGTCTGAATCGGGAAAAGAGATTCATCTGATCGCCTCCTGTAGTTGTTTAAGGAGCCGGTTCATGTCCCTCAGGACGATCCGGCGCATTTCCTGGAAGTGTTTCGCGAATAAGTGAAGCCCTTCGCGCTGGTAAATCCGCATCGGATCCTCCTGCTGGTAGCGTCGGAGACCGATTCCTTCTTTCATGCGGGTCATGGCTTCAAGATGCCGGACCCACATCGTGTCCACCCGTGACAGGATCAGCCGCTTGGCGGCTGTTGCGTACTGCTCGTCCTGCAGCAATTCATTCAGCCGTTCTTTCGCATCGGTGACCGCATCATCAAGCGATGAGCGCAACTCTTTCTGCCTGGAAATCTCAGGATCGATGGCAGGGGAGGCGGGGAGAAGGGAGGCGAGGACACTCTCCAATTGCTTCAAGTTCCAATCGCCCGAAGCTCCCTGTTGCGGCGCATGTTCTTCGATTTCAAAGTCAATGGTGTCGTCAATAAGCTTGTCCAGCAGTTCCGGCAATCCGTTTCCGTCCAGCGCCTGGTTGCGGAAACCGAAAACAACTTTTCGCTGGTCGTTGATCACATCATCCAGCTTCAGGTTGTACTCGCGTTGCGAGAAGTGAGCTCCTTCGACGATTCGTTGCGTCCGCTCGGTCAATTCATGAACATTATTGTTCAAAATGAGTCCGACATCATCGGCCTTGATGTTCTTCTTGAACTTTTCGGTGTCATCTTTTGCAAATCGGCGGTACATATCGTCCTCCAGAGAAATGAAGAAACGGCTTTCGCCCGGATCTCCCTGGCGGCCGGATCGGCCCCGGAGCTGGTTGTCGATCCGGCGGCTTTCATGTTTTTCCGTACCGATTACATAAAGCCCTCCGGCTTCCGCGGATCCTTCACCGAGCTGGATGTCCGTGCCGCGTCCTGCCATATTCGTCGCTACTGTGATAGTACCGTACCGGCCGGCATCAGCAATCAGCTGGATTTCCTGCTCGACGGATTTGGCGTTAAGCAAATGATAGGGGAGATTATGTTTGTCGAGGTATTCCGCGACCGCCTCGGACTGCAGGATGGATGTCGTCCCGACAAGAATCGGTTGCCCTGTAGCATGGCGTTCCTTGACCTCGCGCGCGACCGCCTCATATTTGTCATGAGTGGTCATGTAGACCCGGTCAGGCTGGTCGATCCGCTGTTTTGGCCGGTTGGTCGGCACCTGGACCACTTCCATGCCGTAAACACTGCGGAACTCCTTTTCCTGTGTTTTCGCCGTGCCGGTCATCCCGCAAAGGCCCGGATACATCCGGAAGTAGTTCTGGATGGTGATCTGGGACTGGGCCTTGTTCTCTTCGGTGATCTCGACGCCTTCTTTCGCCTCGATCGCCTGGTGGAGACCGTCTGACAGGGAACGGCCTTCCATGATGCGCCCCGTGAACATGTCGACAAGCGCAATTTTTCCATCTTCGGTAATGATGTAGTCAACGTCCTTCTTGAAGATGACATGCGCGCGAACTGCCTGAATCACATAGTGATACAGCGTCTGGTGGTCCATTTCGTACAGATTGTCGATGCCGAATGCTTTTTCCACCTTAGAGATGCCGGCATCGGTCAGTGTGACAGCTTTTGTTTCCGGATCGAAGTCATAGTCGATGTCCATTTCAAACCGCTTCATAAGAAGTGCGGCAATTCGGTGCAGCTCGGCTGCCGGCTCCATCTTGCCTGCAATGATAAGAGGGGTTTTCGCTTCATCGATCAGGACACTGTCCACTTCATCGATGATCGCGAAATGGTAGGGGCGCTGGACTTTCTGATTCGGCTCGGCTACAAGGTTGTCACGCAGGTAGTCAAAACCAAATTCCGTTCCGACACCGTAAGTGATATCTGCCTGATAGGCGGCTTTTTTCGCCTCTGGGTCCATCATCGGCACATTAAGCCCGGTATCAAGTCCCAGGAATTGATGGATCTGACCGATCTGTTCAAAGTCGCGGCGTGCAAGGTAATCATTGACGGTAATGACGTGGACGCCTTTTCCCGACAGCGCCCTGACATAGGAAGGGAGGGAGGCGACAAGTGTCTTTCCCTCACCTGTGGCCATCTCTGCGATATTGCCTTCGGCCATAACCAGGCCGCCGATCATCTGGACATCAAAATGGCGCATGCCGAGCACACGCTTTGATGCCTCCCGGACAACCGCGAACGCTTCCGGTGTAATGGACACAAGCTTTTCGCCATCGGCAATCCGCTCGCGGAAGCGGGTGGTCATGGATCTTAGTTCATCATCGGACATTTTTTCATAGACGGCTTCCAGCTGGTTGATTTGATTAACGGTTTTATTGTATTTTTTTAGCTGCCTGGATGTCGTGGCAGCCGGCTTTTTAAACAGTGATAACATGATGGATGCTCCTTTAGATGAAGTCCTTATGCGGACACTGCTTCATTTTAGCAAAAAGGCAGGCAAAAGACTACTTCAGCTGAAACTTCCCTGTAGCTTGAACGTCCCATATTCAGGACCGTTTGACTTACGGTTTTCAGGGAATGGATAAGTAAAAAAGCTCTGTTCTGCGGCAAGTAGTGTTTTTCACTATTAATCATGCTATAATACTGAGGATCAAAATAGATGGATTCATCGTTTTGGGAGGATCAATATGACTATCCTGCTGACAATGATTGCTGCCTTTGTCGCTGCAATCCTTTTGACACCGCTTGTAAAACGGCTGGCGATCCGCCTCGGCGCGACCGACAAGCCAAATCATAGAAAAGTACACGCAAAAATCATGCCGCGGATGGGCGGTCTGGCGATTTACGGGGCCTTCGTCCTCGGCTATGTCCTCCTGAGGCCTGAAAGCGAATATGCCGCAGCCATTATGATCGGCGCGACCATCATTGTGCTGACCGGACTGCTGGATGACTTTCTGGAAATCACCGCAAAGGCGAAGATGGCAGGCCAGCTGCTTGCTGCCGGAATCGTCGTCTTCTACGGCGGACTTGACATCGACTTCATCAATCTCCCGTTCGGGGGGACGATCGACTTCGGTTACCTCAGCATTCCTCTGACCATCCTTTGGATCATCGGAATCACGAACGCCATCAACCTGATTGACGGCCTCGACGGCCTGGCTGCCGGTGTATCGACGATCGCTCTTATCACGCTTGCTGTGATGGCCGGGTTCATGGACAATATTTTCGTTGTGGCGGTTGCGGCGATTCTGGCCGCATCGTGCGCCGGATTCCTCGTGTTCAACTTCCACCCCGCGAAGATTTTCATGGGAGACACAGGTTCACTGTTCCTGGGCTTCATGATTTCGGTGCTCGCACTGACCGGATTCAAGAACGTCACGGTCATCTCTCTCGTCATCCCAATCATCATTCTTGGGGTTCCGATCTCAGATACTTTCTTCGCGATCGTCCGCAGGATCCGGATGAAGCAGCCGATTTCCGCTCCTGACAAATCGCACCTGCACCACTGCCTGCTACGGGCTGGCTTCTCGCACCGGCAGACGGTTCTGATCATCTACTCGTTCGCTGCACTGTTCGGCCTGGCGGCCATCCTGTTCTCACAGGCCACGGTATGGGGCGCATTCCTGATCCTGGGAATCATGCTTCTGGTCATCGAGCTGTTCGTCGAAGTCATCGGCCTCGCCGGTCAGAACTATTATCCGCTGCTGAAGCTGGTCAAAGTGAAGAAATGAAGAAATCCGCATGCTTTATGGCATGCGGATTTTTTGATGCAAAAGGGGAGTGACAATAGGAGAATTATGCTAATACAATAATTTTGAATTGAAGTGGAAGGCGGCGACTTCTGCGGGACAAGCATGAGCCGAAGACCCCGAGGGATGCCGCGCAACGTTTCGCTTATGCACGCAGACGCCAGTCTTCGTACTGGGGCCGGCTAAGGCCATGCCCGCGGAAAGCGTCCGCCTGGAGCGGATATTATGAAATTCATTCAAATACTAAAAGCCCATCCGCGAAAATTGCGGATGGGCTTTTGTGTGTCTTATTCCGGCTGGCCGCCGGTGGCGTATTCATCGTCGCTATCGCTGCCGTCTGTCAGGCGTGTGGAGCCGGTTTTAAGGCCCAGGTGGACCTGGAGGTTATCCTTGACATCAGCCAGGCTGCCTTCATCCAGAATCCAGTAGTAGGTGCCAGTACTCATATCGTCTGTGCCGGCGAGTTGGACCGGATCGATCTCCGGCATGCCGTTCTTGAGGTAAGCCGCAAGAGACATCATTTCATTCATTTTCATGTTCGTCTTCATGTTCTTGCCGAGGGCGTCCAAAACATCACCATACTTGGTCAGTGACTTGACGTCGGTCGCCTTGTCTGCAAGAGCCTCGAGAATCATCTGTTGGCGCTTGCCGCGCTCGATATCGTTATCGAGCATCCGGGTGCGCGCCAGGGCCAGTGCGTGCCGTCCGTCAAGCTCCTGGAGGCCGGGCTCCAGCTGGATGGTGTACTGGTCGTTTTCGTCTTTTTCGAGCCGCTCGTAGGGGACATCCACTTCTATTCCGCCGAGTGCGTCAACCACATCGATGAAAGCGTGGAAGTTCATCTCCACGTAGTAGTCGATCGGGATATCCAGCAGTTCCTCGACCGATTCCATGGACGCCTTTGTACCGCCGTAGGCATGGGCGTGGGTGATTTTATCCTTGTAGCCTACTTCCGGGATGTAGACAAGGGAATCCCGGGGAATGCTCAGCAGACTGACCGACTTGTCTTCGTTGTTCAGTGTAGCAACAAGCAGGGCGTCGGACAGGCTGCTGTCCATCCCCTTGCCGCGCACTTCACTGTCATCGACCCCTACAAACAGAATCGAGACGTTGTCAGTAAGCGGCTCGACTCGCTCTTCCCGAAGGGTCGACTGATCACGGCCGATTGATTCGTACGCTTCGTCAGCTGCACTTTCCGCTTTCTGCATCAGATGTACGGCATAAGCCGCCACGCAAAGCACTGCGCAGAGAGAGGTGATGATCAGGCCTTTCAGGATCGGCCTTCTCCTGGCTTTGCGCCGTTCTTTCCGATAATCTTTCCGTTTCATGTCGATGCCCCTCCGGCTTCGGAGCCGTCCTCGCCGTCCGTATCCGGGCCTTCTGATTCAAGGCCAAGATGGGAGCGGAGAAGGCCGGATGTCTCCTCCAATTTTTCCTCGTCCAGTCGCCAGTAGTAGGCGCCTGTGGTCATATCATCATAACCCTGCAGCGTGATCGCTTCGATAGCTGGTTTTCCGTCCTTCATGTAGGCGGCTAATGCCTTCATGTCATCAAATGCCAGGTCAGTCGCCATATTGTCGCCGATTGCCTTGATGACGTCTCCGTACCTGGAGACGGTAGAGACCGAACTCGCCTTGTCCATAATCGCTTCCAGAATCATCTGCTGGCGCTTTCCGCGTTCCACGTCATTATCTAGCATGCGTGTCCGGGCGAGGGCGAGGGCATGGCGGCCGTCGAGTTTTTGGACTCCTGGTTCAAGTTGGATGGTGTATTGGTCGTCTTCATCCTTTTCCAGCCTCTCATATGGAACATCAACGGTGATGCCGCCCAGCGCATCCACAACATCGATGAAGGCATGGAAATTCATCTTGACGTAATAATCGACCGGAACGTCCAGCAGTTCTTCAACGGTATCGATCGTTGCTTGCGGACCGCCGAATGCATGGGCATGAGTGATCTTGTCCTGATATCCGACTTCCGGAATATACACGAGCGAGTCTCGCGGGATGCTGACCAATTTAACCGACTTATCATCGTTGTTCAGTGTAGCGAGCATGACGGCATCCGATCGGCTGTGCGATTCATTCCGCACTTCACTGTCGTCTACGCCGATAAACAGGATGGACACATTGTCCTCATAGGGCTCGACTTTTTCTTCCCGGAGCTTCGACCCTTCGCGGTCAATGGACTCGAATGCTCCGTCAGCGGCAATTTGGGCCTGCCGGTACAAATAAACTGCATAGGTCCCGGCAAGGATCAGGGCAGCGACGACAATCACTCCGAGAACTTTGAATATTGTCTTTTTCCTGGAGGCCGATTGTTTTTTTCGATATTCAGATCTTTTCATTTTGTCGCTCCTCCGTACAGGGTCGGGGCGGATTCCGCGTCCGGATATTCAAGACGCTTTTGCTTACGAATGGTTCCGACATTCCCGCCTGACGCCAATCCCATATATTATACTACCTGTACAACTCTGAGTAAATCGGGAAAGCGCTTTATGCGTCGAACTCGAGGAATTCCTTTCTTTCCAATCCGACATCCGCCTGGCCGTTTGTCAGATTGGCGGTCCATTCGCGGAATTTGTCTTCTTCTGCGGCCGGCACGTAGACAAAAGCCGATACGGTTTCGGCATAATCCAGCCGGTCGATCGGATAGGGCGACAGATGCAGCTCGTTTTCGACTTTTCCGAGCCACGTGTAGTCAATTGTCATTTTCATGAGGTGGTGCAGGCGCCTTTCGACAATTCCGGTATTGCCCAACACATCAGAGACAGCACTGCCGTAGGCGCGGATCAGTCCGCCTCCACCAAGCTTGATGCCGCCAAAGTAGCGGGTCACGACCACTACAGTATCTTTCAGATTCTGCTTTTTCAGCACTTCCAGCATTGGGACGCCGGCTGTACCGCTGGGCTCGCCGTCGTCATTGGCCTTCTGGATCTGGTCGTGTTCGCCAATCAGGTAGGCGGAGCAGTTATGGGTGGCCGAATGATGGGCCTGCTTGATTTTGGCAATGAACGCCATTGCCTCTTCTTCGGTTTCGGCACGTGCCGCATGGCCGATGAAACGGGACTTTTTGATAACGATTTCGCTTTCGCCTGTGCCCTTAACTGTGCGGTAGTCATCTCTCATTACATCAGCCTCCTTGCTGTAATGTAATTTTAATATATTTCAATCGCTGTAATGCTATAATAAACACAGTCTAAACTCAAATGCCGGAAATTACCGGTTCCGGATGATGAGGGGATAGAAGAAATGCCTGTAGATAAAGTAGACATACATGCGCTTGATGCCATCTTCAGCTCAATGGTCCGTTCGTTGGACCAGTCCAAAAGCGATATTTTCATCATTAATGAAGAAAGCCGCCGTCAGCTTGAAGAGCTGCGGGAGGATCTTAGACGGACCGACGAAGAGATTTCCCGGGCAATAACCGAAGGGGAAAAGCTTTCTGCCGCTTCGATCGAGGCCCGGGAAAAACTTCAGCACGTCTCTGTCCATTTTGCCGACTATACGAAGGACGAAGTGCGTGAAGCGTATGATTCCGCACATGAAGTCCAGTTGGAATTCATGCTGAACAGTACCAAGGTCCGCCAGCTGAATGATCTGAAGATTCATCCGGGGGCAACCCAATCACCGATTACCGCAAGGAACGGCTTCTCGAAGCGATCGGCTTGAGAACCGCATCAGGACGTATCAGGACTCAATGGACCGGGCGGACCATCTTGCAGGCCACGTCAATATCGTGACAAAGTACCTGACTTCAGATCTGAAGGACGTCGGTCCGGCACTGGAATCAGCCAAGATGCGGAAGCATTTCAGCATGAAAGTACTTGAGGCGCAGGAGGAAGAGCGAAAGCGTCTTTCCCGTGAGATTCATGACGGCCCTGCCCAGATGATGGCAAACCTGGTGATGCAGCTGGGGCTCGTCGAACGTGTCTTTAATGACAAGGGTATGGATGCCGGGCTGGGCCAGCTTAGTTTTACGAAGGAACTCGCACGGAGTACACTGTCTGAAATCCGGCGGATCATCTACGATCTCCGGCCGATGGTGCTTGACGATTTCGGGCTTGTGCCCGCACTCAGCAAGTATATGGAAAAGATGCAGGATTACCATCCGGACATCCGTTTTACATTCGAATCAAAAGGCATCATGGCGAGGATTCCGCAAAGTACTGAAGTGGCGGTGTTCCGCCTTGTCCAAGAAGCCGTCACAAATGCCATCAAGCACAGTGGTGCGAAGGTGATCGATGTCCGGATCGAGATCTGTCAAAACTGGATCCGGGCCACGGTCACCGACGATGGCAAAGGGTTTGACCCTTCAAAGACCGGGGAATCGTCATTTGGTCTCCAGGGAATGACCGAGCGTGTGGCGCTTCTGAAAGGTGAGTTTGACATCAGGACAGAGGAAGGGAAAGGGAAAGGGACCGAAGTGATCCTGACCCTTCCGCATGATCAGCACGCAACAGATAAAGACGCAGGGGGGAAATCAGGTTGACAAACATTATTATCATCGATGATCACCAGCTCTTCCGCGAAGGCGTGAAGCGTATCCTGGACTTTGAAGAAACATTCAATGTAGTGGCGGAAGGATCCGACGGGGAAGAAGTCATGGGGCTGTATGAACAGCACCATCCGGATGTCGTCCTGATGGACATCAACATGCCGGGCAAAAGCGGGATTGAAGCGACCGGCGAGCTGATGGCTGCCCATCCGGAAGCGAAAATTATCATTCTCTCGATTCACGATGACGAATCTTACGTGACTCATGCGATGAAGACAGGCGCGCTTGGCTACATGCTGAAGGAGATGGATGCGGATGCCATCGTCCAGGCCATCAAAGTGGTTGCGGCGGGGGGATCGTACCTCCACCCGAAAGTCACGAAAAATCTGGTGGCCGAGTTCCGCCGCCTCAGTGCAAAAGAACATCTTGGTTCGTTCCACCAGGCAGAGATCCGCCGCCCGTATCATCTGCTGACGAAGCGGGAGTGTGAAGTTCTCCAGCTTCTGACGGACGGGCAGAGCAACCGCGCCATCGGTGAATCACTGTATATCTCCGAGAAGACGGTCAAAAACCACGTTTCCAGCATTCTCCAGAAAATGAATGTCAACGACCGTACACAGGCCGTTGTCACCGCCATCAAGAACGGTTGGGTCGAAGTGCGCTGACCCGGCCGGATGGGGCCTGCCCGGACTTGTCCGGGTTTTTTTTGTGTGCGGAGATAACGGAAGGGACGTGGAACGCGTGCCGAACCTTTCCGTTCACCGCTTCGTCAAGTTAGCGGATAGTCAATCCGTTGCATCGGAATGTGTTCCTGTGCCAAACTATCCGAGGAGGGAATCGACATGACAAATCTGAAATGGCTCCTCGCTCCCGCGGCTGCGGTCCTGATTTTAACGGGCTGCGGCGGGGATGAAGGAGAAAATACAAATTCCGCCGATGAAGGCAATGCGCCTTCCGGGCAGCAATCGGCCATCGGTCACGGAACCGAAGATGGTGCGATCGGTTTCGAGATGGCAAATGACGGCTCGATCGAAGAAGCGTCCGGTGTCCCCAAAGACGAAAAAGCGGCCATCCTGGAGTCGTTCGATCGTTACATCGAAACATTCAACACCGGCGACATCGATGGCTATCTGGCCATTCTCGCAACAGGAGAAGGAGCATACGATCCTGAACAGGAGCGCGTGGCACTGGAGCAGATGTCAGGGCAATTCGACAAAGTCGAGCGCAATCCGTCGGACATGACGGTCGTCTCCTTCGAAGGGAACGAGGCGCAGCTGTTCGCGAATATGGAAACGACAATCGTTGGGAAAGAGAACAGCGATGAAGTAACTGAAAAAGGTCGCCAGGTCACTGTTTTTACGAAACAGGATGGCGAATGGAAAGTAAAAGAAGTCTATTACGTCGGCAATATGCCGGGTGCCTGACTTCCAATGCACCCCGGGCGGTTCCGTCCGGGTTTTATTTTTAATTCCGTTTTCCTGTCAGATTTAGTAGAATGGGGACAACGGGGGTAGATAGAATGAAAACGGCCATTGTGACCGACAGCACCGCTTATCTGCCAGGACCGGAAAGGGACCGGCTCGGCATCCGGATGATCCCGCTCAGCGTCACTATCGAGGGGATAACCTATGAGGAAGAAGTCGACCTCAAAGCGGATCAATTCTATGATCTCGTAAGGGAAGGTGAACTTCCTAAAACCTCCCAGCCTCCGATCGGCAAGTTTGCAGACTGTTTTGAGAAGCTCAGAGAACAAGGATATGGATCGGCGGTCGTCGTGACCCTTTCAAGCGGCATCAGCGGTACGTACAATTCTGCGGGACAGGCCGGTGAACTCGTGGAGGGCCTGGATGTCCATGTGTTCGATTCAGAAATCGCCTGCATGCCTCAAGGGTTCTATGTGCTGAGGGCGGCAAAGATGGCTCAGGACGGCGCCTCTCCGGAAGAGATCATGGCAGAGCTGGCTGACATGAAAAAAACATTGCGTGCCTACTTTATGGCGGATGATCTCGAACACTTGCAGCGAGGAGGCAGGCTGTCCGGAGCGCAGGCATTGATCGGCGGCCTCTTGCAGGTAAAACCTCTGCTGCATTTCAAGGAAAGGGTGATCGTGCCGTTTGAGAAGGTGCGTACCAGAAAGAAAGCGTTAAACCGCATTGCAGAACTGCTTGCGCAAGATGCGGGGGACGGCCCGCTTGAAGCTTCGATCATCCACGCCAATCGTCCGGAAGACGCAGAAGCCTGGCGTGAAGAGCTGAGCAGGAAATTCCCTGAAGTTGAATTTGTCATCAGCTATTTCGGCCCGGTGATCGGCACCCATCTGGGGGAAGGATCAATGGGGCTCGGTTGGGTAAAAAAGTGACCGTTTCAGACGGTCATTTTTTATAAATATATAGTTCAGAAAATTCTATAAAGGAGAGGGGTTGCAATCAGCAATCGGGATGAATTGCAGGAATTCCTGCAGGGACGGCTATGGCTCAGGGATCTGCTGCCGGCCGATCAAAAAGTTGTCGGTGACCTGATCAAAGAGGAGCTGATCGGCACCATCCCAGGTATGGAAACGGTGAAGAGGTGGCATGGAGGGAACGCCTGGCGATGCAACCGCTGTCTGACAGAGGACACCCGTGATTTCCATGTATTTAATTGCCGCAGGTGCGGGCGGAATTGCCGGTATTGCCGACACTGCCTGAGCATGGGGCGTATCGCTTCCTGCGATAAACTGTGCTATTGGCGCGGGCAGGATCGGCCGCCGCAAGGGAAGGCCGAGCTGGTCTGGGAAGGCCGGCTCACTCCCCTTCAGCAACGGGCGTCGGGCGAGCTGGAGGAAAGCCTGCTTGCAGGCAGGCCACACCTGCTCCATGCAGTCTGCGGAGCGGGCAAGACGGAAATCCTTTTCGGCCCGGTCCATCGTATTTTGGCTGAAGGCAAACGGGTATGCATTGCGACACCAAGGACCGATGTGGTCCTGGAGCTTTTGCCGAGATTCAAGAAAGCGATCGGCGGTACGGTCATCCATGGTCTGTACGGCGGTTCGGGACATGGAGAGGGGATAGCAGGCCTTGTCATTGCGACGACGCACCAGCTATACAGGTTCAGGGAGGCGTTCGACGCTGTGATCGTCGATGAGGCAGACGCCTTTCCGTACACGTATGACCGGACTCTCCGGCTGGCAGTGCGGAAGGCACTTAAACCCGGCGGGGTGCAGGCGGTCGTCACTGCGACACCTTCACCGGCCATCCTGTCGGAGATCGGAAGGGCGGGCAGGAAGTCAGTCATCCCGGTAAGATTCCACGGCCATCCGCTGCCGGTGCCCCGGAATGTGCCGCTTTTTGGCTACCGCAAGCGGATGGCGGCGGGAAAGCTTCCTGTCCGGCTGAAAGCATGGACGGAAGAACGATTAAGGCGGGAAGAGCCATTTCTTATTTTCTTCCCTTCTGTCCTGCTCATGGAACAGTGTCTGCCGCTTTTTTCGGAACTTGACGGAAATATCGGTGCCGTGCACGCCTCGCATGCCGACAGGCGGGAGCTGGTCATGGCGCTTCGTGAAATGCGTATACCCGGTCTGCTGACGACGACGATTCTGGAGCGTGGGATAACGATCCCGAATCTTCAGGTCGCGATTGTCGGCGCGGAAGGCCCGGTGTTCGACCGCTCCGCCATTATTCAGATCAGCGGCAGGGCCGGCAGGTCTCCGGATCATCCGGACGGTGATGTCGTCCTTTTCCATCACGGCATCACACCCGAGATGGATGCGGCAGTCCGTGAAATCCGAAAACTGAACAGGGAAGGGGGAAAGGCAACTGGAATGCCTGCTTTGTGACGGACCGGTTTCCCGCCCTCCGACTTGGGCGGCGCTGTTCATCGGACAACGCAGGAGTGGCCTCTGCGAACGGTGCGAAACTGCGTTTGTTCCGGCTTCAGGCAGTCCGCCGGCCGGAGACTGGAACGGTACGCCTTACGAGGGGGTGCTGGATGCTGCCGTTTCACTTTATGCCTATAACGAAGCGATGAAAGCTTATCTCCGCCAATACAAATTCCTGAAAGATGCAGCTCTTGCTTCCGTTTTTTCGGATGCTATCCGGAGGGCGGACATCCTGAACGGGCGGACCGCGGTGCCGATCCCCATGCATCCTGAACGTCTTAGGGAACGCACATTCCCCCAGGTGGAGGAACTGCTCGTGCAGGCTGGTATCCAATACGTCCAACTGCTTGAAAAAACGACGGTAAAGAACTTGGGCGGAATGGGCAGAAAAGAACGGATGACGTCGGATCCTTTATTCCGCTTGTCGGATGGCGCCAAAGTCAGCCCTGTCGATTATGTGCTTGTCGATGATCTGTACACGACGGGCACGACACTCCATCATGCAGCCCTTCTCCTGAAAAAATCCGGAGCCCGCTCAGTCGCCGCCCTGACACTGATACGCGCCTGACCGACATCCATTCGACACATCCGGCGTGGTTTTTTAAAGGGATATCGAGGGAAGATGAAGAATAGAACATATATAGCCTGACAAAGGAGGAGTTCATATGTTGAATTTCAATATCCGCGGGGAGAACATCGAGGTCACACCTGCCATCCGTGAGTATACGGAGAAGAAAATCCAGAAACTCGAGCGCTATTTTACGGATGAGGTGAACGCGACGGCCCATGTGAACATGAAGGTGTACAATGACCGTCAGACAAAGGTCGAAGTGACGATCCCGATGAAGAACCTGACCCTCCGGGCGGAAGAGCGGAACTCCGATCTGTATGCGGCAATCGATCTGATCTCCGATAAGCTGGAGCGGCAGATCCGGAAATATAAAACAAGGGTAAACCGCAAGTTCCGCGAGCGGGAAGGCGTGGCATCTTACTTTGCGGCGGTGGCGGAAGAAAACGAGACGGCCGCCGCACAGGAGGATAACGAAAATGAATTCGAGGTTGTCCGCACCAAGCAGTTCAACCTGAAGCCGATGGACCAGGAAGAGGCCATCCTCCAGATGAATATGCTGGGACACTCGTTCTACATCTTCACAGATGCCGATTCGGACGGCACAAACATCGTATATAAGCGGAAAGACGGAAAATACGGCCTCATCGAAACCGAGGTCGAGTAACTGCCGCAACCTGCAAGGCCCGCCCTGGGAGGCGGGCCTTATTTGTTGATGTCCAAGGCCGGGAAGCTCCCGCCCGGCCGCAAGCCACCGCTAAATCTGCAGAAAACTGCTTTCTTTCAGCTGCCGACCAATTTCCGTATGTTTGCAAGGCGTGCATGGCGGGTGGTAAAATGAACTTTGAGACTAGTTAGGAAGTGACGACATGCTAGGCGTTTTAAATAAGATGTTCGACCCGAATAAGCGGGATGTCAAAAAGCTGGAAAAGATTGCTGATACTGTTGAAGCCCGTGCATCTGAAATGGAAAAACTCTCTGATGCCGAACTTCAGGCGAAAACAGAAGAATTCCGAAGCCGGATCGCATCCGGCGAGTCGCTTGATAAGATCCAGCCGGAGGCGTTCGCCGTTGTCCGGGAAGCGGCTCGGCGTGTCACCGGCATGTTCCCGTTCCGCGTCCAGATCATGGGGGCTGCGGCACTGCATGACGGAAACATTGCAGAAATGAAGACCGGTGAAGGGAAGACCCTCACCTCGACCATGGCCATTTACCTGAACGCGCTGGAAGGCAAGGGCGCGCACGTCGTCACGGTGAACGAATACCTCGCCAGCCGTGACGCAGCCGAAATGGGACAGATCTACGAGTTTCTCGGACTTTCTGTCGGCCTGAACCTGAACAGCATGGACAAGGATGAGAAGCGTGAGGCTTATCAGGCGGATATTACGTACAGCACGAATAACGAGCTTGGCTTCGATTACCTGCGCGACAACATGGTGCTCTACAAGGAAGAGCGTGTACAGCGGCCGCTCCATTATGCGGTTATCGATGAAGTCGACTCCATTCTGATCGATGAGGCAAGGACACCGCTGATCATCTCCGGCCAGGCCGAGAAAAACGCGATGCTCTATATCCAGACCAACGCATTTGTCCGCACGCTCAAAAAGGAAGAAGACTATTCGTATGATGAGCAGACCAAAGGCGTCTCGCTTACAGAATCCGGAATTGAGAAGGCGGAAAAAGCCTTCCAGATCGACAACCTTTTCGACCTGACACACGTGCGCCTGAACCATGCGATCAACCAGTCGCTTAAGGCGCATGCGAGCATGCACAAGGATGTCGATTATGTCGTAGAGGAAGGCAAGGTCGTCATTGTAGACTCGTTCACCGGGCGTCTCATGAAAGGCCGCCGCTACAGCGATGGCCTGCATCAGGCGATCGAAGCGAAGGAAGCCCTTGAAATCCAGAACGAATCGATGACGATGGCGACGATCACGTTCCAGAACTTCTTCCGGATGTACGATAAGCTGTCCGGGATGACCGGTACGGCCAAGACGGAGGAAGAGGAATTCCGCAACATCTATAACATGAACGTCATTGTCATCCCGACAAACAAGCCAATCCTCCGGGACGACCGTCCCGACCTGATCTATGCGACAACCGAAGGAAAGTACAAGGCAGTTGCGGAAGAGATCAAGGAACGGCACGAAAAGGGCCAGCCCGTCCTGGTCGGCACAGTTGCGATCGAGACGTCGGAAATCATATCCGCTTATCTTCGCAAATACGGGATTCCCCACAACGTGCTGAACGCGAAAAACCACGAACGGGAAGCCGAAATCATCACGGAAGCCGGCAAGCGCGGCGCGGTCACGATCGCGACAAACATGGCCGGCCGGGGAACCGACATCAAGCTCGGCGAAGGCGTCCGTGATGCCGGAGGCCTTGCAGTCATCGGTACGGAGCGGCACGAATCACGCCGGATCGATAATCAGCTCCGCGGTCGTTCCGGCCGTCAGGGAGATCCGGGCATCACCCAGTTCTATCTGTCACTGGAAGATGACCTGATGCGACGCTTCGGCTCCGACAACATGAAAAACATGATGTCCCGACTCGGCATGGACGACAACCAGCCGATCCAGTCGAAGATGGTCTCACGTGCGGTTGAATCTGCCCAAAAACGGGTAGAGGGCAACAACTTCGATGCGCGTAAGCGCCTGCTCCAGTATGACGATGTCCTGCGCCAGCAGCGTGAGATCATCTACAAAGAGCGGAATGATGTCCTTGAAACCGACAATATGAGGGGACTTGTCGAATCGATGATCCAAGACGTCATCGAGCGTGTGGTCCCGGCGTATACTGCTGAAGAAAACAGCGAAAACTGGAACCTGAAAGCCCTGGAAGACTTCCTGGCTGCAAATCTTCTTCCTGAAGGCACTTTGACCGTTTCCGCCATGGAAGGCAAATCGCAGTCCGAAATTATGGACATGATCAAAGACGAGGTCCAAAAACGCTATGACGAAAAAGAAGAGGAAATGACTCCCGAACGCATGCGGGAATTCGAAAAAGTCGTTTTGCTCCGCTCAATCGATTCCAAGTGGATCGACCACATCGATGCGATGGACCAGCTGCGGCAGGGGATCCACCTGCGGGCTTACGGACAAAACGACCCTCTTCGCGAATATCAGAGCGAAGGCTTCAGGATGTTCGAAGAAATGGTCGATGCAGTCCGTGACGACGTCGCCAAATATGCGATGAAGGCGGAAATTCGCCAGAATCTCCAGCGGGAGGAAGTCGCCAAAGGCGAGGCTGTCAACCCGAAAGAGGGCGGCGGCGAAGTGAAAAAGAAGCCGATACGCAGAAAAGTGATCGTCGGCCGCAACGATCCGTGCCCTTGCGGCAGCGGCAAGAAATTCAAGAACTGCCACGGCACCACCGAGTGATGCCCGGGCGTCGCGCCGCGTACCCGCATGAACTGAACACAGTCCGAATTACAGGAGGAAACTAATATGATGGAACTTGCAGATGCAAGAAATCAGCTAGACACTACAGCCGGGAAACTGGCGGGCTTCAGGGGGTCTCTTTGACTTAGAAAACAAAGAGGCAAGGATCCAGGAACTCGACGAGCGGATGCTCGAACCGGGTTTCTGGGATAATCAGGATGAAGCCCAGAAAGTCATCTCCGAGGCAAATGGCCTGAAGGATGTCGTGAACGAGTACCGGCGTCTCGAGGAAAACCAGGAAAACCTTGAAATGACCCTGGAACTGCTCCGGGAAGAGGACGATCCGGATCTGCATGCCGAACTTTCGGATGAGCTCAAGTCGTTCAGCAGCGACCTTGAGGCGTTCGAACTTGGCATGCTGCTTAGCGAGGAACACGATAAAAACAATGCGATTCTCGAGCTGCACTCGGGCGCGGGCGGCACGGAATCCCAGGATTGGGCCTCGATGCTGCTCCGTATGTATACCCGCTGGGGAGAAAAGCGCGGCTTCAAGGTGGAGACCATCGATTACCTGGCCGGTGATGAGGCGGGCGTCAAGTCGGTCACGATCAGCATCAAGGGACACAATGCCTATGGCTACCTGAAAGCTGAAAAGGGCGTACACCGGCTTGTCCGGATTTCTCCGTTCGATTCGTCCGGCCGCCGCCATACTTCATTTGTTTCATGCGAGGTCATGCCGGAGTTCGACAACGAAATCGAGCTGGATATCCGTACGGAAGACCTGAAAATCGACACGTACCGCTCGAGTGGAGCGGGCGGACAGCACGTCAATACGACGGACTCCGCCGTCCGGATCACGCACTTGCCGACCAATACGGTCGTCACATGCCAGTCCGAACGTTCCCAGATCAAAAACCGCGATCAGGCAATGAAACTTCTGAAGGCAAAACTCTATCAGCTGAAAATCGAGGAACAGGAAAAAGAATTGCTTGAAATCCGTGGCGAACAAAAGGAAATCGGCTGGGGAAGCCAGATCCGTTCCTATGTGTTCCACCCATACTCGATGGTCAAAGACCACCGCACAGATACGGAAACTGGCAACGTCCAGAATGTGATGGACGGTGACATCGACCTGTTCATCAATGCTTACCTGCGCTCCCGAATCTCCTAAGAATAAATTAGTCGGAACCGACACAGCTTACGTGCCGGTTCCGACTGTTTTTATTTTTTCCGTAAAAGGGAGCATCCATCTGTCAATATGGAAGTCTTTCTTTATACCCAATCGATCTATAAAAACACAATTATTTCCTTCCAGCTTCATACCTTCGTCACGAAAACCTCTGCAGATCCGGCGTTTCATGTTTGAAATCAGGACGGTTTGGTATACTAATGGGGAACACATGTCGAAACTGGAGGGATCAGAGAATGAAAAAGAAACTCTTGGCGATGCTGTTCGGCTCTGCACTCATTCTGGGCGCCTGTGGCGGCGGGGATGATACAGCCGATGACGCTGCCGATACCGGCAATGACGACGCAGCGACGGAAGAATCTGCAGGCGAAAGCGCATCCGGCGTAGATGCTGAAAAGGTTGTCCAACAAAAATGTATTTCCTGCCACGGTGAAAACCTTGAAGGTCAGGGGAACTTCCCCGCGCTGAATGATGTCGGGTCCCGTTTGTCGGAAGATGAGATCCACGATATCATCGAAAATGGTAAAGGCGCCATGCCTGGCGGTCTTGTTGAAGGCGAAGAATTGGATGCAGTCGCCCAATGGCTTTCCGAAAAGAAATAATACCCAGCCGTTTTCCCGGTTCCAATTCCGGGAGACGGTCTTTTTTTGTCATTAATCTGATTATTATCTTTCCTCCGGAATCCTCTTAATCCTCCGACTATTACAGGACTTTTCAAAACCCTCCACCCTTCATTGTCAAGCGACAAGAATCCAGATATATCAACGTTTTCTGTAGTCAAAATGAAATATACTTGTAATAAAATACGAGTTTTATAGTGTTATAATGAGCGTGCCGGAAAATTTTAGCCCGGATTTAGGGCGTAAGGTGATTTTTTAATGATTAATATGAAAGACGTTTATAAGAAATATGCAAATGGTGTCGTAGCAGCGAACGGACTGAATGTCAAAATTGCGCCAGGAGAGTTCGTTTATGTCGTCGGACCAAGCGGCGCGGGTAAATCGACATTCATCAAAATGATGTACCGTGAGGAAAAACCGACATCTGGAGAAATATATGTCGACGGGACCAACCTGGTCACACTGAAAAACAGGGAGGTCCCGTTCGTCCGGAGAAAAATCGGCGTCGTCTTCCAGGACTTTAAACTGTTGCCAAAGCTGACAGTCTATGAAAATGTCGCTTTTGCGATGGAAGTCATCGAGGCGCCGTCCGATTCAATCCGTGACCGGGTGACCGAAGTACTCGACCTGGTCGGTTTAAAGTCAAAGGCGCGGATGCTCCCGACGGAACTGTCGGGAGGCGAGCAGCAGCGGGTTTCCATTGCACGCTCGATCGTCAACCGGCCCAAAGTCGTCATCGCGGATGAACCGACCGGAAACCTGGATCCGGAAACATCCTGGGGCATCATGAATGTTTTTAAGGACATCAACGAGCAGTTGGGTACGACCATCGTCATGGCCACCCACAACAAAGATATCGTCAACCGGATCAGGCACCGGGTCATCGCCATTGAGGGCGGGCTGATCGTCCGTGACGAAGCGGAAGGGGTTTACGGCTATGAAATTTAGAACCATCCGCCGCCACTTCCGTGAAAGCTTCAAGACCCTTGGCCGAAATGGCTGGATGACATTTGCATCTGTCAGCGCGGTCACGGTCACGCTGCTCCTTGTCGGCGTGTTCGTGGCCATCATGCTGAACCTGAACAAGGTCGCCGATGATCTTGAACATGATGTTGAAATGAAAGTATACGTCGAACTTGCTGCTGATGAGGCTTCGACAACAGCACTCGAAGATCAGATCAGGGAAACACCTGGCGTGGCTGAAGTCATTTATTCGAGCCGTGACCATGAGCTGGAGCAGATGATCAGCGACTTCGGGGATGACCTGAAGCTTTATGAACAGAGCAACCCGCTCCGCGAGGCCTTCTATGTCAAAGCGGCGAACCCGCAGCAGACGGCCAAAGTTGCACAGACCATCGATGAGTACCCGAATACTTATGAGGTGGTCTACGGGGAAGGGAAAGTCGAAAAACTGTTTGACTTCCTGAACTTCGGCCGGACCGCCGGGCTGGTCCTCATTCTCGCCCTGCTGTTCACGGCAATGTTCCTGATCTCAAACACGATCCGCATTACGATCGTCGCAAGAAAGAACGAAATCGGCATCATGAAGCTGGTCGGTGCGTCAAACAGCTTTGTAAGAGTCCCGTTTGTTCTTGAAGGAATCTGGATGGGGATCCTCGGATCCATCATTCCTATCCTGGCCGTCGTATTCGGTTATATCGAATTCTATGACTATGCTGAGCCAAGGCTCCGTGGCGAGATGATCCAAATCCTGCCTCCTGTACCGTTCCTTTATATCGTGAGCGGCCTCCTGTTCTTCATGGGCATCTTCATCGGTATTTGGGGAAGCTTCATGTCGGTACGCAAGTTCCTGAAAGTATAAAACACAAATGACAGCAAGATCAGACAGATAGAACGCAGTGTCCTGAAAGGGGAAATGAAAAGTTGAAGCAGTCGAAGCCACTGATTGCCACCGTGGCCGCCACGATGGCACTGAGCTTTGGGCTCGGCACGACCGGCGTGTCGGCCAGCAAGCTCAATGATCTTCAGAATCAGCAACAACAGATCGAACAAAAGAAAAACGAGCTGAATAGGGGTATCCAGGAGAAAGCCTCCAACATCAAGGCAAACTCCGAGAAGATGGACAAGCTTCTTGCCCAGATCAAGGACCTGCACGGGAAGATTGAGACGAAGCAAAATGAAATCGCCCAGCTCGAGCAAGAGATCGAGGTGACCAAAGCCGAGATCGAAGCGCTCCGTGCCTCCATCAAAGAGCTCGAACAGAAAATTGCTGACCGGGATGCACTCCTTCGTGACCGGATCCGCGCCATGCAGGTCACTGGCGGCTCCACGAGCTATATCGATGTCCTTCTAGGGGCAAGCAGCTTCTCCGACTTTATCGACCGGGTATCGGCCGTCAACACGCTCAGGGAAGCGGATCGCCAGATCATCGCCGAGCAAAAGGCGGACAAAGCAACGCTTGAAGACCAGAAAAAACAGGTCGAGGACAAGCTTGCCAGCCAAGAAGAAAACAAGAAAAAGCTTGAAGCGGCAAAAGCAGAGCTCGACCGCCAGAAGCAAGAACTGGACGGGCTCATCAGTCAGCTTGAAGCAGAGCAGCAACGCCTGGAGAAAGAGCAGTCCAGTCTGCAGGCCGAGTATTCCGAAGCCCATGAAATGAGCTCGGAGCTCACCCAGCAGATTGTTGCAGAGCAAGAGCGCCTGGCTGAAATTGCCCGCAAGGCTGAAGAAGAGCGCAAACGCAAAGAAGCGGAAGCGCGCAAGCAGGCCGCAGCGGCTGCAGCATCGAAACAGGCAGAGTCGAACCGTAAAGCAGCAGCTTCCTCCGGCAGCTCTGTAGGCTATACGAGCGCACCTGCTCCGGCAGTATCGGGCGGCACTTGGACACGACCTGCTTCCGGACGGATCACATCCACGTTCGGCTACCGTAACCTGAGCTGGGCATCGTCCAACCACCAGGGTGTAGACATCGCCAATGCAACAGGCACGACGATCGTTGCCGCAGGAAACGGCATTGTTTCCTCCACAGGCAGCCACAGGACGCTCGGAAACTACATCATGATCACCCATTCTGTGAACGGACAGACGATGACCACGGTTTACGGCCACCTTTCTTCGATCAACACAAGCAAAGGTGCACAGGTCAGCAAAGGACAGATGATCGGCCGGATGGGTTCCACAGGACGCTCCAGCGGACCGCACCTTCACTTTGAAGTGCATATCGGCACTTATGGCAATCCGGTCAATCCGATGCGCTACGTACCACTATAAAAATAAATGTGACTCCCGCCTTGCAAGAGGCGGGATTTTTCTTTTTTCTTGTCATAGAATGGACAAGATTCTGATCTGCTTGCATGCTGGAGGATGGACGGACGGCACGTCCATCCTCTACTCTTGAAGTTGATCATACCCGGCCGGAGGCGTAGTTGATGCAAGTGACCGAAGTTATCACCATCTTTAAGTTATCCGTGCCGTCATCCCATCTGTCGGCACTTGCCGCGCTCGTTGCGGCCTATGTCCTTATCCGGCTCCGGTACGGGAACCGTCCGGCCGGACTATACGCGGATGCTGCATTTTATTTTGTCCTGATCTGGAAGGGAAGCTACGTGCTGACCGATTTCGGAAGCTTTCTGAAGGCACCTCTCTCACTTCTTTACTACAATGGCGGTATGGCAGGGGCACTGGCTGGTCTTCTGGCAGCCCTTTACTTCCTCTGGCGCAAAGGCCTGGCCGCATCGCCCGCCGTCCTGACCGGTGCGGTGGCTGTCCAGAGCGTCTATCAGATGATGATGGTGCTGTTGAATGACAACGGCTTCCTGGAGGAAACAGCGACGGTGATGTTGTTCGGCCCCCTGCTTTTCCTGACGCTTCTCAAGGCTGGCAGCACGCATCTTTGGCAAAAACAGCTGACGGTGATTTTTCCGGCTGCCCACCTGATGGCAGCTGCCGTACAGCCTGACGGATTCGGCGGTCTGTCATTTGTTTCGACCCTTATTATTAGTGTTTATCATTACAATCGGCTGGTTGGAGGCGTGAAGAATGAATAAAAAATGGTTCGGTTCCATCATTGCCCTGGCTGTCATTGCGGCGATGATCGGCATTATGCTGAAAAACACAGCGGATGACGGTCTCAGCGGGCAGAAAAAGCAGCTTGAGCGTGAGCTCGCCCAATCGGAGGAAGTCCAGGCGGGAGCAGAGGGGGATGCGGAAGTCCAAGAAGGGATCGCCAAGGGAGAGTCCGCCCCCGACTTCACCCTCGGGACACTGGACGGCGGAGAACTAAAGCTGTCGGACCTGCGGGGGGAGAAAGTGATCCTGAATTTCTGGGCATCGTGGTGCGGTCCTTGCCGTGCGGAAATGCCGCATATGCAGGATTTCCATGAGCAGGAGGCAGAAAAAGCTGGAGTCCGAGTAATCGCCGTAAACCTTTCCACATCCGAGCGGGGAGACAAGGACAAGGTGATGGAAAACATCCAGTCATTCGTTGAAGAGTTCGGTCTCACCTTCCCGATTCCGCTGGATATGGACGGTGAGCAGATGGATGCCTACCGGGTCATCACGATCCCTACCACTTACATTATTGATACATCCGGCGTTATCCGCCATGTGGTCAGGGGGCCGATGGATGAAGAAATGATGAGGGACCTGACTGCAAGTGTTGACTGAGTGATCCTTTGATTCCGGACATAAAAATCGGCCAAGCGTGTCGTATGCTTCCTGATCTGTTCATACAATTGGACGGAGGAGGGATGCAACGTGCGCATGAGCCGATTTTTGCTTTTCGTGGCGGTCTGCGCTGCTGCCGGCGGAATCTTCTACTTCGTCCAGAGCGGAAAAGGGGAGTCGGCGGAACCTGTCAGCGACAAGAAACCGATCGATGAGGCGTATGAACTGATTTTGGAAAAGGCCGTCCACCGTGTCGGCGGAAAAGATCTGGTCGAAGGGGCCGTCAGAGGTATGGCAGATGTGCTGAATGATCCGTACAGTACATACATGACGGAAGAGGAAGCGGCTGCCCATCAGGAATCACTGTCGGACGAGCGTGTCGGGATCGGGGCGGAAATCGCGGAATCCAGAGGGCGGTTCATCATCGTGGCACCGGTCCGAAACTCCCCTGCGGAAAAAGCCGGCATTCTCCCATACGATGAAATCGTCCGTGTAGACGGGGAGCGTGTGGACGGGAAAACGATGAAGGAACTGCTTTCCCTGATCAAAGGGAAAGAAGGAACCGATGTCGCCATGACGATATTCCGCCCTGATGAGGACAGGCATCTGGAAGTGACGATGAAACGCAGTGCGATACCGGTCAAGACAGTAAGCAGCCGCCTGGTCGAGAAAGACGGTTACCAGATCGGCATTGTTTCCATTTCGATGTTCGGCGAAGAAACGGCTGCTGAGTGGGAAACCCACACGAAGAAACTGATCGGCCAGGGGGCGGACGGCCTGATCATTGATGTGCGCGGCAATCCGGGCGGGTACCTTCACAGTGTATCGCGGATAGCGGGCAGCCTTCTCCGGGAAGGGACGGTCTTCGCATTTATGCAGAATGCGGAAGGCGTGAAGGAACCCGTACGCTCCGAGGCCCCGAAGGACGATGAGTACGGCAAGGCAATGCGCGGCATGAAGGCTGTACTGATCCAGGACAAGGGCAGTGCCTCTGCAAGCGAGGTGCTGAGCGGAGCGCTCCAGGGTAACGGGCGTGCGTTCATCATCGGTACAGTCAGCTTTGGAAAAGGGACCGTGCAGGAGACCTGGCCGCTTTCGAACGGCGGTGAAGTGAAACTATCGACACATAAGTGGCTGACCCCGTCAGGAGAGTGGATTCACGGCAAGGGCATCAAACCGGACCTCGAATCCGAACAGCAGCCGCTGTACGGTCTGCCGGTCATGCCTGTCGAGGGCAGCTTCCAGCCCGGAGACTATGGGGAAGACGTAGGCTACGCCCAGCGGGTGCTTGCGGCACTTGGCTACGATGTGACGCGTGAGGACGGCTATTATGATGAGACCACATTAAAGGCGGTCGAGCGCTTCCGTGACAATGAAAAGCTGGAACCCGGCGGAGCCATGGATGATGCCTTTTTCCGGGCACTGCGCGCCAAGGTGATCGAATACAAGTCGGACGAGAAAAATGACGATCAGCTGCAGCTTGCCGTCGGCTATATGAAACATGTATTAAAGTCCGGCAACTAAAAGCATTCTCATCCCTCCCCGGGTTTGATAGAATGAAGTGAATGAAGTTTGTTGTCTAGAACCGGGGATGGTGACAGTCTGATGTTCCAGGAAATCTTGTTTGAATTGCTGCAAGCCGCGGGAAGGTTTTTCATGAACCCGCTGCTCTATATTATTTTGTTGTTCTCGGTACTGCTTGGTTATACAAGGGTTCGGCGTGAACGCCGGAACTTCCGGGTGAGGGTGGACGAAGGCCTGACCGAATTTCGCCGGCTGCTGAAGGAGTCATGGCTGACCGCGCTTGTTCTGTCGATCGTCATTGCAGGAGCAGGGCTTGCTGTGCCCAAGGGCTGGCTTGTATTGTTCTGCGGGTTCATGCTGGCCGCCGTATTGCTTTTCCGCTACCATGCGGGGGCACCGGTCTATGCTGCCGGGCTCGCGGCACTTGCCTACTGGCTGATTGGCCGGAACGATATTCCGACGGACTGGCCGGTCATCGGCTGGACCTATGCGGGAATTTCAGGGGAGGAGGCGGTCACCATCACGGCGATTGCCGGCCTGCTGACTGCTGCAGAAGGTCTCCTGATCCGAAAGTATGCGGCCCGGGATTCGTCCCCGCTGCTCCTGAAGACCGGGCGCGGCCTGCAGGGGGCGGCCTATCGGACAAAGCGCCTCTGGCTGTTGCCGCTGCTTTTCGCCGTTCCTGGCGGCCCGTTGGAAGAAATGCTTCCATACTGGCCACAGTTCACGCTCGGCGGAACTTCCTACTATCTGATCCTTATCCCGGCAGTGATCGGCTTTGAGCATACGGCCAAGCACGTTCTGCCCGGACAGGTATACGGACGATACGGCAAGGCGGTCTTCGTCACCGGACTCGGTGTCACGGCAGCCGCATTTCTTGGACTATGGGAGCCTATCGCCGCTTGGGCCGTCCTTGCAATCGGATTTATTGTCCGGATGGTAATCACCATCATGGCCGCAGTCCGTGAAAACAAGGGTAACTTCGCAGTGGCGCCGAGGAGCGACGGTGTCGTCGTGGCGGCAGTGCTGCCGGGATCTCCTGCCGACAAGATGGGGATCCTTCCGGGTGAGACCATCCGGAAGGTGAACGGTGTCACCGTGACGGATGAACGGGAACTGTACGAAGCCATCCAGGTCAATGCGGCGCACTGCCGTGTCGAGGTGCTCAATATGGAAGGGGAACTGCGGCTCTGCCAGCATGTCATCTTCCGTCATGATCATCACCGGATGGGCCTGCTTGTCGTGCGCTGACCGTTCATTTGCAGGAGAGGGGGAGCGATCCGTGGAATCCTACGCACTAAAAATTATCCTTGCGCTTTTCCTGCCGGCGGCTCTGGTGGTCCTGTTTACACGGGTGACCTATCATCATGTCGTCGGACTGATTCTGACCGTGGCCCTGATTGCGGCATCCGTTTATGCGGGTTACACGCATACGTGGCTGCTGTACGCGATTGATGCACTCTCGCTCACCGCCGGCTTCTATATTGCCGGCAGGATGCGTGAGCAGGCGAAACATGGGGACCGGGATCCATCATAAAAACGACCTGGCGCACTTTTGCGCCAGGTCGTTTTTATGATATCGGCCATTAATCAGCCGGCAAGCAGGCTGTATACCGCGAGGATGGCAATGGTGCCAAGGACAGTGCCCATGACTCCTCCGCCCCACCAGGCAATAAGCGCGGCGGAAGCGAGTCCGATTACACCAAACAGGAGATCATCGGGCTGGGCATACAGAATAGCCGGAAAGATCAGTGCGCCCAGTACGGCATAAGGAATGTTGCGAAGCACGCCGGATACGGCCGGCGGCAATTCCTTCCCTTCCAGGAAGGTCAGCGGAATGGCACGCGGCAGATAAGTCACGACCGCCATGCCCAAGAGCATCCACCAGTACCAGTTTCCCATCATGCTCCCTCCTTTCGCTCAACCGCACGGCGGATCACATTACCACGGCGCGTGTAGAGGATTTCAACAAAAATCGCGGAAGCGAGCGTCGACACCATGATCGCCCAGCCGGTCGAAAGCAGTCCGGACCAGAAAAAGAAGCCGTTCATCGCGGCCGCTGTCAGTGCGAGCAGGACGACTTTCCTGTTTCCCTTCAGGGAAGGGATAAGAAGCGCGACAAACATGGCGTAAAGCGCGATTGACATCGCTGCCTGCAGGAAAAGCGGCAGGTTGGCTCCGATCACATGCCCGATTCCGCTAAAGATCACCCAGCTTGCATAGGAAAGGATGATGACACCTGCGGCATAGGAAGTCCGGACACGGCCATCGCCGGTGGTGGAGATCACGGAAAAGGTTTCATCGGTGATGCCGAAGGCGTAGACCGCTTTTTTCCATCTGGCATCAGGCTGCATCTTTTCATTGAGCGAAGCCGTCATAAGGAAATGGCGGATGTTCACGATGAACGTATTCAGTACAATCAGAATGGGGTCCACTTTGGCTGCAATCAGACTGAGGGATATGTATTGGGCAGCTCCGGCAAAGACGAAGATGCTCATGGCCACCGTCTCGATCAGGGAAAGACCGGTTGTCTTGGCGAGCAGACCGAACGTCAGCGCCACCGGGAAGTAACCGATTGCGATGGTCAATCCCGCTTTAAGACCGGCGGAAAGGCCTTCTCGTTGCATGAAATCACATCTTTCTTGCATGATTATAATAAGAATTATACTACAAACGTTTCCCGGTGGACGCCTCATTTTGTAGAGTTGCATGAATAGCGTAAAATAAGGGAAATGACACATGAAATCAAGTCGGGGGTAGGACATGGAGAATTGGCTGGATCTTGACACCTTGTTTGAACTGACATCACAGTATCGTGCGCTGGGGCCGCTGCTGGGCTTTCTGCTGCCGTTTATCGAGGCATTTCTCCCGTTTCTGCCTCTTTTCGTGTTTGTCCTTGCGAATGCCAATGCGTACGGATTCTTTTTCGGTTTTCTGATCAGTTGGGGCGGGACAGTTGCAGGGTCTTACACTGTATTTCTCCTTATCCGGAAATACGGGGATGCGAGAGTGTTCAGGTTCCTTACGAAAAGTGAGCGTGTCCGGAAACTGATCCAATGGGTGGAGCGCAACAGCTTCGGGCCGTTATTCGTATTGCTCTGCTTCCCGTTCACTCCGTCTTCGCTTGTGAACCTTGTCGCGGGGCTCTCCAATCTGAAGAAGAAGGTCTATTTGTTCACCCTGATGGCAGGAAAGTTCGTGATGATCGGCATTGCCAGCTTTATCGGGCATGATCTGCGCTCGCTGATCACGCAGCCCGCACGTACCGCAGTGGTCATAATCGTCATCTTCCTGCTGTGGCTGGGCGGAAAGCAGCTCGAAAAATGGCTGGAAAAGCGAGTGGAAAATGACTTTAGGTCCATTCAGGAAGAGCAGACAGCAGCCGGGGAAGAAGAGTCCCGCGAAAAGGAAAGCTGATCGGATGACCGCAACGCCCTGCAGTGATTACATACGAAAGGAACATTTGTTCGTTTTTGTTTCTTCTATTATACTGGAATGACCAAATAGAAAGGGGTGGCTGCAGATGTCATTCAGGCTGATTACCGGCCGTGCCGGTTCAGGGAAAACCACGATGATCCGGAAAGAAATCGCCGCAAAGCTGCAGGAGAATCCGCTCGGTTCGCCGATTTTTGTCGTTGTCCCGGACCAGATGTCTTTCTCCATGGAGAAAAGCCTGTCGACCGAGTTCGGGCTGAAGGGCACGATCCGGGCCCAGGTGGCAACCTTCAAGAGATTGGCCTGGAGAATCCTTCAGGAAACGGGCGGAATCACCCGGACGGAAGTGAACGGCTTCGGCTACCGGATGTTGATCCGAAGCCTGCTCGCGGAAAACCGTGACGAGTTCAAGCTGTTCCGCCAGGCCGCAGATAAGCGTGGATTCACGGAGCAGCTGGAAGAGCTCCTGAAAGAATTCAGCCGTTATTGCCTTGACTGCACAAAGATGACCGATATGCATGAAGAGCTCGAGCAAGCCGGGGCGCCGAGGGCACTGCTGGACAAAGCCGATGACCTCGAGCTGCTCATGAGCAAGATTGAGGAGCGGCTTGGTACCGCCTACGTAGACAGTGAAGGTTATTTGGCGCTCCTCGCTTCCCAGATCCGGCATTCCGGCCTTGTGAAAGATGCGGAGGTGTATGTGGACGGCTTTGTAACGTTCACAACACGGGAGCTGGAAATCGTGGAAGCGCTCATGATGCATGCCAAGCGAGTGACTGTCGTTCTGCCCATGGAGGATCCATACGGCGCGCCGACAGGTTCACAGCTGTTTTTTAATGCGCAGGGAAGCGCCGCCCGGCTGATGGATGCCGCCAAGCGGAATGCGGTGGAGATGGAAGAGGGATTCCACCTCGGAACACCGCGGCGCTTTAAAAGCAAGGCATTGGCCCATCTGGAAGGGGCGTTTGACCGATATCCGGCACCGACCGCCTCTGCCGAAGGCGATGTGGAGCTGATCCGGGCGGCGGATGCCCGTGCGGAAGTCCACGCAGTGGCCAGAAGGATCCGGCAACTGATGATGTCTGGAATGCGCTACCGGGACATGGCGATCCTGTACCGGCAGCCGGAGGTGTACGATGATCTGATCGAGACGGTGTTTCCTCTCTATGACGTGCCCGTCTTCATCAGCCGGAAAAAGCCGATGCTCCACCATCCGCTTATCGAGTTCAGCCGTTCGGTGCTGGAGGCGGTAGCGGAGGGCTGGGAATACGAAGACATCTTCCGGGCAGTGAAGACCGACCTGTTTTTCCCACACGGGGCCGACCCGTCGGAATGGCGGGACCGGGCGGACCGCCTCGAAAATTTCGTGCTGGCAAACGGCATCCGCGGGGAGCGATGGTTCGATGAAAAGCGGTGGCAGGTAAAACGCTACCGCGGCCTGGAGTTCCACCGCAACGTGCAGACAGACGAGGAACTGGCGATGCAGGAAGACATCCACCTGATCCGGGATGCCGTCAGGGAACCGCTCGCCAACCTGGAAGCACGCCTGCGCCGGGGGCGAACGGGCCGGGACATTGCGACAACGCTCTTTACATTCATGGAGGAACTCCATGTATTTGACAAGATCGTCGACCTGAGAAAGAGGGAAGAAGAGGCCGGCCGGCTATTTGAGGCGGCGGAGCACGACCAGGCCTGGAATTCCTGGATTGAAGTGCTGGATCAGTTTGTTCTCATGTTCGGCGACCGGGAGCGTCCGCTTGCAGAGTTCATCCGCATCCTGGATGAAGGATTCGACACGCTCGAGTTTGCCCGCATCCCGCCTTCGATCGACCAGGTGACCGTGACGACCGTCGACATCTCGAGGCTGATGGACATGGAGGCGGTCTTTATCATCGGCGTCAATGATGGCGTATTTCCGAAGCGCATCGACCAGGAAGGCCTCCTGTCAGACCGCGAGCGGGAATGGTTCATGGAGATCGGTTTTGAACTGGCACCGACGACGAAGATGCGTCTTATGGATGAGATGTATATGGCATACCGCGCATTCACGACCGCTTCCTCAAAACTGTTTATTTCTTATCCGGCCTCAGATCCGGAAGGGAAGGCGCTGATTCCTTCGCTTTATCTGAAGCGAATCCTGCAGGTGCTGCCGGATGCCGCGGAGTCGGATGTGCTCAATGACCCCTCGGGCCTGCCGGAGGAGGAAAGCTGGAAAGAGTACATCAGCCACCCAAGGGCGACGCTCCAATACGCATCCGCCCAGCTCCGTCATGCGGAAAGTGACGGAAACCTTTCCGCTCCGTGGAAGACAGCCATCGGTTTCTACCGGAATGATCCATACTGGTCGATGATTTTCGGCAAGGTGTTCCGTCCCACACGCAAAAGGGAGACGGAGCGGCTGGAGCCGGCCGTCACGGCATCACTCTACGGAGAGGAAATCGGTTCAAGCGTATCGCGGGTGGAGTCGTATTTCAGCTGCCCGTTCCAGCATTATGCCAGCTTCGGGCTAAAACTGCGAGAGCGCGGCGAGTTCACGCTGGACCCGCCGGCCCTCGGCGACCTGTTTCATGCCGCGCTGAAGTGGATCTCCGATGAGACCGGCAGGCTGGACAGGCCATGGGGCTCCCTTAGCCGGACAGAATGCCTGACACTCGCAAGGGATGCCGTGGAGTCGATCAGCCCGTACTTCTTTAATCAGATCCTGCTGAGTTCCAGCAGGTATGCCTATATCCAGAGGAAGATTACACGCATCATCCAGAGGACTTTGCTTGGGCTGGCCGGCCAGGCAAAGCATTCCGGATTCAATCCGGTTGCCATCGAGGCGGCATTCGGCCCGGGTGAGAAATTCCCCCCTCTGCGTGTCCCTCTTAAACGGGGCAGGACGATGCAGCTGAGAGGAAGAATTGACCGGGTGGATGCAGCGGAGGTGGACGGCAAGCCGTTTATCCGGGTGGTTGACTACAAGTCATCGGCCAGGGCATTGGACCTCGCAGAAGTGTACTACGGCCTGTCTCTTCAGATGCTGACTTATCTGGACGTCGCGCTCCTGAATTCTGATGAGTTGTTCGGCAGGGAGGCTTTGCCTGCTGGTGTCCTGTACATGCATGTCCACAACCCGATGCTTCGAGCGGATTCCGGTGTGCTGGAGGAGGCGGAGATCGAAGCCGAGGCGATGAAATCGTACCGGATGAAAGGATATGTCCTGGATAATCCGGATGTCGTGCTTGAAATGGACAAAAGCCTGGACGGCTCTTCCGATACACTGCCGGTCCGCATGAACAAAAACGGCACGTTTTCTAAGACATCCAAAGTTCTTGGACCGGAAAGCCTGTCACTCATGCGCTCCTATGTCCGCCGCAAGCACAGGCAGGCGGGTGATTCCATGATTGACGGCGACACCCGTGTGCTTCCGTATCGGATGAAGGACCGGATGCCGTGCCAGACGTGCGCGTATCGGTCGGTCTGCCAGTTCGATCCCGCGGACCCAGCCCAGCGCTATCAGGCGCTGCGGCAGCTGACTCCCGAAGAGACGATCAAACTGATGGAAAAGGAGGTGCAGGAAGATGAAGATTCCGGCGAAACCCGCTGATGCGACGTGGACGGATGCCCAGTGGCAAGCCATTCATGCCACCGGCAGCGACCTTCTCGTCTCAGCCGCTGCCGGTTCCGGCAAGACGGCAGTCCTCATCAACCGCCTGATCGGCAAGGTTACCGATCCCGAAGACCCGATAGATGTTGATGAGCTGCTTGTCGTGACGTTTACCAATGCGGCAGCGGCGGAAATGCGACACAGGATGGCGACGGCCCTCGAAGAGGCAATCGTGAACAATCCGTCTTCCTCGCGTCTCCGGCGTCAGCTGAGCCTTTTAAACAAAGCCCAGATTTCGACGCTCCACTCTTTCTGTATGAACGTCGTCCGCCAGTATGCCTATGTGCTGGACATTGATCCGGGCTTCCGCATCGCGGATACCGCGGAGGCGGCACTGCTGCGGGACGATGTGGTCGGGCGCGTACTCGAGGAAGCATACGGATCGGAAAATCCGGAGCCGGTCTACCGGCTTGCAGATAGCTTTACATCCGACAGGGATGACCAGGCCATCGAAGTGCTGATCGACAAGCTGTACGACTATTCGCGTGTCCATCCGAAACCGGAAGATTGGCTGAGGGACATCCCGCGGCAATACCACCTTGCACAGGATGCGGACATTGACAGCCTGCCGTTTATCGGACCGCTCAAGGAAGCGATCAGCCATCAGCTTGAAGAGGCGGCGTCGATGGCAGCTGAAGTGGGCCGCATTGCCCGCCTGCCGGACGGTCCTGCGCCGCTCGCAGTGACAGCGGAAGAAGACGGTGCCGTCATCGCCTCGCTGCTCGGTATTATGAAAGGCGGCACATGGGAAGAGGCGTATCATGCCTTTTCTGCGCTTAAATGGGCCAAGGCAGTCACCATCCGCAAAGACAGCTGTGACGAGGAGCTGGCAGAACGCGCAAAGAAAAAGCGCAATGATATCAAGAAACTGGTCAACGGCCTTAAGGAAGCCTATTTCGTCAGGACGCCTGCCCGTCTCCTGGAAGAGATGCGGCTCATGGCACCGATGATGGATACGCTGGTCGGCCTGACAATCCGGTTTGGCGATCAGTATGCCGATGTGAAAAAGAACAGGGGAATCGTTGACTTCTCCGACTTGGAGCACCTGGCGCTCGCCATCCTGTCCGAAGAGGAGGACGGCCGGCTCGTGCCTTCCGGGATCGCGAATGACTTCCGGGAACGGTTCAGGGAGGTGCTCGTCGATGAGTATCAAGATACGAACCGCCTTCAGGAGACGATCATCTCGCTCGTCAAAAGCGGAAGAAGCGAGGACGGCAACCTGTTCATGGTTGGTGATGTAAAGCAGTCGATCTACCGCTTCCGCCTTGCCGAGCCGATGCTGTTTCTCAGGAAATACCTCAGTTTCAACGGAGAGGCGGATGGCACGGGCATGAAAATTGACCTGAATGCCAATTTCCGCAGCCGCAGCGAAGTACTGGATGCGACAAACTATGTATTCCGACAGGTCATGGGAGCACGTGTCGGGGAGATCGACTATGATGAAGCCGCGGCACTCAAGCCCGGAGCGCCTTACCCGGGCGAGGGCAGGGCAGCCTCCCTCACAATCCTCCATGGAGAAGAGGAAGAGGACGGGACAGAGGCTGCAGAGCAGGACGAAGAGCTGAAGCAGCCAAGGCTGGAAGCGCGGGCGATCATCCGGGAGATCCGGCAACTCATGGAATCCGGTTCCGAGGTGACCGATCCATGGACAGGAAGCAAACGCCCGCTCCGTTACCGGGATTTTGTCATCCTGATGCGTTCGATGACCTGGTCCGGTGAGATTGCGGAAGAACTGAAGCTCGCGGGAATTCCTGTATATGCCGAAACGTCCGGCGGCTATTTTGATGCCATCGAAGTGATGATCATGCTGAACACGCTCAAGGTCATCGACAATCCATATCAGGATATCCCGTTCGCCTCCGTGCTTCGTGCACCGTTCATCGGGCTTGGCGAAAATGAGCTTGCGAAAATTCGCCTGGCCGCACCCGACGAGCCTTTCTATGAGGCGCTCAAACAGTATGTACGGAACGGTGTATCAGCGGGAATTCCGGCTGGAACGGAAGAAAAGATCCGCCGGTTCTATGTCCACTTTGAGGAATGGCGTGACCTGGCACGAAGGGGGTCCCTCGCAGACCTGATCTGGCAGGTGTACCTGGATACCCACTACTACGAGATGGCCGGCGCCATGCCGAACGGCAAGCAGCGCCAGGCCAACTTGCGCGCCCTGCACGACAGGGCGATCCAGTACGAGCGGACGTCTTTCCGGGGGCTATTCCGGTTCCTCCGCTTCATCGACAGGATGAGGCGGCGCGGTGATGATATGGGAACCGCCAAAGCGGTAGGCGAACAGGATGACGTCGTGCGGATCATGACCATCCATGCGTCCAAGGGGCTGGAGTTTCCGCATGTATTTGTCGCGGGAGTGGGACGGCAGTTCAACAAAATGGACTTTAACCAGCCATATCTGTTCGACCAGCACTTCGGCCTCGCAGTCAAGGCGGTGGATCCGGACAACCGGATCCAGTACACATCGCTGCCGTTTCTTGCAATCAGAGAGAAAAAAGAACTTGAAATGCGGGCGGAAGAAATGCGGGTCCTCTATGTGGCCATGACCCGCGCCAAAGAAGCCCTACACCTGATCGGTTCCGTGAAAGATCCTGAATCGGCGGTCATGAAGTGGCAGGAAGGGCAGCTTTCCGGCGGCGAGCGGCTTCCGGAATACATCCGATCACGTGCAGCGGGCTATCTGGACTGGATCGGCCCAGCCGTGGCACGCCACCGGGCATTTGCCCCTTATGGAGTCGTTCCGGGTGGGAATCTGATCGATGACCGCTCTTCCTGGACCATCGAGTTCCTGGCGCCTTCAGATCTTTCTGCCGGGTATGGGCCGGCTGCAGAGGCAACGGAAGATGTTCATCGGCCCGAGGAGGAGCAGGCAGGCCACGCGGAAGAGGAGGTGCTTGGCCGGCTTAATGCCTCTTACCCGCATGTGGCTTCTGTGCGCAAGCGTTCAAAGCAGTCAGTCAGTGAGGTAAAGCGGATGTGGCTGCTGGAAAACGCGGAAGAGCCGGATCCGTTCATGTCACGCTCGGATGAAATCAGGCCGATGTATATGCACGGCCGTCCGGAGTTCATGCAGGAGAGGACGCTCACGGCCGCCGAGATCGGGACGGCAATGCACACGATCATGCAGCATATCGATCTATCCGGTCCGCAGACTGTCCGGGATGTGCAGAACTTGATCACCGAACTCATCCGGCGAGAACTCATCACGGATGAAGAAGCGCGGGAAGTGGATGCAGCCGCTGTCGCCCGATTTTTCGGGACGCCGCTTTACGAACGCATCCGGAAGTCCGCTGATGTCCGCCGGGAGCTGCCGTTTACCTACGGACTCGATGCGGGGGACGGCGACCGCCAGATCCTGCAAGGGATCGCCGACTGCCTCTTCCGTGAAAAGGACGGCTGGGTCCTGCTTGACTATAAGACCGACAGGACAGGCATGTTCCGGTCGGAAACATCCATCGAAGCCGCGATGACTGAACGCTACGGCGTCCAGCTATCCTTGTATGCCCGCGCGCTCGGGGAAATCCTGAATATTAAAATCAAAGAGAAGCTCCTTTACCTGTTTGACGGGGAACGAGTACTGACCATCCGGGGGGATCATTTTGCCGACACTGAAACCGACCGCATCTTCTGAACGGATCGCGGCGCTGGATTACTTGAGAGGATTTGCTCTGCTCGGCATTTTCGTTGCGAATATGCTATTTTTCCACACACCGTTCGTTTACATCGATCCGTTCACATGGTTCCGGTCGCTCAGCGACGAGGTCTCCCATATGTGGGTGGATATTCTGTTCCAGAGCAGCTTTTATCCGCTTTTTGCGATGCTGTTCGGCTATGGGATGAATATGCAGTATGAAAAGGCCGTAAGTCTCGGAAAGCCGTTCGTTCCGACTGCGGCCAAAAGGATGGGCGTGCTCCTGCTGTTCGGGATCATCCACGCATTCCTGATTTGGCCAGGCGACATCCTGATCACTTATGCACTGATGGGCCTGATCTTCATGTGGCTGATCCGTCTGCCCGCAGCGGCACTGACGGCCATCGGTGCGGTTGTCTATGTTGTGCCGATGGCGGGGCTCGCGCTTCTGACTTTCTTCGTGGAAAAGCTGGACCCGGAAGGAATGATGGGCGCTTATGCGGATATCACCAACATCAACCGATCGATCGAGGCCTATGCCGGCGGGTCGTTTGGCGAAGTAACTGCACAGCGCGCTGCAGACTGGATGTTCATGAATTCGGCTTCTCTCCCGATGGCCATCTTTATGATCCTGCCTCTTTTCATGTTCGGTGCTGCAGCAGGGAAGGCAAAGCTCATTGAGAAAGCATCGGATAATTGGAAAAAGTGGATTCTTCCGGCCGTGCTTTTCACAGCGATCGGACTCACTATCAAATCACTCCCATATTTTTCTGATTTACGTTATACGACACAAGTGGTCCAGGATTCATTAGGGGGTCCGATCCTGACCGTAGGTTATGTGGGGCTGGTCCTGTTGCTCCTGCAGTCCGGACTTGTCCGGAAAGTGTTCCATCCGGTCGCTTCCGCCGGCAGGATGTCACTGACTGTCTACCTGACCCAGTCGATCATCGCGACACTCATCTTTTACTCCTATGGCCTCGGTTATTACGGGAAAGTGTCAGTTTCGCTCGGGACTTGGATGGCCGTGGCTATCTTCGCCATCCAGTGCATCCTGGCGAATCTGTATTTCCAGAAATTCAGGCAGGGTCCTTTCGAGCGTATCTGGCGCAGACTTGTCTACGGAAAATGACGGAATAAAGAGGATTCCACACTTATCTGTCGTAAGTTGAAGAGAGAACAACCAACTCAGTATGGAAAGGATGGCATCAAGATGAAGTTATTGTCGTTCCGGTATGACGGGAAAGAGAGCTTCGGCCCGAAAGTGAAAAAAGAGGAGGCTGTATGGGACCTGGCCGCCATCCATGAGGATTTGGGGGAAAGGGAGCCTTTCCCGGGGCATATCATCGACGGGATCGCGGCAGGCCATGAATTCGTGGAAGGGATCCGCAGGCTCGTAGAACGGGCGGAGACCTCAAGCAATGCGGATTCCTATAAGCGAGGATTTGACACGATTGAGTGGACAGCGCCGATTCCCCGGACACCCAAAAACGTCATCTGCATCGGTAAGAACTATGCTGAGCATGTCAAGGAAATGGGCGGAGACCGTCCACCGGAAAAGCTGGTCGTCTTCACGAAGGCCCCGACGGCAATCGCGGCGGACGAAGAGGAACTGCCTGCCCATGCAGAGACCACGGACAGCCTGGATTACGAAGGTGAACTGGCAATCGTCATCGGCAAGGGCGGACGGAATATCCAAAAGGCGCTCGCCTACGACCATGTTTTTGGATACACGATCGCCAATGACATTACGGCGCGAGACGTCCAGACGGCCCATGTGCAATTCTTCCTCGGGAAAAGCCTGGACAAGTCGTGCCCGATGGGACCTTATCTCGTGACAAAAGATGAGATCCCTGACCCGCAAAACCTTTCTCTTGTCACGAAGGTCAACGGGGAAGTGCGGCAGAACGGCAATACAAAAGACATGATCTTCCCGATCGACGAACTGATCGAGCAAGTTTCGCGCTATGTAACACTTGAGCCGGGCGATGTCATCCTGACAGGCACGCCTTCCGGTGTCGGCAAAGGGATGAATCCTCCGTCCTTTCTCAGAGCGGGCGATACTGTGAAGGTTTCGATCGAGGGCATCGGCACCCTGTCCAATACGTTCGCCTGACCGTCCTGCGTGATTGCCGGTACCCGATTATGGTAGGATAAAAGGGCAATCATAGAAAAAGAGGTGGACTAGTTGGGCATCTTTACGGATACGACACATCTGCACATCTTCACCTGGGTCGTCGCAATCATTTTGTTCCTGGTGGCAGCGGTCATGGCGAAAGGAAGCAAGGGGCGTAAGATCGTTCATATGATCCTCCGTCTCTTCTACATCCTCGTCATCCTCAGCGGGGCCTTCCTGTTCTTCGCATGGTCCAGCTCCGATGCGGCCATGTACGGAGTCAAGTTCCTGCTTGGCGTCGTGACGATCGGATTCATGGAAATGGTGCTTGTCCGTCAGAACAAAGACAAGCCGACCACCGTCTTCTGGGCGCTGTTTTTCATCAGCCTCCTTGTGACGATGTTCATCGGCATGAGCCTGCCGATCGGCATGGACTTCTTCTGACAGGAACAAAAAGCCGGAAACGGGTCTTCGGACCGGTTTCCGGCTTTTTCCTTTTCATTCTGAAGGGCCGGGGAAAAGGAGTGAGACGTTTACGATCTTTATTGAGGCGTTGACGATCTTAGGTGATACGTTGATTAACTCTACTGAAACGTTGACAATCTCGTCAGAAGCGATCATAAACCCGATTGTGAATTCACATTTCCGCCCCATTTCCGGGAGTTTTCATTCATGGATTTTCCGTACGGGTCGCCGCGTACGGTGCGGGATGATAAAATAACGGATGATGGAACAAGGAGTGACGATATAAGTGTTCAAGAAGACAGTTGCCGCACTTGGCGCGGCTTTACTTTTCGGAACCGCCGTAATTCCTGCAGTTGCTGCGGATGAACGGACGATTCACGATGAAAGCATTTATGATACGCTCGTTGACCGGTTTTACAACGGAGCGACAGAGAATGACCAGGGAGCCGATCCCCGTGATAGCCAGGGATTCAACGGCGGGGACTTTGCCGGCCTTCAGGAAAAGTCTGATTATCTCCAGGAAATGGGCTTCACCTCGGTCTCGATCGGCCCCATTTTCGAAACAGTGACCTATGACGGCCGTGCAGTTCTGAGCTACGAAGCGATCGAGGACCGTTTCGGAACGGAAGACGAACTGAGCGATATGCTGTCTGCCTATCATGAGAAGGACATGTCAGTTTATGCAGACTTCCCGCTGGGCGGTGTGAGTCCTGATCACGAGTGGACCGCAGAACATGAAGGTTGGGCCATCCCTTCCGATGACGGAGAAACGGTCAACTGGGACCTTGGCAACGAGGAAGTCCGGGAAGCACTAATCGATGCGGCCGTCTCGTTTGCGGCGGAAACCGGTCTCGATGGCATCCGGCTGACAAGCTTTGGTGAGGCAGATCCGGCGTTTCTGAACCGGATGATCGATGCTCTGAAAAAAGAAGCGCCTTCGATCACCGTGTTTTCGGTCGCACCTTCCGAAGCTGATTTTGATCTGGTGTATGACCCGGATGTGATGGAGGCTCTCCGTGCGGCATTTGTCGAGATGGATCCGGATTCTGCTACTTTGGACAAGGTTGAAAATACGGATCCTCCGTCGATGATGTTCTTCGACACCCTGAACACCACGAGATTCACGACGGAAATGGTGGAACGGAGGATGTTCCCGCCGACACGCTGGAACATCGCAGCAACGGCGCTCTTCACTCTGCCTGGCGTGCCGGTCATGACTTACGGTACTGAAATTGCAGTGGCGGGCAAGGAAGCGCCAGTTACACATCCGCTCCACAATTTCAAGACGGATGAGGAGCTCAAGGACCACATCACTGATGTGAACGGCCTGCGGAACCAATCGGAGACACTCCGTACCGGAGACTTCAAACTTCTCCACAATGAAGACGGGCTGATCGTTTATAAACGATTCAGTGATGAGGAGACGTGGGTTGTCGTTCTCAACAATACGAGCGAGACACAGCGCATCGACCTGTCCCAAGAGGAAATCGGCGAAGGCAAGCGGCTGCGTGCCCTGATGGATGATAATCTGGTCAGTCAGGCGGACAGCGGTGAATACCGGGTCGTGCTCGACAGGGAAGAGGCGGACCTATTCATTGTCGAGGAAGATACCGGGCTCAATATCCCGTATATCATTGCAGCTATCCTCGTCTACGTGACATTCATCGGATTCATCTACATGGTCTGGAGAAAAGGGAAGCAGCGTGCAAAAGACGAGCAGGCTGCACGGGCAAAAAAATAAATTTATAGGAACAGGCCTCCATCCGGAAAAGGATGGAGGCCTGTTCGATGTGGAAATAAAATTCAGGACCGCATTGCCCGGTATCCGAGCATGTTGACCGGATCTTTCGGGGATCCGTATGGCGGGGCATACGCCGTCTCTATGGCCGAAAGATCATCAACGGTGAGTCCGCCCCGGATCGCAGTGGCGATCACGTCGATGCGCTTGTCCGCGCCTTTTTCTCCGACCGCCTGCGCACCATAAATGGCGCGGGTGTCGGGATCATAATGGACTTTCAGGACAAGTTTTCCGCTGTCGGGATAGTATCCGGCATTTGACCGGCTCTTGTGGATAACCGTTTTGTAGGCCATCCCTTCTTTTTTCAGCATTTTCTCTGTCATGCCGGTCATGCCGGCGGTGAGGGAAAAGAGTTTCGTGATCGATGTGCCAAGCATCCCGTCCATCTCCGTGTCTCCTCCGGCAAGGTGGTTTGCGACGATGAATGCGGCCCGGTGTGCAGGCCATGAAAGCGGAACCCGCTTGGGCTTTCCAGTAAACCAGTCCTTGACTTCGGCAGCATCCCCGATCGCATAGATATCCGGATCGTTCGTCCTCATAAACGGGTCCGTCGCAATCCCTCCGGTCGGTCCGATCTCAATGCCGGCTTCTTTGGCAAGCAGTGTGTTGGGCTCCAGGCCGACAGCAGTCGCGATGAAATCAGCTTCCAGTTCGGTGCCGTCATCGAGGGTGATCCTCCTGCCGTCGATCATTTTCAGCTCCCGTCCGAGATGGAGCCGGACACCGTTCCGCTCCATCTCTTCTGCGAGCAGATCCGACATATCTTCGTCCCCGATCGGCATGACATGGTCATTATGTTCGACAAGGGCAGTCTCGATGCCGCGGTGCCGGAAGTTCTCCGCCAGTTCCACACCGATGAAACCGCCGCCGATCACCAGGCAGGAGGCAGGCTTCTGTTCATCAAGGAATGACTTGAACTGCCCAAGATCGCCGAAGTGACGGAGTGTAAACATTGGAATGTCCGGTTTTCCCGGAACGGCCGGCTTCCGGGCACGCCCACCGGGAGAAAGCACGAGCTTATCATAAGGCAGCTCATCAGTTTGACCCGTCTCCAAATTGCAGATGTGGACTTTCTTGGTTGCGCGATCGATTTTCGTCGCTTCATGAAGTAGACGCACATCGATCGATTTCTTCTCACTGAATCCTTCAGGTGTCGCATGGACAAGGTCTTCCTCGCTATCGATCAGCCCGCCAAGCACATACGGCATTCCGCATGTGCCGAAGCCGAGCTCCGAGTCCTTTCCGATCAGGGTGATGTCGGCATCCGACAAAAAGTGGCGGATCTGAGAAGAAACGGTCGCCCCTCCGGCGACCGCCCCGATGACGACGATTTTCATCCAATCATCCTTTCTGGCTGTTAAGCTTCCGGCCCAAGGAAAAACAAGGCAATGCAACCCGGACCGGTATGGGCACCGATCGCGGAGCCGATCTGGTAGATGCCGACCGACGCCGGCTTGTGGGAATCCTCGATCATCCCCTTCAGAGTGAGAGCCGCTTCCTCGTCATCTCCGTGGCTGATGGCCACGTGCTGGCCGGAAAAGCTGCTGCCCCGTTCTTCCATAAGGCCAACCATGCGCTGGAACACTTTTTTGCGTCCCCGGTACTTTTCAATAGGGACCAGCTTGCCGTCCTCGACATGGAGGAGCGGCTTGATATTCAGCAGGCCGCCGATAAAGGCGCTCGCCTTGGACACCCTGCCGCCTTTGGCGAGGTAGTCGAGGTCTTCCACGGTGAACAGAGAGACGACTCGGTCCACCAGGATGCGTAAAGCTGCAGCGATTTCATCACGGCTCTTGCCGGCATCCCGAAGGCGGGCGGCTTCCTGGACGATCAGTCCCTGCCCCAGGGAAGCACCTTTTGTGTCGATGATCACAATGTCAAGTTCCGGATGGTCTTCTTTGACCTGGTCACGGATCACCACACCCGTGCTGTATGTACCGGAAAGTTCGGAGGAAAAGGCAATGTAGAGCCCTTCTTCACCGGACTCCGCCAGTTCGTTCCATTTCCTCGTGAACAGCTCCGGTGATACCTGGGAAGTTTTTGGGCGTTCCCCGTTCCGGATTCTCCGGAAAATGGTGGTGGAATCGATTTCCGAAATATCGTCGTATGAGTCACCGCCAATCTCCACGCGGAGGGGGAGGAGGGTCACGTCATGTTCCTCAAAAAATGAGAGCGGCAGGTCGGATCCGCTGTCTGTGAACAGTTTCATCATTCGTCCTCCTTAAGTATTGCTTTCCAGTTTCAGTTTTAGCCGCTCTTCAAGTACGGCGGCAATGCCGTCCTCGTTATTAGTCCCGGTCACTTCATCGGCGATTGACTTCAGTCCGTTGATGGCGTTGCCCATCGCAACGCCGGTGCCGGCATATTCGATCATTTCATAATCGTTGTCCTCATCACCGAAAGCGATGATCCGCTCCTGCGGAATATCTAGCCATCCGGCAACTTTCGAAATTCCGACCGCCTTGTTCAGGCCATGCCGGATCACTTCGATGACATGCCACGGAGCTCCCCAGCGGCGGTGGTCGATGACTTCCGCATGCACATCGGCCAGATGCTGCCTGATTTTGTCCTGATCTTCCTGCTCGGGATGGATCAGAAGGCTTGTCGGATTGTCCTTGAGATAGGAACGGAGGTCGCCGACCGTCACCGACGGCTCGCCCATCGTGAAGATGTTCATCAGTTTTTCATCATGGCGGTGGATATAGACATCATCCATCACTTCCGCAACGACGTTGTGCACGTTAAAGTCCTGGAGGGCCTCAACGACTTCGCCGACAACCGGCAGGCTGATCGGTTCATGGAACGGCTTCCAGCTCCGATCCGCAGGATGGTGGACAAATGCTCCATTAAAATTGACGATCGGGACATCCAGGTTCAGCTGCCTATAATAAGGCTCGCTGGCGCGATATGGCCGCCCGGTGGCGATCATCACCTGATGGCCGGCCTGTCTTGCAGCTCGCAGAGTTTGCTCCGTTTTATCGGATATTACTTTTTCATCTGTAAGCAGCGTGCCGTCCAAATCAAGTACGATAAGGTGCTGTTTCATATTCGTTCTCCCCCTTCAAGATTGAGTGTAGACCGCAATGGGAGGCCAAGTCAAAAATAGCCCCCGGGAAGGGCTGCCGTTCCGGTTTAGTTTTCCTGTTCTGTCTGATACGATAAAAAGAAAAAAATAGGAAGTGCTGCACATGGAAATCAGAGAAGAACGGTGGGCGGGCATACCGCTCCTGCATATATACCCCGAAACAGGCGGGGAATCCTCCCCGGTTGTTATATTCCTTCATGGCTTTACAAGTGCCAAGGAACACAATCTGCATTATGCATACAATATGGCCAAGCAGGGACTCCGTGTCATTCTTCCGGAAGCTCATCTGCACGGCGAGAGGGAAGAAGGGCTTGATGAGGTCCAGCTGAGCCTAAGGTTCTGGGAAATCGTCCTGACAAGCATCGAAGAAGTCGGCATACTTAAGGAAGAGATCGGCCGCCGCTACCCGAAGGCGGGGAAAATCGGAGTCGCCGGAACGTCGATGGGCGGCATCGAGACTCTCGGCTGCCTGAAGGTCTATGACTGGATTGATTGCGCGGCTGTCATGATGGGCACGCCGGGATATGTCAGCCTGGCGAAAGCCCAGATGGCGCAATACGAAGCGAAAGGCTTTGAAATTCCGCTGACGCCGGATGAGCGGCGCGGCCTTCTGGAGACACTCGGCAAGTTCGACCTGACAAAAGACCGCAAACCGCTTGCCGGCAGGCCGGTCTATTTCTGGCATGGCGAAATGGACGAGACCGTCCCGTTCAAGCCGACCAGGAATTTTGTCGAGGCGCTGCGGGAAGACTACCGGGAGGCACCGGAGAGGCTGAAAACCCGCTACGAGCGCCAGGCGGGACATGCGGTCTCCAGGACGGGCATGCTGGAATGCGCGGACTGGCTTGCAACCTATTTGAATGATGTCGCCACGGTCTGATATGATGGAGTCAGCAAAGAACGGAAGGGGAATGATGATGGATCAGGAGATGAAAGACAGCCTCATGGGTGCGCTCGAGAACGTGATCGACCCCGAGCTTGGCATTGACATAGTGAACCTGGGCCTTGTCTACGATGTGGATATGGATGAAGCCGGCAAAGTGGATGTCACGATGACGCTTACGTCGCTGGGATGCCCGATGGGCCCGATGATCGTTGATAACGTCAAACGTGAACTGGCCGAACTGCCTGAGGTCAAGGAAACAGAAGTTAACATCATCTGGAGCCCGCCATGGTCGAAGGACATGATGTCCCGCTACGCGAAAATCGCGCTTGGTGTACGTTAATAGAATTACCCAGCCGCACGTGCCTAAAAGGGTCAACGTGCGGTTTTTTCGTTTCGCTTTAATGTTCCGGGGGAATACTTTATAATGAATATAGTCAAATAAGGTCAAAGTCAGTATAGATCAATTCAGGGTTTGGGGGCGAATCAACAATGCAGATGAACATGCAGCAGGACGATCAGCGCAGCCCGTTGGAGAAGTTCGGGCGAAATCTGATCGATGATGTAAAGGCCGGAAAGATGGATCCGATCATTGGCCGTGACCAGGAAATCCGCGACGTGGTCAGGATCCTCTCAAGAAAGACGAAAAACAATCCCGTTCTCATCGGGGAGCCGGGTGTCGGGAAAACGGCGATTGTCGAGGGGCTGGCACAGAGAATCGTCAAGAAAGATGTGCCGGAAGGGCTTAAGGACAGGAATCTGTATGAACTGGATATGAGCGCATTGATTGCCGGTGCAAAATACCGTGGTGAGTTCGAGGAGAGGATGAAGGCTGTTCTTCAACAGGTAAAAGACAGCGACGGCCAGATCATCCTGTTTATCGACGAGCTCCATACGATTGTCGGCGCGGGACGTACGGAAGGATCAATGGATGCGGGAAATATGCTGAAGCCGATGCTGGCCAGGGGCGAACTGCATCTGATCGGCGCGACGACACTGGACGAGTACCGTCTGTATATCGAAAAGGATGCCGCGCTGGAACGCCGTTTCCAGCAAGTGCTCGTGCAGGAACCTGATGTGGAAGATACGATTTCAATCCTGCGGGGCCTAAAAGAGCGCTTCGAGCTTCACCATGGTGTCCGCATCCATGACCGCGCCCTGGTCGCTGCCGCATCGCTGTCCGACCGGTACATTACCGAGCGCTTTCTCCCGGACAAGGCGATCGACCTTGTCGATGAGGCAAGTGCGCTCATCCGTACCGAGATTGATTCGATGCCACAGGAGCTGGATGAAGTGACACGGCGCATCATGCAGCTGGAGATCGAAGAGCAGGCCCTCATGATGGAAAAGGATGACCGGAGCAAGGCCCGCTTGGAAGACATCCGTTCAGAGCTGCACGAACTGAGGACATCCACAGAAGATATGCGTGAGCAGTGGGAACGGGAGAAAGAAGCGATCCGCACCGTCCAGGCGAAGCGTGAGGAACTGGACCGCTACCGGCGCGAGCTGGAAGACGCGGAAAACCGCTATGACCTTAACCGGGCGGCGGAGCTCCGTCACGGCCGCATTCCTCAGGCCGAGAAGGAACTGCATGAACTGGAGGCGCCGCTGACCGCTTCCGAGAACCGCCTTCTCCGCGAGGAAGTGACCGAAGAAGAGATTGCGGACATCGTCGCACGCTGGACGGGCATTCCGGTCTCGAAACTTGTGGAAGGGGAGCGGGAAAAGCTGCTCCGCCTGGACGAGACGCTGGAACAGCGGGTCATCGGGCAGGATGACGCTGTCCGCCTTGTGACCGAGGCGATCTGGCGGGCAAGGGCGGGCATCAAGGACCCGCACAGGCCGATCGGATCGTTCCTCTTCCTGGGACCGACCGGAGTCGGGAAGACCGAACTTGCCAAGACGATCGCGGCGACGCTGTTTGATTCGGAGGATCACTTTATCCGCATCGATATGTCGGAGTATATGGAGAAGCACTCTGTCTCCCGGCTAGTCGGCGCGCCCCCGGGATATGTGGGCTTTGAAGAAGGCGGACAGCTGACCGAGGCCGTTCGGCGCAACCCTTATGCCGTCGTGCTGCTCGACGAGATCGAGAAGGCCCATCCGGATGTCTCGAACATCCTGCTCCAGGCATTGGATGACGGGCGCATTACCGACAGCCAGGGAAGAAATGTGGACTTCACTAACACAATCATCATCATGACATCGAACATCGGCTCCTCGCTCCTCCTCCAGATGGAGGGGATCGAAGACCATGCGATCGAGGACGTTGTGATGGCTGAGCTGAAAAAACACTTTAAGCCGGAGCTGATCAACCGGATGGATGATATCGTCATCTTCAACTCACTTAAGGCTGACGACTTCCTGAAAATCGCAATGAAGATGATGCGCGATCTGGCCGGCCGTGTCGCAACTCAGGGTATCCGGCTTGAGTTCGGGGAAGGCATCGCCGAATGGATCGTTGAAGAAGGGACCGATGCTGAATTCGGCGCCCGCCCGCTTAAGCGATTTATCCAGCGCCATGTCGAGACCGCCGTCGCGCATGGGCTGATCCGGGGAGGCTTCCGGGAAGGCGATACGATCCGCGCAGTGCTTGAAGACGGCAAGGTGCAAATTGAAAAGGCATAAACACCCAACAAAAAACCGTTCCACCCAATGAGGGGGAACGGTTTTTCCGGTTTCATTCGTAGTCCGGCAGCGTCTCTTCCGGAAGAACGGCCGACATCATGAAGAGCATGACCGCGAAAACGACAGAAACGATGGCTCCAAGACCGAAATCGAATGGAACCGCATTGACGGAGCTGACAACATAATTCAGGGTCGTAATGAGAAGGAACGACCAGACAAACGTCATGATAAATTGCATAAGGTTTCACCTCTGAACGGAAATATCCGAACTCATCATACCATAGCGGACAGAGAATGCAAAAGCGGATGAAGACACATTTTTCACCAAAAACAGTCATGCGCAGCAAGTTGTCAAAGAACGTTCATGTATGTTAAATTGATACCAGGTACTAATAGAAGATGATGAGAAAAGGGGATGCAATATGGGCGTCGGCATGATCGGAATCGGGAAGTATGTCCCGGAACAGGTGGTCACAAATGCAGATCTGGAGAAACGCCTGGATACATCTGATGAATGGATCCGCACACGTACAGGCATAGAGGAAAGAAGAATTGCTCCAGAAAGTGAAGACACTTCAGAGCTCGCTTTCCGTGCCGCCGAAGCTGCGATGAAGGACGCCGGAATTACGGCTGAGCAGCTTGGCCTTATCATCGTGGCGACGGTCACGCCGGACAGGCCTTTCCCGAGCGTGGCCACTCAGATCCAGGAGCGCCTCGGTGCAAAAAATGCCGGTGCGATGGATCAGTCAGCGGCATGTGCCGGATTTATGTACAGCGTCGTGACCGCACAGCAATTCGTCGAAAACGGATGCTATGACTATATTCTCGTCGTCGGTGTGGAAAAGCTCTCGAAAATCACCGATTGGGAAGACCGCAATACTGCTGTCTTGTTCGGAGACGGAGCAGGCGCCGCCGTCATCGGGAAGGTTGGAGAAGACCGCGGGATCCTGTCATTTGAACTCGGAGCTGATGGCTCTGGAGGAAAACACCTTTACCAGGATAAAAACATCAAGATGAATGGCAGGGAAGTGTTTAAATTCGCAGTCCGCCAAATGGGCGACTCCGCGGTATCGGTCCTCGACAAAGCCGGTCTGACCAAAGAAGACGCTGATTATCTGATTCCGCACCAGGCCAATATCCGGATCATGGAAGCCGCGCGGGAACGCCTTGGCTTGCCGCCGGAAAAGATGTCCAAGCGGATCCACAAATACGGCAACACCTCTTCCGCATCCATCCCGATCGCTCTTTGTGATGAAGTCGGCGCAGGGAATGTCAAAGATGATGATGTCATCGTCCTTGTCGGATTCGGGGGCGGCCTTACATGGGGTGCGCTCGCGATCCGCTGGGGACGCTGAGAAAGACAAAGCAGCATTATAACAACACCACATATATCAAACCATTCATACAGAAGGAAGGGAAAATGAGATGAACAAGCGACGAGTCGTAGTAACAGGCCTAGGAGCGGTCAGCCCGCTGGGCAATGACGCCAAGAGCACTTGGCAGGGAGTCAAAGAAGGGAAATCAGGCATCGGCATGATGACCCGTCTGGACAGGGAGCAGTTCCCTGCTAAGGTTGCTGCTGAAGTTAAGGACTTTGACATTGAACAATACGTCCCGAAAAAAGAGGCGCGCAAAATGGACCGTTTCACCCATTATGCGCTTGCTGCAGCATTTGAGGCGATGGAGGATGCGGGACTGCCACGCCGTCTGGAAGAGGAAGATGCCCTCCGGACAGGTGTTTGGATCGGCTCGGGCATTGGCGGCATGGAGACGCATGAGCAACAGTTCAAGACGTTCCAGGAGCGCGGTTACCGGCGGGTTAGCCCGTTCTTCGTTCCGATGATGATTCCGGATATGGCTGCAGGACAGGTTTCGATCTATACCAACGCCAAAGGAATCAATTCATGTACAGTGACGGCATGCGCATCCGGTGCCAACTCGATCGGCGACGCTTTCGAGGCGATTCTCCGCGGCGACGCGGACATGATGATCACGGGAGGGGCCGAGGCCCCGATTACAACGATGGCGGTGGCGGGATTCTGTGCAAACACCGCACTCTCGACCAATCCGGACCCTGAAACGGCATCCCGTCCTTTTGACGCGGACCGTGATGGTTTTGTAATCGGAGAGGGTGCAGGCATCCTTATCCTCGAAGAGTATGAACGTGCAAAAGCACGCGGAGCGAAAATCTATGCCGAAGTTGTAGGTTACGGCTCGACCGGTGACGCACACCATATCACGGCCCCGGCTCCGGAGGGAGAAGGCGCGGCCCGTGCGATGACACAGGCGATTGAGAAGGCCGGCATCAGCCCGGATGAAGTCAACTATATCAATGCCCATGGGACAAGCACGCCATATAACGACCAATTTGAGACCCAGGCCGTCAAATCTGTCTTTGGGGAGCACGCCTACAACCTGGCAATGAGCTCCACGAAATCCATGACAGGGCATCTGCTCGGCGCAGCTGGCGGTGTGGAAGCGGTATTTACCGCACTGGCCCTTCACGAAGGCATCTTACCGCCGACCACAAACTATAAAACCCCTGATCCGGAATGCGACTTGGATTATGTCACGGACGGAGCAAGAAAGCAGGACATCCGGTATGCCATGAGCAACTCTCTCGGCTTCGGAGGTCACAACGTTTCACTCCTTTTCAAAAAAGCGGAATAAGAAAATAGATGCAAAGCCCTGATTTCCAATTGTGGAGACCAGGGCTTTTTTACGGGAAATACGATTCAAATATAATAGGTGATTAGTATGATATTAATAAATTATTCAAAAATAACTATTCTGACATATTGGAACAAACCCTTGATATGATTGGGTTTTATAACCGAAAAGGAGGTTTGAATTGTATACTCGTTACAGGAAATTCAAAAAACACCTTGCGGATGTAATCTATTTGTAATAAAATTTAGCAAGAGCAAAAATAACAGAAAAATAGAAATCTTGAGGTGTATTCATGACATCCAAACTAAACACACCGGCAAAGACACCTCTCCTGGAGGTCCGTAACCTACAGACCGGCTTTAAAATCGAGAAACAATACTATAACGCAGTTGAAGGAGTCTCCTTCAAGGTTGACCGCAAACAGATTGTCGGCATCGTCGGAGAGTCCGGTTGCGGCAAAAGCGTCATGTCGCTGTCCATCATGCATCTGCTGCCAAAGGGCATCGGAAAGGTGCGCGGAGGAGAGATCCTTTTCGAAGGTACCGACATCGTTGGATATAACGAGAAAAAGATGAATAACATTCGGGGCAAAGACATCTCCATGATCTTCCAGGAGCCGATGACTTCCCTGAATCCGGTATTCACAATCGGCTTCCAGATCACGGAAGTATTGCTGAATCACCAAGACATCACTAAAAACGAAGCAAGAGCGAAAGCGGTTACATTGCTGAAAAATGTGGGTATTCCCCGTGCTGATCAGATCATCGATGAGTATCCCCACCAGCTTTCCGGGGGAATGCGGCAGCGTGTGATGATCGCGATGGCGATTGCCTGCCAGCCGAAGCTGCTGATCGCGGACGAACCGACCACTGCACTTGATGTTACAGTGCAGGCCCAGATTCTGGATCTGCTGAAGAGTATCCAAGAAGTGAATGACATGTCGATCATGCTCATCACCCACGACCTTGGTGTTGTAGCCGAGATCTGCGATGTCGTCCTGGTTATGTATGCAGGCAAAATTGTGGAGCGGGCAACTGTCGAGGATCTGTTCGAAAATCCTCAGCACCCGTACACACAGCTCCTGATGGAGGCCATCCCGAAGATGGAGGAAGAAAAGGAGCGCCTGGCAACGATCGAAGGACTCGTTCCATCGGTCAAGGACATGCCTGCGGTCGGATGCCGGTTTGCGAACCGTTGCCCAAAAGCGATGCCGGAATGCATGCAGATCACCCCGCTCCTCGAAGACACAAAAGGCGGACACGAAGTGGCCTGCCTGCTGTATGAGGAAAGCTGGCCGAAAGAAGAAAGAGTAGGTGCACGATGACAACAAAAGACTTTACAGAACAGGGGAAACCGCAGCAAGAGCGCAAAAATCTCCTTGAAGTAAAAAACCTCAAAACTTATTATCCGATCCACGGCGGCTTTTTTAAGAGAGTCGTAGGAAACGTAAAAGCCGTGGATGATATCTCATTCACCATCAAAAAAGGGGAAACGATGGGTCTGGTCGGCGAGTCGGGATGCGGTAAATCCACAACCGGCCGGACGATCCTGCGCCTGATTAAGCCGACCGGCGGCCAGATCATCTTCGACGGAGAGGACATTACCAGGATCGGCGGATCCAAGCTTCGCAAGGCCCGCCAGGATTTCCAGATGGTGTTCCAGGATCCGTATGCGTCCCTTAACCCGATGCAGATGGTCGGCGACATCATTTCGGAGCCGATCAAGAACTTTGAGCGCCGGGATAAGAAAGAACTTGAAGAATTCGTCAAGTCCCTTCTGGTCCGGGTCGGCCTTCCGGAGACCGCTTACTATAAATACGCGCATGAATTCTCCGGCGGTCAGCGCCAGAGGATCGGCATTGCCAGGGCATTGGCCCTCAACCCGAAGCTCATCATTGCCGATGAGCCGGTATCCGCACTGGACGTTTCTGTCCAATCCCAGGTCCTGAACCTTCTGAAAGACCTTCAGAAAGAGTTCGACCTCACGTATCTGTTCATCGCCCACGACCTTAGTGTCGTCAAGCATATGAGCGATACGATCGGTGTCATGTATTTGGGCAATCTCGTCGAGGTTGCTTCAAATAAAGATCTTTACAGCGAGCCGCTGCACCCTTACACACAGGCGCTCATCTCCGCGATTCCGGAACCTGATCCGAAACTGCGGAAAGAGCGGATTGTGCTGCAGGGGGATGTGCCGAGTCCCGCGAACCCGCCGACAGGCTGCCCGTTCCATACGCGCTGCCCGATGGCACAGGAAATCTGTTCGCAGGAGAAGCCTCCACTGAAGGAGGTGAGACCGGGGCATCACGTTGCGTGCGTACTGTACTGATCAAAAAATATCCATGAAAATGGGGGGGAAACAAGCATGAAACGCAAATCCATGCTCTGGCTGTTCGCCATGATCCTCGTCCTTTCCGCATTCCTTGCGGCTTGTGGCGGCGGCGGCAGCGACGATGCGTCCGAAACTGATTCGGGCGATAGCAAAGACGGAGAAAAAGCGACTGAAGAACAATCCGGCGAGCCACAACAGGGCGGAACGCTCACATACGGTCTCGACGCTGTTCCTGAAGGTCTCTACAACTGGGCGTTCTACGGTATCGCTACAGATGCCGAAATCATCGATTTCTTCGATGAAGGTCTCATCGACTATGACGAGAACCTCCAGCCGATCCCTAACCTTGCTGAATGGGAAACTGAAGACAACCAGCACTTCACATTCAAGTTCAAGGAAGGCGTCAAGTGGCACAACGGTGAGGAACTCACAGTCAATGACTGGGTATTCGCACTTGAAACTATCGCGCACCCTGACTATGACGGCCCTCGTTACACAAACGTTGAAACAATCGAAGGTGCACCAGCATTCCGCGCAGGCGAAGCAGACAGCATTTCCGGCCTGAATGTCGTTGATGACTACACCATCGAAGTTACATTCGATGAGCCACGCCTGAACAACCTGACGAACATCTGGTCTTACCCGATGTCCCAGAAGGAATTTGAAGGAATCGAAGTGGCAGACATGTCCGGTTCCGAACAGGTCCGCACCAAGCCGGTCGGCCTCGGTCCGTTCAAAGTTGAAAACATCGTTCCCGGCGAGTCGATTGAACTCGTGAAAAACGAAGATTACTGGAATGGCGAAGTTAACCTCGACAAGGTCATCATCCGTGTTATCGACAACACGGCGACAGTCGGCGCTCTCCAGAATGGCGATATCGACATGATCTCGCTGCAGCCGGTTTCGGCTCCTGACGTTGAGAAACTCGACAACGTTGAAGTTGTAACCGCACCTGGCCTGTCGTACTACTATGTCGGCTTTAAACTCGGCAAATTCGACAACGCCTCGAAGACAATCACTGAAGAACTTCCGAAATATCAAGACGTCAACCTCCGTAAGGCTATGGCCCATGCCATCAACCGTGAAGAGTGGATCGACGCATTCTTCTTCGGCTACGGCAAGCCGGTCAACAAGCCGGTTCCGACTGCACACTGGATCGCAGCTGATGACAGTGAAGTCGAAGTATACGACTACGACCCAGAAAAAGCGAAACAACTCCTTGATGAAGCAGGCTTCGTTGATACAAACGACGACGGCTTCCGTGAAGATCCGAACGGCGAAGAATTCGTCGTGAAGTTCTCGCACTATGCAACAGGCAACCCTACTTTCGAATCCCGCTCGACAGCACTTGCCCAGTATTGGGAAGAAGTCGGCCTGAAGTCGGAAGTCGAAATGGTTGAAGTCAACCTTTACTACGACATGGTTGAAAAAGACGAACCTTCGATCGAAACATTCTTCGGCGGCTGGAGCACAGGCACAGACCCTGACCCGTCCGGACTTTGGAAAGCTGACCAGATCTGGAACTACCCGCGCTACAACAACCCTGAAGCGGACAAGCTCCTCGAACAAGCTCTGAGCGTTGAGGAAGTCGGCGACGACCAGGAGAAGCGTGCCCAGATCTATGCTGAATGGCAGAAGAAAGTAACTGAAGATGTTCCGATGATCTTCATCGCTGAACTCGATGAGATCATGGGAGTCGGCGAAAAAGTCGGCGGCTTCTCGATGGACGTTTCGGGCTACAACAGTCCTGCTGAATGGTATCTGAAACAATAATTACACTGATCTGACCTGTCAGTGGCGGGCGGCAAGCCCGTCCGCCACTGCTCTTTTTTTGCTCTTAAACACGGTAAGACGTATTTATTCTAAGGCTCTGTTAGCGGATAATGTTGATATTTAACTGTGGATTGGAGTGAAGGGCGGCGACTCCTGCATTGAAAGCGAAGGGGGCTGGTCAGCTCCGACAGGCATAAGACATGCCGCGCAGCGAAGCCTGCTTCGCGGAGTGGAATGGCTTATGACCCGAGGAGTTGGCCCTCTACAGCTGGACAGCGGAAAAGGAAGTGGGGAGAGACTTCGCAGAAGGCTCGATGCCTTCCCCGCGGAAAGCGTCCGCCCGTAACGGAAAGCAACAACACTCTATAACAGAGCCTAATTTAAATATCTCTTACCGTGTTTGAGAGTCACAACGAAGAGAGACAGACAAGAAGGAGAGTACCCGTATGCTTAAATACACGCTGCGCCGCGTTCTCGGCATGATTCCCATGCTGATCCTCGTATCCGTCGTGGTGTTCTTCCTGGCGAAGGCGATGCCCGGAGATTCATTGAGCGGCGAGATCGACCCGAACAACACCAACCCGGAGTACATAGCAGAGATGCGTGAAAAACTGGGTTACAATGATCCGGTATATGTCCAGTACTACCGCTGGGTAACTGACTTCATGCAGGGGGACTTCGGAAAATCGACACGCTATAAGATGCCGGTTGCCGACCTGATTGCGGAAAAGTTGCCGAACACCATTTTCCTGGCACTGACATCACTGCTGATCACCTATGTGTTGGCATTTGCAATGGGGATGTATTCAGGAAGGAAACCGTATACGGTCGGAGATAACCTCATTGCCGGATTCAACTATGCGGGCATAGCGATCCCTTCGTTTGTCGCCGGTGTATTCGCCGTATACTTCTTCGCATTCAAGCTGAACTGGTTCCCGTTTGCAGGATCAGTGGATATCGAAATTGACAGAGGAACACTTGAGTACTGGATGAGCCGCATCCACCACGTCATGCTTCCGGCATTTGTTCTCGGGATGTTCAGTACGGCGTCCTACACCCAGTTCCTCCGGAATGACCTGATTGAGAACTCGAGAAAAGACTTTGTTCGGACGGCACTCGCCAAAGGAACGCCGATGGGCAAAATCTATAATGTCCACATCCTTCGGAATTCCATCATCCCGCTCGTGACGTTCCTCGGATTCGATATCGCCGCACTTGTCGGCGGTGCCATTATCACGGAGAAGATCTTCACTTACCCGGGAATCGGGCTCCTGTTCCTGGATTCCGTCAACAACCGTGACTATCCGACCGTCATGGCTATCACGATGATGCTGTCCGCGATGGTCCTGATCGGCAACCTGATCGCCGATATCCTTTACGGAATCGTCGATCCGCGGATTCGCTTAGGTTAAGGAGGAAGCAACATCATGACAACCAATGCAGCAACCGGGGCCGTCAAGCGCCCCGAAAAGAGCTCATCTCCATGGGCGATTGCCAGGAGAAAATTCCTGAAAAATAAAATGGCGATGATCAGCACCGTATTCCTGATTCTTGTAATCATCCTTACTTTGCTGGCTCCATTCCTTGCACCTTATCTGTCGCCGATTCCTGACATCACCAAAGTCAATATCAGCAAAATGAGCATTGCGCCAAACGGTGACCACCTGCTCGGTACGGATAAGAGTGGACGAGACGTCATGACCAGGCTCCTTTACGGCGGAAGGATCTCACTTCTGGTCGGCGCGAGCGCGACATTGATCGTGGTCGTCCTCGGGACCATTGTCGGATCCGTGGCAGGATTTTTCGGCGGCGCGGTCGACAGCCTGCTTATGCGATTCACGGACTTTGTCCTGAACTTCCCGTTCCTTGTCTTCGTCATTGTCCTGAACACGATCCTCTTCGGGATCATTGACGGCCTCTGGGTTCTGATCCTTGTCATCGGGCTGCTCAGCTGGGGCGGGGTCGCGCGGATTGTGCGTTCGAAGGTGCTCGCGGAGAAGGAAAATGAATATGTTCTCGCAGCCATTTCGATCGGCACATCACCTGCGAAGGTCATCATCAAACACCTTCTGCCGAACGTCCTGTCAACGATCATTGTTCAGTCGACACTCCTGTTTGCGAGCCTGATCGTGGCGGAAACCGGTCTCAGTTACCTCGGATTCGGTGTCCCTCAGGAAACGCCGAGCTGGGGCAACATGCTCGCCTTCGCGAACGAACCGGATGTCCTCCAGGGCAAGCCGTGGATCTGGATGCCGCCGGCACTCATCATCACGGCAACCATTCTGTCCATCAACTTTATCGGGGAAGGCCTGAAAGATGCCCTCAACCCGAAATCCCAGCGCTGATTTAAATCAGTTCTTATACAAAAAGCGGATCCCTCCGAAAGAAGGGGTCCGCTTTTTCATATGGTGTATAAATCAGAGAAAGGATAGGGCGCATCCGATGAACCGAATCTTCCTGTTTCTCGTATCGTATGGACTCTGCGTCATCACGCTGTCACATCTTGTGCTATTTCTGAACTACCGGGCCCTGGGACATTCATGGGAAACAGTGTTCCGGTATATTTTGTCCACGGCGGACTTCAAGCTCATGGTCCTGTCGCTGATCGTGCTTATTTTCTGCGTTTCCGGCCGAGCCCCATCGCGGATTCCATCCGGGAAAGAGTAGCAGAAGCGATTGCATCGGCTTTCTCGGCACCTTCGTCAAGGATCCGGTCGAGCTCCTTTGAGCCGATCAGTTCATTGTAGCGCTCCTGAATCGGCGTGAGGTGCCCGATAACAGCTTCTGCCACGCCGGCTTTGAAGGCACCGTAGCCGCTGCCCTCATATTTCTGGACAAGTTCCTCGACTGTGTGGCCGGTCAGTGAGGCCTCGATATTCAGCAGGTTGCTTACACCAGGTTTGTTCGTGACATCATAAGCAACCTTGCCGTCCGAATCCGTTACCGCACTCTTGATCTTTTTCTCGATTTGTTTCGGCTCATCGAGAAGGGTGATGAGTGCTTTTTTGTTGGTGTCGGATTTGCTCATCTTCTTAAGCGGGTCCTGCAGGGACTTGATGCGGGCCCCGTGCTGCGGCAGCCGGATATCCGGAATGGTGAGCGTGTCTCCGTAACGCTTATTGAAGCGCTCAGCAAGATCGCGCGTCAGCTCTACGTGCTGCTTCTGGTCGTCACCGACGGGCACGATGTCAGAGTCATAAAGCAGAATGTCCGCCGCCATCAAAGGAGGGTAGGTGAGCAGGGCAGAAGAGACCGCCTCGCGGCCTTCGGATTTGTCTTTGAACTGAGTCATGCGCTCGAGTTCTCCAATATAAGAAATGCACTGCATGATCCATCCTGCCTGGGCATGTGCCGGAACCTCCGACTGGATGAACAGCGTTGCCTTTTCAGGATCGATGCCTGCCGCAATATAGGTGGCCGCAAGACGACGGATGGCCTCGCTGAGGTCATCAGGCTCTTGGGGCATCGTAATCGCATGCTGATCAACGATGCTGAAAATACAGTCGTACTCATGCTGAAGTTCTGTAAACTGCCGGAATGCGCCGATATAGTTGCCAAGTGTCACTGTACCAGTCGGCTGCACCCCTGAGAAAATCCGCTTCATTCATAAAACCTCCCGAAAAATAAAAAAATCACCATGCCATCCCATTAAAAAGGGACGGATGATGTTTAATCAGCCGCGGTACCACCCGCATTGCCCGAAGGCCGCTCAGCCCCTTAACGCGGGCGGACGGGCCGGGCTACTGAAGTTCGCCCGGCCGGCTCCGGAGTCCATTCACCGGGGACCGCCGTCCTGTTCGCACCATCCACAGGCTCTCTGTGCGGCAGGTCCCCGCTTACTCTTCTCCATCGAAGCTGATCATCAATTTCTAACTATTATATAGCCCGCCCCGGGAACTTGCAACTGCCTGTCACGAATCTTCTTGAAATTCCTTCCTTCTAATTGTCTGAGCTGATAGAATAATAGGCACAAGAGAAAAAGGGGTTGTTTGCATGAAACTTAAATGGATGGCGGCGCTTGCTCTCGTGGGCACAATGGCAGCAGCTCCGGTAGCCGCGGCCGAGGAGCCTGCTGATGATTTCAAAGGCGTGACCTATGAATACGGAGAGATCGATCAGGAAATGGTGGCTTCATCCAAGCTGTTCCGCTTCGACTCGGGACTGTCATTCGAATATCCGGACGCGGTCAGAGGTGTTTATGTGACAGGACATTCTGCGGGAGGAGAAAGATTCGGACGTCTTGTTAATCTGATTGAAAAATCCGATCTGAATGCCATGGTCATCGACATCAAAGATGATTTCGGATACTTGACCTACGAACCGACGGAAGACTCACCGCTCCATGAAATGGGGATCGGCCAGCCATACATAAAAGACCCGAGAGCGATGCTGGTGGAGCTTGAGGAAAAGCAGATCTATCCGATCGCCAGGGTGGTAGTCTTCAAAGATACCATACTAGCTGAGAAGCGCCCGGACCTTTCTTACACGACCGGAGGGCAGGTGTGGAAAAACGGACGCAAAGAAGCGTTCGTCAGCCCCTTCATGAAAGAAGTCTGGGATTACAATGTCGAAATCGCCATCGAAGCGGCCAAGCTGGGGTTCAAAGAGATCCAGTTTGATTATGTCCGTTTCCCTGAAGGGTTCGAGACGAGGGCGGATTCACTTCAGTATACGTTCGGCGACTACGAGGACTCGGAGCTGGATCCGATCCAGCGTCGCGTCCAGGCTGTCACGGACTTTGTTGCCTATGCCAGGGAGCAGCTGAAACCTTATGACGTGGAAGTCTCCGTGGATATCTTCGGCTACTCGGCCACTTTGCCTGAAGCGCCGGGCATCGGACAGAACTTCTCGAAGATATCGGAAAATGTGGATGTTATTTCTTCGATGATCTACCCGAGCCACTGGACTTCCTATTTCGGCATCTCAAAGCCCGACCTGGAACCATACCGTCTCGTGGCCGAATACGCAAAGGTCGAGAACGAGAAGCTTGCGGCCCTCGAAACCCCGCCGGTCTCCCGGCCGTGGCTGCAGGACTTCACCGCAAGCTGGCTGGGGAGCGGCAATTATAAGCGCTACGGTAAAGCGGAAGTGGAGGCGCAGATCAAGGCGCTCAACGACGCAGGCATTGATGAGTTCCTCCTGTGGAATGCAGGAAACACATATACGGAAGGCGTCGACTACACGCCGTGAAAAAGCAGGTTCACACCAATTTAATTTACAGGTGTGGGCCTTTTTTCGTTTATCTCTATATAAAATGGGAAATAGTACAAATAAAGCGGAACTTATTTTCACCCGGGACGTACTAATAGATAGGGAGGCCATCATGGTCCCGCTTTTCCGCTATTTTCATTCGCCATGCCATAATTGAGAATGGACTGTCAAACTGTGTTTGTGCCTATTCCGGAATGGGTATAACAGCTCCGACGCAAACGTCCGCTCGGTATAGCCGGAAAATATAGCGAAGGTGTGAAGGTTAACGGCTAAATGAAAACTTTTTTCAAAACTGTGTTTCGCCAAGTATAAAAATGGTGTATAATAAACTTATGACATTAGACATTAGAATGATTTTAAAATAGCATATTCAAACAGATTCCAACTTCCTACTTCTTGAAAGGACGTGTTGTGGATGAGCGTGACCCTCTTTACATCCCCTAGCTGTACTTCCTGCCGAAAGGCGAAAGCCTGGCTGGAGGAACATGAGATTCCATATACAGAACGGAACATTTTCTCCGAGTCCCTGACGATCGATGAGATCAAGCAGATCCTTCGTATGACGGAGGACGGGACGGATGAAATCATATCGACCCGTTCGAAAATCTTCCAGAAGCTTGATGTCGATCTGGAGAGCCTGCCTCTGCATGAGCTATATGAACTGATCCAGGAACATCCGGGCCTTCTGAGGCGACCGATTATCCTGGACGACAAACGGCTTCAGGTCGGTTATAACGAGGATGAAATCAGACGTTTCCTTCCGCGCAAAGTAAGGGCATACCAGCTCCTTGAAGCACAGCGGATGGTCAACTGAGAAAAATGGGTGGACTGACGGGATGTTCCGAATGACCTGTCAGTCTTTTTCGTTTTTTTCTCTTGCTTTCCTGCATTTGCTCCAATACAATGCTAATACTACAAGCAGCCGCTCCGACTGGACACGCCTTTCCAGTTTTGACGGTGACGGCATATACTGACAGCAGGACACTTGCCATCGGCGGAATGCATTGTCACACCCGGCTCTGAGAAGACCGTCGGAAAGGAGAGGTGTAACATGGAAATCGAACGCATCAATGAAAATACTGTAAAGTTTTTCATTTCGTATATTGATATTGAAGAACGCGGTTTTACGCGCGACGAGATCTGGTACAATCGCGACCGGAGTGAAGAGCTGTTCTGGGAAATGATGGAGGAAGTCGATGAGGAAGCCGACTTCACCATCGAGGGGCCGCTCTGGATCCAGGTCCACGCGATGGATAAGGGACTTGAAGTGACCGTGACCCGCGCCCAGGTGTCCCGTGACGGGAAGCAGCTGGAACCTCCGTTCGGCCAGGACGGGAAACGGATGTTCCAGGAAGATGAATCTTCATACGCAGACCTCCAAAATCTTGACCAGTACGTCCCCGGATTCCGCCAGGAAGAGGACGACTGGGAAGATTCCACCTTCCTCGTCGGCGAATTCGATGATCTGATCCCGCTGGCGCAGATACTAAAAGAAGAGGCGCTCCGAACTTCGCTGCATCTTTTCGAGGATCACTATTATCTACATGTGGGCTTCGACGGCCTGCCTGGCGATGAAGATGACCTCGAGGATGTGGTCAGCGTGCTCACAGAGTATCTTCAGCGGACGAACGTCACGATTCACCGCATCGAGGAGTACGGTAAAACGATTATCGCCGAAGACGTCTTTGGCACCATCGCGGAACATTTCTGATTTCAGGGCTGTACGGAACCGACCGTGCAGCTTTTTTCTTTTGGTCGGGAAAAGCCAAACTAATGAGATCTCCAGATGCGGATTGCAAAATCCGCATCTTTTTATTTTGGCGTGATTTTTTGGGGTAAAATTTAATTTTGGAACAAATTCAGAAGTCAAAATCAAAAAATGGCAATTCCTTTGTCAGTGAGTGTGGTTGCCGGAATTCATGAACGCGCTTACAATGTCGGAAAGAGAGGGGGAAGGATGCATCATGTTGGCCGCTGTATTGGATGATGGGACACCAATGATCATTACTCAGGAGCTGACCAGAGACTCACTCCATGCACTCAAGGGCAAGCATCATTTCCGCTGCCCTCAATGCCTGGGGAAAATGTGGCTGAAAATAGGGGATGTACGGGTTCCGCATTTTGCCCATGCAGCAAGAAGCGACTGCAGGCGCATGTTTTCGGAAGGGGAGACACCAACCCATCTTGCCGGAAAACAACAGCTTTATGACATGTTTACCGGGCTCGGGCTCAGGACGGGCATGGAGACCTCTCTGAATGCCCTTGGGCAGCGGCCCGACTTGCTGGTGGAATATGACGGCCGGGCACATGCCATCGAGTTCCAATGCAGCCGGATCCCGCCCGTGCTGGTCAGGAGACGGACAGAAGGCTATGAACAGGGCGGCGTTATTCCGCATTGGATTCCGGCCACTCCTGAAAAATGGAGTGCGGGCGGACAGCCGGTGCGTGCCCTGGCCATCTCTGAATTTTTGCAGCTGTTCATCCGGCAGGACAGCCAGAACGGAAAGTACCTGATGACCTATGACCCGATTACCAAACACTTTTTTTATTTCATCCATCCGATGCATATCAGCGGCAACACATTCCTTGGGAAACTTGTCGCCATCCCTTATTCACTTCAAAAGTTCCCGTTTGCGGTCCCATCTCCGGCTGATGAAGAAACGTTCGGGCAGTATTTAAAGATTTACTCTTCAAGGCGGCAATCGCATCTGAACCGTCGAGTCTCATACAACAGGAAAGGCATCAGAGATCCGCTTCTACGGGCATGCTACGAGAACCGGATCAGCGCAGAACGGTTGCCGCCCCTGATCGGTGTGCCGACACCCGGAGCGGAAGCTTTCAAAGAGAATGATGCGGAGTGGCAGGCTTTGTTCGTATTCTTTGTGTTCGGGGAAAAGGTGAAGGATCCAGAAAGTCCTGTTGTTATCCGAAACTTTCTGAGGACAGTCCCGCCCGAAAAGGGAGATGGTTTTGCTGCAGTTTCTGCCTATGGCCGTTTTCTTGCTTCCAGCGGCGTCACATGCCTGAAGGACATCTTCGGCTGTACGGAGCTGGCGGCTCCGTCAATCTTGTTTCTTTGGAAAGAATTCCTTGCAAGCCATAATGAATATTGAGAAAATGTTCTTGAGTTTATTTTGGCAATCGAAGGAAGGAGCAATCCAATGAGCAACGAACCCAAAACGGATGTGCTGACAAGAGACGAGGTCGCAGTCGAAGAGACGTGGCGTCTGGAAGATATCTTCGCGTCGGACGATCAATGGGAAACCGAATACAAGGCCATTGAAGAACTGGCAAAGAAAGCGGATACATTCCGCGGCACACTCGGAAATAGCCCGCAGGAACTTTTGGCTGCCATGAAATACCGGGATGAGCTGTCCGAGCGCCTCCAGCGCCTCTACGCGTATTCTCACATGCGCTATGACCAGGACACGGCGAACAGCACCTACCAGGCGATGGACAGCCGGGCAAAATCGCTGTATGTCAAAATTTCAACAGGACTGTCCTATTTGGTCCCTGAACTTCTTTCGATCGACGAGGAGAAGCTTACCCGCTTCGTGGAAGACGAGAAAGAGCTGCAGGTCTACCGCCATGCCCTCGAAGAAGTGAACCGCCAGCGGCCACACGTCCTGCCGGCAGATCAGGAAGCGCTCCTCGCGCAGTTCTCCGAGGTGGCCAATGCATCATCCGAGACTTTCGGCATGCTGAACAACGCTGACCTGGAGTTTCCGACGATCAAAGATGAAAACGGCGACGAGGTAAAGCTGACCCACGGTCGTTATACGACGTTCCTCGAAAGCGGTGACCAGTCGGTGAGGGAAGCGGCATTCCGCGCAATGTACGGTACGTACGGGAAGTTCCGCAATACCTTCGCATCGACATTGGCAGGTGAGGTCAAATCGAATAACGTGAACGCACGCATCAGGAATTATTCATCGGCACGGGAAGCGGCTCTTTCGAACAATCATATCCCGGAATCCGTCTATGATAACCTCGTTTCAACGATCAACGATAACCTTCACCTGCTGCACAGGTATGTGGCGCTCCGGAAAAAGCTTCTTGGTGTGGACGAACTTCATATGTGGGACCTCTATACTCCACTTGTAAAAGATGTTGAAATGAAAGTTCCTTATGAAGAAGCCAAAAAGCTGATGCTTGAGGGACTGGCACCACTGGGTGACGAATATACGGAAATTCTCCGGGAGGGTCTTGAGAACCGTTGGGTGGATGTCCGTGAAAACAAAGGCAAACGCTCCGGCGCCTATTCATCCGGGTCTTATGGGACAAACCCGTACATCCTCATGAACTGGCAGGACAATGTGAACAACCTGTTCACGCTCGCCCATGAATTCGGCCACAGTGTCCACAGCTATTACACACGGAACAACCAGCCGTTCATCTACGGCGATTACACCATCTTTGTCGCGGAGGTCGCTTCGACCTGCAATGAAGCGCTCCTGAACGATCATCTTCTGAAGACGCTGGACGATGAACAGAAAAAGATCTATCTGCTCAATCACTGGCTGGAAGGCTTCCGCGGCACGGTATTCCGCCAAACGATGTTTGCGGAATTCGAGCATGCGATCCACCAGCTTGATCAGCAGGGAGTCGCACTTACCGCCGATAAGCTGACCGAAGTGTACTATGAGCTCAACAAGAAATACTTTGGTGATGACATCATCGCCGACGAGGAGATTGGCCTCGAGTGGGCGCGCATCCCGCACTTCTACTATAACTACTACGTGTATCAGTATGCGACGGGATATAGCGCTGCAGTCGCTCTCAGCAACAAAATCCTTGAAGAGGGAGAGCCGGCCGTTGAACGCTATATCAGCCGCTTCCTGAAGGCAGGTTCTTCCGACTATCCGATTGAAGTCCTGAAGCAGGCAGGGGTCGACATGACTTCAAGCCAGCCGATTGAGGAAGCTTGCCGGGCCTTTGAAGAGAAGCTTTCCGAACTTGAGAAATTGCTCGGCTGAACCATCCGCTTGAAGAAGCGTGAACGATGCCGGCAACAGACTGCAGACAATGTATCCTTGTCTGCAGTTTTTTCTGCGTTATGACTTGGACAACTGATCTTAGCCAGGGTGGGAAGTATCGGACAGTTCCGTTTCTCATCATTCAGATTCTTTTTGCTGGAATAGTAAAATTAGGGTTGAAAACGCTCGCAATATGACAACCCTGTGAATTCTTATGTGAAATCTTGCGCAATCAATTATTTCGTGATAAATTAAGAGCGTGAAATATTTCACGAAAACAAACACCCCTTTTGTTTGAACGTGAACATTTCCCCCATCCCCTTCGTGTAATACGAAAATGGCACCCGCTCCTCCCCCGGAGCGGGTGCTCTTTATTTTTTCGGCTTTGTTTATAGAGTGTGTTGTTGCTTTCCGTTACAGGCGGACGCTTTCCGGGGGGAAGGCTAAGGTAATGCCCGCGGACTAGCGGCGCCGTTACGAAGAAGGGCGTCTGTGACCAAAAGCGAAAGCGCTGGTCAACAACGATCTTCCTGCGACCAAAACGCAGTTTTGGTAAGCAAGGGCCTGGAACTGAAATCAATAATTATACTTTTTCAGTGCCCACCTCGTCCGCCGGGTCCTAACAATAAAGCCGGGACCTTTTATCAGGTCCCGGCTTTCGTGATTGCTTAGGAAGTTATAAATCGTCACTCTGTGGATAACGGATATTTCGTGGCGTCTCCGTCCAGCTCCAACGCCCAGCAACTAGCAAACTTCACCCTTCTCCACTGCGATAAGTCAACATCGACTCGTTCCTCGCCGTGTTTCCTTTATCTCATTGCGAAGGGCTCCAGTTTGTACGTTGCTTAGCGGGCGCTTGCGCTTTTGTTCTTATAAGTCCATTTTTCTGCGCCAGAGAGTGGCGCCCCGGACTGGCAGGCATTCGATGCGGCGCTGGAGCAGGCGTTTCTTCAGCTCGCGCTCTGCCGTACGGACATTCACCTTATAAATGGCGGCGATTTCACCTGTTGTCAGGGAGTCGAACCGCCTGAAGAGTTCGTCAAGGGATGGAGGGACGGCTTTTTCCATCTGCCGGCCGAGCAGTTCCTCAAGTACTTTTACATACATTTCATAGTCGTGGATGCCTTCCACCATGAGGCCCTCGTCTTCGAAGTTGTTGTTGAAAAAGACGAAACTTGGAGCCTGGTGCACTTCCATCTCCCGGGAGATGTACAGATCGCACTGAAATGACTTGGCAGCATTGACCGACCTGAAGTCCTGGATGAACTCTGCCGCATCAATCCCCGTCAGTTCGGCGATTTCGAGAAGGACTTCCTGGGTCGTGATGTCACGACCCTTCAGGAAGCGGTAGTCGAGAAGCCTGGACAAGTACTTGAATCCGGCCCGCTTCCCCTGGAACTCAGCAGCTTTGACAGCGACTGCCGGCAGAGCCGGATGGGGGACCCGTGTATCATGGGGGCCCTGGCCAAGGTTCTTTTGTGGAGAGAGGGAGGTCTTCATGATGATCCGATAAGTGAAGTACTGTTCATACTCTACCTGGAGGCGGCGGAGGACCGGAATCAGCCCATAGCAGCCGGCATCGGAAGGGTCGATGAAGACATAGAGTTCAAGCGGTTTGGACGAGCATTCTGCCGCCAGCATCTCGGAATGATTGGGAAGCAGGTTCAAGGCGATCCCTCCTCATCCGGTGTGGTCCGGTTGACCATATGGTTTGCAGTCAGGATCAGCCGGTTATAGAAGTCATCACGGATCTTGCCTTCCATCCCGACCTCATCCATCGCCTCGGCCATGCACTCGAGCCAGGCCTGTGCGCGGTCGTATGTGATCGGAAACGGCATATGCCGTGCCCGCAGCATGGGATGCCCATGCTCTTCGCTATATAGATTGGGGCCACCCAGGAACTGGGTAAGGAACTGTTTTTGTTTCCTGGCGGTTTCAGTCAGATCATCTGGGAAAATGGGATAGAGCATCGGATGCCGGGCGACTTTCCCGTAGAACGTGTCGACGAGATCGGACAGCAGCTCCGGGCCGATCTCTTCATAAGGAATGATGGGTTTCCGGGTCATGATGCATGCTCCTTTGCAAACTCCATTGCCTGTGATTGTAGACTCATTCTATCAACCGGATTCCGGTTCTACAAATAAATCGATTTCCATCCGGGTGACAGGCCTTTGTTCCCAATTGGTAACTGCGCGCGGATGCAGGCTGTGATAGACTGAAGTGAGATGAATTGCTTGTTGAGAAAGGAAGAGAACTTGAGATGAATCAGCCAATCATTCAGAGTGCCGGAACAACCGGCGATGTAACCGAATTTATCCTGCGGGAAGGGACGGAATTGTCCGGAATGCGTCCCGCCGGAAGAATGATCACCGACACCGATTCCGGGACGTTCGTCTACCTGCTGGACGACGGGGAGCGGTTCGTCCATGTTCATTTTCCGGAAGAGGTCTGGCCGCAGATGGCGACAGCCCTGCAAAGCGGACAGACGCCCGAGCTCTCCGGCGGTGGACACCGGCTCGAGCTGGTGAATTTCGCGGAGGAGCTGGAGATGCTGATTTTCAATATCGAAGGCAATGACAATTACGGCGAGGTCTTCTCGACGGCGGTCGAGAAGGCATTTAGTCAGATCCTGGGCGCCTGAGCAGCGCCAGACCGAACGGGGGAGTAGCCAATGGGACAATGGGAACGGTTTCTCGAGCCTTACAAGCAGGCGGTCGATGAACTGAAGATCAAGCTGAAAGGCATGCGGACGCAGTTTGCAACCGAGATCGAGCACGCGCCGATCGAGTTTGTGACAGGCCGTGTAAAACCGCTCGCGAGCATTTACGACAAAGCGCTTGAAAAGGGAATCCCGTTTGAGCCGTCGGATTTGCTGGCGTCGGAAATACCCGATATTGCAGGATTGCGCATCATGTGCCAGTTTGTGGATGACATCGGAGCAGTCGTCGAAAGTATCCGGCGGCGCAAGGACATGGTCGTGACTGAAGAGCGTGATTATATTTCGAAAAATAAGCCGAGCGGCTACCGCTCCTATCACATGATTGTCGAGTACCCTGTCCAGACAATCCACGGGGAAATCGCGATACCGGTTGAAATCCAGATCCGGACGCTTGCGATGAATTTCTGGGCGACGATCGAGCATTCTCTGAACTATAAATATAAGGGGGATTTTCCGGAAGTGATTAAGGAGCGCCTGCAAAGTGCAGCGGAAGCGGCCTTTTCACTCGACGAAGAAATGTCGAAGATCCGTGACGAAATCCAGGAAGCCCAGCGCTATTTCAGTGAATACAAGAGTGATTCAAGAAATGACCTAAGGAAATCCGGAAAAGGAGGCGATGAAGGATGAAGTACTCGATCCAGTCCAGGGGCGATGATCTATCCAACGATCTTGCGGCACGCGCAAAACAGTACCTGAATGACTTCGGCCTCGAGTATGACGAGAAGGCACCCGATATCGTTTTGACCATCGGCGGTGACGGAACGCTTCTCCATGCCTTCCACCGCTACCGGGACAGGCTGGCGGATACTGCGTTTGTCGGTGTTCACACGGGACATCTCGGCTTTTATGCAGACTGGCAGCCGCCGGAAATCGAGAAGCTCGTCATCTCAATCGCCAAGCATGACTATGACGTCATCGAGTATCCACTTCTGGAAGTGGCGATCCAATACCGGAACGATATGAACGATGCGGTCTATCTCGCCATGAACGAATCCACCGTAAAGTCTCCGGACGTTACGCTCGTCATGGATGTCGAGCTGAACGGCATGCCGTTCGAGCGTTTTAGGGGGGACGGGCTTTGTGTTTCTACGCCTTCGGGAAGTACGGCCTACAATAAGTCGCTGGGTGGAGCGATCATCCACCCTGCACTGCCGGCCATGCAGCTGACGGAGATGGCGTCCATCAACAACCGGGTGTTCCGTACTGTAGGCTCCCCGCTTGTTCTGCCGGCCCATCACAGTTGTGTGCTGAAACCGGTGAAAGGCCCCGACTTCATGGTGACGGTTGACCATCTGCACCTTCTCCACAAGGACGTCAAGACGATCAGCTACAGGGTTGCGGATGAACGCGTGCGCTTTGCGCGTTTCCGTCCGTTCCCGTTCTGGAAGCGGGTCCACGACTCCTTTATTGACAGCGATGTCCTCTGACCGCCGCTACCGTCTTTCGTTCACTGTGGAAGCGGACGGTGTCGTATTAAGGGACTTCCTGGCGGAATGCGGGATCTCCCGGAGGACGCTTACTGCGGTCAAATACAAAGGCGGGAACATATTCGTGAACGGTGAGGAAAAGACGGTGCGCCATAAACTGGAGGCAGGAGACGGGGTCACCATCATTTTCCCTCCGGAAAAACCTGCGGAAGGGCTTTTCCCGGAAGAGGGCAGACTTTCAGTGATCTATGAGGACGAGGCGCTGCTTATTCTGGACAAGCCTGCCGGACAGGCGACCATTCCTTCCAGGGATGCGCCCTTAGGCACCCTTGCCAATTTGGTAGCCGGGAAGTTCATGAAAGACGGAACGCCGGCGACGGTACATGTCGTCACCAGGCTCGACCGAGAAACATCGGGAATCGTATGTATCGCAAAAAACCGCCACATCCATCACCTCATGTCAGAGAAGATGAAGGCGGGCGGCGTTCTCAAACGTTATGAAGCAATCGCTGGCGGCGAGTTCAAGGAGCGGCACTTTTTCATCGATGAGCCGATTGGCCGCAAGGATGGGAGCATCATCGAGCGGATGGTTCTTCCCGGAGGTCAGCGGGCTGTAACGGAAGTACGGGTGATCGAAACAGCAGGGCTGCCCGGGGATGAGGTTTCCAGGGTGTCGGTGATTCTCCATACGGGAAGGACCCACCAGATCCGTGTGCACCTTGCCCATATCGGCCATCCGCTTGAAGGGGATACGCTTTATGGGGGCAGCACGAAGCGGATCGGACGCCAGGCGCTCCATTGCGCCGGGTTATCTTTCAGCCATCCGCTTACCGGGGAACCGATTGCCATCAGCAGCCCGGTGCCGGCAGATATGCTTGCGGTGGCCGGCTTTCACAGGTGAATGGAGGAGGTCAGGTGAAATCGCTGAATTTCTCCGGCTGGAAAGGTTGTCGGGATGGGACACTGACCACTGTTTTTTCGGGGTAGCGGAGTGCGCTCAGTTTGCCGCCGAACACACAGCCCGTATCGATGTTGACCGTATTATTCACGAAACGGCATTCGGAAACCGGGGTATGGCCGTAGACGATGAAGGGCTTTCCTTTATAGTGTTTTGCCCAGTCCCGCCTTACAGGACGTCCGTCCGACAGCGTCTCGCCGGTGATGTCCCCGTACAGGGCAAACGTACGCAGCCGGCTTCCGTCTTTTCTGCCGATCAGGTCTTCGCGGATTCCGGCATGGGCGATGATCAGTTTCCCATCATCCAGCATTTCATAGAGCGGGAGCGATTCGTAGAAGCGGATATAGCGCTTGCGGATATGCTCCCGCTCCTTGCCTGAAAGGGCACCCAATTCCGCAACAGTCGTTTCCAGTCCATGCTTTTGCTGGACGTTATTGCCGAGCATGTACCGGTATAGTTTGTTGCAATGATTTCCCGGGGAATAAATCAGCTGACCGGCGTCCTGGAGGGTAAAGAGGAATTTAAGAATTTCGACCGACTTCGGGCCGCGGTCCGTCGCATCACCTACAAATGCAGGCTTTCGGCCATCGGGATGGACATACCGACCGTTCTCCATATGGTATCCGAGCTTGCCGAATAGCTCCATAAATTCATCAAAGCAACCATGAAGGTCCCCGAAAATGTCCAGTTTCAACATGATAACACCCCATTCAGCATTGTTAATCAGGAATCGTCTTATCTTGAGTCTACCCCGGACAGCCGTCCTCCAACGCGTTTAAGGGAGATTTGCGGAATGTCAGTATTGAAAGGAGGGCTCTACATGCCGGAAGCACTGAATGAGCAGGAAGAAACCTATATCGACGAGGACCTGGTTACACGATTATTGGAAGAGGGGGATCCGGAGGCATTCAGGGATGAGTTCCTCGCAGGCCATCCGTATGACCAGGCAAAGTACTATGAAAAAGCCGGTCCGGAACTCCGGAGGAAAATGTATGAATTCCTTTCTCCGAAGGAACTCGCGGAGATTTTCGAAGTATCGGAGATTGAGGACGATGAGTTTGACGCATACCTGGATGAGATGGACACGCGTTATGCCGCGGACATGTTCGCCGGCATGTACGCAGACAACGCGGTCGATGTGCTTAACGAGCTCGACAAATCCAAAGTACTGACCTATCTGACTCTCATGGATGACGAGGCTGAAAGTGAAATTAAAGACCTTCTGCACTATGAGGAATATACGGCCGGATCGATCATGACAACGGAATACGTCACAATCCCCGAAAATTCGACGGTCCGCTCCGCGATGACCATTCTCCGGAACGCGGCACCCGACGCCGAAACTATTTATTATATTTTCGTCACCGATGATGAGAACCGCCTGGCGGGCGTTGTGTCGCTTAGGGATATGATCATCGCGGATGAACATGCAATTGTGTCGGACATTATGAATGAGCGGGTTGTCAGCGTCCTAGTCAGCGAGGACCAGGAAGAAGTTGCTCGGATGATGAAAGATTATGACTTCCTGGCAATGCCTGTGGTCGATTTCCGGCAGCATCTGCTCGGGATCATCACAGTCGATGACATCATCGACGTTATTGAAGAAGAAGCTTCAGACGACTACTCCAAGCTTGCGGGTGTATCGGACATGGACACCATCGACCGGAACCCGCTCGCGGCGGCCAAAAAGCGTCTGCCATGGCTGATTTTGCTTACTTTCCTGGGGATGGTGACGGCCAACCTGATGGGACGTTTTGAACAGACCCTCGATCAGGTCGCACTTCTCGCAGTCTTTATCCCGCTTATTGCGGGAATGGCCGGCAACAGCGGGACACAGGCGCTTGCTGTCGCTGTCAGGGGAATCGCTACGGGCGATATCGAAGGCGAAAGCAGGATGAAGCTTCTCGCGCGGGAAGCGGGAACAGGACTGATCACCGGAACGGTGTGCGGCATCTTTGTCGTCGGGCTGATTTACTTTTGGAAACACGAGCTCGTCCTCGGGCTTTTGGTCGGCGTGGCAATCGTCGGTTCAATCTTCGTAGCTACGCTGGCCGGCTCCTTTATCCCGCTATTGATGCACCGGCTGAAAATCGACCCTGCGGTCGCATCCGGCCCGTTCATCACGACGCTGAATGACATTATCAGCATTTTGATTTATCTTGGGCTTGCTACGGTATTCATTTCCCAGCTGTGACAGTTGGGCACCACCCGGCATAGGATGGGGGAAAAAGGATGTGAGCCCATGGCAGAACGTGACGGAGGGCCATTGCTGTTTGTGGATGCGCCGCCTGTTTACTTTGTTTCAGAGCCGGTCTATAGCCGCGAGGCGGTGGAGGAGGAGGTTCTGGCAGAGGAAGAAGTTGTGGAAGAAAGCACATCGGTGTATGAATTGCCGAAGCGGCCCGAAGAGACGGCCCGTTTGCTCACACAGCTCCGGTTTCTGTCACGCCCGTTCCAGCGGGAAGTGTACCGGCCAATCCAGTTCCGTTTAAAAGACGGAACTGTAATCAACGGTGAAATTTTGAATCTCGAGGAAAGCAAAGTCGCTGTCAAGGGCATCAACGAAGAAAAAATCGAAATGGAATTATCCATCGATGATCTGGATGCCATCTGGTGGAAAGGAAAACCTTTTCCGTATTAAAGAACCCAAATTGTAAACCCTGAAAGCTGACGGAAATCCGTCGGCTTTTTATTTTGGCTCTGTTAATGGATGATATTGATATTTAGCTGTTGATTGGAGTGAAGGGTGGCGACTCCTGCGGAAAAGGAAGTGCGGAGAGACTTCGCAGAAGGCTTGATGCCTTCCCCGCGGAAAGCGTCCGCCCGTAACGGAAAGCAACACCATTCTATAACAGAGCCTTATTTTTGGGCGGAAGCTTTTCGAAGCACATAAAAACACCGCCCGGTTGATTCCGGACGGCGGGACACTTTGCCTTTTCGATTACATGCAGATATCGAGGAAAGCATCTGCCACACATTCGATCGCACAGAAGCAGCGGATATCCACCGTAATGCATCGGCTTGTCGCTTCGAATCCATCGCCATCCTTAGTCAGGAGTCGAAGCGTTACGCAGCATTTGCCGACGATTTCCTCAATCCGGAAGAAGCAAGACTTCGGTCCTGTAGGATTGCACGGATATGCGCTCAAGCTGAACGGGCAACCATCTTTCGAGTAGAGAACAATCACACGTGTATCAATCGGTGTAGTTGTCGGATTCACAAGGCCGCCAAGCGGGGTAGTGAAGCAGCTATTGCAGCCCATGCACTCATCGGCACCTGCATCCTGAATGTCCTTGATTGCGCGAACAACGTCGCACAAGCAGTGGTCGAAGGAAGAGGATCCGGCGGTAAAGTCTTTCTTATCACCACAGCAGCTCATTTCTGAACACCTCCTCCCTTTTGATCTCTGTCTACCATATGCGCTCTGAAAAGGGGTGTCCGGGCGAACGCACAGCCTGCATAGCTGTAAGTGTGCATAACTGTAAGTGGTGGTGGACATACTAAGAGAAAAACGGGAGGTGGAGCCGTTGAAACGATTGGCAGCTTCTGCCGGGCTGTGCCTGCTGGTCGCCGGCTGTGGAGCCGGCGGAGAGGAGATCCGGGTTTCAGGCGGAGAACCCGAAGACAACCGGAAAGTGCAGGAAATCCTCGGTGAAGAGGAACAGATCACATCGGCCGTGGCGGTCTTTGTAAAAGAAGACCTTTTGGTGGGCGTGGAGGTCAGCCCGTTTAACCGATACCGCAAAGCGAAAATCGAAGAAGAACTGACCGGCAAGATGGAAAAAGCATTTCCGGATGAGACAGTCACCCTTTCTGCGGATCTGAAGATCTACTGGGAGACGGACAAGCTGGAAGAGCTTGAGGAGGAAGATAAGTTGCATAAAAAAGTTGAAACAATCAAATCCCTCTCTAAGGAAGAAACCTGATGGACCGCCAGGCGTATACACAGTTGGAGCAGCAGACCACGCCCAAGACGCCGCTGGCCCTGAATTTGCTGAAGGCATTTGTGACAGGCGGAATCATCTGTGCCATCGGGCAGGGCATCATGTATTTTTATATGTACTTCTTTGACTTTACAGAGCGGACTGCAGGCAATCCGACAGTTGCGACAATGATTTTCATCGCCATGCTTTTGACCGGATTCGGAAAATACAAACGGATCGCCCAGTTTGGCGGGGCGGGTTCCGCCGTGCCGGTGACCGGATTCGGAAACGCCATGATTTCAGCTGCGATTGAGCACCGGACAGAGGGCTACGTTCTCGGGGTCGGCGGAAATATGTTCAAGCTTGCCGGATCCGTCATCGTTTTCGGTGTCTTTTCCGCATTTGTGGTTGCGCTCATCAAAACGATCCTAGTGAAGTTCGGGGTGGTCGGATGGTAGCCAGGGGTGTAATTCGTTTTGCAGGCAGGCCTATAATCCGTGCGGCTGCTGTGGCAGCGGGACCTGCGGAAAAGAAAAACAGTCCATTCAGCCCTCAGTTTGACCGCCTATATGACTCAGAGCTTTGCGGCCAGAAGACGAATGAGCAGGCTCACCGGCAACTCATCGAAGATGCGTGCGACCTTGTGCTGAACAAGGCTGGAAAAACGATCAGCGATGCGGATTATCTGGTGTGCGGGGATCTCGTGAATCAGATGACACCTTCCAACTTTGCCGCCGCCTCAACGGGACTGCCATATGTGGGGCTGTTTTCGGCCTGTGCGACTTCCACTTCTGCCCTTGCCAATGCGGCCCTGCTTACGGAAGCGGGGGCAGCCTCGCTGGTGCTGGCGGGAGCGGCCAGCCATCATAATGCCATCGAGCGTCAGTTTAGGTATCCGATCGAATATGGTTTCAAGAAGCCGCAGAATGCCCAATGGACAGTGACGGCAGCTGGGATTGCCGCAGTTACTCCTCACGAGAAGGGCTATCCCGGAATCGCTCAGGCAACAGTGGGCCGGGTCGTGGACTATGGCCTGACCGACCCGTTGAATATGGGAGCGGCAATGGCACCCGCCGCATTCGATACTTTCAGAAGGCATCTGGAAGCTGCCGGGACTGCACCCGAAGACTATGACGTCATCATTACCGGTGATCTCGGTGCGATCGGTACACAGCTGTTCCTTCAGATGGCTTCAGAAGCAGGATACAACGCCGAAGGGGAAAGGTGGAGAGATGCAGGGAAAGAATTTTATGGGGGAGACTCAGCATTCTTTTCCGGTGCAAGCGGGGCGGGCTGTTCAGCCGCCATATTTTTTTCCGATGTGTATAACCGGATGATTGAAGGGGAATACAGCCGGGCGCTTCTGATGGCCACCGGCGCCCTTCTTTCCCCGCTTTCCTTCCAGCAGGGGGAAAGCATCCCGTGCACCTGCCATGCGATTGAATTGGACATGGGAGAGGGGGCGGAAAGATGATGGCTGCATTTGTCATTGCTTTTGTCGTCGGCGGACTGATCTGCGTGATCGGTCAGCTGCTGTTTGATGTCGCCAAGCTGTCCCCGGGCCATACATTATGCCTCCTGGTCGTCTCAGGCGCGATTCTCGACGGGTTCGGACTCTATGAACCGCTGATCGACTTTGCGGGGGCCGGGGCAACGATACCAATCACCTCTTTCGGGAATTCCCTGACGCACGGCGCCCTTCAGGAAGCGGAAAAGCATGGTCTTGTAGGTGTCATTACCGGTATGTTTGAAGTGACGAGTTCGGGCATCAGTGCCGCAATCCTTTTTGGGTTTATCGCCTCACTGCTGTTCCGTTCCAAAGGACGCCCCTAATAATGCCCGGCTGCCCGTTATAGAGGCAGCCTGGTTTATGTTTCCCCAACGTCCGGGCAATCGCCCTTTCCCCCATTAGGGTACCGCCATACCTTACAAGGAACAGGAAAGGGGGGAGTGCAATGTTCGGTTACGGTTATGGCGGCGGTGGCGGCTACGGCGGTGGCTGGGGCTGCGGTTATGGTGGCGGTGGCTACGGCGGTAAGTCCAGTGGCGGTTCGATGTTCGTGCTGATCGTCATCCTGTTCATCCTGCTGATTATTGTCGGCAAAAGCTACAACTGCTAAGGAGGAGACTGGATGAACGAGTCGCTCTTCAAGAAAATCGAGAACAAGACCGGTGTCTCGATGGACGAATTGTTTGCGTTGGCCAATGCGATCCAGCACGCCAATTTCCAGGATGAGCGGCAAGTAAGGAAGATCATCCGGAAAGTCGGGCGGCTGGCGAAGAAAGATGTTTCACAGCAGCTCGAGGACCAGATCGCCGCATCCATCCTGAAAAACGGCAATTCCCTGAATGTCGGGGATATCCAACGGATGATCGATAAAAACGGCTGAGCCGCAAAATAAAAATCCGCGTCAGACAAAGTCTGCGCGGATTTTTCAATTATACCGATTTTTCCATGACGCGGTGCGGGATGCCTGCATCCATGAATTCCGGAGAGGTCACCATGTAACCGATCTTTTCATAAAACGGGACGGCATGGTTCTGTGCGTTGAGCCGGATTTTGCTGAGCCCGGCATTCCGGGCATGCTCTTCCAGCATCACCATCATCTGCTGGCCAAGGTGCTGGCCGCGGTATTCGGGCAGTACACAAACCCGTTCAACTTTTCCGATGCTGTCACCGATGTCCCGGATCCTGCCGGCGGCAATCGGCCGTTCGCCGTCATATGCGATGAAGTGAACAGCTTCGTCGTCCAGCTCGTCCAGCTCGATATGGATGGGCACGCCCTGCTCCTCAACAAAGACCGCCTTACGGACGGTAAAGGCATCCTCGCGTTCCGTTTCGGTCGAGGCGAGCTTCAGGCTGACCATCTATCACTCATCTCCCGACAGTGTAAAGGTTTCGTACACAGTCCACGGACCGTCCTCAAGCTGGTAGAGGAGATGGACGCGATCGATCGTCTCTTTATGCTCAAAGTTGTCCATCTTGACCTGGCCGATGATATCGTCATGCTCGCCGTCGGACATTTTTTGGGCGATCGTGATGTGGGGCACGTATGGATGATTTTCGATGTTTTTGATGAAATCGAGACTGAGGGCCTCGCGAAGTGCAAGGATTTCATCATTCGGTTCAATCTTGAGGTAAATCGCATTTGTGATCGGGGCAAACGTGCTTGCCCTCATCACTTTCAGTTCGAACGGTTTTTGTTTGGCAGCGACCTCAAGGAGTTCGGCTGCCGCTTCCTTCATTTCCTTCCCTTCGAGCGTGAACGGCCCCACGACAGTCATATGGGGCGGAATCAGGGCGTAGTGTGCATCATAGCGCTTTCGGTATGTGTTGGTCCTGTCCTGCAATTCTTTTGAAGGGAATGCAACGATTCCGTATTTCATGCGAAGGCCTCCTTTTATGTGTTCTCCCTTAAGGATATCAGAAAGTTCACCGATTGGTTAATCTTCACTTTCCGAAAGCAAACCGGATGGCTCGTTCGAGATCTTTCTGCCAGTATTTCCAGGTGTGCTTGCCATCAAATTCTTCATAGAATGACGAAAACCCTTTTTTCTCTATCAAGTTCCTCAGTTTTCGGTTCGGATTCAAAAAGTCATCGATTTCCCCTGTGGTGGTCGGGACTTCGGTCTCGCCAGTTCCGATCACCTGATAGATATCGAAAGCAGAGGGTTCCCGAACCGATTCGACAGCATCCATGACCTGGTCATCGACATAGGGGGAGTGGCAGACGACTTTGCCGAAACTGTTCGGATACTTGCATGCAGTCATCAGAGAGACCGTGGCTGCGAGAGAATCACCGATGAGGCCGCGTCCCGCCGCCATTTGGTACGTCGGAAACTCGGCATCGATGAACGGAACGAGCTCATGGGCGATAAACCGGATGTAGTCGCTGTTCCGGTCGCCGTCGGGATGATACATCCTTCTGCGTTCGCTGACGCTCTTGTAGGGGACACCTACGACGATGAGCCGCTCGATCGCATCTTCCTCGTACAGTTTTTCAAGCAGCCGGGTCATCCGTCCGTACTGAAAATAGTCTTTTCCGTCCGATGCAATCAGCACCGAGTGTTTATATAGGTCGGAATAGTTCTCGGGAAGATAGACAAGCAGTTCCATCTCTTCGCCGAGCGCTTCGCTTTTAAAAGTCAATTCGTTGATGCGTCCTTTTTTCAAACCATATCCTCCTCATGTAACGTATAGGTAAAATTGTAGCATACTGAATATTGCAGGTATAATGTGTGCATGCGTCCAGCAAAGAAAGGGGAAGTTGTCATGTTTGACCAAAGCAGGAAAGTCCCGTCCGCAACAGTCACGAAAGCCGCAAAAGATGCCCTCACACGCCGCGGGGTCAGCATCGAGGCCATTGCCAAAATCGTCTATGAGATGCAGGCACCATACAATGATGGGCTGAAGCTTGCCCACTGCATCGAGTCCGTGGAGAGCGTTCTGGAAAAACGGGAAGTCCAGCACGCCCTGCTCGTCGGGATCGAGCTTGACGTACTCGCAGAGAAAAAGCAGTTGTCCGAGCCCCTTCAGTCGATTGTCGATTCGGATGAAGGCCTCTTCGGGGTGGATGAGACAATTGCACTTGGTGCTGTCTACACGTACGGCAGCATTGCGGTAACCACCTTTGGCCACCTCGACAAAAACAAAATCGGCGTCATCAACCATCTTGACACGAAAAAGGGCATCGGTGTGCATACTTTCCTGGATGATCTTGTCGCCAGTGTGGCTGCATGCGCATCATCCAGGATTGCTCACCGGACCCGTGATCTTGAGGAAAAAGGGGAAACTTTCAAGGAGCTTCCGCCGGAAGAGACGGCGCCGGAAAGCAATGTGGACGGGGCCCAGTAAGAATGTCAACGTTTTCAAGAAAGCGTTGACATGCGAAAATAGTCTCAGTAGAATGAAAACTAGTATGAACAACTAAATAGAGAAGGGGAGGATTATCCATGAAAAAGAAATTCCGATTTTTGTCTATCATCGGAATCATTTCGCTATTTATGCTGGCAGCTTGTGGGAGCGGCGACAGTGCCGACAGCGGCAGCAGTGAGGGCGGAGGAGACGAAGGTTCAAGCGATGTCAAGTTCCTCAGTATCCTGACTGGTGGAACACAGGGCACATACTACCCGCTCGGAGGTTCATTCGCGGAGTTCATCTCGGAAGAGACGGGCATCAAGACAACTGCGGAAAGCTCCCAGGCTTCTGCAGCCAATATGACTGCGCTTGCTGATGACACAGCGGAAATCGCATTCGTCCAGACGGATATTGCTTATTACGCCAATAAAGGTGAACTGATGTTCGACGGACAGGCGATTGACAATGTTTCCGCGCTCGGTGCGCTTTATCCGGAAACGATCCAGCTTGTTACGACGGAAAAGTCAGGTATCAAGTCTTATGACGACCTGAAGGGCAAGAAAATCTCTGTAGGCGCTCCGGGTTCCGGTACGTATGCAAATGCAGAGCAGCTCCTTGAAATCCACGGTCTCACAATGGATGACATCGATGCGCAAAACCTGGACTTCGGCGAATCGACAGAAAGCCTTCAGTCCGGCCAGATCGACGCGGCATTCATCACTTCCGGTACACCGACAGGAGCTGTTGAAGGCCTGAACGCAACGACACAGGTCTACATCGTTCCGGTTGAAGATGCCAAAGCAGATGAACTGATCGAAAAGTATCCGTACTATGCAAAAGATACGATTGCTTCGGGCACATACGGTCTGACAGAAGATGTTCCGACTGTATCCGTAGGAGCAATGCTCGTCATTCAGAACGACATTCCGGAAGATGTTGTTTACGACATCACGAAGGCCATCTATGAAAATACAGATAAGATCACGCATGCAAAAGGACAGCTGATCAAAGCTGAAAAAGGCCTTGAGGGCATCGGTATTCCTGTACACTCGGGTGCACAGAAATACTTCGACGAAGTAAACGGCAACTGATTTCGCCGTAACATGCAGTGAAGCGATGAAGCCGTGCTTCATCGCTTCACTTTGTTCTTTTTAAATGGCCGGATCATAAAGGGGGGGGACGTGATGCGGAAAGTGCTGGGCACTGCATTGCTCATGGTGTCATTTACATGTGTTCTCGCAGTCCCGTTTTCAGACGCCTTTGTGTTTACGGAGACCCGCTCGGGCAATCCGGCCATCCACTACATACGGCAGACGGAAGAGGACCGATTCGTCATCCGCTATACCCATTCAATCCATCTGACGGACGTGATTGAAACCTATGAGGTGACAGATGATAGCAGAATCCGTCTTCTCCGGATGGAATACGAGGACCTTGCAATCGGCATGCCAGGCCATGCGGAGGAAGGGGAGACCTTCACCGCTGAGGATGGCCGATACACGCTTGCGTATGAAAATCGTGTACTCGACTCGTTTGTCCTATTTGTGGCGGATATCGATACGGACCTCGAATTCCGGTGCGGCGGACACAGTTATGATTTGAAGAAACTGTTGGAGCGGGGATCTTCTTACCGTTTTGAATCAAGAAAATTGTCCCTACTGGAGTTATTGAAAGGAGTGAATATGAATGGCGGATGAGAAATCATTGAGGGAAGAGCAGAATCTCCAGCTGTCCGAGGAAGAGCAGCAGGAGCTGCTGAAAAAATATGACCCGGAATCCAACACCCGTGACGTTCGGGGGATTATGAAGAAAATTGTTTTCTTCGGTCTTCTGGCTTTTTCTGTTTTCCAGCTATACACCGCGATTTTTGGACAGTATACAGCCTATATCCAGCGCTCTGTCCACCTGGGTTTTGCCCTGTCTCTTATTTTCCTTCTGTTCCCGTTTCGCCGTAAATCGGCCAAAAAGAACAGAGTCCCGTTTTATGATATTATCCTGGCGCTGCTTTCGATTGGCGTCGGCCTGTACTGGCCGCTGCAATACGATGAATTGGTCATGCGTGTCGGACGGGTGACCGATCTCGATATGACAGTCGCCATCCTGGCCGTCTTACTGACCCTCGAAGCCTCACGGCGTGCAGTCGGCCTGCCGATTACGATTATCGCCTCGGCATTCCTGATCTATGCGTTTACCGGACCATACTGGCCAGGATTCCTGGCGCATCGCGGACAGGACCTGACGGCACTTGCCCAGCTGATGTTTTACACGACCGACGGAGTGCTCGGTACACCAATCGGAGTGTCGGCCACGTTCATCTTCGTCTTCCTTCTTTTCGGGGCCTTCCTCGTAAAAACAGGTGTGGGTCAGTACTTCAACGATTTGGCTGTGGCATTGGCCGGGAAACTGACCGGCGGCCCGGCGAAGGTGGCTATCTTCTCAAGTGCCCTCCAGGGAACCATATCCGGGAGCTCTGTAGCTAACGTGGTGACTTCCGGTTCGTATACCATTCCGATGATGAAGAAGCTTGGCTACCGCAAAGAGTTTGCCGGGGCGGTAGAAGCCTCGGCTTCCACCGGCGGACAGCTCATGCCGCCAATCATGGGAGCAGCGGCATTTCTGATGGTCGAATTCATCGGCGGCATCACTTATTGGGAAATTGCAAAAGCCGCTGCTATTCCCGCGCTGCTTTACTTCTCGGGAATCTGGATCATGACACATTTTGAGGCCAAACGGGTCGGGCTGTCCGGTCTTTCGGATGACCAGCTTCCAAACCGAAAGGAAGTCTTGAAGAAGATTTATCTTCTGACTCCGATTCTTGGAATTATTATCTTCTTGCTCGTCGGTATCCCGACAATGCAAGCCGCGCTTTGGGGAATCGTACTGACGATTGTCGTCAGCGCGTTCGACAAACAGACCCGCCTGAACTTCAAGGACATGATTAATGCCCTTGTTGACGGGGCACGGACAGCATTGGCTGTTGCGGCTGCAACGGCATGTGCCGGCATCATTGTCGGTGTCGTTGTCAAGACCGGTCTAGGTCTGAGCCTGGCCAACGGACTGATTTCAGCCTCAGGCGGCCATCTCTTCCTGACACTGTTCTTCACTATGCTCGCGGCGATCGTTCTGGGAATGGGCTCACCGACAACGGCGAACTATGTCATCACTTCGACGATTGCGGCTCCCGCCGTCATCGCCCTGCTCATGATCGATGAGCCGTCAGGCGCAGCAGTACCGGTTGTTGTAGCTCTATCTGCGCACTTGTTCGTATTCTACTTCGGAATCATTGCAGATATCACACCTCCGGTCGCACTCGCAGCATTTGCAGCATCCGGAATATCTGGAGGAGATCCGATCCGGACAGGGGTCAACGCGGCGAAACTCGCGATTGCAGCGTTTATCATCCCGTATATGTTCGTCTATAACCCCGCGATGCTGATGATTGATGCAAGTGTCCTTGAAATCGTTTGGGTGACCGCAACAGCATTAGCCGGTATGATCGCGGTTGGTGCAGGCTTCGTCGGCTTCTGGTATCGCAAACTAAACTGGCTGGAGCGTATACTCGCTCTTGTGGCTGGCGGCATGCTGATTTTCCCGGAAGGCATGACCGACGTATTCGGATTTGCCCTGTTCGTCATTCTTCTCGCCATCCAGTTTGTGACTAAGAACAAAGGTGGCAAGCAGACCATTTCGACTGCATCCTAAAAGACAGAAGGGGCTGTCCAATAAGTCCCCAAAATAAAGCAGGCGGAGAAAAACGAGTTGTTTTTTCTCCGCCTGTTTTTGTTTTTTATGTTTTTTGCAGAA
>NZ_FNZF01000009.1 GCF_900109165.1 Bhargavaea ginsengi | reverse complement strand
ATGGCGAAGAGGTCACACCCGTTCCCATCCCGAACACGGAAGTTAAGCTCTTCAGCGCCGATGGTAGTCGGGGGCTTCCCCCTGCAAGAGTAGGACATCGCTGGGCACAAGGCCGTCTCCTTATGGAGGCGGTTTTTTTGTGCGGAAAAACAGTCCGCAGGACTCATCCTTGCGAACGCTCATAGATATACGGCAAGCGATGGTTGAAGCCTGCTGAGCGCTTTAATCAAATGCGGCCAGATCAAATCAAACCTAACAGGATTGTCTGAGCACTAATATTAGCCCTTGTTCCATCTCTTTTGCCAGGGCAAACTCCTCGCAGCCAGCCCTTAAGGGCCTTCCGCTTCTGCGGGTACCGGCCGTGTTATAATGAACCCATCAACAGATCCGTCCGATAAACGGATAAAGGGGTTTTGGCAATGAGCAGTCAGTCGCGGAGGCCGGTGGCCGATATGCTGGAGGAATTTGCAGGTCGAAGTCCGGTATCCTTCCATGTACCAGGACATAAAAACGGGAAGCTGACGGGGTTGCCGGAAGCAGTCCGGGGAATGATGGCCTGGGACCTGACGGAACTCCCGGGGCTGGATGACCTCCATGCGCCGGAGGGACCGATACGGGAAGCCCAGGGGCTTCTGGCGGATGCGTATGGGGCAAGGCAGAGCTTTTTCCTCATCAACGGTTCAACGGCAGGAAATCTGGCGATGATCCTTGCGGCTTGCCGTCCGGGGGACCGCATCATTGTGCAGCGCAATGCACACAAGTCAGTTTTTCATGGCCTCGCACTCGCCGGGGCGCGGCCTGTGTATATTGATCCTGTTTGGGAACCGCTAACCCTCACACCCGGACATCCGGAGGCATCACTGATTCGCGAGGCCGTCCGGAGCTATCCGGAAGCCAAAGCGGTTGTGTTGACCAATCCATCCTATTACGGGACGGTGTCCCCGCATCTGCGCGAGATTGCCGAGATCTGCCACGGCAAGGGCATGCCGCTTCTCGTCGACGAGGCGCATGGGGCGCATTTCGGAATCGGCGAACCTTTTCCGGAGCCATCGCTTGCGCAGGGGGCGGATGTGGTCGTCCAGTCCGCCCATAAAACACTGCCTGCCATGACGATGGCTTCTTATCTTCATGTGGCGCATGGCTCTCTGATTGAGGCAGAGCGCATCGGACATTACCTCGGCATGCTCCAATCGAGCAGCCCGTCCTATCCGCTTATGGCGTCGCTTGATGATGCAAGGCATTATCTTGCCACTTATACAGAAGAAGATTTGCAGGACTTCCTGTTGTTCAGGCATGCACTAATCAGCGGGTTCGCAGCTATAGAAGGACTGGCTACCATATCCACGCATGATCCGCTCAAACTGCTTCTTCGCGCAGACGGGCATACGGGAAACGCACTCGCGAATTCATTGGCGCAACAAGGCGTGCACGCTGAACTGTCGGATCCCCAACAGGCACTGCTTATCCTGCCCCTCATCAAGAACGGGCATGATCCGCGCCTGCAGGATGTGCTGGGGGCAGTTCGGAGGGCCATGCAATCACTTGGTCCCGGTGTGGACGTATACGAACCGCAGGCTCCAGCCGCGAATCCGTCGATCAAAGCGGCGGACGGGCCTCCGGTTATCGAACCAGGAAAGATGTCCGAGTGGATTGACTACCGCGAATCGGCGGGGCGAATTTCCTCGGCCTCGGTCATTCCATATCCGCCGGGCATCCCGCTGCTTTTGCCGGGCGAACCCGTCACTTGCGAGACGATCGGCATGCTGCGTACCCATCTTACGGCCGGCACGGCGTTCCAGGGAACCCACCGGCTGGGCGAACAAAAAATCTTGGTCTCACAACAGTCAACGGAGGCATAATATATGAAGAAAAACGGTTTGTTCATCACACTGGAAGGACCCGACGGAGCAGGGAAGACATCCGTTCTGGAAATCCTGGCCCGACGCCTGGAAAATTCGGGTACCGATTTCCTGAAGACCCGTGAGCCGGGCGGCATCAGGATATCAGAGAAAATCCGGGAGATCATTCTCGATAATGATCATACGGAGATGGAAGCGCGGACGGAAGCGCTGCTTTATGCGGCAGCCCGCCGACAGCATCTCATCGAAAAGATCATCCCGGCACTTGAGGCCGGCAAGGTCGTCCTCTGTGACCGTTTCATCGATAGTTCAATCGCCTATCAGGGCGCTGCGCGCGGCATCGGTACCGAAGAAGTCCGCTCGATCAACCGCTTTGCAATCGGGGACACGATGCCCGACCTCACGATTCTCCTGGATGTTCCGGCGGAAGAGGGCATCCGGCGGATCAGTGAGGGGCGGGGACATGAAGTGAACCGTCTGGATGCCGAAGGGCTTGGCTTCCACAGAAAGGTCCGCTCCGAATACCTGAGGATCGCAGAGAGGGAACCGGAGCGGGTGGTCTTGGTCGATGCAACGAAAAACCTTGAAGATACAGCCGAAGTTGCCTGGGCCGCCATAAAAAGTCGCATGAAGTAAAGGGCGTTTGTGCTATACTTATATAAAAGCTGGCGAGGAGTGATCCATATGAAATTGGTCGTAGCAGTCGTGCAGGACCAGGACAGCAACCGATTATCCGCCGCTCTGACAAAGAATGACTTCCGGGCCACTAAGCTGGCCAGCACCGGCGGCTTCCTGCGCTCGGGCAACACGACCTTCCTCATCGGGACGGATGACCCGCTCGTGCCGAAACTGCTGGGCATCATCCGGGAAAACTGCCGTTCCCGTGATCAGATGGTTGCACCTGTATCGCCGATGGGCGGGAATGCGGATTCCTATATCCCTTATCCCGTAGAAGTCGAAGTTGGCGGCGCAACAGTTTTTGTGCTGCCGATCGAGCAGTTCCATCATTTCTGATTCAAAACGACCACCCGTGCCCGTGTGACTTCCGGACACGGGATTTTTCAAACAGGGGGAGACGCCGATGGAAACCGAATACAGCATCCTGGCACGGCAGCCCAAAGCCACCTCGCTGCTCGGGGGATCCGCAGCTTCCGGACGCGTCGCCCATGCCTATCTTTTCGAAGGTGTGAAGGGAGCAGGAAAAGAAGCACTTGCCCGTTTTTTTACTCAGCTTCTCCTTTGCCCGGAATCCGCCGGCGGCAAGCCCTGCGGTGTATGCCGGAATTGCCGGAGAATCCGGGAGGACAACCATCCCAACGTCACACAGATCCGGCCGGATGGACAAGACATCAAAAAAGGCCAGATTTCAGACCTGATCTATAAGCTGAACAAGACGGGGATCGAGGACGGGCGAAAAATTTATATTCTTCACCAGGCTGACCGCATGAACATAGCGGCAGCCAACACACTTCTGAAGTTCCTCGAGGAACCGGAAGGGGAAGTGACCGCCCTTCTCCTGACAGACCGATCGTCCGCTATTCTGCCGACGATCCGGTCAAGGTGCCAGGAGATCCATCTCCAACCGCCGCCGAGGGAGGCGGTTCTGGAGCAGCTTGTCGCAGAAGGCGGTGTGACCCGCTCGATGGCATCCACAGTCACGATGATCAACGCAGATCCGGATGGCGCTCTGGCGCTTGCATCGGATGAGCAGTTTGGACAGGCCCGTAAGACAGTGATAAAATTGGTGGAAGCATCGGATAAAAGTATCCAGGAAGTCCTGCTGTTCATCCAGACGGACTGGGGTCCGCTCTTCAAGGAGAAGGACGAGACCGAACTGGGGCTGGATCTGCTCCTGTTCGCCTACCGCGACATATCAGCGGTAAAGGCGGGACTCTCCACGTCGCTTGCCTATCCGGATAACCGGGCAAGATGGGAAGAGATGGCGCTGCGGCTGACATTCGGCCGTCTTGCGTCAATCCTCGAAGCCATCCTGAAGGCAAAACGCAACCTCCAAAGCAATATGAACCGCACGCTTCTCATGGAACAACTGGTGCTCAACATGCAGGAGGGTCAACATGCTCTATAATGTAGTAGGTGTCCGCTTTAAGAAAGCGGGTAAAATATATTATTTCGATCCGGGTGAATACCGCCTGGAAGAAGGGGACTACGTCATAGTCGAGACGGCGCGCGGCGTCGAGTACGGCAAGGTCGTGATCCCCGTCCGGCAGATGAGCGGCGATGATATCGTTCTTCCGCTCAAGATGATTGTCCGGCCCGCATCGGAGGAAGACCGCGCATCTGTACGGGAAAACGAGGAAGAATCCGCGCGGACGTTCGATATTGCAGCTAAAAAGATTGAGGACCATGGCCTGGAGATGAAGCTGGTCGATGTGGAGTATACGTTCGACCGCAACAAGATCATCTTCTATTTCACAGCAGACGGCCGTGTCGATTTCCGGAACCTCGTCAAGGACCTTGCATCGGTGTTCCGGACAAGGATCGAGCTGCGCCAGATCGGCGTACGCGACGAAGCGAAGATGCTCGGCGGCATCGGGCCGTGCGGCAGAATGCTCTGCTGTTCGACATTCCTCGGTGATTTCGAACCGGTCTCGATCAAGATGGCAAAGGACCAGAACCTCTCGCTGAACCCGTCCAAGATTTCAGGACTATGCGGAAGGCTCATGTGCTGCCTGAAATACGAGAATGACGAATATGAGGAAGCCAAACGCCTCATGCCGGATGTTGGCACCCGCATCACGACACCGGATGGTGCAGGCAGGGTTGTCGGGCTCAATCTGCTTGAGCGCATGCTGCAGGTTGAGCTGTCAGGTGAGAAAAAAGTGATCGATTACTCACTGGACGAAATTTTACAATCGGTTTGACGTAATCATTATGGGGTGTGAGCATTGATGGACCGGAATTTCTTGGATAAGGTCATGGAATTCGGGCAACACCTTGAATCGGCCAACCGCCAGTATGTCGAACTGAAGGAATCGGTTGCACAGATGATGGAGGAGAACCATGCTCTACAGATTGAGAATCATCATCTCCGCAACCGCCTGGAAGAGATCGAGAAGCAGCTGGAGGTCAAGGGCCGTAAGCCCGGGAAAAAGCATCAGCAGAATTCGGCGGATATCGGGGAGGGACATGACAACCTCGCACGCCTTTATAATGAAGGGTTCCACGTCTGCAACGTCCATTTCGGGAGTTCGCGGAAGGGCGAGGACTGCCTGTTCTGTCTCTCATTCCTGAACAAGCAGAATGGATAAAGACCGGTTCCGCTTCAGGCGGAATACGGTCTTTTCTTTTTGTGGCCGATATCCGCAGCATCAGAAATCGTTTCACGGAGGACAATTGTCATGAACATAGAACTGAACAAAGATGAACGGCTGGACGATCTGCTTGCGGAGGGCTTGAAAATCATCCAGAGCCCGGAAGTGTTTTCGTTTTCCCTGGATGCGGTACTGCTGGCGAAATTCGCCTATGTGCCGATCCGCAGGTCAGGGAGCATCATCGACCTGTGCACAGGCAACGGGGCGATCCCCCTGTTTCTGAGTGCGCGGTCGAATGCGGCGATCACCGGTGTCGAACTGCAGCCACGCCTGTCGGATATGGCGGAGCGGAGCGTCGGGCTGAACTCTCTGGAGGACCGGATCCGCATCATCACAGCGGACGTCAAGGGAATCGCGGATATCCTGGGACATGAAAAACATGATACGGTGACATGCAATCCGCCCTACTTCCCGGCGAATGAAATGAGCGACCGCAACATGCTGGAGGAAGTCGCCATCGCAAGACATGAACTTTATCTGACGCTTGACCAGGCCGTCGAAAACGCAAGCGCTCTCCTGAAGCAGGGCGGCAAGGCGGCATTTGTCCACCGGCCGGGACGGCTTCTTGATATCGTCACGGCGATGAGGAAGCACCGCCTGGAGCCGAAGCGGATCCGCTTTGTCTATCCGAAGAGGGGACGCGAGGCCAATACGCTTCTGATCGAGGGCACAAAAGACGGCAAGCCGGATCTGAAGATCTTGCCGCCGCTCTTTGTTTATGAGGATGACGGAACCTATACGCCTGAGGTCCGGGAGATGCTGTATGGAAAGGAAGCCTGAGGCTGAACATGTGCTATACGTGCTTGAATGTTCGGACGGTACGTACTACGCGGGCTATACGAACAATCTGGAACGCCGGGTAAAGGCGCACAATGAGGGCAAAGGCGCGAAATACACCAGGCCGCGCCGTCCCGTCCGCTGTATCTTCCATGAACCGTTCGGAACCAAGCAGGAGGCGATGCGCGCGGAATACGCGTTCAAGCAGCTCAGACGGTCAGAGAAGATCGACTATATGAAACGGAATGGAGGCGGTCGACCGTGAAATCCCAGCGGAGTGTACAGGACCCGGGCGGAAAGCTTTATCTCGTAGGGACGCCGATCGGCAATCTGGAGGACATCACCTACCGCGCAATCCGGATCCTGAAGGAATCAGCGATCATTGCGGCGGAAGACACACGGAATACGAAAAAACTGCTGAATCACTTTGATATCCATACATCACTCCTCAGCTACCATGAGCACAACCTGAAAGAAGGCGGTGACCGGATTTTGTCCGTGCTCTCGGGCGGTGAAGATGTGGCCCTCGTCAGTGATGCGGGTATGCCGTGCATCTCGGACCCCGGGGCGGACATTGCCGCCCGGGCAATCGTGGAAGGCTATGCCGTCGTTCCGGTGCCCGGAGCCAACGCGGCGCTGTCGGCACTGATTGCTTCAGGTTTGCCGGCTCAGCCGTTTTTGTTCCACGGATTCCCGCCGAGGAAGAAAAACGACCGGCGTGAACTGTTCGGAAAGCTTGCCTTGCGAGGGGAGACGGTGATTTTCTACGAGTCCCCTCACCGGCTGAAAGAGTCGCTCCGGGACTTAGAGACCGCCTTTGGAGCTGAGCGGCGGGTCGCGCTTGTCCGGGAACTGACAAAAAAGTTCGAGGAGATTCTGCGGGGCACAGCCCGGGAAGCGGTCGCCTATGCCGAATCATCCGACCTGAAAGGGGAATTCTGCATCGTCGTCGAAGGCGCTGATGCGGAAGTTGTCCAGCGTGCCGAGGAGGAAACGGAATGGTGGGCCGGCCTCTCACAAAAGGCGCATGTAGAGGCGGTTATTGAGCGTGAAGGTGTTCCGTCTAAGGAGGCCATCAAAATTACAGCAAAAGAACGCGGTGAGCCGAAGCGGGATATTTACCAGGCCTACCATCTCGGGTAATGTGGTGAATACGGACATAAAACAAAACGTCAGGCCGAATGATATAGGGCCTGACGTTTTTTTGTTTATTCCAAGGACAGCAATATGACACGGATATCCCGTCTACTTAATAAGAAGAAACTCTGTGCAACAAGTGCAGGGACGTATAAAGCAACAGAAAACCGCCCGGATAATTCCGGGCGGTTGAATAAATTTCGATTAAACGTTCTGGCCGAGTCGCTCCGAGATTTCGCTGACAAGCTTTTTCGCGCCTTCTTCGCTGAGAATCAGCTTGCCGTCGATCAGGCGGAGGTTGTCGTCGGATACGTCGCCGGTAATGGCGCATGTCATGTTCGGCATGTATTTTTTAAGGATGATTTTGTCATCATCCACATAGATCTCCAGTGCGTCTTTTTCTTTGATGCCAAGTGTTCGGCGGAGTTCAATCGGAATGACTACCCGTCCAAGTTCATCGACTTTACGTACAATGCCCGTCGATTTCATCAAGTATTGCCCCTTTCGAGTGCTATCTTATTTTTCGTCAAGATTCGACATAGTTCGTCGACTGGAACAATCATACCAACTAATGCCAATAACGTCAATTTGCAAAGCCGAAAGTTTTTAGAAAAACAGTAATTTTTCCGGCCTAAGACAAATTTATACCATTTCACGTGATAAATAAAGTATTTTGTTAGAACACACTCAAAAAAGTACTAATACTGACATAATGAAAAATGGAAATTGTCCTGCCGGATTGCCTGCATTGAAGTGGAAGGAAGCATCCGGTAAAATGAAGGGAAATGCATCTTCATGGAGGCAATGGCATGAGTGAACAGAAAACTTTCTACCTGACGACGCCGATCTATTACCCGAGCGGCAAGTTCCACATCGGCACTGCATATACAACCGTGGCATCCGATACGATGTCGCGTTACAAGCGGCTTCGCGGATATGATGTCCGTTTCCTGACCGGGATGGATGAGCACGGTCAGAAAATCCAGGAAAAGGCGGAAGAAGCCGGTATGGCTCCGCAGGAATTTGTTGACGGCATCGCAGAGGGCGCGAAGAAACTCTGGGGACTGATGGACATCTCTTACGATGACTTTATCCGGACGACCGAAAAGCGCCACAAGCAGGGTGTCGAAAAGATCTTCCAACATTTCCTCGACAACGGGGATATTTATAAAGGGGAATACGAGGGCTGGTACTGCACGCCGTGCGAGTCGTTCTTTACCGATGCGCAGCTGGAAGACGGAAACTGCCCCGACTGTGGCCGTCCTGTCCACAAGGTGAAAGAGGAATCCTATTTCTTTAATATGAAGAAATATGCGGACCGTCTGCTTCAGTACTACGAGGAGAACCCTGAATTCATCCAGCCGGAATCCCGAAAAAATGAGATGATCAACAACTTCATCAAGCCCGGGCTCGAGGACCTCTCGATTTCCCGCACATCATTTGACTGGGGCATCCGGGTGCCGGGAGACCCGAAGCATGTTATTTATGTCTGGGTCGATGCGCTGTCGAACTACATCACATCAATGGGCTACGGCTCGGATGATGACTCGCAGTTCCGGAAATACTGGCCGGCCGACGTACATGTTGTCGGGAAGGACATCGTCCGTTTCCACACGATTTACTGGCCGATCTTCCTCATGGCGCTTGACCTTCCGTTGCCGAAGAAAGTGTTCGCGCACGGATTTATCATGATGAAGGACGGAAAAATGTCGAAGTCCAAGGGCAATGTCGTTTATCCGGAGATGCTGATTGAGCGATTCGGACTGGATGCGACGCGGTACTTCCTTCTGCGGGAGCTGCCGTTCGGCTCAGACGGCGTATTTTCTCCGGAAGCGTTCGTGGAACGTGTGAATTATGATCTGGCGAATGACCTGGGCAACCTGCTGAACCGCAGTGTCTCGATGATCAATAAGTATTGCGGCGGAGTTGTGCCGGCCCATCCGGAAGGCTCGACTGAATTTGACGAACCACTGCGCAATGTAATGGAAGAAACGGTCCGGAAGTACGAAAAGGGCATGGAAAACATGCAGTTCAGTGTTGTCCTGTCTGATATCTGGGCGCTTGTTTCCCGTACGAACAAATACATCGACGAAACCCAGCCATGGGTACTTGCAAAAGACGAGGCGAAAAAAGGTGATCTTGACTCCGTCATGCACCATCTTGTGGCGAGCCTCCACGAAATTGCCGTCCTGATCCAGCCGTTCATGACAAAATCGCCAAAGCAGATCGTCAGCCAGCTTGGACTCGGCGAAGAAGCACTGGCCTGGAAAACGCTGGGTAACGGCGCAATCAAGGAAGGCACGAAAGTCGTCGAAAAAGGGACTCCGGTGTTCCCGCGCCTCGACCCGGAAGTGGAAATCGCCTACATCCGCGGCGAAATGCAGAAATCGGTCCAGCCTCAGGCGGAAGAAGCCGCAGCCGGAGAAGATAGCGCACCGAAATCGCCTGAGAAGCCGGACGTTCCGGAAATCACGATCGACGACTTCGCCAAAGTGGATCTTCGCGTTGCAACAGTGACGGCATGCGAGAAAGTGCCGAAGGCAGACAAACTGCTGAAACTCCAGCTTGACCTCGGCTATGAAACACGGCAGGTCATCTCCGGTATCGCGAAGCACTATGAACCGGAATCGCTTGTCGGCGAAAAAGTAATTGTCGTTGCCAACCTGAAACCGGCTAAATTGCGCGGCGAACTGTCCCAGGGGATGATTCTTGCGGGCGAACAGGATGGTGTCCTCAAGCTCGCATCGGTTGATTCGTCACTGCCGAACGGCTCCCAGATAAAATAAAAACAAAACCAATTACAATACAGGAACAGTACAAAACCGGAGGACTTTGGTCCTCCGGTTTTCCGTTTTATAGGAAACGGAATTCGGTTTCTTTGACTTTTCCCATGTCTTCCCGTACAAATTTAGAAGTCTCGGAATAGAGCTATGTAATTAAACTTAATCTAATTTGTAATCTAAATGTAATAGAACTGTGAAATTTGAAAAAGGATTTATGTATAGACTTGAACAATACATTGGGAGAGTGAAACGCATGCTGATCGACACACATGTCCATTTGAACGCAGACCAATACGAGGAGGACGTTCATGAAGTGATCAATCGCGCGCTTGAGGCGGGCGTTGAAAAGATGGTTGTCGTCGGGTTCGACCGGCCGACCATCCGGCGCGCGCTCGAGCTTGCGGAAGCATACCCGTTCATCTACCTGGTGATCGGCTGGCATCCGGTCGATGCGGTGGACTGCACGGAGGAGGACCTCCGGTGGATTGAGGAAATTGCCGCCGGACATCCAAGAGTGGTCGGAATCGGCGAAACGGGTCTTGACTACCACTGGGACAAATCGCCGAAGGATGTGCAGCAGGAACTGTTCCGCAAACAGATTGCGCTGGCAAAAAAGCTGAACCTGCCAATCATCATCCATAACCGCGAGGCGACAGGCGATGTGGTTCGCATCCTCAAAGAAGAAAACGCAGCAGAGACGGGCGGCATCATGCACTGCTTCAGCGGCAGCTCCGAGACGGCGAAGGAATGCGTGGAGATGAATTTCATGATCTCCCTCGGCGGACCGGTTACATTCAAGAATGCCAGGCAGCCGAAGGACGTGGCAAAAGAAATTCCGCTCAATCACCTGCTCGTCGAAACTGATGCGCCGTACCTTGCGCCCCATCCTTACCGCGGTAAGCGCAACGAGCCTTCCTATGTCCGGCTCGTCGCGGAAGAAATCGCTCGGCTCAAGGAACTGCCTTATGAGGAAGTAGCCCGCAAGACTACCGAAAATGCTATGAAACTATTTAGGATTAGTGAATAAATCGGCCTGAATTGGCCAAACTTCACCCGTAATGCGGCATTGGTAAAACCCGGTTTGGTTGACAAGCCGGAAAACTGGCCGCTATAATCACTCGGGTGATAAGGAGGAGTTTTTTAGTGTCAACGAATTCCACGAAAAACAAGCAACCCAGGTTAATGACAGGCAAGAAAATCATGATGTCCATCTTGACGATCGCGCTGTTCGCGGGCGTCATCACATATGCGGTTTACGAGGGTACGAAAAAGAACGTCACCCTTTCCGAAGACGGCGAACAAACTGAATTCCGCACGCATGCGGATACAGTCGGCGAACTTCTGGAGGAACAGGACATTGCGGTCGGCGAACATGATGACCTCTCGCCTGCCAAAGAAGCGGAACTCGGGGACGGGGCGTCCATCGAGTGGAAAAAAGCCAGACAGTTTACGATCAGCGTAGACGGAGAAGAAAGCAAAGTCTGGTCGACGAAAGACGATGTCGATGCGCTTTTGGCGGATGCCGGCATCGAACTCACTGAACATGACGCCATCACGCCGGCACGCGGCAGCGAGCTGGGCGATACGGAAACCGTCAATATTGAAAAAGCATATGAAGTTGCCATGATCGACGGGGGCCAGGAAAGCAAGGTCTGGACCACTTCGACTACGGTCGCTGACTTTTTAAGCAAGCAGGGCATCAAGCTCGGTGAGAACGACCGCGTGGAACAGGGCATGGACGAAACCGTCAAGCCGGGCTCCAGCGTCAAAGTCGTCCGGGTAGAAAAGGTCACCGATGTAGTGGAAGAATCGACAGACTTCACCGTACAGACGAAGAAAGACAACGGTTTGCTGAAAGGCAAAGAAAAAGTCGTCCAAAATGGTGAAGCAGGTAAAGTGGAACGCACGTATGAAGTCATCAAAGAAGACGGCAAAGAAGTTGCGCGCAAGCTTCAGAACGAAAAAGTCGTTAAGAATCCGGTCAACAAAGTGGTTGCAGTCGGCACGAAAGCCCCTGCACCAGCGAAGGCAGTTGCATCGAAATCTTCCGGGAAGGTCGTCCAGGCATCGGCGCCCCGCAATGAGGCACCGGCCGGCGGCAAGGAATTCTATGTGACGGCCACTGCCTATACGGCATCTTGCAACGGCTGCTCGGGCATTACCGCAACGGGCATCAACCTGAAGGCGAACCCGGGCGCGAAAGTCATCGCAGTCGACCCGCGCGTCATCCCGCTCGGCTCCAAAGTCTGGGTGGAGGGCTACGGAACTGCAATCGCGGGTGACACCGGCGGCGCAATCAAAGGCAATAAAATCGACATCTTCGTTCCTACGAAAGATCAGGCCTACAGCTTCGGCCGCCAAAAAGTTAAAATCAAAATCCTCAACTGAGGATGAACGGATCCGCGGCCGGGTGCCGCGGATTTTTGTTATTCCCCCTGGAACTGGAAGGAAAACACCGTGAAGATACCTGGGCTGATTTCCACTGCGTGCCCTTCGGCTGATGCCTTCCCCGCGGAAAGCGTCCGCCCGTAACGGAAATTCTTATTGTTATATTAGTGTCGGCCTATTTGTCCCGCCAGGTTAATTAAGGCTGGTTCAGGGTGAGATTAGATTAACTTAAGGTTGAGAAAAGCGGGACTGGGCAGTAAGCGGCGAGCGACAATGTAAATTAACGCCCAAAAGAAGTTGAGTGAGCCATTTGTAAGACCTTATGTTAGCAGGCGCCGAGTGTCATCATGCTTCCGGCAGTACCGGCTTTCTGTACAATCAGGCCGCATGCCGGTAAAATTGGAGGAAATGAACGAAAGAATGGGATCATCAGTGACTATCGAAGAAATCATTGTCGTGGAGGGCAAGTCGGATACGATCGCCGTACGGCGTGCCACCGGGGCGGACACGATTGAAACAAACGGCTCCGCCGTATCGAAAGAGACGCTCATGAAGATCCGCCACGCCCAGGAAAAGCGGGGCGTCATCGTCTTTACCGATCCGGATTATCCGGGCCGGCGCATCCGTGCAATCATCGAGGAGCATGTGCCGGGGGTGAAGCACGCCTTCCTTCCGAAGGCGCAGTCGATTTCGGAGAACGGCCGGAAAGTCGGCATCGAGCATGCCGCAGACGATGATATCCGAGCGGCGCTTGCCGCCGTACGCACGCCGGTGCAGGATAAGGTGGGCGAGCCCCCCGTCACCGATGCGGAGCTGGTCAGCCTGCGTCTTGTCGGCCATCCGGACGCCAGACGCAGACGTGAGCGGATCGGGCTCATGCTACAGATCGGACAGACGAACGGCAAGCAGCTTGCCAAGCGCCTAGCCATGTTCAGGATCAGCCGCGAGGAGTTCCTCGCCGCGGTCCAAGCCATTGACGAAGAAGGAGACATCCATGCATAGAGACATCGCCACACCCGTAAGGACCAAGGAGATTCTTGACAAGTACGGGTTTTCATTTAAAAAGAGCCTCGGCCAAAACTTCCTGATCGACCCGAACATCCTCCACAAGATCGTGTCATTTTCAGGTCTGACGGAGAAGTCGGGCGCGATTGAAATCGGGCCGGGGGTCGGTGCCCTCACCGAGCATCTCGCCCGGAATTCGGGAAAGGTTGTCGCCTTCGAGATCGACCAGCGGCTGCTTCCGGTTCTTGAGGATACGCTTTCCCCGTACGATAATGTGAAGGTCATCCATCAGGACATTCTCGAAGCGGATGTGGCGGGCGTGATCGAGGAAGAGTTTGCCGGCATGGAGCACATCGCCGTTGTCGCGAACCTCCCGTACTATGTCACGACGCCGATCCTCATGAAGCTGCTTGAGGACCGCCTGCCGATCGATTCCTTTACCGTCATGATGCAGAAGGAAGTGGCGGACAGGATTAGCGCGAAGCCGGGAACTAAGGAATACGGCTCCCTGTCGATCGCCATCGAGTACTACACTGAGGCGCAGACGGTGATGATCGTGCCGAAGACCGTATTTATGCCGCAGCCGAACGTCGCATCCGCTGTCGTCCACCTCAAGCGCAGGAGCGCGCCGCCGGTCACGGTCAAAAATGAGGACTTCCTGTTCCGTGTGACAAGGGGATCATTTGTCCAGCGCAGGAAAACGATCCTGAACAACCTGCAGACTTCGCTTCCGGACGGCAAGGAGCGGAAAGCGGAAATCGTGGATGCCCTCGCGGCAGCCGGCATTGACTCCGGACGCCGGGGAGAGACGCTGACGCTCGAGGAATTTGGGCGGCTTGCGGATGAATTGTATCCTGCATTCGGCTGATTAATTGTTACAAATTATTTGCAAGCAGATTAAAAGTATAAAAAGCTGAAGAAAAAACATTGACATCCGATGGGTGCATTGATAAAATTTTAAATTTAATTGACAGAAACTTTGAAATGTGTTATCCTTACATATAGTGAGGTGTAAGCGATAATGCCAAAAACATTAGCTGATATCAAGAAGGCGCTCGATTCTCATTTAGGTCAGCGTTTGCAACTTAAGGCGAATGGTGGCCGGAAAAAGACGATTGAGCGTGCCGGTACACTTCGGGAAACGTATCATGCCGTATTTGTCATTGAGCTCGACCAGGAGGAGCATGCGTTCGAGCGGGTCTCCTACAGTTATACGGACCTTTTGACGGAGGCCGTGGAACTGACATTCATCAACGGCTCAGAGAAAATGGATTTTGTCGTAAAGTAATGCAATTATTTTCTTACATCTTTGCCCGGTCAAACCTTTTATGGAAGGTTTTGTCCGGGTTCTTTTTTTATTTCGGGCCATACTACATGTGTCAGCCGAACGAGGAGGAAAAACCGAATGGCTAGAAACGGCGGAGTAATGTCCCATCGTCTGAAGGAAGAGATCGCGAAGGAACTTGGGTTTTACGATGTTGTGCAGCAGGAAGGTTGGGGAGGCATCAAGGCTCGTGACGCCGGTAATATGGTGAAGCGGGCTATCGAGATGGCAGAGCGGGGCGTCGGCGAAGGCCGAAAGTAACGCTTTAGTAACCCGAAATCCAAAAACGGCTGACACCGGCAGACGGAATTTATCCGTCTGCTTTTTTCATTCCTCCCGCCTATGGTAAAATAGGGGCATTGAATTTTGGGGAGGTGCCTTCATGATCCATGAAAAAGCACCGGCGAAGATTAACCTGACACTCGATGTCCTTGGCAAGCGCCCGGACGGCTACCACGAGGTCGAAATGATTATGACGACGGTTGACCTGTATGATCGTCTGACCATCGAAGGCGCAAAGGGAGGAAAGATCGTCATCAAATCCTCCGACCGCTATGTACCGGATGACCGTCGCAACCTGGTGTACCAGGCGGCGGACCTTCTCCGGCGGCGGACAGGAATCCGGGACGGTGTCACATTTACGCTCGACAAGCGAATCCCGGTCGCCGCGGGACTTGCAGGAGGCAGCAGTGACGCCGCAGCAGCGCTCCGCGGGCTGAACCGGTTCTGGAAACTTGGCCTGTCATTGGATGAACTGGCGGAATTGGGCGCGGAGATCGGGTCGGATGTTCCGTTCTGTGTTTACGGCGGAACGGCATTTGCAACGGGACGGGGAGAGCAGATCCGTCACCTGCCGGCCCCTCCGAACTGCTGGGTGATTCTGGCCAAACCTGATATCGGTGTGTCGACGGCGGATATCTACGGCAGATTCGACCTGTCCCGCGCCCGTCATCCGGATATCGGAGCGATGGAGGCTGCGCTTCATGCCGGAGACTACGGCGGGGTCTGCCGAAACCTCGGCAATGTGCTTGAGCCGGTGACGATGGACATGCACAAGGAAGTGGCTATGCTCAAGGACGGCATGGAGCGCTTCGGAGCGGATGCGGTTCTTATGAGCGGAAGCGGGCCGACGGTCTTCGGGCTTGTCTCGCAGGAAGCGCGTGTTGCTCGTATTGTCAACGGACTGAACGGCTTCTGCCCGGAAGTGCATGCGGTCAGGATGCTGGGCGGCCCGCACAGTCCCCGGCTTGATTAAATCCGGATGTTTATGTTAATCTGAAGGTAAATTATTCGGATTTAGTGAAGGTAATCCGGTGCAGACAGATGTAGAGGTGGACATTTTGAAGTGGAAGCGCAGTGAACGGCTTGTCGACATGACCCAATACTTGCTCAGCCATCCGCATACGCTGATTCCCCTGACGCACTTTTCATCCGCCTACGATGCGGCGAAATCATCGATCAGTGAGGACCTGGCAATAGTCAAGGCGACGTTCGAAGAACGTGGGAACGGTCGGCTTGTCACCGTGCCCGGCGCTGCAGGCGGCGTAAAGTACATACCCGACGCCAGCAGGGGCGAAGCCGAGGAAATTATCCGTGACTTTATGGAAGCCCTCGGCGATCCGGACCGGCTGCTGCCGGGCGGATATCTATTCATGACGGATCTGCTGGGCAATCCCGGTCTCATGGATCGCATCGGGCGGCTCTTTGCTGCGCGCTATAAAGATTCACGTATCGATGCCATCATGACTGTCGCAACAAAAGGAATCCCGATCGCCCATGCGATCGCCCGCCACTTGAATGTCCCGGTCGTTGTCGTTCGGCGCGACAGCAAGGTGACCGAGGGGTCGACCGTCAGCATCAATTATGTTTCCGGGTCGAGCCGCCGCATCCAGACGATGGTCCTCTCCAAGCGCAGCATGAAGAGCGGACAACGCGTGCTCCTAACGGACGACTTTATGAAGGTCGGCGGTACGATGAACGGCATGAAGAACCTCCTGAACGAGTTCGACTGCGAGCCGGCGGGCGTTGCCGTCCTGGTAGAGTCGGAGGATGTGCAGGAAGAGCGTCTCGTGGAAGACTATGTGTCTCTCGTGAGACTGCGCCAGGTCAACGAAAAAGAACGCACGATCGAACTTGTGGAAGGCAACTATTTCAGGGAAGGCGGAAACTGATATGAACTTGATCCAGACAGACAAGGCACCGGCGGCAATCGGCCCGTACTCGCAGGGAATCGTGACAGGCGGAATCGTCTACACATCCGGCCAGATTCCGCTCACACCGGAAGGCAGCCTCGTGGAAGGCGGCGTCGAAGAACAGACACATCAGGTGTTCAAAAACCTTTCAGCCGTGCTGGAAGCCGGCGGATCCTCACTTGACCGCGTCATCAAAGCCACTGTATTCATCAAGGATATGAATGATTTTGGCACGATCAATGAGATTTATGCGTCTTACTTCGGCGATCACAAGCCGGCACGTTCCTGCGTGGAAGTCGCCCGTCTTCCAAAAGATGTCCTCGTCGAAATCGAAGCGGTCGCACTCGCAAAGTAATAGAATTATAGCCACGGCAGCTCCCGATGCGGAGCTGCCGTTTTTTAATGCTGAAATCTCCCGGCTTTGACCGGGGCAACTCCCAATTTACAAGATTAACTGAATGAAGTGAAAGGCCGGGATGTCTGCGGGCAAACGTTAGCCGAGGTCCCCACAGAGCGAAGCAAGGCCGCTGAAAAGCTTGCCATGCGGCTGATTGAGACTCCTGCGGGAACAGCGGGCCAAGCGAGACCCCGTAGGACGTAGTCCGAGGAGGCTTGCGGACCGCCCGCGGAAAGCGAGTGCTCGTAGCGTAAATCAGCTTTTTCACTTTTCGGTGGTCTCCTTTAACTGGTGTATGAAAATGCCTAACTTTGAATAGTTCAAAAATTTTGTATTGTAAGAAGGGAATTTACCATTTATATTGAATATAGACAACCAGGATATTACTGAAGGTGGTGAGAATGTGGAAGTAACAGACGTGAGACTTCGTAGGGTAGAGACTGATGGCCGGATGCGGGCCATTGCTTCCATCACGATTGATGAGGCGTTCGTGGTCCATGATATCCGGGTCATCGACGGCAATGACGGCCTGTTTGTCGCCATGCCGAGCAAACGGACGCCGGACGGCGAGTTCCGGGACGTGGCCCATCCGATCAATTCGGGTACGCGCCAGATGATCCAGGATGCCGTACTGGGTGCCTATCACCTGACGAAAGAAGAAGAACCGACACTCGAAGGCGCCGGCGCATGACCGGTTCCTCCCAGCCGTCCCCGTTTCCGGTGGCGGTTTTTTCATGTTTCTGCCCGCTGTCCCGGTTTTCAATTTCTTGTTAAACTGGAAGACATGAGGGAGGGTCAACATGAAAAAGATACTGCTCGGCACAGCCATCATCCTGCTGGTCTTTTTGGCAGGGTGCAGGGATAAGCCGACACCCGAAGACCGGCTGGCGGAATATGTCAGCCAATGGAATAAAAGTGGTTTTGCCGTGATGTATGAGAACTATCTGACCACGGAAACTAAAGAGGCATTTCCGGAGGACGAGTTTGCGGCGCGGCAGGAAAAGCTCGTGGAGGACCTCGGAATCGATCACCTGGAGGTCACTTATGACAAGCCCGGCGAAAATCCCAAGTGGGACAAGGAGCAGCCTGCCGAGTTCGATATCCATGTGAAAATGGAGACACTTGCCGGTCCGGTCGAATTCGAAAAGCCGATCAGGCTCCGATACGAGGAGCGGGAAAAGGAGAAAACCTGGTTTGTCGAATGGGATCCGTCCTACATATTCCCGGACCTGGAGCCGGGGGATGAAATCGGTATTTCCCGTACGGAAGCAAAGCGGGGAGAAATCGTCGACAGGGCAGGGATCCCAATTGCGAAAAACGGAACCGGCTATCAGGTGGGCATTGTCCCGGAAAAGCTGGATGAAGCCAGAAAGTCGGACATTGCGAAATTGCTCGGCACCACATCCGAGGCGATTGATAAGAGCCTTAATGCAGCATGGGTTAAGCCGGATCTGTTTGTCCCGATCGGAAAGTCGGCAAAAGATGATGCCGCCCGGCTGGACCGGCTGATTGAGATTCCGGGTATTGCTGCACGGGAAATCGGCATGCGGGAGTATCCTTACGGCCCGGCACTGGCCCACCTGACCGGCTATATCGGCGCGATTTCCGCCGAACAGTTGGAAAATCTGGCGGACAAGGGCTATACGGAGACCGACCAGATCGGCCGGAGAGGCCTTGAGAGCCTGCTTGAGGACCGGCTCCGAGGCCGGGACGGCATGAAGATCACGATCAAGAAAGAGCAGGAAGGGCTGGAACCGGTGACCGTCGCCGAGCGCGCGGCGGAGGACGGGGAAACGGTCAAGCTGACCATCGACGCCGAACTGCAGAAAGTGGCCTATGACGCGATGATGGGAGAGCCGGGCACGGCTGCCTCAATAAATCCCGGAACCGGCGAAGTACTGACGCTCGTCAGCTCTCCTGCCTATAATCCTAATGAGTTTATCGCCGGCATGAGCGGTGCCAGATACAGCGAGCTCGAGGAAGACGAAAAGACGCCGCTGTTCAACCGCTTCGCCCAGAGTTATGCGCCGGGTTCGACAATAAAGCCGATTACCGCGGCCATCGGCATGGAAGCCGGCACGCTCGATCCCGCAGCGGGCCTCACGATCACGGGGAAGACCTGGCAAAAAGATACTTCATGGGGCGCTTACCGGGTGTCCCGCGTGCATCCGGAAGCACCGAACCCGATTGACCTGAACCGGGCAATGGTTTACTCGGACAATATCTATTTCGCTCAACAGGCGCTCGCGATGGGGAAGGACACTTTAGCAGAAGGGCTGAAACAGTTCGGCTTCGGCGAGCCAATCCCCCTCGAGGCGATGGAGCTAAAAGCTTCCCAAATCTCCAATGACGGCACGATCGGCTCGGAAGGCCAGCTGGCCGATACGTCATTCGGCCAGGGACAGATGCTGACGAACATCCTGCATCTCGCATCGATGTACGAGCCGATCCTGACGGGCGGGACGATGCATAAGCCCACCTTATTGTTCGACGAGGAAGACGGGCAAGTATGGAAAGAGGGACTGGTCGACCCGGCACATGCGGAAACGCTCCGCTCCACGCTCCGCAACGTCGTCGTGGATGGCTTCGCCCAGTCCGCCAATCTCACGGACGTCCCGATTGCGGGCAAGACCGGTACAGCTGAACTGAAGGCGGCAGGCGAGGACCGCGGCAAGGAGAATGGCTACTTCGTTTCCTACCCTGCTGAAAATCCGTCCTTTATCCTGGCAATGATGGTGGAAAACATCGAGGACAATGGCAGCAGCGATTATGTTGCGGCCATGTCCGCGGAAGTCCACCGCTATGCTGCCGGAAGATGAACCCATTGATGCAGCCGCTCCCGTGGAGGCGCGGCTGCTCTTTTTTATTGGGCCGTGTGTTTCCTTTGCCGGCCAAAACAATTCTGTGCTGCCAATCTTTCAGGAACGCCTGTGGCCCGGATGTCAAGCCTCGGCCTGTAAAATGTTGAAAAAAAGGCCGTTTTCGTCTATCGTTAGAGGGAAAACCAAGTTAAAAAAGTTAGGGGAACTGCCTGATGACGAATACATATGCCGTAATCCTGGCAGCCGGCCAGGGAACACGCATGAAATCAAAGCTCTATAAAGTGCTCCACCCGGTATGCGGTAAACCGATGGTCAGCCATGTTGTCGACAATGTTCGGGGAGTCGGCGCAGACCGCGTCGTCACAATCGTCGGATTCGGTGCGGAAAAGGTCGAAGAAGAAGTCGGCGGACGCAGCGAGTTTGTCCTGCAGGAAGAGCAGCTGGGAACCGGCCATGCCGTCCTTCAGGCGGAACAGAACCTTAGCGGACTCGACGGTACGACGATCGTCGTATGCGGAGACACGCCGCTGATCACGCCGGAGACGATGAAGGCGCTGATCGACCATCATAATGAGACAAAAGCAAAAGCCACGATCCTCACCGCTTTCGCGGACGACCCGACGGGCTACGGGCGGGTCATCCGTGACGATCATGGAAACTTCCTGCGCAGCGTCGAGCAAAAGGACGCGACTGCAGAAGAGCAGCAGGTGAGGGAGATCAATACCGGCACTTATTGCTTCGACAATAAAACCCTGTTCGAAACCCTACGTAAAGTCGGCAACGACAACGCGCAGGGAGAATATTACCTGCCGGACGTCTTCGGCATCCTTCAGTCGGAAGGCGAAACCATCGCCGCCTATGCCACGGATGATTTTGAAGAAACGCTCGGAGTCAATGACCGCGTCGTGCTGGCGGAGGCGGAGCGGGTCATGCGCCGCCGGATCGCGGAGAAGCACATGCGGGCAGGCGTCACGATCCAGGACCCGGCAAACACGTACATCAGCGCTGATGCCGAAATCGGCCGTGACACGGTCCTCATGCCGGGCACGGTCATCGAAGGCCGCACGGTCATCGGGGAAGACTGCCTGATCGGACCGGGAAGCCAGATCAGGGACAGCATCATCGGCGACCGGACGGAAGTCCGCCAGTCCGTTGTGATGTCCAGCAAAATCGGGGAGGATGCGGCGGTCGGCCCGTTCGCCCATATCCGGCCGGAATCCGACCTCGGCAAAAAAGTGAAGATCGGCAACTTCGTCGAGGTGAAAAAGTCGAACCTCGGTGAAGGCAGCAAGGTTTCACATCTCAGCTACATCGGCGATACAGACATCGGCGAACGCGTCAACATGGGGTGCGGCACGATCACCGTCAATTACGACGGCGTCAACAAGTTCCGTACGACTGTCGAAGACGACGCGTTCGTCGGCTGCAACTCCAATCTGGTCGCACCGGTCACCGTCGGAAAAGGCGCTTACGTCGCCGCCGGATCCACAGTGACAAAAAATGTTCCTGAAAATGCCCTTGCAATCGCGCGCTCCAGGCAGGAGAATAAGGAAGGTTATATTGAAAAATTGAACAAAAAGCGATCGGAGGAGCAATCCAAAAAATGACGAACCATTATCCGGACCATAAACTGAAGATTTTCTCCCTGAATTCAAACGAGTCACTGGCCAAGGAAGTCGCAGAGGAAATTGGCGTTCCGCTTGGCGCATGCTCGGTCAACCGCTTCAGCGACGGCGAGGTACAGATCAACATTGAAGAGAGCATCCGCGGCTGCGATGTCTTCGTCATCCAGTCGACGTCGGCTCCGGTCAACGAGAATCTTATGGAGCTGCTCATCATGGTTGACGCGCTCAAGCGCGCTTCCGCCCGCACGATCAACGTGGTCATGCCGTATTACGGATATGCCCGCCAGGACCGCAAAGCCCGTGCGCGTGAGCCGATCACCGCGAAGCTTGTGGCGAACCTGCTGGAGACTGCCGGAGCGCACCGCGTCATCGCACTCGACCTGCACGCACCGCAGATCCAGGGCTTCTTCGACATTCCGATCGACCACCTGGTCGCGGTACCGATCCTTTCCGATTACTTCAAGGAAAAGAACATCCCCGGCGAAGAGCTTGTCATCGTATCGCCTGATCACGGCGGCGTGACACGCGCCCGCAAGATGGCGGACCGCCTGAAGGCACCGATCGCCATCATCGACAAGCGCCGTCCGCGGCCGAACGTCGCAGAAGTGATGAATATCGTCGGTAACGTCGAAGGCAAGAAGGCGATTCTGATCGACGACATCATCGATACTGCCGGCACGATCACGATTGCGGCAAATGCACTCGTGGAAAACGGCGCGACCGAAGTGTATGCATGCTGCACACACCCGGTGCTGTCCGGCCCTGCAATCGAGCGCATCGACAACTCGAAGATCAAAGAACTCGTCATTACGAATTCGATCAGCCTTGCGGATGACAAACAATCGGAGAAAATCAAGGAACTGTCCGTCGCGCCGCTCCTCGCCGACGCCATCGTCCGGGTTTTCGAAAACAAATCCGTCAGCACCCTGTTCAACTGATAGCTGTTCTGAAGGCCGCCTGTGTGCGGCCTTTTTGTGCGACGGGCAGTGATAAGTGGCGCGTGCCCGTTGGGTACGTGTCTTTTATCTTCCTTCCGATACTGATGACGTCACTTCGGTGAAACGATTGGGTTATGCGGTCTAGGAAGATTCATGCCAGATGGTGAAAGTCCATCCTCAAGGAGACTGACCTAGCTTGAGAAGTCTAATCTAGGGCATCACCGTGAGGTGATGTCTGAAGGAGATGCGGACAGTCGAGAGACCCGTAGATGAACGGGCAGACCCTAATGTGAAAACGTGAAGCATGTGGCGGCCGGCAAAGTTGACGACTCTGCGAAAAGTGAGGAAGTCCGCTAAAAGGATGATGTCTCCAGAAGTCAGAACGGGACACCATAGCTTTGTTGGTGAAGATGCAGGGTATGTTCGGAAGGCACTTATCATGACCCCGTGAGGTCTCCACTCCACCCGACAGGCCGGGATTTCCTTCTATAAGGCTGAGCCGAAATGAAGACGAATGAGTGGAGAAGTCAGAGGTTCTCATAGTACGGAAGTAGTCCTGTGACCAAACGCAGGATGAACGGAAGGGGAGCCACCTTATGGTTTTACACCGTCCCGTCTGTAATGTGAACGGTAAAGCTACTGCGGTAACACTAACTGAATGGACACACGGAAAGGTGTGAAATAGCCGAATGAATCAGGAATGGAAAATGAAACTGCACAGCGTCTATGGACAACTACTGTTTGACCGGAAACTGACGGCCAGTTTTAATCAGGTAAAGGCCAATAAAGGGACCGGCGGAATAGACGGAGAAACCATTGAGAGCTATGAAGCCGAGTTGGATGACAACATCATGGACCTGCTGGAACGGCTAAGAAGTAAGGAATACAAGCCAAGTCCGGTAAAGCGGGTCTACATTCCGAAGAAAGATGGAAAGAAAAGACCCTTGGGCATTCCGACCATCGAAGATCGGATTATCCAGCAAAGCCTGGTCAATATTCTTCAACCCAAATTCGAGGACACTCTGTTTCATAACTGGTCTGTCGGCTACCGCCCCGGACGGGGCGTCAAGCGGGCACTGCAAATCATCCTTTGGAATATCGAGTCGGGATATAACCATGTCTATGACGCGGACATCAAGGGGTTCTTTGATAATATTCCACATAAGAAGCTGATGGGCATCCTAAAGAAGTACATCTCGGACAGGACGACGCTTGGATTGATTGAGGAATTTTTGAAAGCGGGGCACATGGAAGAGGGTAAGCTGATGGATAGCGACAGCGGCACGCCACAGGGCGGGGTAATCTCCCCTCTACTGGCAAACGTTTACCTAAACGAACTGGATTGGGAATTGGACTTGCATGGTCTCCGGTTTGTCCGGTATGCGGATGATTTCCTCGTCTTCGCCAAAAGCAGGGAAGATATCCAGCGTGCTGTCGGTATCACGAAGACAAAGCTCAAAGAGCTGGGTCTAGAAATAGCGGAAGGCAAAACCCGGGTGGTTAATTTCAAGAAAGACGACTTCGACTTCCTCGGATTCACTTTTCAGCATTGGACCGTAAACAAGAAAGGGAAACCGGTCTTCCATGTCGTGCCCAAAGAAGAGTCCATCAAAGACTTCCGCCTGAAAATCAAGAGGAAGACACCCAAGTCCCTAACTCTCGACAAGCTGGAATGGGTTAATCGTGTGAATCCCATCATCAGGGGGAAGGTCAATTACTATGTGCTCGTCGTAGATGCCATCAAGGCAAATACGGAGTTGGGACAGGAAAGCCATTGTGTTACCAGAAAAATCCGTAGGATTTTGGATAGCCTAGACGCTTATACAAGAAAGAGGCTCCGGGTGGCATTTATCCATAAGCATCCGAGTCAAATTAAAGAATACAAAATGCGGTCCAGATGGAACAATGAGTTCTTTCTCTCAATCCGATTGATTCCAAGCCTCTGGCTGTATCTGAACAAGGTTTACGGAATGACGCTTGAGCAATTCGCAGAGGAGAAGAAACAGGTTGCCAAGAGACGCTATGAACTGGCCAAACAACGAGCAAGAAGAAAAGGCGAGGAATATTTCACTCCTCACCGCCTGCAAAAGATGCAAAATGCCTGGAATGCATCGAGATAACAACATTCGGTAACATACTGGTAAGCCGTATGCCTGAAAAGGGCACGTGCGGTTTGATAAGGGGGAAGCCACGCAAGTGGTTTCCCTACTTTCTTTGTTTTCGGAAAATCTGTGCCGCTCTAATTCTTTCTCCGGCTTTTGTATAGAAAATTTAATTATGTTTAACTCTCTGAATAATGGGTAAACACTATCTATGTAACTAAAGAAACGGATGGTGACTGCAGATGGCTATGACAATCAAAGCAGAAAAACGGGAAAAATCAGGACGTTCCGGTCTGACCGGACTCCGCACTGAAGGATATGTACCGGCAGTGGTGTACGGATATAAACTGGAAAGTGTGCCGGTCGCAATCCGCGAGAAAGATCTGATGATGACCCTGCGCGATGAAGGCCGAAATGCGGTATTCCAGCTTGAGGTCGACGGCAAGAAAGTCAATGCGGTACTGCATGACTATCAGACAGATGTGATGAAGGGCGAGTTCAAGCACGCCGACTTCCTCGCCATCGACATGAACACCGAAATGGAAGCTGAAGTGAATGTCTCGCTTATCGGCGATGATGTGGCACCGGGCATCAAAGAAGGCGGCGTCCTCAGCCAGCCGTTCTGGACGGTCAACATTTCGGCCAAGCCTTCAGACATGCCGGAATCGCTTGAAGTCGACGTCTCGGAAATGGCTGTCGGTGACACCCTCACGGTCGGTGATATCAAGTCCAAGTGGGGTGTGGATGTAACCGATGAAGATGATAAGGTACTAGCTACAATCACCGCACCGCGTGTTGAACAGGCGGAAGACGACGCGGAAGAAGGAGCGGCCGATCCGGAAGCCGGAGCGGATGCAGAAGCAGGCGGCGGAGCGGACGAAGCTCCAAAGGAAACGGAATAAGAACTGTAGAAGGATTGTCCGATTGCGGGCAATCCTTTTTGCCTGCCCGCCTGCCGGAATCATGGTAAAATGGAAAGCATCATTGCCAAGAGGAAGATGTCCATGAAACTAATCGTCGGGCTCGGCAACCCGGGCAAGCAGTACGAACAGACCCGCCACAATATCGGTTTCCACGCCATCGACCGGCTTGCGGACCGGTGGAATGCCCCGCTCAACCAAACCAAATTCAACGGCATGTATGCGACGGCGCATCGACCGGAAGGAAAGGCGCTGCTCGTCAAGCCGCTTACGTACATGAATCTCTCGGGAGAATGCATCCGCCCGATGATGGATTATTTCGGCGTCGCAGAAGAAGACCTGATTGTCGTCTACGATGACCTGGACCTCCCTCCGGGCAAGCTCCGGCTCCGGCAAAAGGGCAGCCCCGGCGGCCATAACGGGATGAAGTCGATCATTCAGCATATCGGCACGCGCGAATTTGACCGGGTGAGGATCGGCATCGGCCGGCCCGACGTCCCGATGGCTGTGACCGATTGGGTGCTCGGCCGCTTCAGTGATGAAGAGGTTCCGGTCATGAAAGAAGCCGCGGATCGTGCGGCAGACGTCTGCGAGGCGGCCCTCGCACGCCCATTTCTCGATGTCATGAATGAATTCAACGCCAAGTGAGGCATAGCGCCCGATGCTCCTGTCTATACTGATGGGAAAGGAAGGGGGCGCATGCATGGCGATCCGGTACCGCTGCCGCCATTGTGAGACGGAGATTGGCAAGCTTCCGTTCGGCTCCGCCGACGAAGCGAGGACCCTTCTCCGGCTTGGTGAAGAGGAAGCGGAGGAATTTATCCTGGAAGGGGACGACGGGGACGCGACGGTCCAGTGCATCTGCAATGACTGCGAGCAGTCACTGGACCGCTTTCCCGACTACTACTCCCTGCAGAAATGGCTGCAATGATGCCGTTGCTTTGGCACCCGCCGGTGTCCAAGGCTTTTTCTGCGTTTGGGACACACCGGCCATGACGCACCGGAATCCGACTACTTTCCCGCAGAACGGGAATCTGATAAATCAAGAATGCTTGTTTTTCTGAAAGGATGGAACCCATGGAAGAGTTACTCGATGTACTGGCCGGAGGAGGGGAGATTGCGGACCTCCTGGGCGATCTGAAGAGTGGCCGTGACCGGCAGCTGGTTACGGGCCTTGCGGGCGGCGCGCGTGCCGCCCTGTTTGCGTTGGCGGCGAAGGAGACGGGACGGCCCGTTCTCGTCATCGAGCCGAATATGCTGCAGGCGCAGCGCACGTATGAGGACCTTGTGCGGCTGTCGGGGGAAGATTCGGTCCGCCTTTATCCCGCTGATGAGCTGACGGCGGCGGAGCTGTCCGTGGCAAGCCCGGAACTCCGGGCGCAGCGCATCGAGGCGCTGGACCACCTCATGCGGGACGGCTCCGGTATTTTCGTCACGCCGATTGCAGGACTCCGCAAGTTGCTCCCCGCACAGGCGGATTGGGAACATGCCGCACTTACAGCGGAGACCGGCGATGAGATTGATCCTGCCGGATGGGCGGCGAATCTTGTCGCAATGGGCTTTTCACGCCAGCCGATGGTGACATCCCCGGGCGAGTTCGCTCTCCGGGGCGGCATCCTGGATATTTATCCGCTCAATCGGGAAGAGCCTGTCCGGATCGAGCTGTTTGATACGGAGATCGACTCGATCCGCACCTTTTCAGCGGACGACCAGCGCTCCACGGGACGGCTGGATAAGGTCAGGATCCTTCCGGCCCATGAATTCACCTGGCCAGCGGAGAGGCTTGCCGTCACGGCGAACCGCCTGGAACAGGCGCTTGCAGCGAGCCTGAAGAAAGTGAGCGATGAGGCTGCAAGGGAAGCGCTCCTCGAAAACATTACTTCGGATATCGGGCTCATGAAGGACGGAGACATTCCGGAAGGTGTGATGAAGTATGCATCTCTCGCAGGTGAGACGGCATTTCTGGGCGATTATTTCCCGCAAGAGGGCATCCTGTTCTATAACGAGGCAGGAAGGATCATCGAGGTCGCCGAGTCACTGGAGCGCCAGGAGGGCGAGTGGCACACCGAGATGATCGCCCAGGGAAAGCTGGTCCATGAGGCGCGTCTCAGCCATACATTCAAAGAGATCGACGCGATGGCCGGACAGAAAAAAGTGTATCTGTCCCTGTTCTCGAGATCACTCCCGGGCCTTGTCCTGAAGGATACGGTGCAGATTTCCTGCAAGCCGATGCAGCAGTTCCACGGCCAGATGAACCTACTGAAGTCGGAAGCCGAGCGCTGGCAGGCCGGCGGCTTCACCGTGCTCCTGCTTGCTGACGGGGGAGAGCGGCTTGAGAAGATCCGCTCTATCCTCGGAGACTATGGCATGGAGGCGGATATTCCGAAAGAGGGAACTGTCCCGGGGCCCGGCATCCACCTGATCGAAGGAGACCTGTCCGACGGCTTTGAGCTGCCACTCCGGCAGATCGCCGTCGTAACGGACAGCGAACTCTTCAAGCAGCGCTCCCGCAGAAAGGCGCGGCCGCAGAAGCTGTCGAACGCCGAGCGGATCAAGAGCTACTCCGAGATCAAACCGGGCGACTACGTCGTCCATATCCAGCATGGTATCGGGAAATACATCGGCATCGAAACACTCGATGTCGGCGGGACGCACAAGGACTACCTGAATATTAGTTACCGCGGGGACGACAAGCTGTACGTGCCGGTCGACCAGATCGACCAGATCCAGAAGTATGTCGCCTCGGAGGACAGGGAACCTAAAATCCACAAGCTCGGCGGCACCGAGTGGAAAAAGACAAAGAGCAAGGTGTCGAAGGCGGTCAAGGACATCGCCGACGACCTCATCAAGCTGTATGCCAAGCGCGAGGCTGAAAAAGGCTATGCCTTCTCGCCGGACGACGATCTCATGCATTCGTTCGAGGCGACGTTCCCGTATGAGGAGACCGACGACCAGCTGAGGTCGATCGAAGAGATCAAGCGGGACATGGAGCGCGAGCGCCCGATGGACCGGCTGCTCTGCGGCGATGTGGGATACGGCAAGACGGAAGTCGCGATCCGCGCCGCCTTCAAGGCGGTCGGCGACGGCAAGCAGGTGGCTTTCCTCGTTCCGACGACGATTCTCGCCCAGCAGCATTTCGAGACGATGAAGGAGCGCTTTGCCGGCTTCCCGGTCGAGGTCCGAATGCTGAGCCGGTTCGGCACGAGAAAAGAGCATCAGGAAACCGTCAAAGGCCTGAAAGACGGTACAGTCGACATCGTGGTCGGCACGCACCGCCTCCTTTCGAAGGATGTGGAATACCGCGATCTCGGCCTGCTCATCGTTGATGAGGAGCAGCGCTTCGGTGTCACGCATAAAGAGCGTATCAAGCAGATGAAGGCAAATGTCGACGTCCTGACACTGACGGCGACCCCGATCCCGCGTACGCTCCATATGTCGATGATCGGTGTCCGAGACCTGTCCGTCCTGGAGACGCCGCCGGCAAACCGTTTTCCGGTCCAGACCTATGTCATGGAATACAGCGGCCCGCTGATCAGGGAAGCGATCGAACGCGAGATGGCGCGCGGCGGCCAGGTATTCTATCTATACAACCGCGTCGAGGACATGGCGAGGAAGGCCGAGGAGATCCAGATGCTCGTGCCGGAAGCCCGCATCGCGACCGCACACGGCCGCATGTCCGAAACGGAACTTGAAGCGGTGATCCTCGCTTTCCTGGAAGGGGAGTACGATGTCCTGGTGACGACGACGATCATCGAGACCGGCGTAGACATCCCGAACGTCAATACGCTCATCGTCCATGATGCAGACAGGATGGGCCTCGCCCAGCTGTATCAGCTGAGGGGGCGTGTCGGCCGGTCGAACCGCGTCGCCTATTCATACTTCCTCTATCAGCGCAATAAAGTTCTGTCCGATGTGGCGGAAAACCGCCTGCAGGCGATCAAGGAATTCACCGAGCTGGGCTCCGGCTTCAAGATCGCGATGCGCGACCTGTCGATCCGGGGTGCAGGGAACCTGCTCGGCGCCCAACAGCACGGCTTTATCGATTCAGTCGGATTTGATATGTATTCGAAGATGCTCGAAGAGGCGATCGAGGAAAAACGCGGCAACGGCAAGGAAGAGGACGTTCCGGATGTCGAAGTGACGCTGCACATTGATGCGTACTTCCCGGACAGCTTCATTCCCGACGGTTTCCAGAAGATCCAGATGTACAAACGGGTCAAAGCGGTCGCAAGCGAGGAGGATTATTCGGAGCTCGTCGATGAGATGGCCGACCGCTTCGGTGACCTGCCGCTCGAGGCGGAGCAGCTCCTGAAAGTCGCACTGATGAAAGTGTGGGCACGCGATGCCGGCGTGGAATCGATCAAGCAGCAGGGTGACCGGGTGATCATTTCTTTCACAAATGCGGGAACTCAGCAGGCGGACGGGGCGAAGATCATGGAAGAAACGCTCCAGTACGGCCGTGCTGTCGGCTTTCATGTGGAGGACGGTCGGCTGCTCCTCACCGTCGACGGGTCGAAAACCCGAAAAAAGACGCTGTTTGATGTGCTGGAAGGCGTCATGAAAATTTTGCCGGAAGCGAAAAAACAGGAAGCGTGACCTATACACAGGGTGGGATTGCATAAATTGGCTAAACGTGATGCATAATAAGCGCGAAGACCTATCCGAACGTCGAAAGCGAGGCATCACGAATGAGAGCAACTGGTATCGTCAGGAGGATCGACGACCTCGGCCGCATAGTTATCCCAAAGGAAATCCGGCGCACGATGCGCATCAGGGAAGGCGACCCGCTTGAGATCTTCACCGACCGGGACGGGGAGGTCATCCTGAAAAAGTATTCCCCGATCAGCGAGTTGGGCAGCTTTGCACAGGAATATGCTGAGACGCTGTACGAAACATTGGGAACGCCGGCACTCATCAGTGACCGCGATGAAATGATCGCCGTCGCCGGCCTCCCGAAAAAGGATTATCTGGGCAAGAGGATTTCCGGTGAACTGGAGGAAGTCATGCTCGGCCGCTCGATTGTCACGGAGAAAAATGAAAAATCCCTGGAGTGGGTTCCGGGCGTCAACGAGCAGATCAAGTCATCATGCATTTGCCCGATCGTTTCGGGCGGCGACCCGATCGGCGCCGTCTACCTGCTGTCGAAAGTCCACTTTATCGGCGACCCCGAAGTGAAGGCCGCGGAAACCGCCGCCCACTTCCTCGCCAAGCAGATGGAGCCGTAATCGCCAACAAATGCAAAGAACGGGGAATGCCCCGAATAGAATGGCCAAAGGGCCGCCGCATTTGCCGGATATCACCGGCGGAGCGGCGGTTTTTTGTATGGGAGCCATATGGCGGGTACTCGCAGTGGCAGGCAGATGTTCCGTTTTGCCGGCGTGCTATAATGGGGATATTCTTGGAAAGAAGGAAGCCTGAAGCATGCAGCAGCAATGGAACATGAAGACCTTCATGAAAGGCGCGGCGCTCTTGGCGGCGGCCGGCATCATCGTCAAAATCCTGAGTGCGGTTTACCGCATCCCGTTCCAGAACCTGGTCGGCGACAAGGGGTTTTATATATACCAGCAGGTGTACCCGTTCATCGGCATCATCACGGTGTGGACATCGGCAGGGTTTGCGGTTGCCGTCTCCAAGGTGATGGCGGACCGGGACCGCGCAGAAAGCGGCGCTGTCATGAGGATCGCACTGGCATGCCTTGCTGTGGTGTCCGGCGCAAGTTTTCTTGTACTGTTTTTTGGCGCAGAGATGATCACCGGCTGGATGGGCGACCTGCAGCTGGCCCCGCTTCTGCGGGCCGGGTCGCTTGTCATCCTGTTCATGCCGGTTCTCGCGCTTCTCAAGGGGGTCTACCAGTCGGAAGGCCGCATGGCCCCGGTCGCGGGCGCCCAGGTGGCCGAACAGGCGGTACGGGTGACGGTCATCCTGGCGGGCACTCTCATCGTCGTCTCGGCCGGTGCCTCACTTTATATGGCGGGGCAGATGGCGATGTGGGGAGCGGTAGCAGGCGAGGCGGCAGGCGTTCTTCTTCTGTTTGCCCTGTTCAGGAAGTGGACGGGCCGTCCGGACTTCCGTGACCGTTCAACATCGGTCCGCGCCTGGCCGGTAGTAAAGGAACTGACGGCGATCAGCCTCGCCGCGAGCCTGAGTTCGCTGATTCTGCTTTTCTTCCAGATGGTCGACTCGTTCACGGTATTCAATCTGATGGCGGAAACGATGGAGCGGGAGACCGCGATGGAGGCGAAGGGTGTGTACGACCGGGGCCAGCCGCTTGTCCAGATGGGCATTTTGCTTGCCTCGACCCTATCGCTGTCGATCGTGCCGCTTGTCGCGGCGCACACGGCAAAACAAAAAGGCAGAACGGCCGAGCCGTTTATCCGACTGGCCTGGAGGCTCGCCTTCCTGTTCGGCTGGGCAGCGGCACTCGGACTGATCCTCGTCCTGCCGTATGTCAATGAAATGCTATTCGAAACCCGGAGCGGTTCGGCAGCCATCATGGTGTTTTGCATCCAGATATTCGAGCTGTCGCTGATTTTGCCGCTAATGGCAGTTTTACAGGGGCTGGGCCGGGTAAAGGTGCCGGCGCTCCTGCTTTTGCTGGGCCTCGCGGTCAAGACGGCGGCCAACTGGCTGCTCGTGCCGCAGGCGGGCATCTTCGGCGCCTCCCTAGCCGGAGTCGCCGGTTTTGCCGCAGCCGGTGCCGGAATACTGATCTACTTCAAGAAAGTGTGGCCGGTGCGTCTGGCAGAAGGCAGGTTTTACCTGATGATCGCGATGGCATCACTGATGATGGCGGCAGTCCTTATTCCGTGGATGCTCCTGGCCGACATCTGGCTGTTTGACGGGCTCCCCGGGCGGATCGGCGCAACATTTACCGCGCTTACCGGAGTCGCGATCGGTGCGGCTGTGTTTCTTGCGGTCATCGCGAGGACACGTGTGCTGTCGGAGCGGGAGTGGTACCTGATCCCGTTCGGTCGCAGGCTTGCCGCCCTGCAGCTGTTTTTGAACAAACCCAAGAGGAAGTGATCCCATGAATGAAATTACCGTGATCGGCCTCGGTGCATCAGGCCTCGACGGATTGCCGCTCGGCGTCTACAGGAAGCTGAAAAACACCGGACTTGTCCATGTCAGGACGGCGGACCACCCCGTTATCGCCGAACTCGAGGCGGAAGGCATCACGTTCCGCACATTTGATGACGTCTATCGGAAGCATGACACCTTCCCGCCGGTTTACCGGGAAATCGCGGACACGCTCCTGGCGCTGGCCGAAAAAGAACCGGTCATGTACGCAGTGCCCGGCCATCCGCTCGTCGCAGAGCAGACTGTCCAGCATCTGGTTGAGGCAGAGCGGGAAGGCCAGGCCCGCCTGCACATTGAAGGCGGCCAGAGTTTTCTCGATCCGGTGTTCAATGCGCTCCGGATCGACCCGATCGACGGCTTCCAGCTTCTTGACGGCACGGAGATGCACCGGGACGATGTAAAGATGAACCAGCATGTCCTGATTGCGCAGGTGTATGACGCGTTCAGCGCATCTGATGTGAAGCTCACACTTATGGAAAAGTATCCGGACGACCATCCGGTGACGATTGTGACAGCTGCAGGCTCACCTGAAGAAAAACTTGTCACCGTTCCGCTTTATGAACTGGACCGGACGGTGGAGACCAGCAATCTGATGACGGTCTATATTCCTCCTGCCGACCGGCTTGAAGGCCGGCTGAAAGAATGGGACGCGTTCCGCGAGATCATCCGGATCCTGAGAAGCCCGGAAGGCTGCCCGTGGGACCGGGAACAAACCCATGAGTCGCTCAGAAAGTACATGATCGAAGAAGCACATGAGCTCGTCCAGGCAATTGATGACGGTGACGATGACGGCATTATCGGCGAATTGGGCGATGTGCTTCTGCAGGTGTTCCTCCACGCACAGATCGGCGAGGACGACGGCTACTTCCAGATGGAGGATGTGCTCGAGACGGTGGCGGAAAAAATGATCCGCCGCCATCCTCATGTGTTCGGAGATGCAGACGCTGAGGATGCCGATGCCGTAGTCAGCAACTGGCAGGCGATCAAGGAGAAGGAAAAGGCCGGAGAGGCCGGCTCGGTCCTGGACGGTCAGGAGCGCTACGCGTCCTCCCTCCTTACGTCATACAACTACCAGAAGGAAGCCGCCAGGCACGGATTCACCTGGCCGGATGAGGCGGGAGCCTGGGAGAAGTTTGACGAGGAATGGCAGGAATTCCGCCAGGCTGCGGAGAATGGGGGAGAAGGCGAGCGGACCGATGAGTTCGGCGACGTGCTGTTCACGCTCGTCAATCTCGCCCGTTATTATAAGGTATCGCCCGAAGAGGCGATGGCCGGCGCCAACCGCAAGTTCAGAAGGCGCTTCACCCATGTCGAAGAACGGATCCGGGAAGGCAGGGGCCGTTTTGCAGACTACACGCTCGACGAACTCGATGCGTTCTGGGACGAAGCGAAACGATTGGAGAGGATGTAAGTGAGACTCGATAAATTCCTGAAAGTGTCCCGCCTTATTAAGCGGCGCACGCTCGCAAAGGAAGTGGCGGACCAGGGCCGCATCACGATTAACGGCAAAAAGGCCAAGGCATCAAGCGTTGTCAAAGAAAGTGATGAGCTTGCCATCCGCTTTGGCCAGAAACTGGTCACCGCCCGGGTGGACATGCTGAAGGACTCCGTTAAAAAAGACGAAGCCGGCAACATGTTCACGATCCTGAAAGAAGAAAAACTTGAAAAAGTCGAACCCGAATTCATCGACGACGAAGACTGACAGAAGCCGGCCCGGAGCGCATCCAGCGTTCCGGGCCGGTTTTTGCTTCCAGCCGCCCGGGTCATGTTTCCCCGCTTCCGCTCATACAATGCGTTGAACGGACAAGGACAAGCGAAAAGGGGGAACGAACAGATGCAGATCGAACAGTCGGACAATCCGGGCACCGCCTACCAGATTCCATCGGGCGACCACCACGTGTCACTCCGCAACCGCAAGAGGATGGACCTGACATCGGTGAAAGCGATCGACCGATTCGACCAGGAAGAATTCATCGTGCGCACCTCTCAGGGCCAGCTCCAGATCCGGGGGGACGGGCTCCGGATCGTCCACCTCGACGTGGACAAGGGCCTTCTCACCCTCGAGGGAACCGTGAAAGTGCTCCAGTACGAAGATGAAGACGGCCATTCACGGAATATCCTTACCAAGTTATTCGGATGATCGTTTCCCATCAGCTGCTCAGCCTGCTGGCCATGGTCGGGACAGGCATCCTCGCCGCTGCCGTCATCGATATGATCCGGACGGCGGGCGGCGGCACCCGGGCCGGCACCGCCATCGAACTGATGGCGTGGCCGCTTTTGGGGTTGGCCGCGTTTTCCGTCCTGTTCGCGGTGCGGTCCGGCGAATGGCGGCTTTATGACCTGCTTGCCCAGCTGCTAGGCGTCCTGCTCTATGAATCTTCACTTCACCGCCCGCTCCGGTTTGCCGGGCGCCTCCTCACCGCGCTGGTCATCCGGCCCATCCTCTTCCTGCTGGACCTCGTCTGGAGGACAGTTGCCTTTATAGTCGGTATCCCGCTTAAACTGATTCTCACCCTGATCCGGTTTCTGCTGCGTCCCTTCCGGAGGCCGGCCCGGGCAGTGCGCAGGAAAGCGGGAACTTTGTCAAGAAAAGTTCGCCGCAAGTTCGCCGGTCTCCCCTTAAAAAAGAGGTCCGCATGAGGTATAATAGATGAATCATGCGCTCCGACGCAGGCAGGGGGACCGAGGATGGAACAGAAAAGCAGGCAGGCAAACAATCATGGGCCCGTCACACCGATCCAGACCGAATATGTCCGGGCCCGGGAACGCAAGGAACAGATCAAGAAAGCGCGGAAGATCCGGCTCTACCGGAGACTGGCCGTCTTCGCTGTCATCGCTGCGCTGATATTCGGCTGGATGGGCTGGTCGCTCATCGAGAAAAACCAGGCCATCGCCGCCAAGCAGGAAGAGAAAAAAGCCGCATTGGCGGAACTGGAGAAACTCCAGGAAGAAGGCGCAGCCCTGGAACTTGAACTTGAAAAACTTGACGACCCGGAATACATCGCCAAGCTCGCCAGGAAGGAATATCTCCTGTCCGAAGAAGGCGAAATCATCTTCACCCTCCCGGACGAGGAGAAAAAAGACAAAGACAAAGATAAAAAAGACGGTGACTCCGAAGAGTAACCCGTCATTTATAAAAAAGCTCTGTTATTGGCGAGTGTACTGAAAAAGTAAAAGTGCTGATTTCCGTTTCAGGCCCTCTATGGTGAGTTTTTCAGTGGCCTCATTACCGGCGGGAGTTTATTAACCATTAATTGGAGTGAAGGGCGGTGACTCCTGCGGAAAAGGAAGAGCGGAGAGACCCTGAAAGGGGCCCGATGCCTTCCCCGCGGGTAGCGGGCGCCGTCACGTAGAACGGCGTCTGTGCCCAAAAGTGAATGCGTTGGGCAACATCCCGCCCGTAACGGAAATCAACAGCCGGTCCTAAAGCAGAGATATATAAGGAGGACAGCAGCGGCCCGGAAATGACCGGAGTAGCCGCTGCTGTTTTTAATGGGAAGGCTCCTCTGAAACTCGGCACCTGCCAAGAAAAACGTCCGATTCATTGACACTCTTTGATTGTTGGTTATAATTAGGTCAAGGGACTTGGTCTGTCAAGACCCGGAATATGTATGCATGGCTGTATGAACAGCCCGCTTAATCTTTAAGGAGGAGCATTTTTTTTATGTCAATTGAAGTCGGCAGCAAGGTACAGGGAAAAGTAACAGGAATCACCAACTTCGGGGCATTTGTTGAGCTGCCTAACGGAAAGACTGGCCTGGTCCACATCAGTGAGGTTGCAGACCACTACGTCAAGGACATCAATGAACTGCTCAAGGTCGGCGATACCGTAGAAGTTAAAGTGATGAATGTCGGCAATGATGGCAAAATCGGCCTGTCGATCCGTAAGGCGAAGCCTGAAGCGGAACGTCCACAGCGTCCGGAACGCCCATACCGCCCGCGTGGCGGCAACCGCGGCGGCAACGATCATGGCCGTGTAGGAAAAGAAAACTTCGAGCAGAAGATGGCACGGTTCCTGAAGGACAGTGAAGACCGTCTGTCCACGCTCAAACGTGCAACAGAGTCCAAGCGTGGCGGCCGCGGTGCGAGAAGAGGCTGACTTGCTGACTGCTTCGACCAAAAAAAATCTCTGATATAGATGGCCCGGGAATAGCCCGGGTGCGCTTCGGCGGCCTGACGGATCCATTTCGTCAGGCCGCTTTTTGGTGCGGACAATGGTTTCCGGTGAGACATGGCAAATCGATATCCTCCACAAGCGGCCCATCCTCCGCCATCCGCCAACGTTCCGCATGAACCAGGACGTGCTGCGCACCGGAAACAAAAAACCGGCCCTCCCCGAATGGGAAGGACCGGTTTTCGTATAGCGGCGGAGGGGATCGAACCCCCGACCTTACGGGTATGAACCGTACGCTCTAGCCAGCTGAGCTACACCGCCGTGTTTGCGACACTACCATATCATACAGAGCGGCAGACCATGTGTCAATCCTTTTTTGGCTGAAACGAATAAAACCTGTCCCGCAAGATTCGCCGTTTTCCTACCAACTTCCGCGTATACGGAAAATTCCCAAAAAGAGGCCGAATCCGTCGAAAGTTTCTTCGGCGCGGTTGCCAGGAACAGACAAACTTCCGTGAATCGCCCCGGTATACTCAGGACACTCGATTCGAGATAAGGGGGAATCCAAACATGAGATTATTGGGGAGTGATGCCTGGCAAAATGCCGGCATGCCGTTGAGACGCTGGGCGGACGCGGTAGCCAGGCGAAAAGTGAAGATCGGGTTTTCGCTGTTTTTCCTGGCGGCCTCATTCTTCCTGTCGAGGGCGGTGCTGTTCGAGGCGGCGGTGCCGTTCCTTTTGCCGGTATGGGCGCTCGCAGCGATCCGCTACAGGAACTATCTGCCGCTCGTCATCATTGGAGGCGGACTCGGCAGTCTGATGCTCGGTCCGGGACAGGCTGCGATCCATATCCTTCAGATCTTGCTGTTCCATTCGATCATCCGGTTCCGGCTCTTCCGGAAATCGGTTCCTGTGACGCTCGGGCTCACCGTGCTTTCGGTCCAGGCAGTGTGGCAGATGGTCTCCCACGGCGGACAGGTGGCGGGAAATATCTGGTTTCTCGTGGGCTGCGAGGCGTTGCTGACTGCATTTATGGCAGTATTTCTGTTTGCGGTGTTCACTCCGGCACACCGATTTCTGCATGAGCGGTGGACAGCGGAGCGGACGGGTGCCGCATTTCTTGTCGGCGCACTCATGATTACAGGGATGGGCGGCGTGATCTACGGGCAGTTTTCGCTTCCGGCAGTACTGATTCATCTTGCTGTCCTGTTCTCGGTGTCTGCTGGGGGTCTGGCCGCGGGAACGGCCGCTGCTACCGTGATCGGGACAATTGTCAGCGTGTCCAATCTCGAGTTCAGCGGCATGATCGCACTTTATGCGCTGACCGGGTTTTGCGCGGGGGTCGCGGCAAAGGCCGGAAAGCTTGGCATCGCCGCTGCCGCACCGATCGCCTCGGTATTCTTCTATATGTATGATGAAACACTGCCGCTTGATGAAGTTCACTTTATGTCGATGGCGCTGGCCACACTCCTGTTCCTGTGCATTCCATCCCGCTCGCTTGCATTCGTGCGCAGCCGTGTAAATCCGGACCGTACCGTGCAGTCAGAGCGACGCAGGGTCTGGCTCGAGGAGAAAATGGACAGCCAGCTGCAGGATTTCCATCAATTTGCACACTTCATGTCACAGCTTGTAAGCGATCACAACGGCAGCCGGGAAGATGAAGGACAACGGCGTCCGCCGTCCATCTGCCAGTCTTGTTTCCGCTACGAAAAGTGCTGGGCTGATCCGGAGGATGGAATCGCGCCTCTCCTCGATGATTGGATGAAGGCACAGGCCTCGCCGAAGCGCGGGGCGAGAATCCGCATGGAGGAGCGGATCGGGTACAAATGCGTACGTTCCACAGGACTTATCCAGGAGCTGGAGGAAGATTATTCCCAGGCCGTTCTGAACAATCAGCTTCACCACGGGCGGAAGATGCTTGCGCTCCAGCTTCGGGACATGAGCCGCCATCTGAACGATATGATGATGAATATGAAAGAAGAGATCAAAACATTCCGCCCTGAAGAGGAGGAGTTGTCGGCGCGTCTTCACCAGATGGAGATCCCGCACTTCCAGGTGGATATCCTTTCCGAGGAGCGGGGCGCTCGCAAGATCGTCTGTTCACTTCCGGACCGAAAGAGCGAATGGGAAACAGAGCGTATGGTCGCGGAGCGCCTCATCATGCCCGTGCTGAACGAAATGTACGGCGAGCCGTTCGAGGTGGAGAAGTCGGTATTCCTGGAAGATCCGTTCCCGCATCTCCAGGTGACATTCGTCTCAGCCGTCCGCTTCAAGATGGACTATTCGGTCGTCTCCTCTTCAAAGGACGGCACATTCCATGCGGGCGACTCCCACGAGGTGTTCCAGCTCCATGACGGTCTGGCGGCAGTCATCCTGTCGGACGGCATGGGTTCGGACGCACAGGCATACCGTGAAAGCCGGAAGGTGATCCGGCTTATGAGGGAGTGCCTGAACCGCCGGATGGATCCGGAGACCGCAATGCATACGCTTCATTACGTCATGTCGCTCAAGGGCGGGGACGATATGTACGCGACGGTTGACCTTGCGCTGATCGACCTTCAGGACGGGCGGCTCTGGTCGTACAAGGCGGGTTCCATGTCGACGTACATCAGCCGGGGCGGCAAACTGTTCAAGCTTGAAAGCGCTGCGGTGCCGTTCGGATTCCTGCCATCCTTCTCGGTTGATGCCAAGCGCCACGGCCTGAAGGCGGGTGATGTCATCGTTATGATGACGGACGGCATGTTCTCCCCGTCGGTCGCGCCCGAACAGCAGGAGCGCATGCTCGGCGCGGTGCTGTCCCGCTGCGAAGACCGCGGGACGGATGGGATGGCCGACTATATCATGCAGGAGATGGGACGCAAATTCCGGCTGCCGTCTGACGACCGGACGGTGATTGTCATCAAGATCGAGCATACGGTCCAGAAATGGTCAATATTCACGCCGTATTCGACGGTTACCGGGAAGGAAACGGTGGTAAGATGAAAGGAAATGGGAGGAGGGGTGCAGATGACGGAAGAACTGGAAAGGCAGGCAGCGGCGCTGATCCGTGAGCGGGACTTGATTCCGTCGGGCGGCCGGGTGCTGGTCGCCTGCTCCGGAGGACCTGATTCTGTCGCCCTCCTCCATGTAATGAAACAGTTGGGGGAAGGTTCCGGGTTCATGGTGGGTGTGGCTCACGTCGACCATATGCTCAGGGGTGAGGAGTCCGAGGAAGATGCACGCTTTGTCCGCGCAATGTGCGCAGGGCTTGGCGTGCCTTTCCATGGAACGGCGATACCTGTCGGTAAGATCGTCCGGGAACAAGGCGGTAACGTCCAGGATATCTGCAGGGCCGAGCGGTACCGATACTTCGCCGAAGTCATGGAGAGGGAGGGATACGGGGTGCTTGCCACGGCGCATCATGCGGACGACGTGCTCGAGACTGTGCTCATGCGTCTGGCGCGGGGAACGGCGAATGCGGCACCGGGTATTCCGGTATCCCGGAAATTCGGCCATGGACTTCTCATCCGTCCGTTTCTTTTAAGTGAAAGAAGGGAAGTCATGGAGTACTTGGACGTGCGCGGGCTTTCTTATAGGACGGACCCGAGCAACATGAAGCCGGATTATACGCGAAACCGGTTCCGGCATCGCATTCTTCCGCTTATCCGTGATGAAAATCCCGGAGCCGCGCGCCATGTCGCCAGTTGGGATCTCGCCAGAAGAGATGACGAGGCCTATCTCCGCGAGCGTGCCCTGGAAGTGTGGGAGGAGATTTCGGAGCCCCTTCCGGGGGGCGGGCTCGCCGTGAAGACGGAAGCCTTTTCCCGCGTGCCCGTTGCTTTACAAAGGCGTCTGGTTCCCCTACTATTAGACTATCTATACCTTTCGGATCCGACCCCCTCAGGATCGCGTCTCGAGTCGCTGATCCTCAGCCAGCTTTCGAGTACCGGGGGGAGCGGTTCGGTCGATCTGCCGTCCGGTTACAGGCTGGAACGTGAGTACGGAAAAGCCGTATTCCGGAAAGCCGCAAAGGAAGTGCCCGAAAAAGCGGGGGAGATGTCCCTGCCCAAGGGCAGCTGGCTGACGGCGGAAAATGGGATGCGGCTGTTCTGGTCGGACCGGGTGGCGGTTTCCGATCCCGAACCCGCTCCCGGCAGGGAAGTGCTGTATTTTGGTGAAGAAGAGGCTGTCCTGCCGCTCTCGGTCCGCCTGCCGCGTGCGGGCGACCGGATCTTCCTCCCGAATATGGCCGGACCGAAGAAAGTGTCACGGATTTTTATCGACGGCAAAATCCCGCGCAGCCTGAGGGATGCGTGGCCGGTCGTCACCGCGGCGGACGGAAGCGTCATCGCAGTCCCGGGCGTCCGGTACGGCAAGGGATTCACCCGGGACGGCCGCAAGGGCGGCCCGTACATATTCATCGTGGAACATGCAGGAGATGTAAATCACGCGGACCACGCACAGGAGGAAACCACATGATTGGAAACGATATCGAACAGATTCTCATCTCGGAGGAAGAGATCCAGGAAAAGGTCGCCGAGCTCGGGGCGGCGCTCACGAAAGAGTATGAAGGGAAGTTCCCGCTTGCAATCGGTGTGCTGAAAGGCGCGCTGCCGTTCATGAGTGACCTGATCAAGCGTTTTGACGGCTACGTTGAGATTGATTTTATGGACGTCTCGAGCTACGGCAATGCGACAGTCTCATCCGGTGAAGTGAAGATCGTCAAGGACCTGAACACGAGTGTCGAAGGGCGCGACGTCCTGATCATCGAGGACATCATCGATAGCGGGAAGACACTCAGCTACCTGATTGATCTCCTCAAGTACCGGAAGGCGAATTCGATCAAGATCGTCACCCTGCTCGACAAGCCGACCGGGCGCAAGGTTGACCTGAAGGCGGACATCGTCGGTTTCGAAGTACCCGATGCATTCGTCGTCGGCTACGGACTTGACTACGCTGAAAAGTACCGGAACCTTCCTTATATCGGCGTCCTGAAAAAAGAAATCTACTCGTTCTGATGCACATGCCGGTTTAAGTGAACGGTAAGAAATTCTCGGGGTTTTGGATCGTGTTCCACGGACCATTTCCAGTCAAAGCCTTTTCTTTTGGCGGCGGTGGGGTCCTATGATAAGATTTACTATAGTTTTCTTTTAATGGTGAGGAGGCTCGGGATGAACCGAATATTAAGGTATACCATCTTGTACGGCCTGATTTTCCTCGTAATCATGGGGATCTTTGGTTCGTTCAATAACCCGAATACACAAACGAAAAACCTGACGTATAACGAGTTCCTGACGGCTTTGGCCGAAGGGGATATCAACGAGGCGACCATCCAGCCTAACCAGCTGGTGTACGAGGTCCGCGGGACGATGAATGACGCCAAGGAAGGCGAAACCTTCATTGCCAACATTCCTCCGGACAACGAGCAGCTCATGAACGAGATCGACCGCGTGGCGGACCAGTCCGACACCAAGATCACCTTCCTGCCTGCACCTCAATCAAGCGGCTGGGTCCAGTTCCTGACAGGGCTCATTCCGTTCATCATCATCATCATCCTCTTCTTCTTCCTGCTGAACCAGGCACAGGGCGGCGGCAACCGGGTCATGAACTTCGGTAAGAGCAAAGCCAAACTGTATAGCGAAGAAAAGAAAAAGGTCACGTTCAATGACGTGGCCGGCGCCGATGAGGAAAAAGCCGAGCTGGTCGAAGTCGTCGACTTCCTGAAAGACCCGAGCAAGTTTGACAGCATCGGTGCACGCATCCCTAAAGGGATTCTTCTTGTCGGACCTCCGGGTACCGGTAAGACACTCCTCGCCAGGGCAGTAGCCGGTGAAGCCGGCGTGCCGTTCTTCTCAATCTCCGGTTCGGACTTCGTCGAAATGTTCGTCGGTGTCGGGGCATCCCGTGTCCGTGACCTTTTCGAAAATGCGAAGAAAAACGCGCCGTGCATCATCTTCATTGATGAGATCGACGCAGTCGGACGCCAGCGGGGCGCAGGCCTCGGCGGCGGACATGATGAGCGTGAGCAGACGCTGAACCAGCTTCTCGTAGAGATGGACGGCTTCGGCGAAAACGAAGGCATCATCATCATCGCCGCGACAAACCGTCCGGATATTCTTGACCCTGCGCTTCTCCGCCCGGGACGTTTTGACCGTCAGATCACGGTCGGCCGCCCGGACGTGAAGGGACGCGAAGCGGTCCTGAAGGTCCATGCACGCAACAAGCCGCTCGCGGACTCCGTCGATCTCAAGGCGATCGCGGCCCGCACACCGGGCTTCTCCGGGGCGGATCTTGAAAACCTCCTTAACGAGGCTGCCCTTGTAGCGGCACGCCGCAACAAGAAAAAGATCGACATGACCGATATCGACGAGGCGACGGACCGCGTTATCGCGGGGCCGGCCAAGAAGAGCCGCGTCATCTCCGAGAAGGAACGCAAAATCGTCGCATTCCACGAAGCGGGCCACGTTGTTATCGGCCTGACGCTCGATGAAGCGGAAATGGTCCACAAAGTGACCATCGTCCCTCGCGGCCAGGCGGGCGGCTATGCGGTCATGCTTCCTAAAGAAGACCGTTACTTCATGACGAAGCCTGAACTCCTCGACAAGGTGTCCGGCCTCCTCGGCGGCCGTGCCGCTGAAGATATCGTCTTCGGCGAAGTGTCGACCGGCGCTCACAACGACTTCCAGCGTGCGACGGGCATTGTCCGCCAGATGGTCACCGAGTACGGGATGAGCGAAAAGCTCGGTCCGATGCAGTACGGCCAGAGCCAGGGCGGCAACGTCTTCCTTGGCCGGGACATCGGTTCGGAGCAGAACTACTCCGATAAGATTGCCTACGAGATTGACCAGGAAATGATGGACATGATCAAAGAGCAGTACGCGCGCACGAAGAAGATCCTGACCGAACGTCGCGATCTGCTTGACCTCATTGCAAACACGCTTCTCACCAAAGAGACGCTCGACGCACGGGACATCAAGCACCTCGAAGACCACGGCAGGCTCCCGGAGCCGCTTGATGAAGAAGGCCAAGAGCCGGAAGCTGAAGCGACGCCGGATTCAACCGGTGCGCCGTACGATCCTTCTTCGGGTGACCTCCCGCAGGAAGACGGCTCAAACACCGAAACACCACAAGGCCCGATCCGCGAAGACCGGAAGGGACCTGGAATCGATTAAGCCTATCAGACCGGCGCCCCAAATTAGGGGCGCCGGCTTTTTTTGCCGGCAGCGGTTGTGATATGATGTTACGGACAATCGAATGAATAAGTGAGGAATGGCCATGATTCTGGTAATGGATACCGGGAATACAAATATTGTCCTTGGTGTATACAAAGGGGACGAGCTGATCTACCAATGGCGGATGGGCACCGACCGCCGGAAAACAGAAGATGAGTTCGGCATGCAGGTGAAGTCGCTGTTCACCCATGCGGGGCTCGACATGAAGGCCATCGAGGGAATCATCATCTCCTCCGTTGTGCCGCCGATCATGTTCGCGCTCGAGCATATGTGCGAGAAGTACTTCGGATTGACACCACTCGTCGTCGGGCCGGGGGTCAAGACCGGCCTGAACATCAAGTACGAAAACCCGCGCGAGGTCGGCGCGGACCGGATCGTCAATGCGGTGGCGGGCATCCATGAGTACGGCACTCCGCTCATCATCGTGGATTTCGGAACCGCGACGACACTCTGCTATATCAATGACAAAAAAGAATATATGGGTGGCGTCATCGCACCGGGGATCGGCATTTCGACGGAAGCGCTTTTTGAGCGCGCATCCAAGCTGCCGCGCGTCGAACTCGTCCGCCCGGAAAATGTCCTTGGGAAAAACACGGTCGCAGCCATGCAGGCGGGTATCGTCTACGGCTATGTCGGCCAGGTGGAAGGCCTGATTTCGCGCATCAAAGAAATGGCCGGCGAGGAGCCGACTGTCATCGCGACAGGCGGACTTGCTCCGCTTATTGCAAGCGAGACGGAAGCCATCGACATCGTCGACTCCCATCTGACACTCAAAGGATTGAAACTGATTTACGACCGCAACCAATGAATGAAGGAGATGGATCATATGTCTGATTACATCGTCAAAGGTTTGGCTTTTGATGGGACGATCCGCGTCTTGGGGGCGCGGACCACGGAAACCGCGGCAGAAGCACAGCGCCGCCACCAGGCTTGGCCGACGGCAACTGCTGCACTTGGCCGGACGCTGACGGGCACCGTCATGCTCGGCTCGATGCTTAAAGGTGACGGTAAACTGACGGTTAAAATCGAAGGGGGCGGCCCGGCGGGTGCCATCCTGGCTGATGCTGATGCGAACGGCCATGTCCGCGGCTATATTTCAGACCCGTACGTCCACTTTGATCTGAACAGTCAGGGCAAGCTCGATGTCCGCCGCGCCGTCGGGACGGAAGGGATGTTTTCCGTCGTGAAGGATCTCGGTCTCCGTGACCACTTCACGGGGCAGGTTCCGATTGTTTCCGGTGAAATCGCCGAAGACTTCACCCAGTACCTGACTGTCTCCGAGCAGGTGCCGTCCGCGGTTGCGCTCGGTGTCCTGGTCAATCCGGACAATACGGTCAAGGCTGCGGGAGGCTTCATCATCCAGGTCATGCCGGGGGCAACCGATGAAACGATCGATCTCCTTGAAGAGAGGATCACGAAAGCCCGTCCGGTATCCCGACAGATCGAAGACGGCCTGACTCCGGAGGAAATCCTCGGGGAGGTGCTCGGAACCGAGAATATCCGCTTTATCGACACGCTACCGGTAGACTTCGAATGCGACTGTTCCAAGGAGCGGTTCAGCAATGCGATTGCCGGGCTCGGGGACCAGGAAATCCGCGAAATGATCGAAGAAGACCATGGAGCCGAGGCGCAGTGCCACTTCTGCCTCGAAACGTACCAGTTTTCCGAAGACGAGCTGAGAGGATTCCTGAGCGATGAGAAGGCAACGGACTGAAACAGATCAGCCGATACGTAAACGCCGTCTGAAGACAAAGCCTGTCCTGATCCTCCTCGCCATCCTGCTTGGCGGCAACCTGCTCTGGTTCACGCTCTGGCTGACCAAAGACGGCGGAAGTGTAAAGTCCGCCGGCACCGGCGAACAAGTGGCTTCCGTCGGCAAGGAGGTCGTCACGCATGAGGAGTGGGTGGCCGCCATGGAAGAGCAGGTCGGCCGGGAAACCCTGCGCGGACTGGTCAACCAGAAAGTGATGGAGGCTGCTGCAAAGGAATATGGCATCAAGGTCTCCGAGGACGAAATCGACCTGGAGATTGCCATGCTCCGGGCGGGCGGTGAAGGCACCGGGGAGCTGACGGGTGAGCCGCTCCGAAAGCAGGTGAAGTCACAGCTGATCCTTGAGAAGGTGCTGACGAAAGATATCATCATCGAGGACGGGGCAGTGGAAGACTACTACGAGAAAAATGAATCGCTGTATGATGTAAAGCCATCTTACCGGACTGCGGTGATCATCCTGCCGAATCAGTCGGAAGCTGAAAAGGCGCTCGGCGAACTGGAGAACGGTTCATCGTTCGGTGCGCTTGCACGTGAACGATCAGCCGACCGCGTTTCAGGCAGCCTAGGCGGGGAGATCGGCTATGTCAGCGAGTCTTCCGAGAATATCGATCCGGCCATTGTGTCGGCCGTTACCGGCATGAAGAAGGACGAGACCGCCGGTCCGATCGCGCTTGCTGATGGGACAGTGGCTATTGTGAAAGTGTCTGACGCAGCGGAAGGACGTCTTTTCAAGTTCAAAGAAGTCAAAGACCAGATCCGGCGGGAACTCGCCATCGAGCAGCTTCCGCAGTCCGTCACGCCGGAAGTATTCTGGGAAGAGTTTGGCGCGGAATGGATTTACGGAAAAGAATAAGCAAATAAAAAAGCATTGAACTGAACCCCGAACTACGGACACTTTAAAAAAGTCCCGGTTCGGGGTTTTTGCGTGGTCAAAAACTCCGCTATACTGAACACAAAGTTGAA
>NZ_FNZF01000003.1 GCF_900109165.1 Bhargavaea ginsengi | reverse complement strand
CTTCCTCCATGCGGAGGAAGGAACCATCCGGTATTAGCCCCGGTTTCCCGGAGTTATCCCGATCTTACAGGCAGGTTGCCCACGTGTTACTCACCCGTCCGCCGCTGAATCAGGAGAGCAAGCTCTCCGTCATCCGCTCGACTTGCATGTATTAGGCACGCCGCCAGCGTTCGTCCTGAGCCAGGATCAAACTCTCCATAAGAGAGTATGAGTAAGCTCATACTTTAAAACTGGCATTTCATTCGTTCCGTTCACCCGACGGGGTCGGGTTCCGGGAACTTCGTTCATCAGCGTTTTGCTGTTCAGTTTTCAAGGTTCATGGCGCTCGCCGCAAGATCGTATCTCTTAACGAGAGCTTAATTATCATAACATCGCCGTTCCGGAAAGTCAACATAAAAAGTGAATCTTTTTTGTGGATTGTGCTCCGAACGACAACTTCTCTACTATACTCGGCTGTACAGCAAAATGCAACCCCAAAAACAAAAAAACAGGGAAACGGATTGAAATCCGTTTCCCTGTCATGCATTTACTCTTCTTCCCGTCCGGATCCGTTGCCGGAGTCTTCAATCTCATCGGAGCCGAAGTCTTCCCCGTCATCCTCTATAGAAGGAAACTCTCCTTCTACCGCGGATTCCGGTTCCAGCTTCTCGGGATCGTCGAATTGTCCCTCCAGAACGTCTTCCATCTCTCCGTCCGGGAGGTCTTCTTCTTCTTCCTTCTCCACTTTCGCGACTGTTGCCACGTATTCCCCTTCATCGAGTCTGATGAGCCGGACACCTTGTGTGATCCGGCCAATGACCGAGATATCTGCGACATCCATCCGGATCAGAATGCCGTGAATTGTGATGATCATGATATCTTCGGTTCCGTCAATCGACTTCATCGAGACGAGAGGGCCGTTCCTGTCGGTTACATGAAGCGTCTTCAGGCCGTATCCGCCTCGCGTCTGTCTCCGGTATTCGGACTCAGGCGTGCGCTTCCCGAAGCCCTGCTCCGTGACAACGAGGATTTCCTGGCCTTCCTCGACCACGTCCATGCCGATCACATAGTCATCACTGCGGAGATGGATGCCGCGTACGCCGGTCGCCGTCCGGCCCATCGGACGCAAATCGTCTTCAAAGAATCGGATCAGCATGCCCCCGCGCGTACCGATGACCACGTCTTTTGTCCCGTCGGTCACTTTGACCTGGACAAGTTCGTCGTCTTCACGCAGGGAAAGGGCGATCAGCCCGTTCGAACGGATGTTGGCAAAGTGCGTTACTGGCGTCCGCTTGGCGACACCCTGCTTGGTGGTAAAGACGAGGAACGCTTCTTCGTCATATTCATCCACGCGAAGCATCGTCGTGACACTTTCGCCTTTGTCGAGGCCGAGCAGGTTGATGATCGGAAGGCCCTTCGCCGTCCGGCTGAACTCAGGGATCTCATAGCCCTTCAGGCGATATACCTTGCCGGTATTCGTAAAGAACAGGATCCGGTCATGGGTGGACGTGTAGAGCAGGTGCTCGACAAAGTCGTCTTCGTTCGTGCCCATGCCCTGGACGCCGCGCCCGCCGCGCCGCTGGCTGCGGTATGTGCTGGCCGGCAGCCGCTTGATGTAGCCGCGGTGTGTGAGGGTGATGACCGAGTTCTCGACCGGGATCAGATCCTCGTCCTCAATCATTTCGGAACCGCCTGCAGTGATTTCCGACCGGCGTGCATCTGCGAACCGGTCTTTTACTTCGGCAAGCTCTTCCTTGATGATTTCAAGCAGCTTGTCTTCGTCGGCCAGAATGGCGCGAAGCTCGGCGATGAGGATCTGGAGTTCCTTGTACTCTTCCTCGATCTTGTCCCGCTCGAGACCGGTAAGCCGCTGGAGCCGCATGTCAAGGATTGCCTGGGACTGCCGCTCCGACAGGCTGAAACGCTCTATGAGGGAGGTTTTTGCTTCGTCGGTCGTCTTGGAAGCACGGATCAGCGCGATGATCTCATCGATATGGTCAAGCGCAATGCGCAAACCTTCGAGGATATGTGCGCGGTCTTCCGCTTTGTTTAGCTCAAAGCGCGTACGGCGAGTGACAACCTCTTTTTGGTGCTCCAGATAATGGAAGAGCATTTGTTTCAGACTGAGCACCTTCGGCTGGCCGTCCACCAGTGCAAGCATGTTGATGCCGAAGCTTGACTGGAGGGCGGTGTGCTTATAGAGATTGTTCACGATGACATTGGCATTTGCATCGCGCCGGACTTCCATGACGATGCGCATGCCCCGGCGGTCCGACTCATCACGGAGGTCGGTAATGCCCTCAATCCGTTTTTCACGGACAAGTTCTGCGATTTTCTCAATCAGCCGGGCTTTGTTCACCTGGTAGGGAAGTTCATGGACGAGGATCGTCTCCTTGCCGTTCGGCGCGGTTTCAATCTCGACCTTCCCCCGTGTCAGGAGGGAGCCCCGGCCCGTCTCGTAGGCACGGCGGATGCCGCTCCTGCCGAGAATGAGGCCGCCGGTAGGGAAATCGGGCCCCGGAATGATTTCCATGAGTTCCTCTGTCGTAATGTCCGGATTGTCCGCGAGTGCGAGAACCGCATTAATCGCTTCCCCGAGGTTATGCGGCGGGATATTGGTTGCCATCCCGACAGCAATCCCCGAGGAACCGTTTACCAGCAGGTTCGGGAAACGGCTCGGAAGCACGATCGGCTCTTTTTCCTGTCCGTCATAGTTTGACTGATAGTCGATCGTGTCTTTGTTGATGTCACGCAGGAGCTCAGCGGAAATCTTCGACATCCGGGATTCCGTGTACCGCATGGCGGCTGCGGCATCGCCGTCGACCGATCCAAAGTTTCCGTGTCCGTCGACGAGCATATACCGGTAGTTGAAGTCCTGTGCCATGCGCACCATCGTGTCGTATACTGCGCTATCGCCGTGAGGGTGGTACTTACCGATGACGTCCCCGACAATACGGGCCGACTTCTTGTACGGTTTGTCCGCGGTGTTGCCGAGGTCCTGCATGGCATACAAAATCCGGCGGTGGACCGGTTTGAGCCCGTCACGGACGTCCGGCAGCGCACGAGACACGATGACACTCATCGCGTAGTCAAGGAACGAGGTTTTCATCTCCGTACTGATGTTAATGCGTTGGACGCCACGGTCCGGCGTGTCTGCCATGGTCTTTGACCCCTTTCAAGTAAAGCCTTATATATCCAGATTCTTTACATAAACTGCATTTTCTTCGATAAACTGACGGCGCGGTGCGACTTCGTCTCCCATGAGCTGTTCGAAAATCGCATCGGCTTCCAGTGCGTCCTCAAGTGTGACCTGGAGGAGTGTGCGGTACTCGGGATCCATCGTCGTATCCCAAAGTTGCCCCGCGTCCATCTCCCCAAGGCCCTTGTATCGCTGGATGACCGGTTTAGGCACCTGCGGAAGCCGTTCGAGGATTTCCTGCAATTCCGCATCCGAGTAACAATATTCGACATGCTTGCCCTGCTTGACCTGATAAAGGGGCGGCTGTGCGATATACACATAACCCGCTTCGACGAGCGGACGCATGAAACGGTAGAAAAACGTCAGAAGCAGCGTCCGGATATGGGCGCCGTCAACGTCCGCATCGGTCATGATGACGACTTTGTGGTAGCGGGCTTTCGCCAGGTCGAACTGGTCGCCGATCCCCGTACCGAGAGCGGTGATCATCGCCCGGATTTCCGCATTGGAGAGAATCCGGTTGATATGCGCCTTCTCGACATTCAGGATTTTGCCCCGCAGCGGGAGAATTGCCTGGAAATGGCGGTCGCGGCCGTTTTTCGCGGAACCGCCCGCCGAGTCTCCCTCAACAATGTAGAGCTCACTGATTGCCGGGTCGCGCGAAGAGCAGTCGGACAGCTTGCCCGGAAGGTTCGAGATCTCAAGCACCGACTTGCGCCGTGTGAGTTCGCGTGCCTTTTTCGCGGCAACCCGCGCCCGGGCGGCCATGAGGCCCTTATCGACGATCATGCGCGCGCCGGTCGGGTTCTCCATAAGGAAGCGTTCGAGCCCCTCCGAGAACAGCGAGTTGACGATCTGGCTGACTTCCGAGTTTCCAAGTTTCGTCTTGGTCTGCCCTTCGAACTGCGGATCCGGGTGCTTGATGGAGATGATCGCCGTCAGCCCTTCCCTCGCATCCTCGCCGGAAAGGTTTGCATCATTGTCCTTCAAAAGGCCGTTTTTTCGTGCGTAATCATTGATGACCCGCGTAAGTGCCGTCTTAAAGCCGGATTCGTGCGTTCCGCCTTCGTACGTGTTGATATTGTTCGCGAACGAAAAGATGTTCGACGCGTATCCTGCGTTGTATTGCATGGCGACCTCGACGGCGATGCCGTCTTTTTCGCCTTCGATGAAGATCGGTTCTTCATGGATCGGCTCCTTGTCCTCGTTGATGTGCTGGACATAGGATTTGATGCCGCCCTCGTAATGGTAGGAGTCGGACCGCTCTTCCTCACCGCGTTCGTCCGAAAGCGTGATTCGGATGCCCCGGTTCAGATAAGCCAGTTCCTGCAGGCGGTGTGCGAGGATGTCATATTCATAGACCGTCGTCTCCGTGAAGATCTCGGGGTCCGCCTTAAAACGGACTTCCGAACCTGTCTCTTCGGAGTCGCCGATCACTTTGAGTTCGTCGGAAATCTGCCCGCGCTCAAAAGCGATAAAGTGCAGATGGCCGTCACGGGCCACTTTCACTTCCGTGCGTTCTGACAGTGCGTTTACTACAGAAGCACCGACACCGTGGAGGCCGCCGGACACTTTGTACCCGCCGCCGCCGAACTTCCCGCCGGCGTGGAGGACAGTCATGATGACTTCGACTGCGGGACGGCCGGTCTTTTCCTGGATACCGACCGGTATGCCGCGCCCGTTGTCCTGAACCCGGATCCAGTTGTCTTTTTCGATCGCCACTTCAATATGGTCGCAGTATCCGGCCAGTGCCTCGTCGATCGAGTTGTCGACGATCTCCCAGACGAGATGGTGCAGCCCCTTTGAACTGGTCGAACCGATATACATGCCCGGACGCTTGCGGACCGCCTCCAGGCCTTCCAGGACCTGGATCTGATCCGCTCCGTAATCATTGTTGCGAAGGTTCTCTTCTTCCATCGCCAATTCCGTTCACCTGCCCTTTCAATGCCCAAACGTGATGCAACGGTTTCCTGTATGCGTGAAAACCCGCGGAGGGAATTTCCCTGCCGCGCGTTCAGTCGTCGTGATTCTCGTGTTCAGCCGTGCCGGCCGAGACACGGTACAGATCCGCTTTTTGGATCGTCTCGTGCATGATGCCGTCCACGTTCGTTGTCGTGACCAGCGTCTGCACCTGCCCCTGGATGGTGTTCAGCAGATGAGACTGCCGGTAATCGTCCAGCTCGGACAGGACATCGTCAAGGAGAAGAACCGGTGATTCGCCGGTTTCCTGACGGAGAAGCTCGATTTCCGCGAGCTTCAGTGACAGTGCCGCCGTTCTTTGCTGGCCCTGTGACCCGTACACCTGGACGTCATGGCCGTTCACCAGGAATGTCAGGTCGTCACGGTGCGGACCGGCCAGTGTCACGCCGCGGTCGAGTTCCCGCTGCCTGAGCCCTTCCAGCCGTTCCCTCAGCCGGGCCGCCATTTCTTCGGCCGACTGATCCGGTTCGATGTCTTTCAATGTTTCGTACGTGATTACAAGTTCTTCCAGTCCCCGGGAAATCCCTTTATGGATCGGCTCTGCCCATTTCTGGAGCATCTCCGCGAACTCAAAGCGCTTCCGTATGATGCGGATCGCCATATCGACGTACTGATCTGTATAGACATCGAACATGACATCTGTGAGCCCGCTCCTGCCCTGGTTGGCCTTCAGGATGGCATTGCGCTGGCGCATCACCTTGTGAAACTGCAGCAAATCATGCAGATAAACCCTTGATACCTGACCGATTTCCATATCCAGGAAACGGCGTCGGACCTGCGGGCTGCCCTTGATGAGGTGCAGATCCTCAGGCGCGAACATGACGACATTGAGCTGCCCGATGTAGTCGCTCAGTCTCTGCTGTTCCAGATGATTGACTCTGGCTTTCTTGCCCTTTTTGGAGAGCGTCAGCTCAAGCGGCAGAACGCCGTATTTCCGCTGTACCGCTCCTTCTATTTTACCATAATCCGCGCCCCAGCGTATCAATTCACGATCGTTGGACGTGCGGTGTGATTTTGCCATTGCAAGCACGTAGATCGCTTCCATGATATTGGTCTTCCCCTGTGCATTTTCACCGATCAGCACGTTGATATTCGGTGAAAATGACAGGTCCAGTGATTCATAACTCCGGTAATTCCTCAGCTTAAGTTGCTCGATGTGCATCAGCTGTCACCCGGAGCCGGTCCAGAAACCCGGAACCTGCCCGTTCCCGGGATGTTGACGATATCCCCGTCACGCAGTTTCCGGCCCCGCCGGTTTTCCGGGTCGCCGTTCACATATACCGCATGCTCGGACAGAAACCATTTCGCCATGCCCCCGGAGGAGATGGCATCAGTCATCTTCAAAGCCTGTCCGAGTGTAATAAATTCCGTATCGATCGCAAGACGTTCCACGGTCGACACCGCCCTTCGTCCAATATTCGTCCATTCCTCTATTTTATCGCTTCCTGACGATAAACAAAAGGAACAGCCATTTCGGGCTGTCCCTTTCTTTCCATTCGGTGATCAGTATGTGCGTACCGGGAGGATCAGCTGCAGGAGCGTGTCGTCCTCGGCCGACTTCAAAATAAATGGCCGCATTGCGCCGGTGAACCTGATCACGATGTCCTGTCCCTCGATTGCTCGAAGCGCATCCATCATGTATTTCGCGCTAAAGGATATTTTCAGCTCTTCCCCTTCGACGGAAGCCGTTTCCACCTGTTCTTCGACTTTCCCGATTTCCGGGGAGTTCGAGGAGATTTCGACGGTGTTGCTGCCGTCTGCCGAAAAACGGACAACATTGTTCCGCTCCTCGCGGGCAAGCAGGGAGGCACGGTCGATCGACTGGAGAAGTGTCTTGCCGTTTACATGGATGTCGGTTTTGTACTCCGACGGGATGAGCCTGCTTGTATCCGGATAGTTCCCTTCAAGAAGCCGCGAATAGAACAGGACATGGCCAGCCCGGAACAGCACCTGCTTGTTGCTCATCGTGATACCGACCGGATCATTGGAATCTCCGAGGATCTTGTTAAGTTCCTGAAGGCTCTTGCCCGGGATGACGACACTGTAGTCGTCTTCAGGTGCGTTCTCAAGCCGGGTCTTTCGGCGGGCCAGCCGGTGGCTGTCGGTCGCAACGCAGACCAGCTCATCTTCCTGCACCTGCCAGTGGACACCTGTCAGGATCGGGCGTGATTCTGATGCTGATACGGCAAATACTGTTTCCCGGATGATCGACTTCAGCAGATCCGCCGGGATGGCAAAATGCCTGTCGTCATCAATTTCCGGTAACTGTGGGTAATCTTCCGCATCGGAGCCGATCAGATGGAATTCGGATTTTCCGGACCGGATGTGTGTCTGCAGATGTCCGCTCACTTCGATTTCGATGTCGTTTGTCGGAAGCTTCCTGACGATTTCGTTGAAGTATTTGGCCTGCAGCACGATCGAGCCGCGCTGGGATGTCCGGATGAGCTGCTCTCCGTTTTCTTCCGCAGGGATAAATGTCTGGATCGTAATATCCGAATCGCTTCCTGTCAGGTGAAGCCCTTCTTCATCAACGTCCAGTTTGATGCCCGTCAGAATCGGAATGGCTGCTTTTGAACTGACAGCTTTCATGACGTCGTTTAATCCGTCCAGAAGCCGGTCCCTCGCAATCTCAAATTTCATCTCGATACCTCGCTTATATATTTAATTTAAAAGTAAAAAGATAGTTAGTAATAGTAGTAGGGGCTGTGGATAAGTTGATAAGTCCGTTTTGACCAATTGCTCCGTGCTTATCTACATGTGCATAACCTGTTGGCACGGGTGCTCCCCGGAAGTGGGGTTATCCACATCAGTTTTTGCCGAGAACGGAGCGGATTTCTTTAATGTCCTGCTGAAGATTCTGGTCTTCCTTGAGCATTTTCGAGATTTTCTCGTGCGCATGGATGACGGTAGAATGGTCCCGTCCTCCGAATTCATCGCCGATTTTCGGCAGCGAGAACTCGGTCATTTCCCGGGAAAGGTACATGGCGACCTGTCTTGGGAAAGCGATGGACTTGGTACGCTTTTTAGCAGCAAAATCTTCAAGCCGGATGCTGAAGTGCTCACCGACGGCTTTCTGAATGTCGAGGATCGTGACCTGGCGCGGCCGGGCATTCGGGATGATATCCTTGAGCGCTTCTTCGGCCAATTTTGGCGTGATGTCCTCATTGACGAGTGACGAATACGCCACGACACGGATCAGTGCGCCTTCAAGTTCGCGAATATTGGTATCGATCTGGTTCGCGATGTACATCATGACTTCATTGGACACGTCAACAAGGCCATCCGCCTTCGCTTTTTTGCGCAGGATGGCAATCCGGGTCTCGAGATCGGGCGGTGTGATATCGGTGATAAGCCCCCATTCAAAGCGCGAGCGGAGCCTGTCTTCAAGCGTCGGGATCTCCTTTGGCGGACGGTCACTGGAGATGACGATCTGCTTTGATGACTCATGCAGCGTATTGAATGTATGGAAGAACTCTTCCTGGGTCTGTTCTTTTCCCGCGATGAATTGAATATCATCAATCAGCAGCACATCGACATTCCGGTACTTGTCCCGGAACTCGACGGCTTCGTTATCACGGATCGAGTTGATGAACTCGTTCGTGAACTTTTCTGAGGAAAGATAAACAACTTTTGCATCCGGCTTGTGCTCGCGCACATAATGGCCGATCGCATGCATCAGGTGGGTCTTGCCCAAGCCGACGCCCCCATAGATGAAGAGGGGGTTGTAAGCCTTGGCCGGAGCTTCGGCTACGGCCAAGGAGGCAGCATGGGCAAACCGGTTGCCCGAACCGATGACAAAAGTATCGAAGGTGTACTTCGGATTGAGCATGCCGTCAGATTGGTCGACATGCCGTCCGTTTTTCGGCTTGGGTGCGGGTTTCGGCATATCGAACGCTTCTTCATCGGCGTCTTCGGGCACGGTAAAACGGATATGTACGTCTTCGCCGGTGAGTTCGCTCATAATACCCGCGATCAGCTGGATATAGTGGTTCTCCAGCCAGTCACGCGTGAACGAATTGGGCGCGCCGATGATGATGGTGTCATTCCGGTAATCGATCATGCGTGTCGATTTAAGCCACGTGTCGAAGCTTGGCTTGGAAATCCGCTGTTCGACCCTGGCAAGCACCTGGTTCCATAAATCATCGAACTGTTCCAACACGAAACCTCCTTTTCTTTTTATTTGGTTGTCGAATCGTGACCCTATTAAAGGGATTTGCGAACAAATCCACAAGTTGTGGACAAGCAGTTTTAAAAAATGCGGAAAAAATTATCCACAACCTATCAACAATTGTGGATAAGATTTAACCGGTGAATTCCCCCGGAAAAGTTATGCTCCAACATCGTAACAGAAAAACCCGCCTCTGACAACCGATTGCGGGACTTATCCACACGCCGTTTTTCTGTGCACAAACCCTTTATCCACAGGGGGTTGTGTTGTGCGAAACTTGTCGATAAGGGGTGTGAATAACTTTTTTCCTGTCGAACTGCGCGCACAGCCGCCTCGGGAGAACCGTGGATAACTTTACAGCCGGCAGAAAAGCAGGCACAGGGAAGATCCCGGAACTGCGGATGGAATAAACTATTGACACGGCTTTCTGTGTCTTATATAATGTGCAAGACTGTCCGATGTTTAAACGGCAACGATTAGGAGGTGCCCTGACTATGAAACGTACGTATCAACCAAATAAACGCAAGCACAGCAAAGTACACGGATTCCGTGCGCGCATGAAGACAAAGAGCGGCCGCCGCATTTTGGCTGCACGTCGCCGCAGAGGAAGAAAAGTACTTTCGGCATAAGTCCACTGATCACTTCAGTGGTCTTTTTTTTCGTTTAGGGGCGGCCGGGAAGGAAATGAATAGGTAAGGAATCCTGGCCGATCCCCTACCTTATAAGGAAGAAGAGTAAACGAGAAGCAGGTGGACCCTAACATGAACAAATACCAGCGGGTGAAGAAAAATGAGGAATTCCAGCGGGTATTCAAGCACGGGAAGTCGTTTGCAAACCGTCAGTTTGTCATCTATTCGCTCAGGACGGAGGGGCAGGAGGAGTTCAGGCTCGGCATTTCCGTCTCGAAAAAGATCGGCAATGCGGTCACGCGCAACAGGATCAAGCGCTATGTCAGGCAGGCAGTGCATGAATTGAAGGATGATCTCCGCAAAGATATGGACTATATCATCATCGCCCGCAGCCAGGCGGCTTCAATCGACTTCCATACGACGAAGAAGAGCCTGATCCATATCATGAGGATCGCCAAGGTGCTTAGAAAGAAGTAGAACGCTCTGCTCCCGCATGGTACGATGGTGGGAAAGGCGGAATAGCCGCCGCAGGAAAAGAATGAACGTCTGGGGGAAAGGTTTTGAAGAAGAAGTTGTGGCTGGTTCTCATGGTCGCATTCCTGGCCGCGTTCCTCGCGGGTTGTACGGAATTCAATGAACCGATCTATGAGGACAGCGAAGGATTCTGGAATAAATTTATCGTCTGGCCGCTTGTCTCGATCATCACGATGTTCAAAGGTCTGCTCGGCACGTACGGATTGGCGATCATCGCGGTAACCATCCTTATCCGCCTTGTTATTCTGCCGCTTATGATCAAGCAGGTGCAGAGTTCGAAACGGATGCAGGAGATCCAGCCTGAAATCAAGGCACTGCAGGCGAAGTATCCGTCAAAGGATGCCGTCACGCAGAAGAAATACCAGGAGGAGTTCCAGCAGCTCCTTAAAACACGGGAAGTCAACCCGGCAGCGGGCTGCTTGCCTGTACTTGTCCAGATGCCGATCCTGATCGGTATCTACCATGCAATCAGCCGGATGAACAATACGCCTGAGATTGCCCTTGGTGACATTTTCGGCGTCCATCTCGCAGAACCGAGCATTATTCTGGCGTTTATCGCAGCGGCTGCTCAGTTTGTCGTGCTCCGTACTGGTCCGGCCATGGACAATCCGCAAATGAAGGCAATGATGTACTTTATGCCGGTCATGATCTTCGCTTTCGGTACATTCCTGCCGTCTGCGCTGACGCTCTACTGGATCATCGGTAACATCATTTCATTCATTACGAACATCTTCATGTACAAGCCGTTCCAGAAAAAAGCCGAGCCGGCAACCGCGGCGACAGCACAGGATGCAGTGAAGCGTCCGGCGCAGCAGAAGCCGGCAGGCTCCCGTCCTGCGGCACAGCCGAAGGCAAAGAAAAAGGGCGGCAAATCAGGAGGGAAGAAAAAATGATTCAGACGGTCGCGACGGGCACCACGGTCGATGAGGCAGTCTCGAACGCACTGGCCAAACTCGGCCTGACCCGTGATCAGGTGAAAATCGAGATCATTGATGAAGGCAAAAAAGGGTTTCTCGGCTTCGGTGCGCGCGAGGCTTCGGTGCGCGTCACGGCCGAAGTGGTCAGCACTGAGCCTGAAGCCGCATCTGTTGCGGCAAAAGTGGAACCTGCGGAGGAAGCGCCCGGTGAACCGATGGCAAAGCCTCTGGAGCCCATCACTTCTGAGGGCCCGGCATCGGCAGGAACTGTGCAGCCGGAAGATCCGGCAGAACCGGATCCCGTCCCTTTTGACAAGAACGAAGATGAAGAAAAGGGTCCAGCCGTCCCGGTTGTTCCCGTGGAGCCGCTTGAGCCCGTCCGTCCGGAAGAGTCCGGTGAAGAGCAGGAGCGGGACCTTGACGAGGCGATCGGCATGACCGCCGGTTACCTGAAATCCGTCGTTCGGGAGATGGGGGCGGAGGACGCGGAAGTGTTCCACGCGCTTGATGGAAAGAATCTTGAATTCCGCCTGGAAAGTGAAAAAGCGGCACTGCTGATCGGCAAGCGCGGCCAAACCCTGAACGCGCTCCAGCAGCTTGTCCAGGTGGTCGCCAACAACTATGCCAAGCAGTTCCTCGTTGTCTCGGTCGACGTCGGAGATTACCGGGCAAAGCGTGCTGAAACGCTGAAGATGCTTGCCGAGCGGAAAGCCGATCAGGCAGTCCGGACCGGTGCGCGCGTGGCGCTGGAACCGATGCCCTCTTCGGAGCGGAAAATCATCCACCATGCCCTCTCGGAGCGCTTTGACGTTGACACTCATTCGGAAGGCAAGGAACCGCACCGACATCTTGTGATTGAACCGCATAAATAAGAAGCAGCCGGACAGCAACACATGCTGTCCGGCTTTTTTGGTGCTTGTTTAGCGGAGAAATATGCGGGTTTCTGTTACACAACAGACTTCCGGACACGGTGTTCGGCAAGCTGCTGCGATCTGTCTCGGTATGTTATGCCGGTTATTTATTCCTCTTCAAACCCGCCACTTTTCCATGTGGAGTGTTTGTGGTACTATATTATGTTAGATCACCATGCCCGCATGCGGATTGTCCACATGTGGATAACAATATAGAAAGGGGTGGCCGGAATGGAATTTGATACGATTGCGGCGATATCCACACCTATGGGCGAGGGCGCGATTGCCATCGTCCGGCTGAGCGGAGATGAAGCAGTCGGAATCACCGACAAGCTGTTCCGCTCGCCTTCCGGCAAGACGCTGGCCGAATCGGCATCGCATACGATCCACTACGGCCATCTCGTCGACCCGGAAACGGGGAAAACAGCAGAGGAAGTAATGGTGTCCCTGATGAAGGCACCGAAAACCTATACACGGGAAGACGTCATCGAGATCAACTGCCACGGCGGACTTGTATCGGTGAACCGCGTTCTCGAACTGGTCCTCCGGGGCGGCGCGCGACTTGCCGAGCCCGGTGAGTTCACAAAGCGTGCCTTCCTGAACGGCCGGATCGACCTGTCCCAGGCGGAAGGGGTCATGGACCTGATCCGCTCCAAGACCGACCGTGCGATGGATGTCGCACTCGGACAGATGGAGGGCCGGCTGTCCCGGCTGATCGGGGAGCTGCGCCAGGCGCTGATCGAAACACTCGCACAGGTGGAAGTGAACATCGACTATCCGGAATATGACGATGTTGAGGAAATGACGCTTCCGGTCCTGATCGAGAAGTGCACATGGGTCCGTTCGGAAATCGACGGCCTCATCCGCACGTCCGGACAGGGCAAGATTCTCCGGGAGGGACTGTCGACGGCGATCATCGGACGTCCGAACGTCGGAAAATCGTCGCTCCTCAACAGCCTCCTGCAGGAAAACAAGGCGATCGTCACCGATATCGCGGGGACGACACGTGACATTATCGAAGAATACGTCAATGTGCGCGGAGTCCCGCTGAAGCTGGTCGACACGGCCGGCATCAGGGAAACCGAAGACATCGTCGAGCGGATCGGCGTCGAGCGTTCCCGCAAGGTGCTGAAGGAAGCCGACCTCATCCTCCTCGTGCTGAACAGTTCGGAGGAACTGAGCGAAGAGGATATCCGACTGTTCGAGGCGGTACGCGGCATGGACGTCATCGTCGTCGCGAACAAAACTGACCTTCCGCGCAAATTGGATATTGATGAGGTCCGCAGCCAAACGGGCAATGCGCCGGTCGTCACGACTTCCCTCCTTAAGGATGAGGGCGTCGATGAGCTGGAAGAGGCGATCGCCTCGATGTTCTTTGAGGGACACACAGGTTCCCAGGACATGACGTATGTGTCGAATGCCCGCCACGTGGCGCTGCTTCACCAGGCACGGCGTTCCGTCGATGATGCCATTTCTGCGGCGGAAGCAGGCGTCCCGGTGGACATGGTACAGATCGACGTCACGCGCGCATGGGAAATCCTCGGTGAGATCATCGGGGATACCGTGCAGGAAAGCCTCATCAATGAGTTGTTCTCGCAGTTCTGTCTAGGAAAGTAAATGCCGGCCCGGTGCCGGCTTCATATATTCAGATATTAGGAAGGATGAACGAACATGCCACAATTTGAAGCAGGCAAGTTCGATGTAATCGTCATCGGAGCGGGCCACGCAGGCGTCGAAGCCGGCCTGGCCGCAGCGAAAATGGGTGCATCGACCCTCATGCTCACGATGAACCTCGATATGATCGCGTTCATGCCGTGCAATCCGTCGATCGGCGGTCCTGCGAAAGGGATTGTCGTCCGCGAAATCGACGCGCTCGGCGGCGCGATGGGGAAAGTCATTGATAAAACGCATATCCAGATGCGCATGCTGAATACAGGAAAAGGCCCTGCCGTACGGGCACTCCGTGCGCAGGCCGACAAAGTTCTTTACCAACAGGAAATGAAGAGCATGCTCGAGGAACAGGAGAATCTTCACCTCCACCAGGGCATCGTAGAGGAACTGATTGTCGAAGACGGCGAAATAAAGGGCCTCATCACACAGGTCGGCGCCGTTTACCGCGCTGAAACGGTCATTGTCACGACGGGGACGTTCCTCCGCGGCGAGATTATCATCGGAGACCTGAAATACTCCAGCGGCCCTAATCACCAGCAGCCTTCGATCCGCCTTGCGGAAAACCTTGAGGAGCTCGGCTTTGAAACAGTCCGTTTTAAAACCGGGACGCCTCCGCGTGTAAACAGCCGCACGATCGACTACAGCAAGACGGAAATACAGCCGGGAGATGAAGAACCGCGGGCGTTCAGCTACGAGACGACCGAGTTCATCACCGACCAGCTGCCGTGCTGGCTCACTTACACAACCGGAGAAACACACGAAATCATCAACGACAACCTGAACCTGTCGCCGATGTATTCCGGTATGATCAAAGGTAAGGGCCCGCGCTACTGCCCGTCGATCGAAGACAAGATCGTCCGGTTCAGTGACAAGCCGCGCCACCAGATCTTCCTCGAGCCGGAAGGCCGCAATACGCGGGAAGTGTATGTGCAGGGACTGTCCACCAGCCTGCCGGAGCACATCCAGCGCCGGCTGCTTGAAACGATCCCGGGTCTTGAAAAGGCCGAAATGATGCGCGCCGGCTATGCCATCGAATACGATGCGATCGTACCGACACAGCTTTGGCCGACACTCGAGACCAAGAGGATCCGCGGTCTTTACACCGCAGGCCAGATCAACGGCACTTCAGGCTATGAAGAAGCGGCCGCACAGGGTATCATGGCAGGCATCAATGCCGCTGCACGGGTGCTCGGCCGTGAGGAAGTCATCCTGAGCCGCTCCGATGCCTACATCGGCGTTCTCATCGATGATCTCGTGACCAAGGGTACGAACGAGCCCTACCGCCTCCTCACTTCGCGTGCGGAATACCGCCTGCTGCTGCGCCACGACAATGCCGACCTTCGCCTGACGGAGATCGGCCACAAAATCGGGCTGCAGAGCGAGGAGCGGTATGCTCTGTTTATCGATAAGAAGCGGATGATCGAAGACGAGATCAAACGTCTCAGCCGCACCGTTCTGAAGCCGGACGACGCACTTCAGGAGGCCATCCGTGAAATCGGTGGTACCGAGCTGAAGGAAGCGATCCACGCTTCTGACCTGCTGCGCCGGCCAGAAGTCCACTACGGCCTGATCGAAGCCGCCGCTCCATCGGATGTGGAACTGCCGGAAGAGGTCAAGGAACAGGTCGAGATCCAGGTTAAATATGAGGGCTACATCAACAAGTCGATGCAGCAGGTGGAACGCCTGAAAAAGATGGAAGACAAGAAGATCCCCGAAGACATCGACTACGATGCCATCCAGGGAATCGCTTCCGAAGCACGTCACAACCTCAAGGAAGTCCGGCCTCTCTCCATCGCGCAGGCTTCCCGGATCTCGGGCGTCAACCCGGCAGACATCTCCATCCTGCTCGTCTATATCGAACAGGGAAGAATTGCAAAAGTATCCGGTTAAACACCAATAGGCCGATGTGAATAAGATTCGCATCGGCCTGATTTATGGAAGGGGAACCGTCTCTATGAATGAAGAACAATTTGTGCAGGAACTTGAAAAGCGCGGCATTTCGCTGAATGAACGGCAAATCGGCCAGTTCCGCCGCTACTACGAGTTGCTCGTCGAGTGGAATGAAAAGATGAATCTGACTGCCATCACGGACCGTGAACAGGTTTATCTGAAGCATTTCTACGATTCGGTGAGCGCAGCATTCCAGGCTCCGTTCGACGGGCCGCTGACTGTCTGTGACGTCGGCGCGGGCGCGGGCTTCCCAAGCATTCCGCTGAAGATCTGCTTCCCGGAACTGCGGGTGACCATCATCGATTCGCTCAACAAGCGGATCACATTCCTTGATGAGCTCGGAAAAGAGCTCGGGCTCGACCATGTCCGTTTTGTTCATTCGCGTGCTGAGGAAGCGGGACGCAATCCGGATTTCCGCGAAGCGTTCGACGTTGTGACCGCCCGCGCGGTCGCGCGTCTTCCGGTACTTGCCGAACTGTGCCTTCCGCTCGTGAAGGAAGGCGGCCGGTTTATTTCCATGAAGGCGGCGGCTGCCGGTGAAGAAATGCGGGAAGCGGAATATGCCGTGAAGCTTCTCGGCGGCCGGCTGAAGGAATCCCATTCATTCCTCCTGCCCGTCGAAGACAGCGAGCGCAACATCTTCGTCATTGAGAAAGTCGTCCGCACACCGAAGAAATACCCGCGGAAACCCGGCACCCCGGGCAAACTTCCGCTTGTTAAATAATGAATTTGCAGTTCCGCGTGTATAGCATCTGATGCTGTTTCACGTGGAACATTTTTTATATATTCTTACATTTGGACTCTCCGGGAAGGAATTTCCGGTCCCGCATCGAATTGTCTTGTAGTAGGATGTCCATAAGGGGGTGCCCGTTTTGAAAAGCACTTTCTCGCGCTTTTTCGGGAACAGCGATAAAGATGAATTGTTTGAAGCGAGCGGGGCGGAACGTTCCGAAGACGTGATCAAGGTCCGCCTGGCCGATATCATACCAAACCGTTTCCAGCCCAGAACGATCTTTGACGAAGAGAAGATCGATGAGCTGGCAAGGACCATCAATATCCACGGCGTGATCCAGCCGATTGTCGTCCGTCCGATTGAGGACGGCAAGTTTGAAATTATTGCAGGCGAACGCCGATACCGGGCGATGAAAAAGCTGAACTGGACGCAAGTGCCGGCCATCATCCGTGAGATGGACGACAAAGAGACCGCTTCTGTCGCACTCATCGAGAACCTGCAGCGGGAAGAACTGACGGCGATCGAGGAAGCCATGGCCTACGACAAACTGCTTAAGCTTCATTCCCTCACACAAGAAGCGCTTGCGCAGCGGCTCGGAAAGGGACAGTCCACGGTAGCCAACAAGCTCCGTCTCCTGAAGCTCCCTGAGCCGATCAGAAGAGGCATCCTCGACCGGGAGATTTCCGAACGGCATGCCCGTTCGCTGATTCCTCTCAAGGAAGAGGGCCTGCAGCTCCAGGTGTTCGAAGAAATCAAAGAACATCAATACAATGTCAAACAGCTGGAAGCAAGGATACAGGAAATCCTGAATCCCCCTGAGGAAGAGCCGGCCCCCGAGCAAAAGCCGAAAAAGCGTCGGAAGGCCGTCAGCAAGGACGTCCGCATCGCATTGAATACGATCCGCCAGTCTCTCTCCCTCGTTAACCAGAGCGGGATCCGCCTGCAGACGGAAGAAGAGGATGAGGAAGACTTCTATAGAATCACTGTCCGCATCCCAAAACAGAAGTAACCGCCTCTTGCCGGACCGGCAAGAGTTTTTTCTGTCGCCGGAAAGACCGTCGGGCGGAATTTTGGTAGAATAGAAGGAATGAGCCGCCCGGCCAATTGAGACCGGGCCAATACCGCAACCAAGCAGTTGGAAAGCAGGTGCATTGTGGGAAGAATCATATCGATCGCCAACCAGAAGGGCGGCGTCGGAAAAACGACGACCTCCGTCAACTTGAGCGCTTGCCTCGCCCATCTGGGCAAGAAGGTGCTCCTCATCGACACGGATCCCCAGGGGAACGCGACGAGCGGAGTCGGCATCAACAAAGGCGATGTCCAGAACTGCATATACGATGTCCTGATCGATGATGCCGAGGTCCGCAGCGCGGTCATGCAGACGAAGGTGGAGGGCCTTCATGTTCTCCCGGCGACCATTGCACTTGCCGGAGCGGAAATCGAACTGGTCTCCACGATTTCCCGTGAAGTGCGCCTCAAGCATGCGCTTGATGAGGTGAAAGGCGAGTACGATTACATCATTATCGACTGCCCGCCTTCCCTCGGCCTGCTGACGCTGAATGCGCTCACCGCATCGGACGGACTTATCATCCCGGTTCAGTGCGAATATTATGCCCTGGAAGGACTGAGCCAGCTTCTCTCGACCATCAGGCTTGTCCAGAAACATCTTAACCAGGACCTGATGATCGACGGTGTCCTCCTGACGATGTTTGATGCACGGACCAACCTCGGCATCCAGGTCATTGAAGAAGTGAAAAAGTACTTCCAGGACAAGGTGTATCATACGGTCATTGCACGCAACGTCCGGCTGAGCGAGGCACCGAGCCACGGTGAACCGATCATAGTCTACGATCCGCGGTCCCGCGGAGCTGAAGTTTATTTAGAATTGGCGAAGGAAGTGATCCGCAATGGCTAAGGGCCTAGGCAAGGGGCTGAATGCACTCTTTCCCGGAGAGTCTTTGAAACAGTCCGAACATGTGGAACAGATCGATCTGAAACTTCTGAAGCCGAATCCGTATCAGCCAAGGAAGGTGTTCGCTGAGGAAAGTCTTCAGGAACTGACTGAATCGATCCGTGAACATGGCATTCTCCAGCCGATCATCGTCCGGAAAAAAGGCCGTAAGTATGAAATCGTCGTGGGCGAGCGGAGATTCCGCGCATCCGGTGAGGCTGGGCTTGATTCGGTGCCTGCCGTCGTCCGTGATATGACCGACCAGCAAATGATGGAACTGGCGATTTTGGAGAATCTCCAGCGGGAAGACCTGAATCCGGTCGAAGAGGCGGAAGCCTATAAGCAGCTGATGGATGCTCTCAGCCTTACACAGGAACAGCTGGCATTCCGTCTCGGAAAAAGCCGGCCTCATATCGCCAACCACCTCCGCCTCCTTTCCCTGCCGGAAGAAGTCCGTTCGATGCTTTCGGAGGGACGGCTGTCGATGGGCCACGGACGTGCGCTTCTCGGAATCAAAAAGAAAGCGCAAATCGGCCCGGTCGCCCAGAAAACCGCCGCTGAAGGCCTGAATGTCCGGCAGCTTGAGGCGCTTGTCCAGCGAATGAATGAAGATGTTCCACGTGAAACTAAAAAAGAAAAGAAAGATATTTTTATCGTCGAGAAAGAAACGGAACTCCGTGACTTCTTTGGCACAAGCGTCAACATCAGAAAAACGAAGAACCGCGGAAAGATCGAAATTGAATTTTTCTCCGATGACGATCTGGAACGGATCCTCGAGCTTCTGGATCAGCAGCAATAACCATCTGCCCTTTTTCTGCTGAGAAAAAGGGCGGTCTATTTTTTGTGGAACGGGGAGATCCTTATGGCATTATTCGGAACACTGGTGAACGTGCTCCTCATCATTATCGGATCGGTCATCGGCCGGTTTCTCGGAAGGATACCCGAACGCATCAGGGAGACGGTGACCTATGCCATCGGCCTCGCAGTCATGGTCATCGGCATCCAGATGAGCTTTGCCACTTCACAGGTCATTATTGTCATCATCTCGATTGTCGTCGGAGCGGCCATTGGTGAATGGCTCGACCTGGATGGACAGTTGAACCGCCTCGGCCGCTGGATGGAATCCAAGGCAGGCAAGAGTCCCGGCGAAGATGGCCAGGGCGGCATTGCCCAGGGATTCGTCACGGCGACTCTCATCTTTGTCATCGGCTCAATGGCGGTGATCGGGGCGATCGACAGCGGGCTCCGGAACGACCATGACGTGCTGATTGCGAAGGGCATCATCGATGGCTTTACCGCGCTGATTCTCAGTTCGACGCTCGGTATCGGTGTCATCCTCTCCGTCGTACCCGTCTTTCTCTACCAGGGGGCGATCACGATGCTCGCATCGGTCATCAGCCGATTTATCCCGGATGACATGATGCAGTTTTTCATCGAAGAGATGACAGCGACCGGCGGCCTCATGATTCTTGCGATCGGACTAAACCTGATCGGGCTGACGAAGATCCGGGTGGCCAATCTCATCCCGGGCATCCTCATCGTGGCTCTCGTAACCGGACTCTTGTACGGGTTTGGTTTCATGCCGGCAGCAGGCGAGTGAGATCGCCCTGGCGGTTACACGGCTCATCATGAATGGCAGATGCAGGCGGGTATTCTGGAGGACTTCCTGGCTGTTCGGTGCCGCGGCATTGACAACGCCCTTGATCGACAGGTCTCCGATCGGCGGCAGCGTCTTTCCAACGGCCCGGCCCGGAAAAAGCGGGCGGTCTTCGATGACAATCTGTCCGATGTGTTCGGCTCTGCCAAGACAGGCATCAATCGCCACAGTGAACACATCCCCTTCTGTCTCGGCGATCCGCTGCAGATTCAGCGCATGGACCGGCATGTCGAGCGTGCCAAGGACCGGGTGGCGGAAACTGCCGGGATCCGTTAGCGCGGTTCCGGTCAGCGGCCCGTAGGCATCCCCTGTGGACCGGTCTGTCCCGATGCACACAAAGCGGACCGGCCGTTTGCCGAACGGTATGTGGCGGAGGAGGACGGAGGCGATTCTCCAGGCGGCCCCCGTCTCCGTGTAATGGAAACGACCCTGTTCAGAACTCGTCCCGATGCGGATCATATGAACCTCTTTTCTATGCGTGTTTTTGGAAGTATACGCTGGAATCTGAGAGGATATACAGGAAACAGAGGAGGTGGACACAGAAATGGCTACCGAAAAAACGGAAATACCTGCAACAGAAGAATTCAGTGAGGAAATTCAGAAGTCTTTCGATTTATTCGGCAAGGCGAAAGATGCACTTCTAAGCGAGGCACTCTGGCTGAATGTCGGCTTGATTGCCCTGAAAATCCTGCTCATCATCGTCCTTGCTGGCCTGGTCGTCCGCATCGGCAAGGCGGTCCTCAGGCGGATCTTCAGCGTCAGGCTGAAGCGTCCGCTTTCGGATCGGCGGGAACGCACACTTCTTAAACTTTTGGAAAATGTCATTTCCTACGTCGTCTACTTTGCGGCGATCCTCGCCATCTTGTCGACGTTCAATATCAATGTTGCCGGCCTCATCGCAGGGGCCGGGGTGCTCGGCCTGGCTGTCGGTTTCGGTGCGCAGAGCCTCGTCAAGGACGTCATCACCGGGTTCTTCATCATCTTTGAAGACCAGTTCTCGGTCGGTGACTATGTCCGTATCGGCGAGGCGGAGGGCACCGTCGAGGAGATCGGCCTCCGCACAACCAAGATCAAGGTCTACACGGGGGAGCTTCACATCATCCCGAACGGCAACATCCAGGAGGTCGTCAACTCGTCCATCTACAACTCATTGGCGATCATTGATGTCAGGGTCTCTTATGAGACAAATATTCCGAAAGCCGAGTCGCTGATTAAGGAATTCCTGGCGAGCCTCATGGATGATGAAAACTACGGGGATTTGCTTGCCCCGCCTGACCTGCTTGGTGTGCAGGCACTGGAACCGAACCACGTCGTCATGCGAATCTCCGCGGAAACTGCCCCGATGATGCACTTCGGTCTGGCGCGCCGGCTGCGCATGGACCTGAAGCAATTCCTCCAGGAAAACGGAATCGAGATCCCGTATCCGAAAATGGTCATGGTGGATTCGAAACCATCAGGCTGACGTGTTAGAATTATGAGGAAAGCAGAATCCCGGAGGTGGTCCCGGTGGAGCCGAAACAATATGGCATCGGAGACGTGGTCGAGATGAAAAAGCCGCACCCGTGCGGCACGAATGCATGGAAGATCATCCGCCTCGGAGCGGACATCCGGATCAAGTGCACCGGTTGCCAGCACAGCGTCATGATTCCGCGGCGCGATTTCGAGAAAAAGATGAAAAAGATGCTTGAACGTGCAGAGGCAGGGGAATGATGGACATCCCTGCCTTTTCTACTTATACTTAATTGGTTGTGAGTATCGAATTCAATGAACTGATATAGATTGAAAGGTTGTGGAAACCCATGGCATTAACTGCCGGAATCGTCGGGCTCCCGAACGTCGGGAAGTCGACCCTGTTCAACGCCATCACCAAAGCCGGGGCGGAAGCGGCAAACTACCCGTTCTGCACGATCGACCCGAACGTCGGGATCGTCGAAGTGCCTGATGCGCGCCTCGACAAACTGACGGAACTTGTCAAACCGAAAAAGACGGTGCCGACCGCATTCGAGTTCACCGATATCGCGGGGATCGTCAAAGGCGCCAGCAAAGGGGAAGGCCTCGGCAACAAATTCCTCTCGCATATCCGTGAAGTCGACGCGATCTGCCAAGTCGTCCGCTGCTTTGCCGACGAGAACATCACGCACGTATCCGGAAAGGTCAACCCGATCGATGACATTGAAATCATCAACCTCGAGCTGATTCTCGCGGACCTGGAAAGTGTCGACAAGCGCCTTACACGCGTGTCGAAGATGGTCAAGTCGAAAGACAAGGAAGCCATGATTGAAGAGCCGCTGCTGAAGCGTCTGAAAGAGGCTTTCGAGGACGAGAAGCCGGCCCGTTCCGTGGACTTCACAGAAGACGAGCTGAAGGTCGTCAAGAGCATGAACCTTCTCACGATCAAGCCGATGCTATATGTGGCAAACGTCTCGGAAGACGAGATCTCGGATCCGGACAACAACGAATACGTACAGCAGGTGCGTGAATTCGCGAAGGGCGATAATGCAGAAGTCATCGTCGTCTGCGCGAAAATCGAGGAAGAGATGGCCGAACTCGATGATGACGAGAAAGCCATGTTCCTCGAAGAACTCGGCATCGAGGAAGCCGGTCTTGACCAGCTGATCCGCGCAGCCTACAACCTGCTCGGACTGGCCACCTATTTCACGGCCGGCGAAAAGGAAGTGCGTGCCTGGACGTTCCGCAAGGGCATGAAGGCACCTCAGTGTGCTGGCGTCATCCACACCGATTTCGAACGCGGATTTATCCGCGCGGAGACGGTCTCCTATGAAGATCTGCTTGAAGCGGGGTCTATGCCCGCTGCCAAGGAAGCCGGGAAAGTCCGCCTGGAAGGCAAGGAATACGTCGTTCAGGACGGCGACGTCATGCTGTTCCGATTTAACGTTTAAACACACGAAAAAGCCCCGGATCCGCTTGTTGCGGAGCCGGGGCTTTCGTATACGTATAGAAGGAAGAAGTGCCGGAAGCGCGCATAGAATCCGGATAAACGCGCATAGAACCCACGGGAGCGCGCATAGAACGCCGGAGACCGCGCATAGGAATATATGCGCGCCCATCCGGTGTTTGAGTGAGCGCTCGCTCCGTGTCGCGACCACAATTCCCGGACGGGCCTTCACTCCGAGAGAGTACTTATTAATGAGCTTTGTGGGGACAGCAGACCGGAAAGCCGGGGACGCTCAGTTTTCAGGACCTGTGCCATCTTTCTGTGTTTCCGCCGTTCCTTGCGGATCATAGGCGTAAAGCTTCGGTTTCTCGGGGTCATCCCGGATCAGCCAGTCATCATGAAGCCGCTTGAGCTGGCGGTTCATCTCCAGGTCGCCCGCCGCCCCGCCGATCAGAAAGGCTGACAGCAGGATCAGGAGATGGCTGTCGAGCCAGATACCGATGATGCCCGGGAGGACTCCGGTCAGCCATAGCGGCAGGAGCAGCGCCCGCCGCATCGGCCTGTTCGGGAGCGGGATCTCGGTCGTCGCGTAGGCAATGCCCATTTCCAGATTCACCCCGTAAGCCATCTTCTTGAACGGCACCCCGCCGAAAATCCGGAAACCGAGCAGGTGGCACGCCTCATGAAGTACGATGAGCAAGACGTAGCCGACGGCGAACAGCAGCAATCCGAGCATGAAACCCCCGAACGAGACGGACACCGAAAGCTCTCCCCGCACGAGGAAACTGACCAGATAAAGAACGGCAACGCTTCCACCCGTCAGCCAGAGACTCTGCTTCATCACCCGCCGGAGATCCAGCTCAATCACCCGATCCGGCTCCCGCGATTCCAAATCTTCCATATTCACTTAATTGCCCCCTAGTTTTAAATGTCTGTTTGGTGTTGATTGCAGCGGAAGGCGGCGACTCCAGCGGGAATAGCTTGAGCCGAAGACCGCCGTCTGTTGCGCAACGCTTCGCGATGCACACAGACGCCAGTCTCCGTACTGGCGCCGGCTAAGGCCAAGCCCGCGGAAAGCGTCCGCCTGGAGCGAATATCAACCTGCCCCATACAACAAATTATACGACAACTTCCTTCTCCGGACTTTCCATAGAAAATAGTTGAAAACGGACAGGCACCGTGGTAGAATAAACCGATGTGAGTAAGTATTGAATATTTTACTCCTTGCCTGCCGCATCGCGGCCGGCCACAAGTCCACAAGGAGGTGACATCTTGATGAACAAGTACGAAGTTATGTACATCATCCAGCCGAAAATCGAAGATGAGGCGAAAAAAGCACTCGTTGAGCGCTTTGACGGAATCCTCACTTCAGAAGGTGCGGAAATCATCGAGTCAAAAGAATGGGGCAAGCGTCGTCTCGCTTACGAGATCAACGACTTCCGCGAAGGAATTTACCATATCGTAAAAACCAACGCACCCGCAACTGCAATCGATGAATTCACACGTCTTGCGAATATCAACGAAGACATCATCCGTCATATCGCAGTTCGCGAAGACGAGCAATGATTCTCCGTTAAACAGAATCTACAAAAGGGGGTTGTTGTCTGATGATTAACCGTGTTGTCCTGGTCGGCCGACTTACAAAGGATCCTGAACTGAAATACACGCAGTCAGGCCTCGCCGTCACCCGATTCACCCTCGCCGTGAACCGTCCGTTCACGAACCAGCGCGGAGAGCGGGATGCGGACTTTATCAACGTGGTGACCTGGAGGAAGCAGGCCGAGAACGTGGCCAACTTCCTGCGCAAAGGAAGCCTCGCGGGTGTCGATGGCCGCATTGAGACGAGCAGTTTCGACGGCCAGGACGGAAAGCGCGTCTTCATGACTGAAGTCGTTGCGGACAGCGTCCAGTTCCTGGAACCTCGCGGAGCAGGCGGCGATCGCAGCCAGCAGGGCTCCCCGTCTTATGGGAACCAGCCTCAGCAAAGCCAGCCGTCCTTCAACAATAACAATTATCAGGGGCAATCCCCGAATCAGAATAACTATACACGCACCGATGATGATCCGTTCTCGCCGGGCGGCGGTCCGATCGAAGTATCGGACGACGACCTGCCGTTCTGATCATCACGCCGGTCAATCCAAGAATAAAGGAGGCGAACCAGTATGGCACCACGTCGCGGACGCAGACGCCGTAAGGTCTGCTACTTCACGTCCAACAACATCACGCGCATCGACTACAAAGAAGTCGATCTGCTTAAGAAATTCATCTCCGAGCGCGGGAAAATCCTCCCACGCCGTGTGACGGGTACTAGCGCAAAATGGCAGCGCAAGCTTACAGTTGCCATCAAGCGTGCCCGTATCATGGGTCTTCTTCCATTCACTACGGAAGAGCGCTGATCATGAGAACAAAAGACGTTCCGGCCCATGCCGGGATGTCTTTTTTCTATCCGGGGGACGGGCGCTGCGGGCAACCGCGGGAGGCCCGTCCCCTTTTTGGTCCCGGCAGGAAAACATGATACAATGATAGGAAGATTCCACTTGAAAAAACGGTGGATATCCTATTGGAAAGAAGGCTGACCATGGGTAACGACAACGCGAGAAGACTGACCTTCGGCGCGATGATGGCCGCCTTGTTCACACTGCTCGCGGCCATCACTTATTATGTGCCGGTACTCGGTGTGCTCACGGTGTTCTTCATCCCGCTGCCGGTGGCGCTCTACAGTGCGCGCTACAGCCGGGGCCCGTCCCTGACGGTGACGGGCGCGGGGGTCATTCTCTCCTTCCTGATCGCCGGTCCTGGCGGGCTGATTCTGGCCCTGCTGAATGCTCCTGTCGGATTCATCATCGGGGACGGTATAAGGACCGGCAAGTCCAAACTGTATATTTTCATGGCGTCGGGGCTCGCGGTCCTCATCACCGGGGTACTGCAGTACGCGGCCGCCGCACTATTGCTGAATATGAACATCATCGCTGAAATGACCGGACAGATGCGTGCGATGTACGCCCAGGCGGGGGAAATGATGGACCGCATGGGCCAGAAGCCGGCAGAATATGATGAGATGGTTTCCGTTGCTCTGTTGCAGGTGGAAACGCTCATCCCGTCCGCATTCATCTTCGTTTCGTACGGGACCGCTTTCGTGACGCTTGCCATCCTCTTCCCGGTTATGCGGAAGCTGGGTACGGCGGTGCCGAAGTTTTCCAGGTTCCGTGACATGAGGCTGCCTGCGGTTCTCCTCCTCTACTATGTCATCGTGCTGGTCGCGTCACTGATCGGTGAATTCGAGCCCGGATCGACGGGCTATCTGATCGTCATGAATGCGATGCTGATCCTGCGCACGCTCTTTTTCCTGCAGGGTCTGTCATTGATCGCGTATCTCCTCCATGCCTCCGGCAAACCGGGCTGGCTCCTCCTGTTCGCGGTCTTCCTGGCGCCGCTGCTGTTCCCGATCATCTCTTTGCTCGGGATCATCGACATCGGCTTCAAGCTGAGGGGATTCATTACAGGAAGCAAAGGAAAGTGAGTGGCTGACGAATGGGAAGTTTTTTCAGACAACGGCCGATACGGACACCGCTTGCGGTCCTGACGGTGCTTTTTCTCGGGGCGACCGTCCCGATCTGGATTTATAATCAATGGGCGGCCGTCGCATGGCTGATCGTCGCCGTCCTTGCACTTGCAGCCGCCTGGCGGATGGAAGCGAGGACCTATGCGGAGACCGAAAAGCATATCGAGAACCTGTCCGTCCGGATGAAGAAGGTCGGTGAGGAAGCACTCCTCGAAATGCCGATCGGCATCATCCTCATCAACGACCAGTTCACGATCGAGTGGGCAAACCCCTACATGTCCCAGCTGCTTGAGCACGACACGCTCATCGGCGAGGAGCTGTTCGGGCTGTCTGAGGATTTCAAGACCTTCATCAAGGACGGAGCCGATCATGAAGGGGTTCTCTCCCTCGGCAACCGGAAATACAAGGTCATCTACAAGCCGGATGAAAAGCTGTTCTATCTGTTCGACATCACCGAACAGCTGGAAATCGAAACGCTTTACTATGCCGACCGGACTGTGCTCGGCATGATACTGGTCGATAACTATGACGAGCTTTCCTCCGGCATGGACGACCAGACGAAAAGCAGGCTGAACAGCCTGGTGACCACCCGCATCAACGACTGGGGCGCCGAATACGGCATTTATGTGAAACGGTTCAGCTCTGACCGTTTCCTCGCCGTCCTGAACGAGTCGATCCTCCACGATCTCGAGAAAGACAAGTTCCGCGTTCTCGATTCAATCCGTGAAGAGACGGCAAGGGAAAGCTCGGCACTCACCCTCTCCATCGGAATCGGAGCTGACTCCGCTTCTCTCCCGGAGCTGGGGGAACTCGCCCAGTCCGGCCTTGATCTCGTCCTCGGGCGCGGAGGCGACCAGGTGGCGATCAAGCAGCCGAGCGGCCGTGTCAAATTCTACGGAGGCAAGACAAATCCCGTCGAGAAGCGTACGCGGGTCCGTGCGCGCGTCATCTCACATGCACTGCGCGACCTGATCCAGGAAAGCGACAAAGTGGTCATCATGGGCCACAAGCTGCCCGACATGGATGCCATCGGGGCGGCTGTCGGCGTGCGCAGGATGGCGCATCTCAACGGCGTCGAAGGCTATGTCGTCATCAATCCGGACGAGCTCGACGCAAGCGTCCTCCGCCTCATGGAAGAAATCCGCTCGGAGCCGGACCTGTACCGGCACTTTATCACGCCGGATGATGCACTCGGCATCATCACGGACCGGACACTCCTCGTCATCGTAGATACGCACCGTCCGAATTTCGTCGTAGACGAAAGGCTCCTGGGCAAGGCGGAAAAAACAGTCGTCATCGACCATCACCGGCGCGGTGAGGAATTCATTGAAGATACTTTGCTCGTCTATATGGAGCCGTATGCATCCTCGACGGCTGAGCTCATAACAGAACTCCTTGAATACCAGCCGAAGGGCGAAAAAATTCTGCCGCTCGAGGCCACCACGATGCTGGCCGGCATCGTCGTCGATACGAAGAGCTTTACACTCAGGACGGGCTCCCGTACATTTGAGGCGGCTTCCTACCTCCGTTCTAACGGAGCCGATACGGTTCTGATCCAGCGGTTCATGAGGGAAGACATCGGCACGTATCTGGAACGGGCGGACATCATCCGGACGGTGGATATTCTCGAGGGCGGCATCGCCATTGCGCACGGAGCCGAAGGCCAGGTGCACAGTCCGGTCCTCGTCGCCCAGACAGCGGATACGCTGCTCACGATGAAGGGCGTCGTCGCGTCGTTTGTCGTGGCACTCCGGCCTGAAGGACGGGTCGGCATCAGCGCACGTTCTCTAGGAGACCTGAATGTCCAGCTGATCGCGGAAAGGCTTGGCGGAGGCGGACACCTCACCAATGCAGCGGCACAACTCGATACGGACTCTGTCAGTGAGGCACTGGCCATGCTGACAGATACGATATATGAAATGACAGAAGGGGGAACAGAAGAATGAAAGTAATCTTCCTCAAAGACGTAAAAGGCAAGGCGAAAAAAGGAGACATCAAGGAAGTCTCCGTCGGTTACGCACAGAACTTCCTGTTCAAGAACAATGTCGCCGTCGAAGCGACAGCAGCGAATATGAGCAAGCTCGAAGGCCAGAAAAAACGCGCCGAGAAAGATGCTGCCGAAGAACTGGCCGATGCAAATAACCTGAAGGGCCAACTCGAGCAGCTGACGGTTGAGCTCAAGGCGAAATCGGGTGAGGGCGGCCGGCTGTTCGGCTCGATCACGACGAAGCAGATCGCTTCGGCGCTTGAAAAGCAGCAGGGCATCAAGATCGACAAGCGGAAGATGGACCTTCCGGATGCCATTCGCGCACTCGGCTACACCAATGTTCCGATCAAGCTCCATCCGGACGTCACTGCGACGCTCAAGGTGCACGTGACGGAAGAATAAGGAGAGAACGGAATGGAACAGCAGTTTGACCGCATCCCGCCACACAACAACGAAGCCGAACAGTCGGTGATCGGGGCGATCTTCCTCGAGCCGCAGGCGCTCATCACGGCGGCGGAGACGCTCGTGCCTGAAGATTTCTACCGGGTCTCCCACCAGAAAATCTTCAGGACAATGGTGACCCTCAGCGACCGCGGCCAGGCAATTGACGTCGTTACCGTCACCGAGGAACTTTCGGCAAAAAAAGAGCTTGAGGACGTCGGGGGCATCTCTTACCTTACCGAGATTGCCAATGCCGTACCGACAGCGGCGAACGTTGCTTATTATGCGAAAATCGTTGAGGAGAAGGCACTTCTCCGGAGGCTGATCCGGACTGCGACGGGCATTGTCGAAGACGGCTTCACCCGTGAGGATGAGGTCGATGCGGTGCTTGCAGAGGCCGAGAAGAAGATGATGGAGGTTGCCAGCCGGAAAAATGCGGGTGACTTCAAGCACATCAAGGATGTCCTCGTCCAGACCTACGACAATATTGAACTGCTCCATACACGGAAAGGCGAGGTCACCGGTATTCCGACAGGGTTCCGTGACCTCGACCACATCACAGCAGGTTTCCAGCGCAACGACCTGATCATCGTTGCAGCCCGTCCGTCTGTCGGTAAGACGGCATTCGCGCTGAACGTCTCACAGAACGTGGCGACGAAAGCCGGCGAGAATGTCGCCATCTTCAGCCTCGAGATGGGCGCTGACCAGCTGGTCATGCGGATGCTCTGTGCGGAAGGGAATATTGACGCGCAGGTGCTGCGGACGGGGGCACTGGAAGCCGAAGACTGGCGGAAGCTCACGATGGCGATGGGAAGTTTGTCGAACGCCGGCATCTTCATCGATGATACACCCGGCATACGTGTGAGCGAAATCCGCTCCAAATGCCGCCGGCTCAAGCAGGAACATGGACTGGGCATGATCATGATCGACTACCTTCAGCTGATCCAGGGCAGCGGCAAACCCGGCGAGAACCGCCAGCAGGAAGTCTCGGAAATCTCCCGCTCGCTCAAAGGCCTCGCCCGGGAACTGGAAGTGCCTGTCATTGCCCTGTCGCAGCTGTCGCGTGGCGTCGAGCAGAGGCAGGACAAGCGCCCGATGATGTCCGACCTGCGTGAATCGGGTTCGATCGAGCAGGATGCCGATATCGTCTCATTCCTTTACCGCGAGGATTATTATGACAAAGAGACCGAAGACCAGAACATGATTGAAATCATCGTCGCGAAGCAGCGGAATGGCCCGACCGGTACGGTAAAACTCGCATTTGTGAAGGAATACAACAAATTCGTCAATGTCGACTGGAGCCAACATGAGGCACCACCGGCATAACTTTAAAACCCGAACGTTCGATGCTGGAGTGCATCTGTGCGTTCGGGTTTTTCTTGACCCGTTACCGGATCATTGGTACACTATATCTGTTTGAAATCGGACGTGAACAACAGGCCGTCCATCGGAGGTGCAGATCTATGCCATCAGTGGTGGTAGTCGGAACGCAGTGGGGAGACGAAGGAAAAGGGAAGATCACCGATTTCCTGTCGGAAAACTCGGAGGTCATCTCCCGTTATCAGGGCGGAAACAACGCAGGCCATACGATCATTTTCGGCGGAGAGACGTATAAGCTTCACCTGATTCCGTCGGGAATTTTCTACAAGGATAAAATTTCGGTTATCGGCAACGGGATGGTTGTCGACCCGAAGGCGCTTGTCACCGAGCTGGAAGGGCTCCATGCCCGCGGAGTCGAGACGGAGAACCTCCGCATCTCGAACCGGGCGCACGTCATCCTGCCCTACCACATCAAGCTGGATGAAGTCGAGGAACTCCGCAAGGGAGACAACAAGATCGGCACGACCGGAAAGGGAATCGGTCCGGCCTATATGGACAAGGCCGGACGGATCGGCATCCGGATCGCCGACCTTCTTGATAAGGAAGTCTTCGAAGAGAAGCTGACCCGTAACCTCAAGGAGAAAAACCGTCTTCTTGAGAAGTTCTATGAGACGGAAGGCTTCAAAGTGGAAGATATCCTCGACGAGTACTACGAGTACGGGCAGAAGATCGCACAGTATGTGACGGATACATCGAAAGTGCTGAACGATGCATTGGACGACGGCCGCCGTGTCCTCTTCGAAGGCGCGCAGGGCGTCATGCTCGACATCGACCAGGGGACGTACCCGTTTGTCACCTCGTCGAACCCGGTTGCCGGCGGTGTCACGATCGGCGCAGGTGTCGGCCCGACGAAAATCGACCATGTTGTCGGTGTCTGCAAGGCTTACACGTCACGTGTCGGCGATGGGCCGTTCCCGACTGAACTGTTCGATGAAGTCGGCGACCGCATCCGTGAAGTGGGCAAGGAATACGGCACGACAACGGGCCGTCCGCGCCGCATCGGCTGGTTCGACAGTGTTGTCGTCCGCCATGCGCGCCGTGTGAGCGGGCTGACCGATCTGACGGTTAACTCCATCGATGTTCTGACAGGTCTGGATACCGTCAAGATCTGCACAGCCTATCGCTATAAAGGCGAGCTGATCACCGAATACCCGGCGAACCTCCGGGTGCTGGACGACTGCGAGCCGGTCTATGAAGAGATGCCGGGTTGGAGCCAGGATATCACGGGTGTTCGTTCTCTTGACGAGCTTCCGGAGAATGCACGCCATTATCTGGAGCGGATCGCTCAGCTGACAGGCGTCCAGATCTCCATCTTCTCGGTCGGTCCTGACCGCACGCAGACCAATATCATCAAGAGCGTCTGGCGCTAAGGCTATATAAAGAGAAAGACTGGTTTTCGCTACAGGCCGACCAAAGCGGAGCTTTGGTCACAGACCCCGTTCTTCGTGACGGCGCCCGCAAGCCCGCGGACGGCCCGCAAGCCTCCTCGGACTTCGTCCTGCGGGGTCTCGCCTGGCCCGCTGTTCCCGCAGGAGTCTCGGGCCCTCCGCTACAATCAGGTAATCGTGTTATTTCAGCAGCCGCCGCTCTCCATTCCGGAGAGCGGTTTTTGCCGTTTCTTGCATGAGCAGAAGGAAATTGGCACCTTATCAGCTTTGATTTGTTCGTTACGCTTGTCATTTCACCGAAATAATAGACGAATATTCTGGAATGTCCACTGGGTATTGGGTCCCGTTTTACATTTGCATTACAAACGACCCATATTTCTTGTTCCTATATATATGAACTGTTAAAGTAGCTAAGGCTGAGATTATAAATACAGAGATATAGATAGAGAAACCTAGAAAGGACAAGGGAATGAGATGACAGGAAACACAGATAATACCCGAGGAAATTCTCCATCCACTGGACGGAAGAGGACGGGGAAAATCAGGAAAGTTTCGTTGGCTGTACTTATGGGATCCCTTCTCTTCACCGGGACGGGCTTCGCAAAGGAAAGCCTGCATGATCAGTATCATGTTTATGAGAATGGTGAATATATCGGGACCGTCAAAAGCCCGGAAGTCGTCAACCATGCGGTGGATGAGAAAAAGGCCGAGGCTGAAGCAGCCCACGAAGACCTTGATCTGGTCGTTGGCAGGGACCTGAATGTCGTTAAAGAGAAAGTGTTCGGAAATCCCGAAACGGCAGATGAGGAAACCGTAAAGGAAACCCTGGGAGAGTCACTTGCCGTCGAAGCGCAGTCGGTCGCTGTCCGAATAGGTGATGAAACCTTGTTTCACCTGAAGGATACCGGGGCATTCGAACGGGTGATCCGCGGCGTCAAGCTGACCCATATGACAGAGGAAGAACTGGACGGCTATGAAGCCGCACGGGAAGACGGCGATTTTCCGGAGCCTGAAGCAGGACAGACAGTGGTGACGGATCTGTCCCTGAAAGCTGATCTTCAGGCCAAGGAGGTTTATACCGCTCCGGATAACATCATGACGGAAGAGGAGGCACTCGACCTTCTGCTTTCCGGAAGACCTGTCGAGCAGGACTACACAGCTGCAGAAGGCGATACTCCCGGATCGGTCGCAGAAATGCACGGCATGGATCTGGAGCAGCTCATTGAACTGAATCCGGAAATGGATCAACAGGCTGATCTCGTTCCGGGTGATTCCGTGAAAATCCTCGTTGACGAACCGTACGTGGAGGTCACAGTGTCGCGGAAACACAAGGAAGCCACCGCGATCGCCCACAAGAAGGTCGCTAAAGATGACCCGAACATTCTGAAGGGCCAGAATAAGGTTTCCCAGGCCGGAAAAGACGGCAGGAAAGAGATGCTGACGGTCACTGAGACAGTGAACGGGAAGAAAATGTCCGAGGAAGTGCTTGAAGACAAAGTTGTCGAGGAACCGGTGGATGAAATTATCCTGAACGGCACAAAAGCCGTGCCTGGCGCTGCCACAGGGCACTTTGCATGGCCTGCGCAGGGCGGGTATATCTCGAGCAAGAAGGGGCCTCGCTGGGGCCGCCAGCACAACGGTATTGACATCGCCCGCCCGTCTGGTAAGGACATCCTTGCATCTGACGCGGGAACCGTCAAGGCGACCGGTCCTCAAGGAGGATTCGGAAACCGGGTCGTCGTCGACCACGGAAACGGCTATACGACACTGTATGCCCACCTATCGTCGATCAGCGTCAAACCGGGCCAAAAGCTTCTCCAAGGCCAGAAACTTGGCGTAATGGGCAACACAGGAAATTCCACCGGCGTGCATCTTCACTTCGAAGTGCGCAAAAACGGGGAACTCATCAATCCGCTAACTGTGCTAAAGCGGTAATCGTATTGGAGGACGGCAGGCCGGGGGGCCTGCCGTTTTTTTAAGACTAAATATTTCACGGCATATTCTCGGGAAATATGTCGTCCGGAGGCGATTATTGCCCGGGAAATAAGGCAATTATTTCCCGGATTCGACAGATGCTGCACCGCTTACCGTAATTCATTCCGGAGGGTATATAAATAGGTTGAGACCTGCACCGCAAAGATGCGGAACTTGCAATCTCGTGATAGCATAAAGGAAACGGGCATTGACCTGATAACGAGAAGGGAAGACCATCATGGACAAGACGATTCTTGTAGTGGATGATGAAAAGCCAATTGCGGACATCCTCCAGTTCAATCTGAAAAAAGAGGGCTATAACGTCATTACGGCATATGACGGTGAAGAGGCGCTGGCAAAAGTTGAAGAAACCGTGCCTGATCTTGCGCTGCTCGATATCATGCTGCCCAAGAAGGATGGCATGGAAGTATGCCGTGAATTGCGCAAGAAATATGATTTCCCGATCATCATGCTGACAGCGAAGGACTCCGAAATCGACAAGGTCCTCGGACTTGAGCTCGGAGCGGATGACTATGTCACCAAGCCGTTCAGTACCCGCGAGCTGATCGCGCGCGTGAAAGCCAATATGCGGCGCCATCAGGCCGCTCCGGCTGATACGGAAGAGGAAGTGTCCAATGACATTACCATCGGACATCTGACGATCCAGCCTGACGCGTACCTCGTCCAGAAGCGCGGCGAGCAGATCGAGCTCACGCACAGGGAATTCGAACTGCTTCACTATTTATCAAAGCACATTGGCCAGGTGATGACGCGTGAACACCTGCTCCAGACAGTCTGGGGCTACGACTACTTCGGGGATGTTCGGACCGTCGACGTGACGATCCGCCGTCTCCGCGAGAAAATCGAGGACAGCCCGAGCCATCCGGCATGGATTGTGACAAGGCGCGGTGTTGGCTATTACCTGAGAAATCCGGAACAGGAGTAACCTTTGATGCAGAAAGTCAGCTTTTTCCGGTCCATTCATCTGAAGTTTGTTCTGATGTACGTTCTTCTCATCCTGATCGCGATGCAGATCATCGGTATCTACTTTGCCCAGGAACTCGAGAAGACGCTGAAGGAAAACTTCGAGGAATCTATCGAGGACCGGGTGAACCTCCTGGTATTCAGTGTCAGGGAGGAATTGACACGGCAAAGGACCGAGGAAGACCCCTCCCCGGAGGAGAGTCTCCATACGGTCCTTTCCGGTTTTTCCTCCGATGATATTATCGAAGTGAGAGTCATCGACTCCAAGATGCGGATTCTCGCCACATCGGAATATGAAAACCAGCATCTTGTCAACCAGCGAACAGCGGACGAACTCGTCCGGAATTCTATCCAGTCAGGTACCCAATTCAGCAAAACCTACTTGGATGAACCTTCACAGCGCCGGATTTGGGGGCTGGCAATGCCGGTTGTTTCCGGTGACGAAGTAATCGCATCCGTGTACATCCAGTCGGACATTGAGAAGGTATTCGGCCAGATCAACGACATCAACCAGATCCTTGCCGGCGGGACTGCTTTTTCCCTCGGGATCACCGTGATCCTGGGCATCCTCCTTGCCCAGACGATCACCCGCCCGATCGCCGACATGACCAAGCAGGCGAGCGCCATGGCAAAAGGGAACTTCGCCCGGAAGGTACGGGTATACGGCCAGGATGAGATCGGTGACCTGGCGAAGGCGTTCAACCATCTGACGACAAGACTCCAGGAAGCACAGTCCTCGACGGAGTCCGAGCGGAGGAAGCTGGCGTCTGTCCTGTCCAATATGACCGACGGAGTTATTTCGACTGACCGGAAAGGGCGCATCATCCTGATCAACGACACGGCGCTCGATATGCTGGGCGTCCCGCGCGAACATGTGCTGAACCGTCCTGTGCCGGCCGTGCTCGGACTTGAGCAGGAACAAACTTTTGAGGACCTCGTCGATATGCAGGATCCGATCACGATCGACTTCAGCAACGAGGAGGGGCCCTATATCCTGCGGGCGAATTTCTCCGTGATCCAGAAGGAAACCGGGTTTGTGAACGGCCTGATCGTTGTCCTGCATGATATCACCGAGCAGGAGAAAATCGAGATGGAGCGCCGGGAATTCGTTTCCAACGTGTCGCATGAGCTGCGCACCCCGCTCACCTCGATGAGGAGCTATCTCGAGGCGCTGGCTGACGGCGCGTGGAAAGACGAGGAGATCGCACCTTCCTTCCTGCACGTCACACAGACCGAGACGGAGCGGATGATCCGCCTCGTCACGGATCTTCTGCAGCTGTCACGAATGGATAGCCGAGAGTATGAGCTGAACACCGACATCGTCGACTTTGTGAAGTTCTTCCACCGGATCATCGACCGGTTCGAGCTCATGAAATCCAACGACGTCCAGTTCGTCAGGCTGATTCCGCCTGGACCGCTGTATACAGAGCTCGACATGGACAAGATGACCCAAGTCATCGACAACATCATCTCCAATGCCTTGAAGTACTCACCGGACGGAGGCAATGTCCGGTTTACCGTCCAGGCGGAGGATGACCATATCAAAATAGCCGTCTCCGACGAAGGGATGGGTATTCCGGAATCAAATGTGAAGCGGATTTTCGAGCGGTTCTACCGCGCCGACAAGGCCCGTTCACGCGCAATGGGCGGCACGGGGCTGGGACTTGCCATCGCCAAGGAAATGATCCAGGCACACGGCGGCCATATCTGGGCGGAGAGTGAGGAAGGCAAAGGCACGACGATCTTCTTCACGCTTCCATTCGAGGTTGAAGAGGCGGGTGAATGGGATTGAAATATATAGAGCCTATCAAGACGGCAGTACTCATTCTGCTCATTCTTCTGAGCATCACGCTGACATTCTCGATCTGGACATTCAGGCCAAATTACCAGCCGATCGAACAGGCGCCGGCCGTAGAGGTCACCATCGCGGAGAAACTGAAGCTGAGTGATGTCATTCTTCCGTATAAGCTGATTGCCAACTCCGGGGACCGAATGACCGGCACCACGGATAGAGAGAACATTAAAACGATGGTGGACTTCATGTCGACATGGTCGTTCAGAAATCTGCAGGAAGCTGACCCGGAAGTGACCATTGACGAAGTGGACAGCATCGTCAATCATCCGGAAAGCATGACGCTCTTTTTCCGGTCCCCCATACCGTTCGGAGTCGCGGACAATCTGTTCCGATTCAGCGAGCCGGTAACGAATGAAGCGAGCTTCAGCCGAATTGTCATCGAAACAGATTCGGACAGAGGCCTCGTCCACTTTATCGGAAGGGAAGGCGGGCGCAGATTCACCGCCCAGGCATCAGAGATAGACGAGGAACGGCTGAAAAGTCTGACGGCCGGGGCGGAAGCGTTTGAGCCGTATGCCGCGGTGGAGCGGGAGGAAGCCCTGAATCTTTATGTGCCGGCGGAAAGCAAGCCGATCAGCAACCTGACCTTTATCCAGCAGCAGCAGGAGGTCAGCCCGTCCGAGTTCAAGGATGCGCTCTTCCCCGACCCGAGTCTTGTCGAGCGGGAGAGGTCCGGCGAGCACAAGGAAATCTATTATGACATCGAACGCCAGATGACTGTCGACACGCAGCTGAGGACATTGAGTTTCACAGACACGAAGGCCGAGAGCCAGGGCGTCTCGATACCGAGTGAGCTGCTTCTCGACAGTCTGGATTATGTCAACGGCCATAGCGGCTGGACTAATGAATTTGTCCTTTCCTACATGGATCCGATCCGCAAGCTGATCAAATACCAGCTGATCGTCGATGGTTATCCCGTCTTTAGCGATAAGACGATGACATGGACCGATATCACCCAAGTTTGGGGTGACGGCAGGGTTGTCCGCTACTCACGTCCCTATTACGTGCTGGCGAATCCTTTGCCTGAGGAGACTGAAAAAGTCCTTCTGCCGGGGACGGATGTGGCGGAAAAACTCCGTGCCGAAGAAAGTGTCGACTTCGCCGAAGTCGGGGAGATTGTCCGTGGCTACGATCTCCGCCGAGATGATGCGAATAACACGTACACGCTGGAACCGGCTTGGTTCTACGAGGAAGACGGGGAATGGCAATCCGTGAAGAAAGCCGGAACGGGAGGTGGCATGGGTGGACTGGAATAAGACAAAGACAATTTTCATCGTCGTATTCGCCATCCTGAACGTCTTCCTGTTCTCGCTGTATATGAACCGGATCAATGGGTTCGACAAGCTGGAAGTGCTCGGGAAAGACAGCATTGAAGACCGTCTGAGCGGGGATGATATCACCTACGGAGAACTCCCGGAGATCAAGATGGCATCTAATGTTTCCGGCGAACTGGAGCCGGTCGATCCCGCAGAATTGAGGGAGCTGTCCGGCCAAACCCCCCGGATCATTGACGAACATAGGCTCGTTTCCGAGCTGGACGAGCCTTTCAGTCTGGAGGACGGCGACGGCAAGCTGAGCTTTAAAGATTTCCTGGAGAAGTACGTGCCGCAGGGCGAGGACTATACACTTTGGGAAATTGATCAGGAAAAGCGGACAGCGACTTTCTTCCAGAAGTATGACGGCAGCACAATCTATTACAATGAAAATTCGACACTGATTGTACAGTGGAACGAAGACCGGGAAGCCACCGGCTACGAGCAGACGATGGTCCACAATCTGGTGGAGTTTGATGTGGAGAAAGATCTTTATTCGCCAATTCAGGCGATCAATGCGCTGTACCGGTCGTCCGGTGTCCTGAAACCCGGTTCCAATATCACCGATGTGGAATTAGGCTACTCGCCGATTGTCCAGCTTACCCAGACACAGGTGTTTGCACCGACCTGGCATATTCATATAGAATTGGAAGATGGCACATCGGCTGACCACTTCGTCAACGCAGTGGACGGCAAGGTTCTCGATAAACTTTCCGAACCAGTCATCAAAGAAGAACAGTAGGAGGCCGAAACGTGAGATTCAGTGTATTGGCCAGCGGCAGTACAGGAAATTCCATTTATATAGAAAATGACGAACATGCCTTTCTTGTGGATGCGGGGCTGAGCGCCAAAAAGCTCGAGGGACTCCTCGGGGGAATCGGCCGCAGCATGAAACAGATCGACGGCATCTTCGTCACCCATGAACACAGCGACCATATCAGGGGCCTGGGTGTGGCTGCCAGAAAGTACGGCGTGCCTGTGTACGCCAACGAAAAGACATGGAAAGCGATGGACGGCCTGGTAGGCGAAATTCCGTCCGATCAGCGTTTCATGTTTGACATGGAAACGGTCAAGTCATTCGGCAGCCTCGACATCCAGTCGTTCGCGGTTTCACATGATGCAGCGGACCCGATGTTTTATGTGTTTCATGACGGCGGCCGAAAGCTTGCCCTCATCACAGATACAGGCTACGTGAGCGACCGGATGAAAGGCTGGATCTCCGGTTCTGACGCTTTCGTCTTTGAGAGCAACCACGACGTCGGTATGCTCCAGATGGGGCGCTATCCATGGAATGTGAAGCGGCGTATCCTGAGCGATGTCGGCCACGTGTCCAATGAGGATGCCGCGGTCGCCATGAGCGAGGTCGTGGAGCAGAAAGAGACACGCATCTACCTTTCCCACTTGTCGAAGGACAATAATATGAAGGACCTGGCAAGAATGAGTGTGGCGCAGACGCTTGAAACCTGCGGCATCCGGCCCGGCGAATTCGTGCATCTGTATGACACCGATGCCGAAGCACCGACCGAACTGGTCATGGTCTGAATCGGATCCGTCCCGTTATGGGGCGGGTTTTTTGTGTTCGTCAGACGTATCTGATCCTGCTGTGTTCGATTTCCTCCAATCGGGTAGATTAACCGTATATGTGATAAGAGAGGATGAATCGGATGACGACTATGGAACCGGGAAGGCGGAGACTGCGTTTTGCGGGTACGGCAGGCATCCTGTCGGCGGCTCTGCTCCTGCAGGGCTGTCTTGCTCCCGAACAGAAAGCGGATGGCGAAGAAAACAATATTAATACCGTAGCGGATACAGAGTCGGCAGAAGGAGACGGAAGCGGAAATGGCAACGCGGCGCCCGACACGGCGCTTAAACTGCAGGATGGCATCGTCGGGGCAGTCGAGGAGGCATCCGCCGCTGTTGTCGGGGTGACCAATCTCCAGACAGCGGGGAATTACTGGACAGGCTCCGAAGAAACGGTCCCGGCCGGAGTCGGTTCCGGGGTCATCTATAAGAAGGAAGGCGGCAAAGCGTATGTCGTGACGAACAATCATGTTGTCGAGGGAGCGTCACAGATTGAAATCACACTTGAAGATGGCACAAAAGTTGCCGCCAGGCTGCTTGGAGCGGATATTTGGACCGATCTGGCAGTTGTCGAAATGGAAGATGCCGCCGTTCAGGATGTGATCGAATTCGGTGATTCCGATAAGCTGAAGCGCGGACAGACTGCAATCGCCATCGGGAACCCGCTTGGCCTGGGCTTTTCCGGTTCGGTGACAGTCGGCGTCATCTCAGGAAAGGAGCGGTCCATTCCGGTTGATCTGAATGGTGACCAGTCGGTAGACTGGAACGCCGAAGTCCTTCAGACAGACGCCGCCATCAACCCGGGCAACTCCGGTGGCGCGCTTGTCGACCTGAACGGCCAACTGATCGGAATCAACTCGATGAAGATTGCGGAAGCATCGGTCGAAGGGATTGGCCTGGCCATCCCGATCAATTCCGCGGTGCCGATCATCGAGGACCTGGAACAGCACGGAGAGGTCCGCCGTCCTCAGATGGGTGTCACCCTGTTTGATCTGATGGATATCCCGGCTGTTTATCAGCAACAGGAACTGAACCTTCCGGAAGATGTGACGGAAGGCGTCGTCGTCGACCAGGTGATGCAAGGCTCCCCGGCACAGGAAGCGGGACTCCGCCAATATGATGTGATCACGGCGATGGACGGTGAACGCATCGCGAATTTGATCGATTTGAGGAAGTACTTGTATAATGAGGTGAAACAGGGAGACACGGTTGAGCTCGAGGTCTACAGGGGCGGAGAAGCAAAGGATATCGAGATCAATTTCTAGCAACTTGCAACTAAATAACTGAAATTTTGGTCTAGTGTTACAAATATAACTATCCACAAGGGGCAGCTCGGGAAGATTTCAACCGGCTGCCTGTGTTTTTTGGAGGAATAATTGCAATTGTCCACTAATGTGGATAACTATATGCAAATGTTTATAACTTTCTGGAGGGTGAAAGGAGGATTTTAAATGGAAACGGTCACAAAAAAAGCTTGCGAAACCCATGTATACCGGGCTTTGGACGAAGTCACTGCCGAAACGGAAGCATTCCCGATCATGGAAACCATGAACAAAGGAGAGGAGTTATCCACATCCTGTGATTTTTGCCAACAGGCTGCAGTATATGTGGTATCGAACATGCAGTCGCCCCCCATATCTTGATTTCAGCTGTGGATATGTGCATAATTCCTGTGTACAACCGATTTGATAAAGGTGGACAAGCTGTGAATATTACAATTGTTACAGTCGGAAAGCTCAAAGAAAAGTATCTTAAAATGGGTATCGAAGAGTATGAAAAACGGCTGCGTTCCTATGCGAAAATCCAGTTGGCTGAAGTACCGGACGAAAAAGCACCCGAGCAGCTGAGTGACGCGGAGATGGAAATGGTGAAGAAAAAAGAGGGAGAACGGATCCTGTCGAAGATCCCTGCGGATGCGCATGTCATCGCACTCGCCATCGAAGGAAAGCAACGCTCATCGGAAGAGCTTGCGGCAAACCTTGAATCCCTCATGACCTACGGCAAGAGCAAAGTCATATTTATCATTGGCGGCTCCCTCGGCCTGCATGATGAAGTCCTCAAGCGTGCCGACGATAAGCTCAGCTTCTCCAAAATGACCTTCCCCCACCAGCTGATGAAACTGGTGCTGATGGAGCAGGTCTATAGAGCATTCCGGATTATGAAGAATGAGCCATACCATAAATAATTGCGATTTCATGAAAATCAAGCCTAAGACGTAAGCGTTGACTCATAAATCATGACACTGCTATATTTAGTTTGAATTAAAGACAATATAAAAAGGTGGAGAGATCATGAAAGGTTGGCAATTCACTAAAACACATGAACCACTTCAACTCGTAGAACTAGAAGATCCCAAGGCGGCTCCAGGACGTGTAGTGATTGATACGAAGGCAGTAGGTTTATGCCATTCTGATGTCGGGTCTCTAGAGGATGAGGGCTGGATGGCATTGATGGATGCACCAGTCATTATGGGCCATGAGAATGCCGGCGTCATATCTGAAGTAGGCGAAGGTGTGACTGATTTTAAGGTAGGGGATCGTGTCGCCATATGCCCGACCGGGCCATCTGGAACAGCTCCAGGATATGTTTATGATGGTGGTTTCGGGACCAAGATTCATGCGCCTGCAGAAGATTTAGTCCGTGTTCCAGATGAACTTTCCATGGAAATGGCTGCTTCAGCGACGGATGCGGGAATGACTTCATACTCCGCTTTGTTTAATGTAGGACAAGCAAAACCAGGCATGAACATTGCCTTGATTGGTATTGGCGGACTGGGTCAAATTGCACTGCAGGCGGCTATAGCCAAAGGAATCAAGAATATTTACGCTGCAGATGTGAGTGAAAAAGCACGTGAACTGGCCAAGGAAATCGGGGCTGTAGAAGTGGTATCCGATATTAAAGATCTGGCAGACAAAGACCTTGACCTGATTGTGGACTATGCAGGATTTGGAGTGACCACTTCAGATGCACTGGAGGTAGTCAAACCAGGTGGAACGGTTGTGTTGGTAGGTATGGGGAAACTGGAAACTACAATCAACACGACTTCATTTATCACAGGTGCCAAGAGATTGCTGGCGAATGTGGGCGGGACACCTCAGGATATCGCGGATATTTATGAATTGATGGCTGCAGGCAAACTGAATCCAAAACTCACGAAGATTAAATTTGAGGATATCCCTGAAGGCATTGAGAAACTAAAAGCCGGAGAAGTACAAGGCCGTTTAGTAGCTGTGTATGACGGGGATGAATAAATAAGGTAAATTAAAAGTCTCATGACATTGCTCATGAGACTTTTAATTATAAAAGATGTAGCTGCCAGACTAAAATGGGCAGATCCTGCTTGATCGAATTGAATACTGCCTGCCCAGTTCACCCATGATGAGCTTTAACAAATAGGCAATTAAAAAGGATGTGATGAGATGCGATACAGCAAAACCGTCATGACAAAACTGATCAACCAGCACCGCGATTTGCATGATGAACTAAAGAAGATCAAAGTTGAAATGGGCCTGGAGAAAAACTTGGCCATCAAAGCGCTGTATCATTCAGCCGTAGCGGATGATGGCCCGTATATGAAGGAATACCAAGCTTTGGATCGCCAGCACGGGGAGTAAAGGCAGGCGGCCAAAAGAAATGATCATCGGATTTGTCCCTTTGACTGGACAAGGATCCGATGATCATTTTGTTTATTACGCCATTACCATTCTTTCGGCTCGTAATCCAGCTCTCTGAATAATGCAGTCCGTTCTTTTTTGGATGACCTATGAAACAAGCGGGCATGTAATGGAATTGTCGCTTGTTACCGAAGAAATAGATGAAAAACAATTTAGTGAACCGCAGGAAGTCCTCCCGGTTATTGAAGAGAATCAATTGACGGCGGAAGAAGTATTTCCAAATGTCACAATGGAATACATTGTAGACGAACTGATCCGGACGTCTTCGGGCTATGAACTGCGTGATACATCCGAAACAGTGAGGTACTTCGATCATTCGGGCCGTCTTTATGAGATCAAAGACGAAAAAGGGAACCAGGTGCTTTATACATTCGATGGCTCCTCAACACGCATTACAAAAATCACTGAGAAGACAGGCGCCTCGGTGCGAAGCATCGAACTGACTTATGATGTCAACGGCCGGCTGGATACAGTTAAGGATTTCAAAAACACTCCGGTAAAGTTTGCTTACGCAACCGTCAACAATCAGCCAGTCCTTCAAAAGATCACATTTGCGGTCGGAACGACTGCCGAGAAAACAGTCGAATTCGGCTATGATCCGACGACTGCCCGCCTGACTTCTGTTAAGGATGCCAACGGGAACACCGGCAAGATCGAATATGACAAAGTAAATAACCGGGTCACCAAACTGATTGACCCGAGAAGCTCATCCATCTATTCACAGCTGATTTATGCAAACCAAAAAACCACCTATGTGGATTCAAAAGGGAATAAGACGGAGTATACGTATTCAATTCCGGAAGCCCGCACAGTCAATGTGACGCAGATCATTGAAAATGCCGGCGGAGCCAATCAGAGCACCACTAAGTATGAGTGGAAAAACAACCTGCTTGAAAAGGAATATGAGCCGGATAAAGACACGGGTGCCGCTGCGACGGCCACAACCATCACTCAATACGACAGCAAGGGAAATGTCACCGGTGCTTCCACAACCGGCAACCAATCGTTTACCCAGACAATTGATGCCAAAAACAATGTGGTCAGTTCGAAGGAGTCCAGCGGTATCTTCGAAAACAATATATACGATGCCGTCAGCAATCTGATCTCCAGCACAACCAACTTTAACCTGACCGATTATAGCCAGTATGACAAGTTCGGCAACGTTACCCGGAGCGTTAGCCCAACCCGCGACATTTATAACCGGCTGGCCAACAGCCAGTTTGAAACTGCCGATGCTTCCGGGCTGCCTTCCGGATGGATACGTTTTTCAGCGTCCAATGCGGGCAGCCACACATTGTCAACCGACAGTAAGTTCGGCCAGAAAGCTGCGCAAATCAGCTTGTCCGGAACCGGAGATGCGGGTTACTTTAGACAGCAATTCAAGGTAGACCCTGCAGAATCCCAGCGGATCTACACTGTCTCAGCTCGTGTGAAGACGATTAATCTGACAGGTGAAGGCGCCCGTATCCGGATTTATCCGCTGGATAGTGCCAATGTCAACCTTAAAAACACTGACGGTTCCATCTATCAGGAGATGAGCGCCCCGCTGACTGGGACAACTGATTGGACAGAACTGTCCAAGACCGTCACTTTACCGGCAGGGACTGCAGCGGTTCGTGTGGACTTGCTGGCAAAGGGCCAGGGTACGGCACTGTTTGATGGGGTTCAGGCAGTTTACGGCACGACACTGCCGGAATACTCCGCCAATGAAAACACCGGTTTTGAAGCAGGGGCTTCTGCTTCCTTAGACGGCTGGACCTTGAATAACTTAGGGACAGGAGACGGTCCAAGTACTGTCGTCAAACAGTCGGGCGCTTCCAGTGTGCGTGTTACCGGCAATGGAACCCAGCGTTATGCGGGCCAGTATGTCGAAGTGAAGGGGAAGCAAAATGATCCGATTACATTCTCCGGCTGGGCGAACACGACAAGTGCCGCGGCCGCAGGGGATCTGAAGCTCCGGCTCTGGCTCACTTATACCGACGGAACTTCTGCTTCGTTCGACCTTCCGTTCATGAGCGGCAGCCATGCCCACAACAAGTGGCAGTTCGCCAAAAATACGATCCGTGCACCGAAAGACTTTAAACAGGCCAAAATCTATGCCATCTACAGCAAGACCTCCGGATATGCCTATTTTGACAACATCAAAGTCGAGCCGACCGGCTCTTCCGTAGGGAAGACATACGATGCAAATGGCGTCAACATGACATCGGAGACAGATGCTTTCGGCAACACGACCACCTATGTCTACGACGCAAACGGCAACGAGACGAAAGTCACCGATGCGGAAAACCGGGTGAAAGATCGTCAATACGACCCGATGAACCGGGTCACTTCGGTCAGCCTGGGCCCGACGAAAGGCATCCAGACGACCTATTCCTATGACAAGCAAGGCAATCTGCTCTCAAGGATTGATCCTCGCGGCAACAAAACATCGTTCTCCTATAATGCCATTAATGAGGTAGAGCGAGAGACGGACCCGCTCGGGAAGTTCTATAGATACGAATACGATGGCGAAGCCAATGTCACAAAAATCGAGCGTGGCCAAAACACCACAGTCTCTTCCACGGTGACATTCGGCTATGATGCAAAAAATAACGAAGTGACCAAATCTGTCAACGGCGCGAAGCTTTATGACAAGACTTATTTCAAAAACAATCTTCTGAAGTCCATCTTGACGCCGGCCGACGGCACCTATACATTCGACTATGATTCAAGCCAGCGCTTGACCAAAGCCGTGTCGCCGGGGTATACAATCGAAAACATCTATGAAACAGCGTCGAGCAATCCGGCGAACGGGCTGAGGACCAGCTTTAAGGAAACACTTGGCACCAGCGTCTTTACAACGCGCTATGCCTACGACGGCAGTCAGCGTCTGACGACGCTGACTGCGCCGGACAACACAGCATACAACTACTTCTTCAATGAGAGAAGCCAGCCGGTCCGGCAGGAAAGTCCGAATGTTGTCCAGCTTCACGAATTTGATGAAGACGGGCAGCTCACCGCCCAGACGGTTCTTGGCCAGTCCTCTGTCCAATATCGCTACAGCTATGACCGAAGCGGACAAGTCATTTCATACGCAGCAGGCAACAAGACCCACCGGTACACGTATGACGAGTACAATCGGCTTGTGAAGTGGCACAATGGTTCAAAGGAGACTTCCTACCGCTACGACATTGCGGGCAATCTGGAGAATCCGCAAGGCCGCACCCTGTCCTTCAACACAGCGAACGAAGTGGCTGGCTTCACCTATGACTCGGAAGGCAACCTGTTGGACGACGGACGACTTACCTATACATGGGACGGCCTTGGCCAACTCGTATCCTCGACCGACCAGGCCACTGGAAGTCAGGTCCGCTACACGTATCATCCGGACGGCCTCAGGAAGACAAAGATCGTAGGAAGTACGATCCACCGTTATCACTATGACGGATCACAGCTCGTCCGCATCACAGACTCTAGCGGACGCACCGTTTGGGCCTTCACTTGGAATGCCAGCAAGCTCATCCAGGTGACGAACGCGGCAGGGGAGACCTTCGAAGCCGTCACAAACCACCGGGGCGACGTTGTTCGTCTTCTTGACAAGGCAGGGAACACAGTCGCCGAGTACGATTATGACCCGTGGGGCAACCTGGTCTCTCCTGAGCCATCCGACTCGCGCGTGAAAGGCCAGCCAATCCGCTATGCCGGCTACGTGTATGATACGGAAATGAAGCTCTACTACCTGCAAGCCCGATACTACGATCCAGCCACTTCCCGTTTCGTTTCTCGTGATCCTGATCCAGGAGACGAAGATGACCCTGCTACGATGAACGGCTATACCTATGCGGATGGGAACCCGGTCACGAAAATTGATCCAGATGGGCATTTTGCACAGTTTATTCCTATAGCAATTGCAGGCTATCGAGTATATAAAGCTTACAAGACCTATAAGAAGGTTAAGGGTCTTACTAAGGTTACCAATAAGACAGGTACCTATGTAATCTCCTATAGTAACGGTTATAAATACATTGGGAAGGGAAGCTTGAAAAGAGCGAGAAAGTCCGCAAAGCAACATCAAAAGAAAGACGGCGCGAAAATTAATACCATTGCATGGAGACCAGCTAAAAATTCAAGACAAGCTTTCATAAGAGAATATAAATTAATGAAAAAAATGGTTTCTATTCAAATGTGGCAAGAAACAAAAAATCAAACAGGCACAAACTATATAACCAAATTAATAGTCCAGGGAGAAAATATCACAAAAGGGATTATGGTAGATATTAAAATACGTTGGAGTGAGTTGAATGTGGCAAGACTTAACCCTGATTAATGCAGATATTCCAAGTGAAATTTTCTATGGTGCAGATTTGAATGCTGAGAAAGCATATCATCCGAATTTTGAGGGAATTAAATATATACATCTTTATTCTTATAAAAAGAAAGAAAACAAATCCAGTAACTTTTTTAAATTTAATCAGTTTGAAAATCTGCTTAGCTTGGAACTAGTCCTTACAAATGTCACAGAATTTAATGATTTTAAAGGATGTCACTCATTGAAACGGCTTGGCCTTTGGCGAAATCGGAACCTACAATCATTCGAAGGTATCAGTGATCTTTCCAATCATCTTGAGGTATTAATTATCCAATACGCCAGGAAACTCAAAGTGGACGAAGAGCTATTTCAGATGAAGGAACTAAAAACATTGAGCCTTGTAGGAATCAGCCCACTTGAGAGCCTGGATTTTTTAAAACACTTTCCTAAACTTGAGAAGTTCGTCTTCGTGGACACGGATGTACTGAACGGAGACATGACACCACTTCTTGAACACCCGACCCTTCGTTATGCGGGCTATCTCGATAAACGGCATTACAACGTGAAAAGTGATGAGATGGAACGACTGCTTAAAGAAAAGAATGGAGGGATTTCAGGTGTTTCCAAATGATGACGATGGACTGGTTTTGCAAATGTTAAAGGACGAAGGTATTGATTTTAGCATTCCTCAGCCCCTAGATTTTGCAATATCCTGTCCCGACAAGCGAAGCGCAAAGAAAATCCTAAAAGCGCTCAAAAGAGAAGGTTTTACGGCCGAAATAGAAGAGGATGAAGGTGAGTGGAGTTGCTATGCCTTTGTTGTAACGCATCTCGACTACGACACGATTGTGGAGATTCAGGAACGCCTTCATCAGCTCGCCACACCTTTTGACGGTCAATCAGACGGATGGGGCGTTATGGTTGTACCAGAGGATTAACCCCCTAAGATTACGGAGTGTTCATTCCGGTTTATGAAGCAACACAGGAAGAGTACGGAGTGCCATGGAACCTTCTTTCGGCCCATCATCGGGTGGAAACCCGATTCTCGACAATTGAGCCGATGATCTCTCCCGTAGGGGCTACCGGGCATATGCAGTTCATGCCGTGTACCTGGGTCGGTTGGTCGCATCCGACATGTTCGGGATTAGGGAAGGGAGATATTTCACAATCTGAGTTGACCAGTAGCGCTGCTATAGCGCGATAGGGCGGTTACGGAGTCGATGGTGACGGCGATGGAAAGGCTGATCCGAATAATCTGGAGGATGCAGTTTTTGCAGCAGCCAAGTACCTGGCTGCGAATGGCGCCTCGGAAGGCCGGATCCGTGATGCAGTCTTCGCCTATAATCATGCGGATTGGTATGTAGAAGAAGTAATGGGCTTTGCAGATTCCTATGTAAAGGGCTACGTGGCCATTGGAGGAACGGAAGGGCTTAGCGGAGTTGAAGTGGTGGATGTCGGTCAAAAATGGATCGGCAACTCCCAATACATTTTCGGCGGAGGGAGAAACCAGAGTGATATCGCAAGGGGCAGATTCGACTGTTCCAGCTTTGTTCACTGGGCTTTCGCCCGATTGTAGCGGAGGGCCTGAGACACCTGCAGGAAAAGCGTTAACCGAAGACCCCGCAGAGCGGAGCTCGAGGAGGCTGAGGCAACGCCCGCGGTAGCGAGGGCCCGCAGCGGAAATCTAAAGGCGCAAAAAAATAAAATGATCATCGGATCTGTCCCTTTGACTGGACAAGAATCCGATGATCATTTTATGTTCTATGCCATTACCATTCTTTCGGCTCGTAATCCAGCTCTCTGAATAATGCCGTCTTTTCTTTTTTGGACAGGTCTCTCCATTGTCCGGGAGGAAGGTTGCCCAGATGGATATTCATGATCCGGATTCTCTGCAGCCGGTACACTTCATATCCCAACGCCTCGCACATGCGGCGGATCTGACGGTTCAGCCCTTGTGTCAAAATGATTTTGAAATCGTATTTTGATAATTGTTCCGTTTTGCACGGAAGTGTTTTGGTCCCCAGTATCTTGACGCCCTCTTCCATGTTCTTCAGGAATTCAGGGTTGATCGGTTTATCTACTGAAACGATGTATTCTTTTTCATGCCTGTTTTCGGAGCGGAGGATTTCATTGACGATATCGCCATCATTCGTAAGAAGAATCAGGCCCTCCGAATCTTTATCAAGGCGACCGATATTAAACACTCTTAATGGATGGTTGACCAGATCGACAATATTTCCTTTAACACTCTTTTCAGTTGTACTCGTAATGCCTACCGGTTTATTCAGGGCAAGATAGACATTGTTTCTTGCTACACGGACAGGGTTCCCGTCCACCCGGACATCATCACCGGGTTCGACTTGGGTGCCGATCGAGACACGTTTGCCGTTGATCGTCACCCGTCCTTCTTCAATGAGCCTATCGGCACCCCGTCTGGATGTTTTTCCCGATTCACTGATGTATTTATTGATCCGCATGTGTGCACATCCTTTATCAGAGGATTGTTTGGTTTGATGCTTACTATACGTTGTTTTACGGGTGAATCACAAATTTTGATTATAGAGCCGTCCTGAGAAACGGCTCGCAAGTGGACCAGTTCAAATCATTTGAGTACCTCTCTTCACGATTAAATATGTATTAAAAATGGGTTTCGGTAAAGGATAAATACGAATCAGGAAGGAGGATTTAAAGTATGAGCATGCTTTCACGGATTGCGCTGGCTCTCCTCATTATCGGCGGCATAAACTGGGGATTGATTGGGTTGTTTCAGTTTGATTTAGTTGCAAGCTTGTTTGGCGGTCAAGATGCATTCTTATCGAGAGTCGTTTATGGTCTTGTCGGGATCAGTGCCCTGATCTGTATCGGTCTGTTGTTTAAGCCGAGCGAAGAGATGGACACCATGGATAACATTGACCGGCCATCGAGAATCTCCAATCAGGATTTGCGCACAGAATTCGGTGAGGAGCCCGATTTCAGTAAAGAGCGGGACAGTGAGTTAAAAAAGGACAACCGTAACAACGATTGATTGTTATCATCAACACTGCTTGGCTTCGCGCAGAATGTAGGGTGCGTCCGCGTTAATGCGATCTCATCGGCTTTCATCCGTATCATGCGGATGAAAGCCTTTTCTATTCTGTACAGTTGAATGCTATTTCAGGCGGTGTGTTCCTTGTTCAGCCCGAGAGGCCTGATTTGACACACAAAAAAGGTATAATTGTACTGTATGCAATCGGCAGTAAATAGGAAAGTCAATTGTCGAACTATGTTATAATGAAGATTGAGAATAAACCTAAATGTGTTCCCGGCCGGTGCCTGTTGGTCACCGGAGCAGGAGCTCTGTTATTAAATTATAAATCCAGGGGATAAGGAAGGTTGTCATGAGCAGCATGCAAAAGCAGACAGATGTGATTTTGATCGGTGCCGGTATCATGAGCGCGACTTTGGGATCCTTGCTGAAAGAGCTCTCGCCGGACATGAAGATCAAGGTGTTTGAGAAACTGGATAAACCGGGGGAAGAAAGCTCCAATGAATGGAACAACGCAGGCACAGGCCACTCTGCCCTGTGCGAGCTGAACTATACGCCCCAGAAAGAAGACGGTACAGTCGAGACGAAGAAAGCGGTCCGCGTCAACGAGCAGTTCCAGCTTTCCCGTCAGTTCTGGGCACACCTGGTCAAGAACAATCTGATCCAGGATCCTGAGAAGTTCATCATGCCGCTTCCGCATATCAGCTTTGTAGAAGGCGAGGACAATGTGTCTTTCCTGAAAAAGCGTTATGAAGCGTTGTCCGGCAATCCGCTGTTCGGGGGAATGGAATTCAGCGACTCTCCGGAGACGCTGAAGGAATGGATTCCTCTGATGATGGAAGGCCGCGATGTCAACGAGCCGATTGCGGCAACGAAAATCGACTCCGGCACAGACGTTAACTTCGGCGAACTGACACGTGTCCTTATCGATCACCTGCAGCGCCAGGAAGTATCGGTCGATTACCGCCACAGTGTCGAGGATATCCGCCGTTCCGGCGACAAATGGGAAGTAAAGGTCCGTGACCTCGATGGCAACAAGCTGGAGTACCACACTGCGAAGTTCGTCTTTATCGGCGCGGGCGGCGGCAGTCTTCACCTGCTCCAAAAAACAGGCATTCCTGAATCCAAGCATATCGGCGGCTTCCCTGTAAGCGGACTGTTCCTCGTCTGCAACAATCCAGAAGTCATCGAGCAGCACCGCTCGAAAGTATACGGCAAGGCCAAGGTCGGCGCGCCGCCGATGTCTGTGCCTCACCTTGACACCCGCTATATCGACGGCAAGCGCTCCCTTCTCTTCGGGCCTTACGCAGGCTTCTCGCCGAAGTTCCTGAAGACAGGTTCCTATCTTGACCTCGTCAAGTCCGTGAAGCCGAACAACCTGCTGACGATGCTGTCCGCAGGCGCGAAAGAACTGAAGCTGACGAAGTACCTGATTGAGCAGCTCATGCTGAACCAGGAACAGCGCATCGATGTGTTGCGTGAGTTCATTCCCAACGCGAAAAGCGAGGATTGGGATGTTGTCATCGCCGGCCAGCGTGTCCAGGTTATCAAAGACACCGAGCAAGGCGGCAAGGGCACACTTCAGTTCGGAACAGAAGTCGTAACGGCACAGGATGGATCGGTCGCGGCGCTTCTTGGCGCATCCCCGGGTGCATCCACCGCGGTCCATGTCATGCTCGAAATCCTCGAGCGCTGCTTCCCTGAGCAGTACGGCGAATGGGAACCGAAGATCAAGGAAATGGTTCCTTCCTACGGCATTTCACTCTCGGAGAATCCGGAAGTGTTCGAGAAAGTCCATTCGGAAACGGCCGAAGTGCTCGGCCTGAATGAAAACGAAAAAGAAGCTGTCCATAACTGATCATAGAAAAAGCGCTGTTCCGCATGGAACAGCGCTTTTTGTTATTTAAAAGCCGGGACTTTCTTGAGTGCGATACACACCGGAATCGCAACGATCAGGCCGACAACGTTCTGGGTGATGTTGCCCGGGATCGAGGCAGCCGGAATGATCCAGTTGCTGAACAGGACGGCTTCACACAGGTAGTAGCCCGCCAGCATGAACGGCAGCGAGACAATCGCTGCAATCGTATTGAAGACCGGGCTTTTGCCTTCACGGCCGCCGGACCATGCAATTTTCCCGACGATGTAGCCCTGCAGGCCACGCGTAAGCAGTGTGAACGGAGCCCACAGCGTCCAGCCGGAGACGAGGTCGAAGAGTCCCATCCCGACGCCGCCTGCGATCGCGCCCTTTTTTGGACCAAACAGAATGGAAGAAATGAATAGCATGGCCGTGCCGAGATGGACGAGCCCGCCGTTCGCGGTGATTGGAAGCTTGATGTTGAGCAGCAGCGTTGCGGTAAAGACAAGCGCAATGAGCATGCCGGAGATGATCATATCGTATGTTTTGTTCCGTGTGACGGAAACCGGATGTGTTTTCTGCATGATGACCCCTTCTTTTCTGAAAGATATGATTTATCATACCGGATTGCTGGCTTATGAAAAGGTTCAATTTTGTGTAACTGGAAGGGGTCAGTTTGGAGGGAGCATGTTTAAAATGACTTTATAAAAAAAGGGTCGCTATAATGAAGAGAGAGTCAGAAGGATAAGAAGTGGAGGGGACAAATATGAAACTTGAAAACAAAGTGGCGGTCGTAACGGGAGCGGCATCCGGCATGGGGAAATCAATTGCAGAACTGTATGCCAGGGAAGGCGCGAAAGTCATCGTGGCGGATCTGAATCTGGAAGGTGCAGAGGCGGTCACGGAAGGCATCATCGCTCAGGGTGGCACAGCAAAAGCGGTGAGCGCGAACGTAGCCAACCAGGAAGACGTAGACGCCATGATCGATGCGGCCGTTTCCGAATACGGAACGCTGGACATCCTCGTCAACAACGCTGGCATCATGGACGGATTTGAAGCGGTCGGCGACATTCAGGACGAGCGCTGGGATATGATCTTCGACGTGAACACAAAAGGTGTCATGCGGGCTATGCGCAAGGCGATCCCTATCTTCCTCGAAAAAGAGTGGGGTGTCATCATCAACATCGCCTCGACGGGCGGCCTGAACGGTGCACACGCCGGAGCTGCCTACGGGGCATCCAAGCACGCGGTTGTCGGCCTAACGAAGAACACCGGTTATATGTATGCGGAGAAAGGCATCCGCTGCAACGCCATCGCACCGGGCGGCGTGGCGACAAACATCGCTTCCTCGATGCAGGGCTTCAATGAGTTCGGTGCTTCACGCACCAAGGCGGTTCAGGAAGTCATGCCGCGCATCGGCCGGCCGGATGAGATTGCCCGTGTCGCCCTCTTCCTCGCCTCTGATGAATCCAGCTTCGTCAACGGCACGGTCATCGTCGCGGACGGCGGATGGACTGCGGCATTCTGATATTGATGAAAAAAGACTGATTGCAAAGCTGATCAGTCTTTTTTCTATAATGGCTTCAAATAGGAGGTCGAATCAGTCTCATAGACCTGTATTCAATTCCATGAATATACGACTTTCTGACCGCGATTCTCCCTATTCCTCCTCATCCATATTTCCTGTTATGCAAAACCGGATTCCTAATTCGATAGTCTTATTCATTCTCTATTACGGCCCTTCTAAGGGCATAGAACGAATATCGGCCGGATTCCCGGAACGCCGTCATGCCGTCTTTCCTCGCACTCTGTTAACTTTGTAAATCCTCTTCATTTTCACCTTAACAAATCCTTTACAGTCTATTCATTTCCCCTCAATAACCCGCTGATAAAGTAGGGACTGTAAACAAAACGACTACGATTAACAGGGGGAACATTTACATGAAAAGCTGGAAACACTATCTCGGACTCACTGTCGTCTCATCAGCTCTGCTGCTTGGCGCATGCGGAAGCGACGCAGAAGAAGATGCAGCAACAGATGAAGCAACTGAAGAACAGGCAGCTGAAAGCGGCACGGCAAGCGAATCTGCAGATCAGTCTTCTGAAGAAGCAGTTGAAGGCCAAGTTTCCGGTGATGGCTCGAGTACAGTCGCGCCGGTCATGGAAGCCCTCGTCGAAGAATATGCAGCAAGCGGAACTGACGTCCAGGTAACCGTCGGTGTATCCGGTACGGGTGGCGGAATGGAGAAATTCATCGCAGGCGAGACTGACTTCTCGAACGCATCCCGTGAGATCAAAGACGAAGAAAAGCAGAAGCTTGAAGAAGCAGGCGTCGACTACACTGAATTCCTTCTCGCTTATGATGGCCTGACAGTGGTCGTCAACTCTGAGAACGACTGGGCAACGGAACTGACGGTTGAAGACCTGAAAAAGATCTGGGTTGAAGACGGTACAACCAAGAAATGGTCCGACATCAATCCGGAATGGCCTGAAGAAGAAATCGTCTTCTACTCCCCTGGTACAGACTCCGGTACGTATGACTACTTCAACGAAGTCATCCTTGAAGAAGAAGACATGGTCCAGGACGCAACACTCTCTGAAGACGACAACGTCCTCGTACAGGGCGTACAGGGTGACAAGAACGCAATCGGCTTCTTTGGATACTCGTACTACGTGGCCAACCAGGACACAATCACAGCAGTTGCAATCGATGGTGTAGAACCAACGAACGAAACGATCGAGTCCGGTGAATACTCGCCGCTGTCCCGTCCGCTTTACACATACGTAAGCAACGAATCGCTCCAGAACGATGCAGCAACTTATGATTTCTTTGAGTTCGCACTGGAAAACGCCGGTGACATGGCTGAAGCAGTCGGCTATGTCAGCCTTCCACAGGAAGTTTCCGACGAACAGATTACAAAGCTTGAAGAATTCAAAAACTAAACTGACTTTAATCTCTCTGCAGGGAAAATGAGCGGCAATCCGCTGCTCATTTCTTTCTGCTTTCCAAATAAATGGAGGTAAATGATGGTAAATCCGACACCCCGGGAACGGGCATCCGTACAGGAACTTATCGCCAAAGCGGGAAACAACAAACGAAAAAAAGTCATCGAGAAAATCATCCCGATCATTCTCTTCATGATCGCTGGCGTCTCTGTGCTGACGACCATCGGAATTGTCGCGACACTGATCTTCGAGACGGTGACATTCTTCAGGCAAGTGCCGATCCTGTCGTTCATCTTCGGTACGGAATGGCTGCCGTTCTCCAATAAGGAGCCAAGATTCGGCATTCTGCCGCTGATTGTAGGCACGCTCAAGATCACACTGATTGCCGTGGTCGTCGCAGTGCCGATCGGCCTTGCAGCCGCGATCTACCTGAGCGAATATGCTTCAGATACCGCGCGCCGCATCATCAAGCCGGTTCTTGAGGTATTGGCGGGCGTTCCGACGATCGTCTATGGCTTCTTCGCCCTGACATTTGTGACTCCGGTTCTGCAGACGATCATTCCGGACCTGAAGATCTTCAATGCCCTCAGCCCCGGTATCGTGGTCGGATTTATGATCATCCCCATGATCGCTTCACTTTCCGAAGATGCGATGAGTGCCGTGCCTAACGCCATGCGGGAAGGGGCGCTTGCAATGGGCGCGACGAAATTCGAGGTCGCGATGAAGGTTGTCCTCCCTGCTGCCCTGTCCGGAATCCTCGCATCTGTCGTTCTGGCAACATCGCGCGCAATCGGAGAAACGATGATCGTATCGCTCGCAGGCGGTTCGACGCCGCGCTTCGATGCGGACTTCACGGGCTCCATCCAGACAATGACCGCTTATATCGTGCAGGTCTCCACAGGTGACGCAGGCTACGGCACGCCGATCTACTATTCGATCTACGCGGTCGGCTTCACACTGTTCCTCTTCACGCTCCTGATGAACTTCCTGGCGAACCGCATTACGAAACGATTCAGGGAGGCGTACTGATATGAGAATCACCGAACAGCAGCCCGGCGCTAACAAACGCTTTATCGATCCGGCTTCCGTGTCCAAACGGATGGACGGCCGGAAAATCACAAACACGGTTTTCAAAACGTTGTTCTTCATGGCGACGCTTGTAGCACTGCTTGTGCTCGGTATCCTGTTCTACAGAATCCTGTCACAGGGCCTCGGCTTCCTGTCCCTGGACTTTTTCCAGAACTTCGCATCGCGATTCCCCGAGAAGGCCGGCATCAAGGCCGCACTTGTCGGATCGCTCTGGCTCATGGCTGTCGTCGCACCGGTTTCGATGTTCCTCGGTATCGGCACGGCGATCTACCTGGAGGAATACGCCAAGAAAAATCGGGTCAATGATTTTATCCGCATGAACATCTCGAACCTGGCCGGCGTTCCGTCCGTCGTCTTCGGTCTTCTCGGCCTGACAATCTTCGTACGGGCGCTCGCCCTCGGCAACAGCATCCTGGCTGCAGGCTTCACAATGAGCCTGCTCATCCTTCCGGTCATCATCGTGGCTGCGCAGGAAGCAATCCGCGCTGTGCCCCAGCACGTGCGTGAAGCATCCTACGGGATGGGTGCGACAAAATGGCAGACAATCGTCCGTGTTGTGCTTCCGAGTGCAATCCCGGGCATCCTGACGGGCAGCATTCTCGCCCTGTCCCGCGCGATTGGTGAAACTGCACCGCTCATCGTCATCGGTGTGCCGGTCATCATCCAGTTTCTGCCGTCCGGCGTCATGGATACGTTCACTGCGCTTCCGATGCAGATCTACGACTGGGCGAAGCGGCCGCAGGCTGACTTCCAGCAAGTTGCCTCAGCGGGCATCATTGTTCTTATGGCGTTCCTGCTTTTGATGAATTCGATTGCTGTCCTGATCCGGAATAAATTCCAGAAGCGATACTGAGAACTGGGAGGAAAAAAGGAATGGTACAACTTATGAACCGAACCGAAAACGAGACCCAAGCAGCCGTGAGCCCGCTGGAAGCCCCAGTCCGGGAAGCGGCAAAGCCGGTCGTTTATGATACGAAACAACTGAACCTCTGGTATGGCAGCCACCATGCACTGAAGAACATCGACCTGCCGATCCGCGAAAACGAAGTGACTGCGATCATCGGGCCTTCGGGCTGCGGGAAGTCGACCTACATCAAGACATTGAACCGCATGGTCGAACTCGTTGACGGAGTCCGCACATCGGGGGAAATCCTCTACCGCGGCCGCAACATTTTCGAAGCGAAGTATTCGGTCGAAGAACTCCGCACACGCGTCGGCATGGTATTCCAGAAGCCGAACCCGTTCCCGAAATCGATCTATGACAACATCGCTTACGGCCCGCGCATCCACGGCATCAAAAACAAAAAGGTCCTCGATGAGATTGTCGAACAGAGCCTTCGCGGCGCGGCGATCTGGGATGAGGTCAAGGACCGCTTGAATACAAATGCCTACTCGCTCTCGGGCGGCCAGCAGCAGCGGATCTGCATCGCCCGCGCGCTGGCGATTGAGCCGGACGTTATTCTTATGGACGAACCGACTTCCGCACTCGACCCGATCTCCACACTGAAAGTCGAGGAGCTCGTCCAGGAACTCAAAGAAAACTACTCGATCATCATCGTTACGCACAATATGCAACAGGCCGCACGGATCTCGGACAAGACGGCATTCTTCCTGAACGGGGAAGTCATCGAGTTTGACGATACGGATAAGATCTTCCAGAACCCGGCCGACCAGCGGACCGAAGATTACATCTCCGGCAGGTTCGGTTAAGAAGGGGGACACGAAGTTGAGAAAAGTGGGAAATGTAAGGAAGACGTTTGAATCGGAACTGGAAGAGCTCAAGGGCACCTTGCTTCGCATGGTGGACCTCGCGGAGCGGCAGCTCGGGGACTCGATGTCCGCACTGCAGACGCAGAATCTGACACTCGCAAATGCGGTGAAGCAGAACGATGCCGAAATCAATGCGCTCGATGATGAAATCAACCAAAAAGTGATCCAGCTGATCACCCAGCAACAGCCTGTCGCGACCGACCTCCGCAAGATCATTGTCGCGCTCAAGATCTCGACTGACATGGAACGCATCGGGGACCTTGCGGTGAACATCGCCAAGTCTACCCTCCATATTGGAGATGAACCGCTCATCAAACCGATCGTTGACATTCCGAAGATGGCGGACGCGGTCCGGGTCATGCTCCGGAAGGCATTCGACGCCTATGACCTGGAGGATATCGATCTCGCATTCGAGCTGGCCAAGGAAGACGATGCGATCGATGAGGCATACGGGCGGCTGATCCGGGAACTCATGGGATACATGCACCGGAACCCGGATCATGTGAACCAGATCACCCAGCTGGCCTTTATCTGCCGCCACCTCGAGCGGGTCGGCGACCACGTCACGAACATGGCAGAGAACATCATCTTCATGGTCAAAGGGAAAACACTGAATCTGAATGAATGATTTTAAAGAGGCTCCGGATAGGGGCCTCTTTTTCCTATGGACAATCAGGTGTACAATATAGTCAGAACATTAAGAAGGTGAAGCCGTGATTATCGAGATGGAAAATGTCTCCCGCAAGCGGGAGGGGAAATGGATACTAAAAGACATCAATTGGACAGTCCAAAAAGGGGATCACTGGGTGCTTTACGGGCTGAACGGTGCAGGCAAGACCTCGCTCCTTGAGCTCATCAATGCCTATCTGTTCCCGTCTACAGGAACGATCCGTGTGCTCGGGATGGAGTTCGGGAAGACGTATCTTTCAGAGCGGCTCAGGAAGCGGATCGGCTTTGTCTCTTCATTGGTCCAGCAGAAACTGGAGCCGGGAGACAATGCGTATGAGGTCGTCCTGAGCGGCGCGTACGCATCATTCGGGCTGTATGAGGAGACAACGGAGGAGATCGACCAAAAGGGGATCGACATCCTCAGGGAACTCGGCTGCCTCGAATATGCCAACCGAAACTATGAAACTCTGTCGCAGGGTGAAAAGCAGCGGGTGCTGATCGGCAGGGCGCTTATGGCCGATCCGGAACTGCTGATTCTGGATGAGCCGACAAACGGGCTCGATTTTCTTGCGCGCGAGGAATTGCTGGAATCAATCGGGCGGATCGCGGAAAGGTCCGATGCGCCGACGATCCTGTATGTCACGCATCATATTGAGGAGATCCTGCCGGCCTTCAACAAGACCCTTCTTTTGAAGGAAGGACAAGTCTTCGATGCGGGGGAAACTGATGAGCTCGTCACAGGAAAGCGCATGTCCGAGTTTTTCGGCATACCGGTCAATGTCATCTGGGACAATGGGCGGCCGCTTCTCTCGAAAGCGCAGGCGGTCAGGAACTGATTTGGGAACCTGAAAGGAGGGATTTCCATTGAATATCGGCATCATGGGTACAGGAAACATTGCGGAATACCTGCTTAAGTCCATTAATAAAGAAAAACAGGTCACGGGAATCGTCACCGCCGTCTTCGGCCGCAACCAAGCGGCGGGGAAGGGTCTTGCGGAAACATACCAGACCCGTTTTTATCGGGATTTTAACTCGTTCATCAAATCGGACATTGACATCGTTGTGGAGGCTGCCGCTGTTGAAGTGGCCGCCGCCTATTCGGTTCCGGTTCTGGAGAATGGAAAAGACCTGATTGTCAGCAGCGTCGGTGCATTTGCAGACGGCGGATTTCTGGAAAACGTCAGGGAAACCGCTAAAGATCATGGCCGCACCGTTCACCTGCCGTCGGGTGCTGTAGGGGGGCTGGATCTGCTGAAATCCGCAAATGCCCTGGGCGGACTGGAAAAGGTGATGATCACTACGAGAAAATCGCCCGCGTCCCTCGGGCTTGAGGGGATCAGCGAAGAAAAGAGGCTGTTTGATGGGCCTGCAGGCGAGGCGATCCGGGAGTTTCCTAAAAACGTCAACGTCGCGCTCGCCCTGTCTCTTGCCGGCATCGGAACGGAAAAGACGAGAGTCAGGGTCATCGCGGACCCGTCCGTTGAACGGAACACCCATACAATCGAGGCCGAAGGAAGTTTTGGAAACATAAAGACGACCATCGAAAATCTGCCCATGCCGGGCAACCCCAAAACAAGCTATCTGGCCGCCCTGAGTGTCCTGGCTGCTTTGAAAAATCAGGGGAATCCGGTGGTTATCGGGTAGGGGGGGGATAGTATGATCCGGGATGACTGGTTCACGGTTCAGAAGATCGATTCCGATACATATGCCATCAGCGAATATGGCCATTGGGAGAAAGTGCACTCATTTTTGCTGGTCGGCCGGGACAAAGCAATCCTGATTGACACCGGACTTGGAATCGGCAACATCCGGACGATCACCGACCAGCTGACCGATCTGCCGGTCGAGGTGCTGACCACCCACGTCCATGCGGATCATATCGGAAGCCACGGTCAGTTTGACAAGTTCTACGTTCATGAGGACGAGCTGGACTGGATCGTCAATGGAATCAAAGGGCGGACTGATGAGCAGATCAGGAAAGACATGACCCGCGACATCACCATCCCGACGCCGTCCGGTTTTGATCCGGAAGCCTATCGTCCGTTCCGTGGCGTTCCGGCCGGCACCCTGAAAGAGGGGGATGCCTTTGATCTGGGCGGGAGGATACTCAGAATCTATCATACGCCCGGACATTCGCCGGGCCACGTCACGATCCATGATGAGACGAAGGGCTATCTGTTCACGGGGGACCTGCTATATGACGGGACGCCGGTTTACGCGTTTTATCCGACCACGAGCCCCGAGGATCTGATCCGCTCACTGGAGCGGATTGCGGATATTCCGGGTGTGAGCAGGATTTTCGGTTCGCACAACACCTTGGGGCTGGACCCGGAGATTCTGCAAGAAGTCAAAGCGGCAGCAGGTGGGCTGCGGGAACGGAACCTCGTCAGGTTCGGCACGGGCACCCACCGGTTCAAAAGCTTCAGCGTACAGTTCTGATAAAAGCAGCAAAAACCCGCCCCGGACCCGGGGCGGGTTTGTCTGATTAAACTTGGATAAGGCCCATCAATACAGCGATGAACAGCAGGACGAGGGCCAGTCCCCACAGCCAGAAGAGGGAATAGCGCAGGTGCTTGCCCATCTCTAGGCCGGAGAGTCCGAGTGCCAGCCAGACGGCCGGCGCAAGCGGGCTGACGAACGTCCCGACAATGTTCCCGATGATCATCGCATAGGCGGTGGACAGCGATGGTACGCCATACGTCGCAGCAATCTGCTCGGCTACCGGGAACAGGCCGAAGTAGTAGGCGTCCGTGCTGAGGAGCAGGTCGAATGGAACGCCGAGAATCCCGATGATGATATGGAGGTAAGGCGCGACGGAAGCCGGCAGGATATTGACCGCGTCTGTCGCGATGGCATTGAGCATGCCTGTTCCGTTCAGGATACCGAGGAACAATCCGGCTGCCAGAATGATGGAGGCCATCGTCAGGGCGCTTGGCGCATGGGCGCGGATCCGGTCCATCTGGTCCTTGGTGTTCGGATAGTTGATCGGCAGGGCGATGGCGACACCGATCATGAAGGCCAGGCCTGCCGGGATGATGCCCGACATGAGCAGAGCGATGATGGTGATTGCCAGGATTGCATTGATCCAGAGAAGTTTCGGACGTGCGAGGGAGTTGGCGTCTTCTGCCGTATCCTGTTCGTCATTAATAGCATCATCAGCGGTCATATCGATTGTGGCCGCCAGTTCAAGAGAACCATACTTTTTGATAATGCGGCGCTGTTCCCTCATACCCAGAAGAACGGCGAGAACCAGCATCAGCACCATGCCGATCACCTGTATCGGAATAAGTGGCTGCCAAAGTTCCGTGACGTCCATGCCGAGGACGGACGCAGTACGCCCGAGCGGTCCCGCCCAAGGCAGCATGTTCATGATCGCCGCTGATCCTCCGACCAGGAGAAGAAGCAGGTACGGGTTCATCTTCAGCCGCTTATAAAGCGGGAGAAGGGCCGGTATCGTAATCAGGAATGTTGAGGCCCCCGAGCCGTCCAGCTGGGCGATTGTAGCGATCAGAACCGTGGCGATGCTGACAAGGATGACATTTCCCCTCGACCAGGCCACCATCTTGCTGATAATCGGGTCAAACAGCCCCACATCCTGCATGATGCCGAAGAAGATGATCGCGAAGATGAACATGACGGCGACCGAGATGACCGTGGCGATCCCGTCATCGAAGAAAGTTCCCAGTTCGGAGAAGGTGAATCCCGCGATGAAAGCACCGATGATCGGCGGAATCACCATCGCGACAATAGGGGTGACCTTCCCGCTGATCAGCAGGGCGACGATTACCAGTATGGTAAGAAATCCAATAACACTCAGGCTCATTTATAAGACCCCTTCCGATTATGTGAATGAATACGTTTGCAAGAGAGTGAAACTTTCCGCGTTTCGCATTGTAGTGAAAATATCACATGAAAGGGAAGGGGATAAAGATTACTATGATAAAACGGATATTTCTCATAAGAGACAATAAAGTTCATAAGTTTCACAGAGGCGTGTATCGGCGCTCCGGCCGTCCGACCGTTCCGTAGATCAGATGTGTCCGGATCTTGCCGGCGGCCACCAAATATTCCAGATAGCGCCTCGCCGTGGAGCGGCTCGTTCCAATTTCTTTGCTGAGTTTGGCTGCCGTAATGCCTTCCGTTCCGGATTCCCCGAAGAATTTGAGAATCTGGCCGAGTGTGATCGGATCGATTCCCTTCGGGAGGTTGTCCCCTTCTTTCGGGGCAGATGTGGAAAGCCCCCGGAAGCCGGTGAACCGGTCGATTTCCTGCTGGCTAAATGACGTCGCACTGTCGGCCAGCTCGCGGAAGGACCGATATCTTTCGAGGGTCCCCGCGAACCGGCCCGCGTCAAACGGTTTGATGACAATATCAAAGATGCCGCCGCGGAGAAGGCCCCGGATCGTTTCCGCTTCATTGGCCGCTGTGACGGCGATCAGGTCGATGTCAGGGTATTGATGCCTGATCGTCCGGAACAGCTCAAGCCCCTGTACATCCGGAATATAGAGATCAAGCAGGACCAAGTCGGGCAGCGGATCCGTCCCGGCGAGAAAGTCCAGTGCCTCCCGGCCGCTCCGTGCCGTTCCGGATACGCGGAAATCTCCCACGGACTCGATATACTGCCTATTGATATCGGCTACCCTGAAGTCGTCTTCGACGATCAGGACGGAAAAGTCATTCACAATCCTTCCTCCTCTTTTTTCGGGATGCTGATGATGAAGCAGGCGCCGGATTCCCCTTCTTCATAGGTGATTTCGCCACCGACTTCTGACAAGGACTGCCTTGAAAGGGCGAGGCCGATGCCACGGCTCTCTCCGTCCTTAGTGGAGAACCCGGACCGGAACAGCCGGTCGAAGTTCCCGGGCGCGACACCGCCGCCTGTGTCCTCGACTTCAAACAGGACATCATTCCCCAGGTCGGTGAAGTACACGGAAACAGCACGTTTTCCTCCCGGCTTTGCGCGCACGGCTTCAAAGGCGTTCTCGATTACATTGCCGAGTGCGGTCAGGAGGGCATCCTGACGGGCTTCGGACAATTCATGGGAAAGCCTGCTGTCCGGGTTGATGGACAGCCTGATGCCGAGTTCCGCCGCCCGGCTCTGCTTGCCCTGCAGGAGGGCTTGGATGAGCGGATCGGACAAGTGATCCTCCAGAAACTTCAGCTGTCCGGTCTGCATGCTGTTTTCTTTCCGGATATAGTCGATGGCTTCGTCAGAACGGCCGTTTATCAGCAGGCCGAGAATGATGTGCATCTTGTTGGAGTGCTCATGTGTCTGTGCGCGCTGCGTATTTGCATATTGCCGGATCCTGGAAAGTTCCTCCGTGATTTTCTGGAGATCGCTTTTTCTGCGGAAAGTGATGACCGAACCGGCGTATGCCCCGCTTCCCGCTATCGGCGTCCTGTTGGCGACAACAGTCTGGTTGCCGAGAACCATCTCCCTCCCCTGATAGGCTTCACCGGAATCCTCCGGGACGGGCAGCAGCCTGCTTGCGGAGCCGCCCGGCACCGCTTCCGGACTGTCGTCCAGAATCTCTCTGGCGGCTGCGTTGATGAGCGTAATCCTGTTGGATCCATCCGTTGCGATAATTCCTTCATGCGTGGACTGGAGAATTGCCTGCTGACGCGTATACAGAGAAGAAATTTCCTCCGGCTCCATGTTGCCGAGCAGCCGTTTGATATAGCTGGAGATGAGGACAGCACCAGCAATGCCGATGAGCAGGACAAGCCCGAGCGTAAGCCAGAGTGAGCGGGATCTGTGATCGATCAGCGTCTGTACGCTGTTGTTCAGGATACCGACTGAGACGACACCGACGATTTCCCCGTCCTCATATACCGGAACCTTTCCCCGGATTGACAGCCCGAGTGTACCCCTCTGCTTGGAAACATATGATTCTCCGTAACGAAGGGCGCGTTCGTTGTCGCCTCCGACCATTTCATCTCCGATCTTTTCCGGATCAGGATGGGAATAGCGGATTCCTTCCAGGTTGCCAACAACGATGAACTCCGCTTCCGTTTTATCCATTATGGGCGTAACGATGTCCTGTATGACGGCTGCGGGGTCTTCCAGGGCAAAGGCGTCCTGCAGCTCGGGAATCTCCGCGACACTGTGTGCGATGCTGAGAGCCCGCTTGCCGACCTGGTCCTCGATTGTATCCGAGAGGAGGTCGTGCAGAAGAAAAGCGAACAGGAGGGAGACCGTCGCAATAAGCAGGCTGATAAGCAAAATCATTTTGCCGCGCAGGCTGAACCGCCCGGAGAGGATGTTCCCTTTTTCCAAAGCTGTCGGCCTCCTTTCCGCTTCCGGATCGGGAAGATTTATTTTTTAATTATAGCTGAACGTAACATGTTGATGGGACAAAGGAGGGGAAGTTCGTTGATAGAAGAAATCAGGAAAGCCGTACGGCTGCGAAAGGAAGGACGACTAAAAGAATCAAATGCATTGTTGGTGGAACTGGCAGAGAAACACCCGGATGATCCTGAAGTCCGATATCAGGCAGCGTGGAGCTTTGATGTGATTGGGGAGGAGGGTTCGGCGGTACCGCACTATGAGACAGCCATCCGTACGGGTCTGTCAGGAAAAGATCGGGAACGGGCGTACCTCGGACTCGGCAGCACATATAGGACACTTGGTGATTATGAAAAGTCAAATGAAGTCTTTACCCGGAGAAGTTAAGAATTCCCGGAGAACCGCGCTATTCAGGTGTTCCATGCCATGGTGCTTTACAACCTGGGACGCCACACGGAAGCGATGGAACTTCTGCTGATCAACCTGTCGGATACCACATCGGATCCGGCAATCAGCGAATACGGGAAGGCGATCCGCTTTTATGCGGACAAACTGGACCAAACCTGGACATAAAAAAACGTCCGGACATGCCGGACGGATGTACTCATCGTTTTTTCCTCACGATAAAGCTCAGATGGCGCCCCGCCTTCTTGTCCTCGCGGTACGAGAAGCCGTCGGGGCTTTTGAACGTGCATGTACGGTCAATGCTGATCCGGTCTGCCGGAATGCCCGCCTGGAGGAGCTGGGCTTCGACTGTTCTCTGGTTGTCGATATGCCATTTTCCGGTTGCTTCATTGTACTCGATGAATTCATCGGCATAGCCGAGTGCCCTGAACTTCTCATAGACGTCGCGGTTCACTTCGAACTTTTCCTGGCTGAGCGCGGCGCCGAGCTGCACGCGGAAGCCGCCGGGATCGCAGCCTTCAACCTCATTAAGGTGCCTGAACAGCTTGGGGGTGATTTCCTTCACGGTTCCCTGCCAGCCGGAGTGGATCACTCCGGTCAGGCCGGCTCCATCATGGGAAAAGATGACCGGCACGCAGTCCGCGGTGAAGCTCCCGATCAGCACATCCGGCTCGAAGGTATAGAGTGCATCGGTGTCCGGTATCGCGGTGTCCGCATGCTCTGCACCGCGGCCGAAGTCGTCAGCGGTCACTTTGTGGAACCGGTCGCTGTGCGTCTGGTGGGCGAGGACAAAACGGGACAGCGGCACGCCGGCCCAATCTGAAAGTGCCAGGCGGTTCTCCATGATCTTCTCCTGACTTTCGCACGAGTGGAGCGCCATATTGTTGGACTCCGGCCGGGCCGGCTCCTTCATCGTCATGCCTGCCAAGACATGGTCGTTCATATAGATTTTTGGTTTCATTTTTCATCACCTGCTCTCATCTTATCGAAAGTTGTGAGCCTCACACAAGTTAACATGGGTTAACTAAAATAAATTATAGGTTGACTAAATGGAGTTTCTCTATCTATGATATTTGTGTTAACAAAATTTATATGTTGGTTAACATAAGTGTGGGGGGAATGAATCATGCAAGCAACCGCAACAACAAGAGCTCAGACCAGATGGCATCCTCTAGATCTCATCCATTGCGCGCTGTTCGCGACGCTGATGATGATCGGTGCGAACATTACGTCATTCGTGCCGTTTCTCGTGGTCGGGGGTGTGCCGATTACGCTTCAGACGTTCTTTGCCATCCTGGCGGGACTGATTCTCGGCAGCCGCAAAGGGGCCATTGCCTGCACGGTGTATATGCTGATCGGACTTGCGGGCGCGCCGGTGTTTGCCAGGTTCGGCGGAGGTGCTTCATCGCTCGTGTCGCCGACATTCGGCTTTATCGTCTCGTTTATCCTGATCGCTTATGTGGCGGGACGGATTGTTGAGCGCAGGGGGACGCTCAAGTCATTTGTCATCGCTGCTCTGGCTGCGACAGTGATTAATTACCTATTTGGGACAAACTGGATGTACGCGGCGTATAGCCTGTGGTTCAGTGCTCCTGAAGGCTTTTCCTACTGGATGGCATGGGCCTGGATGATGCCGCCGCTCCCGAAGGACATTCTGCTTGCGGTACTGGCTGGGATTTTTGCTTTCCGGCTGCAGAAAGTGCTGAAAATCATTCCGATTAAAACAGATGAGGGGGAAATGCGATGAATTGGCAGACGCTCGCAGAAGAAGTGATCGGGGGAAAAGTGCTGACGGATGAAGAGGCGATGAACATCCTCGAAACGGACGATGATGATCTCCTGCCGCTCCTGCACGGGGCGTTTACGATCCGGAAGCATTATTACGGGAAAAAAGTGAAACTGAACATGATCATCAACGCAAAAAGCGGCTATTGCCCGGAAAACTGCGGCTACTGTGCGCAGTCCAGGGACTCCACCGCACCGATCGAGAAGTATCCGTTCATCACGAAGGAACAGATTCTTGAAGGCGCCAGGCGGGCGTATGAAAACAAGGCCGGCACGTACTGCATCGTGGCGAGCGGCAGGGGCCCGACGACAAAAGATGTCCGCGTTGTCAGCGAGGCAGTCGAGGAGATTAAGGAAACGTACGGACTGACGGTATGCGCCTGCCTCGGCATCCTGAAAGAGGAGCAGGCGGCAAAACTCAAGGAAGCCGGTGTTGACCGTTATAACCATAACCTGAACACATCCGAACGCCACCACGATTTCATCACGACTTCCCATACATACGAAGACCGGGTAGGGACAGTCGAGATGGCCAAGCGCAACGGCATGTCCCCGTGCTCCGGCGCCATCATTGGCATGAGGGAGACAAAGGAGGACGTCATCGATATCGCGCGGTCGCTGCGTGCACTGGATGCGGATTCGATTCCGGTCAACTTCCTCCATGCCATCGACGGGACGAAACTGGAAGGTACGGATGAGCTGAATCCGCGCTACTGCCTGAAAGTGCTTGCCCTCTTCCGCTACATCAATCCGACCAAGGAAATCCGCATCTCCGGAGGGCGCGAAGTCAATCTGCGCTCCCTTCAGCCGCTCGGCCTGTACGCGGCCAACAGCATCTTCGTCGGCGACTACCTGACGACAGAAGGACAGGAAGAAAACAGCGACTTCAAGATGCTCCAGGATCTCGGATTTGAGATTGAGATGCCGAAGATGGCAGAGCCCGTCTGAACAATAAACGAAGAGAGACATCCGGGACGTTAATTCCCGGGTGTCTCTCTTGTTTGCCGCGTTCTGATGCGGCGGACCGCCAGCAACGCAAAGACGCTATAGATCGACAGCAGCATCAAGCTGGCTGCGGTTGAGAACTAAAAGGCATTATAAATCTGATGGGCACCGAGAAAAATCAGGAAGGCCAGGAGGATCCATCCATTGCGCCGGCTGTTCAAAAAGACCGCCGTCCAGATAACCGCCGCGATCGCTCCTGTCACCAGTACCATCGCTAAAATCGAAACGAACTCAATCATCCCCATCCTGAACGCCCCCTTTTTTCCAGTATAAAGAAAATCGGCAAGGGTAGAAACCCTTGCCGATTACTTATACAAATTGGTTAGAGTGCTGTCTTGATCCCGAAGCCGACAAGCAGGGCGCCCGCCGCTTTCATGAAGCCATTCTGGAAACGGGCGTTGTTCAGCCAGCGCTTGGCATGGTCCATGATGAACACTAAGATGAAGAACCAGCTGACCGCAAGTCCTGTCAGGATGAGGCCGAGAACGATCAGCTGCTCCGGCACGTTGCCTTCCAGACTGATGAACTGTGGCATAATGGTCACATAGGCGATGACGGTTTTCGGGTTGAAAATGTTGCTGAGCAGGCCTTGGCGGAACGATTCCTTATGATAGGATTTCGTTCCCACGGAAGGATCCGCTTCGAGTTCTTCCACGGAAAGCAGGTTCTTCGCGAACAGGCTCCTGATGCCGAGGTAGATCAGATAGGCGGCCCCGAGGTACTTGATGATGGTGAACAGCACAACCGATTTTGCGATGACGACGGCGAGTCCGAGCACCGCAATGAGCGTCCAGAACATCAGGCCCGTCGCCATGCCCAACGTCGAATACCGGCCGGCTTTCGTCCCGTGACTCAAGGTGTTGCGGACAAGCAGAATCGTGTCCGCTCCCGGCATAATGACAATCATCGCCGCTATCGTAATGTATCCCAAGAGTCCGTCCATCTGAAAACCTTCCTTCCGTAACGAGTGTTTTGCATAATTATAACTGGATTTTTACGGAATTTATATATGAAAGTGTTTTCAGACAATATATTGCGTATTATTCATGCGTGTTTTTAAACTTTATATGCATATAGTTGCATATCGTATACATTCATCCCGCCATGAATCCGGAGATGGGAGCCTATTCATGAAACCTTCAAATCATCAGGCCGATCCGCCGCAGGAATTTAAAAAACGGATGGTTGCTGTCTTCGGGGAGGCGGGCAGGACCTATTTGGATGGGCTTGGAGAAACAATCGCCCGTTACACGAAGGATTGGGGGCTGACCGTCAAAGGTCCCGCACCGAATCTCTCTTACAACTATGTGCTATTCGTAACACGTGCGGACGGGACGGAGGCCGTGCTGAAGATCGGTGTGCCGACGGAGGGCAGCCGGAATGAGGTTCTTGCCGTGTCGGCCTACGCAGGGGACGGTTGTGCCGAACTTCTCCGCGCAGTACCCGAGGACGGGGTCCAGCTGATCGAACGGCTGTCGCCGGGGTTCATGCTCCGGACGATCCGGGATGAAAGGGAAGCAACGGAGCGCTTCTGCGAGGTTTGGGCGCAGATCCGCAGGCCGCTTCCCGATGGCGCGGCTATCCGCCCGGTCGGAAAAATGGGATTGGAGGCGTTCGCCAATTACCGGGCCATGCATCCTGGCGGCGGTCCTGTTCCGGAAAGCCATGTCGCGCTTGCGGAGGATTGTTTCCGGTGGCTGGCCGAGCATGGCCGGACAGAATTGCTCCACGGCGACCTCCATCACCAGAACATCCTGCTGGATAAAAAGCGAGGCTGGATGGCAATCGATCCGCATGGCTATGCGGGCGACCCCGCCTGTGACCTGGCACCTTACCTCTACAATGAGCTGGAAGGAAAACCGCTCGAAGAAACGCTTGCCCTGCGCACGTCTGTTATGCTCGGGCGGCTCCCGGTAGGCAGAGAGCGGCTTTTCCGTGCCTGCATCGCGATGACCGTCATGTCTGCCTGCTGGAATGCAGAGGAGGGGAACCTACCGGGAATCCGCCTGCAGAACAGGATGACCGACTGGTGTCGAGGCCAGCTCACGTAACAACACGAGCCGTCCGGAAGCACCCGGGCCGCAAGGCGGAGGACAATGGATGGATCTGATGGCGGCATTCCTAATCGGGGATGCCGTTTTTGCTGTTCTGATGTACCCTAAGGCATTCAAATAGGCGGCCATATTTTTGCATGGCCGCCAATCAGCTTATTTCCCTTCACTTTTGCCTGCATCATTCGGAACCAGGAACATAATTGACAGCAATGCGAGCACGCCGAAGGTGACATTGGTGATAATCCCTGCGGTTGCCGCGACATCCAGCCCGACGTTGGCTGCGATTGACGCATAGACAGTTCCGGAAATCGCGACTCCGAAAGCGGCGCCTAGGGAACTCGCCATTTTATAAATACCCGACGCAGCCCCGATTTTTTCATTAGGAGCATTTGAAACTGCGGTGTCCGTAGATGGCGTCGCATAAATCCCCAGTCCCAAACCAAATAAGGCGAATCCGATAATGACGACGATGGTGTATCCGATATCCGGCAAGAAAGTCAGGCCCATCAGCCCAACTCCGATCACCGTCAAAATGTTACCCCAGAGCATCGGTTTTTTTGCACCAATCCGTTGAAGAATCTTTTCTCCTACACGGATCATGGAAAGGACGGCAATCAGATATCCGATGGAAAGAAGCCCCGACTGAAACGAGGTATATCCTCTTCCTTCCTGCACATATGTGTTCGCCACAACTAATGTTCCGGCAATGGCATTGAGAAGGAAGTTTGAAATGGTTGCACCCGTATAGGGCCCGTTCTTAAATAACTTGAAATCGATGAGGGCATTCGGTTTCCCGTTTTCAATCTTGATAAAGACAATGGTACCAATGACTGCAACGACAATCAGGGAGATCGTCAGCCAGTTGCCCCAGCCCATGTCAGCACCTTGTGTAATGAAAATATTCAGGGCCAGCATGGCGATGATGAAAACGATCAGACCGCCAACGTCAAATTTGGAATGTCCGGTCTGCTTTGCCTTGCTCTCCGGCGTATCTTTGATCAGCCACAAAGCCAGAACGGCAAAAATGATGGATAAGATAAAAATCCACTTCCACCCCATATAAGTGGCCACCGCTCCGCCAAACAGCGAACAAAGGCCGGAACCGCCCCAAGAACCGATGGACCAGTAGCTGAGTGCCCGCTGCCGGTCTGCCCCTTCAAAATAGTCTTTGATCAGGGCAATCGTTGACGGCATGATACAGGCAGCCGATACGCCCTGAATGATCCGGCCGACAATGAGTAGGAATGATCCGTTTGCCAACACTAAACAAAGTGAGCCGATGATGCTTAAGATCAGGCCGACGTTCGTGATTTTTTTCCTTCCGATTTTATCGGCAAGACCGCCCGCAGCAACAATGAAGATCCCTGAGAAAAGGGCGGTCAGGCTGATTGCGATGTTTACCGTTCCCGCTGATACCCCCAGGTCCTCTTGGATTGCCGGAACGATGTTGACCATGGCCTGGGCAAAAAGCCAAAAGGTCAGTACCCCAAATACAATTCCGATGATTAATCTGTTCGTCCCCCGATAGGCGGTTTCCACCATTCTCACTTCCTTCGTTTTGTCCTCTATTCAGTCTTTGCCGAACCGGCTGACCTATACGCACATAACCCATTCATGGTGTGCCGGCGAAAAAAGATCTTGATGGGTAAAGGGCTGCCGGTGGTTTTGTCGAACAGTAATAAAGGACTGAACATAAATGGGGGAGAATTGATGGAAACTGCATCTGGAAAAGAAGGAACGATGGAATACCGGCTCGACCAAGCCGCAGAGAAAGAGGGGTTCTCCGGTGCTGCCGGGGCGGATTCTGGTGACGCAAAAGTCCGTGCATTTGCATGGGGACTTGCTGACAGATCGGAGGAGCGTGAAAACCGGCCGGATACAAAGTTCGGCATTGCATCCGGGTGCAAGGTATTCACGGCAATCGCCGTCCTCCGGCTTGTGGAGGAAGGGAAGCTTTCTTTGGAATCGACACTGGCTGAATGCCTGGACGAGACGTTCCCGAATTTTGATCCGGATATCACTATCCATCAGCTGCTGACGCATACGTCCGGCGTGCCGGATTACTTTGACGAGGCTGTTATGGACGACTTCGAGGAGCTGTGGAAGGAACTTCCAATGTATACGATTCGCAGCCTGAATGACTTTCTGCCGCTTTTCCGCGACCGCGGAATGATGTTCACGCCGGGCGAGCGGTTCCACTACAACAATGCGGGCTACATCCTGCTCGGACTGATCGCCGAGCAGGTATCCGGCATGCGCTTCACCGATTACGTGGAGAAGCACGTATTCCGTCCTGCCGGCATGACGGATTCCGGCTACTGGCCACTGGACCGCCTGCCGAAAAACACGGCTACAGGTTATATCGATGAAGGAGACGGCACGTGGCGTACGAATGTCTACTCGCTGCCAGTGCAGGGCGGTTCCGACGGCGGTGCGTTCACGACCGTGCCGGATATGCACAAGTTCTGGGACGCGCTTCTCGGCAGGCGTCTGCTCGGGGACGAACTCACCGCGAAACTGCTCACCCGGCACGCGGAGGACGAGGACGGTGATGGATATGGTTACGGGGTGTGGGTCGACATGGAAGACGGACGCGCCGAACGGATCCATGTCATGGGCTATGACCCGGGTGTCAGCTTCCATTCCGCCATTTATCCGGCATCAGGAGCGGTGTTCACCGCAGCATCAAACAAGTCGGAGGGCGCGTATCCGATGATGGAAGCCTTTGAGGAATATCTTCATTCAATGGAGGGGAAATCATGAACCGGATCAATCTTCTGACGCTTGGCGTCAGTAACATGGCCGACTCACTCCGCTTTTATCGGGACGGCTTGGGTTTTGAGACCTCTGTCACGGAAGACAGTCCGGACGTTGTGTTCTTCAGGAACGGCGGCACCCGCCTGGCGCTTTATCCGCTGGAGGAATTGGCCAAGGACATCGATGCGTCCGATCCTCCCCGAGGAAGCGGTTTTGCCGGCATTACCATTGCCTACAATGCCAAGTCCGAAGAGGAAGTGAACACCGTCATGGAACAGGCCCGCAATGCCGGAGGAACCGTGCTGAAACAGCCTGAGAAAGTTTTTTGGGGCGGCTACTCCGGATATTTTTCGGATCCGGACGGCTACGTATGGGAAGTCGCCTATGGACCAGATTGGCAGTTCGATGGGCAGGACATGCTTGTCATCGATTGATTAGGGGGAAAGCAAATGAGCATTGGTAAGGAGTATCTGAAAGCGGTCCGCGGCAGATTCGACCAGCTGAAAGATCAGGGGGACCGGGCTGTTGCCCAGCTTGGGGAGCGGGAGATCCACTATGTGCCGGGAGCGGAATCCAACAGCATTGCGGTGATTGTCCGTCATCTCTCTGGAAATATGATTTCCAGATGGACCGACTTCCTTACGACAGACGGTGAAAAGCCCGACCGAAACCGGGACGGGGAATTCGAAACCGTATCTGTTACAAAGGCGGAGCTGCAGGAAATCTCCGAAGCGGGATGGAAGGTCCTCTTTGAAGCGCTGGATAGCCTTGATGAAGACGATCTGCTGAAAGAGATCCTGATCCGCGGAGAGCCCCATACCGTAATTGAAGCGATGGAGCGCCATTTGAGCCACGTCGCATCCCATATCGGCCAGATCGTCTACATTGCCAAGATGCTGAAGGGTGAGAACTGGAAAACGCTCAGCATACCGAAAGGCCAATCAGAGGCATACCGGACAAAGACGCCGGGGCAATAACGTGAGATATAATAAACTCACCCGAATCCGCGGGTGAGTTCTTTTATGGAGGCATTCAGATGAACGAACATGAAACAGACCGGCTCCTCGGCATCCGGACGGCGGGCATCCAGGACTGGGGCGTGCGCTCCATCCATGACAACCGGTACGAAGCGACCCCTTACGAAGGGCTGGATGCCCTGCTGGATGAATACCGGCCCGGCAAGACAAGTTCTGTCGTGGACTTCGGATGCGGCAAGGGACGGACGGCTTTTTATATCAACCACAGAACCGGTGCCTCCGTGACAGGAGTAGAGATGGACGGCCAGCTTTACTTGGATTCACTGGAAAACCGGGATCTGTATATGATAAAGAAAAAGAACCGGCTAAAGGGGGCGGTCACATTCATCCGCTGCAGGGCTGAAGAATACCGCGTGAAGCCTCTCGATGATGTCTTCTATTTTTTTAATCCGTTTTCGGTCAGCCTGTTTGCCAAGGTGGTCTCAAACATCCTGAAGTCGGTGGAGGAACGGCCGCGGATGGTTGATCTCATCTTGTATTATCCGACGCTCGATTACCTCAGCCACCTCGAAAACCATTCTCCGTTTCTCCATCTGGAGGATGTCCCTGTGCCGGGCCTCGAAGAGAAAAACCCGAATGAACGATTTTCAATTTGGCGATTCGGAAGTTTCACGTGAAACAGAAAGGCGTCCATGTCGAAAAATGTTGGACGGTTCTGATATAGTTGGGCTGTATAGAAGTCCTGAAAACCCACCACCCACCAGGAAAAGAGGTGAATACATAAATGACAAATGAGAAAATCAATGACTTCAAACAAGTGATGGGGAATTACCCGACCGGCGTGACGGTCATCACGGCGACGGCACCGGATGGAACACCCGTCGGCATGACGGTCAACTCGTTCGCTTCCGTATCGCTCGACCCGATGCTGATTCTCTGGTCAATTGACAAGCGGGTCTCCACTTACGATACATTCATAAATGCCAAGCAGTTTGCAGTCCATATCCTGGCGGCTGATCAGGCAGAAATGTGCACCCTGTTTGCGAGCCATGGTCTGGACCGGTTCAAAAACTGTGATTGGGAAATGTCAGCGGAAGGCCTTCCGATCATCAAAGGTGCTGCTGGTGTTCTGCACTGCAGCATGCATACAACAGTTGGAGGCGGCGACCACCGCATCCTGATCGGCGAAGTCAAGCATATCGATAACCACGGAAAAGAACCGCTTCTTTACCACCGCCGCAAATTTGATGCCATCCCTGAGTCGTTCTACGAATAAGGTCATGGCTGAAGCAGCTCTTTTGATTGGCTCCCCGGAACGCCCAACGATGTTCGGGCCTTCCCGGGAGCCTTTTATATGTACAAAGAACCAAAATAATAATTGTTATCCATAACCACGCTAACTGTATAGGCGCGGGTGACTGTTTTCGTTATAATGGGAACAATGAAAAACGGAGGAAGGTGACATAGTGGAAAAACTTACAGAAAAAGAACTGCTGGATGTACTGGGGGAACTGTTCTCCGATGAAATCTCGATCGGTGTCACCGATAATGAAAAATATATCTATTACCGTCCGAGCAAGCGGGTCGACCTGAAGATTCGCGTAGGAGACCCGGTTAAGGAAGGCACGATTGCCCACAAGGCGCTTTCCTCGGGACAGAAGGAATCAGAATTCATCGACCGTCAGGTGTTCGGAATCCCTTATCACGGGATGGCTGTACCTTTCCATAAGGATGGGGAACTGCAGGGCACGGTTCTGGCCGTTTATCCGACCTATACGGAAGGTAAGTCAGTGGTGACGATCAGGACAGAAGACGGCTGGAAGCCTGTCCCGTTCAGTGACGTCAAATACTTTGAAGTGAAGGACCGCAAGACTCAGGTCGTCACGGAAGGGCTGACGGGCACGCACAAAAATACATTGCAGGAATTCGAATATGTCCTGCCGAGGGACATGTTTGTCCGCTGCCACCGTTCGTTTATCGTGAACGTCCATCACATCAGGGAAATCTTCCCGGACTCCCATTCCACATTCCTGCTGGAGATGGACAATGGAGACCGAGTGCCGGTGAGTCAATCCTATTCCAGTTATTTTAGGAAAATATTAGGATATTAAAATTGTGCGGTTTTAGTCACACTTTTCTGTAGGTCGAACATGAAACCGGCTTTTCTGACCCAAAACCTCTTCCGTGAAAGCGTTTTAGGGAATAATGAGAATAAGTTAATTTATACTTGCTCCTAATTCCAACTAAAACTTTCAGAAGAGGTTGATTATACGATGACTAACATTCAACTGGATCGCATTGAAAATGAAGCATTGCGTAATCGTGTTGTATCGCCTGAGGAGGCAGCATCCTGGATCGGAGACGGCATGACGCTCGGACTCAGCGGCTTTACCCGTGCCGGTGACGTGAAAGCGGTTCCGTTCGCGTTGGTCGACCGTGCAAAAGAGAACGGCTTCAAAGTGAACGTATTCACCGGAGCGTCCCTCGGTTCGGATGTCGACACGCTGTTCGCCGAGGCGGGCATCGTCAACAAGCGTCTGCCATTCCAGGCGGATCCGACAATGCGCAAAAGCATTAATGCAGGCGATATGTTCTTCGTGGACCAGCACCTTTCGCACACGGCTGAGCTTGTACGTTCCGGCGTCATGGGCCCGATCGATTTTGCAATTGTCGAAGCGGTTGCGGTCAAGGAAGATGGTACGATCATCCCGACAACATCGGTCGGCAACTCATCGCTTTTCGCCACTCATGCGAAAAACATCATTGTGGAAATCAATATGGCACAGACCCCGCTTCTGGAAGGCATCCATGATATTTATGAGCCGGGCAAGCAGGGCGAGCGCGGCCCGATTCCTCTCCAGAAAGCGGATGACCGCATCGGCGCGCCGGGCATCAAAGTGGACCCTGAGCTGATCCGCGGCGTCGTCTTCACTGACCAGGCGGACTCTCCGTCGACAATCGTCCAGCCGGATGAGGAAACGAAAATCATGGCGGAGCATCTGCTCAGCTTCCTCCGCAAGGAAATCGAGCTCGGCCGCCTTGATGAAACACTTGCACCGCTCCAGTCGGGAATCGGCAGCGTGGCAAACGCGGTCCTCCACGGCATGATCGATTCCGAGTTCAAGAATCTTGAAGTCTATTCGGAAGTGCTCCAGGACGCGGTGTTCGACCTGATCGATGCCGGCAAGGTCGACTTTGCTTCGTGCTGCTCGATCACGCTTTCCGACGAGAAGATGAAGCAGGTCTTCGGCAACTTCGAGCAGTACCGCGACAAGCTGCTCATGCGTCCTCAGGAGATGTCCAACCATCCTGAAGTAATCCGCCGACTCGGGCTCATCTCCATCAATACGGCACTCGAGTTCGATATCTACGGCAACGTCAACTCCACGCACGTATCCGGCACGAAAATGATGAACGGCATCGGCGGCTCGGGCGACTTTGCACGCAACGCGCGCCTCGCAATCTTCGTCACGAAGTCGGTTGCCAAAGGCGGCAACATCTCCAGCATCGTGCCGTTCGTCTCACATACCGATCACACCGAGCATGACGTGGACGTCGTCGTCACCGAACAGGGCTACGCGGATCTCCGCGGCCTTGCACCGCGTGAGCGCGTTCCGCTCATTATCGAGAACTGCGTGCACCCGGACTACAAAAAGCAGCTCTGGGCGTACTACCAGGAAGCACTCGAGCGCGGCGGCCAGACGCCACACGTCCTCGAGAAGGCATTCTCCTGGCATCAGCACCTTGCCGAGCACGGCACGATGAAGATGGAAAAGGAAGTTGTCGAAACAAAATAATCAATCCGCCCCTGCCCGTCTGCGGCAGGGGTTTTCCTGTTTTGGTGTGTCATGACAGAGAGCGGCCATCCCTGATATGATGAAGCAAATAGGGTCCACGGAAGGGGTATGGTTATGAAAGCATTGCTGAATGTGGATTATACGATCGACTTTGTCGCTGATGACGGTAAGCTGACCTGCGGCAAGCCCGGGCAGGCGATCGAGGGGGAAATCGTTCGGCTGACCCGCGAATTCCTGGAGCAGGGTGACTATGTCGTCTTCGCGATCGACCGTCATGAAGAAGGGGACACCTGCCACCCGGAAAGCAAGCTGTTCCCGCCGCACAACATCGCCGGCACCGAAGGGAGGGACCTGTACGGCGAACTTCAGGCGGTGTTCGAGGCCCATCAAAATGACGAAAACGTCCATTACATGGACAAAACCCGCTACAGCGCGTTTGCCGGTACCGACCTGGAGATTAAGTTGCGGGAACGCGGCATTACCGAATTGCACCTTGTTGGAGTTTGCACCGATATCTGTGTGCTCCACACTGCGGTGGATGCATATAACAAAGGCTTTTCCATTACCGTCCACAAAGATGCCGTCGCGAGCTTTAACCCGGCCGGACATGAATGGGCACTGGAACATTTCACGAACACGCTCGGCGCAAAAGTCGTCTGAGCATCCTCTTCCCCGGACCATGAGGCGGTCCGGGGATTTTTGTTCCATTCCGCGGGCAGGCTAATGCAGGACATACCCGAGAATAATTTGATATGATTTCATAATCAGGACCGAACAAACGGGAAGGAAGGCTTATTGCCCCGGCCCCCGGGTATCTGTACTATGAAATGCGGCCGGTTTCCTGACGGCGCATCCACATTTAAAGCAGTTCCGCTTTTCTTCCTTAAAAGGGCTGCAATACATAATTCTGGAGGACTTTATGCAACACAATTTCCTGCCCGTTATCGTGGGCACCGATATAAACGCCTACAACATGTCGATCTCGTTTCATGAGGAATACGGCATCCATCCCGTCCTCGTCGGGAAAGAGCAGATGGGCTTCACGAGCATGAGCACCATCCCGCAAGCCATCGAGTATGATTCCGAACTGTGGAACAAGGATGCTTTCGTCCCGATTCTCGGACGGGTCGCCGAAAAGTACAAAAAAGAAGGCCGGCAGCTGCTGCTGATCGGCACAAACGATTTTTATGTCCGGCTCATCATCGAACACCAGGAAAAGCTCAGTGAGTGGTATGTGTTCAACTACATCTCAGAGGACCTGATGAACGACCTGCTCGTGAAAAAGAACTTCTACCGCCTGTGCGACGAGCACGGCCTCGATACGCCGGACACGTATTTCTACAGCTGTCGCGAACAGGGCGACTTCGGCAGGGACATCGGGTACCCGGCAATCGTGAAGCCGAGCAACGGTGTGGAATACTACAAGCACAAGTTCGACGGCCAGCAGAAGGTTTACCGTGTTGAATCGCTTGCCGAGCTGCAGGACGTGATCGACAAGGTGAACGCATCAGGCTACAAGGAAGACCTGATCATCCAGGATTTTATCCCCGGCGACGACACCTATATGTGGGATTCCGTATTTTATGTGAACTCAAAAGGGAAGGCAGAGCTCGGCACGCTCGCTCAGGTGGTGCTGCAGGAGCATACTGTCACCGCGATCGGCAACTACACGGCGCTCGTCACCCGCTATGACGAGACGCTCATGCAGAAGCTGCAGCGCTTCCTGGAGGCGGTCGGGTACCGCGGATTTGCCAACTTTGACCTGAAATATGATGTCCGTGACGGCAAGTTTAAAGTATTTGAAGTGAACATCCGCCAAGGACGATCGAGCTACTACACGACGGCCAACGGCCACAATATGGCCCGCTACCTCGTCGATGACGTGATCCGCGGGAAGGAAAAGGAACTGACCTACCTGAACACGGAGTTCCTGTTCACGGTCGTGCCTAAAATCGTCCTCAAAACATTCGTCGACAACCCGGAGATCAACGAGGAAGTGCGCCGGCTGCTGCGTGCCGGTAAATGGGGAAACCCGCTGTTCTACAAAGGCGACAAGCACCGCAAGCGCCCGTTCTACATGCTGGCGCGACAGATCAACTATTACCGGAAATATAAGAATAACCAGTGGAGTTCATGACAATCGGAACCGGGGATGCCCGGTTCTTTTTAATGCAGCAAAAAGCACCGGCAGGAATTTCCTGTCCGGTGCATCGCTGCTTACTGTGCCGGCCCGTCCGCAGGCACTTCGCTCATGAGGGCGAGGTGGTTGCCTTCCGTGTCCGCGAAAAAGGCCATCCAGGTCTCGGTGTTGCCCATTTTGGCGACCATGTGGGGCTCGCCCATAAACGGGACGCCGGCCCCCTGGAGTTCCCTCGTACGCGCATGAATGTCGTCCGTATTGAAATAGATGACCGATCCGCTTGATGCAAACGCTTCGTGCTCCGGTACGGCCAGCATCAGACGGACGCCGCCGCACGTGAAAAATGCCATCTTTTCCGTATTGAACAAGAGCGGAAGCCCCAGCTTCTCCGAATAAAACTCCACAGCACGGCCGATATCCTCTGCCGGCAGACCGATCTGTCCGATCGTTGTTTCCCCCATTTTCCCAGCTCCTTCCCCCTGATACTTCCAAGGTACTTTTCCGGAAAGCCTTTGTAAAGTACGATAAGGAGACGAAAGGCAGGGATCGTGATGGAAACAATCGTCTTTGAAGGTGAATTGAAAAACGGGCAGTCCATCCTGATGCGCAAACTCTGTCAGGAACAGCTCCCGGAGATCCTCGCGCTGCAGGAAGAAGTGATTGATGCGCTCGAGGTGAAGGAGCGCCTCCAGCCGCTGACGGAGGACGAGTTCCACTTTATCCTGGACGGCAACGGAGAGATGATCGGGGTGTACGCAGACGGGGAGATGATCGCCTGGCGGGCGATGCTCATCCCGGATAACGACCATGAAGGGCTGGGCCGCGATGTCGGCGTTCCGGAAGAGAAGATCGGCCAGGTCATCTATCAGGAGATCTCCGCCGTTTCGCCAAAATGGCGCGGCTATTCACTCCAGACACTCATGGGGCTTGTCCTCATGGACCGCGTGGACGCCGAGCGCTACCGCTACGTCTGCTCGACGGTCATGCCGGGGAACATCCCGAGTCTGAAGGACAAGTTCAAGCAGGGCCTCGAAGTCCGGGCGCTCAAGGAGAAGTACGGAGGCAAACTCCGGTATGTATTCTTTAAAGATCTAAAGGCGCCGGAGCAGCGGTGGGCGGAAAGCCTGGATATTCCGATGGATGACATCGCCGGCCAGCAGAAGCTGCTTGCCGAAGGCTGGGCAGGAACGGTGATGGTGGAAAACGGCAATGGTTGGTTTGTCCGCTATGAGCGGTGATGGGGCGCGAGTGTTACGCAATGGATACTGAGTGTTACACAAGCATACACAAGCAGCCCTGACTGTTACCCGCCTGCCCAGCCAGCTGGACAGGCCGCCTTCGCGGGACATCGAGCGGCTTAATGCAATGATGGAACTGCTGATTGCAAAGATGAGGCAAGACGAAAGCAGCTGACAGCACCCGTTGGGGTGACGGTCAGCTGCTTTGTTATTGGTGCACAAACTGGAATTGAATCTGTTAGGTCAGCTGGTTCAGGAACATCGTCGCAATTCCGAAGTAGATCAGAAGCGAGAGGATGTCGTTGACGGTCGTGATAAGGGGGCCGCTTGCCACGGCGGGGTCGAACTTGAACCGGCTGAGGACGAGCGGGATGATCGTGCCCGCGAGTGTCCCGATGATGAGCGTGATCACGAGCGATGCTCCGACCACGATACCGAGAATGAAGCTGCCCTGCCAGATAAAGGCGATGACCGAGATGAGGCCTCCGCAGATGATTCCGATGATGATGCCGACGAAGAGTTCCCGGAACACAACACCGATGGCGGTTTTCAGGTCGAGGTCCTCGGTCGCCAGTCCGCGGACGACGAGCGACAGCGACTGTGTGCCGGTGTTCCCTGTCATGCCGGCGATCAGCGGCATAAAGAAAGTGAGCGCAACTACTTGGTTGAGCGTATCCTCAAAACCGCTGATGATGCTTCCCGAGACAAGCCCGATAAAGAGGAGCAGGATCAGCCATGGAAGGCGCCGCATGGCCGCTGTCACCGGCTTGGTCCTGAAGTCGATCTGCTTCCCGGTTGCCATGAGCATCTCGATGTCCTCATCCGCTTCCTGGACGATGACATCGATGACATCGTCTACGGTGATGATGCCGACGAGTACGTTGTCACCATCCGTGACCGGGATCGCGACAAAGTCATAGCGGGCAAACTGCTTGGCCACGTCCTCCTGGTCGGTCTGGGCATCCGCCGAAATGACGCGGCGGGACATGATGTCCCTGACCGGCGTCTCTGCATCGGTCAGGAGCAGCTGACGGTACGACAAGACGCCGATCAGCTGCTTGTCGCTGTTGATGACATATGTATAGTTCAGATATTCCGCATAATCGCTGTAGTTTTTCAGCTTCTCGACAGCCTGCCCCACCGTGTAGTTCTCATGCACCCAGACAAAGCGGTTGGTCATGATGCGGCCGGCCGTCTCCACCGGATAGTCGAGTATTTTGCGGACGTTTTCCGCTTCTTCCTTGAGCATCAGACCGGTAAGCCGGTCGATTTCCTCCGGGGACAGATCTGTCAGCATCGCGGCAAGGTCATCGTTTTGCATCATGTCGAGAACCGGAATGGCCTTGTCGGGGCCGAGTGAACGGATGAACTCCATTTGCTCATCAGGCTCCAGGTACGGCAGCATCTCTGTAATCGTCGGCAGGTCAAGCCACTCCAGGAGAAGCTGATGATGTTTTTTCGGGATGTCCATAAACTGCACGGCCTGATCGTACGGCCGCAGATCCAGGAACAGCTTTAAAAAACCTTTCCGGTCGCCTTCTTTCAGCTGCCGGATAAGGGCGATGGTGAGCTGTTCGGCGCGGATTTCCGCCACCATATGCAACGCCTCCTTCCACTGTTTTCACTATACCCATCCGTCCGGGGCTTAGACCGCGACCGGGACTTTTCTCCCGCTTATGCAAGAATAAAATAAGCCCATCATAAGATAGAGAATTCAGACTTTTATTGATACACTTGTCCAAACTCATTCTTAAGGGGGATTCCCATGCCGGCCACGAAGAAAAAATGGCTCACCGCAATGACGCTTTCCGCACTTCTTCTCGTACCTGCAGGCGCCGCGCCCGGCCTGCAGCCAGCAGTCGCGACAGACGATGGCGCCGAGCTCGGCAACGCGCTAAACGAAATACTCGGGGACCCGAGGCTGGAAGGCGCGACATTCGGGGTGAATGTCATGAAGGCCACCACGGGTGAGACCGTTTACGGTCACACGGACGATCTGCTGCTTCACCCCGCATCGAATATGAAGATCCTGACGGGTGTCGCGGCACTGGAAGTGCTTGGTCCCGATCACCGCTTCCAAACGGATGTCCTGCACACAGGCAGGCTGAATCCGGGCGGCGTGCTGAAGGGTGACCTTTATCTTCGCGGCAAGGGCGACCCGACGCTTCTGAAAGAGGACTTTGCCCAGTTTGCTAAGGACCTGAAGGCGAAGGGCGTCAAGAAAGTCCACGGCAACCTGGTTGCGGATGACAGCTGGTATGATGACGTGCTGCTGTCGGAGGATCTGAACTGGTCCGATGAGCACAACTACACCGGGGCCGGCGTTTCTGCATTGACGGCTTCGCCGAACACCGACTATGATGCGGGCACGGTCATCGTGAATGTGAATCCTGCCAAGGAAGCGGGTGCTTCGGCGGAAGTCACGCTCGACCCTTATACGGAAGCGGTGACAATCGACAACCGTGCAGAGACCGTCTCCAAAGATGGAAAGAAATCAATTTCCATCACCCGCGAGCACGGCACGAATAATATCGTGATCACAGGAACGATTCCGGTCGGCGCGACCGCTTCGCGTTCCTGGACGGCCGTCGAGGACCCGACGATGTATGCGCTTGACCTGTTCAAACAAGCTTTGAAAGGGGAAGGCATCACGGTTTCCGGGAAGCTGGCCGAGGGTGAAACCCCTGAAGGCGCGGCTGCTCTCGCATCCAAACAGTCGATGCCGCTCAGTGAGCTGTATATCCCGTTCATGAAGCTCAGCAACAACGGCCACGCAGAAGTGCTCGTGAAGGAAATCGGCCGCAAAGGGGCCGGAGAAGGTTCGTGGGATGCCGGACTCGATATGATGGAGGACGTGCTTGCAGGCTATGGTCTTGACCCGGCCGGAATGCGGCTGCGCGATGGCTCCGGGATGTCGCATAAGAACCTAGTCACAGCTGAGCAGCTATCCGTCCTTCTCTACGAAGCCCAGGCAGAGCCATGGTTCCCGGTCTTCCTGAATTCGCTGCCGGTTGCGGGCCATCCCGACCGGATGACCGGCGGCACGCTCCGCAACCGTATGAAGGACACCGAGGCGGCGGAAAATGTAAAGGCCAAGACCGGCTCGCTCACCGGTGTCTCGACGCTTTCAGGTTATGTTACCGCTGAAAACGGCGAAGAATACATTTTCTCGATCCTCTTCAACAACTACCTTGCAAGCTCAGTCACGCCAATCCAGGATGAAATCGCGGAGACCATCGCGGAACTGGAATGATGATCAGAACCAAGAGCCGGTCAAAAAACAGACTTGACGATATTTTCTAAACAATGTAAGATGAGTGTTAACTTTTTAGTCCGGGAGAGGCAGAAGGTGCCGGGAGCGGCATCGCCTCTGGATCGAAAAGCAGAGTTGAGCAGAGCATAGCCGAGAAATTGCAGAGTAAGAAAAGTAGCATGCGCCAGGCGGCCCAGAGAGCCGGCGGCAGGTGGAAGCCGGAGCGCCCCGCATGTGAATGGACTTACGAGAGCTGCCGGAACCCGTTTCCGGCGGACGATCTTCCCGCGTTAAGGGAACGTGCCGCCATGTGCGGTACGGCCGAGAGGGGGCGATTCCGCCCCAACCGGAGGTGGCAACGCGGAAGTTTTCCGTCCTCCGCAACAGGACTGCTGTGCCTGTTGCGGGGGGCTTTTTTGATTTTCTGAGAAAAGGGAGCTGAGCAGAGATGAGCACAGTCAGAGAGCAGACAGCATCCGGACGGGTGGCTGTCAGGAGGATCGCAGCGGATGCGCTGACGCCGGTAGCCGTATTCGGAAGGCTGAAGGGACACAGGAAGTTCATGCTGGAAAGTTCGGGCGCGCATGACGGCCCGGGACGCTATTCCTACATCGGGCAGGATCCGGTGAAGACGTACCGCGCCGAGGGCCATGTCCTTGAAGAGCGGGACTGCAGGACGGGCCGGGTGTTCAGGCACGAGGGCGAGCCATTGGAGCTTCTTCAGCGGCTGTTGCCGAGGGTCGCTTCACCGGAAGCTTTCCCGTTCGCGGGAGGCGCAGTCGGCGCGATCGGCTACGGAGCCGGTGAGCATAAGGTAAGCGGCGGCACGGGGCCGGATGTGCTCCTTAACGTCTACAGCACGGTCATCGTCTTCGACCATTTGGAAGGCACGGTTTCCATCGTGCGCACCGATCTCGGGGACGGGCAGGCGGATGATGAGCTTGACCGGGTCGAGTCCCAGATCCTGTCCGGCAACGAGCCGGAAGCGGAAGCTTTCACGCTCGGCGAGTTCAAGTCGGATACGGAAAAGGAAGCCTTCGAGGAAGCGGTCCGGCAGGGCATCGCCGCTATTGGGGCGGGCGAGCTTTACCAGGTCGTCCTGTCGCGTGAACTGAGCGCACCGTTCTCGGGGAGCCCGTTTGGCCTGTACCGCAGGCTCCGCCGGCGTAACCCATCGCCGTATATGTATATCATCGACCTCGAAGAAACGGTCATCGTCGGGACCTCCCCGGAAAGTGTCGTGAAGGCGAAGGGCGGAATCCTTTCGATGAACCCGATCGCCGGAACCCGCCGCCGCGGAAAAAACAGGGAAGAAGACCGGGCACTCGAGACGGAGCTGCTCGCCGATCCGAAAGAACTGGCCGAACACGATATGCTCGTCGATCTCGGGCGCAATGACATCGCAAAAGCCGCGGTGCCGGGGACGGTGAAGGTAACCGCCTATCAGGAAGTCGTCCGCTATGAGCATGTGATGCACCTGGTATCTGAAGTGGAAGGACAACTGAAAGAAGGGGCAGATGCATTCGACGCCATCCGGGCCTGCCTGCCTGCCGGCACCGTGACCGGCGCACCAAAAGGCAGGTCGATGGCGCTCATCGACCGGCTGGAGCCGTCGCCGCGAGGCCTGTACGGAGGCTCGGTCGGCTACATCGGCTTTAACGGAAACATGGACATGGCGCTCGCCATCCGGACCTTCTTTATCAAGGATGGCATCGCTTCGGTACGCGCAGGCGCAGGAGTCGTCCATGACTCCAAGCCGGAACTGGAATATAAGGAGACGGCGAACAAAGCCCGTTCGCTCACGGAGGTGGTCAAATGATTTTGCTGATCGATCATGAAGACTCGTTTACCCAGAACCTGTCAGGCGCCCTCGCCGTGCTCGGCGAGGACATCGGCATCCTGGACGCCAAGGCTGCGACACTGTCGAAGGTCGAGCGCTTCGACCCATCGGCAATCATTCTGTCATCAGGTCCCGGGAGTCCGGAAGACTGGCCGGAATCGGTCGGGATCGTCCGGGAATTCGGGGCAGAGATTCCGATTCTCGGCATCTCGCTCGGCCAGCTGATCATCGCCGCCGCATATGGTGGCGGGAAACGCCTTCGTCCACAGATCCGCCACGGCAAGCCGTCCATGATACGGCACAGGCGGGGCGGCCTGTTCGCCTACCTGCCGCAGCCGCTCCGTGTGATGTGCTGCCACTCGGCGGCACTGGAAGAGGGCGCGCTTCCTGAAGTGCTTCACGCGGACGCCTATTCCATGGACGACAACACAGTCATGGCCGTGCGGCACGATCGCCATCCGTCATACGGGCTTATGTTCCATCCGGAGTCGGTCGGCACTGACAAGGGGGAGCGGCTGCTCGCCGCTTTTCTGGAAGAGGCCAAGGCATTTAACGAACAGAAAGCAGCCGGGCCACAGCGGATTCCCGGACTTTGACACCATAGAGAGCAGAGGAGAGTGGAGCAGAGATGAGAGAGTTCACACAGAAAGTACGGAACGGAAACGATCTGAACTACGAGGAGATGACGGAGGCCGCGCTGTTCATGTTCGATGAGCGCACGCCGGAAGAGGAAGTCGGCGATTTCCTTGCAGCGCTTGCCGACAAAGGAGAGACGGCCTATGAGGTGGCTGCGCTTGCCGAGGTGACGCGGGGCATGGCGATCGCTCCGGACGTGCCGGCAGCTCCGTATACCGACAACTGCGGAACGGGCGGTGACGGCTCGGACAGCTTCAACATCAGCACGACGTCGGCGTTCGTCCTGGCGGCGGCGGGCGTTCCGGTCGCAAAGCACGGCAACCGGAAAATCTCCAGCCGGTCGGGCAGCTCCGACGTCCTGGAAGCACTCGGCATCGGGCTCGAACAGGACATGAAAGAGGCGGCCAGACAGCTGCGTGAGGAAGGCATCGCATTCCTTTTCGCGCCGCGCCTTCATCCGAAGATGAAGCGCATCGGGCGTGTGCGTTCCCGCCTCGGCCGGCGCACGATCTTCAATCTGACGGGACCGCTTACGAACCCGGTACCGCTGGAGTCCCAGTTCACCGGCATCAGCCGGAAGGATTTCACGATGGGCTATGCATCGGTCCTCCGCATGCAGGGACGCAAGCGCGCGATTGTTGTCTGCGGCGCCGGCGGGATGGATGAGGCCTCGCTTGCAGGGCAGAATGATTTCGTTCTGCTGGACCACGGCGACCTGATCCCATTCACGCTCGAGGCGGAAGACGTGGGCCTCCAGTCCGCGCCGCTCTCCGCACTGCGGGGTGGTGACGGACGGGAAAATGCGGAAATCCTCCGCTCAGTCCTTGGCGGCGCCCGCGGCCCGAAATTCGATGCTGTCGCATTCAATGCAGGTCTGGGCCTGTTTGCCGCAGGACGCGCGGAAACGGCAAGGGAAGGCGTAGAACTCGCCCAAGACATCATCCTGTCCGGAAAAGCGACGGAAAAGCTGGAATCCGTTATCCGGTTCCACCAACAAGCAGAGGAGGCGGTCACGCCATGACGATCCTGGACGATATCCTTGAACAAAAGCGGAAGCGGCTTCCTTCCCTGCGGGCTGAAGTCCCTGCAACACCATCCATCCGGCACAGGAGGCCAAGGCTTTCGGACGTCATTTCCGCACAGGACGGCCTGGCCGTCATCGCCGAGGTAAAGCGGGCCTCTCCGTCTAAAGGCATCATCAACGCAGACGCAGACCCGGCGGAGCAGGCGTTGCGCTATGAACAGGCAGGGGCATCCTGCATCTCGGTCCTGACAGAAGAAGCCTTTTTCAAGGGATCTTACGAAGACTTGGCCGCTGTGGCGGAAACGGTCAGGATCCCGATCCTCTGCAAAGACTTCATCATCGATGAGCTGCAGATTGACCGCGCGCTCCAGGCGGGGGCTTCCGTCGTTCTCCTGATCGTGGCGGCGCTGCCGCAGGAACGGCTCCGGGAGCTGCACGGCTACGCGGAGTCGGCGGGTCTCGATGTCCTTGTCGAAGTGCATGACGAAGAGGAGATGGACCGCGCGCTTGAGCTGGATCCTTCATTTATCGGCATCAACAACCGCGACTTGAAGACGTTCCATGTCGACCTCGGCAACACGGAGCGGCTTGCGGCACGCGCCGGCAAAAAGCCGGGACGCTACCTGGTCTCGGAAAGCGGAATCATGTCGGCGGAGGACGCCGCATGCGTCCGGGAAAACGGCGCGGACGCCATCCTTGTCGGGGAGTCGCTCATGAGGAGCGGCGACCCGGGCTCGGCGATCCTCTCCTACCGGGAAGCAAAGGGAGTGGTCCGGCCATGACAAAGGTGAAAATCTGCGGGCTGATGGAAGCCGAGCATGTAAGAGCCGCCGTCGACGCGGGGGCGGATGCCATCGGCTTCGTCTTCGCCCCGAGCCGCAGGCGCATCGATATGAAATGGGCCGCGGAACTGGCGGCACGTGTGCCGGAACACGTCATGAAAGTCGGCGTGTTCGTAAATGCTGACGCGTCCGAACTGAAGACCGTCTACCGGAATGTTCCGCTGGATTATGTCCAGTACCACGGTGACGAGACACCTGAGCAGATCCGGGAGATCGGCCTGCCGTCGATCAAGGCATTTTCTGTCCGGACGGCGGAGGACGTCCGCCGGGCGGCCCAATATGACGTGGATTACTACTTGTTCGATGCGCCGGGCACCGACTTCCGCGGCGGCAGCGGGAACGTGTTCGACTGGTCGCTTCTGGCCGATGCGGGCATCCCGCGTGAACGGACGATCATCGCCGGCGGACTAAACGCCGGCAATGCGGCAGATGCGGTCAGACAGACAACACCATTTGCGCTGGACGTATCGAGCGGTGTGGAACTGGAAAAGCGGAAAGACCCGGAGCTGATCCGCAGGTTTATCCGTGCCGTGAAGGAAAGGGGAGAGGCCTGATGGTGAACACAACAGAACAGCAAGCATACAGTGCACCGGACAAAGCCGGACGCTACGGTGAATACGGGGGCCGATTCGTACCTGAAACACTCATGCCGGCGCTCCTCGAACTTGAGGAAGCGTACAGGGAGGCAAAGGAAGACCCGGCTTTTGTCGAACAGCTGGACCACTACCTGAAGGACTATGTCGGGCGCGAAAACCCACTGTACTTCGCGGAACGGCTGACGGAAGCTGCGGGAGGCGCGAAAATCTACCTGAAGCGTGAAGACCTGAACCATACCGGTGCGCACAAGATCAACAATGCGATCGGCCAGGCGCTTCTCGCCAAGCGGATGGGCAAGACGAAAATCATTGCAGAGACCGGAGCGGGCCAGCATGGCGTGGCCACTGCGACCGCCTGCGCGCTGCTGGACATGGAGTGCATCGTGTTCATGGGCGCGGAGGACATCCGGCGCCAGGAGTTGAACGTCTTCCGGATGGAGCTTCTCGGCGCATCGGTCGTATCGGTCAGCCAGGGATCCGCCACGCTCAAGGACGCGGTAAATGAGGCGCTCCGCTATTGGGTCGCGAACGTCTCCGACACGCATTATGTCATCGGTTCCGCACTGGGGCCGCACCCGTTTCCGGAGATTGTCCGCGACTTCCAGCGGGTGATCGGCGTCGAGACCCGGCGCCAGATTCTCGAAAAGGAAGGCCGTCTGCCTGATGCGGTCGTAGCCTGTGTAGGCGGCGGCAGCAACTCGATCGGCATGTTCCATCCGTTCGTGGAGGATCAGGCCGTCGCCCTTTACGGCGTCGAGGCCGCGGGAAGCGGACTGGAAACCGGCAAGCATGCAGCAGCGCTGACCGGCGGACGTCCTGGCGCACTCCACGGTGCCTATATGTACCTCCTGCAGGATGAAGCGGGCCAGATCGAGGAGGCCCATTCCATCTCGGCAGGGCTCGATTATCCGGGCGCGGGCCCTGAGCACTCCCACTTCCGCGACACCGGGCGCGTGACCTACACATCGGTCACGGATGAGCAGGCACTCGAAGCGCTCAAAATGCTGAGCCGGAAGGAAGGCATTCTGCCGGCGCTGGAAAGTTCTCATGCCGTGCATTATGCGGTGGAACTTGCATCCGGCATGTCGTCTGAAGAGATTGTTGTCATATGCCTGTCCGGACGCGGCGACAAAGACGTCATCACCGTGCGCGAAGCGCTGAAGGGAGGAAACGGAGATGTCTGAGATCACAAAAGCGATTCTTGAGGCCCGTGAAGCCGGCGGCTGTGCATTTGTCCCGTACATCATGGCGGGCGACGGCGGACTCGGCCGCCTCAAGGAAGATCTCCTGTTCCTTCAGGAAGCGGGCGCGACGGCAGTCGAGCTCGGCATCCCGTTTTCCGACCCGGCTGCGGACGGACCGGTCATCCAGGAAGCGGGTCTCCGCGCACTCGGCGCCGGCACAACGCTAAAGGCGGTCATCGAGGAAGTGAAAGCAATCGGGGACGAAGTGCACATCCCGATCATCTTCATGACCTACCTGAACCCGGTGCTCAGCTACGGCATGGCCGGATTTGCAAATGACTGCCAGGAGGCCGGAATTGCCGGTGTCATCGTACCGGATGTGCCGTTCGAGGAAAGCGAACCGCTTGAAGACTGCCTCCGGATGAACGGCATCGACCTGATCCGTCTGATTCCGCTGTCCGCTCCGGAAGACCGCATCCGGAAAATCGCGGAAGCGGCGGAAGGCTTTATTTACGCAGTCACGGTAGATGGTATCACCGGCGTCCGCGACAGTTTCGGCGGGACGACCGATGGCCGGCTCGAGCGGCTGAAAGACATCGCGGACATTCCGGTACTTGCCGGCTTCGGCATCTCGACGCCGGATCAGGTTCGCGACTTTGGCCGCTTGGCGGACGGTGTCATCGTCGGCAGCGCCATCGTTGACGCCCTGCACCGCGGGGACAAGGAACCGATCCAAAAACTGATCGGCTCCGCGAAAGACATTGCGGTACCGGCAGAATAATCATTTGAAGGGCATCCCGGGTGAGCGGGATGCCCTTTTGGGTATGCTGAACTGTATGGGAGCCCGAAACAACTGTTTATTGTCTATGGCTGCTATCATATATAAAATGAAACTCCTGCGGCACTAGCACGTATATATCAGTCAAGAGGAGTGATCCGAATGGAAACGGCCATGATCAAAAACCGCTATGAGATGATTTATCCGAAACTCGTTGACCTGTTCAGCTGGACGGTCGACAAGCGGGTGCTGCTGTCGATTGCGGGAATCTACGCACTTGGAGAAAAGGAGTTCGATGCGCGAAGGCTCCGTGAAGTCGCAGATGCGCTGAAAAAACGTTCAGGCCTCTTTTCTCCGGTACGGGGCCAGTTCCACCCGCTGATCTCGGCATTGCTCGACGTATCGGGAGATGGTGCGACTGAAATGGCGGAAGATCTGTTCGAGAAGCAGGAAATCCTCCACGGACTCGGCTTCAGAAACACGATCCATTCCTACTTGGCGGCGACATTGCTGTCGGATGAGGAAGGGGAGGCCCGCCGTGAGGCGATTGCCGGGAAGATGCTCTATGATGAGATGAAGCGGAGGCACCGCTTCCTGACATCCGACGATGACTATACATTTGCCGTGCTGCTCGGCAGCCAGGCAACCAGCCCGTCGGAGCTTGCTGACGTGATGCACCGCTATTACCAGGATCTTAAAGTGCGCGGTTTCAGGTTCGGAAACGAGCTTCAGTGGATGTCACAGACAGTCACCTACGGTAATGCCGATTACGAAGAAAACCGGTCTGCAGAGGCCTCCGAAATCCGTAACCGGTTAAAAGCGGAGGGTCTGAAAGTCAAGCCGATTCACTACCCGGCAATTGGGCTTCTTACAGTGTTTCACGTGGAACAGTCCCAGATTGACCGAATTGTAGAGGCTGCCAAGGCCCTGTCCGAGATGAAACTGTTCCGCTGGTACAAAGAAATGGCGCTGTCTGCGGCTATCCAGTCGGTGCTCATGGAAATGACTACTGGAGAGCAGGCGGCCCACATCGGCATCGCGGCTTCCGTGGAGCAGGTGCTGCGCGCCCAACAGGCGATCATGGCATCGAGCGGCGCCGCTGCAGCTGCAGCGGCAGCTTCGGCCGGTGGCGGCGGAGACGGCGGCTCCTGATAGGTCAATAAAAGCACAAATCCCGCAACGCCATGCCAGGCGGTGCGGGATTCGTTCGTTACAGGGTCTTTTCAAGCAGTGTCCAGATGAGCCGCGCCTCTTCCGGAGAGCGTGGCGTAATTGCGGTGTTTTTCGGATACGGGTCGCGTTCGGGTCGGTTGCGGACATATTTCACGGTGTATGGGTTTTGCTCTTCCGCAATCCTGAACGCGCCTTCCGCAGCCGGGGAGAGCAGGTTCCGTTTTCGTTCGATCGCCCAGCGGAACCAGGCAAAGAAGGCATTGTCCGCATCGGGTTCTTCGTAATGGACGATCAGGCTTTCCGCTTCGTCCAGCCGTCCGAGGGAGATAAGAGCCGACAGCGCGACGTAGCGCGCCCCCTGGTGGTCACCCGGGTTTGCACGGAGGAGGGCATAGAGTTCATCGAATGCTTCCTCCATCCGCCCTTCCTCCCAGAGGCTGACGGCGATCCGGAACCTTGCGCGCAGGTACTGCCGGTTCGGCACATATCCCCAGGCGATTTCGATGTCGGGCTCAAACTGCTGTTCAGCGGAAGCGGCCGCGCGACGCAAAATGGCGAGCTGCTCTTCCGGGTCTTCCGTCCGCTCCGCCAAAAGCATGAGGGCATCGGCATTTTCCGGATCGAGCCGCAGGGCTTCCATTGCCTTTTCCTGACGCAGCTCCCGGTCTTTTGCAAGATAGGCCTCATATGCACGGACCTGGGCTTCCTCTTTGGCGGAACGCGGCATGTATGGCTGATCTTCGTAAGCTTCCATGAGGCGCCGCAGCGCTTTTTCGTCTGTGACTTCCGCATCTTTCAGGTGCATGAACATCTGCCAGTTGCTGAACTCTGCCGGCATCGGATCGGTTCCGGCCCCAAGTGCGTAAACGGGGGTCTCACTGTCTTCGTGTGCTGCTGCCTCATCCATGAAACGGCCAAAATCCTGTGCGAATAGCCGGGCGGTGTCCGGGTCCGCCCCGAAATGGCCGGCGGTCTCGGCGAGCGACCAGTTGAGACTGAATGCGCCGGAGCGGATGCCATGCCACACCGCACCTGCGATGGCGCCTTCCGTGACGTCTCCCTTGCTGCCGAGAAAATGGAAGAACCCCTCAACGATGCGATCATCTTTCAGGTCTTCATCGATCATGAAGCGCTCGAGCGCCTCTGTTGCCCCGGAGATGCTTTCCGGCAGAGCGGTTTCTTCGATGACATGGCCGAACAGTCTGTAGGCGGCAAGGGGATGCGCCCGGAGAAAGGTTTGGGCGTCTTGGCCTGAAGCGGCCTGGCGCAATTTCCCAATGGTCTCCTCTTCCGCGCCTTCCGCGGTGACGAGGCTGTTAAGCGGAAGTATTCGGTTTTCGCCTCTTGAGTCTCTTACGAAAAAGCCGATCAGCACATCGCCCGCCCGGGCACGGATGGACGGGGCGGCAATAAGGTGGAAGCTGTCGCCCGACAGGACATCTTCAACGCTGACGGTGTGCATGTCCGCTTTTTTCACACGGAGGGCGAGGAGCAGGGGATCCAGGAAGTTCTCCAGAATTGTCCGGACCTTCCCGCGGCTTTCTTTCTCTGCTGCGTTCCGGATATAGTCGTTCCAGATATCGGCGCGCTTCTGGAAAAAGTATAAGTCACCGAGGATCATGCCGGCCTCTTCTTCCCCATGGAGGGACGCGAGCACTTCGCCTTCATCGCGGCGCATGGCGGTCAGCTCCTGCAGTTCTGAAGGGGTCGGATGGGCGGCGAAAAAGCCTTCCAGGATCCGTCCGATGTCCTGGTCGATTTCCCGCTCCATACGGTCGCGGTCCTTTTCGGCACCACAGCACTTTTTGTATTTCTTGCCGCTGCCGCAGGGGCACGGGTCATTGCGCCCGACGACAGCTTTCTGCTCCTGTGCCCTCATCGGTTCGGCTCATCCAGCAGCATGCGTTCTTCGTCACGGCTGTGGATGTCATCGACCACGATCAGCGCCTCGAACTGCTGCATGACATCCGGGGTCAGGCCATCTTCCGCGAGCATACGCTTAATGTCCTTCGCCATCGTCCTCATCAGGTCGTGGTCGCGGGTCAGCTGGATCACTGCGCGCTCCAGCTCCGGGTGCAATCCGACCATTTCCTGATAGAAGCCATCTTCCTCGGCATCCGCATGGGCAATGATGCGGGTTTCCCAATATTCGAGGAGGTGGTCTGCCGCCATCTTCGCGACCTCGTCTTCCCCGGCCTTCAGGAGGCGTTTGACTTCATCGGTTTTCTGGATGGCGCCTGTGAGTGCCCCCTGATGGATTGCATGATGGGCATGGAGTTGCTTTAGTGCAGGTCCCGGCATATTGTCCACCCTTTCAGATTTTTCTATCATTATAGCACAGGGAAAAGGGAATTCCCGGGAGACGGGGGAGCTTTCCCGGGGATAGAGGGAATTCCCTGAGAGAGTTTGACAAGCCGGTCGGGCTCGACTACTTTTTAAGAAAAGGGGGAACGGGAATGAAACGGATCATTGCGCTTGCCGCAGCCACACTGCTTCTGGCCGGATGCAAAACATCGGATGCGGAAGAAAAAGAGACACTCCGAATTTCGGCTGCTGCCAGTCTGATGGATGTGGTCGCGGCATTGGAGCCGGTGTTCACGGAGTTGCACCCCGACACCGAGCTCGTCATCAATTACGGTTCCTCTACGAAACTTCGTGCGCAAATCGAGCAGGGCGCCCCATTCGATCTGTTTTTGTCTGCAAGCAGCGCCGATATGGATAAGGTTGCGGATGCGGGGCTCATAGATGCCGATACCGTCATCCCGTTCGCGGAAAACGGGCTCGTCCTCGTTTCGGCAGACACTGTTGATGGTGATGTCACAGACCTTCTGAGGAATCCTGAAGGCAATATTGCCGTCGGCCAGCCGGACAGTGTGCCGCTTGGAATCTATACGAAGGAATCCCTCGCTGCAGCAGGATTGTGGGACGGGTTGGACGGTCATCTCGTCTACGGGAAGGACGCCCGTCAGGTGCTGACATATGCGGAAAGCGGGAATGCGGATCTCGGTATCGTTTATCAATCCGATGCTGCCATTTCGGAAAAAGTGGAGGTTGTGGGGAAGCTCCCGTCCGGCGATACCCCGATCGTTTATCCGGCGGGGGTTGCGGAACAGGCGGAAAACCAGGCTGCCGCTGAGGCCTTCATAGAAGTGCTGACAGGCGATGAAGGCAGGAAGGTTATTGAAAACCATGGCTTCGCTCTGCCGGAGGGCGGCAAGTGACGGTTCCGGATCTTTCGCCGCTCGCGCTGTCGCTCCGCGTCGCCTTCCTGTCCACGCTGCTCGCTGCGGTCACGGGGATTGCCCTCGCCCGGGTTATGGGACGCCGGGAATTCCCCGGGAAAAGTGCGGCAGAAGCGATGATTTTGCTGCCGCTCGTCTTGCCTCCGACCGTCGTCGGATTCGGACTGATCATGCTGTTCGGCGTAAACGGGCCCATCGGCCGCCTGCTGGAGGACTGGTTTGGCATCCGGATTGTCTTCACATGGATCGGCGCGGTGATCGCTTCGTTCGTCGTGTCACTGCCCCTGATGTACCAGAGCGTGCAGGCGGCGTTTGATAAAGTTGACCCGAGATGGGAAAATGTCGCCCGTACGATGGGCGTCAGCGAATGGAGGATATTCCGTAAAGTGACCTTCCCGCTTGCCTGGCCGGGCATTTTGGCGGGACTCGTCCTCGCGTTCGCCCGGGGCCTCGGTGAATTTGGGGCGACGCTCATGATTGCCGGGTTCATCCCGGGCGAAACTGTCACCGTTCCTCTTGCCATCTACTTTTCCTATGAGGCGGGACGAACCGGCGAGGCGATGTTCTGGGTCGTCCTTATCACGCTGCTCGGCCTTGCCGCAATCACCTGGCTGAACGGATGGCGCAGAAAGACCTCAAGAAGACGGGGAAGGGAGTGAGGGCGGTGCTGAAAGCGGAATTTAACAAACGGCTGCCGCAGTTTGATCTGCAGGCCGAATTTAGGATGGACAGGGAAATCGTCGCGATCGTGGGTCCATCAGGATCAGGCAAGACAACCTTCCTGAACTGTCTGGCGGGCACGGTCGCTCCGGATTCGGGACGGATTGAGCTTGGCGGTCGTGTGTTTGCGGAAGAAGGCCGGAAACCGCTCCGCATCCAGGAGCGTCGTGTCGGCTACCTGTTCCAGGACTATGCGCTTTTCCCCCATATGACGGTGCGTGAGAACATCCTGTTCGGGCTTCCGGGAAAGCCCGAGCCGCTCCATGTGAAGGAACTTACCGAGCTGCTCGGCATCCGTCCGCTCATGGACAAGTATCCGCATGAAATCTCCGGCGGTGAAAAGCAGCGAACGGCACTGGCGCGTGCGCTCGCGATGAAACCGGAACTGCTGCTGCTGGACGAGCCGTTCTCCGCGCTCGACGACGAAACCCGGCTGCGCTGCCGGAACGAACTGATGCGCATCCATCGGGACTGGCAGATTCCTGTTCTCATGGTCACCCACAGCATGGACGAAGCCCGCCGCACCGCGGACTGCATCGTCCGGATCGAGAAAGGCCGGATGGCCGAACTCCCGATACCTGAAGCTTCCCTTTGAAGAAGGGAGGCTTTTTTATTTTCAGTTGCGCAGAATGGGCGGGATGGAGATGGGGGAGCAACCCTGTGTAAGGCCGGAATGTGGAGCCTAAGTCCGGAATCAAGGTTGTAAGTCCGAAACCTCATGCGTAAGTCCGAAATCGACTCTGTAAGTCCGGAATCCGGTGTCTAAGTCCGAATTACGGCGTCCAAGTCCGGACCGCCAGCTGTAAGTCCGTATTCCTCTTTCCCGATTTGCGGTAAGGAACCGGAAGTTGCAATACTGCGCCCAAACTTGAAATAAGCACGACCGGACCCCGACAGCTATCCTGACGTACTGCCCCCGTTTATAAGATAGTCCCCGCCGCTCCCCCCAATAAAGGGAATTCCCGCCGCCCGATAGGTCTTTCCCTAATGGGAAGGAATGGCACAAACCTCCATAATGAAACTATCAGAATAGTATCACTAGCATTCTGCCCAATTGTCCTGTCCAAAAAGGAGTGTCGGATGAATGAAAAAGAGAAGATATGGCCTGAACTTCTTCAAGCCGGTGGAAAGCTACTCGGGGAATTGGTCGGTCCTTGAGGAGAAAAGCCGGGACTGGGAGAACATGTACCGCCAGCGCTGGTCCCATGACAAGGTCGTCCGAACGACGCATGGCGTCAACTGCACCGGTTCCTGCAGCTGGAAGGTGTTTGTGAAAAACGGGGTCATCACCTGGGAAAACCAGCAGATCGACTATCCGTCCTGCGGCCCGGACATGCCAGAATTCGAGCCACGCGGCTGTCCGCGCGGGGCGACCTTCTCCTGGTATGAATACAGCCCCCACCGGGTGAAGTATCCGTACATGCGCGGCCGGCTGTGGAAGCTGTGGCGCGAGGCTCTCGCGGAAAACGACGGCCATCCGATCAATGCATGGGCGAGCATCGTTGAAAACCCGGAAAAGGCGATGAGCTACAAGCGTGTCCGAGGCAAGGGCGGGCTCATCCGCGTGGCCTGGGATGACGCGCTGCAACTGATTTCGGCACAGCTTATCTACACGATCCGCAAGTACGGCCCGGACCGGATTGCCGGATTCACGCCGATTCCGGCAATGTCGATGATCTCGTACGCGTCCGGCGCACGGTTCATCTCGCTTCTCGGCGGGGAAATGCTGTCATTCTACGACTGGTACGCGGATCTTCCGCCTTCCTCGCCGCAGATCTGGGGCGAGCAGACGGACGTACCGGAATCATCCGACTGGTACAACGCGGGCTACCTGATGATGTGGGGCTCGAACGTGCCGCTCACGCGGACGCCGGATGCCCACTTTATGACCGAAGTGCGCTACAAGGGGACGAAGGTCGTCTCGGTCGCGCCGGACCTTGCCGCGAACGTGAAGTTCGCGGACAACTGGCTCGCGCCGCACCCGGGCACCGACGCCGCGCTTGCGCAGGCGATGACCCATGTCATCCTGAGCGAGTTCTATCAGGAGCGCAAAGAAAAGATGTTCATCGACTATGCGAAGCAGTACACGGACATGCCGTTCATGATCTTGCTCGACCCGCATAACGACTCGCTGAAGGCAGGGCGCTTCCTGCGCGCGAGTGACTTCGGGAGTGATACGAAAAACGCCGAGTGGAAACCGGTGATCTTCGACGAGGCGGCGGACGATTTCGTCGTGCCGAGCGGGACGATGGGCCAGCGCTGGGAAAAGGACGGCAAGTGGAACCTGATCCTCGATAAAGAGGACGGGACGCGCATCGAGCCGGCACTGTCCGTCGAGGGCCACGGAGAAGAATGGAAGGAAATCGAGTTCCCGTTCTTCGATGAATCCGGCGACGGCACATTCCGCCGCGTCATCCCGGCGAGGAAAGTCCGGCTCGCAGACGGCACGGAGCAATACGCGGCAACCGTCTATGACCTCATGATGAGCCAATACGGCGTGCGCCGGACAGACAACCCTTATGACGCAAAGGGCTATGACGATGCCGAGTCCCATTACACGCCGGCATGGCAGGAGCGCATCACCAGCGTCAAGGCATCGGTCGTGACACAGATCGCCCGGGAGTTTGCCCAGAACGCACTGGATACGGGCGGCCGCTCGATGATCATCATGGGCGCAGGCATCAACCACTGGTTCAACTCCGACACGATCTACCGCTCGATCCTGAACCTCGTCATCCTGACCGCTTCCCAAGGCGTCAACGGCGGCGGCTGGGCACATTATGTCGGCCAGGAAAAGTGCCGCCCGATCGAGGGCTGGTCAACGCTTGCCTTTGCAAAAGACTGGCAGGGACCGGCGCGCCTCCAGAACGGGACGTCGTTCTTCTACTTCGGCACCGAACAGTGGCGTTACGAGGAAGGGGACACCGAATCACTGAAGTCGCCGCTCGCCGACAAACTGGATTACCGCCACCCGGCCGACTACAACGTCATGGCCGCGCGGCTCGGATGGCTGCCGAGCTATCCGCAGTTCAATAAGAACAGCCTGCTGTTTGCCGAAGAGGCGGCCCGCGAAGGCAAGACGACAAATGAGGAAATCATCGGGCGTGCGGCCGATCAGATCAAGAGCCGCGAAGTCAAGTTCGCAATCGAGGACCCGGCAGCGCCGGAAAACTTCCCTCGAACAATGTTCGTCTGGCGCTCGAACCTCATCTCGAGTTCCGCAAAAGGGCAAGAATACTTCATGAAGCACCTGCTCGGCACGGCGGACGCGCTCATGGCGAGGCCGAACGAGGAAGTGAAGCCGGAGGAGATCGTCTGGCGCGACGAAGTGGAAGGCAAGCTCGATCTTCTCGTCTCGCTCGACTTCCGGATGACGACCACGCCGCTCCATTCGGACATCGTGCTGCCGGCCGCGACGTGGTACGAAAAGACCGACCTGTCGTCGACCGACATGCACCCGTTCGTCCACCCGTTCAACCCGGCGGTCAACCCGCTCTGGGAATCCCGAACCGACTGGGATATCTTCCGCAGGTTGGCGCAGGTGTTCTCCGGCATGGCCCAGACGCATCTGCCGGGTGTTTACAAAGACCTTGTCAGCACACCGCTGAACCACGACTCAGAAAGCGAAATCTCGCAGCCGCTCGGCCTTGTCCGCGACTGGGCAAAGGGGGAAGTGGAGGCGGTCGTCGGCAAGACGATGCCGAACCTGAGCATCATCGAGCGTGACTATACGAAAATCTACGACAAGTACATCACGCTCGGCCCGAACCTTCAGGTCGGCAAGACCGGTGCGCACGGTGTCAGCTTCTCGGCAGCAGAAGAATACGAGGAATTGAAGCGCATCAACGGCGTCTATCACGACGAGTCGATCAAGAGCGGACTGCCAAAGGTCGAAACGGCGCGCCAGGCGGCGGATGCGGTGCTTCATCTGTCGTCCGCGACAAACGGGCGCCTTTCGCAGAAGGCCTACAAAGAAGCGGAAAAGCTTTCCGGCGTGGAACTTGCCGACATCTCGGCGGAGCGCGCGGCGGAGCGGATTACATTCCAGAGCATCACCGCCCAGCCGCGTGAAGTCATCCCGACACCGGTGTTCAGCGGATCCAACAAAGCCGGCCGCAGATACTCGCCGTTCACGACAAACATCGAGCGCCTTGTGCCGTTCCGGACGCTCACCGGGCGCCAGCACTTCTATATCGACCATGAGATCTTTCTCCAGTACGGGGAGGCGCTTCCGGTCTACAAGCCTACGCTTCCTCCGATGGTGTTCGGGCCGCGCGACAAGGAAGTGCGCGGCGGCAAAGACAAGCTTGTCCTGCGTTATCTGACGCCGCACGGCAAGTGGAACTTCCACTCGATGTACCAGGATAACCTGCACATGCTGACGCTTTTCCGCGGCGGGCCGGTTGCATGGATGAACAACGAGGAAGCGGCGGAGCACGGCATATCGGACAACGATTGGATTGAAGTGTACAACCGGAACGGCGCGCTCACGTGCCGCGCGGTCACAAGCCACCGGATTCCGCGGGGCACGCTGCTCGCCTACCACGCACAGGACCGGCACATCCAGACGCCGGGGTCGGAAATCACGGACACGCGGGGCGGCAGCCACAACGCACCGACGCGCATCCATATGAAACCGACGCAGATGGTCGGCGGCTACGCCCAGCTCAGCTACGGATTCAACTACTACGGGCCGATCGGAAACCAGCGTGACGAATACGCCATGATCAGGAAGAAAAGGGAGGTCAACTGGCTTGAAGATTAAAGCTCAGATTGCAATGGTGATGAACCTGGACAAGTGCATCGGCTGCCACACATGCAGCGTCACTTGCAAAACGACCTGGACAAACCGGAAAGGCGCGGAGTACATGTGGTTCAACAACGTGGAGACAAAGCCGGGAATCGGCTACCCGAAGCGCTGGGAGGACCAGGAAGTGTACAAGGGCGGCTGGCAGCTCCGCAACGGCAACCTGGAGCTGAAGTCGGGGAACCGCCTGTCGAAAGTGGCGCTCGGGAAGATCTTCTACAACCCGGACATGCCGGAGATGCGCGACTTCTACGAGCCGTGGACATACAACTACGACCACCTCGTCACCGCTGGCGAAGGGGAGCACCCGCCGGTCGCCCGTGCTTACTCTGCAGTGACGGGCGAGAAGATGGATCTGGAATGGGGCTCAAACTGGGAGGACGACCTGGCCGGCGCCGATGTGACCGGCCCGCTGGACCCGAACATCCAGAAAATCGAGGAAGAGATCAAATTCAACTTCGAGAAGTCGTTCATGGTCTATTTGCCGCGTCTCTGTGAGCACTGCCTGAACCCGAGCTGCGTGGCGTCCTGCCCGGCCGGGGCGATCTACAAACGCGACGAGGACGGCATCGTGCTCGTCGACCAGGAAGCGTGCCGGAGCTGGCGCTATTGCACGACCGGCTGCCCGTACAAGAAGGTCTACTTTAACTGGCAGACGAACAAGGCAGAAAAGTGCACATTCTGCTTCCCGCGGATCGAGGAAGGCCTGCCGACGGTCTGTTCGGAAACATGCACGGGACGGATCCGATACCTCGGCGTCCTTCTGTATGACGCGGATCGGGTTCTCGAAGCCGCTTCGACGCCGGACGAAAAAGACCTGTACCGCGCGCAGTGCGATCTGTTCATGGACCCGCACGATCCGGAAGTGATCGCGCAGGCGCGCCGCGACGGCATCACGGAGGACTGGATCGAGGCCGCTCAGAACTCGCCGGTCTACAAGCTTGCAATCGAGCACCAGCTCGCATTCCCGCTCCACCCGGAATACCGTACGCTTCCAATGGTCTGGTACGTGCCGCCGCTCTCGCCGATCATGAACTACTTCGAGGGCAAGGACTCGATCAAGAACCCGGACATGATTTTCCCGGCGATCGAGGAGATGCGCACGCCGGTCCAGTACCTTGCGAACATGCTGACGGCGGGCGACACGGAGACGGTCAAGGGGTCGCTCCAACGCATGGCGATGATGCGTCAGTACATGCGGGCCCTTTCCTCCGGCAGGGAGTTCGACGAGTCGCGGCTTGAGCGTGTCGGACTCACCGCCCTGCAGACCGAAGAGATGTACCGGCTGCTCGCGATCGCCAAGTACGACGACCGTTTTGTCATCCCGACTTCCCACAAGGAGAACCGGATGAACACCTATGACATGCAGGGGTCTGCCGGATTCGGCGGTGACACGATGGGCCTCGGCGCGATGGGTACCGGCGGCGCGGGATGCGACGGCTGCGGACCTGCGAGCCCGGGAGCCGGCACGGAAACAAAGACCGGCAAGGAAATCTACGAAGAGAACTTCTACGGGGGAATCTGGCGTGATTGACAACAGGAAGCTGTATACGTTCAAAGATTCATTCGGATTTTTCGCCAACCATCTGACATGGCCGGAAAAGCGGGATTTCCATCCTGATGAGGTCGCAGAGGCATTCGGCCCCGGCCACCCGGCGCGTAACCATGTGCTCCGGTACTGGGAGGAAATCCACCGCTTCAGCCTCGACGAACTCAGGGAAATGTACACCTCGACATTCGACTTTGAGGAGGACTGCGCGCTGTATATGACCTGGTTCAAGTTCGAGGATGCCCGCGAGCGCGGACAGATGCTCGCGAAGCTGAAAGTGCTCTACGAGATGTACGGCCTTGAGATGCCGGACGAGGAGCTGTCCGACTACTTGCCGCTCATGTGCGAGTTCCTCTATGCCGCCGAATGGCTGGATGACCCGCGCACGCCCGACAGTTTCCGGATCCTGATGGGAGTCCTCGAAGACGGCACCTACCACCTGATGAAAGCACTCGAAAAGGAGGAAAGTCCGTATTTCCACCTCATCAAGGGGCTGCGGGAAACATTTAAAGCGTGTTTAGAGGAGGCGCCGGCTCATGGTTGATCAGTTTCTGTGGGTGATTTTCCCTTATATCTGCATCGCGGTGTTTGTGGTGGGGCACATCCTCCGCTACAGGACGGACAAATTCCACTGGACGGCAAAATCCAGTGAATTCATCGAGAAAAAACAGCTTGTGATCGGGAGCCTCCTGTTCCACCTCGGGATCATCCCGGTCATCCTCGGCCATATCTCGGGACTTGGAATCCCGAAGGAATGGATGAGGGCAGTGGGTGTCAATGATCACATGTACCACCTCGGCGCCATCTGGATCGGCGGGTTCTTCGGGCTGGTCACGCTTCTCGGGATGTTCATCCTGACGTTCCGCCGTTTCTCGATCAAGGCCGTGAGAAAGCTCAGCTCCGCGAGCGACATGATCGTCAACACGCTTTTGCTGATGATCGTCTTCATGGGGATGTACGCGACGGTCGTGACAAACGCCGTGAATCCGGCGTTCGACTACCGGGACACGATCTCCGTCTGGTTCCGCGACCTGTTCCTCCTGCGGCCGGATCCTTCGTACATGATGGGCGTTCCGGTGTCATTCCAGATCCATATATTGGCTGCTTTCCTCATTTTCGCGCTTTGGCCGTTCACGCGCCTTGTCCACGTCTGGAGCGCCCCGCTATCGTATGTCGGCAGAAGTTACATCCTGTACAGGAGGCATAAGGTGAATTAAGCTGAAGGGAAGAATAGACGCCGATCGGGCGGAAAACGGGAGAGGTCCGCGATGAATGAACTGACAATCTACCAGAATGTGATCGACAGGCTCCGGGAACGGCTCGGCTTCGACTTTATGGCGCTGGCGATGGAAGACGCCCCGAGCGGCTACTCGGTCCGCTGGCGGGTCGCGTCGGGGAATCTGAACAACCGCTTTCGCCGCATCATCCTCCGGTCCGGCAGGGGCATCGCCGGCACCGTCTTCAAGACGGGAAAGCCGCTGCTTGTGCCTCATGTGGACCCGGGCCGGCATGTACCGGGCGTGCTCGACTATCCCATCGTCAATACCGAACAGCTGACCAGCATCGCCGCGGTGCCGCTTTATGATGGCGGGCGTGTAAAAGGCGTCCTGCTCGGCGGCTACCGGGATGATCATAGGGAAATGACGGAAGCGCTTTGCCTGGAGATGGCAGCGGCGTCCGACTCCGTCCCCGGCTTTGACGGGAAGGAGCTGGTGAGCCGGTGAGCGTGAAGCAGGATCTGCTGAATGAGCTGATGCTGAAGATGTTCGACAAGAGCAGTGAAGCCATCCTGTTTTTTGACGGGGAGGGCAGGGCGCTTGCCGCCAATCCGGCGGCGGAAAAGATCCTTGACCGGGATGTGCTGAAGGCCCTTCTTGACGGCACCGAGGGCGCGCTCTGCCGGGCATGTGCCGGATATGTGGACGAGACCGGTCAGAAGACGTGCGACAACTGCTATTTTCACCATCCGGAGCGCAACGATTTCTCGTCCTTCCAGATGTATCTGGACACGAAAGGGCAGGGCCTCGTGCCGTACGCCTCCTCGTTCCATACGGTCGACCCGGAAAACGATATCCGGGTGTTCCTGCTGCGCGACATGACGCGCCAGCACCGCATGCAGGAGAAGGCCTATCAGAACAAGATGATGAAGCATATCATCGACGCCCAGGAAAACGAGCGCCGGAGGATTTCCAGGGAGCTTCATGACGGCGTCGCCCAGGAGCTCATGAGCGCGGTCGTCGACCTCCGGGTGCTGAAGTATATGACGGGGGATGCGGAGGTGCTCTCTAAGGTGAAGGAGACGGAGGCGTCGCTGTCCCGGCTCCTTGAAGAAATCCGGAACCTGTCGGTCGAGCTGCGCCCTTCCGCTTTGGATGATCTGGGCCTGGAAGCGGCGTTCCGCTCCCATTTCAAGCGGCTTGAAGAAATGTACGGCCTCGCCGTCGACTACACTTCCGACCTGCCGGTGAAGCGGTATGAAACGGAGATTGAAACGGTTATTTACCGGGTGTGCCAGGAGGCGATTCTGAACGCCCTGAAGTACGCGGATGTGGATCGGGTGTCTGTGACGCTCAAAGGCGAGGGCAGCCGGCTTCTCCTGACCGTGCGCGACCGAGGCACGGGTTTCATCCCCGGCAGCGAGCCGGAGGGCACGGGCCTCGGCCTGTACGGCATGAAAGAACGCGCGGAGCTGGTCGGCGGCACGCTTGACGTTGAATCTGCGCAGGGTGCCGGCACGACGATCCGGCTGAGCGTTCCCGCACTCCGCGGAAAGGGGGACCGCTGATGGACAAGATTTCCATTGTCATCGCGGATGATCATGCTGTCGTCCGGAGCGGCTTTTCGATGATCCTCAATTTCCAGGAGGACATGGAAGTCGTCGCGACTGCGGCTGACGGAATCGAGGCCTACAAGATGGTCGCGAGGCACCAGCCGGACCTCCTGATCATGGACCTCAGCATGCCGCCGGGCGAAAATGGCCTGATCGCGACAGGCAAGATCAAGGAGGATTTCCCGGACACGAAAATCCTGATCCTGACGATGCACGACGATGAGGAGTATCTGTTCAATGTCCTGAAAAGCGGCGCATCCGGATATATGCTGAAAAATGCGCCAGACGAAGAGCTGCTGCACGCGATCCGCACGATCCGGCGCGGCGGCACGTACATCCATCCGAAAATGGCGACCTCGCTTGTGCGCGAATTCGTCAAAGCCGACCACACGGCAGCCCCTGACGATCCGTATGAGCTTTTGTCCAAGCGCGAGCTCGAGATTCTCCCGCTCGTCGCCAAAGGCTACGGCAATAAGGAAATCGCCGAGATGCTCTACATCTCCGTCAAAACCGTCGAGGCCCACAAAGCCAAAATCATGGAGAAGCTGGGCCTCAAGAGCCGTCCGGAACTCGTCGAATTCGCCCTCAGGAAAAAACTGTTGAACTTCTGAGGAATGGGTGGAATGCCGAATAGGTCTGTTGCTTGCAGTGAAGGCGCAGACTCCTGCGGAAAAGGAAGCGCGGAGAGACCCAGGTGCCGCGCAACGACGCGCGTTGCACGCAGACGCCAACCTTTGTATTGGCGCCGGCTCGATGCCTTCCCCGCGGAAAGCGTGCGCCGGAACGGAAAGCAACCACATTTTTACTCAACAGACAGGAGGCATCGCAGATGGCAAACGGACAACTGCAGTTTACGGAGCCGGCGGTGCGGCTCCTGGAAAACGAGCACCGTTACCTCATGCATCTCGCCGAGGAATGGCATGACATCGTCCTCAGGTTCGAGCGGGAAGAAGACATGGATCGGGCCACTGCCCTTGCTCTTCTGGACGAACTGAAGGCGAAACTTATCGGCTTCCTCGATCCGCTGAAGAACCACACGGACAAGGAAGAGGAGCACTTTTTCCCTGTACTCGGCGGCTATATCGGGCTTGAGCAGGGACCGATCGTCGGAATCCAGGAAGAGCACGGGGAGATTGACGCCTATATCGGTCACTTTTTCCATCACACGCGGGGGGACCTTTCCGGGCTCACCCAAGACCAGATCCGGAAGATCGCCGGTGACGCCGGAGAAGCATTCGAGGTGCTGACTGTCCATTTCGTGAAGGAAGAGACGGTCCTTTTCCCGATGGCCGAGCGCCTGCTTCGTGCGGATGACCTTGACGCGCTCGCCGAAAAACTGAACACGCTCATCGTCTGATGGGTACAGGCCGCTGTCACAGATCCGTGGGCGGCTTTTTCTCATACAGGGTTTCCCCCGGCAGGCACAGGGAACCCCCTTATTACCCGTCCCGCGACAGGAGCCTACAATAGAATCATAGAGAAGGTTTTACGATCTCACTTGCAGTACCTGTAGTCAAAACTCTAACCGAGTAGGTGAAACAGATGGTCAAGAAGATTCAGTTGCCGCTCCAGACGGCAAACCTCGTGGTCGGCTTCATGGTATGGGTTATTTTGTCCTCGCTGATTTCCTTTATCACGCAGGACATCGACGTTCCGCCGGAGCGCCTGGCGATCGTCACGGCAGTGCCGGTCGTGCTCGGCTCGATTCTCCGCATGCCGTTCGGCTATTACGCCAACTTCGTCGGCGCGCGGACGCTGTTTATGTGGAGCTTCATCCTCCTGCTGTTCCCGGTCTGGTACATCAGTGAGGCGGACACCTTCACGGACCTCATCATCGGGGGCCTGATCCTCGGAGTCGGCGGGGCGGTGTTCTCGGTCGGGGTCACCTCGCTTCCGAAGTACTATCCGAAAGAAAAGCACGGACTCGTCAACGGGATCTACGGGGCGGGGAACATCGGGACGGCGATCACGACATTTGCTGCGCCGATCATCGCCGGCCAGATTGGCTGGCAGCCGACGGTCAAGCTGTTCCTCATCCTTCTGGCAGCCTTCGCGCTTCTGAACTTTTTCTTCGGGGATCGCAAGGAGCCGAAGCCGGAAGTCAGGACGTCGATGTACGAGCAGATCAGGGGCATCTCGGGCAATTCGAAACTCTGGCTGTTTTCGCTGTTCTACTTCATCACATTCGGCTCATTTGTCGCCTTCACGGTGTACCTGCCGAACTTCCTCGTCGAAAACTACGGCCTCGACAGTGTGGATGCGGGCATCCGGACGGCGATCTTCATCGCGGTCGCGACGTTCCTGCGGCCGATCGGCGGCTGGCTGGCCGACAAGTTCCAGCCGATGTTCCTTCTGATCGGCACGTTCGCAGTCTACACGATTGCCGCGATCATTCTGGCATTTTCACCGTCGATCGGGCTGTACACGGTCGGAAGCATCGCCATCGCCATCAGTGCCGGCATCGGCAACGGCGTCATCTTCAAACTCGTGCCGTTCTACTTTGCCAAGCAGGCGGGGATCGCCAACGGTTTCGTTTCGATGATGGGCGGTCTCGGCGGCTTCTTCCCGCCGATCCTCCTCTCGATCATCTATTCGATGACCGGACAATACTCGATCGGCTTCATGCTGCTGTCGCAGGTGGCGCTCGCTAGCCTCATCCTCGTCGTCTGGCTTTACTACTCCGATCGGCTGTCGCTCCAGGCGGATGTGTTCCGGTCAACGGGCCAGGGCGTGCTCGTGACAGATTCGAAAGGGACGATCCGCGCGGTGAACCCTATGTTCACGAAGCTGACCGGCTATACGGAAGAAGAAGCCCTCGGCAATAACCCGAACATGCTGTCTTCCGGCCGCCAGCCGAAGGAATTCTATGGCGGGATGTGGAAGCAGATAAAAGAAGAAGGCATGTGGCAGGGCGAAATCTGGAACAAGAAAAAGAACGGGGAAGAGTACCTGCAGTGGCTGAACATCGCAGCCGTCAGCGACGAGACCGGCGAGCATGTGCGCTATGTGGGGACCTTCAGCGACATCACGAAAGAACACGGAAAGGATGCCCGGCGCTGACCGGCATTTTTTCCTTCATCGGGGGAGGCAGCTGACGTGGATGGAAGGTATTCGAGACAGACATTATTCGGGCCGATAGGAGAAAACGGGCAGGATCGGCTCGCCGCAGCCAAGGTGGCTGTCATCGGCTGCGGCGCGCTGGGGACTGCCATCGCCGAGACGCTCGTGCGGGCAGGCATCGGGGAAATCATCCTGGTCGACCGCGACTATGTCGAGCTCTCAAACCTCCAGCGCCAGACGCTGTTCACCGAGGCGGACGCGGCAGACATGCTCCCGAAGGTGGTGGCCGCGGAAGCGCATCTGAGGGAGATCCGCAGTGACGCCGTCATCCGGACCCATCTTGGCAATGCCGATGGTCCGCTTATGGAGTCGCTTGCATCGGAAAGCGACCTGCTCATGGACGCAACAGACAACTTTGAGACGCGCCTTCTGATCAATGACGCTGCGATGAAGCACGGCATTCCGTGGATCCACGGGGCGTGCGTCCGGGGTTCGGGGACGGTCTATCCGTTTATCCCGGGACGAGGCGCGTGCTACCGCTGCCTTCTCCCCGTGCTGCCCGCCACGGGCGCGACATGCGACACGGCGGGCATTATCCCGCCGGCCGTATCCGCGACCGCTGCAATCCAGTGCGCAGAAGCGATGAAGTGGCTGACGGGAAACGAGTCCGCCATGCGGACGAAAGTGCATCACTTCGACCTGTGGGATGGCACGCATCTGGACATCGGTGTTTCCCGTATCCGCGACCCGAAATGCGCCACATGCGGTGATTCGCCGACTTATCCGGAACTCGGACCCCGGTTGGCTGGCGATGCGGCTGTTCTCTGCGGCCGGGACGCCGTCCAGATCCTGCCCGACCCTGCACGGGCTGTGTCGCTGGATGCCGGAGAGACGATCGGGCGCCGGCTTGATCCGAACGCCCGCCGGACACCGTATTTCATTGAGTTCCGGGCATTCGGCAACAGGTTCGTCCTGTTTGGCGACGGCCGGCTGCTGATCCACGGCGCCAAAACGGCGGAAGAGGGCAGAACACTGTATCACCGCCTGTTTGGTTAAAGGAAAGGGGGGAGTCTGTTGGCGCATGGACCACAACCAAAAGAAGTAAGGATCGCAATCCTAACGGTGAGCGACACGAGAACGGAAGACAACGATACCGGCGGCGCCCTCATCGAGCACTTCGCTGAACTTGCGGGCCTGGCGGTAGACGGCCGTGGGTGGGTGGCGGATGATGCTATGGAGATCCGGAATGTGATCACGGCGCTGCTCGCCGAGCCGGAAATTGACGCCGTCATCACGACCGGCGGCACCGGCATTGCCGTCCGCGACGTCACAATCGAAGCGATCCGCCCGCTCCTGTCAAAGGAGCTGGACGGCTTCGGCGAACTGTTCCGCTACCTGAGCTTCACCGAAGACGTCGGCACAAAGGCGATGCTCAGCCGGGCTGCCGCCGGCACCGCACAGGGAAAGGCGGTCTTTATCCTGCCCGGCTCACGCGGCGCCGTCCGCCTCGCCATGGAGCGCCTCATCATCCCGGAAATCCGGCATATCGTGGCGGAGCTGAGGAAGTAGGCTGAGTGCACGAAATGCAGCTGGGATTTGGAGTAAAGGACGCTGAAATGGAGTAAGAAGGTCCGAAATGGAGTAAGACCGGCTGAATTGGAGTAAGAGTGCCGGAAATGGAGTAAGGCCAGCCGGTTTGGAGTAAGGGGCCCGAACTTGGAGTATGGGAAACTGCCAGGTTCGCAGTTGGTTGTGGATCAAAAAAACCGCCCCATCAGGCGGTTTTCATCCAATCAATCACTTAGTCTCTCTTATAATCCCCCGACTTGCCGCCGGTTTTCTCGAGCAGCATCGTCGGGCCGATGATCATTTCTTTGCCGGCGGCCTTGCACATGTCGTAGATGGTGAGGGCGGCGGCGGATGCGGCGGTGAGGGCTTCCATTTCAACGCCGGTCTGGCCTTTCGTCTTGACGCTTGCCTCCAGCAGCACTTCGTAGTGGCCGGCTGCCTCATCGACGTTCCATTTAAACGAAATATCGATGCCCTTCAGCGGGAGCGGGTGGCACATCGGGATGATCTGTGGCGTGTTCTTGGCCGCCATGATGCCGGCGACCTGTGCGACGGCAAATACGTCCCCTTTCTTGTTCGTCCCTTCACTGATCTGGCGGTGGATGGTTTCATTCACCAGTACGGATGAGCGGGCGACGGCGGTGCGGACAGTCTCGTCCTTCTCGGAGACATCGACCATACGGGCGCGGCCCTGGTCGTTAAAGTGAGTCAGGTCGGACACGGGAATCATCCTTTCGGGGCTATGTTAAAATCAGGATAATCAGAGTATAGCAGATGAAAACAGGAGGCGGTCATGATGGTGGAAATTCGGAAACCGATACCGGTCGCGGAGGCGGTGGAGCGTGTGCTCGCACACGCCGCACCGACGGGGACGGAGACAGTCCCGCTCGAGGAAAGCGCGTGCAGGATCCTCGCCGAGCCGGTGACCGCCTCCCATCCGGTGCCGCCGTTTAACCGGTCGCCATATGACGGGTTCGCTGTTCGCTCCAAGGACACCGAGGGCGCTTCCGGCAGCAACCGGCTCCCATTCACCGTTATCGATGAAATCCCGGCGGGAAGTGTCTCGAATCAAACACTTGGCGAAAGGCAGGCCGCCCGCATCATGACCGGCGCGCCGCTTCCGGACGGGGCGGATGCCATCGTCATGTTCGAGCAGACGGTGGAGGACGGGGACACCTTCACGATTCGCAAGCCATTCGAGCCGCTTGAGAACGTCTCGCTGAAGGGGGAGGACCTGGCGGAAGGCGAGGAAGTTGTCCCCGCCGGAAGCTACATCCATGCAGGGACGGTCGCGGTGCTTGCGACGTTCGGCTACGCGCACGTCAAGATCGCCCGGCGCCCGGTTGTAGGGATTCTTGCCACCGGGACTGAACTGGTCGGTGTCGGCGAGCCGCTTGCGCCGGGCAAGATCCGCAACAGCAACGGCCCGATGATCGCGGCACAGCTCCGCCGGATGGGCATCGAATGCCGGACGTACGGTGCACAGGCGGACGATCTGGACGCCGTCATCGGGACGGTCGAACGGGCGCTTACCGAGACGGATGCCCTCATTACGACCGGCGGGGTATCGGTCGGCGACTTCGACTATCTGCCGGCCGTCTACGAGAAGATCGGCGCAGAAGTGCTGTTCAACAAAGTCGCGATGCGGCCCGGCAGCGTGACAACGGTCGCCGCGGGCGGCGGCAAACTGCTGTTTGGCCTGTCAGGCAACCCGTCATCCTGCTTTACCGGCTTCGAGCTGTTCACGCGCCCGGCCCTCCTCAAGATGATGGGTGCGGACAAGCTATTTTTGCCTCATACAAAAGCGGTGCTCGGCGAGGATTTCACGAAGCCGAACCCGTTCACCCGTTTCGTCCGGGCAGTTTATGATGGCAACACGGCATCGCCCGCCGGCTTTAATAAGTCCAACGCGGTATCCTCGATCGCCCGCGGCAATGGGATGATCGTCTTGCCGGGCGGGACGCGGGGATTCAAAAAGGGAGATGAGGTCGACGTCCTTCTGCTCGGCATCGAGGAAGGCAGCACTCAATGGAAACTGTGAGGGTGCTCCAGGTCGCCGGGTTCAAGAACAGCGGAAAGACGACACTGATCCGGACACTGATTGCGGAAGCCGCGTCCCGGGGGCTCCGGACGGCCACGGTCAAGCACCATGGCCATGGCGGCCCGCCGGCACTGCCCGATCCGGAAACCGACAGCATGAAGTTTTTCGGTGACGGGGCGGCGGTCTCCGCCGTATCGGGAGGCGGAATCATCCAGCTTCACTTAAGAGAAGCGGAGGCCGGTCCTCTTCCGATGATCCGTGTGGCGGCCGCAGTTCGGCCGGACCTTGTCCTTGTCGAGGGATTTAAACAGGAGCCGTTCGAAAAAATCGTCCTCGTGCGGAGCGCGGAGGACTGGGAACAGCTGAAAAACCTTCCGGACATCCGGCTTGCCGTCACGGCAGGCACTGACGCACCCGGCTCGCCGGAAAACATTGCAAGGGAAGACACAGAAGCCATCCGCGGCTGGTTCGGCCGCTGGCTAAAAGGGGGGACGGGCCATGTCCATCTATGAAATCACCGACAAGCCGATAGACCCGCAGCGCTATGCGGACCACGTTCTCCGTCCCGAGGCAGGGGCCGTCGTCACGTTCACCGGCCATGTCCGCGAGTGGACAAAGGGCATCCGGACGCTTTATCTGAGCTATGAGGCGTACGTGCCGATGGCGGAAAAGAAGATGGCCCAGATCGGCGGGGAGATTGAGGAAAAGTGGGAAGGGACCCGCGTCGCGATCGCCCACCGGATCGGCGAACTGGATGTGGGCGAAGTCGCCGTTGTCATCGCCGTTTCCTCACCCCACCGGAAAGCCGCTTATGAAGCCAATGAATATGCGATCGAGCGCATCAAGCAGGACGTTCCGATCTGGAAAAAGGAAATCTGGGAAACGGGCGAGCAGTGGATCGGCGATCAGAACAAAAAACCGGAGGTGCGGAACACATGATCAACCTTCTGTATTTCGCGGGCATCCGGGACCTGACGGGTGTCCCGGAAGAAAAGGCTCCGCTTGCCGGCAGGACTGTAGGGGAACTGCTGGAATGGGCCGAAGAAAAATATCCGGGCATCCGCGGGGGCGGTGCGCGCGTTGCGGTCAATGAGGAATATGCCCTGGACGGGGATGTCCTCGAAGAAGGCGACACCGCGGCATTTATCCCGCCGGTCAGCGGCGGCTGATGACGACGGGAATCGTTCTGGCAGGCGGCCAGTCCAGGCGGTTCGGCTCTCCGAAGGCCTTTGCCGATTACGAAGGCCGGCTGTTCTGGGAGCGGGCGCATGAAGCACTTCTGGCAGGCGGCTGCAGTGGAGCCATCGTCTCCGCCCGGCCGGAACACGCAGGGCGGTTTGGCGGTGCGGACGTCATTATGGACCTTCCGGAGTTTTCCGGAGCCGGTCCGCTTGCCGGCATCTGTTCCGCGATGAAACTGCGGCCCGCGGACGGGTTCGCCGTGATGCCCTGCGACATGCCCGGCATCGGCCCGATGGAAGTCAGGAAACTCCTCACGCTGGCCGACCCGGACGCTGACGTGACCGCAGTCCGCACGAAAGACCATCCGATCCCGCTGTTCAGCGTCTGGAGCGGGAGGCTTGCCGGCCGTATTGGAGAAGCACTTTTACGTGGCGAACGCGGTGTCATGCCGTTTCTTGCCTCTGTGGAGACGGAGTGGATCGACGCCCGCGAACTGAACCCGGACCTGTCCGTATTCCGGAACGTGAACACGCCGAACGAGCAATGAGAAGGAGGAAGCGAACATGACCCGACAGCCTTTGACCGACCGGTTCGGGCGGCCGATCCGTGATCTTCGGATCTCCGTCACCGACCGGTGCAACTTCAGATGTTCCTACTGCATGCCGAAAGAGGTATTCGGGGATGACTATGCCTTCCTCCCGAAGTCGGAGCTGCTCACCTTCGAGGAGATCCACCGGCTCACCCGGCTGTTCGCGGACGCCGGCGTCAAGAAGATCCGCCTGACCGGCGGCGAGCCGCTGATGCGACGGGGACTTCCGGATCTTGTGGAGCGGATCCTGTCCGTCGAAGGGGTCGAAGACATCGGCCTTACGACGAACGGGCTTCTTCTCGGAACGCATGCCCAGCCGCTTTATGATGCGGGCCTGCGCCGGCTGAACATCAGCCTCGATGCCCTGGACCCGGTCATCTCCGGCGAACTGAACGGCCGGGGCGTCGACCCATCGCGTATCCTGAAGCAGATCGACTACGCCAAGGACGTCGGTTTCGAGATTAAGGTGAACATGGTCGTGAAAAAGGGTGTCAACGACTCTGAGATCCTGCCGATGACCGCCTACTTCAAAGAGCGCGGCATCACGCTCCGGTTTATCGAATTTATGGACGTAGGAAATGACAACGGCTGGAGCTTCCGGGATGTCGTCACGAAAAAGGAGATCTTCGACAGGCTCAGGAGTGAATATGACCTAGAGCCGGTCGGGCAGGACTACTACGGGGAAGTCGCCAAACGCTACCGCCACAGCGACAACGGAGCGGAACTCGGGTTTATCACCTCGGTGTCGGAGTCGTTCTGCTCCACATGCACCCGCGCACGCCTGTCATCCGACGGCAAGCTGATCACCTGTTTGTTCGCGGAAGGCGGATTCGACCTGCGCAGCCTGATCCGGGATGGTGCAAGCGATGAAGAACTCATGAGCGCCATAGCGGGCGTCTGGGAAAACCGGGCCGACCGCTACTCCGACGAGCGTACCGAACAGACCGCGCGTAATCGCAATAAAATCGGCATGTCTTACATCGGCGGATAAATTCGGAAAAACAGGGCTGACACACGGAGCGGAAAGATCCGCCTCGGGTGTCAGCCCTGTATTAGTGAGCGCTTATGTTAACGTCTCAGCCCAGTATGTCAACGTTTCCCGACAGCACGCATCCACCCCATATAAAAAAGCCGCAGCGATGCGGCCATTTGTCAGCTGTTGATGGAGCCGGTCTGTTTGTCATCCTTTGCCGCCTCGTAATTGCCGGATCCCACACGGCGCTTGATTTCCTCTTCGGTTAGGGGTTCAAGCACGGTCTCATCGGTAGGAAGGTCGATTGCGCCGGCCTCCATCTCCATGTTCTCTACCCGCGCAAATCCAGCGTTGGTCTGCCGGCCCAGCTCTTCGCGGAGTTTCCGGTCTTCGTACGTTTCTTCCATGAACGGTTCCTTCTTCGCCATATCCATCCCCCACTTCATTCGATTTCTCCTAAGTTTACCCTACTATTAGCCCCCTAAAACGATCACTCGGCCTTCTCTGCCTGCGCTACTTTTTTCTTTTCCCGCCATTTCGTGATCCATTCCGTCCCGAAGTCGACCAATGTGTCCATGTCGATCACCCGGGTATCCGCCTGGCCAATTTTGCAGCGGGTCACGGCTTCCGGATGTTCGCGCTCGAATGCCATTCCGAGCGGCGGGAAGTCATCGGATTCCAGGTCCGCCATGTCGTATTCGATCCATTTCCGCTCGCCGTCCACCAGCATGGACGCGCCGTCCCGGTATGTCTCGAGGCCCGGAGCCCGGTATTCCGACAGATGCAGTGCCGTGCAGGAGTCGTAGCCGGTCCCGATGAGCAGGATCTTCATACCGGAGCCGTGCATCTTCCCGAGCGGGGAACCCTCCCCGAAGGAATCCTCCAGCGGGTGATCCCGCATCCATTCTGCCGCGTCACGGCCCCAGGCGATGAACGAATGCGCCGGATGCGGGCTGCGGACCGTCTCCGGATGGCGGTGGAGACACTCGGGGACCTTGCCCATTCCGCGCAGATGCGACAGATGGGGGTCGTAAGCCGGCATCGTACGACGGATCGGCTCGTGCCATTCTTCCGGGACCGGCGGCATCATCCAGTGCCTCGGGTCCGAGTTGTCAGAGGACTGTGCAGGCATGACGACCGTCCCGTCCGCCGTTACGGTTTCAAGCAGCGCCTCGACAAAGGCCTGCTCGCCGCCGGATACCCAGCCGACCTTTTTCAGCGACGTGTGGACGATGATCCTCTCGCCTTTCCCGATACCCGCATTGCCCAGATGCTCTTTGATCGTCTCTTTTGAAATGAATTCCCCTGTCCGGAGCACAACATCCAATTCGTTCATCGTTCATTCCCCCGTATTCGTTTTATTCAGAGTACCTTATTTGGATGCCCCGCGGAACGGGTATAGAATAGTTTTGGGAGGTGTTGGGAAATGGAAACATGGAAACTGTGGATCAACGGGGAATGGAAGGAAGCGGCGCGTACGTATGAATTGAAGTCGCCGTATTCCCAGGAAGCGATTGCAACGGTTGCAAAAGCGGATGAAGAAGATGTGAAACAGGCAATTGAAGGCGCCCATGAGGCGTTTCTCGAGTTCAGGAAATGGCCGGCATACGAGCGGGCCGAACTGCTATACCGTGCCGTCGATCTGATTGAAGCGCGGAAGGAAGAGCTGGCGCAGCTGCTGGTGAAGGAAGCGGGCAAGCCGATCAAGACGGCACGCGGCGAGATCGACCGGACAATCGCCACGTACCAGTTCTCGGCGGAAGCGGCCAAGTCGCTTTCCGGCGAGACGGTGCCGATGGACGCGGCGCCAGGTGTGACGGATCGCATCGGCTGGACAAAGCGGGAGGCGCTCGGTGTCGTCGCAGCGATTACGCCGTTCAACTTCCCGTCAAACCTGGTCGCGCACAAGCTTGGGCCGGCATTTGCCGTCGGCAACACTGTCGTCCTGAAGCCGGCCACACAGACGCCGCTTTCTTCACTGGCTCTGGCCGAGATCTTCAAGGAAGCGGGCCTGCCGGATGGCGCCCTCCAAATCGTCACGGGGAGCGGCAGCGAGCTGAGCGATCCGCTCATCACGAACGACCTCGTGAAGAAAGTGACGTTTACCGGAAGCGTGCCGGTCGGACTCGACATCAAGTCGAAGGTCGGCCTGAAAAAGCTGACGCTCGAGCTGGGCTCGAACTCCGCACTGATCGTCGAACCGGACGTACCGCTCGAGAAAATCATGCCGCGTGCCGTCACCGGCGCATTCGGCTTTGCCGGACAGGTATGCATCTCGCTCCAGCGCGTGTACGTGCATGACGACATCTACGATGAATTCGTGGACCAATTCGTCGCGGAGACCGAGAAGCTCCAGGTCGGCGATCCGGCGGATGAATCGACCGATGTAGGCTCGATGATCCACCCGGGCGAGGCGGATCGCGCCATGGAATGGATCGAGGAAGCGAAAAAAGCCGGCGCGACCGTCCGCACAGGCGGCGGGCGCGTCCAGAACGGCATCGCCCCGACGGTCATGACCGACGTCACACCTGACATGAACGTCGTCTGCATGGAAGTTTTCGCCCCGATCGTCACGATCATGAAGTACTCGGACCTGGACGAGGCAATCGATCTCGTCAACGACTCGGAGTACGGCCTGAACGCCGGCATCTACACGCGCGACATCGAATCCGCGATGAAAGCCGCAGACGAAATCGAAGCCGGCGCCGTCATCATCAACGACATCCCGACATTCCGCGTCGACAACATGCCATACGGCGGCGTCAAGATGAGCGGCTACGGCCGTGAAGGCGTCAAATACGCCATCGACGGCATGACCGAGCTGAAGTTCATTACGGTGAAAACGACGTTCTGAGTGATTACGCATAAAAGTCTCATATGTAAAGGCCGTGAGGTGAAATGAAGTTCGGCAAGTTTGACTGGATATTATTACTGATGGTGATCGTGATTTCAGCAGCTGTTTATAGTGCTTATAACGGAGAACTGCCAAACGGCTACCTGGTTTTGATAATCCTGTTTGTCGGTTTGACCATAGGTGTTTTGAAGAGAGTGCTCTTCAGGTCTAAACAATAAGCGTTTTATACAATTGGTAACCGCTCGTATAGACAGGGTAAAGACTCAGGCAAGCGTGGTAATTATTCGAATCCAGCAGGCAACAACCCGTCAGAAGCCGGAAGTGGACATCCCTCTTCCGGCTTTTTGGTGCTTTCAAACCAATGCGTCCGGGTCTTTCTTCCTCTTTTCTTCCAAAATAGGAAATCCCGCTGCTCCCTCAGCCGTATCCCGGTAGAATAGATGTATGGAGCAATCGAAATGGGGATTGAGGTTATGGAGACTATCTACCAGAAAATTGCTGATCGAATTCAAAGGATGATTCCCGAGAAGTGGAGTTCAGTATATTTGTACGCGGAAAAATGGGCAGGTTACGACACGGTTTATTTTTATTATTATCCTGAAAACGATAATAAAGCCCTTTTACATTATGAAATTACTGAGCAATTCCAAGTGGATTCCACAGAGTTTGAACATCTGGAAGATGAGCTGAGAGATACGATCATGCTGTTATATGAAAAACAGATGAGACTAGAAGCAGAACTGTGGACCGGCATGACGTTCATACTCAAGAGTACTGGTGAATTTCGAATTGAATATGGCTATCAGGATCTATCACTGCTGGGACCAGTTGAGAAGAGGAGACTTTGGAAAGAAAAGCACTCAATCAATTAAATACTGCCCAGTGAGGGGGAGTACCATGGACACGAAAGAAAAGGAAAACCGTTATACTGCCATTGCGAATACAGTGCTTGAGATGATTCCGGAAAAGTGGGATTGGGTGAAGCTGTACGCCGAGTATTGGGATGGGTACTATAAGTGCTATTTCTACTACACTCCTGCAGGGAGCGACGAGTACATCTACAATCTGGATATCCCTGATGAATACGAAGTCAGCCAGGAAACGTTTGATCGATTAGATGAACAATTATATGACCACATTAAAGTGCTACGGAACGAATTCAAAAACCAGGAAGAGAAACCCTGGACGAACCTGACGTTTTCTTTGCAAAGCGATGGAAAAATGAAGATCGACTATGATTACAGCGCCCTGTCAGATCTTAATCCTCTTGAAAAACGAAAACGCTGGGAATCCAACAATCTCACTGGGGGGGATAAGGGATAAGTGACTGCAGAACAGATTGAAAAGTGCTATGAGGAGATTGCGCACCAGATTAGCGCCATGATTCCTGAGGAATGGACCACTGCGAAGCTGTACGCTGAAAGTTGGCCGGGCTACACTACCATTTACTTCTACTACGACTCGGCAGATAACACTCTGCCAATTCTAAACTTAAATATTCCGGACCTTTTTTCTGTTGATCCGGATGATTTTCTTCTTCAGAAACGTCTGCTGAGAAGGACGGTTCTGGCTCTACAACAGATGTTCAGTGAACAGGATATGGAAACATGGACGAACTTCACGTTGATTTTAAATCATGATGGCACGTTCAAGGCCGAATACGGATATGAGGACTTAAAGGAACTGGATCCGGGGGAGAAGCGAGAGGCTTGGAAAGTAAAATACGGGATTGAATATAAACGATGATGCTGCTTCTCTAAGGAGGAGAAATGAAAGAAATTTACCAAGAAATCGTGGAAGGGTACTCCACAGCCTATTTTTACTATTACCCTGAAAGCAGTGCGCCCTCCCATGGCGGAGAACCGGTCTACAGCCTGGATATCCCTGATAGGTTCGAAGTGGACTATGAGCATTTTAATCAGTTAAAAGAAAGCCTTTACAATCAGCAAAAATTGCTATGGATGCAGTTCGCGCATCGGGAAAAGGAACCTTGGACGAACCTCACATTCTCATTGAAGAGCGGCGGGAACTTGAAGATTGATTATGGTTATGAGGACTTGTCTGACCTTGATCCGATTGAAAAGCAGGATCGCTGGGAAGCAAAGCATGTTTTCGGCGAGTAACAGGGAGTGAAGCATTTGGCTCGGAAAGCGGAAGAGATCTATCAAGCACTCGCCAATCAGTTGAATGACCTGATCCCTGAGCCATGGGAAAAGGTTCTTCTTTACGTGGAAGATTGGAATGATTCATCGACCGCCTATTTCTTTTATTATCCTGCAGAGGGCACAGGTCCAGTGCTCAGCCATGACATCCCAGAGCGCTTTGAGATGGACTCGGATGACTTCGAAATGAAGGAGTATGAACTTGGCGAAACAGGGCTTTCCCTTCAGCGGGTTTTCAGAGATGACGGACTGACACCGTGGACAAGCTTCACGTTTATCCTGGAGCAAAACGGTCAGTTCAAGGTGGACTACGGCTATGAAGATTTAAGCGAAGTCGATCCCGGAGAGCAGCGCGAGGTGTGGAAGGCCAGGTATGAGATTGAATAACAATGGATTGAATCAATGTCAATTCTCCAGGAGAGACGGACTAGGATGAAAAAGCAGATGGAGATTGTTAAACGTAGAATCCAAAATTCCGGACGGCTTCCTGAGCCGCCAGCATTCGGTTTGTTGATCGATGAGTTTATAAAATGGGCTAGTGAAAAGACAAGGAATCAAGCTTTTATAAACGATTATATTGATTTAATGAAGATCACTAACGGATTGCAGTACAACGGATTGTTAATCTACAACATCAATCAGGATGATCAGAACAACAGCGTTTACGCTGCCAACAGAATCTGGTGGGAACTAGAATGGAACCGCAGATACATCTTCTTGGCCGATTCCAGTATCTCCTGGTATTGTTTTGACCTGACCGACAATAAGTTTTACGAACTGGATAAACCGAGTGGAGATCAGATTCAGGAATTCAGTTGTCTTGAGGATCTCATCACCAACTCGATTAGTGATGTCTTATAAGTGATGGAGTGAGATCGATGCCAGACCAAAAGGAAATCTTTCAAGAGATCGTACATGGTTTACATGACCTCATACCAGAAGAGTGGAGCAAAGTATTCCTATACGTCGAAGGCTGGGAAGACTTTTCTACCGCATACTTCTATTACGATCCGGCTGATGGAAGAGCCCCGGTTCTGAGCCATCATATCCCCAATCACTTTGATTTGGACGAAGAAGAATTTGGGGACCGCGAAAGTGAACTGGCAGAACAGGTTCTTTCCCTGCAAAACGTTTTTAAAGATCAGGGACTGCAGCCTTGGACAAGCCTCACCTTCATTCTTGAATGCAACGGCCAATTTCATGTGGAGTACGAATACGAAGATCTCAGAGATGTGGATATGGTGGAGCAGCATGAAGCGTGGAAGGCCAGATATGGGATTGAATCAAGGTAGAAGTAAGGAATATACATACGAGACACGATATAGACCAAGCTATGCCTAGAAATAATGACCCTAAGATAATGACCGAAAAACGGAAGCCCCGCCGGCTTCCGTATTTTTCATGTTCAGCAGGAAATCGCATTGTCCGGCACCCCTTGTTCTGCTAAAGTGGACTTGTATTTCGAAAACGAAAATAGTTCTGAAAAGAAAGAAGGCGAACCGATGAATATTTATCTTTCGGTCGACATGGAAGGGATCACGGGCATCCCGGATTACACGTTCGTCGATTCATCCCAGCATAACTACGAAATCGGGCGGAGCCTCATGACGGGGGACGCCAATGCGGTCATCGAGGGGGCGCTGGCCGGCGGGGCAGAGCATTTGCTCGTCAACGACAGCCATTCGAAGATGAACAACCTGCTGCCTGAGAAGCTGCATCCGGAAGCGGAGCTGATCAACGGGGGCGTGAAGCTGTACTCGATGGTGGAAGGCCTCGACAACACGTATGACGGCGCCATCTTCACGGGCTACCATTCCCGCGCGGGCCAGCCGGGGGTCATGAGCCACTCGATGATCCATGCGGTCCGCAACATGTGGATCAATGAGCAGGAGATCGGGGAGATCGGATTCAATGCGTACATCGCGGGTTATCACGGCGTGCCGGTCATCATGGTCGCAGGCGATGACGGGGCTTCCCGCGAGGCGGAAGAACTGATTCCGGGCGTGGTGACGGCGGCAGTGAAAAAGTCACTGACGCGCTCTGCGGTCCGGTCCCTCTCCCCTCAGAGGGCGCATGAACTTCTGAAGGAAAAGGCGGCGGAAGCCATTGCGAACCGCAACAACGTCAAGCCGCTGACGCCCCCGGATAATCCGGTGCTCCGCATCGAATTCACGAACTATGGCCAGGCCGAATGGGCGGCGTTCATGCCTGGCTGCGAAATCGAACCAGGGTCGACGGTCGTCCGGTTCGAGGCGAAAGATATCCTGGAAGCGTACAGCGCGATGCTCGTCATGATCGAGCTTGCGCTGCAGACTACCTACCGATGATGGAACTCATCCGTCCGGAGCGGCTGAAGCGGGGCGACACCGTCGGCATCATCGCCCCGTCCAGCCCGCCGAAGACCGAACAGTTGACCCGTTCGCTCGCCTTCTTGGAGTCGCTCGGCCTGAACTGGAAAATCGGAAAGGCTGTCGGGAAAAAGGAGCGCTATCTCGGGGGAACCGATCAGGAACGCCTGGACGATCTGCACGGGATGTTCAGCGACCCTGAAGTCAAAGGTATCATCTGTGCAAGAGGGGGCTACGGCTCCGCGCGCTATCTTGAGAAGATTGACTATCAGATGATCCGGGAAAACCCGAAGATTTTCTGGGGGTATAGCGACATCACTGCACTTCATCAGGCCATCCATATGTATTCGGACCTTGTGACGTTCCACGGGCCGATGCTCGAGTCGGACGTCGCCAAGGATGACTTCGATCCGCTGTCGGCCAAACTGTTTTCCCAACTGTTCCAGCCTCTCGAGCTGCACTATGACGAATCGGTCTCGCCGCTTACCACCTATTCCGGAGGAAGCGCGCGCGGACAATTGATCGGCGGCAATCTCTCACTGATCGCCTCAAGCATCGGCACGAAATTTGCCCCTTCGTTTGAAGGGAAGCTTCTTCTTATCGAAGACACCGACGAAGAGCCGTATCGCACGGACGGCATGCTGACGCAGTTAAGGCAGTCGGGTGTTCTTGATCGTGTGGCCGGCATCGTCATCGGCGACTTTAAATATCCTAAGAATCATAAGGGCGACTTCTTCTATGAAGAGGTGTTCAAGGACTTCTTTGAAGGGTTCGGTAAGCCGGTCGTATCCGGTTTCCGGATCGGTCACTGCCAGCCGCACTTCGCGGTCCCGCTCGGCGTCGAGGCATATCTGGACGCCGATGCAAAGACGCTCACCATCCTGCCGGGCGTGGAGTAAGCGCACGGTATATCAGACTAATATTAGAATCAATGAAGGTTAATATAAGGGGGAAATTCACCATGAAACCGCTTATCGGCATCACGACCCATGTTGAACTTGACTATAAGCACGTCCTGAACCACGACTACATCACCGCTGTCCAGCGGGCCGGCGGCATCCCGCTGCTCATCCCGATCGACACGGAAAACGACGCGGACCGGATCCTTGATGCACTCGACGGGCTCGTCGTCTCCGGAGGGGGAGACATTGACCCTACCCTATTTGGCGAGGAGCCGCATCCAAAGCTCGGAGAGATCTCGCCGGGCCGGGATGCATCGGAGCTTGCGCTCATTAAAGGGGCACTCGAGCGCGACATGCCACTTCTCACCATCTGCCGGGGCCTTCAGGTCATGGTCATCGCCGAGGGTGGCGACATGTATCAGGATATCTATTCCCAGATCGACCGTGAATTGCTCCAGCACAGCCAGCGCGCAAACCGGGTCCATCTGTCCCATTTCGTCGAGGCGGCGGAAGGCAGCATTCTGCGGGAGGCCGCGCAGGCAGAGAAGTTCCGTGTGAATTCTTATCATCACCAGGCGGTGCGAGATGTGGAAGCGCCGTTCGCAATCTCCGGCGTTGCGTCCGACGGCGTAATTGAGGCGGTCGAGAGCACAGAGCACCGGTTCGCGGTCGGCGTCCAGTGGCATCCGGAAGCACTTGCCGCAGCAGGGGACAGCACATCACTCCGGCTGTTCGAGCGGTTCATCGAAACAGCAAAGGAAGGGGCGGGAAGCCTTGCAAATCATTGACCTGCACTGCGATGCACTGCTGAAGCTGTATGAAGCGGACGGCAAGATCCGTTTTGCCGACGCACCGGAACTGGATACCAACCGCGAACGCCTCCGCAAGGGCGAGGTAAAGCTTCAGGCTTTCGCCATCTTTATCTGGCCGGGTATGAAGGCCGAGGAAAAGTTCCAGGCGGCCCTCGATCAGGTTCACTGGTTCTACACCGATGTCCTCGGCAACAACCCGGACATGAAGCTGATCCGGGACTGGGCGGATATCGATTCATTAAAAGAAGGCGAGACGGGTGCGCTGCTTACGCTTGAAGGCGTGGACGCGATCGGCAACGACCTGAAGAAGCTCTCCATCCTCCACCAGCTCGGTGTCCGATCGGTCGGACTGACCTGGAACAACGCGAACCTGGCAGCAGATGGTGCCGGCGAGCCCCGCGGAGCCGGCCTCACGACATTCGGCCGCGAAATCGTCCGGTTTAACAACGAATACCAGATCCTGACCGACGTGTCGCACCTGTGCGAAAAGGCGTTCTGGGACGTGATCGAGACGGCGGATTACCCGATTGCGAGCCACTCGAATGCACGGGCAGTCCGTGACCATGTCCGGAACCTTTACGATGACCAGGCGAAGGCGCTGTTTGATAAGGGCGGCATGATCCATGTTGTCTACTGCCCGGCATTCATAAAGGAAGGCGGTTCAGTGACCATTGATGACCTGATCCGTCACATCGATCATTTCTGCGGCCTCGGCGGCGAGAAGTTCATCGGCCTTGGCTCCGACTTTGACGGCATTGCCGACAAAGTGGAAAACCTGTCCGATGCCTCCATGCAGCAGAATCTCATCAACGAACTGCTGAAACGTTATTCGGAAAACCAGGTCAAAGGCTTCGCCTACCGTAACTTCCTCGAAAACCGTCCGAAATAACAAAAGACAAGGAACCGCTTCTGCGGGACCTTGTCTTTTTACATGACCTGTTTCGACATATTTCCCGGGAAATAGCCACCGGCCAGCTTCGTTCTATTCCATTGCCAGCACCGAGGCAATGATGCTCACCATAAACAGATAGAGCCCGAAAAGCAGAACAGCCCGATAAGGCAGAGGTCCCTTTTTGAATTCCGGGTCTTCCTTCCTGCCTTCGGATTCTCTGATAAAGCTTTCTTTCCTGCTAAGAGAACGGAAGAATTTCCTCCAATTTTTTGTAAAAGTCTCTGTTACTTCATGTCTGGCGATATAAAGGATGCCGCCTGCGATGAGGACCAGAATGCTTGCCCAAAATAGCAAGTCGGCAGCCCGGACAGGGTCTGGAGTGCGCGTCATCCACGACCATCCGACAAACATCGGGGGAATGACAAAAATAATCGGGACAAAACGTCGATACATAAGCAGACTTCCTTTCACGAGCGTAAATGGTAACGATTCCAAATTTCTAAATTGTGAAAAAAGATATTGCTTTCTATCGATAGTATACGTAAAATAGGATTACATTTCGATAGAGACAAGGGGGAAAATAGCATGAACAAAAAGTGGGTATCCCGCTTCATGGCTCCGGCCGCAGCGGCTCTTATTCTCGCGGGCTGCAACTTCAGCGGTTCCGGTGATGAGGCGTCCGGAGATTCGGAGGGCGGAAGCGCCGAAGGGGACGGCAGCTCCGCACAGGTGATTACGCTGAGCGAAGGCTCGGACATTCCGACGATGGACTCCACGAAGGCACATGACTCGATCGCCTTCAACGTCCTGAACAACATCAATGAAGGGCTCTACCGCCAGAATGAGTCCAACGAAGTGGAACTGGCCATGGCGGAAAAGCATGACAAAAATGAAGATGAAACCGTTCACACGTTCACGCTCCGTGAGCAGAACTGGAGCAACGGCGAGCCGGTGACCGCCCAGGACTTCGAATATGCATGGAAGCGCGTTATGCGTGAAGCCGGTCCTTACAACTACATGCTCGTTACGGCAGGCATAAAAAATGCCGAAGCGATTATGAATGAAGAAGTGGACGCGGAAGAACTTGGCGTCAAGGCCGTCGATGAGAAGACACTTGAAGTGACACTCGAGGCACCAAACCCGCTATTTGAAACCCTTCTTGCATTCGCGACATTCCTGCCTCAGAACCAGGCATTCGTGGAAGAGCAGGGAGACCAATATGCACTTGAGGCCGAAAACGTTCTTGCAAACGGACCGTTCGTATTCTCCGAATGGCAGCAGGAACAGGGCTGGACGCTTGAAAAGAACGAAGATTATTGGGATGCCGAAAACGTCAAGCTCGATAAAGCCGAGTTCGTCGTGATCAAGGATCCACAGTCCGGTGCCAACCTGTATGAAACAGAAAAAGTCGACCGCGTGAAGCTGACATCCTCGCTCGTCGACCAGTATCAGGACAATGAAGGATTCACGAACGAAAAGGCGTCAGGCATCGTGTTCCTGCGCTTTAACCACAACCATGAAGTGCTGAGCAATGCCAACATCCGCCGCGCAGTCAACATGGCGATCGACCGTGACGGCCTGACAGACGTCATCCTCAAAGATGGCTCCACGCCGCTTTACGGAGTAGTTCCTGAAGGGTACTACAACTCCCCTGAAGGCCAGGACTATCGTGAGCTGAACGGCGACATCAACAAAGGCACACCGGAAGAAGCACAGGAATTCTGGACAAAAGGCCTTGAAGAAGCCGGCATCGACAGCCTGACGGTTTCCCTGAACATCGCGGACACGGATGAAATGAAGAAAGTCGGCGAATATCTTCAGGCCCAGCTGGAAGATAACCTGCCTGGATTCAAGCTTGAGCTGAAAGCAGTTCCATTCGCACAGCGTCTTGAAATCGAGAAAGCGATCGAGTACGATCTCTCCCTCTCGACATGGGGCCCTGACTACGCTGACCCGATGACTTACCTCGACATGTGGGTGGACGGCAGCTCGGCGAACCGGATGGACTATGTTAATCCGAAGCTGGATGAGCTTGTAGCCGAAGCACGCACGGACACGGACCTCAGCAACCGCTACAAGACCCTCCTCGAAATCGAGAAGGTTCTCCTTGAAGAAGATGCCGCGGTCGCACCGCTTTACCAGCGGGGCAATACGTACCTGACCCGTCCGAGCATCGAGAACCTCGTCATCCACCCGGCTGGCGCGGACCTCTCGCTCAAGTGGGCATCGGTCAAGTAAACCTTTTATAGCAGCAGACAAGCGGGGGAGCCACTGGTGCAGCCCCCGCTTTTTTCATTCAATGCACCGATTTATAAAGCGAGGTGACCACATCATGAAACGCTATCTGCTTCAACGCTTTGCCTATGCAGCACTCACATTGTTCATCATCGTATCCGCGACATTCCTGCTGATGCAGCTTCTTCCCGGTACGCCATACTCGAATGCGGAAAAGCTGACCGAGTCACAGCGGGCGATCCTCGATGCAAAATACGGGCTCGATAAGCCGGTGGCAATCCAGTATCTCACCTATATCGGCAACCTGGTCCAGGGTGATCTCGGGTACTCGTTCCAGTATCAGGGACGCACGGTCATGAGTATGATCGGCGACCGAATCGGGCCTTCCGCGCTGATCGGCCTTCAGGGCCTTGTATTCGGCACGATCATCGGCCTGGTACTCGGCATTGTTTCGGCGCTCCGCCACAACACTGCGCTCGACTATGCATCTGTGACGATTGCCGTCCTCGGCATGTCCATTCCGTCGTTCGTCTTTGCGGCGCTTCTTCAGTACTATATCGGCGTCAAACTCGGCTGGTTGCCGGTTGCACTATGGGAGAACTATCAGAGCACCATCCTGCCGTCGCTTGCCCTGTCTGTGACGGTTATCGCAACAGTCGCCCGGTTTATCCGGAGTGAAATGCTCGAAGTGCTCGGGCAGGATTATGTCACGACCGCACGGGCAAAAGGGCTGAATGAATCAGGTGTAATCTGGAAGCACGTCATCCGGAACGCCCTCATCCCTGTCGTCACGATGCTCGGTCCGCTCGCCGTCTCAATCATGACGGGGACCCTCGTCATCGAGAAGATCTTCGGGGTCCCGGGTCTCGGGGAGCAGTTCACACTGTCGATCCTCGTGCTCGACTACAGCGTCATCATGGGCATCACGCTGCTTTACAGTGCGCTCTTCATCTTCGTCGTCTTTGTCGTGGATGTGCTGTACGGCCTGCTTGACCCTCGGATCGACCTGAAAGGGGGAAGCAAGGCATGACGACCATCCAGCCGAATGACGGAGACTCCAAGAATCTCCGCAGCACAGACCGTCCGGCGGAACCGTCCGCGGATCTGTTCGTCCCGCAACCTCTGGATTCCACGGTGCGCGAGGAACTCGCGGCGCCGGCACCGACTTTCTGGAAAGAGGCGATGGAGCGCCTGTTCAAAAACAAGGGCGCACTCGTTTCCCTGATTCTTCTGATCATCCTCGGGGCGATGGCACTCATCGGCCCGTCGATGAACGAATTCACTTACCGTGAACAGCATATTCCGCACTCGAACCTTCCGCCGAAAGTCGCGGGCCTCGAATGGCTCGGATTTGACGGGAAAGATGTAAATGGCGTCGACCAGTACGCCCAGCGCGGCGTTGAGACGAATTACTGGTTCGGCACCGACGAGTTCGGGCGGGACCTGTGGACGCGTGTTTGGAAGGGAACACAGATCTCTTTGTTCATCGCGCTTGTCGCAGCGTTCCTCGACCTCGTCATCGGGGTCATCTACGGCGGCATCTCCGCTTATTACGGGGGCCGCATCGATAACGTCATGCAACGGATCATCGAGATCCTGACAGGGATCCCGAACCTGATTGTGATCATCCTGTTTATCCTCATACTTGAGCCGGGCATCCGGTCGATCATCCTCGCAATGATCATCACCGGCTGGGTCGGGATGGCAAGGGTCGTCAGGGGGCAGATGCTCCAGCTGAAGGGGCAGGAATTCGTCCTCGCCTCGCGGACGCTCGGGGCCTCGGATTCAAGACTGATGAGGAAGCACCTGCTCCCGAACGTCATGGGGCCGATTATCGTCACCGTCATGTTCACGATTCCGACAGCGATCTTCTTCGAAGCGTTCCTGAGCTTTATCGGCCTCGGCCTTCAGGCACCGCTCGCCTCACTCGGGGTCCTGATCGAGGACGGCTACGACGCGATCCGTTCGTTCCCGTATAAACTGCTTATTCCTGCGGTCGTCATCAGCCTTGTCATGATCTGCTTCAACCTGCTGGCTGATGGGCTGCGCGACGCGCTCGATCCGAAAATGAGAAAGTGAGGGGTCAAAAAATGGACAAAAACATCCTTGAAGTCAACAACCTGCATGTTTCATTCAAGACCCGCAACGGCGAGGTCCCGGCGGTAAGGGGCGTCAACTTTTCTCTGAAAAAAGGGGAGACGCTCGCCATCGTCGGCGAGTCCGGCTCCGGCAAGTCGGTGACGGCGAAGTCGATCATGCAGCTATTGCCCAAGCAGAACACGATCATCCCCGAGGGCGAGGTCCTCTATGAAGGGAAAGATCTGCTCAAGTTTTCGAAGAAAGAGATCCAAAACGTTCGCGGGTCGGACATCTCGATGGTCTTCCAGGACCCGATGACCTCGCTGAACCCGACGATGAAAATAGGAAAGCAGATTACGGAGGGGCTTTCCCGCCATATGAAGCTGACGAAAAAGCAGGCCCGTGAGCGTGCGAAGGAGATGCTCGAGCTGGTCGGCATTCCGAACGCGGAAGCCCGGCTCGACGCTTATCCGCATCAGTTCTCCGGCGGGATGCGCCAGCGCGTCGTCATTGCAATCGCACTTGCCTGCAACCCGAAGGTGCTGATCGCCGATGAGCCGACGACGGCGCTTGATGTGACGATCCAGGCACAGATCCTGCGGCTGATGCGCGGCCTCCAGGAAAAGACAGACACGGCGATCATCCTGATCACACATGACCTCGGAGTGGTCGCCAACATGGCCGACCGGGTCGCCGTCATGTATGCGGGGGAAGTCGTTGAACAGGGCACGCTGGATGAAATCTTCTACAGGCCGCAGCACCCGTACACGCTCGGGCTGCTCCGGTCGATGCCGAACCTGGACGCCCCCCGTACCGAACCGCTTATCCCGATCCCGGGATCCCCGCCGGATCCGGCATCGCTTGGCACGGGCTGCCCGTTTGCCGCGCGTTGCCCATACACGATGAAGGTGTGCCACGACCACAACCCTGGCTACACGGCAGTGAGCGGCACGCAGGCCGTTCGCTGCTGGCTTCAGGATGAGCGTACGCCGGAAGACCATATACCGGAAGTGATCCGGAAGGGCCGCCAGACGTCGGAAATCGCCGCCGATCAGGCCGCCATCGATGCAGCGGGAGGAGTGCCGGTATGACACAAGAACTTAAAGAACACCACGACGCAAATGCCGGGCAGAAAGACCTGCTCGTTGTAAACAATCTGAAAAAGCATTTCCGCCTTGACCGAAAAACCGTGCTGAAGGCGGTCGACGGCATCAGCTTCTCGATCAAAGAGGGCGAGACGCTTGGCCTTGTCGGCGAATCCGGATGCGGCAAATCGACGGTCGGCCGTACACTCACCAGGATCTATGAGCCGACGGACGGAGAGCTTGAGTTTGACGGACTCAAAATCAAAGGCCGGCTCGACAGGAAGACGAAAAAACGCATCAACCGCGATGTGCAGATGATCTTCCAGGATCCCTACTCGTCGCTGAACCCGCGGATGACCGTCTCCGAAATCATCTCGGAAGGGCTCGTCATCCACAATCCGGACATGTCCCCGAAAGAAAGGGAAAAACGTGTCCATGAACTCCTTCAGCTTGTCGGCCTGAACAAGAACCATGCGGGGCGTTACCCGCACGAGTTCTCAGGCGGCCAGCGCCAGCGGATCGGCATCGCGCGTGCGCTTGCGGTTGAACCGAAGTTCATCGTTGCCGATGAGCCGATCGCGGCGCTCGACGTCTCCATCCAGGCCCAGATAGTCAACCTGCTTAAGGAACTGCAGGAGGATCGCGGCCTCACGTACCTGTTCATCGCGCACGACCTGTCGATGGTGAAGTACATCAGCGACCGCATCGCCGTCATGTACCTCGGCAAAATCGTCGAGCTTGCGGGCAGCGATGAGCTGTACGAAAAGCCGCTTCATCCGTATACCCAGGCACTGTTGTCGGCGATTCCGCTGCCGGACCCGGAAAAAGAACGCACCCGCGAGCAGATCGTCCTTACGGGGGATGTGCCGAGCCCGACCGACATTCCGTCCGGCTGCCGGTTCCGCACCCGCTGCCCGTTCGCGATGGACAGCTGCGCGGTGATCGATCCGGAATTCCGCGAAGTCGAGCCAGGCCACTCTGTCGCCTGCCACCTGTACGACGCGGAAATCATGGAGAAGGAAGGCAAGGAACTAAAGACCGTTTAATGGAGCTCCCCGGCGCGCCGGGGAGTTTTTCTTTTGCTGGCTAATGGGGGAGTTGCAGCAAGGGGTGGGAAGTTTCAACAAGGGGTGGGAAGTTGCAATAAGGAGCTGGGAGTTGCAATAAGGCGCCCGCAGCCTTGTGCGGTGCATCCCTCGCCGGATTCGGGTATACTGTTGCGTACCAACCCGGACGAAAATCCGGACAGAAGAGGTGTTGCCCTATGGCAGAAGCAATTCCCATGAGCCGTTCGCGGACGAAAACGACGAAACTCGTCATGCCGCCGGACACGAACCATCACGGAACCATTTTCGGGGGCCAGGTGCTGGCCTATCTGGATGAAATGAGCGCGATCGCTTCGATGAAGCATGCCGGCGCGGCGGTCGTCACGGCATCGATCGACTCGGTCGATTTCGTTTCGCCTGCAAGGGTCGGCGATGTACTGGAGATTGAAGCCGTCGTGTGTTCCACCGGTCGGACGTCGATGGAAGTGTTTGTGCAGGTCCACTCGGTCGACATCGTCACGGGTGCCCGCAAGCTGACAACCGAATCATTCGTCACGATGGTCGCAATGGATGAAGAAAACAAGCCGACGCCGGTTGCTCCGGTGTACCCGGAAACAAAGGCGGAAAAAGCACTGTTCGACAAGGCCCCGGCCCGCCGTGCCAACCGGCAGGAACGCCAGCAGATCAAGCATTCGTGATGAAAAGCCGTGCAGCGGACAACTCCCGCCGCGCGGCTTTTATTTCACTTCGAACTCTGCTGCGACTGAAATTTCCTGCCCGTCCTTGCTATTGACAGTTTTCACAAGACGGTACGTTCCCGGGGTAAGGGCTGTGCCGATATCTTCGGTATCCAGGGCCATCCTGTCCGATCCGCCCATATTCAGTATCTTGCCGAAATCCCTGAATTCCGGATCCCGGTAAAACACGGCATCGGAATAGATGAGACCGTGCCAACCTTTAGACGTCTTTTTTTCGAGTGCCGCATATCCGCCGTAACCAAAATGCTCTGTGCTCTGATTCGCCAGTTCATAGAAGATTTTGTAATGCCCATCATCAGTCCGCACGTCCAAGATCTCCAAAAGAGCCCCGCATCGGGAGGATGCCATTTCCTGATCGGGAACGGGATCGGGAAGCAGGGCCGGTCCTGTTTCCCTGCTGCACCCCGAGATGAGCAGCAAAAGAATCAGAACACGGGTTATCCGGGCCATCTTCACCACCTCTTTACAACAGCGTACCGCCATTTTGTCCGGAAGACGTTGATGCCCGTCAAGAAATGGGAATTGAAACCCGGGAGTGATAAAATCGTAAGTAAATCAGGGGGTGCTTGGATTGATGAGGGAAGAAATCTACGACCGGCAGACCGAGCTCCGGATGCGTATGACGGAGCGGGACCGGATGAAAAAGCGGTATGAAGCAAAAGAAACAGAGCGCGCAGAGGCCAGGCGTAACCATGACCGGCTAAAGTCGCGCCTCACGAAAGAGCAGCAGGACGTCCTTCGGCTAGGCCAGTTTTCATTTGCCAACAAGTTCCGCCAGCTGACCGGCAAGATGGACGAAATCATGGAAAAAGAGCTGAACGAGGCGGCGGAAGCCGAGCTGAAGTTCAATGAGGCCGAGAAAGTGCTGATGGACCTGGAAGAAGAAACGTCCGCGCTGAAAGCTGAGCTTAACCGTCCTGAGTATGAGTTCCTCGATGACGACTGGGAAGCGTTCCTGCAGGAAAAGGAACTGTGGATGCGCAACAACGATGAGGCCGCAGTCAAGAAGCTTCAGCAGGTGGCCGATGAACGGGCGATGCTCCAGTCGCTCCGCCGGGAGATCGAGGAAGCGATCCATGCCGGTCAGGATGCCGGACGGGTGCTGCAGTCCGCAATGAGCCAGCTCGGCAATGCGGAAGGGATGTCCATGTGGGATACATTTCTCGGCGGCGGCATGATCGTCACGGCGATGAAGTACTCCAGCATCAACAGTTCCGATGACAAGATCCACCGCGCCCAGCGTGCGCTGCGCCGTTTCCAGTCGGAGCTCGCGGACGTTGAGGAATTCGACCAGCATCGCCTGACGGTCAACAAGGGAGATTTCCTGAACTTTACGGACTTCTTCTTCGATAATATGTTCACGGACTGGATGGTCCACTCGCGCATCACGGAAGCGAAAGGCGAGCTGGACCGTGTCCTCGTTGATATTGAGCGAGTGCTGCGTGAACTCCGCGACCGGCTCACGCGTACCGATGAAGAAATTGCGCGTCTTGCCGCACGGGAGCGGGAGATCATTCTTTCATAATCAGCAAAGCACCCGGGACCTTTCAGGTCCCGGGTGCTTGCATGAGCGGACTTATTCCGCCACGCTTTCGGATCGGCCAATGGAGAAATAGCGCTCCGGCTTCATTACCCCGGCGTATCCTTCCAGGTCGAGGGTGAGGCCGGCCAGGTTCACCTTGTCCTCGCGGAAAACAGCAGATGGCAGGCTCGTTGTGAAAGAGTACGTTTCTCCCGGTGCCAGTTCCCGGTCGGAGAACAGGGAAGCACGGAATGGATTGGCCTGAATCTGATTGTTATCGTTCCGGTCGTAGCTTGCGTACAGCCGGAGGGCTACCAGACGGATAGAAGAACGGTTCACAATGGTGAATTCATAGCTGGTCGCCCGTTCGCTTCGGCTGATCTCACGGGAAGTCAGCTCAACGTTCTTAAGTTCTTCCCAAAGCCCGTCATCTGCCAGAACGGCGGTGGATTTCCCGGGACTGACCTCTGTGGGCGGAGAGGCCGGGTCCGGAGCGGCTGTTTCGGGGGATGCCGAGGGTTCTTCAGTCAGTTCCGGCATCAGGAATGAAGCCCCGAGAAGGAGGAACAGTGCGGTAGCGGCAGCTGCGACCACCCAATAGATCGGGCGGGCTTTCTGCTTTCTCTCCGTATTGATGGAATGGTAAAGCCTTTCTTCTTCACGTGCCGTGAACCGGATGTCACTGTTCACAGACTTCTTCAGCTCCGAAGAAACGCTGCGGTCAAACGGATCCATTCGTCTCGCTCCTTTCCAGTGAATGCTTCAGGGACTCCCGGCCCCGCTGCAGCCGGGTTTTGACGGTGCTGACGTTCAGTTCCAGAACCTCGGCGATCTCTGATACGCCCATCTCCTGATAGTAGTACAGGATGAGGATCTCCTTGTATTTCGCGGGGAGCGCGGAGATCCGGTCAATCATTTCCTGGGAGTGATGCCGGCCCATCAGCTTTTCTTCGGCGGAAGGGCCGGTTCTGAACAGGCCGATGACCGGCTTGTAGACCAGGTTGCGGAAACTCCATTTCCGATGATGGTCTTTGCACTTGTTGATGGTGATCCGGATCAGCCAGGTTTTATATTCGGATTCCTGCCGGAAGTTCCCCAGGTTCTTGTAGCAGCTGATAAACACTTCCTGGACAATGTCCTCGCACTCTGCACGGTCGTGGACATAGATGTAAGCAATCCGTTTCAGCTCGTCCGCATGCTGACGGACGAGGCTGTTGAACAGTTCACGGTGCCCCGCGCCGGTTTCAGCCTGACTGTGTGCCATGATGTCCAAGCGCTCACCTCCTTTTCAATGATTAGACGGATGCCAAAAGGTGCCGGACTCAAATCATTTGATAAGAGTTACTTATATTAATGAATAATAACAATCTAATTTTCTTATCGATGATTTAGTCGTATACTTATATTACCAACTAAAGAGGGAGGTGCGGTGATGGAATACATCGGGCTGTTTTTTATCGGGCTCGTGGCGGTGACGATCGGGACGCTTGCCGGAGGCGGCGGGCTGATCACGTTGCCTGCGATGCTCCTGCTCGGCATACCGGTCCACGCCGCGGTCGGGGCGAGCAAGATTTCCAACACTGTCAGCTCGCTTTCGACATTCCTGACGGTCCTCCTGAAGAAGAAAATATCTTTTAGGGAACTGTACTGGATCATGCCGGTATCGCTTTCGGGCGGGTTAGCAGGCGGTTTTATCGCAAACGGGCTGAGCGAAGCGACGATGCTGGCAGTCGCATCGGTGCTGCTGGTCGTGGCGTTTATTTTCTCTTTCCTCTCGAAAGGGGACTTCAGCGGGGATGCCAAGCTCAAGCCAAGCAGGACCGCTGTTCCGAGCCTGTTCGGGGTAGGCATTTATGACGGCCTGTTCGGTCCCGGCCAGGCGACGATTCTCCTGCAGCTGTTCGGCCACCTGAACATTTCCTATATCCGGGCAATCGGATTTGTCCGTGTCGCCACGTTCTCCAGTGCGTTCGGAGCGGCGATCGGCTATATCACATCGGGCAACATCATCTGGCCGGTTGCCATTGCGCTCATGCTCGGCTCGCTGACCGGCGCGCGGGTCGGCGTGCATATCGCGGAGAGGATCAATCCACGTTTTGTTAAGCCGATCCTTCGCCTGGTCACGCTCCTGCTGATCGTCGAGATTGCAGCGGAGAACTTCCTATAACCTTGTACGGCCAAAAGCGCCAAGTCCCCCGGGGGCTTGGCGCTTTTGGGTGCAAACAAAAAGACCCGTGACCAGGATTGGGACGGATCAGTCTCTTTCAAGTGCAAGCCGGTAATACTTGGCGGCCATCTTGTATGCCCTGACTTCATAATAATGATCGGCCAGCTCTGTGCTGATTTCTTTTACGTCAACGGTGAAACTCCAGTCGGATGCCAGCTGGATGGCTTTCTGCATTTCTTTCTCGTATGCGGGTTCGTCACCCTTCACTTTGTGCAGATGTGCCTGTTTATGCAGAAGCAGGACTTTTGATCCCGGCAGGTCGTACTGTTCAGCAACGTCGAAAGCATGGTTCAGGTAATACTCCGTCCGTTCCCAGTTTTTCTGTTCGGCGTAGAGTTCTGCGAGTCTTGTCAGAACCGGAGTGGTGAATTTTTCGTTTTGGGCGAGTGTATCCAGTTCGAGGCTTTTTTCAAAATAGACAAGGGCTTGCTCTGCATCTCCCATCTTTTGATAAATTCTGCCGTAGTTATAGTCAATGACAGCCCGTTTGGTGAGTTTGGCATGACCGTCTGTTTCGTCTTCGGAGACAGACAAGTAGCCGAGCGCCTCGTCATCCAATTCATTCAGGTATTCAAGGGCGTTTTCAAATTCCCCCATTCTGTGGGTGATGATCGATAGTGTGGTCAGGCAATCCGCCACACCTTTTTGGTGATCTGTCTGGCGGAAGATGTCAAGCGCCTGGCTGCCGTAATGAAACGCGAGTTCCAGGTCTGCGTCGTCGTCGAGCTGTGTGCGGGTGAGGGCGAGGTTGAAGTAATTTCTCGCGCGGTCGATGCCGGGACAGTCTTCGTCCAGATGCTTCTCAATGATCTTCTCGTAACGGTAGGCTTTTTCAAATTGCTGCTTGGAATAATAGAAGCGGGACAGTGCTCTGTAGTAGTCGAGTGCAACGTCCCGGTCGTGGGGTTCAGGTTCTGAAGGCAGAAGGTTTTCAGAGCGCCGGACATATTCTTCTGCCTGGATGGCCGGGTTTTCCTGAGAAGAGGCATGTTCGATCAGCATGGTGTAGATCTGGAAAAACGTTTTGGGTGAGTGATTTTCAAGGGCGGTCATCCCGAGGAAAGATTGTGTCGAATCATCAAGCGGTGTTCCCTGTTTATAAGAGTCATAGATTTTGGCGACTTCGAGTTCAGCCTGCTCATTGTCCGATTCAATGATCAAAGAAGGCAATACGCCCAGTTTGTCGGCCACTTCCCTGATAAAACGCCCGGATGGCTTCACTTTTCCGCCTTCAATCCGGCTGATGTAAGTGACCGAACAGATTCCTTCCACCAATTCCGACTGTGTAAATCCTTTATGTATGCGGATTTGCCTTAACCGTTCTCCCACTTCCATTTTCTCTGCCCCCCTCTTTGCAAAACCAGCTTAATAATATCTTCCCAAAAATGGAATCAGGAACTAAAGTATCAGTTTCGATGAACAAAAAAAAATTCCTTCACAATGGAAGGAATTGATCGGAAGTGCTTAGTGTTATGGGTTACCTATCTCCTATTATCGGAAAACCGGCTGTGTCGAAAAAGGTGAATTTGAGCCATATCGCCCCCAAAAGTCTCGGAATCAGAGAATCTGTTCGCCGCGGTCGCCTTTGTCGAGGGGACTAATTTCGTTGTTGCCGGCACCAACTTCTATAGATGAAATCCCAGGAAGAACCATGACCAGGACCATTGCTGCAGCCAAAACCAGATCTTTTACTTTTTTCATTGTTATATTCCTCCCTGCCCGTTTTGTAACTTCATCGTAATGGAGGGGAAATGTTAAAGAGAAGAAGTAAAATTCAGTTAATTATCGACATGTTCATGACACGATTCAACCTCGGAATTTTAGTAAAGTCGCCATGTTTTCAGCCGGTTAACCGGCTGTTTTTTTATGCCTGTTTTACTTATTGAGCTTTACTTTTAAACCGCCGTACGATTGGGCTACACCGAAAGGAGGTGAGAACACATGAACAAGGCAGCCGGACAGCCTGAAGCGGCCGGACATCATCCGGAGCAAGTTGAACCGTGGCTGATTCCTTTTCGGATTTTCCGGAGCGATCAAGCGTCCGCCGCACATGATTCAGAAATACCGTTGCTTCATGTGAATACGCTGGCGCAGATGCTGTATGAAGCTTTCCGTTTGAAAGATCCGGCCCATGCTTTGACGCCCGGCGTCATTCTGTTCCGTGAAGGTGTGGTGGAAGGCCTGCCCGGTCCGGGCGTCTACATTCCGGATTTCCGGCAGGATGCATTCCGTCTGACGGACCGGATCGATGTCCGCCGAATCAGGCATCAGCTGGGCCCGTCCGGCCTGAAAGCGCCATTGGCCGTCGGTTACTTCCAAAACGGGAGTCACCCGGAAGAAGAGACTGTCAGGCTCCGCGGGAAGAGCGCGGACCTTGCACGCGGACTGAGCGCCGTGCTTTCTCTTCACGGGAACCTGGCCGACTATCTGGACGCCGCCGGGCCGGAACATCCGGATCTGCCGCTGCTCAGCATTCAATGGATTGCGGAAGCGGAAGATTGAGCGCCTTCCTGCATTCATTGAAAGGGGGAAACAGAACGCTTTTCAAGCAACAGAAGTCGGAAAGACCTGCTGTAACCAACCATCAAACAAAAGGGGAGATACCAATGAACAAACCAGTAAACAAGCAAGCAAACGAACAGGCGAAAAAAGAATTCGAAGTAGACGTGGACTTCCTTGATCTGGACGAAGTAAGCGCAATTCCTGAAACGACGGCGAGCTCGGGCTCGACATCCTGCTCGGCCACCTCGACATGCGGCTCGACTTCCTGCTGCGGATCCTGCTGAAACCGGACTCACTGACAAACCCAAATAAAAAGGAGAGATTCAGATGAACAGCAAACCGGAAGAGCAAACAAAAAAGGAATTTGAAGTAGATGTTGATTTCCTCGACCTCGACGAAGTAAGTGCAATTCCTGAAACGACAGCTAGTTCAGGCTCGACATCCTGTAGCGCCACATCGACATGCGGTTCCACTTCCTGCTGCGGTTCCTGCTAAAGCTGCGGAAAACAGAACGAACAGCTGAGGGCTGCCTGCAACAGACCCCGGCAAAATCATGAAGAAGGATGCGGATATCATGAAAGACGTGAAAATCTTCAACTTCAGCAAGGCGACGGATACCGCATTTGTCCGGACTGTCATTTTCAGGGCGCGGGATGTCAATGTTCCCTACTACATCTCGCGATCCTGGGAATCCGGACCGCATCTTGCGGTGACGTTCGACGGGTCAGCGGAAGACGCCGTGATCAGGCAATTTGCCGCGCAGATCAGGCGGGAAGCAGAGGCGATTCAGCTGAATCCTGATGATGAACTGCAGGTCCGGGAACAATACCGGAAGATGGTGAACCGGATTGCCGTGCTGGAAAAGAAGGACGTTCCGGAAATGATGGCCGATCACGGGTCGGTGAAGGTGGAGGCGAACCGCTTCGATTACCATAACCCGACTTTGACCCGGATCATCCATCAGATGCGATTTGAACTTCAGCCGGTGCTGGAGGAAGTGTTTTTCCGGCTGCACGAAGATGGTGAAGCGATGCCGGCACTCATGCCGCTGCTGTTCCATCACGTATCGGAAACTTATCGGGATGAGGGGAGAAACAAAGGGTACTTTTCGTTTATCTCTCACGTCCAGGGGTTCCTGGAACTGTCGGAAAAGCAAAACCTGCCTTATACCGAAGCTGATTTTGAAAAGCGGTTCCGGACACACGAACATGATATCGGCGCACTTGACGCGCAAGGCGATCCCCACATTGAACGCTGGAAGGAAGTGTGGGGAAAGATATCAGACTCGTACAAGGCCGAGATCCACCGGAATCTCGATGAAAGTTACCTGGACACCATCAGAAAGTCGGTGGCTGATCTGGATACCGGCTTCCAAAATGACTTTCATCAGCAGTTTGTCCGTTACTTCAGACAGACCGGGTTTTTGGCAGACATGGATGCCACCGCCTACCGGTTCATCGTCAATGTTCTGTATCTTTCCCTGCCCTTCCTGAAGGTGAGCGCGCTGAAAAAACAGCAGTTCATCTACATGGCATACCGATACACCGAAACAAAAAACGCCCGTACGTGGAGAGAGGAGATAGGGGTTTGAACGTCGAGGTACTGAAAAATCCGATTGTGCTATTTAGGGGCAGTGACATCCCGAAAACCTGGTATGAACAGATGCAGGAGCAATCCGCTCCGCTGCCCGCCCTGCTGGATGCGGTGGAAGAGACCCGGCAGGACGCAGAAGAAGCCTCGGAACGGGCGGTCATCAGGCTGGAAGAGCTGTTCGCGGAAACCAAAAATCCGGATCTGCTCAACCTCAAGCGGGATCTGTTCAACCGAAGGCTCGAACGGCTGTCCAATGCCCTCGGGAAAAATCATCCGGAAGCGGCCCTGAAGGCCATTTATGACTATCTGGAAAGTGAAAATCACCATCAGACAGCGGTTGATGCGTTCAAAAATGCGTATCACTCCGCTGCCGAAGCTAACCGCGGAGCGCTGCAGGAGCATGCCGCCCACGAAGATCTGGCGAAATCCATCGCCTTCTTTAATGACACGATCTACGAAAAGCTGGAGAAATATCTGGACACAGATCATGCCGGCCACAACAAGAAACTGAGAAAACTCGATTTCTTCCTGCTCAAGCTGCTTGTCCGGGGCTCCATGAAGACGAGTCCGTTTTCCTACCTGACCAAGACCGGACTCGCCGGTGAGGGAAAGGAAATCTTTGAAAACACCAGCTTCTGCGAGATGAACCACTCCATCATCCTTAAAATCGTCCATGAGTTCCTTCGGACAGATGAGGCCGCACTCAGGAAGATTCCAGTAAAGGTGGAGAACTTCGGTGTCCGGGACGGCAAGGTCTATTATGTCAGCCAGCATAGCGTCAACCAATCCCAGAAAGTATTTGAGACTAGCGACAAGTTCGTGGAATATCCGCTCCATCCCGGCCTGATCGGCTACCTGATGGAACAGAAAAAGCAGACTCTTACTTACGTGGATTTCGCGGAACAGGCCGGACAGATTCCTGAGTACCGGGGGGAAGAGGAAGCTTTGTTCGCCAAGCTGATCCAGCTAAAGCTGCTCAGGCAGCAGGTCGATATCCCGAATAACCGGGGCATCCTGCAGTCCGTCCGACGCCTGTTCGGCACTTACGGCATCGGCGAAGACGTGATCGGACAACTGGATGAGCTGGATGCCGAGCTGAAGGCATTCGAAAAGAAAGGCGCCTTTGACAGGATTGCCCACTGGAAGCGGATCGGGGAACTTATCAGGCAGGCGCACCCTCAGTCCGGCAAGGAACTGATCTATGAAGACGTCATTTTCGGAAAGACCCGGCAGGATCTCGTCTCCTCCATCGTAGAGGAAGACTTTATGAAAGTGATCGGGGACTTTCTCCTGCTGTTCGATGTCAACGTCCGTGTGCAGTATGAAATCGGCCGCCTGTTCCATGAAGAGTATGGGGACGCGCCGCAGAAACTGACGGACAGCCGGCTGCTGAATCAGGTGTTTTTCAAGAACATCCATCATTTCTATCCGTACTACCAAAACCAGAGGTACCGGTACAGGGAGGCAGCGGCCGAGGAAATCGGGATTCTCGATGATCTGCGGGACGGGTTCCTGGATGAGTTCAGCCGGCTGATCGAAGAAAGCGGCGGCGGAGATGTGGACGCCGGAGAACTGATCCGTTCGTACAGTGAGCGGATTCCGGCAGCCATCAGACGCGATATCGACATTTCCTGCTCACTGTTCCTCCAATACGCAGACAAGGATACCGTCGTACTCAACGACGTGTATGACGGACATGAAAAATTCATCTCACGCTTCAAGGACTTTTTCGGAGAAGCCGCGGAAAACCGTGAATATGCGGACTACATCAATCGGGTTTTCCGCAACCGGAACTACTATGAAATCGATGAGCTTTTCGGGTTCAACGGGGGCATCCATGTCCGAAAAGACCTGAAAACGGCCAAGCTTGAAGTCGGATACCGGCAGTTCTCCAAAGACGGCGGCCAGCCGGTCAGCGACATCACCGTCCGGTATAACCCGAACACACGAAAAATCGAGTTCCTGGACAGCGACGGAAAGATTTGCCGGATCGTCTACAAATCCTCGCTCGTGCCGATTTTCCTGCCGGGGATCCTGTCCGTCATGCTGCATCTGTTCCAGTCGGGCAGGATGAACTTCGATATTACGGCTCTTCTGAAACCGTACCGGGAAGCGCCGCGGGTGACGATGGGCAATGTCGTCCTGTCGCGGAGAAAGTGGCAGCTGCAGACGGAGGAGCTGCGGGAGCTGATGAACGGAGCGGCCGACCCGGAAGAGCTGTATGCACGGGTGAACCGATACTTTGAGGAAAAAGCGCTGCCGAAACGATTTTTCCTCAAGTACTTCCGCAACGAAGGGGACTTTGTCGTGGAAAAGCCGATGTTCTTCGACGTATCCGTCCCGCTGTTGCTGAAGTTCTTCGCCAACGAGCTCAAAGACAACGCGTATATCGAGGAATTGCTGCCGGATCCGGAGATTCCGCTAAATGAATTCCTCGTCGAATACTCACTTGAAAAGGAGCGAAACACATGCCGAACATCATCGTCAAAGGCCTGAAAAAGGCATACGGGAACAAGCAGGTGCTGAAAGGGTTGGATTTCACTGCGGAGCAGGGTGAAGTGATTGCGGTCATCGGAAAAAACGGAGCGGGGAAATCAACCTTCCTCGAGACTCTTATGATGATCCGGGACTTCGATGAAGGCACGGTCAACCTGTTCGGTAAGGATGTCGGATCACTCGGGGCAAAGGGCGTCCGTGAACTTAAAAAGGACCTATCCATCGTCCTCCAGCCGACGAACTTCTATAAAAACCTGAGAGTAAAGGAACTGCTGGAATTGTTCCGGTCGTACTACGGCAAATCAGCCGACGTCAAGGCGACGATCCGGGATTTCGAGCTCCAGGAGCATCTGAAGACACCGTTTGATAAGCTGTCGGGCGGATGGAAGCAGCGCGTGGCGCTTGCCATCGCGTTCATGAGCTCCCCGAAACTCGTGATCCTGGATGAGCCGACAACCGGCCTGGATCCGTACATGAGGGATGTGCTCTGGAAGAACATCATCCGGCACAACAAGGAACACAACGGGACGATTTTGCTTTCCACCCACTACATGGACGAAGTCGAACGGTATTGCGATAAGGTGATGCTCATTCACGAAGGGCAGTCCAACGTGTTTGATACGCCGGCCAACCTGCTGGCGAAAACAGGGCATACCTCCATCAATGATTTTTATCTGGACCGGATCGGTGAAAAGGAGGCAGTACGATGACGATGCTTGCAACCCAGCTGAAATATGACCTCATCATGTTCTTCCGGGAGATTTTCTACCTCGTCTTCACGGTGATCGTCCCGCCGGCCACCTACCTCTTCATGGGGCAGCTGTTCGGAGGGGAAACGTATGGCGGAGACCTGAGCTACGTCCAGTTCTATACGCCGTCCTTCATCATCCTGATCACGTTCTCCGTCGTGTTCTTCGCTTTCGGCTTTGACCAGGTGATGAACCGCTCGCTCGGAATCGAAAAGCGGATCAGCGTCTCGCCGGTCAATATGCGCACCATCCTGCTGTCGAACATTATCAAGTCGGTCATCATCACGTCGCTCGGCTTCATGCTCATCACATCCATCGGCATCGCGGTGTACAGCCTGAAGATCAGCCTGGCAGATTTCTTCTCCGCCTACGCCGTATTTATTCTGATCACTGCGGCACTGCTCACCATCTCGTCCGCGATCTACTCATTCTTTAAAGAGATGAAAAGTGCCCTCGTCTTCTCCATCGTCATTTTCCAGGTGGTCCTGTTCACTGCAGACTTCACAGTCCCGGTCGCACAAATGCCGCAGTTTGTACAGTGGATCGCAAACCTCAACCCGATCTATCACATCAATCACATCTTCATCGACGTATGGAACGGACTGTTTGTCCTGAACACTGAAACCACGATCTCGCTCGCGTACCTGACATTGCTGGTCTTTGTCTCGGTGCTGCTCGTCAGCCGCCGTGCAAAAGTTTAAGGGAGGAGAAACAGATGGCAATCCTGAAATATCGGTCCAATTGCCGGTTCCATTACCATAATGGAACCGTCATTTTTACAAGTGAATCCAAAAAGTTCAGCATCAGGGCGACGGAAGCCGTGTATGTGGAGATTCACCGGATGCTGGGGGAGCTCGCCGACGGGATGGACAGGCAGAAAATCACGGAGCGCTATCCTCACTTCGGCAAACTGGTCAGCCTGCTGGAAAATCAGGGACTCATTTATGAGATTGGGGAAACGCTTCTTCTGCAGCACAGGGACAAGGCCTACTTCCGGATGGTGGAAACGGAAGCGGTCGGCGTGGAAAGTGCGCTTGAAGGAATTTCAGAAGCCAAGGTCACCGTTTCTCCCGGCTTTTTCGCGGGTGGGGCACTAAGTGACCTGCTGTTTGCAAGCGGCCTTGCGGTCGGCATGGCGGGGAAAGACCTGGACAATGATATTACCGTCCTGTCAGGCGGGCAGACACTGGCGATCAATGTTGCGGTGAATCCGGCAGGAGAAGTGGCTGTCGCAGGCGCAGATCGGCAGATGATCCGTCACCTCGGTTCCGGGAAAGCCGGGAGTGAGACGGTTTCGGCTGAACTGCTCGCCCCTTTCCTGTTCTACAGTGTCATTCTGACAATCATCGGAAAAGCGCCTGAGGTATTTACCATCAATGAAGAGTTCGAAGTCGGACGGAAAACGCTATATGACCCGGCAGCCGGGCTTCCGGAAGAATTCAGGGCGGCCGGGGAAGACCCGATCGCCGGGCTGAACAAGGTGGAGCGGTTTATCGGCATGTACAGTTCACGGATCCTGTCGGTCAACAGGAACCCGGAGTATGACGACTACCGGCAGCTTCCGCTTCAGATTTTGACCATCCAGTATGCGGACAGTGCCGATAAGGTCCGAAGCCTCTATTACGCGGACATGGACTACGGCCGCCTGGCCTCTTTCGTATCCCGGACGGCGTTCCCGGAGATTCTCGGGCAGGCATACGGCAACAGGCCGGCAGCCTTGAGCAAAGCCGAAATTACCGTGGAAACTCCGGATTCGGATACCATCCGGCAATTGATCAAAGAAAAAGAGATGGATCTGGATTGGACGATCACCGGGCCTCTGTCCGGCAGATACACTGTCCGTATTCACGACAAAGATGCGGACATAACGGCAGCTTTCAAGATGCCGCTGGAGATCAGCGAGATTCCGGTCGCGCTCTACACCTATGTAAGCGCAAGGGAAAACGGCGTCGGTACAGAGGCCGCAGGTTTTAAAGTCACGGAGCACGCACAGCAACTGGCGGAGGTGAATGGATAATGGTCAATCTACTGGATCAATGGGAAGACGCGGCGGATCTGAAGGAAGGGGATCTTCCGGTCATTGCGACCCACCCGTTCATTTTTATCGGTCCCGTCAGGCAATCCGGAAGCTTCTGCCTGTCATGCCTGAAAAGCCGGATTGAAGAGATGGAACTGGCAGATCATTATTTGAACGGAGAGGATGCTAAGGAGCCGGACATGATCGAGCAGCGGCTTATCAGCTCCTATGCATGGATGCTGCAAAACGAGAAAACAGCGGACGGGCTGTTCGCCATAAACCGGAATACAAAAGAAGTCACGATGCTGGCTACCTACAAGCGCGGAGACTGTCCGGTCTGTTCCGGAGATGTCCCGGCAGCGGAGCAGCACCAAAAGCCCTCGGTGATGTTCAATCCTGATGATCCCCGTGAGCACCGGTGGGAAGACGTCAAGGCCCGCCTCCGCCGTCATAACAAAGTGATCCGCGGCAGCCGCCTGTCGATCGTCAACCGGGAAAGCCGGTCGGGCGACTCATATGGCCTGCCGATGGTGGAGACAGAAGTGCATCACAATGGCATATCTCTTCTGTCGTACGGCCGTACCGATACATATGGGAAGTCACGCCATACGTCGGTCCTCGAGTCCCTCGAGCGGTATGCGACGGCCTTTCCATACGGTCCGGCGGACGCCGTTCTGCGGGAAGGCGAAGACCCGCGAATCGGGCTGACTCTGACCGGGGTGATGGAATCGGCGGAGATGGAAATGGGGGCATACACCCCGGAAAAACAGATCCGATACCGGGAAGCCGAGGAACTCATCAGCGGAGAAATGCAGCTGATTCCGGAACAGATGATTTACTTTGATTCCCATCATGTGTCCGGGGAGCCCCGCTATCTGTTTGACAGTTCAAATGGCAGCGCGCTCGGGTCGACCGTGAATGAAGCCAGTCTGTTTGCGATGCTGGAACTGTTTGAGCGGGACGCCTTCCTCAGCACCTGGTACGGGCAGATTCCGCCAGTACGCATCAGGGAATCCTCGATCCGCTCAAAGACGCTGAAAAGCTATTTGGTCGCCCTGCAGAAAAAAGGGATCCGTGCCCATCTGTTCGATATCTCGATGGAGCTGAAGATCCCGACCATCTGGGTGCTCCTGGAGAAGGAAGACGCAGGGGAAGAGGATATGGCGTTTTATACCGCGGCGGCGTCCTCATTTGATCTGGAAGACGCGATTGAAAAGGCGCTGATCGAAGCGACCACGGCCATATCGGTGTTCCAGAATGTTTTCCGGAAACAGGAGTATCTGGAGAGGAAGGCGATGCTTCTGGACAATCCGGAGGCGGTAAGCCGGCTTGAAGATCATCTCCTTCTTTATTCCAACCGGGAGGCGGAGACCTATCTGCGGTTTGCGCTCAACACCCCCTACCAAAATACGATGGAAGAGCTGGAAGAGTCTTATACCCGTTTTAGCGGAAGGTATGAAGATGTCATCGGCCGGTTCCACGAAATCGTAAAAGGCCTTTCCGGGAAGGCATTCCGCGCGGTCACCAAAAACCCGAACCTCGACCGGATCGGCTTTGTCAATGTGAAGTACATCGTGCCGGAGATGCTGACGATGACGTTCGGGCACCAGAACCGGAGGATCATCCGCAGCCGTGTGGAGAAGGCAATCCGTCTGAAGGGGCGCGGGCATCTTGACGAAGAATGGCTCAAGCGTGTCCCGCACCCCTTCCCGTGAGGTGAGCACGATGGATGCGGCTTATCTGGACGCCTTTACTGACAGGCGGTTTGAACACTTTGCCCGGGGGGAGGTGTCGCCGGATCCGGACCGGATCGGAGCGGCTGTCCGGGCGGGACGGCCGTCACAGGCAGCGCCGCAGAAGGTGCGGATGATGCGGCTGGTCTACGAATACACGGAGAAGGTCCGCAGGGTCGACCTGGCGAGCCGCTATCCGTTCCATCCGCTTATACCGGGCGCAAGGAATATGAAGACCATCAAAATCCTGATCATGACGGAAGGGCGGATCCATGCCTATGACCCGTTCAGGGACCGCGTGGTGGACATCGGTCCGGCGGAGGGGACAGGAGACCGGGCCGTTCTCATGACGGATGACCGCAGACTGCAGCTGTATTACGGCGAGTTCTCCCGGATGCTGTCCGCCCTGAACGCCGGCCACGCCCTGTTCAATCTGGAGTTTGCCTTGCAGCAGGCGGGATGCGTGTACCGGTATGCACCGGCAGGCAGTTCTTCAGAAACGGATCACCTGTCCGGCATCCATATCCGCCCTCGTGCGGTTCTCCGCGTCGGTCCGGGAGAAGCCAGTGCCGACAGGGAACCCGGGGCGGTGCCGGACGCGATGCTATTCTCCCTGACGGAAAGGCATTTTACAGACCGTACGGCGGACCAGAGAGGAGAAGGGGACGTCTTTTACCACCGGACACTGGACCAGCAGCCGCTTAACGACCTGATGGAGCGGGCAGGTCCTGTGCTGGAAGAGGCCGGCATCAAGCTATTGGTCGCAGTGAACGATGTCAGAGGGTTTGCGCCGGGTTACTACCGGCTGGAGGAAGGCCGTCTCATTCACATCTGTCCGTTTGAAGGGGAGCGGGAGGATCAGCGGCTGCTATCGGAGTACCATGAGTTCTCGAATTTTCTCGGGTTTCAGTTTTGGGTCTTTATGGCGTTTAGTAAAACGGACATCAAGGCGGACGCCACGCCATTGTTCATGGAAATGGGCCGCCTGATGCAGTTTATTTCTGTTTCCATGGCCGGGGAAAATTGTGCGGTGCGTCCCTTGAAAAACGTTGATGACGCGTACGTCAGAAGAAAAACCCGTCTTCCGGACGACATGGCCATCGGCTACTCTGCCGTCGTGTTCCCGGATCGGAACCAGGCCGTGACGATCAAGGTTCCCGGCGGCCGTTAAGTAAATAGAAGGAGGGGGAGACATGTGGCATTCGAAACACTTGTTTATTCATGATTTTGGGCTGATTGACCAATTCCTCAGCGGTCATCTGTTCAGGGTGATCGATGCGGTGACACCGGATCAGTGGTTTTTTATCCGCTATTGGCAGGGAGGTCCGCATATCCGGCTCCGCTGCCGGTTTGAGGATCCCGTCAGAAAAAAGCGGTTTGACGCCTTGCTGTCAGACCGGCTGGAGGCATTCGGAAAGGACCATGCAGATCATCCCTTCAGGGAAGTCAGCTATGACAATCGGATCGTCGAACTGGAGGGTGTGAACAACCTGGAGGTGTATCCGAATTTCAGCATCCGGGATATCCCGTACGGGCCGGAGTGGGAACGCTACGGAGGGCAGGAGGCCATGGGCCACTCGGAGCAGCTGTTCCACAGATCGTCGGAGATGGCCAAAACGATCATAGATTCGCTTGAATGGCCGAAACGGTATGTGGTGGCGTTCGACCTGATGCAATACAGCTTCATGATCGCGGAAAAGATCGGCATGACCCGCTCGGAGGAGGATTTCTTCTCGGCTTACCACAGGGTCTGGGAATCGTTCGGTGCGGATGCGCGGCATGAGGCTGTCCGGAACGCGCTCCAAAAGCGACTGGAAAAGAACCGGTACAGGAGCGAGGTGCCGGAGGTATATCGGGATTATCTTGCAGACCTTGAATCCGCCATGCGACGGATCCTCGACATCCAAAACACGTACCGTGAGGAAGACGTCCATTACCTCATGGTGTCCCACATCCATATGCTGAACAACCGGCTCGGCATCTCCCCTGAAAATGAGCATTTCCTGTCGGGGATATTTTTGGCCAAGGGCGCCGCGGCGGTATGAGGCTTTGGGATTTCAAAGTCGGCTACGACCGTCTTTACCAGGACTATCATCGCCTGACAATCAATGATCCGGTTTATACGAGCATGCAGGTTTACAAGCACAGCGAACGGATTCCCGAGCCTGTTGAGGGGGAAGTCCTTCATCAGATGGACTATGTTCCTGATCGAACAAACGGCTTCGAGAATGCACTGATGCAGCGGCATACCTGGCCTTATCCGTTTCCGAACGAGCAGACCATCGACTTGCCGCTGATCGCCCGGTTTACCCAGCTTGCGTTTATCGGCCATGAACGAGAGGGAAGGGCCTATCCGTCCGGAGGTGCCCGCTACTATGTCCGGATTCATCTGCTGTTCAATGAAAATAGGGTGGAAGAATCCCTGGGAAGGTGGAATGTCTGCCAGGTGGATGCGGACCGGGGCCTCCTGGCCGGACGGAAAAGTGTCCCGTGGAGCCGGATCGAACAGGCATATATCCAGAAGGAAAGTGCGGCCACCGCACAGTTTGCCATTGCCCTTACGGCCGATCTGGACTCGATTGCCGCCAAGTATCCCGATATTTCCTACAAGCTGGTCCAGCAGGAAGCCGGGCATATCGGCCAGAACATCCAGCTCGTGGCGAATTACCTGGGAATCCGGTCGCTTCCGCTCGGCGGATTTTATGATGCGCCTCTCGGAACGATTATCGGAACAGGAGACGACGTGCTGTACTCATTCTTATTAGGGTAGGTGATTGGAATGTTCATCATGCGACCGGCCGTCGGCCTATATGACAGAGGCGGGCTGGTGACCATTGAAAACAGTGAGAAGGGAACAGTGGAAGCGGCTGTCCGGAAAGGGGAACTGAACTTTCTCCGGTTCAGCATGTTGCTGAATCAGGGCTTTTCCGGGCAGGCAGCCGAACAATCCCGGGAGTACGCCTATGCAAAGGCGTTCCTGAATAAATTTCCGGGCCTGTTCATGGAGTGCCGGTCAGAAAGGGAGCGTGCCATGCTGTCTGCCGTCAGATCCGATCTGGAGGTCTTCAGGAATCTGTTTCTGACCGGCAGGCCATTTGGGAGGATTGAGCAGACGGTCAGGGACTTTGCGGAGAATGGCAGCGGGTTCCGCATCTGGTTTGCAGCGGATCCGGAGCGTTTTCCGCAGCTGCGAACCATGCTGGGGAAGATTCCATATCTTCAGGTGGATACGAAGAAAACGGCCGGGAGCTATGATGCGGTAATCTTGGAAAGCTCGGAAACCGTAAGGCGCGACGATGCCCGGGCGGCTTCGGAACGGGTGCTGTTCATGGATCTTACCGGCAGCCGGATCGAGGTGGGGCCGCTGATCTTGACGGACCGCTTCCGGATGCCCGATTCTTTGGAGCAGGCCGCGGATCTGCCACAGGAAAGTCCCGGTGAGGCCGCCTTGCTGTACTTCTTTATTCGCCGGATCTTGTTTGCCGTACTGTATGGACTGGAGGAGGACCTCTCGGAGGATGTAGGGCTTCCATTGCGGAGCAGATTATTGATTGACCGGGTTTCGTTGGAGGGGCGTGCGGAACCGGTAGTGACCCGGCCCCTCGAAGTTCAATCACCAGTGCTGCACCGGACTGCGGGATTCTAGGGATCCCGCTTTTTCTCATTCTTCTTGTGACGCCTTCTGCAGAAGGCGTTTTTATTATGGGCAACCAGATTTCCAAATAAATTCCGCGAACGCCTTGCATTTTGTTTGAATACCAGTGTACTATGTAACTAATACACCGATACACAATGCAAATTCAAGGAAGTGAAGTTTATGAGCCGATGGAAAGGGCTCTTGTGGAAAGAGTGGATTCAGGCGCGTCTGGGGATGGCGTTTCTGGTACTTGCTGCCGTGCTCAGCATTGGGGTGGTGCCGTTTTTGCTGCAGCGCTATGCCTTCCACGAAGTTCCGGTGATGAACATTGCGTTCATCATCATGGGCTTCTGGGTGCTGGCACTCAGCTATATGCCGGTGGTCAGCCTGCTTGTCAGCCTGCAGGCGGATATGAAACGGCCGGATATCTGGCTGCATTCCCCTGCACCGTCCTACGTTCTCGTCGGCGTCAAAGCGGTCTTTGCCGTGCTGATGACCGTGGCATCCATGCTGTTTCTATTCACGGTCCTGGCACTGGCCAATGGGATGATTCACCTGTTCGGCGGAGGGTCAGGCCTTCCGGAGGGCATGCCGCTCGGATGGTTCATGGGCTTCTTTGCGGAGGTCGGTACTGTCTCGCTGTTTCTCGGAATCATGCAGATGGTGCTCGGCTTCCTGTTCTGGACCATTTACCAGTGGCTGAAGAAGTTCACGAAAATCGGCGCGGTTATCCTGACAGGCATGCTGGTGGGCGGAACGTTCTATGTATTCCAGAAAGTGGCCCGATGGGGGCCTTATGAAAAGCTCGCGGGTTATGGTGAGATTCCGCTGACCTACACGGAACGCCTGAACCGGGTCAATGACTGGTCGCTGGATTTCACGGGGACAATTGCTGCCAGCGGAGTCGGGCTTGCCGCGATCGAGGCAATTCTCCTCGCGATGCTCGCCATCTATATCTTCAACAGGAAGGTGGCGCGATGAATGAGTTTTGACTTCCTGCCGGATAAGCCGATCTACCAGCAGCTGATCGACCGGATCACGGGTGACCTGATCCGGGGCGCCCTGAAGCCGGGAGAAAAGCTGCCGTCGGTAAGAGAATACGCGGTCGAAGCCGGCGTCAATGCCAATACGATGCAACGAGTGTACAAGGAGCTGGAGGGGATGGGCATTACCGAAACGAAGCGGGGCCAGGGGACGTTCGTCACGGAGAACGCGGAACGGCTCGGACAACTGAGAGAGGAGAAAAAGGCGCAGCTCATCGATGATTTTATCCGGAACATCGAGGCGCTCGGCTTCACGGAACAAGAAATCGCGGAGTCCATGACGAGGAGGAGACAGGGATGATCGAGATCAAACAGGTAAGCCGGTCATTCGGCCGGCGCCGGGCGCTGGCCGGCGCGACCGCGGCCTTCGGGCGGGGTAAAATCATTGGACTCGCGGGGGAGAACGGAAGCGGCAAATCGACACTCCTGAAAATTATGGCCGGCGTCATGGGGGCGGATACAGGAGATGTTCTTCTGAACGGCCAGCCGATTACACGGATCTCCGCCGGCCGGCATATTGCCTACATGGCGGACGCCGATCTGTATTACCCGTATTTCACAACTGATGAGCTGCTCCGCTTCCAGGAGTCGCAGTATCCGGACTTTTCAATGGAAAAGGCGCTTGAGGCAGCGGAATTTCTGAATGTCGACAGGAAAACCAAGCTGAAAAACCTTTCAAAAGGAAACCGGGGACGTGCCAAGATCGTAGCAACATTAGGGAGGGAAGCGGATGCCTACCTGCTCGACGAGCCGTTTTCGGGTCTTGACCCGATGGTCCGCGAATCAATCGTGAAAGGCCTTATCCGATTCACCGACCCGGAGCGTCAGACTGTCATCATGTCGACGCACGAGCTGCACGATGTCGCCCCGCTCCTCGATGAAATCGCCGTACTGAAAAACGGGCGGATCGCCGCCCATGATGCTGTGGAAGATATCCGGATGGCGCAGCCGGGCGGCCTGACCGCGTATTTGCGCACACTCTACCAAAAGGGAAGTGAACCGGTTGGCAAACCAAGCTGAGCCGATAGTGGAACTCAGGCACTTATCAAAGGCAATCCGCGGAAAGAAGATCATTGACGACTTGAACCTGAAGCTTTACCCGGGCCAGGTAACCGGGTTCCTCGGGCCGAACGGAGCAGGGAAAACAACGACAATCCGTATGATGGCAGGACTGATGAAGCCGACATCGGGAGAAGTATTCGTCGCGGGCAAGTCCGTCCAAAACGAATTCGAAGCGGCCATGTCCAATATCGGCGTTATCGTCGAGAACCCGGAGATGTACAAATACATGACCGGCTACAAGAACCTCGTCCACTTTGCCCGCATGCACAAGGGCGTCACAAAGGACCGCATCATGGAAGTGGTCCGCCAGGTGGGACTCGAGAACCGGATCCATGAGAGAGTCGGCACCTATTCGCTCGGCATGCGCCAGCGCCTCGGACTCGCACAGGCGTTGCTGCACGATCCGAAATTCCTCATCCTGGATGAGCCGACAAACGGACTCGATCCGGCCGGAATCAGGGAGTTCCGCGCGTATCTCCGGAGCCTTGCGGAAAAATCGGGTGTCTCGGTCTTTGTCTCGAGCCACCTGCTGTCTGAGATCGAGCTGATGTGCGACCGGATCGCCGTCATCCAGAACGGTAAGCTGATCGACATCCGGGAGATGAAGGAAGATTCAAGGCCGCATCATTACATCGAAGCGCAGCCGGCAGCACAGCTCAAGGCCGTCCTCGAGTCAAAAGGGTACGAGCCGGTTGAATCCGGTGCAGGGTTCATCATCGAAGAGGGGGCGGAGCGGATACCGGAGCTTGCGAAAAGCGTGATTGCCGGAGGCCTCGACCTGTACGCGGTCCGTCCTCACCGCAAGACACTTGAAGACGAGTTCATTGAAATGACGGGAGGCGGACAGATTGCTGAAGCTGTTGCAAAATGAATGGATGAAGCTGTGGAACAAAAAAGCAACATGGGTCATGGCCATTCTCCTGGTCGTTGGCGTAGCCGGCATGATGGGTCTGACCAAGTGGATTTCCACGATGGAAGAGAACCGCGCGGAAAGCGGAGGTGTCTCGGTCGAGGGACCGGCCGCAGCGCCGGACTGGCGCATGCAGGCGGAAGCGGAACGGGAAGGAATATCTGCGCAGCTGGCTGACCCGGATCTTTCTTCCTCACGTGAGGCGGAGCTGAAAGAAGAGCTGCAGATCGTGGAATACCGGCTTGCCGAAGATGTTGAGCCACACGGAAGCTATAGCCGGCAACAGATGATCAAGGATTCCTCCGGCATCGCCACGCTCGCCATGCTGTTTGCCATCATCGTTGCGGCCGGCATCGTTGCCACGGAATTTTCCGATGGGACGATCAAGATGCTCCTTGCCCGACCGGTCAGGCGATGGAAGGTGCTGACCTCGAAGTTCTTGGCCACGGCATTGTTCGGCGCGCTGCTTACGCTGGTCGGCTTCGTGGTCTCAGTCGCGATGGCGTACATTCTGTTTTCTCCGGACGCAGGAGCAGAGCTTGCAGTGAGAAGCGGGGAAGTGGCCGAAGTCTCGGTCTGGACGCTTACGCTTTATCACCTTCTCCTCGCGTTCGTGAATGTCATCGTCTACACGACGTTCGCCTTCATGATCGGCAGCGTGTTCCGTTCCGGCGCGCTCGCGATCGGCCTGTCGCTGTTTATCTACTTTACCGGCAATACAGTTTCGGCACTTTTGAGCCGTTATGAAATTGCCAAGTACCTGTTCTTTTCCCATGATCTCGTGGCGCTTGCCCAGGGCATAACGTTTATCGAGGATGTCACCCTTCCATTTGCGGCCGCGGTGCTCGTCGCATACGCCGCCGTGTTCCTGGTCGTCAGCTATCTCGTCTTCTCGAAGCGGGACGTCACGGCGTAACAACTTGCCCCCTCTGACAGGGGGCTATTTTTTTATAGAGTCAGGGAACCACAAAGCGGCCGGATGCGTTACAATGGAAGGATCATTTAATTTCGCTTCCTGAAAACAGGGAGGCGTTAGCGAGAAGGTTAAAAGTTATGAAAAGAATAGCAATTATCGACTCCGGGAGCGGCGGGCTGACCGTCGCCAATGAACTGTTCGGCCGGCTTCCCGAGGAGCGGATCGTATATGTGGGCGACCATGGCAACTGCCCTTATGGCAACAAAAGCCCGGAAGAAATCAAAGAACTGGTTTTCGGAGTCATCCGTTTTCTGGAGCAGTTTGAGCTCAAAATGCTGATTGTCGCCTGCAACACGGCATCGGCGCTCATGCTGGACGAGCTTAAAGCGCGGATGGACGTCCCTGTGATCGGGGTCATCGAGCCGGGGGCGGAGATGGCCGCAAACACAACGCTGAACCGTCGTATCGGCGTCATCGCTACCCAGCGGACGGTGGAATCCCATATGTACAGAAAGACCATCCGTGAAAACGGGGACGGCCTGGATGTTTATGAAGAAGCATGCCCTAAACTTGTCTCCTATCTGGAAGATGAAGAAATCGGGGATAACGAAATCAAGTCTGCTCTTAAGGAATACTTGGCACCGCTGCGCGAACAGCAGGTGGACACGCTGGTAATGGGCTGTACCCATTACCCGCTTGCCGAACGGCAGATCCGGGAAGTATGGGGCGGCGACGTCCACCTGGTGGATCCGGCCCGTGCGACGGTCTCGCGTGCTGCGGACTGGCTGCGGGAACACGGCGAACTGTCCACGGCAGCCGAGGGCGGGCATCTGTTCTTTACGACAGGAGACGTTCCGGATTTTGAGGAAAAAGTGAAGAAATGGACACCTGTCAGCAGGCCGGTCGTCCGGTATGCGGAAACAGGAGAATAAATTTGAAGGGAGGCTTCCGGAATCGGACAGAGAAAAAGGAAGAAGACGCACCCCGTCGCGCTTGCCGTCAAGGTTGCCGGCATGGTGATTGCCGGTTTGGTGGCTGCCGGGGTGTGGACCTTTGTCCAGCGTGAGCTTGATTTCCGCGAAGAGCTGGAAATGCGCCCGCTTCCGGAAGGCCTTCATCCGATGGTCGGGCAGAAAGCGGAGGAACTGGCCCGGACCGCAGCGGAGCGGGGCATCCGCATCGAAATCACGGACGGCTTCCGCTCCCATGAAGAACAGGACCGGCTATTTGCACAGGGGCGCACCATTGATGGTCCCGTCGTCACCCAGGCAAGGGGCGGCCAGTCGTACCACAACTTTGGGCTGGCGGTTGACTTTGCAATATGGACGCTTGACGGCCGGCTCATCTGGGACACCGGCTACGACGGCAACAGCAACGGGCAAAGCGATTGGTTCGAGGTCGCAGACATCGCCAAGGAGCTCGGATTTGAATGGGGCGGCGACTGGAGCAACTTCAAGGACTACCCGCATCTGCAAATGTCGTTCGGCCTCACTACCGCGGAACTCGACACCGGCTGGCGGCCTGAGGACACGGACAGGTACGAGGTCCTGGCCGGCGAATCCGAATAGAAAAGGGACTGTTCCGCAAACCGGCGTATGCCGATGCGCGGAACAGTCCCTTTTTAAGTCAGAATCAGTCGTTGCTGCCCGTGAAAGTCAGGACGAGGCCTGCAATCGTACCGATCGCGATGAATCCGAATAAGATAGCCAGGATAATAACGAACCACATATCAGTCTCCACTCCTTTGCAGGCAATTCAGCTTCATTATACCATCGGCCCGCGCGTCCGGCAATGAACGGCTGGCTTGATGGGCGCGGGAAAGGGTAAACTGTCGGCAGGATGTCATTTTTAAGGAGTGAACGATATGGATTGCCGTTCTGACGAAGAGCTGTATCAACTTGTTCAGGAATCGAAAGTACATACAATCGAGGGGATGGTCGCCGACTATATCCCGGCACTTGCCAAGGCGGATCTGAGCTCGCTGTCCGTTGCGATGGCGTTTCCGGACGGAAGCTGCTATTCTGCAGGGGACGTCGATACGAAATCGACGCTGCAGAGTATCTCGAAGGTGCTCGCCCTGGCGCTCGCCCTTCTCGATAACGGAGAAGAATATGTCTTCCAGCGCGTCGGCATGGAACCGACGGGAGACCCGTTCAACTCGATCATCAAACTTGAGACGATCGCCCCGCACAAACCACTCAATCCAATGATCAATGCCGGAGCCCTCGCCGTCTCGTCGATGATCAAGGGCGAAAGCGTCGAAGAACGGCTCGGGCGGCTGATCCAGCTTACTGAACTGATCATTGGTGAAGAAGGCGTCGGCTACAGCGAGGAAGTGGCCCAGTCCGAGCTTGAGACGGCAGACCTGAACCGCGCGATGGCCTATTATCTGAAGCAGCACAGCGTCATTGAGGAAGAAGTCGATACAGTCATTGAGCTCTATACGAAGCAGTGCGCCATCGAGATGAACTGTGTCGACCTCGCCAAAGTCGGACTGCTTCTTGCGATGGACGGCAAGCACCCGGCGACCGGAGAAATGATTCTGCCGCCGCGTGTCGCCAGCATCTGCAAGACGTTCATGGTCACCTGCGGCATGTATAACGCTTCAGGAGAATTCGCCATCCGTGTAGGCGTCCCGGCCAAATCCGGGGTTTCCGGCGGCATCATGGCTTCCGTCCCGCAACGCTGCGGCATCGGCATCTTCGGACCTGCACTCGATGACCGCGGCAACAGCGTCGCCGGCTGGGACCTGATGGAGAAAATGACCAAAAAATACGACCTCAGTATGTTCTGAGAAACCAAAAAACGGCTGCTCCCGCCCCGAAACAAAGGCGGAAAGCAGCCGTTTTTCCACGTTTTCAAAAGAAAAACCGAAAAAACCGTCGATATGCGTAAGTGCATATTTCTGTTGCTTAAAACTGTGTAGAGTAGTAGGTAGGAAAGAATCAAGCCTGAACGGTATTTAGATACTCGCCTTTCTTTGTCTCCAGGATTTTCTTGTAATAGTCCAATCCCAAGAGGTCGAAGAAGAATCGTGATTTCTGATAGCTGGCTTGGATCTCTTCAAATGGGCGCTCCAACTCCTCCAGAATTTGTGCTTGCTGGTAATGAAGCTGGCCGAGAATCGACATATCGCGGTGCTTAATTGAAAGGTCGATTGCTTCCTCTGTAGTTTCTAAGGCTTCGCGGTATTCTTTCTGAACAAATTGGGTTTTCCCCACATTGTAAAGGATTGTAATTCGCATTTTGTCATATTCCTCTGCTGCAACCTGTTCCTGAAGAATTTCTTTAAAGATCTTCATTCCTTCTTCATGTTTACTATTCTCAGCAAGGATAATGGCAATGGCGTTCTTTATACGAGTTTTGAGCAACACATCCATCCCGTTCACTTCTACATCTGTCAGCCTATACAACTCGGTGACACAGTAACGGTAATCGTGCTTCTTTAGATAATAAAGGCTGACGTAATAATAGGATTCCAGATAAGTTTTGAGCTCTGGATGAAGGAACCTTCCGTTATTAAGCAACTCCTGGGTGTATCTGTAAAGACCTTCATAATCTTTTTTTGATGAAAAGACTTTTACATCATCCAGCATTTTTTCCTTTGCCTCAAAGTCATCGTGGATAAGCACTTCAAAGAAGTATGAGAGAGGCAATCGGAGTTTGACTGAAATAGCCTGAAGTGTATCAATGCTCGGGTACGAATCACCTTTTTCCAGGCGGCTGATCTCGGATTGATTGCAGATGCCGTCTGCCAGTTGTTTCTGGGTCATCTTGCGGAGTTTCCGCCATTTACGGATTTCCATTCCGAGGCGAACCTGATTCATTGTCCATCACCCTTTTGGCAAATGGTCCAGTCGGATATCGGCTGTCCTGTCTCTATAGTAACGGAAAATTTCCTCAGTTTGTCAACCTTGTACGAAAATATGTTTGCTGTCCAAGACACGAAGAAAGGATTGAGGGATCATGAATCTGAACTTGAATCGAATTGAAACTTCCGTCCGCATATCAGAAGTTGCCATCGCGCAGGTGCATGATCTTCCTGCTTCAGTCATCGATTCACTCGTCCTGTCCGCTTCGATGAACCTGATTCAGCGCCTTAACCGTCACCGGGCCGCTGTTTCGGAAGCTTGGATTTCCGTGGAGGACGTGTTAAACCGGGCCGGACTGCAGACTGTTGACGAATTGGAGCAGAAAATTCCTGAACTCAGTGATAGCGACTGGGAAAGTATCCAACTGTGGGTGAAGAGAAAGACGGAAATGGACGATGCCCTGGAACGGTTTAGGCTGATTTACCGGGTAGGCAAGGAACAGGCGGACGCCAAGCTGAGCGGAATGACAAAGATTCCTGCTCTTCAGCGAAGTATTGCTTTAAATAATCCGAAGCTGCTTGATTTGAACCATGAACAGTCTGGAAAAATGGCGGAAGCTATTCTTCCGCATCTTCTCCAAACGACCGTGGAAAGCGCTCAGACCGGCACAGTCGAAGTCCGCTTCCGCTTCGGGAAAGAAACAAAAAGTGAAGCGCTGGAGGAAGTCCTTCCGAAAATGCGCATCAGACAGCCGCTCATCGACCGTTGGACCGAAGCGATTGCACGTGATGACCGCCTGAACGAAGGCCTGGCTTTCAAAGTAAACGACGGGCTCATTTGTCAGGATGGTAAAAGCGGTTTGCTGGTCGCAGATGGCATTGAAGTCGGCGGTGTCCCTACCATCCATGAATATGTTTATCCGGTTGAAGGCCAGGCGGCCGGCCATTTGAAAAAAGGTGCTGTCAGAAAAAAGAAAGACTGGATGCGTTCGCTTGGATCCGACGGAAAGTCAAAATTCGCTGAATTGCTGTCGAGGGAAATCTTAGTACCCGTATTGCCGGAGAAACAAGCCGCACAGTGCCCGCTTCAGGGATTGGCTTCTTTGGTTGCAAGAATCGATTCTCCTGAAGCCAAGCGCCTCCGAAGAAGCTTTCTTCTCCTTGAAATTCTGCTCAATCAAATGGAAAGTTGTGCTCCGGTTGATTTACCGGTTCTGCGTGAAAGGGCTGTGCGGGCAATACACCGGATTCACCGGATCCTGCCGGTCCGCCTGACAGGCCGTCTGGCGACGGGTGATTGGTTTACAGAGCACCAGGTATGTAATGAAAGGCCGATCAGTCTTCCTGAATCCGTCCGAGAGGATCTGGAAACTTACGCAAACAATCCTGGAGTGGTTATTGTCCGTTCAAGCATCGCGGAGACCATGACCGGCTGGTTTACAGAACAGTACGGTCTTGGAGGCGAAAGCAGGGATGTCCTCGGCTTTCTCTCCTACTGTTCGGCACGGATGGGATCGGCCGAGGAAGCAAGAATCGCTGAAGAAGACACGAGACGGGCAGTTGCCGGAGCTAAAACACCAGCACCGCTCAGTCCGACCGAGATGCTTCCGCATGGACTGCTTTCCTTCCGTGTGGCGGCCCTATCGGAACAGGCACTGAAACGGGGAGATTACCAGATTTCGGCTGAATGCCGCCTGGACAATGTTGCTTCGGAAGATGAGGGGTGCATCCGTGAACTGCTTCCTGATGCCGAACCGGTCTGGTTCTCGTACGGAGCAGGATGGACTGGAAAAAAGGCGCATCACAACGGCCGTCACCTATTGTGGCCTACCGACCGTCAGTATGCCGGAAGAAGCGGCCAGTTCCTGACGTTATCGGACCTCCGAATCGTCCATGACACGGAATCAGACTCCCTGATCATTCTCGGTCCGGAAGGCTTACCGGCTGCCCCTGTCTACACGGGTGAAATGCCGGTCCATCAGTTGCCAGCATGTGTTCGGCTGTTCCTGAAATTGAGCTATCCCTGGGTGTGCCTGAATAATGGGCATACAAACAGGAGGAAGCCGGGCCATACCCCGCGGCAAACTGAAGGCAGGGTGGTCACAGCCCCTGCTGAATGGCGTATTCCGACAAGAGAAGTGCCGATGAAAGATAGCGGAGAACCCGAATCGGACTTTTTCCTCCGCCTTCATGATTGGAGGGCGCGGAAAGGAATCCCGAAAGAGGCCATGTTTGCGGTCGTCGACTCGAAATACCCGACGGCAGCCTGCCGAAGCGGGAAGGATCACTATATCCATTTCGGCAGTCCGAGGCTGATTGAACGGCTTGATGGATGTCTGGGTGAAGGTGATCTGCTGGTTCTGACAGAGGTGTTTCCGGAACGTGGTGCTCATGCCATCGGGCGATCGGGCCAGCCTTGCGTCACGGAGTTCCGCGCAGCAGTAAAGTGGGTTTGAATGGAGGATGAACATGCATCTAGAAAAAGAATGGCACACTTACCGGTTCTATCCGAAATACGAATACCAGCTGGATGAGGTGGTCCATCAGATTGTCATGCCGTTGGCATCGGATCTGACCGGCGAGGTTCATTACTACTATTACTTGCGCCGGGAGGATCATCATGGCCATCACATTATGGCCGGTTTCCGGCTTACCGATGATGAAGCCGAGCGGCTGCGATACCGGATCCGCCATGATTGCAACATGCTCCTCCAGGCGATGGAGGAGGAAAAACCGAGGCGTAGGAGGAGACAACTGCCGTCTGAAAATCAGTCGGAGCAGCAGCCTGCCGTCCGGCCATATAAACGGGAGCCGGTATTCGGTGAGAATCCGGCGGCAGGCATTGTCTGGCCGGACCTGCTTCTGAAATGTTCGACTGACATTGCTTTTCTCGTCATTGAAAACGAAATTCTCGGAGGCACGGACCGGGCAACTGCGGTCACGCTCCTGATGCATCAGGCGATCCGTTCGGGACTCTGCAGCACTGATGCGGCGATCGGCTTCCTGGAAAAGTACGCGGCCCACTGCATCCAGGCTTGCGGAGATCCGGACCTTGCTGAAAGCCTGGACCGTGCGGTGGTAATGAATGAACGGGAATTCCGCAGCCAGTGGACGCGCTCGTTGAACAACGTTCATCTTCTCCGGACGATCCGGCCGTTTATCGAAGAACTGGCGTCCGTCCGCCATCAGGTGGAGGACCAGCTGGTCCCATCACCGCCTTTTGAGGAGTTTCTGTTCCATTACCTACATGATACAAACAACCGGCTTGGCATAAGTCATGAGGAAGAGGCATACATCGCAAAACTGCTACATAAGTCACTTGAGGAAAGTTCAAAATATGCATAATTGCATATTTACAATGAATCTTTCATGCTATACTGAGGTAAATCACACGGAAGGATGGATGAACAAATGAAGAAGAAAATCTTCATGACTTTAGCGCTTGGTGTGTGTGCATTTGGATTAGTAATCGGCGGAGTTAATCCGATGACAGATCTACCATATGAGCTAGTCACAAAATAATTATTAAAACCCGCTCCCCACGGAAAAATCCGTTAAGGGAGCGGGTTTCTTTTGGTTCTTCAGTTCTTCTGTTCCTTCAGCAGGTCGCGGATCTCGCGGAGCAGTTCTTCCTGTACGGTGAGTTCTTCTTCCGTTTCTTCCACCACTTCTTCTTCCTTCTGGCGCTTCAGCTTCATGAGGCCGCGGAGGATCATGAAGATGGAGAAGGCGATGATCAGGAAGTCAAAGACGTTCTGCAGGAAGACACCGTAGGTTACTTCGGCATCCCCGACCATTACACTCAGGCCTTTGAAGTTGACGCCTCCGACCAGGATTCCGATGAGCGGGGTGATGATATTCTCAACAAGGGAAGAAACAATCTTGCCGAAAGCGGCACCGATGACGACGGCGACAGCCAGGTCCAGAACATTGCCCTTGAACGCAAATTCTTTAAAGTCTTTCCACATTGGGGTCCATTCCTTTTCAATTATAAAATGCCGCACGCGGCTTGCGCTCAAGTGTAGCGCATGTCTTATTGGACGGGAAGGGACTAAATACATATTTTTCGACAAAAAATGACACAGTAGGGTTGCTTTGTATGATTTGAGGACAATTCGGTTGCGCCTCCGGGAATGTTCGCATATAATGAGAACAAACGTTCTTATTGGAGGGTGCGGGATGCACGGATTGTTGATGAAATGCATGAAGCGTCATCAGTTGACTGACATGATCTATATTGGTTCAGACGGAAGCATCACAAAGCGGCGTGTACGCCTGTTGCGCCTCCGTAAGGACAGCGTAACGGCGTACTGCTTTCTCAGGCAGGAGCGGCGCACGTTCAAGATCGACCGGATTTTGTCTGTGCGGCCGGTGTATGGCCACGAGAAGCAATCGGGATAATAAGTAGCAGTGCCTTCATGGCCGCGCGGGACTTCAGACCTGTCGCGGTTATAGACAGATGTGATTTTGTAACCGTTTTCATTTAAAGTGAAGGGAAGTCCGAATGCCGGGACGAATCCCCCTGATGGAACAAAACCGAAGAGGGGGAATGGAAGGATGAAGAAAAGCAGATTTGCGGCATTGACGCTGTCGGCGCCCCTTTTGCTATCGGGTGTGGTGATGATGCCGGCCGATTTCGGCGGGCAGACCACTGCCGAGGCGGCTAAGCCGGGCAACCCGGCGGCATTTGACCAGAAGGTGATCTCCAGAATTGATGCGGAGCGCATCTATTCGGACGTTTATCATCTGAGTGAAACGATCGGGCCGCGCGTTGCCGGAACCGCCGAGGAGAGGGAAACGGCTTCCCTGATCAGGGAGCGACTGGAGTCTTATGGTTACGAGATTGAGGTCCAGGAGTTCGGCATTCCAGACACGATGGTCGGCCATCTGTCCACGTCAAATGGAGATGAAGTGGAGGCGGCTTTCCCGTCCGGGTCCGCAGAGACACCAGAAAGCGGGCTGACTGCGCAGCTTTATGATGCCGGCTTGGGCTATCCGGCCGACTTCACGGAAGAGGCGTCAGGGAAAATCGTACTGATAAGCCGTGGAGAATTCTCGTTCCGCGAAAAGATTGACCGTGCCGCTGCGGCAGGTGCTGTGGGGGTCATCATCTATGACAACAGTGAAGCGTCCGGGCCTCCCAACATGAGCATCGGCGAGGATGCGCCGCTTCCGGTTGCGGGGATCAGGAAGGCATCCGGCGAAGCGCTCCTTGAAGATGTCGTTGCCACGGGCGGCACGGTCACCCTAAAGGTTGACGCACTCACCGGTCAGACGTCACAGAACATCATCGCGACGCGCGCGCCGAAGCACCTGAATAACCCGGACATCGTCCATGTGTCGGCTCACTTCGACAGCGTGCCGCTGGCGCCGGGTGCGAGTGACAATGCGACCGGAACGGCGACCGCGCTTGAGATCGCCCGCGTGCTGAAAAGCTACCCGATCGATAAAGAAGTGCGCTTCGCCTTTGTCGGAGCGGAAGAGATCGGCCTGGTCGGTTCCGCCCACTATGTTTCGGCTTTGACTCAAGATGAAGTGTCCAGGAGCATCGCGAACTTCAATATGGATATGGTCGGCACGTCCTGGGAGAACGCGACCGCCATCTTCATGAATACACTGGACGGCCAGCCGAACATCGTCACCGAGGCGGCGCTTGCTACACAGGACAGGATTGCCACTCCATCCGAATTGATCCTTTACCAGCGGGGCGCCTCGGACCATGTGAACTTCCATGAGGCGGGCATCCCGGCGGTGAACTTTATCCGGCGCGAACCTGGCACGGCGGCACTTGAACCGTACTACCATACACCGCAAGACACAATCGAGTACGTCAGCAAAGAGCGTCTGAAGGAAGCGGGCGACCTTGTCGGGGCTGCACTTTACTCAGTCATCCGAAAAAACTGAACAGCCGAACCAGCCGTCCGGCAGCCTGCCGGGCGGCTTTTTAGCATGCAGGTATTTTGTTTAACAAGATAGTTGACGGGAAAGACAGCACCCGGTATCATGGAAAACAAGATAGTGGTAGTTGGTTATGCAAGATACTGGAGGGGATCGCTGTGACCACAAGTCAGATGCTGAAAGGGGTGCTGGAAGGGTGTCTTTTGGCCATCATCGGCAGGGGCGAGACGTATGGTTATGAGATGGTGGAAAAATTGGGGGAATACGGGTTGACGATGGTAAGTGAGGGCAGCATCTATCCGGTGCTTCTCCGCATGCAGAAGGAAGGGTTGGTCATGACGGTCATGCGGCCGTCACCGAACGGACCGAAGCGCAAGTATTACCGGCTTACGGCGGCGGGGGAAGAAGAACTTGAAGCATTTAGAGATCGCTGGAACGTGATGGCGGGGGCCGTCGGAAATCTGCTGGAGGGGAGCGGAAAAGATGAAGTTGTCGAAGAGAAGTGAGGAATTCATTGCAAACGTCCGGATGTACCTGATGACGTCAGGCAAGAACGAACGGGAGATCGATGAAGTCGCGGAAGAGCTGGAGGACCATCTGGCAGAGCTTGAACGCCGCGGGGAAAGTGTGGACCGGATTACCGGGGATTCACCGAAGGAGTATCTGGCGTCGCTGGAACAGGAAATGGACAATGATTATGGCGGCTGGCTCAAGTATGTGCCTGCGTTTTTGCTGTCTTTCGCCGCTTTTGCCGCAATGGGCCCGGCCATCCGGGGAATGTTCTCCCTGAACTTGCTGCAGTTGATCGGCTATCCGGTTGTCGGAGCAATTGTCATCGTGCTTTACCGTGCCATGTTCCGCAAAATGGCGGTAGGCCAGTGGAGCAATAAGAAGCTGTTCTTCGCAGGCGGCGGCTTATCGATGCTGTCCGTTCTCCTATTTGTCGGAGTGCTTCTGGCAAGTTCCTTTATCATGGATCCGTTTTACACGGCCGGCCGGACCGGAAATCTCGTGGTCATCCTGGTGTCGGCTGCGGCGTTCGCGGCAGCTGCCATGATGATGGGCTCATGGCTCCTCATCACGATTCCGGTTGCGCTATTCCTTCCGGAGTGGCTGATCCTTTCCATGCCGCTCGGGCTTGGGGACGAAGCCAAAATGATGATGGTGGCCATCATCCCGTACATCGCTGTTGCCCTGGTCGTCACGGCACAACTGTTTTATGAAAAGCGCAAAATCAATCATGCATAAAAACCCCGGCAGTCTATCCGCTTAAGCGGTCAGGCTGCCGGGTTTTTGTTCCGCTTCCGTAGTTTCCAGTCTGATGACCTGCGTACGTGCGGCCATGTCGTACACGGACTGCTTTTTCTTGGTGAAAAACGGCGCAGCGATGTAAGCACCGATCAGGGAGTAGATGAGTCCGCCGATGACCATGTATCCGATCGGCACAGGTTCATCCCCAAGCCACATGAGCCGGTAGACGAGGAAATGGGAAAGTTCCCACGGCATGAATTTCAGCGCAGTCCTCACGGCGGAATGCAAGACGGAAAGAGGACGATCATTCATGTCCTTGACCCGAATCCCTGCGATGCGCTTGCCGAACGAACCGGCGCCGAGACGGGAATCGGTCAGAATAAAGTAAAGGGAGACGGGCAGTGTGATCATGAGGAACCCTGCCAGCTGAGCAGATGCCGGAGATGCTGTGAACAATTGCTGGCTCGAAGGGATGAGAAACATGCTAAAGACCATCAAGGTCAGACCATAAGCGACAATCAGCACATAATCCAGCAGAAATGCCTTGAGCCGGACGGGAAAACCCGCATTCATGTGATCCGCTCCTTTTTATTGAAGCAAAAGCCGGCTCCCCATCGGAAACCGGCTTGTCCTCATCTTATTCAAATAGGGTGACGCCATATGCTTCCAGTACATACTTCGGCACGAAAAAGCGCGCCGTCATGAGCGGGTCGACAATCTGGCTGATCTGTGAGTGTCCGGCCGCGCTCATCATCATCGCAAGATCTGCGATATCAAGGTTTGTTCTTGTCAGAAGGAAATCCGCCATCTCTTCGACGGCGGCCTTTGCCGCCTCGTCGATTGTCGGTTTTGAGACGAGGAAGGTGATGCCGTCCGCGTTCTCAAGCAACGGATGACGGAGGGCCCCCTCCTTCACGACTTCAAGTGTGACGGTCGCCTTGCCCGGGACTTCGATGCCGGAGACGCCGATTTCTCCGTCGCCCATCGCGGCATGGAAGTCACCGAGCGCGAACAGCGCGCCTTCCGCGAATACCGGGAAGTAGAGGGTGGCGCCTTCTGTGATCAGTGTCGTGTCCATGTTGCCGCCGTGTGCACCTGGCGTCCCGCATGGCACGGGCTCGCCTTCAGGAGCGACGCCGATCACACCGATCATTTTGTTGAGCGGGATTTTCAGCTTGTCGTCAAAGACGGCATGATCTCCCTCGATGGGGATGATCTTGGATGCCATCTCTTCCTGGCGGTGGCCGAGCACGCCAAGGTCAGGACCTGTCGCCATGACGCCCTGGCTGCCGATCTCAAGCTTCTCGATCCGCACTTTCAGCACATCACCCGGCTGCGCACCTTCCACATAGATCGGTCCCGTCGCAGGGTTGATCCGGTTCCAGTCGATGCCGCCGATTTTCGTCTCGGCCGATTGTACCTGGTTTTCAAAGCAGTCATACGTTTCGATTTCGATCGTCGTTCCCGATGCCACGCGTTTGACCGGTTCGTGTGATTTGTCGAACGCGTAGATCACATCATTGCACGCCAATGTTTCTGCCATCACCGATGCCCCCTTGTACACTTGTGTTGCCAATAGTCTATCAATTAGGGCGCTTAAAAACCAGCAGAAGCGCATGCGCTCCTGCCGGCAAACAAAGGTGGTGACTCATTGGGTATGAGGTAGTAACTCAGTAGGGGCGAGGTGGCGACTCAACGGGTGTGAGGTGGTAACTCGTCGTTTCCTGGATCCCACTTGTAACGTTCCATATCCACACGCTTTCCCGCGATTACGGGCACCCCTTCTTCGAGGAGACGTTCTTCCTGTTCAAAGGCGGCCTCCCCGTTCCTGATGACAATTTCCCCCTTCGCACTTACGATGCGGTGCCACGGAATGCCGTGTTTCCGGCTCATGGAGTGGAGGACCCTGGCGACCTGGCGCGCCGCTCTCGGGTTACCGGCAAGCCGTGCAATCTGGCCATAAGACGCGACCGTTCCCGCCGGCACTTCTTTCAGAATCGTTACAACTCGTTCTGTAAAATCTTCCATGACTCCACCTCCTCATCTGCACGGATGAGTTCCGGATTCCGGTCCGTATACCATCGGTCAAATTGTTCTGCGGCTGCTGCCGGCAAGTCTTTCAGTTCTTCGACGTGGACCGGCTTCGCGCGGTTGGTCGTACCGACCGTGGCGACACCGAACCGCTTTTGCAGCCAGGACTGGGAGACCGCTGCTTCGATCACCTTTTCCCGCCTGCTGATAAATGTCTCCCTCCACAGGCCGCCTTTCCTGAACTGGACGAGCGGCCCGCGGATGGCGTAGCGGGTGTTGCGGTAGTCAAAGTACCTCAGGAGATAAATGACGGCGAAAAGTGCCGCTGCCAGAAACGGCCAGTCCGGGACGTACGGGAAGTCCGCGCGCCAGAAGTAAAGCGCAAGGGTGCCGATCACGGCAATCCAAGGGAAGCGGAGCATCCTGACGGTCAGCGCTGCCTTCGGAAGGCGCTCCATTCCGTCCAGCACACGGACATCCGGGAGAAGTTCGCCGACCAGCTCCACTGCGCGCCGTTTGGGCAGAAACGGGTAAAGGGAGCTGATGTCTTCCAGGTTGTCCTCGAAGCTGCCGACAGTGACGATCTTTGCTTCCGCGAGGCCGAGCAGACGTTTCAACGGCGTTTCCGTGATCTGCACCGCCTGGACATTCTTTTTCCTGACGGAAAGCGACTGCTCGGTCAGCACACCCCGCCGGATGTAAATTCGCTCATCATCAGACGAAATCTCATACCGCCCGTACTTCAGGTAGGTCCGGATGATGCCGAACGCGATTGCCGCCAAGGCAAACAGGGCGATCGTGATGCCGAGTACAACCCCTGAGCCCGCCAGGAACGACAGGAATCCTTCGGCGCGGCTTTCGATATCAATAAAGTCATCGATGTTCGAGTAAACAGTCGCGAGCACGGGAATAAGCGCGATGAAACTGAACGACAGGAAGGAGGCTTTCAGCACGTCCTTGAGCTGGGCCGTGAAGTGGACGGTGCGAACTTTTTCCGGGAACGGTTCGGCAACGGCCGCCGCCGGGGTTTCGCCATCCGCGTTTTCTGTCCCTGACTCTTCTTGGGCGGTCTCCATCCGCTCCCTCCGGTAGCCGTCGAGCGCTTTTTCGATCCGGGCAGCTTCCGCTTTCGTCACAGCGGGAAATTTTACGCTTGCATCTTCTCCGTCCGCTCCGGTCTCGAGCGTGAGCGAAGTGAGGCCGAACAGGCGGAGGACGGCCGGCACCTGCCGGTTGACGTTCTGCACCCGACGGAACGGCACATTCCGGTGCTTGCGGGAAAAGACGCCGCTGTCGATCTGCACTGAATCCGCCTCCAGCCGGTAGGTCGTGCGCCACCACGACAGGAAGATGTTCAGGATGGAAATCGAAATGGCTATGATGAAGATCCAGCGGCCCGCGACCACCCACCCTGCATCTGATCCTCTTCTGAGAATGAACAGGAAGAAAAATGCGATGGCGCTGTTTTTGACGAGTTCATAAAGGGAGAGGATGATCCGTCCCGGATGCATGCGCCGGTTTTCCATCATTCTTCCTCCTCGCGAATCTTGGCGAGGCGGGAAATTCGGTTACGGAATTCCTTGGCTTCCTGCTCCGGGAGCGCCGGGATCGAGTGATTCGACCCCATCGTGCCGACCGTGAGCGTATAAAGCCCGTATTTCCGCAGGAGCGGACCCTGTTCGAGTCCGACATACTGGACCTTCGTCATCGGGACCGTCTGGTGCTGGACAGTGATCACGCCGTGGCGCAGCTTTACGAATTCCTCATCCGCCCCGTAGCGCCATGTCCGCTGCAGAATCACCGGCTCGATAAAGATCGAATACACCGCCGACACAATTGTCAGCCCGCCCAATATCCATAGCACCGTCATCGCCCAGTCCCACCAGCCGAACCGGCTGCCGGCGATGATCAGGCCCGCGAACACAAGCAGCGTGATTCCGTGGCCGATCGTGTTTGACAGACGCCATACCGTCACTGCCTTTCTTGAGATTCTTCCTTCAGGCTCCCTGATGTCGAGTTCCATATCCTGCACCTCCGAGTGATCTTAATTCTTTTACGGGACGATGCCCGTGAAGGTTTCAAGGAACCGGGTCAACTGTTCTTCTGTATACGGTATCATGGTAACAGGCAAACGGGAGGTGACCGGATGAAGCGATGGGTGATGGCAATGCTTGCGATCCTGATGGTACTTGCCGGCACCATTCCGGCAACCGCCGCGGATGTGACGGTGAGCAAATCCCAGGTCCGTCTCTGGATCGGAGCCGATGGCTCGGTCAGGGTCAATGAAATCCATACATATGAAATTCCAGAAGGAACAGGGGAGATTTTGAGGGACTTTACCTACGGCACCCATGAAAACGTGATTGGCTTCCGCGCCGGCGAAGTGGATGGCGCGGCAAAGGTCGGCGAAGTCGCGGATGACGAGGTCCGGCCCGTTGCGGTGCGGGAAGACGGAAGCGGCTGGGAACTGCTTTTGGACGGCGGGGGCGGCAAGCGGACATTCCTGCTGTCTTATTTATTGGAAGACGCGCTGAAGGTGTACGACGAGTACAGCGATCTCGAGATCGGGCTGTTTTCCAGCACGAGCTATGAGTTCGAGGGGCTCCGGAACCTTGAGGTTTCCATGATCCTTCCGGGCAATGCCGGTGCCGCTTCAATCCGGCCGTATACGAGGAACATGAACGGTTCCGAAGTGGAGATGAAGGACAATGGCGTCATTTTCAGGGACCCGCTCATCGCAGACCCGCTGGATGCGTCGTACCGCGTATTCTTTCCGTCAGGGGTCATGACGGAGGCTGTGAAACATGCCGCACCGGTTCCGCTGGAAGAAGCCGTGAAGGCTGAGGAGGAGCGGTTCACCCATGCTGCAAACATGCGCCCGCACCGGGAAACATTTGAGAAAGTCGGATTCCCTATTGCACTTGCGTTTATCCTGGCCGGTCTTGTGAGCCTGGCCGTGCCCCAGCGGCTGCCGATCACGAGAAGAGATGAGGCGCTGATCCTCTCCATGGATCTTGTCTATCTGCACTTTGTCCGATGGGCGGGCCGCTTCACGCCGCGTGCGGCGGACGCCATGCTGTACGGGCTGCTCGAGAAGGGGGCGGTGTCCGTCAACGGCGAATCGGATGCAAAGGTCTGGGAAGTGAAGGGCAGTACGGGCCGGCTTGAGCCGCATGAGCAGCTGTTCATCAGTAAGCTGTTCCGGGACACGGTCGGCCGTAGCACTTTCGGACCGCGGGAACTGGAATCGGACAGGGCAGAAAAAGCACTGAAGGAGTGGCACGGAGCTGTCCTGCGAATGCTGGAGGAAGCCGGGACGATGAACCTGAGGATCCCGAAGCGCGTGCTGCTGTTCTCGGCGCTCGTCCCGACGGCGGCCGCCATCATCGGCGCAGTCGTCGCAGCGATGCCCGCTGGATGGCTTGTGGCGTTCCTGGCAGGTATTCTCATCTTCTTGTATGTGCACGTGAAGAAAATGCACTGGCGCTGGTTCGGATTGATTTACGGAGGTTACCTGACCTTCGGCGTGGCGGCGGTTGACGCCCCGGGCACCGGAGCGGTGATCCTGCTGTTCGTCCTCGGCTATCTTTTCGTGTGGCTCTTTTTCCCGCGCACGCTTCTCGTATCGCGGTTCGCCTATCGGGTCAAGTTTGCGATCAACCGTCTGATCTACACCGACGACCGCTTCCGCATGCCGGACGGGACGCCGGAAGAACGCGGACTGCGCGAACACCGTGTGCACGTGCTGGCACCGAAATTCAGAGGACTCGCGCGGATGTACCGGGACTGGATGTAGAAAGGAGTGAAGCCGGATGGGCGACCTGATTGTTCTGCTGATCGGATTCCTGGAAACCCGCTGGCCGACAAAGAAAAACCGCCTCATCAGCCGGCGCTTGAAGCTTTTGAAGAAAAGCGGAGTCCAAAGAGATCTCGATGTCCGTTACGGTCCCGTGGTCCTGCAGAGCACGGAATACCGGGAATGGATAGGGATGCAGGAAGTGGAGGACATCCTGCGTGACCCCGGACGTACGGAAGGGTTTATGAGGGAACTGGATCAGTATGTAAAGGAGCAGGGACTGTAGTGCGAAACCGCAGCCAATACTCCGATCAACAACAAAAAAAGCATGCGGACCGCCAATGGGTCCGCATGCTTTTTCTCCGTTCATGCAGCGGTTACTGCATGCCTCCCTGGCTGCCGGCCGGGGCATAGGCGCCGAGGATCGCCTGCATGTCCTGCTCTGCAAGCTGCGGCACCTGATAGTAGTGGTGCTTGTTCTGGTAGATCGACAGCTCGTAGGCCATCTCGATGCAGTTCGGGATCGAGTCGGCGAGCACGCGGCGGACGACCGGGTTCGTCGTTTCAAGTGCCGCCGTCGTGCATGCCGTGGCGCTTGCTTTGTGGCCCGACAATAGGAAACCGGAGATGGCTGCGTCGTTCAGCTCCTGCGGGGACTGCATCGGCTTTTTCGGCTGGGACTGCTTCATTCCGTACACCCAGTCGTTGCCGCCCGACATCTTATAGCTCTGCGTCGGTATCTGCGGATCCGTGCCCGACTTGAAGCAGTCGACCAGTGTGTTGTACGACTGTTGCATGAACCGGTATTGGCGGTCGATGATGTCGATGAGTTCCGGGTCCTGCGCGTGCGGACGCATCAGCGTGGACATGTCCATCGCGCCGATCATCGTCGACAGCACCTCATGGACATCGAACAGCTCATGGCCGCCGTGGTTCATCTTCTGTCCCACCTGTCCGGTATGCATGTTCGTGTGTGTGACGTTTTGCGGGTCCTGTCCGAAGTTTTGCGTCATCTGCATATTCCCTCCATGTTACATGATGGCCGAACACGGATAGTATCCGCTTTCCTTCCACTGTTATGCATCCGCTATAATGGACGGTAATCGGAGGGACTTCAGAATGAAAAAAATTGAATTTGAAACAGAGCGCCTTATTCTCCGGCCTTATCAGGACTCGGACTATGCAGCGTGGCTAGCCGGGCTGCAGGGCAGGGGAATGTCCAGCGGTCCCTATGATGAGGGAAGGCCCCGTGATTTGTCGGGTGCTACAGAAGAGTGGTTCAGGGAATGGATCCTGGGATTCCGGGAAGCCGCCGATGCGGACGACATGGTCATCCTCGGGATTTTCCGGAAGTCCGACGGAGCGAATGTCGGCAAGGTTGAACTCATCACGATTCTCAGGTTCGACTATGATTGGGGCATGATGGGCTATCACATCAACAACCAGTATTTGCGCCGAGGATACGGAAAGGAAGCTGTATCGGCCGCCGTCGAATTTTTCATGGACAACCTCGGATTCCATCGGATCGAACTCCACATCCGGCCAGACAACCTTCCGTCCAAGAGGCTGGCAGAAAAAGCGGGATTCCTGTTTGAAGGGACCCGGGAACGCTTTGCCAAGGAAGGCGGCATCTGGTTGGACTATGACATTTATACTAGAATTAAGCAGGAAAAGGCAGGCTGTCATTAATCGACAAGTCCTGCCTTTTTTCGACAGAGAGAATTTGCAACTATTTGAATTGTCCATCTAATCTTGTGAGCTAGTGAAGAAGGTTTACTTCGCGTGTCGCGAAAAGTCTGTACGAAGCCGCTGAGATCGACGGCGCCAACGCCTGGCAGCAATTTACCCGCATCACGATCCCGATGATCACACCGGTCATCTTCTTCGACATCGTGACGAGCCTGATTGGCGGCTTCCAGATTTTCCAGGAGGCCTATGTCATGTCGAACGGAGAAGGCGGGCCAGTCAATTCGATGCTTTTCTACAACCTGTATATGTGGCAGAAGGCGTTTGAAGCATTCGACATGGGATATGCCATGGCAATGTCGTGGATCCTGTTCGTCATTGTTTTCGCCCTGACAATCGTCAACCTGAAGCTTGCACCGAAATGGGTGCACTATGAAGGGGGCGGAAAGTGATGGTGAAGCAGGCAGCGGGACGACAGAAAGTCTCGCATTTTGAAACGATCCAAGGCCGCAGGCAGGCGCTGAACATCATCAACTGGGTCCTTCTTGCCGCAGGCAGCATCCTCATGCTGTCGCCGCTCTGGTGGATGCTCGTCACTTCAGTCAAGACGATGCAGGAAGTGATGACCTACCCGCCGACGTTCTGGCCGGAAAGCTGGAACTGGAGCAACTACATGAAAACGTGGGAAGCGGCCCCGTTCGACTTGTACACGATCAATACGCTGACCATCACGATCCTCGTCGTCATCGGAAATGTATTCGTGAACTCCTTCATTGCTTACGGATTCGCGAAAGTCCCGTTCAAGGGGCGCAACGTGCTGTTCGCAATCGTTCTTTCTACAATGATGATTCCCGGATTTGTCACGCTCATCCCACAGTATGTGCTGTTCGCGAAGCTTCAATGGCTGAATACGTATTATCCATTAGTGATACCCGCGTTCTTCGGGAGCGCATTCAATATCTTCCTGCTCCGGCAGTTTTACATGACGATTCCGGATGAGCTGATCGAGGCGGCCAAGATGGAAGGGGCGAGCCACTTCTGGATTTGGTGGAAGATTGGCCTTCCGCTCACGAAGCCGGCACTCGCTACGGTTGCGATCTTCTCGTTTAACGGTGCATGGAACGACTTCCTCGGTCCGCTCCTTTATCTGAACGATGAAAATCTCTATACGCTCCAGCTCGGGCTCCAGGTATTCAAAGGGCAGATGAGCACGCAGTGGAACTACCTGATGGCCGGCTCGCTTCTCGTTCTCCTGCCGGTGATCATTCTGTTCTTCTTTTTCCAGAAGTACTTTATCCAGGGCATCAACCTGCAGTCCGGCGGAAAGTGAGGCAGTGCGGTTGATGAACCTGCCTAGCGCCGCATAAAGTGGGAAGCACGTGGACGAAAGGGGAAATGAACATGCTGAAATTCGAAGTAAAACGCACGGTCAGGGACACGGAAACGGCGGAACCGGTCCGGGAGTTCAGTTTCCAGGCAAGTACGCTTGTCCTGCTGCTTGTCTTCCTGCCGATCGCCATCCTGCTTCTCATGCCAAGACCGTTCAACCAGACATTCAACTTCTATCAGGCAAACGGGGAAAAGGAGAAATCACATGGTCAAGATCGAACTCAAGAACATCTCGAAAACGTATGACAAAGACGTCACGGCGGTAAAGGACTTTAACCTCGAGATCGAAGACGGGGACTTTATCGTCCTCGTCGGGCCGTCCGGCTGCGGGAAGTCGACGATGCTCCGAATGATCGCCGGACTTGAAGAAATCACGGACGGCGAGTTCGTGATGGACGACAGGCTCATGAATGACGTGCCGCCGAAAAGCCGGGATATCGCGATGGTATTCCAGAACTATGCGCTTTATCCGCATATGACCGTCTACGACAACATGGCGTTCGCGCTGAAGATGCGGAAGTTCAAGAAAGAAGAGATTAAAAAGCGGGTCACCGAGGCGGCGAAGATTCTTGGTCTCGAGGATTATCTGAAGCGGAAGCCCCGCGCCCTTTCCGGCGGACAGCGCCAGCGGGTCGCCCTCGGCCGCGCGATTGTCCGGGACGCGAAGCTGTTCCTGATGGACGAGCCGCTCTCGAACCTGGACGCAAAGCTCCGCTTCCAGATGAGGGCAGAGATTTCCAAGCTCCATAACCGGCTCAAGACGACGACTGTCTACGTCACCCATGACCAGACCGAGGCGATGACGATGGCGACCCGCATCGTCATCATGAAAGACGGTGTCATCCAGCAGGTCGGCGCGCCGAAGGATGTCTACGACTATCCGGAAAACACATTCGTCGGCGGATTCATCGGATCGCCAGCCATGAATTTCTTCACCGGTGAAGTCAAGGGCGGTGAGTTCGTCACAGCCGACGGCATCCGCCTTCCGCTCCCGGAGACAAAAGCCCGTGCGATGAATGCGGCCGGCTACGGAGAAGGCCCGGTCACGATGGGCATCCGGCCTGAGCATGTCACATTGGAACCTCCGGCCGCTGCAGGGCAGTCACTTGCCGCCGTGGACTCGGAAGTCATCGTCTCTGAATTGACCGGAGCGGAAACCCTGCTTTATTCGAAGCTCGGCAGCCAGGAGCTGATTGCCCGCATCGACTCAGGTTTGGACCTCCACACAGGAGAAACCGTCCGGCTTGCCTACGATATGGAACTTGCCCACTTCTTTGACGCTCAGAGCGGTGACCGGCTGAAACTCGGGGAAGAGGCAGGGATTACAGTCTAAATGACAAACGCCGTTCCGGATGTTCCGGGACGGCGTTTTTTACAATGCTGAACATGCTGAAGGGTTATTCGGATTTGTGATCCTGGTGAGTATCCGCCGCTTCACGAGCCTCTTTTTTGATGTCATCAAGCTTTTCCTCAGCCTTTTTGGCAGCGTCATTTGCTTTGTCGGCCCATTTGCCGTTCTGCTGATTTTTCTCGTTGTCCGCGTAGCTCTTCATCAGAATCGCTCCCTTTCTGTTCTTGCTCTTATTATTCCCGGGTGTCAGGGAACGAAACAGCCTGTTTTTATCAGACCGGAATGGGGAAAAGTAAACCGATTACGGCTTTGAAGTGGAGGAGAAGAAAAGTTGACACTGCCGAAGGACGAGACATCACAGATTGAAATCAGCACAGAGTACGGCACACTCCGGCGGGTGATTCTTTGCCCGCCGCGCTATATGGCCATCGAAGAAGCGATCAACGAAGTGCAAAAACAGTATGAAGACGAAAACATCGACCGTGGACGGGCGATGGCACAATACCGTGAGTTCCGTGACACGCTCCGCGCTCACGGTGCGGAAGTCATTGAACTGGAGCCGTCTGAGGAATTCCCGGAGCAGGTATTTACCCGCGACATCGGGTTCGCTGTCGGTGACGAGCTGTTCATTTCCCGGATGGCAAGCGATATCAGACAGGGCGAGGAGGAAGCGCTTGAGAAGCTTCTCCGTGAGAAAGAGATCCGCTATCGGAAGCTGGATGGCGGAAGGATTGAAGGAGGCGACGTGCTCGTCGACCGCGGCACTGTGTATGTCGGAGTCAGCGAACGCACATCCCGCGATGCCATTCGGATGCTGTCGGAGGAGCTGCCGGCACACGAAATCGTTCCGATCGAGTTTGACGGGAAGTATCTGCATCTTGACTGCGTCTTCAACATTTTGTCGCCGGAAACGGCGCTCATCTTTCCGGAAGCCCTGAATAATGAGGCTGTGGAGAAGCTTTCGGAGAAATATGATCTGATTAAAGTGAACGCGGACGAGCAGTTCACGATGGGCACAAACGTGCTTTCAATCGGCGGACGCAAGCTATTCAGCCTGCCCGTCAATCCCGAAGTGAACCGTGCAATGCGCGAGCACGGGTACGAGGTCATCGAAATCGATTTCACAGAGATCATCAAATCCGGAGGCTCGTTCCGCTGCTGCTCGATGCCGGTTGAGCGGAGCTGAACATTTCCCGACTCATTTCCCGGGAAATATCGATATTTCCCGGGAAATCGACAATGCAGAAAGGGAGGAATCAATATGTTCGACTACACGAAGGACACAGTGAAAACAAGGGAAGAAGCGATAAAATCCCTCAAAGAAGAGCTTGCCGATGTAAAGTTCGGAGTCCTTTGGGAGCTCGACATGACAGATACGCTTCAGCAGAAAGGGCAAGATTTCGACAAGCCGATCACGATCCTGGAAGTGTGCAATCCGGGCGCGGCGGCTGAAGTGCTGAAACAAGACATGAGAATCGGCTACCTTCTCCCATGCAAAATTGCTGTCTACGAGGACAATGGGACGACCCGGATCGGCATGCCGAAGCCGACTGTGCTTCTCGGTCTCACCGGAAGGGAAGATATCCTTCAATTTGCCGGGGAGATCGAAGAGACCCTGAAAGGGGTCATTGACCGGGCGGCTGCAGCATAAATAACGATTGACGATGCCGCTCCGGAAACGGGGCGGCATTGATGATCTAAGGTTCTAAGGCTTAGATGAATGGCAACCGGAAGTTGCCCCCGGGTGCGCATAGAACGTTCTTTACCGCTTCTTAGCAGTTCACCGATACTGAGTACAAGGAAAGGAGATGGCTGACATGAACTTTAGTGAACGCCTGAAAAAGGAACGTGAAAAGAAAGGCTGGTCACAGGCAGAGCTTGCCGAAAAGATTCATGTCAGCCGACAGTCGGTTTCCAAATGGGAGACCGGAAAAAACTATCCGAGTATCGAGGTGATCATCGACCTGAGCGATTTGTTCGGGATCACCATTGATGAACTGTTGAGGAGTGAGATGATGAATTGAAACAGAAAGTGATTCAGGACAGCAGGCAGCTGGCGCATCCGAAATGGAAAGTGTTTTTTGACAGTCTGTTTATGCTTGGTGTGTTTCTGCTGATTGCCAAGCTGGTGATGGTCGGACTCAATTACTTTGCCGGTACGGGAATCATCATCCCGGACGGCTGGCCGAAAGTCTTGTCCAACTTCCTGCCGCTCGCGCTGATGCTCATCGACGGAATCGGCTCTGATCAGTTAAAGAATAAGTATGCTGAGTGAGGCGAGCTTAATGTTAGCTTGAATCAACCTTAATATAACCGCAAATTGCCACTCATGAGAACGGAGCGGCCGGCAAGCCTAAGAAGGTGAAGGGAGGTTATGACCCGTGCGCCACGCCATTTGGCTGCCGGCCTATTTGCTGCTGCTTTCCGTCCTTTTTGTAACGATCGTCCGGGCGGAAGATTCAGGAGAGGAAAGTGAGCAGTCCATTGCTGAAGAGCGGATGAGTCTTTATATGACGTACGAGACGCCTGCTGTCCCGTGGCATACGCTGGCGGCAATCGACAGGTATGAGCGGAATATCCAGCGTGTCCGGAATGATCTGGAGGAAGTCGAAGGCCCCATTGCATTCCGATTTGAAGAGGAATTTTGGTCAGGCGCCCCGAACCCGGAACACGGAGAAAGCGATCCCGCGGCCATCGAATTTTTCGAAGGCGGCGGCCTGGACGGCAATGGTGACGGAAAGGCCGACCCTGAAGACCCCGAGGACATTCTTTATACACTTGCAAATACGATCGGAAAAAATGGGGGAGACACGCAGGACCGGCGTCTCGCGCTATACGAATTCTTCGGCAGCGAAGAGGCCGTGCGGCAAATTATGACGATCGACGAACTGTTCCGCAGCTTCGGCACCATCGAACTCGACGCCCATGTGTTTCCTTTGCCTAAGACCCACCATTACACCTACAGGAGCACATGGGGAGCCAGGCGCGGCTGGGGCGGCCGCCGGATGCATGAAGGGACCGACCTGTTCGCCTCTTATGGTGTTCCGGTACGGTCCGTCACATACGGTGTGATCGAGATGAAAGGCTGGAACGAGTTCGGCGGCTGGCGGGTCGGGATTCGCGATGCTCACAACGTATATCATTATTATGCTCATCTCTCGGGCTTTGAAAAAGGAATCGAAGAAGGGCAAGTCGTCGAGCCGGGAACCGTTGTCGGCTATGTCGGCAGTTCCGGATACGGCAAGGAAGGGACTTCCGGAAAGTTCCCGCCCCATCTCCATTATGGGATGTACAAATTCGACGGCCGCTCCGAATGGGCGTTTGATCCGTATCCGTCGCTGAACCGGTGGGAGAAAGAAGAGAGAAAATAGCGAAAGGGCCTTCCCGGTGCGGGAGGCCCTTTTACTCTTTTGGCGGAAAGCGCAGTATGAACAGTGTGCCTGCGTCTTTTTCGCTTTCAACCCGGATTGTGCCGCCGTGCAGTTTCACAAGCTGCCGGACGATCGACAGTCCGAGGCCGAATTCCCCGAACGGGTTGGATGTCCTGGAGACGCCGGCGCGGTAAAACCGTTCCCAGATGCGCTCGACGTCTTCCGGTTCGATGCCCTCGCCAGTATCGGCAATCACAATGACTGCAGTTTCCCCGTCCATGTACCCACGGAGCGTGATTGTGCCGTCCCGGGTGAATTGGATACTGTTTTTCGTGATGTTGATCAGAATTTGGGTCAGACGATCATAATCGGCGAAGACGAGGGCGCTGCTGTCTGCTTCCAGCCGGATGGCCGTGCCCTTTTCATCCGCGAGCGGCTCCAGCTGCTCGGCGATCATGGAGAGGAAGTCGTCAAGCGGAATCTCCGTTTTCTCGAGCGAGATCTGTCCGGAGCGGATCTTCTCATAGTCCAGGTTTTCGTTGACGAGCCGGATGAGCCGGCGGGTTTCCTTGCCTGCCAGAGCGAGCGCCCGCTCCCGCTCTTTTTCCTGGATCATGCCGTCCCGGAGTCCGTCGAGCGTCCCCCGGATTGTCGTGAGCGGCGTACGCATCTCATGGGAGACGTCGGCAATAAACTGCCGGCGACGGTTCTCAAGCCGGTCGATTTCATCCATCGATTCCTCCAGCTGTTCCGCCATCCCGTTAAAGTCTTCGGACAGCTCGCCGATTTCATCCACTTTTGAGGCGGGGACGCGCACCGAGTAATCGCCGGAAGCGACGCGTGAAGCTGCATCCCGGAGCCGCTTGAGACGCTTGACGTGGAAGGCGGACAGTCCCCATCCGAGCAGAAGGGAGGCGGCAAGCGCCGCAAGCATCGCCCAGAGCAGGTAGCGGTTCAACTCGGAGATGATCTCCCGTGAACCGGAGATCGGGGAAGTAAGCAGCACACCTCCGGTAAACTGGCCGCCCCGGATATAGGGCAGTAGAGTGAAGGTGACGCCGACATCCGACCGCTCAAACTCCTGATTCACGATGATGGCCTGGCCGCTCCGGATCTTGTCCCATTCTTCCTGGCGCAGCTTGATGAGGGACGCAGGCCTTCCAGAAGAGTAAATCACCGCTGAGTCCGAGTCGAATAAACTGAACTGAATGTCCCGGCCTTCGAGCACTCGCCCATATTCACCGAGTGTCCGTCGGGTCTGCCCCGGTTCTTCCGACAGGTCGCCCATCAGGTTACGCCCGTAGGACACGAGCTCATCGGTCTTGTCTTCATAGATCAGCTGCTCGGCGAAGTGGGCGAACAGCAGTGTCAGGATAAGGAAGGCGATGAGGAGGACGCCGATATGGCTGGCGATCAGCTGGTAGAGATAACGGAACTTCATCCGTCCATCTCCTCAAACCGGTAGCCGACGCCCCAGACGGTATGGAAAAACTGCCGTCCGCCCGATTCCGTCTTGGAGCGGAGGCGCTTCACATGTACGTCTACCGTCCGGTCATCGCCGTAAAAACCGTATCCCCACACGCTTTCAATGAGCTGCTCGCGTGAGAAGACCTGTTTAGGGTGACGGGCAAAGTGGGCAAGCAGATCGAATTCCTTCGGTGTGAGGCCGGGAAGCGGCTCACCGTCAAGACGCACTTCCCGTGTTTTCTCGTTGATCAGGAAATACCGGGTGCGGATCAGGCCGTCCTCCTCCTGCTGCGGCAGTTTCCCATACCTGCGGGTCACGGCGCGGATCCGGGCCATAAGCGCCGCCGGGCTGAACGGCTTCGTCACATAATCATCAGCACCGGTTTCAAGCCCCGTCACCTGGTCTTCCTCGGCCGTCTTTGCCGTCAGCATGATGACCGGCACATCCAGTCCCGCCTCGCGCACCTGCCGGCAGATCGTTACGCCGTCCATCCCCGGAAGCATCCAGTCGATGATCAGGCAGTCGTACACGCCGGTCATCGCCTCCCGGTAGCCCTCGTCACCGTCGGTGATGAACGTCCCGTCGATGCCTTCCTGCGAGAAAAACATCCCGATCATCGACGCCACACTCTCGCTGTCTTCAATGACAAGAATCCTCACCGTCTCCGCCTCCTTTCGCATCAGATTTCACTCCTTTAAGTATAAACAATGCTCCGGTTCACCTGCAAAACGGGGGCGGCCGGAATCGAGTGTTACGGAACGGGCTGTGAGTGTTACGGAACGGACCGCGAGTGTTACGCTTCCCGCCAATGTCCCGATACTCCCTCTGAATGTCTCGATAATCATCGTCCACTCCCCATAAAAAAAACCCGCCGGACGCAATCCGGCGGGCACATCCTCATCATGAAGGGGAAGAGGCTTTATTTGACCCGAGCGTGACCGGGATCTCGGTCTTCTTGCCGTCTTGGTAGACGGTGAACACCGCCTGGTCGCCGACCTCCAACTCGGAGTAGAGATAGCGGCGGAGTGCCTGGCCGTCTGCAATCGCTTCACCGTCGATGGCGGTGATCACGTCGCCTTCCTTGATGCCGGCCTTCCCGGCAGCGCCTTCCGGATCGACCCCGGCGATGTAGACGCCCTCGGAGATGTCGTTTGGCAGGCCATCCAGGTAACCGCGCGGAATCTGTGCGACATCATACATCGAGATGCCGGCATAAGGACGCTCGACATGGCCCGACTCCAGCATTTCTTCGACGAGCGGTACGACATCATCCGATGGGATGGCGAATCCAAGTCCCTCGACGCCGGAGCCGCCAATTTTCAGGCTATTGATGCCGATCACTTCGCCGTTCATGTTGACGAGCGCGCCGCCGGAGTTGCCCTGGTTGATGGCTGCGTCAGTTTGGATGACATTCATCTCCCATTCGCCGGCCGATGTGTCGACGCTGATCGAGCGGTCGGTCGCGCTTACAATCCCTTCCGTCACCGAGCGGGACAGTTCAAGACCAAGCGGGTTGCCGATCGCGACAACCGAATCTCCGGCCCTGAGCGCGTCCGAGTCGCCGAACGGAAGCGGTTCGGCGTCCACCAGGTTTGCGTCGACGCGGACGACGGCGAGGTCGCTCAGCGCATCGGCACCGACCAGCTCCGCCTCTGCACGCTCACCGTCGGACAGCGAGATTTCAAGTTTCGTCGCCCCTTCGACGACGTGGTTATTCGTCACAATATAAGCGGACTCATCGTCTTTCTTGATGACGACGCCGGAGCCGGTGCCGGCAGGGATATCCTGGCCGCTGCCTGAACCGCCGCCGAACGGATTTCGCTGCTGTTGCTGCTGAAAGTTCACGACACCGACGATTGATCCGGATACCTGCTCGACCATGTCGGCGAGCGACCCGTCCGTCGACACCTTCGTCACTTCACCCGTCGACTGCTGCTGAGACTCGGACTGCAGGCCGCTTTCTGCAGGCTGGTTGGTTTCAGCAGGGTCTCCGTTCAGGAGCGGGACGGCGATGGCAAGCGTCAGGACCGAGCCCGCGACCCCGCCTCCGATTGCCTGCAGCCAGCCCGCGCCGCCGCGTTTTTTCCTGTCGCGCTCGCCGCGGATGGCCGCTTCATTTTCCTCCGCGGCTCCGGGCATATCGGAGCGGTACGCCTCTTCCCGCGTCTCTCCGGCAATGAGTTCCTCCGGCAGATGCTCGGGAACCCCGTCCTCGCCGTGCTGCCATTCCTGTTCACGAATATCCGGCTCAGCCGGTCCGATGGGGTTTTCATTGATGGAATCATGCCGATTATCGCCGGGTTCCCGGCTGTTTTGGTCATTTGTCATCCGTATTTCCTCCTTGTTTCTGTTAACTCCACTTTAAGGGGCAAGTATGAACAAACTATTAACAACGCTCAAATTCGATTTCTTCGCGTTCCTCCCGCATCTGTCGGGTATAATATAACCACCATCAAGGAACGGAAGGATGTTGCATATGGAAATCACGGGCCACACGGTTGAACTGCTGAACGACCCGACAGGAATTATCGAAGGGGACCGCTACGAGTTCTTCCTGGATCTCGACATTGACGAAGAGGACGAGCTGTACATTGAAAGCGGCGCGAAACTCCGTGTTCTTTTTGCTTCAAAGGACGGCCGCGAATGGATCGCGAACTACGACTTCATCGAAGCCGCCACCGGCACGCCGATGGGCTTTGCGTTGGAAGAAGATGAAGAACAGGAAGTCCTCGATTACTGCCGTACCCATAAGGACGCATGACCCCACGGACCGGATGCACCGGTCCGTTTTTTCATGGCTGAGCTTCAGCACATATTCTTCCCTTCAGCCCAAAAGACAAACAACCGTAAGTTTTGGTGCAATCCTCTTTCTAAAGGGACGGAATTTTCGTATAATGATAACAAGAAAGGTTGTCTGTCTCCAAGTCTCTCTGGCACAGTACAGGTAAGGAGGGATATACATGGTAAGGCATCCGAACGGCAAGCCGAACCTGACCGACTTCCAGCACGGTGATGACCACGCGGTCCTCAACATGATCGATGAGGGCGGTCCGGTCCATTCCGCCCGCGAGGAACAGGACACGGAGTTCCAGCGGGAGAACGGCTTCGGTGAAGAGGAACTCAGGAATATCACGTATCAGTAAACAAGCGGACAGCGCCCCCTGCATCATGCGGGAGGGCGCTGTTCATTGCTTGTGGCATCAGTTATTGCAGATCATCAGCACATTGCCGTCCGGATCCCGGAAGTTAAAATAGGCGAAATCACCGATACGCTCAATCTCTCTTGCGACCGGAATGTCATTTTCCTGAATGAACCGGTAAGCCTCGTCGATATCCTTGGCATAAAAGTTGAACAGCACGTGATCTGATGGCTGAAGGCGAAAGCTGGGATCAAACGTGTGATCATCCAGTGTCAAGCCGGCCTGCGAAGTAACGGGAATGTTGTAAACAGGCGACTTCACATCTCGTTCATCAAACGGCAGGCCGAGCAATCGGCTGTACCACGCTGCGGACTTCTTCAGATCACTGACATGAATAAACACATTGTTTACCTTGCCGGCAATCGGCGAAACAGTAGAATTCATCATCATCCACCTTTCAGTAAGGGCTAATCTTAGCCTTCTATAAGGCGAGAAGAATTCCTCTAAACTCATCAAAAAAGCACCGCCTGGGCGGTGCTGATCATCAGTCCTCGTTTTGCTCCTGCTGCTCAGAAGGCTCTTCTGTCGGATCCGGCTCATCTTCATCGACTCCGTTCCCGCAACCGAACAGAAGTCCAGCTGACAACAGGACAGACATAAAACCGAATAGCTTTTTGTTCAACCTAATCCCTCCTTTCTTAGGGATGGGATTAGGTTGGGTGAGATTTAGGGGTTTTATTCCTTAAGCCTTTAGAGTAAGGGAGATCAAGGTATGATAGGCTGTAAATAAAGTGGGAATTGGGGTGGGAGCATGAAAAAGAACATTCGTGTAGTAGGAGCTGTGATTTGGAAAGACGGGAAAATTCTTTGTGCTCAACGAGGTGCCACGAAGCCCCTTGCTTATAAATGGGAGTTTCCAGGTGGGAAGATTGAGCAGGGGGAATCGCTGGAAGAGGCATTGATTCGTGAAATTCAAGAAGAGATGAACTGTGACATAGACGTTGGAGAACAAGTTGAACATACCGTTCATGAATACGAATTTGGCATCGTTCATTTGACAACGTTCCATTGTGAGTTAGTAAACGGCAATTTAAAGTTAACCGAACATATCGATGTAAAATGGCTCGAACCTAAAAATTTACATACTCTCGACTGGGCACCGGCTGATATACCAGCAATCCAAAAACTCCAGTCCTTACATTCTCTCCAATGAAAAGGAGCGAAACAATATGAAGCAAGGTATATATGAGCAACTAATTAACGAGAAGATCCGTACAGACTTAGACGCACTTTCGCTGGAGCTATATGCCGTTGATACAGAAGAACTTGATGAGGAAGAGTCAAAGACCTACCTATCCGCTTATATAGGTGCTGTAACGAAAAAAGCCCTCACACGGGTTCGAGAGAACAAAGCCGATGGCAAACTTCTCACGCAAATTAAAGTCTGTAACCAAATCATCCAGACCTTGAGTGAACAGCTTCGTGAAGAAGAATTTCTACAACTGCAACTCGATGAACATGGAGAGATTCTGACTTCCATCTATAAAAAGTTGAATTCTGTATATGCACTGAAAAACGAAAAGCCAGTTCGTCCGGTTACATCTATTTCCCAAAGTTCCTTATTTACCGGTTCTCAAGCTGAACCGAACATGCTTGAAGAACTTCGGAAGGAAATCCTTTCTGCTGATGAAATCGACTGGCTTGTCTCGTTCGTGAAGTGGTCTGGCACTCGGATCGTACTTGATGAACTTCGTCAGTTTACTACAAGAGGTGGAAAGCTTAGAGTGATCACCACTTCTTATATGGAGGCTACGGATTACAAGGCACTTGAGGAGCTCAGTAAACTCCCAAATACCGAAATACGAGTGTCTCTCGACAAAGAACGAACCCGGCTACATGCTAAAGCTTATTTATTCAAGCGAGAAACCGGCTTTAGTACGGCATATATCGGGTCCTCCAATTTATCTAATCCTGCTCTTACGTCGGGCCTAGAGTGGAACCTGAAAGTCACAGAGCAGGATTCTTTCGATATTATTCGTAAATTTAAGGCGACATTTGAAAGCTATTGGAACGATGAAGAGTTCCAATCGTTGAGCGAAGACCGCTCCTGGCTTCTACTTAGTTCAAGTCTCACAAAAGATCGAGTGGCAGAGGAACAGGCAGCTTATCATTTAGATATAAGCCCGTATTACTATCAACAGGAAATACTAGATGAACTACAAGCTGAACGTGAAGTGCATGGTCGATACCGCAATTTGGTCGTTGCTGCGACGGGAGTAGGGAAAACAGTTATTTCTGCGTTCGACTTTAAACGGATCTTAAAAGCCAATCCGAACGCTAGGCTGCTTTTCGTTGCTCACCGTGAGGAAATCTTAACTCAAAGTTTAGCAACCTTCCGGGCGATTCTAAAAGACGCTAACTTTGGGGAATTGTTTGTTGGCCAGCACGTTCCATCATCGATGGACCATTTATTTATGAGCATCCAAAGTTGGAACAGTAAGCAGATGGCGTCAAGAACGTCTCCTGATTTCTATGACATGATTATTGTCGATGAATTCCACCATGCTGCTGCAGCTGCTTATCAAAGATTGTTAAACCATTACGAGTCCAAAGTGCTGCTTGGTTTAACGGCAACCCCGGAGAGAATGGACCAACAAAGCATTTTGACTTACTTTGACGACTACATCGCATCGGAAATGCGGTTGACCGAAGCAATCAACCGAAAGCTACTTTCCCCATTTCACTACTTTTGCGTAACAGACGTCGTTGACCTGTCATCAATGAGATGGTCGAGGAGAGGTTACGATACAGATCAGCTCACTAATTTGTATACGTCCAATGACCGTAGGAGCGATTTGATTATCCAAGCGATTCACCGCTATGTGACTTCGATTGACAGCGTAAAAGGACTTGGTTTTTGTGTGTCTGTTGAGCATGCCGTTTACATGGCGAAATACTTTAACAAAAAAGGGATACCGTCTATTGCACTTCACGGAAAATCTCCAGATGAAGAACGTGAAACCGCAAAACAGAAGTTGGAATCAGGTGTGATTCGAATGATCTTTGTTGTTGACCTTTACAACGAAGGCGTGGATATCCCTGCAGTTAATACGATCCTGTTTTTGCGTCCAACAGAAAGTTTGACGGTCTTTCTTCAACAGCTCGGCCGAGGGTTGCGGTTATACGAGGATAAGGAATGTCTAACTGTATTGGACTTTATCGGACAAGCGCATAAAGATTACCCGTTCGAAGAAAAATTTAGGGCGCTGGTTGGACCGACTAAGCATTCCATTCGTCATTACGTGGAAAATGGATTCTCATATTTGCCGAAGGGCTCTGTGATTCAGATGGAGAAACAAGCTAAGGAATATGTCTTGCGAAATGTGAAAGCCAGCAAAACTTCGAAGAAACAACTCGTTGACAAGCTTCGTTACTTTGAGCAAGACACCGGCCAACCGCTGACATTACGAAATTTCTTGAAGTATGAACAGCTTTCACTTCAAGAGTTTTACGGAACACAGCGCAATCGAACATTCGAGGAGCTAAAAGCTGAGGCGGGTCTACGAGAACAGGTTGATAACCCATATGTGCAAGTGATGAAAAAGCAAATTCACAAGCTATTTCACATTGACTCACAAGACTTTATTCAATTTATCACTCGATATGTGAATGGAACAGAGACTCTGTCAAAGCAGGATCAGCTAATGGTTGGCATGTTTTACTACTCTTTTTATCGCAAACAGCCTAACGAGATCGATTTTGAATCAATGGATGAGGCGCTGCGAGACCTACTTGGATACGAGGATAATAAAAATGAGATTTTAGCTGTTTTAGAAGTCTGTTATGAAAATATTCATCACGTCGATCATCCGTCACCGTTTACCTATCCATCTCCGTTGCGAGTACACGGCCGCTATACGACTGATCAGATCATGGCAGCGTTTGACTATTATAATGACCAGCAGGCACCCGCGTTCCGTGAGGGAGTCAAACACTTTGAGCCGGTAAAGACGGATGTGTTCTTTATTACGCTTAACAAATCTGACAAGGAGTTCTCGGAGTCTACAATGTATGAAGACTACGCAATTAGCGATCGACTATTTCATTGGCAATCACAAAGCCGTACAGCTGATACGAGCCCAACAGCACAGCGCTATATTCATCACCAGAAAAGTGGACAGCAGATTGCCCTGTTTGTAAGAGAATACAAAATGGAAGACGGATTTACGTCGCCATTTACATTCTTGGGAACGGCAAACTATGTGAGCCATGAAGGAAGCCAACCAGTGAGCTTTGTTTGGGAGCTTGATACACCAATGCCGGCTCACCTAGTTCCAAAGGCGAATAAAAGTATCGTGTAAGTAGGAGGAACATCCATTGACCAAACCAAAACTCTCCCTAATGGAGGCCTATATGGTCGAATCGCTCCGCAGCAAAGGGGTGTCAAACGAAGAAATCATCACTCTTGTCGAGCAGGAAGACACTGAAGGGCTAAAAGAGATCGAACCACGGTTTGATTACAGTGTGCTGGTGAAGGCTGCACAAAAGGATCTGGCGTCATTTCGGTCGGCTCTCTCTGACGGCTATGAAGTGAAGTTCGTAACGTTCAACGGATTAAAGAACCTGCTGCGGATGCGTTTCGGTAAAGAAGAGGATCGGGACTATTCAGTAATGGAGACGGGAATCCAGGGTCTCCGGCTCACTTCGTCTGAACTGGAGCAGTTTAAAGATATGCTGTCCTCAAACTGGCGGGTGACCAGTGACGGTTCCAGAACGATTAAGGTGGAACTGAACATGCCGGCTGAGGTCACGCCGTCCACAGGTGAATAACATGCCAATCCATCGTGAAGATATCCCCAAGGGGATAACTGAAAAACTTCCCGGTACCATCCACAATGTGGACAGTCTGCCGGAGGGCGGGACGTCGGAAGTGGCCCTGTTGACAACTGATAGGGGGAAGTTTGTGCTAATGCGCTCAAAGCAGCCGCCGTATGATGAATGGCTCAGGCGTGAAGCCCGGGTGTTAAAACAGCTAGCGGGAACCGGTTTGCCAGTTCCTCAGCTGATTGCTTTCCTGGAAGAGCCGGCCTGCAGTTGGGCTTTGATGTCGTTCATTGAGGGAGAGACGGTACGGAGTGCGTTAAAGCGGACAACCGACCCCATGGAGCGGCGTCGGGTCATCAAGACATTTGCAGAGGCGCTAAGGGCGATTCATCAGACGCCTGTGCCGGCCGTGCTTAAGCAGGACCGTCCTTGGATTGACCGTATGCTGGAAGAGGCGGAGGACAATCTTCATCGCTATGAAACGGACGGCTCACCTGAACTGATGGAGCGATTAAAGAGGACGCGTCCTGTAATTACGGAAGAGTGTCTGATCCACGGTGACTGCACGGTCGACAACGTCATGGTGAATGACGGCCAGCTGACCGGTATCATCGACTGGAGCGGAGGCGCATCGGGGGACCCGGATTACGACATCGCGCTGGCCGTCCGACCGAAGCCGGGTATCTTCAGTTGGCCGGGAGACCGAGATCTCTTTTTCGAAATTTACGGAAAAAGCATTTCACCTGAAACGTACCAGTATTATGCAGAAGGGCTATACGAATTCTACTAATGGGGGAAGAGTATGGGGATCACGTTTTGGCTGAAGCTGTTCGGCAGCGCGATGGTCGTTGTCGGCATCATCGCCGGGATTGGAACAGCTGATGCAGGTGCGGGGCCTGAGGGCGGGCTGATGAATCTAATGGTCGCCTTGAGTGTGCTCGTGATTATCGTCTCGATTGGTATTCTGATGCACGGCATTGCTGCGGTACTGGAGCGTTTGGACGAAAAGGGGGCTTCGCATGAACATCCGGCAGGCGACACAGAATGATGCCCGGGTGACCGGGGAGTTGCCCCTGCTTTTTTGGCCGGACCATACGGCAGAAGAACTTGAAGGGGAGTTTTCGGCACTGATCGGGGACCCGGAAGCGGCTGTTTTTCTCGCGTTTGACGAAGAGGAACCGGTCGGATTCTCGCAAGTCCAGCTCCGGCATGATTATGTCGAGGGCACATCGACCAGCCCGATCGGCTATCTGGAAGGGCTGTTTGTTAAAGAGGCCTACAGACAGGAAGGTTTCGCCCGTGAGCTCGTAGTGCGGGCGGAACGGTGGGCGCAAGATCAGGGGTGCAGCGAGTTCGCGAGCGACTGTGAGCTGGATAATGAAATCAGCCTGCAAGTCCATCTCGCCCTCGGCTTTACCGAGGCCAATCGGATCATTTGTTTTACGAAGCCGATCGGAGAAGCCTGATGAAGTAAGTTTTCTATGCATGGCAATGGAGAGGGCACTCCAATATTAATTGCGAAGAAGTGCATATACAGCGGACCTAGCTGGAGGAATGACGAATTTCGGCTTCCTCCTTTTTACTTTTGGAAGAAAATCGCCCGGAAAACGGGTATACTTGGTTAAGTGTTCAAAGCAATTATTTGAGGTGATTCGGTGTATAAATTATTGTCCCACAACGACCTGGACGGCATCGGCTGCGGCATCGTGGCGAAGCTGGCGTTCGGGGACGATGTGAACGTGCGATACAATTCCGTCCAGATGCTGGACCGTGAAGTGGAGCGGTTCCTGGGTGAAGGAAATACCGGCACGGAACTGATCATCACCGACTTGTCGGTGGATGAGGAAAACGAAACCCGGATCGAGGAATTCATCAAAAAAGGCGGCAAAGTGACGCTAATTGATCATCACAAAACGGCGCTCCATCTGAACGAGTATGAATGGGGCAATGTCACAGTCGAGCAGGAAGACGGCAAGCTGACGTCGGCCACGTCGCTCCTTTATGCCTGGCTGATCGACAAGGGCTTTTTGGAGCCCACGCGCGCCGCGGACGAGTTCGTTGAGCTTGTCCGGCAGTACGATACATGGGAATGGGAGAAAAACGGCAACGACAAGGCCCGCCGCCTGAATGCGCTGTTCTTCATGGTATCGTTTGACGAGTTCGAGTCGAAGATGCTCGAGCGTCTGCAGGCTGACGCCCCGTTCCAGTTCGATCCGTTCGAGAAGCAGCTGCTCGACATGGAAGACGACAAGATGTCGCGCTATATCCGTAAGAAACGCCGCGAAATGGTGCAGCTCGAGCATGACGGCCTATTCGCAGGTGTCGTGCATGCCGAGTCGTATCACTCGGAGCTCGGCAACGAACTCGGCAAGGAAAATCCGCATCTCGACTACATCGTCATCCTGAACATGGGCGGCCGAAAAGTCTCGTTCCGGACCGTGCATGACGATGTCGATGTGTCGGAAGTGGCCGGCACGTTCGGAGGCGGCGGACATGCCAAGGCGAGCGGTGCCTCGATGTCGAAAGAAGCGTTTGCTTCCTACGTGGAAGCTGCATTCCAGAAAGAGCCGCTCCGCGAAGATGCGCGCCATACCCGCTACAACCTGAAAGAATCGCCGTTCGGCACGATCTACCGCGCACCGGAAGGCGACCTTTACTTCGTCCATCCGAAAGAAGACGGCCGCTGGGGAGTCGAACGCAACGGCCGCATTCAGGAAGAGACGTATGCATCATTCTCCGACGCTGAGAAGGCCCTGAAGCGCGAGAGGAACGTCTGGCTGCTGAATGACGACCAGTTCGTCAAGTTCCTGATGAACCGGCTTGAGAAGGCGGAGAAGGGCGAATAAGATAGCACGGAAGGCGACAGGTACCCCAAAAAGGACCCGTCGCCTTTTTTGCCGAATACGCATTGAAAAAGGAGGGACCTTGATGCGGGAACTGGTAGGCACATGCGAATCATGCGGCAAGGACGTCTTTTGCCTGGACGGTTTTCTGAACGGTGTGTCGGAAGCGGGACGGCTCGAATGTTTTCAATGTGCGGACGTGGAAGAGGGGTCCGTTCATCCACAGGATCAGGGAAATTCTGAATAAGTCTGTGGACAGGAACGAAATTGAAGAGTTATCAACAAGTGGATAATGCAGAACGTATAGAAACCCGCCGGTAGTGGCGGGTTTTGTGCATAACTATTGGTGGTTTGGGTTGAGGATACCGTATAGCAGAAGGTCCTCGTACCGGCCTTCTTTATAGAAATGCTCTTTCTGCGTGCCTTCATAAGTCATCCCGCATTTTTCCATGACCTTTCCCGAAGCGGGGTTGGACGCGAAGAACCTGGCATAGACCCGGTGAATGTCTTTTTCACGGAAGGCAAAGTCCAGCACGGCTTTGACGGCTTCTGTAGCGTAACCTCGCCCCCAGTACTCTTCACCGATCCAGTAGCCGATTTCGCCGTGCTTATGCGCCTGCTGGTGGGAAAGCCCGACTGCGCCGTAAATGTGGCCGGTCACTCTGTCCGTGATTGCAAACTCATACAGCTGTCCGCCGGCAAAGCTTTCTTCATGTGTGGCGATCCACTCCAGCGCGCTCTCCAGCGGGTAGGGGTGCGGCAGGTTCAGCGTGCTTTTGTACATGTTGTAGTTGTCGCAAAGGCGGCTGACCTCCGGCGCATCGGCTGCGGTAAAGCGGCGGAGCAACAGGCGCTCCGTCGTGATTTGTGGACGTGTGGCAGACTGAATCATCGGATTCCTTCCTTTCCGTGCAGGCAGTTGATTGATACTTATTGGACGTCATCTGCGATTATTCCTGCCGGTACCGCCCGGATATCGGAAAAAGGTGATCAGGGCTCACATCGCCAATAGTATGTTAGGGGGGATCCGGTTGAAAAAGCTCAGAAAGTCATCGAAAGACCGCGCAATTGTTGGGGTATGCGGGGGAATAGCGGAATTCTTCGGGATTTCATCGTTTGTCGTCAGGCTGATTTTTCTCATGACGATCTCGGTCTCCCTTTGGGTGTATCTCGTGCTGTCATGGGCATTGGAAGATTCCTATCTGCTCAGGCAGAAATAAAAAACCCGCCGGTTTGGCGGGTTTTTCTTATGCGAACGGGTCGTCAAAGTCGTCAAGTGCCCCCCAGGCGGGAGCGGGCTCCTTTGGCGGTTCCGGTTCGGGTTCCGGTTCCACTATTGGCATTGCCTTGCGCACAGGCGCCGGCGGGGCGGCCTCCGGGATGAAAAGATCCCGGTCTTCCGCGCCGGCGAGTTCGAAGTTGATTTTTCTCGGCATGACTTCAGCGACATCGACGAAGCCCGTCTTCCGGTACAGCTGCTGGGCAGCGTACAGGAAAAAGTTCGAAAGGTCGGACTGGGTGTTGATCCAGTCGATGAACTCCGGCGTGAGATCGCGGCTCAGGTAAATATTGATCCGTTCCCCCTGCTGATAGGTTTTACTTCGATTCCGCGCCACTTGCGACCACACCTAATTCCTTTTCTTTCTGCTGCTCATAGCGAGGCGAGCAGGTGTAGACGAGGAGGCCGCGCGCATTGACGAACATCGGGTCCTGCAGGAACGTGACGTTGGTCGTGCGCTCCTTCGCGTTGAGGATCTGCTGGAGGTAGTCTTTCAGGATGGCCGCTCCGCCGCCGTAGATGAAGACGTACGGGTCATCCTTCAGGTCGTCGATCTTGTTGATGATCGGACGGCTGATGCGCTGTGCAAGCTGCATAATGCCGGTCTGGGACTCTGCCTTGAGCTCGTTGTGGCGCGGGTGCTCGGGATCAAAGTAGATTTCGTTGAATTCTGCCATGGAATCGATCGACTTGACCGGGTGGTTGCGGTTCCAGCGCTTAAGGATCTCGCTGATCGCCGATTTCACGCCGAAGTTCAGGCCTTCCGACAGTTTCGGGTTGAATCTGACACCTTCTGTCACGACAATCTCCGTCGTGCCGGAACCGATATCAAAGTGGAGAAGCGTCTTGTCGCTGAAGTCGACCTTGAGGATCTTATCGCCTACTTCGACTTTCCGTTCGGACAGCTTTCCTCCCTCATCGAATACGACGCCCCAAGCGGCTGCTGCCCCTTCAGGAAGGCACTTGCAGTATTCGATCTTGATCGTCACGGTCACGTTGCGTCCGGACGGGTGGTGGAAGATCACTTCATGTGTCCCCATGTAGCGGGCAGCATTGTTTTTTGCCGCTTCTTGCGTGATCATGCCGACAGGCAGCGCCACGGACAGATCATAAGTGACAGTAATCTTGTTTTTCTTGTACTCGCGGCGCATCGCATCGATCGCAAGGCCTGCAAGTGTTACAAGAACAGGAATCTCGTCAGCGGACTTGTCCGAACGTTTCTCGAGCTCGATGCCCGGAAGGTTGTCGTTCAGCACTTTCTCACCGATCACATACCGCTGCCCGTTAAAGGAAAGCGCCTTGGAATTGATCGTGACATCGATGTTCTCAAGAAGAGCGTCTTTCGGGATATCTTCCATATCCATCAGTTCTGTCGTCTCGCCCATATACATTGAGTAGACGGTCGGAATCAGAATTGGTTCATGATCTTTCACCCATAATTTCAGTGCATTATTCCCGGCATCGGCACCGGCTTTGAGTACTGCCATTTCCAATCACTCCCTATATGTTTCTAGGAATGATTATACCGCGTCCTCCTCATGATAGAAATAGAGAATATGTAGGATATGCGCACAAAATTCCTACAGAAATCGCCGAAAACCGCCTTTTAGGAGGATAATATATTTCTACTGTGCGCACAATGTATGTATGAAATTGTGAGTATTACGTGAGTACTTTGTGCGCACAATAGAAACATAATGTGTGAGAGTTAATAAAAGTAAATTATGGTACTTGAGCGAATGAAAAACATCTTGTAATACTTCCCCTGCCTCTTATTTTCGACATTAATTACATAAGTATTTTCAATAGCAAATTTTGTCGGTGCCGGGCCGTTTTTTTTCTTCCCTTCCTCACTCTTTCACTACATATATTTGGGCTGCCCTTTTCCCGTCTTTCTGATTTACGTTGAATCCGGCAATCTGTTTCTCCTTCATTCTGTGTAAAAATTAGGGTCACGAACAAATCCACAGAGTCGGCGGAAACTCTGTGGATAAAATACATACAATCGCAATATACATAAATTCTATTTCTAATGTGTGGATAATATGTGTATAAACGATTTTAGGAGAGAAAGTTATGCACATCCGGTCTACTTCAGCATTTCCTTTAATTTCTCCAACACTTCACCAAATGGCTGATTTTCTCTGGCTTTCTCCATCAGTCTGAATGGATCGCCTTTTGAGCGCAGCCGCTCGGTAACCGTGCGGATCGTGAACATTTCAGGGCGAAGGTCCTCAGTCAGTTCGTGCCATTCCAAAGGAGTAGCGACAGGTGCATGGCCAGAGCCGCGTGTGGAGTAAGGGGCGATGATGGTCTTTCCCCTGGCGTGCTGGACGTAATCGACATATAGCCGGCCACCACGTTTCTTCTTCATCCGCTCCGTTGTGAAATGCTCCGGTGCCTGCTCACAAAGGTAATCTGCGGCAAAGGAAGTGAATTGCCGGGTGTCTTCATAGCTGAAAGTTTCGGGAGGGATCGGCAGATATAACTGCATTCCCTTTCCGCCGGAAGTTTTTACAAACGATGTCAGGCCGAATCCGTCGAATACTTTTTTGAGCCTCAGCGCAGCATCCACGGCAAGCCGGAATTTCGTGGCGTCCGGCGGATCCAGATCAAAGACAATTTCATCCGGATACAGAGTCTCTTCTCCCTCCCTTAACCGGCCGAAAGGAACGTGCAGCTCGAGTGCGGCCTGGTTGCCGAGCCAGAGTAGTGTCTCCAAACTGTCGCATAACAGAAGTTCTCCTTCTTCCCCGGCAGCAGTTTGGACAAATGAAGGTAAGGAATCCGGGGCATGCTTCTGATAAAACCGTTCGGCATCATCCGTGCCGTGAGGGTACCGGATGACGGTGAGGGGACGGTTTTCAAGCCAAGGCAGCAGGTGGGGCGCCACATTCTGCAGGTATAGCAGGTAGCTGTCCTTGTCGATTCCGGCTTCAGGAAAAAGTGGCTTGTCCGGATTGGTTACGGTGACCCCGGGCGGAATCGGCTCAAGCGCACGGCGGTAGCGTTGCACGGTGACCGTCTCCGGGTCTTCATCCAAGAGAAACTGTGAAAACCGGGGCTCCCGCAATTTGCCGCCCGACTCGCCGATTGTCAGCACTTCGGCAACGACGGCCGGGGCGAGCGTATAGATACCGGTCGGTCCTTCTGTTCCGTTTGCTTTAAATAATGCAATGAGTGTTTTCGACTCTTCTTCGGAGAATCCGTGACGCAACGTTACAACTTCTCGCCAGTTCCCCTCGTCAAGGATGCGGCCGGAAAAGTTGCTGTTTTCCGCTTCGAAAGCCGTAAGGACAACCGGAACGGTTCGCCAGTTTTTTATTTTGACCCAGTCGGTGGATCGGATGCCTTCCTGCCAGCGGCTGCCGCTCCGCTTGGCGACGAGTCCTTCGCCGTTTCCTGCGATCAGCCGGTTCATGAGCGTCTCCGGATTGGCATGGGCTGCCACTCCCTGAACCGATGAGGGGGCGAGGTAGTGTATGTCCAATGGAAAGTCGAGCGCCCGCAGCAGCTCGCCAAGCGCTTGTTTCCGCTTTTCGACAGTCATGGCCCGAAGGTCTTCACCGCCCTTCTCAAGCAAGTCGAAAGCGGCAAATCGGCAAGGAAACATGCGGCTCTGTTCCTCGATCGCTGATTGTGTGCGGAGCCTGGAACGGCGTGCTACGACGGGAAAATCACTTCTAACGTCGTTTATAAGAAAGACGAGCTCGCCGTCTAAAAGGAGGGGCAAGTAAGGGCGCGCCGCGTCACTCGCCTCCGTGATTGCCGCGATGATTTCAGGAAACCGGTCCGCCAGGTCATTTCCGTTCCGGCTAAGCAGGCGGATTCCTTCCTTCCGCCAGTCCAGAAGGCAACGGAAACCGTCGTATTTAACTTCATACAGCCAGCCGGAGCCCTCCGGCAGCGTTTCCGCAGGTGTGAGCTTCATCGGTTTCATGGTTTGCCTCCTTGGCATGGCGGTACTTTTCGCGAGATGATTGAGTGCCCACCCACAGTAGCCCGCTCTATTCCATTCCAGTGTGCGCCTTGAAGAAAACTTCATACATAGCACGGGCCGGACAGGACATGCTAGGGGAAAAAGCAGGTGATGGAATGCATACGGTTTGGAAGGGCAGCATCAGCTTTGGTCTCGTCAATATCCCGGTGAAGCTTCACGCGGCGACGGAGGATCGTGACGTCAAGCTCCGGCAGCTGCACAAGGAGTGCAATGCGCCGATTTCGTATAAAAAGGTATGTACGTCGTGCAATGCGGAAGTGAAGCCGGAGGATATCGTGAAGGCCTATGAGTACACCAAAGGCAAGTTCGTCGTGCTCGATGAGGAGGACCTGAAAGCACTCAAGAAAGAAAACGAGGACAAGGCGGTCGAGATCGTCGACTTCGTGAAGCTGGAGGAGATTGACCCGATCTACTTTGAACGTACGTATTTCCTTGCGCCGGATAAGGGCGGGGCAAAGGCATATGCGCTCCTCAGGGCGGCGCTCGGAGATTCGGACAAGATCGGTATCGCGAAAATCATTATCCGGCAAAAGGAGCAGCTCGCAGCAGTGCGGGTCTACAAAAATGCGCTCATGCTGGAGACGATCCATTACCCCGACGAGGTCCGGAAAGTCGAAGATGTGCCGAATGTGCCGGAGGCCGAGAACGTGGTGAAAAAGGAGCTGGATGTCGCGCTTATGCTGATCAATCAGCTGACGACGCCGTTTGAACCGGAAAAGTATAAGGACGATTATCGTGAAGCGCTCATGGAGCTGATCGAGGCGAAAAAAGCAGGCAAGGACACCGTCACTGCGACCGAACCTGCCGCACCTGCCGCGACCAATGCGACCGATCTTATGGCTGCGCTTCAGGCATCCCTCGAGAAATCCACGAAGAAAAAGCCGGCTCCGAAAAAACGGGCAGCAACAAAGAAAAAACAGGCATGATAAAGACCCGGGCGGGTTGCCCGGGTCTTTGTGCATTCGGAGCGAATCTATTACATAACCAATTATTTGAATAAAACTTGTATAAAAAACATATTGAATCTTCCGTCCTTCTTTATTAATATAGAACACATGCTTTACTGTGTTAAAGGGGGAAAGTAAGATGGCGAATGCCACTCAAACGAAAAAGCGGGGGATTTTCAACCGGTTCCTCGACTTTATCGAGAAATACGGAAACAAGTTGCCGGACCCGATCATGCTGTTTGTCTATATCACTGCCGCCATTCTGGTCGCTTCCGCGATTTTCGGCTTTATGGGCACAACCGCAACGCATCCGGGAACCGGCGAGAAAATCACGGTCGTCAACCTTCTGAATGCGGGCGGTCTTGTCCGGATCCTGACGGAAATGGTCACAAACTTCACGAGCTTCCCGCCGCTTGGCCTTGTACTCGTCGTTATGCTGGGTGTGGGACTTGCAGAGTCGACAGGATTGATCACTGCCCTCTTGAAGGCATCGATCCTGAAGGCGCCGCAGAAAATCATCCTGCCGGTCATCGTAATTGTTTCCATTTGCGGTAACGCGGCGGCTGATGCTGCGATGGTCGTCCTGCCTCCAATTGTCGCGATGATCTTTATCGCGCTCGGACGCCACCCGATTGCGGGTATGGCAGCTGCCTACGCATCGTGTGCGGGCGGGTTTGCGGCAAACCTGATTTTGTCGTTGTCCGACCCGCTGGTTTACGGCTTCACGGAACCTGCAGCCCATATGATCGACCCGAACTATGTCGGTAACCCGATGATCAACTACTACTTCCTCGTCGTGTCCGCACTTGTCCTCGTCCCAGTGGCGACGTTTGTCACCAACCGGATCGTCGAGCCTCGCCTCGGCAAATATGAAGGGGCTGCCGAAGGCGTCGGGGAGCAAGTCACGGCGGAAGAAAAGAAGGGCCTCCTCTGGGCAGGCGTTTCGCTTCTCATCACCGGAGCGATCATCGCATTGCTGGCACTTCCGGAAAATGCCATTCTGCGGAATCCGGAAGATGGCGGGCTGATCGTGTCGCCGTTCATGGATTCACTGATTCCGATCATGATGATCCTCTTCCTCGTTCCGGCTTTGGCCTACGGAAAAGCCTCCGGCACACTGAAGGACTCCAAGGATCTTGGAGACCAGCTCAGCAAAGCCATGGGCGGCATGGGTACATACATCGTCATCGCCTTTATCGCCGGGCAGATGATCGCATACTTCAACTGGAGCAACCTTGGCCCGGTCATCGCGATCAAAGGCGCGGCCGCACTCGATTCAATCGGTCTTACCGGCCTGCCGCTCTTTATCGGCTTTATGATTGTAGCGACACTGATCAACTTGCTGGTTGCCAGCCAGTCCGCAAAATGGGCGATTCTGGCACCTGTGTTCATTCCGATGTTCATGCTGCTCGGTTATGATCCGGCAGTTACCCAGGTCGCCTATAGGATCGGGGACTCCATCACGAACCCGATCACACCGATGCTCGCCTATTTTGCAATCGTCCTTACGTTCGCGAAAAAGTACGATCCGAAAATGGGGATCGGGACATTCATGTCCTCCCTTCTCCCGTACACGATCGCATTCGCCATCATGTGGACCATCCTTTTCAGCGTGTGGTACCTGCTCGGCCTTCCGCTTGGACCTGGCGGCGGGATCTATCTCGACAAATAAAAATAGGAACCGCCCGTTTGCAGAATTTTGGTGCAAACGGGCGGTATTTATTTGTGGTGAAAATCGATGAGGCTATTGTAATGGTCTGTTCGTACCATAAAATTCAAACAATTCCTTAACATCGGATTAACTCTGTGTAAACATTCTTCCGATAAAGTTGCAAGTGTTCAAGAAACTTAGGTTAGAGGAGTGGGTAGCATGCTGAAGAAAGTCGGAATTGCCGCATTGGGGGCAGGTCTCATTTTATCGGGAATGGGAGGCATTACGGCGGCAGATGCAGCCAAACCAGAATGGGCAGGACAAGGAAAGCCGGAGTGGGCAGGAAAACCCGGTAAAGGAAATGATAAGGGCAAAAGCAAGGTTGAAAATGTCATTTATATGATTCCGGACGGATTCAGCGCTGATTACGCTTCGAACTACCGCATCTATAAAGGCGAAGACGCGGTGTGGGATGCCCACCTGAAAGGGATGTTCACTACTTATTCGGCAAACTCGGCCATCACCGATTCTGCAGCTGCGGGTACGGCCATGGCGACTGGCGTCAAGACGAACAACGGCGTAGTCGGCCTGGATGCAAAAGGAAATGAATTGGAGTCGATTCTCGAGGCATCGGAAAAAGCAGGCAAATCCACAGGCCTGGTCGCCACTTCGACGATCACGCACGCAACACCTGCTTCGTTTGTCGCCAATGTGGACAGCCGGAACAATGAAACGGAAATCGCCCGCCAGATGGCAGACAGCGGTGTCGATGTCATCTTGGGCGGAGGGAAAAACAACTTCCTGCCGGCAACAGAAGGCGGCAACCAGGATGAACGGAACCTGATCCAAGAAGTACAGGAAAAGGGCGCTACATACGTTGAAACACGTGATCAGCTGCTGGACGCCGATGACCTGGACGTTGACAAAGGCGATCGCCTGGTCGGACTTTTTGCCGATGACGCACTTGCTCCTGAGCTCCACCGCGGCGAAACGGAACAGCCGAGCATTGCAGAAATGACAGAAGCCGCAATCGATGCACTTGAAGAGGACAAGGACGGGTTCTTCCTCGTCGTGGAAGGCAGCCAGATCGACTGGGCGGGCCATGACAATGACGCGGCATGGGCGATGTCGGATGTTGCAGCATTTGAAGAAGCAGTCGAAGAAGCAATCGAATTTGCCGAGGAAGACGGGAACACACTCGTCGTTGTTGCCGGGGACCACGATACAGGCGGCATGACGACCGGCTCAAACGGTTCCATGGCACTGAACGCAGGCATTCTGCAAAACGTGACTGCAACAGGGGACCACATGGCGGCACAGCTGAACGAAGACCGTTCGAATGTGGCGGAAGTCGTCAAGGAATACACTGGCTTCGAACTGAAGGAAAACGAAATCCGGGTGATCAGTGAAGCCGGCAACGCCAGCCTGGCCATCAACAAAGTGATCAGCGACCGCGCGAACATCGGATGGACGAGCACCAACCATACCGGCGCAGACATCCCGCTTTATGTGTTCGGACCGGAAGCAGAAAGCTTTGTCGGCTTCCATGACAATACAGACCTTCCGAAACTGATTGCTGAATCACTGAAACTCGGCAAGTAAAGCGAAATCTTATACAAATAAGAAAGGAGATTGGACAGCCAATCTCCTTTTTTATGTAATAAAATCAAGTGAATAAAACTTAATATACTACATAGATAAAATCAGAATGTCAACATTAAATTTGTGTTGTTGTCATAAAAATGTTACAATAGTCGTACAATTGTTTTTGGACTCGTATTCCGAAATTCTGCTGTGCTTTTTCCGCAGAGAGAATGAAGAATGCGTTTTTTTATATTCTTTTTTTACCGATGAAAAAACAGTTGTTTTTATCCTTACAAGGGAGGAAAAGAATAATGAATTTACTCAATAAGAAAGTGACGCATGAACGTTTTGGTACGGGCAAAGTCGTTAATCTCAATGATTCCAGAATAGAAGTGGATTTTGGCACGGAAAGCAAGAAATTTATCTTCCCTGACGTCTTTGGAAAACACCTCGTTCTCCATGATGAGAGCACTGCTCAATCACTCAAAGAAATGATCGAAGAAAAGGAAAGTGAACGCAAGGAGGAAGAACTCCAGAAAGAAGAGGAAAAAGAACTGCACCGGAAAAAGCAGGAACTTCGCATGGAGCATGAAAAGCTGATGAAAAATCATAAGCTGCACCCGCAATCCCAAATGGTTATCTGGCTTGAGCCGGAAGACCAATATCATGCTTTTTCTAAGTGGAAAGTTTTCTCCGGTGAAATAAAAAGCGGAAAAAACAAAGGGAAGCCGAACAAACCCATCCGTCTGCACCAAAACAGTGCAGTCCTGCTGACAGCAAGAGATTCCGACAAGCCTGAAGAAGACCGGCAGATTCTGGGCGTCTATATGGTGGATGAAGAGTTTATCGGCAGGCAGTGCGAAGATGGCATTGTTCCTGCACATTCCGTCTATCGGATCCGGCTGACTGAACAGGAATCGTCCGAGATGCCATTCTGGAAATACTACTCTAACGACAAAAACCCCGACAAGATGACTTGGAACACAGGGATCTACCGTTACTTTGATAATTCATCGGTGGCTCAAATTTTGCGGGATATCATTGCTTTGAAAAGTGACCCGGAAGAACAAGAGCTCGCACAACAATTCTTTGATCATTTTTGTAAAATGAATCAGATCATGGAGCAGGAGCTGCCGCAGCCGGACGGGCCATTAATGCGCAAATAACTTCCGGTACCGGGCGGATTTAGTCATTCGGCCAGCATCTTAATGGCAGAAAGGATAGGGAAATGTCACAGGAAAAAGATGAGATTGTCTTAAGAGGGCTTAAGGAAAACAACCTGAAAAACATTGACCTGAATCTCCCGAAAGAAAAAATCATCGTCTTCACCGGCCTTTCAGGATCGGGAAAGAGTTCAGTTGTTTTTGATACGCTGGCAACCGAGAGCAGAAGGCAGATGACATTGAACTATCCTGCATATGTCAGGTATCAGATGCCGAGGTACGAAAGGCCGCAGGCCGACCTGATGCAAAACTTGAGTCCGGTCATCGTGGTGGAGCAAAGGCCGGCAGGAGGAAATTCCCGCTCTACTGTAGGCACCTATATGGACATCGATCCGCTGATCAGGCTGCTGTTTTCAAGGATCGGGCAGCCCGCGATCGGGACCGCCAATGATTTCTCGAGCCAGAGTTCATTCGGCAGATGTCCGGAATGTGGCGGATTTGGAGAAGTAATCACACCGGACGTAGATAAGCTGGTTGATTTCGACAAGTCACTCAGGGAATATGCCGTACAGTTCAAGCCGCTATCCCCTTCCGGCTGGCAGGGCAATTGGATGATGACCTGCGGACTGTTCGATCCGGATAAACCCATCAGGGACTATTCGGAAGAAGACCGCCGGCTGCTGCTGTATGGTCCCCGGGAAGGTGAACGGGCTTATGCGCCGTTTCACACGAAAAACGGGCCGCAAAATGCAGAGTGGGACGGATTATTGCCCAGATTTACGCGCGTTTATATTAATCGCGACATATCGAAACTCAAGCAAGTTTCCCAGGAGGATGTATTGGCAGTATCGACACATTCCCTGTGTCCGACCTGTCTTGGTTCGGGCCTGAATCCGCAGGTATTGGAGTGCAAAATCAATGGCCTGAATATCGCGGAGTATGATCATTTGGAACTCCCGGAAATCCTGGAAGAACTCGAGAAGGTCAAAGATCCCATGGGAGAATCCATAGCAAGACAGGCGATCCCTTACGTAAAGCAATTAATCGGCATGGGACTGGGCTATTTGAGCCTTTCAAGGAAAATGGGTACCCTTTCCGGCGGAGAAGCCCAAAGGGTGAAAATCGCCCGTCAGCTGGGGAACAGCTTAAATAACCTGACCTACATTTTCGACGAACCCAGTGCGGGGCTCCATCCGGAGGAAGTCACTATGCTGATCCGGATGCTGAAAAGGATCAAAGCCCAGCATAATACCGTCATCGTCATCGAACACAATCTGTCGGTCGTAAAAGCAGCGGATGAAATAATAGAGATGGGGCCTGGCGCGGGTGCAGGCGGCGGACACGTGGTCTACCAAGGTGACTTGGCGGGATTAAAAAAATCACCGACTGCAAATGCTTTGGGGCATCCATTAAAAATAAACAAAAACCCAAGGGACAAAAGGGATTATTTTAAGATAAGAAAAGCCAAAAACAACAACCTGAAAAATGTGGATGCCGATATACCCAAAAATGTTCTGGTCGCTGTGTGCGGGGTATCCGGATCGGGCAAAAGCTCTTTGATCCTCGAGGCGTTCAGGGAAAAGTATCCGGAGTCCATCACAGTGGGGCAGAGCGGGATCGGAATCTACAGCCGCTCGACCATGGCTACATATATGGGGATCATGGATGACATCCGTGCAGCCTTTGCAAAAGAGACAGGCCAGCCGGCGGGCTTGTTCAGTTTCAACTCTCTGGGAGCCTGTCCGGTCTGTAAAGGAAAGGGCGTCCTGACACCGGAAGTGGCATTTGCAGATCCGGTCACCATCCCGTGCGAAGCATGCGGCGGGACAAGATACTCAGGCGAAGCCCTGTCGTACCGGTATCAGGGCAAAAACATCATCGAGATTCTGGAATTGACCATTGATGAGGCTGCTGATTACTTTAAACAGCAAAAGATCCTGAAACGGGTATTTACGCTAAGGGACGTCGGTCTCGGGTATCTGACTTTGGGGCAGACGACCAGTTCGTTGAGCGGCGGGGAAATCCAGCGTCTGAAGCTCGCCAGCCAATTGCAGAAACAAGGCCAGATCTATCTGCTGGACGAGCCGTCCCTCGGATTGCATGCGGAAGACGATGAAAAGCTTCTGGATGTCTTTCAGAGCCTGGTGGACCGGGGGAACTCAGCCATCATCATCGAGCACAACCTGGACTTTATTGCAGCGAGCGACTGGGTGATAGAAATGGGCCCGGGAGGCGGGAAGCAGGGCGGACAGATCCTGTTCGAGGGAACGCCGGAAGACATGCTGAATGCAGAGACTGTGACCGCGGACTGGCTGAGGGACGGGACCAGCAGGATCCTAAATCAATAACATAAGTTCTTTAAGCCGCATTCCCTGTGGGAGTGCGGTATTTTTGCATCTGCTCTGCCCAATCAGACATTTCTGTGAATAAACAGAAAATTCCTTTACAATGAGAGAAAATCGGACACGGAAGGCGGAATGGGAATGGAATACGATGTAATCACGGTCGGGCACGGGCTTGCAGGGCTTGTGGCGGCCTCGGAACTGGCTGATGCAGGGAAGAAGGTTCTTCTCCTCGACCAGGAGCCGGCGTCGAACATCGGGGGCCAGGCATGGTGGTCGTTCGGCGGGCTGTTTCTCGTGGATTCGCCGGAACAGCGCCGGATGGGCATCAAAGACTCCCATGAACTGGCCTGGCAGGATTGGCTCGGGACGGCCGGATTCGACCGGATGAGTGACGAAGATGAGTGGGGTTATCAGTGGGCGAAGGCGTACGTCGAATTTGCCGCGGGCGAGAAGCGCGATTGGCTCAGGTCGCTCGGCGTCCGGTTTTTCCCGGTTGTCGGCTGGGCGGAGCGCGGCGGCAGCCTTGCGGACGGTCACGGCAACTCCGTCCCGCGCTTTCATATCGTCTGGGGAACGGGACCCGGAATCGTCAAGCCGTTTGCTGAAAAGGTTCGGCAGGGCATCACGGACGGTCTGATCCATTATCTGCCGCGGCACCGCGTGACGGATTTCGTTATGGAAAACGGAATGGTGACGGGTGTGCGCGGGGAAAAGCTCGTGCCGGATGACCGTGAACGCGGGGAGAAGACATCCCGCGAAGTGGAGCGGCTGTTTGAAGTGCACGCGGGTGCCGTGCTCATGACGAGCGGCGGCATCGGCGGCAATCATGAACTGGTCCGGAAAAACTGGCCGGAGCGGCTCGGCAGGCCGCCTGCGCGCATGCTGTCAGGCGTCCCCGCCTATGTGGACGGGCACCTGCTCGGAGCGGCTGAAAAGGCCGGAGGGCGGCTCGTCAACCGCGACCGCATGTGGCACTACACTGAAGGCATCAAGAACTATGAGCCGGTCTGGCCCAATCACGGCATCCGAATCCTGCCGGGACCGTCGCCGCTCTGGTTTGATGCGGAAGGACAGCGCTTCGGCGCGCCGAACTTCCCGGGCTTTGACACGCTCTCGACGCTCGGGGCAATCGGGAAAAGCGGCTACGACTATTCCTGGTTCGTCCTGACGAAGAAGATGATCGAGAAGGAGTTCGCTCTGTCCGGGTCCGAGCAGAATCCGGACCTTACCGGCAAAAGCATCCGGATGATTATGTCGCGCGTGCTGCCGGGAGCGCCGGAGCCCGTTGAGAAGTTCATGAAGTGGGGAGAGGATTTTGTCGTTGCACGGACGCTTCCGGAGCTGGTCGACGGCATGAACGATCTGGTCGGCGAGGAACGCATTTTCCTTGAAGAGGTGGAGCGTCAGATCAGGGCGCGGGACCGTGAGATCGACAACAAGTTCGCAAAGGACCTCCAGGTGATGGCGATCCGGAGCGCGCGTGCGTCCATGGGCGACAAGCTCGTCCGGGTCGCGCCGCCGCACCGCATCCTCGATCCCGCGGCTGGTCCGCTGATCGCGGTCCGCCTGAACATCGTCAGCCGGAAGACGCTCGGTGGCCTGCAGACGAACCTTTCGGGACAGGTGATGGGCGCGGATGGCGAACCGGTGCCTGGCCTCTATGCGGCGGGCGAGGCGGCCGGCTTCGGCGGAGGAGGCGTCCACGGCTACCGCTCGCTTGAAGGCACTTTCCTCGGCGGCTGCCTGTTCTCCGGACGGCAGGCAGGCAGGGCGCTTGGGTGGAAATAAGGAAGGAATAAGGAACTTCATGGCCTGATGGGCCGTAGAAACTATATAGGTTGCGGGACGGGAGGGAAGGTTGCGGCCGGATGGTGCGCAGCCGACTGCATGAAGAGATGGATAGTGGGACTTATTGCAGCCAGTGTTCTTGGACTGGGGGCATGCAGCGGGGAAGAAGCTTCTCCCGAACCGGAAAAGGAGGAGCCGGCGGAAACATCCGGGGAAAAAGGCGAAGAAGCCTCTGGAGATGAAAAGAACCCTGCAAGTGCCGATTCCGGTGAGCTCATCGACCCTGCCTTTATGGTGGAAGAGGGAGATGTTGCAGGATGGATGAAAACCGGCCCGGGTCCCTATGGCGGCGACCAATACGACGAGGAAGCAGCCCGGGCGGAGATTGATAAGTGGCCGGAAGGGCTGGAGGCGGAAGAGTATTTCCGGGCAATTGTATCACTGACTTCCAACGACTATCGTCCGTATCAGGAGATATTGGAGACGACTGAAATTGACTACGCTGACCTGACCGGCACGCCGGACGGGGAAACGGGAAGTGAAATACCGGCAGATGCCCCGCCGCTGAACGTCCAGATTTTGCTGGATGCGAGCGGCAGCATGGCCGGGCAGATGGAAGGCCGTTCGAAGATGGACCTCGCCAAGGAATCCATCACCGAATTTGTCGGGAATCTGCCGGAAAATGCAAATGTCTCTCTCAGGATATACGGGCATGCGGGCTCCAATCAGTTGGACGGAAAGGAGCTCTCCTGCTCCACGACTGAAGAAGTGTACGCCATGGGAGGGTATGACGCGGGAGCATTCAAGAAGGCGATAGACGCGGTTTCGCCGACGGGCTACACGCCGATCGGCCTGGCGATGGAAGAGGCGTCTGCCGATCTGAAGGAGCGTGGTGACGGTGCACAGAACGTTGTGTATGTCGTAAGTGACGGCAAGGAAACGTGCGGCGGCGATGCGGTCGCTGCGGCGAAAAGCATGCAGCAGGACGGGATACAAGCTGTCGTCAATATCATCGGTTTTGATATTGCGGAAGAAGAACGGCAATCGCTTGAGGCCATCGCGGAAGCGGGAGGCGGGGAATATCTCCGGGCCGACACCGCGGAAGAGCTGAAAAACACGTTCAGCGAGGAGCGCACGGCGCTGATCAATGATTGGTATGACTGGGTCAACGAGAACTTGAACACCAACTACGATCAGAGCACGAAATACTTGAATGATGCCTACGACTATCAGACAGAAGCTCTGAATCATCTGTATGACGAACAAACCCGCCAGGAACTCCTCGCCTATTATCTCAAGGAGCAAATGGAAGAGGTTGATGATTCCGCCATTCGCAAAATGATAAGAGCCCGCACGAAACCTATGCGGGAACATGTTCGTGAAGGCTTCCAGGCAATCCGTGAAGAAGCCCGGGAGGAAGGCCGTGAAATCCGGGAAGGTGTCAGGGAAAAGGGCAGGGAAGAGCGGGAGAAGCTAAGGGAAAATGATGGTGACTGATCCGCTTTAAAAGAGATTGCAGTTTTTATTTAAATAACTCTAACGGGGGATGAGGGCGATTCAGTTAACAGAGAAAGCCTCTGGGATTGATAGAATCAGTTGGGCAGCCTTAATCATCATGGCCGCTGTCTCCTTTTCTTTTCTGATCGGATGGAAAGTGGCCGGACTGTCAGTGGTGTTAGGGATTGCCTGTTTCGTTTTAAATCAGAATCGTTATGCTGACCGGAGTCTCAGTGTGAGGGAGGCGGGCCGACAGCTGAAAAGTGGCATCATCTGGCTCTGGCTCCTGTTGCCCCTTGTGATGAACGGCTTTTCCATGGCTGCATCTGCTTACGTCATGCCGGCATTCAATGAGCATCTCCACGAACGGATTGCGCTCATGGTGGCCGAAGTGCCGCTGGCTGTCCTGGTTTTGCAGATTGCGCTGATGGCGCTCGGTGAGGAGATTGCCTGGAGAGGATTTTTCCAGAAGCAGCTGGGGCGGGTGATGGCCATCTGGCCTGCCATCGGGATCACATCGATAGTGTTTGCATTCGGTCATGCGGCGTCCGGAGATTTCACGCTGGTTGCCTATGATCTGGTCTTCATCATGATCGACAGCGTGATTTACGGTTTCATTTATCATAAAACCGGCAATCTGTGGCTGAGCACGGCAGCCCATTTCATCGCCAATCTGGCGGTAATTCTCGCGCTGGTACAAATTTAATACTTGAAATCTTCCGACCCTTTGACTGAAGATAGAAGAGGTCTACATAAGGGGAGGAGATAGCTGTGAAGGTACTGACACTGGTCGGCAGCCTGCGGAAGGAATCATTCAACCGTCGGCTTGCAGAGACGATGCAGGAACGTTATCAGGATAAATTCGAGATGGAAATCGCCGATATCGGCGCGCTGCCCCATTTCGATCAGGATGTGGAGCTGGATCCGCCTGCTGTAGTGAAAGAGTTTAAGCAGAAAGTGCTGGATGCAGACGCGATCATCATCGTGACGCCGGAGTATAACTGGTCTGTCCCGGGCGTTTTGAAAAACGCGCTGGACTGGACGTCCAGGGGCGAGAAGGTCATGGTCGGCAAGCCCGTCTTCCCGCTCGGGGCATCGATGGGCATGGCGGGCACGCTTCGCGCGCAGATCCATCTTCGCCAGATCCTGGTCGCGCCCGGCGTCTCCGCCAAGGTGCTGCCTCCGGGCGGCAACGAAGTGCTCGTCAACTTCGCCCAGCAGAAATTCGAAGGCGAGTCAGGCGGACTGATCGACGGGCCTACGCTGGAATTCCTCGATCAGAAAGTGGATGCGTTTATCGGGTTTGTGAAAGAGGGCTGATGTGCAGCCGGAGGCGGACTCCGGCTGTTTTTTCATGGGAATCCGGCGAGTTTGAAGAATGTGGGCGCGAGTTTGAAGAATAAGCTTCTGAGTTTGAAGATTAGGTGCGCGAGTTTGAAGAATACGGCGAGGAGGCTTAACATTAGCTCTCCCGTGAGTGCAAACCGGCACCTTAAATCAGCCTAATATTAACTGGCCCACCTAAAACCGCTGTTTCAACAGTTCATTTCCCGGGAAACTTATGCATCAGGAGGGGATTCCCGATGAAACTGCATGAACCGATGCCGGAGCTGTCCGGCGCAACCGATTGGCTGAACGGCGAGACAACCAAGGCTGAGCTGGTCGGCGATAAACCGACGCTCATCCACTTCTGGGCCGTCAGCTGCAACATCTGCAAGGAAACGATGCCCGAAGTGAACGAACTGCGGGACAAGTACAAAGAAGATCTGAATGTCGTGGCGGTCCACATGCCGCTCACCGGTGCGGACAACGACATGGACAAGATCAGGGAAGCGGCGGACCAGTACGGCCTCACACAGCCGGTGTTCGTCGACAGTGAGTATAAGCTCACCGACGCCTTTGAAAACGAGCTGGCCCCGGCCTATTATGTGTTCGACAAGGAAGGCCAGCTTCGCCACTATCAGGCGGGCAGGACCGGCCTCGACATGGTGGAGGACCGGATCGAGCGTGTGATCGAACAATAAGGAGAGCCCGGCACATCAGGCGCCGGGTTTTCTTGTGCATAGTTGCCGGGCGGCAAGGCATATGTTAATCTGTTCACAACTTAAATCGAAAGGGATGACGAATGGGACGATGGACAAGTGACGGAGCGCTTTAGACGAATCGGATGCTTTTTTTCGAACGTCGGCGGGATCCGTCTGCCCATTTTCCCATCGTCATCCAGATACGCAGCCGCATAAATGCGGCTTGTTTGGCGACGTGTAAATGAGCATTTTTCGGATCCCTCCGGCCATTATGGCCGGGGGGTTTTTCATGCCCTCCGGGAAACAGGGAGGAATATTTATGTTGCTTGGAAGACTGGAGGAACTCTCCGTGATATACGGTGATGTCACGATTTTTGAGAAGGTATCGGCCGATATCCCGGAAGGGGAGGTCATCGCGCTTGTCGGGCCGAACGGAGCGGGCAAGTCAACACTGATGGACAGGATTGGGGGCAGCCGGGATCCATCTTCAGGGATTGTCCGATGGATCGGGAATCGGCCGTCCGTCACGTATTTCCGGCAGGAAGAGGCGTCACCAGACCTCAATATGGCTTCTGGAGAAGTGCAGACCGAACGGAAAAAATGGCGCTTACCAGAAGAGGTTGCATACAATACCGCGAGTGGGGGCGAGCGGATGAAGCTTCGCCTCTCCGCCGCCCTCGCGGAACAAAGCCGACTCGTGCTGCTTGATGAGCCGACCAACCATCTCGACCGTGAAGCGCTGGAGCGGCTGATCGGACAGATTAGGGAAAGCCGGTCGACGTTCATCGTTGTGTCCCACGACCGGCATTTCATCGACCAAGTCGCCGATCGCGTATGGGAGCTGGATCACCGCACCCTCACCGAATATGACGGCAACTACACCGATTACCGGAACAAGAAGGAAGCGGCAAGGGCCGCACAGCAGAAGCATTACGAACAGCAGCAGAAAAAAGTCGCGAGGGTCGAGGAACAGCTTACGCAGCTGTCGGACTGGTCGGACAAGGCGCACCGGGAGTCGACGAAAAAGGGCGGCTACAAGGAATACTACCGGGTCAAGGCCAAGAAAAAGGACCTCCAGATCCGTTCCAAGCGCAAACGGCTTGAAGCCGAGCTGGAAAAGGACGGCGCAGAGAAGCCTGAAGAGGAGGCGTCCGTGACGTTCGACGTGAAAGGCGGACGCCGCAAGGGGACGCGAGTTTTCGAACTCCGTGACGTCTCGAAGTCTTATAGAAACCGTACGCTTTTCAATGATGTGCGATTCACCGTCCTGTCCGGGGAGCGCCTCGCCCTTCTCGGACCTAACGGATCGGGCAAGACGACGCTGTTCCGTATGCTGCTCGGTGAAGAACCGCATGAAGGAGAGATCTGGCGGACGGATGGGATGACGGTCGGCGTGCTCAGCCAGTCGGTGCTCGACCTGCCCCTTGAGAAGACGATGGAGGACTACTTTTCCGCCGCCACTTTCGAACAGCAGGGAAAGCTCCGCACCGATCTTGCGAATCTAGGATTTACTGCAGAGCACTGGACTCTCCCGCTATCCAGCCTGAGCATGGGCGAGCGGCTCAAGGTGAAGCTCATGCGGTTCATCCTGGAAAACACCGACGTGCTGCTCCTTGACGAGCCGACGAACCACCTTGACCTGCCGTCCCGGGAGGAGCTGGAGCGGACGCTCGGCACATTTCGCGGGACGCTCCTATTCGCATCACACGACCGGTACTTCACCGAGAAGCTGGCGGATGGCATCCTCGTCTTCGGGGAAGGCACCGTCCGGAAACTGCCGATCACGCCCTCCGAGTGGGAAGAAAAACGGGGAGAAACCGAAAGAGGCAGCGACGGGAAAGCGCGTGAAGAGGAGCGCTTGCGTCTCGAGACCGAACGCCAGGCCGTACTTGGCAAACTCAGCATGCTATCGCCGGATGACGCGGAATATAAAGACCTGGACCGCCGGTTCCTTGAGCTGACCCGTGATATCAGGGAACTTGGGAAACACTGACCCCATTGATAAGCAGCCGTGATTCTGCTATTCTTTCCTTAATTTAATTTGAATTTTCTTTAAATTAAGGGGGCAGTGAAAATGAATGAAAGAATGATCGGCAATCCGGCACCCCGCTTTGAAATGAAGGCCGTCCTGCCGAACCGGGAATTCGGCACGGTCAGCCTGGAGGAAAACATAAGGAAGGGCAGATGGACGGTCCTGATCTTTTATCCGTTGGACTTTGCGCTTTCAAGCCCGGCCGAACTCACGGCGTTTTCTGACCGTCATGTCGAGTTCGCGGAACTGAATGCCTCAATGATCGGTGTCTCAACGGATACCATCCATACCCATCTTGCCTGGGTAGGGCTATCCCGCAGCAACAACGGTCCCGGCGGCCTGAGCTTCCCGCTCGCCTCGGACCGGAAGCTTTCTGTTTCCCGGGAGTACGGCATGCTCATCGAGGAAGAGGGTATCACGCTCCGCGGCCTCTTCATCATCAGCCCGGATGGCCGGCTCCGCTACCAGGCCGCTTTCCGGGAAGATATCGGCCGCGATGTCGATGAAACGCTCCGTATGCTTCAGGGTCTTCAGGCAGGCGGCCGCCTCGCCGCGAACTGACCGAGGGATGTAGATCTTTCATACAGGAGGAGATCTGATGAAACTGCGCACACCGATGCCAGAACTCGGCGGCGCAACCGAATGGTTGAACGGTGTGAGAACAAAGGCGGACCTTGTCGGCGAACGGCCGACGCTCATCCATTTCTGGTCCGTCAGCTGCGGACTCTGCAAGGACATGATGCCCCATATCGGCGCGATCCGAGACAAGTACGGGGATCGGCTGAATGTCGTCGCTGTCCATATGCCCCGCTCCGGAGATGATGCAGATATGGGGAAGATCAGGCAGGCCGCCGCTGCCCACGGCATCACACAGCCGGTCTTTGTTGACGGGGCGAAGGAACTGACCGGGGCATTTGGCAACCGGTACGTGCCTGCCTATTACGTGTTCGATAAAACCGGCCGCCTCCGCCACTACCAGGCGGGCGAAGGGGGCATGCTGATGCTGGAAAAGCGCATCAGCCGACTGCTGTGATACGTATAAACAGAACCCGGCCAATCCCTGAGGAGGGGTTGGCCGGGTTTTGGGCATGCCGTCATCTTATTGGACTTTATTCGAGGACATGGGATCCGGATGCTTCACTGCCGGTTTCTTTGTGCTCCAGCTTCACCTTCGTCACCGCAAGAGAGGCAATCAGAATAAGCTCAAACAGGTTCGTTGCGGCTTCGCTCGGGATATCCGGATTAAACATGCTTCCGATGGTCATGGCGATTGTGCCGGCGAGCATCCACCATGAACCGGCCTTCCATGCAAGGAATAGCCCGGCGACCAAAAGCGCCGCGAGAACGATCAGGATCATGGCAGGCGGCCCGGATGCTTCTTCGGCAGACGAATAGCTCAGCACGCCATAGCTTTCGTCCTTCTCCAGCTTCAGATCGCTGAGCACGGTGACGAATTCAATGACGACCGCGGCGATGGCGGCCGCCCAGAACAGCAGTGCCGCCCATCCCTTCTGTGCCCATCCGATCCCCGCCTGCCGCATCGCACCAAGCGAGAACAGAATGAGCGTAGGTGTCACAAGGGCGTGCAGCCAGAAGCGGGCAAGGCTGAGCCCTTCCAAAAGTGCACCTTCGCCGATCAGGATTCCGACTGCCAGAATGCCATTGTCATAGACGAGGGCCAGCGCGACGGCGGCAATGACGCTCATCAGAGTCCAGAAACGCTGCTTCTTCAGCACCCAGACCAGCAGCCCGAGGTAAGCAAGGGCAAATGCCCCGAAGATATAGGGATCCATTCCATCACTCCCGCGTCCGGTTTTTCGGACAGTTTCTTTCACTCTTCCCTAAAGTAGGACGCCTAAAAACCTCTTGGTTGTTATATAGCAGAAACGGACAGCACCTCAGTGGGCGCTGTCCGTTTTGGCTTTTCTAGGCCAGATAAAGTACGAGAGCGAGAGGACGACGTCGATGGCGGCCACGAGTGTCCATACTTTCAGGATTTGAAGGAGGGTTTCGGTCTGCTCCGGGTTACCTGCCAGGTGGATCAGCAGGAACAGGTAACCTCCGCCCAGTACCCAGGCGAGCACGTGAAGAAGGCTGCCTGACAGTTCATACCGGGCATGCTCGAACCCATAACGTTTTACCGGCTTCGGCCCCTTTTTCATGATGTGGTAACGGAAGCGCTCATCCGCCCACCGGATCATCCGCTTTCCGAACGTGAGCGAGACGCCAAGATAAATGGCGGCGATGCCATGGGCTGCCGTGGCAGTCGCATCATTGGCGAGGATGTCATAAGTTGTCGCAATGAGCAGCGTCAGGTCTAGCACCGGTGTCATGGCGAGCAGCAGCAATCCGAGACGTTTTCTTCCGAGCAGATAGCGTGTGACCAGGCCGGCAGCGATAAACACCCAGAATCCGATTTCCACGGCAATGATCAGGTAGGCGATGAAGCTCATGTTTTCGCTCCTTTTTAATACATATGTGTTATTTAGATTTTAGCATAGGGTATTTATTTAATACAAGTGTTTTATTTAAAAGCCAATGATATACTAGGGGTATGCCAAAAATCGTGAATCATGAAGAGCGGCGCGAGCAGATTGCGGAAGCCATGTGGCGGGTCATCCTGGAAAAGGGCATGGAAGGAGCGACGGTTCGGAACATTGCCGGAGAAGCGGGGCTGTCAACAGGTGCCCTGCGGCATTATTTCAAAGACCAGGATGAACTGCTGGTGTACGCGATGCGTCTTGTCAATGAGCGGGTTGAAAAACGGGCGATGGTCATTCTGCAGGAGGAGCTTCCGCCCAAAGAGAAAGTGATCCGGGTACTCCTGGAAATTGTGCCAGTCGATGAAGAGCGGCGTGCGGAGATGGATGTATGGTTCACTTTCCAGGCACATATCCGCCACCGGAAAGATCTGGAGGGCGCACCCGGCCATGCGCTGGGTGCTGCCGTCAGCAAGCTGTTCGACTTTCTGGCCTATGAAGGAGAATTGAAGGAAGAATTGGATATCGAACTCGAGGCCGAACGGCTTTATTCGATCGCCGACGGGCTTGCGCTCCATGCATTTCTTGAACCGAATCGGCTCCGGGCGGACACAGTTGAAACGCTCATCCGGGATTCGGTCGGCAGGATCTGCAAGTAAAGAACCTGCTTGCAAAATATTCCGACCGTGATATAGTGATGGTGAAAACCGAACATGAACTGCCACTGGGGGAGCCTTTCGAAAGGCTGAGACGCGCATGGGCTGCGCGGACCCTTGGAACCTGATCCGGATCATACCGGCGTAGGGAAGTGGGGCCGCGCAGCTTTTGCTTTATCCGAATGCTGATTCAGGCCGCCTTCCGCGTTGATCCGGAAGGCGGCTTTTTCATGTTCTCCAATAAGGAAAGGGGACGGAGAAGATGGGATTTTGTGAACGGGTACGGCGGGAGTGCGATGGGATCTGGGAGGCAAGTTTCCGACATCCTTTCGTAGAGGCGCTTGCGGACGGAACGCTCGATGAGGACGTCTTCCGATTTTATGTGTTGCAGGACGCGTATTACCTGTCGCATTTCGCAAAAGTCCAGGCGCTCGGCGCGGTGAAGGCGAAAGACCTGCTGACGACACAAAGCTTTGCCAAGCATGCGGAAGCGACATGCTCAGCGGAACTGGCACTTCATGAGGAATTCTTCACGATGCTCGGTGTGACGCCGGAAGAGCATGCGGCATTCCGGCCGGCGCCGACTGCTTATGCGTACACGTCACATATGTACAGGGCGGCCGTCGAGGGTGATCTTGCAGATGTGCTTGCGGCACTGCTTCCGTGCTATTGGCTGTATTGGGAGATCGGCGAGCGGCTGAAGGGCGCTGAGCCGGGTCACCCGATCTATGATAAGTGGATCGCAACCTATGGCTCCGAATGGTTCGGCGAACTCGTGAACGAGCAGATCGACAGGATGAACCGGCTGGCGGAGGAACTGCCCGAGGAGCGCATCCTGGAACTTGGGGAGAGGTTCCGCAAAAGCAGCATCTATGAGCTGAACTTCTGGGAAATGGCATGGACACGAGAACAGTGGGAAACCCCGGAAATGGAGGGGGTCCGATGAGCAAACTGTTGTCGGAACTCCGTGAAAGGCGGCCGCTTGTCCACTGCATGACGAACATCGTCGTTGCGAACTTCCAGGCAAACGGGCTGCTTGCACTCGGTGCTTCCCCCGTCATGGCGGACGCGCCGGAAGAAGCCGGAGAAATGGCAGCAGCCGCGTCGTGCACGGTGCTGAACATCGGTACGCTCCACCGGGAGTCGCTGGAGGCGATGGAAATGGCGGGCAAGGCGGCGAACGGGGCAGGGAATCCCGTCGTGCTGGATCCGGTCGGTGCCGGCGCGACGCAATTCCGCCGGGACGCCGTCAGCCGGCTGCTCGGGGCGGTGGATGTCACGCTGATCCGGTGCAACGCAGGTGAACTTGCCGCGATTGCGGGCGTGGACTGGCAGGCTTCGGGGGTGGATGCCGGTGATGGTGACATGGACACGGAGACAGTTGCCGCGGAGGTGGCACGGCAGTACGGATGCGTTGTGGCGGTGACTGGGGAAACGGACGCGCTGACGGACGGTCAGCGGATCGTGCGCATCAGCGGTGGACATCCGGTCATGAGCCGGATCACCGGCGCCGGCTGTTTGCTGAGCGCGGTGTGCGGAGCGTTTCTCTCAGTGGGCAAAGACGACCCGTTCCGTTCAGTGGCCGCGGCACTTGCCTTATACAAGGCGGCAGGAGAGCGGGCGGCGGAAACCTCATCTCTTCCGGGAAGCTTCCTTTCTGCGTTTATCGACCGGCTGGCGTTACTGGGAGAGGAAGACTTCGCGGTTCCGGAGCCGGCCGAGGAGGTGCGGGCATGACAAGTGTGGCACTGACAATCGCAGGATCGGATTCGGGCGGCGGCGCGGGCATCCAGGCGGACCTGAAGACCTTCCAGGAGCTGGGCGTGTTCGGCACGTCCGCGCTCACTGCCGTCACCGCTCAGAACACGCTCGGTGTGCACGGCGTCTGGCCGCTCGGCCCGGAGGCGGTCCGCGCACAGATGGATGCGGTGTTTGCGGATTTTGATGTGGCCGCCGTTAAAACCGGCATGCTGTTTTCCGGGGATATTATTGCTGAAGTCGCGGCGGGTCTTGCCGGTGCGGGCCACCCGGTGCTTGTCGTGGACCCCGTCATGATTGCGAAGGGCGGCGCGCATCTGCTGCGGGAAGAGGCCGTGGAGGCGATGCGGGAAAAGATTCTGCCGCTGTCCACGGTCATCACTCCGAACATCCCTGAAGCGGAGGTGCTTGCCGGGATGATGATCCGGAGCTTGGAAGACATGGAGGAAGCCGGGCGCCGGCTGATTGCGTTGGGCACCCAATCCGTTGTCGTCAAGGGCGGCCATCTTGAGGGAGAAGAGCGGGCTTGTGACCTGTTTATGGATGGTCGCGGGGAGCGGATCTGGCTATCGGCGGAGCGGATCCGGACAAAAGACACCCACGGCACCGGATGCACATTCTCCGCGGCACTCACCGCTTTTCTTGTTGCCGGAGAACCGATTGGAAAATCCGTTGTTGGAGCCAAGCGGTTTATCCATGCGGCGATCTCTGACGGTCTCGGCCTCGGTGCGGGCCACGGACCGACCAACCACTGGGCGTACCACCGTGCGGGCAGCGCCCTGAAGGGAGAGGTGCTCATTGATTCGTGAGAAGCTCGGTGTTTATTTCATCATGGGCAGCCGGAATGCCGGCGAGCGCGATCCGCTGGAGGTGCTGGAAGAAGCGCTTAAAGGGGGCATCACCTGCTTCCAGCTGAGGGAAAAGGGCCCCGGTGCGATTGAGGGACGTGAACTGCGTGCATTCGGCGAAGCCTGCCGGGACTTGTGCCGGGCATACGGCGTGCCGTTTATCGTGAACGATGATGTGCGCCTTGCGTTGGAGCTCGGGGCAGACGGTGTCCATATCGGACAGGATGACGGTGACGCCGGAGAAGTGCGCAGGCTAATCGGTGACCGGATCCTCGGCGTCTCGGTGCATAACCTGGATGAAGTCCGGGAAGCCGCTGCTGCAGGTGCGGACTATGTCGGCATCGGCCCGGTTTACCAGACGACATCCAAGCCGGATGCCCGCCCGGTCTGCGGCACGTTGCCGCTCCGGGAAGCGGCTGAGGCATTCCCGGAGCTCCCGTCAGTCGGCATCGGCGGCATCACTGCGGCTAATGCCGGCCCTGTCATCGCGTCCGGCGCATCCGGCGTCTCCGTCATCACGGCGATTTCCCTGGCGGATGATCCGGAGCGGGCGGCACGGGAGATCCGGATGGCGATTGAGGAAACGATTAGGCGGAGAAGGCGTGCGGTCACATGAAATGGAATACAAAGACACTCGTCCTCATGACCATGTTCACCGCGATTGCAGTAGCTGGCTCGGTATTTGTCTCCTTCCCGGCGGGCGTGGCGCGGGCCTACCCTGTCCAGCACGCAGTCAACGTCATCGCAGCCGTCTCGCTCGGGCCTGGTCCTGCAGTCATGATTGCATTTTTGACAGCACTGATCCGGATCCTCACCGGAACCGGTTCACTGCTCGCCTTTCCCGGAGGCATGATCGGTGCGCTTCTTGCAGGCTGGCTATACCGGAAGACGGGCAGGGCCTGGACGGCATCGGCAGGCGAGATGGTCGGCACCGGCGTCATCGCCTCGCTTCTTGCGGCGCCCTATGCCAATCTCCTGATGGGTGCATCCGCAGGTGCTTTGTTCTTCCTGCCGGCATTTCTCGTCTCGAGCATCAGCGGTGCGCTGATCGGCCTGGCCATCGCAATCCGTCTGGAGTCGGCGGGCCGGCTACCCGCAATCGGGGAGCGTTCATAAATCCCGGATGATCGTTCATAGAATCATATGAGCCCTCGAGGCTGGGGGTATGGTTATCATTAGGCCTCACTCACCTTCTGTGAGCGCTAATAGAAGCCGGATGAAATGCGGAGGCAGGTGGCCTCCGCATTGTTTTTGCTCTCGTTTGACCACCCTGGTCAACTTGTCATATACTGGCGTTGACCAGGGTGGTCAATACCATCCGCAGAACGGGGTGTAAACGATGAAAGAATCATTCAGGCGCTTGGAAAGCGACCGTCAGCAAGAGATCCTGAAGGCAGCCATGCAGGAGTTTGCGGAAAACGGATTCGGCAAAGCATCAACAAACCGGATCGTAAAGAATGCCGGCATGAGCAAGGGGATGCTGTATTACTACTTCGAGAACAAGGAAGACCTGTTCCGGGACTGCATCAGTTATGCGCTGGATCATATGGAACAAAACCTGGAGGATTGGATTGGCACGGAGCAGGAGGGATTCATCGAGCGGATGGCCCGCATCGCGGAGTCGAAGCGCATCTATTTCCGTCAGCACCCTGAGATTTCCGCATTTGCCGCGGTGATCTTCCTGTCGCCCGAAGTGCCTCTTTTCTTCAAGGAGCGGCTAAAAACACTTATGGAGGAAGGGACACGGAAGATGTTTGACGGCCTCGATCTGTCACGGTTCCGCGGCGACTTGCCTCCGGAAACACTCATGCGGCTCGTCCAGTGGACATTTGACGGCTATGCGCGGGAGGCGGAAGAGCGGATGAAGTCGGAAGGGGTGGATTTCAAGGACCTGGACCGTTACTGGGATGAATTCGATGTGTATCTGGAAGCGATGAAGACGATCTATTACAAGTGGGACCGGTCATGAGCGTGCTGGAACTAAAGGGAATTACGAAGCGTTTCGGAAAGTTCACCGCAGTGGATGATGTTTCTTTTGAAATCCGGGAAGGGGAAGTGTTCGGGTTCATCGGGCCGAATGGCGCGGGCAAGTCGACCACGATCCGGGCCATTATAGGGGCGATCAGCCCGACATCGGGAGAAGTGCGGATCCACGGTAAGCCGGTGGCCGCTCAGCCGGACTACCGGAAGCATATCGCCTACGTGCCGGGCGATGTCCAGCTATGGCCGAATCTGACCGGCGGCGAAGTGATCCGCTTTTTCATGAAGTTGAGCGGAAATGACGACACAGAAAAGATGGATGCCATGATCCGGGAGTTCCGGCTGGATCCGAAAAAGAAGTGCAAAACTTATTCAAAAGGGAACCGGCAGAAAGTCGCGCTGATCTCTGCGTTCCTGTCGGAGGCGGACCTGCTGATCTTTGACGAGCCGACAACCGGCCTCGACCCGCTCATGGAGCGGACGTTCCACCATCATGTGCTTGCGGCAAAATTTGAGGGCAAAAGCATCCTCCTCAGCAGCCATATTCTCTCGGAAGTCGAAAAGCTGGCCGACCGGATGGCCATCATCCGTGAAGGCAGAATCATCGAAACCGGCCGGTTCAGTGAACTCAAGCACATCACTCGCGTGCACTACAGGGTCCGGACGCCGGATGATCTGTCGGAAGTCGGACGGATGGAGGGGGTGCATGAGTTCCGGCAGGAAGACGGGGAGGCAGAATTCATGGTCGATGCGGACAAGGTAAAAGAGGTGCTGGCTGTGCTGAAGCACTTTGAGCTGGATAACATCGAGACGCTGCCGCCGAAACTCGAAGATATTTTCATGCGCTACTACGACGCCGGGAGCGGTGCGTCATGAGGCATTACTTCCGCCTTTCTGTGCAAGACACCCGGTTCAGGATTTTCTGGTGGATCTTCGGCATTGCTTCTCTCACGCTCATGATGCCCCCGGCATTTCATGAGCTCTATCCGGACCAGGCAGATCGTGACGTACTGAAGGCCACGATGGAAAACCCGGCAGTCATCGCAATGACCGGCCCGATTCAGGAAGGCGATTACACACTCGGCGTCATGTTCTCACATGAGATGGCGGTGTTCATGGCGATAGTCGTCGGCCTCTTCAACATCATGATTGCGAATTCCCTGAGCCGCAGGAAAGAGGACGACGGGCTGCTTGAGGTCGTGCTGTCCAGGAACATCACGCGGAACAGAGTATTCGGGGCGCAGGTTTTGGTCGGTATCCTTATGAACGCGATTCTCGCGCTCGTGCTGTTTGCAGGCCTCCAGTCGTTCGGCTACGAATCGATGGAGACCGCGGGCAACTTCCTGTACGCCGCGCAGACATTCGGCTTCGGGCTGTTTTTCTATGGCCTGACCACTCTCGTGGCCCAGCTGCTGCCGTCCGCGGACTGGACGTTCGGCATCGTACTGGCCGTACTGCTGATTGGCTATGCATACCGGGCGGCAACAGACGTGGCAGCTCCGGATCTTTCCGTCATATCGCCCTACAACTGGATCAGCAGGCTTTCCTTGTACAGCGAAAATGAAGTAATCTGGCTTGTTCCGTTTGTCTTGGGACCGGTCTTTCTGCTTGCGGCATGGCTGCTGTTCAGAAACCGTGACCTCGGGGGTTCCGTCATCCGGCTGCAAGTGAACCGCCGAAGCCGGAACATCGGGAGCCATCTGCGTCTGGCATTCACGCTGAGCCGGACGCTGATCATCAGCTGGTTTGCCGGAATGCTCCTGATCGGCGCAAGTTACGGCTCAATCCTTGGTGATCTGGAATCGTTCATCGGCGATAACGAGATGCTCCGCCAGATGGCCGGTGATGGAGGAAACGGCCTGACCGTCCAGTTTATCGGGACGCTTATGGTGATCGTCACCCTCATCGGGCTCGTTCCGCCGCTCATGGTGATGGGGAAACTGTTGAAAGAAGAGCGGCGCTCGCATCTTGAATATCTCGGCACACTGAACATCAGCCGGATGAAGCTAATGGGAGATTATATTACCCTTGCCCTCGCTGCCGGCTTCCTCTCCCTGTTCCTCGCAAACACCGGCATGTACGCGGCGAGCCTTGGTGTGGAGGACATCGGCCTCACATTCGGTGATTACATGGTGAGCGCCCTGAACTACTTCCCTGCAGTTTTGCTGTTCACCGGGCTGTCCGCGTTTCTGATCGGCCTTCATCACCGGCTTCATGTTCTGGTGTGGCTGTATCTGTTCTACAACTTCTTTGTCAGTTATCTTGGTCAGCTGCTGGGCCTGGATGACAGTTACCGGATCCTGACGCCTTTCCATTATCTTAATGAAACACCAAGTGAAGCGGTTGATTGGGGAGCCTGTCTGGCCGTCGGAGGCGTTGGTTTGCTGCTGATGGCACTCGGGCTGATTTTGTTCAGGAAAAGGGATCTTGCATAAGAACACGGCATTTCCCGGGAAACATTTCATATTGAAAAGCGGAGGCATCCGGCCTCCGCTTTTGGCTCCGATGAGCGGACTGCCGGATGTTGTCGAATGGGTGCTTTCGGGAAAATAAAAAGCCCCGCACAAGGCGGGGCGGACATCATTCTCCCGGATCCTTCGGTTCCTCGGGAAACAGGAACCAGGAGAGGACGCCGCTCAGCAGGGCTGCGCCGATCGTGATGTACACGCGGTGTGTCCCGGGGACGTCCTGGAATTCTTTATTCAGATACCACCAGGCCAGACCGGCGACGATGAGCATGATGGGAATGGCGAATGTTAGTGCACGTTTCAATCGGAGTCATCCTTTGTGTGTTGTTGACCCGATTTTACCACAACGGATCAGTATCGGCCGCGCCGGAAGGGTCCGGGACCACCGAAGCCAGGTCCGCCGAAGCCTGGTCCTCCAAAGCCGGGACCGTAGGAATCCGCGTAGATGTTGCGTCCTGGAACCGTTGTTTCAGACTCGGTGAAGTAGTGGCGCGGTACGTTCACGACGTTCTGCCGGTTGACGTTCACGATCGGGTGGACGAACGGTACCTCACGTTGGGTGAAGGTGTCGTGGAAGCGGTATGTCGGCGGGCAGACAATCGGCTGTGTCCGGCACGTATGGCAGCCGCAGCCATGTCCATGGTGATGGTGTTGCATGTGTCGCCTCATGGTAAGCACCTCCTCTCTTTTCTTATTACATGCGTGACAATTGCGGGCAAATGGACGCGCGTCACGTCCCGGTCCTGTTTTGCCGTGTACCGGAAGGGGAATAGCCGGAGGAGAAAAGAATTAGCCGGAAGGAGGCACCTGACATGAAGAAAGAACGCGTTGTGCTGTTCGACGGAACCTGCAACTTCTGTGACAAAAGCGTCCAGTTCATCATTAAGCGGGATCCCGTCGGGCACTTCAAATATGCTTCTCTGCAAAGTGATGTCGGCCAGGAATTGAGGAAGAAGCACAAAATCCCTGAAGAGGTCGACTCGATGGTGCTGATCGAAGAGGACAAGGCATACACAAAGTCAACCGCAGCGCTCCATATCGCGAAAAAGCTTGATGGACTGTGGCACCTGGCCTTTCTGTTTATCGTTGTGCCGAAGCCGCTCCGCGACCGCGCCTACGACTATATCGCGGAAAACCGCTTTAAGTGGTTCGGCAAGAAAACAGAAGAAGAAGCCTGCAGATTGCCGCCCAAGAACATTAGGGAACGCTTTCTGGCATAATGACCGCGGATTCCCGCGGTTTTTCGTTTTCCGGGAAATTGTCGATTTCCGCGCTTATTTCCCGGGAAATATGTCGGGTTTTGCAATTATTTCCCGAAATGAAGAAGACCGCCTCGCCGGCGGCCTTTTTGTCGTTATTCAAAGTTGGAGGCGACCCAGTGTTGGTAGGCGATCACTTCCGACATATGCGCGAGTCCCTTCGACGCCGCCCGGTGGATGGGAACCCAGCCGTCGCCTTTGTCCAGGTAGACTTCGTGGTGGGGGGCCTGGTCGTGGTAGCCCGTCACGTGAAAAGTGCCGTGGCGGCGCAGGATGGCGTGAACTTCGTAATCGATCGTCGGTGCAGGGGTGATCGGATTGCCGACGGAGTGTTTCAGTTCGAACCCAAATTCCCTGCCGTCGTGTTCGAGCGGCTCGATCGTGAAGTCATCGATCGAAGCGGTTCCTTCCTCACGTTTCCGGCCGGACAGTCCGTAGGCGACCGTCTTGCCGGCTTCTTTCCGGAAGACGAGCGGGTAACCCGGATCTTTGTAGGACAGCGTTACGTCACCGCGCGTACGGAAGGACTCACCCTCCGGATCAAAGTAGCGGCCGTCACCTTTGAACGTCCGGTTCGGGGACAGCACATTCGGGTTGTTGATGAACTTTTCTTCAAGGAAGGTGGTGTATCGCATGCGCCAGCTTCCGACCGGATCGGGCTCGCGCCACTCCTCGGCGGGCAGGAGGAGCTTTGAAGGTTGCCCGATCACTTTTGTGATCCAGAACTCCTCCGTGACATCCTCTTCCGTGCTCGAATCCGGATTGAATTTCCCTGCGATCCGCCCTAGGATCGACTTGCCCGCGCTCATAGGCTCTTCGGCCTTCCGGGCGGGGCGTGTCGTGCGGATCATGTAGAATGTCCGCTCATCCGGAACATCGCGGTCAATGTAAGAACAATCTTTGGTTTCCGTGACAAGGTCGCCGTTTTTAAATACGGAATAGGTCTCGGCTTCAGGTATCCTCTCCCAGGAAAGGGCCACCTGTGATTTGGCGACAATTGTAGTAAAGACAAGGTAGCGGAGCGGGTTGTGGGCGTCTTTTTTCTGATTCAGGCCGGACGTCTGCATCATGATGACGTCCTCGGTCCGGTTGTTGCGGATCCGCTCGACCGAGTAGTGATACATTTTGCCGTCCTTCACGTAATCGTCGGTGAAATCACATACCGGACCTTCCTGGCGAAGTTCGCCTTCCTTATAAACCCGGTATTCATCGCCAGTATCATCCCACTCAAAAGTGATGACACCGGGACGGTGCGTCACCGAGCGGATTTCAAATTTCTCCGGTTCCAATCAGCTCACTCCTTTTCATGCGGTCTGCTGTTCCGAGTATCGGGCGTCTCTCTTTCGTGTATACCCGCAAAAGCGGCCGGGTACCGCATGGAGTTTTAAAGCGGATCGGGTACTATGGAGATGGAGGTGATCGATTGATCATGAAGGACCGGGCGAGGCCCGGAATCGGGAAGTTATGCGATGCCGGATTGCGCAGGCTCAGGCCGGGCCACCCGGTCGCCGGCAAGCTGGAGGAACGTCGGAAGCAGGCCGAAGCCGGATTCGGCGGGGAGGAGCGGGTTGACGCGGTGTTAGCGGAATACCGCCACCGCGATTCCATCCGGATTTTCGCGGATCTCGGCCTCATCTGCGGCTCAAGGTTCCAGCTGGACGCTCTTTTGCTTAGCCGGTCGTGGGCATGCCTTCTTGAAGTGAAAAATATCTCCGGCCGCTCCGTGATCAGGGACATCCCCCCTCAACTGGTCCGGATCACCAAGGACGGCCGCGAAGAAGCGCTCGGCAGCCCGTTTGCCCAGTTGGACAGCCACCTGATGCTGTTCCGGGACTGGCTGCATGAGCGAAACACCCCCATTCCTGTATACGGCGCCGTCGTCTTCGCCTACCCGAGTCAGATGGTCGAGGCGGCTGACGCTTCACACCCCATTCTCTTCCCGAACAATATTCCGTTTTTCTTGCGCAGTCTTCCCGCACAGCCCGTGCTGGAGGTACATGAATTGGACGGGCTTGCCCGCCAAGTACTTGCTGCACATCAACCTTATGTACAGCGGCCTCTTTGCACAATGTACCCTCAAGTGAGCCGGGCGGACATCCGCACCGGCGTCATCTGCCCGGACTGCGGAGGCATCGGCATGCGATGGCGAGACCGCGCGTGGCACTGCGGCTGCGAGTGTGTCTCCCGCTCCGCGCATATTGAAGCGCTCCGTGACTGGTTCTTCATTTTCGGCGGTGGCTTAACCAACGAGGAGTGTCGGAGGTTTCTGGGAGTGGACGACCGGCATGCGGCACGAAGAATGATGAAAAGTGCTGGTCTGATTGAAAGAGGAAAAGGCCGTTGGAAAACATATCATCAATATTGAAGTGTAGAGCACTCTTGGTGGGTGCTCTTTTTGGTAAGCGCGCATAGAAGTGCCGGCAGCGCGCATAGAAGCCGAACAACCGCGCATAGAACACCTGTGAGCGCGCATAGAACTCCGATAACCGCGCATAGGATTCTATGCGCGGTTATCTTAGTCTCTCTTTGCGTTCTGCCGTCCCACAAATCATGGACAGGCCAGCGCTCCAGAAAAAATTGAAACCATCGGCCCCCTTTCACCGTAGAAAGACTATACACTCCAAAAAAAGAGAGGGTTTTCCTCATGCTGAATTTATTGTTGTTTTCCGTGATCGCGGGTCTGGTGCTGGCGCTTCTCGCCGTGCCGTTCCGGGCCACCAAAAATGTGAAAAAGGACGGACACAAGACAGAGGAGCCGGTGAACACGGTGCCGCTCCTGATCGGTTCCGCCGTCACGTTCGCAATCATCACGTTTGCCGTCTACTACTTCATGAACCTTGACCGCAACTGGACGTCGCTATGGCCGGCGGTTGTCATCGCGGCTGTAATTGGTGCCGCATCTGCCGCAAGGGGGATGGAACGCAAGGCGCGCACGATCCTGTCCCTGGCCGCGCTCCTGTTCGCGGCTTACATCCTCGCTGCTCCGCTCTTTAACGCGGATGACAAGTACAAGGCGGTCGAGATGGATGAGCAGGTCGAGATCACAGCGTTCGACGAAACGAAGACGCCTGCGAGCGTGCCGCCAAAGTTTGCGCGCAACAAGATGAAGAAGGCGTTCGGCCAGGTGCCGAATACGAGCTACTACGAACTCGGCCAGCTGCAGATCCAGAAAGTGGAGGGCGAGTTTGTCTACATCGCGCCGGTCGAGTTTGCCGGATTCTTCAAGTGGATCAACGGCGACACGACGCCGGGATACTTCACGATGAGTGCGACCGACTCGGCCGACAATCCGAAGTTTGTGAAGTCCGAGATGGCATACACGCCGTCGTCCTACTTCCACAAAAACGTCGAACGCCATATGCGCATGGCTGAGCCGGGCCTCATCTTCTACGGAGATGCCCAGCTGGAGATCGACGATGAAGGCAAGCCGCACTACATCCGCTCATACGGGAAGTTCATCTCCGCAAGGAACGGCTTCGACGTGAAGGGTATTGTCTCTGTTGACCCGGCGACTGGGAAGACACAGCGCTACGCCATCGGGGATGTGCCGGAGTTTATCGACGGCGCTGTATCGCCCGAGGCCGTCAGCCTGGCAAACAGCTACTTCGGGAAATACGTCCATGGGTTCTGGAACTCGCTGTTCGGCAAGAAAGACGTGAAGCTGCCGTCCGATGAAGGCACGGAGGCTAACGTCAGCCCGGTGTTCGATGAAACCGGACAGATGTATTACTTCACCGATTTCACAAGTCCGAAAGAGGAAGTCGACTCGATGCTAGGCTATGCGCTGACTGATGCGCGGACGGGAGAGGCGACTTATTACACGGGCAACCTCGAGGAATCGTACATGGATTCCCAGGGTGCACTCCAGATCATCGAGAAAAAGTTCATCGAGAAGAAATGGTCCGGCGAGATGCCGGTGCTCTACAACTTCTACGGCGAGGCCAGCTGGCTCACGCCGGTGCTTGACCAGAACGGGTTCCTTCAGAACTACTTTATCGTCTCGGCGGCGAATCCGGAGATTTCGGCATTTGCCGGCACGCCGAACGAAGCTTTGAAGCTGTACAAGACGGCGCTACAGCGAGGCGGTTCAACCGTCGACGGATCGTCGGAGGCAGAAGAGGCGCAGGCGACAATCACCGTCCAACGCGTCTATAAGGAGCGGGCGGGCGACTTCACGCTCGTATCGGTCCTGGCTGAAGACGGGCGGAGCTTCCTCGCTTCCACGGAAACGGTGCCGCTCGCGGTCTATATCCAGGAAGGCGACAGCCTCGATGTCACTTACCTTGAAACCGGGGAGCTGTTCCTGCCGGTAAAAGAAATGACAAACACGACTATCGGACAATAAGCAAAGGCCCTCCGCGCGAGCGGAGGGCCTTCTGTTATGCGGAGACCGTGAACGGCTCCAGGATATCATCTTTCTGGCTGTCTTCCTCATGGAAGTCGAATACTTCGTCGGTGTGTTCGTAGGATTCCCCGTAGAAGTCCTCGTCTTTGTAAGTGTGGATCTCTTCATATGTTTTGCGCATATGATCGTAAATGGCCTGTTCGACCGTATCTTCACCCTCATGGTTCGGAGCCCAGTAGAGGATTTCAAGAGAGGTCTTCTCGCCAGTCGCAAGCGAGCGGCGGCTGTAGCCGATGCGGCGGGCATGGGCAAACCCGCTGCGGGCATAGAACTTAAGCCGCTTTGCCGTGTCGGTGTCTTCATAGTCGACCGGCTCGACTTCCAGGATGATCGGCTTGTTTTTGGACTGCAGCTTTTCGATCAGCTTGCCGCCGAGCCCCTGGCCGCGGGATTCTGACGATACGTACAGATAGTCGACAAAGAGGAACTCTTCGAATTCGGCATACATGAGGACATGGTGGGGCCCCTCATCTTTGCCATAGACGCCAACCTTCTCTTTAAGAAGCGTCTCCATATGGTCCTTGGATTTCATTTCTTCCACGGGAAAATACTCATTGAGCTTGTCGTACCAGTTCAAATAAATCGCCTCCGGTATGTTTTGGTTTCATCCGGGGGTTTTTTGTTTGTGGGGAGATCGGATGAGGAAAAAAACAGATGAGAAAAAAATCCTCCAACGTTCCGGCGGGGCCGGCAATCATGCGGTCGTAAGTTGAAAACGCATTGCACATCCCTTTCTTTACCCGCTCAGAAATCGTATAAACCTCTTTTTAATAATAAATCTTTTTCGTCCCGGAAAAAAGGGCCCATGCCCGCGCAAAATCTTTGCGAATGCATGTATGGCGTCGTATAATTAAGTCAAAGATAGTCAAAGTCAACTGAGATCAATCGCTGTGAAAAGAGGTGAAACCATGCGGAACATCTCCGATATCATTGAAGGATATCTGAAGTCGATTCTCGAACAAGAACAGGACGGGATGGCGGAGATCAAGCGGAGCGAAGTCGCTGAGAAATTCCAGTGCGTCCCTTCGCAGATCAACTACGTCATCAAGACCCGATTTACGACGGAGCGCGGTTACATGGTCGAAAGCAAACGCGGGGGCGGGGGGTATATCCGCATCGTCCGCATCCGGCCCAACAGCCGGATCGAACTGCTCGACCAGGTCGTCAGGGGGCTGGACGGCGGATCAACCCAATCGATGGCAGAGGATGTGATCCGGCGCCTTATCGATGAGGATGTCCTGACGGAGCGCGAGGCAAACCTGATCCACGCCGCCGTACACCGGCAGACGCTCATGTCACAGCTTCCGGAACGCGACCTGCTCCGCTCCAGGATTTTACAGGCGATGCTCAGAACATTGAAATATGAGGCGGCAGGCGGCCCTTCCGATAAACAGGGCGGCTCAGCCAAGGGTGGAAAAGACAACTGATCCCGGCCGGCGCTGTGCCGGCCATGGAAAGAGGTGTGTTCCTTGATTTGTGATAACTGCCATGAACGGCCGGCTTCGGTCGTCGTGACCCAGAGCAAAAATGGAAAAACCGAAGAGCGCCATCTGTGTGATGTCTGCGCAGCACATTTCCAGCCGTTCCAGGGGGACTTCGGAGGAGATCCCCTCGGCATCCAGCAATTCCTGCAGAACTGGTTTGCCGGACCGGGCGTGTTCCAGAATGCACAGCCCCAGGTCGAAAGCGGGCCGGAATGTCAGAACTGCGGACTGACGTTCAGGCGGTTCATCGAGCGCGGGAAGTTCGGCTGCCCGGAATGCTACAGCGCATTCCGCAAGGAGTTGCCCGAAGTGTTCAACAAAGTCCAGGGCGGCCACACGAAGCATGAAGGCAAAGTGCCCGCTTCATACAGCGGACGCATCGCCGCCGAACGCAAGATCAAAGATTTGAGGAGACAGATGAAGGAAGCGATCAACCAGGAGGATTTCGAACATGCGGCACAGCTCAGGGACGAGGTCCGGGAACTGGAGCGCAGCCTGGAGGAAGGAGGCGGACACGATGTCGTCGATTGAAAACTTCCTTAAAAATGCGGTCACTCCATGGATGGGGCCAAAGGGCGAGTACTCGAATATCGTCATGTCGACACGCGTCCGGCTTGCGCGGAACATGAAAGGCTTCCGTTTCCCGCTCGATTTCAGCCGGGAAGAGGCGGAAGAGGTCGAACAAAAAGTCGCTGCGGCACTCGAGGGAATGGATGACTTTTCCTATATCCCGATGGAGAGCGTGCCTGCAATCCAGCGCCAGGCGCTCGTCGAGAAGCATCTGATCAGCCCCCAGCTTGCTGATCCGGAGCGGCCAGGGTCGGTGGCGCTTTCCGGAGATGAATCGGTTTCCATCATGGTGAACGAGGAAGACCATATCCGGATTCAGGTCATCTATCCCGGCCTCCACCTCATGGAAGCATATGACAGGGCGGATGAAATCGACAACCGTCTTGAAGAAGCCCTGCCGTACGCATTCGACGGGGATTTCGGCTACATCACGAGCTGCCCGACCAATACGGGCACTGGGCTTCGCGCATCGGTCATGCTGCACCTGCCGGCACTTTCCATCACGAGTAACATGGCCCGCATCGCCCAGGCGGTCGCCCGCCTCGGCATGACGGTCCGCGGCAGCTACGGCGAGGGGTCCGACGCGCTCGGAAATGTGTACCAGGTGTCCAACCAGATGACGCTCGGGAAGTCGGAACGCGATATCCTGATGGACCTTCGAGACCTGACCGAGCGCCTCATCGAGCAGGAAGAGCGGGCACGCCGCGCGCTCCGGGAGCATTCCCCGATGAAGCTCGAGGACCGGGTCTGGCGGTCGTACGGCATCCTGACTAATGCGCGCGTTCTCGCGACCGACGAAGCGGCCAACCGGCTGTCCGACGTCCGCCTTGGCATCGATATGGGCATCATCCCGGATGTCGATCTGTCTGTCCTGAACGAGCTCATGATCTTTATGCAGCCGGCATTTCTCCAGCAATACGCGGGAGAGACGCTCCAGCCCGGCGAACGCGACGTGTTCCGGGCGAAGCTGATCCGCGAGCGGATCGGCATGGAACGCGGGTCCGGCGGCGCTGAGGACTGAGCCTCCGGATGGAAAACGTTCCGCGAGCATATATTTTGAACAGCGGGGCCTCTCCGGTTTACAATAGTCAAAGAAGGTCAAACAACCTTCCGATCTTAGTTATCCGCAGTTCTCTCTTTTCCGGTTTGATGCCGGACAGTTTAGGGGAACCTTTTATCTATAACCAGAATTTGAGTTCATCAGGATCTGCATAAATCATGATCATTAGAGAAGAGAGGGATTTTGCATGATGTTCAACCGCTTTACGCAACGCTCACAGAAAGTTCTCCAGCTTGCGCAAGAAGAAGCCATCCGGATGCGCCATGATGCCATCGGGACCGAACATATTCTTCTGGGTCTCATCCGTGAAGGCGGCGGCATCGCCGCGAAAGCGCTCGAAGCGATCGGGATAAACTTCGAAACGATCGAAGAAGGCGTCGAAAAGCTTGTCGGCACCGGCGACCGCGAAGTCGGCCCGATCATCCATTACACGCCGCGCGCGAAAAAAGTCATCGAGCTGTCGCTTGATGAATCCCGCAAGCTCGGCCACTCGTATGTCGGCACCGAACACCTCCTCCTCGCGCTGATCCGTGAAGGGGAAGGGGTTGCGGCGCGCGTCCTCGCCAACGCAGGGGTCTCCCTGAACAAGGCACGCCAGCAGGTGCTCCAGCTGCTCGGTTCAAACGAAAACGGACAGGGCGCACAGGCAGGCGGCGGCAATCCGTCCGCCAGCACGCCGACGCTCGACGGCCTGGCGCGCGACCTCACCGAGATCGCCCGCGAAGGCACGCTTGACCCGGTCATCGGCCGCTCCAAGGAAATCACCCGCGTGATCGAAGTGCTGTCACGCCGGACGAAAAACAACCCGGTCCTCATCGGGGAGCCGGGTGTCGGCAAGACGGCGATCGCAGAGGGCCTCGCACAGCAGATCGTCAACAATGAAGTTCCGGAAACGCTCCGCGACAAGCGCGTCATGACGCTCGACATGGGTACGGTCGTTGCCGGCACCAAATACCGCGGTGAGTTCGAGGACCGCCTGAAAAAAGTGATGGAGGAGATCCGCCAGGCAGGCAACATCATCCTCTTCATCGACGAGCTCCATACACTGATCGGTGCGGGTGGCGCAGAAGGCGCGATCGACGCGTCCAACATCCTGAAGCCGGCCCTTGCACGCGGCGAGCTCCAGTGCATCGGCGCTACGACGCTGGATGAGTACCGCAAGTACATTGAGAAGGATGCTGCGCTCGAGCGCCGCTTCCAGCCGATCCAGGTTGACGAGCCGAATGTTGAAGACACGATCAAGATCATTTACGGCCTGCGCGACCGCTACGAGGCGCACCACCGCGTGAAGATCACGGATGAAGCCGTCGAGGCGGCAGCAAAGCTGTCCGACCGCTACATCTCCGACCGCTTCCTCCCGGACAAGGCGATCGACCTGATCGACGAGGCCGGCTCCAAAGTCCGCCTGCGTTCGTTCACGACGCCGCCTGATCTGAAAGAACTCGAACAGCAGCTTGAAAGCGTCCGCTCCGAGAAGAACGCGGCCGTCCAGAGCCAGGAGTTCGAGAAGGCAGCCTCGTTCCGCGACAAAGAGCAGAAACTCAAAGATGAGCTGGAGCGGACGAAGGAAGAGTGGAAAGAAAAGCAGGGCAAGAAAGAATCTGAAGTGACTGTCGAAGACGTCGCGCAGGTTGTCGCCATGTGGACCGGCGTTCCTGTCTCCAAGATTGCCGAAACCGAGACGGCGAAGCTTCTCAATATGGAAGAAGAACTGCACAAGCGCGTCATCGGACAGAACGAAGCGGTCGACGCGATCTCCCGGGCCATCCGCCGCGCGCGTGCCGGCCTGAAAGATCCGAAGCGCCCGATCGGCTCGTTCATCTTCCTCGGACCGACAGGTGTCGGTAAGACGGAACTCGCCCGGGCGCTTGCAGAAGTCATGTTCGGTGACGAAGACGCGATGATCCGCATCGATATGTCGGAGTACATGGAGAAGCACTCCACGTCCCGTCTCGTCGGCTCGCCTCCGGGCTACGTCGGCTTCGATGAAGGCGGCCAGCTTACCGAGAAGGTCCGCCGCAAGCCGTACTCGGTCATCCTTCTGGACGAGATCGAGAAAGCCCACCCGGACGTCTTCAACATCCTCCTGCAGGTACTTGAGGACGGACGCCTCACCGACTCCAAGGGCCGTACGGTCGACTTCCGCAACACGGTTGTCATCATGACGTCGAACGTCGGTGCCGAGACGCTCAAGCAGAACAAGTATGTCGGATTTAATCTGCAGGACGGCAAACGCGACCACAAGGATATGAAGGACACGATGCTCAGCGAGCTGAAAAAAGCTTTCCGTCCGGAATTCCTGAACCGTGTGGACGAAATGATCGTCTTCCACTCGCTCGGCAAAGAAGAGCTCGGCCAGATCGTCAACCTCATGGCCGATCAGCTTACAAAGCGCCTGTCCGAGCAGGACATCGAGCTCCTCATCACGGAAGCTGCGAAGGAACGGATCGCCGCAGATGGGTACGACCCTGAATATGGTGCCCGCCCGCTCCGCCGCGCTCTCCAGAAGAACGTCGAGGACCGGCTGTCCGAAGAGCTTCTCAGAGGCGAAGTGCTCGCCGGCCACAAAGTCGTCTTTGACGTCGATGAAGACGGGAAATACACCGTCCGCGCCGAAGAGCCCGCAACTGCAGGAACGGCGAAAAAATGATATAATCAAAGCATCAAATAAATGGTTCAGACATCCCGCCCGCATCCTGCGGCGGGATGTCTTTTCCGTGCCTGGAGGTACAAATGGCGAAGAAAAAAACGAAGTTCATGTGCCGGGATTGCGGATATGAGTCACCGAAGTGGATGGGCCGATGCCCGGGCTGCGGCGAATGGAATACGATGGACGAGGAAGTCTCAATCGTAGGCAAGGCCGCTCGCGGCGGGGCTTTCCGGACCGAAGCCGGCCCGGCCGGCAAGGCCGCGCCGATCACGTCGGTCGAGACTCAGGAAGAGCCGCGCGTCGAAACGGCGTTCGGTGAACTGAACCGGGTGCTCGGTGGCGGCGTCGTGCCGGGCTCGCTTGTCCTGATCGGCGGCGATCCGGGAATCGGGAAGTCGACGCTCCTTCTCCAAGTGTCATCGCTGCTGGCCGAGAAGGGCCGCCGGGTCCTATACGTCTCGGGCGAGGAATCAGTCCGCCAGACCAAACTCCGCGCGGAGCGGATCGGCGTCACTTCTCCCGAACTTTATATTTATTCCGAGACCGACATGGAGCATATCCGGCTGTCGATTGAGGAACTGAAGCCACAGTTCGTCATCGTCGACTCGATCCAGACGGTGCACCATCCGGACGTCACGTCTGCGCCGGGGAGCGTATCACAGGTGCGCGAGTGCACCGCCGATCTTATGCGGATCGCGAAAACGACAGGGACCGCGATTTTCCTCGTCGGACACGTTACGAAGGAAGGCCAGATCGCCGGGCCCCGCCTCCTCGAGCACATGGTCGACACGGTGCTTTACTTTGAAGGCGAACGACACCATACGTACCGGATTCTCCGGAGCGTGAAGAACCGCTTTGGCTCGACAAATGAGATGGCGATCTTTGAGATGATCCAGGCGGGGCTGAAAGAAGTGCTGAACCCGTCGGAACTTTTTCTGGAGGAGCGTTCCCAGGGCGCGGCGGGCTCCGTTGTCGTCGCTTCGATGGAAGGGACGCGTCCGATCCTCGTCGAAATCCAGGCGCTGGTCACACAATCCAGCTTCAACTATCCGAAGCGGATGGCGACCGGTTTGGACCAGAGCCGTGTGTCCCTTCTCATGGCGGTGCTTGAGAAGCGGATGAACATGTTGCTGCAGACCCATGACGCCTATATCAAGGTGGCGGGAGGCGTGAAACTCGACGAGCCGGCGATCGACCTCGCCGTCCTTACGAGCATCGTCTCGAGCTTCAAGGACACCGCGGTCAGCCCGTATGACGTCTTTGTCGGCGAAGTCGGCCTGACCGGCGAGATCCGTCGCGTGTCCCGCATCGAGCAGCGTGTCCAGGAAGCGAAAAAGCTCGGCTTCAAGCGCGCCATCGTTCCGGCCTCGAACCTTGGCGGATGGGACTACCCGGAAGGCATCCAGGTCGTCGGCGTCAGCACCGTCGCCGAAGCGCTCGGGGAAGCGTTCAAGTAAACGGCTGGATTGATGGGGACATTGACGGTTTATGTTGAACGCTGATGATCTTTGGTGAGACGTTGACGTTTCTCTTAACTGAATGCCGTCACACCGTAAATCCTGCGACATAGATTAAAACAAGGCGGTCCCGTTGCATATACATGCGGCGGGACCGTTTTTGGTTTTAGTCGGAGCGGAATGGGGAAGTTAGTGAGGATCAGGATTGTAAGCATAACGGATCTTCATTCCCGAAAGGAACTTCCTCCCTTTTTCTCCGTCCTAATATTTATGGAAATCATAGGATTTTCAACCCCCTTCGGAAGGAAGTCGGGGGGCCTAACGTGTATACTTTAGTAAAGGAGGTGAAAATCAATGCTGAACTTTTTTGTAAGGGTCGCCTATGCGCTCATCGGAGCCACGCTTGGTGTTATTTTTCTTCCGTCATTATTCGAACTTTTATCCGTTAACCAGCCATGGCTCACCAATGCATATACTTCCGCGCTGATCGGCGCAATCCTGCTTTATCTGCTCAGTCTTGCTTTGGCCGATCCGACCGTGCGATCAATCAAATGGCTCGAGGAAAAACTCATGAAAGCCCCGGTGCTCGACCTGCTGTTCGGGACGGTCGGCATGATCATCGGACTCATCGTTGCCTTTCTCCTGACCTTCGCGATCGGGGCGATCCAGATCCCGGTCATTACGGATATCCTTCCGGTCATCCTCTCCATCCTTCTCGGTTATCTCGGCTTCCAGGTCGGGTTCCAGAAACGGGAAGAGCTGATCCAGACGTTCACGAGAAGCGGTGAAAAGAAAAAGGATGGCGCGCCGTCACCCGCCGAAGCGGTCGCAAGCCAGAAAATCCTCGACACGAGCGTCATCATCGACGGCCGGATCGCGGACATTTCCGAAACCGGGTTTCTCGAGGGCGAACTTGTCATTCCTCAATTTGTCCTGACCGAGCTGCAGCATATCGCAGACTCGTCCGATTCACTTAAGCGGACAAAGGGGCGCAGGGGTCTTGATATCCTCAAGCGCATCCAGGACGACCGGCAGACCGTCATTACCGACGAGGACTTTGACGATGTGAATGAGGTCGACATGAAACTCGTCCGCCTGGCAAAGAAAAACGGCGGGGTCGTCGTGACGAACGACTTCAACCTGAACAAAGTCTGCGATCTGCACAATGTCCGGGTGCTCAACATCAATGATCTTGCGAATGCGGTAAAACCGGTCGTCATCCCGGGCGAGGAAATGCGTGTCACAGTCATCAAGGAAGGCAAGGAATCCAATCAGGGCGTCGCCTATCTGGACGACGGCACGATGATCGTCATCGAGAATGGCAAACATCAGATCGGCAAAACGCTAACCGTCGCGGTGACAAGTGTCCTGCAGACATCCGCGGGGCGGATGATCTTTGCGCGGCCGCGTGACATGAAAGCGAAAAACTGACGGAAGGCAGGGCCCCGTGCCCTGTCCTTTCACTTGATGGAGTGAAATCGGATGGAATATACAGTTATGCTTCCGGCGGCGGGGAGCGGCCGGCGGATGGGAGCCGGGGAAAACAAGCTCTTCCTGCCGCTTGCGGAAAAGCCGATACTGGTCCGGACGCTTTCCGTGTTCCAGCAGGATCCGGACTGCGCGGGCATCATCCTTGCCGTGCGCCCGGACGAACGGGACCGGATCCGCGGCATGCTCGAGTGTCACGGCATCACGAAAATCACGGCGATGCCGGACGGCGGGGGCGAACGGCAGGACAGCGTCCGTGCATGTGTCCGTGCATTCGGAGCGGCCGGCGGAGCGGATGATGCGGTCGTCATGGTACATGATGCCGCGCGGCCGTTTCTTTCGCGCCGGGTGATCAGGGAGCTCGCGGAGACCGCGGCCGGCCACGGCGCCGCAATTGCTGCGGTCCCGTCCAAGGACACTGTGAAGCAGGTAACGGACGGAGTCGTAGAAGCCACCCCGGACCGCAGTACGGTCTGGCTTGTCCAGACTCCGCAGGCGTTCCGCGCGGGCCTGCTGGCGGAGGCGGAGGAAAAGGCATTTGCCGACGGGTTCCTCGGAACCGACGAATCAATGCTTGTCGAGCGGCTCGGACATCCCGTCCGTGTCGTCGAGAGCACTTATGATAATCTGAAGATGACGACCAAAGTGGACCTCGCGATCGGCGAGGCGCTGCTGAAACGGCAGGAGGAGACGGAATGATCAGGATCGGACAAGGATTTGACGTGCATGAATTTGCGGAAGGGCGTCCGCTCATCATCGGCGGCGTGACCATCCCGCACGAGCGCGGCCTCATCGGCCACTCGGATGCGGATGTGCTGCTCCACACGGTGACCGACGCGGCGCTTGGCGCGATCGGCGAAGGGGACATCGGGCGCCACTTCCCGGACACCGACGAAGCGTTCAAGGACGCCGACTCCGCAGTATTGCTGGAGAAGGTCTGGGAGGATGTCGAGGCCCGGGGCTGGAAACTCGGCAATGTCGACTGCACAATCATGGCGCAGCGCCCGAAAATGGCGCCGCATATCGACAAGATCCGCGCCCGCATCGCAGAGCTGCTTCACGCCGACGTATCGCAGGTGAACGTCAAGGCGACCACGACCGAAAAGCTAGGCTTTGTCGGCCGCGAAGAAGGCATTGCCGCACTCGCGGTGATTTTGTTGGAAAAAGCGTAATGACAGGACCGCCCGGGATTGCCGGGCGGTCTTTTGCATGCCGGGAGATGTCCGGGGCGTTCGCGTACGAATCGCGAAAGTTTGCGCACGAAAATCCCTCCGCCCCCAGGGTTCGCGTACGAATCGCGAAAGTTCGCGCACGAAAATCCCTGCGCCCCCCAGGGTTTGCGTATGAATCACGCAAGTTCACGTACGTAAATCCCTCCGGTCCCGGGGTTTGCGTACGAATCGCGAAAGTTTGCGCACGAAAACCCTGCGCCCCCAGAGTTCGCGCACGAATCTCCAAAGTTCACGCACGAAAATGCCCCCGCCCCCAAGATTCGCGCACAAACACCCAAAGTCCGCGCACCAAAACCCTGCGAGCCGATGCCTTCTCCGGAAATCAGGCCGGCGCAGCACCCGGCGCTTTAAAACCTCACGTGCTGTGGTAAAATGGACGGAGCAAACATGTTCGAACGAACAGGAGGAACCATCTATGACACAGGAAGTCCGTGTACGCTATGCACCGAGTCCGACGGGGCACCTGCATATCGGGAACGCCAGGACGGCGCTCTTCAACTATCTCTACGCACGCCATAACGGCGGAAAGTTCATCATCCGCATCGAGGACACCGACGCGAAGCGGAACATCGAGGGCGGCGAGGAATCGCAGCTCCGCTATCTGAAATGGCTCGGCATCGACTGGGATGAGAGCATCGACGTCGGCGGCGAGTACGGCCCGTACCGCCAGTCGGAGCGAAATGACCTCTATAAGCAACTGTATGACGGGCTCCTGGAAAAAGGTCTCGCCTACAAGTGCTACTGCACCGAAGAAGAGCTGGAAGCGGAGCGCGAGGCCCAGCAGGCACGCGGAGAAATGCCGCGCTACAGCGGCAAGTGCCGTCATCTGACAGACGATGACCGCGCGAAGCTCGAGGCGGAAGGCCGCCAGCCAAGCATCCGCATCGCCGTGCCGGAAGGCCGCACGTACAAATTCCAGGACATGGTCAAGGATGAAGTATCGTTTGAATCCGGCGATTTCGGCGACTGGGTCATCGTGAAAAAGGACGGCGTGCCGACCTATAACTTCGCGGTGGCAATCGACGACCACTACATGAAGATCACGCATGTCCTCCGCGGGGATGACCACATCTCCAACACGCCGAAGCAAATGATGATCTACGAGGCGTTCGGCTGGGAGCCGCCGACATTCGGCCACATGACACTCATCGTCAACGAAAGCCGCAAGAAATTGTCGAAGCGTGACGAATCGATCATCCAGTTTATCGAGCAGTACGAGGAGCTCGGCTATCTGCCGGAGGCGCTCTTCAACTTCATCGCCCTTCTCGGCTGGTCGCCGAAGGGTGAGGACGAAATCTTCTCGAAGGACGAGTTCATCGAGATGTTCGAAGCCGACCGCCTGTCGAAGTCGCCTGCGCTCTTCGACAAGCAGAAGCTGACCTGGATGAACAACCAGTATGTGAAGCAGCTTCCTTCCGAGGAAGTCGTGAAGCTGGCGCTGCCGCATCTCCAGAAGGCGGGCCGCCTGTCGGAAGAGCTATCCGCGGAAAAACGCGAATGGGCCGAACGGCTGATCGCGCTTTATCAGGAGCAGATGAGCTTCGGTGCGGAAATTGTCGAATTGTCCGCCCAGTTCTTTAACGAAGACATCGAATACGATGAGGAAGCAAAGGCCGTCCTTTCCGGCGAGCAGGTTCCGGAAGTGATGACGGCATTCAAAGCGAAGCTTGAGGAACTTGAATCGTTCGACCCGGCCTCGATCAAAGGCGCAATCAAGGCTGTGCAGAAAGAAACCGGCCACAAGGGCAAGAATCTCTTCATGCCGATCCGTGTCGTGACGACGGGCCAGACGCATGGTCCGGAGCTCCAGGAATCGATCTCGCTCCTCGGACGCGACAAGGTTATCCGGCGCGTCTCCGCTTACGCAGGCTGAATATTTATTGCCTCTGCCGCGTACGGTTTAATCAATTGACATTCCGCGTTCCCCAAGTACAATAGAGGTCAACAAGGAATCAACATACCGAAAGCGACGAAGAGGAGAAGTACGTTGCGCAAGCTCGACAGAGAGGGCCGCCGCCGGCTGAAAGCGGCCCGGGCCGCTGCGCGCGGAAATGCACCTCGGAGCGCCGAGCCGAAACAAGTAGGCCGGCCGCTTTGCCCACGTTACGGGCACCGAGGGGGGAGGAGCGCTTTTTGTTCCTCCCAAACCAGAGTGGAACCGCGCATACCGGCGTCTCTGTCAACTGACAGGGGCGCTTTTTGTTTTGGCCGCGTGCCGCCGGATAGCTCCCGCCCGCCTTAGTTTTCGGATTTTGGAGGAATGCTCAACCATGTTCAAGAGGATGAAAGAAGATATTGCGACAATTTTCGACCAGGACCCCGCAGCAAGGAGTTCCTTCGAGATTGTGCTGACTTATTCAGGGCTTCACGCGCTCTGGGGCTACCGGGTCGCCCATGCTTTCCACAAAAGGGGCATGCGCTTCCTTGCCCGGTTCGTGTCCCAGTTTGTCCGGTTCCTGACCGGGATCGAGATCCACCCGGGCGCTGTTATCGGACGCCGGTTCTTTATCGACCACGGTTCCGGTGTCGTCATCGGAGAAACTTGTGTGATCGGCAATGACGTCACGCTCTATCAGGGCGTCACGCTCGGCGGGACCGGCAAGGAAAAAGGCAAGCGCCACCCGACACTCGGCAATAATGTGCTCGTGGCATCAGGCGCGAAAGTGCTTGGTTCGATCACGCTCGGCGACAATGTCAAAGTCGGCGCAGGATCCGTCGTGCTCAAAGACGTGCCGCCGAATTCCACAGTCGTCGGGATTCCGGGGACTGTCGTTGTCCAGAATGGTGTTAAAGTGACGAAAAAACTGGACCACCAGGACATCCCGGATCCGGTTGCAGACAAATGCGATATGCTGGAAGAGAAAATCGCCCGGCTCAACAATGAATTGGAAAAGCTACAGGAGCAGCTGAAGGAGGCAAGACGATGACCATCCAGATGTTCAATACACTCAGCAGAAAGAAAGAACCGTTTGTCCCGATCGAAGAGGGGAAAGTGAAGATGTATGTTTGCGGCCCGACCGTCTACAACTACATCCACATCGGCAATGCGCGCCCGGTCATCGTTTATGACACGGTCCGCAATTACCTGGAGTATAAAGGCTATGACGTCCATTTCGTTTCGAACTTCACAGACGTCGATGACAAGATCATCAAAGCGGCAAACGAGATCGGTGAAGAAGTCGGCGAACTGACGGAGCGGTTCATTGCTGCGTATTTCGCAGACATAGAGGCGCTCGGATGCCGCCATGCGGATGACCACCCGCGCGTTACGGACCATATCCGGGACATCATCGATTTTATCGGTGTGCTGGTCGACAAGGGCTACGCTTACGAGTCAGGCGGCGACGTCTACTACCGGACACGCAAATTCGGCGGCTACGGCAAGCTTTCCCAGCAGTCGATCGATGAGCTTAAGGTCGGTGCGCGCATCCAGCCCGGCGAGAAAAAGGAAGACGCACTCGACTTCGCCCTCTGGAAGGGTGTGAAGCCCGGCGAAATCTCTTGGGAAAGCCCCTGGGGTGCAGGCCGTCCGGGCTGGCACATCGAGTGCTCGGTTATGGCGCGCGAAGTGCTCGGCGACACGATCGACATCCACGCGGGCGGCCAGGACCTGACGTTCCCGCACCATGAAAATGAAATCGCCCAGAGCGAGGCGCACAACGACAAGACATTCGCGAATTACTGGATGCATAACGGCTACGTCAACATCGACAACGAGAAAATGTCGAAATCCCTGGGGAACTTCATTACCGTCCACGATATCCGCCAGAAAATCGACCCGCAGGTGCTGCGCTACTTTATGCTGACGGTCCACTACCGGAACCCGATCAACTTCTCTTCTGAAGTGATTACGGATGCGGAAAATGCCCTTGAGCGGCTTCGTACGGCGTACCGCAACCTCATGTTCCGCCTTGAGCAGACGGCGGACAACGGTGACCAGGGGGACATATGGCTCCATAAGATCAAGGAGGTACAGAAGTCGTTTGAAGACGCGATGGATGATGACTTCAACACCGCCAATGCGATTGCGGCACTGTTCGACCTGGCTCGACTTTCGAATACTTACCTGAATGAAAAAAACACCCAGAAAGACGTGCTGCAGGCGTTCATCGGCACGTTCAGCAAGCTTGCAGGCGTACTCGGGATCACTCTGGAGGCGGCGGAAGAACTGCCTGGCGAAGAGGTCGATGCACTGATCGCGGAGCGCGAAGAGGCAAGGAAAAGCCGTGACTTCAAGCGCGCCGACGAAATCAGGGATCATCTGCTGAGCCAGGGCATCGTCCTCGAGGATACCCGGCAGGGCGTCCGCTGGAAGAGGGGCTGATCGGATGGCAGGAATCAGTGACGGCGACATCCGCCAGCTGAACGGGCTGGCGCTCGCCTACATGGGCGACGCAATCTACGAAGTGGCGGTTCGCGAACACCTCATCCGCTCCGGACGGGCGAAGCCCAACACACTCCACCGGCTGGCGACCGGATATGTATCAGCCAAGTCCCAGGCGGCGATCGTCCTCTCCATGGAGGAAAAAGGCTTTCTTGACGAAGGGGAAGCCGCCGTCGTCCGCCGGGGACGGAACGCCAAATCGGGACATGCCCCGAAAAACACGGATATACAGACGTACAACTACAGCACGGCATTCGAAGCACTTGTCGGATATCTGTACCTGCTCGGCAGGAAAGAGCGGCTGGACGAAGTGGTCCGGTACGCGATCGGCTTTGCCGAATCGGAAGGAGGGGAAGTACGGTGACGAACCGGGAAGAAGAAATCATTGCGGGACGCAACCCCGTGCTTGAAGCTTTGCGTTCGGGGCGCCAGCTGAATAAGATCTGGATTGCAGAAGGCATGCAGAAAGCATCCGCCTCGGACATTCGCGCGCTCGCCAAAGAATCCGGCGTGATCGTCCAACAGGTACCCAAGAAAAAGCTGGACCTGCTGACCGATCTGACCCATCAGGGAATTGCGGCATCCGTCGCGGCATACGACTATGCGGAGCTGGACGACCTGTTCCGGCGTGCGGAAGAACGCGGGCAAGACCCGTTTTTCCTGATCCTGGACGAGCTGGAGGATCCGCATAATCTGGGCTCGATCCTCCGTACGGCGGATGCGTCGGGCGTACACGGGATCATCATCCCGAAGCGGCGCTCCGTCGGCCTGACGGGTGTGGTCGCCAAGGCATCCACCGGAGCGATCGAACACGTTCCGGTTGTGCGGGTCGGCAACATGGCGCGTACCGTGGATGATCTGAAGGGCCGCGGTGTCTGGATTGCCGGCACCGATGCCAAAGGCAGTGTCGACTATCGCAATATGGACGCGGGCCTGCCGCTCGCCGTCATCATCGGCAGCGAGGGCCGCGGTATGAGCCGGCTGCTGCGGGACAAGTGCGACTTCCTGTACAGCTTGCCGATGGTCGGGCATGTCAACTCCCTCAACGCCTCCGTCGCGGCGGCGCTCCTCATGTACGAGGTGTTCCGAAAACGCGAGACGGAAGGCGGTCAGTGATGGATGTCCTGATCGTCGACGGCTACAATATCATCGGCGCCTGGCCGGAGCTGAAAAATCTCCGGGATGCCCGGCTTGAAGATGCCCGCGATCTGCTTGTCGAAATGATGGCGGAATACCGGGCATATACGGGCTGGCGGGTGATTGTCGTCTTCGATGCTCAGTATGTGCCGGGCATCCCGAAACCTGAACGGCGCAGGGACGTCGAGGTCGTCTTTACAAGGGAGAACGAGACGGCCGATGAACGCATTGAGCGACTTGCCTCCGAACTCGGCAGCCGGCGCACCCAGGTGCACGTCGCGACATCAGACTATACTGAGCAGCGCATCATTTTCGCCCAGGGCGCCCTCCGCAAGTCCGCAAGGGAGCTCCGGCTGGAGATGGGCGATGTCCGGGATGGCATTTCAAAGCGGGTCCGGGAAATCCGTGATAACCGTCCATTCTCCAAAATCCCGCTCAGTGACGAAGTGGCTGAAATTTTCGAAAAATGGCGTCGGGGACACAAATGAACGGTTGACGACAATATTTTCCTTCCTGTAGACTTGTCTTTAAAACACTCGAGGGGGACCGGAGGTGATCGGAATGATGATTGACAGCCGGAAAGAGGTTTTGGGGGAAACGTTCGAAAACCACAGCGATGAGTCACTGATCGAGCTGGTGCATGCCGGAAGATCGGATGCGCTCGATTACCTGATCCGGAAGTATCATTATTTCGTCCGGATGAAAGCGCGCTCATACTTCCTGGTCGGCGCGGATCGGGAAGATATCATACAAGAGGGAATGATCGGCCTGTACAAGGCGATCCGGGATTTCCGGGCGGACAAGCTCAGTTCTTTCCGGGCGTTCGCGGAGCTTTGCATCACGCGGCAGATCATCACGGCGATCAAGACTGCAACGCGCCAGAAGCACATCCCGCTGAATTCGTCGGTCTCACTCGACAAGCCTGTCTATGAGGACGAGTCCGAGCGGACACTGCTCGACATGCTGACGGGACCTGAGCTGGACGATCCGGCAGATCTCATGGTCCACCGGGAGGATTTCCACCGGCTGGAGGAGGAGGTCAACAATGTCCTGAGCACGCTTGAGCGGCAGGTGCTCGCCCTTTATCTGGAAGGCCGCAGCTATCAGGAGATTTCCGACAAGCTGGACCGGCAGGTGAAGTCGATCGACAATGCCCTGCAGCGGATCAAGCGGAAACTTGAGCAGCACCTTGCTGCGGGAGCGCGCCGGTAGGCATTCCGGGGCGCGTTGACAGCGTGACAGGCAGGTGGTAGGCTGTAAACGGACCGGTCCGCGGATCGGCAGCCAGGCCGGCACTCGCCGGCCGGCGGATAATCGTAATGCGACGCCGGAACTTCCGGTGATTCTGCTTCACTCGACACAGATTCTATAATCCGGAGGTTTAACGATAAAATGGGTAAGATTCGTGAGTTTTTCAGCGGCGTCGTCTCCGAGATGCGGAAAGTAAGCTGGCCGAAGCGCAAAGAACTGACAAAGTATACGGTTGTCGTCCTTTCGACAGTCGTCTTCATGGCTTTGTACTTCGTGGTCATCGATCTTGGCATCTCGGAACTGTTCCGCTGGTTCCTGAGCATCTGACTCAGGCTGTCTGAATACATGGCCACAAATAGCCCGTCTGAGGACCATACGGGCTTTTTCATTTTGCTGAAGTTTCCGGGAAACGGGTTCCGGCCGGCGGATGCGGGTACACTCCAGTATAGAGCCGCGTCCGGGCCGCCGCCCCGGTGCTCAGCCGTTATATGCAAGTGAAAGGGAGGGACGGACGGCCAGTCCGATCGAATGGAGAAAAATTGGTACGTGGTACACACCTATTCCGGATATGAGAACAAGGTGAAGGCTAACCTGGAAAAACGGGTCGAAACGATGGGGATGCTCGATAAGATCTTCCGTGTCATCGTCCCGGAAGAACAGGAAACAGAGCTGAAGGACGGCAAGAAAAAGACCGTCATGCGCAAGACATTCCCCGGATACGTCCTTGTCGAAATGATCATGACGGACGATTCCTGGTATGTCGTCCGCAATACGCCGGGCGTAACCGGATTTATCGGCTCGTCCGGCGGCGGTGCGAAACCGACGCCGCTCATGCCGGATGAGGTGGACTTCATCCTCCGCCAGATGGGCATGAAGGAAGCGAAGTTCGAGATGGACATCGAAGCGGGCGAACTCGTCGAAGTGCTGGAAGGGCCATTCGCGAATTTCCAGGGCACAGTCGAGGAAGTCGATCCGTCCAAGGGCAAGGTCAAGGTCGCGGTCGAGATGTTCGGGCGCGAAACAAAGATGGAACTCGATTTCGTCCAGATCAGGAAAATTTGACATTCCCGCTTGCAAGCGGGCACTTTTGGTGGTATCATTCCATAGGTCAGGCCGAAAATAGGCCTGCCGCGGATCAACCGTATTCTACCGGCATCGCCGGCAGACACATATCGAGTGGGAGGGGCAACCCTATTACCACATCACGGACTTTAAGGAGGTGCGTCTCGTGGCTAAAAAAGTAAGCAAAATCGTCAAACTGCAAATCCCTGCAGGTAAAGCAAACCCGGCACCACCGGTCGGACCGGCACTCGGTCAGGCAGGTGTGAACATCATGGGCTTCTGTAAGGAATTCAACGCACGGACATCTGACCAGGCAGGTCTCATCATTCCGGTTGAGATCACTGTTTTTGAAGACCGCTCGTTCACATTCATTACAAAAACTCCGCCGGCTGCCGTTCTTCTGAAGAAAGCAGCAGGCATCGATAAGGCGTCCGGCGAACCGAACAAAAACAAGGTCGCTGTCGTCAAGCGTGACAAAGTCCGCGAAATCGCGGAAACAAAAATGCCAGACCTCAACGCCGCTTCGGTCGAAGCAGCGATGCAGATGGTCGAAGGCACTGCCCGCAGCATGGGCATCACGATCGAAGACTGATTCTTTCACTTGATGTTGTTCTGTTACAGAGGGTTGCGCCCGTTCCACGCGAACGCCGCAATCCTTTTTCGTGGGAGGGTTAATCCGCTATAACCACAATCAAGGAGGAAACAAACATGGCTAAAAAAGGCAAGAAGCTTGTAGAAGCGGCTAAGAAAGTAAACCGCGAACAACTCTACAGCGCAGAAGAAGCAATCGCGCTCGCTAAAGAAACGAGCACAACGAAATTCGACGCGACAGTCGAAGTCGCTTTCCGTCTCGGAATCGACACACGTAAAAACGACCAGCAGATCCGTGGAGCAGTCGTCCTTCCTAACGGAACGGGCAAGACACAGCGCGTTCTCGTCTTCGCAAAAGGCGAAAAGCTCAAAGAAGCTGAAGCTGCAGGCGCAGACTACGCGGGCGACGCTGAGTTCGTCACTAAGATCCAGCAAGGCTGGTTCGACTTTGACGTAATCGTTGCAACTCCTGACATGATGGGTGAAGTCGGTAAACTCGGCCGCGTCCTCGGACCAAAAGGTCTCATGCCGAACCCTAAGACAGGCACAGTTACGTTCGACGTGACAAAAGCTGTCCAGGACATCAAAGCTGGTAAGGTTGAATACCGCGCTGACAAAGCCGGCATCATCCACGCGCCAATCGGAAAAGTTTCGTTCGACAACGAGAAGCTCATCGAGAACTTCAACACGATCTTCGAAACCATCCAGAAGGCAAAACCTGCAGCTGCAAAAGGCACTTACATGAAGTCCGTCAACGTGACGACTACAATGGGCCCTGCAGTGAAAATTGATGCGGCTAACGTTACTGTCGCAAAATAATCATTGACAACGTTTCGGTGGTCTGGTAAGATTGCCGATGTTGTGAATATCGTTTGTACCGTAGACAGCAGGGGCGGCATGCCGCTTAAAATTTCCCTGCCGAGGACAAAGACGTGCTTGATCGAATGAAGCCGACTTTAATGCCCTGTGTCTGCGTACGCGGATACAGGGCTTTTCCATTGATATGCGGTATAAATGAGCCACTCTAACAGGAGGTGTTGACATGAGCAAAATTCTCGAACAGAAACAGGCGCTCGTCGATGAAATCAGCGGCAAGCTGAAAGAAGCGGCATCCGTTGTCGTCGTGGACTACCGCGGCCTCAGCGTGGCGCAAGTGACTGAGCTCCGTAAGCAGCTTCGCGAAGAAGGCATCGAGTTCAAGGTTTACAAGAACACGATGACTCGCCGCGCTGCTGAAGCGGCAGGCCTCGAAGGACTCAATGAGTACATGACAGGCCCGAACGCAATCGCGTTCTCGAACGAAGATGTTGTTGCTCCTGCGCGGGTTATCAATAACTTCGCAAAGGAAAACGATGCGCTTGAGATCAAAGCAGGCGTCATCGAAGGCAACGTGGCAACGCTTGAAGAAGTCAAGGCACTGGCAGAACTCCCATCCCGGGAAGGTCTCCTCTCCATGGTTCTCAGCGTTCTCCAGGCGCCGATCCGCAACTTCGCACTCGCTTCGAAGGCAGTTGCAGACCAGAAGGAAGAACAGGGCGCTTAATCCGGCATCCTGAGCCAACGGACCGCGGCATCGCCGCATAAAATAAAATCGATCCATTTAGGAGGAAACATCAATGAGCAAAGAGCAAATCATTGAAGCGATCAAAGAAATGACGGTCCTCGAACTGAACGACCTCGTCAAAGCAATCGAAGAAGAATTCGGCGTAACAGCAGCAGCTCCTGTTGCAGTAGCAGGCGGCGCAGCAGGCCCTGCAGCAGAAGAAAAAACTGACTTCGACGTTGTCCTTGCTTCCGCAGGCGACCAGAAGATCAAAGTCATCAAAGTTGTTCGCGAAATCACTGGCCTTGGCCTGAAAGAAGCTAAAGCGCTCGTAGACGAAGCGCCTAAAGCTATCAAAGAAGGCGTAGCGAAAGAAGAAGCAGAAGAAATGAAGTCGAAGCTCGAAGAAGTCGGCGCAGGCGTCGAACTCAAGTAATTCTTGCTTCCTATATGAAAAGCCCGTCTCAACTCGACGGGCTTTTTTATTCATGTCCAAAGGGTATGATAGGGAGGAAGGACTCCCGGCCCTTGCCGGGCACCACCAACATAAACGGAGGCGACGGGCATGGCGGATCATTACTATTCGAAAAATCCCGGAACCGGAAGCGCACCAAAGACGTGGTCAGCAACATTGCGCGGCATTCCGTTCCAATTCAAGACGGATGCCGGTGTGTTCAGCAAGGAAAGCGTCGATTTCGGCTCCAGGCTCCTGGTCGATACTTTCAGGGAACCTGGAATGCCGGGCGATCTCCTGGACATCGGCTGCGGCTACGGGCCGATCGGGCTCACTGCAGCGAGGCTGCTGCCGGACCGGACCGTACACATGGTCGATGTGAACAGCCGGGCGCTTGCGCTTGCACAAGAAAATGCCGGCGCGAACGGCGCCGGCAATACGGAGATTTATGAAAGTGACGCTGGGGCAGACGTGCGCGGGAGCGGATTTGCGGCCGTTCTGACGAACCCGCCGATCCGCGCGGGCAAAGAGACGGTGTTCAGGATCTACGAAGATGCTTTCCGCCTTCTTGCCGAAGGCGGCGAGCTCTGGGTCGTCATTCAGAAAAAACAGGGTGCCGCATCCACCGAGAAAAAGCTTCAGGAGCTGTTCGGAAACGTCACGGCCGAAGCGAAAAACAAGGGCTACCTGATTTTCCGGTCGGTCAAAAAATGACTTGACAAACATTGACTTGACAAATATTCAATGATAGTATAATAAAATGCACAAATAAAATTGAGGTCGTGTGCCCTTTTGACTGAAGTGCCTCCGGATGCCCTGGCGGTTTCCGGGGCCGGACAATCACACCGTATAGTCCGGCTCTTCAATTGGGAATACTGGCCCGGAATGGAATAAGCCTGGTGAAACCGAAAATGAGCTTCTGTACCGGACTCGTTTTCTTTTTGTCTTTTCGGATATCATACATCAATTTGCCGGCATCCGCAAAGACCCATTATCGTTTTAAATTGAGGGGTGAATCAGTTGACAGGTCAACTAGTTCAGTACGGTCAACATCGTCAGCGCAGGAGTTTTGCGCGGATCAGTGAGGTGCTCGAGCTCCCGAATCTGATCGAGATCCAGACGAAGTCCTATGAATGGTTCCTTGAGGAAGGGCTGCGGGATATGTTCCGCGACATTTCTCCAATCGAGGACTTCACGGGCAATCTTTCGCTCGATTTCGTCGACTACAGCCTCGGCGAACCGAAGTACTCCGTCGGTGAGTCGAAAGAACGCGATGCGACGTACGCGGCACCGCTCCGCGTCAAGGTCCGCCTCCATAATAAAGAAACTGAGGAAGTAAAGGAGCAGGACGTCTTCATGGGTGATTTCCCGCTCATGACGGACAACGGGACGTTCATCATCAACGGTGCGGAACGCGTCATCGTCTCCCGGCTCGTGCGTTCGCCGAGCGTTTACTTCCACGACAAGATCGACAAGAACGGCAAGCGCGGCTTCGGGGCAACTGTGATTCCGAACCGCGGTGCGTGGCTTGAATATGAGACCGATGCGAAGGATGTCGTTCACGTCCGCATCGACCGCACCCGGAAATTGCCGGTTACGGTCCTCCTACGGGCGCTCGGTTTCGGCTCCGACCAGGAGATCATCGATCTGATCGGGGATAACGAATATCTCCAGAACACTCTGGAGAAGGACAGCACCGAAAGCACCGAAAAAGCACTCCTGGAAATTTACGAGCGCCTCCGCCCGGGCGAACCGCCAACGGTCGAAAGCGCGAAGAACCTTCTTTATACCCGCTTCTTCGATCCGAAGCGGTATGACCTGGCCAACGTCGGCCGCTACAAGATGAACAAAAAACTCAGCATCAAGAACCGCCTCCTCAACCAGACGCTTGCCGAAACCATCGCAGATCCGGAAACAGGCGAAATCATTGCGGAAAAAGGGACTTACCTTGACCGCAGGGAACTCGATCGCCTCATTCCTTACCTCGAATCCGGTGCCGGCTACGAAACGGTTGAACCGACCGGCGGTGTGCTTGATGAGGAGATCACGATCTCTTCCGTGAAAATCTACGCCCCTAACAGCGAAGATGAGAAAGTCATCAACATTATCGGCAACGCCGACATCGAAGAAGAAGTAAAGCATGTCACACCGGCGGATATCGTCGCGTCGATCAGCTACTTCTTCAACCTGCTCTACCAGGTCGGTACGACTGATGACATCGACCACCTCGGAAACCGCCGCCTCCGCTCGGTCGGGGAACTGCTGCAGAACCAGTTCCGCATCGGCCTCTCCCGGATGGAGCGCGTGGTCCGCGAACGGATGTCGATCAACGATACACAATCTATTGTGCCTCAGCAGCTGATCAATATCCGCCCGGTCATCGCATCGATCAAGGAATTCTTCGGAAGCTCCCAGCTGTCCCAGTTCATGGACCAGACGAACCCGCTGGCAGAACTTACGCACAAGCGCCGTCTCTCCGCACTCGGACCGGGCGGGCTTACGCGTGAGCGCGCGGGCATGGAAGTCCGTGACGTCCACTACTCGCACTACGGCCGCATGTGTCCAATCGAGACGCCGGAAGGCCCGAACATCGGCCTCATCAACTCCCTTTCGACGTATGCGAAAGTGAACAAGTTCGGCTTCATTGAAACACCTTACCGCCGTGTTGATCCGGAAACCGGCCTCGTTACCGACCGGATCGACTACCTGACCGCCGATGAAGAAGACAACTACATCGTCGCCCAGGCAAACGCGATCCTCGATGAGGACGGCCGCTTCGTGAACGAAGAGATCTACGGCCGTTTCCGTGGCGACAACTCCGTGTTTAAGCGCGAAACGGTCGACTATATGGACGTTTCGCCGAAGCAGGTTGTCTCTGCGGCGACCGCATGTATCCCGTTCCTTGAGAACGATGACTCCAACCGTGCCCTCATGGGTGCGAACATGCAGCGTCAGGCCGTTCCTCTCCTCAACCCGGAAGCGCCGTTTGTCGGCACAGGCATGGAATATGTCTCGGCACGCGACTCGGGTGCTGCGATCGTCTCCAGGCACCACGGTATCGTGGAGCATGTCGAGGCGAAAGAGGTCCGTGTCCGCCGCATCGAGATGGTGGACGGCAAGGAAGTCAAGGGCGACCTGGACATCTACCGTTTCGAGAAATTTGTCCGCTCCAACCAGGGGACATGCTATAACCAGCGCCCGATCGTCAGCGTAGGCGACCGTGTCGAGCCGCTTACCGTCCTTGGTGACGGCCCGTCAATGGAAGTGGGCGAGCTTGCGCTCGGCCGAAACGTCCTCGTCGCATTCATGACTTGGGATGGCTTCAACTATGAGGATGCGGTCATCATGAGCGAGCGCCTGGTGAAGGACGATGTCTATACGTCGATCCACATCGAAGAATACGAATCAGACTCCCGAGATACAAAACTCGGACCTGAAGAGATTACCCGCGACATTCCGAACGTCGGTGAAGACGCGCTCCGCAACCTTGATGAGCGCGGCATCATCCGCGTCGGCGCGGAAGTCCGCGACGGCGATATCCTCGTCGGCAAGGTCACGCCGAAGGGCGTCACCGAGCTGACTGCGGAAGAACGTCTCCTCCACGCCATCTTCGGCGAAAAGGCGCGCGAAGTCCGCGACACCTCGCTCCGTGTCCCTCACGGCGCAGGCGGGATCGTCCTCGACGTCAAGGTGTTCAACCGTGAAGACGGCGATGAACTTGCACCGGGTGTCAACCAGCTCGTGCGTGTCTACATCGTCCAGAAGCGGAAGATCTCCGTTGGCGATAAGATGGCCGGCCGTCACGGCAACAAGGGTGTCATCTCCCGGATCCTGCCGGAAGAGGACATGCCGTTCATGCCGGACGGCACACCGGTCGACATCATGCTTAACCCGCTCGGCGTACCTTCCCGGATGAACATCGGGCAGGTTCTCGAGCTGCACTTGGGCATGGCCGCGCGGCAGCTCGGCCTCCATATGGCAAGCCCGGTCTTCGACGGCGCGAACGAAGAAGATGTCTGGGAGACCATGGAAGAAGCCGGCATGGACCGTTCGGGTAAGACCACCCTTTACGATGGCCGCTCCGGCGAGCCGTTCGACAACAAGGTGTCGGTCGGCGTCATGTACATGATCAAGCTCGCCCACATGGTCGACGATAAGCTCCACGCCCGTTCGACCGGACCGTACTCCCTCGTCACACAGCAGCCGCTCGGCGGTAAGGCGCAGTTCGGCGGCCAGCGTTTCGGGGAGATGGAAGTTTGGGCGCTTGAAGCGTACGGCGCAGCCTACACGCTCCAGGAAATCCTGACAGTCAAATCCGACGACGTCGTCGGCCGCGTGAAGACCTATGAAGCGATCGTCAAAGGGGAGAACATCCCGCAGCCGGGCCTCCCTGAGTCGTTCAAGGTCCTCATCAAGGAGCTCCAGTCCCTTGGCCTCGATGTCAAGATGCTGACGGAGGATTACGAGGAGATCGAGCTCCGCGACCTCGACGAAGACGAAGACCTGCAGCCGACGGATGCACTGAACATCCTGCCGGCCAACGAGCAGGAGACAATCGGAGCCGAATAATACGCGGATAAAGTTGCAGCGGGGCGGCCAGGCCGCCCGGCACGCTGCATTGCCATGAACGGTGAGCCTGTTCAGATTGAGACTAAAGGGAGGTAGGCTCCTTGATAGATGTTAATAATTTTGAGTATATGAAAATCGGCCTCGCATCTCCGGACAAAATCCGGTCGTGGTCCTACGGCGAAGTCAAAAAGCCGGAAACGATCAACTACCGGACACTGAAGCCGGAAAAAGACGGCCTGTTCTGCGAACGGATCTTCGGACCGACGAAGGACTGGGAGTGTCACTGCGGCAAGTATAAACGCGTCCGCTACAAAGGCGTTGTCTGCGACCGCTGCGGCGTCGAAGTGACGCGCGCAAAAGTCCGCCGTGAACGCATGGGCCATATCGAGCTTGCCGCTCCGGTATCCCATATCTGGTACTTCAAAGGCATTCCGAGCCGGATGGGGCTTCTTTTGGACATGTCCCCGCGCTCGCTTGAGGAAGTCATTTACTTCGCTTCCTATGTCGTGACCGAACCTGCTGATACCGGCCTCGACCGCAAACAGCTTCTGTCCGAGCGCGAATACCGCGCGTACCGTGAAAAGTACGGCAGCAAGTTCTCCGCGCTCATGGGCGCGGAAGCGATCGAAAAGCTTCTCAAGCAGATCGACCTCGACAAAGAGGCCGATGCGCTGAAGGAAGAGCTCAAGACCGCACAGGGCCAGCGCCGCACACGTGCCATCAAGCGGCTTGAAGTTGTCGAGTCGTTCCGCCATTCGGGCAACCGTCCGGAATGGATGGTCCTCGAAGTGCTTCCGGTCATCCCGCCTGAGCTTCGGCCAATGGTCCAGCTTGACGGAGGCCGCTTCGCGACGTCGGACCTGAACGACCTGTACCGCCGTGTGATCAACCGGAACAACCGTCTCAAGCGGCTGCTTGATCTCGGCGCGCCGGGAATCATCGTCCAGAACGAGAAGCGGATGCTGCAGGAAGCCGTCGACGCCCTGATCGACAACGGCCGCCGCGGCCGTCCGGTGACTGGACCGGGTAACCGCCCGCTCAAGTCCCTTTCGCATATGCTGAAGGGTAAGCAGGGCCGTTTCCGCCAGAACCTTCTCGGGAAGCGGGTCGACTATTCCGGCCGTTCCGTTATCGTTGTCGGGCCGAACCTGAAAATGTACCAGTGCGGCCTGCCGCGTGAAATGGCGATCGAGCTGTTCAAGCCTTTCGTCATGAAGGAGCTTGTCGAACGCGGCCTCGCCCACAACATCAAGAGTGCGAAACGCAAAATCGAGCGTCTCCACTCGGACGTCTGGGATGTCCTTGAGGAAGTCATCAAGGAACACCCGGTCCTGCTTAACCGCGCACCGACGCTTCACCGTCTCGGTATCCAGGCATTCGAGCCGACGCTCGTAGAAGGCCGCGCGATCCGCCTCCACCCGCTCGTATGTACGGCTTACAACGCCGACTTCGACGGTGACCAGATGGCGGTACACGTGCCGCTTTCCGCTGAAGCCCAGGCTGAGGCCCGTCTTCTTATGCTGGCGGCCCAGAACATCCTGAACCCGAAAGACGGAAAGCCGGTCGTTACGCCTTCCCAGGATATGGTCCTCGGGAACTACTACCTGACACTCGAGCGCAAGGGCGCTGCGGGAGAGGGAATGATCTTCAGCAATGCGAATGAAGTGATGGTGGCCTACCAGAACGGCTTCGTGCATCTGCACAGCCGGATCGCCATCCATGCGGCATCGCTGAACAACCCGACATTCACAGAAGAGCAGAACCGCCAGCTCCTGATGACGACGGTCGGCAAGGTGATCTTCAACGAGATCCTTCCAAAGTCGTTCCCGTATATCAACGAGCCGACGAACTACAACCTTCAGACCGAAACGCCTGAAAAGTACTTTATCGACCCGACCGATGACGTCAAGGCGAAGATCGGCGAAGCGGAGCTTGTCCAGCCGTTCAAAAAGAAAATCCTGGGGAACATCATCGCTGAGATCTTCAAGCGATTCCATATCACGGAAACGTCGAAGATGCTTGACCGCATGAAGGACCTCGGATTCAAATATTCGACGCGTGCCGGTATCACAATCGGTATTTCCGACATCGTCGTCCTTCCGAACAAGGGGGATATCCTCCAGGAAGCACAGGACAAGGTCGACAAGGTCACCAAGCAGTTCCGCCGAGGTCTCATCACCGAAGAGGAACGCTACGATCGCGTCATTTCGTACTGGTCGGCAGCAAAGGACACCATCCAGTCCAAACTGATGGAGTCCCTCGAGAACACGAACCCGATCTTCATGATGTCCGACTCCGGTGCCCGTGGTAACGCGTCGAACTTCACTCAGCTTGCCGGTATGCGCGGACTCATGGCCAACCCGGCCGGACGCATCATCGAACTCCCGATCAAGTCTTCGTTCCGGGAAGGCCTCACCGTCCTCGAGTACTTTATCTCGACACACGGTGCTCGTAAGGGTCTTGCCGATACGGCACTGAAGACGGCCGACTCCGGTTACCTGACGCGCCGCCTTGTTGATGTCGCGCAGGATGTCATCGTCCGCGAAGACGACTGCGGCACCGACCGCGGCCTCGAAGTGAGCGCGCTCACCGAAGGCACCGAGATCATCGAAACACTCGATGAGCGGATTGTCGGCCGCCACGCCAAAAAGTCGGTACGCCATCCGGAGACGGGTGATGTGCTCGTCGAACGCGACGGTCTCATCACTGAAGACATCGCGCGTGCAATCTTGGATGCGGGCGTCGAAACGGTTACCATCCGCTCGGCGTTCACATGCAACACGAAGCATGGTATCTGCAAGAAGTGCTACGGCATGAACCTGGCGACAGGCGAAGCGGTTGAAGTCGGCGAAGCAGTCGGCATCATCGCTGCCCAGTCGATCGGGGAGCCGGGCACGCAGCTGACGATGCGTACGTTCCACACAGGCGGTGTTGCCGGAGACGACATCACCCAGGGTCTACCGCGTATCCAGGAAATCTTCGAATCGCGAAATCCGAAAGGCCAGGCGGTCATTTCCGAGATCGATGGTGTCATCACCGAGATCGACGAGATCCGCGAAGGCCAGAAGGAAATCACCGTCACCGGCGAAGTCGAGACGCGCAAGTATACGCCACCGTATAATGCACGCCTCCGCTTTGAACTGAACGACACCGTCAAGCGCGGCGAAGCGCTGACTGAAGGGTCCATCGATCCGAAGCAGCTCATCGTCGTCAAAGACGTCAAGACCGTACAGGAATACCTGCTGAAGGAAGTCCAGAAGGTCTATCGGATGCAGGGCGTTGAGATCAGCGATAAGCACGTCGAGGTCATGGTCCGTCAGATGATGCGCAAAGTCCGTGTCATCGAAGCCGGCGAAACCGACCTTCTGCCGGGCACGCTGCTCGACATCCACCAGTTCACGGAAGCCAACTCCGAAGCCATCCTTGATGGCCGTGCTCCGGCGACAAGCCGTCCGGTCATCCTCGGGATCACGAAGGCGTCGCTTGAGACGGAATCTTTCCTCTCGGCCGCTTCGTTCCAGGAAACGACCCGTGTCCTCACCGATGCCGCGATCAAAGGCAAGATGGACGAACTCCTTGGCCTCAAGGAGAACGTCATCATCGGGAAGCTCGTGCCTGCCGGAACCGGCATGCAGCGCTACCGCCAGATCGAAATGGCCTACGAAGGCATGGAAGAAGAGCAGGAAATCGCAGCAACCGAATAAGCAGCATGACCCCCGGGAAGCCCATGGCTCCCCCGGGGGTTTTTTCTTGGCAAAGGAACCGGCAATGCCCGCGGGCTAGCGGAAACCGTTACGAAAAGGGTTTATTTCATTCATGGGTTGGGAGCGAGAAATCATGAATGATTAATAGCGGTTGCTTGGAGTGGAAGCACGGGACTCCTGCGGGAATAGCATGAGCCGAAGCCCCCGGATGCCGCGCAACGCTACGCTTTTGCACGCAGATGCCAATCTGCGTGTTGGCATCGGCTAAGGCCATGCCCGCGGAAAGCGAGTGCTGGAACGGAAAGCAACAACACTCTATAACAGAGCCTTAATTTAAAGAGGACGGGAATAGGGCAGGGGCATGCGGAAATGACAATCGAAATCCTACGAAAGAAAGCCGGATCTCAAGCGCTATTTCGAAAGCGTGACGCTCTTTACCATCACCGGAAGAAATGATATGTTTTTTATTGACATCCCGTTGCAGGGATGATAATATGTTCAAGGTTGAGAGTTGACTTTTGGTTCCTTGGAGGAAATGGCATATCTCATGGACAAGCGAATCAGAACCAGACGATCATCGGTATAAAGCAGGCAGTAAAGGCGCTCCGGAAAGGCCGGGTGCGGGAAGTGATTCTCGCTTCGGATGCTGACGGGCGGCTGATCGGCGACGTTCTTTCCCTTGCGGAAGAGAACGGGATTCCTGTACGCTATGAAGGCACGAGGAAAGACCTCGGCCGGGCATACGGAATCGATGTCGGCGCATCGGTCATCGCCATTACTGAGTAGGTTTTTGCGTCATGCTGCGCAAAGACTTTGTTTTTACCCCTAAAATGAACCACCTGGATGTGTGGTATTAAAAAGAACTGAAGGGAGGACCCTATCGATGCCTACAATTAACCAACTGGTCCGCAACCCGCGTAAGTCGAAAGCGACCAAGTCGAAGTCTCCGGCACTCGGGAAAGGTTACAACAGCTTCAAGAAATCTCTTACAGATGTGAACTCGCCTCAAAAGCGCGGTGTCTGCACACGTGTCGGCACAATGACGCCTAAGAAGCCGAACTCCGCGCTTCGTAAATACGCTCGTGTCCGCCTGACGAACACGATCGAAGTCAACGCGTATATCCCGGGTGAAGGCCACAACCTGCAAGAGCACAGCGTTGTCCTGATCCGCGGCGGCCGTGTTAAAGACCTTCCGGGTGTCCGCTACCACATCGTGCGCGGCGCCCTCGATACAGCCGGCGTTCAAGGCCGTATGCAGAGCCGTTCCCAATACGGCGCGAAGAAGCCAAAAGAGAAAAAATAATACACCTGCCAAAGGTGTCGTAAAGTTTGAAAGGAGGAACACACATGCCTCGTAAAGGTCCAGTAGCAAAACGTGACGTGTTGCCTGATCCGCTGTATAACTCGAAGCTCGTGACACGTCTTGTAAACAAAATCATGGTAGACGGCAAGAAGGGTACTGCCCAGAAAGCCCTCTACGGCGCATTCGAAATCGTCCGTGAGCGTTCCGGTAAGGATCCTCTGGAAGTATTCGAAGCAGCACTCGAAAACATCATGCCAGTCCTTGAAGTACGTGCCCGCCGTGTCGGTGGCGCGAACTACCAGGTACCGGTTGAAGTTCGCCCGGACCGCCGTGTAACACTCGGCCTCCGCTACCTCGTCAACTACTCCCGCCTGCGCGGTGAGAAGACGATGGAAGAGCGCCTGGCAAACGAGATCCTCGATGCATCCAACAACACTGGTGCATCCGTGAAGCGTCGTGAAGACCTTCACAAAATGGCGGAAGCGAACAAAGCATTCGCTCACTACCGCTGGTAAGTTCAAGCCGAAGTCCACTCTATTCCGACATAACAGGAGGAGAAACACATTATGGCTAGAGAATTCTCCTTGGAGAACACTCGTAACATCGGGATCATGGCCCACATTGATGCCGGTAAGACTACGACAACTGAGCGTATCCTTTATTACACAGGTAAGATCCACAAACTCGGCGAAACGCACGAAGGTGCTTCGCAGATGGACTGGATGGAGCAGGAGCAGGAGCGCGGGATCACAATCACTTCCGCTGCGACAACTGCTGCATGGAAAGGCCACCGCGTAAACATCATCGACACGCCAGGACACGTCGACTTCACAGTTGAAGTTGAACGTTCCCTCCGTGTACTCGATGGTGCGGTAACAGTGCTTGACGCCCAATCCGGCGTTGAGCCACAGACAGAGACTGTATGGCGCCAGGCAACAACTTACGGCGTTCCGCGTCTCGTATTCGTCAACAAGATGGACAAGACTGGCGCAGACTTCCTCTACGCAGTCAAAACGCTGCACGACCGCCTCGAAGCCAATGCGCATCCGATTCAGCTTCCAATTGGTGCTGAAGACGAATTCCGCGGCATCATCGACCTCGTCGAGCAGCGTGCCATCCTGTACGGCAACGACCTCGGCACGGATACTGAAGTAACAGAAATCCCTGACGAGTACAAAGACCAGGCTGACGAATACCGCGAAAAGCTCATCGAAGCACTCGCGGAATTCGACGAAGAGCTCATGGAGAAATACCTGGCCGGCGAAGAACTCTCTGTTGAAGAGATCAAAGCTGCCATCCGTAAAGCGACACTCGCGGTAGAATTCTACCCGGTTGTCCTTGGTACGGCATTCAAAAACAAAGGTGTCCAGCTCGTCCTTGACGCAGTTGTCGACTACCTCCCGTCCCCGCTGGACATCCCGGCAATCGACGGTACAGACCCTGACACAGGCGAAGCAATGGAACGCCATGCAGACGACAGCGAGCCGTTCTCGGCACTCGCGTTCAAGGTCATGACTGACCCGTTCGTCGGTAAGCTGACATTCTTCCGTGTCTACTCCGGTGTCCTTCAGTCCGGTTCTTATGTTCAGAACTCGACAAAAGGCAAGCGTGAGCGCGTCGGCCGTATCCTGCAGATGCACGCGAACTCCCGTGAGGAGATCTCCGAAGTGCACGCAGGTGAAATCGCCGCTGCCGTCGGCCTGAAAGACACAGGCACAGGCGACACGCTCTGCGACGAGAAAGCACTCGTCATCCTTGAGTCGATGGAATTCCCTGAGCCGGTTATCTCGGTTGCAATCGAGCCGAAGACCAAAGGCGACCAGGACAAGATGGGGATTGCCCTCGGCAAGCTCCAGGAAGAAGACCCTACATTCCGCGCGCATACTGACCAGGAAACTGGTGAAGTCATCATCGCGGGTATGGGAGAACTCCACCTCGACATCATCGTTGACCGCCTCAAGCGCGAGTTCAAGGTTGAAGCTAACGTCGGCGCGCCTCAGGTATCCTACCGTGAGACGTTCCGCCAAACTGCAAATGTCGAAGGTAAATTCGTACGCCAGTCCGGCGGCCGCGGTCAGTTCGGCCACGTCTGGATCGAATTCTCGCCAAACGAAGAAGGCGCCGGCTTCGAGTTCACGAACGGCATCGTCGGCGGTGTTGTTCCGCGTGAATACGTTCCTGCTGTTGAAGCGGGCGTTAAAGACGCACTCGAAAACGGTGTCGTAGCAGGATTCCCTGTCATCGACGTCAAAGCCAAGCTCTTCGATGGTTCTTACCACGATGTTGACTCCAGCGAAATGGCGTTCAAGATCGCCGCTTCCATGGCAGTCAAGAACGCAGTATCGAAGGTCAACGCTGTACTTCTTGAGCCGATGATGAAAGTTGAAGTCGTCATCCCTGAAGAGTACATGGGCGACATCATGGGCGACATCACTTCCCGTCGCGGACGCGTAGAAGGTATGGAAGCCCGCGGTAACGCTCAAGTCGTTCGCGCGATGGTTCCACTTTCCGAAATGTTCGGCTATGCGACATCGCTCCGCTCGAACACTCAGGGCCGCGGTACATTCTCGATGGTGTTCGATCACTACGAGGAAGTTCCAAAGTCCATAAGAGAAGAAATCGTTAAAAAAGTTAAAGGTGAATAATTGAAATTCCCCTTTGTTTCAAGTATAACTAACGTATAAGATATGGAAGGTGGGGAAGTATGGCTTCCCCGCGGACCATACCAACTATCTCTTACATTTAAGGAGGATTTTCCTAATGGGTAAAGAAAAATTCGACCGCTCCAAAACGCATGCTAACATCGGTACAATCGGTCACGTTGACCATGGTAAAACAACACTGACTGCTGCAATCGCAACAGTTCTCGCTAAAAAAGGCGGCGGTGAAGCACGTTCGTATGCTGACGTTGACAACGCTCCTGAAGAAAAAGAGCGCGGGATCACAATCAACACTTCCCACATCGAATACGAAACAGACAAGCGTCACTACGCGCACGTCGACTGCCCAGGTCACGCTGACTACGTCAAGAACATGATCACTGGTGCAGCACAGATGGACGGCGGAATCCTCGTCGTATCCGCAGCTGACGGCCCAATGCCACAAACTCGTGAGCACATCCTCCTGTCCCGTCAGGTAGGCGTTCCTTACCTCGTCGTATTCCTCAACAAGTGCGACATGGTAGACGACGAAGAACTCCTCGAGCTCGTTGAAATGGAAGTCCGTGACCTCCTTTCCGAGTACGACTTCCCTGGCGACGACCTTCCGGTCATCAAAGGTTCCGCTCTGAAAGCCCTCGAAGGCGAAGCAGAGTGGGAAGACAAAATCGTTGAGCTCATGGATGCAGTTGACGAGTACATCCCAACTCCTGAGCGCGACACTGAAAAGCCATTCATGATGCCTGTCGAGGACGTATTCTCGATCACAGGCCGTGGTACAGTTGCAACTGGCCGTGTAGAACGTGGCCAAGTTAAAGTCGGCGACACTGTTGACATCATCGGTCTTGCTGAAGAAGCTAAATCGACAACTGTTACAGGCGTTGAAATGTTCCGTAAGCTCCTTGACTATGCTGAAGCAGGCGACAACATCGGTGCGCTTCTCCGTGGTGTTGCACGTGAAGACATCCAGCGTGGCCAAGTTCTTGCAAAGCCAGGCTCGATCACTCCACACACTAACTTCAAATCTGAAGTTTACGTTCTGTCCAAAGAAGAAGGTGGCCGTCACACGCCATTCTTCTCCAACTACCGCCCGCAGTTCTACTTCCGTACAACTGACGTAACCGGCATCATCACGCTTCCAGAAGGCGTTGAAATGGTTATGCCTGGCGACAACGTTGAAATGACAGTAGAACTCATCTCCCCAATCGCGATCGAAGAAGGTACTAAATTCTCGATCCGTGAAGGCGGCCGCACAGTTGGTGCAGGCGTCGTAGCTTCTATCCAGAAGTAATCTGCTTCTCTCTTGTAACGAATAAACGGAAATGGAACGGCCTGATCAGCCGCTCCGCTTCCTATGTCCAGACGTGGACATGGATCTCCGCCCAGACGTGGGCGGAGGTCTTTTTTTTTTATGTCCTGATTTCATGCAGGCATGCAGAGGCTGTTGGGTTTTACCAGCAACCAGCCTGCTAACGCCAATTCTCCCGGCCGGTACGGGCCCTCCACCTCCCTTGATTCTATGTTGCTTCTCGACATGAAACCTTTTCATAAAAAAACTCAAAAAAACTTTTCCGCAGATGCAGAATGCGATATATCAACGTTTGCAAACGGTTACACCCCGAAACTAATTCTAAATTGCACAAAAACTTGGAAAAAGCGACTTGACGCAATATTTCAACCGAGTTATGATGTGTTCAATTCATTTTAAGAGACGGCAAAAGAGCATGGCCAGACGCCGCTCGGCCTCCATCCAGAGGAGAGATCATCGTATGCGAAGTGACATGATTAAAAAAGGAATCGACAGGGCACCGCACCGTAGCTTGCTGTACGCAGCGGGCGTCAAGGCGAAGGATATGGGCAAGCCGTTCATCGGCGTATGTAACTCCTACGTCGACATCATCCCGGGTCATATGCACCTGAACAAGTTCGCGGAAGTCGTCAAGGAAGCGATCCGTGAAGCGGGAGGTATTCCGTTCGAGTTCAATACGATCGGAGTCGATGACGGAATCGCGATGGGCCACATCGGGATGCGCTACTCGCTCCCGAGCCGGGAGATCATCGCTGATTCGGCTGAGACGGTCATCAACGCGCACTGGTTCGACGGTGTGTTCTATATCCCGAACTGTGACAAGATCACGCCGGGAATGCTCATGGCGGCAGTCCGGACGAACGTCCCGTCGGTCTTCGTATCGGGCGGTCCCATGGAAGCCGGCGTCGGTTCCGACGGCAGGCAGCTTTCCCTTACCTCGGTATTCGAGGGTGTAGGCGCCTACAAACAGGGATCGATGTCCGAGACCCAGCTTCTCGAAATCGAGCAGAGCGCTTGTCCGACATGCGGTTCCTGCTCAGGGATGTTCACCGCCAACTCGATGAACACCCTTATGGAGATGATGGGAGTCGCACTTCCGCAGAACGGAACAATCGTCGCAACCTCGGACAAACGCAAGGAGCTTATCTATGAGGCGGCCAAGCAGCTGATGCGCATGGTCGAGGAAGACGTGAAGCCCCGTGATCTCATTACGGAAGAGACTATCGATGACGCGTTTGCGCTTGACATGGCGATGGGCGGCTCGACAAATACGGTCCTTCACACACTCGCCATTGCGCATGAAGCCGGCATTGACTATGACCTGAAAAAGGTTAATGAAATCGCAGAGCGCGTTCCATATTTGTCCAAGCTCATGCCTGCTTCGGATTATTCGATGCATGATGTGCACCTTGCCGGCGGCGTCAATGCGATCATCCGCGAACTGTGCGACATCCCGGGTGCTATTCACCCGGACCGGATGACGGTCACCGGCAAAACACTTTATGAAAATGTGCAAGACAGCAAGATTTTGAATGAGCAGGTCATCCGGCCAAAAGAAAACCCGTATAGCCCGGTGGGCGGCCTATCCGTCTTATATGGGAATCTGGCACCGGATGGCGGCGTCATCAAAGTCGGCGCGGTCGATCCTTCCATCAAGGTGTTCGAAGGCGATGCCATCGTCTTTGAATCACAGGAAGAAGCCCAAAAAGGTATCGATGACGGCACGGTCCAGGAAGGTCATGTGGTCGTCATCCGATACGAGGGTCCGAAAGGCGGCCCAGGCATGCCGGAAATGCTCGCCCCGACATCGGCAATTGTCGGACGCGGACTCGGCACAAAAGTGGCACTCATCACGGACGGACGATTCTCGGGCGCATCCCGGGGCATCGCAGTCGGGCATATTTCGCCGGAAGCGGCGGAAGGCGGTCCGATCGGTCTGGTCGAGAATGGTGACATTATCGAAATCGACCTCGTCAGCCGAAAGATCGAACTCAAGGTTCCGGAAGACGTGCTTGAACAGCGGCGAAAGAATCTCAAGCCGTTTGAACCGAAGATCAAGACGGGCTATCTTGCCCGCTACTCCAAACTGGTCACTTCCGCCAATACAGGCGGCGTCATGAAAATCTGACGATCATCAGCAGACTTAAATGAACCAAAGCGCAGAAGAGGCAAAAGGGAAGGACCCCTGCATTTACCAGAGAGCCGGAACAGCTGGAACCCGGCAGTGCAGCCCCGACCGACATCACCTCCGAGCGGAACACTGAACGGATCATTCCCAAGGTGTTCCCGGGGCTGGCATCGAGCCGCCCCGTTACCAACCGGCCGGGCACCCAGCCCGGCCACCGAGGCGGCGTAGCCGCGAACAAGGGTGGTACCATGAAAGGCTCTTTCATCCCTTGCAACGGAAGACATCTGTGTTCCGTGCAGGGGGTGGAAGGGTCTTTTGTTTTTTTATATCAAAACTCACGAGTGAAGGAGGAAGGCGCAGATGGAAGCGAGCGTCAAGGTAAGGGAAACAAAACAAGCCGTCATGCCGGAAACTGCCGGCAACGGAGCCGACCTGCTGGTCCGGTCTTTGAAGAATGAGGGCGTGGACATTATTTTCGGCTATCCGGGCGGTGCGGTGCTCCCGATCTACGATGCACTGTACAAAAACCCGATCCGCCATATCCTGGCCCGGCACGAGCAAGGTGCCATCCATGCGGCTGAAGGATATGCGCGCACGACAGGAAGGACCGGCGTGGTCATCGCCACGTCCGGGCCGGGGGCGACCAACCTTGTTACCGGCATCGCGGACGCCATGCTTGACTCCCTCCCGCTCGTCGTCCTGACCGGTCAGGTTGCCCAGCAGGTAATCGGCACGGATGCCTTCCAGGAGGCGGACGTGATCGGCATCACGCAGCCGATCACGAAGCACAACTACCAGGTGAAGGATGCAAAAGACATCCCGCGCATCATCAAGGAGGCTTTCCATATCGCTTCCACGGGACGCAAGGGCCCGGTCGTCGTCGATATCCCGAAAGACGTATCGGTAACAGCACTTGCGGAGGATATCCGACATCCGGAAGGGGTTCACCTCCCGGGCTACCAGCCGACATTCAAGCCGAACTTCCTACAGATCCAGAAAGCGGCGCAGGCCCTTTCGGAAGCGAAGCGGCCGCTGATCCTTGCCGGGGCCGGCATCCTCGCAGCAGAGGCCACCGGAGAGCTCCGGAGCTTCATCGAAACGAACCGCATCCCGGTGACGACGACTCTTCTCGGCATCGGCACCGTCCCGGGCGGACATGAACTCGGGTTCGGGATGGCGGGCATGCACGGCTCGTACGCGGCCAATATGGCCATCCAGGAGTGCGATGTGCTCCTTAACATCGGCGCCCGTTTTGACGACCGGCTGACCGGAAAGCTCGATGGGTTCGCGCCGAACGCGAAAGTCATCCACATCGACATCGATCCGGCCGAGATCGGAAAGAACGTCCCGACGGAAATCCCGATTGTCGCGGATGCCAAAGTGGCTCTGACGGAGCTGAACGGAAAGGGCTTTGAAGCGCCGGATACGGAAGACTGGCTTGCCCGGCTCAGCGAATACCGGGAGACACGCCCGTTCGGATATGAGGCGGCGCCTGAAGGGCAGATCATGCCCCAGGACGCGGTGCGCCTCATCCACAAGTACACGGGGGGCGATGCAATCGTCACGACGGATGTCGGACAGCATCAGATGTTCGCCGCCCAGTACTACGAGCCGAACCACCCGCATCATTGGGTGACATCGGGTGGCCTCGGGACGATGGGCTTCGGATTCCCAGCTGCCATCGGCGCACAGCTCGCCTTCCCGCACGAGAAGGTCGTTGCGGTTGTCGGTGACGCCGGCTTCCAGATGACTCTGCAGGAGCTGTCGATCCTCCAGGAGTTCAAACTCCCGGTGAAGGTCATCATCATGAACAACGCCTCGCTTGGCATGGTGCGACAGTGGCAGGAGACTTTCCACGGAGAGCGCTATTCTTCATCACTGGTGCCGGTTCAGCCGGACTTCGTGAAGCTGGCGGAAGCCTATGAGGTCAAAGGCTACAAAGTCGAGACACTTGCAGATGCCGAACGGGTGATCCGCGAGGCGATCGAATCGGACGGTCCGGCGCTTGTCGACTGCCGGGTGCTTGCAACAGAGAACGTCTACCCGATGGTTGCGCCGGGCGCGACTCTCAGTGAAATGATCGGAGTGATGGAACGGTGAAACGGATCATAACGACAACAGTCCTCAACCAGAGCGGCGTCCTGAACCGGGTAACGGGACTCCTCATGAAGCGGCAGTTCAACATCGAGAGCATCACCGTTGGCCACACCGAGACACCGGGCATGTCAAAGATGACATTCGTCGTCCATGTCGAGGATCCGGGCAAGGTCGAGCAGCTCGTCAAGCAGCTGTCCAAACAGATCGACGTCATCAAGGTCAATGACATCTCCGACAAGGCGATGGTCATGAGGGAGCTGGCGCTCGTCAAGGTCGTCACCCCGCCGCAGCTCCGCCAGGAAGTCCGTAGCATCGTCGAGCCGTTCCGTGCACAGGTCATCGACATGAGCAAGAACGTCACGACGTTCCAGGTGACGGGCGACCCCGAGAAGATTGAAGCATTTATCGATCTTCTCCGGCCATACGGCATCAAAGAGATTTCCCGTACAGGCGTCACTGCCTTCACCCGCGAAACGCAGCGGGCTGAAACAGCACCGGACCTGATACTTCATTAACAGGCACTAACTTTCAAAAATGATTTTCGCGGCAGGCCGGCCCGCTTCCAAGATCCGGCCCAACCAAAAAACAGAACCCACAGGGAGGAAAATGAAAATGGCAAAAATGTACTATAACCAGGATGTTAACGAGGCAGTTCTCCAAGGCAGAAAAATCGCGGTCATCGGCTACGGCTCACAGGGCCATGCCCACGCACAGAACCTGAAAGAATCTGGTTTTGACGTGATCGTCGGCGTACGTCCCGGCAAATCGTTTGCAATGGCGCAGGAAGACGGCCTTCAGGTTTATCCGGTCGCCGAAGCTGCCGCAGCGGCGGATGTCATCATGGTCCTCCTCCCGGACGAGCGCCAGACTCAGGTCTACAACGAAGAGATCAAGCCGGCCCTCACTGCAGGCAAGGCACTCGTCTTCGCACACGGGTTCAACATCCACTTCGGCCAGATCGTTCCTCCGGCTGATGTCGATGTGTTCATGGTCGCGCCGAAGGGACCGGGCCACCTTGTCCGCCGTACGTACGAAAGCGGAGCTGGCGTACCGGCACTGATCGCAATCCACCAGGATGCAACAGGACAGGCGAAGGATCTTGCACTTGCTTACGCCAAAGGAGTCGGCGCAGCGCGTGCAGGGGTTCTTGAAACGACATTCCAGGAAGAGACCGAGACAGACCTCTTCGGCGAACAGGCTGTACTTTGCGGCGGCACGACGGCGCTCGTGAAGGCAGGATTCGAAACATTGGTCGAAGCTGGCTACCAGCCGGAAGTTGCCTACTTCGAGGTTCTCCACGAACTTAAGCTGATCGTCGACCTGATGTACGAAGGCGGCATCGAAAACATGCGCTACTCCATCTCCGACACAGCTCAGTGGGGCGACTTCGTTTCCGGCCCGCGTGTGATCACGGACGATACGAAAGCCCGCATGAAGGAAGTGCTCGAAGACATCCAGAATGGCAAGTTCGCAAAAGGCTGGCTGCTCGAGAACCAGCTTGGCCGTCCTGAATACAACGCCATCAACCGCCGTGAGTCCGAGCATCAGATCGAATCGGTCGGCCGTGAGCTGCGCGCGATGATGCCATTTGTCAACGAAGGGAAGAAAATTAAGAAGGAAGTGGTCGCCAGTGCGCAAAATTGATATCTTCGACACGACTCTGAGGGACGGGGAGCAGTCGGCGGGAATCAACCTGAACACCGCTGAAAAGCTCGAGATTGCGCGCCAGCTGGAACGGCTCGGCGTGACGGTCATGGAGGCCGGCTTCCCGGCAGCCTCGCCCGGTGACCAGGACGCCGTCCGGAAGATTGCAGGAACGGTCAAAAACTCGATTGTGACAGGCTTGGCCCGCTGCAACAAAAGTGATATCGATGCTGCATGGGAGGCCCTCCGTGTCGCGGAGCAGCCCCACATCCACATCTTCCTTGCCACATCTCCGATCCATATGGCGTACAAGCTGAAAAAGACGCCGGAAGAAGTGATTGAGGCATCGGTCGAAGCGGTCAAGTACGCGAAGAAATTCTTCCCGCTCGTCCAGTGGTCGGCGGAAGACGGTTCCCGCACGGAGCCTGACTTCCTCGCCCGCATCGTGAGTGAAGTCGTCAAGGCAGGCGCCACGACGGTCAATATCCCGGACACGGTCGGCTACGCAACGCCCCATGAATACGGTTCGATCTTCAAGTTCCTCAAGGAGAATGTCCCGAACATCGACCGCGTGAAGCTGTCGGCACACTGCCATGACGACCTCGGGATGGCAACGGCAAACACACTCGCCGCCATTGAGAACGGCGCCGATCAGGTCGAGGGCACGATCAATGCGATCGGAGAGCGCGCCGGCAACGTCGGGCTAGAAGAAGTCGCGGTAGCACTCCATATCCGCAAGGACCACTACAATGTGGAAACGGGCATCAACCTGAAGGAGATCAAGCGCACGAGCCAGCTGGTCAGCCAGCTGACCGGCGTCGCGATCCAGCCGAACAAGGCAGTGACCGGCAAGAACGCCTTTGCCCACGAGTCCGGCATCCATCAGGACGGCATGCTGAAAAACCCGAACACTTATGAAATCATCACGCCGGAACTGATCGGCGATGCCCATACCGAATTGGTCCTCGGCAAGCATTCCGGCCGCCACGCGTTCAAGTCCCGCGCGGAAGAAATGGGCTTCACGCTCGAGCCGGAGCGTCTGAACGAAGCATTCGCCGAATTCAAGAAGCTTGCTGACCGAAAGAAAGTCATCACCGAAGCCGATCTTCTTGTCATCCTCACAGACCAGCAGATCCAGGAAGCGGACGCTCCGATCTACGAACTTTCGGGCGTGCAGCTGTCCAGCGGCACGGCGAACATCCCGACGGCGACGATCACCGTCGTCCGGCCTGACGGGGAGACGACCACCGAGGCGGCGACCGGCACCGGTTCCGTTGAATCGATCTTCAACGCGCTTGAGCGCATTGTAAGCGAAAAGGTCCACATCCTCGACTACCGGGTTTCGTCCGTCGGCAAGGGCCGCGACGCACTCGGCGAGGCAGTCGTCAAAGTCCTGATCGGGGAAGAGGAGATCACCGGACGAGACGCTGCACAGGACGTACTTGAAGCAACGGCCAATGCCTACCTGAACGCGATCAATCGGAAACTTGTCAAAAACGCACAACAGCCATCAGAAACGGTGTCCATCACGTAACCATACACGGCCTGCACAGCGGGCCGGCCACCAAAAAGGAGGAAATGAACATGGAAAAGACAATTGCCGTATTGCCCGGAGACGGAATCGGCCCTGAAGTGACACGGGCTGCCGTCAAGGTCCTGAAACTTATTGCACGCCGCTACCAGCACGAATTCAATTTTTCCTACGGCCTGATCGGCGGAGCGGCAATTGACGCCCTCGACAACCCGTTCCCGAAAGAGACGGCCGACGCCTGCGAGGCGTCTGATGCCGTCCTGCTGGGTGCCGTCGGGGGACCGAAATGGGACAGCAACCCGTCCGAGCTTCGTCCTGAGAAGGGGCTGCTTGCCATCCGCAAACATTTCGGCCTGTTCGCAAACCTCCGTCCCGTCAAGGCGGTCCCGGCACTTCTGTCCGCATCCCCTCTGAAGGAAGAGAAAGCGGCAGGGGTGGACCTCATGATCGTACGCGAGCTGACAGGAGGCCTCTACTTTGGAGAAAAAGACCGTACTGCAAATGATGCGTATGACACGCTCGTGTACTCGAGGGAGGAAATCTCCCGTATCGTCGAGAAGGCGTTTGAACTTGCCCGGGTCCGCAGGGGCAAAGTGACTTCCGTCGACAAAGCAAACGTACTCGAATCCAGCCGGCTCTGGCGGGAAGTGGTTGAAGAGAAAAAGGCGGCCTATCCGGACGTCACGGTCGAACACCAGCTGGTCGACTCCTGCGCGATGAAACTGATTACGGATCCGTCCGCATTCGATGTTGTGGTGACGGAGAATATGTTCGGCGACATTCTGAGCGACGAGGCTTCTGTCATCACCGGTTCTCTCGGCATGCTGCCATCAGCGAGTATCCGCACCGACGGCTTCGGCCTGTATGAGCCCGTGCACGGTTCCGGTCCGGACATTGCAGGCAAAGGCATCGCAAACCCTGCGGCGGCAATTTTGTCCGCAGCGATGATGCTCCGCTACTCGTTCGGTATGGAAACCGAGGCAGCGGCAATCGAGGAAGCAGTCCAGACTGTGCTGGAAGACGGATGCCGTACGGCGGATGTCGCACAGGCGGGAAGCCGCAGCCTCACGACAGAGGAATGGACGGACAAAGTCATGGAACAGCTCGACGCGGAAGCCGTGTCGGACGATATTATGTTTTCGTATATGTAAAACAGGAGGCGGAACGCAATGGCAAAGACAATCATCGATAAAATCTGGGACCGGCATATCGTTGTCGGGGAGCCGGGCAAGCCGGACCTCCTCTACATCGACCTCCATCTCCTTCACGAAGTCACTTCTCCTCAGGCGTTTGAAGGACTCCGCCTGAACGGGCGCAAAGTCCGCCGGCCGGATCTCTGCTTCGCGACGATGGACCACAACGTGCCGACGGTCAACCGCAAAGTGATCAATGACCCGATCGCGCGCAAGCAGATCCGGACACTGGCAGAAAACTGCGAGGAGTTCGGGGTGCCGCTCGCGGACGTCGATCACCCGGATCAGGGGATCGTCCATGTCATCGGGCCTGAGCTCGGGCTTACCCAGCCGGGTAAAACGATCGTCTGCGGAGACTCCCACACCTCCACGCACGGCGCATTCGGCGCACTTGCTTTCGGAATCGGAACGAGCGAGGTCGAGCACGTGCTGTCCACACAGACACTCTGGCAGTCCCGCCCGAAGACCATGGAGATCCGCATCGATGGTGAGATTGCCCCGGGCGTTGCCGCCAAAGATATTATTCTGGCGATCATTGCAAAGTTCGGTACAGACATGGGCACGGGCCACATCGTGGAATACACGGGCGAAGCGATCCGCAAGCTCACGATGGAAGAGCGCATGACGATCTGCAACATGTCGATTGAAGCGGGCGCCCGTGCAGGACTGATCAGCCCGGACGAGACGACTGTCGAATACCTGCGCGGCCGAAAGTATGTACCGGATGGCGACGCTTTCGAGCAGGCGGCAGCCGACTGGCTTTCCCTCGCTTCAGACGAAGGTGCAGAGTACGACAAGTCGGTTTCGATTCATTCCGATGAAATCGAGCCGTTCATCACATGGGGAACCAACCCGGGCATGGGGGCCGGCATCAACGGCCATGTCCCATATGCCTCAGACTTCGAAAATGAGCTTGAGCGCGATTCCTTCCTTCGCGCCATCGAATACATGGGCCTTGAAGAAGGCCAGAAATTCACGGACATCGAGATTCAGCACGTCTTCATCGGCTCTTGCACGAATGCCCGCATGAGTGACCTCCGCGAAGCGGCACGCGTCATCGAAGGCAAGAAAGTCCGCGACGGCGTCAGAGCCATGGTCGTGCCGGGATCCCGCACGGTCAAGAAGCAGGCGGAAGAAGAAGGCCTCGATAAGGTCTTTACCGCTGCAGGCTTTGAATGGCGCGAATCCGGATGCAGCATGTGCCTCGCCATGAACGACGATGTCGTCCCGGCAGGCGAGCGCTGCGCGTCCACTTCCAACCGGAACTTCGAAGGACGGCAGGGGACGGGAGCGCGCACACACCTCATGAGTCCGGCCATGGCTGCTGCAGCAGCTGTTACCGGCCGCTTCACAGACGTCCGCGAACAATTTGCCGTCCACGCCTGACCGCGAAACGATGAAAGGAGGCCGCATCCATGAAACCGATCAATGAAGTCACCAGTATCCTGACTCCGCTCGACCGGAGCAACGTCGACACCGACCAGATCATCTCCAAGGAATTCCTGAAGCGCATCGAACGTACCGGCTTCGGCAAGTACCTGTTCCATCACTGGCGCTTTGATGCCGACGGCAACAAGAGGGACGGCTTCGTCCTGAACGATTCCCGCTTCGACGGGTCCGAGATCCTCGTCGCACGTGAGAACTTCGGCTGTGGCTCGTCCCGCGAACACGCCCCGTGGGCCATCCTGGACTACGGATTCCGTGTTGTCATCGCGCCAAGCTATGCTGATATCTTCTACAATAACTGCATGAAAAACGGCATCCTGCCGATCAGGCTTCCTGAAGAGGAAGTGGAAGAACTCCTCGCCAAGGGCAAGGCAGATCCGGTGCAGCTTGCAGTCAACCTGGCAGAGCAGACTGTTACACAGCCGGACGGCACCGTCCACCGGTTCGATATCGACCCGTACTGGAAGGAAATGCTCCTGAATGGCTGGGACGAAATTGCCCTGACCTTCAAATACGAAGACCAGATTGCCAAATATGAAGAAGTCACGCAGCGCGCATGATTGAAAACCGGCAGGCCTCTTTTGGGGGCCTGCCGGTTTTTCTTATGAGATGCCGCTCGCGTGAGCGCTCATGCCCATAAAGATGTTCGTATATGAAGGGTTGACAGCAATCAGCCGCCATGATAATCTAATAACATTCATTTTAACGCTTTATCACGGTAAAGTGGTGAAGCAAAAAGGAGTACTCGTTATGAATGCAGTCATTATTGCGGTCGCGGTCATGCTGGTCCTGAGTCTTCTCCGGGTCAACGTAGTGTTGGCGCTGGCTGTCGGAGCAATCGCCGGCGGTCTGACAGGCGGCCTTTCCATAAATGAAACAATAGAAGCCTTCACCGGGGGCCTCGGAGGCGGGGCAACCATCGCACTCAGTTATGCGCTTCTCGGAGGGTTTGCAGTCGCCATCTCCCGGACCGGCATTCCGGAAGTGCTCGTCAAACTGATTCTGAAGGTTGTCGGCAATGAAGGGGAAGGGGAGCGCAAAGGGCTCGCCAAGGCACTGATTATTCTTATCCTGCTTCTTGTCGCCATCTCGTCCCAGAACCTGATTCCGATCCATATCGCTTTTGTTCCGCTGCTCGTGCCGCCGATTCTCCACATCCTCGACATGCTGAAAATCGACCGCCGGCTCATCGCCTGTGTGCTCGCATTTGGTCTGATCGCTCCTTACGTCCTGTTGCCTTACGGATTCGGCCTCCTCTTCCACGAGGTCATCGCCAATCAGATGGCACTTGCAGGACTCGAGATCGATATGGCGGATATCCCGACGGCCATGGCCCTCCCGGTTGCCGGCATGGCCCTTGGTCTCATCATCGCCATTTTCATTTCGTACCGTAAACCGCGTGATTACGGCGACAGCCAAGCCATCGCTTCCGGCCCGGACCGTGAAGTCCGAACACGCAATATCGTTTTCACGATCATCGCGCTTGCGGCAGCACTTGCCGGGCAGATCACAACCGACTCGATGATCATCGGTGCCATCTCAGGTATTGCAGTTCTGTATGCAACAGGCGCTGTCCGCTGGAAAGATGCGGACGAGCTTCTGAACGACGGCATGAAAATGATGGCTTTCGTCGGCTTCGTCATGATCGCGGCAAATGGTTTTGCCGGTGTCATCCAGGCGACAGGTCACGTTGAGTCTCTCGTAGAATCCGCCAGCGGCATGCTCGGCGACAACAAGAGCATCGCGGCCATCATCATGCTTCTCGTCGGCCTGCTCGTCACAATGGGGATCGGCTCCTCGTTTGCGACCGTTCCGATCATCGCCGCCATCTTCGTTCCGCTCAGCGTCGAGTTCGGCTTCAGCACACTGGCGATCATTTCACTGATCGGCACGGCCGGAGCATTGGGTGACGCCGGCTCCCCGGCATCCGACTCCACACTCGGACCGACCGCCGGGCTCAATGCCGATGGAAAGCACAACCACATCTGGGACACCTGCGTCCCGACCTTCATCCATTTTAATATCCCCCTCATCATCTTCGGCTGGATCGCAGCCGTGATTCTTTGAGGGACTGAAAAAGCTCCGGGCTGCCGGAGCTTTTTCTTATTCCAAAAGTGTAACGGGAATGTGTTTCTTCTATATGAAATGGTGTGTTTCGACTACATTGCACAAGTTCAGCCTTATAATTTCAATAAGTATGAAAGGGAGATCTTGAGAAACTCAATATAGAATGGATTGAAGCGGAGGGTCCGAGACACCTGCGGGAAAAGCGTTAGCCGAAGACCCCGCAGAGCGCAGCTCGAGGAGGCTAAGGCAACGCCCGCGGTAAGCGAGGACCCGTAGCGTAAATCCATAAGAATATCTTAGGAACAAAGCAAAATCGACTTCCTTCCATATAACAATCCCGTTCCCGGCAACCTAATATTCCGACTCTTTCCTTACCGATTGCATCCTGAGCCAAACCGTTATATAATTCTAGGGTCCAGCAAAGAATCTCGCGCGTAATGCTTGCGAGGCTCTTCCGTTTTGTGTATAATACGGAATGTTGGTCATTTGACTGCGATGAAGCGGGAGGTTGCTGACACACCCGGCCGCTTTGCCATGGCGGTGTGCAGGAGATTTCCGTGGAGAATTGTCTTGAAAAAAGGCGAAAGGGAGGGAAAGTAATGGCAAAACAAAAAATCCGTATCCGTTTGAAAGCGTACGACCACCGTATCCTCGATCAATCAGCTGAGAAGATTGTTGAAACGGCAAAACGTTCTGGTGCAAGTGTTTCGGGTCCGATCCCGCTTCCGACAGAGCGTTCGGTTTACACGATTCTTCGTGCGGTCCACAAATACAAGGACTCACGTGAACAGTTCGAGATGCGCACGCACAAGCGTCTGATCGACATCGTCAACCCGACACCAAAAACGGTTGATGCGCTCATGAAGCTTGATCTGCCATCCGGCGTAGACATCGAAATCAAACTTTAATCAACACCAAAATAAAAACAAAAAGAATGCAGGAGGTGTGACGAATGACCAAAGGAATCTTGGGTAGAAAAGTCGGCATGACACAAGTGTTCGCTGAAAACGGCGATCTCATCCCGGTAACTGTCATCGAAGCGGCACCAAACGTTGTCCTTCAAAAGAAGACAGCAGAAACGGACGGCTATGCAGCAGTCCAGCTCGGCTTCGAAGACAAGCGCGAAAAGCTCGCGAACAAACCGGAAAAAGGCCGCGCAGCTAAAGCAGAAACTGCGCCTAAGCGCTTCGTTCGCGAATTCCGCGGAGAGGACACGGCCGATTATGAAGTTGGTCAGGAAGTCAACGTAGAAATTTTCGCAGCTGGAGATTTCGTCGATATCACAGGTGTAACAAAAGGTAAAGGATTCCAGGGTGTTATCAAGCGCCACGGGCACTCCCGCGGGCCGATGAGCCACGGATCCCACTTCCACCGCGCACCTGGTTCGCTCGGTCCGGTTGACCCGGCACGCGTCTTCAAGGGTATGAAATCCCCAGGCCGCATGGGCAGCGACACCGTAACGATCCAAAACCTCGAAATTGTAAAAGTTGACGCAGAGCGCAACCTGCTCCTCGTCAAAGGGAATGTGCCGGGCGCACGCAAGTCGCTCGTAAAAGTACGCGCATCCCTCAAGAAATAAGGAAAGGAGGACAACACAATGCCAAAAGTATCCGTACTTAATCAAACAGGCGCTTCCGTCGGCGAAGTTGAACTGAACGAATCCGTATTCGGAATCGAGCCGAACGAAGCAGTTCTTTTTGAAGCGATCATCTCCCAGCGCGCATCGCTGCGCCAGGGTAACCACAAAACGAAGCAGCGCGGAGAAGTAGCAGGCGGAGGCCGCAAGCCATGGCGCCAAAAAGGCACAGGCCGTGCGCGTCAAGGCTCCACCCGTTCCCCGCAATGGCGCGGAGGCGGTACCGTATTCGGTCCGGTTCCACGCAGCTACAGCTACAAGCTTCCTAGGAAAGTCCGCCGTCTGGCACTCCGTTCGGCACTTTCTGCGAAAGTTCGCGAAGAAAGCCTCGTCGTACTCGACGCACTCACTTTCGACGCACCTAAGACGAAAGCATTCATTCAGGTCCTGAAAGATCTTTCCGTCGACAAGAAAGCATTGTTCGTCACTGCAGAGCTCGATGAAAACGTGGCACTGTCCGCACGCAACATCCCGGGCGTCACGGTCGTCTCCGCAAACGGCATCAACGTCCTCGACCTGGTAGGCCATGACAAGCTCGTCATGACAAAATCCGCGGTCGAAAAAGTACAGGAGGTGCTTGGCTAATGGATGCACGTGATGTATTGAAGCGTCCGGTCATTACCGAGCGTTCCGCACAGGCTATGGAAGACAAAAAGTACACATTCGACGTTGACGTCCGCGCCAACAAGACACAGGTCAAACAGGCCGTCGAAGAAGTCTTCGGTGTCAAAGTTGAGAAGGTCAACATCATGAACGTCAAAGGCAAGTTCAAGCGTATGGGCCGTTTCGGCGGATACACGAACAAACGCCGCAAAGCCATCGTCAAACTGACGGCTGATTCCAAAGACATCGAACTCTTCGAAGCGTAAATCTTACGCTTTGAACCCATAAAACAATGAGGAGGGAAAACAATGGCGATCAAGAAGTACAAACCGACTTCCAACGGCCGACGCAACATGACGGCTTCCGACTTCGCAGAGATCACAACTGACAAGCCGGAAAAATCGCTCCTCGCGCCTAAACACCGCAAGGGCGGCCGTAACAACCAAGGTCGTACGACAGTCCGCCATCAAGGTGGCGGCCACAAGCGCCAATACCGTGTCATCGACTTCCAACGCCGGAAAGATGGCATTCCAGGACGCGTTGCTACGATCGAATACGATCCGAACCGTTCTGCAAACATCGCATTGATCAACTATGTGGACGGGGAAAAGCGTTACATCCTCGCGCCTAAAGGCCTCAAGGTCGGCATGGAAATCATGTCCGGTCCTGAAGCAGACATCAAAGTGGGGAACGCACTTCCACTCCAGAACATTCCGATGGGTGCGACAATCCACAACATCGAACTGAAGCCTGGCAAAGGCGGACAGCTTGTCCGTTCCGCGGGTACATCCGCTCAGGTCCTCGGTAAAGAAGACAAGTACGTCATCGTCCGTCTCCAATCCGGCGAAGTCCGCATGATCCTCGGCACATGCCGCGCGACAATCGGCCAAGTCGGCAACGAGCAGCACGAACTGATCAACATCGGTAAAGCAGGACGTTCCCGCTGGATGGGCAAGCGCCCGACAGTACGCGGTTCCGTCATGAACCCGAACGATCACCCGCACGGTGGTGGTGAAGGTCGTACGCCAATCGGCCGTAAAGCACCGGTTACACCATGGGGCAAGCCGGCACTTGGTCTCAAAACCCGCAAGAAGAAAAACAAATCGGACGACTACATCATTCGTCGCCGCAAAAAATAATGTGGTTTCTCAGCGGTTCACGGGGTGGGCCGCCGGGCAATCACGGAGGGAGGTACCAAAATGGGTCGCAGCTTGAAAAAAGGACCTTTTGTGGATGATCATCTCATGAAAAAGGTCGAAACACAGAACGCTAACGAGAAAAAGCAGGTCATTAAAACATGGTCCCGCCGCTCTACAATCTTCCCTAACTTCATCGGCAACACGATTGCAGTCTATGACGGACGCAAACACGTACCGGTCTACGTAACGGAAGACATGGTTGGCCATAAACTGGGTGAATTCGCACCTACACGCACTTACCGCGGTCATGGAGCCGACGATAAGAAAACGAAACGCTAATTGAGAGGAGGTACTCCTGATGCAACAAGCTAAAGCCGTAGCCCGTACAATCCGGATTGCTCCTCGCAAAGTCCGTTTGGTCGTCGACCTGATCCGGGGCAAGCAAGTGGGCGAAGCGGTCGCAATCCTGCGACACACACCTAAAGCCGCATCGCCGGTTGTCGAGAAAGTCTTGAAATCCGCGATTGCCAATGCAGAACACAACTACGACCTGGATGTAAACAACCTCGTCGTCAGTGAAGTCTTCGTAGACGAAGGCCCGACGCTCAAGCGTTTCCGCCCTCGTGCGCAAGGCCGTGCTACTTCAATACTCAAACGCACTAGCCACATCACACTAGTGGTATCCGAGAAAAAGGAGGGATAATTCGTGGGTCAAAAAGTACATCCAAACGGTATGCGACTCGGAGTCATCCGTGACTGGGAGTCGAAATGGTATGCAGAAAAAGACTATGCAACTCTTCTTCATGAAGACCTCAAGATTCGCGAGTACATCGACGGACGCCTGAAAGACGCTTCCCTGTCTCAGGTCGAGATCGAGCGTGCAGCGAACCGTGTGAACATTACGATCCATACAGCAAAGCCCGGCATGGTGATCGGGAAGGGCGGTTCCGAAGTTGAAGCGCTCCGCAAAGAACTCAACGCAATTTCCGGCAAGCGTGTGCACATCAACATCGTTGAAGTGAAGCGTGCAGATCTTGATGCGAAACTCGTCGCAGAAAACATCGCCCGCCAGCTTGAACAGCGTGCATCGTTCCGCCGCGCACAAAAACAAGCGATCCAGCGCACAATGCGTGCAGGCGCTAAAGGGATCCGCACAATGGTATCGGGACGCCTCGGCGGCGCCGACATCGCCCGTGCCGAACACTACAGCGAAGGTACTGTACCGCTCCATACACTCCGTGCCGACATTGGCTACGCTCACGCGGAAGCTGATACAACATACGGCAAACTCGGCGTAAAAGTATGGATCTACCGCGGTGAAGTCCTTCCTGAGAAGAAGAAATCCGAGGAAGGAGGCAACTGATCATGTTGATGCCTAAACGTGTGAAACACCGTCGTGTACACCGCGGCAAAATGCGCGGAGAAACAAAAGGCGGCGGCACAGTTAATTTCGGTGAGTATGGCCTCCAGGCTATTGAAGCCGGCTGGATCACCAACCGTCAGATCGAATCTGCCCGTATCGCCATGACCCGTTACATGAAGCGTGGCGGTAAGGTCTGGATCAAGATCTTCCCTCATAAGCCATATACGAAAAAGCCTCTTGAAGTCCGGATGGGTTCCGGTAAAGGTGCCGTTGAAGGATGGGTGGCTGTCGTGAAGCCAGGCCGTGTTATGTTTGAAATCGCAGGCGTCTCCGAAGAGGTTGCCCGTGAAGCGCTGCGTCTCGCATCGCACAAACTGCCGGTTAAGAGCAAGTTTGTAAAACGCGAAGAAATTGGTGGTGAATCGAATGAAGGCTAATGATATCCGTGAATTGACCACTGCTGAAATCGAACAAAAAGTGAAGTCGCTGAAAGAAGAGCTCTTCAACCTGCGTTTCCAGCTTGCTACCGGCCAACTCGAGAACACAGCTCGCATTCGTGAGGTGCGCAAGTCGATCGCGCGCATGAAGACAGTCATTCGCCAACGCGAACTCAGCGCCAACAACTGATAAAAGGAGGCTGCAAGCATGTCTGAGCGTAACCAACGCAAAGTTTACACAGGCCGCGTCGTTTCCGACAAAATGGACAAGACGATCACGGTTATTGTCGAGACTTACAAGAAGCACCCCGTCATCGGCAAACGTGTAAAATACTCGAAGAAATATAAAGCACATGATGAAAACAATGTTGCAAAAACAGGCGACGTCGTCCGCATCATGGAAACTCGCCCGCTTTCCGCTACGAAGCGTTTCCGCCTTGTAGAGGTCGTTGAAAAAGCGATTATCATCTGATCGGAATTTAACTTGAGAGGAGGTACCCTCGATGATCCAACAAGAGAGTCGTATGAAAGTCGCTGACAACTCCGGCGCACGTGAAGTCCTCACGATCAAAGTGCTCGGCGGTTCCGGCCGTAAGACAGCGAATATCGGCGACATCGTCGTCTGCACCGTCAAGAAAGCAACACCAGGTGGCGTTGTTAAGAAGGGTGACGTCGTCAAGGCGGTTGTCGTCCGCACGAAGAGCGGTGTCCGCCGTAAAGACGGTACGTACATCAAGTTCGACGAGAACGCATGCGTCATCATCCGTGATGACAAAGGCCCGCGTGGTACGCGGATCTTCGGACCTGTCGCACGTGAGCTGCGCGACAACAACTTCATGAAAATCATTTCCCTCGCTCCGGAAGTACTTTAATCCATAGGGTAGTGCCAACCAAGGAGGTGCAAGAGAATGCACGTTAAAAAAGGTGATAAAGTCCAGGTGATCACAGGAAAAGACAAAGGGAAAACCGGCGTCATCCTTGCTGCATTCCCTAAGAAAGACCGTGTGATCGTGGAAGGCGTCAACATCATCAAGAAGCACACGAAGCCGAACCAGGAAAGCCCACAGGGCGGCATCGTGAGCAAAGAAGCCCCAATCCACGTTTCCAACGTAATGCTGCTTGATCCGAAATCGGGCGAACCGACTCGTATCGGCTACAAAGAAGTAGAAGAAAAAGGCAAGATGGTCACAGTCCGCGTTTCCAAGAAATCCGGCGAGATCATTGCTGACCCATACAAGAAATAAGCGACATAGAGGAAGGAGGTACTCCTGATGAACCGCCTAAAAGAGAAATTTAAAACAGACATCACACCTGCTCTCATGAGCAAGTTTGAATACAGCTCGGTTATGCAAGTGCCGAAAGTTGAAAAGATCGTCATCAACATGGGTGTCGGCGACGCTGTGCAGAACAGCAAGTCCCTCGACTCCGCTGTGGAAGACCTCGAAATCATCTCCGGCCAAAAACCGGTCGTCACAAAAGCGAAGAAATCCATCGCCGGCTTCCGCCTCCGTGAAGGAATGCCGATCGGTACGAAAGTAACGCTCCGTGGCGAGCGCATGTATGATTTCCTCGACAAGCTGGTTTCGATCGCACTTCCGCGTGTCCGCGACTTCCGCGGTGTATCGAAGAACGCGTTCGACGGCCGCGGCAACTACACGCTCGGCGTTAAAGAACAGCTGATCTTCCCGGAAATCGATTACGATAAAGTATCCAAAGTCCGTGGCATGGACATCGTCATCGTCACGACTGCTAACACGGACGAAGAAGCCCGTGAGCTCCTGACGCAGCTCGGCATGCCATTCCAAAAGTAAACGAAAGGGAGGCGAAATTGTGGCTAAGAAATCGATGATCGCGAAACAAAAGCGCACACCGAAACACAAAGTGCAGGAATACACACGCTGCGAGCGTTGCGGACGTCCTCACTCCGTGTACCGTAAATTTAAGCTTTGCCGTATTTGTTTCCGTGAACTTGCATACAAAGGGCAACTGCCTGGCGTCAAGAAGGCCAGCTGGTAATCCCTATACCTGGGAAGGAGGTACAACACAATGACTATGAGTGATCCGATCGCAGATATGCTTACGCGTATCCGTAACGCTAACATGGTACGCCATGAAAAGCTGGAAGTTCCTGCTTCCAACATGAAAAAAGAGATCGCCGAAATCCTGAAACGCGAAGGATTTGTCCGCGACGTTGAATACATCGAAGATGATAAGCAGGGGATCATCCGGATCTTCCTCAAATACGGCCAGGACAACGAACGTGTTATCACGGGCCTGAAGCGTATTTCGAAGCCGGGTCTCCGCGTCTACGCGAAGACAAATGAAATCCCGAAAGTCCTGAACGGTCTGGGCATCGCCCTCGTCTCGACTTCTCACGGTGTCGTAACAGACAAAGAAGCACGTGCGAAAAAAGTTGGCGGCGAAGTCGTCGCATACGTCTGGTAATCCGCTACAAACGAATGGAGGTGCACACACATGTCCCGTATTGGCAATAAGCTGATCGAAGTGCCTGAAAACGTGACAGTCACCCTTGCGGATGACAACACGGTCACAGTCAAAGGCCCGAAAGGCGAACTCACTCGCAAACTGAGCAGTGAAATCACGATCAATCAGGACGGCAACGTCATCACCCTGACACGCCCGTCCGACAACAAAGAACACCGCGCGATCCACGGAACGACCCGTTCGCTCCTGAACAACATGGTCGAAGGCGTCTCGAAAGGCTTCGAAAAGTCCCTCGAGCTCGTCGGTGTCGGTTACCGTGCGCAAAAACAGGGCAACAAACTCGTCCTGAACGTCGGTTACTCCCACCCGGTCGAATTCACTCCTGAAGAAGGCGTGGAAGTCGAAGTTCCTTCGAACACGAAGATCACTGTCCGCGGTTACAACAAAGAGCACGTCGGTGCGCTCGCATCCAACATCCGCGCCGTACGCCCGCCTGAGCCGTACAAAGGCAAAGGGATCCGCTACGAAGGCGAGAAAGTCCGCCGCAAAGAAGGTAAGACAGGTAAATAATGCCGCATAGGCATCGAAAGGAGTGACCACGATGATTACGAAACAGGACAAGAACCAGGTCCGCAAAAAGCGCCATGCACGTGTGCGTTCCAAGATCAGTGGTACTGCCGAGCGTCCGCGCCTGAACGTCTTCCGGTCGAACAAGCATATCTATGCTCAACTGATCGATGATGCAAACGGTGTGACAGTCGCAAGTGCGTCCACAATGGACAAAGGTTTCGAAGGTTCCACTTCGAACACTGAAGCAGCAGTGAAAATCGGCGAAACAATCGCCAAAGCAGCTGTTGAAAAGAACGTAAAATCTGTCGTCTTCGACCGTGGGGGTTACCTCTACCACGGCCGCATTAAGGCTCTGGCAGATGCAGCCCGTGAAAACGGACTTGAATTCTAATTAAAAGGAGGGACCCATACACATGCGTCGCAATGAAGTGAAAAGTGAGTTCGAAGAACGCGTAGTAACGATCAACCGCGTAGCGAAAGTCGTAAAAGGCGGACGCCGTTTCCGCTTCACGGCACTTGTCGTCGTCGGCGATAAGAACGGCCGTGTCGGTTTTGGTACTGGTAAAGCACAAGAAGTTCCGGATGCGATCCGCAAAGCAGTCGAAGATGCCAAGAAGAAACTGGTCACAGTTCCTATGGTGAACGGCACAATTCCTCACGAAGTGACAGGCCGTTTCGGTGCTGGCTCCGTCTTCATCAAACCTGCTGCTCCTGGTACCGGTGTTATCGCAGGCGGCCCTGTCCGTGCGGTACTTGAGCTCGCAGGCATCACGGACATCCTTTCGAAATCCCTGGGATCCAACACGCCGATCAACGTCATCCGTGCTACGATGACTGGTCTTCAGGAACTCAAGCGTGCTGAGGATGTCGCAAAACTCCGTGGCAAATCTGTAGAAGAATTGCTGGGCTGAGGGGGGAAAACTAATGGCTAAGCTCGAAATTACCCTTAAGAAGAGCGTGATCGGGACGAAACCGGATCAACGCAAAACGGTTGAAGCTCTCGGTCTGCGCAAGACGAACCAAACGGTCGAACACGAAGACAATGCTGCAATCCGCGGCATGCTGAACAAAGTCGGCCACCTCGTCGAAGTTAAAGAAAACTAATCATTCATCAAATCATAAGGAGGTGCCAGTCAAATGAAACTGCATGAACTGAAACCTGCAAAAGGATCCCGCAAAGAACGCAATCGCGTAGGCCGCGGACCTGGTTCCGGCAACGGTAAAACATCCGGCCGCGGTGCAAACGGTCAAAACTCGCGTTCCGGCGGCGGTGTACGCCTCGGCTTCGAGGGTGGCCAGATGCCGCTCTTCCAAAGCCTGCCTAAGCGTGGCTTCACGAACATCAACCGCAAGGAATATGCCATCGTGAACCTCGAAACGCTTAACCGCTTCGAGGAAGGCACAGAAGTTACTCCTGCGCTCCTGCTCGAAACAGGCATCGTGAGCAAGGAAAAATCCGGCATCAAGATCCTCGGCAACGGTCAGCTTGAGAAAAAGCTCACTGTACAGGCTCACAAATTCTCTGCTTCCGCTAAAGAGGCCATCGAGAACGCAGGCGGCTCCGTCGAGGTGATCTGATGTTTGAGACCATCTCGAACTTTATGCGCGTCCGGGATATCCGGAAAAAAATCCTATTTACGCTGGCGCTGCTCATCGTCTTCAGGCTCGGGACCTTTATCCCGGTGCCGAATGTTGACGCGTCAGCACTCCAGGCAGCCGATCAATTCAGCCTGATCGGCTTTCTGAACACGTTCGGGGGCGGCGCGCTCGCGAACTTCTCCATTCTGGCGATGGGGATCATGCCGTACATCACGGCTTCGATCATCGTCCAGCTCCTTCAGATGGATGTCGTCCCGAAATTCGCCGAATGGGCGAAGCAGGGCGAGGTCGGCCGGAGGAAACTGGCCCAGTTCACCAGATACTTCACGATCGTCCTGGCATTTATCCAGTCGATCGCCATGTCGTACGGCTTTAACCGCATGTACGGCGGCACGCTGATCCAGAATGACAGCATTGCGACTTACCTCGTCATTGCAGTCGTCCTGACAGCAGGCACGGCGTTCCTTCTCTGGCTCGGTGAACAAATCACCGAGAACGGCGTAGGGAACGGGATCTCGATCATCATCTTTGCAGGTATCGTTGCGGCGATTCCGAATGCGGTGAATCAGATCTATGCGCAGCAGATCCAGGATGCAGGGGACCAGCTGTTCCTGAATATCCTCGTTCTGGTTCTCCTTGCTCTTGCGGTTGTCGCCATCACGGTCGGCGTCGTATATGTCCAGGAGGCTCTCCGGAAAATTCCGGTGCAGTATGCCAAGCGTGTCACGGGCCGCGGCAGCCAGCAGGCTGGCCAGCAGACCCACTTGCCATTGAAAGTAAACGCGGCGGGCGTCATTCCCGTAATCTTCGCAGTCGCGTTCATCATAACCCCTCAGTCGCTCGCTTCGTTCTTCGGCCAAAACCGCTGGACAGCGGCGATCATCGAGATCTTCGATTATACGAAGCCTGTGGGGATGATCATTTATGTAGCGCTCATCATTGCCTTCACGTATTTCTACGCGTTCATCCAGGTCAACCCTGAGAATGTGTCGGACAATCTGAAAAAGCAGGGCGCCTACATCCCGGGCATCCGTCCGGGGCAGGACACCCAGAACTATCTGACCCGTGTCCTAAACCGCCTGACCTTCGTCGGAGCCATCTTCCTTGCGGTCATCTCGATCCTGCCTATCTTCTTTATCAGCCTGGCAGGACTCCCGCAGTCCGTGCAGATCGGCGGCACCAGCCTCCTGATCGTTGCAGGGGTCGCGCTCCAGACGATGAAGCAGCTGGAATCCCAGCTCGTCAAGCGGCACTACAAAGGCTTTATGAAATGATTCCGCGGCCGGTTCCGGCCGGCCGCGAAAACACTGTAGGAGGGCACGACGTATGAACATCGTATTGATGGGCCTGCCGGGTGCCGGCAAAGGCACCCAGGCGGACAGGATTGTCGAGAAGTACGAAATCCCTCATATCTCTACAGGCGACATGTTCCGTTCCGCTATCCAAGAAGGTACGGAGCTCGGTCTCAAGGCCAAGCAGTTCATGGATGAAGGGGCGCTCGTCCCTGATGAAGTGACCGTCGGCATCGTCCGTGAACGCCTGTCTAAACAGGATTGCGAGCAAGGCGTCCTTCTGGACGGCTTCCCGCGCACTGTCGCCCAGGCGGAAGCACTGGATGAGATCATGTCCGGGCTTGGCCGCAAGATCGACCATGTCATCAACATCCGGGTGGAGCATGACGAACTCGTCAAACGGCTGACCGGCCGCCGCATCTGCAAAGAATGCGGATCTTCCTACCACCTTGTCTTCAACCCTCCCAAACAGGATGGCGTCTGTGACAAGGATGGCGGGGAGCTCTACCAGCGCGCCGATGACAACCCGGAGACCGTCAACAACCGCCTGGAAGTGAATATGAAACAGAGTGAACCGCTCCTCGCCTACTACGGCGACAAAGGCGTTCTGACCCACATCGACGGGCAGCAGGACATCGAGGTTGTATTCAAGGACATCGACCGGCTGCTCCGGGGCAACTGAGCCCGTGCCGGGGAGGCGAGACGATCCTGTTTTATGGCATGTGACGGCAGACCATGCCCGCCGGCCGCTGCGATCGGCAGGCATGGCGCGGAAATGCAGGCATGGCGGGACTTCGGTCATGCAATGCAGTCCGGAACAAGGTATAATGGGGACCGTGGATCTTTCCTTTTTTCGGATAGGGAAGCGGAAACCGTTGGTAGTCTTTCGGACATCTCTCATGCAGACCGTTCATATGTTTGAAGGTAGGGCGCAGCGGGACGAAGAGAGACCTGATTCTAACATGAAGGGATGATGATGGATGGCGAAAGATGATTTAATTGAAGTGGAAGGCAAGGTCGTCGAGACTCTGCCAGGAGCCAATTTCCAAGTGGAACTCGAAAACGGCCATACGATCCTTGCGCACGTTTCCGGAAAAATGCGGATGCACTATATCCGGATTCTGCCGGGTGACCGTGTGACAGTGGAACTTTCCCCCTACGATCTGACCCGTGGCCGTATCACATACCGTTACAAATGATCTAAGCACTCCGGACGATAAGGAGGTTCTATGCGATGAAAGTAAGACCATCTGTTAAGCCGATCTGCGAAAAGTGCAAAGTCATCCGCCGTCGCGGTCGGGTCATGGTAATCTGTGAAAACCCGAAACATAAACAACGCCAAGGCTAAACCCTAAGGAGGTGCACGAATATATGGCACGTATTGCTGGTGTAGACGTACCGCGCGAGAAGCGCGTAGTCATCGCTCTCACTTACATCTTCGGAATCGGTAAAACGACTTCCCAAAAGGTTCTCGCTGATGCAGGCGTTTCAGAAGAGACTCGCGTACGCGACCTCACTGACGCTGAACTCGACAAGATCCGTGAACAAATCGACAGCCTGAAAGTTGAAGGTGACCTTCGTCGTGAAACGAACCTCAACATCAAGCGTCTGATGGAAATCGGCAGCAACCGTGGAATCCGCCACCGCCGTGGCCTTCCAGTACGCGGTCAGCACACGAAGAACAACGCACGTACCCGTAAGGGCCCGCGTAAGACAGTCGCTAACAAGAAGAAATAATCTGCAAAGGAGGTAACTTCCCACTATGGCACGTAGACAACAAACGCGTAAACGCCGCGTCAAAAAGAATATTGAGTCCGGCATCGCACACATCCGTTCCACTTTCAACAACACAATCGTCACGATCACGGACACACAAGGTAACGCTGTATCCTGGTCGAGCGCAGGTGCACTTGGTTTCAAGGGCTCCCGTAAGTCCACTCCGTTCGCTGCCCAGATGGCTGCAGAAACAGCTGCACGCACATCGATGGAGCACGGCATGAAGACTCTCGAAGTGACGGTTAAAGGTCCTGGTGCAGGCCGTGAAGCGGCTATCCGCGCACTGCAGGCTGCAGGTCTTGAAGTCACTGCGATCCGCGACGTAACTCCAGTTCCTCACAACGGTTGCCGTCCTCCAAAACGCCGCCGTGTATAATGGCTGTCCGTCCATTGATTGAGAAACACGATTTACGGATAAACTGGTTTGTGAGAGTGCAATAGTTGTCTTGTATATCGATTTCCAATAGGAACTGCCATTCATGGACGTTTTGAGGGAGGGTGAATTTGAATGATCGAAATAGAAAAACCGAGGATTGAAGCTGTACAGACTGTGGAGAGCACCTATGGAAAGTTCATCGTGGAGCCGCTTGAGCGGGGCTACGGAACCACCTTGGGGAATTCCCTGCGGCGCATTCTTCTTTCTTCTCTGCCTGGTGCCGCTGTAACATCCATTCAGATCGACGGAGTCCTCCACGAGTTTTCGACGGTGGATGGCGTGGTCGAGGATGTCGCTTCGATCATCCTGAACGTGAAGAAACTGGCCCTGAAAATCTACTCGGACGACGAGAAGGTCATCGAAATCGATGTAAAGGGCGAGAACGAAGTAACGGCTGCGGATATCACGCATGACAGCGACGTTGAAATCCTCAACCCGGATCTCCACATTGCGACTGTCGGCAAGAACGGCCACCTCCGCATGCGCATGTATGCACAGCGCGGGCGCGGTTATGTACCGGCTGACAAAAACAAGCGTGAAGACCTGCCAATCGGCGTGATCCCGATCGACTCCATTTACACCCCAGTCTCCCGCGTCAATTTCCAGGTGGAAAACACACGTGTCGGACAATCATCCGATTACGATAAATTGACCCTCGACGTCTGGACCGATGGCAGCATCGGGCCGCAAGAGGCAATCTCGCTCGGCTCCAGGATCCTGACCGAGCACCTCAACATCTTCGTAGGCCTCACGGATGAAGCACATTCCGTTGAGATCATGGTAGAGAAGGAAGAAGACCAGAAGGAAAAGGTTCTCGAGATGACTATCGAGGAACTCGACCTGAGCGTCCGATCCTACAACTGCCTGAAGCGTGCCGGCATCAACACGGTGCTTGAGCTCGCGAACAAATCCGAAGATGAAATGATGAAAGTGCGCAACCTGGGCCGCAAGTCCCTCGAAGAGGTCAAGGCGAAGCTGACAGATCTCGGACTCGGCCTGCGTACGGAAGAATAATCGTCCATAGCGGACCATCCAATTTACCCAAAAGGAGGGAAACTCGATGGGCTACAGAAAGTTAGGTCGCACAAGCTCCCAGCGTAAGGCGATGCTTCGTGACCTCGCAACCGATCTCATCATCAACGAACGCCTGCAGACGACTGAAACGCGTGCGAAAGAGCTCCGTTCCGTCGTTGAGAAAATGATCACTCTCGGAAAACGCGGTGATCTCCATGCACGCCGTCAGGCTGCCGAATTCATCCGTCGCGAACTCGTTACGACGACTGACGAAGAAGGCAATGAGCAAACGGTCTATGCACTGCAGAAACTGTTCGACGATGTGGCACCTCGCTACGCTGAGCGTCAGGGCGGCTACACCCGCATCATGAAAGTCGGCCCTCGCCGCGGAGACGGCGCACCGGTCGTCATCATCGAACTCGTTTAATTTGCGTTAACGAAAAGGGTGTGCGGTTACCTGAGTATGGACGGCACCCTTTTCTTTCTATAATGATTTATACGGCAAATGAAAAAGCTGAGCGTTACGATGGGCGGAGCCAATGCTTGCGTCCCGTCTAGCTCTCCGCACCCCATCATGGTCCCGGCGGTGTGAGCAGCCGCCGGGTCATGCCATACGACAAAAGCGCAGTCACCAGTTGGGGTGCGCGCTTTTTTTTTACATACGGACGGAAACGGGAACGCATCTGAGTGGGGTAGGCGTTGAGACGTTGACATACTGGAGTGAAACGTTGCTATACCGGAGTGAGACGTTAAAATACCGGGGTGAAACGTTGCTTTACCGGAGTAAGATGTTCACACACTCCTCCGGCTCCGGGCCCGGACGACACGGCCACCGGATTCCGTTACAATAGACAGCAGAGTTGAGTGAAGCAGAGGAGGAATGACTATGGAACGGATCCTGTCCCTTCAGGACGTCCGTTTTACCTATACACCGGACGATGCGGACGGCCGCCATGCGGTCGACGGCGTTTCGTTCGATATGCAGGCGGGCGAGTGGATTGCCGTCGTCGGGCATAACGGTTCCGGCAAATCGACGCTTGCGCGGCTCATGATCGGACTCCTTTTCCCTCAGGAGGGGACTGTGGGCCTGTTCGGCGACACGCTCACAGAGGACAACCTTTGGGAAAAGCGTTCGCAGATGGGCATGGTGTTCCAGAACCCGGACAACCAGTTTGTCGGAGCGACCGTGCAGGATGATGTCGCTTTCGCCCTGGAAAACAACGGCATCCCATTCGAGGAGATGACACTCCGCGTGCGCGATGCGCTCAGGCAGGTCAAGATGGATACGTTCCTTGACCACGAGCCGCAGCACCTGTCGGGCGGCCAGAAGCAGCGCGTGGCCATTGCGGGTGCACTGGCCCTCAGGCCGAGGCTGCTGATTCTGGACGAAGCGACTTCGATGCTCGATCCCCAGGGACGGGAAGAAGTGATCCGGGTCATCCTGGAGTTGAGGGAAAAGACGGGACTGTCCGTTATTTCGATCACCCATGACCTCGAGGAAGCGCTATTGGCTGACCGGGTGGTGGTCATGAACGGCGGCCGCAAGTTCGCGGAAGGAACGCCGCAGGAAGTCTTTCTCAAAGGAGAGTCGCTGACTGCGCTCGGGCTCGATCTGCCGTTCGCCATGAGGCTGTCCGCACTTCTCGGGGAGCAGGGCATCGGAACAGAACCCGGAACGATGACGGAACGGAAGTTGGTGGAGCAGTTATGGACATTGCGCTCGAACAGGTAGGCTACACATACGCGGCGGGCACGCCGTTCCAGAAGCAGGCGCTCCACGATGTGAACGTCCGTATCCCTTCGGGGTCGTATACGGCCATCATCGGCCATACGGGCTCCGGCAAGTCGACGCTTCTTCAGCATCTGAACGGCCTTCTCAAGCCTACGTCCGGAGTTGTCCGAATCGGAGAGACCCAAGTCACCAAGGATACGAAAGGCAAGCAGCTGAAGCCGATCCGACGCAAAGTCGGCATCGTCTTCCAGTTTCCCGAGCATCAGCTGTTCGAGGAGAATGTGCTGAAGGATGTCATGTTCGGCCCGCTGAACTTCGGTGTTGAGGAAGAAGAGGCAAAGGTACGCGCGCTCAGATGGCTGGAGCGCGTCGGTCTTCCCGAGGGAACGGCGGAAAAGTCTCCGTTCGATCTGTCGGGCGGCCAGATGCGGCGAGTGGCGATTGCCGGGGTACTGGCCATGGAACCTGATGTGCTCGTCCTGGACGAGCCGACCGCCGGGCTGGATCCCGCTGGCCGCAAGGAGATCATGGACTTGTTCTATGAGCTCCATGGACAGCAGAATCTGACGACGATCCTCGTCACCCACAGCATGGAGGACGCCGCGCGCTATGCGGACCACATGATCGTCATGCATGACGGCACGGACGTCCTGCAGGGGCCGCCCGGGGAAGTGTTCGCAGATGCGGAGCGCCTCGGGGAATGGCGCCTCGGCGTCCCGCGCACGGTCAGCTTCCAGCGGCTGTACGAGGAAGGCGCGGGACTGCCCCCTGGCCCTCCGGCACTCACGGAAGAGCAGCTAGCGGCCTATCTTGCGGCGGACCTCGGGAAGGGGGGCGGCGCATCATGATGGAGAAAATGGTGTTCGGCCGCTACATCCCGGGTGATTCGTTCGTCCACCGGCTCGACCCGCGTTCGAAGCTGATCTTTGTCTTCATCTTCATCGCGGCGGTGTTCCTTGCGAACAGCACCGTGAGCTACGCGCTCCTGCTGGCTTTTACATTAATGTCGATCTTCGCATCCAAGGTGCGCATCGGTTTCCTCATCGGTGGGCTGAAGCCGGTCATGTTCCTAATCGCCTTCACGTTCCTCCTCCATATCTTCTTCACGAAGGAAGGCGACCTGCTGTTCGAGCTCGGCTTCCTGAAGATCTATGAAGAAGGGTTGCGGCAGGGGATTTACATCTCGGTCCGTTTCCTCGTGCTCGTGCTCATGACGTCGCTGCTCACGCTCACGACATCACCGATCTCGATCACGGACGGGCTTGAGGTGCTTCTGAACCCGCTGAAGAAAGTGAAATTCCCGGTCCACGAGCTTGCGCTTATGATGTCGATCTCGCTCCGTTTTATTCCGACACTGATGGACGAGACTGACAAAATCCTGAAGGCCCAGCTGGCACGGGGCTCCGACATCTCGTCGGGCACGATGAAAGAACGCATCCAGGCGGTTGTCCCGCTCCTCGTCCCGCTTTTCGTCAGCGCCTTCAAGCGCGCCGAGGACCTGGCCGTCGCGATGGAAGTCCGCGGTTACCGCGGGGGAGAAGGAAGGACCCGCTACCGCCAGCTAAAGTGGGACTGGCGGGATACGACGGCATTGCTGATCTTGCTAGCGGTCATTGTGGCCCTCTGGTTCCTGAGGGGATAGGGCTGCGGGATTGCGGACTTTTCGGACCGGGCTCGGACTTAGTTGGCCGATATCGGACTTACCGCTTCGTAATCGGACTTAGCGCACCAATATCGGACTTACAGCTGCAAAATCGGACTTAGCCGTTCCGTTTCGGACTTACACGCCAGGAACTGGCCCCAACACCCAAAAGGAGAGATTTCCATGCCACGCATCAAACTGATCATCGCCTATGACGGGAGCGGCTTCGAGGGCTATCAGATCCAGCCGAAGGGGCGCACGGTGCAGGGCGAGCTGGAGCAGGCACTCTCCGTGATCCATAAGGGGACGGCGGTCCGTGTGCATGCGTCCGGCCGCACCGATGCCGGCGTGCATGCAAGCGGGCAGGTCGTCCACTTTGATACACCTCTCGGCATACCGGATAACCGCTGGGCGATGGCGCTCAATACCCGGCTGCCCGGGGCGATCCGCATTCTTTCCGCGGAGACAGTACCCGACGGTTTCCACGCGCGTTTTTCGGCAACGGGCAAGACCTATCGGTACATTTGGCACCTGTCCGATGTCATCAGTCCGTTCCGTCGGTATTTCACGACGCCGTCACTCGGGGTGACACCGGATGTGGCCAGGATGGAAGCGGGCGCACGCCATCTGATCGGCACGCACGACTTCACGAGCTTCTGCTCGGCTAAGACGGATGTGGAGGACAAGGTCCGCACCATTGAATCGATCCGGTTCGAGCGGCAAGGCGAGGAGCTCCATATGGTCATCAGCGGGAGCGGCTTCCTGTACAACATGGTCCGGATCATCGCCGGCACCCTCTGGATGTGCGGCAAGGGCGAACTGGATCCGGAAGACATCCCGGGTATCCTCGCCGCGAAGGACCGGTCCCAAGCGGGGAAAACCGCGCAGGCACAGGGTTTGTACCTCGAAAACGTGCACTACGGGGGATGAAACAACTTTTCCTGGCGTACACACAAAAACGGTTGACTTCATTGCCAATTCACGGTATGATGATAAGCGGTAATTCGATAACCCCACTAAGAATGCCCCGGTAAGGTTTCTTTGTGTTAGGGATAGAGAATCGGAACTCGGAACTTTGATTGAGTGAAATTTAGGAGGACTAACAAATGCGTACAACGTACATGGCGAAAGCCCAAGAAGTCGAGCGCAAGTGGCTCGTTGTCGACGCAGAGGGCAAGACGCTCGGCCGTCTATCGTCCGAAGTCGCAGCAATCCTGCGCGGCAAGCATAAACCAACGTACACTCCGAACGTGGACACAGGCGACCACGTCATCATTATTAATGCAGAAAAGATCGAAATGACTGGAAACAAGCTCCAGGACAAGATCTACTACCGTCACACAGGCCACCCGGGCGGCATCCGTCAGCGTACAGCAGGCGAAATGCGCGAGAAGTACCCTACAAAGCTTCTCGAAACGTCCATCAAGGGCATGCTTCCAAAAGGACCGCTCGGCCGTCAGATGTACCGCAAACTGCATGTCTATGCAGGCGCTGAGCATCCACACGCAGCACAACAACCGGAAGTTTACGAACTTCGCGGGTAATTAAGAGGAGGAACCACTTTGGCACAAGTTCAATACATCGGCACTGGCCGCCGCAAGACTTCCGTTGCCCGCGTACGCCTCGTACCCGGCGAAGGTAAAGTCGTAATCAACGGCCGTGACGCAGAAGATTACATCCCATTCGAAACACTCCGTGAAGTCATCAAGCAACCGCTTGTAGCGACTGAAACTCTCGGCAGCTACGACGTTCTCGTTAACGTCAACGGCGGCGGCTACACTGGCCAAGCCGGCGCAATCCGCCACGGCGTTGCCCGTGCCCTGCTTCAGGTAGACCCTGACTTCCGTCCTGCGCTCAAATCCGCAGGTCTCCTCACACGTGACCCACGTATGAAGGAACGTAAGAAGTACGGTCTCAAAGGCGCGCGTCGTGCACCTCAGTTCTCGAAGCGCTAATTTTCAACATCACAAAAGCTCTCAACCGTTATGGTTGGGGGCTTTTTTGTTATGCTTATGATGATAAGAGACGCTGGAGGAGGTTCATACTTGAACATCTTAATAATGGGCGGGACCGGACGTGTCGGCAGCTGCATCGTCAGGCAGGCGCTTGAGGACGGACATCGGGTCAGCGTTCTTGTTCGCAATCCGGAGAAGCTTCAGATAGAAGACGAACATCTGACGGTCATCCAGGGTGATGCATTAAACCAAGATGCGATTAAACGCGCCATGCATGGAGCCGACGTTGTGGTCAGTGCCCTCAATACGGACGGAGGCACCACGCTCTCGGAAAGCATGCCGCTGATCATCAAGGCCATGGAAACAGAAGGCATCCGGCGGATCATTACAATCGGGACTGCCGGAATCCTGCAGAGCCGGGTTACCCCGGATGTATTGCGCTACCAATCAAGCGAATCCAAGCGCAAAACTACCCGTGCTGCCGAAGAACATGAGAAAGTCTACAATTTGCTCAGAGAATCCAATCTCGACTGGACCATCGTCTGTCCGACGTATTTGCCGGACGGCGAACGATTGGGCAACTACCGGACAGAAACAGATTTCCTGCCGGAAGGCGGCAGCAAAATTTCAGTGCCGGATACGGCGGAATTCGCATATGGCCAGATTGAAAGCGGCGAGTACATTAAAAAGCGCGTGGGAATTGCTTATTGATGCAGAAGCCAAAGCATCCAGCCCCTCTCCTTACATGACAGGGAGAGGCTTTTTTTCTGGCTGTTCTGATACACTATTCAAAAGACTTAGAGACGACTTGATCGCAAGGGGAGTATGTTGAATGAAGTTGCTTTTTCCATTACTCGCATTGATCGGCGGCATCGCCGTCGCCATACAGAGCCAGGTCAATGGGAACCTGGGCAGAAACGTCGGAGTGATCGAAGGGTCTTTCATTTCGTTTCTGATCGGCACGCTCGCGCTGTTCTTTGCCGTTATCTTTTTTGGGAACGGCAACTTGCTGGCCGTGGCATCGGTTCCGAAATGGCAGTTGCTTGGAGGGCTCATGGGTGCGGTTTACGTGCTCATTCTGGTCTTTTCCGTGCCGAAAATTGGTGTGGCGGCGGCTCTGGCCGGAATTATTGCCGGACAGATGATCATGGGCGCGGTGATCGACCATTTCGGGCTGTTCGGAGGAGAACGCTTCCCGATCGATGCCAAAAAGCTGATCGCGATTGTGCTGCTGTTTGTGTCGCTTTACTTGTTCAACCAGAAGTAAACCTTCTCCGGAACCGCCCTCTCTAAACTGCAGAGAGGGTTGTTTTGCGTTTTGGCAATTAACGCTTTGAACCTTGCATAAATCATTTCCAGAACTCCCGGACTTGAACCGGACAGAGGCCGGCCCGACAACCGCTAAGCCCGCATATCCTGTCGGGAGGTGGTTGGATGCACGGGCTTTCATTTGTTTTGATTCTATATACAAATCTGGTGCTGTTTGCACTGCTGTATGGCTATGTGCACCATCACCGGAAATTGATCGCTTTTCCGCTGGCCATGAATATTGCCATGGCTTTGGGCGGCCTGGTTGCCCTGTCGGCGGGGTTTTTCTGATCATGCAATATCCCTTCCACTTCACGGCTATCACGATGGTGTCTGCCTTGGGAGGGATGGGTGCCGGCGCATTGTTCGGGGCGCTCTTCGACTGCCAGTCGATGCTGACCGGGCTGATCAACGGCATGATGATGGGGATGATGGCGCCCATGCTGGGAGCCATTGTAACAGACCCCTATCATTTTACGGTCATTCTTGAATTGTTTGTTTTCCTGATCCTCGCTGTCCTGTTCGCTGCGGTCAAGAGATCGGGAGGGTGAGAACATGCTCGGCATTGTTGGACTTCTGATCTGGAATGTGGCGGCTGCTTGTTTCTGTTATTTTCGATTGCGCAGAAGGAAGCATCTGTTTGATGGCAGACATGCAGCCACCATCGCAAGCACAGCGACATTGGGAGTCACACTCATACTGGGCATGCATGTGACCGTGTTGTTGTCCGCGGGCCTCTCCCTGGTTTTTCTTGTTAATCTACTGCTTGGAGCAGCAGTCGGGACTCTTTTTGGAGGTCTGTTCAACTACCACTTGCTCCTGGCCGGTCTATACAATGGGCTGGTCGGCATCTCGATGGGCATCATGATCGGCGAAGTGCTGAAAAACCCGCAAATCTGCAGCATTCCGATCTCCGACCACACCCAGCTTCTGCTGAATATGTATCAGCTGTGCGGATTCGCCACTTTGTTGCTCACAGTTGTCGTGGGCCTCGTTTTAAATTCCATAAAAGCTTGAGGGTGAACCATTTGAAAAGAATTTCATTCATTGCCATGATCGTTCTTCTCGGATTTGCAGCGATCTGCCTTTTTTGGCCCCGGACTGTGGAGCTTCCCAAATTGGCTGCCATCGATGATCCGCAATTGCCTTCGATAACGGGTGATACGGATGCCTTTTCCTCCGGCAAACCCAAACTCGTGGCGTTTTATTACACCCAGTGTCCGGACGTTTGCCCAATGACAGTGATTGACTTGCTGAGCCTTCAGGAAACATTGGAGGGTAAAGACGTTCCGGAAAATGACTATCATGTCATTCTCATCACCTTGGACCCCGAAGTGGATACAGTGGACAGGATCAAACAATACAAGAACCAGTTTGACATTACATCGGGGAATTGGCTGTTCCTCCGGGGAACTGTTGAGCAGACGGAAGAGGTCACGAACCAGTTTAAAATGGTTTTCCAGAAAGACCGGGACGGCCAGATTGTTCATGGGACGACCATGTATGTCTTGGATGATGAGAATCAGATCCGGGCCGTTCATGATATGAATACGGGGCAGGCAGCAGTCAACGTGGAGCAGATTGCTGAGCATATCGAAACGCTGATCAAATAGCCGGCAGGAGAAGGCTCGAAATTGAATCGTGAAGAAAAGATGGAAAAGGGGCTTTCGCCGTCCGGCTGGCTCCTTTTTGCTTTTTGGAAACACTCCATATGGACCGGTATCCCAATAAAAATAGCTGCATCGAAAGAATATCTGTTCGATGCAGCTTTATTTAGATCAATGAGCCCCAATCCATATGCAGTCCGTGTAAACAAGATCTGAAGTCATTGTCACAAATCAGGACTCGTAATCGGCGTTGCACTTGCATCCGCTGTTGCATCCGCACGAGCAGCTGCATTTGCACTTGCACTCGCACTTGCACGAGCAGCTACAGCTGCATTTACACTTGCACCCACACCTGCATTTGCACTTGCATCCGGAATTACAAGTGCATCCGCTATTGCACTTGCAGTCCTTGCGGCATCTGCCTGCCTGACCAGAATTTTTAGAGCCGTCGGAACCAGGGAACGTACTCATCTAAAGTCCTCCTTTCTAAAATCTTGTCGGGGGACCAAAATTGCAGCAACTTCAGTCACTTCATCATATGAACATTTTTTTGCTCCACGTGGTCTTAACAACTATGAAATGTAATTCTTCGGTATTTGGAATACTGTACCGCGGATTTTCGATCGTCTTCATGGATTTCCGGTAAGACCGGGTATTTGCATGAGCAGGATCTTATGGCTATGCTTCTAGTGAATACAGGCTCATAGCCGGAAAGAAAGGACGGATGGGGACATGAGTACATTCAAAGCGATGGTAGTGAAGGACGAGCAGTCTCAGCCGGAGATCACGCAGCTGACCATGGAAGATCTGCCGGAAGGGGAGGTTACAATCCGGGTAGCCTACTCGAGTGTGAACTTCAAGGATGGCCTGGTTGCCCTGAAGAAGAGAATGGTCGGATCCTATCCGATGGTGCCCGGAATCGATCTGGCGGGGACGGTGATGGAGTCGGCGGACGGACGCTATAAGGCTGGAGATGAGGTCATCGTGACCAGCTACGCGCTCGGGACCGGGCATTTTGGCGGATTCAGCGAAGTGGCGCGCGTACCGGCGGATTGGGTCGTGCCGCTTCCGGAAGGACTGACGATGCGGGAGTCCATGGTTCTCGGTACGGCCGGCTTTACTGCGGCCTTGTCCGTCCTTCGGCTGGAAGAGAACGGGCTCGCGCCTGACAAAGGCCCGGTCCTGGTCGCCGGTGCCACGGGCGGCGTCGGCAGCGTCGCCGTGAACATTCTGGCCAATCGGGGCTATGAGGTGACGGCCAGCACGGGCAAACATGACGAGGAAGCGTATCTGAAAGAACTCGGGGCAAGCCGGGTCATCCGCCGCAATGACGTGGCTGATGAAGACGGGACACCGGTCAGGGAAGAACAGTGGGCAGGAGCGGTCGACCCCGTCGGCGGGAAGACGCTCCAGTACATCCTCAGTACGCTGAAGTATGGCGGTTCGGTCGCGACTTCTGGCCTGACAGGCGGTATCGAAGTCCAGACGACAGTCCTGCCGTTTATCTCGAGAAATATCAACTGGCTAGGGATCGACTCCGTGCAATGCCCGATGGAACGTCGCCTCGAGGCGTGGGAGCGGCTGAGCACTGATTATAAGCCGACGGTGCTGGACGGCGACCTGGTCAATGAAGTGTCCCTGGAGCAGCTGCCGGAAGTGCTCGGGGCCATCCTGCAGGGGAAGGTGCGAGGCCGGACACTTGTGAAACTGTAATTGGAAAGGGACCCATCCGCGGATGGGTCCCTTTCAGATTTCAGGCGGAGCCTGGTAAACGTAATTTGGAGACAGCTTTTCATTATTGTACGGCTTATGGAAAATGTGCGTTGAGGCAGGGGACAGAGGCGGAATGAGCCAGGTCCAGTTTCCGGTGACGGGGCGACCGTGTCTGTGCTCATTTTCCTCGAACTTCCGGAACTGCTCGGCCGCTGTGTGGTGGTCGACGAGCGTGACGTCGGCCAACTGATAGGAATGCAGTACGGCGACGTTCAGCTCGACAAGGGCCCGGTCGACCCAGAGAGACCGGTTAGAGGAGGTATCCAGGCCAAACACCTTCGCTACGGCGGGCAGGAGGCCATAGCGGTCCTCATCCGCGAAGTTCCTAGCGCCGATCTCCGTACCCATGTACCAGCCGTTGAACGGCGCCATCGGATACTCGATTCCGCCGATCTCCAGCAGCATATCCGAAATCATCGGGACGGCATACCATTTCAGGCCAAGCTCGCCGAATGCTTTGTTGTCCGGATGGGTGATCGGCACTTCCATGACCGCATCATCCGGAATCCGGAACAGTTCCGGTGCTTTCCCGTCCTCCCGGATAACGAGTGGAAGAACATCAAACGGGGTGCCTTCCCCCTGCCAGCCGAGATTCTCGCACAGCCTGGTGAACTGCAGGGACGCCGGGTCGCCTGTGGCCTGGCCATCTGTCTCATATCCGGCGTAGCGGATCAGCTGATGGTTCAGGACACGGAGCGGATCGGTACCGTGTTTCCGCGGAGGGAAAACGGTGATCGTGGAGCGGATCTTCCCGCCGTTCGTGGCAAAACGAATATGGTCCAGCAGCTGTTCATACGCATCTTCAGCGGTCCGTACATGCCGGGCATCGACAACATGCAGGGTGTGCCAGAGCAGGCGGCCAATACAGCGGTTGCTGTTGCGCCACGCCATCCTGGCGCCGTGCGTGAGTTCGATGGACGTGTGGGCATACGTGCCCGTCGCTTCCACTTCCGACCGGATTTCCCGGATCCGTTCTTCCTGCCTTTCCTCCGGGATCCCGAGCTCCGCGTAGCATTCTCTGATAAACTGTTCGGCTTGCATCATCAGCCGGTTGTCCGTGATCGCCTGATTCATTCGCCTCAACCTCCATTACACAAAGTGTAGCACGGGAATCTGGCCAAACTGTGATGAGGGAGTGGAGGTTTGGTGAATTCTGCCGGATAACCTGAACGTAAATCAGCCTGTGTGCCGGATTCCGGTACACAGGCTGATAAATGATTTGCTTAAACGGGTCAGGATTCGGATTCTTCTTCCCGGTCAAACCACAGCAACTCCTGATCATCCTCGTCTCCGTTGTAGTTGATGAGGATCTCTTCCCCCATTTTGATGGGAGTGTGGGCGTAGAAGTTGAATGTCTGGTTCTCGAAGCTGATCTCATAGGACGCATTCGGCTGGTACGAGTGGTTGAACAGCATACCATAGCCGAGAAGGATGGCGGTGTGGTTGAGCCCGTACTCAAACGCATAGTCAGCAAGGAGCGTCTGTTCGATGTGTTCATGCTGATCGTTCGGGTAGGCGATCACCGGCGCTTGGTGGATCAGTGTGCCTTCGTTGATATCGCACGTGGCAAATACCCCTCTGTTAAATTCCCCGTCACTTAGTGTGGATGTTTTGATTTCGATCAAATAATTCACCTGCTCATTTCTGATTGGAATTCATCCTTCAGCGGAAACGCCGCCCGGCGGATGGTTTATATAAACTAAAGAATGGTCATCAGTATTCCATCAGTATACAGCAGAAAGCTCGGTTAAAGGGGGCAGGAGGTCTCAGGTTTTCCCGAGAATCCGAAAACGGCCATGCAAAGGGGCACGGCCGTGTGGGGGAGGCTTAAGGCTGCAGGCTGCCAATCAGCTCGAGCTCGGCAACTTCTTTGGAATCTGCTGAGCCGTTTATGATCTCTTTCACATCATTCAGCGTCTCCTGGAGGCTGACGGAAGCACCCGGTTTTTTCGTGAAGGCCTCAGCAGCGTAAAATGGCTGGGTCAGATAGGCCTCCAGACGCTCGCCCCTACGATAAGTCTGCAGCTCGGATGCAGGAATCCGATCGATTCCGCCGACTGTTACCAGAGATCTGAGTTCCCGATAGCGGCGGAGGAGTTTCAGGGCTTTCTGCTGGACGGCGAAGTGTTCCTGATCGAGATGGGCGCCTTCGAGAACAGAGGACACGGATCCCAGGGGACTCACGGCCGGATAGCGGTGCCTGGCCACCAGGTCGGCATCGAACTGCCATAGCGTCTCAAGCGGCCCGTAAGGCAGGTTCTCATCCACTGCGTCACCGGTCAGGTCGACAAGGAACGTAGTCACGGAGTGGATGCCTTTTTCCTGGAGATTCTCCTGCAGCTCCTGGATGCCGCCCGTGATGACATGGGAGCGGTCAGCGACAAAAATAATCTCCTGACCGCCGCCCAGCTCAATGATTTTCCGGTTGGTTTCTCCGATCGAATGGGTAATGACATCCACGTTTTCCGCAAGGTCGTCCACTCCGCGGTGTTCCCCTTCGGGCATGAGCAGGATGGTCTGATAGCCGTCATTCTTCAACCGGTAAAGCAGTTCCGCCAATACGACGAGCTGACCCATCCCCGGACGTGCAACAAGACCGACCGTACCGCCTTTAGCCAATGGTGCAAACAAATCCAAAGTCTTGATCTTCGTCTCAATCATCTCGATCTTCTCCCCCCTGATAATCAGATCATCCAATGTGCAATTGGCCAATGAAGCGAGCGCAGCAAGCGTCCGGACCTCAGCCCGCCCGACGGGTATCTTGCCTGTGCACAGGTTCGACACGGTCGCAGGACGTAGCCCGACCTGACGGGCCGCGCTTGTCAGATTCGGGACCTTTCTGCGCAACAAACCGACATTCAAACGTAAGTCATCCATTTCAAACACCCCTTTCTTACTTTGAAGTGTAATTTAGTTTACGCTTGAATGTAAAGATTTATTAATTGGAACGCACAAAAAATTACGTTATAGCGTAATTTAACTAAAAAACCGACGAAGATAATAATCCCTCTCCATTTGTTATCTGGAGAGGGATTGCTGCATTTAGTATTCTTCTTCGCTGTCCTTCTTGATCAGCGTCATAAAGGCGATCAGTCCGATGAGGGAAGTGCCGAAAAGGGTTGCGCCCATCGGGACGGCGGTTGCGCCCGCGATGCCGGACAGCGGGGTAAAGGCCGCGCCGAGCAGGCTCGGGAGCATGCCGAGTACGGCGCTGGCGCTGCCGGCACGGCCGCCCTGTTTGGCCATCCCAAGGGTGAAGGTGCTGGTGATGATCATGCCCATCGTGGTCATGTAGATGAAGATCAGGATCACCAGCGACGCCAGCGGGCCTTTGATGATGGTCATGATCAGCAGGATGAATGTTGAGGCCGCAGCTACGGTGACGGCTGCCTGCAGCAGCTTTTTCTCGGATATGATTCCGCCGAACCGGCCGATGATGAAGCTCCCGGTGATGATGGCCACACCGTTGATCCCGAACAGGATACTGAATACCTGAGGAGACACACCGTAAATCTGCTGGTAAACAAAAGGCGTGCCCGAGACGTAGGCAAAACTTCCGCCATGGACAAAACCGACAACGAGCGCATAGCCGATAAAGGAGCGGTCCTTCAATAAACTGCCCATTGTGGTCACTGAAGAACCGATGGAACTTGGAATCCGCTTTTCCGGCGGCAGCGTTTCCTTCAGCTTCGTCCCCACAATCACGACGATCAGTACTCCGATCAAAGCCAGTGCGTAGAAAATCGTTTCCCAGCTTGCAGAAGGAATGGCCAGGATCGCTCCGCCGAGCATGGGAGCGACGACCGGTGCAACGGCATTGATGACCATGAGGAGCGAGAAGAACTTCGTCATCTCCCGCCCGCTGAAGACATCGCGCACTACGGCACGGGATAGGACAACCCCCGCCGCAGCGGTGAACCCCTGCAGGAACCGTGCGATGATGAGCACGGTGATATTGGGGGCGAGCGCACAGAAGACGGATGCCAGGGCAAAGAGAGAAGTGCCGATGATCAGCGGCTTTCTTCTGCCCTGGGCATCGCTGATCGGGCCGACCACGATCTGCCCGAGCGCAAGCCCGATCAGGCAGGCGGTCAGACTCAGCTGCACCTGCGAGGCGCCGGTTCCGAGTTCCCGCGAAATCTCGGGAAAGCTCGGCAAATACATATCGATATTGAGTGGCCCCAGTATGGCGAGGAGTCCGAGGACAAGTGCCAGTCCGATCCGGCTTTTTCCGGTCGGATTATGTAGTTTATCTTGTTGCAGGTTTATAAGTCATCACTCCTCGTCTGGAACATTATAAAGGAATCTTTCCCTTTTGCGTGAAGTTAAGTCACGACTGTTCAGAGGGAGACGAATGCTCAGCATCTGAATGACCTCACCAGTGTTTCTGAAGGGCATCAGCATTAGCCGTTGCGACACGTCAGGCAATTGACATGTAGGGTCTTCTGCATTATAGTTTCCATAGTTAATAGTTAATATGAGTAACTAAAAAGGGGGCCGAACTATGGAGGGGATTTTCCGTCATTATCTGGCCATTTACCGGCCGCTGATCACCAGGCTGAATCAGCTGCTGGAACCGTACGGCCTTACTTATTCGCTGTGGCAGGTCATTTTCTACATCGAGCGTGAAGGACCGTCTACGCTTGTTGAGATATCGAGTTATTACGGGGTTGAAAAGCCGTCGATCACGAGAAGGGTCCATCGCCTGGAAGAGCGGGAACTGATTGAGCAGATTCCAGGAAAGGACCGGCGAGTCAAAGTGATCCGTCTGACAGGGAGGGGAGTGGCGGTGTACCGGGAATGCCGGGAAAAGATCTCCCTGCTGGAAGGCGAGATCATGAAAGGGATGGCGCGTGAGGAGCAGGAACTTCTGCACCGCCTTCTTCCTGAAATCAGGAAGAATCTAATGCGGAAAGGGGGAGCCGGAGATGAAGCCTGATCAGAAATTATGGACAAAAGATTTTATCATCGTCTCCGGCGTCAACTTTCTGATCACACTCGTCTTTTACTTGCTTGTGGTTATCATCGGGGTTTATGCCACTGATGAATACGGCGCCTCGGCGAGTGAGGCGGGACTTGTTACCGGCCTGTTTATCGTGGGCGCACTTACCGGCAGGCTGTTGACCGGCCGCAGTATTGAATCAATAGGGCGCAGAAAGACACTGTTTATCGGTCTTATCCTGTTTGCTTTGACGACTGCCCTGTACTTCATCCAGCTGGGGATTCCGTTTCTTATGCTGACGCGCTTCCTCCACGGAACTGCGATGGGGATTGCAAGTACGGCGACGGGGACGATTGTGGCACAGACCATCCCGGCAGCGCGGAAAGGGGAGGGCATCGGTTATTTCAGCATGAGCGCTACGCTTGCGACGGCAATCGGTCCCTTTATCGGCCTGTATTTGAGCGGTAAGACCGGGATGACGGCCATATTCGGCTTATGCCTTGCCGTCGGTTTCGTCAGCCTGGCAGTTGCGATGTTCCTGCGCGTACCCGAAGCAAAGCCGGTGCCGAAGGGACAGGAGAAAAAAGGGTTCAGCCTTTCCGGCATCGTGGAGCCGGGTGCCATTCCGATTGCGCTCGTCACCTTGGTGGTCGCATTCTGCTATTCCGGCGTCCTGTCGTTCATCGGCACCTACGCAATCGAGATCAATCTCGTGAGCGCGGCCAGCTTCTTCTTCCTCGTGTACTCCGTCGCGGTACTGCTGTCGCGTCCGTTCACCGGCCGCCTCATGGATGTGAAGGGGGCGAATGCGGTGATGTATCCGGCGTTTGTCTTGTTCGCGTCCGGGCTCGTTCTGCTCGGGACTGCACAGAACGGACTGATGCTGCTTGCTTCCGGCGTGCTGATTGGCCTCGGATTTGGCAATATGCAGTCCTGTACACAGGCAGTCGCAGTCAAGCTCACGCCGCCACACCGCATGGGGCTGGCGACATCGACGTTTTTCATCGCGTTGGATGCGGGGCTCGGATTCGGCCCATTCCTAATTGGGTTCTTTATTCCGTACATGAGCTTCGGCACACTCTATCTGATCTTGGCGGCTGTCGTACTCGTTTCGGCGTTGCTGTATTTCTTGATGCACGGCAAAAGAGAGAAGGCAGGCCTGCAGGTGCAGGCAGGTTAATGACGGTCCGGTCTACAGTTGCGACAGTTGCCGGTTTCGTCATTCAGCGGTTAAGTTTCATCATTCGACAGTCTAATTTCGTCATTCATGCCGTTAATTTCAGCATTCGACGGCTCCGGGTGGGCGAATGACGAAATTGCGGCTTCGAATGACGAAACTGGAACCATAAATGACGAGAATGAAGCCTTGAATGACGAAATCGCAGCCTTTATAAGAAAAGCGCATCACCCTCACCCGGGCGATGCGCTTTTTCTTATAGGGACTGTTCAATATACGAGCGGACTTCCTCGCCGGAGGAGAGGGACAGGATGTGATCAATCTTCGCTTCCATCTTTGCCTTGGAAAGGCCTGCGATTTTCGCGCGGGCCTTCAGGATGGAGGAGGCGCTCATCGAGAACTCGTCGAGGCCCATGCCGAGCAGGACCGGAATCGCGGCTTCGTCACCCGCCATTTCGCCGCACATGCCGGCGTGCTTGCCTTCCCGGTGGGCGGCGTCGATGACCATCTTGATCAGCCGGAGAACCGCCGGGCTGAACGGCTGGTACAGGTACGACAGCTGTTCGTTCATCCGGTCGGCGGCCATCGTGTACTGGATCAGGTCGTTCGTACCAATCGAGAAGAAGTCGACTTCTTTGGCGAACTGGTCGGCCATGAGTGCGGCGGACGGAATCTCGACCATCATGCCGAGTTCGATCTTGTCGCTGACGGGCACGCCGCTTTGTTCCAACTTCTCCTTTTCATCCAGGAAGACCGTCTTGGCGCGGCGGAATTCATCCAGTGTCGCGATCATCGGAAACATGATCTTCAGATGTCCGTGGACACTTGCCCGGAGCAATGCGCGGAGCTGCACTCGGAACATGTCTTCTTCCTGCAGGCAAAGGCGGATGGCACGGATGCCGAGGAACGGGTTCGCCTCATCCGGAAGATCCAGGTAAGGCAATTCCTTGTCGCCGCCGATGTCGAGTGTCCGGACGATGGTCGGGCGGCCTTCCATCTGTTCCAAGACGCTCTTGTATGCTTCGAACTGCTCGTCTTCCGTAGGGAACTGGTCGCGGCCCATATAAAGGAATTCCGTCCGGAACAGGCCGATGCCTTCTCCGCCGTTCTCAAGGACTTTGGCGACATCGGCAGGGGAGCCGATGTTGCCGGCCAGTTCTACCCTGTGGCCGTCTTTTGATAGGGTCGGTTCATTCACGAGCCTGGTGAGCCGTGTTTGTTCCTCAGCGAACGCGGCCTGCTTTTCTTCATAGGACTTGAGCGTGTCGTCAGACGGGCTGACGATCACTTCACCGGAAGTTCCGTCGACGATGACCGTCGCGCCGTTTTTTATCTGAGCCATCGCGGAGCGGCTGCCGACGACTGCCGGGATTTCCAGTGTCCTTGCCAGGATGGCGGAGTGGGATGTGCGTCCTCCGATGTCCGTGACGAAACCGCGGACGTATTCCGGATTCAGCTGCACCGTATCGGACGGTGTCAGGTCCTCGGCGATGATGACCGTCTGTTCGCGGATCATCGAAGGGCTCTGGAGCGTCACTCCGAGCAGGTGGGCGAGGATGCGCTTGGTGACATCACGCACGTCGGCCGCACGTTCTTTCATGTATTCATTGTCCATCGACTCGAACAGCGCGACAAAGCCGTCAGCGGTCTGTTTGAGGGCATGCTCCGCATTTACCTGCTCCGATCGGATCTTCTCCTTCACCGGCCCGATGAGTTCAGGGTCGTCAAGGACGAGCAGGTGTGCACTGAAAATGTCCGCTTCGCTTTCACTGAGCTGTTCTGAGGTACGTTCACGGATGGCCTTGAGGTCTTCCCGCGAAGCATCGATCGCCCGGTCCAGGCGGGCAGTTTCCGCTTCTGTGTCCGCAACGGTTGCTTTTTCGGTCTGGAGGTCGGGATGCTCCAGCCGGAAAGCTTTTGCAATCGCGATGCCTCCGGAGGCTGCGATACCTTTGATCCGCTGTTCCATTCAGTTTGCCAGCCCTTCGGATTTCATGACTTCATCGATTTTGGCGATGGCTTCATTTTCATCTTCGCCCTCGGCCCTGACGGTGATGGTCGCTCCCGATGCGACTCCAAGCGCCATGACGCCAAGGATGGACTTCATGTTCACCGTCTTGTCGTTGTAGATCAGGGAGATATCGGAAGAGAAAGGCGCCAGCGAACCGACGAGCAGGGAAGTCGGACGTGCGTGGAGACCTTCTGATGCACTGATTGTATATTGTTTTTCGACCATGAGCGTAATTCCTCCTAAATGAAGACAGTCAACAGGATGACTGTTTTTGAATGTTTGTGAACGATTATGATGGATTTTGGAACCGATTTCAAGTAAAATGGGCTTAATCAATGACAGACGGGTGATCAAACATGCTGACGACTGAACGCCATGAATGGATCATGGATCTGCTGAGACAAAAGCAGACCGTGAAAATCTCTGAGCTTGTGGAAGGCACAGGTGCATCAGAATCGACCATCCGCCGCGATCTGACGGAGCTGGAGGCTATCAATCTCCTGGAGCGCATCCATGGCGGTGCCACAATCCGTGACCGGAACATCCAGGAGTTGAGCGTTTCTGACAAATCCGTCAAAAACGAGCAGGAAAAGCTGCAGATTGCGGCTGTAGCCGCCGGCCTCGTCGAGGAAGGGGAATTCATCTTCCTTGATGCGGGAACGACGACTTTCCGGATGATTCCGTTTCTTGCGGGGAAGGGGACGGTCGTCGTCACGAACGGCCTGACCCATGTGGATACTCTGATCGACCATGGAATCACGACCTATCTGACCGGCGGCTACGTAAAGGGCAAAACAGGCGCGCTTGTCGGTCCGCAGGCGACAGGTGCCCTTTCGGAATACCGCTTTGACCGGTGCTTTCTCGGGGCGAACGGGTTCCATCCGGAATACGGCTACACGACACCGGACCCCGAGGAAGCCGCTGTCAAGAAACTGGCCGCTTCGCTGTCGCGGCGCACTTATGTCGTCGCGGATCACAGCAAGGCGGGCAAGGTCAGCTTCACCAAAGTCCTTCCGCTCGCTTCTGCCGGGCTGATCACGGATTCCCTGGATGCGGCGATGATGGAAGCTGTTGAGAACGAAACAACTGTCAAGGTGGTGACGGAATGATCTATACGTATACACTGACGCCTTCTCTGGACTATACCGTTTATCTTCCCGGCTTCAGCACGGGGAAACTTAACCGCTCGGAAGAAGTGTACTACTATCCGGGGGGCAAGGGAATCAATGTCTCCCGCGTTTTAAAGCGGCTTGGCACCGACAGCACCGCCGTCGGACTTGCCGGCGGATTCACGGGAGATTATCTGGAGCAGTTCCTGCAGGACGAAGGTATCCGGACGGAACTGATCCGGACGGACAGCGTCACCCGCATCAATGTGAAGATCAAGTCGGAACAGGAGACCGAATTGAACGGCCCCGGCCCGGAGATCACGGAGAAGGAGCGCCTGCAGCTGCTCGACCGGGCAAGGCGGATGGAGCGGGGAGACTGGCTCGTGCTCGCCGGCAGGATCCCCGATTCTGCAGGGGCAGATTTTGCCTCGGAACTGGCGGGCATCTGCCGGGACATCGGCGTCCGCCTCGCGGTCGATACATCCGGCCCTGTCCTGAAAGAACTCGCCGGCATGCAGCCTGAACTGATGAAGCCGAACGAGCATGAGCTCGGTGAACTGTTCGGTGTGGAGATCGGAACAAAGGAAGAAGCGCTGAAGTACGCCCGGCTGCTCGTTGGGCAGGGTGTCCGGCATGTCATTGTTTCAATGGGCGGGGAAGGCGCGCTCTACGTGTCGGAATCAGTGGAAGCCGAGGCGCAGGCACCTGAAGTCAAGGTGGTCAATACCGTCGGTGCGGGCGATTCGCTCGTGTCCGGATTTATCTCTGCGCTTGAGTCCGGCGAAAGTGCGAAAGACGCCTTCACGTACGGTGTTGCAGCGGGCAGTGCAACGGTCTCCCGCTCGGACCTTTGCCGGAAAAAAGATGTCGATGCGCTGGCCGGGCAGATCACGGTCACCCGATTGAAAGAAGGAGAATAAGCGATGAACATCACTTCTTTGTTGACGAAAGATACAGTCCTTCTCGACCTTGCGGCTGCATCCAAGGAAGCCGCGCTCTCAGAACTTGTCGGCAAGCTCGACGAAGCGGGCAAGCTGTCCGACCGGGAAGCCTTTATGAATGATATCCTCGCGCGCGAGGAACAAAGTACGACCGGCATCGGGGATGGTATCGCCATCCCTCATGCCAAGTCCGCCGCGGTCCGCGAGCCGGCGATTGCATTCGGCCGCTCCGCCGAAGGAATCGACTATGCGTCGCTCGACGGACAGCCGGCCCATCTGTTCTTCATGATCGCAGCGAGCGAAGGGGCGAACAATGCCCACCTCGAGGCACTGTCCAGGCTCGCGACTTTCCTTATGGACGGCAAATTCCGGGACCGCGTCCTGAATGCGGCTACAGCCGACGAAGTGCTGGCTGCCGTGAACGACAAGGAGCGGGAGCTGGAAGAACCGGAAGCTCCGGCGGAAGCGCCGGAAGCGCCGGCGGAATCCGTTCCTGTACAAGCTGATGCACAGGCAGGGCAGGAAGAGCCATCTGCACTCGGCAAGGTCCTTGCAGTCACCGCCTGCCCAACCGGCATTGCCCATACGTACATGGCGGCCGAGAAGCTGAATGAGCGCGCGAAGGAGCGCGGCATCCCAATCAAGGTCGAGACAAATGGCTCCTCCGGCGTGAAAAACCGGCTGACCGCGGAAGAAATCGCCGAGGCCGATGTCATCATCGTCGCGGCGGACACGAAAGTGGAGATGGCCCGTTTTGACGGCAAGCCCGTCATCCAGACAAAGGTCGGCAAGGCGATCCATGAAACGGATGTGCTGCTTGATCGGGCTGTAACAAAAGACGCCCCGATCTACCATGCTGAACGCAAGGCGGACAAGGGTGAATCGGCTGAGCCGAAGAGCGGATTCTACAAGCACCTCATGAACGGTGTGTCAAACATGCTGCCGTTTGTCGTCGGCGGCGGAATCCTGATCGCCCTATCCTTTTTCTGGGGCATCAACGCAAGTGATCCGGAAAGCCCCGAGTACAATGCATTTGCTGCCATGCTCAACACAATTGGCGGCGGCAAGGCCTTCTTCCTTATGGTCCCGGTCCTGGCGGGCTTTATCGCATCGAGTATTGCCGAACGTCCCGGCTTCGCGCCCGGCATGGTCGGCGGCCTGATCGCGATCACTGTTTCCGGAGTGGAAGGGGCGGACGGCGGGTCCGGCTTCCTCGGTGGAATCATCGCCGGTTTCCTGGCCGGTTATGTGACGCTTTTCGTCAAGAAAATGTTCGCCAAGCTGCCGGATGCGCTTGAAGGACTCAAGCCGGTTCTCTTTTATCCGCTGTTCGGCATTGCCATCACCGGCATCATCATGATGCTGATCAACCCTCAGCTGACGAAGTTGTACACCGGCCTGTCGTCGTTCCTCGAAGGACTCGGCGGCACGAACCAGGTACTGGTCGGCCTGATCATCGGCGCGATGATGGCGGTCGATATGGGCGGCCCGGTCAACAAGGCGGCCTACACATTCGGCATTGCCATGCTGGATGCGGGCAACTTCAACTTTATCGCGGCGGTCATGGCCGCAGGCATGGTCCCGCCGCTCGGCATGGCGCTCGCCACGACGCTCTTCAAGAAGCGGTTCTCGAAACAGGAGCAAGAAGCGGGTAAGACCGCTTACGTGCTCGGAGCCTGCTTTATCACGGAAGGGGTCATCCCGTTCGCGGCGGCCGACCCGGCGCGTGTCATCCCGGCGTCCATCGGCGGCGCTGCCGTGACGGGCGCTCTCACGATGCTGTTTGACATTAGTCTGCGCGCACCGCACGGCGGAGTCTTCGTCATGGGCCTTGTTGACGGCGGCCTTATGAAGGTGATCCTCTATGCGGCTGCGATTATCGCCGGCGCCATCGTCACCGCTTTCCTTGCCGGCATGCTGAAAAAGCCTGTTGTACAGGCGGCGTGAGGCGTTAGTTGGGCGAGACGTTAACATACTTGATTGAGACGTTAACATACTGATGTGAGACGTTAACATACTTCATTGAAACGTTGACATACTCGCATGAGACGTTAACATACTTCACTGAGACGTTAACATATCCCCATATGAGAAAGGGCTGCCCATTTTGATGGACAGCCCTTTTTTCTATGGATCGGCTATTCGAGAATCGTGCTGTTCAGCAAATACTCGACATCATACTTTTCCGCAAGCCGGCGGAGAAACAGGAGAAGGTCCTCTTCGCGGGTGCTGCCCGAGGAAAAGCCGTCCATTAGTCTCCGGTATTCCTCCTTTTCCTCTTCGTCCGCCTGCTTCTTGAAGTAGCCCCACATATGCTGGACGGCATTCCGGACCGACCCGGGCGTTGCCGGAATTTTTACCGCCTCGCTGATCAGCATCTCGATTTCTTTGAGATCCGGTTGCCCCTTCAGGGTTTGCCTGATCTGGTCATAATGGGCCTGGCTGTGGTACATGACCCGGTATTTCTCGCGGCTCCACAATTCCTCCATCATGCGTCGTTCATTCATGGCCTTCCTCCTTATGTACGGTCATTCTGTCCGACAGCCTCATGAGGCGAGGGCGGTTAAAGCGCTGAATGAGGATAAACGGGATGTTTGCCGTGAGCGCATAGGCTACCATCACCCACCCCGCCCAAGGGGGGTTCCACAGGAAAAACAGAAACGCCGGCGGGATCAGCAGCCAATGCGTCCACTCGGCGCGCCTGGACTCGGCAACAAACTGCCGAAGATAATCGGCCGAACCTTCATCAAGCCGCTTTTTCGGAAACCCTCTGCCAAGCACGGAATCGCCGTCCGGCAGCCGGTCTTTCCACTGCCGGATCCGGAACAGCCGCTGCCAGGCACGGCCGCCCTGCTCCCAAAAACGGATGCGGGTGAGTGCAGTCTCTTTTTCGAAATAACGGAGCGGCATCCGGTACAGGGCATAGGAAATACCCAGATGAAACAGCGCCCATGCGGCAATATCCAAAACGACAGTCCAAACCACCGGAAGTTCGATTATCCGCATTGCGCTCCTCCTTTAAAGGTCAACCTGGCGTCCTCTCCAGGTGACGCGTTTCCGGATACGGACAGCATAAAGCGACCAGATAAAGACCGCCGTGAAAAACAGGAAGTGAAAGGGGTAAAGAAGCACTGTGGTGAACCGGAAGTTTCCGGCTTTCCGGATCAGCCTGAAGACCTCCAGGCCATAGAGGAGATAAAGGGCAGCTCCGGCAGTGATCCATCCGGCCATCCCGTTCCAGGCGGCAGCCGCAAGGGTTGCGGCCGGCATAAAGGCACCCGCGATCCACAGGCTGACGAGTGCGGTGACCGCGGGATGGGTGGAGCTGACGCCCGAAGCCATGCTTTTTGTCCAGCCTTCCACCAGACTGCGAATTCCGTCCGGGTACATCCGGAGCGAGATGACATTCCGGCCGCCCAGGCAGTAAACCGGAAGCCCGCTGTCACGGAACGCTGCACCGAGTGCCAGGTCGTCCATGAGCTCGCCACGGATCGCATGGTGGCCCCCGGTTCCTATGTAATCTGCCCGGCTGCAGAGAATGCACCCGCCAAATGCGCCCGCAGGCGGCAGGTTCCATCTTGCCGGCGTAAAGGTGTTCATGCCCGCCATGACGATCAGGTTAAAGACAGCGGACAGGTTCTCGTAGGGCCGCATGACAGTATGATAGGGCTGGACAGACAAAAGTCCGTTTCCGCCGCGCGCTCCGTACTCGGACACGAGCTTGTCCAAACTGTCCTGCGCCTGCAGACGGGTGTCGGCGTCAAGGAATAAAAAAAGCTCTCCGTTTGCGGCGGCAGCCCCCATCCAGCAGGCGGCCGATTTTCCGGCGGTGCCGTCCGGGGCAGAAGCGGAGCGGAGAACACGGGCTCCGGCGATTCGTGCGATTTCCGCCGTCCGGTCCGAAGAGTCATCGTCCACGACAATCACTTCCATGTCCGGATACAACTGATCCATGAGCGATTCCAGAAGAGGGCCGATCCGATGCGCTTCATTGCGTGCCGGGATGATGACAGAAAGGGAAGGGCGGGAAGTTTCCGGATGTTTTTTCGGAACGGGAAACCGCCATAGCATCAGTTTTCCTGCAAGGACACCCAGGACTGCAACCAGTGTCCCGGTCGCCATGAGTACAGTCAGCATGTCCGCTTCTCCTTTCGGCCAATGTCCGTCACTTACCGCGGTCCTTCCGGATGATCTTTCTCGCGGCCTGCTGTCCGCTCAGTGTCACCATCGGCATGCCGCCTCCGGGGTTTGCGGTGCCGCCGACAAAGTAAAGGTTGTCATACAGACTGCTTTCCTTCGGATGCTTGAAGCCGAGGTTACTTTTCCGGTCGGAAACCGTCCCGTAGATCGCGCCTCGGTGGGAGCCGTAGACCCGGCGGATATCTTCCGGTGTCCACATGTCTTCGGTCACGATATGGCTGCGCAGATCTTCGAGCCCCATTCGCTCCAGCTTAACCAGCACACGCTCACGGAAATCGACGTAGTCCTGCGTGGTGAACGGTTTATCCTGAATGTACGGAATATGCGGCAGGACCTTCAGGTTTTCGTGGCCTTCAGGCGCCTGCGCGGGGTCCGTCTTGTTTGCATTGACCAGATAGATCGTCGGGTCATCCGGAAGCTTGTGCTCGCGGAAGACCAGGTCCATCTGCTCTTTCAGGTTCTCCGAGAAAAAGAAATTGTGATGGGCAAGCTGCGGATAGGTCCTGTTAACCCCGAGGTGCAGCACCAGTCCGGAGCTTGCCGGTTCAAACTTTTTCTCGAGTTTCCGGATTTTATCCGATCCGACATTGAGCAGTTTTTCATAGAGCGGGATCACTTCCATATTGGAGACGAAGTGGTCGGCCTGAAGCTTTGTTCCGTCTTCAAGCTCGGCCCCGGTGATGGTCCCGTTCCCGTCTTCCGTCAGCTTGGAGATTTTCGTCCCGGTATGGAGCTCCACACCGGCCTCTTCCGCAAGGCGGGTCAGCCCCTGTGCGATCTGGTCCATGCCGCCCGGCACATACCAAACACCCTGTGAATGCTGCATGTAGATCATCATATTGAGGACCGCTGGCGCGTCATAGGGGGATGAGCCGACGTATTTGATGAAATAGGACAGCATCGTCCGGAAATGCGGATGGCTGATCCGTTTTTCGATGCTGCCATACATCGAGGAAAACAGGTCGAACCGTCTGAGCGCCGTGACCGGCCCGTGGTGGCTGAAGACTTCTTTGGCCGTGTCGAGCCCTTCATCGCCCAGGTATCCCTCTTCCGTGATGTCGTAGAGCCCCTTGGAGTATTCGAGCAGATTGCGGTATTCCCGGATATCCTTTTTATTCAGCGAATCATTTTCATGGAGCATTTTGTCCAGGTCTCCGTACAGGTCGATCACCGTGCCGTCGGGAAAGAATGAGCGCCACTCCCGCTCCAGGCGGACAGTAGGTATGTAGTCGGCCATCCGTTTGCCGGATGCATGGAACAGCCGCTCAAAAATATGCGGCATCGTCAAAATGGACGGGCCCAGGTCAAAGCCGAAGCCGTCCTGTTCCAGCCGGTTCAGTTTGCCGCCAAGGTGTTTATTCTGTTCATAGAGGGAGACACGGTAGCCTGCCTGAGCGAGCGAGATGGCTGCGGACAGCCCGCCGAGGCCGCCTCCTATGACCAGAGCCGTTTTCTTCTTTTGTGCATCCATGTATTCCCGTCCTCCTATTCCGTCCGCGGTCAGGGTGCCACATCCGCTGCCAGAGTGTGTGCCATACCTGTTTTTCGTGTAAGGCTTGCTCTCACCGCCAGCGCAATCCGGCTTTTTTCACGCTTGCCGACGACAGCGCGTCTGCTGAAGCAGTCGTAACCGTTGTTCCGGACTTCGTTCAGTATTCCGCGATACACGCCGGCGGACAGTGCAACCGGCAGCCGGCTGTCGTCGGAATAATCCCCAAGGGTTTCATTGAATCGGTCGTATAGATCTTCCGACCGGGCGGCCACGGCCTCCCACAGACTGGTGAACCGATCATCAATCAGGCGGTTTTCCAGGTCTTCCGATGTATAGCCGTGTTTGGCCATGAGGTTCCGGGGCAGATAAACCCTGCCTTTGTCACGAAGGTCTTCGCCGATATCCCTGAGGATGTTCGTAAGCTGCATGGCAACTCCCAGATCGGCCGCGTGCCGGCGGGTTTCCGCATCAGCACCGGGCGCGATGATCGGCAACAGCATCAGGCCGACGGATCCCGCGACAAAATAACTGTATTCCTCAAGCCGGCGGAGGTCTGCAGGCTGTCTGAAATCAAGGTCCATACGCTGGCCTTCCAGCTGGTCATAGAAGGGTTGGATATCCATGGTATAGCGTCTGAAGACGTCGCGCAGCGCGCGCCAGAGTGGGGTGTCCGCATCCTGCCCCTCCCGGAAGCGGTCCAATTCAGCCGACAGCCTGCCGAGGGCTGCCATACGTTCCTCCCGGCTGCCCGAGCTGTCGACACTGTCGTCCGCCGTCCTGCAGAATGCGTAGATGGCATAGACGGCGCGGGCTTTTTCCTGTGGAAGCCTGCTGAAGGCGTAATAGAAGCTTTTCGAGTGGCGCTTGATGATGGCTTCGCAATGGCGGTAATCCTCTTCTGTGCGGCGGCTGAAGGACGTGGTCATGTCGCTCTCCTCCTTATGGATTGTCATGTGGACGGCACATCCGATCCGGCTTCCACCGGATGCAGGGATTCCCGCGCGGCATCAGGGACGGTGCCAAGGTCATCAAGCATCAGTTCTTCCGTGGCGATTTTGGCGGACAGCAGAACAATCGGGACTCCGGCGCCGGGATGCGTGCTGCTTCCCGTGAAATACAGGTTCTCGCAGTTCTTGGCCTTGCTCTGAGGGCGGAGATGATTGCTCTGCGCAAGATTCGGGCGCAGCCCGAAGCAGGCCCCGTTATAGGCGTTAAAGCGCTTTTCGAAATCCGGGGGAGTCATGTAGGATTCGGAGATGATATGGCTTTCGATGTCGCCGAACTCCGGGATTTCCTTCAGCTTCTCAAAGACCCGGCTGCGGTAATGGTCGATTGTCTCCTGGGTCCACCCGTAGCTTGAGGCGGATCTGTCGGACACCGGAACAAGGATGTAAAGACCGTCCTTGCCTTCCGGTGCCATGGTCGGGTCCAGTTTCGAGCCGATGTAGACGTAGAAGGAAGGGTCATCCATCTGTTCTCCGGAAAAGATGGACTCAAGATTGGCGTTGAGGTCCTTGCTGAAGACAAAGTTATGGACGTTGTCGACTTCGTCGTACTTGCGGTCCATCCCGAGATACATCAGGAAGCAGGAACAGGAATACTTCATCTTGTCGATTTTCTTGTCGGTGTACTTGCCCTTGGCTGCCGTATCCAGTACAAGGTTCTTCATGGCGTACGGAAAGTCCGCGTTGCAGACGACAAAGTCCGCGCGCACCTCACGCCCGCCGGTCCGGATGCCTTCAGCACGGCCGTTTTGGATCAGGATGTCTTCCGCCGGGGAGTTGTAGTGGATCTTGCCGCCAAGCTCCAGGAAAAGCCGCTCCATGGCGGAGGCCATTGTGTACATGCCGCCTTTGATGAACCAGACGCCGTACAGGAATTCAATCATCGGGATCATCGTATAGAGGGAAGGGCCATTATAAGGGGAAACACCTATGTATAAGGTTTGGAAGCTGATCATCTGCTTGAGCCGTTCATTCTTGATATACTTCCCGACAAACTTGTCCGCGCTGTCGAAGGTTTTCAGCTTCAATGCCTGGCGCAGAACCGACGGATTGTAGAAATCGGAAGCGTTGCGGAACGGACGTTGAATAAAGTGGTTTTTGGCCACCGTGAAGCGTTCGTAGATCTCTTTCAGATAGGTCAGGAAGCCTTCCGCGTCTTCTTCACTGATGTCTTCAAGTGTCTTGGTCAGCTCGACAAGGTCGGAGGAGATGTCATACCGGTCGTCCGGGCCATTGCCGAAAAAGACGGAATACATCGGGTCCAGCCGTTCCATCGGGATATAGTCATCCGGATTTCGGCCTGCAAGTTCGAAGACTTCCCTGTACAGCTCGGGCATCATGACAATGGTCGGGCCCAGGTCGAAGCGGAACCCGTCCTGTTCGATTTTGTGCATCTTGCCCCCGGGAATGGCTTCTTTCTCATAGATTTCCACCTGGTAGCCTGCGTGCTGCAGGCGGATGGCGCTGGCCAGGCCGGCAACTCCGGCACCGATGACGATGACATGCTTGTTCATGATTTACTCCTCTCAGAATCTTTAATAGGGTTTGTTGAATTTGTATAATGTTTTTATCTTAACATTATACAATTAAAGTCGAAAATCAGGAAGAAAACAAGTATAATATGTTAATAGTTGTCTTCCCCTAGATTAAAAGGCCTAAACCCGTACAAGGTTTGGTGGAGATGATATACAATGTTGGTTAAGGATATTTTGAGAGCGGAGGAGGCGGGCATGATGAAGGAGCCGGTAGGCTATTACATTAAGGACGTTGCACGGATCACCGGTCTTTCCGAACAGGTCATCCGGAAATGGGAAGACCGGTATGGCATCGTCCGTCCGGTCAGGAAGGATAACGGGTACCGTGTTTATGGTGAGGAAGAGATCCGCAGGCTGTTGAAGATGCAGGCGCTGCGCAATGACGGGCATCCGCTGAAGCGTGCCGCGGAACTGGCAACGACTGAAGAGCAGACGGCCGGGACGGCGCAGCAACCGGAAAGCGAAGCCGGCCGGTATGTACGCAAGTTGATCGGACAGGGCGAGCAGTGCCATGAAGCTGAACTGGAGAGGCTCCTCCGGCAGGCGCACAGCGAACTCGGGCTGGCGCATTTTCTGGATGGAGTGGTCATCCCATTCCTGAAACAGGTCGGAGGCTTGTGGGAGCGGGGAGAGTGGGGGGAGTACCAGGAGTCTGTTTCAAGCCTCATTGTGAGGGACTTGCTTGTGAATATCCGGCGGAATGTCCGTCCTGCTCCCGGCGCCCCCCTCATCATCGGCGCCTGCTTCCCTGAGGAGCGTCATGAAATACCGGTCCATCTCATCCTGCTGAAAGCGATGATGAGGGGGTACAGGACGCATCTGGTCGGGGCTTCCCCCGCTCCCGGCGCGACCGAGTCGCTCATCCGGCAGCTCAAGCCCGACGCGGTCCTTTTATCGGCATCGACCACGGCACCATTCCTCCGCCATCCGGACGTGCTGGGCGAATTGGACCGCTTTGCCGGGGAACATGCGGATATTCGTTTTTATGCGGGAGGGGCGGGAGTCCGTCTTGCAGCGGCCGCAGGCAAACCGGTCCATATCCGGGTGACGGATGACGTAGAGCAAGTGCTGCGCGATCTGGATAACGATTATTCCAACACATAAATAAACCGGCACGGATAAAATCCCGTGCCGGTTTCTATTGTATTTGGGGTCAGCGGATCCGCCGCTCGTCCAGGAGAGGGAAGCTCTCGACAATTCCCTGGACGACCCGCTCGCCTTCTTCCTCCCAGTGGGATTTGCGGCGGATCGCTCCATCCTTTTCTTCGGGGCTCTGGAACTGGTTGAGTCCTGTGGTCGCCAGCAGGTCATCGCCTTCGTGGTCGAGGCCGACGTTGACCACATGCTTGAGGACGAACGGCTGGCCGAACACAATCTGTGTTTCGGGATCTTCCAGCATGCCGGAAACTACGTCGAACGGGATCCGGAGATAGATCGTCTCCGGGCCATCCTTATTCAGGATTCCGTCGAACATGGCCTCGTCGTATTCCCAGTTACCGCAAAGCGTAATATCCTTTTCTAGCAGGATCGGATAAATATCACCGAACCGTGCCTGTTTGCCCTGAAGGTCCGTTTCCAGTTTCAGCATGGTTCCACTCTCCTTTTCCCATCTCGTAGGTTGATACTCTATTCCCCGTATGACAGGAATTAACCTCGTGGAGAGATGGAGAGCAGATTCGCAATATGCCCACTTTCGTCAGATTCCGCGTAATTTCCCGGGAAATATGTCGGTTGCCGCGTTTAGCTTTGGGCCGCTTCCTTTAACACAATCATCGACCTCTTCTTGCTTTCCGGGCTGAACACAGGGGTGATCGCCATGATTTCATCGACGCCTGCAGAGGAAAGTTCATCCATCTGACGGCCGAGCGATTTGTTTGAACCGATCATGTAGGTGGCCAGGATATCCCGGACTTCCTGTTTTTCTTTTTCCGTCACAATGCCTGTAAGCGCTTCGGCAGGATCCGGCAGGTGCCCCTGGATGCCCCGGTGGAATCCGAACTGCACGTGTGCCGCACTGCGCGCAATCCATTCCGCTTCGTCATCGGTGTCCGCCGCGAAAACCCGGGCGGCACAAACCGTGTAGGGCGCTTCCGAAAAGCGGGACGGGCGGAAGTTTTCCCTGTACAGGCGGATGGTCTGCTCCATTTCATCCCGCTCCGCATTGATGAATCGGGCAAAGGCATACGGCAGGCCTCGCTCCGCAGCAAGTTGTGCGGACGCGGGGCCGGTTCCGAGGATCCACGGGAGCGGCTTTTGGATGACTGCAGGGGAAGCCTTCAGATAGCCGCTCATCGGATGGCTTTCCGGGAGGTCGTCCTCCAGGTACTCGATCAGTTCGCCGACCATTTCCGGGAACCTTTCCTTATTGCGTGGCTTGGCATCGGTGAGTGCCCGGCCGCCCTGCAGCGCGATTGTCGGCAGGTGCGTGCCGCCGGGTGCCTTGCCGACACCAAGGTCGACGCGGCCCGGGGCAAGCGCGCTCATTACGCGGAAGTTTTCGGCCACTTTGTACGGCGCGTAATGGGTCAGCATGACCCCTCCCGTGCCAATCCGGATCGTCTCCGTCTGCGCCAATAGATGTACTGCAAGGATTTCGGGAGAGGAGCCGGCAATCGTGTCCGAACTGTGGTGCTCCGATACCCAGAACCGCCGATAGCCGAGCTGTTCGGCAAGCCGCGCCGCCTCCACTGTACCGGCGAACCCCGCCTCGGGGGTCTGCCCTTCCGCCAGCTGTGTCTGGTCCAGCATACTCACTTGCATCTGTGCCGCCTCCTTTCTGCAAATGCTATCGGCCTGATATCAAATTTTCAATCAATGTACACCGGAGAGAAGGGGAACGGACTGTATTTATCGAAAAAATTGAGTTACGATGAAAGGTATATCATTCACTTTACGAGGAAGGATCGGGATCAAAATGAGTGGGTTTCCAAAAGATGCGCTGCGAGTACTGAAAGAAACAAGCCGGACATTTTATATTCCGATTACTTTTTTGCAGAAAGAACTGAAAGCTTCCGTCGCCTCCGCGTACCTTGTTTTCCGGGCAATTGATGAGATAGAGGACCACGAAGAGCTCGGCAACGACCTTAAGCACTCGCTCCTGATGCAGGTGGGCGAGCTGTTTACGCAGCCGTTCGACAATGAACGCTACCTCGGCATCCTCGGGCCGGTCAAGGAGCGCATGCCCGAAGTGACGCTCAGGCTTGCCGACTGGATGGAGGCCTGTCCGGAAGCGGTGCGCCCGAGAATCGCGGATGCCGCCCGGGAAATGTCCGAGGGCATGGCAAAGTGGGCCAAGGCGGGATGGAAAATCCGCACACGTGAGGACCTGGACGATTATACGTACTATGTGGCAGGGCTTGTCGGCGTGCTGCTGTCTGATCTTTGGGGACACTATGCGGGTGAAAAGACGGACCGTGAGCTCGCGATCGGCTACGGACGCGGCCTGCAGGCGGTCAATATCCTGCGCAACGAGAAGGAAGACATGGACGAGCGCGGCGTCCGCTTCGTGCCGGACGGATGGACTCGCGATGACCTGTTCCGCTATGCGGAAGAAAATCTCTCCAAGGCGGATCAGTATATGAAAGCGCTCAGCACAAAAAGCGTCATTCTGTTTTGCCGCCTTCCACTTGCCCTTGCCCATAAGACGCTTGGCGCGCTGAAGGACGGGCGCGAGAAGATGTCACGGGATGAAGTGGTCCGGACGGTCGAAGAGGTCAGTGTCGACTGACGTTTCCGGAACCGGTACAGCAAAGACAGAAGGCGGTGTTGGCGATGGCCGGCTCAATAGAACAGAGGAAATCGGAACATATTCAGATCACACTCAATGAAAAAGTCACAGGGGATGCCATCACGACCGGATTCGAGTCGTATGCGTTTATCCATAATGCCTTGCCGGAAATCGATTTTGCGGATATTTCAACTGAGGCTGAATTTCTGGGGCATGCGTGCCGGACGCCGTTCCTCATCTCTTCGATGACCGGCGGGACGGCGCTTGCCGAAACAATCAACCGGAACCTGGCAGAGGCTGCCGAGGAACGCGGCTGGGCTCTTGCGCTTGGTTCGACAAGGGCACTCCTCGACAGCGACGGCCATCCGCCTTCGTTTCTCATGCGTCGGTACGCGCCAAACGTGCCGATCATTGCGAACATCGGCGCCGTTCAGTTCAACTACGGCTACGGCATCGATGAATGCAGGCGAATCGTCGAGCTGACGGAGGCTGACATGCTCGTCCTCCATCTGAACAGCATCCAGGAAGTGGTCCAGGACGGTGGAGATACGAACTTCAGGGCGCTCCTCGGGAAAATCGAAACACTCTGCACAGGGCTCGGTGTGCCGGTCGGCGTCAAGGAAGTCGGCTGGGGCATCGACGGCGAAACTGCACGGCGCCTGACAGATGCAGGCATTGCGTTCGTCGACGTCGCAGGTGCCGGCGGCACATCGTGGAGCCAGGTGGAAAAGTTCCGCTCCAAGGATCCGGTGCGCCGGGCTGCAGCGGAGGCGTTCAGCGACTGGGGCATCCCGACGGCCGACTCGGTCCGGATGGTGCGGGCGGAAATCGGCGGCCGGACGCTTGTTGCAAGCGGCGGCATGCGGACGGGTCTTGATGCCGCAAAAGCGCTGGCGCTCGGCGCTGACTTTGTCGGGTTCGGCCGTTCGATCCTGAAAGAAGCGACACAGAGCACGGAAGATGTGCTGGAATCGATGGCCGTACGCGAGATGGAACTCCGCATGGCGATGTTCGGCATCGGCGCATCGAATCTTCGCGAACTGAAGGATACGCCCCGCCTTGTGAGAAAAGGTTTTTGAGTGTTAACGTTCCGGCTTCGGCCGGGGCGTTTTTGTTTGCGGCGGGCAGATTGTCAACGTTTCAGTGAACTTAATCAACGTTTCAATGAAGATCATCAACGTCTCAATGAAGATCGTCAACATCTCAATAAACTTAATCAACGTTTCACTCGACTTCATCAACGTTTCCCCGGAGCTGCCGCGCATTGATGCGAATTTTCGCAAAAAATGTAAACGCTTTATTGATATGTAGATTTATCTGTGGTATTCTGTACCCATAAATTCACAGCGGTCTCATGTGACTGATCCGATCAGGCATGGGGGCAAGAGCGGAGCCTGGGGGCTTTCGCTATGCTCCCATGCCTTTTTACGTCCCGGAAAGGGGCCGCGCCGAGTGACAATCCCGAAAGGTGGAATGTGCGGATGCTATCCAATCTGTTCAAGAAAAAAGACAAGGAAGAAAAAGTGCTGGCACCGGTTTCTGGCCAATTGATGCCGATTGACCAAGTGCCGGACCCGGTATTCAGCGGCAAGATGATGGGAGAGGGAATCGCCGTCATGCCGGATTCGGGGAGCGTCGTCTCGCCGGTAGACGGAACGGTCGTGATGGTCGCCGACACAGGCCATGCAATCGGTATCCGCTCAGCACAGGGCACGGAATTCCTGATCCATATCGGGCTCGAAACAGTCGCGCTTAAAGGCGAGGGTTTCAACGTCCTGGTCCGCCAGGATGACAAAGTGACCGCGGGCCAGCCGCTGATCGAAGCGGACTGGACTTATCTCGGAGAAAATGCCAACAGCACGGTCACGCCGATCGTCGTGACAAACGGGGAAGGAAAGACGGTCCGGCCGGTAGCGGAAGGCACCTGCACGGCAGGGGAAACCGTGATTATGACGGTCACTGCAGGCTGACCCGATTTTCGACTGGAGGAGGAGTCCGATGAAAATCAGCAAAATCCTCAATAACAACGCGGTGATCGTACGTGACGGAGACAGGGAGAAGGTCGTGGTCGGAGCCGGAGTCGCCTTCGGCAAGAAGCGAAACGATCCCGTCCCGGCCGACAAGATCGAGAAGGTATTCGTCATGACGGAGAACGAGCAGCTCAGCCAGCTCCTCGGCCGGATACCTGAAGAACATTTCACGGTGTCGGAAGCGATCATCTCGCGGGCGGAGAAAACGCTCGGAACCAAGCTGAACGAGCACATCCATCTCGTTCTGACCGACCACCTGTCGTTCGCCATCGAGCGGACAAAAGACGGCATCCACGTCAACAACAAGCTTCTCGGGGAGATCCGCCTCCTGTATCCGAAAGAGTACGGCATCGGGCTGTGGGGAATCGGCCATATCCGCGACACGCTCGGTGTGGAGATGCCGGTCGACGAGGCAGGGTTTATCGCGCTTCACCTCCATACGATGAAGCCGCATGGCGGAGACCTGAACGATACGATCCGCCAGGCGACCATCGTCCGTGATATGCTGCGCTCAATCCGCGCCTGCCTGCGGAACGAGATTGAGGAAGATGATATTTCATACCAGCGGCTCGTGACGCATCTACAGCATTCCGTCGCCAATCTTGGCAGGTATGATGCGCATACGCTCGACAGCGAAATGGCGGAGCTGATCCGCACCCGTTACGCAGAATCGTATCACTGCGCAAAGGTGATGGCGGCGGAAAGCATGCGGCTGCACGAAATCGATATACCGGAATCGGAACTGGCATATATTGCACTACACATCGAACGGCTCAGGAATCCGGAAAACCAGGGGACATGACGAAAGGGGGAAATTGAAGATGAAAAAGTATTTGCAGAGGCTGGGGGGCTCCCTTATGCTTCCGGTCGCAGTCCTTCCGGCTGCGGCGATACTGATGGGGATTGGTTACTGGATCGACCATGACGGCTGGGGATCCGGCAACGTCTTCGCGGCGTTCCTGATCACGGCAGGGGACTCGATCTTGAAAAACATTCCGATCCTGTTCGCGGTGGGGGCCGCAATCGGGCTTTCCAGGGAAAAGGATGGTGCTGCGGCACTGAGCGGCCTGGTAGCCTACCTCGTGGTCACCTCGATGCTATCGACCAATTCGGTAGGACTCTTGACGCAAACAGACCCGGAAAACGTGGATATGGCGTTTGGCCAGATTCAAAACGCATTTATCGGTATTCTTTCAGGGATCATCGCATCCATCATGTACAACCGGTTCAGCCAGGTGAAGCTGCCTGACTTCCTGGCGTTCTTCAGCGGCAAGCGGCTTGTGCCGATCATGTCGGCTGTGGCCATGCTTGTTGCATCGGCGGTCCTGTTCTTTGTCTGGCCGATCGTCTACGGCGGACTTGTCGCATTCGGCCAGTCGATCCTGGACCTCGGGGCGGCGGGTGCCGGAATCTATGGATTCTTTAACCGCCTCCTGATCCCGACCGGACTGCACCACGCACTCAACGCCGTGTTCTGGTTTGACACGGTCGGCATCAACGACATCGGCAACTTCTGGAGCAGCACCGGTGAACAGGGCATCACAGGCCGCTACCAGGCCGGGTTCTTCCCGATCATGATGTTCGGATTGCCGGCGGCGGCACTTGCGATGTACCACACGGCAAAGACCAAACGCCGCAAGCAGGCGGCCTCGCTCATGCTGGCAGCCGGATTCGCCTCGTTCTTCACGGGCGTTACTGAGCCGCTTGAGTTCTCGTTCATGTTCCTCGCACCTGCACTGTACGTCGTGCACGCAGCGCTCACGGGGCTGTCACTCTTTATCGCGGCCTCGTTCCAGTGGACGGCAGGCTTCGGATTCAGCGCCGGGCTGATCGACTTTGTGCTCAGCCTGCGCATCCCGATCGCCAACATGCCGCTCATGCTCCTTGTGCAGGGCTTGTTCTTCGCGCTCATCTACTACTTCCTGTTCCGCTTCCTCATCCGGAAGTTCGACCTGAAGACACCTGGGCGTGAAGACGATGAAGTCGTCGAAGAAGCGGAAACGGCAACAGGCGACGACAAGTTCAAGTCGATGGCCGCGAAAATCTACGACGGTCTTGGCGGCAAAGACAACGTCCGCAGTATCGACAACTGTGCAACAAGGCTGCGGGTTGAAGTGGCTGACATGGACAAAGTCGACCAGAAGAAAATCAAATCCACCGGCGTCCCGGGTATTAATGTCGTCGGTAAGCACAATATCCAAGTCATCGTCGGCACGAGCGTCCAGTTCGTTGCTGATGAAGTCAAAAAACTGCACAAAAAATAATCTTAAAACGGACTAACGGAGGCGTTTCCAGATGCAAAAGACATTCAAAATCACAGCACCCGAAGGGCTTCACGCCCGTCCCGCCACACAGCTTGTTTCGGCGGTCAACTCGTTGGACGCTGACATCCAGCTGATCCACGGCAGCAAGTCGGCCAACCTGAAGTCCATCATGGGCGTCATGGCACAGGCCGTCCCGCATGGCGCGACCGTCACGATCACCGCAGAAGGCGTCGAAGCCGAAAAGGCGATCGAAAAGGTGACCGAGGTGTTCGTCTCCCAGTCACTCGGGGAAGAAACGGAATAAGAGAGAAGTGCTGCGGTAGTTGCGATTGCCGTGGCGCTTTTTTTACTTAGTCGTTTTAGCAGGTGAAATAGAATTTCTCATAATCCTGTGAATGAAAAAATGTTAATATGATACATAAAGAGAGAGTTTCTTGATTGAGGTTACGTATGGTGGAGAAGATGGAAAACCAGCTGATTGCCGATAGGATTTCAAAAACATTCAACGGAAAAACTGTAGTGTATCCGACGAGCTTGAAGATCCAAAATGGCAGCATCCATGTGATTGAAGGGAAGAGCGGATCTGGGAAATCGACCTTGCTGAGTATGTTGGGTGGAATGGAAAAGCCAGACAAAGGGGAAGTTCGCTTTAAGGGTTCTTCACTTTACCGACTAAACGATATCGAGCAATCAAACATCCGGGGAACCTCTTTTGGTTATGTCTTTCAATCGTTTCATTTGATCCCTGAGTTGACGGTGAAAGAGAATATTGAGTTACCTCTGCAATTCAATCCTCGAGGCGTTAAGAAACACAGGGTTGATGAGATTGCGGATGCGCTGGGCATTTCATCTCAGTTGGAAAAAAGACCTGACTTTCTATCCGGCGGTGAACAGCAGCGGGTTGCCATCGCGAGGGCCGTCATCACGAATCCTGACATCTTATTTGCAGATGAACCAACTGGTAACTTGGATCAAGCCACGTCTAAAACTGTTGTAGAACTCTTAACCACTCTTGTGGAGTCCATGAACATCAGTTTGGTTGTAGTGACACATGAACAAAACCTCTTTTCTCATCCCCATCATCTCTATCAGATGGAGAATGGTCGTTTAAGAGAGGTGGATTGAACGTGTTTAAACTAGCGATGAAGCTAATGCTCTCCAGAAGAAAATGGTTAATCGTCATCGTTTGTTCGTTTGCGCTAATGCTAGCAGCCACATTCTCCATCCTGATGGCTTCTGAAACGATCAAGTCAAACCTGAAAAGAGCAGCCTATCAAAATTACGGGGAACACACCGGCGTTATACTGGGCGCGGAAGCTTCGAAAGAAGATGTCCGCAAGAATGCTGACCGCGTCGGTGAGTTTGCATTATCTGATCGGCTGATATTGAAAAACGGCAAAGTGGTATCCGTTGGATGGTTTGATGAAGAGGCTCTTGGGCTAAGTCACATCCGGTTATCCGAAGGAACATTTCCAAGCAAAGCAAATGAAATCGCGATTGAACGTTCCTATAAGAATTTGCTGGATAAACAGGACGGTCAAGTGTGGAAAATCGGAGAAAGCAAACTTCTTGAATTTGAAAGCGGCCATGAGCAAGTGACATTAGCCGGAGTTATTGAGGATTATTCAGCAAACTGGTCGGTGCCGGCAGGTGTGGAGAAAGGCAAGGATGATTTCCCGAACATCATAACCTTGAAGCCAGACCCCCCCCCCCTATCAGAAGCATAACTATATGTTTCAAATCAAGGCCAATAAATACACTGCCCTTGATCAAAGTTCCAGTTTGATCAGTGATTACGGCGAGGGCTTTATTAATTCACGACTTTTACATACGGGGCTTATCGATTATGGGACTGTCTCAACCGTGGCCTTCGCGTTTCAAATTGTGGTCATCTGCCTGTCCATTATCAGTATTTTAACCCTGCTCTCCTTTTACTTTGCAAATACAGTGAAAAAGATCGGCATATTTAAAGCGGTTGGCGCAAATAGCCTACATCTATTTTCCATCATCAGCTACCAATACTTGATTATGCTGTCTGTCGGCATATTGTTTGCAGTTCCGATGTCCATCCCGCTTACCCATCTGATTGTGGAGAACACATATGACAATGGAAAACCGAACGATTTAAATGGGGCCTATATCATCGGGCTGAATCTTGTCATGATTTTAATCATTTCTCTGTGTGTAGTTTTGAAGACCATTCAAGGTGTCAGAAAGGACCATGCATCTTCTGTTGCCTATTCGCTGCGCGGCAACACTCAACTGCTGGATATTTCAAAGCTGAGAACTGAGAAATTTATTCTTAAACAGTTGTATATGCAAGTCATTACATATAAAAAGTGGTCCATCCTTACCGTTCTGTCATTGTCTCTTTGCATGCTGGTCATCACCCTGTCAATCTTCATTCAAAAAGAGACTGCTGGGATTTGGGGCAGTGATGTCGACTACTACATCACAGCGCAACAGTCGTTTCAGTCCAAAACAATTGGCCATCTGGAAGTTTTAAAAGAGGAAGGGCTCACAATTTCAGCAAATGACGTCAATCGGATCGAAAGCTTACCTTTTGTCTCCAATGTAGAGAAAACTCCCTTCATGGTCGATGTCCACCCTTTAATTGAGGAGGAGTTTATCCCGCAATCGCTTGGAAGTTGGATATCTTCCCTAGACCCTGAGGAGGGGGCATATAAGGATAAACGAATCATCCCCCATGCCAATTACCAAGTGGTAGATGCAAAAGGATTTGAAGAATTATACGGAGAGAGATCGTTCGAAGAATTTCAGGGAAAAGTGCTTCTATTGTTACCCTCAGGCATTCATGGCGAAAACTTAAAAGGACATGAGATGCAATTTGTGAGGAAATACAAAAGCGGATCAGGCCTTAAAACACAGGAATGGACGTACCCCATCTATGATGTCATGTATGCTTCGGAAGTAGGAATAGAAGATTTGGCTTTCACGGTTATTTTAGACGAGGAAACTGCTATTAAAAATGGAATATTCCGAGGGTATTATAATCTCTCCATTTCTATCAAGGATTATTTGTCCGAAAAGCAAACTGATGAGCTGGAATCCATTCTGAGCGAAATCGTTTCCACGACACCGGGGAGTCTATATCAAAAGATTTCCGATTTTGAAATCGAAGACACAAAGATTTCGTTCTTCTTCGGTTTCCTGGGCAAACTCTCCTATAGCACAGCCATTTTGTTGGCTGTTATCAGTACGATCACGATGATATTCGGTAAATACAACAACCAAAAGCTCCGTTGGGGAACTTATATGTCCTTAGGGATGAGTAAAAAGCGGGTAATACAATATCTGGGGTTGGAGTTGCTCCTTTACCTGGTCTGCGGGTCCATCATCAGCACGCTGATCTTTTTGTCCATGGCGTTCTGGATTGGCCATGTATATCCAATATCCCTCTACTTGCTGTATCACTTGCTTTCGATTGCAATGATCAGTCTATTGCTTCTGACAGGCATTTGTTTAGTCAGAAACCAGATTAACAAACACTCGATACACGATTTGCTGAGAAGAGATGAATAAGTAAGATGAAATTTTTAACGCGGGGTGGATAAAGGTGAGACTGGCAGAACTGATTGGGATTGTGAAAGAAAATTTTTATCTGGCTGTAGTAGTGGTCATTGCATTAGGTGTCCTGTTTTTCCTGTTGAACAGAAGTTCTATAGGAAAAGGAGATACCAAAAAGCGGTTGGTTTTGTTGGCCTTGTTCATAGGCTATTTGATCATGGTCATCGGCGTCACCTTTCTGAACAGGGGGCCGGGCTACACGAGCAACGTGGACTTGTCCCTTTTCTCCTCATACCGGGAAGCTTGGTATCTTTACAGTACCCGGCACTGGCAGTTCATCTATTTGAATATCCTGATGTTTGTCCCGTTCGGCATGCTCGTTCCGCTGCTGAACCCGCGCTTTAAACAGGCGCTTTGGATGATCGGGGCAGCCATGCTGTTCACACTGTCCATTGAAAGTCTCCAACTGATCACGGGTTACGGGACGTTTGAGGTGGACGACCTGTTCAATAATCTGTTGGGCGCGGTCATCGGATACGGTCTCACAATGGGTTTCCTTTCCCTGAAGGAGAAGAAGGGAGTAAAAAGCTCCCTCATCTATCTGACGCCCTTATTGGTCACAGTCATTTTGTTTGGAAGCATATTTGCCTATTATCATTCCAAGGAGTACGGGAATCTCTCCATCGTCCCGGCGAACCGGGCAGACATGAAACAGGTCGAAGTAACGACCAACGTAACGTTGGATGGCAGCCGAAAAACTGTCCCCGTCTATCGGGCACCCAGTTATACGAAAGAAAGGGCAGACGAGTTTGCCAGAGAGTTTTTCGGAAGGATGAAGATTGATCCGGCGGAAATTGAGGATATTTCGTATCCCGATGAAGGGCTGTATCGGGTACATGGAGATTCCGCCTACCAACTGTCATTTCGGTTTCTGGATGGAAGCCATAGCCTGACAGATTTTTCTCTGTTGGATGATGGCCGTGAACCGGCAGACGCAGACGAGGGGAAGGTAAAAGCAAGCCTGAAAAAGTACGGGCTGGAAATTCCCCCTGAGGCCAGCTTCCGAAGGATCGATACGGGGAAGTATGAGTGGACGGTAAATCAAGAGGTAAGCGGGAACCGGTTTACGGACGGTAAGTTGTCCGTCACCTACTATAATGACGGGACGGTGAAGGAATTCGATAACCGCCTGGTTACCTATGAGAAACAAAAAGATGTCCGGATCAAAAGCGAACAGGAGGCCTATCAGGAGCTTTTGAAAGGGAAGTTCCGGAACTTCTCGGAAAAACGAAAAATCGGCAACCTGCAAATCGATGAGATGAGGATAAGCTATGCGTTAGACTCGAAAGGCTACTACCAACCCGTATATGCCTTCGAAAGTATAGTGGATGGTACGGAGATGACCATCCTGGTTCCGGGAATCTAGAAAGCCATCACTTACCTTGGTTTGGAAAGGACGGTTCCAATGGAGAAAATGTTGAAAGTCCTCATTGCGGTTTCATTAATCATCCTGGCCGTTAATAGCTTCTTCGTCGTTGGTTACTTGAAGAATCTAACGGAGTTAGTTGCTGCATTATTAAATTCCAACTGTTGTTGAAGACCTGCACAAACAGATGAAAAAGCTAAGGGAAGGGGGAGGCATCATGTGGATCCGACAGCCGTTCGATGAATTTCTTGACTATACATACAACCGGCTTTCTGAAGCAGAAGTGGAGGTCGGACTAGAAGTGAAGGACCTGTACGTGAACAGTGCCGGCGTTATTCATGGGGGCATCATTTCGTCGCTTGCCGATGTGGCGATGTCGAATTTGGTGCCGGCCGATGAAAACGGCGTCCAGCAGATGGTGACGGTCGATCTGAATGTGTCGTTCCTGAGGGCGGCAAGGGGGCAGTCGCTCCGGGCGGTCGCACGTCTTGAAAAGGATGGCCGTACGCTCGTCCATGCGATCTGTACGGTCTATGACGAACAGGAGCGCCCCGTCGCCTCGGCCAAGGGAATTTTCTGCAGGATATGAGGGAAAAGAAGTTGTGAGGTGATGGCATGCCCACATTCAAGAACGGGGACATTTCTCTTTATTATGAGGAGCAGGGAAGCGGGGAACCGCTGATTTTGCTGCACGGTCTCACGATGAACCATCTCCACTTCAGCGTGGACATGGCCCGGCTCCGACGGCACTTCCGTGTGATCGCCATGGATGCGCGCGGCCACGGCAAGTCGGACAAGCCGGAGACCTACACGATCGATGACCATATCGGCGATGTGCTCGCGCTCATGGACCATCTCGGGCTTGATAAGACTGATCTGCTCGGGGTGTCGATGGGCAGCTATATTGCGCAGGGGGTTGCAATCCGGGCACCGGAGCGGGTGGAGCGGCTGATCCTGGTGTCGACAAAATCTCACGGGACCACGTCTTCCTCACAGGCGCTTTTCGAGCGCCATGCGGAAGAACTGGAAGGAATGGACTTCCAGGAAAAGATGAATGCCGCGACCAAGTACATGTTCCGCAATCTGCTGGAAGTGGCAGATATCATGCAGAATGAGGATTTGAACGTTCGGCTTACGAAAAAGCAGCAAAAAGCGGCGAACGAGGCGCTGAATGGGTTTGACTTCAGGCCGGAACTCGGCAAGGTCCGGGCAAAGACGCTCGTGATTGCCGGCAGCCACGACGGGCTCAATCCGCCTGAGGCCGGCCGTGAGACGGCGGCGCTCATACCGGATTCCGTGTTCATGGAATTCCGCGAATCCGGCCATCTGCCGAACATCGAGGAGCCCCGGCTGTTTTATTCCGTCGTGAAGGAGTTTCTTGACGATGACGAGTGAGGAACGTTTCGAAGCCAAGCCGGCTCCAGAACGTCTTTTTCTGTTCTGGAACCTAAATAGTTTAACGTTAAACTATTTAGTGATAAACTAAATGCACCATAAGGAGGGATTTGAGATGACTGGAAGACTGCAAGGTAAGACAGCACTCATTACAGGTGCCGGTGGAGGAATCGGCAAAGGGATGGCGCTCGCCTTTGTAAAAGAAGGTGCGAAGGTCGCCATCGTGGACATCAACGAGGAGCTGGGGGCTAAAGCTGAAAAAGAGCTGCAGGCCTATTCTCCGGAGTCGTTCTTTATCAAGGGTGATCTGATGGACCACCAGAACCTCTACAAACTCGTTGAGGAAGCGGTTGCAAGGTTCGGCAAGCTCAACATTCTTGTCAACAACGCACACGCTTCCCGGCAGAAACCGTTTGTTGAGACGACACAGGAAGACTTGGATCTAAGCTTTGGAACAGGGTTTTATCCGACCTTCTATCTGATGCAGGCGGCTTATCCTCATCTGAAAGAGACGAAAGGGGCCGTCATCAACTTTTCTTCCGGAGCGGGACTTACCGGCCAGGCAAACCAGGCGGCCTACGCGGCGGCGAAGGAAGCCATCCGCGCCATTTCCCGCAATGCGGCGAACGAGTGGGGGCCGGACGGCATCAACGTCAACCTGATCTCGCCAATCGCGAACTCGCCGGGCATCCAGCAATGGAAAGAGAATGAGCCGGAAATGTTCGCAGCCATGCTGCAGAAGATTCCGATGCGCCGGCTTGGCGAGCTGGAAGCAGACATTGGCCGCGTGGCTGTGTTTCTCGCGAGCGAAGATGCCTCTTACATCACAGGCCAGACAATCATGGTCGACGGCGGCTCGATCATGCTTCGCTGACTACGTCAGCACGAGTCCTGCATGATTTGGCTCGATTTCCGGGAGTGTGATATAGGTGAAGGAAACGGATTTGTTTAAACTGATTCATTCGACCGAGGCGGTAACGAATGAGATGGTCATCCGATGGACGAAGGCGTTCCGTTACAACATCGGCATTTCTCCGGTGCTGGTTTTGTGGGAACTGAAGACAAACGGACCCCAAAAGCAGTCGGTCCTAGCAGCCAAGCTCGGTTATACGGCGGCTGCCATCACCAACATTGCGGGGAAGCTTGTGAAGGAAGAGATGGCGGAAAGGCTCGCCGATGAGCAGGACCGCCGGATGGTGCTGCTCTCGATTACGGAAAAGGGAGAAGACGTTCTCCGCGAGGCACACGAAACCGGGACCCGGTTGCGATTGAATATGTTCAGCGTGCTTTCGGAAAAAGAAGTGGATCAGTATCTCGCCATTAACAAGAAACTGCTGGCTGCCCTGGAACCGGGGGCGGAATTAAAGAAGGAGCGGACTTAAATGGGGCGTATGGAAGGAAAAGTGGCACTGGTGACAGGCGGCGCGTCCGGCATCGGCCTGTCGTCGGCCGTGCTGATGGCCCACGAAGGCGCAAAGGTGGTCATCAGTGACTTTAACGAGGAAGGCGCAAAGGCCGAAGCAAGGAAAATCACCGAATCCGGAGGGGCCGCTAAAGGAATCTTCCTCGACGCGGGCGATGAAGCTTCGATCCGGGAAGCGGTCGAGTTTACAGTAAAGGAATTCGGGAAGCTTGATGTCCTATTCAACAATGTCGGCGTCACGAATCTCCAGAAGGACCTGGATGTGGTCAATATGGACTTGGATGAATGGGACCGTCTCATGGATGTGAATCTGAAGAGCGTCCTGCTCGGCACCCGGTTCGCCATTCCGCACATGGTTGAGGCGGGCGGCGGCTCAATCATCAATACGGCTTCAATGGCGGCATTCGCGGGTGACGCCACGCGCTCCGCATATGGAGCATCCAAGGCGGGAGTCGTGAATTTGACACGCTATATCGCAGCCCAGTACGGTAAGGACAAAATCCGCTGCAATGCGGTTGCTCCCGGATTGATTCTGACCCCTGCCGCAAGGAATAACATGCCACAGCAGGTTCTCGATATCTTCGGCAAGTTTAACGCCCTGCCTTACCACGGCGAAGCGGACGACATCGGCTACACAGTCCTGTTTCTTGCCTCCGACGAATCCAAATTCATCACAGGCCAGACCATTCAGGTGGAGGGCGGGCATTACATGGCCAATCCTTCGATCGCAGATTTCCAGGCATTTATGGATCAGTCCGGCCAATAAGCGCCGGTTCTTCCCTTCCCGTGCAAGCAGGGAAGGTTTTTTTGTGCAGTCAAGCAGAACTGATCTCTCTCTGTCCATTGCTTTCAGAAAAACTGGCCGTTCAGGTATGATGAAAGTAAACAGGATGCACGGGGAGCGAGAAGGATGGAAATAGAGAAAGAGGCACTGATCATCGATGAACTGTTTGAACTGCTGGAAAGCGGAACAATCCGGCCTGGCGGGAAGCTCCCGTCCGAAAACACATTGGCCGACCAGTACCGGGTTCCCCGCTATACCGTCCGGAATGCGCTCAACCATCTGGAGGAGCGGGGCCTGATTGAATCCGTGCAGGGGAAGGGGCGTTTTCTCAAGCCGGGCCCGGCACGGATCCGGATTCCGCTTAGCGGCAAGACGAGCTTCACAGAGAAGATGGGGGAACTCGGCCGTTCGCTGGAAACCTCTGTCGTCTCATGTGAACCAAGCGACAACGGAGAAGCGGCACGGATTCTTGCCGCCGATCCGGGTGACCCGGTCTGGCGGATCGGAAGGCTGCGTGTGGTGGACGGGGAGCCGATTGCGATCCACTATTCCCATGTGCTGCAGTCCAGGTTTCCCGAAATCGGTGCGGACGGGCCGGACATCCGGTCGATGTTCGAATACTACCGGGAGCACGGCTACGGGGATTTCAAGAGCGGTAAGACCCTCCTGAGCGTCGTCTTCCCCTCATCCCGCGAACAGGAACTGCTCCGCTGCAGCCGCCTCGTCCCTCTCCTCGCCCTTGAGAGCAGCTGCCTGGACGGGCGTTCCGGCGATATGCTGGAATACACGCGGATCCTGTACCGGAGCGATACCTTCAAATACGATATTTCCGACATACAGGAATAGTGGAGCGGAAAGAAAGGGGAGCAGTCTAATGTCCGAACACGGAACGAGAAGGGTCCTGTTGGATCTGGCAGTCTCACTCGACGGATTCATCGAAGGGAAAAATGGCGAAACGGACTGGTGCATCATGGAGCCTGATATGAGTTTCGATGAATTCCTCGACGGGATCGATACGATCCTTTATGGAAGGAAGAGCTATGACATGTGGGGCCAGTACGTCCCGGAAGAAGGGGCCTCCGAAGAAGAGCACGGCTTCTGGGAACGGATTCACAGCAAGGAAAAGATCGTGTTTTCAAGAACAAGGAACGGCGATGATGCGGTTTACGTCCATGAGGACATCCCGGGCACGGTCGCAAAGCTGAAGGCACAGCCGGGCAGGGACATCTGGCTGTACGGCGGAGCGGGACTGATCACCACCTTTATCAACGCGGGGCTCGTGGACGAATTCAGGCTCTCCGTCCATTCCGTCGTGCTTGGCGAAGGCAAGCCGCTGTTCACAGATATTAGAGAGCGGCTGAACCTTAAACTGGACGGGACGCGCACATTCACATCAGGCGTAGTCCAGCTCATCTATCATCGGAATTGAATAGTAATGATGGCAAGACGGACTTCCGGAAAACCGGAGGTCCGTTTTTTTGGAGCTTGGGAAATGATAGAACTTCACTCTGTGGAAGATGATTATTCCCGGGTCGGCCACGTCCAGCTCCAGCGCCCAGCAACTAGCAAACTTCACCCTCCTCCACTGCGATAAGTCAACATCGGCTCGTATCTCGCCGTGTTTCCTTTATCTCATTACGAATGGCTCCAGTTTGTACGTTGCTAAGCGGGCGCTTGCGCTTTTGATCTTTACATTTCTTAACACAGCCTTAACCCGCGCTAAGTTGTCGCCAAGTTAGGATGAAATCAGCAGAGGAGGGAGAACCCGAAATGAAGCGCAGACGCATGACTGAAATCCTGATCGAAGGGAACCCGGAGCTGGCGGACCGGCTCGCATCTGAAATCAGGCACCACTATCCCGTGCGGGAGCTGGCCGCCCCCCGGCAGGGCCTGACGATGATCAAGATGAGGGAGACGGCCAAACAGTCGCTGTTTTATCTGGGCGAAGTGCTGGTGACGGAAGCGAAGGTCGAGATCGGCGACCACATCGGGGTCGGCATCGTCGCGGGTGTCCGGGAAAAGTTGGCCGGTGATCTGGCGGTAATCGACGCGGCCTGCCGGGCCGGGCTGTCCGAGACGGCCGGATGGACCGCGATGCTTGAGGCGGAGGAGATCAGGCTGGCGGACAGGAAACACCGGGAGCTGGCCGCTCTGGAAAAGACAAAAGTCCAATTCGACACGATGGAAGAGTGAGGGGAGATCGCAATGCAACTTGATTCAGTGCATGACATCCAGAAAGTTTACCGTGAACTGCTGCAGTGCATGGCCAGGCCCGGGAAGATCGCAGACATCCGGGACTCGGCGGCAAAGGCCGATTTTGTCCGGGAATGCCATCCGGCGACGTTCCTCGTGATCCAGACGCTGCTGGACGCGGAAGTCACATTCCATGTGCTCGGAGAGCGGAAAGACGCCATCCGCCGGAAAATCGAGGATTATACGTTTGCCGGGCACACTTCCGCTGAAGACGCGGACTATATCATCGCCCCGGCAGAGACCGGAGAGCCGGAACTGCTCGAGGCGATTCGCGGCTGCAGGGCAGGCACTCTTGAGAACCCGCACCAGTCGGCCACGTGGATCATCGAGGCCGGGGCACTGGGGGGATCTTCAGATTGGAAGCTGTCGGGCCCCGGCATCCGGGATGAAGCGGAGGCTCCAATTGCTCTCAGTGAAGCATTTGTCCGCACACGGAGCATGAAAACGCAGGAGTTCCCGACGGGCATCGACCTCATCTTCACAGACGGCGACGGGCTCATCTCGAGCATCCCGCGCACGACGGCCATCACGGCGAAGGAGGAATCGGCATGGGTTATGTAGCGGTCAAAGGCGGTACGGATGCAATTGAAGCTTCCATTGACCGTCTGAAGTATGAACGTCTCAAGGGCGGCGAGCAGGTGGAGGTGTCCGCGATCCTGTCTTCGATGAGGCTGCTTATCGATCAGGTCATGTCCGAAGCGAGCCTCTACTCTCCAGAGCTTGCGGCACTCGCCATCAAGCAGGCGGAGGGCAGCATGGAGGAAGCGGTATTTCTTCTTCGGGCGCACCGCTCTACGCTGCCGCGGCTGTATTACAGCGAGACGGTGGAACCGGAGCGAATGGGGGTGGAGCGGCGGATCTCGGCAAGCTTCAAGGACATCCCCGGCGGACAGCTGCTCGGCGCGACCCATGACTACACGCACCGCCTGATCGATTTTTCCCTCCTCGAAGAATCGGAAAAAAAGCGTAAACAATGGCTGGACCAATATGAAGAGGAACTGTCCGCACTGGAAAAAGCGACCGGCGACGGAACCTATCCGAAAGTGGTGGAGTACCTGAGGGAAGAGGGGCTGTTCGAGACGTTCGAACCGGACAACACCGAGCCGGATGACGTCACAAAGAACGTCTTCCAGTTTCCTGCATCGCGCAGCGAGCGCCTGCAGATCCTCACGCGCGGACAGACCGGTGCGATCACGGCGCTCGGCTATGCTTCGCTCAGGGGTTACGGCCAGGTTCACCCGACCGTCGGGGAAGTCCGAATGGGACAACTGCCCATCACGGTCCCGGCGCACGGGGGAGATGGGGAGGACGATTCGTATTACATCGGATCGGTCCGTGCGACAGAGGTCGAGTCGTTTGTGCCGATGCCCACCAAGGGACCGGACGGCAAGCAGGAGCTCCGGTTCGAGATCGGCTACGGCATCTGCTACGGGCAGAACGAGACGAAGGCAATCGCCATGAGCATCCTGGATCAGTGCCTGGAGCATCCGGAAAGCGATGCCCCGTCCCATGACGAGGAGTTTGTCCTGCTCCACGTGGACACGGTGGAATCGACCGGATTCATCTCACACCTGAAGATGCCGCACTACGTCACATTCCAGTCCAAGCTGGACAGCGTGCGGAACACGAGGAAAGGAGGGGACGGCCATGAAAGCTGAACCGCAATTCGCCTTCCTGGATGAAGGCTCGAAAAAAGAAATCCGCAGGGCGACGCTCAAGGCGGTCGCCATCCCGGGCTACCAGGTGCCGTTCGCCTCGCGCGAGATGCCGATGGCGCGTGGCTGGGGAACAGGGGGCCTTCAGCTGACCTGCTCCCTTGTCGGCAAAGACGATGTGCTGAAAGTGATCGACCAGGGAGCCGATGAATCGGTCAACGCCGTCAGCATCAAAAAGCTGATTCGGGCGACGACGGGCATCCCGGTGACCGAGCGGACGGAGGAAGCGTCGCTGATCCAGTCCCGCCACCGGATCCCTGAGGTCCCGCTGACCAAAGACCAGATCCTCGTGCTGCAGGTGCCGATGCCCGAACCGCTCCGCAAGTATGAGAAAAAAGAATCCGTCACGAAACGCCTCCACGCCGAAAGTGAATACAGCGGCGCGTGGCTCATGCTGTTCGAGCAGATCATGAAATACGGGCGGACGACGACGGGCGCCGACCACCCGGTCCTCGTCAACGGCCGTTACGTCATGGCACCGAGCCCGATTCCACGTTTTGATAACCCGAAGATGGACCATTCCGAGGCATTGATTCTGCTCGGGGCCGGCAGAGAGAAGAAAATTTACGCGGTTCCGCCGTATACCGAGATCCGCTCCCTTGCCTTTGAAGACCACCCATTCGAGGGAGAAGACTTTTCCGGGAAGTCCTGCCGATTCTGCGGTGCGACCGGTGTCTTCCTGGATGAACTCTACATCCAAGAGACCGGCATGACGGAGCATCAGTGCAACGACACGAGCCACTGCGCGGACCGGCTCGGGCGCCAGGAAGAAAAAGAGGTGCAGCATGCAACGATTTGAAGAACGCCCCCTCCTGAAAGTGGAAAACCTGACCAAACAGTACGGCCCGGGTTGCGGCGAATGCAGCCAGCCGGGAAGGCCGGGTCTCATCAAGAACTACTGCCCGTCCTGCGGCACGGTCTACGCCTGCAGCGACGTCTCACTCGACGTGTACCCGGGGGAGATCCTCGGGATCGTGGGCGAGAGCGGCAGCGGAAAGTCGACCCTGATGCAATGCCTGTATTTTGACCAGGACGTCACATCAGGCACGCTGACGATCGACGATCCGGAACTGGCCGGGGAGAACCTGTTCGACGTCTCCTCCCAGCGCAAGCGGTATATCCGCAACCACAAATACGGCATGGTCTACCAGAACCCGGTCAAGGGCCTCCGGATGGACTTTTCCTCCATCAGCAACATCGCTGAAAAGCAGATCGCCGCGGGCGGCCGACATGTCGGGCAGATGCAGTCCGCCGGGGAACGTCTCCTCGACGTCGTCAGCATCCCGCTGTTCCGGATGAAAGAAGAGCCGCGGAACTTCTCGGGCGGCATGCAGCAGCGGGTCCAGATCGCCAAGGCCCTCTCGAACGATCCGCCGATCCTGTTCCTCGATGAGGTGACGACAGGCCTTGACCTGTCGGTTCAGGCGGCTGTCATCGATCTGATCAAGCAGATCCAGCGCGACCTCGGCATCTCGATGATTGTCGTGTCACACGACTTGGCCGTCATCCGGATGCTCGCCGACCGGACACTCGTCATGCTGAACGGCCGGGTGATCGAGTCCGGCCTGACCGACCAGATTCTTGAAGACCCCAATCACGCATATACCCAGCAGCTGGTTTACTCGCTGCTGTAGGGAGGACGAAACCACATGCACATTCTGCATAACGGAAAGATCATTCTGGAAGACCGGATTCTTGAGGGAATGGCAGTTCTTATCGAGGGAGACCGCATCGCCGACATCGTCCCGGAGGAGGAAATCCGGCGCTGGCCGGACGCGGAGCTGCTTGATGCCAATGGCGGCTACATCACGCCGGGGTTCGTCGACATCCATTCGGACTATATCGAGACAATCGCCTCTCCGCGCCCCACAAGCATGATGGACTTCAACATGGCCCTGCGGGAAGCGGAAAAAATCCTGATCAACCATGGGATCACAACGATGTTCCATTCCCTGTCCTTCTATAAAGAAGACATGTTCAGCCATAAGCCGATCCGGCAGCCGGAAAACGTCCAGCGGCTCGTCGATGCGATCAGTTCGCTTCGCGATGGGCTCCATCTGATCCGTCACCGTCTTCACGCCCGGTTCGAGGTCGACAACATCGGGGAAGTGGACACGCTGATCCAAAACATCCGGGACGGGAAGGTCCATCTCCTGTCGTTCATGGACCACACGCCGGGACAGGGCCAGTACCGGGACCTTGAGATGTACCGGAACACCATGAAGGGCTACCGGGACATCTCGGACGAGGAAGTGGGCGTCCTGATCGCCGAGCGCACGAGCCGCGAGCAGATGACGATCGAGCGCATCCAGGAAGTCGCCGAAATCGCAATCGCCCAGGGCATCGCGGTCGCCTCCCACGACGACGATCATGAAAAGAAGCTCGAGCTTGTCCGTTCGTACGGCACGACGATCAGCGAGTTCCCGATCACCCTGGATGTCGCAAAAAAAGCGAATGAACTGGGAATGGCGACGATCGTCGGCGCGCCAAACGTCCTCATGGGCGGCTCGCATTCAGGCAATTTGTCGGCTGCGGAAGCGATCCAGGAAGGCTGCGCGGACATCCTGTGCAGCGACTACTATCCGGCTGCCCTCCTGCATTCGATCTTCAAGCTGCACGACGAGTGCGGCCTGCCGCTCCACGAAGGATTTGCAAAAGTGACGATCCGACCGGCACAGGCCGTCAACATGGAACAGGAGATCGGCTCGGTCTGCCCGGGGAAAAAAGCGGATCTGCTCATTATCGAGCGGATGGACGACGGTTACCCGATGCTGAGCGCGACGATGGTCAACGGCGTGGTCGTCACCCGGACGAATTACCGAAAAAGCTGAGAGGAGGGGGACAATTTGGTCATGCTTGAAGTGAAAGATTTCGGCAAGCGGTTCACTAGCCACCATTTGAATACCACGAGGAAGGCGGTTGAAGGCATCAGCTTCAGCCTGGAGCAGGGCGGTTTCATCGGCATCGTCGGCAAGAGCGGAAGCGGCAAGTCAACGATCCTGAAAAGCATCTACCGGACTTATCTGCCCGATGAGGGGGAGATCTGGTTCGACTCTGAGCGGTTCGGCAGGATCGACCTGCTGAAGGCGGAGGAGCGTCAGGTCATCTGGCTGAGAAAGCATGAGATCGGCTACGTCTCGCAGTTCCTGAATGTCATGCCTCGCACGACGGCCAGGGAACTCGTCGAGCAGGCGCTCCTCGGGATGGGCGAATCACACGAGGCGGCAACCATCAAAGCCGAACAGTCGCTCCGCCATTTCGATCTGGACGAGCGGCTGTGGGACACCTTCCCGAACACATTCTCGGGCGGTGAGAAGCTTCGGCTGAACATCGCGATCGCGACGGTAAAGAAACCTCGCCTGCTGCTGCTGGATGAGCCGACCGCTAGCCTGGATTACCAGTCCAAGCTGAAGGTCCGCGAAGTGATCGAAAAGCTGAAGGCGGACGGCACGACGCTCGTCGGCATCTTCCACGACCTGGAGTTCATGGAGGGGCTGTGCGACTGCGTGTATGACATGAACGAGAAAGCCCTTCGCGGAATGCCGGAGGTGCAGCGATGAAAGCGGATCTTCATGTCCACAGCCGGTATTCCGATGGGGCCGATTCGGTCCGGGAAGTACTGCAGCGCGCAACGGAAGCTGGAATCACCCACCTCAGTTTTGTCGACCACGATACGACGGATGGTCTGGAAGAGGTGGTTGCCTTAGGTGAGGAGTACGGGGTCACCGTCATCCCGGGCATCGAAATCTCCGCCTACGACTTTAAACGAAACCGCAAAGTCCACATGCTGGGCTACAACTACGGAAGTGATGCCCGCCATCTCCGCGCCCTCTGTCGGCCGCTCCTGGAACGGCGCCATCTGCACACGCTCGAACAGGCGAGAAAAATCCGGGAAACCGGCCTCTCGCTGGATGAGGAGCAGGTGCTCGCCATGGTTCCGGAAGGCGGCATCGTCTACAAGCAGCATCTGATGGACCTGCTGACGGATGCGCCGTTTGAGTCGGCGGACTACCAACAGCTGTACCGCTCCCTGTTCAAGGACGGAGGGCCGGCCTCGGGCGATATCCGGTACATCGATGTGTTCGATGCCGTGCGCGCCATCAAAGCAGACGGCGGCTTCGCGGTCATCGCCCATCCCGGACAGCTTGATTCCTACGAGCTGATCCCGGAACTTGCAACTGCAGGGCTCGACGGAATCGAACGCCATCACCCGGACCACACGCCGGAAGATTACGAACGTGTGGACCGGCTTGCAGCCGAATTCAGCCTGTTCACGACAGGCGGTTCCGATTACCACGGGCGGTACGGCACCCCTATCGCGCTTGGTGAATTCACCAGCCCTGACAACCCGCTGTTAATGTCGTGTAAACATTCTTAAAACAGTCTAAAGAAGCGCGCCAACCCATAGCCCCGCGGCCCGCTTCCGTGCTTCAATGAAGCTGAACCATGGATCTGCAGAATGGAAAAAGCCAAAACATCTGGAAAAGGGGATTGAATGATGAAAAAACGTTTCGGGCTGCTGCTTGCCGCTGCAACTACTGCCGCACTGTTGGGAGCTTGTTCAGAAGGCGATGCAGAAAGCAATGATCAGGGAGACGACGTCGTCGACATCGTCTGGTATCCGAACGAATCCGGGAACGACCTGAAAGGCGCGCGCGATGCCATCGGTACAGCGGTCGGGGAAGCCACCGGCAAAGAAGTCAAACACCATCTGACAACGGACTACGCCATCGCCATCGAAACGATCGTCAACAACAATGCCGAACTCGCCTTCATGGGCGCGCAGGGCTATATCGAGGCCAAGGAAGGCAACGATGCCATCGAACCGCTGGCCGTTCCGACAGGCCCGTCCGGCACGCTGGATGATGCCAAGTACCACTCCTGGATCGCGGTCGAGAAGGAAAACGCGGATGAATATAAGGACGGCGACGGATTCACGATTGACCCGATAGAAGGAAAGTCCTTCTCCTTCGTTTCCAACAGCTCGACTTCGGGCTTTGTCGTTCCTTCCTCTTCGATCCTGAACCACTTCTCCGACAAAGGGCTGAGCGAGGAAGACCTGATGGAGAGCGGGCCGTTCTTTGAACAGGTCCAGTTCGGCGGCTCACACCAGGGTTCTGCTGTGAACCTGCTCAAAGGAACTGTTGAAGCAGCTGCATTCTGCGATACTTGTGTGGATAACTACGTAGAAGTGGCCGAAGGCGAGGAAAACGCGCCGGGTTCGGTCTACCGGGTCAAGGATGATGCGGCCGAGCCGTTCCACACCGTGCCGGGTGAAGAATTTGTCCTTGTCAGCGTGACGCCTGTCCTGAACGCACCGTTTGTCGCCAACACGGATGTGCTGAGCGAAGAGGACTTCAATAAGATTCGTGACGCCTTCACCTCTGATGAAATGGCTGAAAACGAGGGAGTCTTCGTTCCGGAAGACTCGGGAGAATCCGGCCTCTTCAAGAAGTCGGAAGGCGAGCGATTCGCGGAAGTGGAAGACAGCTGGTTCGACCCGATCCGCGAACTTTCCAACTAAGCTGACTGGTTCCTGGCCCGCCGGCACGGCTTTTTGCCGGCCGGCGGGCCATTCTGCCAAGGCTATCTTAATAAGCAAAGGAGTTTTTTCAGTGGCATTACTGGAAGTGAACGGTCTGATGAAGTCATACCAGCCGGGCAATCCGATTCTGAAGGATGTCTCATTCTCCGTGGAAGCAGGGGAGTTTGTTGCGGTGATCGGCCCTTCGGGGGCGGGGAAATCCACAATGCTGCGCTGCCTGAACCGGATGGTCGACATCGGGGAGGGGCAGGTGTTCTTTGACGGCAAGGATGTAGGCGCGCAAAACAAAAAAGGCCTGCGGGACGTCCGAAAGCACATCGGCATGGTGTTCCAGCATTATAACCTCGTCCCAAGGCTGACCGTCATCGAAAATGTCCTGCACGGCCGATTCGGATACAAGTCGACCCTGCAGGGGGTCCTCGGACGGTTCACGGAAGCGGAAAAGCGGAAGGCGTTTGACCTTCTGGAAAAGCTCGGCATCGCCGAACACGCCTATAAGCGGTGCGACCAGTTGAGCGGCGGCCAGCAGCAGCGCGTCGGCATCTGCCGGGCGCTGATCCAGGATCCGAAAATCATCCTCTGCGATGAGCCGATCGCCTCGCTCGACCCGAACTCGTCCAAGGTGATCATGGACCATTTGAAGACGATCTCCATCGATTTCGGCATCACGTGCATCGTCAACCTCCACCAGGTGGACGTGGCGAAGGACTATGCCAACCGGATCATCGGACTGAAAAAAGGCGAAGTCGTCTTTGACGGGCCGAGCCCGCTGCTCACGGAGCGTTTCACCGATGAAATCTACGGCATGAAAACTGTCGTGGAGACCCGCGAACTGATCACTGTCTGAGGAGTCTGCCGCACATGAATGAAACCGTACTGAAAAAACGAAAATTCCAGATGACGCTGCTTTTTCTCGGAGTCATCGTCCTCACTTATCTGTCCGCATGGATCACCGACTACGGCTTCATCAGCAGCCTTGAGGCGGTTCCCGGGGCGATGGCGTGGATGGCCTCCAACCTGCTTGTTAACGGGGAGGCGCTCGGCAAGCTGCCAGATATCATGGATAAGCTGATCGAGACGATCTTTATGTCGATCGCCGCCACAACGATCGCCGCCGCACTGTCGCTGTTCCTTGCAATCATGGGTTCGAAGACGACGATGGTGAACCGGGCGTTCGGGACCTTCTCCCGCTTTGTCGCCTCGCTGTCGCGAAACATCCCGGTCGTGGCCTGGTCGCTGATCCTTCTTCTTTCCTTTGGCCAAAACTCGGTGACCGGATTTCTCGCCCTGTTTGTCGGAACGGTCGGTTTCCTGACCCGGGCCTTTATCGAGACGATCGACGAGGCGGCACTTGGATCCGTCGAGGCGCTCCGGGCGACGGGAGCCACCTACTGGCAGATCGTCAGCAAGGCCGTCGTACCGCAGGGGCTCCCACAGATGGTGAGCTGGGTGCTGTTCATGATCGAGACGAACATCCGCAGCGCCACACTTGTCGGCATCCTGACGGGCACTGGCATTGGCTATATGTTCGATATGTACTACAAGACGATGAACTACGAGGTGGTCGCGCTGATCACGATCACGATCGTGCTGGCAGTCATCCTGATCGAACTTCTCTCGACTAGAATCCGGAAGGTGATCCTGTAATGCAGCAGATAACCCAACAACCGTCCGTCATCCGGCACACACGGGCGGGCAAGATCAATATCCGCTCCGGCAACCGGGTCAGCCTGGTCCTCCGCTCGACGCTCTGGGCATTGGGCGCACTGACGGTCCTCGCCTTCTTCTTCTTTGACTACACCGGCTTCCGGCCGCTGCAGGCGATCCCGGAAACCCTGTATAACCTGAAAGCCATGTTCCTTGAACCGAAACTCAGCCACTTCGGATGGGGCGAGGCGGCCATGCAGGTCGCCATCACGCTCGGACTCGGTGCGCTGGCCACAGTATTCGGCGCGGTATTCGCCTTTTTCCTCGCGCTCGGCGCTGCGGAGAACCTGAGTGTTCCGTGGCTGTCCAAATCAATCCGGGTCGTCGTCGCGTTTGTCCGTGCGGTCCCGACAGTCCTGTGGGTCCTGATCTTCGCCATTGCGGCAGGGCTCGGCAGCGAGGCGGCCGTCCTCGGGATGCTGTTCCACTCGGTCGCCTATCTCGTGAAGGCCTTTTCGGAGGCGTTCGAGGAAGTCGACCCGAAGATCCTGGAGGCGCTCCGCTCCACGGGTGCCGGGTGGTGGCAGACCGTCGTCCACGGCGTCGTTCCGTCCACATTCACTTATCTCCTGTCCTGGACCTTCCTCCGCTTCGAGATCAACTTCTCGGTGGCCGTCGCGATGGGCGCGGCCGCCGGAGCTGGCGGCATCGGATTTGAGCTTTTCATGGCTTCGGGCTTCTACTTCGACCTGCGCGAAGTCGGCATGATCACGTATATGATCTTGGCCATCGCCATCGTGCTTGAAATTTTCTCGACGCGCCTGAAAAGCCGGGTCTACTCGGCGGACTAAGCGGTTCCATCCCCTCTGTTATGAGGGGATTTTTCATTGGATCACCCGGGCAATTTCCGACAGCCTTCGATTCATTTCCCGGGAAATATGTCGAGGAATCCCGAAAGTCACTGAGGTATAATGTAAAGACCTACAACAAAAAGGGAGGACGAACCATGGAAACGATCCGCTGGTCACAGCTCCAACAGGGGAACTGGGACCTCATCATCGCAGCGACGGACAAGGGACTTTGCTGGATCGGCTCGGAAGGTCGCGGTTTTGATGAGCTGGAACAATGGGCTGCCGCGCGTCGTCCAGGAGCTGAACTGGTCCGTGACGACGGGGCGCTTGACCTGTACAGGTCACAGCTGGAGGAGTATTTTGACGGCAGCCGGACAGTGTTTGACATGCCGGTCGACCTCGGCGGTACTCCGTTCCAGCAGAAGGTCTGGCAGGCGCTCCGGGAAATTCCGTGCGGCGAGACCGTGACGTACTCCGACATCGCGGAGCGCATCGGACGCCCGACCGCCGTGCGTGCTGTCGCCGCCGCTATCGGAGCCAACCCGGTGCTCATGCTCGTTCCGTGCCACCGGGTAATCGGCAAGAACGGCAAACTGACCGGTTTCCGCGGCGGCCTGTCGATGAAGGAGCGGCTGCTTGCGCTGGAAACGGGGGAGTAAGCGGATAAAGACAGCGAAAGACCAGGTAAAGCCGTTAAGAGTACAGGAAGAGTATACGAAAGACCAAGCGACTCCCGAGAGAGTCCAAGCAGAGACAACGAAAGACCAAGAACTCTCATCAGCCGAAGCTTGTCTGGACTCTTTCCCTGTGCTATTCTGATTGCCCGCTCCCTTTTTCGTCTGAAGGAAGAATCAGGGAAATAAAACGCTTCCAATTTCATCCTTTTCCCATTTATGGGGAAGGGATTTTGTTTTGCCTATTAGTTGGAAAAGAAAATCTCATTTCTTCAATAAAATTCCTTAAAATGTTCTTGCGTATGCCCTTTTGCGACAGTATGATAAAAAAATGTGATGGCCGGGCGCCGTTGCAATACTGTAAAAGGAGAGTGGCTGAAATGGGTAAGTATACACGCGATGACATCTGGAAGTTTGTTGAGGAAGACAATGTGAATTTCATCCGTCTCCAATTCACCGACGTGCTCGGCACGATCAAAAACGTGGAGATCCCGGTCAGCCAGCTCGACAAGGCGCTCGACAACAAGATGATGTTCGACGGCTCTTCGATCGAAGGCTTTGTGAGGATCGAGGAATCCGATATGTACCTGTTCCCTGACCTCGACACGTGGATGGTATTCCCGTGGACAACAGGCAAGGGCAAGGTCGCGCGGCTGATCTGCGACATCTCCAAGGCGGACGGCACGCCGTTCGAGGGGGATCCGCGGAATAACCTGAAGCGCGTCCTGAAAGAGATGGAAGAAATGGGCTTCACCCACTTCAACCTCGGGCCGGAGCCGGAGTTTTTCCTGTTCAAGCTCGACCATAATCTGCAGCCGACGCTAGAGCTCAATGACAACGGCGGCTACTTCGACCTCGCGCCGACCGACCTCGGCGAGAACTGCCGCCGGGACATCGTGCTCGAGCTGGAAGAGATGGGCTTCGAGATCGAGGCGTCCCACCACGAAGTGGCACCGGGCCAGCATGAAATCGACTTCAAGTATGCGGACGCACTTGCCGCATGTGACAATATCCAGACATTCAAGCTCGTCGTCAAGACGATCGCGCGCAAGCACGGCCTGCATGCGACATTCATGCCGAAGCCGCTGTTCGGCGTCGCGGGATCCGGCATGCACTGCAACATCTCCCTTTTCAAGGGAGACGAAAACGCGTTCTTCGACGAAGAAGGCCAGATGAAGCTGAGCGAGACCGCCTATAAATTCATGGCAGGTGTCCTCGAGCACGTCCGCAGCTTCACGGCGGTCACAAATCCGACCGTCAACTCGTACAAGCGGCTCGTGCCGGGCTATGAGGCTCCGAGCTACGTGGCATGGAGCGCACAGAACCGCAGCCCGCTCGTCCGGATCCCGGCATCCCGGGGACTGTCCACCCGGATCGAGGTGCGCTCCGTCGACCCGTCCGCGAACCCGTACCTGGCGCTCGCGGTCATCCTGAAGGCCGGCCTCGACGGCATCAAGCGGGACCTCGATGTCCCGGCGCCGGTCAACCGGAACCTGTATGAGATGACACCGGAGGAGCTGGAAGAGGCCGGCATCGGCACGCTGCCGACCGACCTCGACCACGCGCTCAACTCCCTCCAGGCCGACGAGACCATCATCGCTGCGCTCGGCAGCCATATCTACAACAACTACATGGCCGCCAAACGCATGGAGTGGGAACAATATCGCATGACCGTCCACCCGTGGGAGCGCGAGCAGTACATGAAGATGTACTGATACGTTACAATAAACCCCAGGAGGGATTGCCATGAACGAAATTTCTGTGAAAGATCTGGAAGCCCGCCTCGACGCAGGCGAACAGCCAAATATGATTGACGTCCGCGAAGATGAGGAAGTCGCGGCCGGCATGATCCCCGGCGCGGTGCACATCCCGCTCCAGGAAATTCCCGAGCGGCTTGGGGAACTGGATGCGGACAAGGAATACATCATCATCTGCCGCTCCGGCAACCGCAGCTCGATGGCCTGCAACTTCCTTGACGGCAACGGCTACAACGTGACGAATATGACCGGCGGCATGCTGGCGTGGGAAGGCGAAGTCATCGCCTGACCGGGCGAAACCGGCGCACCTTTTGGGTGTGCCGGTTTTTCTTATGGAGCGGAGCTGGGGGTTCGCGCCGGCAACTGGAAGATTTGCGCCGGCAACAGGGTATTTCGCGCCGGCCCCAAGTATTCACTCATCAACTCCTCCGATCCGTCCGAAAAGAACCCGTACCGCCCGTCTCCCGTCCAAGCATAGCCGGTCCACCTCGGGCGTATGATGATGAAAAAGGCGGTGACCGTTACGCATGGGGAAGTTGAAGAGGCGGGTTGTGGTTCTTGCATTTATCCTGATCGCGTCCGCGGCGTTCCTGGCCTATGAGACGTTCGCGTCGGACCGCGACTTTTTCCTGCCGGAGCCGATGGGCGGAGTGAAGGTCGTGATTGATCCGGGGCACGGCGGACCGGACGGGGGCGCGTCTTCGGGAGATATCATCGAAGGCGATATTAACCTGGCGATTGCGAAGGAATTGGAAAAGCAGCTGAAGAAAAAGGGCGCGACTGTCATCATGACGCGAACGAAAAGCGGTGATGCGCTCGCGGAGCGGGAGCCGGGGAAGGATTTCCCTTCGATCCGTGCCCGGAAGATGGCGGACCTGAAGCTTCGGGAACAGATCGCAATCGATGAGGAGCCGGATATGTTCCTGAGCATCCACGGGAACGCCGTGCCGGAGGAAAAGTGGCGCGGGGCGCAGGTGTTCTACCACCATGAAGGTCATCCGAAAAGTGAGCTTCTGGCAAAGGCGGTGCAGGGTTCGATCGTCGAGAACGTGAAGAACACGGAGCGGGAGGCACTCGCCGTCCGTCAGGTGTACCTGCTGAAGAAAGTGCCGACACCGGCAGTGCTGATTGAGACCGGTTTCCTGAGTAATCCTGAAGAGCGCGGCCTGCTGACGGATGCAGGCTACCAGAAGAAAATGGCCTCCGCGATCGCGGACGGCGTATCGGATTATCTGTCGCAGGACGTCCAGTGAGCCGTCTGCTCGATTCGGCATTTCCCTATGGTATACTGTAGGTAGAAATGACCGGATTGGGAGTGTCTGAAATTGATTAATGAACAACAAATCCGGGAACTGGTCGGAGCACTTCAGGACCCGTTCCTTCACCGTACATTGGACGAGACCGGCGGCATCACAGAAGTCTCGATCAAAGAAGAAAAAGAGCATGCGAGCGTCAAGCTTGCGATCGCCAAGATCAACAACGCCGAACAGATGCAGCTTCAGATGAAAGTCGTCGACACGCTGAAAAAGGCCGGCGTGAAGACGGTCGGCATCCGCTTCGAAGAACTGCCGGCTGAGAAACTCGAGCAGTTCCGCGGCACGGCGGACGTTTCCGAGGCACAGGATATCCTGTCGCCGCTGAACAAAGTGCAGATCATCTCGGTCGCATCCGGCAAAGGCGGCGTCGGCAAGTCGACGGTTTCCGTCAACCTCGCCGTCGCGCTTGCTCGTATGGGCAAGAAAGTCGGCCTCGTCGATGCCGATATCTACGGCTTCAGCGTACCGAACATGATGGGCATCGAGCAGAACCCGGTTGTCCGCGGCAACTCGATCATCCCGGTTGAGCGCTTTGGCGTGAAGGTCATCTCGATGGACTTTTTCGTCGACCAGAACGCGCCGGTCGTCTGGCGCGGCCCGATGCTCGGCAAGGTGCTTGACCAGTTCTTCCGCGATGTGGAGTGGGGCGACCTTGACTTCCTCCTCCTCGACCTGCCTCCGGGCACGGGCGACGTGGCGCTGGACGTCCACCAGATGCTGCCGACGTCGAAGGAACTGATCGTCACGACGCCTCACCCGACAGCCGCATTTGTCGCGGCGCGCGCGGGTGCGATGGCGCTCAAAACAGAACACGAAATTCTCGGCGTCGTCGAGAACATGTCGTGGTACGAGTCCAAGTCTGGCGAGAAGGAGTATGTCTTCGGCAAGGGCGGCGGCCCGAAACTGGCCGAAGAGCTTCGCACCGAACTGCTCGGCCAGATCCCGCTCGGCCAGCCGGACTGGGACGAAAACGACTTCGCCCCGTCCGTATACGGCGAAGACCATCCGACAGGCAAGCTTTACGGCGAAATCGCCTCTAATATCGTGGCGAAGCTCGGCAAGGACAGCGAGCCTGCGCAGAACGAAGGCCCGGTCAGCCCGTTTGACCCTAGGAATAACTGATTTGACTCAGCAGCCGCTGCGCCCGATGGGGTGCGGCGGTTTTTGCTTTCATCACTTTCAACGTGCGATTCGTCACTTTCAGGGGGTGAATCGTCACTTTCGCGAGCCTATTCGTCACTTTCAGGACGCGATTCGTCACTTTCGCTGCCAAAGCCCGTTCCTGAAAGAGGAGCGGAGACGCCCGCCGTCGAATGGTTCGTCATGCTGGGAAAGGATGAATGATATGGAGATTCGGCCTATGGGCGAACGGGAAGCGAGGGAGATCACGGGTTGGGCGTATCCGCCGCCGTATGATTTCTACAATATGGACGGAGAAGGGGCGGAGGAGCTCGGAGAATATGAAGCCGTTGTCGAAGACGGCCTGCTGATCGGCTTTTTCTGCACCGGAGCAGAGGCCCGGGTGCCGGCGGGATACGGGGCAGGCGCCTATTCGAAAGAAGACGGAATCATCGATATCGGCCTCGGGATGAAGCCGGAGCGCACTGGACAAGGGGGTGCAAGCATTTGTCTCTTTCATCCTTGACCACCTGAGGGAGACTCGGTCACCCGCAGCCTACCGCCTCACCGTGGCAGACTTTAACGAACGCGCCATCCGCCTGTACCGGAAATCCGGCTTCCGGGAGACCGGCACATTCACCCGTGACGATACGCGCTTCATTGTCATGACAAAAGAGGAAATATAAAAATGGGGTTCCGGACAGCCGGAACCCCATTTTATTCACTCTCCAGTGCCTGCCGGATTTGCCGGAAATGGTGCTCGTCGTGCTCAATCATTCCAGCAAAGTAATGCCCGAGCGTCATCCGGGACTTCCCGATCTGGAAGTCCCGGCTCCAGTCGCCGTCCGGCAGATCGCGCAGTGCGGTAATCAGCTGCCGGCGGACCGAGACGAACTCGTCAATCGTTTCATCCCGGCTTCGCTCGCGGCTATTCCGTGCGGAGCCTGCATTCAGCTCATCCGCACCCGGTCCCTCAGGCATCGGATCACCCACGATTAAATACGGAAGCCGGCGTTCCAGGATAAACCGGTCCCAAGGCGCGAAATGGCCGGCAACTTCCGCTATTGTCCACTTGCCCGGACCGAGCGGCCGCCGCCATTCTTCTTCGGACAGCTTGCTGAGTGACTGCATGAAACGGACAGATTCCTCGTTGTGCCAGACGATCTCAGATGCCTTCATGAGCTTCCCCCTTTCCTCTGATTATAAAGAAAACATCAAAAAAGAACGATCCCGGTTTTCTCCGGATCGTCCTTTTCTCCGACGTCAGGAGCCTCCGCCCCCGCCGCTTCCTTCATCTTTTTTGCCTCCGCCTTCACCGCCGCCTCCGCTTTCTCCCTCGCTCCCGCCGCCTTCTTTCTTGCCGGCTTCCTCGATGAGTTTCTGCCACTTCGAGGCGAGGGTTGGGGAGTTGATTGTCTCTTCGACGACTTTCTTCATCTCCTCGCGCATGTCAGAGGATTTCATGACTTCACCGAGGGTCTTCTGCATTTCCGCCTGTCCGAACAGGGACTCCAAGTCTTTCTGGAAGTCCGGATCCTTCATGAGCTGTTTCATGACGTCCTGCTGCTGCTCCTGCATCGATTTGGCGATGGTTTCCTTGAATTTCGGGTCCTCGAACTGCTTTTTCCAGAACTCCTTGCCCTTGTCTGACAGCATCGTTTCCTCGATTGAGGTCTTTACTTCCTCCTGTTCGAGGGCGACCATGTCCTTGAATTCCGGATCGGAGAGAAGATCGCGGATCGCTTTTTTGCCATCCTCGGTCTGGAGGGCGTCGGTTACCATTTTTTTCGTCTCTTCATAGTTCGGGGCGGCCTGCCCGCCTCCGCATCCCGAAAGAAGGAGAAGAGCGAGACCGGCCGGGATGAACCGCTTCACACGCATCAAATCCTTTCCCGCCATCGTTTCAATTATTGTTCACAATTCGGAGCAGACTATGCGTGCGCAAAATAGATTTTTCAGGGCATCGTTGATACACTTAAGAATGGAAATTAAAAACGGAGGCTTAATCTGACGTGACAATACGCAACTGGTTTAAATTTTTCCTCAACGCACTCCTGATCGGGGGCGGCATCACCGGCCTCGTAGGTCTGATCGTGCGCTGGAACGATACGTTTTCTCCATTTATCCAGTCCGGGGAATTTGGCGAATTCATCGCAGCATTCCTCTGGATGGTCTTTCTCGGTTTCACGATGAGCGTCGTGGCACAGATGGGCTTTTTCGCTTATTTGACGGTTCACCAGTTCGGCGTGAACATCTTCCGTTCTCTGACCCTCTGGAACTGGGTGCAGATGCTCATCATCGCGGTCGTTTTGTTTGACCTGGTGTTCTTCCGTTTTGACATCACGCAGGGCGACGGAAGCCGGACCGCCCTTTACCTGATGCTGCTCTTCTTCCTGATCGCCGTGCCTGCGCTGACAGCATGGCTGAAGGTGAAGATGACCGGCAAAAAGCACGTCCTCATTTCGTCGCTCTTCTTCATGATCGTCATCACGACGCTTGAATGGCTTCCGGCGCTGATGGTCCGGAGCGGCAACATCGACCAGTGGGTCACCATCCTGTTGTTCCCGCTGCTGGCCGTGAATATGTATCAGCTGCTCATGTTGCCGAAATACAATGCCAAATCGGAAGAAGACATCAAAAAGCGCCAGGAGCGCCGCGAAGCCCGCAAACGGGCCGAAGCTGCTTCCGGCAATCCGAAACAAAAGAAAAAACGGCCCGCCCAATGATGGGGGACCGCTCCGACACCCGGCAGACGCCGGGTGTTTTCTTGGTTTAAGGGAACTTCTTTTCCTTCGTTTCCACACCGAACAGCACATCTTCGATCGTCAGGAATTCATTGGCGGATAGGAGTTGGGAGACTTTTTTCAGGTCCGTCCGTTTTTCCTGGTGATGCTGGATGGACAAAATTAGGCCTTCCCGCTTTTTCGGCAGCTTGCCGCCGTCCCACCGCATTGTCGATCCGAGTGCGTTCACCTCAGCCTCGAATAGTTGTTTTTGGAGCGTTTTCGGGAACTCTTCGTCGGACGTCCGGAAGTAAAGCGGCTTGCGGCTGAAGTGAGCCTCGTATATGGCGATCTGCTCACCCAGCAGCTTCGGTTCCTCTTCGTACAGTTTGCCTTCCGCTCCAAGCAGGCCGACCGGAATGTTCCGGTCAATCATCAGCTTGACCAGCTCAGGAGAGCGTTCCAGCCAGGCAAGATCGGCGAAGATGAGCGGGTACGGTGCCTGCAGTTCCTCAAGCCACGCTTTTACCTCAGAATCGCCGAATGACAAGTCGACCGTCACTGCGGTGCCGTGGCTGCCCTTTACAATGACATCGGGCTCTTGGGTGATGTTAAAGACGGGAATGAGCGGCCCGCCGCCCGAAGAACGGACGAGCACAAATGCGGTAAACAGGAAAAACAGCCCAAACAGCAGCAACTTCTTCATCGGGGGCGCCCCTTTCCGTGAAACTCGCTCTTATCAGCTTATGCGGCGAAGGGGACGGGCATGAGCAAGGCGAAATGGGTATAGAATCCGGGCAATTCGGACAGACTGGAACAGGTTACGCAATTAATAAAATAGGGTTGAAACGTCCCGATGTCCTGTGTATAATGATATCTGTCGGTACGATATTTCAATATTCCGCAGTAGCTCAGTGGTAGAGCAATCGGCTGTTAACCGATCGGTCGTAGGTTCGAGTCCTACCTGCGGAGCCATTTTTATTTTCACCTATTATTATGCTTCCATAGCTCAGTAGGCAGAGTGCTTCCATGGTAAGGAAGAGGTCGCCGGTTCGAGCCCGGCTGGAAGCTTACGCAAAAACGCTTGTCCCATTCGGGGCAGGCGTTTTCTTTATGAACTTGAACCCATATTGATCTGGAAATCTTCTGGAATTGGAGGGTTGAGGGGTTGAAATAGAGAAGAAAAAGAAGAAATGACACAATCTGATTAAAATGAGACTAATAAGGCTTGGGGGCGTTGGAGATGAGAAAAGGCGGGTTAATGATCATGCTAACGGCAGCCATGATAATCCTGGGGGCCTGCAACAGTTCCTCTACTAAAACGGATATCGAACTGGCTGATCATTCGTCAAACAGGGAGTCGACAACAGTTGTACGAGCGGATGCGCCCAATGATGACACAATCATTGAACAAGAAGAGGTCACATCAGAAAGCACTGAAATCAATCAAACGAATAATCAGGAAGAAACGGCCAGCCGTACCGGCGAAATCAGCAACAAGGAGGAATACCTCCAGAAGCTAAGTGACGCAAAAGCTGAAACAGACCAGCTCAAGGAAACCGATTCATCAACCTACGCCTTGAAAAAGGTGGCCAACGACAAATGGGAGATTTGGGATGAGTTGCTGAATGAGATCTACGGGGTTTTGCAGGAACAGCTGTCGCAAGATGAGATGGATCGGCTAAGAGTAGAACAAAGAGATTGGATCAAGTATAGAGATGAAACTGCACTGGAAGCATCGCAGAAATTCAAAGGCGGAACGCAGGAGCACCTGGAATATGTAATGGTTCTGGCCCGACTTACCGAAGAACGATGCTATGAATTGGTTGAGGATTACATGGGATGATATCTGCCGGTCGTCGGAAAACGCCTATCCCATCTTGATACTGTTAAGGATGAGCGCATTTGTACGATATAAAGATTGGGGGATAAATGGAATGGATACGATTGAGAATCGCTTGAAAGAGTTGGGCCTGGAGCTTCCGGAGTCAGTAGCCCCTTTATACAGTTATGTGCCGGTCACGGTCCACCAGGGGACGGCATACGTGAGCGGCCAGGTTCCGAGGATCGATGGTCGTGTGCCGTATTCGGGGAAGGTCGGCAAAGACGTGACGGTTGAGCAGGCGAGGGAACTAGCCGAGTACTGCGTGCTGAAAGGGCTTAGTGTTCTGAAGGCTGAAGTCGGAAGTCTCGACCGGGTGGAACAAGTGTTGAAGGTGACCGGCTTTGTCCAGACGGCACCCGGTTTTTATGAACCGTCGAAAGTCCTCGATGCGGCTTCCGAACTGCTGGTGAAGATCTTCGGCGAGAAAGGGCGCCATGCCCGCTCTGCCATTGGTGCGGCGGAACTGCCGGACAATACCCCGGTTGAGATTGAGTTTATCTTTGCGGTGAATCTGCTGGAAGATTAAATGTGAATCAGTTGCCTGATTGAGCGCTTGTCCCAAAAGGGATGAGCGTTTTTCTTTTTGCCATCAACATCCCCCATGGCTTACTGCTTTGCAGATTAGGGAATGTAAAACGTGGAAACGCTTATTGCATACAGACAGCATGAGACAGGAGCAGTGGTGAGATGGAAAATAATCTTGCAAAAATAGATGAAATCAAAGATGCGTTGAATGCGAGGTTCCAGGAGCGCGAAGCCGAGATCGAGGCGATCCTGGTTGCGGCATTGGCGCGGCAGCATATCCTCATGATTGGCCCTGCCGGCACGGCGAAATCCGCGCTGGTCATGGAGCTTTCAAAGATGATCCAAGGGACACAGTATTTCCAGTGGCTGCTGACGAGGTTCAGCACGCCGGAGGAGCTGTTCGGCCCTTTGTCGCTGAAGGACCTGGAGCAGGGTGTCTACAAGCGGAATACGAAAAACAAGATGCCGGAGGCGCATGTGGCGTTTCTGGATGAGATCTTCAAAGCGAACAGTGCGATCCTCAACAGCCTTCTGACCCTCTTGAATGAGCGGGTCTTTTACAATGACGGTGCTCCGGTGCAGGTGCCGCTTATGTCGGTGATCGGGGCGTCCAACGAATTTCCGGAAGACGGGGAGGGGCTTGAAGCCCTGTTCGACCGTTTCCTCCTCCGTTTTGAAGTCGATTATATCGCGGATGAGGCGAATTTCATTGCGATGATGAAAGACTCGGGCCAGCATCAGCAGAGGCCGGTGATGACTCTGGAGGAGCTGATCGATCTTCAGCACATGACGGATCAGGTCGCCATCCAGGACGAAGTCTATACGGCCCTGTTGAAAATCCGGAACGAGCTGCGGGATGAAGGGATCCGCCCTTCCGACCGCAGGTTCAAGCAGTCGCTGTCCCTCCTGCAGGCGAGGGCGCTGATCAACAAGCGCCAGACTGTATTGCCGGAAGACCTGATCCTCCTCGAACATTCCCTATGGGAGACGACCGACCAGAAAGAGATCGTCTGCATCATCGTGCGCAGGCACGCCCAGGACGCACTGGTCAAAACGCTTGATTCGATGAGGCGTGAGGCGAAGGATATCTTCGGGCGGGTCAGGAAAGATCCGTCGGCCGAGTATGGCATGGAAGCGTCCCAGAAGCTGAAAAAGCTCGAGGCTAATCTGGAGCAGTTGAAAGTGCGCCATGAAGGCCGGAGCGAAGAAATCGACACGGTCCTCCTTAAAGTGAAATCGATGCAACAGGAACTTGCCGTGAACTCGATGTATGAAGGCGATAATGGCCAGGATACGTCCGGGATCTACTACAGAATGTGAGGCGATGCCGGATGAGTAAGCTGGACTTCGAAGAAAATATCTCTGTCCTGAACACAGACGCCTTCGACAAGAGGCGGTTCAAGGAAATCATGGAGATGTCGAAGGGACTCCAAGAACTCAGGGAAGAAGCGGTCATGCCAACTTTCGAACCGCTGCTCGGAGACATCTGGGCATCCCTGTACAAAATGAAGCCTTCCATCACAGAAGAGGAAGTGGACGGATCCCTTGCCGCCAACAAGCAGATCATGCAGGCAATCATGGCCGATCCGTCCTTTGAATCATTCCGCCATTTCACCCGGTTAAACGACTGGGCCTCCGCGATCAGCACACTCAAAACCGGTGAAAAGGCCCATCAATGGCTGGTCATGCAGACGGAAAAAGACAAGAGCCTGCGGGAGCAGCTCCGAAATGTGCGTGAACAGGCCAGCCGGCAGCAAGAGGAGCTAAATCCGGAAGCCATTGCGGAAAGCATGGAAGAATTCAACGAGAAGCTCAAGGAGACGATTGAATTCAATCTGGAAAGCTTCCGGCAATCGATGGATCAGGCGCGGGACGAGGTCCAGCAGGCCGGAGAATGGCTGAAATCCCTCCTGGGCGGGAGCCGCGCGGGAAGCGGGGATGCGGAACTGAGGAAAGTCCCGCTGCGCGACAAGATCTACCTGGCGGAGAAAATCTCAACTGATCGCAGGCTGAAGGAGATTGCGGACTGGGCGGGACGGTTCAAACAGGCTGCTCGGAAAAAGCAAAAGGCGAAGCAGACCGAGTCGGTGGCCAGGCAGGGTGTCACGACCGGGATTGACGTTGAAAACTTGCTGCCGGTCGAACTCAGCCTCTATACGCATCCGCTGACGAAGATGGATTTCCTCAGGCGCTTTTCTGAAAGGCAGACGATGCAATTTGAACTCAAAGGCCCCGAGCATCTGAATAAAGGCCCGATCGTCATTTGCCTGGACCAGTCGGACAGCATGAGGGAACTGGACACCCAGTCAAAAGGGTTTGTCCTCGCCCTGATGTCGATTGCGAAAAGACAGAAGCGGGACCTGTGCCTGATCTTGTTTTCATCCCAGGTCCGGCAGTTTGAATTCAGCAAAGGGGACATCAGCGCCTCTCAGATCGTCCGGCTCGCAGAAGCATTTCTTGGAGGCGGGACAAAATTCGAGCTTGCCCTCGGGGAAGCCTTGGAGGTCATCGGCGAAAGCCGATTTAAAGAGGCCGACCTCGTGTTTGTCACAGACGGTGAAGATCAGGTAACGGACGAATTCCTGGAGCAATTTCACCAATTAAAACGTGAGAAGGCTTTCCAGGTGCTGTCTCTGCTCATCGGCACCAATCCGGAATCAGTCGAACCGTTTACCGACCGGGTGGTCCAGGTCAGTGATTTCAACGAAGAAGGCAGCTTTACCGCCTTTGAAGTCTAAGCTGAACAGGTATGCTCTCCTTTCCTTTTGTAAATGCTGAAAAGGAACAACACAGAGGAGGAGACAGCATGCTGAAGCTTCAGACACAACTTGAAGGGAAAGAGGCATCTTACGGCATTGTGAGCGACTGCATTCGTGACCTCGGCTATCATATGGGCGGAAACTGGGACTATGACCATGGCTGCTTTGACTATACCCTCTGCCAGGAAGGCGGAGAAACCATCTATGTCCGCCTTCCGTTCGTCGTCGTGGACGGCCAGCTGGATCACCCGTTTGCTACCATCAAGTTCGGCACGCCTTATGTGATCAAGCATGTGGTGCATGTAGGCCTGGATCATGACGGAAGTTCCCTGATGGATGCAACCGGCTTTAGCCAGTTCCAGAGTCCGGTTGATAAAGACGGGAACATCACCGATAAAAACAGGTGGATTCACGCAGGAGAAATGGCCGTAGAAGATCTCATGGACTGCATGCATTCGCAGGGGTTGCTGAAAACGAGCTGAATATGAAAACGCCCGTCCTGATGGACAGGCGTTTTTTCGTGATGGGCGCGCGGTTGTGTACTTTCGGGAGACGTTAGTGTACTTTCGCGGGCGGATGGTGTACTTTTGGGCGTCCATAGTGTACTTTCGTCGACGGATAGTGTACTTTAGCGGCCCTTTGGTGTACTTTCAAGGTCGTTTGGTGTAATTTCGCGGCCCCTTCGTGTACTTTCACGCAATGCCCCCGAACCTCATTCCCCCGTCAAAATCACTCCACCAAAACTCCCGCCGAGCACTTGCTTGCCGTGCTGGTTGTCGCAGCGGAATGTTGCGTATATGGCGGTTTTTCGTTCGTCCTTCTTATCCAGCTGTTCAATGGTGACGTCACAAACTATCGTATCTCCGGTGAATACCGGCCGGAAGAATTCGAAATTCATCGTGCGGGCGAGGACATTGTTGTCGCCGCCGACTTTCGTGGGCAGCGTCGCCGTCAGCAGCCCCTGGACGATGAGCCGGTCGAGCTCGTCGGGCTGCACGTGATGGTCGCCTTCGTCCTTTGAGACTTTCGTGAACAGCTCCACGTCTTCCTTGGTGAATGTCCGCTCAAAGCGGATCACATCCCCCGCTTTGATCCCCAATGCCGTTTCTCTCATTTGTGAATCCCCCTTAAGGTTTGCTGGCCGTGCCTTATAAGGAATTGTAACAGTCCGGACCGCTTCATTGCCAAGGGCTACATATTTGCGAGACAATGTTAATAGACTATTCAAATAAAAAGGGGGAAGGGTATTTGAACTACTTTGAACTGGACACACCGGCCCTGCTGGTAGACCAAGAAATTCTTCTGGAGAACATTCGCTCAATGCAAGCGTACGCCGATTCGAACAGTGTGAAACTGCGGCCCCATACAAAGACCCACAAGATGCCATACGTGGCCAAGCTGCAGAAGGAAGCGGGCGCATCAGGCATCACCGTCGCCAAAACCGGCGAAGCGGAAGTGATGGCCGCGCGCGGGATGAATAATATCTTCATCGCCAATCAGGTCGTCGGCAAGCCGAAGCTCGAGCGGGTTCGGAAACTGGCTGAGTCCATTAATGTCTCATTCGGGGTTGATAGCCCCGTCCAGATCAGACAGATTGAAGAAGTATTTAGTGGCGCACAAAAGCCGGCGCAGGTGCTCGTGGAAATCGAAGTCGGTGAAAAGCGCTCGGGGGTCATTGAAGAAAGCGGTTTTCGGGAGCTGCTTGAAGTGATCCGCAACAGTGAACATGTCCGTTTCCTCGGGGTGTTTTCCCATGACGGGCATACGTACAAGGCGGAAAACGCAGAGCAGTGCCTGGAGCTGTTTGAGGAAGCCTCGGCGAGGACGCTGCGGTTCGCGGAAACCGCCCGGGATGAGGGGATGGAGCCTGAAACCGTGAGCATCGGCTCCACACCGCCGTTTTTGCTCGGCTTCGATATCCCCAAAGGCATCACGGAGATCCGGCCCGGCACGTATGTGTTCATGGACGCCTCCCAGTCAAATGTGCTCGGCCATTACGACCGCTGTGCCGCCACGGTCCTGACGACTGTCATCAGCAAGCCGACCCGCGAGAGGGTGATCACCGATGTCGGGGCGAAAGGCATCACCGCCCAGACCCGGACAGCCGGCATCACGGCCACCAAGGGACTCGGAAAGATCAAGGAGTTCGACGATGTGTTCGTCGACGGCGTGTTCGACGAGCATGCCATCATCTACAACGAAGGATTCAGCCGCCAGGTTGAGATTGGCGACAAGGTCCGGATCATCCCAAACCATATCTGCCCGGTGTGTAACCTGCACGAGCGCGCCTGGCTTGTCTCAGGGGATGAAGCCGTGGATGAGATGCTGGTCGAGGCCAGGGGGAAATTATCTTGACCCGACCAAAGACCCGGATTCCTGACTATTGGACCATTTGTGAAACTTGAGTTGACCAATTGGAATTCATCCTGTAAGATGTCAATCAAATCAAAATAATCTTATCCAGAGCGGCGGAGGGAACTGGCCCGATGAAGCCCGGCAACCTTCAGGCGATGCCTGAAAGGTGCCACATCCAGCCGGACATCCGTTTGTCCGGGAAGATAAGAGAGTACGGGACAGTCGGCCTCTCTGATCACTCAGGGAGGCTTTTAGAATCCCATCAAAACTGAATAACGAATTCTTATCAAGAGCGGCGGAGGGACTGGCCCGACGATGCCCGGCAACCACCAGACAATGTCTGGAAAGGTGCTAATTCCTGTGGGAAGCAATTCCCAAGAGATAAGAAGAGGACGGAAAACCCGCGCTCTCTTCTTAGAAGAGGGCGTTTTTCAATGCAAAAGACAGCGGGATACATACGGATGAAGGGGAGAGGACAACATGAAAAACACGAAAATCAAACTGCTTGGACTGGCAGCGGCGGCACTATTGGCACTGGCGGGATGCTCGTCATCCAACGCGGAAGAAGACGGCAATCCGGAGAAGATCCGCGTGGACTACGCGCATTATTCGCCGACCAGCCTTGTTTTGAAAAAGTTCGGCTGGCTGGAAGAGGAATTTGAGGAAGACGGCATCAAGGTCGAGTGGGCATTCAGCCAGGGCAGCAACAAGGCACTGGAATTCCTCAACAGCAACAGTGTCGACTTCGGTTCGGCGGCCGGAGCGGCATCACTCATGTCCAAGGCGAACGGCGCACCGATCCAAAACGTCTACATCGCCTCGAAGCCGGAATGGACGGCACTCGTCACAGATCCGGATTCCGGGATCGAGAGCGTGGAAGACCTGAAGGGCAAGAAAGTCGCGGCGACGCTCGGCACGGACCCATACATCTTCCTGCTGCGCGCGCTCGATGAAGCCGGCCTGTCAGCGGATGACGTGGAAATTGTGAACCTTCAGCACAGCGACGGTGCAAGCTCCCTCACGACGGGCGCGGTCGATGCATGGGCGGGCCTTGACCCGCATATGGCGCGGCTCGAAGTGGAGTCTGGTGCGGAACTGTTCTACCGCAATGAAGACTTCAACACCTACAGTTTCCTGAATGTCCGTGAAGATTTCGCAGAAAAGTATCCTGAGCATGTCGGGCGGGTGATCGAAGCCTACGAGAAGGCGCGCCAGTGGGTGCTCGACAACCCGGAAGAGGCTGCAGAACTGCTTGCGGAAGAGGCGGAGATCCCGCTTGAAGTCGCGGAAATCCAGATGGAACGCAATGATTTCTCCAAACCGGTTCCGGGCGATGCACAGCGTGAAGCCCTGATCGAAGCCGGGAGGATCCTCCAGGAAGGCGAAGTCATCAAGCCGGACGCGGGTGTAAAGAAACTGACCGATGAACTGATTGACCCGGCATTCGCCGAAAATGCGATCGGAGAGGAGTGACCGGACATGGTAAAACAGGCGATCTCAATTCCCGGCACAAGCCGGCAGACTAAGGGTAAAGCAAACGCCAAAACAGCTGGCGCCCAGAAAGTGTTGCTCGGCGGCATCCTGCCGCTCGCCCTCATCATCGTATGGGAGGCGCTCAGCCGGGCGGGGGTCTTCCCGTCCTACCAGCTGCCGGCGCCGAGCGTGATTTTGTCGGCCATCACCGGCATGGCGCAGGACGGTTCCCTCTGGAGCCATGCCGGCATCACGGTCTACCGGGTGTTCGCAGGCTTCCTGATCGGGGCGCTTGTAGCGGTCGTGCTCGGATCCGTCGTCGGATTCTACAAGAAGGCGGAGCATGTGCTTGACCCGACTATCCAGGCTTTCCGTTCGATTCCGTCCCTTGCATGGGTGCCTCTGTTCATCCTCTGGATGGGGATCGGCGAACCGTCCAAGGTGACGATGATCGCTGTCGGCGTGTTTTTCCCGGTTTATCTGAACACGGTGAGCGGCATAGCCGGCGTTGACCGGAAGCTGATCGAGGTCGGCCGCATGTACGGCCTGAACGCTTATCAGCTGGTTACGCGGGTCATTCTTCCGGCGGCGCTTCCGTCGTTTCTGACCGGGCTCCGGAGCGGGCTCGGCCTCGGCTGGATGTTCGTCGTCGCGGCGGAACTGATGGGCGCAAGCCAGGGGCTTGGCTACCTGCTCGTCGTCGGCCAGAACACGCTGTCGCCCGAGACGATCATCGCGAGCATCATTTTGTTCGCCGTCATCGGCAAGCTGTCCGACTGGATCCTGAAAATCATCGAAGAGCGCGCCCTGCACTACCAGGACCGCGCAGTTAATTCGTAAAAAAGGGGGCCTCGGCCATGACACTTGAACTGAAAAACGTCGGTCGCACATTCGACGGCCAGACAGCGGTGCGGAACGTCAGCCTGTCCGCGGGGGAGGGCGAGATCATCGGCCTTCTCGGCACGAGCGGCTGCGGAAAAAGCACGCTGCTCCGGGCGATTTCGGGGTTGGACGGAGACTATGACGGAGAGATCCGGCTAAACGGCGAATTGGTGGACGGCGTGCAGGAGTCCGCGGGGTTCATCTTTCAGGAGCCGAGGCTGTTCCCGTGGCTGACCGTACTGGAAAACGTCACATTCGGACTGTCCGGCAAGACCGGGGACAAAGAGGCAAAAGGGCGTGAAATCCTCAGGAAAGTCGGGCTGGGGGACAGCGAGAACCTGTATCCGAAAGAGCTGTCAGGCGGCATGGCGCAGCGCGTCGCGATCGCCCGGGCGCTCGTTACTTCCCCCGAGGTCCTGCTTCTGGACGAACCGTTCAGCGCGCTGGACGCCTTCACGAAGATGCAGCTGCAGGACCTCCTGCTCGACATCTGGAAAGAGGCGGGCACGACGATGGTGCTCGTCACCCACGATATCGACGAAGCGCTTTATCTGTGCGACCGTATCGTCATCCTGCGCGGACGGCCGGGAGAGATCGTGAGTGAAATCAATGTCGGGGAGCCGCGGCCGAGACCGCGCGGCAGCACCCGGCTTGCGGAACTGAAGACGGACATACTGGAGAGCCTGGACCTGAGCCGGTCCCGATAAGGAGGAGACAGCATGACAATCGTAAAAGAAAAGATCCTGGCACCGCTGCCGGGCAACTATAACCTTGAAAACTATGACGAGATCCGGAACACATTCACCTGGGAAGATGCATCGGGCGAGCTGTTCTGGAAAGCCGGAAAAGTAAACGCCGCATACGCCACGGTCGACCGCCATGTCGACGAAGGCTACGGCGACAAAATCGCCCTCCATTACGCCAACGGGGACGAGCGGCGGTCTCTGACTTTCCGCGAGGTGAAGGAAAAGACGGACCACTATGCGCGGGTGCTGAAAAAGCACGGCGTGAAAAAAGGCGACCGCGTATTCGTTTTCCTGCCGAAAACACCGGAATGCTATATAGCCATTTTGTCGGTCATCAAGATCGGCGCCATCGCCGGCCCGCTGTTCGAAGCCTTCATGGAAGAAGCGGTAAAAGACCGGATCAACGACTGTAGCGGCACGCTCCTGATCACGGACCGGGAACTCGGCAAGCGCGTCCCACGGGAAGAGATCCCGTCGCTTGAAACGGTTTTGTACGACGATGAGATCGAAGCAGAGGAAATCGAAACGGTTCCGGGTGAGGAGCTGACCGAATGGGTCGGGCCGGAAGACGGCATGCTGATCCACTATACGAGCGGTTCCACCGGCAAGCCGAAGGGTGTCCTCCATGCGCACCGCGCCGTGTCCCACCACTACGTGTCGGGCAAATGGGTGCTTGATGTGAAGGACGACGATGTCTACTGGTGCACGTCCCACCCGGGCTGGGTGACAGGCAGCGTCTACGGCCTGTTTGCGCCGTGGCTCAACCGTGCGACAGTCATCATCCAGGGCGGCCGCTTCAAGGCTGAAGACTGGTACCGCCTCATCGAGGAATTCGGCGTGACGATCTGGTACAGCGCGCCTACCGCCTTCCGGATGCTGCTCTCCAAGGGAGATGCGCTCAAGCAGTTCGACCTGTCATCGCTCCGCCACATCCTGAGCGTCGGCGAACCGCTGAATCCGGAAGTCATCTACTGGGCGTGGAATGAACTCGGCGTCCGCATCCACGACACGTGGTGGATGACCGAGACCGGCGGGCACCTGATCGTGAACTTGCCGGCCGAGCCGATTAAGCCCGGCTCGATGGGCCGACCGTTCCCGGGCATCACTGTCGGCATCCTGGACGAAAACGGACAGGAACTGCCTCGCGGCGAAGTCGGCCAGCTGGCGATCAAGACCCCGTGGGCCGGCCTCATGAAGGAAATCTGGGGCAACAAAGACCGATTTGACGCCTACTTCAAATACGAAGGCTGGTACCTGTCCGGCGACCTTGCCTACCAGGACGAGGATGACTACGTCTTCTTCCAGAGCCGCGACGATGACATGATCAACTCCTCAGGCGAACGCATCGGCCCATTCGAAGTCGAAAGCAAGCTGATCGAGCACCCGGCCGTCGCCGAAGCAGGCGTCATCGGCAAGCCCGACCCGGTCCGCGGAGAAATCGTCAAGGCATTCATTACGCTCCGCCCGGGCTTCAAAGAGTCGGCCGAGCTGCTCGAAGACATCCGTATATTCGTCAGGCAGGGCCTCGCCGCACACGCCGCTCCGCGCGAGATTGAAGTGATGGAAGAGCTGCCGAAAACGGTCATCTCCGGCAAGATCCTGCGCCGTGAGCTGAAGGCGCTGGAAGTGGATCGGGCGGAGGAAGCATCAGTTGCAACAGGGAACTGACCTCCCTAAGTAAGCTGTCCGGAAAGTGTACTGATTTTGTTGATGACCCTATTCCTGAATCAAGAGACGCGGGAACAATATTAAAAGTCCAGACTGGGCTGAATAGAAAAGAGGGCCATATCATGAGAAAAAAATGGTGGACACTTATTGCAGTTTCACTATTCCTTGCCGGTTGTTCAAGTTCAACTGCTTCCGAAGATAGTGAAGAACGGACCATAAAAATTGGCGTGACCGGCGGGCCTCCGGAGCAAATCACAGAAATAGTGAAGGAAGAAGCTGCAAAGGAAGGCATCGATTTGGAAGTGGTTAAATTTAATGACTACATCACGCCGAATCGGGCTTTAAGCAGCGGAGAGCTGGAACTGAACATGTTCCAGACCAAGCAGTTCCTGGAGAACTATATCGAGGATCGTAAGGATGCCCTCGCGATAGTCGGGACGACTTACAATAGTACGTATGGGATTTACTCCGAAAAATACGAGAGTCTTGATGAAATACCTGACGGCGCAACATTGGGCGTGATCAATGATCCCGTGAATGTCGGCCGCTCCCTCCTTCTGTATGAAGAGGTGGAATTGCTCCAGGTAGAGCAGACAGGCGGGCTCCCGAAGATGAAGGATATTAAGGAGAACCCCAAGAAATTCAAGTTCACGGAAATAGAAGGGCCACTTATGCTGCGCACACTCGGCAGCATCGATGCGGGCGTCGTGGCAAGCACACATGCGATCGATCAGGGGATCAATCCATTGGAAGAAGCGATCTATCTGGAGACCGGCATGGAATTCCCGATGGTGGTTGCGGCCAAGGAAGAGGACAAAGACGACCCTGATTATAAAAGAATTACGGAATTGTACCATTCGGATGCCGTAAAAGAGTTTATAGAAGAGAGATATGAAAACGTGATTGTTGTGACAGACGACCCTTTCCAACTGGATGAATAGGGGGAAATGCAATGATTGAACTGAAAAACATCAGCAAGACGTTTCATGATCGAAAAACAAAAGTGGATGCGTTGAAAAACATCAATATTGAGATTAATGAAGGGGAAATCTTCGGGATCATCGGATTCAGCGGAGCGGGCAAAAGCACGCTGCTCCGGATCATTAATCTTCTCGAAGAACCGACATCCGGTGAGGTGTCGATCAATGGGAGAAATTTACTGACCCTGAAGGAAAGGGAATTGCGGAATGTCAGGAAAAAGATCGGCATCATTTTTCAGCAATTTCACTTACTCTCCTCCTATAACGTATTTGATAATGTAGCTGAGATCTTGCGGATGAATGGTGTGTCGAAACAGGAGATCAATAAAAAGGTTAAAGATTTACTGTTGCTTGTTGGTCTGGAAGATAAGGCGAACCAATATCCGGCCAATCTTTCGGGCGGGCAAAAACAGCGCGTTGGGATTGCCCGGGCGTTGGCGATGGATCCGGATATCCTCCTGTGCGATGAGGCAACATCTGCTTTAGATCCGAAAACGACGGATTCCATTTTGAAATTGCTGCTGGATATTAATAAAAAGCTCGGTCTGACCATCGTTTTGATTACCCATGAGATGGATGTCATTAAAAAAGTCTGTGACCGGGTTGCCGTTATGGAAAAGGGAGAAATCGTTGAACAGGGGACTGTGCTCGATATTTTCAGCAATCCTGTTCAAGAAACGACCAATCATTTTGTAGGGAACGTTTACGAAAACATGATTACAGAGGAGATGCTGTCCGCGTTGCGGGGAGATGACCCATCCTATATTCTGCGGCTGGCATTCCGCGGGGATTCGGCTCTGGATCCCGTTTTGAGTGAGGTGGCTTCCAGCTACTCCGTCACTTCAAATATCGTCCATGGTTCCATTACGTATTTAAAGGGAACGCCGCTGGGGATTTTGTTCGTACATCTATCGGGTGATGCCGACAAATTAAAACAGGCCATTTCTTACCTCGAAGAAAAGGTATACCGTGTGGAAGTCATCAGGGAAATCAGCGGGAAGCCTAAGGAGGTATTGGTATAGCCATGTTGGATCGAATGGATGAGCTGGCTCCGTTGTTTGGCATCTCTTTATACGAGACGCTTGTCATGGTCATTGTTTCGCTGGTCATTGCGACCATCATCGGAATTCCTCTGGGGGTCCTGCTGGTCGTTACGAGGCCGAATCATTTATACCCCAACAAATGGATCTTCCAATTGTTAAACACAATCGTCAACATTATCCGGTCGCTTCCGTTTATCATCTTGATGCTTGCGATCATCCCGTTTACGGAGCTGATAGTCGGAACTTCCATCGGGATCCGGGGGGCCATTGTACCGCTCATCGTCTATATTGCCCCATACATTGCCAGACTCGTTGAAACAGCTTTCCTGGAAGTCAATTATGGAATCATCGAGGCGTATAGAGGGATGGGAGCTTCACGTTTTCAAATTGTCATCAGGATCATGCTGAGGGAAGCACGACCGGGAATCTTGCTTTGCATGACCATTGCCTTAATCGGTTTGATCGGCGCCACTGCAATGGCGGGTGTGATCGGGGCAGGCGGACTCGGTGACCTGGCACTCAGATACGGCTATCAGCAATGGGATTTGCCGGTCATGTTTGGCACCGTCATTATCCTGATCGTACTCGTGCAGATCATCCAGTCCCTGGGGAACTATTTTGCAAAGAAATTGAAGATGTCGGCCTAATTGAACCCGGACGCAGTGAGATGTGCATTCGTCACTTTCAGGACGTGAATCGTCACTTTCAAGACGCGATTCGTCACTTTCACGGGCCGATTCGTCACTTTCGAGCCGCCAATCGTCACTTTCACTAAAATAGGCATCATCCGATTCGCTTTGGATGATGCCTCTCTTAATTAGCGCTTCCCGTCCCATTCATCATGAAACTCAGCAAGGAACGCCTCCATATACCGGTGCCTTTCTTCCGCGATCCGCCTGGCTTCATCCGTGTTCATCAGATCCTTCAGCTTGAGCAGCTTTTCGTGGAAATGGGCGATGGAAGTGCCTGTGTCGCGGTCCGGGTCATGGATCGCCTGTCCCCGGTTGCCGCCGAAGGAGAATGTTCGTGCGATTCCGATGGCGCCGATCGCATCCAGCCGGTCGGCGTCCTGGACCACCATTCCCTCAATGGTCGATGGGCGCTTTGAGCCGTTCTTGCTGAAGGAGACTTCGCCGATAATCGTGCAGACAGTCTCAGCCTGGACGGTCGCAATTCCCTGTTCATCCATGAACGCCCGCGCGTTCGGCAGCCCGTTGCCGGTGCCGAACAATTTCGGGTCGTCCGCATCATGGAGCATCGCAGCGAGCCCTACCAGTTCCCGGTCGGCACGTTCCGCTTCCGCGAGCCTCATTGCCATCCGGTACACCCGGAGCGTATGGTGGACGTCGTGCCCGGTCGCGTCCTCGCCGAACAGTCCGCTGATCCGTTCCAAAGCTGCCTTATATAAAGCTGGATTCATCCGATCTCCCCCTTATGAGCAATTCTCTCCATTCTACCATCCGCAAAGGAGTAAGATGGAAACACCAGGGAGGGATTTCGATGCAACATTTCCAGCGTGATATAAAAGACCATTGGCGGGTGCGTTATCAGAACCCCGGCTTCCCGCATGTCCAGCAGGGCTGGGTGCTGCCGCCGGGGCAGGAGAAGTCGTTCGATCCGTTTATTGTCATGGCGGAAGACTGGTTCAAGCGGGGGACGTTCTCCGACCATCCGCACCGCGGTTTCCAGACGATCACCTACGTGATCGACGGCCGGCTCGAGCATATCGACAATGCCGGCGGCTATTCGGTGCTGGACGCAGGAGACGTGCAGTATATGAACGCCGGGTCCGGCGCCCGCCATGCCGAGGAGGCGTACGAGAACGATCTGATCCATACGCTGCAGCTCTGGCTGAATCTGCCGGAGCGGCTGAAGGGGTCCGATTCCTTCTATCAGAATATCCGCGTGGAAGACGCGCCGGTTGCCGAGTTGGACGGCGGCTCGATCCGGGTTTATTCCGGTGACGTCGCCGGAGTGAAAGGACCGATGGAAAGCCTCGTGCCGATCACGATGGCAGAGGTCTCACTCCATGCAGGCGCCGAGTACACGCATGTCCTGCCGGAAAATCACAACGCCTTCCTCTATGTGCTGGCGGGAGATCTGGCAGCGGGAGAATCAGGCACCGCCTTGTCCAAGACGGATATCGCCACGCTCACCTTCAATGAAGAAGGGGAGGAGTCAGTGCCAAGCGAGCTGCAAATCCGCGCCAACAGCAGAACCCGCGCGCTAATCTATTCCGGCGTCCCGCTCCGTGAGAACGTCGTCGCCCATGGCCCGTTCGTCATGAATTCCGAAGACGAGATCCGCCAGGCCTTCTTCGACTACCAGGCCGGTAAATTCGGACCGCCTGCTGTTAAATAAGGAATACGCAAAGCCCCGCCGGCGCGCGGGGTTTTGGAGTTGGAGAAAAGGGAAACGTTGCAGTAATGAGCTGAGACGTTGCGTTAATCGGTTGAGACATTGCCATAACAAGATGAGACGTTGACATACTAAGTTGAGACGTTGCCATATGAGTAAAACGTTGCGATATAGTGGAGAAGCATCGCTGAATACCGCGAAAAACGCAGACGATAAAACCGATCCAAAAATAAATATTCCGACTTCAAAAAATGGGTTGCATGGTCAGTTTTTCTTTGCTAATATAAACGTTGTCCGATTGAGACACGGCCCCTTGGTCAAGCGGTTAAGACACCGCCCTTTCACGGCGGTAACACGGGTTCGAATCCCGTAGGGGTCATATACGGAGGGGTAGCGAAGTGGCTAAACGCGGCGGACTGTAAATCCGCTCCTTCGGGTTCGGCAGTTCGAATCTGCCCCCCTCCACCACTTTTTATGTTTAAAATGCCCGTTCCCGGGTAACATTAAAAAGGCAACACTTCATAGCGTTGGGGTATAGCCAAGCGGTAAGGCAACGGACTTTGACTCCGTCATTCGTTGGTTCGAATCCAGCTACCCCAGCCATTTTTTTATTTTCATGAGCCATTAGCTCAGTTGGTAGAGCATCTGACTTTTAATCAGAGGGTCGCAGGTTCGAGCCCTGCATGGCTCATAACGGAACGCCTTCCCGGCAGCGGGAAGGCGTTTTTTCGTATTTCTTTATGAATTCTCCATCCCGCCCATCTTGCGTTCCTTTCGATCCTCTTCGTCTTCCTTGCTGTCCCGCCTGACTTCCTGACCATCATCGGCTTCATTCATTTCCTCTGTAGCTTCTTCCATCTCCTCGATCTGCTCCTCGATTTCCTCCATCTCCTCCTGATACTCCTCCTCGACCTCGGTGGTAGAGGGGATGAATGGATCGGTATTGTAGTCGACGCGCTTGCCGTAGCGGAGCATCTCATAGATGACCATGCCGTTGTTCGGCATGCCGTTGATCGTTTTCATCGGAACGACGTCGAACAGCACATAATAGAACTGATAAAACAGGAAGCGGTTCCAGAAGGTCACGTATTCCGTGATGACATCGTTCGCGATCAAGGCATTCAGGACCAATGCAGGGACCAGGTTGATCAGGATCGGCCCCGCGTAAATAAGCACGTAAACGAATTTGCCTTTGCGTTTTAGGTCATCATAGGAGAACCAGCTGTACAGGTGATAATATCTGCGAACATCGAAAATCCAAAACTTGAAGACGCGCGGCCCCGACCCGATTGTGAGGCGCGGGTTTACCACACCGAAGACCGCGCTCGTGATCACATAGCCGAGCTCGCGCAAGAAGATGACCACCGGCAGGATGATAAATGCCGAGATGACCAATGAAATCAGATCCTGAAGTCCGAACACCGGCATCCCCCCTTTCCGTCCGACGTATCTACCCCTTTTCATACCCTTAAAACATCGGTGTATGACTGCCGTTTAATGGGAAGGCTTGTCTGAAGGGGTCAGGCGGGATTACCTGTGCGAGATTGCTATAATGAATATGAGACATTTGAGAGGGGGATTCGACGTTGATTCTGAATAACGCGAAGCTGTATGGCCAGGAAGGGCTGTGGACAATCGATATTGAGGATGGACAAATCCGGTCTGTGGCTGCTGCCGGAGAAGCGAACTTGTCAGGGAAGGAAGTAAGGGATCTGGAAGGCAAGCTGGTGCTGCCACCGTATGTGGAACCGCATATCCATCTTGACTACGTATTCACGGCAGGGACGCCGCGCTGGAGCAAGTCGGGATCCGTCTTCGAGGGAATCGAGATCTGGGCAGAGCGCAAACAGCTTCTGAATGAAACAAAGGATGACCTGAAAAAGCGCGCACTCCGGGCGATCGAACTTCAGGTAAAGAACGGCATCCAACATGTCCGGACGCATGTCGATGTCAGTGACCCGACACTCAAGGGCATGGAAGCCCTGCTTGAGGTCAAGGAAGAAGTGAAGCCTTGGGTAGACCTCCAGCTCGTTGCGTTTCCTCAGGAAGGGCTGTACACGAAGCCGGACGGCGAAGAGCTTCTGATCCGCGCGATCGAGATGGGTGCGGACGTCATCGGCGGCATTCCGCATTACGAGCTCACCCGTGAAGAAGGTGTCAAGTCGGTGATCCGAGCGCTTGATCTTGCGGAGGAGTATGGAAAGCTGGTCGACATCCACTGCGACGAGATCGACGATGACCAGTCCCGCTACTTGGAAGTGCTGGCGGGCGAAGCGCTCCGCCGCGGCATGGGCGACCGGGTGACGGCAAGCCACACGACCGCGATGGCTTCCTACAGCAACGCCTATACGTACAAGCTGTTCCAGACATTGAAGCAGGCCGGTATCCATTTCGTGTCGCTGCCGAAGGCGAACCTGCATCTGCAGGGCCGTTTTGACGCCCATCCGGTCCGCCGCGGTGTGACCCGGGTCAAGGAGATGCTGGCTGAAGACATCAACGTCTGCTTCGGGCTGGATTCGATTGTGGACCCGTGGTATCCGCTTGGCAATGGCGAGCTGATGAGCGTCGTCGACGCAGGCCTGCACGCCTGCCACATGACCGACTACGCGCACATCGTGAAGGCGCTTGACCTGGTCAGCGTCAACGGGGCGAAGGCGCTTCATCTCGGCGACGAAGAATACGGTGTGAAGGAAGGCAACCCGGCCAACCTTATCGTCATCAATGCCGACTCGGAATACGAAGCGGTCCGCACGCAGGCACCGGTTCTCCTGTCGGTCCGGAACGGCGAAGTGATCACGGAGACACAGCCGGCTGTGACAGAGACAACCTTCAGGACGGAAGCATAAGCTTAATCTAAAGAGCGAGGTGGCAGCGTGAAGGTTCTCGAGTTGAATGGTGTCAGGCTCAGGCCGCTGGAGCGCGGAGATTTCGATGCGCTCTGGGAATTGTATTCACCGGATATTTTCTTTTTTATGCTGAATCAGGTCGAGACGAAAGAGCGTTTTGACCAGTGGCTTGAAACGGGAATTATCGCGATGGAGACCGGGGACAGCTGCCTGGCGTTCGCGGTGGAAAGTGCAGAGACCGGAGACGTGATGGGAACAACGAGGATCTTCGGCATCGACCCGTTCAACAAGCTGTGCGAAATCGGCTCCACGTTCTACGGCAAGGAATACCAGCGGACCCATGTGAACACAACATCGAAGTACCTGCTGCTCCGCCATTGCTTCGAGGAAATGGACATGATCCGCGTGCAGTTCAAGACCGACTCGGAAAACGGACGGTCGCAAAAAGCGCTCGGGCGGATTGGCGCGAAGCTGGAGGGCGTCATGCGGAACGAACGCATCCGCTCCAACGGCAACCCGCGCGACGTCCACCTCTACTCGATCATCGACCGTGAATGGCCGGAAGTGAAACGGCACTTGGAGCGGCTGATGGACAGGGATTGAAGAAACCGGCATACCATCCGTAAAAGGAGGCATGCCGGTTTTCATTTCCCGGTCAGATTATTTAATTTGGCTTCGATTCTGTTCAACTGCTCTTTCCGTTTTCTGCGAGAACGGCTGAACAGCACAACAGCGGCAATGATGCCTGCTGCAACTGCCAGATAAAAAGTGATGACTAAAAGGTCGCCCATGTTGGTCAATGATCCCATCTCCTTTATCATGGTATTTATAACTTAACTCACAAGTTCAATCTGGAAAAGACTTGAAGAAAATAATGCAGGCCGGAAGGGAGTCATCCAATATGGATTTTGAAACAGTGATGCAGGAGCTGGAATCCCTGGGCAAGGAACGTACGAAAAAGATATACTTGTCCAACGGAGCGCATGAGCCGCTGTTCGGCGTGGCGACCGGTGCGATGAAACCGATGTCGAAAAAGATCAAGATCAACCAGTCCCTGGCGGAGGAACTGTACGCAACGGGTAATTATGATGCCATGTACTTTGCCGGGGTCATTGCCGATCCTAAAGCCATGACGGAAGCTGATTTTGACCGCTGGATTGATGCAGCATATTTCTATATGCTGTCCGACTATGTGGTGGCCGTCACTTTGTCCGAGTCACCTCTGGCACAGGACATTGCCGACAAGTGGATTGCGAGCGGCGAGGAGCTCAAGATGTCGGCGGGCTGGAGCTGCTATTGCTGGCTGCTCGGCAGCCGTAAGGACGATGAATTCTCCGAGGACAAGCTTTCCTGGATGATGGAAGCCGTGAAAAACGAGATTCATGATGCGCCGGAACGGACAAAAGCGGCGATGAACTACTTCCTGTATACGGTAGGGATTTCTTACCGTCCGCTTAGTGAACAGGCGCTCGAAACCGCAAGAGAAGTCGGCACCGTCGAGATGAAGCGGCCCAACAAGAAAAGCAGTTTCCTGAACGCCTCCGAAAACATCCGGAAGGACCTGGACAAAGGAAGGCTCGGATTCAAGCGAAGATATGTCCGGTGCTGAGACCGAAAAAAGCCTGTATCTGGGAGGAGGCGCCTCCTCAGATACAGGCTTTTATTATGTGTTCAGCTTTTCCCACTCGCTCAGTGTCATCCGTTCCGTCAGCTTGTTCGGATTGTCCATCTTGCATATGAACTCCAGGCTGTTGCCGTCCGGGTCGTTAAAGTGGATCTTGGCATGGGCATAGTCCTCTTGTGGCATCACAAACGGTTCGTCCGGACCAAATCCGAATGCCTCCCTTGGCTCGTATCCCCTTTCTCTTAACCAGCTGACAGCACCTTTCAACCCCTCGAGCGATACCTGGAAGGCGATGTGCCGGATAGATGGGTGATAGTCCAATTCGACTTTCTCAGATTGCCATAGACCCAGCCAGCTTTTGTCTTTTTCGATCCACAGAAAGGCCAGCCCCTCTCCGTGGGTGTGTGCAATTTCCAGCCCGAGGCCGGTGTAAAACTTAAGCGAGCGTTCCAGGTCACTGACCGGCAGATGGGCTTCATACAGTCCCATGATCATGCTTGGAATTTCCCCCTTTTTCCATGGTGTACACGACCATTATAACGGAACAGACTGACTCTTCCGATGAATAATTATCCTATTCTTTGTCCGGTTGAGCCATCTGCCTCTTTCGATTCATAATAGTAGCAAGATGTGAAAAGGGGGATGCAGCATGAACAGTCAGAAAGAAATTTCCATCATCGGAGTTCCGGCGGATTTCGGACAGAGCCGGCGCGGGGTAGACATGGGGCCGAGCGCAATCCGCTACGCGGGTGTCGTGGAGCGGATCGAGGCGTTGGGGCATATCGTAATGGATGAAGGGGATATTCCGGTCGACATGGATGCGCCGCGCGAAGTGTCGGGCACGAACCTGAAGAACCTGAAGGCAGTCACCGAAGGGAACCGGAAACTAGCCGAAAAGGTGTCTGAGACGGTCCGCGGCGGACGTTTCCCGCTGGTCCTAGGCGGCGATCACAGCATCGCGATCGGGACGTTGGCCGGACTGAACGAGCACTACAGCAACCTCGGGGTCATCTGGTATGACGCTCACACCGACCTGAATACAGCAGAGACGTCACCATCCGGGAACATCCACGGCATGCCGCTGGCCGTCGCGATGGGACTCGGCCACGGGGACCTGACCTCGATCGGCAGCGGGCCGAAGGTGAAGCCGGAAAATATCGTCGTCATCGGCGCGCGCTCCATCGATCCGGGAGAGCGTGAACTGGTAAAGGAAAAGGGCATCCGTGTGTATACGATGCATGAGATCGACCGGGACGGCATGACAGCAATCATGCAGGATGCCATCCGCTATCTGGAAGATCGAGGTGTCGACGGCGTGCACCTGTCGCTTGACCTGGACGGGCTGGATCCGCTTTACACTCCTGGTGTCGGCACTCCGGTGCAGGGCGGCCTCAGCTACCGGGAAAGCCACCTGGCGATGGAAATGCTCCACTCGGTCGGACGCATCACTTCAGCTGAATTTGTAGAAGTGAATCCGATCCTCGATGAGCGCAATAAAACAGCAGACGTCGCCGTCGGCCTGATGGGCTCATTGTTCGGCGAAACCTTGATTTAAAGGCGTTTTGAGCCGGTTCCCGACCAAGGGGACCGGTTTTGTACTTTTTCAAGATTTTTAGATTTTCCTTTGATACAATGAAGTCAATAAGTGGGATTACAGTGTACGGTAAGACATGGGTGTTCTGAATTCAAACTTTTTCACAGAAAAAGTGAAACCCTTTGAAGCGCCCGTCCGTATACCAATTAGCCGCATGAAGCGGGGGGAAATCGAGAACAATGGAAGACATCGTCAAAAAAAGAATTAAACAAGTCCTGAAGGGGGACCAGTCGGCTTTCGAAGAAATCGTTTCCCTCTATCAGAACCGGCTTTACCAAGTATGCTATCGGATGCTGGGCAATCGGCATGAAGCCGAGGATATCGCGCAGGAGGCGTTCATCAGGGCGTACATCAACCTGCACACGTTCGACCAGAAGCGGAAGTTCTCTACATGGCTGTACCGCATCGCGACCAACCTCTGCATCGACCGGATCCGCAAGAAAAAACCGGATACGTTCCTTGACGCACCGGTGCCGGGGACCGACGGGCTGGATCATTACTCCAGCCTCGCCCATGATGCGCCGCTGCCGGAAGAGGAAGTCGAGAAGATGGAACAGCAGGAGCGGGTCCAGTATGAGATCAGCCGCCTGCCGGACAAATACCGGTCGGCGATTGTCCTGCGCTACATCGAGGAACTTCCGCTCCAGGAGATCAGCGAAATCCTTGAGCTGCCGCTGGGCACAGTGAAGACACGCATACATAGGGGCCGAGAAGCCCTTAGGAAACAAATGAAGAAGTTGTAGGAGGGAACCGGGATGAAACCGTGTCCGGAAGAAATTGTCCAGTACATGCATGATTATCTGGACGGGGAAATCACCCGCCGGGACGAGCAGATTCTGAAAGAGCATCTCGAGAAATGTCCGGACTGCCAGGAACATATGGACCAGCTTAGCCGTTCGGTCGCATTTCTGAGCAGCGCATCGCACATCGAGGCACCTGAAGGATTTAGCAGCCGCATTATGGCCTCGCTGCCGAAGGAGCGCCAGAGTGCAGGCCTGCGCCGCTGGTTCGGCCGTCATCCGATGCTTGCCGCAGTGGCTATGTTCATGCTCCTTGCCGGGATTACCCTGTTCTCGAATTTTAATACATCCGACGGGCAGCTCGCTGTGTCCACCCAGCCGAACCTCGTCATCGAGGGGAATAAAGTCATCGTCCCCGAAGGCGAAAAAGTTGAAGGTGACCTTTTTGTGAGAAACGGTGAACTGCATATTGAAGGGGAGGTCGAAGGTGACGTCACCGTCATCAACGGCTCCAAATATATGGCCTCCACGGCCGTCGTATCCGGCCGGATCGAAGAAATCGACCGGGCCTTCGAATGGCTCTGGTACACGATCAAGTCCGGCATCAAAGATGGCCTGTCCGTCTTTGAAGGCCCGGATGCCGGTGATGAGGAAGAGTAAGGCAAGCGCGCTGTAGGGCGCGCTCTGTGACTGCAGGCTTTGCCTGCAGTTTTTCATTGCACCGATCAGGGGAAGTGACGAAAGACCAGACACCACGTCCAGAGTCCGACACACACCTAAAAAATCCGCCGCCCCATTCCGGGTCGGCGGATTTCTTCATTTCACCATATTCTCCGCACCGATCTTTTCATAAAGACCGCTTTTTCTCAGGAGGATTTTCTTCTCGTCCGGGATGCCCTGGAGAAGGAGGCGCACTCCCTGGCGTTCGGCGAGGTCATGTGCAAAGGAGAGGGCTGCGACGCCGCCCGCATCCAGCGCGGAGAGCCCGTGGAGCCGCAGCATCAGGACGTCGGAGCGGGTTTCCAGCAGTTTCTCGATTTCTTGTTCGAACACCTGGGCCGTACCGAAGAAGAGCGGGCCTTCCACTCTGGCCGTTCGTAACGACGATTCCTTCGGGATGCCGCTGTAGATATAGTCATCCGGCGTTGCCTCTGCCGGCCGGACTTTCAGCTTGCCGCTCATCTTTTTGAGAAAGACGAGAACGGCGAGGAGGAAGCCGACCTGGACGCCGACGGTCAGGTTGACGAAGACGGTCAGAAGGAACGTCACCCACAACACAGCCGAGTCGCCGGTCTTCAGGTGGGAAATCTTAATGAACGAACGCAGGCCGCTCATGTTCCAGGCGACGAGCATGAGGATCGGCGCCATGCTGGCGAGCGGCACATGCGAGGCGAACGGCGCAAACAGCAGCAGGACAAGCAGGACAAATACGCTCTGGACGACACCGGACAGCGGGCTGACGGCTCCCGCCCGGATGTTGGTTGCGGTGCGGGCGATGGCGCCGGTCGCCGGGATCCCGCCAAAAAGCGGGGCGGCCATGTTCGCAATTCCCTGTCCGAACAGTTCGCGGTTGGATGCAGACTTTTTGCCTCCGGCCATGTTATCGGCGACGACTGCGGACAGCAGCGACTCGATCGCACCGAGCGCCGCGATGATCAGGGCCGGCTGCCAGAGTTCGAGGATTTTGCTCCCGGTGATTTCGGGAAGGCGGAACTCCGGCAGTTGCTGCGGAATACCGCCATAGGCCGTCCCGATTGTCGGGAGGTGTCCGGGATAGAAGAGCACCGACACGAGAGTCGGAATCAGAAGGGCGGCCAGAAAAAGAGGGACGCGCGGTGCGATACGGGGCAGGATGATGATGACCGCGAGCCCGATTGCCGCGGTCAGAAACGCATACCCGTTAAATGTGCCGATATTGCGCAGGAGTTCCCACATGTTCTCGTGGAAAAATTCCTTTCTCTCCACGCCCTCGAGGCCGAAAAAGTTGCCGATCTGGCCGGTAAAGATCGTGACGGCGATTCCCGCGGTGAATCCGATAGTCACCGCCCGCGGGACAAAGTGGATCAGGTCCCCGATTTTCAGAAATGACATGATGACGAGGAATATCCCCGCCATGAAGCCGGCTACAAGCAGGTCCGAGTAGCCGTACTCCAGGACGATGGCGAGCAGGATCGGGATAAATGCGCCTGTCGGTCCTGCGATCTGGAAGCGGGAACCGCCGAGAAGCGCCACAAGAAGACCGGCGATCACTGTCGTATAGATACCGTATTCCGGCTTTACTCCGGAAGCGATCGCAAACGCCATGCCGAGCGGAATGGCTACGATACCGACGGTGATGCCGGCGAGAATGTCCTTCCTGGCTGTTTGGCCATTCAGCGACTCGAAACGGCCCAAGTTCCTCATGATGATTCACACTCCGTTATATGATTTGAAGCGGAACCTTTAATTAAAGTCCCGATAATATACATGAATCATTATAAGTTAAAATGAGGAAATATGAAACAATATTATAGTACTATAGTTACAGCGCGGTTGCGCGACAGCACTGTCGGCTTCCGCCCGGCCCGCCGAGAAGCAGAACCGTTCCGCCCGTCTTTCAACAGCTGTCTCCAACATCAATAGGATGCTGTTAAGGCGAGCGGGAGAACCATACGATATGGTATACTATTCGATATGCAAGCGTTTAGAAAAGGCGGGGATGCCTGTGGCGTTCTTTGAGCGTTTTACGGACCTGACATGGGTGGAAGCCCTGGTGAATATCCTGGACATTCTTCTGGTCTGGTACGTTCTTTATAAACTGATTACCATCATCAAGGGCACAAAGGCTGTCCAGCTGCTTAAAGGTGTGTTCGTCGTCGTCATCGCCTGGTTTGTCACGAAGGAGCTTGGCCTGACGACGATGTACTGGATCATGGAGCAGGTGCTGACGTGGGGGTTCCTCGCAGTCATCATCATCTTCCAGCCGGAGCTCCGGCGCGCGCTCGAGCAGATCGGGCGCGGCAAGCTGTTTTCCAGGAGCAGCCTGGCGGAGGAAGAGGAGCGGGACCGTCTTGTCGAGGCCGCTACGAAGTCGGTCGGCTATATGGCAAAGCGGCGCATTGGCGCACTGATTTCGATCGAGCGGGAGACCGGGCTGTCCGAGTATATCGAGACCGGCATTCCGATGAACTCGGAGCTGACTTCAGAACTTCTCATCAACATCTTCATCCCGAATACCCCGCTTCATGACGGGGCGGTCATCATCCAGCAGAACCGCATCGCCGCAGCGGGATGCTATCTGCCGCTTTCGGAAAGCCCGTTCATCTCGAAGGAGCTCGGCACGCGCCACCGCGCGGCGCTGGGGCTCAGCGAAGTGACGGACGCGATTACGATTGTCGTTTCCGAAGAAACGGGTGCCGTCAGCCTGACGCGCAACGGCGATCTTCACCGCAACCTGCCGCCTGAGGAGTTCGAGACACTGCTCAGGAAAATGTGGTTCGGCCCCGCGCCTGAACCGCAGGCCGCCTCCAAGCGGAAACGGGGAGGGAAGTAGTATGGATAAGTTCATGGACAATCCGTGGTTTATCCGCGGCATCGCCCTGTTCTTTGCCGTTCTGATGTTCTTCGTTGTGCAGTCGGATGAAGAGCAGGGCAGCCGTGCAGCCGGCGGGACGGATATCGCCGTCCTGAAGGATGTACCGGTGGAAGTGTATTTCGACGATGAAAACACCGTTGTCACGGGCGTGCCCGAGACCGTCAGCATGACGATCGAAGGGCCGGGCAACCTGGTCCGCACGACACGGTCACTCAAAGACTTCACACTGTTCGTCGACTTGCGCACGCTCACGATGGGTGCGCACAATGTCCGCGTGCAGACTGAGAATATTTCCGACAAGCTCGAGGTCTCCATCGATCCCGATACGGTCGATGTCGTGATCGAGGAGCGGATCAGCCGGGAGTTCAGGGTCGATCCTGAGATGAACGAACGGCTGCTTGCGGAAAATCATGTCATCAATTCACTCGAGGCGGATCCGTCAACCGTCATGGTCACCGGCGCCAAAAGCGTAGTCGAGTCGATCAGCTTCGTGAAGGCGTCGGTAACGGCGGATCCCGGAGTGGACGGGCCTCTTGAACAGCAGGCAAGTGTCCGCGTGCTTGATCGCGATCTGAATAAAATGAATGTCCTCATCGAGCCGGCGGAAGTGACAGTCAAGGCCGACATCTCCGAGTATTCACGCTCGGTGCCTGTCTCGCTTCAGCAGTCCGGCACCCCCGGGGAAGGTGTCACCATCGATGCCATCAACACGGCGACGGAGTCCGTCAAGCTGTTCGGCCCGAGGAACGTCCTGGATGAAATCGGGGAGCTTCCTGTCCCGGTCGATGTTTCAAAAGTGACCGCCAGCGGGAAATTGACCGTGGAACTCAAAAAACCGGCCGGCGTGACAAAGGTTTCGCCCGGCTCGATCGACGTCGATATCCGGGCGACGGTCAACGACAGCGATGAGGAAACAGCGGAAGCGCCGGATGAAACGGAAGAGCAGGTCGCCGATGCCGAACCGCCAGCGGAACCGGGAGAGCCGGAAAGCCCGTCAGGCGGAACATCCGGCGGCGGAGACACTGCCCAGAACAGCGGCGCAGAAGGCGAAGGGAATGCCAATGAAGAGGCGTCCGGAACGCTTGAAGGGCTTGCAGTGGAAGTCCGGGGTCTTGAGGAAGGGCAGACCGGGGAGGTCATCCAGCCTGAAGGGCCGCTCTCCCTCAAGATCCAGGGGCCCAAAAGTGCCGTGGACAGCGCCAAATCCGGTGACTTTAAGCTATTCGTCAATGCAGGCGGCATGAGTGAAGGAGAAGCTTCGCTCGTCGTGCATGTGGACGGGCCGTCCGGGCTCAAAGCCGAACCGGCTCCGGAGCGGGTCACGGTCCGCATCGCCACTGCCTGAATACTATTGAACGTCAACAGTGAAGGAGAGAGTCATGATGGGTAAATACTTCGGAACAGACGGGGTGCGCGGTGTCGCCAATGAAGGCCTGACACCTGAACTTGCATTCAAGCTCGGCCGCTACGGCGGATATATCCTCACAAAACACGCATCCGACAAACCGCAGGTGCTGATCGGACGCGATACACGCATTTCGGGCCAGATGCTCGAGAACGCCCTTGTGGCGGGACTTCTGTCGATCGGGGCGGATGTCATGCTCCTCGGTGTCATCAGTACGCCGGGCGTCGCTTATCTGACACGCGCGATGAGCGCGGATGCGGGTGTTATGATTTCCGCATCACATAACCCGGTCGAGGATAATGGCATCAAGTTCTTCGGCGGTGACGGCTACAAACTGAGCGACGAACAGGAAGCGGAAATCGAGGAACTTCTCGATAAGGAAACCGATGAACTGCCGCGTCCGGTCGGTGCCCATCTCGGCACGGTCACCGATTACAAGGAAGGCGGGCAAAAGTACATCCAGTACCTTAAGCAGACGGTCGATGAGGAATTCACGGGCATCCACGTTGCGCTCGACTGCGCGCACGGCGCCACATCGTCCCTCGCGACGCACCTGTTCGCTGACCTGGATGCAGACATCTCGTCGATGGGCTCTTCGCCGAACGGCCTGAACATCAACGACGGCTGCGGCTCGACCCATCCTGAAGTGCTCGCCGGGTTCGTCCGGGAAAAAGATGCGGACATCGGTCTCGCCTTCGATGGTGACGGTGACCGCCTGATTGCGGTCGACGAAAACGGCCAGATCGTCAACGGAGACCAGATCATGTTTATCCTGGCGCGCCACCTGAAAGAGGAAGGCCGTCTGAACAAGGACACGGTCGTCTCGACGATCATGAGCAACCTCGGGTTCTACAAGGCGATCGGAAACTATGACGTGAAGAGTGTCAAGACCGCAGTCGGCGACCGCTATGTCGTTGAAGAAATGAAAAAGAACGACTTCAACCTCGGCGGCGAGCAGTCCGGCCACATCATCATGCTCGACTACAACACGACCGGCGATGGCCTGCTGACCGCGCTCCAGCTCGTGAACGTCCTGAAGATGACCGGCCGCACGCTGTCGGACCTCGCATCGGATGTCCAGATGTACCCTCAGGAACTGGTGAATGTCCGCGTCACCGATAAGCATGCGGTTACGGACAACGCCAAAGTCGCCGCGGTCATCTCGGAAGTCGAGAAAGACATGGCGGGCAACGGCCGTGTGCTCGTCCGCCCTTCGGGCACCGAGCCGCTCGTGCGCGTCATGGTCGAAGCCCAGAGCGAAGAAGAGGCCGCCAGCTACGTCAGCCGCATCGCGGAAGTCGTGCGCGGAGAGATGGGCCTGGAAGCTTAATCGAATGAATCAGAGATCCGTCCGGAAAGAATTCCGGGCGGGTCTTTTTCATTCCGGTCGGAACGGGTAAAGAAGAAGGAAAGAAGGAATGACTTCCGGGGAAGGAGCGGATGAGGATGGCGAAGTTAAGCTGGATCGCCCTGCCCGTCGCTATCCTGCTGGTGTTCGGAGCTTGCGGGCCGTCGGACGGGCAGGAGGAGACGCAGACGAATGATGACCCTGAACAGGTGAAGCAGGATGTGCTGGCGGATGTATGGGAAAGAGTCATGCAGGAATCCGAGGCCGAACCGAAGCTCCCGAGGGATCTGGAGACCGGCGACCAATATTTGACCGCCAGGGTGGCTGCGAATGCTGAAGGGTATGAAGTGTATTACTATCTGATGGATCAGCCTGTTCCCGTGGACGATCCGCAGCTGGAGGACCAGGCCCCTTATCTCATTGCGGATGCCATTGTCTTTGACAGTGCAGAGGGCGCGCGGGCAGGCGTCAATTATGAGCCCGAGATGGGTACGGGGCAGCCTGCCGACCTTGGCTACGGCATCACCGGGTATATGGATGCCGGTGCCGGAAACATCCATCTCGTGTGGCATGAAGGACGATGGTCATTCCTCGTGCATCAGCGAAACAGTGAAGAAGCCGGGGACGAGATGATGCAGCTGGCACGGGATATTGTTGAAAAGCTGGAACAGAAGCGGCTGCCGGCCCCGCAGGAAGTTGGTGCCGGCACATTCGACATGAAGGGTGATGGCGCTGCAGCGCACAATCTGCAATGGCAGGCCGAGAACGTCGTGTATTCGGTCCGCTCAAGAGATCATCTCCAGCTGATCGACATCGTGGCCAATATGAATGAATAAAGAACCGTCCGGTCGTGGGGCCGGACGGTTTTTTCAAACAGGAAGTGGGCATGGTGAAGTAGGCAAGTGATGGTTAGAATTTCAAACAATTGTTTGCTGTTAAAACACTTGACGTAATTACAGACATAAGTTTATAATATAAACAAATGTTATTAAGAAAGGAGTGCGGGGGATGAATGAAAAAGAAGCGGCGATTGTTGAGCTGATCCGGCGGAACCCGTACCTTTCCCAGCAGGATATGGCAGAGACGCTTGGAATCTCGAGGCCTGCGCTGGCGAACCTGATATCCGGCCTGATGCGGCGCGGCATCATCCGGGGACGTGCTTATATCCTTTCTGAGGAAAACCGCGTCGTCGCGATTGGCGGGGCAAACGTCGACCGGAAGTTCCACCTCAAGGCATCCGTACAGGCGGGAACATCCAACCCGTCGACGGTCACCTCCTCGGTCGGAGGCGTGGCGCGAAACGTCGCGGAAAATATCGGACGCCTTGGCCATCCGGTGACTCTTCTGACGGTCGCAGGCAATGACGCTGACTGGCAGCGCATTGAGCAGGCCACCGCGCCTCATGTGGAACTCGCACACACTGCGCTTCTTCCGGGGAGGACGACCGGCTCGTATTCCGCTGTCCTGGACCCTGACGGTGAGATGGCAATCGCGCTGGCCGATATGGACGTGTATGACGAACTGTCACCGGAATACATCGACGCCCATGCACCGGTCGTTCAGGGAGCGGCGCTCGCCGTGATCGACCTGAACTGCCCGAAGGAGACCGTCGCCCATGTGCAGGAGCTGTCCCGTCAGAGCGGAACTGAACTCGCGATTGTTCCGGTGTCGTCGCCGAAGATGGACCGGATGCCGGACGATCTTGACGGTGTCACCTGGTTTATCTGCAACAGGGACGAGGCGGAAGCCTATACCGGCATTTCGGTGAACGACGATGCTTCCTGGAAAGAAGCGGTTCGGCTCTTATTGGAAAAAGGGGTCGTGAATGCAATCGTGACGGCCGGTTCAAAAGGGGTCATGGCAGGCAACGCGGACGGTATCCGGCATTTCCCGGCAATCAGCGGTGTCCATGTGGAAGATGTGACCGGGGCGGGCGACGCGTTCGTTTCCGGTGTGCTCCACGGGCACCTGACCGGCATGGCCTTTGAAGACAGAATTCGCTGCGGGCTCCTGAACGCGGGAAAGACGCTCGCTTCAGGCGCAACGGTGCGCCCGGAGCTCTCGGCACAACAACTTAAATCTGAAATGGAGGAACTCCGATGAAACAATATCTCGAATTTTCCAAGGAAGTCAAAGAAGCGATTGAAGCAGGCAAGCCGATTGTGGCGCTTGAGTCGACGATCATCTCCCACGGTATGCCGTACCCTCAGAACGTACAGACAGCACGTGAAGTTGAGCAGATCGTCCGCGATGGCGGTGCGGTCCCTGCGACAATGGCACTGATCGACGGCAAGATCAAAATCGGCCTGTCCGATGACGAGCTTGAAATGTTCGGTAACGCGGACAACGTTGCAAAAGCATCCCGCCGTGACATCGGTTATCTGCTTGCAACGAAACAACTCGGCGCTACAACAGTCGCAGCGACAATGATCTGCGCAGATCTCGCCGGCATCCGGGTATTCGTGACCGGCGGTATCGGCGGCGTGCACCGTGGTGCCGAAACGACGATGGACATTTCCGCGGACCTTGATGAACTCGGCAAGACAAATGTCGCCGTCGTCTGCGCGGGAGCGAAGTCGATCCTCGACATCGGCCTCACACTCGAATACCTCGAAACAAAAGGTGTTCCGGTTGTCGGCTACGGCACGGACGAGTTGCCGGCATTCTTTACGCGCAAGAGCGGCTTCCCGCTCAGCATCAGCACGGACAGCGCGGAAGAAGTGGCGGGTATGCTGAAGGCGAAGTGGGACCTCGGCCTTGAAGGCGGAGCGGTCATCGCCAACCCGATCCCGGAAGATGACGAACTCGACCCGGCCTTCATCAACGGCATCATCGAGAACGCTTTGAAGGAAGCGGAAGCAAACGGCATTTCCGGCAAAGAAACAACACCGTTCCTGCTCGGCAAAGTAAAGGAACTCACTGAGGGCAAGAGCCTGGTCGCCAACATCGCGCTCGTCAAACACAACGCGAAAGTCGGCACGGGAATTGCCGTTGCGTATAACGAACTGAACAATTGATTTTGGAAAAGCCGTCCGGATGGGCGGCTTTTACTATTGTGTGGATGTCGAAGAACCTCATATCAGGTGAATCAACTGAGAGATTTTTGAATAATGTGTGTTATGTTTGTACAATGATCTTGAGAGACGGGGAAAGGCAGAAACACCAGGTGGATAAAAGGGGGAGATATGGTGGCAGGCTTTGAAGTTTTTATTTATATCGCACTGGGAGTGACACTGCTTTTGGTGATCTCGTCCATCATTCTGCAAAAGTCGATACCGGAAAAGAAAACTCAACTCCTTAAATTTGGGTACTTGGGTCTTCTTGTAATCAGCATCGGAATATTTATTTTCAGCTTCTATATCGGTGCCTGGGAAGGGATCGGATATGGATTTATGGCCGTTTCCATTTTCGTCGGTACTGTATTGGGCGTCCTTATAAACAGCATGGTCAATTCCGTTATTCTCAGTAAAAATAGATAACGGGTTGGCTTTTTCTTTTGGAAGAGCAGTCTCAAACCGGGAAGGGCGCATCTGCTGGCTTCATCGATCATGCCTCTTGCAATCAGGGAGAAACGGATTATAATAGAGGAATGAACGTTCATTCCGGTCTTTTTTGCCGGAAGAACAGGAGGGGTCTTGTGGCGGAAAATAAGCATGAAAACATACTGAGGGCCGCGCAGAAGCTGTTTGCCGAGCGCGGGTATGACGGGACGACGGTGCCGATGATCGCAGAAGAGGCGAAGGTCGGCGCAGGGACGATCTACCGGTATTTCGAGAACAAGCAGAAGCTCGTCAATGAGCTGTTCCGCGGATCCGTGGCGCAGTTTGCGGCAACGCTCCAGGCCGGTTTTCCGGAGCAGAAGGATTTCAGGGAAAAGTTCCGTCATGTCTTTTACCAACTGATCCGCTATTCCCGCGAGCAGCCGGAAGCTTTCAGGTTCATCAACGCGACGGTAAACGCCTATTTCCTCGATGAACAGAGCAAGTCGGATTTCGAAGGCTTCATGGACTTTATCGAGCGCCATCTCGATGAAGGTAAAGAAGCGGGGTTGCTGCGCGATCTGCCGTCACAGGCATTTATCGCTATCGTCTACGGGACGATTTTCCACCTTTCCCGGACGTTCGAAGACGGGATACTGGAGCCGGATGATGAACTGCTGGCCGGGATTGAGAAAAGTTGCTGGGATGCCATCAGCGCGGGCTGATGGCTTTCCCGGATGAAACGGAATGAATACTCATTCCGAAAAAACTTCAAAACGGAATGAACATTCATTCCGCTTTGTGCAATATAGACGAAAGGTGATCCAATGATGAAATCTAAGACAGCAAGAATCACGGCGCTCGTCCTCTGGCTTCTGGCCACGGTGCTGGCCGTCGTCACGATGCCGGACATGGAACAGCTGGTCCGGGAAAAAGGGCAGATTTCGATTCCCGACTCGTTCCAGAGCGTCGTCGCAGATGAGATGGCGAAAGACCTGAGCGGGGAGGGTGACCGCTATGAGCTGATCGCCGTCTTTAACAGCGGCAATGGCAAGGCATTGAGCGAAACCCAGAAGGAACAGATCCGGTCGGTCATCGATGGGCTGGAGTCGGACCGGAAAAAACTCGGCATCACGGATCTTCTCACTCCGTTTGACAGCGAGGAGGCGGAAGCGCAGCTTGCGTCTGAAGATAACACAACGTACCTTGCCCAAGTTTCGGTCGACAAGACGCAGGGCGAGCTGAAGGACGTCCGTAAAGACATCCGGGAAGCGGTTCAGGCGGACGGCGTCGACACGTATCTGACCGGTGCAGAACTGATCACCGATGACTTTTCGAGTTCGACTCAGGACGGCGTGAAAAAGACCGAGCTGATTGCGGTCATCTTTATCGTCCTCATCCTGATCGCGGTGTTCCGCTCTCCGGTCGTTCCGTTTGTCTCGCTGCTCGGTGTCGGGGTGTCGTACCTCGTCTCGCTCGGCGTCGTCACACAGATTGTCGATAAGTTGGACTTCCCGTTTTCGAACTTCACGCAGGTGTTCCTCGTCGTCATTCTGTTCGGGATCGGGACCGACTACAACATCCTGCTGTTCACGCGCTTCAAGGAGGAGCTGAGCCGCCAGGAAAGCAAGGTGGCCGCCCTTCTTGAAACCTATCGGACTGCCGGGAAAACGGTTCTTTACAGCGGCGTCGCGGTCATGATCGGTGTCTCGGTGCTCGCACTTGCCGAGTTTTCGCTGTATCAGTCGACATCTGCGATTGGCATCGGTGTCGCGGTGTTGCTGCTTGTCCTCATGACGCTGAACCCGTTTTTCATGGCGCTGCTCGGCCGGAAGATGTTCTGGCCTTCGAAGAATTTCGAAGGCCACGGCGACAGCAAGCTTTGGCATTTCCTGTCCAAACAGTCGGTGCTCCGGCCGTTTCTGGCACTGCTGTTCACACTCGCGGTCTGTGTGCCGTTCATCCTCCTGCATGACGGGACGCTGAACTACAACGACCTGTATGAAGTGGACGATAAATATGAATCCAAGCAGGGCATCAATGTCATTGAAAAGCATTTTGAACCGGGCTTCTCGTCTCCGGCAACCATTATGATCCAAACTGATGAACCGATGGATTCGCAGGAAACGCTGAAGACATTGGATGAACTGGCCGGCAAGATCGGCAAGGTCGACGGTGTCTCGAAAGTGCTCGCGCCGACCCGCCCGGCAGGCGAACGAATCGGGGAACTGTATATTGATGACCAGTCGAGGACGCTGAACAGCGGGCTCGGCGATGCGAAGTCGGGCGTCGAGGAAATCCGCGGCGGCCTGACGGATGCGGAAGGGCAGGTCGGCAGCGGAAGCAGCACCGACCTCTCCAACGTTCAGCGCCTGATAGACGGCACCGGCGAACTGAAAAGGGGCGCGGCTTCCCTTCAGGATGCGCTCGGCCAGGTGACGTCCGGGATGCAGAACGGGGCGGCTGGTGCCGGCGAGATCCGTCAGGGGCTTGCCTCCGCAAATGAAAATGTGCAGACCCTGCAAAACGGTGTCACCGAGCTGCACAACGGCTACACGGCGATCGAATCTGGCCTCGGCTCGTTCACGCAGTACTTTAACGGCATCCGTGAGGCGGTGGCTGGTGCACAGGGCGCGTTCGGCCAGATCGAGGCCTCGCTCAACGCACTGATTGAAAGCAACCCGGACATGGCTCAGGACCCGAATGTCCAGCAGGCGCTTGGCACAGCCAAGGCGGCTCAGGAACAGCTGGCCGGCCTGAGCGCACAGCTTGACCAGATGACACCACAGTATGAGGGCGTGCTTGCCCAGTTCCGTGAAGCGAATGCCTCGCTCCAGTCTGTGGAAGACGGCCTGGGCGCCCTGAAGACAGGAGTCGGACAGCTTCAATCGGGTGCATCTGAACTGGAATCGGGCCTGAATGACGGGGCAGCCGGTGCCGGACGCATCCAGCAGGAATCCGGCGGACTCGCAACCGGTCTGGATACAGTCAATAACGGTCAGCAGCAGCTGATGGCAGGACTTTCCGACCTTCAGGAAAAGATGGGCCAGCTCCAGACCGGCCTTGCTGCAAGCACCGAAGGCCTCGGACAGGTCAGCGAAGGGCTGGAAGAAGCACAGAGTTACCTCGGTGGCCTCAGCGATTCGGAAGCGTCCGGAACATTCTTCGTTCCGGAAGACATTCTGAAAGGCGAGGACTTCCAGGAGGCGCTCGACATGTACATGTCGCCTGACCGGAAGACCGCCCGGATGACGGTCATCCTTGACGTCAACCCGTTCTCCGCGGAAGCGATGGATGTCGTCCAGGTGGTCCGTGATCAGGCACAATCGGGGATTAAAGGCACCGAACTGGCGGATGCGGACATGGCCGTCGGCGGCAAGTCTTCGCAGAATGCTGACCTGCAGGAGATGTCGGCGGGCGACTTTAGTCGGACGGCAGCGATCATGCTGATCGGTATCGCGATTGTGCTGATCTTCATCACACGCTCCGTCCTCCAGCCGATCTTCATCATCATCTCGCTGATCCTGTCGTACGCTGCGGCACTCGGTGCGACGGAGATGCTGAGCAACTGGTTCCTCGGCATGAGCGAACTTGGCTGGAACGTTCCGTTCTTCAGCTTTATCATGATCGTTGCACTGGGCGTCGACTACAGCATCTTCCTTATGATGCGCTATAAGGAAACCGACGGCGATCCGAAGCGCGCGATCGTCGACGCGTCCCGCCACATGGGCAGCGTCGTCATCTCGGCTGCGATCATCCTCGGCGGCACCTTCGCTGCGCTGATCCCGTCCGGTATCCTGACACTCATTCAGGTAGCGATTGTGGTCATCGTAGGACTCGTGCTCCTGGCCTTTGTCATGATGCCGATCTTGCTTCCGGCACTGATTGCGCTGTCGACCAGGACGAAAGAAGAGAATTGATTGAGAAAGCCTCCGAACCGTTAGTGGTTTGGAGGCTTTTGCTGTCTGAAGGAGAACTGGAAAGGGAAAGAGAATGTTACTGAACAAGGTTCCAGGGGGGATGCAAGTGAGCGGAAGGTTATTGAGAGTGGGGACAGTCTATGTTCCGGTGATGGATGTGGACCGTTCGTCAAGATGGTACACGGATTACCTGGATGCCGAAATCAGTTACCGGGATGAGGACAAAGCGATTGTCAACCTTGCGGGACAAAGCTTCTTTCTCGTGAAAGCGGCGGAAGGCGAGCGGTCGAATTTCACCGATATCCACGGTGAGGAGCGGTTTTCGCTGACCTTTGAAGTGGACGGTCTGGAAGCTCTCGAATCGGTCCACCAGGAATTCACGGATAAAGGAATCCGCGTCGGTGACATCGAAGACCGCGGCCACGCCGGACGGAATTTCGTCTTTGCCGATCCGGACGGCAACCGGTTCGACGTATGGAGTGAACTGAGCCCGGCTTATAAAGAACTCATTAACCAGAGTTTTAGATCCAACGCCTGATCAGTCCGCCGACGACCCAGCCGAACACAGCGTGGGCGAGCGTCCACCAGATCCACGCCTCTCCGTCAGAGAAATCGGGCGGCTGCTCGGAAAGTGCGGTGAGTGAAAACAGCAGCCCGCCGCCGATAGAATAGACCGCGACATACGGCAGGATCTGCTTTTCCATCCCGAACGGCCTCAGCAGGAAATACAGCACGACCGCGCTCACGATGCAGGTGATGTTGTGGAACATGAACCCGACCAGCCAGACGGGTTCCCATGTGTTCACGACAGGTATGTAGTCAAAGTTGAACAGAAGCACATACGCCGGGCTCCCGGTCACCCATTGGATCACCTTCATGACCGCGATCAGTACCAAACCCGCGATGAATCCGATGAGTGCCAGCTTTCCGATCGTTTTTATCATTTGGCCACCCCGCACTTAATAGAATAGTTTTCTATTCCCCGGAGAGGGCCGGGAAAACGCTTGTTGTGACGAAGAAATGCACAGATGAGTTTAGTGGAAGTCAATCATGAAGGGAGTTGGGGAGGATGGATCATCAGACGGAATGGAGACTGGACGCAGCCAGAAACCTCGCGGAGAAGCTAAAAGGGAAAGCCGGCATCCGGGCGATACTGGTCGGCGGCTCCGCAGCGCGGGGCTATTCTGACGTGTACTCGGACCTGGAACTGATCGCTTATTGGGACCGGCAGCCCAACAAAGAAGAAAAGCGTGCCATCGCCGGGGAACTGGGTGCAGTCCACCGGTATCCGAAAATCGACCACGGCCATGAGAGCGCCCTTGAGATCGAAGGCTTTCCTGTGGACCTGTGGCATAAATCCGTATCGGAGGAAGAGGATATCCTGGACCGGGTTTTCGATGAGTTCAGCACAGACCTTGGAGCGCATAATGTTGTCGACACAGTACGCACAGGCATCCCCCTGTACGGGGAGGAGCTGGTCCGGAAGTGGCAAGAAAGGACAGAGCAGTACCCGGATGAACTGGCCCGCCGCTTCCTGGATGAGTACCTGCCGCACTTCCATCTGCGCCAGCTCCACTTTGCGGCCCGCCGAAATAATCCGGCGGCCTTCTTTAACATCATGAGCAACATCCAATCCAGCCTCTTCATCGTTCTGCTCGCGCTGAACGGCTCTTACTTCCCGACCTACAAATGGATGTTCAAGCGGCTTCACGAACTTCCGGTCAAGCCGGAAAACCTGGAGTGGCGGCTGAGGGAGATGTACAGGGAGTCCCCGACTGAGGCTGCTGCAAGAATGCAGGAAGTGCTTGAAGAAACGTTGCAGCTTGTGGAAGCGCAGTATCCGGATCTTGATACCGAATTTGCCAGGTACGGCGTGGACCAGCCCGTGCCGGAGCGGTTTTCCGACAGTCCGTTTGAGTGAAATCAATAGAGATAGGGAGAGGGTTCACATGTACAACACCATTATCTTTGATGTCGACGGAACACTAATTGACACGGAAAAAGCCGTCCTGGGTTCGCTTCAAAAAATGCTGAAAGAAGACTACGGCAAACAGATGCCGCTGGAAGAGTTGACGTTCGTCCTTGGAATCCCGGGTTCCAGCTCACTTCCCCTGCTGGATATCACGGATATCGGGCAGGCGAACAAGCGCTGGAATCATTTCATGAAAGAGTTCTTTCACGAGATCAAGGTGTTCGACGGGATTAAGGAAGTACTGGGGACCTTGGAGGACCGGGGCCTGGTACTCGGCATCGTGACTTCAAAGACAAATCAGGAAATCATAGACGACTTCGAGCCGTTCGGACTGTCAGGCTATATGACGCACTCGGTCTCCGCCGATGACACTGAAAAACACAAGCCCAACCCGGATCCACTATTGAAGTTTCTTGAGATTTCAGGCGCCGATCCTAAGACGGCGATTTACATAGGGGACACGGTTTACGACTATAAATGTGCACGGGATACCGGTATCGACTTTGGTCTGGCCTTGTGGGGCTGCAAACATCCGGAGAAGATTTCCGCGGCATACAACTTTGAGAAACCGCAGGATATCATGCGCATACTGGAGTAAGAGGACTCTTCAAGGGGAGAGTTGAAGGGATGACCAAAATGGCAAAACGATTCGGGTTCACCTATATTGAAACGATTTGGAGAGGATGAAGTGGTTTTATACTGAAATCCTTCATTTAAATCTTATCTGGGAAAGTGAAAACTCGATTGCCTTTAAGATAGGTGAGCATCAATTAAGTATTGGTTTCCATAAGGATTTCGAGCCATTAACTCCTTCATTTTCAATTCAACCAGGATGGGAGGGAGGTACAGTACCAAGGACAGGCTGGTCGATAGAGTGTGAACAAGAGGATTTTAATGAAATTGTGCGCTCGGTGATTAATCATGGTGTAACAAGCTATTTTAATAAACCCGAATGGAAAGGCTATTGGAGCTTTCCCATATTAGACCCTATGAATCATACAATCGAAATTACTTGTACAGAAAATGTTTAAGGTTTGATGGGAACGCATTAATCTTTTTCCCGGAATAGCCATCCCAGCACCGCACCGTAAAGCGCATGTCCCGCGAGCCACCAGGCGAGAGACACCCAGTCGGCAGGTGACGGAGTGCGGCCGGAAAAGGAAGTGACCGGCCAGATCAGGGCACCGATCAGGGTGTTCACGGTGACGAGCCAGACGATGACGCGGTTGCCGAGCATCCGCATCCGTCTGACGAGCCACAAAAGGACGGTCGCGAGGATGACCGAGACAATCAGATGGAAAAGGAATTCGACAGGAGCGGGATAGGTGAAGGCGTTCACGACCGGGATATAGTCGACATTCATGAGGAGCGTGTACACGCTATGGCCGCTTTGTTCCTCAACCGCCCACAAAAATGCCCCGAGCAACATGCCGCTGATGATCCCGGCTCCGATGCCATGCAACATCCATTTCTGTTTCATCCCGGTCACCTCCCATCTTTCTCCAATTGTACAGGATTAGGAGATGATTGGGAACTGGGGGCAGCGGGAGAAGGTGGTCCGCAGGCAATTTCGTCATTCAGTCCTTAGGTTTCAGCATTCGGCTTCTTAATCTTGTCATTCACAGTTGCCTTCAAAGTGAATGACGAAACTGGAGGGCGGAATGACGAGATTACCGGCACGAATGACGAAATTGCCAATCCGAATGACGAAATTGGAGAGACAATCAACTGGTTTGAAAGGGGAATAGCTATGCCGACCTGTATTTTTTGCGACATCATCAATAGGAAAGCCAAGGGGCATATCATCTATGAGGACGACCTCGTCTGCTGTTTCCTTGATAAGTACCCGATCAACCCGGGGCACGTCCTCATCGTGCCAAAGCGGCATGCGGTGGAGTTCGCTGATGTGGATCCGGACAGCCTGCAGGCGGTGATCCTTGCCGCGCAGAAGGCTGCGAAGGCAATTGAATCATCCTTAGGGACGGACGGCATCACCATCATGCAGAACAACGGGATATTCAAAGATGTGGAGCATTATCATATGCACATCGTTCCGCGGTACAAAAGGGACGGATTCGGCTGGGTTGAGCCTGAGATTGACGTGTCTTCAATCGATTTTGACTCCCTTGAAAAGAAGATCAGAGGGGCTATGGAAGAATGAGGCTGGAGACTGCCCGATGTATACTGGAGCCGCCGGAGGCTGGTGATCTGGAGGCGGTCAAATCGCTTTATGGAAACGATCAGGTGCGCGCATATCTGGGCGGAACGAGAACTGGCGCTGAAGTGGAGCGGGCCTTCGCTGACATACTGGAGAATCCCGATAGTTACTGGTTGGTTCGCCATAAGGATGACGGGGTATTCATGGGCACCGTCTCACTGGACCTTCACCATGACGGGGAGGCCCAGGAGGTCTCTTATCAGCTTCTGCCGAAGTTTTGGGGCAGGGGCCTCGGGAGTGAAGTAGCAGGCGAAGTCATCCGCCATGCCTTCTGCAACCTTGGGCAGAATCGGTTGCTTGCAGAAACTCAAACTGCCAACACTGTCTCCCGCCGGTTGCTGGAGCGGCTTGGGATGAAAGAGGAGAGACGAGTGGAACGATTCGGGGAACAGCAGGTGATCTATTCGCTGAGTCGGGAAAGTTTCAGGAAGGATGATCCGCAGCCGATTTCGTCATTCGAGCTCTAGGTTTCATCATTCATCGGTCCAATCTCGTCATTCCCTCGGTTGATTTCGTCATTCGTGGCTATATTTGTGGTGAATGACGAAACTGGAGGACGGAATGACGAGATTACCGGCACGAATGACGAAATTGCCAATCTGAATGACGAAATCGGTAACCATAAAAAAGCCGTCCGGCGCCTGCCGGACGGCTTCATCTGTCTACATTAAATCCAATCATTCACATAGGCCATCAGCCCGAGCACCGCTCCGACTGCACCACCAAAGAAGATGAAATAACGGGTGCGGATGTCAGCGAGGCTGAACGATTTATTCTCATTCTCCATAATTGGATGCCTCCACTTAGTCAAAGATATACTTGAGCGCTTTGATCGCCTGGTCGCAGTTTTCCACGGTGGCGCTTGCCTTGCGGGAAAGTTCCTTTAGCGCATGGATGTGCTGCTCCGGACGGATAAGGATGAGCGGCTTGCCGAGCGCGACCGCAGCGCTTGCGTCCATTGCGGTGTTCCATTGCTTGTATTTCTCACCGAACAGCGCGATGACGAGATCTGACTTCTGCATGAGCACCTCGGTGCGCAGGTTGTTGAAGCTCGATGCCGCCCAGTCTTTGTAGAACGGTCCCGGCTGCTCGCCGATGATCTCTTCGCCGATGTTGTCGGAGCGGTCATGGTTCTCCTGAGGCCCGACAAAGTCGATCGGCAGATTCAGGGCAGCTACTTTCTGTTTGATTTCATCCCGCCAGGACGAGTGGATCTCTCCGGCCAAATACACAGTCAAACGCATATGTATCCCCTCCACAGAAAATTCAGTCTGATTCATTGTATCATGAATGGCTGAGCGATGGCGAAATTAGAACCACACAGCAGACTGCATGAGTGGCTTTCCTGCTTCACTCAGATGGAGATAGCAACGATATAAATGTACCCGGCCACCATAAGGAGGATCAACGCGATTCCTGTCCACGCAATGTGCAGAATGCCATACGAATGAAGGACGAGAAGGATATAGAATGTGATGGCGAGCCCGATTACGGCCACATCGTAGAAACGAAAATCGAGGAAAGACAGAATCACCCTGATGAGAAGGAGAGTTGCGAGCGCTCCTGATACCGTTCCGATGAATCTGGGTACCGGCAATCTGTTGAATAGCCAATCAATCAAGAAACCGCCGATCGAACTGATCAGAGCCGCAAACACCAACAGAATGATCAGGTTTAGGTAGATGAACATTTCACATATGCCTCCTCGCCTTTATTGGGGTCATTTATCACAGGACGATTTATAAAAGACAGAGTTACAGAAATGTCCAACTTAAGCAATAAAAAAAGCACCCCAAAAGCGGGTGCTCATAATAGTTATTTCGATAACTTCACTCTCTGCAGCCTCAGCGCGTTCAGGACGACCGACACGGAGCTGAATGCCATGGCGGCGCCGGCGACCCAAGGGGCGAGGAGGCCTGCGGCGGCAATCGGGATGCCGGCGCTGTTGTAGGCAAATGCCCAGAACAGGTTCTGCTTGATGTTGCGCATCGTTTTGCGGCTCATCAGGATGGCGTCTGCGATGCTGTTCAGGTCGCCGCGGATGAGCGTAATGTCGGCGGCTTCCATCGCAACGTCCGTGCCTGTGCCGATCGCCATGCCGACATCGGCGGTAGCGAGGGCGGGGGCGTCGTTGATGCCGTCGCCGACCATGGCGACTTTCTTGCCTTGTTGCTGGAGATTCTCGACTTCCTTCGCTTTGCCTTCCGGAAGCACTTCAGCGATGACCGCATCGACGCCGACCTGTTTTCCGATTGTCTGTGCCGTGCGTTCGTTGTCACCGGTCATCATGATGACCTGAATTCCCATGTCTTTCAGGCGCTTGATGGCTTCGACGGACGTTTCCTTTACGGTGTCTGCGACGGCGACCATCCCGGCGTATTGGCCGTTGATCCCTGCGATCATGGCCGTTTTGCCTTGGCGTTCGAGTTCTTCCATGACAGGGAGGACCTCCTGCACATCGATGCCGTATTCCTGCATCAGCTTGCGCGTCCCGATGATGATTCCTTGTCCGTCCACAGTCGCAATGACGCCATGGCCAGGAACCGCTTCGAAGAATTGGACGTTGCCGAGCTGAATTCCCCGGTTCTCAACACCCTGTACGATCGCTTCCGCGAGCGGGTGCTCGGACTGCTTCTCTGCAGCGCCGATCAGCGAGAGGAAAGGTTCTTCATCCTGGCCGTCCGCAATACGGACATCGGTCAGGACCGGCTTGCCGTGGGTGACCGTACCGGTCTTGTCGACGACGACCGTGTCGATGCCCTGTGTCTGCTCAAGGTGTTCGCCTCCCTTGAACAGGATGCCGAATTCCGCTGCCCGGCCGGATCCCGCCATGATGGAAGTCGGGGTCGCAAGCCCGAGGGCACATGGGCAGGCGATGACCAGGATGGCGATCAGCACTTCAAGGGCCGGCGTGAATTCGCCCGGCTGGACGAAGAAGAACCAGGCGATAAATGCCAGAACGGCAATGCCGACGACAATCGGGACGAAGATTCCTGAAATTTTATCCGCCATGCGCTGGATCGGGGCTTTGGAGCCTTGTGCATCTTCGACGACTTTGATGATCTGGGCAAGCGCAGTATCGCGTCCGACCTTGGTCGCGGTCATCTTGATGAACCCGTTTTTGTTGATGGTGGATCCGAAAAGCGCGTCTCCGGCCTGCTTGTCGACCGGAAGGCTCTCGCCGGACAGCATCGATTCGTCCACGGCAGTGGCGCCTTCCAGCATTTCACCGTCGACCGGGATCTTTTCGCCCGGTTTGACGAGGATCGTGTCGCCGACCATGACTTCATCAAGCGGAATCTCTTTTTCCGTTCCGTCTCTCAGGACGGTCGCGGTCTTGGCCTGGAGGCCCATCAGTTTTTTGATCGCCTCGGAAGAACGGCCCTTGGCTCTCACTTCAAACAGTTTCCCGAGAACAATCAGCGTGATCAGCACGGCACTTGTCTCAAAGTACAGGTGGGGCACATGATCGGTTCCCGTAGTCGCAATCGCCTGATAGACACTGTAGAAGTAAGCGGCTGAGGTACCCATTGCGACGAGAACGTCCATGTTCGCACTGCCGTTGCGGAGCGCTTTGTAGGCGCCCACATAGAATTGCTTGCCGATGATGAACTGGACCGGAGTCGCAAGCGCCATCTGCACCCACGGATTCATCAGGATTTCCGGCACATACATAAATGACGTGAAGGAGAAGTGCGCAAACATCGTCCAGAGCAGCGGCAGGGAGAGGATCAGCGACGTGATGAACTTGCGCTGCTGGTCTTTGATGTGCTGTTCCCGGTAATCGGCCGGTTCCTCACCGTCCTGCTTCTGATGCGCGCCGTAGCCGAGCTTTTCGACTTTTTCAATGATATCCCGGATGGATACTTCAGAAGGGTTGTATTCAATGGTTGCCCGTTCAAGGGCCAGGTTGACGTTTGCCGACGCCACGCCGTCCATCCTGCTCAGCCCTTTTTCGACGCGTGTCGAACATGCGGCGCAGGTCATGCCGGTGATCTCAAATTCCGCTTTTTGTTTTACCACTCCATAGCCGAGCGCTTCGATCTTCTGTTCAAAATCGGCTTCGCTCAGTTTGGATGGATCATACGTGATCGAGGAGCTCTCGAGGGCCAGGTTGACGGACGCCTGCTCGACGCCTTCCATCCGGTTCAGCCCTTTTTCGATTCGGGTTGCACAAGCCGCGCACGTCATCCCGGTGATCTGTATGTTGGCTTCTTTAGCTGAAACAGTCATCTTCGTTCCACCTTTCACTTATACCGCTAAGGGGTATATTTTTGCCAAAAGAAATCAGGCTACACCGTAACCTTGTTCTTCAATGTTCTCTTTGATCGCTGTTGGGGAACTGGTCGCTTCGTCGTAGGAAACTGACACTTGCGCTTTTTGCAGATCCACCTTCACCTGCAGAACGCCAGGGAGTTCTCCGACGCTTCCTTCAATAGCATTTACACAATGGCCGCACGACATGCCGCGGACCTCAAGAGTCGTTTCTTTCATTATAAATCCTCCTTGATTGTTTACAAACTTGACGGCTTCTGAGTTGTTGTTTACATTTGTAGTCTTCTTACCTAAAGTCTACGTTTGTAAACGTTAGCTGTCAAGTGTATTTTCTGCATACGAGTGGGGGGTATACAAAAGGCGGAAAAGAGGTCCTATTACTCAACACGTAATTAGACACGATGAACCTTAATGATGATGCACATTGCAGTGACATTGTCCGGGAATACAGTTGCACGGAACCTCATCCACCGCGTGTTCCTTTTTCGCATCGAGAACTTCCTGGAGAAGGGCGATGTCCTGATGGCTGAGAGTAGCCCCTGACAGGACACCCGCTATCGTCTTTCCAACTTCCTTATTGCACACATGGCTGAAAAACTCGCCCAGCGAATGGCGGACAAACTCGTTTTCTCCGACTTTCGCGGAATATAGGTACCGCCGTCCTTCCGTTTCGGTGTCCAGCATCCCTTTATTGACGAGCCGGCCGATGAAGGTTTTGGTCGTGCCGGGCTTCCATCCCATCTTCTGTTGTAGGACCTCGATGATCTGTTTGCTGGATACCTTACCGTGTGCCCAGATGACCCGCATGACTTCCCATTCGGAATCGGTCACTTTGAAATCTGTTTCCGTGCTCATCAGGCAACTCTCCCTTCAAGAACATGTAGCTTTGATTCAAGTTTACGTTTGTAAACGAAAGAAGTCAAGGACAAATGCCCGGCTGCTTTTAAAGGAGGAGAAATTGCCATCCCCCGGTAAAATCGTGATGATGGGGTAAAGATACTCAAGAGACGCAGGACCGGATGGGAGGACGACAGCATGAAAGTGGGCTATGCCTGTATCAATACGACGTTAAAAGGCGGCTTCCGCACGTGCCGCGTGGCGACAGTGGAGAAGGAGGGCGAGCGGGTAGTCAAAGAGCTGACGCTCGCCAATCTGCGCCACACAAAGAAAATCATAGGGTGGAACATCGTCCACGGCATCGGATTCTACCGGCTGAGCAGTGACCTGATCGTGCTCGCGACGCATCCGGTGAACACGTGGGACTGGGCGAATGACCCCGACGTGCAGGAAGTCTGCGGGGAGATCAAAGCCCTTCGGGACAAATTCAATCTGCGGATTTCCATGCATCCGGGCCAGTACTCGGTGCTGAACTCACCCAACCCTGAAGTCGTCAGGAAAACGCATGAGGACCTCGAGCACCATGCGACGCTCATGGAACTGACCGGGGCGGAAGACATGATCCTCCATCTCGGCGGGAAATACGGCGATCCGGAAGCCGCGCTTGGGCGGCTGATCGAGGAGACGGAGCGGCTCCCGGAATGGATCCGCACCAAGTTGCGCTACGAGAACGACGACCGGACATATAATCTGTCCGAGGTGCTATATGTCTGCGAAGCGGCCGGCATCCCAGCCTGCTTCGACATCCATCACCACCGCTGCCATCCGGCGGACGAACCGCTGGACGAGCTGCTGCCGCGCGTCTGGAAAACATGGGAGCGGGTGGGCATCCCGAAAATCCACATCAGTTCTGGACGCGACCGCCCTGACGACCGTCCGCACCATAACTACATCGTGCCCGAAGACCTCGACTGGCTGCTTGAGGAACTGGACGGAAAGGACGTCGACATCATGGTCGAGGCGAAGATGAAGGAACAGGCCGCGCTCGGCGTGATTGAAATGCTGAAGGAGCGGGGGATTGAGGTAGATCAGCCGTAAGCGAGGAGAGGCCGCGGTGTTCGGCAGCTTATTGTACTTTCACGAGCAGGTTGTGTACTTTCGGGACCGCTTTGTGTACTTTCGCGGGTCGATGGTGTACTTTTGAGGACCGTTAGTGTACTTTCAGCAAAATCGTCGATCAGAAAAGGACCATCAATGGCGATGGTCCTTTTTGCATGGCCTTTCATAAAGTGGTGCAGGGATCTTAGGAATCGTAAGATAGACGTAAACCATATGCGAAGGGGGAATCCATATGAGTCATGAGGAGCGTTTTTACGACAAAGTCGGAAAGATAAATGGATGGGATTTTGGTGATTTAAAAGTATTCTCCGAAGGGGTGGAATGGGACTTTGTTCAAGAGGTGAAGAGCAGGTGCAACCAGACTGATATGCTGTTGGATATCGGCACGGGCGGCGGAGAATATCTGTTGAAGCTTTCCCCTTCACTGCTTTTGGCAATCGGAATTGACTTATCCAACGAAATGATCAAAACAGCCAAAACGAACCTTCGGAATTCAACTGTTTCCAACGTCAGGTTCTTTCAAATGCCAGCTGAGGCGCTGCAATTCCCGAATGGATTGTTTGATATGGTTACGAGCCGCCACGCTCCTTTTTCTTCGAATGAAGTCTATCGTGTGTTAAAGGCCGGCGGACTTTTTATGACACAGCAGGTAAGTGAATCCGATAAATCGAATATCAAAAAGGCATTTGGCCGTGGCCAGTCCCTGGATGAAAAAGATAGAACACTACAAGAACGGTACATACAAGAGTTGCAGGTGGCCGGGTTTTCCCATGTCCAGGCATTTGAATATGATGCGACGGAATACTATGAGCGGCCTGAAGATCTGCTTTTCTTATTGAAGCATACCCCCATCGTTCCGGACTTCGGCCGGGATCAGAATGACTTCAAGGTCCTGAATGAGTTTATTGAAACAAACACAACTGAAAAGGGAATCCGGACAAATTCCAAAAGGTTTTTGATTATCGCGAAGAAATAAAGGAGGGGGATAGATGGGTGCCAAGAAAATAGGCGGAGTGCTCCTGATTATTCTGATCATCGGATACTTCATCTATGATATTTCCAAGAACACAACCTATGAAGAACTGGTCACTGAGCTGATTGATGAGAACGAAACGGTCGAACAGATCTCGTTTTATAGCGATGTTCCCTATATGACGAGCACGGTACATACGGCAATCCATGATCAGGACCTGATCAGCGAGATCATGACAACCGATATGAAGATGAAAAGAATCTCACCCTATGAACTCCCGGCAATCACCAGTACGATGGTGATCCAAACCGATCGGCAAGATTACAAGGTCGGCTTTGATGCAAACAGCATCATGATCGGTTCGATCGCTACATGGTGACGGACGACTATTTGAATGCCATTGAAAGAGTTTTAATAAGAGAAGATCTGGATTGGGAAATCATCGAATACACACCGTTCATCTGGTAAAAGGGGCTGTCCGAAAAGTATATTTCCAACATAAAAAGCAAACAGCAGTGGCTCTGGTCGCTTTCCGGGGGCGTTGCCTCAGCCGGCGCCAGTACGCAGACTGGCGTCTGTGCGCATCGCAAAGCGTTGCGCAACATCCGGAGTCTTCGGCTAACGCTATTCCCGCAGGACAGGGAAGCTTCCTCGAACAAGCCTCGCACGAAGGAAATGCGAAGCATTTTCGAGGAGTCTCCCGACGCCACTGCTGCTTGCCATAGATACAAGTATTTAATTACTTATTGGACAGCCCCTTGTTGATGATGTTCATTTGTGTCGAGACTCAGCAATTAAACCTCTTTGTTCTTGTGTGGACTGTCCCACAGCCAGGTTGCCACCCGGACAAATGCCAAGATGAATACGGACTTCATCAGATTAGAGATCCAGTTTACTGAACCAAACTGAACCCAGTCATAGACAACAAAAAACAGAAACAACAGTATGGAAAATATGATGAAAATGCGGGCTTTGCGTTTCATAAAAATCCTCCAAAGAGCTGCGATATAAAACGATGTACGGCGATAATAACTAGAGCAAGATAAATAAACTTGTTCTTTATTAGCAGTGAAATTCCCTCCGGCTTTAAAATTCAGCAGGTTGCAACCTTCGATAATATGAATGCACCGAGTACTTAAAACGTATCCCTGCTGGCCGGGTCGTCCCGTTTAAATAAACGATATAGAAAAGTTAATAGAGCGAGGAGCGCAGTGATTCCGGTCGAAATGAGTATCCCGATATCCCGGTAGCTCCAGTACACCCCGACCAATAGGGCACCCATCAGGACAGTGTCCAGAAGTTTGAAGCCTTTATGGTCAAAGACGGTATCCAGGTCTTTTGCAATCGTCTTGTTTAAGATCTCCCGGACAATGCCAAGTGCGAGCAACACAAGAATCGCTTCCAACTCTGAAGTGCGTTGGAACACCATGACGATTGCGGAGACCGCTGACAGGTAAAACAAAAGCTCTAAGGTGATTTTCCACTGGTTGGCGGAGATGATCATGGCTCATCTCTCCGGCAGACACACACCATCTGACCGCTTCCCGCTTGGAAGGGGCGCCCGCTCCAGTCACCGTACCTATTCTCCAGCCGGAAACTGTGCTGCCGGAGGAGCCGCTCCAGTTCGAGCGGATACGTATAGCGGAGCGAGATGCCGTCCTGGCCGAGCGGGGTCCCGTCCTCGGCAAATCGTTCCGTCGTACAATGAAGGATCTGCGTGACAGGCTCATAGGTCTCAGTGTGCACCTCTTGGATCCGACGACCGCCGGCTTCCGCATACTCTTCATAACGGTCCGGTTCGGCGAGTTCCGATGGCACGGGGTTTCGCGTGTCGAAGATGAACCGGCCGCCCGGCTCGAGATGCCGCCGGACGCTTTCCAGCATCCGGTCCTGGTCCTCATTCGTCAGAAAGTGCTGGAACGAGTTGCCTGCCATGACGATGAGGGGTGCGGAAACAGAAAGGTCGAGCAATCGGCAGTCCTGCTGGAGGAAGCGGACGGGCAGTCCTTGTTCCGCCGCTTTCTCCCGGGCACGTTCAAGCATTCCCTCATGCAGGTCGACGCCGGTCACTTCATAACCGGCTTCTGCGACTGGGAGCGAAATCCTGCCTGTGCCGCAAGCGAGGTCGATGACCGCTGAGCCAGGCGGGGGCAAGTGCCCAAGGATGAACCGGGTGTCAGCGTCGTAACCATCGTACTGCCTGTCATACTGAAGCGGATCATTATAGATTTCCAGGTTATCCGTTGTCTTCATGGAATCCCTTCCCCTCAATGCAAGTTTCATAGTTTCTCTTCACCAAGAAGCTTCCACAAGCTTTCCCGGTGTCATGATAGAGTTCCTTATCGACCTCAAGATCAGTGCTGCGGTTGGATTCAGGATAGCCCGGCTCTTCATTCGTGACTGAAAGGAGGCCGTCATCGGTCCATTGGACATCGAAGCGGCTATTGGCTTCCGCGTAATAGACGGTTTTTGGCTTGCCGCCTTCCGCCGTGACATCCACCCAGACGGTAACGCCGCCAGCCGCTCCGCCATACGGACGGTAATAGGCGCTTGCCGTGTACCTGCCGGAAGGGGAGTCGAGCGGCTCCATGTAGGATTCACCTCCGCTCCGGTCAAACGGATGGAAATGTGTTTCATAAATAGAAAGGCCGATGGCGGCTGCCGTGAGTCCCAGAAATGCGGCAAGCATTCCTTTTGTAACCTTCTTTCGCGCAAGCAGCCGGACCAGCAGCAAGATGCCGGCCAGAGCAGCACCAAGTACCAATAGTGAAATCAGCAGATAACTCCCCATCTTTATCCCCCAAATCCCCCTGTTATTTCCACTATACTGTAAAATCAGAGTTTGATGTAGAGGGAATTGGAATCATTCTGACAAAATCCCCCGCCGAACCGCTCCATTGCAATCCGACGGGGGCTCAGCAGCTTTCTGGGCTAGGTCAATCAAGGACCTTCCTGAACACATAACTGACCCGGTCATACTCCATCTTTTCTTCATAGAAACGGTGTGCATCCTCACGTTGCAGGCCCGAAGACAGGGCGACGCTTGTGTAGCTGTTCTCCTTCGCCCAGTCGTGAACGTAATCCAGCAGCTTTTGACCGTATCCGCCAGATCGGCGGTTCCGGTCTGTGACCAGGTCGCACACCCAGACAAATCTGCCATAGTAAAGGGTAATCATCGGCTTAAAGCCGATCACCGAAATAATTTCATTGCCGTCCTGAAGAGCCAGCATCCTGTAGCTGTCCTTTTCCTGTGCTTCTTTCACAAGTTCAAGGTAGGCGATTTCATCTAGATGTGTCCGTAATTGCTTCATTACCGGAAAAGCGGCCAGCAGGTCACCGGTTGACTCGAGTTCTTTGATGATGAGTGTGTCCATGTGTGCATCCCCTTAGGTTAGGATTCATTTTTCTTATGCGCTTTCCGGCTCGAAATAGCCGGACTTCCTTCTGTCAAACACTGACACGGACAAGGCGCAGGCCAGGACAATGGCTAGCAGGGCGAAGCCGATCGCCGCCCCTTGCACGCTGAACCATTCCGCCAGCATGCCGAGCAGAAGGGTGAAGAGAATCTGCAGGACGTTCTGGAAGATGGACCCCAGACTGCCGACGCGTCCCATGAGAGCGGTCGGCACGTTGCGCTGGTAGAACGTGTCGTATCCGGCATTGCTGAACGCCATGAAGATGCCGAGCAGGACAAAGGCGGCCATCGCGGTATAAAAACCGGCTGAGCTATAGAAGGCTGCATACGCCGCCATCGTCAGCACGGTCCCGAATCCGAGGTAGGCCTGCAGAGACAGCTTTTTCGCAAATGCGGCAGAAAGCGCTGCCCCGATGAGCGACCCGGCTCCCGCAATGCTTACGAGCAGCCCGTACTTCTGGTCGCCGAGAGCCAGGTCCTGCTTGATGAACGTCACTTCCTGTGAGTCCAGGGCAAACGCCAGCATGAGCGCGGTCTGGAAAATCAAATAGATGCGGAAGAAGAACGGCTCCGACCGGATAAATCGGGCGACTTCGCCGAAATCATCACGCAGCATCCGCCATCCGAACCGCCCGGACGGGGCACCCGTTTCTTTTGGTACCGGCAGAAGCGCGATGGCGGCAGCGCAGATGAAGAACGTCGCGCTGTTCAGGAAGACCGTCCAAGTCGACCCGACAGTCATGATCAGCACACCCGCAAGCGCCGGGCCGACGAGGAACGCTCCGGAATTCATCATCCCCATGAACGAATTAAACCGCTTGCGTTCATGGTCCGGGACAAGCTTCGTGATGACGAATGTTGAACTGGGACCGAAAAACGTACCGGTTGCATTGGTCAGGAAGACCAGCAGATAGACCACCCAGATCGACCCGGCGAATGGCATCATGAAGACAAGCAGTCCCCGGATGAGGTCGGAGGCGATCATGAGCCGCTTCTTGTCGGAGCGGTCAATCACCGATCCGGCGAACAGGCTCATCAGAACTCGCGCCGACGGTCCAACGACATAGAGAAGGGCGACTGCCGCTGCCGAACCGGTCATGTCGAGCACAAGCAGATTCAGCGCGATCAGATAAATCCAGTTGCCGAACTGAGACACCCCGATGCCTCCGATCAACAACCCGTATAACGTACTCCGCCTCATCCCCATCCCCCCGGAAAAACGTGTTAACCCAACTATACTGCAAGGACAGAAGGATAAGGAGATAGGATTATTGCAATTTTAATACATCGGATAGCTTCCGAACGTGCAATCTGGGCGGTCGAATATGCAAACTCGCAGCTCCAACGTGCAGACTCGCGGCCCCAACGTGTAATCTTAAGCCCCGAACGTGTAAACTCGTTCGTTCTGTCACAAATAACGTGTTGCTGCCCGATCCGGGTGTGCACGTTTCTTGCGTGCAGAAAAGTTTTTTCGTTTTCCAATCATTATTTATTGATATTCGATATACATTTATCTATAATCGAGAAGAATCAACGGAAAGAGGTGTGCTTGATGAAGAGGGGATCGACGTTATTCCTAAAGCTCACTTTGGTGGTGATGGGCCTGCCGGTGCTTGCAGTCGTCCTTCAACTTGGCATCGAAGTATCGCTTGCCCTGATCCGAGGAGAAGCACTGCTGTTTGCGGAATGGGGACTGTTCGCCGTATTGGCCGGATCGGCGGTGCCTTACCTCATGGCATTGCGCGAGGCGTGGCGGCTGCTGGGGCTGATCGATAACAGGGGGGCGTTCTCGGAGCCTGCCATCTTGGCATTGCGGAAGATCCATCACTGTGCCGCGACGGTCGCCATCCTGTTTGCGCTCGGCGTTCCCGTATTCGTTGAGCTTGCCCGGATTGAAGAAGCCCCCGGCCTAGTCGTCATCGGCATGGGCATCGTCGGGATTTCAGTCGTCATCGCTGTTTTCTCGGCGGTACTCGGACATCTTCTGAAACAGGTCATCTCCATCCGGACGGAAAATGAATTCATTGTCTGATCCATCAATAAGAAACGAGGTGCAAGATATGAAAAAAGGTTCTACATTGCTTTTGAAGCTCGCAGTCATCGTGATGGGAATTCCGGTGCTCCTGATTGCGGTGCTGATCCTACCGAAAATTGTCCTGGAAGCAATGGGATTTATCGGCGAAGGGATGCAGTTGCCTTGGATCGTCCTAGGCCTGATGGCCATCATGTACATTTCGGCCATCCCGTTTTATATGGCCCTTTACCAGGCATTGAAGCTCCTGGGCTACATCGACCGCAACGAGGCATTCTCAGAGCTGTCGGTCGAGTCGCTCAAAAAAATCCGTAACTGTGCCGTCACGATCAGTGCACTGTATGTGGCCGCACTTCCGCTCATCTTCATGATCGCCGAATGGGATGACGCCCCGGGCCTCGCCCTGATCGGCCTGGTCATCGTCGGTGCGTCGCTCGTGATCGCCGTCTTCGCCGCGGTGCTCCAGCGGCTGCTGAAACAGGCGATCGACATCAAACGAGAAAACGAACTGACGGTCTGAGGAGGGAGCCAAATGCCAATCATCATTAATCTCGACGTCATGCTTGCCAAGCGCAAGATGAGCGTCACCGAACTCTCCGAAAAAGTCGGCGTCACGATGGCCAACCTGTCCATCCTGAAAAACGGCAAGGCCAAGGCCGTCCGCTTCTCGACGCTCGAATCCATCTGCAAAGCGCTCGACTGCCAGCCGGGGGATATTTTGGAGTATCGGGAAGAGGATTAGCCTGTAACAGGGGCGAATGTGTACGCTGAACATCCAATTCATAAACTAAAGGAGCGTACCCGCATGATCCTTTTCTTTGGATACAACTGGCAGGTAAGAGACGAGTGGTTTGCCTGGTGCAGGCAGCTGCCTGAAGAAGAGCTGGTCAGGTCCAGAACCGGAGGCGTGGGCAGTATCTTGAAGACGCTGTTTCATATCATTGACGTCGAATACAGCTGGATCCGGGGAATTCAGGGCAAGGAAGATATCGTGTTCGACTTTGCCGACTGCGATACGCTAGAGAAGGCCCGGTCCCTCTCTGACCGATGCAGAAATGAGGTCATAGAGTGTCTGAAAGTTAAAGGAGAGGGACGGAATGAAGATGTGGTGCGTGTCCCGTGGGAGGTTGAGGTGTACACAGTGGATGAGGTGTTGCATCACCTTATCGCACATGAAATCCATCACATCGGACAGCTCTCGGTATGGGCGAGGGAGCTTGATTTCACTCCGGTACCCGCACATTATGTAGGGCGGTCAATAAAGCCGCTCTTCTCTTATTAAACAGCAGGAAGGGACCATCGATTGCCGATGGTCCCTTTTTCATGCGATTGAGGTTGAATGACGAAACCGCCGCCCATGACTTAAGACGGTTCTCCCGGCAACTGCTCCCGTCCGGACCTCCCCGGAAACTCGATCACCTGCGCAGAAGCCGGCCGCTCGTACAGGCTCATCAGCTCCACCGGTGTCTTCCTCAAGCGGTAGCTCATCTTCACGCGGTCCCACTCCGCCCCGAACTTGATTTCGTATTCATCCCGGAGCGCGCGCATCATGAATTCCAGGTACGTCATGTCGTTCCGGTTTTCCCATGAATACACTTTCTCCGGAGTGATGATCCGGATGCCCCGGGCCATCATCAGGCCCATCATCGTGTCCCAGTCGAACTTGATTCCTAGTCCAAATGAATGGATGTGCCGCGTAACGATGGCGTCAAACTCGCCCATGTCGGCCCACCTCAGCAGCTCCATCGCGGCTTCGTTTCGCTTATAGCTGCTGGCTTCGTAAAAAAGATCATAGTCACAGCGCCCCTCGACCACACGCAAGAGGAGTTCCTCGTTGTCGTCGGCAGAGGCATGGAGCGGCGCGCGCCCCCAGTAAGTCGAGCGGACGTAAACCGCGGCTTTGCGGATCGGCGGCAGTTGGATGGTCATGGCGGATCTCCTCCAATAGATTCTGAGATGAACCTAGTGTGGGAGATTCGGCGTGAAATTATACACACCGTCGGAGGGAGGAAGAGGGGGCGCGAAGAAATATGGTAAAATTGTGGAAAGGAGGCGTTTCCTTTGGTAAGATTCCTTTCTGCTGCAGGATCCGCAATTATATTCACGGCATTGCTGTGCTTGTTTCAATACACACCAAAAGACGAGGTGGAGCCCGGAGTCTATCATTTCGGACTGGGCGAACTGTTTACGATCTACTTGATTTACATCGCACCGATCTATTTAACGTTGGGAATTGGCGTGTCCTGGACGGCTGATCAGTACATCCGCGGCAAGTTCAGGAAACTGCGGGCATATGTTCTGAGTGGAGCCGGAATCACGGGACTGATCGCGATTCTGACGATGCAGGATGACTTCATTCTTCCGGCACTCCTGCTCTCTGTCCTGCTTGGAGCTGCCGCTGCGCTGGTTTACTGGCTGACCGAATTATGGGTGGGCCGGATATGTAAGAAGAGCCGACACGTGCATCATGTTCGGGCATAGCCAGGTGATTGGGGAGGGGGAAGAATAGAGGGGCGCTGATCGCAGGAACCGGAGAAAGTGGCCATTCAGCGTTATCGGTTTAGGTATGTTGGTTGTGGGAACCATCTTAAATTTGGTGTTCGGGCCGGGCCCATTTGTACCTTCCATATGGTCTTGCTTAACCGTAGCCATTGTAGGGGTCATGATCGATGTAGTGATAATCCTCTTCAGAAAAATCAAATCAGCAAAGAAAAGGCCTAAGGAGAGATGAATGCTGGATTTTATAATCACAGTTGCTGCAATCGGAGGATTAGTTTTTGTGATTTTTTTAGTTGCTTATGCGAATGCAATAAAAAGTATAAACAAAAAGAAATAATCTCTCACAACGTCCTCGGGAAACGAGAATGTAGTGTCATCATAAAAGCATTCGTGAACGACCATATGATCCTGTCACAATAATTCTATAACATGAAAACATCTCATTAAAAATTGTAATGAGGTGGCTTTTGATTAGTTATTGATCGCTTTACAAAATGCTAATTGGGGGTTGGGAAATGGGAAGTCATTCTTTGTTAAAGGGTTATAAAGTCTCTGTAGCAACAAGTAGAGAATCAGACCAAATCATATGTCTTTTGAAAGATGTGGCGAAATGGCTCAAGGAACAGAAAGTTGACCAATGGGGATTCTTGGCCGGCGGAGGGGAAGACGAAGAAATCAAACAAGCCATAAATAAAGGAGAGACCTTTATCGTTAATAAGGATGGAGAGGCGGTGGCCACCTTTACATTGTGTCAGCAACAAAGTTGGTGGGACCAACATACTTGGGGGAAATTAAGTGATGAAGCCATTTACCTTCATCGGTTAGCGGTAAGGCCTTCGGAAATCGGATCCGGCTTGGGTAAGATTGTTCTCCAATGGTTGGAAACTGACCTTAAGGATCAGGGGAAGAGCACATTAAGATTGGATTGTGTAAGAGATAACTTCAAATTAAACAACTTTTATCTATCCAATGGTTTTAATAAAGTGGGTGAGACTGACGGACATTCTTTGTATCAAAAGAGTCTTTTATGATGTAAAGCAATCTCGAAAGCTTAATGTACAAGTACCAAAAGTGGAAAAAGGAAAATAAAAACAACTCCTAACGTCCAGATTTCCAACACACTTACAGTTGTTGTGTTGGTGGAGTACATAAAAATGGGGATGAAACAATGTGGATCATATTAGGCGTTCTTGCGATCGCCGCAACATTTACAAATCTTTATTTGTACAAAGCAGGGAAGGATTATAGGCTGGCCATGGCGATGGGGTTATCGCTCACGGCTTTGACCCTTTGTGCAGAATACAGCCTGGTATCCGATTGGGTGAAAGCGGAAGATTGGGCAGCGCTGATGGATGTCGTGCCTGGCATGGAACGGGCGTTATGGGTGCTGACCCTCATTTCGATTGTGCTGAATATCTCACCGGTTCTATTGGAGCTAAGGGGAAAGCCCCCAGGTAAAGGGAGAAGGTTTGGATGATTTTGCTGTATCTCAACATAGCGGTTGCATTGATTGCCTTGCTGCTGAAGGTGACACTTGGCTTGTTTTCCATCAGTGCGGTCTTCTTTGTCCTGCCGATCATCTTCTCGCTTTACGGCCTACAACTCATCAAAAACCACAAGAGAAAAGAAAGCTATTTTATCATGGGCGTGACAACCCTGCTGACCATAATGGCTCTGAGCAGTTTACGATAATCAAAAGCCCCGATCCCTCATGGTTGTTCGACAACCTCGGCGAAGTGGACGTTTCGTTTTCCTGAAACAAACAATCGAACAGTCATGACAAAAAGCCTTCGAATCCCGAAGGCTTTTCATAGTTTCTTCCACCGGGAATGTTGTATAAAATGGGGAGGGGTTTTACAAGGAGGACAACATGGAAACAGATTTAATATTGATCATCAAAATGATCGTGATCGGGCTTGTCCAGGGCTTTACCGAACCGATTCCGGTATCGTCCAGCGGGCACGTCATGGTGGCGAGTGAACTGCTCGGTCTGGGGGAGCAGGGCTTCACGTTTGCGATCCTGACCAATACCGCTTCGCTGCTCGCCATCCTGTTTATCTACCGTCAGGATATCGTAAGGCTCGCGGTCAACTCGCTGAACTACCTGAAAACGAAGGATGAGCGGTATAAAAGCGATTTCCGCTTTGTCTGCTTTATCATCATCGGGACGATTCCGGCAGGGGCCCTCGGCTTTTTGCTGAGCGACTACATCGCGGAAAACGTCAGCATGACGACCATCGCGATCATGCTGTTCGTCACGGGGATCGCCCTGTGGCTGATCCGCAACATGAAGGGCACCAAAGGCGAAAGCGACCTCACGGCAAAAGACGCCATCCTCGTCGGCCTGGGGCAGGCTGTTGCGCTGACACCGGGCATCAGCCGCTCCGGCGCGACGATCATCTCGGCAATCGCCGTCGGCATGAAACAGGAAACCGCACTCCGGTTCTCGTTCATGCTTTACATTCCGGTTAGCCTCGGCGGCCTGGTGCTGGGCGTGGGGGATTTCATGGATGAACCGAACAAAGCGGACCTGATGATCCCTTATCTCGCCGCATTTGTCGCCACCCTGTTCATGACCTACTTTGCATTGAAATGGTTCATGGGCGTCATGAAAAGCGGGAAGCTCGTCTACTTTACATACTACTGCTTTATCGCCGGGATTCTGCTGCTGATCTTTTTCTAAAGGAAAACCAAAAGGAAGTCTCTTCGAGCGGCCTGTTCTCAGGCGTTTTGGAGGGACTTCCTTTTTTAGAGGTCGCATGTCGACAATCACAATGAAAGTCCATGAAATTGCCGCGAAAGTACACCAAAGTATAACGAAAGTCCATTAAACCTTGGTGAAAGTACACTACTGATTCGAGTGGCCAACCTCATTAGAATCTGTTTATTAATAGAAGGAAATCGATGAATTGGAAAGGGCTTCACCGGCCGGAAGTCGAATTGGTAACCAGGTAAGGACCGGCTTGGACAGGAGGGACAGCGTTGAGTATTGAGTTCGAAGTGGAGCGGGATTTCCGTGTGCCGAAGGAGCGGCTGTATGACGCGCTGCTTGATCTGGAGGCCGCGGAGCATTGGATGCAGGGACTTGTCGGGATCGAGCGGCAGGACACCGGGCAGATGCGGGAAGGCAGCACCTGGATCGAGACGAGGAAGATGTACGGGTCAAAGGCATCCGAGCATTTCGAAGTCGTGGAACTCGTGCCCAATGAGAAGATCGTGATCAGGGTCGACGGGACAAAAGGCACGACCGGGAAGGGAGAGTACCTGTTCACGTATCGGATTGCCGGGGCAGGCGACCAGTCCCACGTCCATCTGCAAGGCGAGATCGGAGGGCTCACCGGCCTGACGAAGCTGTTCGGTAAGATGATGGCCGGCCCATTCAAGAAAGCCACCGCCAAAGACCTGGATGCATTAAAGGATTATCTGGAATCCAACAACGGATAGGAAGGGGAATGAAGATGGGGAAAGTCGTTCACTTTGAGATTCACGTAGAGGATATGGAGCAGGCAAAGAAATTCTACGGGGATGTATTCGGCTGGACATTCGAGGACTGGAGCGAATACGCCGGCATGCCGTACTTCGGGGCCATAACCGGCAGCAAGGAAGAACACGGCATCGACGGCGCCCTCATGCAGCGCCAGAGCCCGCCGCCGTCCGCAGGCCAGCCGCTCAACGGATTCGCCTGCACGATGGGCGTCGAAGACTACGACGCCACAGAGGAGAAGAACCTTGCAAGCGGCGGCACCGTCGCCCTCCCGAAATACGCCCTTCCCGGCATGGCCTGGCAAGGCTACTACAACGATTCGGAAGGGAACCTCTTTGGGATTCATCAGACTGATGAGAATGCAAAGTAAGACAGAGCTAAACCGCCGGAAAGTCCGGCGGTTTTTATGTTGGCACTCTTTTTAGCAGAGGGGACAAGGCCTTTTTTCGGTCTCGGTCACGAAAACCCTCTATAATGGAAGAAAGGCACCAAATGATGTGAGGAGGAACCAAACATGCCCATCCACAACAAACTTGTACGTGACCGGATTCCGGAAATCATTAAATTGGCAGGCAAGGAACCAAAAACACGGATTCTGAACGACGACGAATACATGCAGGAACTCAGAAAGAAAATCGGCGAAGAATACGAAGAATACCTCGCAGCAGAGAACGCAGTCGCGGCCGTCGAGGAGCTCGCAGATATGCTCGAACTTATCTACGCAACCGCCGCCGCACACGGCGCTACCCCTCACCAACTGGACATGATCCGTGAGGAAAAGGCGAAGAAGCGGGGCGTGTTTGATGAGAAGATCTATCTGATCGAGGTAGTTGATGACTAAGCTGCAACTCATCACGTCCGAGCTTATCCGGCATCTAGAAAAACTGTCGGGTGATGCGGAGGAGATCCACTGGATGACCGCCTTCACGATGAAGTCGGGTGTCCGGAAGGTGTTGCCGTTTCTGAAAGCGGCTTCAAATCGTGGTTCTTCAATTAAGCTTCTGACGGGTGATTATCTGTACATCTCCCAGCCGGAAGCATTGGAGCTCTTGCTCAAGGAGCTTCCTGAGGCCGAGATTAGGTTATGGAAGAGCGGCGGAGCCAGCTTTCATCCGAAGGCGTACCTGTTCCGGGGGAGAGAGGATAATCATCACCTCATCGTCGGCTCATCGAATCTGTCGAAGTCGGCACTGACTTCAGGAGTCGAGTGGAATCTGCTGGCCCCTTCAAAAGCGGATAACCAGGTGTTCGAAGAGGCGGAAGATCAGTTTCTGAAGTTGTTTTACCATGAGTCGACAATCTCGCTAAACCCTGAGACTCTCGCGGAGTATAAGGAGAATCATCGGGAAGCCAATCGCCAACGGCCATTCAGTATGGCCTGGTCAGCGGAAGAAGAGACCGAGATGATGCTTGGGCCGGGTGAAGCCCAGGAAATTGCGGAAAGCGGCGTTGACTATGAAACGAAACCTGCCTCCGCCGAACCGCTGCAGCCCCGTCCCGCCCAGCAGATGGCTCTGGATGCGCTAGAAACGACGATGGAAGAGGAGTATGATCGGGCGATGGTCGTACTCGCGACTGGGCTTGGTAAGACGTACCTTGCCGCATTCTTTGCCAGGAAGTTCAAGAGGGTACTTTTCATCGCTCACAGAGAAGAGATTCTCCGGCAGGCACAGCAATCCTTTCTGCATGTTCATCAGGACAAAACTAGCGGTTTCTTTAATGCTGCCGAAAAAGAAACGGAAGCGGACTTTGTCTTCGCTTCCGTCTATACGCTCGGCAGCCGCCATAACATGGAGCGGTTCAAGCCGGATAACTTCGATTTGATTGTCGTCGATGAGTTTCATCATGCCGCGGCGCCTACATATGAGCGTGTAATCGAGTACTTCCAACCGAAGTTCCTGCTTGGCATCACTGCCACACCGGACCGGATGGACAACAAGGACGTTTATGCCATCTGCGACGGGAATGTCGCTATCTCGATTCATTTCCTGGAGGCGATTGAGCGCGGCTGGCTTTCGCCGTTCCGGTATTATGGCGTCTATGACGACACCGACTACTCGCAGATTACCTGGCGGGGAACCCGTTATGACGAAGAGGAATTGCTCGCGCTACAGCTCAGGGAAGACTTTGCGCAAAAGATCTTCCAAGGATATATGGAGCACAGGCAGACCCGTACTATCGTGTTCTGCTCATCTGTCCGCCAGGCCACTTTCATGAACGACTATTTCCGCAGACAGGGAATTCGTTCGATGGTGCTGCACGGTCAGACGCCTGCAGAAGAGCGACGGAAAGCCACCGACCGCCTTGAATTAGGTGAACTGGAAGCCATCTTCACTGTTGACCTGTTTAATGAAGGCGTTGACATTCCAAAAGTCGATACGCTTCTCTTCATCCGCCCTACCGAATCACTTACAGTCTACACACAGCAGATCGGCCGCGGGCTTCGGCTGGCAGACGGGAAGTCCCACTGCGTCATCATCGACTTTATCGGCAACTACCGGAACGCGGATGTGAAGCTCGCGGTCTTTGATGAAACAGGAGAGTACGGAGAAAAGCGTGGCCGCTTTGCAGAACCGGCCGTGCCGGAAGTTTGTGAGTTCAATCTTGACCTTCAGGTTATCAATCTGCTTAAGGAGATGGCACGAAAACGCGTGCCCCGGAGGGATGCGCTCATCGCAGCCTACTTTGATCTGAAACGGGAGCTAGGCAGGCGACCGGAATACCTGGAATTTCACCTGCAGGCAGATGCCGACTCTAAGGCAGTTAAGCAGGAATTCGGAAGCTACTTTGGCATGCTGACGTATGCCGGAGAACTGAGCGAGGAAGAAATGCAGGTCTGGGAGAGGTATAAGGACTGGTTTATCGAAGTCGAGAAGACAGAGATGAATAAAAGCTATAAGATGGTCGTTCTATTATACATGCTTTCAAGAGGTCCAAAGCATTGGACATATCCCGTAGCACCTGAAGAGGTTGCGCCGTTCTTCCATCGGTATCTTACTGAAAAGGAATACCGGAAAAAGGTTGACCTCGACAGCAAAAAAGGTCAGGGTCTAATTGAGTATAATGAGAGTAGAATATCAATACTTATTGCGGAAATGCCGATGACAATGTGGAGCGGGAGTGAGAAGGCAGATATGGTGATTTTCGAAGAGAATCGCTTCTCGATTCAACTCCCTCAGCCTTCCGGAGAACAAGTTGCTCTCCTCTATGACTGGACTGAACAGACAGCGAATTTTCGGTTACATGAGCATTTTGAGCGAAAGATGAAGAAAAGAAAAGCGGGCGTCCAGTAACATGGATGCCCGCTTTTAATCGATTTCCGGCCGTATTCCCCAAGCATCCACAATGCTGGAGTAGAAAAATAGTGGGTTCTTAGAGTTGGGATGATAAGTGGAGTTCTGAAACAACGTTTCCCTGATCTCGTTTGAGGTGTCCTTGCCGGGCACGTAGAGCCTCGGGTAGTCGAGCATCAGGTGCTGCCTGATCTCCTCTACTGTGGCAAGGCCTCCCCGATGCTTGAGGATTTCGATCAAGATGCGGAGCGGCAGTTCGTCGGGCCAGATACTCCAGAGGCCTGAGCCGATTCCTTTGGGTGCATAGAACAGGTCATAGCTATCCCATCTGAACGTGCCCCTGAAGATCTCGCAGTCGCTTGAATGGCGATAGATAATGTTGCGGATGATGGCTTCCTCATCCTGATAGTGCCGGATGGCCGGTTCGTGGTTGCGGACGTATGTATAGATATCGTCCAGATGGCAGATGGGTCCGTGTGCTTTAATGGCATCCTGGATGGCAGTCAGGATGGCTTGCTGGTTGGACTGGATGGACATTGTTATACCTCCTTCCCTTTGAAGAACTTCTTCGCGGTCTTCTTATGTACATCATATCTGAAGTATCGGAATTTTTCCTGGACAGGTTTTGTTGGCGTCTTCGGGCAGAAGATGCTTGGCCGACCCAAAGCGTTCTGGTTAGAAGAGAATAAATGGAACGTTTCTATCGCCGCCCCCGTAAAGATAGAGAGTTATTGAAGGGGGATTTTGTGATGATTCATATTGTCTTCGGCGAATCTGCCGCCGGTGCGCTCCGACATGCATTCAGAAAGACAGACGACGAAGTCATCGGCTTTCCGGGGGATTTGTCGGTGGGACCGATCGACGGCATCGACAGGCCTGCGGGCATTGCCCGGCGGTTTGATTGGGAACGGGAAACGTTCCATGAAATGTTTCGCGGACCGGACGGCAGTGAAGCCGTGTTTCGGAATGCGGTGGAGCGGCTGGCGGGTCTTCCTGACGGGGAGCGGGTGACGGTCTGGACATGCGAGAATGCAACCGAACAGATCGGCCTCAGACTGGCCTGTTATTTGTTGAGAGGCCGGGAGGTGGACGTGCAGACGGTCAATACCCATCGGGCGATGCTCGAGGCTCCCGGTGTGCCCGGCGTGACAGTCGATATCCGTCATTCGGGTGAGCTGTCCACTGAGCAGCTGCGTTCATTCTATAAGACGCATTGCGAAGCTTTGCCGGAGGCGCGACGGCATTTGCTTGCCGAGGAGGGGGAAGCCCTTCTCAAAACACCCGGCCTGGTGCGCTCGTGGCAGGATGGCTCCATCGTCCATGCTCCCGAATCGCGGGATGATGCATTCATCCTTTCCTGTGTGGAACGGGGACTGGACCAGTCAGACGGGGAGTGGGTGCTGGCCATCCGGGTCGTCGGCGAGGCGATGGGGCATGCAATCCAGACGGTCAGCGACGGATGGTTCGAGGCGCGGATCCGGGCCCTTGTCCGGAGCGGCCGGCTGGAAGCTGCAGGGAATCTGAGGTCGATCAGGATGTACAAGGTGCGGCTGGCGGGACGGCAACCGCAATCCGATCAAGCGGTTCTTAGATGAGGGACCGTTTTTCGTATTGCGCGTTCTCTCGTACGGCGGCAGCCGCTCTCTACCGCGGAGTCTCAAGTGCCGGGCATCCCTCAGTTAACACGTCCTCGTCACCGATTAGTTGGTAATAGTAGGTCCGCTCCGGCTTGCCTTCTTCCTTCATCGAACCATTGGCCCCGAACCGGATCTTTTCCTGTGGAAGTTCCTGCATGGTGTTTCCGGCTTGATCCACATAAAATGCCCTGGATCGGTATGAACCTGAGTGTTCTTCGCTCACCCAGCCGAAGTCCATCGGGGAGGACGTATCGATGATTCCGTCTTCGGGGACGTGATAGACGATTTCATTGTCTTCGATTTTCAGGGGTGGGGCGCCTTCGACCTCATAGTTGACCAGGACGCATCCTTCGAAGCCCATCGGCAGAAGATAGGTCTGGTCGGCGCCTTTTTGGCTGGAGACTAGGAATAGGAAGAAAAGCCCGGCAACCAATATGACCGATGCCGAGATGCCTGCCCAGCGTGTGAAGCGTCCGGTTTGATCATGCCAAAGGCCAATGAAAAGAACATAGACGAGGAACGCCAGTCCTGCCGTCGCTACCGAATAAAAACCGAATCTGAAGAAAGACATCATGAAATAACCGAGAAGCAGCGTCACGGCGCTTCCTGATAGAAACGGCAGCACTCCGGTTTGCAGATACTTGCGAACGAACTTACGGGCAGCAAACCCGATTCCGGCGCTGACGAGCACTGAAAAGGCGACGACATACAGAATGGATAAGTACAAGGACACCCACACTCCTGTTCCGCATCAGTTTGTTTGTTGGATGTAACTGTAAACGTCCGGACGCGGCGGCAGGTTCCCTGTAGGCTTTGGGAATCTGTGCGTACAATAAAAAACTGCCTCAGACCAGCTTCCGCCGAAATCTGAGACAGTCCGTTCTTACGTCCGATTCCAAAACCTCATCGTCCCAATTGCCTCCACAAACTCTTCTCCGAAGTTCGGGTTATTCGCCGCGAAGACGACGCCGGCGAGGTTGTTTTGCTGGGTGGCCTGGACGAAGTGGTTCGCGCCCGAGGCGACGCCGATCGGCTTGAAATGGGTGTAGGCAACGCGGACGAATTCGACGATGTCACGGTCGAATTTCTGCTGGTTTTTGGCGGTGCCGCCGACGACGTAGACGGAGTCGACGAGGTACGGGCTGTACGTGATGAAGGTTTCGTCGACCTTGAGTGTCGAGCCGTCGGATGCCTGGACCGGGTTGAGGGTGTCGGAGATGATGGCGACAAAGACGCCGTTTTCCTTCAGAGTCGCCAAGGTCCGGCCGACTTCTTGGCTGTCGTAGCCATCGCCGATCAGGACGCCGACTTTCTGGGTGGCCGCGTATTTCGGCGTGCTGTACTGGCTCAGCGAGTTGTAGCGTTCCTCGGCGGGCACCTGGGAGTTGTTCGAGCGCCGGACGCCGATGTTGTCGGCGACGACGGCGGCCATGCCTTCGTCGACCTTGGCGAGGATGTCGACGTTCTGTTCGCGCACGGAGACGTTCCTGCACCGGCCGAGCTGGTAGCTGAGTCCCTCGATCGTGTGCTGCTTCTCGATCGGGGTGAGGGAGTTCCAGAAGATCCTCGGCTGTGAGAACCAGTCATTGAACGACTCGCTCCGGGCCCGGATCTTGTGGCCCTCGACGTACTGAGGATAGTACTCGTAGCCGCCTTCCTCGACCGGGACGGTGTACGGGGTGTTGTCGGCGAGAGAATTCTGGTGGTAGTTCACCTGATCCGTGTCGATCCGGTAGCGCATGTAGCCGCGCCGGGTGTTGTTCGTGAACGGGCAGAGCGGGCGGTTGATCGGGAGGTCCTGGAAGTTGTTGCTGCCGAGCCGGTGGTACTGGGTGTCCTGGTAGGCCATGAGGCGGCCCTGGAGGACCGGGTCGTTCGAGAAGTCGATGCCCGGTACGACGTTGCCCGGGTTGAAGGCGACCTGCTCGGACTCGGCGTGCTCGTTCGAGATGTTGCGGTTCAGCGTCATCTTGCCGATCAGCTTGACCGGAACAATCTCCTCCGGCCAGAACTTCGCCGGGTCGAGTACGTCGAAGTCGAAGTTGAACTCGTCTTCCATCGAGATCAGCTGGACGCCGAGCTCATATTCCGGATAGTAGCCCTTGTCGATCGCTTCGCGGAGGTCGCGGCGGTGGAAGTCCGGGTCGATCCCGCCGATCTTGATCGCTTCGTCCTGAAGCAGCGAGTGGACGCCGAGCACCGGCTTCCAGACAAAGCGGACGAATGTCGCGACGCCTTCCGCGTTCACGAACAGGTACGTGTTGATCGACCATGACTCCATCATCCGGTAGCTTCGGAGGATGCCGCGGTCCGACATGACCCACAGTGTCATGTGGAGGGCTTCCTGGTTGTTCGCGACATAGTCCCAGAACCGGTCGTGGGCGCCGGTCGCGGTCGGGATGCCGTCATCCGACTTGGCCTGGTAGGCATGGATCACATCCGGGAACTTCATCGCGTCCTGGTTGATGAGGACCGGCATGGCGATCGTCGTCAGGTCGTAGTTGCCTTCCTCGGTGTAGAACTTCACGCCCTTACAGCGGAGGTCACGCGCGGTGTCGTATGAGCCCCGCGGCCCCTGCACGGTGGAGAACCGCACGAATGTCGGCGTCTTTTTGCCGGGCTCCTGGAGGAACCCGGCTTTCGTGAACTCGGCCATCGACTCGTAGCACTCGAACTCGCCGTACGCCCCGTACCCCCGCGCGTGGACGACCCGCTCCGGAATCTCCTCACGCAGGAAGTGGGTCATCTTCTCGAAGTACTGATAATCCTGCCGGAGCGCCGGGCCGCGGACGCCTGCCTTCAGCTGCTCGGAGTCGCCGGCCCGCTTCACCGATGCGTTCGTCGTCATCGGATTGCCGGTGTTCCGGATGCGGTACTCGTCTAGTTGCTCCTGCTTGGGATTGTCGGGACCTTCGAACGCTTCCAGGCCTTTGTAGTCGTCGCTGCCTTCGCCGCCCTGGCCTTCGTTTTCCGGCCCTGGAGGAAACCGATCCATGTCATCACCCGTCCTTTCATTTTCCATTCGCCTGTAAATGTATGCGGAAGGGAAGGGCAACATTCCCTTCGTGGGAAGGGTTTCCAAACCGGTGGCGAACAATTCAGGAAAAGGGGGCGTCCGGAGATGTATAATGAAGTCGGAGAAATTAAACCAGCAACACGTCAGGAGAAATCAGATTGTGAAAAAAACGAAGAAAACAAGGAAGCCGGCGGCATCTACCTGTTCGAGACGAAAAAGCACGCCGAGGACTATCTGATCATGCACACCGCCCGCCTCGAAAGCTTGGGCTTCACCGCTCCGCGGCCGCATCTTTAACGTGAACGGACCGCTGACGGAGATGACTTCGGGACCGGTCAGCTGATTGGAACCGCCTGGCAGGGCAAACGCTCTGCCGGCGGTTCTATTTATAGCAAAGCTTCCCGCCCTCCTCTATAGGAAAATGATTAACTTGGGAGCATTCCGTCCATCCTTCAACCATCAACAGTTCCACTGGGGAGGTACAGAGGATGGGTGATTTCCTGAAGCGATTGTTCGAGGGAGCCGGCGGGGACCAGCAGGCTTCCGCAAACGACGTTCCCAAAGACCCTTTTTCCACCAACCTTGATGACAACGGGAAGCGGCTGGAAGAATTGTTCCTCTTTCCTCTGAACGATGCTCTGAAGTTCCGGGAGTTGACGACTCAATCAGGCCAGCGGGTGAAGGTACTGTTCGTCACGGGCGCTGCGGATACGGATAAAATCAGTGATTACGTGATCAAGCCCCTCCTGAATTCAGAAACGGAGGGGAAGCAGGGCCTAACAGACGAAATCATGAATCATGTCCTGACCATCTCGGGAACCGAGAAAATCAGCGACTTCCAGGCGGCAGTCCTGAAGCTGATCAACGGAAACACTGTCATCCTGATCGATGGCGAAAAAGAGGGCATCGCGGTGGAGACCGCAGGCTTTGAAAGCCGACAAGTGGCCGAACCGACGAGGGAAATCGTCATTAAAGGACCCAAAAACGCATTTGTGGAATCCAATGACATCAATCACTCCCTCATCCGCAGGCAGGTGAAGGACCATCGGCTTGTTTCCGAGACTGCCATGGTAGGCGTGGAATCTCCCCAAAAGATATCGATCCTATACTTGGATCATATTGTAGACCGGGAACTTGTAAAAAAAGTGAAAGACGAGATTGATCAAATTGACAAAGCGGCGATTCTGACGCTTTCCGAGTTGGAGGAACTGCTGGAGGAGAGGCCGTATTCCCTGATTCCTTCGACGCTCTCGACCGAGCGGCCGGACCGTGCGGCTTCTTTCCTGAACGAAGGGCATGTGGTGCTGCTGATGGATAATTCTCCGGACGCGCTCATTGCCCCCGTCACGTTCTGGGCGCTGTTCCACACGGCGGAAGATCAATTTCTCAGATGGGCCTATGGAAACTTCGCAAGAATCATCCGGACGATTGCTCTGTTTCTGGCCTTGCTGATGCCTGCCATCTACGTGGCCGTGGTTACTTTCCATCCGGAATTGATACCGACAGACCTGCTGCTCGCGATTGCTGCATCAAGGGAACGGGTTCCGTTTCCCACTCTGCTGGAGCTGCTTCTGATGGAAATCACCTTTGAAATTCTGCGGGAAGCGGGCATCCGGGTTCCGGCTCCGCTCGGCTCCACCATCGGGATTGTGGGGGCACTCATTCTCGGTCAGGCAGCCGTTCAGGCGAACCTTGTCAGTCCGTTGCTCGTTGTTGTGATCGCCATCACCGGCCTTGCTTCATTCGCCATTCCGGATATCGGGCTCAGTGTCATGACGCGCATCATCCGGTTTATTTTCATCGCGGCGGCCTTTTTTATGGGGTTTGTCGGAATCGCCCTGGCGGCTACCGCCATGCTTGCCTACGCCGCATCACTCAAATCGTTTGGCGTGCCGTTTTTTGCGCCGCTGTCTCCGCATATGCCTTCCTCGCGGGATCTGTTTTTGCGTCCGATTCTCAAAAAGCAATGGCTTCGCCCTTTATCCATGAGGCCCCGCGATGCAATCAGGGCTAAACCAAAGGGGAGGAGCGGCTCGTGATCAAAGTATCCGACGGGGAAATCGGTTCCAGGGAATTCTTTGCGATTCTTTATGTGATGATGGCCATCCGGGTCACCGATTCAACGCCTAACCTGTTGCATGAGTCGGGCCTTACTGCGTCCTGGATGATTCCGCTGATTTCTGGGGTTGCCCTGATCGGCCCCGTACTACTGCTGTTCCGGCTGGTTAAGAAGTACGAGACAGGACTGATTGAAATCACCTTCGAGCTGACAGGGCCATTTTTCGGTCGCCTGATCGCATTTCTAATCTTTCTCTCCGTCTTTTCTTCGCTATCGCTCAACAGCCGGAATTATGCAGATATCGTTATTACAATGTATTATCCTGAATCTTCCGTACTGTGGATCTTGGCGGTATTGATCTTGGGTGCGGCGTTATATATCGCCCACAGGGGGCTGGAGGCGATTGGCCGGACGGCCCTTTTGGTGGTTCCCCTCTTTATTGTGACTTCCGTCTGCCTGGTGTTCAGTACAACCAATGAGATGAATTACCTGTTTCTGTTTCCGATTGCCGGTTCGGGCGTGACGGAAGTCGCAAAGGGCGGCATCGGGTACAGCTCATTATACGCTGACGTTATTATAGCCGGCGTTTTGGCTTCCCAAGTGCGAACCTTCAATGCGTACCGGAAAGCGTCCGTCTGGGGCCTTTGGGTGTCTATCGGCAAGATGGCCATCTTCCTGGCGGTTTACGTCATGGTGTTTGACTTTCATGCTGTGAGAAACATAGCGTTCCCCTATCATCATCTGACCCGGATGAGCATGGTCGGGACGATAGCGAACCGTATGGAAGCCGTTTATCTGGCATTCTGGTATGCCGGTGCCGCCCTTCACTTTGCCGCTTACCTGTATATTTCCGCGTTTCTGCTCGGAAAGGTGATCGGCTACAAACCGTTTAAGCAACTTCTGTTCCCGGTAGCGGGGACAGCGGTCGTGTTGGGCATGGTCCCGGAAAATTATCTCGAGGGAGGACCGCTGAGGATGGCCCTGCTGTACTCCAGTTCGGGTATGTTCCTGTTGCTGCCGGTTGTTTTATGGGGATTGGACCGGATGAGGAAGAGGGAGAAGAAATGAAAAGAGGATTATGGGCAATTGGTGTCCTTTTGTTTGTTCTGTTCTTGTCAGGTTGCGGTGCTCGGTCAGAACTGGAAAAACAGGCGTTTGTCGTTACAATCGGATTGGATAAAGGGGAAGAAGAGCATCAGATAGAGGTGACCTTCCAGGTTGCCAACCCTCAGGTCAATACGACCCAGGGGGCGGAAGCGCAGAATGAAAAGCCTTCCGATACGTTCACCATCACCGCAGACGATCTGCTGTCTGCCAAAGAGCTGGCACAGTCCTCCCTATCCAGGGAAATGACGTTCTCGCACTTGCAGACGATCATCGTTGGGGAAGATCTTGCCCAAGACAATCTGTTTCATCGCATCATCAGTTCGGCCATGATCGACCCTGAGATGAGGCGCGAGGCAATTATGATGGTCTCAAAAGAACCCGCGCAGGAGTTCATCAATGCCAACAGGCCGACGATGGAAACACGTCCTCATAAGTATTATGAGTTCATGGAGGATAGTTGGAGAGAAACCGGGTACGTCCCAATTTCCAATTTGAATATCTTTTTCCAGCGGACGGACGGGGAACTGTTTTTGGCTGCTTACGCGACGGCCCAGAGAGACCCCAAACATGGCGTGGATGAGGACGCGTTTTTGGCCGGTGAGGTGCCGCAAAAAGGGGGAGACCCTGTGCAGATCATCGGCTCCGCGGTTATGCATAGTGGTAAAATGGTGGGAAAGTTAAACGGGGAGGAAACCCGGATTGCTCAGCTGCTGCGGTATCATAACCTGATCAAGACCATGACAGCCTCATTTCCCGATCCCAACAATGAGGAGTATCGGATCACCGTGATCATGAACCAAAAATCACATACACGAATCAAGGTTAATACGGATCAATCACCGCTTAAAATCGAAGTCGAAGTACCGGTCAGGGTTCAAATCAACTCCAATCTGTCACTCGTTGACTATACAACCAGCAAAAAAAAGCGTGATCACTTAAAAAAATCAATTGAAAAAGATATGGAAAAGGCCTCGGATTCACTGATTGACAAACTGCAGGAAGAATTCGTCGGAGAACCGTTTGTCTGGTATGCACACGCGCGGAAAGATTTCTGGACGGCAAAAGACTATGTGGATTATAACTGGGGCCAGAAATTTAAAGATGCCCAAGTGGACATCAGCTATGATGTCACCATCATAAACTACGGCGAACAGCTGCGCCCTCCGACCTTGGAAAAATTGGATAAGGAAGACTAGAGCCAACAGACAAAACAAGAACCGCCGGCAGGGTTGAAGGCCCTCCGGCGGTTCGGCTTACATAGCGGATTCATGTTATGGACAGACTAAGGGCGGATTACTGGCCGCCGTTTTTCATTTGCTGCTGAGCTTGGGCGATCAGGCGCTTCGTGATTTCTCCGCCGACGGAACCGTTGGCACGCGCTGTCGCATTTTCACCCAGCTGAACGCCGAATTCTTGTGCAATCTCTTCCTTCATCTGGTCGAGTGCCTGGCGTACGCCCGGTACAACGAGTTTGTTGGAATTGTTGTTGTTTGGCATGTTTGTCTCGCCTCCTTTGTGCAGTTAGAATAACCGCTGGAGACAAAACGATTCGATGAGATATTTTCCAGTGCTTACTTCAGCAGGAAAATCGTTTCGCCGAGAACTTTTTCGATTTCAAACGAGCCGTCAGGAAGCTCACTCGCGACGAAGCTGTCCACTTCGGCCTGAGAGATATTGTAGAGGACTTCAATCTCTTTGGAGAAGAGCCGCTTTTCTTTCCTCAGGACGGTCTGGAGGCTCGGCGTATCCGCTGCTTTCGGCGCACCTTCGGTGAGAACTTGTTTCAGGGCTTCTTCGTATGCCTCGAGCGGGCGGGCACCGACAATTTTCACGCCTTGCTGCTCCTTGTTCACAAGAACGATTGTCGGGAAGCCACGGGCGCCGAGCGTGGCCGCCGTACGGAAGTCCTCTTGGAGAAGCTGCTGCGCTTCTGGTGTTTCGGATTCCTTCACGATGGCGTCTCCATCAAGGCCGAGTCCGTCTACAATTTCCTTCAGGACGCCGGCGTCGGAAATGTTGCGGTTAAAGGCGAACAGTTCCTCGCGAGCACGGCGCAGGAAAACAGGCGCAAGAGACGGGTCGTATTTTTGGACGGTCTTGAACACGCGGGACGGGATGAACGATGATGTAACAGGATCCGTGTGCCAGAGCGAGCCGTCGATCGGCATCCGGCTGTGCTCGCCGACTTCCCGCCAGTGCGACGCGACGTCTGCCGGCCCGGAAATTCCGTTGGCGCGGTCGGCGAATCCGTCCCATTTTTCAAGCAGGCCGCCCATGACCGTATGGACGTTCAGATGGTCGGCATAGAGCTCTGTGAAAGCGCGGAACTGAGGCTCAAGTGCCCAGCAGTGCGAGCAGATCGGGTCGGTTACGTAGTACAGGTCAACTTTTTCCTTCGGCTTGCTGAAGTCGAGCATCTGGAAGCCGGTCGTGTTTTCCTCTCCCGGCACGCCGCACACGCCGGTCTCCATGTCGCAGATCAGGTTGTTCTTGTTCATCATTGCTCCTCCTTTGTTGGGGTGAGTTGTACGTTGAGATGCTGTTGCGCCCATTCCTGGATGGGCTGGAGGCTTTCGGCGAGCGCCGCGCCTTTGTCGGTCAGTCGGTAGCGGATGCTGACGGACGGCTTCTGGTGGACGGTTTTCTCGATGAGGCCGGCTTCGGCCAGTTCGGTGAGCTTGAGCGAAAGCGCGCGGGGCGTCATGCCCGCGAGGTCCTGCTTCATCTCCGAGAAGTGTGCGGCATGATTGTCTCGTGACCACAGGTAGTGGACCAGCTGGCCGTTCCACTTCTTGCCGAGGATCTGGAACGCGGCCTCCATATAGGGACAGGTCTGCAAGGGCACTCCTCCTTGGTGGGTGTTTTGTATACTTATTATATCTGGTATATAAATTATATCAATGGTGAAAGACCAGGCGGAGGCGATGAATGTCCAGGGGAGGGCAGCGAAAGACCAGGCAGAGACAACGAAAGACCAAGAAGACGGCTCCGGATTGGATTCCGGAGCCGCCTTGTGGGATTGGTTGTTATTCAGTTGTGGCCGCGATGGCTGTTTCGCTTGTGTAGACCGCCTGCCTGTCGATGATCCGCCGGCTGGAGGCGTTCAGGCCCTGGATGGTGACGTCGTTGCCGTTTTCCCTGAGTTTCAGGACGGCCTTGTCGATCGCGCCGACCGCCGAGTCATCCCATACATGGGAGTCAGTGAAGTCGATGCGGATGTCCTGATCTTTCTCCGTCAGGTCGATGCCTGCGAGGAAGTCCTCGACCGAGGCGAAGAACAGCTGGCCCTGTACGCTGTACAGGATGCCGGCGTCCGTCAGCTTTTTCTCGACCTTGATCTTGGAGATTTTGACAACGAAGAAGATCGCGCTCAGGATCACGCCGGCGATGACGCCTTTGGACAGGTCGTGTGTGGCCACGACGATTCCCATTGTGACGACCATGACCGCCGCGTCCGTTTTCGGCGCTTTCCTGAGGTAGGAGAACGAGCCCCAGTCGAACGTGCCGACCGATACCATGATCATGATGCCGACCAGGACCGGCATCGGAATCTGGACGACGAGGTCGCCGAGGACGATGATCAGGAACATGAGCAGAAGTCCCGCTGTCAGCGTGGACAGCCTGCCGCGCCCGCCGCTTTTCACGTTGATGACCGATTGGCCGATCATCGCGCAGCCCGCCATGCCGCCGAAGAATCCGTTGATGACGTTTGCGATGCCCTGGCCGCGCGCTTCTTTGTTTTTGTTGCTTCCCGTGTCCGTCATGTCGTCGACGATCTGTGAGGTCAGGAGTGACTCCAGCAGACCGACGATCGCGAGTGCGAGCGAGTACGGGAAGATGATCGCGAGTGTCTCCAGGTTGAATGGAACATTCGGGATGAGGAATGCCGGAAGAGTCTGCGAAATCGTACCAAGATCGCCGACCGTACGGAGCTCGAGCCCCGAGAAGATCGCCACTGCCGTCAGGATGACGATCGCGATCAGCGGAGCGGGAATCGCGCGGAAGAACCGCGGGACGATATAAACGATCGCGAGCGTAATCGCGACAAATACATAGGTCATATTATTGATGCCAAGGAAATGCGGCACCTGCGCCATGAAGATCAGGATCGCCAGCGAGTTGACGAAGCCGATCATGACGGCACGCGGGATGAACTTCATCAGCTTCGCGATCTTCAGCACACCGAAGAGGATCTGGATGACCCCGGTGAGGATCGTTGCTGCAAGAAGGTAGTCCAGCCCGTGCTCGCGGACAAGCGGCACCATGAGAAGCGCCATCGCGCCAGTCGCCGCGGAGATCATACCAGGCCGGCCGCCGACAAAGGCGATGATGACCGCGATGCAGAAGGAGGCATATAAGCCGACCATCGGATCCACGCCTGCTATGATGGAAAAGGCGATCGCCTCGGGAATCAGGGCAAGGGCGACTACGGTCCCCGCCAGGATGTCCCCGCGGACGTTGCCGAACCATTCTTTCTTTAGAGTATCTATCAATCGGTACACCTCTTTAAAGTAATCTGACTGACACATTCTAACATCGTTTGTTCCAAAAGGGAACCCTTTTGGACCTTTCTCGTTTATAATGGGAACGAAGCTTTTCCGGAAAGGAAGTCTATCATGAACTACGCATATATCCGTTGCCTGCCGTCCGACCGTGATATGGCAGCGCAAAAGGAGACGCTCAGTACCCATCCTGTCGATGAATGGGTGAAGGAAGAGGAGTACCAGATCAATGATGCGCTGGATGCGCTTCTGGAACGGATCGGAGCGGGTGATGTAATTTACGTCCAATCGCTCGTCACGCTCGCCCACTCGCCGGCGCATCTCATGGTGGTGCTTGAGCAGGTGTCGGAGAAAAAGGCCGTGATCCGGTTCCACCGCGAGGAGATCGACTCCGATCAGCCGCTCTCGTTAAATCTGGAGCAGATGGTGCGAATGTTCACGGAGTTCCAGTCTGAAACGGTAAGCCTCGCGACAAAGACCGGAATCGACCGCGCACGGGAAAAGGGCGTCTCCACCGGACGCCCGCGAAAAAAGGACAAAAACGTCCGCGAAGCACTCCGGATGTACCGCTCCAACCTGTATACGTTGGCGGAAATCCGTGAGAAAACGAACATCTCGAAAACGACGCTCTACCGTTATCTCGCATTGGAGAAGGACGGGGACGAATGAGGAAAGCACACGGGGCTGCCGCGTGCTTTTTCGTTTTGGGGCGGGAGTGGCGGCGAAAGTACACAAACGAGCGCTGAAAGTACACAACCTTAATGTATAAGCGTTTGGTTATTTACAGATGAATTCCGCGGGTGTATTCTTAATATAATCAAACGATTATATAAGGAGGCCCATATGGATATTCAGCTTATGGAGAAGCAATTAAAGGCGCTTGCCGACAGCAACCGGCTGAAGGTGCTTTCCTGCCTGAAGAGCGGGGAAGTGTGCGTCTGTGACTTTGTCGATGTGCTCGGCATTTCACAGCCGGCCGTCAGCCAGCATCTGCGCAAGCTGAAGGAAGCCGGCATTGTCACCGAGCGCAAACGGGGGACATGGAAGCATTACCGGCTGGCAGAAGGGTTGACGCCAATCGTCCAAACAGTCATCGATGAGCTTGAGGCAACCATGGCCTGCCAGTGCAGCTCCGTTGAAGCTTCATGCTGAGCCGATATCAGAGGAGGAACCGATCATGACGAAAAAACTTCTTTATTTCCTGTGCACGGGCAACTCGTGCCGCAGCCAGATTGCCGAAGGATTCGGCAAGAAGTACCTCGGGGACGAATGGGAAGTGAAAAGCGCGGGTGTCGAGGCGCACGGGCTGAATCCAAGAGCCGTCGAGACGATGGCCGAAGCGGGGATCGACATCTCCGGGCAGACGTCCGATATTCTCGATATGGAAACAATGAACCGCGCGGACTTTATCGTGACGCTGTGCGGCGACGCTGCGGACCGCTGCCCGATGACACCGCCGTCGATCCGCCGGGAGCACTGGGGCTTTGACGATCCGGCAAAAGCGACCGGTACGGAAGAAGAGATCATGGCGGAATTCCGCCGCGTTCGCGACGAGATCGGCGAGCGTATCCGGAAGTTCGCGGAGGAGGAATCGAAATGAATGTCTCACCAGAAGGAAAAGCGTTTCTGACAGAGGTACAGGCCAAACAGCCTGACAAGTCGATCCGTTTCTACGGCGTCCCCGGATGCTGCGGCGTCAATATGGGCGCTGAGCTTGCGGTGCCTGCAGACGGAGATGAACAGGTGGAACTGGAAGGGATCCGGTTCGCCGTCGATCCGCAGGTGAAGGCAATGCTGGCGGACGTGACGGTCCACGCGGAAGAAAACGAAGGGGAGATGGGGCTGATGCTGGTCGGCTACCAGCCCGGGAGCTGCTGATGGTCGTCAAGAACGCGGGCGCACTGTCGCCGGACTACTTTCTGTCGTATCTCCGGCTCCTCCTGTCGACCCGGGCTGGTTCCTTGGAAGAAGCGAAGAAGCTGACCGAAGAGCAGTTTTTCCGGGGCGACCTGAACCGCTACGGAGCGTACACGAAAGCGGCTTATGAAGAGGCCCTAAAGCGAATCTGCAATGACTCCATCCAAGAAGAGGTGTAGACGTATGGAATTGAAAATCATCCAACCCGCTGCTTGCTGTGATCCGTCCACGGGATGCTGCGAGCCGGATCTGCAAGTTGCAATCATCGGAGCGGGCCCGATTGGCCTCGCGGCTGCCGCCCACCTGAAAGAGCGGGGCGTGCCATTCTTCATTCTCGAAAAAGGGAGCATCGCCGAAAATGTACGTACGTGGGAACATGTCACGCTGTTTTCACCGTGGCGGTACAATGTCGACGAAGCAGCGGGACGTCTGCTTGAACAAACAGGCTGGCAGAAGCCGGAACCGGAAAAGCTGCCGACCGGAGTGGAGCTGATCGGGGAATACCTCACACCGCTCGCCGAGCTGCTCGCGCCAGATATTTGGGAACGCCATGAAGTCGTCGCGATTGCCCGGGACGGGATCGACCGTATGAAGTCGGCCGGACGAGCTTCGAAGCCGTTCCTGATCTATGCGGAAACACCCGACGGCACGAGGGAAATGAAGGCCGGAGCGGTGATCGACGCAACCGGCACCTGGGGCAATCCGAATCCTGCCCTCAGCACCGGCGTCTTGCTGAAGGCCGAGAAGGAGCTTGCGGACCGCATCGATTACGGGATTCCGGACGTTCTTGCGCATGAGGAGCAGTATGCGGACCGCCGCATCGCCGTGGTCGGCGGCGGACATTCGGCCATCAATTCCCTGCTGAGTCTGATGAAGCTCAAGGATCGGCATCCGGAGACGCAGATTACCTGGATACTTCGCAAAAAGCGCGTGGAAGACGCATTCGGCGGCGGACAAGATGACGAGCTCGAAGCCCGCGGGGAACTCGGCAAGCGGATTGCCGGATACGTGCGGGACGGCCGGGTTGAAGTGGTCACTCCGTTCCGGATCACGGGAATCCGGGAATCGGACGGCATCGTGCTTTCATCAGACGGCAAGGACCTGGCGCCGTTTGACCGGTTGATCGTCAACACGGGAAGCCGTCCGGAATTCGGTTTCCACCGAGAGCTCCGGTTTGAAGCGGAAGCGATCACCGAGGCCGTGCCTGCATTGGCACCGCTGATCGACCCGAACCTGCACAGCTGCGGAAGCGTCCCGGCGCATGGCGAGAAAGAGCTGCGCCAGCCGGAGGAAGGCTTCTACATCGTCGGCTCGAAATCGTATGGCCGCGCGCCGACCTTCCTGATGGCGACCGGCTATGAGCAAGTCCGCTCGGTGGCGGCATCTCTTGCCGGAGACCGGGAAGCCGCGGATAATGTACAGTTGGTGCTGCCGGAAACCGGCGTCTGCCATAGTGGCGCCGGCGGCTGCTGCTGAGGGGAGCGCGCCTATGATCCGGAAGGTGAGAAGTGAAGATTTCGAGGACGTGCTGGAGATTTACCGGGAAGGCATGGCTACGGGCATCGCGACATTCGAGACCCGTGTGCCTTCCGAAGATGGCTGGGACCGGAAATTCCATCCTGAGCTCCGGTTTGTCTATGAAGACGGCGGAAAGATCCTCGGCTGGGTGTCGCTCACGCCGTTCTCCGCGCGTAACGCATACCGCGGTGTCGGTGAAGTGAGTGTTTACGTAAAGCATGGGGCGGGGGGATCCGGCATCGGCACAAGCCTGCTGCGCCATCTTGAAGAAGAAGCGCGCCGGGCAGGATATTGGACACTGCAGGCCGCCATCTTCGAAGAGAATACCGCAAGTATCCGTCTGCATGAAAAGTGCGGGTTCCGCATCGTCGGCGTGCGTGAGAAAATCGCGATGCGCGACGGTGTTTGGCACAATAATGTGCTTATGGAGAAAAGGATCGTGGAATGAATGGAAGAAGCATGCGGCCCAGGGGAGGGCTGCATGCTTCTATTTTGAGGGGCGGAATCCGCGAGATTGCACATTCGTGTCTCGAGTTTACACAATCATGGAGCGAGATTACATATTCACGCCGTGAGACTACACATTCATAATGGAGGCAGGGAGGAGGAGCGAAGGTGACCATCAAGGGAATCAATCATTATTTGTTTTCGGTGTCCGACCTGGAGCGGTCGATTAATTTTTACAGCGATGTGTTCGGGGCGAAGCTGCTCGTCAAGGGCAGATCCACTGCCTATTTTGACCTGAACGGGATGTGGCTGGCGCTCAATGAGGAGCCGGACATTCCTCGGAATGAAATCCATGAGTCGTATACACACATTGCGTTTACGGTCGATGAAGCCGACTTTGCCGGCGAGGTTGTCAGGCTCAGGGAGCTCGGCGTGAACATCCTGCCGGGCCGTGAACGGAATGAGCGGGACCGCAAGTCCGTTTACTTTACCGACCCGGACGGCCACAAGTTCGAGTTCCATACCGGGACACTGGAAGATCGGCTGGATTATTACCGGCAGGAAAAGCCACACATGACGTTTTATGAATGAAAATAAGCATGCAGCCCGTGTCGGGCGGCATGCTTATTTCTTGTCTGTGGGAGCGGGATTTTTCATGAAAGTACACTAAGGCAGCGCGAAAGTACACTAAGCGTCTGCGAAAGTACAGTAAGCTTGACCGAAAGTACACCATCACCTGTTGAAAGTACACTATCCCGCCGCCTCTCAAATCAAGACTGTACCGGCACCGCTCGGAATCCGCGCATCTGGCCGAGGATCAGCGCGCCGACGGTCTGGACGGCAGATTTCGCGATCACTTGGCTGAGGATGGCGACCGGGACGGCTTCCCACGGGATGAATCCGGCGCCGATCGAGCTCATGCCGACGATGACGAAGACGGCCGAGTCGAGGATGCCGCCGACGATGCCGCTGTAAAAGACGCGCCAGACGAACGATACTTTCAGGCGGGTGTAGATCTCTGTATCCGCCGATTCGGCGATGATGAATGCGAGCGCCGAAGCGGCGACGATCGCCAGCGTGTCCCCGAGGATAAAGGAGACCGTCGCGGACAGGACGAGCGCGATCACAATAAACATATAGGTCTTCTTGCGCCCGTACTTGTTCTGGACGAGGTCGCGGAAGATAAATGTCGCACCGGCAAACAGGGTGCCTACCGGGATGATGAAAATCCCGAATTCAAGCGGCATGAGCGCTGCTGTGGCGACGTTGGCGATGACGATGGAGATCAGGTAAAGGAAGATCCTCATGGCAGCGCCACCTCCTCAGCCGATCCGCCATCGGGGAGAGTGGATCCGCCCTTCTTCCCAAGAAAGGTTTCAAGGCCCTTCCTGCGCAGGCGGCACGCCGGGCACTCGCCGCAGCCGTCCGCCTGGATGCCGTTGTAGCAGGTGAGGGTCTTGGTGCGGACGTAGTCGAGCTTGCCGAGCCGGTCGGACAGTCCCCAGACCTGGGATTTGTCGAGCCACATGAGTGGCGTGTGAATGACGAACTGGCCGTCCACTGCGAGGTTGAGCGTGACATTCAGCGACTTGACGAACGAATCGCGGCAGTCCGGATAGCCGCTGAAGTCGGTCTCGGAGACGCCTGTGACGATATGTTTCGCGCCGATCTGGCGGGCGAGGATCCCTGCAAATGAGAAGAAAAGCAGGTTCCGCCCGGGTACGAATGTGGACGGGAGCCCTCCGTACTCGCCGTCAGCAACTTCAATCCCGGTATCCGTCAGCGCACTTGGCGCCAGCTGGCCGATCAGCGACATGTCGAGGACGTGGTGCTTGATGCCAAGTTCTTCGGCGATGGCTTTTGCACATTCCACTTCGAGTGCGTGGCGTTGGCCGTAGTCGAATGTCACGGCCTCCACTTCCGCAAATTGCTCCAATGCCCAGAACAGGCAGGTCGTGCTGTCCTGGCCGCCGCTAAACACGACGACCGCTTTTTCTTGTTTCACTATAAATGGTCTCCTTTGAGTGAAAACAGCGGGGCTGTTTCCCTTAGTTTTTTAGAGAAGGTCGCTAAGAACTTCTTCCGTGGCGTCAGCGGTTTGTGATCGTTTCCGGGTTCATGTCATGGTTCATGAGGCGGTAGCTGGCGATTTCTTCATACTTCGTGCCCGGGCGGCCATAGTTGCACCACGGGTCGATCGAGATGCCGCCGCGCGGTGTGAACTTGCCCCACACCTCGATGTAGCGCGGGTCGAGCAGTTTGATGAGGTCGTTCATGATGATGTTCACGCAGTCCTCGTGGAAGTCACCGTGGTTGCGGAAGCTGAACAGGTACAGCTTCAGCGACTTGCTTTCGACAAGCTTTTTGTCAGGGATGAACGAGATGTACATCGTCGCAAAATCCGGCTGTCCGGTGATCGGGCACAGGCTCGTGAATTCAGGGCAGTTGAACTTCACGAAATAATCGCGGTTCGAATGGAGATTATCCACCGCCTCCAGCACTTCCGGCGCGTATTCGGTTGAGTATTGGGTATTCTGATTCCCCAGCAGGGTCAGATCTTTCAATCCTTGTTCTTGGCTTCTGCCAGACATGATAAAAAGCCTCCTAGTCGCGCCCGGCGCGCACAAGAGAGGCTTTAGCGTTCCCATAAAAAACAAAAAGCCGTGTCCGGCATGGACATGGCCTGAATCGTCATGAATCCATAGTTTTTTATAGAGGGTATCCGCTATGAACCTCTCCCGGCGTGTCCGGGCATTTAGTTGTCGTTATTATGATATAGAAAATTATCGCTCCGGGCAAGTTTGTTTTGTCCGCGCGGTTCCTGAGATACACTTCATCTAACAACGTCTGGGGGGAGAACGATGGACATTTACCGGAGCAGCCAGGCATTTTCGGCGGGCGGCAAATTTTTCAGCCTCAAGGTGAACCGCCCCGGCCTGGTCAATCAAGACAGAGACAGCGATGACTATTCATTCGGGCCATTGGCGCGGTTTGACCATGCCACCATCAAGAAAGGCACGAAGATCAAGATGCATGAGCATGTGAACGATGAGATTCTGAGCTACATCGGATCCGGGCGGTTGCTGCACCGGGATTCGGACGGGCAGGAAGAGATGCTGGAGCCGGGCCGGCACATGATGATGAACGCGGGCAGGAGCTTTTTCCACGAGGAGTCGGCACCGCACGAAGACGTCGAGATGCTGCAGATCCTGATCCGGCCGGAAAAGGCGGATCTGGAACCGAGCGTCCGGTTCTGGGAGGCAGGTGAGCATGGAGATGATGGCTGGACGCTCATCGGCGGACCTTCGGATTCAGGTGGGCCACTTGAGATCCGCCAGCGTGTGGCAGTTTATGAAGCGAAAGCGGATGCCGGAGCGGAACTGACCGTACCGGACGTGGACGGATACACGCCGTGGCTGTATGTGTTCGAAGGGAGTATCCGAGTGGGCGGGGAAGTCTTCGGAAAAGGGGACGGGGTGAGCGGCACGGCAAAAGAGCTGTCGGGCCTGACGGTTCTGGAGCCTGCAGTGCTCGTGCTGTTCCTCGTGGATCTGGAAGCGGAAATGACCGATTCCGGCACGATCAGCGGAATCAAGAGAATGTAAAAAAGCAGCCGGTCCACGGGGGACTGGCTGCTTTTTGTTATAAACAGTTGACTATTCAGTTGAACTGAATTAATCTAATAGCTAAGTTGAACTATGTAGTTGGACTGAATAGAGGTTGAAGCGATGAAACATCCATTATTGCCGTTATCCGAAACGATGCATTACATTTTATTGGCTCTGCGGGAGCCGCTCCACGGTTATGCCGTCATGCAGAAGATCGAAGAAATGAGTCATGGTTCCGTGATTTTGGCGGCCGGTACGTTATACGGGGCGATCGAAAACTTGAGTAAACACGGTTGGATCGAGCCTGTGGGGAAGTCGGGCCGGAGAAAGATTTATGGAATCACTGCTGAAGGGCTCGAAGTGTTGAAGGTTGAACAAAAAAGGCTGTTGCACATTTTATCCTTGTATGAAGGAAGTGAGCCGGATGAAGAGGTTTAGGGCATTCTTCAATATCGAAAAAGAGGAGCATTGGCTGAACGGGCAACTGCAAGAAGGCTATCGATGTACAGGAATTAGCGGATTGGGCATCTACACCTTTGAAAAAACGGATAAGAACTTTGTGATGCGGCTTGATTACCAGGAGCATTTAAGCAAGGAGAAGCTTGGAGAATATAAAGGGATGTACGAGGACTTTGGCTGGGATTACATTGACGGGTCTACATTCAGCGGCATCCGGTACTGGCAAAAAGAATCGGCTGATCAAGATGTGATCTTCTCAGATCGTCAATCACAGGGCAGTTATTACAAGCGGCTGATGAACTATTCGCTGTGGCTGGGCATGCTCTCTCTGTTTTATGCGTTGATGCTCTACAAGGATTCAACTCTGTACCACGAGGGTCTTTGGAGCATGGAAGGCTCCTTGTTCTGGAAAGCATTTCTGTTTGAAACCCCGTTTGTCCTGCTGAAGTTGCTGCCGGCGCTGATGGCTGTTCTGTTGGGAATCAGCTACTATCAGGCTTACCGGAAGTACTCCATGTTAAAGGTTTAATGAAAAAGGCAGCCTGTCCAAGGGGGCGGCTGCCTTTCCTATATGGATCAAGAGACCACCTGAATACTGGTCTCTTCTTCGCGTTCCTTCTGCATTTTCTTGAACTTCCGGTCGAGCAAGAAGTTCGCGAACGGTACGAATGCGGCAGCGACGCCAAGCACCGACCAGATGATGTTCCAGCGGACCACAATCTGTGCCAGGAGGAGGGCAAGGACGTACGTGACGAAGATGCCGCCGTGGATCGCTCCGACAATCGAGACGGCCAGCGGCATGCCCGCCATGTATTTCATCGGCATCGCGATAAAGAGCAGCACAATCAGCGACACACCGTCCGCAATCCCCACGGCCCGCACAAATTTCAGTGCAGATATGGACAATGGATACTCCTCCTTTCGTTTTGTTTCTTTCAGTATAGGGGAAACTCAGAAAGGTGTCCCGGTCGGGATGCTCCGTTTTGAGCAGAAGCTTTGACGATTTGGTGAAAAAGAGTTATCTTGAATTCGAGAGATATAATAAAGGAGTGTTGCTCAATGGGTAAACTCGATGGAAAAGTGGCGTTGGTGACAGGCGGCGCGTCCGGTATCGGAAAGGCATCGGCCCTTCTGTTCGCAAAGGAAGGCGCGAAGATCGTCATCGCTGACCTGAACGAAGAAAAAGGCCAGGAAGTTATGGAAGAACTCACAAACTCCGGCACGGAAGCACTGTTCGTGAAGACGAACGTCACGAGCGAAGACGACGTCCAGAACCTGTTCAAGGAAGCGGCAGAGCAGTTCGGCCAAGTCGATGTCGTCTTCAACAACGCGGGCATCGGCGTCAACAAGCCCTCTGATGAACTCACCTACGAAGAATGGCGCCGGACAGTGAGCGTTGACCTCGACGGAGTCTTCCTCGTTGCGCGTGAAGCATTGCGCGGGTTCCTGAAAACCGACGGTGGCGTTATGGTTAATACCGCTTCGATGTACGGCCATGTCGGCGTCGCGCAAAACGCGCCGTATGCGGCAGCGAAGGGCGGCGTCGTCAACCTGACACGCGGCCTGGCGGTCGAATACGCGGACCGCAACATCCGCATCAACGCCATCTGCCCGGGCTTCATCGACACGCCGATCATTCCGGAAGACATGAAGCAAGGCCTGCGTGATGCCACACCAGTGGGCCGTCTTGGTGAAGCGGACGAAATCGCGAAAGCAGTCCTGTTCCTCGCGTCCGACGACTCCAGCTTCATGACAGGCTCAAGCCTGATCGTCGACGGCGGATACACAGCACAGTAATAGAACGGCAACAAGCCCCCGAACCGATTGGTTTGGGGGCTTGTTTCATTTAACCAGCTTGGGAACCCAGCGGATGTAGAGGAGTTCACCGGCAAGCTCTACGATCGTCTGCGTGACGATGACTGCCGCGACCAGAGTGCTTGCGTCACCGGGAAGTGCCAGCGCCAGCGGAAGGACGACGAGGGAATTCCGGGTGGACCCGCTAAAGACCAGTGCGCGGCCTGCCCCGGTATCGAGCCCCATTCGTTTGGCGATAAACCCGGAAATGACCGGCATGATAACCATGAAGGCGATATAGAGCGGAATGACTTTTAAGATTTGGTCCGCAAACGCCGAGACCTTGCCGATCTGGGAAGCGACGACGACAAAAAGAGTGAGTGCCATGAACGGGACGGGCAGCCACGCTGAGAGGTCGATCAGCCTTTCGCCCGCAGCTGATTTCCGAGCTAACAGCTGGACGGCAATGGCGATGCCGAGCGGAATCACGATCAGGCCGAGAAACGCCTCCAGGAACGGCCCGGATTGCACGATGCCTGCAGCGGCGTTACCCATGAACACCCAGAGGTAGACCGGCAGTAAAATCATTTGTGTGATGAAGAGGATCGGTGTCGACATCAGGACAAGCTTTTCATTTCCGCGGCCGAGCGAAGTGAACACGAGGACATAATCAATGCAGGGCGTCAGCAAAACCAGGAAAAACCCGAGCAGCAGCGGAGTGTGGTCCGGCAGGAATTTCGATAGGGTCCATACCACAATCGGGACGGCAATATAATTTGTGAGCAATACCGCGGCAAGATAACGCCTATTATTGAACGCATTTTTCAGCGACATAAATGGAATCTGAGTAAACATGCTGTACATCAGGATCGCGATGATAAGAGTGATGGAACCGCCGATCTTGTCGGCGAGGTCAGGTGCCATAAGCCCAAATCCGAACGCCGCGGCAAGAACAGCGATGTATAGCAGCACCTGGTGATTCTCTAATTTCTTTCTGTTCAGCATTCGTGTTGATCCCCCAGTGGTGATGAACTATAGCCACTTTATCATAGGGAAGAAAACTGGACGTGAAAATGGAGCCCCCGGAATGCGGCAGCTCCCCCTTTTCGTACGCGAACTGTGCAGATTCGTACGTTAACCTGCGGAGCTCTCAACTTTTCATACGCAAACTTTATGGATTCGTACACGAACCGGTGCGGCTCTCCACATTTCGTTTATTCCGGTATGCCGGACGTCCTGCGGTTCATCATTTCCCCTGACTGCACATCGAACCGTTCGACGGTCCAATCCCCGGACAGGCGTTGGTAGACAAGCTTCATGAGGCAATTTTTCTCTTGGCTGAATGAGTGGATTGTCACGTGTTTCAATTCATCATAAATATGCAGTGGAACGTAGCCGGCGATTGCTTCCTGCTCGTCCATCCAGTCCGCCAGCAAGCTGTCGGTCAGCCTGGCCAGGGGCCTTGGGTCTTCCATGGACCGTCTTCCTCTCTATTTAAACTCAAGTAAACGTATTGGTTTTTATAGGAATAAGAAAGGGCCAGTTTCTAGGAAAAAGTAAAGGTCAGATGTGGAATCAATTCGCCTTAATCCCTTCACACTTTACCTGTCTGAAAAGTGCTACACTAAAAGAAAAATTGGTTCATTGGAGGAATGGGTATGAAGACGCTCTGGCACGGGGGAACGTTTGTCACGATGGAACGGGAAGGGCAAGTAGTCGAAGCGGTGCTCGTGGACGACGGCCGGATTGTCGCGACCGGTACATATGAAGAGCTGAAGGATCAGGCAGAACGTGAGGAGAATGTCGGCGGGGCAGTTGTCTATCCGGGGTTTGTCGATACGCACATGCACCTGATCGGCCACGGCCGGCAGCTGCTGAGCAATAATCTGTCAGCGGTGACGTCGTCGGAGGAACTGCTCGAGATTATGCAGAAAGCGGCGGATGCGGTACCGGAAGGATCGTGGGTGCTCGGCGAGGGCTGGGATGAGAACCTGTTCCCGGACCGGCATATCCCGACACTTGCAGAGCTGGATGCTGTGACGGATAAGCCGATGATGCTGAAGCGCACGTGCCGGCATATGATCCTCGCGAACTCGGCGGCGCTGGAGCTTGCGGGCATCACCAAAGAGACACCCGATCCGGAGGGTGGCGTCATCGTGCGTGACGCAGATGGTAATCCGACCGGTTTCCTGAAAGAAGATGCCCAGGATCTTGTCGAGTCCATTGTCCCGCATCCGACAGAGGAAGCAATCCGTGCTGCGCTCGAAGCGGCGGTCGATGACCTTGTATCGATGGGGCTGACAGGGGGCCACACGGATGACCTCGGTTACTTTGGTGGCTATGAGAATCCGATGAAGGCGTTCCATGAAGTGCTGGGAGAGGGCAAGCGCAAGTTCCGCGCGCATCTGCTTCGCCGATCGACTGTGTTCGATGACATGATGAAAGCGGATGTGGCTTACAGCAAGTGGGCGGAGCCAGGCGCAATGAAGTTCTTTATCGACGGTGCGCTCGGCGGCAAGACTGCGGCGCTGTCGGAGGACTACTCGGATGACCCAGGCAACCGCGGCACATTCGTTGTCACCCAGGAAGAGACGGAAGAACTGGTGCGCCTCGCGCGCAGCCACGGCGAGGCGATCGCGGTGCACGTGATCGGTGACGCGGCAGCGGAGATGGCGATAGCAGCGATCGAGAAGTACCCGTGCCCGGCAGGCAAGCGTGACCGGCTGATCCACGTGTGCGTGCTGCGTGAGGACCTGGTGGATCGTATGGAGAAGCTCCCGGTCATCCTCGACATCCAGCCGATCTTCGTCGGCTCGGACTTCCCATGGGCGGAAGATCGGCTTGGGCCGGAGCGGCTCGAGTGGGCGTATGCTTGGAAAAAACTTATGGACCGCGGATTCATCTGCGGAGGTGGTTCAGATACGCCGGTCGACTCCCCGGATCCGCTCCTCGGCATCTATACGGCTGTCGCCCGCAAGCTCCCGAACGATCCGAAAGAGGGCGGCTACTTGCCGGAAGAGAAGCTTTCCCGCTATGAGGCGCTTCGCCTGTATACGACCGAGGCGGCAAAAGTGCTCGGCCAGGAAGACATCCGCGGCAAGATCGCTCCGGGCCACTTTGCCGACTTCACCGTCGTCGATGCCGACCTGGAGCGCGTGGCCGAAGACGATATCGTGAAGGCGAATGTCGTCATGACAGTGGTTGACGGGGATGTGCAGTTCAGGAAGTGAGTGCGGGCAGAGCGAGTAGTATGGCGGCGTAACACTCGGAGAGCGTTGTGTAACACTCGAGCGGCGTTGCGTAACACTCAAAGCCAGTTGCGTAACACTCACGCGGCGTTGTGTAACACTCAAGGTCCGTTCCGTAACACTCGCTCCCTGACGGCTCATGTCTATGCCGTTCCCGCCACTCAGCAGAGTGATCTCGCCACTCGGAAAGGCGTTCCCGCCACTCAAGGGTCCATTCCCGCCACTCAGGGACTCAATCCCGCCACTCGCGGGAATCACGTAATGTTCACATGAATGGCCGCACTTAGCCATACAACGAGAAGGCCGGGCCCACGGATCCCGGCTGCACAACAATAGGAGGGATGGCCATGGCCTCAGCGGCGCGGCCGATCCGCAATTATTTGCCGGGGCTGCTCGTCCTGGCGGGCGGGCTATACACGGTGTATTACTACTATATGTACTGGCTTCGGGTCTACGGGGCACTCTGCATTCCGGGCTACGGGGATCCGATCAAAGTGGAAGTGACACGTGGAATCTGGATTAGGCTGGATGCGATCCTGTTCCCGACGGTGTTCGGGGTGATCCTAACGCTGCTCGGGGTCATGCTCATCTGGAAAAAGAAATTCGGGGTAGCGGTCGTGGCGCTTGTGCTGAGCGCGACGGTCATAAACTGGCCCGCTTTCATCCTTATTGCCAGCGGTGCCCTGCTCGGGCTGCTGTTCTGGCGGAAGACCCTGTTGCCGGTCATCGATCTTCCCGATACGACGATGGAATGGCTAAATGAGGAGACGGGGGCACCTGTCCGGAAATCATTCCGGCGACTGCCGGCGGAACGGCCCGTCTACTCGTTCCGAAACGGGGACGGCGTAAACTTTGCCGTGAAAGAATCATCTTCAGCCCAAGCGGCGGAGCGGGAATTGAAAGCCCTGACTGCCGCGGCTGACCGAGAAATTCCTGCCCCGGTCGTGAAAGCCATCGACGGCCGATTCCTCCTGATGTCGCAACTGGATGGGTTCCCGTTTTTGCAGCCGCTCGATTTTGAGGCTTGGATTGATGAAATTGCGGGTATATTATCCAACACCCACTCGGCCCGCATTCCGGAAATTCCGGCATGCCGGCGGGTGGCTGAGCCGGTCATTCCCGGCTGGGCCTTCGACCGCGCCAACTGGGAGCAGGCTGCCCGGATTTTCCGGGAGGAGGCAGCTGACGCCACATCGGTCTTTATCCACGGCGACTTTGAACCGGCCAACGTGCTGTTCCGTGACGGCCGTGTGACCGGCGTGACCGGATGGACCCAAGCGGGAAGCGGTCCGGCACAGCTGGACGTCGGCCGCATGCGGGTCGCGCTCGAGCTGATCCATGGAGGGAATGTGGCGGACCGGTTCCTGGGGACGTATAAAAAATTGTCGAAAAACCGAGGCTTTGAATACAGCCGCTATTGGGACCTTTTGGCGGTATACGGCTGGCTGGAACAGGATCCGGGGGACATTGCATCCCACTGGAGACGGTTTGGCATCACCACTCTTTCTGAGGATGAAGTGATGCGCCGCCTTGAACGTTTTGTGAAATCCATGACAGATAAGGAGTGAGGCAGTGAAGGATATCGGGATCCTTCTCCTGTTTATCGTCCTCGGTGCCATCATTGCTGTGACGGGAGCCGGTGCTGAATCCATGATGCTCAGAATCGGTTCTATGCTGCTTGCAGGTTTGCTTGGAGTGGTGGCACTGATCGCGGGAATTCAGACTGTGGCCGGAAACAAGGAGAGATACAGCAAAAGGTAAAAAAATTCAGTCTATTTGATTATTTCTCCGGTGAATAGGGAATGCTTCACGATAAGTCGTTCCGCTGGTGCGGGGCGGCTTTGCTGTGCCCTTGAAAAGGCCGCCATCCTGCATGGATGACGGCTGCTTTCATTTTCCCTGCCGGCGGTTGCCCGGTTGATTTTCTTTTTTGCCAGCGGCATCCGCACGCTTGAACTCGTCCTGATACAGCACTTCCTGCGTGTCGCGGAGGCCGTTGTTCGTCTCGGCCATGCGCTCATGCGGTTCCCGGTTTCCTTTCTTCAATCCAACCACTCCCTTCGAATCCATAGGTTCTCCCGTTACAGAACCGCTTAAACGTGGTACAACGTAGTAAGGAAGGAGCGGATTCGGATGAAAGACGGCAAAACCCGCGCGGACGTGAAGCCCGGCCAGCGTGTGAAAATCGTACTCAAGAAAGATCAGCGGACGGGCGCGCTGACTGAAGGTATTGTAAAGGACCTTCTTACAAATTCACCGACCCATCCCCACGGCATCAAGGTGCGCCTGGAGGACGGACAGGTCGGGCGGGTCAAGGAAATCAATGAATAACGGGGATGGCGCATGCGAACAGCCGCATGCGTTTTTATTTTTTACAAACTCCTAAAATGCGCTTCATATGTCCTTCACACGGACGGGTTATGGTGGGGGCAAACAGGGCAGAAGGATTCGCGGACACAGGGAGGATGCGAAATGAGACGGCTGTTCATGATCGGGCTAGCGACATTGTTCTTTTCGGGATGCATGATGGATGTGACCGCGCCTGTGGAACAGGCGTCACCGGACCACCAGGTGGAGGCGGCAGTCCTTCAGACGGAGTCAATGTTGGAGGTGCCGGCCTATTACGGGGACTACCGGCCGAATCCGCGCATCAGTGATGATCGGAGGATAACGAGGCCCGGCGAGGTGGTGCGCGACAGCCGCGGTGGATTGGAAGTGCTGAAGGCATCCGGCGAGCAGAAGCAGGTGAGTGCGGGTCCGGCCGAGTTGACAGTCAGGGAAACGAAGCTCCTCCGCTATGTGCCCGCGACCGGTCGATTCAACGGCGGGCAAACGTTTGAGTTCGTCAAGCTGTTTGTCGAGGTCCGGAACACTGGCGGAGAGCCGATCCAGTTTAATCCGGTCTCGGTGATCGGCACGGACACAGGAGAAGCACTCCGCTGGGAAGATGATCTATATAGGGAAGAGCTTGGCGGCATGATCGCACCGGGTGAGGTGAAGGCCGGGAACATCGGGTTCATTTTACGAGAGTCTGATGTGGACGAGCTGACCATCAGTGCAGACGACATTGAATTCAAGATCCAATTCTAGAGAAGATAGGCCAGTAATGGGCATGTATTGAACAGAGGAGGCGCATTCAATGAGCTTCATACGGCGATTCCTGCTCCGCAGAATGGCGCCGGAAACATGGGAGCCTGCCCGCTTCCGGAAAAAGAAAGTGGGCATCCCGATCAGGCGCAGGGGATGACAGAGGACGGACGCATGCAGGTGCATGCGTTTTTATATTGGGATCAGCACGTTCCACTGCGAATCTGCCTCATGCGGTCACGAAATCGCGAACCGTGGCCGTGAAATCACGAATAGCCGCAGCAAACTGGAGCTGTGCCGACCAGCCGGCTCGGGCACACAAAAACTCGCATGTTCATGACAGGCGGGTATGCGCCGTGCGCTGTTTCTTGATTTTTCGTTCGGTGATCCAGTTGCCGATGACTCCGGTCCAAAGGAGGCCGAGGAACCACCAGCGGTAATTATCGTAAAAACTCCGTCCGATATCGAAAAACGCCAAAACCATCGGAATCCCGCCGATGATCATCAACGCAAAAAAGAAATTGTTCAACCTTTTCATGTAATCACCTTCTTTAGGATACGGTACGCTGTTTCGCATTTTTCCGGTCAATCAGCCAGTTGCCGATCAGGCCTGTCCAGAGTGCGCCGAGGAACCACCAGCGGTAGTCATTGTAAAAGCCCCGTCCGATATCGAGGAACGCGAAGACCACTGCAAGGACGCCGACCAGTGACAGGATTCGGAAAAAGATGCTCAGTTTTTTCATGTAATCACCTTTTCGTGGATGTCTTGGCGGGCTTGCACGCATCCTGCTCGCTTCCATCCAATGCTCTTGTCCTTATTCTACACGAAATAAGGATTGCAGGGCGCCACCCTTTATGCAATAGTTGGAAATATCAATGGGCAATGGGGGCACCTTTTATGAAGCGAGTGGCGCAGGTGTTGGGGTTTATCGGGATTGTGATCTTCATTCTGTTCCTGTCGGCGCCATTGCTGTTTATGGTGCTGTTCGCCGGTGGCCAGGCATGGTTCCCCGTCACGGTTGCGGGTGTGCTGGCGGTGATTTTTTGGTTCGGCTTTATGGTATTTGGAGTCCGGCGGAAAAAGGTCGTGCTCGGCATCCCGCTGGCGCTTCTCGGCATCGGCCTTCTCATCGCATCACCATCGCTTTACAAACTGACCAAGCCGGTCGTGCATGCAGACGGCGTGGACCTGTATGAGTACGCGCCGTTTGTGGAGGGTACCAAGGCGGTGTCGCTGGATGCCCCGGCCTCTTTTAAGATGGAAGGCGACCTGCCCGTAATCGACGGTGCGACGGCGCTTTATCCGCTGTATGCCTCGTTCACTCAGGCGGTGTATCCAGAAAAGGACTATGAACCGTACATGAGTGAAGTCATGTCGAACAGGACCGGTCAGGCCTACGAAAGCCTGATCAACGGTGAAGTGGACCTGATCTTTGTTGCGGGCCCCTCGGATGCCCAACTGGAGCGGGCGAGGCAGGCAGGAAAAGAACTCGAGCTGACGCCGATCGGCAGGGAGGCATTCGTCTTTTTCGTGAACGAAGATAATCCGGTCGAGAGCCTCACTCAGGAGGAGATTCGCGATATCTACTCCGGCAAGGTCACCAACTGGAAGGAAGTCGGCGGCCGGAGCACGGAGATCCGGGCCTACCAGCGGCCTCCGGACAGCGGGAGCCAGACGGCGCTTGAAGCGTTCATGGGAGACACACCGATCATGGCGGCTCCGACCGAACAGACCGCGGACCTCATGAGCGGCATCATCGAAGACGTCGCCGACTACCGCAACTACGGCGGTGCGATCGGTTACACATTCCGGTTTTATTCCCAATCGATGCTTGGAAATGACAAGGTTCGGCTGCTTGCTGTCGACGGCGTGGAGCCGACGGCAGACAACATCCGCTCCGGCGACTATCCGATCGTCAATGAACTGTACGTAGTCACCGCAGGCACCGACAACCCGAACGTCGGGCCGTTCATCGACTGGATCCTGTCAGAGGAAGGGCAGAAGATTGTTGAGAGGACGGGGTATGTGGGAAACGGTAAATAAATATGGTCATTATGCGAAAAGCCCCCTTCTAGGGAGCTTTTTTCGTTGCTTAGGAATTATAAAACGTCACTCTGTGGATTATGGCTATTTACATGGCGTCCCCGGCCAGCTCCAGCGCCCAGCAACTAGCAAACTTCACCCTTCTCCACTGCGATAAGTCAACATCGACTCGTTCCTCGCCGTGTTTTCTTTATCTCATTGCGATGGGCTCCAGTTTGTACGTTGCTTAGCGGGCGCTTGCGCTTTTGTTCTTTCTGCCAGCTTCCACGCCACTCAACCGATCAGCGGACCGAACGTATTCAGGATGACATCATCCGCGTCCGTAGTGCGCACGAGGAAGTATAGAACCGCTTCCACACCCCCGACAGCAGCAGGCCGGCAAGCATTCCCTTCAGAATCAAGTTGCGGCAACGGTCTTTCTTGCTGCGGAAAGGAATCCGAACGGCACGAACAGCAGGATATTAAGCCCGATATTGCGGAGCGGGACGCCCTGACTAACGGCATTGGCAATCATCTCTGCCATGCTTTTAAATAGAATAAGATTAATGTTCTGCTCCCCTGTAGGACCGGAATCCTTCGGGTACAGCGTGATGAGCAGGATCGCCATGATGCTCAGCGCGAACAGGACGTTGACGAAGATTCTCTTTCGGCCATGGCGGCACCTCCCTGTCCGGAATACTTTCTGTCTGCCCGGGACGGGGACGGGGCATGCAGGAAGGAAATCAAAGGCCAGACCGAGAAAGGGAATGGGTGGAGAACGGACGGCTGAAGTGGACAACCAAAGGAGACGATCAAATGAAAACAAACTGGTGGAAAGCACTCGAGATGGACTATCCGATCATCCAGGCGCCGATGGCCGGTTCGACCACGCCGGAGTTTGTCGCGGCGTGCCTGGATGCGGGGATTCTCGGTTCGCTCGGGGCGGGTTATATGTCTGCGGAGGAGACGCGGTCGGCAATCCGGAAAATCCGGAATCTCTCTGATAAGCCGTTCAACGTCAACCTGTTCGTGCCGGAGCGTCCGGAGCGGGACGAGGCGGTGATCGGGGAGGCGCACCGGGCGCTTGCACCTTTTCGGGAGGAGCTCGGGCTGTCCGGGGAACCTCCCGTTCTGAGCGAAAGCGAGTTTTCGCGCCAGGTGGATGTCGTGATCGACGAAGGCGTCGAGGTCGTGTCATTCACGTTCGGGCTGCCCGATGAAGAGACGGTCCGGAAGCTGAAAGACGCCGGCGCCTTGCTGATCGGCACGGCGACATCGCCGGAAGAGGCTGTGGAAGCGGAGCGGAGCGGGATGGACGCGGTCGTGCTGCAGGGCAAGGAAGCAGGGGGTCACCGTGGGACGTTCATAGGAGAAGACCGTTTCCTGACACTTCGCGAACTGCTGGGCCAGGCCAAACTGACGGTGCCGGTCATCGCCGCCGGTGGTATCCATGACGCGGAGACGGTCCGAGCGGCGCTGGATGCCGGCGCTTCCGCCGTCCAGGTCGGGACAGCGCTGCTCGTCACGGAGGAAAGCGGCGCGAATGCCTTACATAAGGAATCGATCCTGAACTCCTCGGAAGGTGAGACAGTCATCACGAAAGCATTCAGCGGCAAGAACGCGCGCGGGCTCAACAACCGCTTTATCGAGGAAATGGCCGAAGCCGCCATCGCCCCGTATCCGATCCAGAACGATTTGACCAAATCGATCCGCTCGGCCGCCGGCAAACAGGGCAAAGCGGGCCTGCTGTCGCTCTGGTCGGGCGAGAGCGGATGGAAAGCCAGGCAAGGCAAGGTTTCCGAGATCGTCAGAAGACTGATCGGAGAAGAGAAATGAAGTTCTTTCGGTTTGATACGGACACTGCGAAGCCTGTCACACACGGCGGATCAGACTTCACCATCCAGCCGTATGTCCGCTCCGGAGGCCGCTTCCAGGCCGCACTGATGACACTCGGGGTAAACGGCGTCATCGCGTATCATCAGGCGGCCGTACCGCAGGTGCTGATCGTGCTGAGTGGCAACGGCACAGTCTGCAATGAAGAAAAGCGGTACGTCCCTGTCCGGGAAGGATTGGCCGTCTTCTGGGATAAGGGCGAGTGGCACGAGACCCGCTCGGAAAAGGGGATGACCGCCCTTGTCATCGAAGGGGAGGGGCTAGAGGAAAGCGACGTCCTCCTGGAAATACATTGAATCCATCCTTCCGCTCACTGCGGAGGGATTTCTTATGGACGGATCTTTAACACTCCCTCAACAACAGCTCAACATTCGATTGATACGCTCTCCATTGAATGTATTTGAGTGGGGGGAACCGGAGTGAAGTTCAGGAATATCGTATGGACGGGTGTGCCCGCCGCCGGGCTGCTGATTGCGGGCGGACAAAGCTATAAGGTGCTCGGGGGGGAGCCGGCATTTTATCAGTATCAGGGCGGCCATCTGACTGCCACGCAGATCGGGCAGTACGACAGCGGTTCGGGTGAAGGCGGGACGGAGATCCTTGCCTACGACGAGAATCTGAATCGGGCGTTCGTGACGAACGGGGAGGAGTCGGCAATCGATGTGGTGTCATTTGAGCGGCTGGACTCGGGCGTATCCAAGAATATGAAGCGGCTTGACCGCATCCATCTCGCCGAGTTTGATATCCGCGATTTGGACGACATCACGAGTGTGGCGGTCCATCCTGAGCGAGACCTGGTCGCACTGTCGGTCGTCAGCGATCCGAAGACCGACCCGGGCTACGTCGTACTGCTGACGAAGGACGGAAAATTCGTCGATACCATCAAGGTTGGCGCGCTGCCGGACATGGTGACGTTCACGCCGGACGGCAAAAAGTTGCTCGCCGCCAACGAGGGCGAGCCGGCCGATGATTATTCGGTCGATCCGGAAGGCAGCATTTCCGTCATCAACCTGGACACACTCACTGCAAAGACGCTGACGTTTGAAGGCGTGCCGCTGGATGACAAGGTCCGCGTCTCTTCAGAAGGAAGCGTCCTGCAGCAGCTAGAGCCGGAGTACATCACGGTGTCCGACGACAGCAAAACAGCTTTCGTGACGCTCCAGGAAAACAACGCGATCGCAACGGTCGACCTGGAGAACGATACGATCATCGATGTTAAAGGGCTTGGCGTGAAGGACCACTCGCTCCCGGGCAATGAACTCGACGGGAAAGAAAATGGCGAGACGAAGCTGGAGCGGCTTCCGCTCCTCGGTCTTTATATGCCGGATGCGATCGATGCGTTCACAGCCGGCGGCGAGACCTACATCGTGACGCCGAACGAAGGCGACGCTAGGGACTACGATGCGTATTCCGAAGAAGCCGATATCGGCGACGTTGCGGACCGGATCAGGCTTAACGCGGATCATTACAAAGGCTTCAACCAGAAGCAGCTGGACCGCCTGACGGACAAGGGGCTGCTGGATGAATTGGCAGATACGAAAATAACGCTTGAAAACGGTTTGAACGGAGATGGCGAATACGAGGCGCTTTATACATACGGAGGCCGCAGCTTCTCCATCTTCGACGCCAAGACGATGGAACTCGTCTATGACAGTGGAAATGAGTTTGAAAAGATTACCTCAAAGGCGCTGCCGGAATTCTTCAATACGACAAACGATGAGATTGAGTATGACGGCCGCAGTTCTTCCAAAGGACCGGAACCGGAAACCGTCGTCACCGGTGACATCAACGGCACGACCTATGCCTTCATCGCCCTGGAGCGCACGAGCGGCATCATGGTGTATGACCTGAGCCGTCCGGCAAAACCGAAGTTCGTGACGTTCATCACGAGCCGCGACTTCAGTGAAGACGTGAAGGGAGACGTTTCTCCGGAAGGCCTGCAATTTATCCCGGCCGATGCCAGTCCGACAGGCAAGCCGCTGCTTGCTGCGACGCATGAAGTATCAGGGACGGTTGCGGTATATGAGTTTGAATCAACCAAAGGGAAAAAGAGATAAATAGTGGAGTTAAATTTATCCCTGCTGCAGTGCAAAAACTGCAGTGGGGTTTTATTTTGCCTTAATAAAACGCTTACATTAATAAAGTGGGAAAATTTCATTGACGATAATGAAATATCACACTATACTAACTGCTATTAAACCTACCAACCTTATCGGATTAATTGTAGTAGGAGGAATCACATGATTAAGGTCACGGATCTGAAAAAAAGCTTTAACCGCACAGAAGTGCTGAAAGGCATAAATTTTGAAGTGAATGATGGGGAAGTGGTGGTCATTATCGGGCCATCGGGATCCGGCAAGTCTACAATGCTCCGCTGCCTGAACTTTCTCGAGCGTCCGGATTCCGGTCTGATCCAGATCGGCGATCAGACGGTTGATGCGTCCACGGCCAAGCGCTCGGATATCAACCGACTCCGGCTGCAGACGTCCATGGTGTTCCAGCACTATAACCTGTTCAAGAATAAGACCGCTCTCCAAAATGTGGCGCATGCGCTGATCGTCTCCAAAAAGATGAAAAAGAGCGATGCATTCGAAAAGAGCCGTGCTTTGCTGAAGGAAGTGGGGCTGTCGGATAAAGAGGACAACTACCCGGTCGCCCTGTCCGGCGGCCAGCAGCAGCGAGTCGGGATTGCCCGTGCACTTGCAGTCAGCCCGTATGCCATCCTGTTCGATGAACCGACCAGCTCACTTGACCCTGAATGGGTTGGAGAAGTGCTACGGGTCATTGCCCGCATTGCAGAAGAACGGAAAACGATGGTGATCGTCACCCACGAAATGGAGTTCGCCCGCGAAATCGCGGACCGCGTCGTGTTCATGGCGGATGGGTTTGTGGTCGAGGAAGGCACGCCCGAAGAAATCTTCGACCATCCGAAAAACGAGCGGACGAAGAAATTCCTGCAAAGCTACAGAAATTCGTCAGCCAGGCGTGAGGCTGCCCTGCAGGCAACTGAACAATTCGTCAGCCCGGAGGCTCCCTGATGGCTCAGCGCATTAATTTAATGGTTGGCGGTGTGTGTATATGAATTTTGACCTCGGTTATATGATTGAAATTATCCCGGAACTGCTTAAGTATTTGCCGATGACGCTTTATCTCGCGATTACATCGATGATCATCGCGGTGATTATCGGCGTGATTCTTGCATTGATCCTGGTAAACAGAACGCCGGGCATTCTGCAGATTGCCAAAGTATATATATCCTTTTTCCGCGGCACGCCTGCTCTTGTCCAACTGCTATTGATTTACTTTGGTCTTCCTCAGCTGTTCCCTGCAATGAATGAAATGTCCGCCGCGACTGCCGCAATCATCGCGTTCAGTCTGAACACCTCTGCCTATCTCGCCGAGATCTTCCGGGCGGGACTCCAATCGGTCGACAAGGGGCAGGCGGAGGCTGCGGTGTCGGTCGGCATGACCTACGCGCAAGCCATGAGAGGAATCGTCATTCCCCAGGCCGTGCGGAACGCCATTCCGGCAACAGGAAACATCTTCATCGGGCTGATCAAAAACTCGTCGCTCGCGTTTACGATCGGCGTCACGGAACTGCTGGCGCAAGGGAAACTAATGGCGACGGCGAACCTGAGATTCTTCGAGGCTTACCTCGCCGTCGGCCTTATATACTGGGCACTGACGATTCTGTACAACTGGCTCCAGCAATGGTATGAATACCGGATCGGCAAGCCGTACCGGGTCTGAAACTAAAGGGGGATTTATCCAATGAAAAAACTTAAATTTACGCTGATCCTGCTTGCAATGGCTGCTCTTCTTGCGGCATGCGGCAGCGGCGAGGCAAGCGAAAGCGGAGACTCCGATCAAAAGGTCGTCAAGGTCGGCGCGACACCTGACGGGTATCCGCAGTACTTCAAGGAAGACGGCGAACTCAAAGGCTTCAGCGTCGATGTCATCGAAGCGATCTATGAGGAACTGGGCTACGAAGTGCAGTGGGAATTGACAGACTGGACCGGCGTGCTCGCGAGCATGGAGACCGGCAAGATCGACACGGTCGCCAACTTCGCGGCCACGCCTGAGCGGGGAGAGAAGTACAACTTCTCCGATCCGTACTACAACTCGAAAGCTGTATTGGCAACAGGCAAAGACCGGGAAGACATCTCGTTTGATGAACTGAAAAAAGGACAGATCGCTGTTCAGATGGGAACCAATTATCCGAACGTCCTGACAGCGGCTTATCCTGATGAAGAGTTTGACTTCGTCACATATGAATCGGCAGAGGTCATCTATACAGATGTCGGCAGCGGAAAACTGGATGCTTTCGTCCACGGCAGGGAGATTCTCCTTGCCCAGATCAATAAAAAAGGCCTTCCGCTCCGTGTCGTAGGCGAACCGTTCGGCGACCAGCCGGTGGCACTGCCGTTCAAGAAAACCGAAGAAGGCGACAAGATGATCGAAGAGGTCAACGGGGCGCTCGAGAAGCTCCGCGCGGACGGAACGATCTCCGAGCTGTCGGAGAAATGGTACGGAATGGACCTGCTTGAAGACAGCAAGAACTAAGGAAGAAGGGAATCAGACATGACGAACAAACAGATCAATCTCGGGCTTTTGCTTTATGGCCCGGGTGCCCATATGAATTCCTGGAAAGCACCGGACGTTCCGGCTGATGGCAGCATCAACCTCGATCATTACGTCAACATCACGAAGAAGGCGGAAGATGCCGGCTTTGCGTTCGCATTCATCGCGGACGGGCTTTATATCGATGAGAAGTCGATCCCGCATTTCCAGAACCGCTTTGAGCCGCTTACGCTTCTATCCGCATTGGCCATGGTCACGTCGAAAATCGGTCTCGTCGGAACGGTCTCGACGACGTACAGCGAACCGTTCAACATCGCCCGCCAGTTCGCATCGCTCGACAAGCTCAGCAGTGGCCGTGCCGGATGGAATGTCGTGACGTCCCCACTCGAGGGCAGCGCGGAAAACTTCAACAGAGGGAACCACCCGGAACACGCCCTCCGTTATGAGATGGCTGCCGAGTATGTCGACGTCGTCCAGGGCCTGTGGGACTCGTGGGAAGACGATGCCTTTGTCCGGGACCGTGAAACCGGCAAGTTCTCCGACTTCTCCAAGATGCACAGGCTCAATCATAAAGGCAAGTTCTTCAAGGCGCAGGGCCCGCTCAACATCGAGCGCTCCGAACAGGGCCAGCCGGTCATCTTCCAGGCAGGTGCCTCGAAGACCGGCATGAAATTCGCCGCCAAGTACGGGGAAGCGATCTTCACGGTCAGCGGACCGATCGAAAAGGCAAAAGCGCAATACCGTGAACTCAAGCAGGCGGCCGTTGAAAAAGGGCGCCGGGCGGAAGACCTCCTGATCTTCCCGTCACTGTCCCCGATCATCGGCCCGACCGAGGCAGCGGCAGAACAGAAGTATGAAGAAATCAAGAACCTGCTGTCAGTCGAAGAGGCCCTGACGTTCCTCAGCCGGTACTTTGACCACTATGACTTCAGCGGGTTCCCGCTGGACGAGCCATTCCCGGAACTCGGCGACGTCGGCAAAAACGCCTTCCGGTCCACGACGGATGAGATCAAGCGGATGGCGAAGGAAGAAAACCTGACGCTCCGGGAAGTGGCGCTGCGCGTCGCGACGCCGAAAGATCCGTTTTTCGGCTCGTACGAACAGGTCGCCGACCGGATGATCCAGTGGGTTGACGAAAAGGCGGCAGACGGGTTCATGCTGAACCTCCAGGTGCTGGGCGGCCAGTACGATGAATTCATCCATCACGTCCTCCCGATCCTCGAAGAAAAGGGATACTATAACCGCACGGCAAGCGTCGGTACCCTCAGGGAAACGCTCGGCCTGCCGTTCAAGGAAAACCGGTATCAGGCGAAGCCGTCAGAGATCTACTGAACAAATGGGAGGCGCCGACCGCCTCCCGCCATACATAACAGGAGAAAAGCTCTTCTCCGAAAATGAAAGGAAGCGTCCAACATGTCCAAAGAGAAACCGTCCATTGTCGTCTGGTCCAAGCAAGGCTGCAGCTACTGCGGCGACGTAAAGGAATACCTCGAGAAAAACGGTTATGAATACCGCACGGTCGACGTCACAGAACACGACGACCGCCGGGAGATCCTTGAAACCAAATACGGCGTGCGCCATGTGCCGGTCATCGAGATCGGCCGCGGCAACCGGTATGAAGCGGTCACAGAAGTCGGCGTCGAGCACCTGGAAAGCGCGCTCGGCAGGCTGTGAAGGAGGAGGGGAACGGAATGAGCGAGATCGTCATCTTGTCGGGAAGCCCTTCAGAGAATTCCCGTTCGGAGAAAGTTCTCCGTTATCTTGGAGAGCGACTGGAACAGCAACAGTTCTCCGTCACCCATATTTCAGTCAAGGATGTGCCGGCTGAAGACCTGATGTTCGGCAACTTCAAGAGCCCGGACGTGATCCGCATCGCCGAACAGGTCGGACAGGCGAAAGGCGTCATTGTCGGCACGCCGGTGTACAAGGCGGCCTATTCGGGTGTGCTGAAGGCGCTGATCGATATCATGCCGCAGGACATCCTGGAAGACACGCCCGTGCTTCCGGTCATGACCGGCGGCAGCATGTCCCACCTTCTCGCGCTGGAATATGCGCTTAAACCGCTGCTGGCCACGCTGAAGGGTGTCAACCTGAAGGGGCTGTACTATATGGACAGCCAGCTGGACAAATCGGCAGAGCAGCCGATCGTCGATGAAGACGCCTTTTTGCGTACGGAAAAACAGCTGGACTACTTTATCCGGAAAGTCGGCCGGGAGCAGGCTACGCGCGTATAACTGAACAACAAAGCATCCCCCTGGGCAGGACCGAATCCTGCTCAGGGGGATTTTTAGTGTTTATTTTACGATGGATACCGTGAGCCCGTCACCGATCGGAATCAGCAGGGACTCCAGCTTCGGATGGTTTGCAACCGTCTTATTGAAGGTTTTCATGATTTCGGTGTTCCGGGTGGGCGCTGCGGATTCATCCGCGACGGTGCCGCGCGCAAGGACATTGTCGCACACAATCAGCGCGCCGCTTTCGGCAATCCGGATGCAGGCCTCGAGATAGTTTTCGTAGTTTTCCTTATCGGCATCGATAAAGAAAAAGTCGAACGTCTCGCCTCCGCCGGCCAGCTGTTCAAGGCTTTCCAGGGCGGGTCCCGTCATGTAGGTGACCCGGTCGCCGAGGCCGGCTTTGGTGAGATTGCTTTTGGCGAGATTGGCATAGTCCTCGATCAGCTCGAGCGAAGTGAGCGTGCCGCCTTCGGCCATCCCCCTTGCCAGGCAGATGCCGCTGTAGCCGCCGAGCGCGCCGATTTCCAGAACACGCCTGGCTCCGGACATCGTGGCAAGCATCGTCAGCAGTTTTCCCGAAGCGGGCGGGACGGAAATCTGCCGCATATCGTTTTCCTCGATGGAGGCAAGAACGTCATCCAGTTGTGAATCAGGATGGGTAAATATGGATTCAATGTAATCGTTGATCGTTTCCATGGCTCTCTCCTTCGGCTATCATCCTTGTGGAAGTATTCCAGTTACGGTATTCAGTTCCCCGGGACTTTTGCTGTAAAACAAAAGATGTTTTTATTGAGCATCTGATTTCCCGGTTCCTGAAATTGATGGATTCACGCGCCGCCCATGTCATATAGATAAAGGTCGGGTCCGTCCAGCATGAGCAACCGGGAGCCGCGTGTTGCGGGCGGGTGAGGAGACAATGGACTGCCATCCTGTTTCAGGAGAGCCGTTACTCCGCGACGGACGTAAGACCGCCCCCTCCTTTCCATGTGGATCAGACAGTTATCTCTGATAAATGACATCCTCTCATCATCAAGCAACATCAGGGAAGTCATGACCTCAGTTGAATAATGGGAGGTTACCTCATTCTCTGTGATTCCAATATCCTCGCCAGTATGATAGGAAATGGCGACTCGGTCGCGATCAACTGTAAAGTCTGAGCAATCAAACAGGAAGAGACCTTCGCCTTCCTGGTGTCCCCAAACCTTACGACCTTCCGCATCCCATTTCACCAGCCCGGCACTACCCAGCGGAATGTCCCACCCATAGTTTCCGAAAATACCTTCATCAAAATAACCGCACCAAATGTGATTGTCTTCGGTGACCGATAATTTCCCGATCCCGTCGCCCAGGCAGAACTCTCGGACAAGGTTGCCATCGTGCCCGAATACCCGTGCATTCTTCTCGATATTTCCGTCTCCGTGGTTATAGGAACGCGCTGAACAGAGCAACAGGTTCTCTCCATCGTCGATTGGTTCAAAAAAATGGTAGTTCCATTTCTCGCCCGGAAAGTCGAAAGCGTGCTTATTGCCGTCTCGGATGATGATTCCCCGATAAGTTCGCGTTTCCTCGGTAATAGTTGGCACAAACTGACCGTCAATGTAGTCTGGAACATCCTCTGCAAGCAGCACGCATAGCTCGCCTTTTGCACCGATTGAGACATTGAGTGGTATATATCCGTCTATCTCTTTTTCCAGATTGAAAACAGGAGAGAGCCGGACGCATTTGTCCGCCATCAGTCCCTATAGGTGACGGCTGTGCCCGTTGCGATGCACATCATCATGCCTTCACGGAGTGTTTCGAAGTCGAGGTCGACACCGATCACGGCATTTGCGCCGAGGCGCTTCGCACGGTCCTGCATTTCCCGGAGCGCGATCTCGCGGCCTTCCGCGAGCTTGTTCTCATACGCCGAGCTGCGGCCGCCGATCACGTCCGTCACCGAAGCGAAAATGTCCCGCACCACGTTCGCCCCCATGATCGCTTCTCCGACCACAATCCCGTGATACGTCTCGATCTTCTTGCCTTCCAGAGAATTCGTTGTCGTCACCAGCATGATGAATCCCTCCATTTTCTTAATACCAGTTGTACGCTTCGGCGGACCGGAACGTTTCATCTTAATAAAATCTTCATGATTTTATGAGGGGAACTTTCACATTTGGAGCGTATGGTGGAAGGAAAGAGCGACTTGAATGGGGAAGTGAGACATCCTGCGTAACATTCACGGGTGGTTGCGTAACTTGCAGGACCGTTTGCATATCATTCAGGAGCATTTGCTTAACATTCAAAGCGGCAACGCCATCATCCGTAAATTTTTTCCTGAATCGGGGCGTAAGCCTGAAACGTCTGGCGCTGCTCGCCCGTATAGTGTAATAACGGGATTGACGGTCCCGGTGCGGAATCGGTCTGGAGGCTGAGATGGATTCACGCCGGAGGCCGTTTTGGAAAAGGAGGGTCCGGTCCACAATGAAGATAACGAATGACAAGGCCGGGCCGGTGTTCCAAAGCGGGCCGGGGCCGGATAACAGGGGGAACACCATCGTGAAGGAGATTTATATCGTACTGACCGATACGGGAACGGTGCTGTCAAAGATCATCCGCCGATATACAGGCTGCCCGCTGAACCACGTCTCGATCGCATTTGATGAGCGGCTGGAAGAGATGTACAGCTTCGGCCGCGTACAGCAGCGCAATCCGTTCTCCGGCGGGTTCGTCAAGGAGCGGGCGGGCGAAGGGCTTTTAAAAGACGCACAATGCGCGGTGTTCCGGTTCCGCGTGACGGAGGACGAGCTCGGGCAGATCAAAGCACGCATCCTGGAGATCGATCGCGAGCGTAACCGCTACACGTATAACTTTATCGGCCTGATAGGCGTCATCCTGAACCGGGAAATCTGCCGAAAGCGCGCGTACTTCTGCTCGCAGTTCGTCGTGGAAATGCTCGCATCGGCCGGCATCAAAATCACCGACGAGCCGGCCTGGCGCGCGCAGGCCCGGCACTTTACCCAGTCGAGCCAGCTGGAGCCGGTGTATAAAGGGCCGCTCCAAGAGTACGTGGCACCAGGGAACCTCATCACCATCAAATCACGCCGCGGCATCCGGGCACGCCTGCCGCGTGTACCGTTCAGGCGGGCGGCTTCGTGATGGCATGAGTCCGCTGTCAGGGGTGTATGGGATGTTCGTCTCAGAGACATCCGCAGAAAAACAAGAAGAGCGCCAGGAGACGGAGTAACCCGTTCTCCGGCGCTATATTCAATTTAAAAGGAGGGGGGAGCTCGGTGAAACTGCTGCTGACGTCAAATGGCTTCTATACAGATGAGATCAAGAGGCGGTTTTTGGATCTGCTTGATCGGATCCCCGAATCCTGGAAGCCGCCATCATCACAACGGCCTCGCCCCAGAAAGAACAGAACCGCTTTGCGAAAAAAGCGGCAAGTGATTTTGAGGAAATGGGTTTCCGGAAGGTGGACTGGGTGGATATCGAATTGGAATCACCGGACGTCCTTCTGCAGAAAGACGTCATTTATATCAATGGCGGCAATCCGTTTCATCTGCTGGAGCAGGTGAAGAAAAGCGGGGCTGATCGGGTATTGGCGAGACTTGCGCAAAAGAACGCAGTCATCGTGGGCGTCAGTGCCGGGGCGGTCCTTCTCGGCCCGGACATCAGGGTCGTCCATCACTTTACGCCGCAGTTGAATGCACAGAATATCGATGACTTTTCGGCATTGGAACTGACGGATAAGCGGATTTTTCCTCACTATGACCGGGAAGACCTGTTCGGGGACGGAACGGGGAAGACGGTCGAGGAGCGGATCCGTGAGTTTGAAACGATTGAATCATGCAGCGTCACGAGATTGAACGACGACGGTTATCTGGTGGTGGAAACATAAAAAAGCTCAGGGACGGAGGCGCATCCTTGAGCTTTTTTACATGATGATCAAAAAGAAGTTGTGGAACGAGTGAAGGATGATGACAGACCAGAGCGAACCGGTTTTCCAACAGGCCACGGAAGACGATTTCCTCGGTGAGTCCGACAAGAAGAAAGATGTTCAGAAAGCGGTCGAATGAAACATCGAAATGGAATCCGCTGCCGTTCAATACATACGCTTGGATGGAGAACCAGAGTCCCCGCAGGGCGGACAGGCCGAGGCCCCAGAGCAGGCCGCTTCGAAGATTTGTGTTCAGCTTCAGAAAGTCGGCCGGATCGCTTTTCAGGCGGAACCGGATCAGCAGCCAGACCGGAACGATCCAGACCATGATCTTGAGGACCGCTTTTATCAATGCTGTCGCTGTTTCCGGAAGTCCGCTCAAATACGGAGGAAGGACGATTTCCCGGAACGACCAGGCGGCAAGGAAGAGAATGAAATAGATGCCGAGGGTTCTGTAGAAGCTGTCTGCTTTTTCTCCATAGCGGATGCTATCCATGGTCGCGGTTGCCTCCCATCAGTGATCGGTCCGTACGCTGCTTCTAAGCCGGAAAGCCGGTTTGACTTCAGCCACGAGCACGGCAACCAGGATCAGCGCCGCGCCGAACACCATCCGGCCGGTCATGACATCGTTGATGAACAGGACGGCTAGCACAGAGCCGAAGAACGATTCCAATGACAGGATGACAGCCGCCTTCGTCGGTGTTGTGTAGCGGAATGCGAGGTTCTGGCAGACGTAGGCGATCGTCGTCGAGAAGACGGCCAGATAGACGACTGACCAGATCGCTTCATTGGACGGACTTGCCGGGAAGCCTCCCTGGATAAGGACAGCCACTGTGCTGAGGAGAGCCGCCGTCGCAAACTGGACGATGGTCAGCGCCAAAGCATCCTCTTTTTTAACAAACATATTCGTATAGAAGATATCGAATGCGAAACCGACCGCGCACAGCAGGGTGAGCAGGTCGCCGATATTGATGGTGAACGAACCCTGCAGCGACAGGAACGCAATGCCGGTGAGCGCTATGACCGAAGCCATCAGTTCATGACGGTCGATCCGCCGCCGGTACACGAGATAGGCGATCACCGGTACGATGACGACGTTGACCGCCGTCAGGAACGCATTTTTCGAAGGCGTCGTGTATTCGAGCCCGACAGTCTGCAGCGCAAAAGCCACAAACAAAATCGTCCCGAGCACCGCGCCTTTCCATAGCACGGACTTCGAGATCAGCCGGAGCTTCTTGTAGAAGAGGACTGTGATGATCAGCGTGCCCAGGAGGAATCGCCCGGCCATCACCTCATAAGCGGTCAAGTGCTCCAGCGCAACCGCCGTCATGACAAACCCGCTTCCCCACACGATTGCGGTGATCAGAAGCAGGATATCCCCGATATACCGTTTCATGGCCGACCCTCCCCGTCATTTCATTCTTCTAATATATCATGAGGGCAAAGGCTGGGGAGGGCAAAATTGGCTTAATATCCGATGTCAGGACTTATCCACGGTCGAAAGGGAGCAGAAGCCTCCCTTATCCCCGGACTTATCCCGACATTCCACAGCCAAAATCCGATTTTGACAACGAAACCGGGGATAACCCGGATATCCACAACCGATTTATAGGAGTGGGAAGAAGTTCTCCACAGCGCCACAAATAAAAGATTGGCCTTGGTTTTATGGGAGTCGTTTCTGAGAAGGATCGTGGGCACTAAGAGCTAGTAAGGCGTAACAGCTTTCCTATTTACTCAAGATTGAATACAGACTTTTGTCCGATTAGAGAAACAGGGAATTTCTGAGAGAATTAATGACAATAGAGATTTCCGTTTCCGGGAGTGTGAATCAGTGAAGGTATTGGATGTACAGCAATTTCATGAGGGGTTACATCGGAACATAGAGAAGCTGAACCGCCTGGAAGAAGAGATACAGGGAATTAAACAGGCGGTGGAAGAACTTGTCTTGCTAGAAGATGCTTTAAAGGGAGAAGGCGGTAATGCCATTCGAGCGTTTTACCAGGAATGTCATTTGCCGCTGTTGGATTTCTTCATAAGTTTTAAAAGCCATTTCGCTGATACTCTCCGGCGTATCGGAGAAGCACTGGATTCACTCGAGCCCGACAGGATGGGATACATCAGGCAGGAATTTCTCGAAGGCGAAGTCCAGGCAGGGTTAGAGGAGATTCGAAGGATTACAGGAACTCTGACAGACGAGACGAACAGCATCATGGACAGTGTTGCGGATATTGTATCTCTTCCTCATCTTGATGACAGTGAAGTACAGGAAGGTGTCAGATCCTCGGAGAGACAGCGCGACGCTACACTCGAGGGTTTGATGGAATTCGACCACAGTCAGACTGCGGCTTTATCTCCTGTTGCCATGGATTTGAAGAAGATGGAGCAGTGGATCATTGATGTCGAGAGTATGATGACCGGGGGATTGACAGGCGTTGATTTTCCGGCAGAATCATGGAAAACGGTCACGGCCCGGCATCCGCTGCGACTTACCTTGACCGCGCACGACGGATCTGTTGATGGTCTTTCTAATATGTCAGGATTGAATCGTCCCAACATGGTATCCGGAGCAAACTCCTATCAGGTAGGAGGAATGGCAACTTATGGTCAGCCGCTATACCCGATGGGAATTGCAGGTGTCAATGCCTCTACCGTCCAGTCCCCAACTGCCGGCGAGAGGATAAGATACAATCTCGTTAACCCAGGAACAGCTGTAGACATAGATGAAGGGAATGGGGTTAAAGAGTTATTTAAAGATGCTGGGGAAAGTGCCTTGAACATCGGGAAAAGCGTTGTTGATTTTCTGTTCTTGGAAGATTTGAAAACTCTTATAGATTCCGAATCATCATTGGGGGAAAGAGGCTTAGCGATAGCAGGATTTTTGCCAGTTGGGAAAGGATTTAAAGCTGTAAAATTGGCGGATAAGACATTAGGTACAAAGAATACAGGCTATATTACTAAGGGAAAAGAGGAAAAAATTAATAGAGATATAAGAACGATTCCTGAAGAAGAAACAATTGTTTATAGACGTGTACAGGGGGGAGAGGGAACAAGAAAAAGTCAAGAAAGATTAAGTATTGATGACGAGGGAAATGTTTATATCCGAAATAAAAATAAAAATCTCAATATTAGTATTGATAATGGAGAACATGCAGCGCACTTTTTGGAGAATAGAAATAATGCATATATTGTGGAGTTCGAGGTACCTAAGTGGTTTGATGATTTTGTTACAGATAATACAATTCCACAGGCGGGGTATAAAAAGAATCCACTAAACCAGGGAGGATCAGCACCAAAATTAACAGATCCAACAACGCCCGGAAAAAGCGTAGAGTTTCCCGAGCCTTGGGTGGAATGGATTGAAGAGTATTCTAAAAAGGGAAAGATTAATAAAGGAGGCAGTTGATAATCGTGTTGATACCAGACTCAACGGAAAATCTAATTGTTGCCGTTATCTACGAAAATCAATTCAATTGGTATGTTGCGGATAAAGAAGTATGGTATTTAGATTACAATAAACGAATAAAGCTTTTTCGAGAACAAGGTTACGAAATTAAAGAAGAGTATATTGACGATGAACGGCAAGAACTATTATTACTAGATACTTCAAATGCTGATGATTTTTTATCGCGTATGTCAAAGTACAAAGTAACAACTCAAAAATTAAAAAGTTTACTTGAAAGTTCAATATCACAGGAAGATGATTCTTGGAGGTATGATTATAATCCAAGCCTATTTATTGATTTTGACAGAAAAGTATTATATTCGTCTTATACAGAAGCAGCATCATACGAGGATTATGCTCCAAAAGAATGGAAGTCGGAATATAAAAACTTTAAATCTATCATACCCAACAATAAAAGGTATTGGTTGAATCAATACATCTAAAGACAAAGGGGATAAGAATTTTGAAAAAAACGATATCAATTATTAGCGAACAGTTTCAAAATGAAAAGACTGGAGAATATGTGGAAGGTATAACTATTATGATTGATGGTATTTTGAAAGAGTTCACAGAAATCATTAAAGAGAAAGAGCCGATGTATAAAAACAATATGCAATTGATTCAAGAAGCGCTTATGATTGGTTTAGAACAAATAAAAGATAAATATGATAACTAATAATTATTTAATGAATATTACTGCAAAGAGATAGAAAAACCGCCTTATCATTTGAGGTAGAGGGGCCGGCCATATGAAGTAGGAATTCGATAGATATCTTGCAGAGTTACAGACCAAGATGGTTGCTGTATGCATGGAGTACGTTGAAAATCATGCGGATGACATCTGCATATACGCTTCTTATGAGCCTGAAATGAACGCATTCAACGTCTTCTATAGGATTAATGATAGGGTAGTACGTAAAAATCAATTAAACGAGGCAGTAGAATCAAGAAAACTGAGTGAAAAGAAACCCGCGGGAGCGTCCCTGCGGGTTTCTCGCCTACTATTGGACACGACCAGAAGAAAAGGCGCAATGAAAGCCTAAGGTGAAGGTAATACCGTTTTGGTAATGAGGATGTGGTCAGTATGAAAAATTTCGAAGATCATCTGGCAGATATGCAAACAGATATGGTCGCTGTATGTATGGAGTATGTTAATGACCGGGCGGATGATATATATATCTATTGTTCTTATGAGCCGGAAATGTATGCTTTTGATGTTTTCTTTAGAATCAATGGCAAGACAGTTCGGAAAAACAAATTGAACGATGCTGTTTCAAATGAACAGTATAATGTATCACTCGATCGGCAGAGAGCGTTATTACGCATCGGAAATGAGAACTTAAAACAAATTCATGTTAAGTGTAAGGAATTTGGTAAAGAAATGCCAACGGAAATCAAGTTGCACTATGAAGTTAAGAAAAACAAACTGGAAGGCAGTTATAAATATGAGCTGGTTTATTCAAATAATAAAGAGCTACTGCCTGATCATATCTTCGATGCCTGGTTCAATGAAGTGAAAAGTTGAATGAGTATTGGGGGACAGTTGGAATGAATAAAGAGGAATTAACCGACTTTATAAAGAAAAACATAGAAGATGATGACTTTACCGGCGGAGCAAATGATAAGCAGATTGAATATATTCAAGAGACTTTGGATATCCGATTGCCTAAAAGTTATAGGTGGTTTTTAGCTAATCATGGATCAGGCGGCTTGTTCGGTGTTGTTATATTAGGGGTGGCTAAGTCAAATATAGCTACCGTTGTTCATACAACAAAGAGTTACAGGGAGATAGGAATGAATCATGACTTGGTTGTGATCGATGACATTGGTGAATACGCGTTTTGTTTGGATACAAGCAGAATGAAGAACAATGAGTGTCCGGTAATTGCATGGAATCGACAAGGAGGACAAGACGACTACGATACTGCGGCGAACTTCTATGATTTCTTGTTACAAAGGTTATTGGATGCAAAGGAAGCTTGGGAAGAAGATTTTTGATTCCAGTGGAGGGTTAAGTCGTGAGTAACACATTTGAAGATCATCTTTCCAAATTACAAACAGACATGGTCGACGTTTGTCTGGAGTATGCGGATAATAAGGCAGAACGACTATTTGTTTATGCCTCGTACGAACCAAACATGTATGCTTTTGATGTCTTCTATAAAATTAACGGGCAGTTTGTTCACAGGGATCAATTAAATCATGCTGTTCAAGAATCTGGTCTGCAAAAACACTAATACGATGTTTCCGATGCAAGGCAGTTGGCCATGCTGAAAATCGGCCGTGAGATTTTAAAAAAGATACGTAATAAATGTGAAGAATATAATAGAGAAATGCCAACGGAAATTAAACTAGAATATGATGTGAAGGAGAATCAACTTAAAGGGCAATATAAATATGATTTAATCTATTCCCATGATGATGAGCTATTCCCTGGCGATATTTTCGGTGCGTGGTTTGAAGAAGTGAAGAACAAAGAACTAAGCGAAAGAAACCCGCAGGAACGCATCTCTGCGGGTTTCTTGCCTATTATTCAGCACGACCGGATGTAATGGCGCAATGAAGAGCGAAATCTCCTCTTAAAAGTGAAGAAAATGCAATTTTGATGATGAGGGTGTGTTCTGGGTGAAGAAATTCGAAGATCATCTTGCTGAAATACAAACAAGCATGGTCGATGTATGTATGGAGTATGTCGAAGGCTGTGCAGATGATATTTACATATATGGATCATCTGAAGCCAATACATATTCATGGAATGTATTTTTTCGGATTTCCGGGAAGACTGTACGAAAGCATCAATTAAATGAAGTCTTACAAAATCAGAGTGAAGTAATCCATTATGACCTCTCAGATGAACGCCAAAGATTACTTTTGAAGATCGGAAAAGAGGATCTAAAGAAGATTCATGAATTGTGCCGGGAATATAATATGGACTGTCCAACAGAAATCAAACTGCATTATGATGTTAAGGAAAACAAACTCGCAGCAATGAACCGAACCCTTTAAAGCGGACAGTTTAATAAAAGACCCTTCTTATGCGGCGATGAGATGACTCCGGTATTGTGCCGGAGTCATCTTTTTTAG
>NZ_FNZF01000002.1 GCF_900109165.1 Bhargavaea ginsengi | reverse complement strand
GTACGCGAGCTGGGTTCAGAACGTCGTGAGACAGTTCGGTCCCTATCCGTCGCGGGCGCAGGAAATTTGAGAGGAGCTGTCCTTAGTACGAGAGGACCGGGATGGACACACCGCTGGTGTACCAGTTGTCCTGCCAAGGGCATCGCTGGGTAGCTATGTGTGGACGGGATAAGTGCTGAAAGCATCTAAGCACGAAGCCCCCCTCAAGATGAGATTTCCCATGGCGCAAGCCAGTAAGATCCCTCGAAGAAGACGAGGTGGATAGGTCCGGGGTGGAAGTGTGGCGACACATGGAGCTGACGGATACTAATCGATCGAGGACTTCTCCTCATGGCACGTGGAAAGATTCGGTATGTACGATACAATGTCTGTTTTATCCGGTTTTGAAAGAATAAAAAAGTTCTTGCTAAATCGGCAGGAATTGATATAATAGTATTTGTTCTTTCAAAAAGAATACGGTCTGGCGATAATGGCGAAGAGGTCACACCCGTTCCCATCCCGAACACGGAAGTTAAGCTCTTCAGCGCCGATGGTAGTCGGGGGCTTCCCCCTGCAAGAGTAGGACGTCGCCGGGCTGTATCATTTGATTGGATCAACGATCCAGTTTCACGGAGGATTAGCTCAGCTGGGAGAGCATCTGCCTTACAAGCAGAGGGTCGGCGGTTCGAACCCGTCATCCTCCACCATTTTAATAACTATGCCGGCCTAGCTCAATTGGTAGAGCAACTGACTTGTAATCAGTAGGTTGGGGGTTCAAGTCCTCTGGCCGGCACCACTATGACGAGCCATTAGCTCAGTTGGTAGAGCATCTGACTTTTAATCAGAGGGTCGCAGGTTCGAGCCCTGCATGGCTCACCACCCTATATATACCACATCATGCGGGTGTGGCGGAATGGCAGACGCGCTAGATTCAGGTTCTAGTGTCCTTTACCGGACGTGGGGGTTCAAGTCCCTTCACCCGCACCATTATTTTGATGAGTGATATTGATCCACTCAGTTATGCGGAAGTAGTTCAGTGGTAGAATACCACCTTGCCAAGGTGGGGGTCGCGGGTTCGAATCCCGTCTTCCGCTCCATTTATTTCCGCCGGGGTGGCGGAATTGGCAGACGCACAGGACTTAAAATCCTGCGGTAGGTGACTACCGTACCGGTTCGAGACCGGTCCTCGGCACCAGCTCTTTTTTTATGAATGCGCCCGTAGCTCAATTGGATAGAGCGTCTGACTACGGATCAGAAGGTTATGGGTTCGACTCCTGTCGGGCGCGCCATTATTATCGGGAAATAGCTCAGCTTGGTAGAGCACTTGGTTTGGGACCAAGGGGTCGCAGGTTCGAATCCTGTTTTCCCGACCACTATACGGGGCCTTAGCTCAGCTGGGAGAGCGCCTGCCTTGCACGCAGGAGGTCAGCGGTTCGATCCCGCTAGGCTCCACCATTATACTATTCCGGCGGTGTAGCTCAGCTGGCTAGAGCGTACGGTTCATACCCGTAAGGTCGGGGGTTCGATCCCCTCCACCGCCATTCCAAAGGACCTTTAGCTCAGTTGGTTAGAGCAGACGGCTCATAACCGTCCGGTCGCAGGTTCGAGTCCTGCAAGGTCCACCATTAATTGGTTCAAACGGAGGAATACCCAAGTCTGGCTGAAGGGGTCGGTCTTGAAAACCGAGAGGCGGGTAACACCGCGCGGGGGTTCGAATCCCTCTTCCTCCGCCATATTTTTAACCTCTTCAGTCAAGGGGAGCCCTGAACCAAGAATTATGCATCATTTATATTATTATCGCGGAGTGGAGCAGTGGCAGCTCGTCGGGCTCATAACCCGAAGGTCGCAGGTTCGAATCCTGCCTCCGCAACCAATGGTCCCGTGGTGTAGCGGTTAACATGCCTGCCTGTCACGCAGGAGATCGCGGGTTCGATTCCCGTCGGGACCGCCATTTTTACATAATGAACTCCTTAAGATTTTAATTAGGCTTGGTAGCTCAGTCGGTAGAGCAAAGGACTGAAAATCCTTGTGTCGGCGGTTCGATTCCGTCCCAAGCCACCATTTGCGGATGTAGTTTAGTGGTAAAACCTCAGCTTCCCAAGCTGAAGTCGAGGGTTCAATTCCCTTCATCCGCTCCAGCGAAACCGGGCCTATAGCTCAGCTGGTTAGAGCGCACGCCTGATAAGCGTGAGGTCGGTGGTTCGAGTCCACTTAGGCCCACCATGTATTCCGCAGTAGCTCAGTGGTAGAGCAATCGGCTGTTAACCGATCGGTCGTAAGTTCGAGTCTTACCTGCGGAGCCATTTGGAGAAGTACTCAAGAGGCCGAAGAGGCGCCCCTGCTAAGGGCGTAGGTCGGGTAACCGGCGCGAGGGTTCAAATCCCTCCTTCTCCGCCACTTATTGGCCCCTTGGTCAAGCGGTTAAGACACCGCCCTTTCACGGCGGTAACACGGGTTCGAATCCCGTAGGGGTCATTATAAAAGAGCAGCCAACCTTTACAGGGCGGCTGCTCTTTTTTGTTTCTTCAATTTTTATTCCTCATCAATCCGCTTGCCGGTGTAGCTGTCAATCGCTTTGTCGGGGATATCGCCGAGTGGGGACTCGATTCCCGCATCGTCCAGGTCTTCCTGGTAGTCCTCCAATGTATCAGAACGCATAAAGCCTTTTACAGTCCCTGTTTCATCAGTGCTTGCAAATTCCTCATAGGTTTCTGCCGTGCCCTCTTCCATCGGATCTGTATAAAGGTCATTGTAGCTGTCGTGGTCACCGCTCATATCGGAGGGGGTCTCAGAAGTGCCGTAGCGTGCCGCTTCCTGAAAGCTGTCCTGGTAGTCTTCGATGTCTTCTTTTTTTCCGACTTCAAATGAGTCAGGCTGAACGGGTTCCGTTACTTCTTCCAGTACGTCTTCCTCTACCGGACGGTCCTCCGGAATCTCGGTGTCCGCATGCTCAATGCAGCGATTTGTGTAGGGGATGGCTTCCAGTCGCTCGAAGGGAATGTCTTTTTCGCATACTTCACAGATGCCGTAATCGCCATCTCGCAACGCCTTCAGTGCTGCTTCGACCTTTCCGAGTTCGTCTTCCGCGTGATTTTCAAGCGCCTGGTCCCTTTCACGGTCAAACAGTTCAGTGCCTGCGTCAGCAGGGTGATTGTCCACAAATGAAAGTTCTCCTGTTTCATCACGCATACTATCATCACGGTCCCGTTCTTCCGCTGTTTCCCGGTATTGCTGCTGCATTCCGATTAGTTCCCGCTTAAGGATTGTCTTTTGCTGTTCTGTCAACATGGCTGTCACTTCCTTCTGTTATTCAATGATGGATGATCTGCTTGAATGAGTTCGTCCCATTGTCCCTCATCTTTTCCTTTTTGCCCTGAGCGGTAAACCTTGGACGCAAATCAAAAACCGCCTGCACGGGTACAGGCGGTTTGACAGGTATGTGATTCAATTTATCCAGTATCCGAGAAGGATGCCGGCGCAGAGCAGGAAACCGAAGATCGTGTTGGTCTGGGCCGTCGCTTTCATGGCGGGCATGACTTTAAGCGGAACGTGCTCTTTTCTGAAGACGCGTATGGCGCCGATCGGCTTTCCTATACTGAGGAAGACAAGAAGTGCCCACGGTGTCAAAGAGCCCATCAGAACCATGCCGAGGATCCACAGATAAGATACCGCGAAAAACAGGAAAAGGAGCGTAATGGCCCTTTGTCTGCCTGCCAGGATGGCAAGTGTTTTGCGGCCTCCCTTTTTGTCGCCTTCCAAGTCACGGATATTGTTTGACATCATGATCGCACCGACCAGGATCATGCTCGGCACGGAAAGGGCAATTGCCCAGCCACTGACATGACCGGTCTGAATGAAGTAGGAGATGAGTACGATTGCCATGCCCATCGTAACGCCGGAAAACAGTTCTCCGAGCGGTGTGTAGGCGATGGGAAGCGGTCCACCCGTATACAGGTAGCCGATAGCCATGGCGACACCTCCAACCGCGAGAAGCCACCAGGAAGTGCTCCCGGCGATATAAAGACCCATCAGTGCGGCGGCTCCGTAGAGAGTTAGTGCGAGGCCGAGAACTGTAGAGGGTTTGACACCGTTGCGGACAATCGTCCCGCCGATGCCGACGGACTGTTCATTGTCGAGTCCGCGCTTGTAATCATAGTATTCGTTGAACATATTGGTTGCAGCCTGCAGGAACAGGGTGGCAAGCATCATGAGGATAAAAAGTAAGACGTTGGGACGGGTTTCGGCGAGCGCGATGATGGTCCCGAGAAGAACGGGCACAAAAGACGCAGTAAGCGTATGCGGGCGGGTCAGCTGCCACCAGATTCGCCATCCTTCATCAGCCTTGAGTGTTTGCTGCATATGGTTCTCTCCCTAATTTTCTTTTCCGCTCATCATTATAACGGAGAATAAAGGGAAAGGACAGGGAAGGCGCACGGAATCGCCCGGATGTTGGCGAATCGTGCAATGTGGTAAAATAAATGGGTAAGGAAAGACTGTAGCGAATAAGTTGGAGGGGTCTTGGATGAAACGGAAAACGACTCCGCATTCAATGGCGGAGACAGGCCGAATGATGGACGGGCTCCGGTTTTATACGGAAACTGTCGAATCGGACAGGCTGTCACCGCAGGCGTTTTTTGAAGCCGGCGAGATGGAGTTTGCCGGCCGGCGTTTTTATTGGGAGAACCGGGACAAGACGCGGAAGATGGCCGGAATGGGGCATGCCGCCCGACTGACCAGCAAAGATGGAGATGCCCGGTTCGAGGATATCCGGACACAATGGCAGCGCCTCTGTTCGGTGATCGTCAAGGAAGAGGGAGACCAGTCACCCGTTCTGTTCGGGGGATTTTCTTTTGATCCTGAAAATCGGCGGGAATCCGAATGGACAGGTTTCCCGGCCGCACTGTTTGTCGTTCCACAGATCCAACTGGTGGAAAAGGACGGCCGTGCATTTGTGTCGATCAACCTGGTTTCGGATGATGGCTCGGCGGCAGGAGATTTTGAAAGGCTCCGGCTGATCCGGGATCGGCTGATCCACGAAGCCCAGGTAAAAGAACGGATGCCTGCGGTAAAGCCGGATGTCCTTCGGCTTCATGAATATGCCAAGGCAGATTATCTCCGTGCTGTGGAGGGTGTCCGGGACGGAATCCTTGAAGGCGGACCGGAAAAGGTTGTTATCGCCCGTTCCATCGGACTTGAATTTGCGGCGCCAGTCCGTCATTCGGAAGTATTGGAACATTTGTCGGCCGAGCAGCAGGAAAGTTATCTGTTCGGGCTGGAGAACGGCGACGGTTTCTTTTTCGGAGCCACGCCCGAGCGGCTTGTGAAGATGGAGGACGGCAAAGGCCTGACTGCTTGCGTGGCCGGCTCCATCCGCCGGGGCAAAACAGTGGAAGAAGACCGGCTTCTCGGGGAAGGTCTTCTGAAGGACCCAAAAAATCGCGAGGAACACCAGTATGTGGTCCAGATGATCGGGGATGTCTTCCGCAGTTTCTGCAGTGACGTCAGGATTCCTGCAGGACCCCGTCTGTTGAAAGTGCGCGATATCCAGCATCTGTTCACTCCTGTGGAAGCAACACCTAATGTCGGCACCGATCTGCTCGACCTGGTTCAGGCACTTCATCCGACTCCGGCACTCGGTGGTACTCCGCGCGACGAAGCGCTTCGGATGATCCGTAATAATGAAAAGATGGATAGGGGCTACTACGGTGCACCGATCGGCTGGATGGATACGGAGGGCGACGGTGAGTTTGCCGTGGCGATCCGTTCCGGTCTGCTGAAAGGCGACCGGGCGCATCTGTATGCAGGAGGCGGCATTGTCGCCGGATCGGTACCGGAAGAAGAATATAAGGAGACATGGGTAAAGTTCCGTCCGATGATGCGGGCACTCGGGGGTGTGCTGCATGGATGAACGGAAGGTGCTGACCTCCTACGTCCTGAGAATCCGGGAATCACTGATCCGCGCGGGTGTCCGCCAAGTGGTCGTGAGTCCCGGCTCCCGGTCGACTCCTTTGGCATATGCATTTGCCGACTCTGACAAGGTCATGCTGCATCTGCAGACCGATGAACGCTCTGCGGCATTCTGCGGGCTGGGCATGGCGAAGGCAACAGGAGAGCCTGTCGCCGTCCTGTGCACGTCCGGCACGGCCGCGTCCAACTACATGCCGGCAATCACTGAGGCGAAGTATGCACGGGTCCCCCTGATCATCCTGACGGCAGACCGACCGCATGAATTGCGCGAGGTCGGAGCCCCGCAGGCGATCGACCAGCCGGGAATGTACGGCAGAATGGTAAAATACAGTGCTGACTTCCCCGTCCCGGAAGATCGGGTGGAATCCCTGGAATATATCGGCCGGCACGTTCAGCGCGCCGTCTCGGTCGCGACCGATGCACCGGCCGGTCCGGTACATTTGAATGTTCCTTTCAGGGAGCCGTTGCTGATCAATTTCGGAGCGGAAGATCCCGGGCTTTCTTTCCGCAGTGTGCGGAGAGGAACAATGATCCCGGACCCTGAAATGGTACGCTGGTTCACAGAGACAGCCTCTGCCGCGAAGCGGGGACTTATCATCGCCGGTGAACTTCCTCCGGATTTCGACAAAGATGCGTTCTGGAAATTTGTGCGCTCACTCGGCTGGCCGGTGCTGGCCGATCCGCTTTCGGGACTTCGAAGCGGCAAATTCGCGGAATCGGAAGACCTCTGCATCGATCAGTATGATGCCGTTCTGAAAAACAAAAGGTTCAAGCAGGAGATGGCACCGGATACAGTAATCCGTTTTGGTCCCCAGCCGGTGTCCAAGCCACTGACACTGTTCCTCAATGCAAACCGGCCGGACGTCTATATCGTGGTGGATGAAAGCCCGGCCTTCCGTGATCCTCATCATCTGGCTACGGATCATCTCCAATGTGCGCCGGATATGCTTCTCGGCATCAGAGCGGAAAACCCTCCGTCCAACTATGCAACGCTCTGGACGGAGGCCAACCGCATTGCAGTGGAGGAAACGAGGCGCGCGGTGATGGAAGGGACGGATGAAGGCGCGATGGCAGGTGTCTTGTTCGCAGCCATGCCGGACGGCAGTGACCTGTTCGCAAGTTCCAGCATGCCGATCCGGGACGTCGATACCTACTTCCTGAATACTGGCCGCGATATCGGTATTTTTGCCAATCGCGGGGTGAATGGAATCGATGGTGTCGTGTCGACCGCCTTTGGCGTGCAGGCGGCAAGAAAGCGCCCGGCTTACCTGCTGATCGGAGACTTGGCGATGCTCCATGATATGAACGGGCTGATTTCGAGCCGTTTCGGGGAGACGGACCTTACCATCCTCGTCATGAACAATGACGGAGGCGGTATTTTCTCTTATCTGCCTCAGGCTGGGGCAGGCCGCTATTTCGAGGAATTGTTTGGCACGCCTACCGGGCTGAAATTCAGGAGCCTGGCGGAGATGTATGGCTGTCAGTATGATGCTGTGGATTCAGCCGACGGACTCAGGGAGTCCCTCCTTGAGCCGAAACAGACCAACGTCAGGATTATTGAGGCATTCAGCGACCGCCAAGTGAACACTGATGAACACCGTAAGTTGTGGCAGGCTGTCGGCGAAAGGCTGGATGCCGAATGGAACCGCTGAAGGCGATGATCCGGGGAATCCAGATCGGCTACCGGGAGGCAGGGGACCCGGACGGGAACCCACTTGTCCTGCTGCACGGATTCACGGGAAGTTCAGCGTCTTGGACCGGGTTTGCCGATGAGTTCGGATCCTGCCGGCTCATCATGCCAGACCTGACCGGCCATGGCCATTCGGCCGCACCGGATGTTCCTGGGCGGTATGCGATGGAGGAACAGGTGGCGGACCTGGATGTGCTTTTCACCGGGCTTGGGCTGGATCGCTTCAGTCTTCTCGGCTATTCGATGGGCGGGCGGATCGCCATCGGCTACGCGGCAAAGCATCCTGAGAAAATCAGCCGGCTGATCCTTGAAAGCACATCCCCCGGCCTCGAGACCAAGGACGAGCGGCTGTCCCGCCGGGAATCCGACGACAAGCTTGCCGCTTTCATTGAACGGGAAGGTATCCGGGCCTTTACCGACCGATGGGAGAACATCCCGCTTTTCGCTTCGCAGACACGGTTGCCGAAAGATGTCCGGGAACGTGTCCGGAGCGGCCGCCTGGGCAATGAACCTGCAGGCCTCGCCGGAAGTCTCAGGGGCATTGGCACGGGGAGCCAGCCTTCATACTGGGATAACCTGAAGGGATTCAAAATGCCGGTGACGCTGATTACCGGAGGGCTGGACGAAAAGTATGTGAACATTGCAGAAGACATGGCCCGGCAACTGCCGAATTCAAGTCATGTGACCGTTCCGGATGCAGGACATACGGTGCACGTGGAAAATCCGGTGCGCTTTGCTACAATAGTAAAGGAAGCTATAAAGCCATAGATAGGGGAGGAAACACATGACACGCCAATGGGAAACGATCCGTACATATGACGAGATCAAATATGAGAAATACAACGGGATCGCAAAAGTGACAATCAACCGTCCGCAAGTACGCAATGCCTTCACACCGAAAACTGTAGAAGAAATGATCGATGCTTTCTCCCGCGCACGCGATGACGACAGCATCGGCGTCATCGTCCTGACGGGCGAAGGCGACATGGCCTTCTGCTCCGGCGGGGACCAGAAAGTACGAGGACACGGCGGCTACGTCGGCGAGGACCAGATTCCGCGCCTGAACGTCCTGGATCTGCAGCGCCTGATCCGCGTCATCCCGAAACCGGTTGTCGCCATGGTAGCAGGTTATGCCATCGGCGGCGGACATGTCCTGCATGTGGTCTGCGACCTGACCATTGCAGCAGACAACGCAATCTTCGGACAGACCGGCCCGAAAGTCGGCTCATTTGATGCGGGATACGGCTCCGGCTATTTGGCTCGCATCGTTGGCCACAAAAAAGCACGTGAAATCTGGTATCTGTGCCGCCAGTACAATGCACAGGAAGCACTGGACATGGGACTGGTCAACACGGTCGTTCCGCTTGACCAGCTTGAAGACGAAACCGTCCAGTGGTGCGAGGAGATGCTTGAGAAGAGCCCGACTGCCCTACGTTTCCTGAAGGCCGCGATGAATGCCGATACGGACGGACTTGCAGGTCTTCAACAGATGGCAGGCGACGCGACACTCCTTTACTACACGACGGACGAGGCGAAAGAAGGCCGTGACGCATTCAAGGAAAAGCGTAAGCCGGACTTTGGCCAGTTCCCTCGTTTCCCTTGATGTTTGAAATTTTGAATGAGCCGCCTTATCGGGCGGCTTTTTATGATAGGAAGGTGATAGCATGATGACACCAAACTGGATTTTGCAGCGGGCGAGTCTGACGCCGGACCGTATCGCCATCAGCTGGGAAGAGCAGCAGTGGACGTTCCGGGAAATGGCGGAACGGTCGATGGACATCGCAAAGAAAATGAGGGGAACCGGCCTGCAGGAAGGCAACCGGGTGGCACTTCTTACAACAGGAGGTCCGGAGACCGTCTTCCTGATCCACGGAGGGCTGCTCGCCGGCTTTGAACTGGTCATGCTGAACAGCCGCCTGACAGCAGCGGAGCTCGCTTACCAAATCGAAGACTCGGAAGCCGTGGCTGTGTTTACCGATGATTCCCTGTTGGACCGCGCACCGGACAGCACACCTGTGAGCCGTCTCCTTTGCGGCAAAGCGGAAGATTTTAAGCCGGCCGAACTCTGGCATGAAGACCGTACGCTGACGATCATGTATACATCAGGGACAACGGGCTTTCCGAAAGGGGTCCGGCAGACGGCCGGCAACCATTTGTCGAGCGCTGCGGCATCCGCCTTTAACATGGGTCTCCAGGATGGAGATGTCTGGTTATGTGCGATGCCTCTTTTCCACATCAGCGGATTCTCAATACTGAGCCGGTCGCTCATCTACGGGATGACTGTGCGCCTGCAGTCGAAATTCGACGCGGAAGCATCGGCCAGAGAAATTGCGGAAGGAAGCGTCACGACGATGTCCGCGGTTTCCGCACAGCTTGTCAGGGTGCTGGATATCCTGGAGGGCCGGAAACTGCGGGCTGACGGGCGTTTCAGGCAGATCCTGGCCGGGGGAGGACCTGTTCCTTCTCCGTACATCAGGAGGGCAGAGGCACTTGGCATTCAAATTCTCCAGACCTATGGTATGACTGAAACATCATCACAGACAGCTACACTGGCAGCGGAAGATGCCCTCAGGAAAACCGGGTCTTCAGGCAAGCCGCTGTTCTTTAATCGTATCCGGATCGAAGGAGCGGAAAAGCCGGGGGACGAGGGGGAGATCCTGATCAGCGGTCCCCACGTGACACCCGGCTATGTCGGACGCTTCAGCGACAGCCCGGCCCAGGTGGATGGCTGGCTCCATACAGGCGATATCGGTAAGCTCGATGATGAGGGATTTCTTTATGTGCTCGACCGCAGGTCGGACCTGATCATCTCGGGAGGGGAGAACATCTATCCTGCGGAGATTGAACAAGTGCTGGTCGGCCATCCTGATGTGGCGGAAGCGGGTGTGGCAGGGGTAGAGGATAAACACTGGGGTCATGTTCCGGCAGCCTTCGTCGTGGTAAGGAAAGCGATCGCCGCGGAGGAACTGGAAGCATTCTGTCGGGAGCGCCTGGCCCCTTATAAGGTTCCGAAGTACTATCGTTTCGTTGAAGAACTTCCGAGAAATGCCTCCAACAAGCTTCTTCGGCGAGAACTTAGGGCTGCGTTTGAAATTGAGAAATGACAAAAGCCATCCGGGTTGCCGGATGGCTTTTGCTATGGGCTTAATGGGTCAATGCATTTCCGAGCCGTTCGATGTTCTGTCTCATGAGGGAAAAATAATCTTCATCGTTTTCGATATCATCTTCTGAGAGGACACTCAGATTATGGAGTGTATCGGATTCTGCTCCGATCTCATTCACAATCACCTGTGTGAGCTTTGATGTGATGTTCTGCTCAAAAAAGATGGTTTTGGCCTGCTTTTCACGGGCAAGATCCACGATACGGGCGAGCTCTTTTTGTGATGGTTCGCTTTGAGGATTCAGCCCTGCGATGGATACCTGTTCCAATCCATATTCATCAGCGATGTATCCGAATGCAGCGTGGGAAACAAAGAAAGTTTTCGTTTCGGCGCCTTGTGCCATCGCATGGAATTCTTCATCCAGCAGCTTAAGTTCATCCGAAAGTTCTTCGTAGCGCTCATTAAACTCCGCTTCCTTGTCAGGGAGTTCTTCTGAAAGGGCTTCTTTCACAGCAAGTGCCAACCGGTCGGCCAAGACAGGGGAGAGCCAGACATGCGGGTCCGCTCCCGAATGGTCATGGCCTTCATGGCCGGCTTCTTCCTCTTCATGTCCGTGTTCGTCTTCCTCCTTCTCCTCCTCATGGCTGTGGCCATGAAGAAGCTGATCATCAGAAATGTGCGCTGTTGCCGCGACAATCTGTACATCCTGGTCTGAAAGCGTCTGCTCGGCTTTGCTGACAAAGCCCTCCAGTCCGAGTCCGGTATGGATGAACAGATCACTTTCCGCCAGGCTGATCATATCTTTTTGTGTCGGTTCGAATGTATGGCTGTCTGCACCGGGAGGATAGATCGAGGAGACGCTGACGGAGTCTCCGCCGATTCTCTCTGTGAAATAGGCAAGCGGGTAGACGGTAGTCTTGACCGTGATTACGTTATCCGCTGAACCATCGCTTTCTTTTTTCTCGTTATTACTGCTGCCGCACCCGGCCAGAAAAAGCAGGGATGCAGACAGGATAATGATCAATCGTTTCATAATCCACCTCTAAATCGTAATGAGTACGATTTATAATACCCCAATAATAGATGGCTTGGCAACCCGTAATTCAATGATCTGCTTTTTTTCTTCCCGGCCACTTGTCAGGAACCGGGTCGAATCCGCCTTCGTGAAACGGATGGCATTTGGATATCCGGATAATTGTCATCAGGAAACCTTTGATGGCACCATGCTTTTCAAAAGCTTCGAGACCATATGAGGAACAGGTTGGATGAAAACGGCAGCTTGGGGGCGTGAATGGGGAAATGGCCTTTCTGTAGAATCGGATGATCCATATAAAAAGATGTTTCATTAATAAACACTCCAATCGCAACGCATGTTTATTGTAGCGCGGGGTGGGGAAGATGAACAGAAGAACGATTGATTAAGAAATGGAGTGTTGATGGATGTCTAAAGAACTGCTTAAAGAATTGAATGTCCAGGTGGCGACCTGGTCGGTATTTTACACGAAGCTTCACAATTATCACTGGTATGTGAAAGGGCCTCAGTTCTTCACTCTTCACGAAAAGTTCGAGGAACTCTATAATGAAGCGACCCTACATATGGATGAGATCGCGGAGCGTATGCTGACGCTTGGCGGTCAGCCGCTCGCGACACTGAAGGAACACCTCGAGAATTCCGTTGTTGACGAAGCAAGCGGAAAGGAATCCGCCAATGCGATGGTCAAGCAGGTGACGGAGGACTTCGACAAAATCATGGAATCACTCAAAAAAGGCATGGACCTTGCAGCAAAAGACGAGGACGATATGACTGAGGACCTCCTGAACTCGATCTACCAGAGCATCGAGAAACACCAGTGGATGCTCAACGCCTTCCTTGGTGAAGAAAACAACTGAAGCAGACCAGAAAAAGCCGGAGTATCCGGCTTTTTCAATTGGCTAAAGTTTTCCGGTTGCCGTAAAGGTCAGTCTTTCGCGCATGGAAAGGTTGGAGGACGCCATCCTAAGGAAAACCTTTTAGCCAGGAGGATTCCATGAAAAACAAATTGTATGTCTCGATTCTCCACAGACAGGTGTACCCGGCGCCGCATGCAGCGCCGTGGGAGTTTGCCATCGAGGCGGACAGCCGGGTGGAGGAAGCGTTCAGCAAGCTGTTCAGCCAGATCAGCGATGTGGAATTTAACAACTTTATCCGATCACATCTGCCGTTTGTTCCGTATCATTTGGACAAGGAAAACCATCAGATTGACCTTCGCACCATGAAGCTGTATGCACTCGTCCACGAATTCGGGGATGAGGAATCCAAGAAGTTCGTTGAGAGTCTCCCGTATTTCCGTTGAAGGCACGGTACCCTGTCCGCTACACTTGGTGGAGGAGGGGTGCCGATGTATACATACAAAGACCGGGCGGATCAGCGGGTCGATCTGTTCTGGAAAAAGGACCGGGCAGGGATAGAGCCGACCCATGTCATCGTCGCCGCATTTGATAACAGCCAGTGGCTGATGACCATCCATCCGGACAGGGGACTGGAGTGGCCGGGCGGAAAGGCAGAGCCGGGTGAAACGATTGAACAGGCGGCCGTCAGGGAAGTGTATGAAGAGACCGGGGTCACGGCCGGCAATCTCAAATTTATTGCCGATTATGTCGTCCATGCCGACCCGCCTTTCTGCAAAAGGGTGTTTGCAGCAGATATTCTGTCCGTCAATGAAGACATTCAGCTCCGGGAAACAAAAGGAGCGGCTTATCTTTTGGAATCGGAGTGGGAGAAGTCTAAAGAAAAACTGAGCCGGCATATGTCGGATGAAGGTATGGACAGGATCCGGAAGAAGGTGTTGGCTGATGAAAGGCAACGGAACAATTGAATACACAAGACCCTATCCTTCGCCAAACCCCAATGTTCGGATGAGCGAAGTCACCTACTGGTCTACGGGATACCGGGTGAAGGGGCTGCTTGCGGAGCCGGCAGCAGAAGGAATCTATGACGGCATCGTCTACTTGCGTGGCGGCATCCAGCATGTAGGGATGGTCCGGCCTTCCCGGATCGCCCAGTTTGCCCAGCAGGGATTTACCGTCTTTGCCCCTTACTACCGGGGAAACCGGGGAGGGGAGGGCTTTGACGGATTCGGCGGCGAGGACCGGTTTGATGCTGTTCATGCAGTTGATGTGCTGAAACAGCACCCGAAAACCGACAGTGCAAGGATCCATCTGTTCTCCTTTTCCAGGGGCGGCATCATGGCTCTCTGGACGGCAATCATACGGGATGACATCACTTCCGTCGTGAACTGGGCCGGCGTGTCGGATGTCATCTTCACCTACAAAGAAAGGAAAGAACTCCGCCGGATGATGAAGCGGGTGATCGGCGGGTCGCCGAACAGCGCGCCCGAAGAATACCGCAACCGGACGGCTCTATTCCATGTGGATGAAATTGATGCCCCGTTTCTGCTGGTCCATGGCCGACAGGATGTGAACGTATCCATTGAGCAGGCGATCATGCTGGAAGATGCACTGAATGAAGCGGGGAAACCGGTCGAGACCTGGTATTTTTCCGAATACACTCATTTCTTTCCGCCGGCAGAATCCGCGCGGGTCACGCGTGATCTGTGCAATTGGATGAAAGGCAAGGGGAACTGAGGTCTACTCATACAAAAAAGCACCCTCGCATGAGTCGACATGCGAGGGTGCTTTAATGATAAGCCGATTAGATGACCGGGCCGCCTCTTTCTGCAATTTCTTTTGAGACAGAGCCGAATTTCTTGAAGTTTTCACGGAAGGCTGCCGTGAGCTCCTTGGCCTTTGCATCGTAAGCTTCCTTGTCCGCCCATGCATTGCGGGGATTGAGGACTTCGGAAGGGACGCCTTCGATTTCAACCGGCATGTTAAGGCCGAATACCTTGCCCTGTTCCATTTCAGCGTTGTCGAGTTTGCCCTCGATTGCTGCGCGGACCATGGCACGAGTATAGCTGAGTTTCATGCGCTGGCCGACGCCGTACTCTCCGCCGGTCCAGCCGGTGTTGACGAGGAAGACGTTGACATCGTGCTCGTCGATCTTCTTGCCGAGCATTTCCGCATAAACGGTCGCATGGAGCGGCAGGAACGGTGAGCCGAAGCAAGTTGAGAAGGTCATCTGAGGCGAAGTGATGCCGCGCTCAGTTCCTGCAAGCTTCGATGTGAAGCCGCTCAGGAAGTGGTACATTGCCTGTTCTTTCGTCAGTTTCGAGATTGGAGGCAACACGCCGAAAGCATCCGCCGTAAGGAAGACGATTGTTTTCGGATGGCCCGCGACCGAAGGGATGACACTGCCTTCGATATACTCGAGCGGGTAAGCCGCGCGAGTGTTTTCAGTCAGGGAGCCATCGTCGTAGTCAGGAATGCCTTCCTCGTCGACGACGACGTTCTCGAGAACAGAGCCTTCGCGGATGGCGCCATAGATCTGTGGCTCTTTTTCTTCGGAAAGATTGATGGTCTTCGCGTAGCATCCGCCTTCGATGTTGAAGACGCCGTCTTCCGACCAGCCGTGCTCATCGTCCCCGATCAGGCGGCGGTGAGGGTCTGCGGACAGTGTCGTCTTTCCAGTGCCGGAAAGGCCGAAGAACAGGGCGACATCGCCTTCTTCTCCGACGTTTGCCGAGCAGTGCATCGACAGGATGTCCTGTTTCGGAAGCAGATAGTTCATGACGGAGAAAATGGATTTCTTCATTTCCCCGGCATATTCAGTGCCGCCGATCAGGACAATTCCGCGCTCAAGCGAGATCATGACAAACGCTTCAGAATTTGTTCCGTCGACTTCAGGGTCGGCTTTGAAGGTCGGAGCGGAAACAATCGTGAATTGTGCTTCGTGCTTTTTCAGCTCTTCTTCGGAAGGGCGGATAAACAGCTGCTGGCAGAACAGGTTGTGCCATGCAAACTCGTTGACCGACCGGATGTGCAGGCGGGATGCCGGGTCGGCACCTGCGAAACCGTCAAACACGTACAGCTCATTTTTCGCTCCGAGATGATCCAGCACCTTGTTGTACAGTTTTTCGAATACTTCAGGCTGGACCGGCTTGTTCACGCTTCCCCAATCGATGTCTTCCTTGGAAGGGGCCTCTTCCACGATGAAGCGGTCTTTGGGAGAGCGGCCTGTATACTTCCCGGTCGTGGCGCGGACTGCGCCTTTGTCCGTCAGCACGGCCTCACCGCGTTCAACGGCGATTTGTGTCAGCTCCTCGACGGAAAGCTGTGTGCGGATCGAACCTCCTGCCAGAAGATCATTCAGTTTATCGCTCAGTTTAGAAGACATCATCATCTGTACCACCCTTGTCTTGTAGTCCCGCCCGAAAGCGGTTTGGATATGATGTGAATTAGTATAACACATTCTGTCCATTAGTCTATACTAATTAAGAGTTTGGCGGCAAACGTCCAGAAACCGTCATAATGCCTCGTCATTCTACATATAGTATTTGACATAAAGTGAGCAATTCATTACTATGAAGAATTGTACGGATACTCTTATCCCGAGCTGGTGGAGGGACAGGCCCTATGAAACCCGGCAACCTGCCGTTCTCCTTTTGGAGGCCGAGAAGGTGCCAACCTGAAGCAAGGCGTCTGCCTTGGACGATAAGAGTGAAAGGTGTCAGCGAATCCGGGCCTTTCCTCATGAATGTGAGCGGAAGGCCCTTTTTAAATGGATTGACCAAAACCTCAGTAAGCCCAAAACGGCTTGGAGTTCAACCCCGCGGGGAACGGACTTGACAGGGGAACGAGTACCGTAACACTTTCCGGTGATTTGCCGGAGCGGAGGAGGAATACCAATGACTAATCGTCGCCTGTTCACATCCGAGTCGGTCACTGAAGGCCACCCGGATAAAATCTGCGACCAGATATCAGATGCGATCCTGGATGCCATCATCAAGGATGATCCGAATGCCCGCGTGGCATGCGAAACGACCGTTACGACCGGCCTTGTGCTCGTCGCCGGCGAAATCACAACTACCACTTATGTGGATATTCCGAAGGTCGTCCGTGATACGATCAAGGAAATCGGCTATACCCGTGCAAAGTATGGTTTTGACAGCGAGACCACAGCCGTCCTTACGGCGATCGATGAACAGTCCCCGGACATTGCCGCGGGAGTCAATGAAGCCCTGGAATCCCGTGAAGGGACGATGACCGATGATGAGCTGGAAGCGATCGGAGCGGGGGACCAGGGGCTGATGTTCGGCTTTGCCTGTGATGAAACGCCGGAACTGATGCCGTTGCCGATCAGCCTGGCCCACCGGCTGGCGCGCCGCCTGACTGAAGTGCGCAAGAAAGAGATCCTGCCGTACCTCCGGCCGGATGGCAAGACCCAGGTAACTGTGGAATATGATGAGAATAACCGTCCTGCGCGTGTGGACACGATTGTCATTTCAACACAGCACCATCCTGAAATCACACTTGAACAGATCCAGAAGGAAATCCGCGAGCAAGTGATCGACGCGGTTGTTCCGGCGGAGCTGATCGATGACAAGACGAAGTTCTTCATCAACCCGACAGGACGATTTGTGATCGGGGGGCCGCAAGGGGATGCAGGCCTCACTGGCCGTAAGATCATCGTCGACACATACGGCGGTTACGCGCGTCACGGAGGCGGTGCCTTTTCGGGCAAAGATCCGACGAAAGTAGACCGTTCTGCAGCATATGCGGCCCGCTATGTGGCGAAGAACATCGTCGCAGCGGGACTTGCTTCCAAATGCGAAGTCCAGCTCGCTTATGCAATCGGAGTTGCACAGCCGGTCTCGATCGCCATCGACACATTCGGCACTGGGAAGGCAGAAGAATCCGCACTTGTTGAATGGGTGCGGGAGTTGTTCGACCTGCGCCCTGCTGGCATCAATAAGATGCTGGACCTGCGCCGCCCGATTTATCAGCAGACAGCAGCATACGGCCATTTCGGCCGCACCGATGTCGACCTCCCTTGGGAGCGTACAGACCGGGCTGACCAGCTAAAGGCCAAAGCGGCACAGTAATCAGGATCAATAAAGAAGGGAATCCGCGTTAGATTGCGGATTCCCTTCTTTACATATTGCCTGTGATTCACTTCTGCAGGCTCTTGTAATACTGGCCTTTCTCGGCATACTCCCGTACGATGCGTTCCATGTCAAGGATATCCTCATCATTCAGCTCACGGACCACTTTGGCCGGAGAGCCGAACGCCAGGGTACGCGGCGGGATTTTCTTGCCCTGCGGGACGAGCGAACCGGCGCCGACAAAGGCACCTTCGCCGATTTCGGCACCATCAAGGATGATCGATCCCATCCCGATAAGTGCGTTTTTCCTGATGGTGCAACTGTGCAGGATGACATTGTGCCCGACAGTCACCTCATCTTCGATCAGAAGCGGAAAAGAGGGACTCTGGTGAAGCATGCACAGATCCTGGATATTCACTTTCCGGCCGATCCTTGTAGCGTTTACATCACCGCGGATCACTGTATTAAACCAGACAGACGAGTCCTGTCCGATCTCAACATCTCCGGTCACCGTCACATGGTCTGCAAGGAAAACGGACGGATCAATTTTCGGCTCCACGCCGTTGAACGGGTAAATCATCGAAAAAACCTCTCTTCCATCGAAACTTGTAGTATCATAATCGTACTATATATCCCGTTTCCGGTGTTTGGGAAGCGGGAAAAAGATTGGCACGTCATGGAACCGGAAAGGGGGCACCGACATGTGGAAATGGGAAGCAGACGGGCAGGCGACGGCCACAGTGGTTCTGCTGCACAATGCATACGAACATCACGGACGGCATGCCTGGCTGATTGAACGCTTCAGGACCGCCGGCATGCATGTCATAGCCGGAGATCTGCCGGGCCACGGAAAAAGTGGCACGGAAGTCCATGATGAGGGGTTCCACGAATATCGGAGGTATGCAAAGGAACTGATCCGCACGGGTATGGCGGAGAACCTTCCGCTTTTCGTTCTCGGTCACGGTCTCGGCGGAGTGCTGGCAGCGGATATGGCGAGAAATGACAGTCTGGCCTGTGCCGGGCTGATCCTCACTTCTCCTTGGTTCCGGCTGAAACATCTTCCTCCTCGGATGAAAGGACCGCTTTCGGGGCTCGGGAAAATCGCGGGCGGCATCAAGTTCAACCACCAGATCGGTGAGGAACTGCTGACCCGGAATCCGGATCCGGTGATGGCCGATTCGGAAAATCTCTATCATCCGGTTGCAACTGCCGCATGGTTCCGTGAGTTGAACGCCTACGTTAAGGAAATCAGTGAATTTGTTCCGAAGCCGGGATCGCCTCCTGTCCTCCTTCATGCAGCCGGAGGGGATGAACTGGCAGACCTTGAAGCGATGCACGCCTGGGTGACGATGAAGGGCCGGGATGAGTTTCAATATAAGGAATGGAAAAATGCCGGCCATGATATTTTCCGTGAGCAGGAGCAGGAAGAGGTTTTCCTTTATACAGAAGCCTTCATCAGGGGGGTACTCCGCTCGCTCGGGTATATTGCCTGACTGTATGAGGGGGTAGGGGCATGAAAGACGCGATGATGCGGCTGGCGGTGAAGGGGATCGTGTCCGTCATGATTCTGATTATGGGTAACACGGCCACGGGAACTCTTGGGCCGAAGGACGAAACGCTCACCAGGCAGGTATTCATGGTCGCAAACGAGGAAGGAAGCGGGAGCGGATTCCTGATAGGGGAGTCTGGACTTGTCCTGACCAACCAGCATGTCGTCGGAACGCATGCCGATCAGGAACTTACAACACTTGGCGGGGAGTTTTTCACGGGCGAGGTGCTGGAGGTGAACCGGCTGCTCGACCTGGCTTTGGTTCAGATCCATGATTACCCAGGCGGAGAACCGCTGAAGCTGTCAGGACAGCGCGCCGAGCGGATGGAACCGGTTCTGTCTGTGAGCTGGACGGAAGAGCACCCATTTGTCATCAGGGAAGGCGTCATCCAGCAGCTCCATGCAACTGCCGGATTCGACGGGAATGATGCGGTATTCAACGAATTTATGATTGCAAATACCGATCTGGATCCCGGAATGAGCGGCAGTCCAGTTATCCGGCCGGAAACCGGTGAAGTGATCGGTATCAATGTCGGCGTCCATCCATGGAGCACGTTGTCACTGAGTGTCCCGGTCCTCGCCGTCGAGCGCGTAATCACCGGCTGGATTAATGAACACGGCAAGGAGAAATGAGCGCTTTGCATGGAAAGTCTTCCGGTTGGGAGAAGAACCTTGCGGGTATAGTAAGGGCAGACCCAATCAACTTCAAAGGAGTGACTCCCATGACTGAACACAACAGCCGAACTCCCGAGCAGATGGCCAAGTCCTCAGCAGAATCGATGAACAAAAGCCGGGAACAGCAGGAATTCATCTCCAGGAAATCCAGCGGCACGACGACCGGGCAGCCCGGCAGCGCCTACTCCGACAAAGCACGGAAGACGGACCAGGTGGCCGCTACGGAATATTCGGATGGGGACGGCGGATTCGATCCCCGTGACAAACTTGAAACAGGTGAATGAAAGAAGGGCCGCAGCATTGCGCGGCCCTTCTTATTTTGATTAGAATGAATGGATGCGAACAATGGAAGGAATGGATGCAATGGACTTTTTCGAGCGCAAGCATATGGAGACGGGTGTATTGCTGAATGACGTGCAGAAGCAGGTCGTCCTGAAGACGGACGGCCCGCTCCTTGTACTGGCATGCCCGGGCTCGGGAAAGACGACAACGATGATCATGCGGATCGGATATATGATTGCGGAAAAGGGGATCGCCCCGGCGCGCATCAAGCCGATCACTTTCAGCAAGGCTGCAGCGGACGATATGCGCGGCCGTTTCACAAAACTTTTTCCGGGGCTTCAGCCGCCGGCTTTTTCGACGATCCACAGTCTGGCGCTGGATATCGTCCGGCGCCATCTCGAGCATATGGGGATCGAGTGGGCACTGATCGAAGGAAAGACAGATCAGGTTCCCCCGAAACCGGTTCTTCTGAAGCGCAGTTTCCGCGAGGTTACAGGAGAAGACCCGACTGAAGACGAACTGAAGTCAATCGGGACTTTCGCGAGCTACGTGAAGAACCGCCTCATCCCCCAGTCGGAGTGGCCGGTGATCAAAGGGCCTGTCGAGAGGGCCGGGGAAATTCTCCAGAAATATGAGTCGCATAAACGGAGCCGCCGGAGGCTTCAGCTCCTGGATTTCGATGACATGCTGACGATTGCGGAGGAAGCGCTCCGGACGGATCCTGACCTTTGCAAGAGGATGCAGGACCGGTTCGACTATGTGATCACCGATGAGAGCCAGGATACATCTCTCGCCCAGCACCGGATCGTCGAACATCTGGTCCGGCGCCATGGAAATCTCTGTGCTGTGGCGGATGATGACCAGTCCATTTATACATGGCGGGGGGCGGACCCGGAATACCTGCTGGATTTCCGGAGCCACTACCCGCAGGCCGAAATCCTCATGATGGAGACGAATTACCGCTCATCCGAGGAAATCACGGAGACTGCCGCCGGATTCATCAAGCGGAATAAAGAGCGCTATGAAAAGGGCATGAAACCGGTGAACGGCAGTGCGGGCCCTGTCTCGCTAAAGAGATTCCATGACCGGGACGAGCAGGTCAGGTATGTGATCTACGAACTGCTGGCGATGGAAAACCCGGAAGAGGCGGCAGTCCTATTCCGCAACAACTCGTCATCAACGGCTTTTGTGTCCGAGCTGCACCGCCGGGGCATCCCGTTTTATATGAAGGATGCCGATGATCGGTTTTTCGATCACTGGGTCGTGGAGGACATCCTGAATTTCATGAGACTGGCTTACCTGCCGGAGAGGAAGGACCTGTTTGCACGTGTCGCCCTGAAGATGGATCTGTACATCAGCCGCGCCGCAGTGGAGGCCTTTGTCAGGAACGGTCCGGAAGGGAATGTTTTTGAGGCGTTCGCCCGGTCGGGAACACCACTTTCCGATGACCAGAAGCGCAAGCTGGCCTCCGCCGGGACGATCTATGAAGGCCTGAAAGAACGGCGTCCTGCGGATATCATCCGGACCATCCGGACGGATCTTGGCTACGAGGCTTCTCTGAAAAGCCGTTCGGAAAAGTTCGGCTACCGCATTGACACCCTGACCGGCATGCTGGACACGCTCGCCGTGATCGCGGCGCCTCTTCGGACGATGACCGCTTTCGCGGAAAAACTGGCGGAACTGAAAGAGGCGGTCTCTGAGGCCAAGCGGAAACCCCGTGAAGGTGCTGTCACGCTGTCCACTCTTCACAGCGCGAAAGGCCTCGAGTTCAAACAGGTGTTTATGGTCGATCTGAATGAGGGCACGATTCCCGCGGCGGAAGATGTGAAGGATCCGGACATGATGGAAGAGGCACGGAGACTGTTTTATGTCGGCATGACCCGTGCCAAAGAGCGGCTGGAACTTATCAATTACTCGACTGACAGCGGAAAGGACCTCACGGAATCGCGTTTCATAAGCGAAGTCAGGGGTCTTCAGGCCATCGGCCGTCCAGTGGGGCAAAGGCCGGAGCCGGGAAGACAGCCGAAGCGGAGGCGGTCTGCGGCAGACCATAATCCTGATGCCATCTCAGACCGCGGGGCCTTTGTCCCCGGGCTGAGGGTCCGGCACAAAGTGTTCGGAAATGGGCAGGTGGAGGAAATCAGGGGAGACAGGATCCTTGTCAAATTTGCAAAACAGGAAAAAGAACTGGACATTGGCATGTGCATCAGCAGGGGGCTGCTTGAGGAAAGGGGTTAAATCTCATGAAGGAATGGATAGCGGTCGGACTGGCTGGAATGGCGGGTGCGGTTTCCAGGACAGCCGTCTCGCAGCTAATCGGGCATACAGAAAACTTCCCCTATGCGACATTGTTCGTGAACCTGGCTGGTTCATTCATCCTCTGCGCTCTCATTGCGGCGGCTCCGCTGCGACAGCCATGGAAAACCGCAGTACATACAGGGTTTCTTGGTTCGTTCACGACGTTTTCGGCGCTTAGTGCGGAACTTTCATCGATGCTGTTGAGCGGCCAGTGGGGCGTTGCATTCCTTTATACTGTTCTGTCGGTTGGAGGCGGACTGCTTTCCGGACTGGCCGGACTGAGGTTCGGATCACGGAGCGTGAAGTCATGACAGCCCTCGGTTGGCTGTGTGTAGCCGCAGGGGGGATGCTCGGTGCTGTGATCCGCTACTGGATCACTTCAAAGCTGAACCGCAAAGGAGGCTTCCCTGCCGGTACCTTCGCCGTCAATATGACCGGCGCTTTTCTGGCCGGCATATTCTCCGGCCTGGCCGCAGGCAGTCCGGCACACGCATTTATCGTCTATGGCATTTTGGGTGCACTGACCACTTTCTCCACATGGAATTCTGAAATCCTGATTTTGTGGCGGGATGGGCGGCGTGCAGCTGCCGTCTTTTATGCGTTGTCGACACTCGTCCTGGGCATTGTCTTTTATATGGTTTCGTTTATATATGTAAGTTCCTGAATTGGCAAAATCCATCCAGTTTAGCGGTTTTCTCCAAGGGAAAGAGTGAAGCACAGCACTCTTCAGAAGGAGGATCACGATGGATAAAAGGCAACAGGGTAAACGTACGAGCAAGGATCTTCAACTGGATCAGTTCAGGACAAGCGACCGGAACAAGAAACTCACGACCAACCAGGGCCTAAAGATGGCGGAAGATGAACACTCCCTGACAGTGGGTGAACGCGGTCCTACGCTTATGGAAGACTTCCATTTCCGTGAGAAGATGACCCACTTCGACCATGAACGGATTCCGGAACGGGTAGTACATGCGAGAGGGTTCGCTGCGCACGGGGAGTTTGAGGCCTACCAGTCGATGGAAAAATACACGAAAGCGGACTTTCTGTCCGAAAAGGGCAAGAAAACCCCGGTGTTCGTACGGTTTTCGACCGTTGTCGGCCAGAAGGGATCCACGGATATACCGCGTGACGTCCGCGGGTTTGCGACGAAGTTTTATACCGAAGAAGGAAACTATGATCTGGTAAGCAACAATATGCCGATCTTCTTTATCCAGGATGGCATCAAGTTCCCGGATCTCGTGCACTCGATCAAGCCGGAACCGCATAATGAGATTCCCCAGGCAACCGGGGCCCATGATACATTCTGGGATTTCGTTGTCAACAACCAGGAGACGGCCAACCAGGTCATGTGGCTGATGAGCCCGAGGGCACTGCCGAGAAGTTTCCGGATGATGGAAGGTTTCAGTATCAACACGTTCCGCTTCGTCAATGCGGAAGGCAAATCCCGATTTGTCCGATTCAAATGGATGCCAGTACTCGGCCTCCACTCTTTTGAATGGGATGAAGCTCAGAAGATTTCGGGGAATGATCCCGACTATAACCGCCGTGATCTTTGGATGAATATCGAGATGGGCAATTATCCCGAGTTTGAGCTCGGTGTCCAGGTGATTGAGGAAAAGGATGAGTTCAAGTTCGACTTCGACATCCTTGATGCCACGAAATTCTGGCCGGAAGAGGAGATTCCGGTCAAAGTCATCGGGAAAATGACATTGAACCGGAATGTGGACAATTACTTCTCGGAAACTGAGCAGGTCGCGTTCCATCCTGGACATGTCGTACCGGGGATCGATTTCTCCAATGACCCGCTCCTGCAGGGTCGGCTCTTCTCCTACACGGATACCCAGCTGATCCGTCTGGGCGGCCCGAACTTCCATGAGATTCCGATCAACCGACCGGTTTGCCCGTTCCACAACAATCAGCGGGATGGCTATCACCGGCAGACCATCAATGTCGGCAAAGTGGCATACAATAAGAATTCACTGGCGGACGGCACGCCTGCACCGGCATCCGAGGAGGAAGGCGGCTATGTCCACTATCAGGAGAAAGTGGAAGGCCGCAAAGTGCGTGCACGAAGCGAATCGTTCAAAGACTTCTTCTCCCAGGCCCGGATGTTCTGGAATAGCCTGGCCGACTTTGAGAAGAACCACATCATCGAAGCTTTCAGCTTTGAAGTCGGGAAAGTCCAGAACCAGGATATCCGCCAGCAGGTGATTGAAATGTTCGCCAAAGTCGACAAGGATCTGATGACCCAGGTAGCCAAAAAGATCGGGGCGACCCCTCCGACGGAAAGCCATGTTAAAAACAACAAGAAATCCCCTGCGGTCAGCATGGCGAACACCGTCAGGAAACCTCAGACACGCAGAGCGGGCATCATCGTCGGGGAAGGCTTTGACGGAAGCAGTCTCGGGGACATTCTGGACAAGCTGAAGGAAGCAGGCATTACAGCTGATTTCATCAGTGAGCGGCAAGGTACCATCAAAGGCCAGAACGGTTATAAAGCCGAGGCGAACCACACCTTCACGACGACCCATGCGGTGCTGTATGACGGCATCATCATCGCCGGCGGGTCAGGTGAGAACCAGTCGAAGTTCAAGATGGATGCTTCGGAGTTCATCAACGATACTTTCAAACACTACAAGACAATCGGCGTGACCGAAAGCGGCAACGATCTCTTTGCCCAATCGATGGCGAAAGAAGGTCCGGGCATCGTCATGGCCGGGGGCCGGGGCGACTTTGCAAATTCGCTTGTTGACGCTTTTGCCCAATACAAACATTACGACAGGAAATTCTGAAACGGCAATTGAGAAAACGCGGCGCTCACCGGAGTGCCGCGTTGCTCGTTGTCGGAGGTGGAGCCACCCGGTACAATAAAGGCCGGAAGGAGAGTTATACGATGGCAAAGAGAAAAAAGACAACCATGTGGAAAAGTCCCGCGGGCGCCGTTGCAGTCATTCTTCTGATTGCCATTATTTATATTCTTGCCGAGCAGCCGGAAAATGACAGTCCCGGCAGTTCAACGGAGACAGGCGAACAGGTTCCTGCAGATGCCCCCGCAAAGGAGCTGATCCCCGTTGAACTTGTCCGCACAATAGACGGGGACACAATCAAAATCAGGTACGGAGGCAAAGAGCAGAATGTCAGATACCTGCTTATCGATACACCTGAGACGAACCACCCCCAGCTCGGAAAGCAGCCGTTCGGCGAACAGGCCAAGGAAAGGAACAGAGAACTTCTCGCCGACGGAGAAGTCGCCATCGAGTTTGATATCGGACAGCGCACCGACAAGTACGGGCGCCTACTTGCATACGTCTATGTAAACGGGGAAAGCGTTCAGGAAAACCTGCTTGAAGAGGGGCTTGCCCGGGTCGGATACGTCTATCCGCCGAGCACCCGTCATCTCGAACGTTTTGAACTGGCGGAAAAACGGGCAAAGGATAAGGGATTCGGGATCTGGTCGATTGAAGACTACGCGACCGAAAGCGGCTTTGATGCAGAAAAAGCGGAACAGTCAGGCGAAATCAGTGAAACCATTAACCGAAAAGGGACAGAAGGACCGTTCGCCAATTGCACGGAGCTGCGAGCTGTCCATCCGAAGGGCGTGAAAAAAGGACATCATGCCTACTCGGAACGGCTGGACGGGGACCGGGACGGAATGGCCTGTGAAGCGTCATAGGAGGAGGGACGGAAATGGAATTCGAGGATGTCTGGAAAGGCACTGTGGAGTCGGACGTCGATAAAAGCAGGTTTAAATATCATCAGGCGGTGACCGGGACGGATTCCGCGGATAAAGCGGATATTGCCATTATCGGCTTTTGTTGTGATGAAGGCGTGCGCAGAAACAACGGACGCCCGGGTGCCTTCAAGGCGCCGGATGCAATCCGGCAGGCACTGGCCCCGATGCCCTGGCATGGGGAAGATACGGTACTGTGCGATTATGGCAATGTATCGTGCCTGGACACCCAACTGGAAGAGGCTCAGGACGAACTCGCAGAAAAGGTGGCCGCCGCCTATGGACGCGGTTCAAAGGCGATCATCCTCGGGGGCGGACATGAGACCTTGTACGGGCATTATCTCGGACTGAGACTGCATCTGGGGCCGGAAGCAGGCATCGGCATCATTAATATCGATGCACATTTCGACCTTCGGCCGCATGACGGTGAATCTTCATCCGGCACTATGTTTCGTCAGATTCTGGAAGAAGATCAGAATACGGGATATTTCGTCCTCGGAATTCAGCGTTTCGGCAATTCACGTTCGCTCTTTGAAGCGGCAGGCGAATTTGATGTGGAATACATGCCGGAAGAAAAGGTTCGTCAATCGGATTCCGCTCAGTTGTCCAAGAGGATTCAGTCCTTTATCGGCCGCTATGATGCGGTCATCGTGACCCTCTGCATGGATGTGCTGGACATGGCAGCGGCGCCAGGGGTCAGTGCGCCTTCACCGTTCGGCCTCGATCCGCTGTCGGTCAGGACCATCATCCGTGCCGCCTGCAGCCATCCGGCTGTCCGGTCGTTTGACATATCGGAAGTGAATCCGGATGTCGATGAAGGCGGACGCACAGTACGGCTGGGAGCGGCGCTGACCAATGAGGCGATTCTGTCTCTGGTCGGAAAAAGTTCATAAATAAACGGTCCGGAAGCCTCATCGCTTTCCGGACCGTTTTATTTATGTTCTCGAGTTTCCGAGGCCGAACCGTTCACTGTAGTCTGTCGCTTCCCGGAGTGCGCGCTCTTCCGCCGGAATGCGGACTGATAGCATCCATGCATTCAGGACCATGAAAACCGCTGCTGTCAGATAGGCCTGGAAGATAAGCGGCAGAACAAGCAGTTCGGTCGTGACAATCACGTAGTTCGGGTGTTTCAGCCATTTATACGGCCCCCGCCTCACGACATTGGCCCCCGGAAGGATGATGATTTTCGTATTCCAGTACTCGCCGAGGGATGCGAGGCACCAGACCCGCAATACCTGCATGGTTAGGAACACCGCGAGCAGAACCGGCCAAATAGGAGAGAGGGGCCGGTCCGTGAGAAGCACCTCTGCCATAAGAGAAATGAAAAAGGCCGTATGCATCGCAACCATATACGGGTAGTGGGAGGCACCGGCTTCAAAAGCCCCGCGTGCTCTCAGTTTTTGTTCATTGCGCTTCGCTACGCGGAGTTCCACAAGGCGTTGGATGATGACAAGTCCGATCAGAATCCAGAACAGCATGTTCATTCCTCCTTACTGCCATTCCAGGAGAAGCAGTTCCCCCGAGAATCCCGGTCCGAGTGCCGCCATCAGTCCCATTTCACCGGTTTCCGGGCGGGCTCTCATGAATTGCTCCAGTACGAACAGCACCGTCGGGGAAGACATATTTCCATATTTTCTGAGCACATGTCTGGAGATGTCGGTCATGCCGGGCTCAAATCCGAGTGCCTCCTCATAAGCCAGCAGCACTTTCTTGCCCCCTGGATGTGCCACGAAATGCCTGATATCCGACTGTGTGAGTCCCTGATTCCCGAGAAATTCATGTACAAATGGACCGAGCCATTCCGTGATGACAGAAGGAATGCTTTTTGAAAAGATGACGTGAAGACCCGTATCGTCCACATCCCAGCCCATGACGTCTTCAGAGTCCGGCATCAGTTTTGAGAGCGTGGAGCGGATCACTGGTACGGTCCCTGAAGAGCGGAGCGCCACTTCGTCTCCGGCAACGACCGCACAGGCGACTCCGTCTGCGAAAAGGGAGGCGCCGACAAGGTTGCTTTTCGTATAATCCTCCGCTTGGAATGTCAGGCTGCACAGCTCCACGCAGAGGATCAGCACACGGTGGTCCGGATGGGCGAGACAGTAATCGAATGCACGGCTCATGCCCGAGGCGCCTCCGGCACATCCCAGTCCCCAGATAGGAATCCGTTTGACGTCATCCCTGAAGGGAAGGAGATTCATGATCCTTGCTTCGATGCTGGGTGTCGAGATGCCGCTGCTTGATATGTAGAAGATCGCATCGATCTCTTCGTATCCGATGTCCTCCCCAAGCATGCCGGAGTTTTGCAGGCAGCCTGTGATGGCCTCGGAGCCCAGGCGTACAGCATGTTCGATATACAGGTTATTGCGATCTCCGAACGGATGATTCTCTCCGTACCATTCAAGAGGCATGGCAATGTAACGGGTGTCGATGTCGCCGTTGTCAAAGACCCTGAGCAGCCGCTCCGTATCTCTGAACTTTCCGCTGAAAAGCTGCTTTGTCAGCCCGGCAGCATCTTTCTGGCTGATTTCGTGGTCCGGGGTTAGCGTATAGATCGATTCAATGGCAGGCATTCTGTTTCCTCCTCGGTTTATCTTTTACCTTTATACCCTTGTCCTTCCAGGATATGCGGCCGGGAGGCTACCTATCAGTCCAATAGTTCCGGTTTACTGAATTCCTTTTTCTTCTCGAATGTGACGAGGAAAGGCGGATGCCCTTTCTGGTTGATCAGCTCATAGCGTGCCACGTCGACATCGGATTCCCGGAGACGGGAGGCATACGCGATGAGAGCATCCCTTTCCAGGTCACCGCCTTCATGACCGTCATAAACGCAAACCGTGATCAGCCCGCCTTTTTTCAGTAGGCCAAGAAGTGCATGCACGGCCCTGACGGTCGTATCCGGCTTGGTCACGACAGTACGATCGCCCGTGTTCGGTAGGAAGCCGAGGTTGAACATCGCACCGCCGACAACTCCTTCCGTATAATCCGCCACGCGGTCATGGCTGTCCAGGATCAGTTCAGCGCGTTCCGCCAGCTTTCCGAGGCGTGTTCTTGTTGCATTTAGCGCGGCCTGCTGGATGTCGAATGCCAGGACACGTCCCTCCGGACCGGTGAGTTCCGCCAGAAACAGGGTGTCATGCCCGTTGCCCGCAGTCGCATCCACGACTGTCTCTCCTGGCCGGACGGTCCGCTCCATCAATTTTCTTGCCTGCGCGAGTGCACGGCCGAGTTCCATGATGATCACTCCTTTAAAAACCTATGTTTTCTCTATCCTATCATCCTGTCCGGCGGCGCTCCATTGAACAATGGATTGTCAATGTTCCAACATCAGGCATCCGTATTGAAATACATCTGCAACGGGCATACAATCATTGAGTTGAAAATGAAAAACAGGGGGTGGGGACATGCCAAGAAGCGTCTGGCTCCTCGTCATTGGAATGTTTGTCAATACCGTCGGGAACTCATTTATCTGGCCGCTCAATACCATCTATCTTCACGACCATCTCGGGAAGTCACTGTCTGTCGCGGGGCTTGTCCTCATGGCCAACTCCGCTGCGGGAATCGTAGGAAATATGCTCGGCGGCTTTCTTTTTGACCGGATCGGCGGATACCGGTCAGTCCTGGCCGGTATCCTGATCTCGCTTGTGGCACTTGTCGGGCTCGTGTTTTATCATGACTGGCCCCATTATGTCTGGCTTCTGGCGTTGCTCGGTTTCGGAGGCGGCATCGTGTTTCCAAGCATGTATGCCATGGTCGGAACTGCCTGGCCTGAAGGCGGACGGAAAGCCTTTAATTCAATCTACCTTGCAAATAATGCAGGAGTCGCCATCGGACCGGCTCTGGCCGGACTGGTTGCTTCCTATAACATTGAATACATTTTCGTCGCCAACACCGTGATGTATGTTCTTTTCCTTCTGATCGCGGCTGTTGCCTACAGAGGCTTTAAGATCGATCCTGCGACACACACATCGGTCATCAAAGAAAAACGGACGATCCGCGAAAAAGCGCCGCTCTACTCTCTGACGATCATGCTGTCCGGGTTCTTCCTGACATGGCTGGTATATTCACAGTGGACAACCACGCTGTCGACTCATGCCATCGATATTGGTATCTCGCTGGGTGAGTACAGCCTGCTTTGGACGATCAACGGGGCACTCATCGTTCTTGGGCAGCCGCTGATCCGCCCGATCATCAAACGCTTCGAGGACCGGCTCAAGGTCCAGATGCTGATCGGCATCATCATTTTTACTGCTTCGTTTGTTGTCGTCGGCTTTGCAGAGTCGTTTGCGATGTTCGTGACGTCCATGGTCATCCTGACATTCGGTGAGATGTTTGTCTGGCCGGTCATCCCGACCATTGCCAACTCACTGGCGCCGCCGGGAAGGGAAGGCTTCTACCAAGGCATCGTCAACAGTGTCTCGACTGGCGGCCGCATGGTCGGTCCGGTGATCGGCGGGGTCCTGGTCGACCTTTACGGCACCCATATTATGCTGATCATCCTGACCGCCATCCTCAGCTTCTCGATCCTGACAAGCCTTTTCTATGATGTCCCCCTTAAAAGGGAGGCGGCAAGGCAGTCGGTTGCCCACCGCCCTTAATATAGGATTCTGACCGGCAGCATTCCGCTGCCGGTTTATTTATATCCTGGGCTTCCGGGGTTCGGCCTGAATTGTTCCGATTGCATTGCAACATTTGCAGTGTTCTGATTAAATGAAGTTAGAAACGCTTTCATTTAAGAGGACCGGAGGGGGATTTTATGAAACAGATCTATGACCAGGCGGCTGAAGCTGTCGCGGATATCAAGGACGGCGCCACGCTGATGGTCGGCGGCTTCGGCCTTGTCGGTATTCCGGAACAGTTGATCCTTGCGCTTGCGGACAGCGGGGTCAAGGACCTGACTGTCATTTCCAATAACTGTGGAATCGATGACTGGGGACTCGGGCTGCTGCTTAATAACCGCCAGATCAAAAAGATGATCGGCTCCTATGTCGGAGAAAACAAGGAATTCGAGCGCCAGGTGCTGAGCGGTGAGCTGGAAGTCGAGCTGACGCCTCAAGGGACGCTTGCGGAAAAGATCCGTGCCGGCGGAGCGGGCATTCCTGCTTTCTTCACACCTGCGGGGGTCGGTACGCCGATCGCGGAAGGCAAAGAGACACGGACCTTCAACGGGAAAGAATACGTTCTCGAAGAAGCGCTGACAGCCGATTTCTCACTTGTCAGAGCTGCCAAAGCGGACAAACTGGGTAACCTGGTCTACAACAAGACAGCCCAGAACTTTAACCCGATGATGGCTGCAGCCGGCACAGTGACGATCGCCGAAGCGGAAGAAATCGTGGATGCCGGTGAACTGGATCCAGCAACGGTCCATACGCCAAGCATCTATGTTCAGCGTCTGATCCAGGCGGAACAGGAAAAACGCATCGAGCGGCTTACAACGCGCTGAGGGAAAGGGGAGAATGTGAATGGATAAAGCACAGATGAGGGAACGCATCGCACGGCGTGCGGAGAAGGAAATCCATGACGGGGACTATGTTAACCTCGGCATCGGGATGCCGACGCTCGTGGCTAACTATATTTCGGATGACAAGACGGTCATTCTTCAGTCGGAAAACGGTCTGCTCGGTATCGGGCCGTACCCGGAAAAGGACAAGGTTGACCCGGATCTGATCAACGCAGGAAAAGAGACCGTGACGGCAATTAGCGGAGCGGCTTATTTTGACAGTGCGGAGTCATTCGCGATGATCCGCGGAGGTCACGTGGATGTCGCCATCCTCGGCGGCATGGAGGTTTCGGAAAGCGGGGACCTGGCCAACTGGATGATCCCCGGCAAGATGATTAAAGGGATGGGCGGCGCGATGGACCTGGTTCACGGCGCCAAGAAGATCATCGTCATCATGGAGCACGCCGCCAAGGACGGTTCCGCGAAGATCAAGAAAGAATGCTCACTTCCGCTTACCGGAAAAGGGGTAGTGGACATGATCATCACCGAGCGGTGCGTGATCGGGGTGACACCGGACGGCCTCAAGCTGAAGGAAGTGTTCGAAGGCTTCACGGTTGACGACATCCTAGCCTCCACTGAAGCGGAACTCGACATCAGTGAAGTAAATCAAAAAGCATAAAAAGGAGCCGGAAAAGGAGACTTTTCCGGCTTTTGTCTGCGAAAGGGGTGGAAAACACGTGCATGACAACAAATTGCTGGAAGATATGAAGCAGGCTGTCGGCCAGTTGCTGTTCGAGAAGGAACAGGAGACGGAGCTGATGCTGACCGCACTTGTGGCAGGGGGACATGTGTTGCTTGAAGATGTGCCGGGCACCGGAAAAACCCTGCTCGCGAAGACGATGGCCGCGGTCATTGATGCTGAATTCAGCCGGATCCAGTTCACGCCGGATGTCCTTCCCGGAGATGTCACCGGCATCCGGTTCTTTAATATGAAAACACAGGAGTTCGAATACCGGGAAGGGCCCGTCATGACAAACATTCTGCTGGCCGATGAAATCAACCGGGCGACGCCCCGGACCCAGTCAAGCCTTCTCGAGGCCATGGAAGAGGGGCAGGCGACCGTCGACGGGGAAACCCACCTGCTTCCGGAACTGTTCTTCGTCATCGCGACACAGAACCCGATCGAGTCCGCACAGGGAACTTTCGACCTGCCGGAAGCTCAGATGGACCGGTTCCTCATGAGGATCCGGCCGGGCTATCCTACGAAAGAAGGGGAGCGGGCGATGATCCGTACCTATATGCACGGCAGGCCGGCAGTGCCAGAGCGGGCAGCGACAGTCGGGCAGGTACTGGAAATCCGGAAACAGGCCTTGCAGGTTGCAGTCAATGAAGCAGTGGAAAACTATCTGCTCGCAGTGGTCCGATCGACGCGGGAGCACATGGATATCGAAACAGGAGCGAGCCCAAGAGGGACGATCGCTCTCATGAGGGCAGTGCAGGCACGGGCATTTCTCAGGGGCCGGAACTATGCCGTACCGGATGACGTACGCGCGCTTGCAGTCCCTGTGCTTGCCCACCGCATCGTGCTGTCTGTAGAGGCATCGATGAGAAAGACAGCCGATGAGACCATGGAAGAACTGCTGGACAGGATCGAGGTACCGGTAGAGGCATCGCCGCAATGATGACCGGTACATTCTTGACTGCAAGATTGGAACAAGCGGTTCCCGGGTTGGAATCCGGTGCCCGGCCTTCCGGGGGGAGAACCGGATGAAAAATGATTTTCATCTGGAAATGATTACGAAAAAGGGCAGTCTAGCCTATGGCTCGATTTCCTTGGTCATCGGGTTGCTCGCCGTTCTCGGCAAAAACGCATCGCTCGGAGTCCTTGCCATTCTGATGCTGGTTTTGTATGGGCTTAATGTGGTGTATATGCAGAAGGCGGCAAGAAACATCCGGCTCAGTAACGGGCCAGAATTCGTCCGGCTGTTTCCCGGTGAGGAAGGTGAACTTACATTTGATTTTATCAATGTGGGAAAACTGCCTGTCTGGAACGCCGGCTGGGAAGTTTCTTTCCTTGATCATGACGGTGCCACTGAGATCCAGCCCGGTAAAATACCCGGGATCCTTTTCCCTTCTTTTTTTCTTCCCGGTAAAGGAAGTGTCAGGCATCACATCCGTTTTACTGCTAAGAAGCGTGGCCTTGCAAGAGCTTCCGTGCTCACGCTTCATATCGGTGACCTGCTTGGGGTGTTCCGGATTCGCCTGACCTATCAGGGCTATCTGCAGAAAGCGGTCATCGTTTATCCCGGGACGTCCGGGTTTAAGCTCCCTTCCCGCCTTGCCGGGCAGTTTCCCGGTGTGACTCCCGCAAACATATCGCTTTTTGAAGAACAGACCAGGCCCCGGGGCACCAGGGAGTACACCGCCGGTGACCCGTTTTCATCGATTGCTTGGAAAGAGACGGCGAGGACAGGGGGGCTGCGGACAAAGGAGTTTGACCGGGTGGTCCTCCAGAGATGGATTTTGGTCGCAGATCTCCGAGGCAGTCGGCCCGGTGCGGCGGATCATGTTCTGGCGGAAAAGGTCTTCAGCCAGATCGCCCATGCCGCCATGGCCGCCGAGAAAAGGGGGATCGAGTATGAAGTCAGGCTGAACATGCGCACTGCGGCAAGGGACGGCCATCTGCATATCCCGCCGGATCATGGCCGTGCTCAGCTGTCAGGGGTGCTGAACCGGCTTGCCAGGCTGCCCGCCAACTCTCCGGTCGGCCTGCCGGCAGGAATGTACCGGTCGATTGCCGTAAATGCCATGCGGGGCCATGTCCTGTTTCATTTCGGGCAGCAGGGTGAAGAGTTCTCAGGACTTGCCGCGCTGCTCAAGAAAAGAGGCGTTACGGTCATACAGGTTTCTGCGGACGTGAAGGAGGATGCAGGATGAAGGACCGGAAATCAGAGGCCGTCAAACTGGCAACTCTGCTGTTGGAAGTAAGTGTCATCTATGTGCTTGCGGCACCGCCATACGTGGTGAACGGAAGCCTGCCGCCGGTCCTGCCTCACTTGCTTGCCGTCATGGCCGGATATGGAGCAGCCCGTCTGGTGTCCGGCAATGCCGGCATGACGGTGTCCGCAGGACTGGCCCTTTTCATGGCCTGGGCAACAGGACTTCCGCTTGTCCATTCCGCGGTACTGGGCATATGGATCGGATGGCGCATCAAGTCACTTTCGGAGCGGGAGCCTGATGGGAAAGAGTGGCTGGCCGTCCTCATATCCATCGCATATACGTTAGGCGCATTTATGATGATTCTCCCGGGGAAAGCGGGGCATATCGTTTATACTCTGCTTGTCTTCCAGTTTGCATCCGCTGTTCTGCTGCGCAATGCAAGAGTCCTTTACCGTCAACCGTTCAGGAGGAAGGAGCAGGACAGGGCTTTTCTGCAACTGTCTGCAGGCCTGCTCGGTATGACGGCTTTGCTGGTATTTATCAAGCCGCTTATCTCCTGGGCAGGCGGGCTGGCGGGGGTGTCGCTGGGAACTGTATTGTATAGTTTCCTCATCGGGATCACCGGCCCGGTCTGGGGACCGCTGGAGCGGCTTTTCCTTAGACTATCTCAGGAAGAAGAGTTGGAAGATAAATCTGACGAGGGGGGAACCGGAGAGGAAATGCCGATTTTGGAGGCAGCGGAGGGGATCCAGTGGGGGCCTGCGGCACTATTCGCTGTCCTGCTGCTGCTGGGTGCTGCCGTACTGATCAGTATTTTCCGGAACCGGTACATGAAGGAACAGAATCAGCCAGTTTTCGGGACTGCTGAAGGATTCGCTGATTTTCCAATGACCGCAATGCAGAGATCCGGCAGAGACAGGTCGGCAGCAATCCGGAGAAACCGGGTCCGGCGGGAGGTATTCCGGCTCGAGCGCCGCATGAGGCGAGCGGGATACGGCCGGAATCCTGAAGAGTCCTTCCCGGTATGGCTCGGTCGGTTAGGCCTGGAACCGGAAAACCGCAGGCTGTTGGATCGTTTGTATGCCAGGGTCCGCTATGCGGAAGAAGAGATCGGAACGGAAGAAGCGGAATGGTTCCGCCGCACGGTCCGATCCATCCGTCCTCCGGCCAGTGAGGAGAGTTCCGGAAAGAACGGCATATAAAAGCAATGCCCCGCGATGGCGGGGCATTGCTCGTTCAAGGCAGTTCAGGGGAATCCGGAACGGTTTTCTCATCCCGGCCTGCTTTCAGTCCGGCCAGGCAGAGGAGGATGATCGTCACAATGAACATCCAGAGGGACGCTGTCCAGTTTCCGTACAGGTCATGAAAAGCGCCAAAAAGAACCGGTCCGGCCGACGCAAGCAGATAGCCGAGCGATTGCCCCATGCCGGAAAGTGCAGCGGATTCGGAGGGTGTATTTGTCCGAAGCGCAAAAAACATCATCGCCAGTCCGAACGCTGCTCCGCCTGAAATGCCCATCAGGATCATCCAAAGAGGTGTAAGCGACAGGTTTCCTGAAAGCAGCCCGCCATACCCTGCCAGATAACCGGCGGTGATGAGGATGACAAGAATCCGCTGGTCCTTCATCCGGCCGGCAATAATCGGAATCATGAAAGTGAACGGGATCTGGGAAAACTGGACCAATGAAAACATCCAACCGGCCCGTTCCGCATCCATACCCCGGTCTGTCAGAACTTCAGGGACCCAGGCCGCCGTCGTAAAGAACATGACGGACTGCAGGCCCATGAAGAGGGTGACACCCCAGGCGAGGGGGGATTTCCAAAGTGGTCTTGGCGCTGGTCCTTTTGCGGAACCTGAAGCGTCAAGGACCGGTTGTTTGATCACCTGTGGAAGCCAGATGATGGCCGCGATGACCGCAAGCAACACCCATACACCGAGGGACATCCTCCAGCCCAATGGCGTGGCAAAGGCGAACGGCGCACTGACCCCGGCTGCCAATCCTGCAGAGAGGTTCATGGATACGGTATAGATTCCGGTCATCAGTCCTACATGCAAGGGGAAGTTCATTTTGACAAGGCCCGGCAGCAGCACGTTTCCGAACGCGATGGCGACGCCAAGAAGGAATGTCCCGCCAATCAGAAGTCCCGTTCCGCCCGATGAACGCAGTACGATCCCGATAGCCAGAATGAGGAGAGCGATGAACAGGCTGCGCGCCATTCCGATCCGGTCCGCAATTTTGGGAACGGCAGGAGATACGGCGGCAAATGCCAGGAGCGGAATCGTGGTCAGGAATCCGGCCGTCGTGCCGGAAATCGAGAGATCCTCCATGATACTGGAGATGACGGGACCGACGGATGTCAGCGGGGAGCGGAGCGTGAAGGCGATAAAGACCACACCGAGAAGCAGGAGAACTGTGGCCGGCTTAAAGTCGATTTTTTTCGAGCGGAATGAAGGGGTGTTTCCGTCCAAGAAGAACGCCTCCCGACTGATTTGTGTGAATTTTAGGAAATGAGTCCAACATTCCTAATCGTAACACCGGACTTTCATATAGTAAACGTCCCGCAGACACTTGCGGCACACTCTCTGTTTCGGGTACAATGATGGCAATACTTGAGGGCGTCGAAGGGGAATAGTAGGCAGCCCGATCCTTCCAGAGAGCCGGCGGTTGCTGAGAGCCGGCAGGATCGGCATGCCGAACTCACCCCCGAGTCTGCATCACCGGCACGCAACTGCCGGGCGGTGCCGTTTTCCGCGTTAAGGATGAGCTGGACGGCTTGCCGTCAATGTGGGTGGCACCGCGGGAGGATCGACTCTCGTCCCTGACTTTTTTGGGGACGGGAGTTTTTTCATTTTAGGAGGGAGAAAAAAGCATGAGCTACAAACACCAAGAAATCGACCGCAAATGGCGGACGTACTGGGAAGAAAACAAGACATTCAAGACGGTCGATGAGCCTGAGAAGCCGAAATTCTATGCACTGGATATGTTTCCGTATCCATCCGGCGCAGGCCTCCACGTCGGACACCCGCTCGGTTACATCGCGACCGATATCCTGAGCGGATTCAAACGGATGCAGGGATATAATGTACTCCACCCGATGGGCTGGGACGCATTCGGCCTTCCGGCTGAGCAGTATGCGCTTGACACAGGGAACGACCCGGCGGAATTCACCGCGAAAAATATCGCGACATTCAAACGCCAGATGCAGGAGCTCGGCTTTTCCTATGATTGGGACCGGGAGATCAATACGACCGACCCTGAATACTACAAGTGGACGCAGTGGATCTTCATCCAGCTTTACAAAAAAGGTCTTGCCTACGTTGATGAAGTCCCGGTCAACTGGTGCCCGGCACTCGGTACAGTGCTTGCGAATGAGGAAGTCATCGACGGAGTCTCCGAGCGGGGCGGACACCCGGTTGAACGCCGTCCGATGCGCCAATGGGTGCTGAAGATCACCGAATACGCCGACCGCCTGCTGGAAGACCTCGACGACCTCGACTGGCCGGACAGCCTGAAAGAGATGCAGCGGAACTGGATCGGCCGCTCGGAAGGCGCACAGGTCAAGTTCGAGATTGACGGAACCACTCTGTCGTTTGAAGCGTTCACGACACGGCCTGACACACTTTTCGGCGCGACTTATGCCGTCCTCGCACCTGAACACAAGCTTGTGGACCAGATTACAACCGACGAACAGCGGTCTGCAGTTGATGCTTATCTCGATAAAGTCAAGACGAAGAGCGACCTCGAACGTACGGATCTTGCCAAAGAAAAGACCGGAGTCTTCACGGGAGCTTATGCGATCAACCCGGTCAGCGGCGAAAAGATGCCGATCTGGGTTGCGGACTATGTCCTCGCATCTTATGGGACGGGTGCCATCATGGCCGTTCCTGCGCATGACGAGCGCGACTACGAGTTTGCGAAGGAATTCAACCTCCCGATTGTCGAAGTCGTGGCCGGCGGAAACGTCGAGGAAGAAGCCTACATCGGCGACGGTGAGCACGTGAACTCCGGCTTCCTGAACGGCCTCGGCAAGGAAGAGGGCATCACGAAGGCGATTGAATGGCTTGAGGAAAACGGCAAGGGCGAGAAGAAAATCACATACCGGCTGCGTGATTGGCTGTTCTCCCGCCAGCGCTATTGGGGAGAGCCGATCCCGGTCATCCACTGGGAAGACGGTTCCATGACGACAGTTCCGGAAGAAGAGCTCCCGCTCATGCTTCCGAAAACGGACAATATCCGCCCGAGCGGCACCGGCGAATCTCCGCTTGCCAACATCGAAGAATGGGTGAACGTCGTTGATCCGAAGACCGGCATGAAGGGCCGCCGCGAAACGAACACGATGCCGCAGTGGGCCGGCAGCTGCTGGTACTACATCCGCTATATTGATCCTAACAACTCCGAACAGCTCGTCGATCCTGAACTGGCCGAGCGCTGGCTCCCGGTTGACATCTATGTCGGCGGCGCGGAACACGCGGTACTCCATCTGTTGTATGCCCGGTTCTGGCACAAGGTGCTTTACGATATCGGCGTTGTCAAGACGAAGGAGCCGTTCCAGAAGCTCTTTAACCAGGGCATGATCCTCGGCGAAGGCAACGAGAAGATGTCGAAATCGAAGGGCAATGTAGTCAATCCGGACGATATCGTTGAAAGCCACGGCGCCGATGCGCTCCGCCTGTATGAAATGTTCATGGGGCCGCTTGATGCATCAAAGGCCTGGTCGACAAACGGCCTTGACGGATCCCGCAAGTTCCTCGACCGTGTATGGCGCCTGTTCACTGAAGCGGACGGCACGCTCGCATCGAAGATCACCGAAGAAAACGACGGCACACTTGATAAGGTCTACAACCAAACCGTCAAGAAAGTGACCGAGGACCTTGAGAACATGCACAACAACACGGCCATTTCTCAGATGATGGTGTTCATCAATGAAGCGTATAAGGCCGACAAGCTTCCGAAGGAATACGCGGAAGGCTTCGTCAAGCTGCTGTCGCCGATCTGCCCGTTCATCACGGAAGAGCTGTGGCGCATCCTCGGGCACAGCGACACGATCAAGTACGAAGCATGGCCGATATACGATGAGTCGAAATTGGTCGATGACGAAGTGGAAATCGCCGTCCAGATCAACGGGAAGGTCCGCTCGAAAGTTGTCGTGCCGGCAGATGTCACGAAGGAAGACCTCGAAGCGGCTGCGCTTGCGGAACCGCGCGTCAAGGAGCTTACGGAAGGCAAAGACATCAAGAAAGTCATCGCCATTCCGGGCCGCCTTGTGAATATTGTTGCTAAATAAGAACTGAACACTAAAGACCCGGAGCCGTCATGCTCCGGGTCTTTTTTATAGATATAGAGAGCGTGAGCGCACATAGAACTGACATAAGCGCACATAGGATAGCCGCAAGCGCACATAGAATGCCCACAAGCGCACATAGAATCGGCAGGAGCGCTCATAGAAAGGTGCAACCCGCACAAAACCGCCCGCTGACTGTCAGCGGCAGTTTTCATTATTCTTCATTCCCTATAGCCAATTTGCCGGCGCTCATGCCGGCGATGCGGCCGGTGACGAGAGCGGAGGTGATGTTGTAGCCGCCGGTGTAGCCGTGGATGTCGAGCACCTCACCGCAGAAAAAGAGGCCTTCCTTTTTCTTCGAGGCCATCGTTTTCGGCCCGATTTCCTTGACCGATACGCCGCCTCCCGTGACGAACGCCTTCTCAATCGGCTGGGTTCCGTTTACGGTCATTTCAAAAGCATGAAGGGATTGTGCAAGCTTTCTCAGTTTGTCATGGGCAATCTGGCCGGCAGGGGCGGCCGGATCGATGTCGGCGCGGCCCATGAGGAACAGCAGCCAGCGTTCCGGGACAAGCCCTTTCCACAGATTTTTCGCAGCTTTCTTCGGCTCTTCCTTGCCGGTGCGGACAAGCTGCTGGAACGTTTCTTCCGCGTTTTGGTCAGGCAGCGCGTCGATCCGCATCATGACCGGCTTGCCGCCGTTTTTCTTTCGTTCCTTCACGACGAACTGGCTGCACCGGAGGATCGCCGGACCGCTCAGGCCGAAGTGGGTGAACAGCATGTCCATCCGGTGGGTGACGAGTGTCTTTCCTTTTTTGTTCAGGACGGAAACGGCCGTATCGCGCAGGGCCAGCCCCTGAAGTTCCCTTGAGCGGATAAAGGGCTCATCGGAGAGGAGGGGAACTTCCGTCGGATACAGTTCCGTCACGGTATGGCCCGCGCGCTCTGCCCATGGATAGCCGTCACCGGTCGATCCGGTCTGAGGGACGGCTTTTCCGCCGGTCGCGATGATAACTGCCCTGGAACGGATCTCCTCGCCATCTTCCAGCCGGACGCCGAGGATCTGCTCGTCGTCCATCAGGAGTTTGGCCACGCGTGCCCCGAAACGGACCTTAACCCCAAGCTTGTTCAGTTCACCCGTCAGGGCATTCACGACGTCCATCGCCTGGTCAGACACCGGGAACATCCGGCCGTGGTCTTCTTCCTTCAAAGGCACGCCGAGGCCCTCGAAAAAGCGGATAATATCCCGGTTATCGAAAACGGAAAACGGACTGTAAAGGAACCGCCCGTTGCCGGGGATATGCCGGATGATCTCATCGTATTCGAGATTGTTCGTCACATTGCAGCGGCCTCCGCCGCTGATGGCGAGCTTCTTGCCCAGTTTGTTTCCTTTTTCAATCAGCAGCACGCGGGCGCCTTCCGCGCCTGCTGCCGCGGCGGCCATCAGGCCGGACGGCCCGCCGCCGATCACGATTACATCTTGCATATGAAAATGCTCCTTTCGGATGCTGCGTACATTATTGGTTGTCTTTACCCACTATGGCCCTTGGCCCGGCCACCATTATACACCGTTTTCTTCAAAAGAATTTGAGATATTGGCCACAGCGGAGTAAACTGGTCTTTAGCTTATAAGAATGGAAGGGTCACATGTCATCGAATCTAGTCAAAGGAACGGCGATTTTGTCGATCGGCCTGTTCCTGTCCAAGGCGCTCGGTCTTTTGTATGTCATTCCGCTCTATGCAATGGTCGGAGAGGAGAACCTTGGCCTCTACCAGTATGCCTACATACCCTATAACATCATGCTTTCATTTGCGATTTCGGGCATGCCGATCGCCGTTTCAAGATATGTATCGAAATACAATGCGCTCGGCGATTATCAGGCGGGCAGGAAACTGCTCAAATCCAGTCGCCGAATCATGATTGGTTCCGGGATCGTCTCGTTCCTACTGCTGTTCTTCCTGGCAGAGCCCATCGCTCAGATTGTCCGTGCCAGTGATGAGCAGGTATTCACAGTCGATGAAATCGCGGGAGTCATCCGCCTTGTGAGCTTTGCGCTGATTATCGTGCCGTTCATGAGCCTGACGCGCGGTTTCTTCCAGGGGTACCAGCAATTCACCCCTACTGCGGTCTCCCAGCTGATCGAACAGATTGTGAGGATCCTATTTGTCCTTGCCGGCGTGTATATTGTCCTCAATTTCACGGAAGGCTCTGAGAAGACCGCGATATCATATGCGGTATTTGCAGCGTTTGTCGGGGCTGTCGCCGGCCTTGCCGTGCTTTATTTCTACTGGAGGCGGGAAAAGCCGCAGATGGACAATCTGCTTGCGGAAAGCACCGGTAATGCGGACATCCGGCTCAAGGATATGTACCGTGAACTGATCGTCTACATCTTCCCGATCGTCCTGGTCGGTCTGGCAAACCCGCTGTTCCAGCTCGTGGATATGCTTACGTTCAACCAGGCGATGCAATCAATCGGGCTTGCATCGGTTTCCGACGGGCAGCTCGGGATGCTGAACTTCTCCACACATAAGATCGTTATGATTCCGGTTATGGTAGGGACGGCGTTCTCCATGGCGATCATCCCGATTGTGACCGGCTATTACACGAAAGGCGACCGGCTCGGCATGACCCGATCGCTCGACCAGGTATTCCAGATTGTCGCGTTCCTGACACTGCCGATGATCACTGGCCTGATGATTCTTTCTGACGAGCTTTATCATCTGCTGTTCGAGCAAAGCCGCGTGGGGGCAGATATCCTGAGGACATACGCGCCGGCGTCTCTGCTGTTTGCGCTCTACTCGGTGTCGGGTGCGATTCTCCAGTCGATCGACCGCCACAAATGGATCATCCTGAACCTGATGATCGGGCTTTTCCTGAAGCTCGTCCTGAACATCCCGCTGATTCGCATGTTCGAGGCGGAAGGCGCGATCTACGCCACGGTAATCGGCTACGGCGCTGCCGTGGCACTGAACATCGGCGTGGCGATCTACACGCTCCGATACCGGTCCCGAATGGTCATCCGCAGGCTGATGCTGATTCTCCTGTTCAACGCCATTATGGGACTGGCTGCCTGGTCAGTGCTGAAAGGGCTCTATCTTTTCGGACCGGCAGACGGAAAAGGGGATGCATTCCTCTATACACTGATCACAGCTGTGATCGGTGCCGTGGTATATGCAATCCTTGCTTTCCGTTCGGGACTTGCGCAGAAGTTGTTCGGTGACCGCCTGAAGCGGATCACCAAAAAGTTTGGAATGTGAGGTGCCGGAATGAGAATCGATAAGTTGCTGTCAAATTCAGGATTCGGTTCGCGAAAGGACGTCAAGGCCCTGCTCAAGCAAGGGGCGGTGTCCGTCGATGGTGTTCCCGTTAAGGATCCGGCGCTCCATGTCGACCCGGACAGCGGGGAAGTGACGGTGTATGGCGACCCCGTTGATTACAGGGAATTCATCTATGTAATGATGCATAAGCCTCCCGGGGTGATCTCTGCGACTGAAGATACAAGGGATCGGACGGTGGTCGACCTTCTCCCGTATGAATACCGCCGATTCAAACCGTTCCCGGTCGGCAGGCTCGACAAAGACACGGAAGGACTCCTGCTTCTGACCAATGACGGAAAGTTGTCCCATGAGTTGCTGTCTCCCAAGAAGCATGTCGGAAAGACGTACTATGCAGTGATCGAAGGGGAAGTGACCGAGGCTGACGGCGCTGCCTTCCGGCAGGGAGTCGAGCTGGATGACGGCTATGTGACCAAGCCGGCGGAACTGAGCATCCTGCGGAGCGGTCCCGAATCCGAAATCGAACTCACCATTACCGAGGGAAAGTATCACCAGGTGAAACGGATGTTCGAATCGAGGGGCAAGCAAGTCACTTATCTGAAGCGCCTGACGATGGGACCGCTTGAACTTGATCCGGCTCTTGGAAAGGGAGAATGGCGGGAGTTGTCGGAGGATGAACTGACAGCACTGAAAAATAGATGAAGTACGACGAAACAAAAAAGGACGGCCCCGAATCTCGTTCGGGGACCGTTCTTTTTAGTATGTGTACACACTTATGAAGACAGCTTCACACGTTTCTTCGTCGTTGTCCATTTGCCCCGGCTTGGACTGCTTACCAGGCCATTGAAGGCAAGCACGCTTAAATCTCGTTGCACCGTGCGCGGAGTGATGCCGAATGCGTCGACCAGGTCATCGGTCGTTACGGTGCCGCGATCACGGATGTATAAGTAAACATCCTTAATACGGATCAGCATCCGGTCGGTAGTCGGTTTCAAATTACAACCACTCCTTCATCATATTCTCCATGGCAAGACCAGCGGACGACCTAAAGCTTCGAGCGCTGCTCGATACTTTTCGGTTGAGGGCGTACACATCCTTTTGTCGTTTTGAGCTAGGGCTCGCTATCATTATACAATAATAGTTTGACTATTCCAATGCATCTAACATTTTTTACATCTTCTTTACAGCACTGTAACAAAGGGCCGCGTGCTTTCAATTTATCCCTGATTGTGTAGAATGACAGTATAAAAACGAGAGGCGGGTGCCGCATGGAATGGAACAGGAAAGCGGAACAGTCCGAAGAAAAGATGGTCTCCGATCTGAAGACTCTGATCTCAGTCGAGAGTGTGCTTGATGAATCGGCAGCAACCCTGGAAGCACCATTCGGGCCGGGCCCGAAAAAAGCGTTGGACTGGCTGCTGGAGCAGGGCAGAAAAGCGGGCATGGCGGTCAAAGAGGTAGGGGGTGCAGCCGGCCACATTGAGATCGGCCAAGGAGACGGGCTGCTCGGCATCCTTTGTCACGTGGATGTTGTGCCTGCCGGTGATGGCTGGCAGACGCCGCCTTTTGAAGGCCATGAACGGAACGGGAGAGTGTATGGCAGAGGGGCCATTGACGACAAAGGACCTACCATCGCGGCATTCCATGCCATGAAGTTGGTCAAGGACGCCGGTGTCCCCCTCAACAAAAGAGTCCGGCTGATTGTCGGAACAGATGAGGAAAGCGGATTCCGCTGCATGAAGCGTTATTTCGAAACGGAAGAAATGCCGGAGATGGGGTTCGCACCTGATGCGGACTTCCCGATCATCAATGCCGAAAAAGGGATTGCGGATCTTGTCTTTTCCCAATTGCCCGGCGAAGATGCCGGACCGCTCCGCTCTTTCAGTTCAGGAGACAGGACAAACATGGTCCCGGACCTTGCCCGTGCAGAACTGACGGTTCCCGCAGCGGAAATGGGGGAAGCCTTCCGGGTGTTTCTCGACGGGCGGGGCACAACAGGAAATCTGGACGGCGACGATCATTCCTGCACAATCAGTATTCGGGGGAAAGCCGCACATGCTATGGAACCGGAAGACGGAATTAATGCCGGTGTCCTGCTCGCGGAGTTCCTCGAACCTTATCTCTACGGGGCATCGGCCCGCTTCGCTTCCTTTGTCTCACAGGCCTTCGGCGAAGATTCTAGGGGTCAGGCACTGGGGTTGGATTTTTCCGATGAAATTTCCGGAGAGACCACACTCAATCCGGGGATTCTGACGTATAATGGGGCAAAGGGAGGCGAGGTCACCGCCAGCATGCGCTATTCCGTCACCTACCCGAAAAAAGAAAAACTGGCCGCGTGCCGTGAAGCGCTCGAAGGATCCGGCTTCACAATGGATATTGCTTCGGACTCCCCGCCCCACCATGTGGATGCCGGCGATCCGATGATCCGGACACTCCGCGAAGTATACGGGCGGCAAACTGGCGAGAAGGCGGAACTGCTTGCAATCGGCGGAGGCACCTATGCCCGGACGCTTGAAAAGGGCGTCGCGTTCGGTATGCTTTTCCCGGGCCGGCCGGATGTTGCCCATCAGGCTGATGAATATGTGGATATCGAAGATCTTGTGAAGGCAGCCGCGATCTACGCGGATGCGATTGCGTCTCTAGCCGGTGAACAGCCAACGGACAAAAACAACTAATTCGTATGAAAGAAGGATTAAAAACATGTCCATGTATCTGATGAATGACCGCTTTGTGAAAAACGATGAAGTGTCGATTTCGATTGAAGACCGGGGATATTACTTCGGTGACGGTGTCTATGAGGTGATCCGCGTCTATGGCGGTATCATGTTCACTGCCGAAGAGCATATCGGGAGGATGTACGAGTCCGCCGAGAAGATCCGGATGACGCTCCCGTACGGGCCGGAAGAGATGCTTTCGAAACTGACCCGCCTGATCGAAGAAAACGCCATACGGGAAGGTCACGTCTACGTCCAGGCCACACGGGGCTCCGCACCGCGTGTTCATCAGTTTCCTGGAGAAGATATCACCCCGGTCATCACGGCCTACACAAAATCGTATCCGGAAGTACCGGTGGTGCCGGAACCGGCAAAGCTCAAATCCGTGGATGATGTCCGCTGGCTGCGCTGTGATATCAAGAGCCTGAACCTCCTTGCCAATGTCATGGCGAAGCAGGAAGCCCATGAAGCTGGCTGTCTTGAAGCGCTTCTACACCGTGACGGAACTGTAACGGAAGGATCATCATCGAATATGTTCGGCGTGAAAGACGGGGTCATCTATACCCATCCGGTGTCCAACTTCATCCTCAACGGCATCACGCGCCGCGTGATCATGCAGTGCTGCGAAGAAATCGGCCAGCCGGTTGCCGAAGAACCGATGTCACTTGAGGACGTGTATTCGATGGATGAATTCTTCATGTCCTCGACGACCAACGGGATATTGCCGGTCAGTGAAATCGATGGACAGAAAGTCGGCGAAGGGACACCGGGCCCGGTCACCAAGCGGCTGATGGCTGCATTCGAAGCGAAGCTTCCGGAGCCGGCCCCGACGCGCTGAGCGGATGGAGGCGGTCTTTATCGTCAATCCCGCGGCACAGGGCAGAAAAGCACTCGGACGTTGGAATTCATTCAGAAAGACGGCAACTTTTCCATATCAGGAATTCATGACGGACAGCCCCGGGCATGCCACGGCAATTGCCCGGGGTTTTGCCGGAAGGCGGAAGGAAGGAAAGTTCCTTCTGATTGCATTTGGAGGAGACGGCACCGTTCATGAGATCATCGCAGGCGCAGCCGGTGCTGATCACATTGTGGTCGGTTCGGTCGGGGCCGGTTCCGGAAATGACTTTGGCCGCGGTTTTCGCTCATTCGCCTCGGCGGCGGAGATCGGCAGGTATTTGGGCGGGTCCAAGGACTCAATGGCTTTTGATCTTGGGTCGGCGGACGGAGATTTTTTCGTTAACAGTTCTGGGATCGGGTTTGATGCGGTGATCTCAAAGGCGACGGGCCGGTCGTTTCTGAAGCCGATTCTGAACCGGTTCGGACTGGGGAAACTGGTCTACGCCATCTATATTGTGCGGACACTTTTCACGTTCCGTACATTCAATCTGGAGGTGAGTGCCGGAGGGGAGCAGCGGCAATACCAGGATGTCTGGTTTGCCACTGTCAGCAACCAGCCGTACTTCGGTGGCGGCATGAAGATCTCTCCGGCTTCCGAACCGTCTGACGGTCTTATTGAACTGACGGTCGTCAGCCGTCTTTCACGTGTAAAGCTGCTGTTTGTCTTCGGCAGTGTGTTTTTCGGAGCCCATACCGCCTTCAGGGAAGTGGATAGCCTGCAGGGCCGTTCATTTTCCCTAAAGGCAGACCGCAAAGTGCCGCTGCATACCGACGGCGAAGATGCCGGAGACACAGACCCGGAACGTCCGGTTGTGTTTAAGGTCCTGCCGGGTGCCTGGCGGCTTGCGGGACAATAACGAACAGGAAGGTTAGGGATCAAACATGAGAGCACGCCATAAACCATGGGCGGAATCGTATATTAATGAAAATCCGGATATCGTCATCCAGGAGCCCGAGCGTCTAAAAGGCCGATGGGCGGAAGAGTTCGGAAACGACAGGCCGGTCCATATCGAAGTTGGCACCGGGAAGGGCCGTTTCATCACGGGGATGGCAGAGGCGAACCCCGACATCAACTATATCGGTATTGAGATGTTCCGGGACATCATCGTCACGGCGGTCCAGCGTGTGACCGAAGCGGACAAGCCTGCCAACCTCCGCCTGCTGAATGTGAATGCGGAGCGGATGGAAGAGATTTTCGCGCCGGGAGAAGTCGGCCGGGTCTATTTGAATTTCTCGGATCCATGGCCAAAGGCTCGCCACGCGAAGCGCCGGCTGACCCACGATAACTTTCTCGTCCGGTATGAAAGGATTCTGCCGCCGGAAGGAGAAGTACATTTCAAGACGGACAACCGCGGACTGTTCGAGTATTCCCTCATGAACATGACCGACTATGGCATGAAACTTGCGGACGTATCGCTCGACCTCCATGCAGACGAGCCGGAGTGGAACATCATGACGGAGTATGAGGAGAAGTTCTCCTCCAAGGGCCAGCCGATCTACAGGCTGGAAGCCGCGTTCAAGAACGAAGGGAAGTAAGACTGAAAAGGGGGAATTAACATGGATCGCTATGAATTTCACGGAATTGAACTGAATTGGCTGGACGGGGGATTCAACCGGCTGGACGGAGGGGCAATGTTCGGCCCGGTGCCGAAGGTGCTCTGGTCGAGAAAATACGAAACCGACGCGGACAACAAGATTCCGCTTGCGACAGAACCGATCCTCGTAAGGACACACGGGAAGAATATTCTGATCGAAGCGGGTCTCGGATCCGGCAAACTGTCTGAAAAACAGATCCGCAATCTTGGCGTGACCCGAGAATCGAGGATCGAAGAGAGCCTTGGTGAACTGGGCCTGACGCCTGACGATATCGACATCATCCTCATGACGCATCTGCACAATGACCACGCGGCCGGCCTCACTCGCCGGGATGGGGACGGGTATGCATCCGTGTTCCCGAACGCGGAAATCCATGTATCGCAGATCGAGTGGGATGAAATGCGCGAACCGAATATCCGGTCGCGGAATACATACTTCCGGGAAAACTGGGAGCCGGTACAGGAGCAGGTCAAGACATTTGAGGACCGGGTGGAAGTCGTGCCGGGGATCGAGATGGTCCATACAGGCGGCCACAGCGCAGGCCATTCGATCATCAAGATCACGAAAAACGGCGAGACTCTGATTCATATGGCGGACCTGATGCCGACTCATGCACACCAGAACCCCCTTTGGGTCATGGCGTTTGATGATTATCCGATGGATTCCATCTTTTCAAAAGAGCGCCTCATGAAAGAAGCCCTCGAGAACGGGTACCGTTTTATCTTTTATCATGATGCGTTTTACCGGATGATCCAGTGGGACAAAACCGGGAAGGAAATCACGGACAGCCTTGAGCGGGCTCCTTTCGATGCGCCGGTAGGCACGGCATCCGAGCAGAAGAAATGATGGAAAAAAAGCTGCAGGCCGGCATCCGGTCTGCAGCTTTTTTATAGCTGATGAAATGATAGAGCATATACTCTGGAACCAGCCTCGGCTAGCTTCAGCGCCCAACAACTAGCAAACTTCACCCTTCTCCACTGCGATAAGTCAACATCGGTTCGTTCCTTACCGTGTTTCCTTTATCTCATTCGAAGGATTCCGGTTTGTATGTTGCTTTGCGGGCGATTGCGCTTTTGTTTTAGATTTTGGTGATTTCAACGACGGTGCCTGTCCTGGCGTCCGCAGCGAACTCATACTGCTCGTAGGAACCTTCAATCTCACGGGACAAGCCACCGCGGTAAACATCAAGCTCAACGGCTTGCTGATGGAAAGGTTCTGTCTTCATGACAATCCATGCTCCGTCAATCGGACCTTCTTTCTTGAAAGCATTCTTTACATTTTCAAGGACCTTATCCGGCGAGACATTGCGGTCCGCGCGGTTTACTGCTTCCACGACGGCTGCACCAGCCACGGCGCCTGCAACTGCACCAATGGCAAAATCACGAACGTTCATCCCATTTCCCTCCTGTAGACCGCATTTTCACCAAGTATAACAACCGGGGCGGCGATAGAGCAAGTTTTCATTCAAGCGCCTTTTCGGAATCCGAAAGAGTTTCTATGGAAACCCCGGTCCCCTTCGTCTACAATAAAAAGAGCGACAAAAGGGGAGGCCGACACGAATGAATAACGAGACACTCACAATGTTTAAAACTCTGACTGAACTGCCTGGCGCACCGGGCAATGAGCACGCCGTCAGGAAGTATATGCGTGGAGAGCTTGAAAAATATTCGGATGAAGTGATCCAGGACCGGCTCGGGGGGATTTTCGGAGTCCGACAGGGCGGTGAAGACGCTCCGAAAATCATGGTTGCCGGCCATATGGATGAAGTCGGATTCATGGTATCCGGAATCACTGACAACGGTATGATCCGTTTCCAGCCGCTCGGCGGCTGGTGGAGTCAGGTGCTCCTCGCGCAACGGATTCAGATCATTACTGATGAAGGCCCGGTGATCGGGGTGGTCGGGTCGATCCCGCCGCATCTGCTGAGTGATGCAGTCCGCAAAAAGCCGATGGACATCAAAAATATGCTGATCGACATCGGGGCCGACGATAAAGAGGACGCCGAAAAGATCGGCATCCGGCTGGGCCAACAGATTGTTCCCGTCTGTCCGTTCACGCCAATGGCCAATGAGAAAAAAATCCTCGCGAAAGCGTGGGATAACCGTTATGGCTGCGGCCTGGCGATCGAACTCCTCAAGGAAGTGCATGGCGAGGAGCTGCCAAACACGCTGTACTCAGGGGCAAATGTTATGGAAGAAGTGGGCTTGCGCGGTGCGCAGGCAGCGGCGAATATGATCAAGCCGGATCTCTTTTTCGCGCTGGATGCCAGTCCGGCAAACGATGCATCCGGCAACAAGGATGAATTCGGACAGCTTGGAAAAGGGACGCTGCTGCGGATCTTTGACCGTTCGATGGTGACACACAGAGGAATGCGGGAATTCGTCCTGGATACGGCCGAAACGAACAATATCCCGTATCAATATTTCATTTCTCAGGGCGGGACCGACGCAGGCCGCGTCCACCTATCCAACGAAGGCGTCCCAAGCGCCGTCATCGGAATTTGTTCCCGCTATATCCACACTTCGGCCTCCATCATCCATACCGATGATTATGCGGCAGCGAGGGAACTACTGGTGAAGCTAGTCCGATCGCTGGACCGGACGACTGTCGAGACGATCCGTAGTCAGGCATAATGAAAGAAAGGGGCCAATGCGGCCTCTTTTTTCTTCTTACTTAATAAGTTGATCGGAGGGATCTGAATGAAAATTATCGTCGGCTCTGCCAACCGCTCAAAGGTCGCGGCGGTCAGGGAAGCATTTGCCTCTTTGGACATGGACGTGGAAGTATTCGGATCTGAAACGGAATCCGGTGTCCCGGGTCAGCCTGTTGGAGACGAAGAAACTTTGGCGGGAGCCAGGAACCGTGCCCTTTCAGCGCTAAGGGCCGGAGAGAATTGTGATCTGGCCATCGGTCTTGAAGGCGGTGTGAAAGAACTCGACGGCCGGCTTTTTATCTGCAACTGGGGGGCGCTTGCTTTACCGGACGGCACCGTGATGTTGGCAGGGGGCGCACAGATCCCGGTGCCCGGGGAAGTGGCCGAGCCCGTGCGTATGGGAAGAGAGCTCGGCCCGGTCATGGAGAAGTACACGTCAAGAAGCGATATTCGGCAGAGCGGTGGCGCGGTAGGAGTCTTTACTGCCGGAACAGTCAGCCGCTCGGAGATGTTCCGGCATGTTGTCCTGCTCCTCGCCGGCCAGTGGAGATTTGATGCGGACCGCGAAGAAGCCGCTCCGGAGCAGTAAGTTGCAAGCATCCCGGAACAACTTTAAAATAGTGGGGATGAACTTACGGAAGTGGGGGAACAAAATGTGCAAGGGGCTTCGCCTCATAGCAGGTTTTACGCTGGCGGCGCTGCTCGCCGGCTGTTCGGCAACAATCGAAGAACGGGCCGCAGAAGGAATAGAAGTTGCCGGCAAGGCGTTTGAGGATAAAGCAAAGAATACAAACGCGGAAATCGGCAATGCCAGTTTCTACAAGCCATTTGGCTTCGAGATTCAAGAAGGCTCTGATGAACAGAACATCGTGCTTGAAAAGGGTGGCGATACATATGTACTGTTCATCAACCCTAATGAAGGAAAAGAAAGCCGGCTGTTTTATGACCTTCTTTATGCAGACCCATCCAAGGAAATCCTCGAAACCGGTACGTTTGAGCGCCATAACACATTCGGCTTTGCTGGAGCGGCAGTTGGGGCCGGAGAACGTGTGGAACTGGTGGCCGGAAGCGGCGGAAGAAAAATCACGACGCTCTCTGAAGAGGGAGAAGTCAGGAAGAATCTCAAGACGATGATGGAGATTGTCCGTTCTGTCGAGTATGATGACGGCGCGGTCGCGAAGGAATAAACCGGGACAGGAAGCTTCTGTCCGGGAAGGAGGCATGTTCATGAAAGCATCCGAATTGGTGCGGGAACTAAAGCAAAGGCTTGGAGAATCCAGGTTCAACTGGGACTTCGACCGGCAAAACAACCGGCTGCGGATGAAGCATCAGACACTCGGCAAGGGACTTGAGCTGAGCCTGCCGCCGCTGCTTGCGAAAATTGAAAACAATCCGGCCACGGCGCTGGACGAAGCGGTCTATACGATCAATGAGACATTCACTGCGATGGAGCGCGAAGCAGAGGAAGGGTTCAGCGGTGAAGACAGGATTTATCCGGTGATCCGCTCGACCTCTTTCCCGCAAGAGTCAAAAGAGGGAAAAAGGTTCGTGACATCGGAACATACGGCGGAGACCCGTATTTTTTATGCGCTGGACCTGGGCCAGACCTATCGCCTGATCGATGAGTCGATGCTGCAGGATCTCGGCCTGACAGACCAGGCCTTAAAGGAGTCCGCGCGCTTCCGGGTACGGCAGCTGCCAACTGACTTTAAAAGGGATGAAGTCGCCGGGAACGTCTATTACTTTGTAAACAATAATGACGGCTACGATGCTAGCCGGATTTTGAATGAGCCCTTCCTAAAAGAGATGGAGCAGAAGTCTGAGGGTGTCATGACAGTGTCTGTGCCCCATCAGGATGTCCTTATCATCGGAGACATCCGCAATGACACAGGCTATGATGTACTGGCACAGCTGACAATGCACTATTTTACTGTCGGTCGGGTACCGGTGACCTCGCTGTCGTTTATTTACGAGAACGGAGAACTCGAGCCGATTTTCATTCTTGCGAAAAACCGGCCTGAAGGAAAGGAAGAAAAGGAATGAATGCATTCTATAACCTAACGGGTGTCGGTGACGTGCTGATGGTTCAGCTTGTGCCGGATACACCCGCGGAAATCATGTCGGAAACGATCGGTGATGTCACACTGATCCGTGATGCGGCATCCGGCGATGTGGCGGGCTTTAACCTGTTCCGCGCTTCGGAATATGTGCAGCTGCAGGGCGAAGGCAAGATTGAAGCAGATGAAGCGTTTCTTGATCAGCTAAAGGAAGCCTTCACGAAAAACGGAACAGAGTTCAACTTTGATGTCGATCTTTCACCGAAGTTTGTCGTCGGCCATGTGTTATCCAAAGAAAAACATCCGAATGCAGACAAGCTCAGCGTCTGCAAGGTTGATGTCGGTGAGGAAACGCTTCAGATCGTCTGCGGTGCTCCGAACGTGGGCGAAGGCCAGCATGTCGTCGTGGCGAAGCCGGGTGCTGTTATGCCATCGGGAATGGTCATCAAGGATGCTGAACTGCGTGGGGTTCCATCGTCCGGAATGATCTGTTCCGCAAAGGAGCTCGCACTTCCGGATGCTCCTCAGGAAAAGGGGATTCTCATTTTGAATGGTGATCAGACTCCGGGAGAGCCTTTCCGGTTCTGAAGCCCTATTTTCATCTTAGCAATCTATGGTTTAAACGGATCAGCAGCGGTGCGCAAGTCTTCTGTTAAGAAGGCTTGCGGTAACCGCTGCTGTTTGTTTTTTTGCGAGAGGGGTTCTATTTACCTATCAGGGGACTGTTTGATTGAAACCACCTATGCTGATAGAATAAAGTGATTGATCTTGGAAAGAGTGATAACTATTGAACTGGTTTAAACGGCTGCTAAATAAAGTCACAGAAGAAGAGCCGACGAATGATCTCGGAAAAACCGATTACATAGAACGAAAAGAAGAGGCCCCGGAAAAGGCGGAGGTCGGACGTCCGAAGTTCCGTTTCCCGCTTATACCTGATGAAGGTGAGGTAACAGAAACCGAATCTCTTCCGGCACCGCCGCCACCGAAGGAAGTCCGTGCCCCGAGAGAGCAGTTTGCTCCGTCCGGCGGCGGCCGTCTGCCGCTGCCCAAACATCTGCGGGACGTCGGTCAGCAAAGCAGGATGCCCCAGGAAGAACGCCCTCCTGTGCGGCGCGACACAATGAAGACCAAATTCCGTGAAGTGCCGGAGAGTACGGTGAGGGCGGCAATGTCCGCGCTGGAAGAGCGTCCGCAGCCACCAAAGCAGACACGCGGCTTCAGGCCTTCCGTCGTACCGTCTCCGGTATACGGGTTTAAGAAACCGCCGGAAGAAAAGCCGGACCCGCTTCCGGTTGAGGCCCCCGAGACGGGGCTTGCCGATCGGATCCGCGAACGGGAAGAACCGGACGGCGGACGCAGTGCTGAAAAAGTGATCAATGAGCATGCCGCCGGCTCAGCATTGCCGTTGCCGCAAGCCAAGAAAGAAACCCCTGACTCCATACAGAATAATGACGGCGCGGAAAATGTCCGCGTTTCCACTTTTGAAGTGAAAAAGGAAACTCCAAAAACGGAGAAGCCATCAGAACTTGTCATCACCCGGGTTTCGGACCTAAAGACATCAAAGGAAGCGGCTCCGGCAGGGCAGCCAAAAACGGCAGTAACCGAGGAACAGCCCGCTGAAGCACTTATCCCGGAACGTGTGGACACATCGGCAGAGCCGACGGTGGAAGAACAAACTGTACAGACGGAAGTGAAAGCGGAAGAAGAAACTGCCGTACCGCGGACGTCCCGGCATACACGCAAGTCGGGTACGCCGTTTAATGTGGTGATGCTGAAATCCGATAAACAAAAGCTTGACCAGCTTGAACAGCTAAAGGGCCTCAAGTCATCAGTGAATCAGGGCAGCGCCCGCAGACAGGAAAAAGACCCGGCGGTCGATCAGCCTTCAATGACTGACGGAAGGGAAGAGCCTGAAGCAGCTGCCCGGAAACCGGAAAACGGCATCCATGTGGAGCAAGTCCGGAATGAAGCGCCGCCGGTCCTGGAAAGCAATGCGGAAAGTCATTCCGGCCAGGAGTCCATCGATGAAGAAGACTTGCCGCATTACGTGTTCCCGGACAAAGAATTCCTCATCGAGCCGGAAACCAATACGAAAGATTCGGAATGGATGGAATCCCAGGCGGCCAAACTGGAAGAAGCACTGTCTTATTTCTCAGTCAAGGCAGAGGTGATCGGCATGGTTCAGGGACCTGCCGTCACACAATTCGAACTCAAGGTGGGACATGGGACAAAAGTCAGTAAAATAAGGAATCTGCAGGACGATCTGAAGCTTGCCCTGGCTGCCAGGGACATTCGGATCCAGGCGCCGATCCCGGGGAAAAGCTCGATCGGCATTGAGATTCCGAATCGCGTGTCCCGACCGGTCAGGATTTCAGAAGTGATCAATTCCGAGTCATTCGAGACTTCAGAATCTCCTCTTGAAGCGGTGCTCGGACTTGATCTTGCGGGCCGTCCATCGACCATTGATCTCCGGAAGATGCCACATGGGCTCATCGCCGGTGCGACAGGTTCCGGAAAATCGGTGTGCATCAACTCGATCCTTACAAGTCTTCTTTATAAGGCCTCTCCGGAAGAGCTGAGACTGTTGCTCATCGATCCGAAAATGGTCGAGCTTGCCCCGTACAACAGGATTCCGCATCTTGTCAGCCCGGTCATCACCGATGTCAAGGCAGCGAATGCCGCATTAAAATGGGCAGTAGGGGAGATGGAGCGCAGATACGAACTGTTTGCGCACGGAGGCGTAAGGGATATTGCCAGGTATAACCAAAAGGCAGAAGAACATCGCGAGTTCAACAAGAAGTTGCCTTACCTGCTTATTGTTATCGATGAGCTGGCGGATCTGATGATGGTCGCGCCGGCGGAAGTTGAAGAATCTATCTGCCGGATTGCACAGAAAGCCCGGGCCTGCGGCATTCATCTCGTAATTGCCACTCAGCGTCCTTCAGTGGATGTCATCACCGGCCTCATCAAGGCAAACGTGCCGACAAGAATCGCTTTCTCGGTGTCTTCCCAGGTAGATTCGAGGACGATCATCGATGTGCCTGGTGCGGAGCGATTGCTCGGAAAAGGGGACATGCTTTATCTTGGCAACGGTATGTCCGCACCTGCCCGCCTGCAGGGAACGTTCGTTACAGATGATGAAATCGAACGTGTTATTGAATTTGTCCGCCACTCTGGCGAGCCGGATTACTTGTTCCGGCAGGAAGAACTGATCAAGCAGGCGGAATCGCATGAATCCGAGGATCCGCTTTTTGAGGACGCGTGCCGGTTTATCGCCGAAGCCGGAAGCGCTTCGACTTCCATGCTCCAGCGCAAGTTCAGCATCGGATATAACCGCGCTGCGCGCCTGATTGACATGCTGGAAGATAGGGGATACGTCTCTCCGCAGAAGGGGAGCAAGCCCCGGGACGTTTATTTGACAGAAGAAGCAGCATCGGTCATCGAACAGCCGGGCGGACCCGCGCATACGATATGATCGGATGGAGAAAAATAACGTAAGTGGAGCTTTCCGAAGCTGACTTGTTTGATGGTATAATTGGATTATGGCTTTGTTTTGGCCGTACACAGGGATTTCAATCCCGGGAGGTTTAGCATGACAGTTTATCATTTCACCGGAATCAAAGGGTCGGGCATGAGTTCGCTCGCCCAGATCCTGCATGACACCGGGCATGAAGTTCAAGGTTCTGATGTCGACAAATATTTTTTTACCGAAGAACCCTTGAGGGCACGGAATATCCGTATCCTTCCGTTTGATGCGGAAAATATTCAGGAAGGGCTGACGGTCATTGCCGGCAACGCTTTTCCGGACGATCATTCCGAACTGGTCCGCGCACGGGAGATCGGTCTGGAGGTCATCCGCTATCATGAGTTCCTCGGCGAGTACATCGATTCCTTTATTTCAGTCGCGGTGACCGGTTCACACGGCAAGACTTCGACGACAGGGCTTCTGGCCCATGTCCTGGCAGGTTACGGCCCGACATCGTACCTGATTGGCGACGGGACCGGAAAGGGAGACCCCGACGCCAAATTCTTTGCGCTTGAAGCCTGTGAATACAAGCGGCATTTCCTGGCCTATGACCCGGACTATGCCATCATGACGAACATCGACTTCGACCACCCGGATTACTTTGCCGATGTCGATGATGTGTTTGACGCTTTCCAGGAAATGGCCTACAAAGTTAAAAAATGCATCATTGCCTGCGGGGATGATGAGCAGCTCCAGCGCATCCAGGCCAACGTCCCGGTTGTTTATTACGGTTTTTCCCCGGAAAATGATTTTGTTGCCCATAATCTGCAGCGCAGTGAAACGGGCACAACATTTGATGTCCGGGTCAGGAATGAAGCATACCACTCATTCCATGTGCCGCAGCCCGGAGATCATGCCGTGCTGAACGCACTTTCCGTCATCTCGCTTTGCAAGTATGAGAACATTCCCGCGGACATCATCCAGGAGCGCCTGGATACGTTCGGGGGAGTCAAACGGCGGTTCACGGAGACGGTCATCGGGAACCGGGTCATCATTGATGACTATGCCCACCATCCTACCGAGATCCGGGCTACCCTCCAGTCTGCCAGACAAAAATATCCCAGCCGTGAAATCGTGGCGATCTTCCAGCCGCACACCTTCTCCAGGACTGCGAAGTTCATGGAGGAATTTGCGGAAAGCCTCAGCGCTGCGGATGCAGTTTATATTTGTGAAATCTTCGGCTCCGCCCGTGAACAGAACGGCGACCTGAAAGCAGCAGATCTCGCGGATAAGATAGGGGGAGGCCGTGCGATCCATGACGGCGAAGTCGCACAGCTTCTCGTACACGAAAATGCCATTCTCCTTTTCATGGGAGCCGGCGATGTGCAGAAATATGAAAAAGCCTTCACGGAACTCGCTAAGGACGGTAAGACAGTCTAGGCATTAAATAAATGCATAGCAAGAGCCTTCACCCAGGTAACTGGGTTGAAGGCTCTTTTTGCGAAATTCGGCGGTTGCAGAGTTTTGCGCGTGAGAAGCATTGGCTGACAGTTCTGCCTTTTTGATTTACCCGTACAAAATCCATGTTTGGGAAGGACTCGAACTGGTGCATGTTGAATAGGGAGAAGAAGCGTTTATTCCCAGTATTACAGGGGTACAACGTTAGTATGAAACAGGCATTATGAATAGGAGGATATGGCATGGAGAATTTGTTGTACATCGCGGCAATTGTGGCGGCCGTTGCTTTTCTGATTTTATGCATCGCCCTGGCCGTGACCCTCAATTCCGTTAAAAAGACGCTAAATAACGTCGCATCTACGGTAGACGGTCTAGAAGGCCAGATCCAGGGACTTACAAAGGAATCGACCGAACTGCTTCATAAGACGAATCTGCTTGCAGAAGACATCCAGCAGAAGAGTGAGAAAATCAATACCGTTGTCCAGGCTGTCCAGGGCGTCGGAGAATCTGTCGGCAACCTCAACACGTCGGTGCGCCGGATCACTTCATCCGTAGCAGCCGAAGTCGAGCGGAATGAAGACAAGATCGCACAGGTCGTCCAGTGGAGCAATGTGGTCATGGAGATCCGTGATAAATGGAAAGAGCGTTCCGGAACGGGCAAGGACAAGGACGGATGGAACCGCTATTCGGTACCGGCCCAGAAGCGCCTGCCTGAACCTGAAAGGATCAAATCCTGACGGATAGAGTTCTGTCCGGAACCGATCATCAAGAACCGATCATCAAATTTGAGGAGGAATTTAAATGAGCAAAGACAAACACCTGAAACCGAATTATAATGAACCGGGTACAAACCGTGATTACTACGAGGCTCAGGAGCAGGCAGCGGCATCAGGCGTCAACAGCGACTATGCCACAGACTACCCCGGCAGCAAGCCTGCAACCTACGACATGTACAACCCGAACCAGTACGACTACAGCTACCGCAACAACTACAGCGACTCTTTCTATCATGATGGGTATGAGAAGGAAGACAGCGGTAGCGGCTTTATTGCTGGCGCGCTGATCGGAGCACTGATCGGTGCGGGTGCTGCACTTCTCCTTGCTCCGAAGACAGGGAAGGAACTTCGCACGGACGTGACGAACCAGGCGGGCACAATCAAAGAAAAAGGCATTGAACTCACACACGTCGCCAAGGACAAGACGTCCAATATCACCGGATCGGTGAAAGAAAAGACAGGTGACATCACGAAAAAGGTCCAGGACCAGACGAGCAAGGTTGTCGACAAGGTCAAGTCGAAAAAAGGACAGAACGCACCGATGGATGATGGCACCGCTTCTTCCGAAGGGGAAGAGCCGATCGAACTGATCGATACCGTCGCAGAAAAGGTGGAATCGGCCATCGAAAGCGGGCAGGAAAAAGCCAATTCTACTGCGGAAGCCCTAAAAACAGCTGTTGAGGAAAAAGAAAAAGAAGCCAAGGACATGGCCAAGAAATCCGAAAAGGACAGCAAATCGAATAAAGGTACCAAAAAAGTAGGCAGCAATAAAAAGCCGGATACGAACGCCAACAACACCCCTAATGATCCGAGCACGAAAGATCAGCACAGCGGCAACACGCCGTACAGCTATGACAACTCGGAAAATGCGGGTGACAACAAGGTCATGGCGATGAACCACATCTCCAAAATTGAAAACGACAAAAAAGACAACAAAAATACTTAAGGAAAAAGTCCGCTTAGGCGGGCTTTTCTTTACTTACATATGTAACCGTTTACAATTCAAAAGAAAAATTATTCAGCAAATAAGACGTGACAAAACAGTGCATCCTCTACTATAATGGGTTCATTATCTGTAAAAGGCGTCACCAACCGCCACAGTTAATCCAATAAGAGAGGGGATACGGGAATGGGCCTGAATGATTTGGAAAGCCTTCGGGGCAAAGTAGACGAACTGAACCTGGAAATCCTGCGCCTGATCAATGAGCGTGCGGAAGTTGTACAGGAAATCGGGAAAGTTAAAGAGAAGCAAGGTGTCAACCGTTATGACCCTCTCCGTGAGCGCCATATGTTGAACCTTCTGAAAGACAATAACAACGGTCCTGTTCCACAGTCGACTGTTGACCATATTTTCAAAGAAATCTTCAAGACAGCACTCGAACTTCAGGAAGACGATCACCGTAAAGCGTTGCTCGTCTCCCGCAAGAAAAAGCAAGAGGATACCATTGTCGAGGTGAACGGTGCACGCGTAGGCAAAGATGTGCCGACGTTCATTTTCGGACCATGTGCAGTCGAATCTTATGATCAGGTGTCCACGGTCGCGTCCGCACTTGCCGCGAAAGGTCAGAAGCTGATCCGCGGCGGTGCATACAAGCCGCGTACATCGCCATATGACTTCCAGGGTCTTGGCCTGGAAGGGCTGAAAATCCTGAAGCGTGCAGCTGATGAAAACGGCCTCGCAGTCGTATCTGAAATCGTCACGCCGGGCCACCTTGAGGAGGCACTCGACTATGTCGACGTCATCCAGATCGGTGCCCGCAATATGCAGAACTTTGAGCTCCTGAAAGCTGCGGGGCAGGTCAACAAGCCGGTACTCCTGAAGCGCGGGCTTGCTGCAACGATCGATGAGTTCATCAATGCAGCTGAATACATCATCTCCCAAGGCAATGACCAGATCATGCTCTGTGAACGGGGCATCCGCACGTATGAGAAGGCGACCCGCAACACGCTGGATATCTCAGCTGTTCCAATCCTTAAACAGGAAACACATCTGCCGGTCTTTGTTGACGTGACCCACTCGACAGGACGACGGGATCTCCTGCTTCCGACTGCCAAGGCAGCGATTGCGGTCGGTGCGGATGGAGTAATGGCGGAAGTTCACCCGGATCCGGCAGTTGCACTGTCTGATTCGGCTCAGCAGATGAACCTCGAACAGTTTGACGAGTTCTACAGCGAGCTTCAGAAATTCATGAAAACCCATGCTGTAATGGCATAATGAAGGGCCGGAACGAAAAGTTCCGGCTTTTTCGTTTAAGTTCGAGAGAATCTGTCGTAAAATGAAAGTAACAAGTAGCGTTTTCAGCGGAGGGATCTTTTATGACAGTGACGATTTATGATGTGGCGCGGGAAGCCAATGTTTCGATGGCGACCGTTTCCCGTGTGGTCAACGGCAACCCGAACGTCAAGCCGGCCACAAGGAAGAGGGTAAAGGAAGCCATCGAGAAGCTGGGCTATCGCCCGAATGCGGTTGCCCGCGGCCTGGCCAGCAAAAAGACGACAACAGTGGGCGTCATCATCCCTGACATTTCGAAAGGGTTCTATGCGGAGCTGGCCCGCGGCATCAGCGATATTGCCACGATGTATGAATACAACATCATCCTGTCGAACTCCGACCAGAGTGAGGACAAAGAGATCCGTCTGATCGAAACGATGCTGGGCAAGCAGGTGGACGGCATGGTCATTATGAGTGATCAGATTTCTCCTGGCCTCCGTGAAGAAATCAGCCGGTCGACCGTACCGGTCGTGCTCGCAGGAACGGTTGACGAAACCGGTTTGATTCCATCGGTGAACATCGATTACCGTGAGGCGGCACGTGAGGCAGTTTCGCGACTGCTTAAAAACGGGCACGAGGAAGTGGCGCTTGTCACCGGGCCTCTTGATACGACGATCAACCGCGACCATCTCCTGGAGGGATATAAGGATGCCCTAAAGGATGGGGGCGTAGGTTTCGACGAGGGGCTTGTATTTGAGGTGGAAGATTCCTATGATGCTGCGCTGGAGGCATGGCATGCGACCGATCGCCGTCCGACGGCGGTCTTTGCCGGCAGTGATGAGCTGGCCATCGGCGTAATTCATGGTGTGATGGACGCGGGACAAAGCGTACCGGACAATGTGGAAGTCGTGGCGTTCGAGAACACAAAGCTTGCGAGGATGGTGCGACCGCGACTTACCTCGGTCGTCCTGCCGCTTTACGATATCGGCGCCGTCGCAATGCGTCTCCTGACGAAGTATATGAGTAACGAGGAAGCCGGAGATCCTGCATTTATCCTCCCTCACCGGATGGAAGTGCGTGAGTCTGCAAAGTTTGATGATTAAACGGGAAAGGAGTTGCCGCAGTATCGGCAACTCCTTTTTTTTGCTGCGGCAGATTTGTCTGCCGGGTATTCTTCATCTTTTCTCGCTTCGGATGATATGCAGTGCTTTTTCCATCATCAGGCGATTTTTCTCCTCAATTTCTGCTTTGCGGGGAATCGGCTTAAATAGCGGATCGGGATCTTCCCAATCAGGAATAAGGGGAACGGGCGACTCCTGATTATACTTTTCAAGCCATTCTTTAGGGAGGGGGCCGGTAGGGATATCCGCCTCGTTCATCGTGAGCCAGATAAGTGACCATGCCCGCGGCACGACCCGCCAAATGTCGTAACCTCCGCCTCCGACTGCGACCCAGCGTCCGCCGCAATATTGTTCGGCGAGTTCCATGGCTACTTCCGGAATTCCGCGGTAGGTTTTCATCGTCGAGTGCAGATGGGTAAGCGGATCGAAATAGTGGGCATCTGCACCGTTTTGGGTGAGGATGACATCGGGTTTGAAGAACTCCGCAATCTCCCGCACTGACGTCCTGTACACTTCAAGGAACGACTCATCCTCTGTGAAAGCATCTACAGGGAAGTTGAAGGGGGTTCCATATCCCTGGCCGCTGCCACGTTCCGTGATGGATCCGGTTCCCGGAAACAGGTAACGGCCCGTTTCATGGATGGAGACTGTACAGACATTCGGATCATCATAAAAGCTCCACTGGACACCATCACCATGGTGGGCATCTGTGTCGATGTACATGACCCTCGCACCATACTTTTCCTGCATATAGCGGATGGCGACCGAACTGTCATTGTAGACACAGAACCCGGATGCCTTTCCGCGGAAGCCATGATGGAGGCCACCGCCCAGATTAACGGCGCGCCGTGCCCTGCCCTCCATCACTTCATCGACCGCTGTAAGGGTTCCGCCGACAAGCTGGGCACTCGCTTCGTGCATTTGGGGGAATATGGGTGTATCTTCCGTTCCGATTCCGTAATTCTCGGCAACAACCTGATCGACTTCGCCGTTTCCGGCTTTTTTGACGATTTCGATATACCGCTCATCATGAATCAGTGCCAGCTCCTCATCCGTCGCGACCCTTGGCTCTACGATTGCGGAATCGGGGAGGGCATTAATCGAGCGAAGCAGGTCGGTGGTCAGCACGAGCCTTTTCTGATTGAATGGATGCGTCTCCGAGAACTTATAGTCAAGCTGACCCTCGGAATAGACGAACGCCGCCCGTTTCATTACTGCATTCCGGGTAGACTCGGCCATAGCACGTCATATCCTTCCTTGCGCAGATCTTCGATGATGGAGAGCGGATTCATCGTCTTGACCCGGATGACAAGGATCTTGTGGTCCAGCCGTTCCTTGTCCGGATAGACAAGGACACTCAAGACGTTCGAGTTGTTTTCGTAGAAGACTTTGGACACGCCATGAAGGACGCCGGCCACATCTGGAACGCGCACTTCGATTTGAGAGCCGGGTTTGCTGGCGCCTGTAAGCTCTATGTAGCGGTAGAGCAAGTCGGTTTCGGTAATGATGCCGACCACTTTCCCGGACGATACGACTGGCAGGCAGCCGATGCCATTTTCATAGAAAATCACGGCTGCATCTTCCACAAAATCAAGCGGATGCCCGGTGATCGGATTTTTCGTCATGATTTCAGAAATTGGAAGTTCGTAAATCGAGGGATCCTGTTTCCCGATCAGCGATGAAGGAATGGCCTCTTTCATGTCGCGGTCCGAGACGACCCCGATGATACCACCTTCGTCATCGATGATGGGGAGGTGGCGGATCTTTTTTTCTTCCATCAGTTCACGTGCTTCACGGATAGTCCGGCCCGGGCCTAGTGTCACTACTTCCGTATTCATGATTTCCTCAAGAATCATCCCCAACACCCCTTTTGTTCAGTTAGTACATGAACCGGTTCATGAACCGCAACTGGTCAAATTGCTGTACTGATTCCTGATCCACGCGGCTTCCGATCTTTGCCATCAGGCAGTTTGCAGGATGGGAACTGATTTCCGGGTCGTCTGTCGCGTAGTAGGTCAGGCCCCCGGCATTCATCATCTTCTCCATCACTTTCCGGTACTCCCACACATTCAGGTTCGTACCCTTCAAGTCCCAGTGCCAATAATATTCGGTCGTAATAACGATGTAGTCTTCCATCTCATCATCCATCATCGACACCTTCAGCAACTGTTTGCCGACGCCCCCGCCCCGAAAGGCCGGAATCACTTCAATCGCCCCGAGTTCAATCAGATTTTCCATTTTGCCTTCCGACCAGCGTTCGAGAGGGTCCGGATACAGGAACGTTACATATCCCACAATCGTGTTTTCGTGGCGGGCAATGATGATCCGCCCTTCAGGCAATTTCGCGATGCCGATAATGGCACGATGCTGCTGTTCCGGCTGGCGGAAAGCGACCAGATCTTCGTGGAATTCAAGTGATTCCAGTTTTTCCGGGGAGACCGGCCCCTCGATGATCAGATCACCCGACGGATGGGCCAGCTCCGCCGAATAATAATTTTTCACATGTTCCAATATGTCACCGCCTCATTATAGTGGCTATTTCAGATTATACATGAATGCGTTCTCCCGATGGCGGAGAATTTTCTCATTTTTGTGACTGAGCCATACTGCTTTCTTGATCACCGCCAAATTTCCTTTTCCCTGAATCATACCATTCATTCATATCGTTGACTGAAACAACTAGTTATAATATTCTAAACATACCGACCGGTCAGTATAAACGGTAGGCTCATAGATGCGGCCATAGTGTAATAATTTTAGGGGGAAGAGGGGCGTAAAAGATGAGTGTTTTGGATTTGTTCAGATTGGATGGAAAGACGGCGATCGTCACCGGTGGGGGAAGAGGTCTCGGTGCACAGATTGCAGAGGCTTATGCGGAGGCTGGAGCGAATGTGGTCGTCTGTTCACGGAAGCGGGAAGCCTGTGAGGAGATGAGCACCAGGCTGAAGAAAATGGGTGTGGACTCGCTTGCTTTTCAATGCGATGTCACCAATCAGGAAGACGTTAAAGCCGTTGTGGACGGAACTCTTGAACATTTTGGCAGTATCGATATTCTCGTCAATAATAGCGGAGCAACTTGGGGAGCTTCCGTTGAGGAAATGCCGCTTGAGGCCTGGGAAAAGGTCATGAACGTCAACGTAACCGGCACTTTCCTCATGAGTCAGGAAGCAGGCAAGGCAATGATTACCCAGAAAAGCGGAAAAATCATCAACATCTCTTCAATCGCAGGTTTCGGCGGAACGCCCCCATTTATGCAGACCATCGGCTACAACACGAGCAAGGGGGCGGTTATGACGTTCACGAAAGACCTTGCGGTGAAGTGGGGCAGCCACGGAATCAACGTGAATGCCATCGCACCCGGCTTTTTCCCGACGAAGATGTCGAAAGTGCTGATCGAGAGGGGCAAGGACACCATCATGCAGAACACGCCGCTCGGACGGCTCGGGAGCAATTCGGATCTTAAAGGGGCCGCTCTTTTCCTTGCATCCCCGGCATCCGATTTTGTCACGGGGGAGGTTCTGGCCGTAGACGGAGGCATGCACGCCCTATAGACCATTTAACAATGTCAGTCATACATCAGACTACGGGATACGGATGGAGAATGATCGATGAAAGAAAAAATCATCCGCGCCAGCGTCACCCTTTTTGAGGAAAAGGGGTTCAGCGCAACATCAATCCAGGATATTGCCGATTCGATCGGGGTGACCAAAGGAACCTTTTATTATTATTTCAAAACCAAGGAACAGCTGCTCATGGAAATCCATAAGGAGTACATCACCGGGCTTCTCAGTCGGCAACAGGCCATACTCGAAAACGGTGAGTGGTCGTCTGGGGAGAAGCTTCGCGCCATGATCGGGCTGCTGATCCTGGATATCAGGAAAAACGGCTCGAGCGGACGGGTGTTTTTCCGGGAAATCCGTCACCTGTCGCAAGCGAATATCGGGTCTGTCACTGAAGATCGGGACCGGTTCCGACTGAACATCGAAGCCGTCTTACGGGAAGGCGTCGAGTCTGGAGAATTCCGGGAAGATCTCAGACCGGATATGGCTGCATTCGGAATCCTCGGAATGGCGAACTATAGCTATAACTGGTTCGACCCGGAGGGGGAGGTGAATCCGGATGAACTTGCAGCCATCTATGCCGGCATGGTTCTTGATGGAATGAAAAGCGGTGAAGGACCTTTCAGGAAGAGATAAAGGAAGAAGCCGTACGTTGACTTGTCTCCTGGAGGACGGGAATCGGAAAGCAGTGTTGAGACGCCCTCCGACCGAAAGAAATTTCGCGGAAAGCCTGCTTGTTCATGGCGACCGTTTAGCTGGGTAAAGGGATTTACTCCCACTCTGACCAAAGGCCCAAAAGTTAAAAGATTGCCACATATTCTGATTTTTCGTGTAGAATGGTAGAGTATTCGTATAACGAAAGGGTGATTTTATGGCAACAATGGAACAGAGCATCATTCCGGTTAAAGAGGGGGACTTTAACCTGGCGGACTATGAAAAGACCGCAAAAGAGTTCCGATGGGAAGATGCCGAAAAGGAGTTTAGCTGGTCCGATACAGGCAAGGTGAATATCGCCTATGAAGCCGTAGACCGCCATGCTGAATCCTTCCGGAAAAATAAAGTCGCACTTTATTACCAGGACCAAAACCGGAAAGAAGCGTATACGTACGACCAGATGAAACGCATGACGAACAAAGCCGCCAATGTGCTGAAAGCGCATTCAACGCTGGACAAGGGCGATCGTCTGTTTATCTTCATGCCGCGCTCCCCTGAGCTTTATTTCGCTCTTCTCGGCGGATTAAAGATGGGGACGATTGTGGGTCCTCTTTTCGAGGCTTTTATGGAAGGTGCAGTGTTCGACCGTCTTGACGACTCGGAAGCAAAAGCGATCGTCACGACACCGGATCTTCTCGATCGTGTGCCGGTCGACCGGCTTCCGAAGCTTGAGAAGGTGTTCCTGGTTGGCGAGGATATTGAAGAAACCGACAAGATCGTCGATTTCAATAAACATATGAAAGAGGCATCGGTGCACTTCGAACCGGTTTGGCTCGGTAAAGAAGATGGCACGGTCCTCCACTATACATCAGGATCGACCGGACGGCCAAAAGGGGTTCTTCATGTCCAGTACGCAATGGTCCAGCAACTCCAGACCGCTAAATGGGTGCTCGATCTGAAAGACACTGATGTATACTGGTGCACGGCGGATCCAGGCTGGGTAACGGGAACAGCATACGGGGTATTCGGCCCGATGCTCGCCGGTGCAACATCTCTGATTTTGGGCGGCCGCTTCAAGACTGAAGCATGGTACCAGGCGATCGAGGATTACGGGGTGACTGTCTGGTATTCCGCGCCGACGGCATTCCGGATGCTCATGGGTGCCGGTAACGAGCTGATCAAGGAATACGATCTGTCATCCCTCCGTCATGTACTTTCGGTCGGCGAACCGCTTAACCCGGAAGTCGTCAAATGGGGACTTGAAGTCTTCGATAAACGGATCCATGATTCTTGGTGGATGACAGAGACAGGTGCCCAGATGATCGTCAACTTCGCTTCCCTGCCAATCAAGCCGGGTTCGATGGGCAAGCCGGTTCCGGGTATCGAGGCGGCCATTGTCGATGACCAGGGCAAGGTGCTTCCTCCCAACTCGATGGGGAACCTCGCACTGAAAAAAGGCTGGCCGGCGATGATGAGAAAAATTTGGAACAACCAGGAAAAGTATGACTCGTACTTCCTGAATGATGAATGGTATGTATCCGGCGATTCTGCCTATATGGATGAGGATGGCTACTTCTGGTTCCAGGGACGTGTTGATGATGTCATCATGACATCGGGCGAACGGGTCGGTCCGTTTGAAGTCGAAAGCAAGCTGATCGAGCACCCGGCAATCGTCGAAGCCGGAGTCATCGGCAAGCCAGATCCGGTTCGCGGCGAAATCATCAAAGCATTTGTAGCCCTTTATGACGGTTACGAGCCGACAGATGAGCTGAAGGAGGACATCCGCCAGTTTGTCAAGAAGGGCCTCGCTGCCCATGCGGCTCCGCGTGAAATCGAGTTCAAGGACAAGCTTCCGAAGACACGGAGCGGCAAGATCATGCGCCGTGTGCTGAAAGCTTGGGAGCTCGACCTTCCTACAGGCGACCTGTCTACAATGGAAGATTGAGAACACCAATATAAAGCAGGCAGGGATTTTTCCTGCCTGCTTTTTGTGATGGAGAAAAGAGGGAGAAGATAGCTGTTTTGATAGAGACGTTAACATAGTCGGTTGAGACGTTAACAAACTCGGTTGAGACGTTAACAAACTCGGTTGAGACGTTAACATATACCCTCCCATTAGCTGCAGACGAAGAGCACTGCTCCTTTGTCTGCAGCTTTTTTGCATTCATCGGATGCAATCAAAAACCCGGCATCCTCGTTTAGGATGCCGGGTGAATGGGGATCAGCCGCCGTTGCCGCCGTTGCCGCTGTTTCCGCCATTTCCATTATTCTGGTCGTTTCCATTTCCGGAGTTTCCACCATTTCCGTTACCATTGCCATTGCCATTTCCACCGTTACCATTTCCGCCGTTCTCCGGCTGGCTTTCCTCTGGCTCTTCTTCGTTGCCGTCAGATGGTGGAGCACTGCCGCCCTCGGATCCTTCATTGCTGTTTTCTTCCGGAGGTTCAGTGTTTTCCGGCTCAGGAGGAGGTTCCGGAGCATCGGTCGTGATGACATTCGATGGACCGGAAAGTTGTCCGGTAATATCTATTGCCCTTACGCTGTAGGAACCCGGAGCGGATGCGCCGGCACTGTAGGAGCCGCCGTAGGCCACTGATGCGATCTTGGCCCCGTCTTTGTAGACATAGTAGCCGACGACATCAGCGGAAGGGGAGTTGCTCCAAGTGATGTTGCTGCCGGAGCGCGCAGCACCAGGTGCGATTGGCGCGCCGGAGATGCCGCTGTAGCTGCGTGCGGACACGATATTGGTTCCGAACCTGGATCCGTTCGGGAAGAGTCCGGATGGGTCACCGCCGTACGGAGAAAGCATGCGGTCAACAAAGTCTTTGCTGATGCCCGCTGCGCCGCTCCGGACGAATTCCCTTGGCGTGGAAGGGAGGGCCTGGTAGCGGGTGCCGCCCGCCACGACATAGGAACCTCCTGATGCGCCGAAGCTGTCATCCACTTTGTTCGGCACGAATGTGTGGGCGTTGAACAGGTCGGCACGAATCAGTCCGGCCGCCTGGCAGGCCTTGGATGGCGCCATTCCCGAGATGCCGCAGAACGAACGGGTGACAACGCCTTCCGGCTGCTGGAAGCGTTCACCGGCCGCCACGATGTCCGGTGCCACTTCATTCATGCCATTCATGAGCCGCGCGAACAGCTTGTTCACCCTGGTGCTCGGCTGCAGGTCCCGGGATGTCATCCTGCCGAGATTGTATTTTTGCTGATTGTCATAGCCAAGCCAGACGCCGAGCGTGACGTTCGGGTTGTACCCCATCATCCAGACGTCCTTAAAGTCGTTGGTCGTTCCGGACTTTGCCGCGATATCGGGGCGGAAGTTAAGGTCACGCCTCATGATGGTGGCCGTTCCGGATGTCACGGTGTCACGCAGCATGTCCGTGACAATATATGCCGTCTGCGGGCTGAAGACATCAACCGGCTCGGACTTGTGTTCATAGACAGCGTTTCCTTCGCTGTCTTCAATCCGCTCGATCATGTATGGCTTCACGAATTTCCCGCCATTGGCGAGAGTGGAGAAGCCTCCGACGTTCTGTTCAACAGACGCCGAGTAGACACCGAGTGCGGCGGAAGGTACGTTCCGTTGGAAATCCTGAATCTGGTCAAAGCCCATCTTGTCGAGGAACTGGGTCGGGTCTTTGTCAGCGATCTTGCCGAGTGTCCGTACGGCTGCCAGGTTATACGACTTGGACAGCGCCTCGCGTGCCGGCACGATCCCGTATTGTCGGGAAGCGACGAAGTTTTTAGGCTTCCATCCGCCGATGTTGGCCCAGACGTCCACAACAGGACTGCCTGCCCCGATCTGGCCGAACTCGATCGCAGGTGCATAGACGAGGAGTGGCTTCACGGACGAACCGACCTGGCGGAAAGCACTGGTTGCGTGATTGGTCTGTTCGATCTGATGGTCACGGCCCCCGACAAAGGCGAGAATACGGCCGGTACCATTTTCAACAGCCACAGAGCCGACTTCGACGGGATTCAGCTCTTCGACCGTTTCGCCGGTCTCGCTGTCGACTTTTGACTCGGTTAGCGTCGGGCCGTAATACTCGAAGTTGTTTTTGATTTCCTGGAAGCGGTCATACAAGTCTTTTTTGATTGTCGTATGGATCCGGTACCCGCCGCTTTTCAGGTCCCGGTCGGCCAGCTGCATGTACTTGGCCAGCAATTCGGCTTCTTCATCAAGCCGGGCAGGGTCAAGCCCATCCTTTTCCGCGAGGATCCTGGCGAGAATCTCTTTGGAGTCTGCCTGGATTTCGGGGGTCAGGAACGGATAACGTTCAGTCGCCCGCTGCTCGGGCTGCTTGAAGTCCTTGGTGATGTCGTAGACGACAGCCTGTTCATATTCATCATCGGTGATGTAGCCGGTTTCCCTCATTCGGAACAGGACCGTTTTCATCCGTTCGATGCCCGGTTCCAGTTCTTCCGGACTCTTCATTCCCCGCTGTCCCGAGTAGAATGGGGTATAGAGGAATGGAGCCTGGGGAAGGCCGGCGATATAAGCGGCCTGAGGAAGGTTGAGTTCTTTCGGGGTGACCCCGAACAAACCTTCCGCTGCGGTCGCGACACCGGCGATGTTCTGGCCGGATGCATTACGGCCGTATGGAATGATGTTCAGATAAGCTTCAAGGATTTCTTCCTTCTCCATGAACTTTTCAAGCCGCATGGCGAGGAGGATCTCCTTGGCCTTACGCTCATAGGAAACTTCATTGGTGAGGACCTGGTTCTTGATCAGCTGCTGGGTCAGCGTCGATCCCCCTGTCTGGGAGTCGGCGTTCGTGACGTCCTGGAACAGTCCCCGGAGAATCGCTTTCGGGACAATCCCCTGATGTTCATCAAAGTACTCGTCCTCTGTCGCCAGCACCGCATTGATCAGGTGAGGGGAGACATCTCCAACCTTGGTCTCCCTGCGCTCGATGTCAGCATTGACTTTGCCCAGGTAGACTCCATCCGAAAAATACAGCTCGGATGTTTCCTCGTAGGTCAGGATCGTCTGTCGCATTTCTTCCTTTGACCGGAGCGGCTCCTCTTTGACGAGCGAGGCAAAATACCCCGCACCGGCCGAACCTGCAAAGATTCCCAGCAGGACAGCCGTGACCCCGAAGAGGAGGAGGAGGTTCCAGGCGACGCCCGATCCGATCCTCAGCCGCCGGCCCCATTGCGATTCTTGGAACTCGTTGACCTTCTCTTCTATATATTTAAATGGATTTCTTGATTCCACAGGATCCCCCCTTAAAATCTCGTCATATTATACCATATTGCGACAGGGGGAGAAATCTGTATTGACATCGTTCCCGTTTCCGATAAAATGAGGATTATTATCATATTGAAACCGAGTGAGGATGGGGCCGGAGTAGCGCCGTCCGCCGAGCAATCAGAGAGGCAGCGGATGGTGGAAGCTGCCCGGCGGACGATCCGTGAATTACAGCCCCGGAGCAAGGCGCCGGCATGCGTTAACATGCATAAGCGGGGAAGCGGATTGCGCTTCCCAAGCCGGGTGGTACCGCGTTGATGGAATCAGCGCCCCTGCAGGATCCATGGATCCGCAGGGGCTTTTATTATTTTCTGGAGGGATGAACAATGACGAATGAACTGATCGATGACCTGAAATGGAGAGGCCTCCTCTACCAGACGACCGACGAAGAGGCGCTGGCCGAACTGCTGAACAAAGAAAGCATCTCCCTCTACTGCGGAGTCGACCCGACTGCAGACAGCCTGCATATCGGGCATATCGTTCCTTTTCTGACGCTGCGCCGGTTCCAGAAACATGGACACAGGCCGATCGTGCTGGTCGGCGGAGCGACTGGCATGATCGGGGACCCGTCGTTTAAGGCAGATGAGCGGCAATTGCTGTCTGAGGAGCAGTTGGCCCACAACGTGGCGGGTATCCGCAGTCAGCTCGAACAGATTTTCGACTTCAGTGACGAGAATGCCGCGGTCATGGTGAACAACAAAGACTGGTTCGGCAAAATGACGGCAATCGATTTCCTGCGCGATTACGGGAAGCTCCTGAGCGTGAACTACATGCTGGCAAAAGAGAACGTAGCAACGCGTCTTGAGACCGGCATCTCGTTCACCGAGTTTTCCTACATGCTTATCCAAGGCTCGGACTTTAACCATCTGTACGACCATTACAACTGCCGCGTGCAGGTCGGCGGATCCGATCAGTGGGGCAATATCACCACTGGCCTTGAGATCATCCGCAAAACCCATGATGAGCATGCAAAAGCTTTCGGGCTGACCATCCCGCTCGTTACGAAAGCCGACGGAACAAAATTCGGCAAGACAGCCGGCGGCAGTGTCTGGCTCGATCCCGAGAAAACTTCACCATATGAGTTCTACCAGTTCTGGATCAATACGGCCGATGCGGATGTCATCAAGTACCTGAAGATCTTCACGTTCCTCGCCAAAGAGGAGATTGCGGAACTGGAAAAGGCGGTTGAAGAAGAACCGCATCTACGCAAAGCCCAAAAGACATTGGCGGAAGAAATGACGCGCCTGATCCATGGAGACGAGGCGCTGGCGCAGGCAGAGCGCATTACCGCGGCGCTGTTCAGCGGCGATCTGAAGGCCTTGTCCGTGTCCGAGATGAAGGATGCATTCAAGGACGTGCCAAGCTTCGAGATGGCGAAGGAAGACCGGAACATAGTCGACCTGCTCGTCGGGGCCGGCATTTCCTCCTCGAAGCGCCAGGCACGTGAAGACGTGACCAATGGTGCCATCTCCATCAACGGTGAGCGGATCAAGGAGCTCGACTACACGATTGGATCAGCTGACCGTCTGGACGACTCGTTCACCATCATCCGGCGCGGCAAGAAGAAATATACGATGATCAAATTCAACTGACCGGAAAAAATGATGATTTGGTTCCGGCATACAGGGAGGGAATGGCGATGCTAAAAGACCGGCTGTACTATCAGGATCCATATCGGACCAGCTTTAAAGTAAATGTTGTCCGTGAGGGGGAGGAAGACGGGAGGCCGTACGCCGTTCTCGAGAATACCGTGTTTTATCCGACGGGGGGCGGCCAGCCGCATGACACCGGCAGGCTGAACGGCATCCGCGTGACGGATGTAGAAGAGATTGACGGCGAAATCCGGCATTATGTGGAGGAGCCGCTGAATGCACTCGTTGCCTCCGGTAAGATCGACTGGATGCGCCGTCATGACCATATGCAGCAGCATACCGGACAGCATATCCTGACGGCTGCATTCGTCGAGACGGCAGGCTGCCCGACAGTCAGCTTCCACCTGGGCAAAGAGGTCAGTTCGATCGACCTGGACACTGAGCTGGTGATTGATGAACAGCTGGATGCTGCCGAGCAGCGGGCGAATGAGATCATTATGCAAAACCGGGCGATCGAGACCCGCTGGGTGACGAGAGAGGAGCTGGACCGCTATCGCCTCAGAAAAGAAGTGGCGGTGGAAGGGGAGATCCGTCTCGTCATTATCCCGGACTTTGACTACAACGGCTGCGGCGGTACCCATCCATACTCCACCGGCGAGGTCGGCCAGCTGAAAATTCTGGGTATGGAGCGGATGAAGAAAAAAACACGAATCCACTTTGTCTGCGGTAACCGTGTCTTGGAACAGCTCGGGAAAAAGAACAGCTTCCTCAAAGAAGCGGTCGGACTCCTGAGTGTGCCCGAAGAAGAAACGGCATCGGCGATCAGGCGGCTTCTGGATACCAACCGCTCTTTGGAGAAGCAACTTGCAGAAGCAGCCGACCGGCTGCTGGAAGTTGAGGCACAATCTTTGGCAGCCGGGGGACGGCTGATAAAGGCTTCCTTCAGGGACCGTCCCATCGCGGAGCTCCAGAAACTCGCAAGGGCCGCCGCCGCTCTCAGAGAGGACGCCATTGTTCTGCTCACGGTAAGGAACGGCGAAAAGCTCCAGTTTGTCGGTGCACGCGGCAACGCTGCAGACGCATCCATGAAGCGGGTGGCCGCCGCGGCCCTTGAGGCGACAGGAGGCAAAGGCGGCGGAAGTGAAGCATTTGTTCAGGGCGGCGGCGACATTTCTCTTGGAGAAGACGAACTGCTCGCCATCATGGCAGAATCTATCGGAGAATAAGCAAGGCCCCTTCGGATCCGGCAGATCCGAGGGGGCCGTTTCTGTTTTATGAGGTCACCGGGTTGACCCAATCGGGAAGTTCGAGGTCACTGTACAACTCCGGGTGCAGCATCCCGCCGAGTTTCAGCGCGCCTTCCAGCAGACGCGGAGACGGCCGGCAGTAAAGCCATTCCTCCATGACGTCAATCTGTCCATTCCGCATCGCGCGGAGTTCCGGCCATCCGGGACGCTTGAGGAGCAGCTCTGGCCTGATTTTCTCGGTCCGGACGCCGACCCATGCAAGCAGGATCCGGTCCGGGTCACGGGAGGCGACATCTTCCCAGTCCGTCTGGATGCTGGCAAGCTCAACATCTTCGTATAAATTGCGCCCGCCTGCGATTTGGCTGATTTCGGTGAGCCAGTTTACGCTTCCCGGTGTGAACACCGGTTTCGGCCACCATTCCCAATATAAAGACGGCCTGTCCGAAACGCGGTCCGAACGCCTCTTAAGCTCACTGATGAAGTCCATATATTCCCGGGCGGTGTGCCGGCCCCGATCTTCGATTCCGCATGCCCGGCCGACAGTGACAAGGTCTTCAGCGATATCCTGCAGGCTCTGCGGATTCGTGACGAGATGGGGAATGTCCCGTTTCTCCAGCTCCTCCACATTCCGCTCCATCCCCGGGACGCTTAGCGAAGCAAGGACCAGGTCCGGCCCGAGTGCTTCCAGCCGGTCCATGTCGATCGACAAATCCGGGCCAAGCTTTGGCAGATCCGAAACGGATGCCGGCCAGTCGGAAAAGTCATCCACTCCAACAAGCTGTACGTCTAAGCCAAGGTAGGCGAGCAGTTCCGTGTTGCTCGGGCAAATGGAAACAAGTTTCAATGCTATCCCTCCGTTCAGATAAACCGATTGTAACAGACAATTGGAATCAGCCATCAGACGAGTCGCTACCAATGGGGTGCTGAATTCCCACCAAGCCCCTGTTGAGTCGCAACCATTAGGTTCTGAATCCCTACCAAGCGGCGCCGAATCACTACTAACAGCCTCAGCATCGACGCCGACGGCAATCCCCGTATGAACACAAAAAAGCTGCAGACAAGGAGGAGAACCTCACTTTGTCTGCAGCCTGTAAAAGCTGATTAGCGGTTGTAGAATTCAACGATCAGCGCTTCGTTGATCTCTGCTGCCAGTTCGCTGCGCTCAGGAAGGCGGACGAATGTGCCTTTCTTCGCTTCTGCATCGAATGTCACGTAGTCAGGAACGAAGTTTGTCGCTTCGATCGCTTCTGTAACAGCCGACAGGTTCTGGGAACGCTCGCGAAGCGAGATTTCCTGACCAGGCGCTACGCGGTACGACGGGATGTCGACGCGCTTGCCGTCAACGAGGACGTGGCCGTGGTTGACGAGCTGACGTGCCTGGCGGCGTGTGCGGGCAAGGCCCATGCGGTACACGACGTTGTCGAGGCGCGTTTCAAGCAGGATCATGAAGTTTTCGCCGTGCTTACCAGGCATTTTGCCTGCACGGAGGAAGAGTGTGTGGAATTGGCGTTCGTTGACACCGTACATGTGACGGAGTTTCTGCTTCTCTTGAAGCTGCATGCCGTATTCCGAAAGTTTTTTACGCTGGTTCGGGCCGTGCGGGCCTGGAGCGTAAGGACGTTTTTCGATTTCTTTGCCCGTACCGCTCAGGGAAATACCGAGGCGGCGGGAGATTTTCCAAGATGGACCTGTGTAGCGAGCCATGGATGACTCCTCCTCTTAAGTTGGTTTTATTTTGAGTAAAATAAAAACCAGATGTGTTCAAACACGGAGCCATTTCATCATCTTGCACCTTCGCCCAGCAGCCAAGGGTTACGCGATGCACCGTTTATCCGGACACTGTCCGGCGTAAAGGGATAAAATGGGCAGCCTTGCTCACACAACTGCTGCGTTTATTTTACACAACGAATATCATACCGCGTGCGTGCGCGGAAGTCAAGAAAGTAGGGAAGTTCCCTTTTTGATGCAAGCAAGATATAATAGTAGAAAATGATAGCGCTTTCAAAATGGGAGGGGCAAAAATGAACAAGAAGGTACACCGGGATACACTCATCATCCACGAAGGCCATGATCCCCGTGATCATCAGGACAGCCTGGCCGTCCCGCTTTACCAGACATCGACTTACGTATTTCCTGACGCGGAGTCGGGAGCGGCCCGCTTTGCAGGCGAGCAGACGGGCAACATCTACTCCAGGTTGACCAACCCGACAGTGAAGGTGTTGGAAGAACGGATCACCGCATTGGAGAAAGGGGCTGGCGCGCTTGCATTCGGATCGGGCATGGCTGCGGTCAGTGCCATCCTTGTCCATGCGACGAAGGCGGGCGACCATGTGCTTTGCACAAGGGGCATTTACGGCTGCACATTCGGTCTGCTGAACATCCTCGAGGACAAGTACGGCATCACGCATGACCTGATCCCGATGAGAAACGAGGATGAGATCGAGAAACATGTCCGTCCGGAAACAAGTGTCATCTATGTGGAAACACCCGTCAATCCGACAATGGAAGTGGCGGATATTCGCGCTGCAGTCAACGTCGCCCGCAGACATGGTCTTAAAGTGATCGTAGATAACACCTTCTGCTCGCCTTATATCCAAAATCCGATTGAACTCGGCGCAGATTTCGTACTCCATAGTGCGACCAAATATATCAATGGTCACGGTGATGTGATTGCAGGCCTCCTGATCGGCGCAGACAGGGAAGAGATCGAGCAGATCAGAATGACGGTGCAAAAAGACTACGGCGGAATCATTTCCCCGTTTGATGCCTGGCTGATGATCAGGGGCCTGAAGACACTGGCCGTGAGGATGGATCGCCATACTTCCAATGCCGAAGCGGTCCTTGCCTACCTGAAGACCGTGCCGGCCGTCCGGGAGGTCCATTATCCGCTGGATGCGGACAATCCGGATGTGGAAATCGCCAAGAGGCAGATGAATGCCGGAGGAGGCATTTTCTCATTCACGCTTGAAGGAGGCCTGGAAGAAGCCCAAGCCTTTCTTGACGAGCTCAAGCTAATCAAGCTGGCGGTGAGTCTGGGGGATGCGGAATCGCTTATCCAGCACCCGGCTACGATGACCCATTCTCCAATTCCGGAGGAAGAACGGTTAGCTATGGGCATTACAGACTCGATGATCCGCTTTTCGGCAGGGCTGGAGCATCCGGACGACATCATCGCCGATTTGGAAGCGGCCTTCGCCGCCCTGAAAAAGAAAACGGCAGCGGCCACAACCGAATAACCCCCAACAAAAAAAGGACAGCACGGCAATAAGGCCGGCTGTCCTTTTTTGTCCGGAAACCGGACATTATTTGAGATGCTTCTCGAGTACGCTGACGAACTTTTCCAGTCCCCGTGCGTCCTCTTCCGTGAAGCGGGCCAGTTCAGGTGAATCGATATCCAGCACGCCAAAGACACGGCCGTCGACGATAATCGGGACGACAACCTCGGATTGTGAGGCCGCGTCACACGCGATATGGCCGGGGAATGCATGCACATCCTCGATCAGTTGAGTCTGCCTGTCTCGGGCTGCGGTGCCGCATACGCCTTTTCCAAGCGCGATGCGCACACATGCCGGAAGTCCCTGGAACGGCCCGAGCACAAGCTCATCCTCACCTTCCATCACGTAGAAGCCGACCCAGTTGGTCCGGTCAAGGAACTGATTCAGCAAAGCGGAGGCATTGGCGAGATTTGCGGTGACATTCTGCTCGCCTTCGAGCAGCGCGTCCAGCTGCCTGCTGAGAAGATCATATTTTTCCTGGAGGGTGCCTTCATAATGCTCTTGGGTGAACATATTCGATCTCTCCTTTCAGGGACGGATCCCTGCGTGTTTGATGAATGATGGCGAATCTTGCAAATTCCTGCGAAAAAACAACGGCATAAAATCGTGAAACATGATACTATTAAGGATAATACAGCGTTTACAGTGATTTTGGAACAGGGGGACTATGATGAAGTACGTCATCATTGGGATTATTATTCTCATTGCTCTGATCATCGTCGCCTTCATTATGAGGCGAAAGCATACAGCCGTCATCAACAAACTTGAAGTGGAGAAGCTTCAGATTCAGCATAAGCCGATTCTTGAACAACTGACAAAAGTAAAGCAGCTGAATATGAACGGCGAGACGGAGGAGAAGTTCGAGCGCTGGCGCGGCAGCTGGACAGAAGTCATGGATGATCACATGCCGGCTATCGATGAACTCCTTTTCGATGCAGAAGAAGCCATCGACCGCCTCCGCTTCCGAAAAGCGACAGAGATCGAAAAAGAGATTGAATCGAAAATCGCTTATGCTGACGGTGAGATGAACCGGATCCTGGAAGAGCTGGATGAACTCATCGGCAGTGAGGAATTGAACCGTGTAGAGATGGAAGATCTGAAAAAACGCCACAAGGCCGCGCGCAAGAGCCTTCTTGCGCACCAGCATTCATTCGGCAATGCCGCCGGACGGCTGGAAAAGCGTCTTGAGTCCATCAGGCCGAGATTTGAAGAGTATGATGAACTGACTGCATCCGGCAATTATCTGAAGGCGCGTGAAACGGTTCTCGGACTATCCGACGAAGCCAAAGAGACGTTTGCACTGATCGAGGACGTTCCTGTACTGCTCTCGGAAATCCAGACAAAGATTCCGCAATCCATCCGGGAACTTCGCGCAGGCCTCCGGGAGATGGAGGATGGCGGATATTTCATTGCCCATCTGAAGATGGAAGAACGTCTGTCTGAAATCGAACGGGAGCTTGACGACCTGAAACTCTCCCTCGAGTCCCTTGAGGTTGCAGAAGTCAAGGAGCGGACGATCCTCCTTGAAGAGGAGATCAACGGGTTCTACGACAAGCTCGAGAAGGAAGTCTACGCCCGCCACTACGTTGAGGAAAATCACGCCCATATTGCGGCGGACCTCGGCGAACTCAGCGCCTTTACGAGGAGCACTGCTGACGAAGCGCGCTTTGTCCAGCAAAATTACCGGCTGAGCGAACAGGAAGCGGCCATTCCGGAAGCTGCGCTTGAGCAGGTGGCCGGAATGGAAAAGCGGTTTAATCTGCTGACCGGCCGGATCAATGCCGGCCAGTCTGCGTCGTCTGTTCTTGAGGAGGAACTGAAGGCCATCGATGAAGAGTCGAAACAGCTTCTGGATGAGCAGGCCCGTTTCTCCGACAGGCTGAAGGAACTTCGCGTCAACGAAACCGACGCGCGTGCCCGTCTGTCCGAGCTTGGAAGAATCCTTCAGGAAACGGACCGCAAGCTCTACAAAGCAAATACTCCTGGAATACCGGAGGACATGGATGTGCGGCTGGAAGAAGCCGAAGAGCAACTGTTCATCGTCAGCAGAAACTTGCAGGAGATGCCGCTTAATATGGCGCTTGTGAATGAAAGCCTTGCAAAAGCGGAAGGCTACATTGACGAGGTGTCCAAGAAAGCGGATGAGATGCTGGAGAACGTCGACCTGATCGAACGCCTCATCCAATATGGGAACCGATACCGTTCCAATCCTGCAATCAACGAACAGCTGGCCGAAGCCGAAGAAGCTTTTCACCAGTGCCGTTACGGTAAAGCGCTGGAAGATGCGGCATCCGCAGTTGAAGCTGCAGAACCAGGCGCACTCAAAAAAATCGAAGTACTTGTCAAACAGGAAGTCTGACGTACATAATAAGTCAGGGAATCAGCCACCTCACAGTCTTGTGACGGTGGCTTTCGTTTGGAAAGGAAGTTTACATCATGATTTATTTTGACAACAGTGCCACGACGATGCCTGATGACCGGGTATTGGATACATTCATAAAATCCTCAAAAGCTTTTTTCGCCAACCCGTCTTCGCTGCACCGGCTCGGGATCGAGGCGGATCGCCTGTTGGCGCGTGCATCGGAGCAGGTGGCTGAGCTCGCCGGCATGTCCGGCGGAACTGTGGTGTTCACGTCAGGAGGCACTGAAGCGGATAACCTGGCCCTTTTTGGCCTGGCGCGAGGTAACCGCGCTCATGGGAAGAAGATTCTTGTCTCTGCCATCGAACATCCCGCCATCCTCCGGTCGATTCCTCAGCTGGAAAAAGAGGGATTTGAAGTGGGGACCATCCGGGTCGGCAGAGACGGGGTCATCGATCTGGCCGATCTGGCCGATCAGCTAACGTCTGAAACATCAGTCGTCTCCATCATGCATGTCAATAATGAAACTGGCGCAATCCAGCCGCTTGAGGAAGCCGGGGGCCTGATACGCGCCAAATCACGCGCGGTATTCCATTCGGATGCGGTGCAGAGTTTTGGAAAAGTCGCCATCCCGGTATCGGAGAATGGGCCGGACGCCATATCAGTCTCCGCCCATAAGATCCACGGTATTGAAGGTTCAGGCGCACTTATCCTAAAAAAACGGCATGGTTTGGAGGCGATCCTGTTCGGAGGCAACCAGCAGGAAGGACTTCGGAGCGGTACCGTTCCGGTTGCCCATGCGGCAGCGCTCGCCAAGGCGATGCGGCTGGCTGCGGAAGAGATAGGCCGCGCACCTTATGCAGAGTGGAGAAACGGACTGGTCAGGTATTTCGGGGACTTTGACAAAGTAATGGTGCTGGGTGCGGAAGAAAATGCCCCGCACATCCTGTCCGTGGCGATCAGGGGCATTAAAGGAGAAATCGCCGTCAATGCCCTTCAGGAACAGGATATCTATGTATCGACATCCAGCGCATGTTCTTCCAGGAGCCGCAAGGAAAGCCATGTGCTACAGGCCATGGGTGTTCCTGATGACTATCGCCACGGCGTTATCCGGATCAGCTTCGGCCGGATGAATTCGGAAAGGGACATCACAAGATTCAAGGAAGTATTTACGACATTCATGGAAACGATAGAAAGGGTTTGATCCGAAAATGATGTACCACGAAATTATGATCCGTTATGGTGAGCTCTCATTAAAAGGGAAAAACCGGAATGTGTTCATAAGAAAACTGAGAGATAATATCCGACGCATCACAAAAGACCTTCCATCGGTCAAGGTAAAGTCGGAACATGACCGGATGTATCTGATCGCCGATGAAGGCCGGGAAATCCAGGAGGCTCTGGAGCGCCTGCAGGACGTTTTCGGTATCCAGTCATTCAGCCCGGCGGTCCGCTGCAGGGCTGACCTTGAGACCATCAAGGAGACGGCGGAACGTATCCTTTCCGGAATGGATACGGAAGGGAAGACGTTCAAGGTCGAGGTGAGGCGCGCAGACAAGACATTCCCGCTAAAAACTATTGAGCTCCAACAAGAAATGGGCGCTCATCTGCTTCCGCTCTTCCCGAATCTGATTGTCAAAATGAAAAAACCGGAAATCCGGCTGCTGATTGATATCCGGGAAGACGGTGCCTACCTCTCCACAAAAACTATCCAGGGAGCAGGAGGGCTTCCTGCAGGATCCAACGGACACGCACTGCTCATGCTCTCGGGCGGGATTGACAGCCCCGTGGCCGGCTACCTGATGATGAAGAGGGGACTCAAGCTGGATGTGATCCATTTCCACAGCCCTCCGTTCACGAGTGAGCAATCCAAGGAGAAAGTCGTGGAACTTGCGGAACGGCTGAGCGCGTTCGGCACCAGGATCCGGATGCACACCATCCACTTCACAGAAATCCAACAGGCCGTCCAGGATGCGGTTCCCTCTGCACTGACTATGACCACCACCAGGCGAATGATGATGAAAATCGCTGACCGGGTCCGTGAAGAAATCGGTGCCAAGGCGATTGTCACAGGCGAAAGCCTGGGGCAGGTTGCCAGCCAGACCCTTTCCAGCCTGAGCGCCATCAATGAAGTGACAGCAACACCGGTGCTCCGTCCGCTCATCGCGATGGACAAACTGGATATCATCAGCATCGCTGAAAAAATCGGGACGTACGAAACGTCGATCCGGCCGTTTGAAGATTGCTGCACGATTTTCACCCCATCCAATCCGGCAACCAAACCGAGAACCGATAAAGTCATTTATTATGAAGGCAATGCGGATTTCGGACCGATGATTGAAAAAGCGGTCGCGGAGCGGGAAGTCATCGTTTTGCCGCTTAAAAAAGACGATGATCCGTTTTCGGAGCTGCTGTAACCTGCCATAAATTCCCGTTGTTTTTCGCTGTATGATTGTCCGTCTCCGGCACATTCTATGTGCACAAGGAGGTGATACATCATGGCAAACAACAACAGCAACAATTCCAACCAGCTTCTCGTACCTGGTGTCCGCCAAGCGCTTGACCAGATGAAGTACGAAATCGCTCAGGAATTCGGAGTTCAGCTGGGTGCCGACGCAACATCGCGTGCCAACGGTTCCGTTGGCGGAGAAATCACCAAGCGTTTGGTTTCGATGGCACAACAGCAAATGAAGGGCCAACAATAACGTAAGCGAAGGCCGCCCGTCCAAGACGGGCGGTCTTTAATTTATACCGGTCTTTCTGAATAAAGTGTGCGGCATAGTCGCGGATTATCCGCCTGATCTATTTAATTTCCAGATATTCTGCCGTATGATAATTTGCCTCCGGCACATTCTATGAGCACAAGGAGGTGATACATCCATGGCAAACGACAACAATAATTCCAACCAGCTTCTCGTACCTGGTGTCCGCCAAGCACTTGACCAGATGAAGTACGAAATCGCTCAGGAATTCGGAGTTCAGCTGGGTGCCGACGCAACATCGCGTGCCAACGGTTCCGTTGGCGGAGAAATCACCAAGCGTTTGGTTTCGATGGCACAGCAGCAAATGAAGGGCCAACAATAATGTAAGCGAAGGCCGCCCGTCAAAGACGGGCGGTCTTTGAATTGTGCAGTTATTCCCCCGCTTTTATCAAGTGTGCGGTATCCCGGCCGATACATACTAAATTCCGAATACAATTTCTATTTTGAAACGCTCAAATGTTAGGCGTATAATCGGATATGAACATGGAAAAGGGGTGACTGGGCATGAAAAGAGAAGACCTGCTTGCTCCGGAGCGGTACAACCTGGCTTCGGAATTTGAAAAATACGCCGATGATCCGGCGCACAAGGCGCTGATCTGGACAGACGGCCAGGAAACACGGGAGCTGACTTACCGGGAATTGATGGCCCGTGCAAACCGCTGCGCGAATGTGCTTGTCTCACATGGGCTCGGAAAAGGCGATGTTGTCATCGTCATGATGCCCCGGCTGATCGAAGCTTATGTGGCCTATGTGGCTGCCCTAAAAGCCGGCATCGTTGTCATTCCGAGTTCTGAAATGCTTCGTGCGACAGATATCGATTACCGGCTCGTGCATAGCGATGCCAAGGCGATTATCGCCTATGCCCCATTCGCCGATCAGTTTAAGGAAGCCCGGCATATGGACGGCGTTGAGCTGTTCATCGTCGGCGAGTCGGAACAGGGTATCCAGCTTCTCGACGAAATGGAAAAGGCATCCGACCAATTCGCCGCCGCAGAGACGTCAAGCAGTGATATGGCGTTCCTGTCTTATACATCAGGCACTACAGGCAAGCCGAAGGGCGTTGTCCATACCCATGGCTGGGGCTACGCTCACCTGCGGACCACCGCTGCCAACTGGCTCGGCATCGAAGACGGAGACACTGTCTGGGCGACTGCAAGCCCCGGCTGGCAGAAGTGGATATGGTCGCCGTTCCTGGCTGTGCTCGGCAGCGGATCAACAGGATTTGTCTACAATGGGCGCTTTGAGCCGAAAAAATACCTGGAACTCATCGGACAGTACGGGGTCAATGTCCTTTGCTGCACACCGACCGAGTATCGGCTGATGGCAAAAACGGACCAATTGGGCGACTATGATCTCTCTTCGCTCCATAGCGCCGTATCAGCCGGGGAGCCTCTCAATATTGAAGTGATTGAAACCTTCCGCCGAGAGTTCTCGCTCGAAGTCCGTGACGGATACGGGCAGACCGAGAATACTTTATTGGTCGGTACGATGAAAGGCATGGAAGCGCGCCCGGGTTCGATGGGCAAGCCAACACCGGGTAACCGTGTGGAAATCATCGATGATGAAGGAAAGCCATGCGCCGCCGGTGAGGCGGGAGACATTGCGGTACATGTCGATACGCCGGCGCTGTTCAAGGAGTACCTGAATGATCCGGAGCGGACAAGCCGTCAGTTCCGTGGGGATTATTATGTAACGGGCGACCGGGCCAAGAGGGATGAGGACGGCTATTTCTGGTTTGAGGGACGTGCCGATGACATCATCATCTCGTCGGGTTATACAATCGGTCCGTTTGAAGTGGAAGATGCGCTGACCAAGCATCCTTCAGTCAAGGAATGTGCCGTTGTGGCAAGTCCTGATCCGGACCGGGGAAGCATCGTCAAAGCATTCATCGTTCTCAGGAATCCGGAAGAAGCTTCCGAGGAACTCGTAAAGAGCCTGCAGGAGCACGTGAAAACAGTCACGGCACCGTACAAGTATCCGCGTGCGGTCGAGTTCCTTGATGAGTTGCCGAAGACCGCTTCAGGCAAGATCATGAGAGTCGAACTGCGTAAGCAGGAAGCCATGAGCTGACTCTCGTCCTCACTATCCTCTCCGTCCGGCGCAATCGGATGGGCATAGGTCAAACCTTCCCCGGGTTGCATCGGGGAGGTTTTTTAGTTTGGTGCGTACGCAGCGCAAGAAAGGAGGGACCGTCCTTGGAAAACAAGGAGAAAGCAGGCATCATCTGGGCGGCCTCCGCTTACCTTATATGGGGAGTGCTGCCGATTTATTGGAAAGCCCTCGGTCATGTGCCGAGCGGGGAAGTTCTTGCCCAGCGGATATTCTGGGCGTCCATCACCACGGGGGTTGTAGTCCTGCTATTGGGACAGGGTAAGCAGCTGGCCATAGATCTGAAAGCTCTCTGGAAAAACAAGCGGGCATTCTGGAGCCTATTCGGGGCTTCCGTCATCATTTCAGGCAATTGGTTCCTGTTTATCTGGGCGGTCAATAACGGCCATATTGTCCAGACCAGTCTGGGATATTACATCAATCCGCTTTTGTCGATCCTGCTCGGGATCGTCTTCCTGAAGGAGCGGTTGTCTTCACCGGAAAAAGCAGCCGTTGTGCTGGCCTTGACAGGGGTACTGATCATCACTGTTTCACATGGCACGTTTCCGTGGCTGGCGCTCGGACTGGCAGGAACCTTTGCCATCTACGGTTTTGCAAAAAAGACGATTCATCTTGATTCCCTAAGGGGACTGACGATCGAGACGGCATTTATCGCGCCGGCAGCGATCATCTATCTGATCTGGGCGGAGACATCCGGCAGGCTCGTGTTTTTCGAGTCAGACACGGGTACTGTCGTGCTCATCGTATTATCCGGAGCGGCGACGGCTATCCCGCTTGTCCTTTTCGCAAAAGGGGCACAGAGCATGCCGCTGTATCTGCTCGGCTTCCTTCAGTACATCGCGCCTACGATGATGCTGTTTCTGGGAGTCGTGGTCTATGGTGAGGCATTTGGTGCAATTGAACTGATCGTCTTTTCCTTCATCTGGGCCGGACTGATCCTGGTGACGGTATCAAAGTTCCGGATGATGAAAAAGATGAGGCTTGCCCAAGAAAAATGAAACGCACCGGGGTTATTGACCGTATAGAGAGTTGGAAAGGGAGGTAGAAATCACATGAACATGAAACGATGGATCGCCCTCGGTGGGGCCGTGCTTCTGTTCGTCTTCGCGGCGGGCATCAATACTGTATCTTCCATCATGACCATGAACTGGAAGACGATGATGGAGGACAGTCTTGCGTCTGCCGGCGGACAAATGGAACAGGTCGTTGAGGACGGGGACGCGAGGAACCGGATCGCATTGCTCCGGGTAGACGGAATTATTCAGGACACGGGTGCAGCCTCCCCGTTGTTTGCGGCAACAGGATACAACCATCAGGCATTCATGGAGCAGCTTGAGATGATCCGGGAGGACAATTCCGTCAAGGGTGTGGTCCTGTATGTGAACTCTCCGGGCGGCGGTGTTGTGGAATCGTCGGATATCCATGACAAGCTTGTCGAAATCAAGGAAGAAAAGGACATCCCTGTCTATGTGAGCATGGGCGGCATGGCTGCATCGGGCGGCTATTACATTTCTGCACCGGCAGACAAGATCTTCGTACATAAGGAGACCCTGACCGGATCGATCGGCGTCATCATGGAAAGCGTCAACTATGGCGGATTCGCGGAAGAGCACGGCATCGACTTTGTCACGATCAAATCGGGGGAGTACAAGGACATCATGAGCCCGACAAGAGACATGACGGAAGAAGAGCGGAACATGCTTCAGACGATGCTGAACGACTCGTATGAGCGATTTGTCGATGTTATCGAGGCCGGCCGCGGAATGAGCGAAGCTGATGTGAAGAAATGGGCGGACGGACGGATCATGAACGGCGGGCAGGCAGTCGAGGCTCAACTGGCTGATGAAACCGGCCGGCTGGAAGATGCAATTGCCGGGCTCCGGGAAGACCATGACCTGAATAAAGCCCAGCTTTTCGAATACGGTATGGATGCGGGCTTCGGCTCAATGTTCGGGGTAAAGATGCAGTCGCTCTTCCAGGGGGATCTGGAAAGCCGCATCATCGGACAGGTGCTGTCCGACTATAACTCGCCGCGCATGATGTACCTGTACGGTAAAAAGTGAGGAGGGATTCAAATGACAGAACCAATTCAAGGAACCGGTCATCTGTCCGGATCCTTCCCTGAACCGAAGGAATTCCAGCATGCCTATGCAGGGTTCTGGATCCGCTTCTGGGCGTATCTGATCGACCTGATCGTCCTCGGGTCACTCAGCATGCTGGCAGTGCGTCCGCTGTTCAGGCTGGCAGGTCTGGAGATTGCACCTGAAGCCTGGTATGCGCCGTACAATCTGCTGACTGCCGCTGTCTTCTTCCTGTATTTCATCCTCATGACGAAATACTTCGGCCAGACAGTCGGCAAGATGGTTACCGGCATTCGGGTTATCCGCAGGGATGGCGGGCCGCTGGACTGGAAGACGATCCTGTTCCGCGAATGGATCGGCAGGTATTTCTCCAAGACATTGGCGGTTCTCTACCTCGTGGTCGGCTTCACCCCGAAAAAGGAAGCGTTGCACGACTATATCGCAGATACACTCGTCATCCATGAAGAACGTTACCGGAAGGCTGAGCGGCCACGCGGTTATGCGAACCGTTTGCAAGACGGTCACGCACTCTAGTACACTGAGTGAAAAGGAGGCGTTGCAATATGGCTCAAGTTACATTCAAACAACAACCGGTTACACTCCTCGGCACAGAAATCAATGTGGGTGACGAGGCACCGGACTTTACAGTTCTCCAAAATGATCTGACTCCCTTCACGCTAAAAGACACGGAAGGGAAGATCCGTCTCATCAGCGTCATTCCGTCGATCGATACGGGCGTCTGCTCGACACAGACAAAACGCTTCAACGAAGCGGTCACCGATCTCGGCGATGACGTGACGGTTCTGACGATTTCCGCAGACCTGCCATTCGCGCAGGCGCGCTGGAAAGCATCGGAAGGCCTGGACAATGCCCATACACTTTCCGACCACCGCGACCTGTCGTTCGGCACGGCGTACGGCACTGTCATGAAGGAGCTGCGCCTCCTGGCACGGAGCGTCTTCGTAATCGACAAGGACGGCAAAGTGGCCTATGTCGAATATGTTCCGGAAGGCACAGACCACCCGGACTACGACAAAGCCATCGACGCAGTCAAGAAACTGGCGGAATAAACAAAACGAAACCCACTCCGGCGAGTGGGTTTCTCATTTGCGGAGGATGACCATGGAAACCAATACAGAACAGATCTTCAACTTTCTCGACGGGCACGCCGAGAGGATATCAAAAAAAGAGGGGACGCTTTATCTGGAAGCCGTGCTTGAGACAGTAAGGGCATGGGCTGACGGGAAAATTTCCCCCGAAGCGGACCAGGCAGAAAAGGAAGAAGTGCGAAAGGGCCTACAGCTTGCCATGCTGAAGGGCATGAAAGAAAGTGCCCAGCCGAACCATCAGATGACCCCGGATTCCATCGGTCTCATTGCCGGTTACCTCGCAGACCGGCTTTCAGGCGGCAAGCCGTATATCACCCTGTTCGACCCGGCAATCGGCACAGGCAACTTGCTGTATACTGTCATGAACTTCATGGACGGACGTACTGCGGCGAGCGGATCTGAGATCGATGATCTGCTGATTCAGCTCGCGGCTGCTTCTGCCGACCTGCTGGCGCAGCCGGTGACCCTGTATCACCAGGATTCACTTCGTCCGCTCATGGTCGACCCGGCAGATCTTGTTATCACGGACTTGCCGGTCGGTTATTACCCCGACGATGAAAACGCGATGAATTACAATCTTAGGGCGGAGGAAGGCCATTCCTACGCTCACCATCTGTTTATAGAGCAGTCGATGCGTCACCTAAAAAAAGGCGGTCACGGGATCTTTGTCGTGCCCGCGAACTTGTTTGAATCGGAATTTGCGACTCAGCTCCACACATTCCTTAAAGACGAGGCGGAGATCCTCGGTGTCATTGCGCTGCCGGAAGGTCTCTTCAAGAACCGCGCAAATGCCAAGACCCTGCTGCTTCTAAGAAAACCGGACGGCCGGACGGGACCGAAACCGGAAGTATTGCTGGCGCAGGCGCCAGATCTGAAAAATGCCAATGCAGTCACTGCCTTTTTCGGAAAAGTGGATGCTTGGGCTGAAGAAAACGGTTATCAAAAGAAATAACAAAAGGGATGTGCAGCGCGTATGCTGCACATCCCTTTTTGGGTTATTCGGCAACCGGCCCTTCACCGGGCAGTTCCTCTGTCCGGATTACGAGCACGTCACACTTGGCACTGCGGACAATCGTCTCCGAAATTGAGCCGATCAGGAAGCGTTCGACGGCATTTAGGCCAGTTGCACCGCAAATGATCAGATCAGCGTGTACCTTTTTGGAGATGTCACGAGGAATCATCGTCTTAGGGGAACCATATTCAACAACGATGTTGACATCTTTTACACCGGCTGCTTCAGCTTCCTTCTTGTAGTCGGTGAGGAGTTCATCAGCAAATTTCTGGGCACGATCCGCAATGGAGCGATCATATGCCTCGACCGCGGCAAACGAACGCGTGTCGATGATGTTCACGAGGTTAAGTGTGGCGTTGTTCCGCTTTGCAATGCCGACCGACTTCTTGAAAGCCCATTCGGCTTCCTTCGAACCATCTACTGCAACAAGCAGATTTTTGTAATTTAATGTCATATCGTTCCCTCCCTACTTTTTACTATAGTACTTTTTCGGGGTGAGCATTGGCGAATCCTGCATAGCCTTGGAGGGAACAGTGGCAAAATTGTGGCGGTTCAAATAAAAAGCGCTTCCGCCCCAAAAAAAGAGTGGTATGATGGAACTGCAGAAACAGGGGACAAGCGGTCCTTCTGCCCAACAACCAAGGATAGACATACGGGAGGGTTTAGGAAATGCGTATCGGTATACCAAAAGAAATCAAAAACAATGAAAACCGCGTGGCGATGACACCTGCAGGAGTGGTAACGCTGAAATTGGCGGGCCACGAAGTCCTGATTGAAACGGGAGCGGGAGAAGGCTCCGGCTTCACAGATACAGACTATCGCGACGCGGGGGCGGCCATCGTCGAATCAGCGCGCGAAGCCTGGGATGCGGAAATGGTGATGAAAGTTAAAGAGCCGGTCGCATCCGAATACCAATACTTCCGTGAAGGGCTCATCCTTTTCACTTATCTCCACCTGGCACCGGAAGAAGAACTCACTGCGGCGCTGCTCGAAAACAAAGTCGTCGGCATCGCCTACGAGACTGTTCAGCTGCCGAACCGCTCACTGCCACTTCTCTCACCGATGAGTGAAGTGGCGGGCCGCATGGCGACACAGATCGGTGCCCAGTTCCTCGAGCGCATCCACGGCGGAAAGGGGATCCTCCTTTCCGGTGTGCCGGGCGTGCAGCGCGGAAAGGTTGCCGTCATCGGCGGCGGGATGGCCGGCGCAAACGCTGCCCGTGTAGCTGTCGGCATGGGAGCGGAAGTGACCGTTGTCGACTTGAGCCCCGAGCGTCTCCGCCAGCTTGATGACCAGTTCGGCAACGACATTCAGACACTTATGTCAAATCCTTTCAACATCGCAGAAGCGGTAAAGGATGCGGACCTCGTCGTCGGAGCGGTCCTGATCCCTGGCGCGAAAGCTCCGAAGCTCGTTACGGAAGAAATGGTCAAGTCGATGCAGCCGGGTTCCGTGCTTGTCGATATCGCAATTGACCAGGGCGGGATCTTCGAGACATCCGACCGCATCACAACACATGATGCTCCAACATACGAAAAGCATGGCGTGGTCCACTATGCCGTTGCCAATATGCCGGGTGCTGTGCCACGGACGTCTACAATGGCACTTACGAACGTCACCGTTCCATACGCGCTCCAAATAGCCAACAAAGGCTGGAAGCAGGCAGCGCTTGACAATGAAGCGCTCCGCAAAGGATTCAATACGCTAGAAGGCCATGTAACTTACAAAGCTGTTGCAGAAGACCAGGGCCGTGAATACGTCCCGGTCGATTCGCTGCTTCAATAATAGGAATGCAAAACCGCCGAAGGTATTTTCCTTCGGCGGTTTTGCTGTATTGCTGTATTCGTTTTGCAGGCTGCCGACGTGATCAGCCGATGATCTGGAGTTCTTTCGGGAATTGCGTCAGAACTTCTACACCGTCGGCCGTGACAACAACGTCATCCTCGATCCTGACGCCGGTGATTTCCGGATGATAGATGCCCGGTTCGATTGTAAAGACCATGCCTTCCTCCAGTTCCATCTCGTTGGAACCATGAAGGGAAGGGAATTCATGAACTGAGATTCCGAGACCGTGCCCGAGACGGTGGGTGAAGTACTCGCCGTAGCCGGCTTCTGTGATCACATCACGTGCAGTCTTGTCGAGATCCATGGCACGGATGCCCGGTTGGACCGCTTCGACGGCAGCCTGCTCGGCACGCCGGACGGTTTCATAGATTTCCCGCATTTCGGCCGTCGGTTCTCCGAATGCCACCGTCCTGGTGATGTCTGAGCAGTAACCTTCCCAGACTACCCCGAGGTCAAACAGGATAAAGTCCCCTTTTTGGATTTTCCGGCTGCCTGGCTTGCCGTGCGGGGAAGCCGTCTTTTTGCCGCTCAGCACCATCGTGTCAAAGGACATATGAGATACGCCTTTTTTCTTCATTTCGAATTCGATGGCCGTCAAAATTTCCAATTCCGTCTTGCCCTCCGCGATTTCACGGCAGCCGACTTCAACCGCGTAATCGGCCAGGCGTGCGGCCTCGCGGAGTTTTTCGAGTTCGGCTTCATCCTTGATGTTCCGCATTGCATTCAGCTTGCTGTCGAGCCCTGTGAATGCAGCTTCCGGATAAAGCTCTCTCAGGCGTTCGTAACGTTCGACATTCATATGGGACTTCTCGATCGCGATGAGGGAGGGAGCGATGCCCCGTTCTTTGACGGAACGGGCGACAATCTCCCATGCGTCATCAGTATCTTCATGGCCCACTGCATCGCCTGTCCAACCGGCCGCCTGGACGTCCGGCAGTTCCATCTTCGGCGCGATGACGAAAGGCTCGGCATCACGGAATACCGCGACTGCCAGAAGCCGTTCATGAGGGTTGCTCTTGAAGCCCGAAAGATAAAATACATTGTCCGGGGTTGTGATCAACGCAGTGTCAATACCGTTTTCGTCCATGTAACTTCTGATTTCCTTCAACTTTTCCAAAGCGAACACCAGCCTTTCTGCTTGAATCCATCATAGCAAAAAGAAGGATTCGCCGCACACCCTGTCGAAACATGCCGGGAGCGAACAGTGAAAGGGGAATGCGTTCATGAAAGTATCCTACCACGGTCATTCCGTCGTTAAGATCAAGACGGAAAGCCATACAATCCTGATCGATCCATTTATTACAGGCAATGAGTTAACCGACCTGAAGGCCGACGAGGAAAATCCGGATGCCATCCTTCTGACGCATGGGCACGGGGACCACGTGGGTGACACGATTGATATCGCCAAGCGTTCCGGTGCTCTTGTCGTCGCGCCAAACGAGCTGGCTGTCTGGCTTGGCTGGCAAGGAGTAAATGTTCACCCGATGCATATCGGCGGCGCGAACCAATTTGACTTCGGAAAAGTGAAGTTTACCCAGGCCTTCCACGGTTCTTCCTTCATCAAGGAGGACAGCCAGGAAATCATCTATACCGGTATGCCTGCGGGGATCCTGTTCACGGCGGAAGGTAAGACGGTCCACCACCTCGGTGACACCGGCCTCTTCTCTGATTTGGAGCTGATCGGAAAGCGTCACCCGGCGGACATCGCCTTTGTCCCGATCGGGGATAATTTCACGATGGGACCGGAGGATGCCGCTTATGCAGTCGGTCTCATCAAGCCGAAACTCGCCGTGCCGATCCATTTCGACACCTTCCCGCCGATCAGGCAGGATCCTGAATCATTCAAGGAGCTAGTGGACGGTACCGAAGTCCGGATCATGAATGCAGGCGACTCAATCGAACTTTGAACCAATCAATTGAAGCGCAGGACTTTTGAGGATTTTTCGATCACGGACCTTGTCCGAATGTCCCGTCCGAGATTTCAGCGGCCAAAGCGGAACCCCGTTCTTCAGGGGTTCTTTTTACTTTTCAGCCACCGCCACTATGGTAAGATGGAATCATCAGAAGTTGGGAAAAGGTGACGACGTGGCGACAAAACATGAGAAAATTCTGCAATACATCGAGAGCCTGCCGGTCGGCGACAAGATTTCCGTCCGCCAGGTCGCCAAAGAGATGTCTGTCTCTGAAGGGACAGCCTACCGCGCCATAAAGGAAGCGGAGAACCGGAAACTCGTTAATACGATTGAACGGGTCGGGACGATCCGGATCGAACAGAAAAAGAAGGAAAACATCGAACGGCTGACTTTCGCCGAAGTGGTGAATATCGTTGATGGACAGGTGCTTGGCGGCCGCAACGGCCTTCATAAGACACTGACGAAATTTGTTATCGGTGCGATGCAGATGGAAGACATGATGCGCTACACCGATCCGGGCAGTTTGCTGATTGTCGGGAACCGCCTGAAAGTACACGGCAATGCGATCCGTGCAGGTGCGGCAGTGCTGATCACCGGAGGGTTTGATGCATCGGACGAAGTGAAAAAGCTTGCCGATGAGATGGAACTGCCGATTATTTCAACCAGCTACGACACGTTCACCGTGGCGACGATGATCAATCGTGCGATCTACGACCAACTGATCGAAAAGGACATCCTGCTCATAGAGGATATTATTGTGCCGATCAGCCAGACGGCGACATTGGATGCTGACGACCTGGTGTCCGATTTTCATGCGCGCAATAAAACAACATCGCACGGCGCTTTCCCGGTGACAAGCGGCAACGGCCGGCTTGTCGGGATTGTTACGGCGAAGGATGTGATCGGGATGGACGGCGAAGTCCCGATTGAGCGTGTCATGACCCCGAAGCCGATTTCTGCGGGGATGAAGATGAGTGTCGCATCGGCCGCCCACCGTATGATTTGGGAAGGAATCGACCTGATGCCGGTCGTCTCGACAGGGGACAGGCTAGTAGGGGTAATCAGCCGCCAGGATGTCCTGAAGGCGCTCCAGGTCGCACAGCGTCAGCCCCATCAGGGCGATACCTTCGAGGATCTTGTGCGCTCGCAGATGGAGGAAGACCAAGAAGCTGAGTCGACTCTTCTCTTTACTGTGACACCACGGATGACAAACCCGCTTGGGTCACTGTCACACGGTGCACTGACGATCATGCTTTCCGAGGCGGCCGATCAATTCCTGAAAAAGCGGAAGCGCGGAGAAAGCGTCATTGAAAGTATGTCGGTCTATTTCATGAAACATGTCCAACTCGGCTCTACAGTCCGGATCAGACCGGAACTGCTTGATATGAGCCGGCACTTTGCCAAGATGGAGTTTACTGTGCATAGCGGTGACGTGATCGTCGGCAAGGCGATGATGATGCTCCAAGTATTTGAACGATAAAAAAAGTGATGCACAGATGTGCATCACTTTTCATTCAGACGTCTTTCCTCTTCAAGGAAGCCGGCATAGTGCTTTCTCGCCTTGAAGTTATGGACAAAGACATAAAGCCCGAGCAGGACGAATACTGCGGAGACCAGGTAAACGGCCAATCCGCCGAACAGGAACAGCTGGCTCACGCCGAACAGCATGATAAACGCCCCAAGTGCGGCTGAAGCGCTGCTCCGATGGTACTGCCGCTCCGCCTGAAGAGTCGTGCGGAACTGTTTCGTCTTGAAATACAAGTAGGCAACCGCCGCGAAAATAATGAGTGCGGTTAAAATCAGATTAAGCATCGAATCCCTCCGGTCAAGCAAAACTGTTCTCATTGTATCTCGATTTTTGCCGGATTGCGAAGGGAAAAGACCGTGGGATGGGGGGAACAAGCTTGAAACGACAAATCATTGACACAATTGAACGCTACGATAGGGTCATCATCCATCGGCATGTGCGGCCGGATCCCGATGCTTACGGATCCCAGCTCGGGCTGAAAACGCTGATTCGTGACAATTATCCGGGCAAAGAGGTTTTTGCGGCCGGAGACCATGATTTCTCGCTGGACTACCTCGGCAGTCCGGATGAAGTGACAGAGGCCGACTATGAAGGCGCTCTGGTCATTGTGACCGATACGGCGAATACCGCAAGGATCGATGGCGGCCATTATGGCAAAGGGGCCGAGCTCATCAAGATAGACCACCATCCAGATGATGATCGGTACGGCACCTTGCGTTGGGTGGAGCCCGAGACAAGTGCAACAAGCGAGCTGATTTACAGGCTGTTCAAGGAAGGGGAACAATCGCACGGCTGGAAGATGAGTGAGGAAGCCGCCCGCCTGCTTTACGCGGGCATCATCGGTGATACCGGCCGCTTCCTGCATCCATCGTCCGGACCGGAGACATTCCTTGCAGCGGCTGAGCTTGTGTCACACGGCTTTGACCGGCCATCTCTCCACAATGCCATGTACGAGATGGATGCGCCGCTTCTGAGGCTGAACGGTTATATCCTTCAGAATCTCGAAGTGGACAACGGTGTGGGTGTGGTCAAGATCACGTCAGAGACGATGGACGAGTTTGGCGTCACTGCTTCGGACACGGCAAAACTGGTGGGAGTGCCAGGCGGTGTCAAGGGGCTGATCGCCTGGGTCTTCCTCGTCGAAGAGGAAGACCAGATCCGGCTGCGGTTCCGGTCCAAGGGTCCTGTCGTCAACGATCTGGCACGGCGGTTCGGAGGAGGCGGCCATGCGCTCGCTGCCGGCGCATCAGCGAAGGATTGGGCGGAAGCCGAGCTTGCCGCAGAAGCCCTGAGGGAACTTTTCAGATCATAACAAGGGAGGGATCGGGATGGACATCGCATATGCACAGATCATGACATCGGATGATCCGCTGCAGAGCATCATCCGGACCGTTATGCTCCCGGCAGCGCTGAAGGAGCGGAGAGCTGGTGCGGCGGCAATCGTCAATACGAAGCTGTACGGCGTCCTGCCATTTGCCCGGGCGGTGAAAGCCGCGGGCATCCGGCCCGTCATCGGACTCAGTGTACAGATCGAGACGGAAGCCGGCGTTCTGCCGGCTTTTATTTATGCGAAAGATGACGGGGGATACCAGAATCTCCTAAAGATGAGCAGTGCCCTTTCGGTCAGGGAACGGGAGACGCTGCCGTTGGCCTGGATGAGGGCATACGGCCGTGGGTGTCTGGTCGTCTTTGATCCTGGCGCAATGGCTGAAGGCGATCCGCAAAGCGCCATGCAGCAGGCTCTGGAATCAGGCGGCCCGGATCGCGTATGGGTCGGGATTTCCAGGCCTGCTAACAGGCAGAATCCCGATGAGGACCTTTGGACGGAATTTGCGGATTCATCCGGGCTTGCAGTTTGTGCGGTGGCAGTCGCCCGCTACCTGCGGCCGGCCGATGCATTCGCCTACCGGGTCGCGCGGCTGATCGACGAGGGAGGAAAGCTGTCGGAAAACAGTCTTGCCGATCTGCCTGATGCCCAATTACCGATGCCGGATGAGCTCTTGGAACGGTTTGGCGATCATCCGGAATGGCTGGAAGCGACATATGCGCTTTTGATGTCCTGCAGTGATACGGTTCCGGAGGCGGAGCGCCTCATGTCCAAGTACCCGCTTGGAGAGGGGGAGACGGCGGACGGAAGGCTCCGCCGTGACTGTCTGGACGGGTTGCAGGAGCGCCTAGGATCCGTGCCGGACATTTATGGGAAACGGCTTGAGCATGAACTGAATGTCATTTTTTCGATGGGCTACTCGGACTATTTTCTGATCACGGCTGATTTCATCTCCCATGCAGCTTCCAAAGGTATTCTTACGGGTCCGGGACGCGGTTCCTCGGCAGGCTCCCTTGTCGCCTATGCACTCCGGATCACCGATGTCGACCCTATTGCCTATGGACTGATCTTTGAGCGATTCCTCAATCCGGAGAGGGTCAGCATGCCCGATATCGACGTGGATTTCGCGGACCACCGCCGCCACGAAGTCATTGAGTATGTCGCAGAAAAATACGGACGCGACCACGTGGCGCAGATTATCACGTTCGGGACTCTTTCCGCGCGTGCAGCTGCGAGGAGTACAGCGCGGGTATTCGGTTTTCCTGAAGCGGAGCAGCGGGAAATTTCCAAGATGATACCGGGGCGACCGGGCATGACACTGGAACAGGCGGCCGCTCCGGGATCTCCGTTGGCACGGTGGGCTGAAAGTGCAGAGCTCAGACAAAAGTGGCTGGAAGCCGCACTCGCGCTTGAAGGCATCCCGAGAAATGCATCAACCCATGCCGCAGGTGTTGTTCTTTCTCCTGTACCGCTGGTGGAGGCGGTTCCTCTGACGGGCGGCTCTGAAGGTATCTATCTCACACAGTGGCCGATGAAGGAAGTGGAGGAGCGCGGACTTCTCAAGATGGACTTTCTCGGTCTCAGGAACCTCACGCTGCTCGACCGGATCCGCTCCATGATCCGTTATGACCGCAATCTCGAACTGGATTTTGGCAAGATCCCCTTGGATGACCCGGCGACGATCCAACTGTTCCAGTCGGGTGACATGACGGGCATTTTCCAATTTGAGTCCGCCGGAATGCGGGATACACTGAGAAAGCTGAAACCTGAACGTTTTAGTGACATATACGCTATCAATGCGCTCTACCGCCCCGGACCTATGGATAATATCCCGGTGTTCGAGCGCAGGATGCACGGTAAAGAGCGCGTCCCGTCCATCCACCCGGATATCGATCCTATTCTGGAGGAAACATATGGCATCATCGTCTACCAGGAACAGATCATGCAGATTGCCGTAAGGATGGCAGGATTTACAATGGGCGAAGCGGACATTCTCCGCCGTGCCGTCAGCAAGAAAAAGCGGGAGATTCTGGAGCGGGAACGGGAGCACTTTGTCCGGGGGGCGGAATCCCGCGGATACGACCGTCGCTCCGCCACGATGGTCTACGACTACATCGTCAGATTTGCAGATTACGGCTTTCCGAAAAGCCACGCGGTGGCCTATTCGCTGATCTCATTCCGCCTGGCCTACCTGAAAGCGCATGAGCCGGCATACTTCTACGCGGCCCTGCTTTCACAGGCGGCGGGGGACGCGGATCGGGTCTCAAAGCTCGTCGGCGAAATCCGGTCGAAAGGAATCCGCATCTTGCCTCCATCCGTCCTGAAAAGCGGATATGCGTGCCGGGTGGAAGACGGAGCGATCCGATATGGGCTCTCAGGCATCAAGGGCGTACCTGCACCGTTCATCAGGAAACTCTTGGACGCAAGAAAGCGGACGGGCCAATGGGAGGATCTGTTCGACATGGCGGTGGCCCTATCGGGTGCCCATTTCACCCGTGGTGCGGCCGAACCGCTCGCACGTTCCGGTGCGCTTGATGACTTCCATCCCGACCGGGCAGTCCTGCTTGCTTCGATTGCGGCCGCTGAAACCTATGCGAATCTCGTCAGGCCTTCAGAAGAGGATGACCTGTTCGGAGGAGACACTGCATCATTCGGACGGCAGAAGTACTCTGAAGCCGGGACGCTCCCGGAAGCACTGAAGCTCCAATACGAGCGAGATACACTCGGATTCTATGTATCGCAGCACCCTGCTGCCAGGCTGAAGTCGCAGAGCCCGGGACAATATGCAGACGTTGCGGCCCTTGGAGGGGGCAGCGGCCGGGTGCGCGTCGCAGGGATCATCGATGACATCAAACGGATCCGTACGAAAAAAGGGGAGGCGATGGCGTTCTTCAGGCTCCAGGACGACACCGGAGAAGTTGAATGCACCGTGTTTCCAAAGGAGTACGCCACTTTTAACCGGCTGCTCAATGAAGAGGCAGGCATCCGGCTTTCCGGCCAGGCGGAAATGCGCAACGGCCGTTTGCAGGTGATTGTTAAAAATATCGAAGGCTGAGGCCACTTTGACTGTACAGGGTTCTGTACAGTTTTTTCTTTACTCGTTTTTCGGTTTCCGTTATGCTGTAGACGAGTGGTCAGACCACTTTGAATTAAATGGTAAACAAGGAGCGCGACAATGACCGAAACCAAACCGTCCCGCAAAATGTTTCTTGAAGTGGTGCAGGAATTACGCACCCTTATCAGGAATGAAAATATTCTGGCAGGAGATAAGCTGCCTTCCGAGCGGGTTCTGGCCGAGCGGCTCGGTACCGGGCGTTCTACGATCAGGGAAGCTCTGAGGAGTCTGGAGCTGCTCGGGCTGATCGAATCGAGGCAGGGAGAAGGAACATTTCTGTCCGACTTCCGCAAACATCAGCTTGTCGAAGTGCTGGCCGCCTTCATCATGCAGGAGCCGAAGTCTCTCGAAGATGTGAGGGCGACGATGCAGATTCATGAAAAAGAAGCGGTCCGCTCGGCTTCGGCAGATGAGGAGACCCGGAACCTGCCATTATGGACGGGGCTGATCGCAGCAGCGGAATCGGAGGCCCCTTATTTGAGGGAGGACATTGTACGTGAAGTGCTGATCGCATCCGGCAACCGGCTGTCCCTGAAAATCTGGCATCTGCTCTACCAATATGCAGGGAAGCCGTATACGGGCGAGGCAGGGTCTGACGAACGGACCGAGATCGCATGTATGCTCAGGAAAATCAGGAGCGGCGAAACAGAAGAGGCGGTGGCGGCCTATGACCGCTGGACCGCAATTGTACACGCTCAAAGGGGGAATACCGATGGCAATCATCCGAGAGATGTTCAAAAAAAATAAAAAGCGATACATGACAGTCCCGTCTGACGCATCGAAGGATGTACCGGAAGGACTTATGACAAAGTGTCCGGAATGCAAGTCCATTGTTCTAACGAAGGATCTGATGAAATGTGATAAAGTCTGTCCGGACTGTGGACATCATTATAAAATGACGGCATACGAGAGGGTGGAATGCCTGTTCGATGTAGAATCCTTTGTTCCGATGGACGAAGGGATGAAAACAGTCAATCCTCTCGGCTTCCCTTCATACGAAGAAAAGGTGAATGCCGATGCAGAGAAGACAGGCCTGAATGAAGCGGTGCTCACGGGCATCGGTGAAATCAACGGCCAACGGACTGCAGTCGCGATCATGGACTCCCATTTTCGGATGGGCTCCATGGGTTCTGTCGTCGGTGAGAAAATCACCCGCGCCATTGAAAAAGCGACGGACGAAGGCATTCCGTTTATCATCTTCACGGCAAGCGGAGGTGCCAGGATGCAGGAAGGCGTCCTTTCGCTGATGCAGATGGCGAAGACGAGTGTTGCACTTTCCCGCCATGCCGATCGGGGCCTTCTTTTCATCTCGGTCATGACCCATCCGACAACGGGCGGAGTATCTGCAAGTTTCGCGTCGGTCGGCGATATTAACTTAGCTGAACCCAAGGCGCTGATCGGGTTTGCTGGCCGGCGGGTCATCGAGCAGACGGTACGGGAAAAGCTTCCGGAAGACTTCCAGACGGCTGAATTTCTTCTGGAGCACGGACAGCTGGATGCCGTCGTCCACCGTTCGGAGATGAAGAAGACACTTTCCGCATTGATCGGATTTCATACGAAGGAGGCACGCTGAAATGGTGAAGCCGCTGCCTTTTGAAGAGCCGGTTGTACGGCTTAGAGAGAAAATTGAAGAACTGAAGAATATTACGGATGATGCCCATGTAGATATGGGCGATGAAATAAAGAGCCTGGAAGATCGTCTGCAGAAGCTTGAATCGGATGTCTACGGGAATATGAGTGCATGGGATCGTGTCCAAGTTGCACGTCATCCCGAGCGTCCGACAACGCTGGATTATATCGATTATCTTTTTGAGGACTTCATTGAGCTGCATGGCGACCGTTCATATGGAGATGACGCCGCCATTGTCGGAGGTGTTGCATCGTTCGACGGGACGCCGGTGACCGTCATCGGCCATCAGCGTGGCAAAGATACAAAGGAAAATATTCGGCGAAACTTCGGAATGCCGCACCCTGAAGGCTACCGGAAAGCGCTCCGCCTCATGAAGCAGGCAGAAAAGTTCGGACGCCCCATCATCTGCTTTATTGACACGAAAGGCGCTTATCCCGGAAAGGCAGCCGAAGAGCGCGGACAGAGCGAAGCAATCGCGAGAAATCTGGTTGAGATGGCGGGGCTCCGTATTCCGGTGATCAGCGTCGTGATTGGCGAAGGCGGGAGCGGAGGCGCGCTCGGCCTTGGTGTGGCCAATCATATTCACATGCTTGAGAACTCGACCTATTCCGTTATTTCTCCGGAAGGGGCTGCATCGATTCTTTGGAAAGACGCCGCCCTTGCACAGCAGGCAGCAGAAGCGATGAAAATCACCGCAGCCGACCTGAAAGAAATGGGCATCATCGATGAGGTCATTCCCGAAGTCATGGGTGGCGCTCACCGGGACGCTGCGGCACAGGCAAACGCCATCGGGGAGGCACTCCGATCTTCAATGGAACAGCTTTGCCCGATGGACAGGAACCAGGTAATCGAGGACAGATACCGTAAATTCCGCGATATCGGGGTATATGAAGAAGGCGAAAAATAAAGATTTGATCGGGAGGTGCCCGAATGAATAAGATTGCAATTCTGACTAGCGGAGGAGACGCCCCCGGCATGAACGCTGCCATTCGTGCCGCAGTCCGTAAAGGGATCCATGAGGGACTTGAGGTATTTGGAATTTACAACGGCTTCCAGGGGCTGATTGAAGGAAAAATCGAGCAGCTGGATGCCGGCTCCGTCGGAGATATTATTCAGCGGGGCGGAACGATGCTGCATTCATCCCGATGCCCTGAATTCAAGACAGCGGAGGGCCAGGCGGAAGGACTCCGCCAGCTCCGTGAACGGGGAATCGAAGGGCTTGTCGTCATCGGCGGGGACGGCTCATTCAGGGGTGCCCAGGCACTCTCGGAATTGGGATTTGCATGTGTTGGCGTGCCGGGTACGATCGACAACGACATCAGGGGCACGGACTATACGCTCGGTTTCGATACGGCGCTTAACACTGTGATCGATGCCATCGACAAAATCCGGGACACCGCCACCTCGCATGAGCGGACGTTCATCGTCGAAGTGATGGGCCGCGATGCGGGAGACCTGGCGCTCTGGGCCGGGGTAGCCGGCGGTGCGGAATCTATTCTGATCCCTGAACGGCCCCATGACATCAAAGAAATCATTTCCAGGCTCCGGCAAGGGACCGGCCGCGGCAAAAAGCATAGCATCCTGATTGTTGCAGAAGGTGTCATGACAGGACATGCTCTCGCCGGCCAACTCAAGGAAGCTGCGGATATCGAGACCCGAGTCTCGGTACTGGGCCATATTCAGCGCGGAGGAAGCCCGACCGGGCGCGACCGGGTACTGGCATCGAAGTTCGGTGCAAGGGCTGTCGAAGTCCTGATCGAGGGTAAGACGGGTGTCGCCGTTGGCATGCGAAACCACGCAGTGATAGACTATCCTTTAACGGAAGTATTCAGCAGAAGGGAAGGCATGGAAGACGGCCTGTATGAACTTTCGAAAGAACTATCGATCTAAAGGATTGGGGCGAGCGATGTGAGGAAGACAAAAATCGTATGTACAATCGGACCGGCTAGTGAATCGCCGGAGATGCTGGAGCAGCTGATCGGCGCAGGCATGAACGTGGCGCGCCTCAACTTCTCGCATGGTGATCATGAAGAACATCGGGCCAGGATTGAAAACATCCGCAAGGCGGCCAGGAAGATGAACCGTGTAGTCGGAATTCTCCTGGACACGAAGGGCCCTGAGATCCGTACCCACAAGATGGAAGGCGGAGCCATAGAGCTGGAGAACGGGCAGGAAATCGATATCATGATGACGGAAGTGGTCGGGAACACCAACCGTTTCTCGGTCACTTATGACAAACTGGCTGAAGATGTGCATGCCGGTTCCACCATTTTGCTTGACGACGGACTGATCGAGCTGGAAGTCAGGGAGTCAGATCCTGAAGCCGGCCGCATCCGGACGATCATCAGGAATGCCGGCACCCTGAAAGATAAAAAAGGGGTGAATGTCCCTGGCGTGTCGGTCCAGCTTCCCGGCATCACGGATAAAGATGCATCTGATATCCTGTTCGGGATCAGGAACGGGGTCGACTTTATCGCGGCTTCCTTTGTACGCAGGGTTTCCGATGTCATGGAAATCAGAAAGCTGCTGGAGGAAAACGACGCCGGCCATGTCCAGATCATCCCGAAGATCGAGAATAGGGAAGGGGTCGATAACCTCGACTCCATCCTCGAAGTCTCGGATGGACTGATGGTCGCGCGAGGCGATCTGGGAGTGGAGATTCCGGCGGAGGAAGTTCCGATTGTGCAGAAGCGCATGATCGAAAAGTGCAACCAGGCGGGCAAACCGGTTATCACCGCCACGCAAATGCTGGATTCGATGCAGCGCAACCCCCGCCCGACACGTGCGGAGGCGAGCGACGTGGCGAACGCCATTCTTGACGGCTCGGATGCGATCATGCTTTCTGGAGAAACTGCAGCGGGACAATATCCGGCAGAGTCCGTCCGGACGATGGACAGGATTGCAAAGACAGCGGAAGCTGCCGTTGATTACCGTTCGGTCATTTCAACACGTCGCCGCGAAAAACAGGGCAATATGACCGACTCGATCGGACAGGCCGCAGCCTATACGGCGGTCAACCTGAATGTCAAAGCCGTCATCGCACCAACCGAGAGCGGGCAGACAGCCAAGATGATCGCGAAATACCGTCCGGGCTGCCCGATCATTGCAGTGACGGCTTCAGACGAATGCTCACGCAGGCTCACGCTTGTCTGGGGTGTTTATCCGATTGTCGGCGAGCGTGTGAAATCCATTGATGCCATCCTGGAGACGTCTGTCGAGGAAAGCATCAAGCATAAATACGTCACTCATGGAGATGTCGTGATCATTACAGCCGGTGTGCCTGTCGGTGAAGCGGGCACGACCAACCTGATGAAGATCCATGTTATCGGTGATCTTCTGGCGAAAGGCCAGGGTATCGGGAAGGCGGTCGCGTTTGGCGAAGCCGTCGTTGTCCGGAATGCGGAAGAAGCGCTTGCCCGCGATACGAAAGGCAAGATTCTCGTGACATATGGAACAGACCGTGACATGATGCCGGCCATCGAACAGTGTGCAGGCATGGTCGTACAGGAAGGCGGACTGACCAGCCATGCTGCCGTCGTCGGCCTGAATGTGGGCATTCCGGTCATCATCGGCGTGAAAAACGCGATGACCGATATTGAAGACGGACAGGATCTTACAATCGATGCCGAAGCCGGCGTAGTCTACAACGGTCATGCTTCCGTGCTATAATCAGAACAAGAAAACTAGACGCCCTGGCCGGAATGGCAGGGCGTCTTTCGAAAGGATTTTGCATTTTGAAATGGCTGTTCCTTTTGTTTATCGCGGTTCCGACGGCCGAGCTGGCGGTCCTTCTTTACGCGGGAAGCCAGATCGGTGTATTTGAAACGATTCTATTGATACTGCTTACTGCGGCTGCCGGGAGTTTTCTTGCAAAGCGTGAAGGGCTGCGTGCATGGCAGGAGATCCGCAAAAAGGCAGAGGAAGGACTTCCGCCGGGAGATGCGGCATTGGATGGTTTGTTTATCCTGGCTGCAGGACTCATGCTTTTGTTTCCCGGTTTTATTTCCGATCTGATCGGTCTTGTGTTCCTTTTACCGGCAGCCAGAAAAGCATTGAAACCGCTTCTCTACCGCCAGATCAGGAAGAAGATGAAAAAAGGCAATGTGGTCATCATCCGCTAAACGCCGGCATTTTTTTGATGCGGGCCGCCACAAACAGCAGGATCGGGCTCAATATGATCCCGGCCAGTCCGAAAAGCAGGATGGACGCAGCCGTGATGAAAAAGGTTTGGGACGGTCGCAGCTGGAACGTGGCTGCCCACATCCGTGATTCTGCGATCTGCCGGGTCAGCATCACAAAAACATAGAGTATGATCAGCGCTGTACCGAGAAGCGGGCTTCCGCTCAGCAGGTAGTAGGCAGCCATTGGGATCAGGAAGATGCCGACGCCAAGAAACGGCAAGCTGTCTGCGAGGGCGATGAGAAACGCCCTTCCGACCGGAGATCCGAAACCGAGTGCAGCAAGTCCGATGCTCAGTATGCCAAATGTCAGCAAGATCAGCCTGATCTCCACGAAGAGGAATGTTCCAAAGAGGCTCCCGCCTTCACGGAACATTCCTTTCGCTTTTTTTCTGGCCTCCGCAGGAAGAGCGGCAAGGAACCAGTAGCGGTCCCTGGCTGATTCGTAAAGAGAGAAGTAGAAGGCGAGCAGGAAAAGGATAAAAGAGAATACACGGCTGAATGCGGTTTGTACCATGCCCGCAGACGAGTCGATGAGCCGGTCACCGGCTGCAGTCAAAGCTGTTTCTGCGTAAATAAGCCACTCAGAAGCGACCGGGTGCTCGAAGTGCATAGAAGAAAGGGCAGCACGGATTGCCGGCAAAGCGATGATGATCTGCTGAAGCGCGAACAGCAGGGCAAATGCTGCAGACACCAATATCAGGAGTTCTGCCACAATGGCGGCAACCGGAAGAGGGATTCGGAGACGCTCTTTCATAAAGGAAACTGCGGGAGCAGCGATGTAGCCTGCAAGTATGGCGAGCGACAGCTGCGGCAACAGAAAGCAGAGGGCTGCTCCGGCAGCGACCGGACCATATGTTTTGAGCCCGTTTTGGAATTTGATTCCGCTTTTCACCTTTTCACCCTCCTGTTCTCAGCCTCTTTTTTTGATGCTTTAGCCTTCTTTTTGCTGATTCTGGCCCGCAGTAAAAGAAAATCAGGCATATCCATTCACAAAAATGTTAGAAATGATTATAATGTTCTTGTAAGCGTTTAATCAGATAGTACAAGCTGAATATTGGCCAGACTCCGGTTTTTTTTATGTCCGGATGACGGCATTACAGGGAAAAAAGGAGAGATTGCTATGACTGCAACACGCGGACTAGAAGGGGTAGTAGCTACCCAGTCTTCCATCAGTTCCATCATCGACGATACACTTACATATGTCGGTTATGACATCGATGATCTGGCAAATCATGCAAGTTTCGAAGAAGTTGTTTATCTTCTTTGGCACAAACGCCTGCCAAAAGCGGACGAGCTATCCGAGCTAAAACAGCAACTTGCGGATAATATGGCTGTGCCTCAGGAAGTGCTCGACCACTTCAAGACTTATCCGATCAACAATGTGCACCCGATGACAGCACTTCGCACGGCGATTTCGCTCTTGGGATTGTATGATGAAAAAGCGGAAGACATGTCCGACGAGGCGAACTACCAGAAGGCCATCGAGCTGCAGGCCAAAGTCGCAACAATCGTCACTGCATTTTCACGCATCCGAAAAGGCGAGGAGCCGGTAGCTCCAAAGAAGGAACTCAGCTACGCTGCGAACTTCCTCTATATGCTGAACGGCAAGGAGCCTGAAGCGATCGAAGAAGAAGCATTCAACAAAGCTCTTGTCCTCCATGCAGACCACGAGCTGAATGCTTCCACATTCACCGCACGTGTATGTGTCGCGACGCTTTCCGACATCTATTCCGGCGTGACTGCAGCAATCGGCGCGCTTAAAGGACCTCTGCATGGCGGCGCGAACGAACAGGTTATGAAGATGCTCACCGAGATCGGATCCCCGGACAAGGTTGAATCTTATATCCAGGAAAAACTGGACAATAAAGAGAAGATCATGGGCTTTGGCCACCGTGTCTATCGCAAGGGCGACCCGCGTGCGAAGCACCTGCGTGAAATGTCCGAGAAGCTAACCGGCCTCACAGGGCAGGAAGACCTCTACAAGATGTCCACTCAAATTGAAGAACTCGTGACGGGCCAGAAGAACCTGCCTCCAAACGTCGACTTCTACTCGGCATCGGTCTACCACTCGCTCGGCATTGACCACGACCTGTTCACTCCGATTTTCGCAGTGTCCCGCATGTCGGGCTGGATCGCGCACATCCTCGAACAATATTCGAATAACCGCCTGATCCGTCCGCGTGCGGAGTATGTAGGTCCGGGAATGCAATCCTATGTTCCGGTAAACGAACGCTAATTGTATGTGAAATAGTGTACAATGATAGGGACGGCATCCGCCGTCCCCTACTTGTGAAGAAGATAGAATCAGGAGGAATGCTACAATGGCAAACGGTGAAAAAATCACAGTATCCAACGGTAAACTGAACGTACCTGATGCACCTGTCATCCCGTTCATCATCGGTGACGGCACAGGCCCTGACATCTGGAATGCAGCTTCCCGCGTCCTCGAGGCAGCGGTTGAGAAGGCATACGACGGCAAGAAGCAGATCGTCTGGAAAGAAGTGCTTGCAGGCGAGAAGGCTTTCAACGAAACAGGAAACTGGCTCCCTGAAGAAACGCTGAAAACGATCGACGAGTACCTCATCGCAATCAAAGGTCCTCTGACGACTCCAATCGGCGGCGGCTTCCGTTCCCTGAACGTCGCACTTCGCCAGGAACTCGACCTGTTCGCATGCGTGCGTCCAGTGCGCTACTTTGACGGCGTTCCTTCGCCGGTCAAGCACCCTGAACATACAGACATGGTCATCTTCCGTGAAAACACTGAAGACATCTATGCCGGCATCGAGTACAAGCAGGGTACAGATGAAGTAAACAAAGTTGTGGAATTCCTCCAAAACGAAATGGGCGTCAAGAACATCCGCTTCCCTGAAACATCCGGTATCGGCATCAAGCCGGTTTCCGAAGAAGGCACGAAGCGCCTCGTCCGCTCTGCGATCGAGTACGCACTCAAAGAAGGCCGCAAGTCTGTCACACTCGTACACAAGGGCAACATCATGAAGTTCACGGAAGGCGCGTTCAAGAACTGGGGCTACGAAGTGGCTGAGCAAGAGTTCGGCGACAAGGTCTTCACTTGGAACGAGTACGACAAGATCAAGGAAGAGCAAGACACGGATGCTGCGAACAAAGCACAATCCGATGCTGAAGCTGCTGGCAAACTGATCATCAAAGACGCTATTGCCGACATCTTCCTTCAGCAGATCCTGACACGCCCGAAAGAGTTCGACGTCGTTGCGACAATGAACCTGAACGGCGACTACATCTCCGACGCGCTTGCTGCGCAGGTCGGCGGCATCGGTATCGCACCTGGTGCGAACATCAACTACGAGACCGGCCATGCGATCTTCGAAGCGACACACGGTACAGCACCGAAATACGCGGGCCTCGACAAAGTCAACCCGTCTTCGGTTCTCCTGTCCGGCGTCATGATGCTCGAGCACCTCGGCTGGAACGAAGCGGCAAACCTCATCACAACTTCCATCGAGAAGACGATCGAATCGAAAGTCGTCACTTACGACTTCGCGCGTCTGATGGATGGTGCGACAGAAGTTAAAGCTTCCGAGTTTGCTGATGAACTGATCAAAAACCTTTGATCTGTTCAGGCATTTTCGGCTGAATAACGGGAAATGGTAAGAGAGGAGCCCCGGCTCCTCTCTTTTTTCATGCTGAAATTTCGCCGAAAGCAGACCTGTTTCAAAAGGAGGAAGATACAATGACCATCAGACGCAGAAAAATCTCAGTAATAGGATCAGGATTCACCGGAGCGACAACAGCATTTCTTCTTGCCCAGAAAGAGTTGGGGGATGTGGTTCTTGTCGACATCCCAGACATGGAAAACCCGACTAAGGGAAAGGCGCTCGATATGGCCGAAGCTGCTCCTGTCCTGGGTTTTGATGCCAGGATCACAGGAACTTCAGACTATGGCAAGACAAAAGGATCGGACTTGGTCATTATCACGGCGGGCATGGCAAGGAAGCCCGGGATGAGCCGGGACGATCTCGTCAAGACTAACCGGAAAATCATGAAGGCGGTTACCTCAGAAGTGATCGCGCATTCTCCCGACACCATCATCCTCGTGCTGACAAACCCGGTGGATGCAATGACCTATACGGTTTTCAAGGAGAGCGGTCTCCCGAAAGAACGTGTCATCGGCCAGTCTGGCGTGCTCGACACGGCACGTTTCCGGGCGTTTGTCGCAGAAGAATTGAATCTTTCGGTCAAGGATGTCACCGGATTCGTCCTGGGAGGACATGGTGACGACATGGTTCCGCTGGTCCGTTATTCTTACGCTGGAGGCATTCCTCTTGAAACGCTCCTGCCTGCTGAACGGATCGGAGAGATCGTCGAGCGGACCCGCAAAGGGGGAGCCGAGATTGTTAACCTGCTGGGGAACGGATCCGCATACTATGCTCCCGCAGCCTCTCTTGCCGAAATGGCGGAAGCGATCCTGAAAGACCAAAAGCGGGTACTTCCTTCGATTGCTTATCTGGAGGGCGAGTACGGAATGGAAGGGATCTACATGGGAGTGCCGACTGTGATCGGAGCGGCCGGCATCGAAAGAGTCGTCGAATTGGAACTGGCCGAAGATGAAAAAGAATTGCTCCAAAAATCAGCAGCATCAGTAAAAAACGTCATGAAGGCGATGGAATAATCGGAGGTGCAGGGCATGTGCCCGAAACTCCGGAATGCAGCGGCCTTCCAAAGGCTGCCGGAAACCAATCATTAATAATAGAGCCGTCGCTGTTCCAATATGGATATAGCGGCGGCTCTTTTCGGCATATGAGACTTTTTCGAAGGTCTCTGCAAGCTCTTTTGCCGCCTGTGTACGACACCGTCAGAGTCCATGCTATAATAGGAATATTGAAAGTTAACAGAGAGGCGGATTATTTCTGTCAACCGCCGACTACACCGCCAAAGGGGAGATTCGATTGTTATTCAACCGGCGCCGTGTCCGGATCCGTCCGGCCGAAGAGCTGACCGAAGGGGAATCACTGAAAATCATCGAGAAGATGGAGGACAGGGACCTCCTCTTGTATCTCGGTCTTACCAATGACAGCAATCCGCTTTACATCCAGCATGATTTCACAGCGGCAGCAGGCTATGACAGGCCGGTCGTCCCGGCAACGATGCTGACAGGCATTGTCACTGCTGCCGTTTCCAGGCATCTTCCCGGTCCGGGATCACGAGTGCTGGAACAGCAGTTCAAGTTTCCGGAACCTGCCTGGCACGGGTCAACGGTGACTTTTGATCTCGTCCTCGCCGAAGTGGACCTTTTTTCCCGGACTGCACGGGTCCGTGTAGAGGCGGAAGACGAGAATCTGCGTAAAGTGATGGCCGGCGAGCTGCTGGCTGAGATCCCTTCGATGGCGGAAGAAAATACGGAAATTACAGCGCTCGATGCAGCTGATGGAGGCATGGTTGAACATGAAACGAATTCTCGTCGTAGATGATGAGCGTCCGATCCTGACGCTTTTGGAATATAACCTGAAACAGGCAGGCTATGAAGTGATCACTGCGGCAGACGGTGAAGAAGGTCTGCAAAAGGCGGAAGCGGAAAACCCGGATCTGATTGTACTGGACCTGATGTTGCCGAAGATGGATGGTATGGATGTGTGCCGTACATTGCGGCAGAGAGGTGTAGAGACTCCGATCATCATGCTCACCGCCAAATCGGATGAACTTGAGAAGATCCTGGGTCTGGAGCTTGGCGCCGATGACTATATGACCAAGCCGTTTAGCCCCAGGGAAGTTGTGGCGAGGATCAAGGCAGTCCTTCGCAGGTCTGAACAACGCGGACCAGCAGCGGACACAGATGGCGAAACTACAGAATCGATCTATGAATCGGGTCCGCTAAAAGTATTTCCTGAGCGATTTGAGGCCTACAAAGGTTCCACACCGCTTGAATTTACACCTAAGGAATTCGAGCTTCTTGTCCATCTGATGTCAAACCGGAATCGTGTCATGTCCAGGGACCAGTTGCTGAGTGCGGTCTGGAACTATGATTTCGCTGGAGATACGAGAATCGTCGACGTACATATCAGCCACCTGCGCGATAAGATCGAAGAAAACACCAGACGTCCCGTTTTCATCAAGACCATCCGGGGAACGGGTTATAAATTCGAGGGTCCACAGGAAGGATGAAATCGCTCCAGAGGCAGCTGTTCCTGGCATTCACCCTCATTATGGCCCTTACACTTGGCGGCTTGGCAATTGTACTCGGTCAGACATTCCCTATCCTGCAGCTCCAGGAAAGCAGTTCAGAATCTGATTCGATTGTACGGCACTTGGATGAGATGGGAATTGCGATGGAAAACAGTGAGCGGGAAGAGCTCCGTCAGAGAATAGCGGGTGAAGATCCGGGGGTGGCACCGGTACAGTTTCTCCGGCTTATTGTTATCGTCTTCACAGTGGCATTCATCGTGACCGTCATTGTTTTCCATCGGCTTACTGACCGGTATATCCGTCCGATCGACCTGGTGACGGCTACTACAATGGAACTCGCAAAGGGGAATTATTCGGCCAGGGCCGGATGGACGGCACCCGGCACACAGCTTGGCATGGTTACCGCGGTTAATGCGCTCGCACGGAATCTTCAGGAGATGGAGTCGATGCGGGAGACGGAGGCGGAACGGCTGGAGACCCTGATCGCAAACATGGGCAGCGGGCTGCTTATGATCGGGAGAAATTCTGAAATTTCCATGGCCAATTCTTTTTTCCTCAACCAAATCGGCAAGGATGATGACCGCTTAATCGGCATCCCCTACAAAGCGGCAGCGCTTCCGGAAGCCCTCGTCATCCTGATTGATACGGTATCCATCAGGGAAAAGCCGGTTACCGAACAGATTGATATCATTGCGGAAACGGGTATCCGCACGATGGCGGTGTATTCTGCACCTGTCATCGACAAGCATGGGGGATGGCTCGGCATTGTGGTCGTCATGCACGATATTTCGGAACTTATCCGGCTGGAGAAGATCCGAAAAGATTTCGTCGCCAACGTCTCCCATGAGTTGCGGACACCGGTCACCTCGATCAAAGGTTTTTCGGAGACGCTGATGGATGGAGCCATTCAAGATGAATCGGCAGCGATGCAGTTCCTGGAGATTATCCATGGCGAAAGCGGCCGTCTGGAAATGCTGATCGAAGATCTTTTGGACCTATCCAAGATTGAGAAAGAAGGATATGTACTCCGGCTGCAGCCCGTTAATGTGAATGAAGTCATCGAACGTTCAGTGAGATCCATTTCCGGCAGGCTGAAAAACCGGGAAATGACAGTTGAGGTCGATTATCCCCATGAACTTCTGATCAAAGCGGATCCGGAGCGGCTCGTACAGGTGCTTGTCAACCTACTGACCAATGCCGTCAGCTACTCGAAGCCCGGAACACTCATCAAGGTTACGGCGGCCGAGACAGCGGGTATGGCATCCATCTCCGTTACCGATCAGGGCATCGGCATTCCTGCTGAGGAGCTTCCCAGATTATTTGAACGTTTTTACAGGGTGGATAAGGCAAGGAGCCGGGATTCCGGGGGAACCGGGCTCGGACTCTCCATTGTAAAGCACCTGGTGGATCTGCATGGCGGGACGATTACGGTCGAAAGCGAGCCGGGCAAGGGCTCGACATTCACCGTGAGCATTCCGTTGGCAGACAAATGACAGATAAAGAAATCTCCCCGTCCCGTTCCGCATGGTAACGAGCAGATGGGGAGTTTTTATGTCCGCTTTTTGCCTGACTCTGAAAAATGTTGAAACCGGATGGCATATTTAACCGTATAGAAACTATACATAAACCCAAAAAGGAGAATCGGACATGAGCGTAAAGCGAATATTGACAATCGCCGGCATGGCGGTCGCCGGTCTTGTCCTCCTCATCCTCGCGTTTACCACCTGGTATACCGTTGATGAGGGTGAGCAGGCTGTCATCATCACGTTCGGCAAGGCGGACGAAACGATCACGGAGTCCGGCCTGAAGTTCAAGCTTCCGTGGCCGGTCCAGAAAGTGGAGAAGTTGTCCAAAGAGACGTTCAGTACGACATTCGGATACGACCAGGACGCCGAAGGCAATCTTATCTCCTACGACAAGGAGACAAAAATGATCACGGGTGACGAGTATATCGTCCTTGCCGATCTCGTTGTTCAGTGGAAGATTACAGAACCCGTAAAGTATCTGTTCAATGCGGAGGACCCAAGGGAACTGCTTCATGATGCCACGGCGGCTTCAATCCGCTCAATCATCGGATCTTCACCGATTGATGATGCACTAACGGATGGCAAAGCGGAGATCGAAGCGGAAACGCGTGACCTCCTTAGCAACCTTGTAGAAAAGTATGACATCGGCATATCCATCCAGGGGATCAAGCTTCAGGACGTCGAACTCCCGAACGAAGAGGTACGGTCCGCGTTCACGGCGGTCACCGATGCCCGGGAGACGAAGAGCACAAAGATCAACCAGGCGAACAAATATGAAAACCAGAAAAAGAACGAAGCCCAAGGGGAACTGGATGCCATCCTTTCGAGGGCACAGGGAGACCGGACCTCACGCATTGAGCAGGCGCACGGGGATGTCGCGGTATTCGACAAGCTTTATGAGGAGTACCGGAACAACCAGGACATCACCCGCCAGCGCCTGATACTTGAAACATTGGAGCAGGTACTGCCGGGCGCCAAAATCTATATCATGAACGATAATGAAGGAACTGTGAAATACCTGCCGATCCAGCCGCCTCAGCAGCCTGCGCCTCCGGCGGCAGGAGAAGGCAACCAAGAGGAAGGAGGCGCCGGCGATGGACAATAAAAACAATCCGTTCAAGAGCATCGAAGAGAAATTTCAGGAGCGCCAGCGTCAGGAGCAGGCCCGGAGAAATGCGGCCGGCAGCGATCCGAAGAATCTCTTCGGACAAAAACGCCCGAAAAAACCGAAGGGGCCCAAAGAACCGAAGCAGCCTGTTGAACTCCGGAAGTTCATCAAACCTGCCATTGCGTTCACCATCGTATTTGCACTCCTGCTTATTGTCATCGCCAATGTGTACGTCGTGAAAGAAAACGAGTACCGGGTTGTCCGCCAGTTCGGTGAAATCGTCCGGATCGACTCGGACCCAGGCGTCAAGTTCAAAGTGCCTTTCCTCCAAAGCGTGACGATGCTGCCGAAGAATCAGATGGCCTACAATGTGTCCGAGGCTGAGATCACGACAAAGGATAAAAAGCGCATGATCATCGATAACTACGCGGTGTGGCGCATCACCGACCCTAAAAAGATGATCAACAATGCCCGTAATATTGTCAATGCGGAAGCACGCATGGAAGAATACATTTACTCCGTCGTGCGTTCGGAGCTTGGCCAACTTGATTACACGAGCATCGTCAATGATGAAGACTCTTCCCGGGGCAATCTGAACGACAAAGTGACCGACCGGGTAAATGAACTGCTTGAATCGGGGAACTTCGGGATCGCGGTGACCGATGTGCGGATGAAGCGGATCGACCTTCCGCCGGAAAACGAACAGTCCATCTACACCCGGATGATTTCGGAGCGCGAATCCACTGCACAGACCTATCTGTCGGAAGGGGATGCGGAAAAGCGCCGGATTGAAGCCGAGACCGATCGTGAAGTCCAGGAACTTCTTGCCGGTGCCAAAAAGGAAGCGGAAGTGATCCGGGCAGAAGGAGAAGCTGAAGCTGCCCGCATCTACAACACATCCTTCTCTAAGGACCCGGAATTCTATGAACTTTACCGCACGCTGGAATCGTACAAAAAGACGATCGGGGATGAAACAATGATCGTCATTCCGTCGGATTCGCCTTACGCCAGAGTCCTTTCGGGATTCACTGAATAAGCCTCATCACGTCGTTTCAGCTCCGTCCTGCCCCTGTGGTAAGATGGAGAGAGACGACGTTTTTTATTTGCGGATGGAGGGACCGGAATGACCAAGCAGAAAATGCTGCTCCTTGACGGGAACAGCCTGGCCTATCGGGCGTTTTTCGCATTGCCGCTTCTGACAAATGATCAGGGTGTGCATACAAACGCGGTATACGGTTTTGCGATGATGCTGGAGAAAATCCTGAAAGAAGAGAAACCGACCCATATGCTGGTCGCGTGGGACGCCGGAAAGACCACGTTCCGCCACAGCACATATAAAGAGTACAAAGGCGGCCGGCAGAAGACACCGCCCGAGCTGTCCGAGCAGTTCCCATATATCAGGAAAATGCTGGATGCCTACAATATCAGACAATATGAGCTGGAGTCCTATGAAGCCGACGACATTATCGGCACGCTGAGCCGCGAAGCTGCCCAGACCGGCGTGGAGACAGTCGTCATCACCGGAGACAAGGACCTGACGCAGCTTGCAGACGATGCAGTGACCATCTTCATCACCCGTAAGGGGATGACCGATATTGAAGCATACACGCCGGACCATGTCATGGAGAAGTATGGCCTGCAACCTGAGCAGATCATTGATATGAAAGGGCTTATGGGTGATGCTTCCGATAATATTCCGGGTGTTCCGGGTGTAGGCGAAAAAACGGCGATCAAGCTGCTGAAGCAGTTCGGCACGGTTGAAGCTGTCTACGAGGGCATTGACGAAGTAAGCGGAAAAAAGCTGAAGGAAAAGCTCACGGAAAACGAAGAACTTGCGAAGATCAGCAAGCAGCTCGCCACCATCAACACCGAGTCGCCGATCGAGATCGGTATCGGCGATCTCAACTACCCGGGTCCGGACATGGAGCAGGTCATCCCGGTGTTCCGCGAACTGAATTTCAGGACGCTGATCGAGAAGGCGGACGGGGCCCAAACGGCACCGGAACCCGAAGAAGCAGAAGAAATCCGCTTCGAGATTTTGGAACAAGTTCCTGAAGCTCTACTTAAAAGCGGAATCGCTTTCCACGTGGAGCTGTCCGACGAACATTATCACACAGCTGATATTCTTGGGGTGTCGCTTTCCGACGGGGAAGAGACTGTATTTATTCCTGTGGAAAACCTGGCAGGGGACAAGCGTTTTGCCGGATGGCTCTCGGATGAATCGATGGAAAAACTGACTGTGGACGCGAAGGCCTCCCTGGCGGCCCTCGCCCGTCTGGGGTTGAAGGCGGACGGGATCGTCTTTGACCTCCTGCTTGCGGCTTATATCGCCAATCCTTCTGTTTCGCTGACCGATGCTTCTTCAGCTGCAAGAGAATTCGGAGTCACGGGAATTTCAGAGGACCAGGCCATCTACGGAAAAGGCGCAAAGCGGGCGGTCCCGGCCCGGGAAGCTGTAGCGGAGCATGCGAGCAGAAAGGCACTGGCCGTTTACCGTCTTCGGAGCACCGTTGAGGGTCGCCTCAAGGAAAACAAACAGTACGAACTGTACCGAGATCTTGAGATTCCGCTAGCGACTATTCTGGGCCGAATGGAAGCCACCGGGGTCAGGACCGAACGGGGCATCCTGGAGAAGATCGGGGCAGATCTTGCAGGCAAACTGGAAGCCATCGAAGAACAGATCTACGGAATGGCCGGACAGAAGTTCAACATCAACTCTCCCAAACAGCTTGGTGTGATCCTGTTTGAAGAAATGGGGCTGCCGGCGATCAAGAAGACAAAAACCGGTTATTCCACTGCGGCGGATGTGCTGGAAAAACTACGCGGCCGGCATGAGATCATTGACCAGATTCTAGAGTATCGCCAGCTGGGCAAACTTCAGTCGACTTATATCGAAGGGCTTCTGAAAGAAATCCATGCGGACAGTAAAATCCATACGTATTATCAGCAGGCACTTACCCAGACAGGCCGTCTCAGCTCCACCAATCCCAATCTGCAGAACATCCCGGTGCGAATCGAAGAAGGCAGGAAGATCCGGAAAGCGTTTGTGCCTTCGGAACCGGGATGGGTGATGCTCGCAGCAGATTATTCCCAGATCGAATTGCGTGTACTTGCCCATATGTCTGGAGACGAGCGGCTGATTGCCGCATTCCGGGAAGGAGAGGATATCCACACCCGTACAGCGGGTGATGTGTTCCACGTGGAAGCGCAGGATGTGACACCGGATATGCGCCGCGCGGCGAAAGCTGTCAACTTTGGGATTGTCTACGGCATCAGTGATTACGGCCTTTCACAGAACCTGAACATCACGAGGAAAGAAGCCGCAGAATTCATCGACCGTTATTTGGCCAGCTTTCCCGGCGTCAAACAGTACATGGATGCCTCGGTGGCAGAAGCAAAGGAAAAAGGCTTTGTCACTACGCTGCTAAACCGCCGGCGCTACCTGCCTGATATCAACAGCCGGAACTTCAATCTGCGCAGTTTTGCCGAACGGACAGCGATGAACACACCGATCCAGGGCACAGCTGCTGATATTATCAAGAAGGCGATGGTCGAGATGGACAAGCGGCTCGAGCAGGAAGGCCTGCAGGCGCGCATGCTGCTCCAGGTGCATGACGAACTGATTTTTGAATGTCCAAAAGAAGAGCTCGACAAGCTTGGGCAAATCGTACCCGAAGTGATGGAATCGGCACTGGAACTGGATGTTCCGCTTTTAGTGGAATCAGAATCAGGCTCATCCTGGTACGATACTAAATAATGACAAACACAATTGTCACTCCAATAAAGAAAGAAGCTGAAAAATATGCCGGAATTGCCGGAGGTAGAAGGGGTCGTGCGGTCGCTCGCACCGGCCGCAACCGGTCGGACAATCCGGGACATTAAGGTTTCCGACACGATAATCAGATCCAAATCTGAGGCGAAAGAAGCCATCCTGAAAAATAGTTCACCGGAAGAATTTGCCGGACAGTTGCGCGGGATGACGATAACGAATGTCACCCGGAGAAGCAAATATATTTATTTCCATCTTGAGAAAGACGGGGAACCGTATCTGCTTGTCAGCCACCTCGGGATGTCGGGGGCCTGGTTCGCGGTTCGTGAAACCGGTGAAGTGGCGGAAGACAAATTCCGCCGCCATATCCATGTCATATTCGCGATGGAGGATGGTGGCCTGCTTGTTTACGCGGACATTCGCAGGTTCGGCGAGCTCCGCCTGATCCGTGAAGAAGCCGACCATCCTCCGCTCCTCACAATGGCACCCGAGCCGTTTGATGAAACGGCCGCGGGACATTTTTTGAGTATGTGCAAGACGCCGAAATATGCCGGCAAGCCGATCAAGGAAACGATCATGGATGGGAAAGTGATTTCGGGCTGCGGGAACATTTATGCAACAGAAGCGCTGTTCCGCACCGGGATCCATCCTGGCCGTAAAACGGGCAGGATCAGCATGCTCCGTCTGGAGGGCTTGTTCCATGAAATACAAAAGGTGCTTGCGGAGGCCATCGAGGCAGGTGGCAGTTCCATCTCCGATTACCGGAATATCAACGGCGAAGCGGGAAACATGCAAGAAAGGCTGCGCATGTACGGGAGGAAAAACTGTCCCGGCTGCGGTGCCGAAACCAAGCGGATGACAATCGGGGGACGGACATCGGTTTATTGCCCGAAATGCCAGCATTGAAAGAGGTGTAACGATGATTATCGGATTGACCGGAAGTATCGCAAGCGGCAAAAGTACAGTCTCCAAAATGCTCCGGGAGAGGGGATTCCCAATTGTGGATGCGGACCTGGTCGCAAGGTTTGTCGTCGAGCCGGGACAGCCGGCACTTGAAGAGATCCGTCAGGCGTTCGGAGACGGGGTGATCCTCGAAGACGGGACGATGGACAGAGCTGCGGTGGGAGAACGGATTTTCAACGATCCTTCAGAACGGAAAAAGTTGAATGATATCGTGCATCCCGCGATCCGGCAGGAAATGCTCCGGCAGCGTGACAGACACTTCGAGAATGGAGCCCGCACTGTGGTGATGGACATTCCACTCCTTTTTGAAAGCAGGCTCCAGCATTATGCGGACAAGATACTCGTTGTGTCGGTCAGTGAAGAAACACAGCTGAAACGGCTGATGGAGCGTGACGGGTTCACTGAGAAAGATGCCAGGGCACGGATTTCTTCCCAGCTCCCGATATCCGAAAAAGAGCGCGGAGCGGACGCAGTCATCTACAACAATGGGACAATCGGGGAGTCGGAAAAGCAACTTGAACAGATTCTGGATTCATGGAACGCTGCTCCATGAGCGAGAATCTTCCTGAATTATGAAACTTCTCGAATCATGACAATTGTGGGTGCTTTTTTCTTCGAATGTGATATACTAATTACGAATTAAAGAAAAAGAGTATAACACAGTTACAGGAGGCCCACCCATGAACCCTTCAATCGCGATCAATGGTTTCGGCCGGATCGGCCGTATGGTATTCCGTCAGGCAATACAGGAGGACGGACTGAATATTGTGGCGGTCAATGCCAGCTACCCACCTGAAACCCTTGCACACCTTTTGAAATATGACACCATCCACGGGAAGTTCGAAGGAAGTGTCCTGACCGAGGAAGATGCTCTTGTCGTCAACGGCAAGAGGGTTCAGCTCATTGCTGAGCGCGACCCTGCAAAACTTCCGTGGAAAGAGCTCAGTGTCGACATTGTCATCGAAGCGACAGGTAAGTTTAACTCCCGGGATAAAGCGGCCCTCCATCTGGAAGCGGGCGCCAAGAAAGTCATCCTGACAGCTCCCGGCAAGAATGAGGATGTCACAATCGTCATGGGTGTAAACGACGAGCTGCTTGACCTTGACCGGCATGATGTCATTTCCAACGCGAGCTGCACGACAAACTGTCTCGCACCGGTCGCCAAAGTATTGAATGACGAATTCGGTATTGACAGCGGTCTGATGACTACTGTGCATGCCTACACAAATGACCAGAACAATATCGACAACCCGCACAAAGATCTCCGCCGCGCGCGTGCTGCTGCGGAATCAATCATCCCGACGTCCACAGGCGCCGCAAAAGCGCTCTCGCTCGTTTTGCCTGAGCTGAAGGGCAAGCTGCACGGCATGGCGCTCCGGGTCCCGACTCCGAATGTTTCGCTTGTCGATCTGGTTGTCGATCTTAACCGTGACGTGTCTGTGGAAGAAATCAATGATGCGTTCATCCGTGCTGCAGAAGGTCCGATGAAGGGGATCCTCGGCTTTACGACAGAGCCGCTCGTCTCCAGTGATTTCAAGACAGATGCACACTCCGCTACAATCGACGGCCTTACAACAATGGTCATGGGAGACCGGAAAGTCAAAGTCCTCGCATGGTATGATAACGAGTGGGGCTACTCTGCCCGAGTCGTTGACCTGACTAGGAAAGTTGCGGCCGGAATCGGCGCGAAAGTTAAGGCATAATAAACGAACCCGGGCCAACGCCCGGGTTTTTTCATCCGTCATCCAGAGACCAACAATGTATGAACGGGCAGCATTTACAAATGAATTAATAGTTGCGTTCGTGGTGTTACCATCATATAATTATCCCGTGAACCTCAAAGTTCACGCTGGGCAGCTTAAAGGGTTAGGACCTCATCGGACTAACTTTCCCCCGTGGTTGCCCGTTGCCGGCAAACCGGCAATCATTTATTGGAGAAGGGGGGACGAACCATGGAAACAATGGGTCGTCATGTAATTGCTGAACTTTGGGAGTGCGAATTCGACAAGTTGAATGACATGCCTTATATCGAGCAGACATTTGTAGAAGCCGCATTGCGTTCGGGTGCGGAAGTGCGTGAAGTCGCGTTCCACAAATTTGCGCCACAGGGTGTCAGCGGTGTCGTCATTATTTCGGAATCACATCTAACGATCCACAGCTTTCCTGAGCATGGCTACGCCAGCATCGACGTTTACACGTGCGGAGATCTTGATCCGACAGTTGCGGCAGGGTATATTGCAGATGCGCTCGGGGCAAAGAACCGTCAGATGACTGAATTGCCGAGAGGCATGGGGCCTGTCACAGCAGGCAAGACAGCTGTTACGGTCACAGCGTGATCTCTTAACTATCGAAACATTCAAAGCAGAGGCAAAGGCTTCTGCTTTTTTATATTGTGCTGAGGCATCATCATGGCTTGCACAAACCCGTTCAGCGGATAGCAGAACTCTGCTATAATATAATGAACTGATCATGTCCGGCCGCCAGAGAGGACCGGACAATACGAATTAACTAAGAAAGCGGGGATGCCGATGAAGTGCCCGGCCTGTCAGCATAACGGGACGCGAGTCGTCGATTCCCGGCCGGTGGACGAGAGCAAGGCGATCCGGCGACGCAGGGAATGCGAGGATTGCAGTTTCCGGTTCACCACATTTGAAAAAGTCGAAGAGATGCCTTTGATCGTCGTAAAAAAAGACGGATCCAGAGAAGAGTTCAGCCGTGAAAAAGTATTGAGGGGATTGATACGGGCCTGTGAAAAAAGGCCGGTCCCGCTGGACGTTCTGGAAGATCTCGTCTTTTCCATCGAGAAGGAATTGCGGCACCACGGGAATGCCGAAGTGAAATCGGAAGATGTCGGTGAGAGGGTGATGGAGCGCCTCGTAAAGATCGATGATGTCGCCTATGTGCGCTTTGCCTCCGTTTACCGGCAGTTCAAGGACATCAATGTCTTTATCGACGAATTAAAAGATCTGCTTAAGAAAGAAGAAGATTGATCCGCCCATGGAAAGAAAGGATGGGAATATGACCCCGCTTTATAAAGAACTGCAGCCGTCGGATGTTTATTGTGTCCGGCTTCCTTATCCATTTTCCGATTTTGACCGCCAGATCCTCACCGCCCTCTACCAGCCGCTGATCGGGCACGGAGCGATGGCGGTCTTCTTTGCCCTATGGGGAGAAGCAGAGCGTGAAGGGACTGTCGAGTCCACCCACTACCACCTCCTGAACCTATTGGATATGCCGATCGGATCTGTATTCGAAGCGAGGCTTTCATTGGAAGGGATCGGGCTGCTGAAGACCTATCGGAAACAGGAGGGGGAAGGACGTGCCTTCATCTATGAACTGACACCTCCTCTGGATCCCGACACCTTCTTCCATGACCCGATTCTGTCGATGTTCCTATTCGGCAAAGTCGGGGCACAGACATATAAGCGCCTTCGCAGCCGTTTCCTGAACCCGGTCGTACCCGATGGGTATGAAGAGGTGTCAAGATCATTTCCTGAGGTGTACAAATCCGTCAAAGCAGGTGCCATGGAGGAAGACAATGATACATACGATTCGGACCAAAGGGCACGAAAGCTCGCTTTCAGCGGATATCCGTTTGACTTTGCCCTCATGATGGAGGGATTGTCAGCCCAGCTGGTGCCGAGGAAGGCTTTCACGCCGGCAATCAAGGAGATGATTGTCCGCATTGCCTTTTTGTATGGCCTGTCACCGCTCGATATGCAACAGGTTGTGCTGCTCGCCATTGATGCGGACGGAAACCTGACGGAAGACCGGATGAAGCGGGCAGCCGCCGATTTCTATAAGCTCTCGCGGTCGAGCTCAGCACCGAAGATCACAAAAATCATCCCGTCATCCGTAAAGCAGGGGAGTCCAACTGAGCCCGCGACGAAAGAAGATGAACTGATCCAATACCTGGAAACCTGCCCGCCGGTCGAGATGCTGAAAGATATCAACGGGGGACGGGAGCCGATGCAGGTCGATGTAAAACTCGCACAAAAACTTGTGCTGGAGCATAACCTGCCGGCAGGCGTCGTTAATGTCCTTCTTCAGTATGTCCTTTTGCGCAACGACGGAAAACTGACCAACAATTATGTCGAACGGATCGCCTCGCACTGGATGGCGAAGAAAGTCGATAATGTCAGAGACGCATTGGTACTCGCCCGGACCGAACATGACAAGTATATGAAATGGCAGCAGGAAGGCTCAGGAACACAGCGGACGAGAAAGCCCGGTGCGAAAACCGAAGCGGTGCCGGACTGGTTCTACCGGAAAGACCAAAAACCGGAAGAACAAAAAGCTCCGGAAAAAAGCAAGGCGGATCCTGATGTGGAAGCAAGAAGGCTCCGGCTTATGGAGAAATTCGGCATGACGAAAGGCGGTGTCAACTGAAATGGAACCAATCCGCAACACACTTAAGCGAATAGTCAATGCACCGACATTCGCCGAACGATATTCGGAGTTGCGATCTGAAGTCCTGGATCATCCCGGCGTTCAGTCTTTTTTGGAGCAGCATGCAGGGGAAGTGGACAGGGATATGGTCGACCGCGGAATGGGTAAGCTTTACGAATACACTTCCCAATCCCACGACTGCGGCAAATGCGAAAGCCTGGAATCCTGTGTCAATATGATGAAAGGCTATGAGCCGAAGCTTGTTATCGAACGCGGATCCATCGGCGTCGATTATGTGATGTGTAAAAGGAAAACTGCAGATATGGAACGTCGCCGCGTATCTTCCATGATCCGGAGCATGCATATGCCGAAGGACATGCTTAACCTTGATATACGCGATTTTGACATCGCCAAAGGGGAGAGCCGGCTGGGTGCGGTGGAGCTGGTTTCTGAATTCCTGGACAAGCTCGACCGGACAGGGGAATTGCCGGCGCAGGGCCTCTATATCCACGGCCCGTTCGGAACGGGCAAATCATATCTGCTTGGAGCGGTCGCGGGTGAATTGGCAAAGCGCCATGTTGCGTCGGTCCTCGTGTTTGTACCGGAGTTCCTGCGCGAGCTGAAACAGTCGATCCAGGATCAGTCGCTGAACGAGAAGATCGACTTCGTCAAACGGGCACCGGTCCTCATGCTCGATGATCTTGGTGCGGAGACACTCACTGCCTGGACACGGGATGAGGTGCTGGCGACAATCCTGCACCACCGGATGGCTGAAAAGCTCCCGACTTTCTTTACGTCCAATTTTGACTACAAAGAGATGGAGACCCACCTGTCGTACACACAGCGGGGGGACAAAGAAGTCGTCAAGGCGGGCCGCATCATGGAACGGATCCGTGCGATGACCGTACCTGTCCGCCTGGACGGAGAAAACCGGCGCGACCGCAGTTGAGCGGCTTATTTTTCCGCTTAAACGGATACGGGAGAATCACTGTTGCAAAGTCCGCAAGTATTGAGTATGATGAATTCAATACTTCTTCCAAATGCAATGACGGGGACAACGAACGGTTGTCCGGCCAGACAGAGAACGGGGCCTTAGGCTGAGAGCCCCCGATGGCGCGGCATCGGATCGACCACCCCAAAGCAGCGAAGGTGAACCCGGCAAACCGGGCTAGCCCGAGCCGGCCTCCGGTCCGTTATCCGATGCAGAGCTTCTCCGGCATGGTCGTCATTGCCGGCAGGAAGAAGGGTGGAACCGCGAGTAGGCCTCGTCCCTTTTTAGGGACGGGGCTTTTTTGCGTACTTTTTGAAGAATGAAGGGAGAATACCGACATGGCAGAACAGATTAAATTGACATTCCCGGACGGTGCAGTGAAGGAATTTGCATCCGGCAGCACAACAGAGGACGTGGCCCAGTCGATCAGCCCCGGGCTGCGCAAAAAAGCGCTGGCCGGCAAATTGGGCGGCCGGCTTATCGACTTCCGCACACCCATCACGGAAGACGGCGACATCGAAATCATCACGCAGGATTCACCGGAAGCACTGGAAATACTCCGCCACAGTTCTGCACACCTGCTTGCTCAGGCGGTAAAACGTCTGTTCAAAGATGTGAAACTCGGCATTGGACCGGTCATCGAAAGCGGCTTCTATTATGACTTTGATTCTCCTGAACCCCTCCGCGCGGAAGACTTTGCCGCCATCGAGAAGGAAATGAAGAAAATCATCAATGAAAACCTCGAAATTGTCCGGAAAGAGGTCACTCGTGACGAAGCCCGGAAAATCTATGAAGAGATCGGTGATGAATATAAGCTGGAACTGCTCGACGCGATTCCCGAAGATGAGAAAGTGACGATCTATCATCAAGGTGAATTTTTCGACCTCTGCCGCGGCGTTCACGTACCGTCCACCGGCAAGCTGAAGGAGTTCAAGCTGCTCAGCACTGCCGGCGCTTACTGGCGCGGTGACTCCGACAACAAGATGCTCCAGCGCATCTATGGAACGGCGTTCTTCAAGAAAGAAGACCTGCAGGAACACCTCCGCCTGCTCGAGGAGGCACGTGAGCGCGACCACCGCAAGATCGGCAAAGAACTCGATCTGTTCATGACGAATCAGCTTGTCGGTCAGGGACTGCCCATGTGGCTCCCGAAAGGCGCGACAATCCGCCGTCTTGTCGAACGCTATATCGTCGACAAGGAGGAAAAGCTGGGCTACGATCACGTCTACACACCGGTCATGGCAAACGTTGAACTCTACAAGACATCCGGCCACTGGCAGCACTACCAGGACGACATGTTCCCTCCGATGCAGGCAGACAATGAGGAACTTGTCCTGCGCCCGATGAACTGCCCGCACCATATGATGATCTTCAAGAACGGCATCCACTCCTACCGTGACCTGCCGATCCGAATCGCCGAACTCGGGCTCATGCACCGGTATGAAATGTCCGGAGCCCTGTCCGGCCTGCAGCGCGTCCGCGGCATGACACTGAACGATGCCCACATCTTCGTGCGTCCGGACCAGATCAAGGACGAATTCAAGCGCGTTGTCGAGCTGGTGATGGATGTCTACAAAGACTTTAACCTCAACGATTATTCGTTCCGCCTGTCCTACCGCGATCCGGCTGACACGGAAAAGTATTTCGATGACGATGAAATGTGGGAAAAAGCACAGAGCATGCTGAAGGAAGCGATGGACGACCTCGGCCTCGACTACTACGAAGCGGAAGGGGAAGCGGCGTTCTATGGTCCGAAGCTCGATGTCCAGGTTAAGACAGCCATCGGCAAGGAAGAGACGCTTTCTACTGTCCAGCTGGACTTCCTCCTGCCTGAGCGATTTGACCTGAACTACATCGGCAGCGACGGCAAGCAGCATCGCCCGGTCGTCATCCACCGCGGTGTCGTCTCGACTATGGAACGATTTGTAGCATTCCTTATCGAAGAATACAAAGGGGCGTTCCCGACGTGGCTCGCACCGGTCCAGGTGGAAATCATTCCGGTATCTCCGGAAGTCCACCATGACTATGCAGAAAAAGTCCGCGAAGCTCTCCAGGCAGAGGGCCTGCGCGTAGATGTGGACAGCCGTGACGAAAAACTCGGCTACAAGATCCGCGAAGCCCAGACACAGAAAATCCCGTACATGCTCGTCCTCGGCGACAAAGAAGCCGAATCCGGCGAAGTCAACGTCCGGAAATACGGCGAACAAAAATCCGAATCCATCCCGCTCAACGACTTCATCGCCAAACTCCGCGAAGAAGTGGACGGGAAGAAGTAATATTCAACGGAATGCTCCAAATGATGTGGCCCGATGATGTATGACGTTTCGGTGCCGGCAGATGGCTTTGGCCGTAAGCTTGGCCCTAAGTCACTTCGTTCCCGGCCAATCTTACGGCGTCGCCTACCGCATCGGTCACCTACACTTCATTCCGCTCCGATATGTTGTGTCGGCGCGAGATGAAATTCGCGCCAATCCCGATGGGGAAGATAATATCTATGATCAGTACTAACTATAATGGTTGATTGTAGCGTAGGGCGGCGACTCCTGCGGGAAAAGCCGGACAGGCGAGACCCGGGAGACGCAGTCGCGGGGCTCGGCGCCGGCCCGCGGAAAGCGTCCGCCCGGAGCGGAAATCAACCACGCTCCATAATCAATACTGTCCCAAAACATGATTCTCCAACATAATCATTGACAAGCCGTGTTGCATAGGCTATTATTGATTAGGTTAAGGAATACAGTTTGTGGTAGAAGAAGGAGCTGCCCGCTTCTCACCTGATCGACGCTTTGGCTGTTGGCAGGTTTGCACCATTGTGACGTCCCGTGCCTCTTGGCGCGGTCACATATGCGGCGGGTGGACCTCGGTCCACCCGTTTTTCTTTCGGATTGGCCACGGGGACCATCCCCGCGAGCCTGCCCAAACCATGTATTCGCGAATTACTACACGGAGGTGGCTTACGATTAGCAGAGATAACCGAGACAAATTTGTAAACGAGGGCATCCGTGCCCGGGAGCTCCGCATCATCGACCAAAACGGTGACCAGCTGGGCGTCAAAACGCGGAATGAAGCGATGGAAATCGCCACGCGTGCAAACTTGGATCTCGTTCTTGTCGCACCGAACGCGAAACCGCCAGTAGCCCGGATCATGGACTATGGGAAGTTCAAGTTCGAACAGCAGAAGAAAGAACGGGAAGCGCGCAAAAATCAGAAAGTCATCAGTGTCAAAGAAGTGCGGCTGAGCCCATCCATTGACGAGCATGACTTCCAGACCAAGCTTCGAAACGCAATCAAGTTCCTTGAAAAAGGGGACAAAGTGAAAGCTTCCATCCGCTTCCGCGGCCGTGCGATCACCCACAAGGAGATCGGCCAGCGCGTTCTCGAACGTTTTGCTGAAGCCTGCAAGGAAGTCGGAACGGTCGAACAAAGACCAAAAATGGATGGCCGGAGCATGTTCCTAATGATGGCCCCGATCGAAGAAAAGAAATAATCTACGCAAAGGACTAGGAGGATACCGACCATGCCTAAAATGAAAACACACAAAGGTTCCGCTAAGCGCTTCAAGCGCACCGGTTCCGGCAAACTCAAGCGCGGCCGTGCTTACACAAGCCACTTGTTCGCCAACAAATCGACTAAGCAAAAGCGTCATCTCCGCAAAGCTGCTGTCGTTTCCAAAGGCGATTTCAAGCGCATCAAGCAAATGCTCACTTACATGAAATAATTCCGATTATAGAAAACGAATCAACATCAGGAGGGAAATCCAATGCCACGCGTAAAAGGCGGTACAGTAACGCGCAAGCGTCGTAATCGTGTTCTCAAACTTGCCAAAGGCTACTACGGCTCGAAGCACACACTCTACAAAACAGCAAACCAACAGGTCATGAAGTCCCTGCAATATGCATACCGTGACCGTCGTCAGAAAAAACGTGACTTCCGCAAACTGTGGATCGCACGGATCAATGCTGCTGCACGGCTGAACGGCCTGTCTTACAGCAAGCTCATGCACGGCCTCAAAGTTGCCGGCATCGATGTAAACCGCAAGATGCTCGCTGACCTCGCCATCACTGACGAGAAAGCATTCGCACAGCTTGCAGAAGCTGCGAAAAAAGCAGTCAACAACTAATTCAGTGAACAGACCGGCGAATCGTTCGCCGGTCTTTTTGCATAACTGGGGGAAGCGCCATGGAAGACGTGCTGATCGGCTGGATTGTGATTTTATCTGTCTACAGCTTTTTCATGATGGGGTATGACAAGAGGCAGGCGAAAAACGGTGGCTGGCGCGTACCTGAGCGGACACTTTGGCTTCTTGCCATACTCGGCGGAGGGGCAGGGGCCTATGCGGGCATGCAGACATTCCGGCATAAGACGAAGCATACCTTATTCCGTGTAGGCTTTCTGATGCTGGCCATTCTGGATCTGGCAGCAGTTCTATATCTGGCCGGGACAAGCCAAGCCGGATAAATACAAATAAGGCGGGCCGCATCATGATATGCTCCCTTCAAAGTAGACAGAGTAAAAAACTAAACTCTGTTTTACTTTGAAGGGAGTTTTTACATTGGCTTATCAAGGTTTTTCTTTAGAACAAAAGATGGAAGTGATCCAAGCCTTTGAGAATGGACTGTCAATTCCCCAGATTCGCAGTAAATTCGGTATCTCAAAAAGCACACTAAGAAATTGGCTCAGACAGTGGTCATTGGGAGTGTCAGAACTAGAGCCCAAGGCTGGTTGGAAGTCTTATTCGAAGGAACTGAAGATAGCGGCTATCAGTGATTATATAAATGGGAACCTTTCACAGAGCGAGGTGGTTATCAAGTATCGGATTAGTAGCCGTTCCGTTTTTAGTAAATGGCTGAAAAAGTATAATGGTCATGGAGAAGTCCCGAGGGGACTTAAGGAACGGAGGGATCCCATGACCAGGGGAAGGAAGACAACACTAAAAGAACGGATTGAGATTGCCCAGCAGTGTATTGCATCTGGCAAGGATTATCAGGGAACAGCCGAAACCTACAAGGTTTCCTATAATCAGGTCTACCAATGGGTGAAGAAATACGAAGAAGGCCAGGAAGAGGCCCTGAAAGACGGGCGCGGACGCAAAAAGGCAGACGAAGAGCTGACAAATGAGGAGCGTCTGAAGTTGGAGATCAAAAGGATCGAGAAGGAGAATGAGCGCCTTCGGGCTCAGAATGCTCTCCTAAAAAAGTTGGATGAAATCGAAAGGAGGCGTTTCTAAGCGGGGTCCGGCAGGAAAACCGTTATCTGGCCATTCGCGAAGTCCATGAGTCAGATGGACATCCGATTGAATTATTGTGTGAGCTCGCTGGAATTGGCCGATCGTCCTACTATCAATGGCTGAACCGAGTTCCTACTAAAGAAGAGCAATTGAATCAGGAACTCCTTACAGACATCCGGGAGATTCACAAGGAGCGCAAAGGGATCTACGGTTACAATGAAGATGGTACTTGAACGCAGGCATGACCGCAAATTCAATTACAAGCGGGTATACCGCCTGATGAGACTGGCAGGAATCCAATCGGTCATCCGCCGGAAAAAGAAACGCTATTTGCCATCCACTCCGCAGCACGTGGCAGAGAACATCCTGAATCGGGAATTCCTTGCGGACAAGCCGAATCAGAAATGGGTCACGGACGTCACGGAGTTCAAGTACGGTATTGAATCCAAGGCATACTTGAGTGCAATCCGAGACCTCCATGACGGTTCCATCGTTTCTTATGTCCTGGGCCGTTCCAACAACAATGCATTGGTATTCGTGACATTGGATCAAGCCCTGCGGGCTGAGCCCAACGCAAAGCCAATTCTCCACAGTGACCGCGGATTCCAGTACACCAGCAAGCAATTCAAAATCAAGTTAGATAAGGCCGGCATCATACAAAGTATGTCCAGGGTAGGCCGATGCATCGATAATTCGCCGATGGAGTCTTTTTGGGGTGCCCTAAAATGCGAGGAGTATTATTTGAGTACCTATCAATCGTTTGATGAGCTGAAGAACGCAGTTGATGCGTATATTCATTTTTATAATCACGAACGTCTTCAGGAACGACTAAACGGCCTCAGCCCCATTGAATACAGGACTGAAGCCGCTTAAGCGATTTTACTTATTTCATCTGTCTACTTGACCGGGTGCAGTTCATCACGCGGTTCCGCCTTTTTTCATCAGCTGTTCGATTGGATTCTTCCAATTGATTTCCGCATCCGGATAGCTCATCCGGATTTCTTTCTCGAGAAAGATAAAATCGTCCCGGTTAAAGCCCTGTAGGGAGGCTTCGTCTTTGACCCATACAAAGATGGAGACCACTTCAAATGAACGTTCGGTCGTCCCCATGTATTTCTCACCTTCGAAAAGAGCGCCTTTGTAAGTAATAAAGAAATTTTTCCGGACATTTTTCACATCGTCATAGAAGTAGTAGCGTTCCTGCTCAAAGGCTTCGTCCAATTTTCTTTTTGGGTCGGTGAGGTACCGGATGCCCCGGTAGAAAAGGTATACGATGATGGCTATCACGATCATTCGGATAATTAAGGCCATGGCGGTGCCTCCCTTGCACATACTGGTACCCTCCTATACGATTGAAACGCATAAAGGTTTCATGAAACATGATTTTTTTCTGATTGGAAGTGACAATGTGGAATTGACTGAACTATTTAAGATGCAGAAACAGCTGGATGCGTATATTAAAGAGAACAATGGTGTCGAGCGGGAAGTTTTTAGGGAGAAACTGCTCGCCCTGACCGTTGAACTTGCAGAGCTGGCCAATGAGACAAGATGCTTTAAGTTCTGGAGCCGGAAAGGCCCGTCTACCAAACCGGTGCTGATCGAAGAGTACGTTGACTCAATCCATTTCTTGCTGTCTCTTGGCATCCTGAAGGGGATGGATGATCTCAAGCAATGGCCTGAGGGGGAGGAGGATGAAGACCTGACGGAACTGTTTCTCCGGACGCAGCGCGCAGTTCTGGATTTCGGGGAGCGGCAGGATAGGGCTTCGTACGAATCGGTCTGGATCCTTTATAAAGCAATTGCAGAAACGCTCGGATTCACCGCGGATGAGTTGATTCAGGCTTACCGGGAGAAAAACGAAGAAAACTATGCCAGGCAACAGCGTGGGTATTAAAAAAGGGCCAGTCCTGAGAGCAACCTGCTCAGGACTGGCCCATGTTTATGTTTGCTATTAAATCGCTTACTGCTGCTTCACTGTGATTCTTCCATTATCGGATTCAAGTTTAACCAGAATGCTGCCATCCCCGTAGAGTGCCTCTTTCGTGCGCACTCCGAAAATATCCACTTGTCCATTGTCGGTTCTCGTCCTGATCAAGGCATCAGTCGGTTTAGCCGTTGTGGAGACAGTGATACTGCCATTGTCCGTTTTCAGGTCGACCGAATCACCGATGCGGTCTACGGAAAGTTCAATGCGTCCATTATCCGTCCTTCCGGTAATTGCTCCTTCCACGTTTTCCATGACGATTCGTCCGTTATCAGTTTCTGCGCGGAGCCGGCCGGACCGGACACGGAACATCTCAATGCGTCCGTTGTCCGTCTCGCACTTGATTGTATCTGATTCAGTCTTGTTTATTTCAATGCGTCCGTTATCGGACTTCGCATCTATCTCGCGAAAGGCGCATTCCCTGATGGTGATCCTGCCATTATCAGAACGGGCTGCAAACTGTCGGGCCAGTTGCTGTTCGGCAGAAATCGACCCGTTTTCCGTTCTGGCCAAGATAGAGTCATACAGTTTCTTAGGTAAATGGATCACCATCCGGAACGTCGGGGTGGAACCGAAGCTGAACCAGCTTCTGATGGTGCGCCGTCCAACCAGAGTAATGCTCAGCTTTGCATCACTAATATCGGCATCGAACTTTAAATCTTTCTTTTCTCCGATCAGCTCGATTCGGGTGACAGTATCAGTTGACGGTATGAGACGTACAGCACCAGTTTCGGTCATGACTTCAGCGGCAGTAAAGTGCCCGTCAAGAATCTCGATCAGTTCATAGTCATCCCGTTGCCTGCTGCTGGGGGCAGCAGGCCTTTCCGTTTCCGTGAATTCCGGATACGCACTCAGAATGTCAGAAGCGATGGCCGCGGGGGAGCCGAGAGATACTGAAATTTCCTCCTCGCTCTTGCCGTCGCGCACCCCTTCATCAAAGTACTCATCAAGATCACCGAGGACGTCCTCTTTCTCATCTTCAGGCAATACAGCCAGTTCTTCCTCCAGTGCAAGCAGAAATTGTTCCTTATTCATCTTTCCCATCCCCTCCGATCAGTTCGTTGACATTTTCGGTGAATTCTCGCCATTCGGCAAGCAGATCTTGCAGATAATCCTGGCCCGACTGAGTCAGCCGATAATATTTTCTCGGCGGCCCTTCATTGGATTCTTTCAGATAGGTCTCGAAAAACCCTTCTTTGGTCAATCTTCTGAGCAGGGTGTACACAGAGCCTTCCGAAACTTCGATCCGCCTGGAAATCATCTGGACAAGCTCATAACCATAGCGATCCTGGCCGTCAAGCAAAGCAAGAACACAAAGATTGAGCACCCCTTTTTTAAATTGAATATTCATGTGTCACCTTCCCATTCAATAGTACTGTACAAAGATAAGTACTATAAAACAGTATATTCCAATGTACTGCTCAATGACAAGTACCATGATAAAAAGAACGGCACGAAATCCGTTCTTTAACGGTCATGCCCAAGCTGGAAAGAAGCAACCGGTTTGTATTTCGGCAGCTGCTGAGGATGGATGGCAAAAAGATGGAAGTGATCAACCGGGATCGTATGAGGACTGAACAGATCTGGAGAGAGATCAAGCCGCTCGTCGGTTTTCCGTTTTTTCGCGATGGTAATATGGGGGACAAAGCGGTCGGCCGACGGAAGGCCGGTCACAGATTTCACCGCATCTGAGACGGATTTCTGAAGCCGGTCCAGCATCAGATTCTTTGTAACCGACAGGTAGGTGACACGCGGACCGGTAGACGGACCAAAAAAATTGAATCCGTCCACTTGTATGGAAAATACCTGATGCTCCGCCGCAACAGAACACAGCTTTGTGACCAGTTTCGAAATTTTACGTTCATCACATGCACCCAGGTAAAATAGCGTGATGTGCAGGTCCTCCGGGTGAGAAACCACTTTATAGCGATCCGACAGCATGTGAAGGTCCATGTACTTTTCGGCAAGCGGCTGCACATCCGCAGGAATCCGGATGCCAAGGAAATAATGCTGTTGCAAGCACAACGCCTCTTTTCTGTGGAGTGATTTTATTGTACCACCAGATATCAGAAACATCAGTTAAATCCGACTGATTTCGGGAGGTTTCGAATGGCTTCGCCAGTGAAAAAGAAGAAGGAGGCCGGATAGAAATAATGAAAAAAGAAAATTCGTTGCCGTATTTATTGAATAAGTTAAGCTGTGCTATGATGGGGAATAGATGAGGAGGGACCCCTATGGCATGGAATCAGAAAGCATTCGGCAGCCGGCTGAGGAAACTCCGTGAACAACAGGGCCTGTCAATGTTGGCTTTCGGAAAAGAAATCGGAACGTCCGCGAGTCGGATCAAACATTGGGAAGAAGGAAAAAGTGCTCCTTCGGCCAGTTGGATTGTAACCATTTGCGAGCGATTTGATGTATCGGCAGAGAATTTGCTGACCGGCAGTAACACGGGAACCGGCGAAAAAAGAATCAATACTCCCGAACATGCTGCTTTCGGTGAAACAGACAGTCCGGGAGTGGACGGATTAGTGGAATCCTTTATCCGTTCAGAACAAGAGAGGTATGGGAAACAGGGAGGACGGGAAAGGCTGATAGAAGAAATTACAGTCCGGCTATCCGGGATGAGTGAACGGGATCTCAGGGAATTGTCGATGCTTGCGGCTCTGAAAGAAAAGTCAGGAAAAGAATTTGGCAGTAAAACAGTCGGCTAAGCAAAAAAACTATGCGGCTCCATGGACACCCGTCCCTTAATCCCTTAAGATGGAACAAGAGTCTGCAGGAGGGAGGTACACGAAGTGAAATTACTTCAGGTACGGAAAGGACAGTTTGTTTATTACAACAATGAACTGCACAAAGTCTATACGATTAACCCGCTGGCAAAAAAATCTGTGCACATGTACCGTGTCAAGGATATGGAACAGGTGACGAGCAAGGCGGAAGAAATCACTCTCCATAAACTGCGTCATATGGATGCATTTATGTTAATGGGAAAATGGTACACCATCCGTGAAGACCTCGAGCCTGAAATCGACGGATATATCCTGGTCACGAAACCTGACCCTGAACCGATGAGTCATTATGGTCTCAATGAATTTGAGAAGGTGGAACAGATTGAGGGCAGGACAGTAGTCACGGCGCGGCAGAATCCGATCAAGCGCAAAGAATTTGTCGTCCTCAGGGAAGGTCTTGAAGAAGGCAGCCGGAACATTGCCTACCAAGACCTTTCCAAAGTAACGGAATCCCAAGTTGCCGAAGATGCAAAGCTGGCAGCGCAACTGTCCCGCACTCAGGAGATCCAGCCGAATATCGGGGATATCTATCTTAACCTCCATAACGGTGGGCGTTCTATGGTTGTTGCAGTCATGGGGGACGATGTCTGGCTCGGCCACGGCGAAAAACTCAAGATTGAAGATCTGCTCGATGCGGACCATTGGACACTTGTCTATGTCAATACGGAATTCGTTCTTTGATCCACATTAAACAACCGCTCCGGACTTAGCCGGAGCGGTTGTTTTTGTAGAATCGGATGACACTCACCAGCCTTCTTCCTCCATCCGCATTTCTTCTGCGGCAAAGTTGAGGTCTTCGCCCGAAATGGTCAGCAATTCATAATGGCCTTGTTCAGCGGCGGGCAGGGCAAGCTTTCTCAACCATTTTGGAGAGCCTTCATTTTCCTCGTCATAGACCAGAAGTAAGCCGTCAGAATTCCGGAGGAGGAACTTATCCCGCTCCGAAAACTGCCACGGGCCCTCATATGGCCGGTTCATCAGCACGGTTGTAAAATCCGCCTGTTCAAGGATGGATTCATAGGCAATCTTTTTGGGCTCGTTCCAGTTCTTCTCCTGCTCAAGAAATGGCGAGATGACCGCGACTTTAAGTGCGGGATATTCAGTACGCAGTTGGAATGCTGCTTCGGCAGCCCAGGTCTCCACGCCTGGCTGTCCGCTGACGATCACCCATTCAAGGCCTTCTTCCAGAAGTGCCCGCATTCTGCCGGTTATGGCCCGGCGAATTACTGCGATTCCCGGGTGTTTGTCATTGAATATCCCTAGTTCGTGCGGTTTGTAGCCGCTCACCAACAGCCGTTTCAGCATCACCGTCATCCTTTCGCTCGATAATAAATGAAAAAGGCCAGCCCGTAGAACGGACTGGCCGGTAAAATGTAAAATAAGAAGCCGCCTTTGCCGTAGGAAAATTAGAAAGTTAAAAACCATCACTCCACAAAGTGGGTGTCATCAGAGATGTTCCTGCACGTCTCCGGAAAAAGGTCCGGAGCTTATCATTCCGATCTCGTTTTTAAACTCCCTATTTCAGCTCAAAGGTTTAACTTTATAATCAATACGGTCAATGCAGCTTGTATTTAGAGTATAGGGCAAAACTCTTCGGGATGCAATGGAAATGTCTGGCCGGAAAAAACTATTTGCTTCAATGCCGGCAGTGCAGTTCGGGGATGTCCGCCGTGTTATAATAGAAACAGTATGAAAAGCGGGGTGAACCGTTTTGTTCAATTCGGTGACATTTTACACAGACCAGCTCGCCGCCATGCGGCGTTTTTATGGCAATATTCTTGAACTCGAAATCACGGAAAGAGCAGAAGACCGCTTTACCGTCAGGATCGGTGCAACTGACGTGACATTTATGGCCGTGGACCGGCCGGCCTTTTATCATTTTGCCATCAACATTCCCGGCAATCAGTTTTCAATGCTGAAACACTGGATCCAGGACCGCGTTCCCCTTAATTGGGAGGACGGCGTGGATGAGGTATACTTCCGGGCATTCGATGCCGACTCGATGTATTTCGAGGACCCTGCCGGCAACATTGTCGAGCTAATCGGCAGGAGGAGAAAAGATGTCTACGGCGACGTTTCCCGGTCTTCGTTCTTGAATGTGAGCGAAGTCGGCCTGGTGACCAACCAGGTTCAGGAAGCAGGCCAGACCTTGTTTGATGCAGGTCTGCCATTGCGCGGAACCGATCTGGAACTGGACGACCTGAATTTCATCGGGCGGGGAGACGCTTACTTTGTTCTTGTCCGTGACGGACGGAAGTGGTACTTTTCGAAAAGGAATGCCGAAATACACCCGCTGGAGGCAAAGCTGATTGACGGAACAGTGGTTCGGCTGGGTGCAGAGGGAAAGATCAGCTTGAGTGTCAGCGGGGAATAACCGCGCTTCAACAGAACTTGGGAGTGTGAAATACTTTGTTTGGATTGTTCAAGAAAAGATGCGGAATCTGCAAGAGGAAAACCGCATTGCTGCGCACGTACCGCAGAGGCCGTGAGAGTGTCATCAAAGTGTGTCCGGCGTGCGGAGAGTATGCCGAGCGCCGCGCTTACAGGAAAGCCTGACCGGATTCAGGGATAAAAGGAAGTGGCGTGATGGAACGCACATTATCAGCCGTCGACGGATTGACAGGTATTCTGAAGGCCTCGGCGGGCAGCCAGAAAATCGCAAAAGAAGATTATCTTTTCCGTGAGGGCGAGCAGGCGGAGACGCTCTACTTTGTCGAGTCGGGGAAAGTGCGGGTCGGCAAGGTGACACCGGATGGACGTGAAATTACCTTCCGGATTTGCGGTGAAGGGGACTTTATCGGCGAAATCATGCCGTTCTGCCCGCCGTCCCTCTATACAGTGGAAGCGATGGCGACGGAAGCTACGATTGTTACGGCCGTTCCAAAGGAACGCCTGGAGGAACTTCTTTACTTGGAGCATGAGCTTTCGATCGCCTACATGAAATGGATGGGGATCCTGCAGCAACGGACTCAGTCCAAGTTCCGTGATCTCATCTTGCATGGGAAAAAGGGAGCCTTGTATTCGACACTGATCCGGATGTCCAACAGTTACGGCGTCCCGGCAGAAGGCGGCGGTATCCTGATCGATCTGGAACTGACCAACCAGGAACTGGCCAACTTCTGCGGGATGGCCCGCGAAGTGGCCAACCGCATGCTGTCGGAACTGAGGAAAAGCGGAAAGCTTCGGATGGACAATGGTAAGATTGTACTGACCGATATCGGTTTTCTGCGGGATGCAATGCATTGTGAGAACTGCCCTGTGGAAATCTGCAGTATCGAGTAGCCGTGCCACCATATAGGAAACAAGCCCGTCTGCGGGAAATGCAGGCGGGCTCTTCAAATGGCTCCGGCCTTTTGCAATGACTGATGCATTGCGGAAGGCCGGGGTCTTTTTGTCTATTTTATTACAGCAACGTTGAAATCAACGGAAAATCTGTGATGTTTATCACAGTTCCGGGATGTGCCTAATTTTAAGATAGGACTATAGAAACCGATCGGGAGGATGATTGGAGATGAAAAAAAATAAGAACCCGCACGAAGCGGATTTGCGTGGCACGCTGATCAGTGTGCTGGTGGTAGGGGTGCTCATAGCCGTGATGTGGGCGGCGGTCTACGCCATGTATGTGGCACTTTAAAGAAAGGGGAGGAACACAATGCATCTACACAAGTTCGAAAAAATTTGGCTGATATTCGGAATCGCCATGCTTGCTGTATTCCTCGGCATCGTCGGAGTTCAGGCTTTTACCCAAGGCCAGACACCGGCGGGCGGCATGGAGAAGATTGATCCTGAAAAAGTCGATGTGACGGCTCCGTTTGATGATCCGGGCGTTCATCAGATCGACGAAGATACCTATGAAGTGGTGATCAAGGCCATGGCCTATGGATATGAGCCTTCGGAAATCAAAGTTCCGGCCGGTAAAGAAATCATCTTCAAAGTGACCAGCAAGGACGTCATTCACAGCTTCACGATTCCCAACACGAAAGTGAACATGATGGTCGTTCCTGGGCAGGTCAACGAAAAACGCTATACCTTTAAGGAACCGGGAACGTTTCTGATTCTGTGCAACGAGTATTGCGGCACGGGCCATCACTTCATGCATACTGAAATCGAGGTGGTTGAGGAATGATTATACACTCTGAACGCGGACCTCTGGCAGGCCGGCGCACATCATCTGCTGTTGCAGGCGTGACAGCAGCTTCTGAACGGAAACTTGCACTCTGGAATATCGGTTTCGCCTATACAGCATTCCTAATCGGAACATTTTGCGGACTGCTACAGGTATTTATGCGCAATGAGATGATCCAACTGCCTGCCTGGCTGGACTATTATCAGGTTCTGACTGTACACGGGGTCACGCTGGCACTTGTCTACACGACGTTCTTCATCTATGCCTTCCTGATCACAGGAATGAGCAAGGCTCTCGGAAGTTTTGGTCCTAAAGTGGCCCGCTGGTCATGGATCGGATTTTTCGTGGCCGCAGCAGGTACGGTGTGGGCAACCATCGAAATCCTGTCCGGCAGGGCAAGTGTTCTTTATACGTTTTACGCACCGCTTAAGGCGAGCGGCTGGTTCTATGTCTCTCTTGCCCTTTTGATCATCGGTACCTGGATCATAAGCTTTGCGCTGATTGCTCACTATGTGAAGTGGCGGAAAGCCAATCCGGGTATCATGAGCCCGCTGTTCGCATTCATGACCATCTCGACACTTGCCATGTGGATCATCGCCTGTCTCGGGGTCGTCGCCGCTGTTGTATTCATGTACATTCCTTGGGCATTCGGATGGGTGGATACGATCAACGTCGAACTGAGCCGGACACTATTCTGGTTTTTCGGGCACCCGCTGGTTTACTTCTGGCTGCTTCCAGCCTATATGGCCTGGTATCTGGTCGTCCCGAAACTTCTCGGTACAAAAGTGTTCAGCGATTCCCTGGCGCGCCTGTCATTCCTGCTCTTTATCCTGTTTTCCATTCCGGTCGGCCTTCACCACCAGCTGACCGAGCCGGGCGTCGCTGACTTCTGGAAGTTCCTTCAGGTCACGCTGACCTTCATGGTCGTTATCCCGACGCTTATGACCGCGTTCTCGCTTTTTGCGACTTTTGAAATCTCCGGTCGCCAAAAAGGGGCCAAAGGGTTGTTCGGATGGGTCTCCAAACTTCCTTGGAACGACATTCGCTTTACCTCGCTCTTTATCGCGATGGTATTCTTTATCCCGGGCGGTGCAGGGGGAATTATCAACACCAGTTTCCAACTCAATGAAATGGTCCATAACACACTCTGGGTCGTCGGCCACTTCCATATCACGGTCGGAACTCCGGTTGCGATGACGTTCATGGGAATCTCATTCTGGCTGATCCCTTATCTGACCGGACGGACATTGACGAAAACCACCAAGAAGCTCGCATTTATCCAGATCATTTCCTGGTCGGTCGGGATGCTCTTTATGTCCACCGCACAGCACGTTCTCGGCCTGCTCGGTGCCCCGCGGCGCACTCAGCACTCCAATTACAGCGATCATCCGACAGTGCTGGGCTGGTTTGACGGATTCTTCTCGAATACGGCGACACTCGCCCTCGGCGGAATCATCCTGTTCTTCTCAGCAATGCTGCTCATGGTCATCGTGTTCCGGCTATGGCTGATCGAGCCGCGATCCGAAAAGGGTGACCTGTATGCGGAATTTCCGATTGCGGAAAGCGATGCTTCGGCAACACCAAGGTGGCTTGAAAACTGGTGGATCTGGATCGGCATCGCAGTCGCCCTGATCCTCCTCGCCTACACGTTCCCGATCACCCATATGATCCAGGATGCACCTCCGGGATCCAAAGGCTTTATTAACTGGTAAGGAGATGAGCAAATGCTGCTTATGATCGTATCGTTCATGATTGTCATGATCATCGTCATGGTGATCGCGATGGAGCTTGGTTCAGAAAAGGAAATGTAAAGTTCAAGCCTGTCCGGCACATACCGGGCAGGTTTTTTCATGTTGCACAGGGGGCGTAAACCTGACAACATGGAACCAAAGGTTTAAAGACGGATGCTAAATGGGGGAGCGGAATGATTGTCAGACGTGCGAAAGCAGGAGATGAAAGAGGAATGGCTGAAGTCCATATAAGAAGTTGGAAGACAACTTACCGGGGAATCGTGTCCGATCATTACCTGGATTCGATGAAGGCGGATGAGCGGGAGGAACTGTGGAGAAAAGGAATTTCAAAAACTGAGGCATTTGTTGCTGAAGATAAAGGGGAAGTTGCCGGGTTTGCAAATGGCGGACCTGAGCGATCTGGGGACTATCAGGAGTATGACGGAGAACTGTATGCCATTTATCTGCTTGAAGAATGTCAGGGGAAGGGTGCCGGCCGTGAGCTTGTCCGGCAGGTTGCGATTGCTCTGAAAAAAGCGGGTTTCCGTTCCCTGCTCGTTCGGGTACTCCGGAATAATCCTTCATGCCATTTTTATGAGGCTTTGGGCGGAATCCGGATAGGAGAAGAGAAAATAGAAATTGGCGGTGCCCTGCATGAGGAATGGGTCTATGGATGGCCTGAGCTGAATGTTCTCTGTGATAAAGGGGGAGTAAAGTGAGTTTTATCATAACCGATAAAGAACGCGAACAGACATTGAAGAATTTATTCCGGGAAGGGCCTCACGGACCGCTGGATGTTTTTCCTTCTAAAGAGAAAAGGAAGTTCATTGTAGCTGAACATCTGGCAAGCCGCTTTGAAAAAGGAAGAGCCTACAGTGAGCGGGAAGTGAATGAAATCCTAAAACAGGCCTATCCGGACTTTGCGACGATCCGCAGATTTTTTGTGGATTACGGAATGATGGAGCGCTCGGACGATGGCGGGATCTACAAGAGGTCAGAGCAGGTTTGAGGAAGACCCGCTTGAAGCTGCCGGACTGCAGTGGTACAATGCTGTCCTGTTTTCTGCTGTGACAAAGGGATGTAAGGGGGGAGTGCGGTGGCAGCGAGTGATCATCCGGATTATGCTGAAGAATTGGACCGGCTGGAATATACAAAAGAATATATGCAACGGCTGCTCGGTGAAACCGAGCGGGAAGCCGCTGCATCCAGGGAGAATATCCGGCGGTCCATGGGGGATTTGGAACATCTGGATTCCAGTCTGAGCTACATCAATATCCTGACGAACGCCCGATTTTTCGAGATGGCGTCAGGCCGGCAGGAAGAGCTGGAAGGCGTCCTTCAGAATCCTTACTTTGCAAGGATCCATTTCAAAAAAGATGGAGAAGGGGCGGAACTTCTCTACATTGGCAAGACCTCGCTATTCCATCGGGAGACGCAAGAACCTGTCATCGTGGACTGGCGTTCTCCGGTCGCGAATGTCTACTATGACGGAAGGATCGGGGATGTCACCTATGTGGTGAACGGTGAGGAAAACAGCGGCCATCTGTTTGCCAAGCGCCAGTACAAGATCGAAGGTGGTGAGCTCAAGGATATCCGGGATGTCGATCTTACAACGAATGATGAACTTCTGCAGGAGGCGCTTTCCGGCAAGGCCGATGTCCGGCTGACGGAAATCGTCTCAACGATCCAGAAGGAGCAGAATGACATCATCCGGGCCAACCTGAAAAGGCCGATCATCGTCCAGGGGGCGGCGGGAAGCGGCAAAACGACAATTGCCCTCCATCGCATCTCCTATTTCCTCTATACGATGGGCGCGCACTTTCATCCGGAGAAGCTGATGATTCTTGCACCGAGTGAATTGTTTATTGGATATATCAGGGATGTCCTCCCCGAACTCGGTGTAGACAAAATCAGGCAGACCACCTTTGAAACATTTGTGCTTGGGGCGACCGGACTAAAGTTGAAGTTAGCGGACCCGGACAGGAAGCTGGAACTGCTCGCCGAAGGTAGTGAAATGAACCGGGAGATGGTCCTCCTTTCCCGGCTAAAGGGATCACTTGGCTTCCGGGATGCACTCGACCGCTATGTGTCCCTCATTGAGCGGGACACGATGAACCTGTTTGAAGATGTATATATCGAGAAATTCCGGATCATCAAAAAAGAACGGCTCCGCAGATTGTTCAAGAAAGAATTCAGTTACCTGCCCTTGCAGAAGAGGCTTGACCGGATTGCAGGGATCCTCAAGACGGAGACCGCCAGGAAGAGGAAAGAAATCCTGAATACCCTTACTGCCCGGTATGAGCAGGCTCTCGACAAGGCCCTGTTCGGTATCCGGGATGACCGCAGGCGCCGTGAACAGACAACCCGGCTGATTGATGAACGTGATGAGCGGCTCCCGGCCATTGGGAAGGAAGGTAAGAAAACAGCCGCAGCCTATATGAAACGCTTTTCAGCCTTCAACATCAAGAAGTTGTACCGCAACTGGTGCACTGACGAAGAACTGATCCGTAAAACTGCACCTGAATGGACGGCAGGGGAAAGAGAGGCCTTCATCCGGACCTCACATGCCGGACAATGGGAAACCGAGGACTTGGCGGCGCTTCTTTATCTGCAGGCCCGCCTGAAGGGAATTCCTGAACCGTGGAAAATGCGTGCGGTATTCATCGATGAAGCGCAGGATTATAGTGCCTTCCAGTTGGCCGCCCTCCGTGATGCCCTTGATACGGACATGTTCACCATTGTCGGGGATCTTGCCCAGGGCATCCATTCCTACCGGTCAGTAAGGGACTGGGAGACGGTCCGGGATCTGTTTCCGCGTGCAGCCTTCCGGACCCTCCAGAAAAGCTACCGGACAACCGCGGAGATCATGGAAGCCGCAAACGGCGTTCTTGGTGGGATTGCTGCAGGGCTTCCGCTCGTTGAACCGGTGGTCCGCCGCGGACCTGTCCCGGAGGTGCACTGGGCAGAGTCGTTTAATCCGGGTGCGGTGCATGACCTCTACCGGGCAATTCGGGCCAAAGGCCATCGTTCGGTCGCATTGATCACAAAAACTTCGCGAGAGGCGGAGGAAATGGTTGCACGGCTTGCAGCTCTCGATCATGAGGTGATGCTGCTAGGCCGCGGATCGGGTCCCGAATCTGGCCGCCTCCTTGTTGTACCGGGACATCTTGCAAAGGGCCTGGAGTTTGATGCAGTGATGGTCGCTGCGTTCAGGGACCCGTTCAGGGATAGTGAACTTGATCGGAAGATCCTGTATGTCGCCATGACCCGTCCGATGCATGAACTTCATCTGATCGGCGACTTCAGTATGTTCCTGGGCAAGCGCTCAGATCAGGGCGATCCAGAACGCATGCAATAAAAATACGGTGACATAGACGATAAGCGCAGCGTTCATGAGGATCCGGACCGGCCGCGATTCACCGATCGCATGGGATAAGGCGACCAAGATTGCGGGAAGTGCAAGCTTCACCGCGAAGAAATAGGCCGGCTCCATTTCCAAAATGGCATTCATCAGGGGATTGGCCTCGCGGATATAGCCTCCCGAAATGCCGGTTAGCGTCAGATAGGTATCTGCAATGGAAAGAAGCAACAGGAGAATGGAAGGATGCTTCAGAGAATCAGACTTCATGTCGGGAAACGCCTCCTTGTTTTGCGCCCATCCTGCCCGCGCAGTCCCCTTTTCACACCCGTTTATGTAGATTTCGTGAACCGGAACAGCTCAACTTTACAATTTTTAACCAATCCCTTACACTCTCATAATGTTGTGTGGCTAAAGTAGGAAGGGAACAGACAACTTTTCCCCCGTCAGAGAAACCACACAAAAGGAGAGATTTCATGACAGGAAAACCGGCATTGCCCCAGGCTGGGTGTATGGCAGTCGAGGAAACAAAATCTGTGAGGCCAATCAGCGTCATGTCCTATAACATTGCTCATGGCTGCGGTATGGACGGGAAAGTGGATCTCGGCCGGATTGCCGGCGTAATCCGTTCAAGTGGTGCAGATATCGTCGCCTTACAGGAAGTAGACAGCCATTATTCCGGCCGGAGCGGCTTCGAGGATCAGGCTAAGGTTCTTGCCGGGATGCTTGGGATGTCTTACAGCTACGGGCCAAACCTGATTGAGCCGCCGCTGTTTCCGGGTCAGCCGGCCAGAAAGTACGGCAATGCTGTTCTCAGCCGTTTTCCGATCAAATATGCTGTAAACCACGCTTACCGGGAGGTCGAGAAACCTCCGGAAGATGCAGAGCCCCGCGGGGTGTTGGAGACCATCATCGATCTGGGCGGAATGTACCTGAGTCTATTCAATACACATCTGTCCCTGCACGAGGACGGGCTTCGTTCAAATATAAGCGAGCTTGTTGAGCTTGCAGGCAACTCAATGTTCCCGGCAGTGATCACCGGGGATTTCAATGCTGTACCTGAACACCCGGAGATCCAACAGATCCGGTCCCTTTTTAGGGATTCATTTGACGGGATCGAGCCAGAAGATTCGCTTACGTTCCCGAGCCGGTATACTGATCCATCAGGGGCTGGCATGTCAGAGCCTGCAGCCCGGATTGATTATATCTTTTCGCGGGGAATTGAGGACATCGGCGAAGTGCGTGTGATCAGCGCGGATGCATCCGACCATATGCCAATCATCGCTAAGCTGCTGTTTCCAGTTGCGGCAGCGGATAAAAGACAGCCCGAACTGGCGTCAAATTGAAAACGGAATTCCTTAAGACCGCCATCTTGCGGCCTTTTTCGCGTCTGTAGGGAGGAATCACCGCCTGCCGGTCGAAAAAGAAAGAGAACAGCCCGACGGATGGGCAGGGGAGGGATGAAAATGAAACGGATCGGTTTTGTCCGCCATGGTGTGACCGAATGGAACAGGGCACGCAAGTGGCAGGGACACTCGGATATACCGCTTGATCCGGAAGGAATTGCCGAGGCGGAAAAAGCGGCTGCGCGGCTCGCTGGGGAAGGCTGGGAAATCATATATGCAAGCCCGCTGAAACGCGCACTGAAAACCGCGGAAATCATTAAAGAAGCAAATCCCGGCCTGCGTCTGGTCGAAGATACCCGCTTGGTGGAAGTGTACGGCGGTCAGCTGGAAGGGACGACAGAGGAAGAGCGGGTCAAAAAATGGGGGAGCGAATGGCGGTCGCTTTTGCCCACTCTTGGAATGGAGCCCGATGAAGACATGGTAGCCAGGGGAATTGAACTTCTGGAAGAGATCAGAAAGCGTCCTGAAGAGAATGTGCTCCTTGTCACGCACGGCGGTTTTATCAGACGGCTTCTCCAAGCGATTGTTCCTGATCTCCAGCAGACTGATCGCATTCTGAATACATCAGTGACGGTTGTGGAAATGCATGATGAGGAAAACCTCTGCACGCTTTATAACTGCACCAAGCACCTGTCAGATGCCTAGATCATGTAAAGGGGCTGTCCGAAAAGTCGGATTCAGCACATGATATAGCAAAACGGCACGGACGCCGGGGTGACTCCTCGAAAATGCTTCGCATTTCCTTCGTGCGAGGCTTATTCGAGGAGGCTTTTGTGTCCTGCGGGAAAAGCGTGTCGAGCCCCGCTTTACGCGGGGCTCGGCGCCGGCCCGCGGTAAGCCACCAGAGTCCGTGCCGTTTGCTGTTTTTATCGTATTAATGACTTATTGGACAGCCCCTTTAGACTTTACTGCTGTAGAGAACATGCCTGAGGGTAAAGCTGCCGGTTTCCGTTTCGAGGATACCGAACGAAAAATCCGCCTCTCTCCGCTTGTCGGTAGGAGAGCCGGGATTGAACAGCACGATCCCGTCATGATTTTCGTGATAGGGAATATGGGAATGGCCGAACAGGATGATATCCGGCTGTTCTTCCCTGAATGTATCCAGGGCCCGCAGTGGAGTCGTCTTGCCTTTCCCGTCACCGTGAACGAGGGAGACCATGATGCCGTCAAAGGAAAAACGTTTTTCCCTGCCGAATTGTTCCCTGACCTCGGGGGGATCGGCATTACCGTATACGCCATCGACAGGCGCAAAGCGTTGCAATTCATCGTAAACGGCAATTGATTGCCAGTCCCCGGTATGGATGATCCTGTCTGCGGTATCAAGCTCCTCAATAAGACGCGGGGGCAGTGATTTGGCCATACGGGGCATATGCGTATCGCCCATAATGACAATCCTCAACTGGACTCATCCAATCCGATAGCATCCAGGATCTTGTTGTAGCCATGGACAGGGGATCTGCACACATTGCTTTCGCAGACAAAGGCGGTCAGCGGATGGCTGACATCTCTTTTCCCTTCTGTCAGTCCGGAAAGCGGACTGTCGGCATCCCCCGGCTCTGTCCAGACATCAAAAGGAAGAAAAGCTTTCCTGAGAGTTTCAAGCAGTTCCGAACGGTCATCCGTCCGGCTGCCGGTCACGACAATCTCACGACCGCCGGCCTCGAATGCCATCCTTGCCATGAGCAGACTGAGTGTACCGTTCGGATATTGGCCCGCCTCTCCCGCGAACTCCGCCATGATTCCTTCAGCCCGCCGGATCCAGCGCTCGTCCGCCGTCAGCTTGCCGAGCCTCCACAACTGCATGGCGGCAATTCCGTTTCCTGATGGAAGGGCGCCGTCCAGAATATCTTTGGTCCGCGTCAGCAGTTCTTCACCTTCCCGGTCTGTGAAGTAGAAGCCTCCCGGTCCGTCTGCAAACCGGTCCTCCAAGATTTCGGCAAGACGGACAGCTTCTTTTGCATATCGCTCGTCGCCATCGGCCTGTTGAAGCTCGAGAAGGCCCCAGATCAGATATGCATAGTCATCCAGATAGGCATGAAATTTTGCGTCGCCGTCACGCCATCTTGCAATCAGATGGTCGCCGCCATCGAGCCGCTCTTTGATGAACCCGGCTGCTCGCTTTGCCGCCTCCAGCATGTCCGAATCGGAAAATGCCGCACCGGCTTTTGAGAGTGCCGCAATCATCAGGCCGTTCCATGAAGTGAGGATTTTATCATCTAGATGGGGATATGGCCTGGCTTCCCTATGCTTCAGCATTTTGGGGAGGCAGTCATCCAAAATACGTTCCACTTCCTCTTCGGTAATGCCGAACTCCGATGTGACCGCCTCCAAGTCCAAGCCGACCATGTTCGGAATGCTCTTGCCTTCGAAATTCCCGCCTGTCTTGATGTCATATACAGCACAGACGATTTCGGCCTCCTTTTCTTCCAGCAGGGCAAAGACCTCCTCAACCGTCCACAAATAATACGTGCCCTCGGCACCTTCGCTATCCGCGTCGAGGGCAGAGTAGAATCCGCCTTCCGGGTGGGTCATCTCTCGCCTGATGAATCGGAAAAGGTCCTTCACGATACCGGCATAGCGTTCATCGCCGGAAATCTGAAATGCTTCTGTATAGGCCAGCATGAGCATTGCCTGGTCGTACAGCATCTTCTCGAAATGGGGGACGAGCCAGTATTCATCGACGGAGTAACGGGCAAATCCCGACCCGACCTGGTCGTAGATCCCGCCTGAGGCCATCGCGTCCAGCGTCCGGTCCGCCATCGTGTATGCCATCGGCTCTCCGTGCCATTCAAAGTATCGGAACAGGTAAAGCAACTGATGGGGCGAAGGGAATTTCGGCGCGCCGCCAAATCCTCCGTAGACGCCGTCATACAGCCGGGCCAGCTGGCCGAATGCCTGATGGAGAGTGGAGGCGGGAATTTCCCCGTTGCCCGGTTCGGCACGGACTTCGAGCGCTTCCTTCATCCGTTCTCCGATCTCTTTAATCCGATCCGGATCATTCGTGTACACATCGTGCAGCTGCGGCAGCACATCCATCATTCCCGGACGGCCATACTTGCCGGTTTTCGGGAAGTAGGTGCCGATATAGAACGGCTTTTGGTCAGGGGTGAGGAAGGCATTAAGCGGCCATCCGCCCTGTCCGGTCAGCTTCATGCAGGCATCCATGTAGATTGCGTCAATATCCGGACGCTCCTCACGGTCGACTTTAACGGGGATAAAGTGCTCATTGATGAGCGCTGCAACATCTTCGTCCTCGAACGACTCATGGGCCATTACATGGCACCAATGGCAGGTGGAATAGCCGATCGATACAAAGACCGGCTTGTTTTCTTCCTTTGCTCGCCGGAAAGCTTCTTCCCCCCAAGGATACCAGTCGACCGGATTATGGGCGTGCTGGAGAAGATAAGGGGATTTCTCATGAATTAGACGATTTGTATGAATGGAATCGCTCATTTTGCCACTCCTTCCTATTCCAAGTATAGCCTCTATTGTTCCAGGCAAAAACAATTGCACCGAAAAGCCGGCGGGAGTCGCATGGAATAGGGGTGCGACGCATACCTTCATCATGAAGAACTTGTCCAGATCATGAGATACAGCCATACACGATGGAGGGATCACCGCATGAGTGTCATGCTAAAACCGGTCAAGCCACAATTGGACGAGCCTGAAGCGATCGGGCAGGGACTATCGGATGAAGAAGTCAGGCTGAGGCGGGAAGAAGACGGATTTAATGAGCTGCAGGAAGAAAAGCGCAAAAGCGCCGGCGCCGTATTCATTGACCAGTTCAAAGATTTCCTGGTCATCATCCTGAATATTGCGGCCGTCATCTCTGCATTTCTGGGGGAAGTGGAGAGTTCAATCGTCATTCTGAGCGTGGTCCTGCTCAACGCAGCACTGGGTACCATCCAGCACGTCAAAGCAGAAAAATCATTGAACAGCCTGAAGGCTATGGCGGCCCCCTCTGCAAATGTATTGCGGAATGGGAAGGTCGTGCAGATTCCTTCACGCGAAGTCGTGACAGGAGATATCCTGATCATCAACGCAGGAGATTATATTTGTGCGGATGCCCGGATCTTGGAGAGCCACAGCCTCCTGATCAACGAAAGCTCGCTTACCGGAGAATCCGTCCCCGTTGAGAAGAATGCGGAATTCGTAAGCGGGGAACACGTCGCACTCGGCGACAGGAAAGACATGGCGTTTTCAGGCAGCTTTGTCACAAGCGGCAGGGGAAAAGCTGTTGTGACGGCAATCGGCATGGATACTGAAATCGGTAAGATTGCAGATCTGCTCGAACACGCCAAGGAAAAAAGCACGCCACTCCAGGAGCGGCTGGATCAATTCGGCAAAGCGCTGGCCATCGGAATCACGGTGATCTGCGTGATCGTTTTCGGTTTGGATGTGATCCGCGGAAGGGAACTGTCGGATTCGTTTATGTTTGCCGTTTCACTGGCAGTTGCAGCCATACCTGAGGCGCTCAGCTCCATTGTGACGATTGTCCTTGCTTTCGGGACACAGAAGATGGCCAAAGAAAATGCCATCATCCGGAAATTGCATGCGGTTGAAAGCCTGGGCAATATCTCTGTGATCTGCTCGGATAAGACGGGAACGCTCACCCAGAATAAAATGACGGTCCAGCTGTTTTACACCGACGGGCAGATGCTCGGCCATGATCAGCTGCAGCCGGGAAATAAACATCACGAAAAGCTGTTGCGCATGGCACTGCTATGCAACGATGCCTTAACGGCAGACGGACAGGAAATCGGGGACCCGACAGAAGTTGCTCTTGTACACATCGGGAAGCAATATGGATTTGATGAGCAGGCGGAGAGGGAGCTGAACCCGCGCGTCGGGGAGATCCCCTTTGATTCCAGAAGAAAGCTGATGTCAACAATTCACCGGATCGGCCATAAGCAGGTGATGGTCACCAAAGGTGCGACAGATGTTCTGATTCCGAGAATCAGCCGCATCGAACTGGCCGGCGGTGTGCAGGCAATTTCCCTGCATCAGATTGAATCGATCAGACAGGCCAGCCATTCGTTTGCCGACGGGGGGCTGCGTGTGTTGGCTCTTGCTTATAAGGAAGTTCTCCCGACACTCCCGGGTGCGGCACAAGAAGAGGGACTGACTTTTCTGGGCCTGATTGCGATGATGGACCCGCCAAGGGAGGAAACGGAACAGGCAGTGGCCGATTGTATCCATGCAGGCATCAAGCCGGTCATGATCACGGGTGACCATAAAATCACAGCCATTGCGATCGCCGGACAAATCGGTATCCTAAAAGACCCATCTGAAGCGGTAGAGGGCAAAGACATCGAAAAACTGTCCGATGAAGAGCTTAAGGCCCAAATTGACCGGATTTCTGTTTATGCACGGGTTTCTCCCGAACACAAAATCAGGATTGTGAGAGCCTGGCAGGAAAAAGGGAACGTAGTTGCCATGACCGGGGACGGTGTGAACGATGCACCGGCCCTGAAGCAGGCGGATATCGGAGTGGCCATGGGAATGGCCGGAACGGAAGTGGCCAAGGACGCGTCCTCGATGGTACTGACCGATGATAATTTTTCAACGATCGTAAAAGCCATATCCAATGGCCGGAGCATGTATAACAATATCAAAAATGCCATCCAGTTTTTATTGTCCGGAAATGCCGGGGCGATTTTCGTTGTGATCTACGCTTCCCTTTTTGCACTACCGGTTCCTTTCCTTCCGGCACACCTCCTGTTTATCAATCTGCTGACAGACAGTTTGCCTGCAATTGCTATCGGACTCGAGCCACACAGCAAAAAAGTGATGAAAGAAAAGCCGAGGGACAAGGATGAAGGATTGTTCAGCAAGCGGGATGTCATGCAGATCACCACGGAAGGCCTGCTGATTGCAGCTGTCACAATTATCGCATTCCAATATGGATTATCTGCGGGGGGCCCTGCAGATGCCACCACGATGGCTTTTGCCACGCTATGCCTCGCCCGCTTGTTCCATGGATTCAACTGCCGCTCAAAAGACTCCATTTTCAGGCTCGGCCTATTTACCAACATCGCCTGCTGGACCGCGTTTCTGATCGGTGTGATTTTGCTGAACCTCGTGTTGACGTTCGGGCTGTTTGAAGCGGCTGCCCTCGACAAGGTACAGTTGTATATAATTTATGGTCTGGCATTTGTGCCTTTCGTCGTCATCCAGACGTGGAAACTGATTTTTGTAAAATCATAAAGAATAACTTGCCAATCCGAATTCAACCCGCTTCCGACGGGTGAATTCGGATTTTTATTGGGACTGAAGTGTTGACCCTGACGCATCGTCAGACTTTATACTGGATTCAAGAAGGAGAAGGAGGAGGTCGGGATGCTCCGAAAAGTAAAGGAAGTCGCAGAATTGACCGGTGTCAGTATCCGGACACTGCATCATTACGACCGGATTGGGCTTTTGTCTCCGGAACACGTAACGGAGGCGGGGTACCGGCAGTACTCTGAGCGCGACCTGGAAACACTCCAGCAGATCCTGTTTTTCCGGGAACTGGGCTTTCAACTAAAGCAGATCGGTCAAATTTTGCAAAATCCGGATTTCGACAGGATAGAAGCCCTTGCCCTGCAGCGTGAAGCACTATTGGAAAAACGGTCAAGGCTCGACCGGATGATTCAGACGCTGGAGAATACCATACAGGATGCGAAAGGAGAAATTGAAATGACCGATAAGGAGAAGTTCCAAGGGTTCGATTTCACGAATAACCCCTACGAAGAAGAAGCCCGGCAACGATGGGGGAATGAGGCGGTCGACCGCTCCAATAAGGCTCTGGCAGACATGGGAGCGCAAGGGCAGAAGCAAATCAGCGAACAGATGGAGGCCCTGTTCCGGAAACTTGCGGCCATGAGGCATCAGGACGCGGGTTCCGACGAGGTCCAGCAGTCAATCGGCGAATGGCATGCCTTCTTGAACAGCATGGGCCACAGCTATTCACCGGAAGCCTTCAGAGGTCTCGGGCAACTTTATATCCAGGATGAGCGCTTCACCAGAAACATGGACAAATTCGGTGATGGGTTCGCCCGGTTCATGGCAGAAGCGATGGGAATCAGGGCTGACCGTCTGCAGGACTGACCAGTCATAACAAAAAAGCTTTCCGGAATCTACTCCGGAAAGCTTTTAATTTTATGGCGGTCCCTCAGATCAGGTAAACCGCAAAGTTCAAGATGAAGAGGACCGCAATCACATAAAGCGGCTTGGCGACTTCCGCGGCTCTGCCGCTTGCCAGCTTCAGCAGCGGATAGAGGATAAATCCGACGGCAACGCCATCAGCGATGCTCTGAGTGAATGGAATCATGGCGATCAGGAAGATCGCAGGGAACGCCTCAGTCAGATCGGATGTTTCCAGGTCAGTAATGTTCTGGACCATCAGACCACCGATGATCAGAAGAATCGGGGCGATCGCATTGTCCGGAATATACTGGATGACCGGAATAAAGAAAATAGACAGCAAAAACAGGATTCCTGCGGTAATCGCACTTAGTCCGGTCCTGCCGCCGGCTGCTATGACCGCGCCGGTTTCGGCGGTTGCTACCGGCGTGCTGGAGCCGAACAGGCCGGAAAGCATGGCGGATACCGATGTCGCCTGAAGCGCTTTTTGGGCTTTCTCTGGCCGGCCGGCCGCTGCAGTATGGGACTGCACAAGGCCGATGTTCTCAAAAACGGTCACCATCGTCAGGGAAAAGGTCCCGACGAGGAACGCCATGGAAAGCACGCTGTCGAAAGACCATGCAGCAAACACTTCGCTATAGGATGCCAGTGAGACTTCCTTATTGCCGGAGCCTTCCGGCAAAATACCAAAGAGTGCAGCAATCCCGGTGCCTGCAATCATCGCCCAGAGGAAATGTCCCTTCACGTTGCGAAGGAACAGGACGAGGGCGATCAGCAGTGTCAGGACCGTCGCGATCAGCCTTGGGTCTGAAAGGTCACCAAGAGCGATCATCGAGCTTGTCCCCCGATCGATGATTCCGCCTTTCTCCAGGCCGATGAAGATGAGAAACAGTCCGATTCCGACTGTAATGGCAATCTTCAAGGACTGAGGAATCACCCGGTTCAAGATGGATCCGAGCCTTGTGAAGGCTACCGCAACAAACAGAACACCGGAGATAAAGACGAGCGTCAATGCTGTCCGGTAATCCAGTCCCATCGAATGGACGAATGTGTATGTGAACATCACATTAATGCCCATCCCGGGGACGAGAAGAATCGGCGCATTGGCCCAGAAGCCCATCAGGACACAGCCGATAAATGAAATCAGGATGGTTGCCACCATCGCGCCTTCGAGCGGCATGCCGGATTCAGCCAGGATAAACGAGTTGACCGCGATGATGTAGGCGATGGTAAAGAAGCCCACCAGTCCTGCCATGATCTCGGTCCGGGCATTTGTCCCGTGTCCCTTCAAATCAAATAAATCTTTTTTCAATGGTAAAACCTGCTATTCAATTATCCCTCTCCCAACCCGCTTCGCTCTAAAAAAGAGGAAGCCACAAGTCTTTATTATACTCCGGAATCACCGGACCATCAAAGGAAACCCCTTCCACAACATGTGGAAGGGGTAAGGAAATTATGCTTCGGTATTGGCGGAAATTTCTTCTGTCAGCTTTTCAAGCTGGTCGATCAGGTTGCCGATATGTGCGATCGTATCGCGGAGAGGGGCATCAGTCGTGATGTCGACACCTGCCATTTGGGCAAGTTCCACCGGAGACTTCGTACCGCCTGCGCGAAGGACTTCCAGCCAGTCGTTCACAGCCGACTCGCCCTCGTCCAGGATCCGCTTCGACACCTGAGTTGAGATTGTCAGGCCTGCACTGTAGGTATATGGATAAAGGCCCATATAGTAATGAGGCTGGCGCATCCAAGTGAGTTCCGCGCCTTCTTCGATCGTTACATCGCTGCCCCAGAACTCTTCAAGCACACCGCGCTTCAGTTCATTCAGCACGCCTGCATTGACGCTCTGGCCGGCATCGATGCGCTCATAGACTTTCCGCTGGTAGGCAGCTTCAAGAAGGTGGGTGACGAAATTGTGATAGTACGTCCGCGCCACGATGGAGGCGATGACCCAACGTTTGAAACGCGGATCATCCGAGTTCTTGAGCAGGTGATTGGCCATCAGCATCTCGTTCATCGTCGACGGTGCTTCAATAAAGTAAAGGGACGGACGGGCGTTGAAGACTCCCTGCTCTCTGTTGGCATTGTAGAAATGACCCGCGTGGCCGAGTTCGTGCGCGAGGACGAACACATCTTCCATGCTGCCGGACCAGGAGATCAGGATGTAAGGATGCACGCCGTAAGGGCTGGAGCAGAAAGCACCCGTGGATTTTCCTTTGTTCTGGGCGAAGTCGGTCCAGCGTTCGTCATAGGAGCGCTTCAGCATTTCGTAATAGTCGTCTCCCATTACGGACAGGGCTTCGAAGATATACTTCTTGGACTCTTCGATGGTGATCTTCGGCTCATACGACGGGTCAAGCGGCACTTTCAGGTCCGCGAAGGTCATCCGGTCGATGCCATGCACGTTCTGAAGCAATTTGGCGTAACGGCGCATATGAGGCGCCAGTTCTTTCATGATCAGGTCGATCTGGCGGTCGTACAGTTCCCGGTCGACTTCCTGGTTGAACAGCAGGTAATCGAAGACCGTATCGAATCCGCGAAGGTCGGAAGTCGTCTTCTCTGTCTGGAGATGAGTGTCATACGTCTTGGCAGTCGTGTGCTGATAGTCGGCCAGTTTTTCGTAAAACGCTTTATAGGCTGCACGGCGTTTTTCCGTGTCCGGATCGGTTTCCCATGTTCCTTCAAACAGGTTGTAGCTGTTCGGGAACTGCTCGCCGCCCGCTTCAAAGTCAGGGAAGTCCATATCAACCAGTTTAGTGACGTTGTAGAGTTCATATGGAGCATCCAATACGGAAGAGAAGGCCGCAAGAACTTTCTCCACTTCCGGGTGCAGCTTGTGAGGCTTAAAACGTAGAATATCCCGCAGATAAATCCGGAACTCTTCCGATTGCTCCATCGCCTGTTTCAGCTCTTCTTCAGGAAGTTGAGAGAGCTCGCTCTCGAAAAAGCTCATCTCGGCAGAGCTTTTTGCCATGAGTGAACCGAATGCTGCCCCTCTCATCTGATGGTCGCTGTTCGTCTGGTCTTCGCTCTGCAATAGATTGACATAAGTTCCCGCCGGAATGATTTTTTCATAGATTGCGGCGTACTCTTTGAGCGCGGAAAGCGCAGATGCGGCATCAGTCACATTGCCTTTGTATTTTGCGGAAAACGTGCGTACATCTTCACGGATCTCATCCAGCCGTGCTTCGTAATCAGTTTCCGAAGCGAACAGATCATTCAGGTTCCATGTTTCTTCCAGCTTCACTTTTGAACGCGGAATTGCGGACATTGGTATATCCCCCTTATTCTTACGGTAGTCGAACTAATTGTATAACATTCGGGCAATCATTGAAAGCAGATTCTGACCTTTCTGACTTGCGGCATTACGTTATTCCTAGCGGGAATCAGGGAATACATAGAGGACTATCTGACAGAAGAGGTGTAGGGATGACAAAGCAGATTCCAGAGATCAAGATGATTGACAGTACGTTCAACGTGGTCACCGAAGGATACAACTTTGTCGGAAAACGGATGGCCCAACTGGAGACCGATGTCTTCGAGGCGAGGATCCTGGGCAAGAAGATGATCGTCATGACCGGGCGGGATGCCGCTGAATTGTTTTATGACGAATCCAGGATCAAGCGGGAAGGCGCCATGCCAAAACGCATCCAGAAAACGCTGTTCGGCGTAAACGGAATCCATACGAAGGACGGACAAAAGCACAAAATCCGGAAAGCCATGTTCATGTCGATGATGACCGAAGAAAGGCTGGCCCATCTCCGTACAATCCTTCAGGAAGAGTGGAAACGCAAGGGGCTGGAAATGGAACAGAAAAAGCGTGCTGTTTTGTTTGATGAATCAGAGGAACTGATTCTGAGAGCCATGTGCCGGTGGACAGGCGTTCCGCTGACGGATGCGGAATCCTGGCGGCGGGCCTATGAGGTCGGTGTGATGATTGATGCTGCGGGCGGCGTCGGTAAACGATACCGGGAAGGAGAAAAAGTTCGGACGGAGACGGAAGGTTGGATCCAGGAAGTGATCGAAGCGGTCCGGGACGGCCGGATGAAGGCCGAGGAAGGCACACCGGTACATACCGTCGCTTTCCATGAGGAAGAAGGGGAACTGCTGGATGCCCATATGGCTGCCATCGAACTCCTCAATGTCATCCGGCCTGCCGTCGCAGTCGCCCGATTTGTCGCGTTTGCCGCACTGGCCCTGCATGATTTCCCGGAATGGAAGGACAAGCTGTCCACCACCAAAGAGCTGAACAACTTTGCCAACGAAGTCCGGCGTTTTTATCCGTTCACCCCTTTCCTCCCGGCAGTCGTCAAAGAAGACTTTGAATGGAAAGGCTATCTGTTCAAAGAAGGCCGTCATGTCATCCTGGATGTCCATGGCATCAACCGGGATCCGCTGATCTGGGAAGAGCCGGAGACATTCAATCCGGACCGGTTCAATGACTTTGTCGATGACCGGTTCAACTTCATCCCGCAGGGCGGCGGGGATCCGGACACCGGTCACCGGTGCCCGGGGGAACAGATTGCGGTCATGATTATCGAGGAAAGCGTAAGGTACCTCAATGAAAATCTGTCTTACGATGTTCCGGAGCAGGACCTCACCATCAACATGGTCCGCATGCCGACCTTGCCGAAAGACCGCTTCATCATGGACAATATCAGCGTGAAGGAAAATTAAATCAAAGTAGTGGTCCAGCGGATATGTACGGAATTAGAAGAAATTTTTCTGGTCCATTTTGTTATATAAAACGGTTAGTACCTCGGAAACCCCATACATCACGGGTAATCCGAGGTCTTTTTGTAAAAACTGCCCAATTCACAAGGCGAGTGCTCTGGAAAAAGCAAGGGCTTTCGGTTTTCGAGCTATTTTATAGCATGTCCATAAATCCTTAAAACCATCTGGTGTCTGTTGCCGAGACGATCAGCGATATTAGGAACAGGCATTGGATGAGTCTCGGTAAAGGATGGGTTTCAATAAAAAGTAATAAGTATGTCGAAATCACAAAAAAGTTACGACAAACCGCCGTACCGACAGCAGAAGAAAATAAAACATCTCGTTTTGTTTATGGCGAACAAGTCGGCGCAACATGAAAAAAGAATTAGATAATTATGCTCACGACAATACTGAATAATAATGCTAAATAGTCATTTACTGGCTTTTTTTGAAATGATAGAGTGGAAGTGCCAATTCCAGAAATGCTGAAGAAGGAGGATTAACACAATACGCTTGGCACTAAAAAAGAGAAAAGGGGTAAGGTACATGAAGAAAGTTGCTGTTTGTTTGCTAGTGATTTCATCGCTATTTATGTTTATGAAGATTGATAGAGTAAGTGCAGATCAGCTGAAAACTGAAAGTGTAACCGTTAAGAAAACAAATGATGTTTTCCAGGATTTTATTGAAAATGCTCCAATTGATGATATTGATGTTATTCAAACATCAGGCGATGTTATTTCAAAAGGAATAAGTATGGAAATCAAGAAGAATTTAGAACATCAAAATTATGAAACAGTTCTTAGAGGGCTAGAGGAACACGGATTATCTTTGCGATATATTGAAGACAATATTAATCCTATGTTAATCCAACCATACTCAATAGGTTCGACAGTAAACCGCACAGTTCATGTTTATCACTTGGAATATGACAATACAAAAAAGTTTAGAAAAGAATGGTCAACTGCTTTAAAGATTAGTTATAGAGAGAATTCAAATGGTACTTTTACAGCATTAGGTAATCCAACAGTAAATGTAAGCGCTAACTTTGGAGCAGCATTTACTGAAGAGGTCAGCAATATTTCAACGGGATATCGATACACTAGTGGTAACAGAGGAATTGATTTCTATGCTTCTTACAGAATGCGAGGAAGGGTAGTGATTCCAATTGAAATTGGAGGCGTCGAAATCCCCTTAGGGAAATGGTATGATTGGGGATATGTAAATCCAACATATAAATTAAGATAACGTTCACAAGAGAATCATTGCTAATAGAGGGGAGAGTCCGCTTAATGAATAATAACAGATTAATAGGCCTGTTTGTGAGCTTTCTCGTTATTTTAAATGGTCTCTTTATAGGATTAGAACTCTACAAGGAAGCGATTAGAAATCAGTGGGCCAGTAACCAACTGAAAGCCAACGTTGCTTATATGGAACTTAACACATTAAACAACTGGACTGTTTATATTGAATTCGCATTGTCAATTTATATTATTACTGTTGCAGTTTGGCTTATGATAAAAAATCAGGAATTTCTTAAAAAAATTCTAATTGTAAGTGCATTAACTCAAGTCGTTTTTTTGATCGTCGGATGGTTGTTGGCGTTGTATATCGACACTGCGGTATTTAATCTGACTCAACAACTTTTAGGACCAAGCTTTATAGTAGGGGTCTTAGTTGTTTATCAAATCATAAGACATACTTGGTTAAACGCCAGAACTTATCAGAAAGTAAATTGAGTTTTTTAATAACAGGCAAAGAAAAGCAAAATGTTTTTCTTTGCCTGGTTTTTGTTTGTCTATTAGCAACTGTATAGACAGAAGTATTTGGAATTTAATCACTGATGAAACCGAATTTAATGTTAACTAAACTCAATTTCAGTTGATTTAACACACATTAGTGTGTCTTACACCTTTGGACGTTTGGTAATCATACGAGGTACAGCTAAGCAATCTCAGTAAATGCATCTGTGGCCAAAAGCGATGCGTGGCCAACAAAGCTCTTCCTGCGACCCTATTCCTTCCCTGTCTCTTAATTTGCTAGCAGGAAATCCGGAAAAGCTGTCGAAGAGGGGAAGAAGATAATGGGGAAATAGGAGGGATTTAGATGGTGCGAGAAGCAAAAGAAATCATCCATGCCATCCAGGATGAGTATCCGGACGATTTCGCCTGTTGCTACGGGTGCGGAAGGCGTAATGCAAAGGGCCATCATTTTCGGACGGGTTGGGAAGGGGACGTAACAGTCACCTACTACGACCCTGCGGAAGATGAGCTGGCTCTTCCGGGGTTTGTCTACGGGGGTGTGATTGCCTCCATGATCGACTGCCACGGCACAGGCTCTGCATCTTTGGCGCTGCACAGAAAAAACGGCCACGAACCGGGAGACGGAGAGGACCCGCCAAGATTCGTCACTGCTTCGCTCCATGTTGACTTCAAAAAACCGACACCTCACGGAAAGCTCCTGAAGGCGACCGGCCGAGTGGAGGAAATCCACCCGAAAAAGTTCAAGGTGCTTGTTGAAGTTGAAGCAGACGGGGAAGTCTGTGTAACAGGTGAAGTCGTAGCGGTGGTTATGCCTGAAACATTTCTTCAGAAATAAAAAAAGGAGAAACCGCCCGATCCATCGATCGGGCGGTTTCCCTGCAAACGGAAAACTTGCTGATTCAGATACTGCTCTGACGAAGAAGTGATCCATCTCGTCTGTTGCAGGATCGGCCAAACTGCCGTCGCCTTTCCGGCAAAGGTGTCAAGTCGGTTGACCACCCAAGTTGCAGTCAGGCTGTCAAATGCACTTTCACAAAAAACTTACTGTCCGCCGCAGTCCCTGTCGGACCTCCGGGTTTCCATCGGCACCATCTCCTGAGTCACGTGCAAGGATTGTACGGAAAATCGATCCGTTCGTTCTTTGCGAAAACCTAAGCCCGTTTAGGCGGGTTTTCTTGTGTCCTCCTGGTGTCCATTGTCTACCATCCCCTGAGTCCATTGCATAGCTGTCCGGATTCACTCCGGTCAATCGCACCGGCAGATATCTACTTCAATCTGCCTATTTTTTTGTCCTCCTGGTTTCCATGATCCATCATCCTTTTGATGATTCGTCTTGCGGATATTCGGTCCGGCCGACACGGATCATGCGGCGCTGACGAGAATAGATCTACGTCACATAAAGCAAATTTTCCGCCAAGGCTGTGCAGTTCTCCGCCTTTGGCATCAATCGTACCGATGCATCCAGCGGTGTTCGCCTTGTACTGTTTATTTACCCGGCAGGAATTGGAGTAAACATTTCGTGCATACTTTTTTACGGTTTTTATTTTCGATAAAACAACTGACTTTCCATGCAGGATAAAACCTGTTACTATTATCTTTAATTCGAGATAAAGAAAGTAGGGATCCGATTGAAGCATATCTATAAGGAAGGTAAAGCTAACCGACCGACGCTTTTACTCTTGCATGGAACCGGAGGAACAGAAAATGACCTGCTCCCTATCGGTAATTTTATCGATCCGGATGGCGGAATCCTGAGTGTCAGGGGCGAGGTTCTTGAAAATGGCATGCCACGGTTTTTCAGGCGGCTGGCGGAAGGCGTGTTCGACCTGGAAGACTTGGTCAAACGTACGGAAGACCTGAATACATTCATCAATAAAGCTGCAGAAGACTACGGATTCGACCGGAATAACGTGATTGCAGTCGGTTACTCGAACGGGGCTAACATCGCGGCAAGCCTGATGTTCCATTACGCTGATGCCCTGAAGGGCGCAATCCTCCACCATCCGATGGTTCCGGTCCGTGATAAAGGACTTCCGTCATTGGATGGAACATCCGTCTTTATCGGCGCGGGCACCAATGATCCGATCTGTCCGATGGATGAAGCAAAAGATCTGAAGGGCCTTCTGGAAAGCGCGGGCGCAGATGTCCATGTCCATTGGGAAAACTTCGGTCACTCATTGACCCAGTCGGAAATTCAGGCTGCTGCCGCATGGTATCACAATAAATACTGAGAAAAAGCTCCAGTCCCCGGTCGGGGATCGGAGCTTTTTTAAAATGGGAGGAGTGTCGCTGCCGGACTGGGATCTGCGATAATAGACTCCAGTGATTTCAGCGCAATCGGAAAATAGGGGAAGCCGTAAACATACGGAGTGAGCTCATATAACTGGAAAAACAAAGTGAGGGAATGGTCGGCCAGATAAAAGTCCTGGTCAGGTGAAATCGACTCAAACGGTTCAAGAACCGGGACTTCCCATTGTTCGATCCATTCACCGATAAAACCGGACAGCACCTTTGTATATCCGCTGTCCGGTTTAAAAAGATCTCCAAGGCGATATCGCCTTCCGGTGTGGACGTCAAAGGTCAATCCTTTGGCAAGCGTCAGGCCGTGAGCCCCGCCCGTGAAGGAATAGACGACGAGAAGAAGGCTGAGCACGCCCCGTTCATTCGTCTTCACCTCATAGTAGCCGGTCATCTCAACCAGATTTTGATTTCCATAGCCAAGCTGCTGCACAAGCAGAGCGAACTCAGTGACGATCTCCAGATTGATCGCAGTCTGGGCTGATGGGTTGGCCAGACCGGTGACCTGCGGATATACCAGATCGATTTCGGGAGTTGCCATCCGGATCGGATGGGAAACAATCTGCACAGGAAGTTCGAATGGAATCGGTATCATCCTCTCTGTTTTCTTCATTCCATGCGCAGGGAAAAGTTTAGGTGTCATTCTTTTGTAAGAAGTCTGAAGACGGCGTGTCTTTCCGGGCAGTATAATGAAGATAACAACAGCCCGGAAGGGGAGACAGTGATGAAGACAACAACACCGCTGACTGATTTGGAAATCGCAAGCCGTGCCGAGATGAAACCGATCGGAGAGATTGCAGAAAAGGCAGGAATACCTGAAGAGGCATTGGAACCATACGGCCGATTCAAAGGAAAGATCGATGTGGACAAGCTTTCTCCTAACGATGCGGAAGGAAAGGTCGTGCTCGTGACGGCGATCAGCCCGACTCCGGCGGGTGAAGGAAAGTCGACGGTAACGGTCGGTCTTGCCGATGCATTTTCTCTGCTGGGTGAGAAAACGATGGTCGCTTTGCGGGAACCGTCGCTCGGTCCGGTCATGGGAATGAAAGGAGGAGCGGCAGGCGGCGGCTATTCGCAGGTCCTGCCGATGGAGGACATTAACCTTCACTTCACCGGAGATATCCATGCGATCACAACGGCCAATAACGCGCTTTCCGCTTTGATTGACAACCATCTTCATCAGGGCAATTCACTCGGTATCGATCCCAGAAGGATCACCTGGAAGCGGGTACTGGATATGAATGACCGGGCGCTCCGTCATGTGACCGTCGGGCTCGGCGGCCCGTCAGGCGGCATTCCGAGAGAAGACGGATTCGACATCACCGTCGCCTCTGAAATCATGGCTGTCTTCTGTCTGGCAAAGTCCCTGGATGACCTGAAAGAACGGCTTGCGCGCATCGTCATCGGCTATACGTACGGGAGAGAACCGGTGACTGTCCGTGACCTAGGTGCCGAAGGGGCATTGACCCTTTTGCTGAAAGAGGCGTTTAAGCCGAACCTTGTCCAGACGATCGGGGGGACCCCGGCGCTGATCCACGGCGGCCCGTTTGCCAACATCGCACACGGCTGCAACTCGCTTGCCGCCACCTTGACTGCGAAACAGCTGGCGGACATCGTGGTCACGGAAGCCGGTTTCGGTTCCGATCTGGGTGCGGAAAAGTTTATGGATATCAAAGCGCGGCAGGGGGATTTTAAGCCGGATGCAGTCGTCATTGTCGCGACCGTACGGGCACTGAAGATGCACGGCGGCATTCCGAAAACAGACCTTTCCGCCTCCAATGCGCTTGCCGTCGCCGAGGGACTTCCGAACCTGGCAAAGCATATCGACACGATCCGGGCGTTCGGTATCGAGCCTGTCGTGGCACTGAACCGTTTCATCACCGATACAGAGGAAGAAATCGAAACGATCCTCGGTTTTTGCCTTGAAAACGGTGTGCGGGCCGCGGTAGCCGATGTATGGGCACGGGGCGGTCAGGGCGGTACTGATGTGGCCAGGCTCGTCCTTGAACAAATCGGAGAAGGCAACCAATTCGCCCCGGTGTATGATGAATTGGATGCTTTCGAGGACAAAGTGGCAGCTATCGTGACAAAAGTATACGGCGGAGCAGGGGTGCATTTTACAGACCGTGCACAAAAGCAACTGGCCGAAATCAGGCAGCGGGGCTGGGACATCCTGCCGGTCTGCATGGCGAAGACCCAGTACTCGTTCACGGATGATCCAACAGTCCTCGGACGTCCGGAAGGATTCACGATCACCATCCGTGAACTGATCCCAAAACTCGGTGCCGGATTCATCGTCTGTCTGACAGGCGATATCATGACGATGCCGGGCCTGCCGAAGGAACCTGCCGCCATGCGCATGGACATTGACCGTGAAGGACATGCGGTCGGCCTGATGTAAAAGTTAAAAAATCGGACCTTCAGTTTTTTCGAAGGTCCGATTTTTCTATTTGGCCTATCAATGTTGCAGGTTTTCCTCGACATACGGCCTGGTGACGGATTTGCTGCTTTTCAGAAGCTCTCCGGGTGGTCCCGTGAAGAGGATATTGCCTCCTGCATTGCCTCCTCCGGGACCCAGTTCGATCAGATAGTCAGCCTGCTTGATAACATCCAGCCGGTGCTCGACCAAAAACAGGCTGTTTCCTTCATCAACGAGCTGATGAAAGAGGTCCATCAGCTTCAGCGTATCATCGGTATGGAGACCCTCTGTCGGTTCGTCCATGATAAAAACGGTGCCTTTCTCATTCAGGTGGCTCGCCAGTTTTACCCGCTGCAATTCACCGCCTGAAAGAGTCGACATCGATTGGTTCAGGCGGATATAGCCGAGCCCGACACGATCCAGAGAAATGAGCTGTTTCTTAAACGGTTCCTCTTCGAAGAAACTGACCGCTTCCTTTACAGACATTCCCATCACATCGGCAATCGACTGTCCGTCCACCCGGTACTGAAGGACTTCCGGGGCATACCGGGTGCCGTCACACACTTCACAGACCGTCTCGATCGGATCCATGAAGTGCATGCCGGTGACGATGATGCCCTTGCCTCCGCATGCAGGGCAGGCCCCCTTGGAATTAAAGCTGAAGAGGGAGGCTGCCTGCCCGGTTTGTCGGGCAAACCGCTTCCGAATGGCATCGGAAATGTCCAGATAAGTTGCAGGCGTCGAGCGGGACGTGGCGCCGATGGCGTTCTGGCTGATGGAGACAATCGGACCTGTCCAATCCTGCTCAAACAGCTGCATCAGTGAACTTTTGCCGGACCCGGCCACGCCGGCGATCACTGTAAGCACGCCGAGAGGGAAATCGACCGTGACATCATTCAGATTGTGCAGCGCAGCTTTTTCCAGGCGGTGCCATCCTGCTGGCGTCCGGGGTCTGTTGTTCAGCGGAACGGAATGCCGCAGGGACCGTCCGGTAAGCGTATCCGATGCCAAGAGGTCCGGATAGCTCCCGGTGAATACGACCTCACCTCCATGTTCACCGGCATGCGGACCCATATCGATGATGTGATCGGCCAGTTTGATGATTTCGGGATGGTGCTCGACAATCAGTACGGTATTGCCGTGGTCACGAAGCCTCATCAGCGACTTGCTCAGGCGTCTGATATCCGAGTGGTGAAGGCCGGCACTAGGCTCGTCGAACACGTACACCATATCGGAAAGCGAGGAGTTGATATACTTCGCGATCTTCGTCCGCTGCGCTTCTCCTCCTGACAGGGTGCTGACACCGCGGCTGAGCGTCAGGTACCCGAGACCGATGTCGACAAGTGCGCAAAGTCGGAGTTCCAGCTCTTTCTTAAGCTCGTTTGCAATCGGGTCGGTGATGGACCGGATAAACTGGACGGACTCATCTATGGACATTGCCACCACGTCCGCAATGCTATTGCCGTCGATTCTGCAGCTCCGTACTTTTTCGTTGACCCGGGTGCCGCCGCATTCCGGGCACTTGTATGTCGACACCATTTGGTCAAGCAGCTTCTGGTGGCGTTTGCCTTCCTTCTGGGTGATGACGCTCCGGTACATGCGCGGGACGATCCCTTCGAACTTGGCGGATTTGGGCCAGTTAGCCGGCGGGTTCTTCAATTTGATCTGTGGGGAGTAAAGGAACAGATCCAATTCCTCAGGTGAGTAGTCCCGGATTTTCTTGTCCAGGTCGAACAGGCCGCTGTAGGCATACCGCTTCCACCGCCAGGCCCCCGTGGTAAAGGCCGGGAAATTGATGACTCCCTCGTCATTCAGCGACTTATCGAAATCGATCAGCCGGTGGACATCCAGGTCCGTCACTTCGCCGATGCCTTCGCAGCGCGGGCACATGCCCGACGGGTGGTTAAAGGAAAATGCGTCGGAATAGCCGATGAACGGCCGGCCGACACGGGAATAGAGCAGTCGGAGCTGGGCGTAGATATCCGTATATGTCCCGACGGTCGACCGCGAATTTTGGCCGGGCTTTTTCTGGTCGAGGATTATTGTCACGGGCAGATTCTCGATCCTGCCGACCCGGGGCCTTCCGTACTTCGGAAGATACTGCTGGACGAAGCTGGGAAACGTTTCATTCAGCTCGCGTCGGGACTCGGCAGCGATTGTATTCAGACAGAGCGAAGACTTGCCGGAACCGGAGACACCGGTGAAAACGGTGATTTTCTTTTTTGGCAGGTCCACTGAGACATTTTTCAGATTGTTTTCATTGGCATGGATGATTCGGATGAATTCTTGGCTGACCGATGGCATGACGACACTCCTTCAGGGCAATGTTTATATATAAAAGTCCGTTATAGGTACTTTACACGAACGGGAAGGTGATGAAAAATGCCATTTTGCCCCCGAATCTGGCCGGAGGATCCGGCTCCTGCAAGTGAACGGGATTACAGGGAGTGCGGGCTTGACCGGCACGGGACGAGGATGGTATGGGGAGAAGGGAACCCGGAGGCGCCTATAATGGTGATTCTCGACAACCCGGGTGCCCGGGAGGACCGGGAGGGGGATCCGTTTGTCTGCGGTACCCGGCAGACCTTCCAGCAGGCCATCGCTGAAACCGGATTGGACGACAAGCTGTTTTATGTGACCTATATCTTGAAACGCAAGCCGGTCCGGAAATACGACAAGGAACAAGCGAGGGACATTTGCATGCGGCGCCATCTGGACGAACAACTGGAGACTTACCGGCCGGATCTTATCCTCTGCCTCGGAAATGTCGCCGTGCAATCGTTTTTCGGGAACCCCGAACTGGATGTGAAAGGACTGCGGGGCAGTTGGCATAGAGTAAACGGTTATGAGACGACCGTTGCCTACCATCCCTTGGCGGTCAGGCGCCGCCCCAATCTCTATAAACTCTTTCTCGAAGACATGGCACTCGTCAAAAACAAACTTGAACAGGACTGACCGGATGAACCGAAAAAAACTGTCCGGCAGCGCCGGACAGCAATGGAATCAGATCAGCAGGCCGAAAAGGTAGCTGTCTTTATTCAGTTCTTTATAAGGGAAGCCGAGGGTGGTCATGCGTTCGATCAGGCCTGTGTAGTCTTCGGGGTGTTTGATCTCGATGCCGACAATCGCCGGCCCGCTTTCTTTGTTATTTTTCTTTGTGTATTCAAACGTCGTGATATCATCATCGGGACCAAGCACATTGTCCAGGAACTGGCGGAGTGCGCCCGCACGCTGCGGGAAGTCAAGAATGAAGTAGTGGAGGAGCCCTTCATGGATCAGGGACTTTTCCCTGATTTCCTGCATGCGGCTGATGTCATTGTTTCCGCCGCTGATCACACAGACCACGGTTTTGCCTTTGATTTCATCCTTGTATTCATCCAGCGCCGCAATCGGCAGTGCACCGGCAGGCTCTGCCACAATGGCATGTTCATTGTACAGGTCAAGGATAGCCGTACACACTTTGCCTTCCGGAATAGGAAGGATGTCGTCCACATATTCGCTGCAGATCTCATAAGTGAGGGATCCCGGTGTCTGTACAGCAGCCCCGTCGACGAACTTATCGATGGAAGCGAGCGGAGTAACCTGTCCGCTCTCAATGGAAGCTTTCATGCTGGCGGCGCCCGCCGGCTCCACACCGATCATTTTTGTCTGCGGAGAGACATTCTTCATATAGGTGGCAAGTCCGGACATAAGCCCTCCGCCGCCGATGGATGCGAATACGAAGTCGGCAGGTTCTTCGATGTCATTCAGGATCTCGACTGCGACCGTTCCCTGGCCGGCCATCAGGACCGGATCATCGAACGGATGGATGAACAGCTGGCCGTGCTCCTCTTTATAGGCAAGTGCCTGGGCAGAGGACTCGTCGAACGTATCACCGGTCAGGATGATCTCGACCTGGTCACGGCCGAACATTTTCACCTGGTTGATCTTCTGCTTCGGCGTGGTCTGAGGCATGAAAATCTTGCCTTCAATGCCGAGTTCGGCACATGCATAGGCGACGCCCTGGGCGTGGTTTCCTGCACTTGCACAGACGACGCCTTTTTCGCGGGCTTCGTTCTCGACAGATTTGATCTTGTAGTAGGCGCCCCGGAGCTTGAACGACCGGACGTGCTGAAGGTCTTCGCGCTTGATGTATATCCGGCAGCCGTATTTTTCGGAAAGCCGTTTATTCAGCTGTAGGGGCGTATGTGCAACGACTTCCTTCAGCTTCTGGTAGGCGATCAGAATATCCTCCACGTGGAGCAATTTAGTCCGTTCATTTGTAGCTGGCATCCATAACACGACCTTTTTTTGAAATTGAATGGTTTTATTCTATCACGGATAAAGCTAAATCTCACGGTAATTTTCTAAAGATTCGAGTACAATTATATCTTCAAAAACTAGCCATTATTGCGGAAAGCGCTTGCAAGGTTTCTGGCATTGCCGTACAGTCGGAGTAAACAGCAAAGGGGGCCATGATATGGCGAAGAGGACTATGGAAGAGGCGAGGGAACTTGACCGGCAGGACAGCCTGAAGGATTTCCGGGAAGAATTCTACATACAGCCGGAAACGATTTACATGGACGGAAATTCGCTGGGCCTGATGTCCCGTCGGGCAGAGCAGGCGCTGATCGGCCTGATGGATTCATGGAAGGCGCACGGCATCAACGGCTGGACGGGTGGAGACCGTCCATGGTTCTATCTTCCGGAAGAGCTTTCGGCCAAAATGGCACCGTTTGTAGGGGCGAAGGCAGAGGAGGTCATCGTGACCGGGTCGACCACGTCTAATCTTCATCAGATCCTGGCGACATTCTTCCGGCCTGAAGGGAAGAAGACGAAGATCCTAGCGGACGAACTTAATTTCCCGAGTGATATTTACGCGATCAAAAGCCAATTGGAACTTCGTGGACTGGATCCGGAACTCCATCTGGTCAGCGTGAAAAGCCGCGACGGCCATTTGATCGAAGAAGAGGACATCATTAGTGCCATGTCGGATGAAATAGCAGTCGCCATTCTGCCATCGGTCCTTTACCGGAGCGGCCAGGTCCTCAACATGCCGGCACTGACGGAAGCAGCGCACCGGCACGGAATCCTGATCGGATTTGACCTCTGCCATTCGGTCGGTGCGATGGAGCATGACCTTCATGACTGGGGAGCCGACTTCGCATTCTGGTGCACCTACAAATACCTAAATGGTGGTCCGGGTTCAACTGGCGGTTTGTTTATCCATGAGCGTCATTTTGGGGCGGCTCCCGGACTTGCCGGCTGGTTCGGCTCCGACAAGGAAAAACAGTTTGACATGGAACATGACATGACTGCGGCTGTGCATGCGGGTGCTTATCAGGTGGGGACGCCGAACATTTTAAGTATGGCACCGCTTGCCGGCTCGCTGGAGCTTTTCGCAGAAGCGGGGCTCGGACGGCTGCGGGAAAAGTCGCTTAAGCTGACTCGCTTCATGATGGATCTGGTTGACCAGGAGTTGGACGGTCACGGGTTCAGGGTGGCCAATCCTCGGGAAGATGGGCGCCGGGGAGGCCATGTCTATCTGGAGCATGAAGAGGCTGCACGTATCTGCAGTGCGCTGAAAGCGGAAGGTGTCATTCCTGATTTCAGGGCACCAAAAGGTATCCGGCTGGCGCCGGCTGCGCTCTATAACTCATTCGAGGATGTCTATGAAACCATCCGGATTCTCAAGAAGATCATGGATGAGGAAGCGTACAAGAAGTTTGAAAACAAACGCGGCATCGTCGCCTGACAAAGGAGGGGCGTGCAATGCCCAAGAAAATTTCTGACCTGAAAAAAGCACTTGAACAGGAAAAGGACATCCATACGGACTTCAGGGAATCGATGACTTATGGTGAATACCTGTCACTTGATCAGATTCTTTCTTCTCAAAAACGCCTGTCCGGGCACCATGACGAAATGCTGTTCATCATCATTCATCAGGTGAGTGAACTCTGGATGAAGCTGATCCTGCATGAGCTCAGGTCTTCCATTGAAGACATCGGAAAAGACGATATGCAGCCGGCGTTCAAAAAGCTGGCACGTGTCTCGAAGATACAATCGCAGATCATCCAGGCATGGGATGTGCTGTCAACCATGACCCCGGCAGAATATCTGGAATTCCGGGACAGTCTGGGACGTGCTTCCGGTTTCCAGTCCTACCAATATCGGCTGATCGAGTTTGCACTCGGATACAAGTCGGAAGCCATCCTGAAAATCTATGAAAAAGATGTTCAGGTCCACCACGAACTAAAAGAGGCTTATGTGGAACCAGGTCTCTATGATGCGGCCATCGGGGCACTTTCCAGGGCCGGTTTCCCGATCAATAAAGACCTGCTGAACAGGGACTATTCGGTTGTTTATGCAGGAGATCCGACGGTCGCGGCGGCCTGGGAAGAGGTCTACCGGGATGTCGGCCGTTACTGGGATTTGTACCAGCTGGCGGAAAAAATGGTCGACGTGGAAGACTGGCTCCAGCAATGGCGGTTCCGCCATATGAAAACAGTGGAGCGCATCATCGGATTCAAGAAAGGTACGGGAGGGTCGTCCGGTGTCGGTTACTTGAGGCAAGTGCTTGACCATCGGTTCTTCCCGGAACTTTGGGATTTGAGGACAACGCTCTGAAAGGAGGAAAACGGATGGAAACAGGCAGATGGATCGATATAACTCAGCCGCTTACGAATGATATGGCCCACTGGCCGGGAGACACGCCTTTCCGTTTTGATCTTGGGGTTACGAAGGAACAGAGCGGCTCGGTCAACATTGGGGAGATCCGGACGAGCCTGCATATGGGGACCCATGCGGACGCACCATTTCATTTTGACGAGGCGGGCAAAAAACTCCATGAACTGGACGTGAACACTTATATCGGCAGGGCAAGGATCATCGATGTCACCATGTATACATCACTTGGGCAAAACGAACTGGAAGGCTACGACTTGGAAGGGGCGGGGCGTCTTCTCCTGAAAACATCGGAAACAAACAATCCGCTTGTTTTTCCGGAGTCGTTTATCGAGCTGCGGCCCGATATCGGCCCGTATTTGAAATCTGTAGGAGTTTTCCTTCTCGGAATCGATGTCCCGTCAGTGGACCGGACGGACAGCAAGGAACTGCAGACCCATCACTCACTTGGAGACAACGGCATCCATATCGTCGAGAATTTGATGCTGGCTGATGCGGAACCGGGGGATTACGAATTTATCGCGTTGCCGCTTGCCATTCATGGAGCTGACGGGAGCCCGGTGAGAGCCGTCATCAGAAAGATCTAAAAGGCCGGAGAGGAAGTTCATATAACCGTAAAGACTGCAGATACGGAAGAGGAATTCCTCAGCCGGATCTGCAGTCTCTTTATTTTTTCGATTTGTCCAACGTGTTCGGATTAAGGGAAAGGCATAATGACCCATCCAAGAATAAAGATGACGGCGGTGAAGATTCCCAGGTAGACGGCTATTCCGATACCCCATAGCCCGAGTGACCGGCTATTCCTGCCGAAAAGCGCAATCAGGCCCGAGATGAGTATGGAGGAAATCCAGAATGACAGCTGTTCCATAAATGACAAATCATAACCGGACAGCATGGATATGTTAAGAAGCGCCAGCGCAATGATTCCCGTGATGACACTGAACCATCCGAGAACCTGAAAAGATTTAAGTTTTACTTTGTTCAATTCCATAATTTCACCTCACCCAATTTCATATGTCGGATCATTTGCGAATCTTTTAATGCTTCGACCTCCTGCTTGGGTCCGGTGATCACCGCACCGTATGCGGTGAAGCCATTTTGCTCGATAAATTCAATTCGTTCCTGAAGTTTCAGGTTTTTATGCGACGATACTTCTGCTGCAAGTTCCTCGTACGGCTGAAGTTCCTTGAGCAGCTGCAGGAACGTCTCTTCGTGTGACATTGAATCCCGGAAAGGCGACCAGTATGTCCGGTCAGGCTGTACCGGGTAACCGAGCGGGGAAACCACATCACCATCCGCACTCAACATCTCATCTTCGGTGCCGGTGTAGATGGCTGCCCATACAACGTCAATGCCGGGGAACTCTTTTCTAACATCGATCACTTTATAAAGATCATTGAATGACAAGTAGGCTTCGACAACGGTTTCGTCCGGCAGTCCGGCGAGTACCTGCCAATCGTGACCGCTGTTGAATTCCGGCATTCCCTGTGCCGGATGGACGAGCCACTGATTGGTTTGAGTCGGGTATTTTGGAGGTGTCCTGTCCAGGTTTGAGGTCATCTTCTTATCCACAAGATTGTCCAGAACAAAATGAAGATCATAATGGCGTACCGGATAAAGTTCACTGCCGATCTGCTTGTACTGGTCAAATGAAAGATCCATCGAAAACAGTGAGAATTCCATCTCAAATTCCATCTCTTCCAAAGCGGTGTTCGGCTCGGTCAGATAAAGGACTTTACTGGCAGTATCCATCAGTGTCGTGGACTTCGTACCGAATGCGTAATAGGCGAATGTCAGCATATAACTGGTCGGCACAATCATCAATGCTATTGTGAACGTCGACAAAATCAGTTTCCACCTGGAAACAGTCCGCATTTTTCCAGTAAGCCCGGTTTTATTAGCGCTGCCGATTTGCTCGTTGTATGAACCCATTCCTTCTCCTCCATTTCAATCAATATCAGTTATCAGCCACGAAGCGAAGACCTCTTATGGTTTCTGGATTCGGGAGACCGGGTTTGTGGTATAGGCTACTTAAGTTTTTTTGAATCCCTCCTTACCATTAACGGTTACTGTTCCGGAAAGTTTCGTAAATATGGTAAATTACTGCATGCTTCAGTATCGCTCGCCTTTTTATACTGGACAGCGCGAATTCTGCAATAAAAATAATGATTTTGAAGGAAAAGGTAATTGACAACAGCACATTCCGTATAATACATTACAAAAGCAGTAATAAGGCGAAGGAGGACCGGCGACACGCCCAAATCGGAAAACAATCAAAAGCGCCTGAGCTGGGGAAATCAGAACACAGTCCCAGCAGACGAGGTGGAGGTTCATCGACAATTCGGCGGATGCCTCCCGACCGTGATGTCCGGTTGTCATGCTTTCCAGCAAAACACACAAGTGATTGTGTGAGACAGAGGGGAAAGCCGGCATCAATTTCCGCATGCGGGAGCAGGAATTGCCTGCTCGTGCGGAATCAATCCAACTTGCACGAACAGCGCCCACTGGCCGTTTTGTAAACGGTAAACAGGACGCTTATTTGACTTTGACTGATATTGGAGGAATTGAATATGTGCGGAATTGTAGGCTATATCGGTGAATTGGATGCCAAGGAAATTCTGTTGAGAGGCCTGGAAAAGCTGGAATACCGCGGATACGATTCTGCGGGGATTGCCGTTGCCGGCGAAGAAGGGGTATCTCTCTTCAAATCCAAGGGACGGATCGCCGACCTGCGAATCATTGTGGATGATTCCACTGAAGCCCAGACCGGAATCGGCCACACCCGCTGGGCGACTCACGGTGTGCCGAATGTGAAAAACGCTCATCCCCACCAAGACGTATCCGGCCGTTTCACGCTCGTACACAACGGAGTTATCGAGAACTATGAGAAGCTCCGCCGTCAGGAACTGGCAGATGTTCAGCTCGTCTCAGATACCGATACAGAAATCATCGTCCAGCTGATCGCCAAGTTTGTCTTCGAAGGAATGACAACGGAAGAGGCGTTCGCTGAGGCGCTTGGTATGCTTCACGGTTCATATGCAATCGCCCTGCTTGATGAAGAAGAGCCGGACACGATCTTTGTCGCCAAAAACAAATCACCGCTTCTCGTCGGTCTTGGAGAAGGATTTAATGTAGTCGCATCCGATGCGATGGCGATGCTTCAGGTCACTGACCAGTTTGTCGAGCTGCATGACGGAGAAATGGTAATCGTTACGAAAGACAATGTACGGATCCGCACGATATCCGGAGAGACAGTCAGCCGGGAGGCGTATACAGCCGAATTGGATGCTTCTGATATTGAGAAAGGTACCTATCCGCACTACATGCTGAAGGAAATCGACGAACAGCCTGCTGTTCTAAGGAAGATCATACAGGCCTATCAGGATGAAAACGGAAATCTCAGCCTCGAGCAGGAAACACTCGAAGCGATTAACGGTGCCGACAGGATTTATGTCATCGCTGCCGGAACAAGCTACCATGCAGGTCTTGTCGGGAAGGAATACTTTGAAAAGCTGGCGGGTGTCCCAACCGAAGTCCATATCTCCAGTGAATTCGGCTACAACATGCCGCTCCTGTCTGAAAAGCCACTGTTCGTCTTCATCTCCCAATCGGGGGAGACGGCAGACAGCCGACAAGTTCTCGTCAAGGTTAAGGAACTCGGACATCCGTCCCTTACTGTGACGAATGTTCCTGGTTCGACCCTGTCTCGCGAAGCGGATCACACGGTCCTGCTTCATGCCGGTCCTGAAATCGCGGTGGCTTCGACTAAAGCCTATACCGCCCAGGTTGCGGTACTCGCCATTCTTGCAAGTCTTGCTGCTGAAGCGAAAGGCAAAGAGATCGGTTTTGACCTGATCCAGGAGCTGGGCATCGCTGCGAATGCCGTCCAGACGATGATCGTAAGGAAAGAGGAAATGGAAGGTCTCTCCTTCGACTTCCTTGAACTGAGCCGGAATGCATTCTTTATCGGACGTGGCCTTGATTATCACGTCAGCCTGGAAGGAGCGCTCAAGCTCAAGGAAATTTCCTATATCCAAGCGGAAGGATTCGCAGGAGGGGAATTAAAGCACGGGACCATTGCCCTCATCGAAGAAGGCACGCCTGTTTTTGCACTGGCCACTCAGGAAGCCGTCAGCCCGAATATCCGGGGAAATGTCAAAGAAGTCGGAGCCCGCGGTGCCAAGTCGTGCATCATCTCGATGGAAGGAATAGAAGAGGAAGGCGACCGAATCGTGATCCCGGCTGTTCATCCGATGCTTACACCTCTTGTTTCTGTGATTCCGCTCCAGCTTATCAGCTACTACGCAGCTCTTCACCGTGGATGTGACGTCGATAAGCCACGCAATCTGGCCAAGTCCGTTACAGTAGAATAATACGATTATCAGTGGCGAAATGGGGACTCCGGTTATTTACCGGAGTCTTTCTTAATAATGTGATGACATTTTATTGATCATAAAGATACTGAAGTTTGTATATATGCTTTCTGATTTGATAGTAATTTGATTTTAATATTATAATAGAAAAACAAATGGTCAATTAGAATTTCAATCAACCCAGATCAAACAGCAGACCAGAAACACGTCAAGTCGATCTGAAAACAGCAGGCAGGCTGATATTTTTGGGAGGAATGGGATGCTTAATTTAAATCCAGATGACTTTTTGCTGAAGCCGGCACTCGCAACCATTCACTGCGAGCCAGATTGGAAATGGAAGAAACGAGACCATCCCATGCCGAATTATGATCTGTTTTATGTATGGAGCGGTGAAGGAACAGTGGTATTGAACAAAAAGTCCTATAAGGTGGGAAAAGGGCATTGCTTCCTGTTTTGTCCTGGCGATGATACTGAAGCCATTCATAATCCACAAAACCCTTTTGTTCTGACCTATATTCATTTTGATCTTGTCAACGAACCCCGGCTGATTCCGGGTTCTCATCGGATACTGGCTGACCCGATCAGCTTTGAATCTTTATTGAGCAGGTATGTCCGTCTGTTTTTGGTGAAGACATACGGAGCCGAAATCGAGGGAAAGCTGATTCTGAAGCAACTCATGATCCATCTGCTTAGAGAAGAACATTGTGAATCGCAGGATGAACAGGACATAAGCAGCAGAAGGCTGGCTGAAACGATCAGGGAGATTGCGAACTATATCCAACAACACCCGGGTGAACCTCATACGGTTGAGAGCCTTGCTGAGCGGGCTCACTTGTCAGAACGGTATTTCTCCCAAAAGTTCAAGCAGATTATCGGGCATACAGTAAAGTCTTATGTTGTCCACTGCAGGATCAAACGGGCAGAACACCTATTGCATTTTACGGGTCTGACTGTCACGGAAGCAGCCCATGCTCTAGGATACCGGGATCTTCATTATTTCAGCAGGCAATTCAAACAATATACCGGAAGAAATCCGTCTGAGATTAGATAAAGATGCATTTTTTCAGGTTAGGCAGCTATGGAAGGCAGAGAGCTTTTCATAGCTGCCTATTTCTATGTCAGCTAGATTTTTAGTTCAGATTTACATGAATAACAAACAGATTACGACAAATTTCACGACTTATAATGTAAATATAGCGAATGATTTTGGATTCAAATTCAAAATCATTCGCTTATTTTATTGTTCAAAAAGTGCAAATATTTATCTAAAACTTCTAAATACATTTCCTTTTCAAGGTAATAACATAAGAATAAGCCGAAAAATGATTCGTGGAGGAGGATAATTATGCATCATTCATGGATGAAAAGCAGCGAAGGGATGTATGATCCTCGTTTTGAACACGATGCCTGCGGAATCGCAGTGCTTGCGCATCTTAAGGGAAAACCGTCACATTCCATTGTCACACAGGCTTTGACCGCACTGGAGCGGCTGGACCACCGTGGAGGAAGCAGTGCCGACAACCAGCTCGGTGATGGTGCAGGTATACTCACGCAGATTCCTCACCGATTATTCCGAGCAGAGTGGGAAAAAGCGGGAGTACCTGTGCTCGAACAAGGAAAGTACGGAGTCGGTATGTTCTTTCTTCCGAAAGAGAAGAGTTTGCGGAATCAATGCGAAGAAATCATTAACAATATCATCGTTGATGCGAATTTTGAGTTGGCAGGCTGGCGGGAGGTTCCTACGAGTGGAGAAAACCTGCATCAGCTTGCTGTCGATTCCGAACCGGATATCTGCCAAGTGTTTGTGAAGTCGCCTTATGAACTGCCAGATGATATTCGTTTTGAACGGGATCTCTTCAAGGTCAGAAAGAAAATCGAAAAAGAACTGAAAGCTGCTCAAATCGAGCCCCATTATGTGGTCAGTTTTTCTTCAAGAACATTGATATACAAAGGCTTGCTGCTCCCGCGTCAACTGCGGGATTACTTTCAGGACCTGAGTAATGAGACTTACGAGTCGGCTATGGCCATGGTCCATAACCGTTTCAGCACGAATACATTCCCGAGCTGGCATCGTGCTCAGCCGTACAGATTTGCCATGCACAATGGAGAGATCAATACCATCAACGGCAATGTGAACTGGATGGAATCCAGGGAAGCGGAGTTCATGGAGATCCTGGGAGATGAAGCTGAGGACCTGCTTCCGATCGTCGACAGGGACGGCAGTGACTCCGCCATGTTTGATAATGCTTTGGAATTCCTTGTGCTCTCCGGCTGGTCACTTCCCAAAGCGATGCTTATGATGATGCCCGAAGCCTGGGAGAAAAACATCCGGATGGATAAACAACTAAAAGCCTTTTATCAGTATCACAGTCTGTTCATGGAACCATGGGATGGCCCGGCCGCCATGGCATTCACTGATGGGAAAGCAATCGGTGCACGTCTGGACCGCAACGGTCTGCGTCCTGCCCGACTGGTGGTTACATCCGATGACATTGTCTGTCTTTCTTCCGAAGTGGGTGTGGTGGACTTCCCTGATGACTGCATCCTCACCAAAAAGCGGCTGATGCCCGGCCAGATGATACTGGTGGACATGGAGAACGGCAAGCTCTATGAGGACGAGGAGATCAAACAATCAATCGCATCAGAGCAAGATTATAAAAAGCTTGCGGATGATTTGATTGTCCCATTGGAAAATTTGAAAGGCACCGATGTCCCTAAAAAAGTGCGCCACAAGAGTGAACTTCTCCAAAAGCAGGCTGTTTTCGGATATACCGACGAAGAATGGGAGAAAGTGCTGAAACCCATGTTCCGATCAGGGTCCGAGCCTGTCGCTTCAATGGGGTACGATGCTCCTTTAGCGGTACTGTCCGATGCGCCGCAGCTTCTGTTCAACTATTTTAAACAGAGATTTGCGCAGGTAACCAATCCGCCGATTGATGCCATTAGGGAAGAACGGGTCACTTCGATGGAAGTACTGCTTGGAAGCAGCGGCAATCTGCTCTGTCCAGAGGATATGGATCGAAAGAATCTTCTCCTCAAGACCCCAATTCTGACACCAGTCGGGATGAGCAAGATTGAATCATTGAATTCTGGAGCATTAACATCAGCCGTTCTTTCCACTGTTTTTCCGCTTTCGGGAAAAATGGAAGATGCACTGGATAATCTGTTCGAACAGGCAGAGCTTGTTGTGGAAGAAGGAAGTAACCTGCTTATCCTCAGCGACCGGGATGTCAGCGGAAAATTTGCCGCCATTCCATCATTACTTGCCGTATCCGCTGTACATCACCATCTGATCAGGAAGGGGATCCGCAACAAAACCAGCCTGATAGTCGATTCCGGTGAAGCGCGGGAAGTCCACCATTTTGCAGCGCTTCTTGGCTACGGAGCCAATGCGATCTGTCCATACTTGGTTTTCGAGTCGCTTCCAGACGCGGAAGAATCGATCTCGGAAGAACTCGCTATAAGCAATTATGTGAAATCAATCACAAAAGGCATACTGAAAGTCATGTCCAAGATGGGAATCTCAACGGTGCGCAGCTATATGGGAGCTCAAATATTTGAGGCAATCGGAATGAGCGATGAGGTGGTCAGCCGCTACTTCCCGAATACGCCTTCAAAACTCGGAGGGTTGTCGATTGATGACCTTGAAAAGGAAGTCCGGCTTCGGCACGCACAGGCGCTGGAGAAGAACTCACCGCTTCTTGAAAGCGGATCTGACTTCCAATGGCGCGCAGGCGGTGAAACTCACTTGTTCCAGCCGAAAACGATTCATCTGCTTCAGCAGGCCGTCCGCAGCGGAGAATATGAAGTTTACAGGAAATACAGCCGACTCTTGACTGAGGAACTGAGCATGAAGACGACACTCCGCGGTCTGATGGAGATCAAACCGTCAGGCGAGTCTGTACCGCTTGAGGAAGTGGAACCGGTTGAATCGATTTTCAAGAGGTTCAAGACCGGAGCCATGTCATACGGTTCGATCAGCAAGGAGGCCCATGAAGCGATCGCCATCGCAATGAACCGGATCGGAGGCCGGAGCAACAGCGGGGAAGGCGGAGAAGATCCCGGCCGGTTCGTCCCTTTGGACAATGGAGATTCCAAGTGCAGCAAAATGAAACAGGTCGCCTCAGGCCGGTTCGGGGTTACCAGCCATTATCTAGTGAATAGCGAAGAGATCCAGATCAAAATGGCGCAGGGGGCAAAGCCCGGTGAAGGCGGCCAGCTTGCCGGACACAAAGTAACGATTGAAGTGGCAAAGACGAGAGGGGCCACTCCGGGAATTGAACTGATTTCGCCTCCGCCACATCATGATATTTACTCGATCGAAGACTTGGCACAGCTGATCCACGATCTGAAAAATACCAATCCGAAGGCGAGAATCAGTGTGAAGCTTGTCTCCGGTGCTGGAGTCGGGACGATTGCGGCAGGTGTGGCAAAGGCGAAAGCAGACGTGATCATGATCAGCGGTTTTGACGGCGGGACCGGTGCCGCCGCCCGTTCAAGCATCAAGCATGCGGGCATGCCATGGGAAATCGGACTCTCCGAAACCCATCAGACACTCAAATTGAATGGCCTGAGGGAAAAAGTCACCCTTGAAACAGACGGAAAGATGATGAGCGGCCGTGATGTGGTCATTGCAGCACTTCTTGGAGCAGAAGAATACGGGTTTTCCACGATGCCCCTCGTTTCACTTGGTTGCGTCATGATGCGGGTCTGTCACCTCGATACCTGTCCGGTCGGCATAGCCACACAAAACCCACAGCTCCGGAAAAACATGCTCGGGACTGCGGACGATATTGTCCGCCTGATGCACTTTTTCGCCGAGGAGATCAGGGAGTACATGGCACGCCTTGGGTTCAGGACGATGGAAGAACTGATCGGCCGGACCGATCTTCTCTGCCAGGCAGAAACCGAACATTGGAAAGCTAAGAAACTGGACTTGTCTCCGATCTTTCACTATCAGACGGAAATCCGCCTGCCGAAGGAAGAGCAGGACCATCACATTGATCAGACCATGGACAGCAAAGAGTTGCTTCCTGACTTCCAACAGTGCTTGGAGGAAGGAAAGCCGATTCGTCTGGAGCGGAAAATCAGAAACATCAACCGCTCGGTTGGCACTCTTCTCGGAAGCGAGCTGACCCGGAAAACCGGAGGAAAAGGACTTGCGGAGGAGACTCTCCAATTCCATTTCAAAGGTTCCGCCGGCCAAAGTTTCGGTGCATTTGTGCCGAAGGGAATGACCCTTACCCTGGAAGGCGAAGCCAATGATTACGTCGGAAAAGGGCTTTCGGGAGGCAAGATCGCAATTTATCCTCCAACCGCTTCAAAATTTCAGGCTGAACAGAACGTGATCATTGGGAATGCCGCTTTTTATGGCGCCACTTCCGGCGAAGCCTATATCCGTGGAATTGCAGGCGAGCGGTTCTGTGTCAGGAACAGCGGGGCTCATGTCGTTGTGGAGGGAGCCGGTAATCATGGCTGTGAATACATGACAGGCGGAACTGCCATCATTCTCGGAGAAGTCGGAGATAACTTTGCAGCCGGCATGTCGGGGGGGATTGCTTATATCCTGACGGAGGACAGAGAGGATTTCGCCAACCGTTGCAACCATGAACTGGTGACGCTCGAACAGCCCCGGGATCATGAGGAGATCAAGTTCCTGAAACGGCAAATCGGAAGGCATGCACGATATACGGATAGTCCGGTTGCCAAGTCGATCCTGGATGATTGGAACCGGTACATCCGGCAGTTTGTAAGGGTGATTCCGACTGAATATAAACGGATTCTTGAAAGTCCCCGGCAAAGTGAGGAACTGCAATATAGTCTGAACTAACACAGGAGGTGAGGCCGTTGGGAAGCGCAACAGGTTTCATGGATTACCGGAGAATCACCGGCAACTATCGCGACACCGATGAACGAATCAAAGACTGGAGAGAGATTTCCGTTTTGCCGCCTGATCGGATTTTGCGTGAACAGGCATCCAGGTGTATGGATTGCGCGGTGCCGTTTTGCCAGAACGGCAGTGAACTGGCAGGGATGACGACTGGCTGTCCGATTTATAACCTGATTCCCGAATGGAATGACCTGGTTTACCGGGGACGGTGGAAAGAGGCTTACGAGCGGCTCAGCCGCACCAACCCGTTTCCGGAGTTTACAGGCCGCGCCTGTCCGGCACCGTGTGAAGGTGGCTGTGTGGCATCGCTTGCCAATGAGCCGGTCACGATCAAGAACATCGAGAGGGCAATCATAGACAAAGCATTTGAAGAAGGATGGGTTCTCCCGAAAGTACCGCTTAAGCGCACAGGAAACAAAGTGGCGGTGATCGGATCGGGACCTGCGGGCCTGACGTGTGCATCTGTCCTGAATCAGCACGGACACCAAGTGACCGTCTATGAACGGGCGGACCGGGTCGGGGGCCTGCTCACATACGGGATACCGAAAACGAAAATCGAACAGGAAGTGGTTGACCGCAGGATCAGGCTGATGGAGGAGGAAGGCATCCGATTTGTTACAAACATCGAGATCGGTAAACAGGTTTCGCTTGAGCAATTAAAGGAAGAGCACGATGCCGTTGTCCTCTGTATCGGTGCGACTAGACCACGAAACCTTGAAATTCCCGGAAGAGAATCGGCCGGAATCCACTACGCAATGGATTATCTGCACCTGAATACAAAAAGCTACCTGGACTCCGGCTTTGAGGATCAGGCATATATCTCCGCGGAAAATCAAGACGTCATTGTAATTGGCGGAGGTGATACCGCGACGGATTGTGTGACAACTGCAGTCCGCCAGAATTGCAGAAGCCTGGTCCAATTCGATATTTATCCGGTACGCCCGAACGTACGTTCAGCCGAAAACCCGTGGCCGCAGTTTCCAATCATCCATCAGGTTGATACGGGCCAGCAAGATGCCATTGCCAAGTTCGGGCAAGACCCCAGAGAATTTGCCACGACTGCCCTGGAATTTACTTATGATGACCGCCACCGGGTTTCCGGGGTGAAAAGTGCAGGGATCAAAACCATCATCGGCAAAGGCGGCGAGAAGATCAGGGAAGTGATTCCGGGCACCGAAAAAGTCTGGCCTGCACAGCTGGTGCTGCTTGCAATCGGATTCGAAGGAGCCGAGACGGAAAATCTGGGAATGACAACCGATCGGCGATCCAACGTCGAAGTGATCGGCACCTCCTATCAGACTCAGAATGACGGCGTTTTTGCAGCCGGAGATGCCCGGAAAGGAGCCAGCCTGATTGTCTGGGCGATCCAGGAAGGAAAGGAAGCTGCAGAGGAATGCCACAACTACATCACAAGAAAAACATCATGAACGGGACGGGGGAAAAAGAATGGTGAGTGCGGACTTTATCCAGAACCGGTTTGCCGAACGGATCGGGGGTTCCCGTTTCGGGATGGACAATGAAGTATACAAGTTCGAGAAGATCAAGCGGGCCAAGCGGGAAGCGCTGCAGAAAAATCCGGACAAAGCATTGATCGACCTGGGCGTCGGAGAGCCGGATGCCATGGCGGATGACGGTGTGCTCAGGGAACTGATGATCGAGTGCAGAAAGCCGGAAAACCGGTTTTATGCCGACAACGGGATTCCGGAATTCAGACGGGCAGCAGCTGCTTATATGCAAGGAGTGTTCGGAGTGACCGGCCTGGATCCGGAAACGGAAATCAATCATGTGATCGGGACAAAATCTGCCCTGGCCATGCTGCCTCAAGTGCTGATCAATCCCGGCGATGTGTCGATTGTCACGACCCCAGGTTATCCGGTCCTCGGAACCCATACCCGATATCTCGGAGGAGAAGTTGTTGAACTCCCGCTCCTTGAAGAAAACGGTTTTCTGCCGGATCTTCATTCTTTGTCGGAAGAAATATTGAAAAAAGCAAAGCTGTTGTACCTGAACTATCCGAATAACCCGACCGGAGCGGTGGCCGACGGTTCATTTTTTGAAGAGGTTGTCCGTTTTGCAAAAGAGCATGAACTGATCGTCGTCCATGATGCCGCTTATGCAGCATTGGTATTTGACGGCAATCAGCCGCTCAGTTTCCTGTCAGTTCCGGGAGCGAAAGATGTCGGGGTGGAACTCCATTCGCTTTCCAAGTCGTTCAATATGACCGGATGGCGGATCGGGTTTATCACAGGGAATGCCCGACTGATTTCCGCCTTTGCAACGGTGAAGGACAACAGTGATTCAGGCCAGTTCATTCCGATCCAGAAAGCGGCCGCCTATGCGCTGGCCCATCCGGAAATCACGATTGAAACGGCTGAAAAGTACTCGAGGAGGCATGATCAACTGTCATCCATCTTGCAGGACAGCGGATTGGACGCCATTAAGCCTAAAGGGTCCTTCTTCCTGTATGTAAAAGCACCTGCAGGAGTGGAGAATGGCCCGACGTTCATGAATGCCGAAGCGTTCAGCCACTACCTGATCCAGGAGCACTCGATTTCAACCGTGCCATGGGACGATTCGGGATCGTACGTGCGATTCTCGGTGACCTTCGAAGCCGATGGGCCGGAAGAAGAGCAAATGATCCTGAATGAAATCAGAAGCAGGCTCCAGACATGCAAGTTCTTCTTTTAAGGAGGTGAGAAGTTGAAGTTCACGAAGATGCACGGGCTCGGAAACAATTATGTAATTTTCAACCAACTGGATGATCCGGGCAATGTCCTGGAAGAAGACCGGTATCCGGCACTGTCCAGGAAAGTCTCACAGATCAATTTCGGAATCGGTTCCGACGGAATCATCCTGATCGGCTCCTCGGAAAAAGCGGACTTCAAAATGAGGATCTTCAACGAAGATGGTTCGGAAGCGAAAAACTGCGGCAATGGGCTGCGTTGCATGGCAAAGTACGTTTACGATCACGGATACGCCGGCGGGCGAAATTTCACGATAGAGACATTGGGCGGAATTGTCAGCGCAGAAGTTGAAGAAGGCCGGACAGTTGACGACCATGTCAGCTTTGTAACAGTGGACATGGGGAAGCCGGGGCTGCAGAAGGGGGCGATACCGATGCAGGGCGATCCGGAAGCCCGGACAATCGATGAACTGCACACTTTTGGCGAACAACTACTGCGCATCACCTGTATTTCAATGGGAAATCCGCATGCAATCATCTTCACTGATGACGTAAAGGCTGCCGAAGTTGGGCGCCTGGGTCCGCTCATCGAGCATTCCATCCTGTTCCCGGAACGGGTGAATGTCGGATGGGTGGAAGTCAAAGGTCCCCGGGAAATCGAGTACCGTGTCTGGGAAAGGGGATCCGGCATCACGATGGCATGCGGCACAGGCGCCTGTGCGGCCGTAGTCGCGGCATCGCTCAATGGACTGGTTGATCTTTATCAGCCAATCACCGTTCATTTGCCCGGAGGTGACCTGGAGATCATCTGGGATGAAGAGGGGCATGTGCGGAAAAGAGGAGAAGCTGCTTATATTTGCTCAGGAGAACTCATTGCCTGAATGAAATTAAAAAAGAAAAGGAGCTGGGGGAAATGGATAAACAGCGAGTGATGGAATTGGTGAAGGAAGAGAATGTGCGGTTTATCCGCCTACAGTTCACGGACCTGTTCGGAACGATCAAAAATGTAGAAATACCGGTCAGCCAGCTCCCGAAAGCACTGGACAACAAAATGATGTTCGACGGCTCCTCGATTGAAGGCTTTGTACGGATCGAAGAATCCGACATGTATCTTTGCCCGGATCTGGAGACGTTCGTCATCTTTCCTTGGACGTCCGAAAAAGGGAAGGTTGCCCGTCTGATCTGTGATATCGCCCATCCCGACGGAACGCCTTTTGAAGGGGATCCGCGCTCCAACCTCAAGCGTGTGCTGAAAGAGATGGAAGAACTGGGCTTCACCTACTTTAATCTTGGGCCTGAACCGGAGTTCTTCCTATTCAAACTGGATGCAAACGGGAATCCGACGCTCGAACTCAATGACAGCGGAGGCTATTTCGACCTGGCGCCGACAGATCTGGGGGAAAACTGCCGCCGCGATATCGTACTGGAACTCGAAGAAATGGGCTTCGAGGTAGAGGCTTCGCATCATGAAGTTGCCCCAGGCCAGCATGAGATCGACTTCAAGTATCAGTCCGCACTAAAAGCCTGTGATGATATCCAGACATTTAAGCTGGTCGTCAAAACGATTGCCAGAAAACACGGCCTCCTGGCGACCTTCATGCCGAAACCGCTGTTCGGCATCAACGGATCCGGCATGCATTGCAACCTGAGTTTATTCAAAGGGGAAGAAAATGCGTTCTATGATCCGAAAGGTGCGATGGAAATGAGCGATACAGCCCGACACTTTTTGGCGGGAATCCTCAAACATGCACCAAGCTTCACGGCCATCACGAATCCGACAGTGAATTCCTATAAGCGGCTTGTTCCCGGCTACGAGGCGCCTTGCTATGTCGCATGGTCCGGAAGAAATCGGAGCCCGCTCATCCGGATTCCGGCATCGCGGGGGCTAAGCACCCGTGTCGAAGTAAGAAGCGTAGATCCGTCCGCAAACCCGTATCTGGCGATGGCTGTCCTTCTGTCCGCCGGACTGGATGGGGTTAAGAATCAGCTGGAAGCACCGGAACCGATTGACCAGAACATCTACGACATGTCCAGAAAGGAGAGAAACGAAAACGGAATCATCGATCTGCCTTCCACTTTGGCGCACGCGCTGGAACTGCTGAAGGAGGATGAAATCATCATCAATGGCCTGGGGAGCCACTTGTTTGAACACTTCGTGGAGTCCAAGGAAATCGAATGGGATATGTTCCGTACCCAGATCCACCCTTGGGAGCGGGAACAGTACCTGACTCAATATTGAGCCGCGGCAGCCTGTGAAAACATTTTAGAAAGAGTGAGCAGAATTGTGTGGAATAACCGGTTGGGCAGATTGGAAGCAGGATCTTAGACAGCAAGTGCCGGTGATACAGTCAATGGCCGCCACCCTTTCAAGACGCGGGCCGGATGCGTTGAACACATGGTGCTCCAAACATATGGCGCTTGGCCACACAAGGCTGACCGTCGTGGACCCTGCAGGAGGGGCGCAGCCGATGACCAAAGAATCAGAGGGCCGCACTTATCGGATTGTCTACAATGGTGAGCTTTACAATACGGAAGAGCTCAGAAAAGAATTGATCGGCAAGGGCTATCCGTTTCATTCCCGGTCTGATACGGAAGTGCTGCTGACTGCTTATATCGAATGGGGAGAGCGGTGCCTGGAGCGGCTGAACGGGATCTTCGCCTTCGGAATATGGGACGAAACGCTGGATCGGCTATTTCTGGCGAGAGATCGGCTGGGCGTTAAGCCGTTATTTTACCTGGCAGGTGCCGACTCCCTGATGTTTGCTTCCGAAATCAAAGCGATCCTGAAGCATCCGCAAATCAAAGCGCAAGTGGACCGAGACGGATTAAGGGAAGTGTTCGGATTGGGTCCTTCGCGCAGTCCGGGAAACGGAATCTTCCGCGGAATCGACGAACTCCCGTCTGCGCATGCCCTGACCTTTGACAAAAGCGGTATCCGGAAATGGCGATACTGGAATGTGGAAAGCCGGAACCATGACCATGATCTCGCAGAAACGCTGGAAAGAGTTTCTTTCCTCGTAAAAGATGCCATCCGACGTCAGCTCATCGCAGATGTTCCGGTGTGTACATTTCTGTCAGGGGGATTGGACTCCAGTATTATCTCAGCTGTGGCGTCCGAACAGTTCCGTTCAGAGGGAAGAGGCAGGCTGAACTCGTATTCCATTGACTATGAACAGAATCTTCACTATTTCAAATCAAGTGTCTTTCAGCCGGATCAGGATGCGCCGTGGATCGAAAAGGTGTCGGACTTCATCGGTACAGACCATCATTCAAAGGTGATTGATCAACAGACACTGGTCAACGGTCTGGACCGGGCGGTACTGGTCCGGGACCTTCCCGGCATGGCTGATGTGGATGCATCTCTCCTATGGTTTTGTGAACAGATCAGGCAGGACCATGTCGTCGCTCTTTCGGGGGAATGCGCTGACGAAATTTTCGGGGGGTACCCGTGGTTTCACAGGTCTGACCTCCTGCAGGAAAGCCGGTTCCCATGGATGACATCTCAGGAAGAAAGAGAAGTGTTGTTGCAGGAAGATTGGCGGAAAAAGCTATCACTGAAGGAATATATTCAGTACCGCTATGATCGGACAATCGCTGAGGTGCCTGTTTTGGATGGAGAGGACCCGACAGAAGCCCGGCGGAGGGAAATGTTTTACTTGAATATGACCTGGTTCATGTCAACCTTGCTGGAGCGCAAAGACCGGATGAGCATGGGAGCGGGGCTTGAAGTCCGTGTCCCGTTTGCCGATCACCGGATTGTCGAATATGCCTGGAATATTCCATGGGATATGAAAATGCTCGATGGCCGTGAAAAGGGACTGCTGAGAAGAGCGATGGAAGGGATCCTTCCGACAGACATCCTCTATCGGAAAAAGAGTCCGTATCCGAAAACCCATCATCCTGCATACATGAGGCTTGTAAAAGAAAAGCTGCAAGATATTCTTGGGAAGCCTTCTCCGCTATGGGAAATCATTTCAAGAAGGAAGGTTGAAGAAATCCTCAATTCCGACGGTGCCTCCTTCAAGACTCCCTGGTTTGGCCAGTTGATGACTGCGCCGCAGCTGATTGCCCATCTTTCTCAGATCCACACATGGTTCGATCATTACGGCATTGACATTGTAGACAGCTGAACGATGGGGGGTGACAGCCCCCATCGCAATTTAAAAATTGAATACGGGAGGAATGGATATGGCGGACTTGTTTTATCTGAACAGTGTCTGGATCATGCTGGGTGCCATTTTGGTGATCTTCATGCAGGGAGGGTTCATCCTGCTTGAAGCAGGTTCCACACGTATGAAAAATGCAGGACATATCGCCGGAAAGACGATCTTTTCATTCGGGATTGCTGCAATCGTTTTTTGGGCAGTGGGTTATGGGTTCATCTTTGGAGAAAACAGCAATTTCTTCATCGGGATGAGTGATTTCTTCTACCCGGGTGAGGAAATCGCGGGAAGTCCGTATTCCACCGTTGCGTTCTTTGTCTTCCAGCTGGCCTTTGCAGGCATTGCATTGACCATCGCATTTGGAGGATTTGCGGAACGGGCGAAGCTGTCTGTCTACCTCGTCTTCGCTGTGTTGTTCTCAGTCCTGGTCTATCCGGTCATCGCCCACTGGATCTGGGGCGGGGGCTGGCTTGCTGAGCACGGCAAACAGGACTTTGCCGGATCGACGGTTGTTCACCTGACAGGCGCCATGGCAGCCCTGGCTGCCACCATCCTCCTGAAACCGCGGATCGGCAAATACAACAGCGACGGCACGGCCAACAATCTCAGCGGTCACAACCAGGTGTACACAGCTTTGGGAGTTCTGATTCTTTTTATCGGCTGGTTCGGATTCAATGCGGGGAGCACCCTGGGGGTCGAAGACGGCTTCTTCGCATTCGTCGCCCTGAATACCGCGATGGCTGCGGCTGCCGGTGCGGTCAGTGCATTGCTGATTTCCTGGGTGGCTTTGGGAAAATCCGACATCCCGACCATGTTGAACGGAACACTTGCCGGATTGGTTGCCATCACCGCATCCTGTGCCTTTGTGGAAACATGGGCATCCGTCATCATCGGAGCCGTTGCAGGAATCATGGTTTTCTACAGTGTCAGATTCTTTGAAAAGCTGAAAATCGACGATCCGATTTTTGCACTTTCCGTTCATGGGATCGCAGGCGTATGGGGCACTTTGTCGACCGGTATCTTTGCCACACAAGAGCTGGCTGTTGTCGGGCAGGCAGGCCTTCTTTATGGAGGAGGTCTTGAACAGCTGGGAGTGCAGGCAATGGGCATCACGGTATCCGCGGGTTACGCTTTTGCCGTATCCTTCCTGCTCCTCCTTGGCATGAAAGCAGTCATGAAGGGCCTCAGGGTTACCGAAGAACAGGAACTTGCCGGCCTCGATATCAGTGAACATGGCAGTTATGGGTATCCCGAAGCATTCAACCGGGACGATTCGACCTCTGTTCTCCCACGACACCTGCTGAATACCCAGCTTCTGAAAGAGTAACAATAAAAACAATGAACACCACCCACCGGATACTTTGGTGGGTTACATACTGAGGTTGGATAAAGGGGGAAGAAGATGAAGCAGGGATACTTGATCTTGGAAACCGGTGAGGTATTTGAAGGTGTTCTGGCCGGAGAGTTTTCTGGAGAAACAGAAGGCGAAGTCGTCTTTAATACGAGCATGAGCGGTTATCAGGAAATCATTACAGACCCTTCCTATGCCGGTCAGATCATTGTCTTCACCTATCCGCTGATCGGGAATTACGGAGTCAGCGGGGAAGATGATGAAAGTGTGTTCCCTCACTTGAGGGGAATTGTGACCGGAGAGATGTCGTCTGACCTGCATCATCACCGGGCGACCGGCTCACTGCAGGGAAGAATGGAGGAAAATCGACTTCCTTGCCTGATGGATATAGATACCAGAAGTTTGGTCAGGACCATTCGGAAAAAAGGAACGGTCCGGGGTATCATTTCCGAACGGAAAGATGCCGCGGTTCAGGCCGGTGAGGATGGCGCGATGTATGATCGGGTGACCACGAAAAAGGTGGAGACCTACGGGAATAGAGGGCCGCATGTGGTACTTCTGGATTTTGGCTACAAAAAGTCCATACTGGATTATCTTATTGAACAACGGTGCAAAGTGACCGTTGTACCTTACCATCACTCCATACAAGACATCCGAGGTCTGAATCCCGATGGGGTCGTCATCAGCAACGGACCGGGAAATCCGGAACATGCAGCCGATCAACTGGAGAAGATCCGGGAACTCACAGATACGCATCCGACCCTCGGGATCTGTCTTGGCCACCAGCTGATCGCAATGGCCTACGGCGCGAAAACAACAAAGCTACTCTTCGGCCATCGCGGTGGGAATCATCCTGTAAAAGATCTGAAAACAGGCAAAGCCTACATCACCTCACAGAATCACGGGTACGTCGTGCAAGAAGAGACGATCGACAATGATTTGTTTGAAGTGTCATTCCGAAATATAAACGACGGCAGCGTGGAGGGCCTGCGACATAAGAAAAAACCGGTTCAGGCCGTCCAGTTTCATCCGGAAGGGCATCCCGGTCCTCTGGATACGGTGTTTATATTTGAACAATTTGTCGGCCGGCTCAAGGAAAGACAGCTGTCTGGAACATCAATAAGATGATAAAGATCAGGCATTCTGCGTTCACGCAGGGATGCCTGATCTTTCATTTTGAATAGGGAACGGCGTGACAGCATTTTTCTGATTGGTGATTTCGCATTGCTCAGGGATGGTCAACTGTATGATGATGCCTCTGTTGAATTTGCAGACGAACCTAAGCAGGTTAATCGCAGGAATTCTTTAGTTATCTAAATTAACCAGAGCAGCGGGACACGCATTTTGCTGTTTTAATTGCCACGAATATTAACGATAACTGTATTAGTTGGTTGATAGTCATTAACATTTCTTTAGGGTAAAGTGGAACCAAAGGAGTTGAGCGGGATGATCGGCACCAATATTCGTGTGTTAAGGAAGCGGAACAAGCAGAGCCAGGAATTTTTGGCGGAGCGGCTGGGGGTATCCAGGCAGACAATCGCTAAATGGGAGTCGGGGGAGTCGCTTCCGGACCTGTACAGATGCCGGGTGCTTGCGGATCATTTTCAGGTTTCACTTGACCAACTGTCGGGAGATCTGACCGAAGCGGAAGCGAACCGGATGGCGCCTCGAGGGAAGCACTTTTTTGGTGTGGCCAAGGTTGGTCAAGACGGACAGGTGAATGTTCCTAAAAAGGCGCTGGAGAGGTTCGGAATCCGTGAAGGGGACCAGTTGGTGGTTCTGGGTGACGACAGCTCCATGGGGATTGCTCTGATGAAGCGTGATACATTGCTCGACTTTGCGGAAATGATCCGGAATGCCGAGCCGGAAGGAGGGGAATGAGATGAGCAGAATCGTTTTCTTCTCATTGCCGGCACACGGCCATACGAATCCGACCCTGCCGGTCGTAAGGGAGCTTACGGAGAGGGGACATGAGGTCTGGTATTACTCGTTCAGGGAGTTCCGGGAGAAAATCATAGCAGCCGGTGCCAAGTTTATCGGGTGTGATCAATTTCTTCCTCAGGCGACGGATAAGGAAATCAGCAAAAAAGCCGGCAAGGACTTTGCTGCGCTCATTGAAATGACCGTGGACACGACACTTGCGATGCAGGAGAAAGTGCTTAAGGAACTGTCATCCGCCAAGCCGGACTGTATCGTGTCGGATTCGATGAGTGTATGGGGGAAGCTGTATGCCCAAAAGCTGGACATTCCCTATATCTGCTCGACGACCACTTTCGCATTTAATCAGCATACGGCTAAGCTGATGAAGCCGGGATTCAAGGAAACGCTAAAAATGATCATCGGAATGGGAAGGATACGGGGGAAAATCAAAGAACTGCAACAAGCCGGTTATGAAGTGAACAGCTTTACATCTCTGATCGGGAATGACAATGACACCGAGACGATCGTGTTCACCACGAGGGAGTTCCAGCCGCTTGCCGAGACATTTTCCGATCGGTTCGCGTTTGTCGGCCCTTCTATAGCGGGCAAAGACCAAAATACCGTGGAAAAAGAGAAGTCCGGCACCTTGGTGTATGTCTCGCTAGGAACAGTTCTGACAAACTCCCATTTCCATAAGAATTGCATCAGCGCTTTGACCGGCAGTAAAGGCGAGGTGGTAATGTCGGTCGGAGAAAAAACCGACATCGGACAATTTGGAACGGCCCCTGACAACATACGTATCAAGAATACAGTCGATCAGATAGCGGTTCTCGGACGGGCAGACGTCTTCATAACCCACAGCGGGATGAACAGTGTCAGTGAGAGTCTGTATCAGGGAGTCCCGATGGTCCTGTACCCAACACACAGTGAACAGAAATTGGCTGCACAGCGCGTCGCTGAACTGGGAGCAGGGATCATCCTTAAAAACGACCGTCCACAGACAATCAGAGAAGCTGTCCATCAGATCTTAGAGGATCCCCAATTTCGAAGAAATGCTGCAAAGATCTCAGGGCTGTTCAGGAATGCCGGCGGTGCCTCAGCGGCAGCTGACGTGATTTTGTCGAGGATCAACCGGGAGGAGCCATGAAAATTCGGCTTTGTCAGAAGACAAAGCCGATACTCCATGATGCAGGTTTTATCCTTGGTATCCTTCTGTATAAAACTGAAACGTTACTCCGAATTTATCTTTAATGACACCGAAGGCAGGGCTAAAACCTGTATCTGTTATTGGCATTTCAACCTGTCCGCCATCCTGCAGCGCTTCAAATACCTGATGGGCTTTGTCAGCATCGTCAAACGTAATACAAATAATCACCATATTTCCCTCTTGAGCCGGCTGGCCGGGGAATGTATCTGATAGCATGATCATTGACCCGCCGACCTTGATCGCGCCATGTGCAACCAGATTTTTTGCGTCTTCAGGGAAAGGGGACTCCGGAGAAGCAGGCATATCGCCAAACGTCAGGACCCCCAGGTTTTCTGCATCAAACACCTTTTCATAAAATCCGATCGCATCTCTTGCGGTCCCATTCAGCTGTAAATATGGGATGAAATTCATTTTGTTCATCTCCTCCCGTTTGATAGCACGGATTCCATTATACCTTAAAAGGCGACCTGTAGAGTTAATATTCTGATAAAATCATCCTAATCCCAAACCGGACAATCTTCTCTTAAATCCAGTAAAGTGAAATCTAAACAGCTTAGTATGGAAGGAGAAAATTTATCTATGAAACTAGTCGGTGTTTCCGGAGCGCTTGCGGGAGATAAAACATCAGTTGCTGTAGGCAGTGTTCTGGCTGCAGCTCGTCACATAGATCCTCGCATAGAAATTGAATTAATAGACTTGAGGGATTATGAAATAGAGTTCGCGGCAGGGCTTCCCCTGGCAGCTTATAATGAAGACACCTGGAATGTCGTTAAGAAAATCCAATCTGCCGACTTTCTTGTTTTCGGAACCCCCATCTATCAGGCATCGCTCACGGGAGCCTTGAAGAACCTGTTCGATCACTTGCCGGAACATGCATTCAGGAATAAGGTGACAGGCATGGTTGCAACAGGATTGACGGAAAAACATTTTCTGGTGCTGGAATATCATCTCGGTTCTATCCTGTCGTATTTCAAAGGCCTCATCCCCACAGACAATGTCTTTATATTGAATGACAACTTCGATCCCGAGACAGATGAAATTATGGATAAGCGAATAATGGAGAGAATCCGTAAACTGGCCGAAGAAATGATTCAATTGCAGAACGGTATCTTGAACAGGGACTAATCCTCCTCATGTAACAGGCACTCCTATAAAATCTGAGGGAGGGATTGGATTGGAAATAGAACGGTACTTGCAGCGGATGAATTGGAGTGGCCCGATTGAAGTGAATATGGACACACTCCTTCAACTTCAGGATCATCACATGCTTCATATTCCATTTGAAAATCTGGATGTGATACAAAAAATCCGGATCCCGCTTGATGTGGAGAATTACTTCAGGAAAGTGGTTCTGAATCATTGGGGTGGTTTTTGCTATGAGCTGAACGGATTATTTAACTGGCTGCTCCAGAGTTTAGGCTTTAAAAGCAAGTTGGCATCTGCAACAGTCAAACGGCCGGATGGCGGCTGGACGCTGACGGGAAGTCATGCCTGCCTGATCGTTTAAATGGGGAAGCCTTACCTTGTCGATGTCGGCTTCGGTGATTCAGTCAGGGTGCCTCTCCCATTATCAGGGGAAGAAAGGGAAGACGTCAGCGGAACTTACCGGCTGGAAAAGTCAGGAGATGGGGAACTTGATCTCCAAAAACATCAAAAGCAGGGCGGTTGGGAGACGCTCTATCGCCTCGATACGAGCCTGAGAATACTCAATGATTTTGAGGTGGTCTGCTACTACAACCAGACTTCTCCTCAGTCCCCTTTTACAAGGCAACCACTTGTCTCGTTGGCGACAGAAGACGGCAGGCTGACACTGTCAGGAAACACATTTACCACGACACGCAGTGGTGAAAAGCAAAAAACAGTCATCGACGACAAGGAGATGGCGACCGTTCTGAAACAGTATTTTGGAATTGATCTTGACCGGTCAGTGTCCATTTAATAAACCACTAAACGAAACGATTGGTCAGAATGAAGCGGGGGATAGAAAATGAAAACAGTCACGGTTTACCAATATGATGCTTTCAGCACGGAGCCAGATATGGGAAACCCCGCTGGAGTTGTTTTGAATAGTGAAGGTCTGTCCGACTCCGATATGCAGGAAATCACTGCTAAAGCAGGTTACAATGAGACAGCTTTTTTACTGGATTCGGATCTAGCTGACTTGAGGATCCGTTTTTTTACACCGGGTTATGAAACGGATCTGTGCGGCCATGCGACCATGGCGATGATTTTCGCTTTGGCCAGCAGAGGTCAACTGGGTAAAAAAGAAAAGCTGACAATTGAGACGAAGGCAGGCATCCTGCCTATAAAAGCCACAAGAAACCAAGACGGTGAATGGTCCATCACGATGAAACAGGCATCGCCGAAGTTCATCGAATACAAAGGCTCAAAAGAAGAACTGATGCATTCAATAGGATTGGGGGAATCCGATCTCCATCCGACTTTGCCGATTCTATATGGAAGCACAGGAAGCTGGACTCTTCTCGTTCCGGTAAAACATCTTTCAAAATTCCAGGAAATGAAACCGGATAATCAGCGGTTTCCTGAAGTGTTGAAGGAAGTTCCGAAAGCTTCTGTACATCCGTTTTGCCTGGAAACCCATGACCCGACTGCTGATCTTCACGGGCGCCATTTCAGTTCCCCTTATTCCGGTACGGTCGAAGATGCAGTCACAGGCACAGCCTCCGCAGTCATGGGTGCTTACTATGCCAAGTTCATCCAACCGGGATTCACCGGTCAACTGGATCTCGCTGTAGAGCAGGGCCAGGAAATCGGTAAAGATGGTAGAGTTGGCGTGCATGTCTCAAAAAACCAGGAAGCATTAGAAGTACAAATCACAGGAAAAGCAGTGTATGTGAAAGAGGTAGAAATTACATTACCCTGAAGATTTTTTAATCCAAAAAAAGATGATCTTTGGAAGAAGAATTCCCGAGATCATCTTTTTTTGTCTGCATTTTATTCCAGCGCCTGCAACAAATCTTCTTTAAGGTCTTCCACGTGCTCGATTCCGACCGAAACACGCAGCAGATTATCAGGAGCAACCGCATGGACGCCTTCAAGCGAAGCCCTGTGCTCGATCAGGCTATGAGTTCCGCCAAGGCTTGTGGCCCGTATAAACAGTTTCGCTTTTGCAGTGACTGCCATGGCCGCTTCCTGTCCGCCTTTTACCTGGAAGGACAGCATACCGCCAAAGGAGCTCATCTGCTTTGCCGCTACCTGGTGTCCAGGATGTTCTGGGAGTCCGGGATAATGGACGGCTTCCACATTCGGGTGCTGTTTCAGGAAATCCGCAATTGCGGAAGCGTTTGAACAGTGGGTCACCATGCGCAGGGGAAGTGTTTGAACTCCTCGCAAGGCAAGCCAGCAGTCGAATGGGGAAGGAACAGCCCCTTTTGCCTGTTGGGCAGCCTTTAATCTGGCAAGCATCGGGCTATCTGTTTTTGCGATGACTGCTCCGAGGAGCAGATCGCTGTGCCCGCCGATATACTTGGTCACTGAGTGAAGTGAAAAATCAGCGCCGAGGCTGAGAGGTTTCTGAAGAACCGGGGTTGCCCATGTATTATCAACAACAGAATATGCACCGGCATCGCTGGCCAGCTTTGCCACTGCCTGGATATCAGTCACTTTCAGCTGGGGATTTGAAGGAGACTCCATCCAGATGAGCCCGGTCGGTGCCTCATTGATGGCTTCCTCGACTTGTGTTAGATCGGTCATGTCTACAAACACAACTTCAAAGTTGGTTCCGATATCCGTGTCTGCAAGCAGGGAACGGATTCCGTGATACATATCATCGGGCATCACCACGCGCCGGGGTTTATCGGCAGGCAGCGATTCGATCAGTGTAGAAATCGCCGCCATTCCTGATCCGAATGTGACCGTATCAAACCCATCTTCAAGCGATGTGAGACAGTCTTCCAAAGCCCGGCGATTTGGGTTATCAATTCGGCTGTAGATATATTCATTCGGATAAGATCCGTCTCCTGCCCGTTCATATGTTGAAGAGAGGTGGATCGGCATGGTGACCGCACTTGTTGATGGGTCAATCGAACGTCCGGCGTGGATGGCTTTTGTTTCAAAACGCATATGAATGCCCCGCTTTCCATGGTTATGTATGAAGGTTTTTTGTTACTCCAATTACCTTCCCAGTACCATTTTACACGAATTTCATGCAAGTCAGACTTTAAAGAGCACCAAGTTGGTCTTGTGAAGCCGGCAATGATACATTCGCCTATAGAAAGGATTTCAATGAGCAGTTTTTGATGAAGGGATTTAATCTATGAGTATGGACATTTTGCGCGTCACACGAAAAATCCGCCAGTTTTTTGTGGACTGGCCAATCCGGGAAGACACGATTCTTAATAAACGGTATATAGTCTCTGATGTCATTGGAACCGGCAGTTATGGCATCATTTATGATTGCACCGACCTGCATACCGAACAGAAGACAGCTGTAAAACAGCTGCGGCCGAGTAAGCGGCATAGCAGGAAAGAGATCGGCATGTTTCAAAATGAGATGGAAATCATGAAACAGCTCTCACACCCGAATATGCCGGCCTTCATTGAAGACTTCTCTGATGACGATCAACACCTGTACTATGTGATGACATTCATCGAGGCAGAAAATATGGAAGAGCAAATCTTCACCCGGCAACAATCGTTTAGCGAAGAAGCATCATTGCTAGTTGTGGAGCAACTGCTGCAGATGGTTCAATACCTTCACGCAAAGGGAATTTATCATCAGGACCTGCGCATCCCAAACATCCTGATCAACGATGGAGAACTTTATTTAATCGATTTCGGGCTTTCGGTTTGTGAGAGTGAAGTTTCGCAGGCAACCAGTCAAAGCGATTTGTGCAAAAGGATCGAGCAGCTGAGGCTTCAGGATTACTACGATCTGGGGGAGATTCTGCTTTATTTGCTCTACACTACCTACACGCCAACAAATAAAAAAGCTCTTCCTTGGACGGAAGAGCTGACCATAAATCATGAAACCGTCCATCTGCTGAAACGGCTGTTGGGTATCACAGATCCTTATACGAATATCAGCGAAATCGCCGCTGATCTCCAGAATGCAGTTTCACATACCAGAATCGGAAGTTAGCTGCTGCTACGGCCGCGCCTCTTGTAGTATTTGCTTCCGCTCATCGGAGAACGGTTGTACCTCCGGCTGCTTGAGCTTCCCCGGCGATAATGATTATGTCTTCGGGAGCTGCTTCCGCGTGACAGGTTTTTCAGCTGTTTCAAGATTTTCTTAAACATGCGCGACCTCTTTCCTTTTTAAAGTGTTTTTCAGTATAACACGGAGATTGCAACAAAGCTTGCATGGCCGCTTTTATGGAATATTGATTCTTGGCTTCGGTGTAATCGGCATTTTAAATGATGTTTTTAAGAAAGCTACAGAAAGAGTAAAAGCCTTCCGGAACGGCGTCATGCCTGCCCCGAAAGGCTTTTTTCATTCTGCTTGTCCCATATCAAGCGCGTCCGCAAGCAGGGAGATTCCCTTCATGCGATTTTTCGAACCAAATACATTCGGGACGATTGTCACTTCGTCTGCCTGATACTCTTCGGCTGTCTTTTGGATGCCATTGGCAACTTGTTCAGGAGTGCCGATAAATATGCGTTTCCTGTTGTGTTTGATTTTTTCCTTCTCCAAAGCACTGAACCCCCGCTTCAAAGTCGTGTCAACGGACGGATAATAAGGAGGGGGGGTTGAAGATTCCACGGTAAGCAACCACAGATCCAATGCCTTTGCCAGCATCTCCGATTCCTTTGAGGTTTCTGCCACAACCGCGAAAATGGAAATCATAACTCTTGGGCGGCTGAGCATGGAATTGGGGCGAAAGTGATCCTTGTAATGCCTGACAGCTTCATGCCCTCCACCGGGTTTGGCGAGATGGGCGTAGGCGTAAGACAGACCCTGTTGGGCAGCGATCTCCGCGCTGCCCTGGCCGGTCCCAAGAAGCCACATCTCGGGAGAGGTGTCGATGACCGGCATGGCAGTAAGGTCACGGAAGCGGTGATTGATAACTTTCCCCGTCAAGTAATGATGAATATCTTCTATCTGCTGTTCATAAGATAAGCGTTTTCCTTTTGATTCATTCAGGGCGCGGTTCACGAGCTGATAGCTGGGTGACCGTCCGATGCCGAGATCGATGCGGTTCGGATGCAGTGCCTCAAGGACACGGAAATTTTCAGCTACTTTATAGGGGCTGTAGTGGGGAAGCATGACACCGCCTGAACCGATGCGGATGTGTTCGGTTGAATCGGCAAGGTGCATCATCAGCATTTCGGGACTGCTGCCGGCAACGGAACGCACGTGATGATGCTCCGACACCCAGAACCTTCGGTAACCAAGCTTCTCAGCCAGCCTTGCAAGTTCCACTGTTTGTAAAAGTGCTTTACGGGCGTCTGATCCTTCATCAATCAGGGAATAGTCAAGGATATTATAGGTGACCATCCGTCATATCTCCTTTGTGACTCTCGTATGTTCTACTCCACTCTACCACAGCGGGTGGGCACCCGGCCGGCTGTCAGTTTCAAATGAACCGGTGCGAGAAAAGGAGTAACAAGATCATTCAGCGAAATTAATGTATTAAACCGGAATGAGCAGGGGGGAACAGAAGGTGTACAATGAGGCGCTGGTGACGATTGAATCGGAATTTCAGCTGAGCGGGACATTAACGATACCGGAAGAAAAACAGGATCACTATCCTGCAGTACTCATCATCTCAGGATCCGGCAAGGGGGATCGTGATGGGAACCTTAAGAATCTGAAGATGAATCTGTATAAAGATCTTGCCGAATATCTGACATCCAATGGATATATGACTCTCCGTTATGACAAGCGCGGAACCTATAAAAGCGGAGGGAACTTCAATGAAGCCGGGCTTTCCGATCTGATCGATGATGCAGTAGAAGGAGTCCGTTTCCTAAAACGCCATCCCAACGCTGACCCGGATCGGATACTGATTCTCGGTCATAGCGAAGGAGCGCTGATCGGGCCTGCCGTCCACGACCGGGAGCCGGTGGACGGTCTGATCCTCCTGGCCGGTGCAGCCGGACCATCCGCAGACCTTATCCCGAGGCAAAGTGAAATGGCCTACTCGGAGATGTATGAAGCGGCAGGGCTGAAAGGATGGATATTCAGAACGTTCAAGGTGGCGGACCGGGCAAGGAAGCAGAACACACAGATCTTTAAAAAAGTATCCGACTCTGAAAAACCGGTTATGAGAATCAAAGGCATCAAGGTAAATGCAAAATGGATCAGGGAGACACTGGACTACAACGTCATCGATTACCTGAAGCGGGTGGAATGTCCCGTTCTCGCCATCACCGGCGCAAAAGATGTACAGGTACCGCCGGACCATGCACGCCTGACTGCAGATACCGTACAGGGCAATTCCGAGTGGCACATCATCCCGGACATGAATCATATGCTGAAAGATTATGAGGGCGAGCATACGATGCTGGGGCTCCTGAAAGAATATAAATCCATTGCCGACAGTCCGCTGTCCCCGAAGCTGACTGCCATCATCGGGGATTGGCTGGCAAAGCAACGATCGGTGCAACCGGGGTAAAGACAGCGGGCCGGAACCATTCCGGACCGCTGTTCTTTCATGTAAATGGTAAAATGGGAACAACAATCGGGAGGGGTTGAGTGACAATCGCATCGATCATTGAATTTCAGAACGTGACTAAACAATACGGGGACGGCACAAAAGCCGTGGATTCCCTTAATTTAGAGATCAAGAGCGGAGAATTTATTGTCCTGATCGGTCCGAGCGGATGCGGAAAGACGACGACCCTCAAGATGATCAACCGGCTGATCGAACCGACATCCGGATCCATCCTGATCAAAGGAAAAAATGTCGGAAGCTATGACGTTGACCGGTTGCGGTGGAATATCGGCTACGTCCTGCAGCAGATTGCCCTTTTTCCGCATATGACGGTTGAAGATAACATTTTGGTTGTCCCCGAAATGAAACAAAGTGATAAAGAAACAATGAAACGGCGCGCACATGAGCTCATGGAACAAGTGGGTCTTGATCCTGCTGTTTTCGCTCAGAGGAAACCCTCCGAGTTATCCGGCGGCCAGCAACAGCGGGTCGGAGTGATCCGGGCGATGGCTGCGGACCCGGAGATTCTCCTGATGGACGAACCGTTCAGTGCGCTCGATCCGGTGGCCAGGGAAAAACTCCAGGAAGACCTTCTGCTTCTGAAGAAGACGTTCGGCAAGACTACAGTGTTTGTCACTCATGACATGAACGAAGCTCTGAAATTGGCTGACCGGATCTGTGTAATGCGGGAGGGAAGAATCGTTCAGACCGGAACACCAGATGAATTGAGGCGAAATCCTGCCGGGGCATTTGTGCGCGAGTTTATCGGAAGAGGGGAAGGCGGCCTGCATGAAGTACTGGATCTGAGGCGATGGGTAACCGCATTTCCTGCCGAACCCGTGCACCCGCAGATCGTTCTTCCGGCAGATATTCACACAGACCGGCTTGTTAGCGTCATGGCCGACCATGAAGCAGCCGGAGTGGAAGACGGAGGGGAACTGATCGGCATGATCAACCGTGAATCGGCTTTCCGCTTGCTTGCTTCTGAGGGAAGGGGGAAGGTTCATCATGAGTGATTTGTGGACCATCTTCGAAGAACGGAAAAGTGACTTGTGGACCGCCCTTCTGGAGCACATCGAAATCTCCTTTATCGCTCTGCTTCTTGCAGTCCTGATTGCGGTGCCTACCGGTATCTGGCTGACCCGAAAGAGGAAACTGGCCGACGGTATCATCGGAGTGGCTTCGGTTATCCAAACCATCCCGTCACTCGCCCTGCTTGGACTGCTGATTCCTGTTGTGGGTATTGGCTGGATTCCCGCCATCATCGCGCTGACTGCCTATGCGCTGCTGCCCATCTTAAGAAATACATATACTGGCATCCGGGAAATCGATCCGTCTCTGATTGAAGCGGCTCAGGCGATGGGCATGAACACACGCAGACGCCTGAATAAAGTTGAGCTGCCCCTCGCAATGCCGGTAATCATGGCAGGAATACGGACATCCACCGTTCTGATCATCGGGACAGCGACGTTGGCTGCACTGATTGGCGCTGGAGGTCTGGGTGATCTGATTCTTCTCGGAATCGACCGCAACAACACTGGCCTGATTGTGCTCGGAGCGATTCCTGCGGCCCTTCTTGCGATCGCCTTCGACTTTATCCTGAAAAAGCTTGAAGAGATGCCATTCAAAAAAAGCCTGATCTCCTTTACGGTCATTCTTGCAATTGCGGCCATCGTGCTGTTTGCCCCGCTTTTTACGAAGGATGATGAAAAATTGATCCTCGCCGGGAAGCTTGGTTCGGAACCTGAAATCCTGATCAATATGTACAAAATCCTGATTGAAGAAGAGACGGATCTGGAAGTCGAGTTGAAGCCGGGCCTTGGCAAGACAAGTTTCGTCTTTAATGCGCTCCAATCAGGAGAAATCCATATCTATCCCGAATTCACCGGGACCGCCATTTCCGAATTCCTGAAAGATACCGCCGAGAGCACGGACAGCCGAGAAGTCTACGAGCAGGCCCGCGATGGCCTGTCTGAACAGTTCGGCATGGCGCTCCTGGAACCGATGCAATACAACAATACCTATACGCTAGCGGTGCCGGAAGCATTTGCCGAAGCACAAGGTCTGGATACGATTTCTGACCTGCAAAAAATCCAAGACCAGGTCCGTGCCGGCTTCACATTGGAATTTTCAGATCGGGAAGACGGTTATCTGGGCATCCAATCCTTATACGGCATCGAATTTCCCGATGTTGTCACCATGGAGCCGAAGCTGAGGTATACAGCGATCGATTCAGGCGATATCAATCTGGTAGATGCTTATTCGACAGACAGTGAGATCGAACGGTACGGCCTGAAAGTGCTCGAAGATGACCGGAATCTGTTCCCGCCATACCAGGGAGCTCCGCTCATGCTTGAAGGGACAGCAGAAAAATATCCGGAAATCATCGATGCGCTGAATCTGCTGGCGGGGAAGATCTCCGACGATGAAATGCGTGAAATGAATTATCGGGTCAATGTTGACGGAGTTCCTGCCGAAGATGTTGCCAGGGATTATCTTGAATCAACAAGTCTTATAGAACGCCAGTGAACATGATCCTGTGCTCTTTGCGGCACAGGATCATGTTTTTCTTATTTGAAACCAATTCCCGACCCCTCCGTAAACCTAAGTAGAATATGAAAATCATTTGAGGAGAGGACATAAATGAACAAAGCGGAGGAAATCATTCTGAAGTCAGTGGTTGAAGGATCAGCAGTATATGAGATGATCAGAACCGGGTTTGCAGAAAGAAAGACCAGGCTGCTGGATATGCTGTTTGATGAAACGCTGACACTGAACCGGGCTTTCAGTCAGCTTAAGGGCAAAGAGGCGTACTTTCTCGTGTGCAGCGGTAATCATGCAGAGCTGGTCACGGTCAGTGGGGGATCCATTTCAGACCGTAAAGATGCAACAGTTGAAGCTAGCGGGAAAACGACCTTTACACTTGGTGATTATCGTTATAAGCGCTACCGGAAAATCTGGTAAACCAACCGCTGGAATCCAGTCTGCCGAATGGGTATCGGCATTCTTCCCATGCAGTTTCTCCCAAAGACTTTGGAAGCAGGGGGTGACACCTGGCTGTGATGAAAGGGCATATCATTGAATCCATTGCCGCTTCTCCGCTGGCCGGCGAGAAGTTCGATAAGATTTCTTGGATGGACGAATAAGTAAAGGTGGAAAAAAGAACTGGACGTATAATGAACCTGATTCCCGGAGCTTGAAATTGCGATATACTGGACTCTATAACATGTGTTGCGGATGGAGGCTAAGGGATGAATAAACTGGTTCACTTTTCCACGGGGAAACCAAAAACCCTGGAATTGGACGACGGCAAGGAAATGGTGTCAGGAATTGCTAAGGAAAAAACAGAACAGGCATATTTGTCCCGGGATGGGTTTGCAGGAGACGGAGTGGCGGACACCCGACACCACGGCGGACGCAATCGGGCAGTTTGTATTTACTCGCATGAACACTATGCTCTATGGGAACGGGAATTCGGTGTGACACTGCCGGCATCTGCCTTCGGTGAAAACCTCACAGTCACCGGCATGACGGAGAGTGAGGTTCACATCGGCGACGTGTACAGGATCGGCGAAGCCCTGATCCAGGTTACCCAGAGCCGTGTACCGTGCAACACCATTTCACGCAGGCTCGGGATTCCGATGATTCTTCCAAGAATCATCGAAACAGGGTTTACTGGCTACCTTTGCCGTGTCATCGAGGAAGGGATGGTCAGACAGGATTCGGAAATCAGCCGCATCAGTGTGCATCCTGCGGGGATTTCAGTACAGGAAGCAAATGATGTTTATTTCAGGAAGTATACCGACCCGACAGCGGTGGAGCGTGTGCTGTCCGTCGAAGAACTCGCCGAAAAATGGCGGGAGGGCCTGGAAAAACGAGCAGGTTTACTGAAAAAGCAATGAGGGACGGGGGCAGCCATTGTGGCTGCTCTTTTATTTGAATTGACTGCCGCAGAAGAGGGTAAAAAGAAATTACGAGCCGGTTGCACATTATAGACCATACTGACATAATGTATATATGAACACATAGTCATATAATTAGTTTGGGAGGAGGATATTCATGGGCCATCATCACGGTCATTCTCATAGTCATGCAACTTCCAATAAAAAGGCGTTGTTCTGGGCGTTTATACTGATCACTGCGTTTATGGTTGTTGAATTCATCGGTGGATTCCTGACAAACAGTCTGGCGCTGTTGTCGGATGCCGGACATATGCTGAGCGACTCGGCGGCACTGGGACTCAGCTTTGTCGCCATTGTACTGGGGGCCAGAAAGGCGACAGAGAAGAAATCGTTCGGTTACCGCCGTTTTGAAATCCTTGCTGCCGCAATTAACGGTATCACCCTTATTGTCATCTCCGTTCTAATCATGATAGAAGCAGTGCGGCGTTTCATGGCACCTCCGGAAGTTCAGAGCACCGGCATGCTGGTGATTGCAGCCATCGGACTGCTCATTAATATAGCGGCAGCATTTATCCTGATGCGTGGCGGGAAAGATGATAATTTGAATGTGCGGAGTGCGTTCCTTCATGTAATGGGTGATATGCTTGGCTCAGTGGGAGCGATAGCTGCCGCATTGCTGATGATCTTATTTGGCTGGTGGATTGCCGATCCGATTGCCAGCATTCTCGTCTCCATCCTCGTGTTGGTGAGCGGCTGGCGGGTGACAAAGGATGCCGCCAATGTCCTGATGGAAGCCGCTCCGGAAGGAATCGATCCGGAGGAAGTCCGTCAATCACTTGAACAACTGGACGATGTGACAGATGTACATGATCTTCACGTCTGGTCGGTTACACCGGATGAACCGCTCCTTAGCTGCCATATAACCATTGATGGACAGGGTGATCCGGATCGGATCCTCCGCAATGCACATCGGATTCTTCATGATAGGTACAGCATCGAACACAGCACTATCCAGCTTGAGTCGGGCAGCGGGGGATGCCCGAGCCCTCATGGAACATGCAATTGAAACAGGTGATCCGCATACTTTGCGGATCACCTGTTTTGCTATTTCTTAAATTCCTCAATATAGTCTCCGTACCCATCCATCCATTCCAGCTGCCGCCATTTGCCCGTCGGATTGTTGCGCTCGTTCTGCTGGGGGCCACCGGGAGTCGACCGGCCATTCTTAACATAGTCCTTCAAGTCATTCATTAGGGATTCGATGATGTCCGGATGCTGGTCAATGACATTTTGAAGTTCTTTGACATCCCGGCTAAGGTCAAATAGCTCGGAAGGCATGAATGAAATATCCGGACCAATCAGATCCATGCCTCCGCCATCTGTCACAAGGTTGAGTTTCCAGTGGCCTTTCCTGATTGAGAATCCGCCGTTTCCTGAAGAATGGACGATATCGTTGCGTATGGACTGTTCATTTCCTTTCCAGATCGTAAGATTGGATACTGAGTCCTCAGCTTCATTGTCTCCAATTTCCGCACCGGTCAGCTCGGCAAGCGTGCGGTACAAATCCGACAGGCTCACCATATGGTTGGAAGAAGTGCCGCCCTTGATCATCGGAGGGTAGGAGACGATGGTCGGTTCCCGGTGTCCGCCTTCCCAAATATCTGATTTATGACCTCTGAAATGATGGCTCGGATTATGACCCTGTTTGATCAGGCTGGAGAAGTCTGCAACTCCTGATGCCCCGTTGTCGCTTGTGAAAATGAAGATGGTGTTCCCGAACAGCCCTTTCTCCTTCAGCTTATCCGTAATCTGGCCGACGTAGGCGTCAAGCTGGAGAACCCAATCCCCGTAATCTCCGATCCCGGATTTGCCTTCGAATTCCGGGAGGGGAAGAATCGGACCATGGACGAGGTGAACCGGATAGTACAGGAAAAACGGCCGGTCGCCTTCGGCAAATTGCTCGATCAGTTCCAGTACCTTGTTTTGCATGTTGGCGGGGACCTCTTCATGAATGAAATGAGGTGCTTTCACGCCGATCTGCCAAGCTTTCTGCTGGCTGGCACCGATCCTGTCGAGTCCGGGTACACCTGTAATTTCTGTCGGCTCTTCAACCACCCTGTCATTTTCGATATAGACGAAAGGCGGCTGATCCAGGGAAGCCGGAGTTCCATAAAAATAGTCGAACCCCATTTGGAGCGGTCCATGTGCAATAGGCTTTGAATAATCGATGTCCAGCCCTTCCATGTCGATCAATCCAATTGTCGGATCGAAATTACCGTCACGTCCCATCCGGGTTTCGGGTACTGCAAATTCATCTGCATTCAGACCGAATCTATCAAAGTCGTATTCATCCTTCAGATGCCAGCCGAGACCGAGGTGCCATTTTCCGACTGCTGCAGTTTGGTACCCCTGATCCTTCAGCATCTGCGCCATCGTCCGTCTGCTCTTTTCAATCAGCGGTTCGGAGTCTCCGGGACAGACGAAACTCTTCAGCCGCGAGCGCCAGTTGTATCTGCCGGTAAGCAGGCCGTATCTCGACGGTGTACACAGTGCGGAAGTTGCATGGGAATCCATGAAGCGCATTCCTGCTCCTGCCAAGGCATCAATATTCGATGTCTTGATTTTGGAATCGGGGTTAAAAGAAGAAACGTCCCCATACCCCAAATCGTCCGCGAGGATCAACACCACGTTCGGCTTGTTTTGTTCCAATTGAATCACCTCAATTGTATTCTCCAGCTATTCTTCCCTGTTTGCGCGGATGGCAAAACAGGGAAGGCTATGCAGAAGAACGGAAAGGAAGTGGGCGAGTTGACAAATCCGGATGCCGGCTGTTGCACACCAGGACGAAAAGTCACTGTACGGCCGGAAAAGCCGCAAATCATAGAACGGTTCGGAAAGCCCCTTGACCGGGAAGACATGATTTATATTCCGGGCGGCTCATTTCGAATGGGCGCCGGGGAGGAGGAAGGTTATCCGCAAGACGGGGAAGGGCCGGTCCGCGTGGTAACGGTCGATTCGTTTTTGATCGATCCTGTTTCAGTGACGAATGCATCGTTCTGCGAATTCGTCGATCAGACGGGATATATAACAGATGCTGAACAGTTGGGGTGGTCGTTTGTCTTTCATCTGCTGGTCAGTGACAAGTCTGCAGAAACGGTAATGGGAAGTGTTCCTCAGGCGCCATGGTGGCTTGCCGTTCCGGGGGCAGACTGGCGGCATCCTGAAGGTCCGGACTCTGTGATTGATGCACGTATGAATCACCCTGTCGTGCATGTTTCTTACCGGGATGCACTGGCCTACTGCAGCTGGGCCGGCAAACGGTTGCCAACAGAGGCGGAATGGGAGTATGCGGCAAGAGGGGGGCTTGAGTCCAAAAAGTATCCTTGGGGAGATGAGCTCAAGCCGGATGGAAAGCATCGGTTCAACATTTGGCAAGGAGAATTCCCGATGAGAAATACGGCAGGTGACGGCTATGTGGGAACGGCTCCAGTCCGAGCCTATTCACCAAACGGTTTCGGCCTTTATAATATGTCCGGCAATGTATGGGAGTGGTGCTCGGACTGGTTCACAGAACGCCGAAGCGGCAACCATAATCCTGCCGGTCCGGAAATAGGAATGGTGAAGGTGATGAAGGGCGGTTCTTATTTGTGTCACGATTCATACTGCAATCGTTACCGTATAGCTGCCCGTTCATCGAATACACCTGAAAGTTCTACCGGAAATATTGGATTTCGTTGTGTTGCGGATAAGGGATATTCAAATAGGAGGTGACCCGTGGAACAGGGGTCACCTCCTTAATGGTGTCTGGCGTGATCGATCGCCTCACGGAGCAAGTCCACTACGTGTTCATCGTCGATGGAATAATGGAGTGAAGTGCCCTCTCTGCGATACTTGACGAGCCGGAGGTTTTTCAGAAAGCGCAGCTGATGGGATACGGTGCTCTGAAGAAGGGAAAGCCGGGAGGCGATCTCATTGACCGGATATTCATGCTCCGAAAGAAGGTTCAGGATTCTAAGCCTTGTCGGATCAGACAGGGCCTTGAATGTCTGGGAGACGATAAACAGGGTCTCTTCATCAAGATCTTTGTCGTCGGAAAACTTCGGGGTGTTTTCGTCCTGCATATCGCTGCCTCCTTAATAACATTTTCATCATTATATCAAAGGCGGACCGGTCTTGCGGGCCGCCTTTGCCTGTCAATATTCAATCTGATCCTCGATTTTCCCGTCATCATCATGGATGATGGCCATGCTTCCGTATTCCTCCGCCAACTTCTTGGCACGGGCTACCACATGGGATTTGTCATCCTCTTGCAGGATCTGCTTTTCTTCGCCTTCTTTTTTCAATGCCCATTTGCCATCGTCCGGTACGACGTGGTAGTTGGCATTGTCTGTCCCGGCCCGGTCATCAAAGTACTTATCAGGACCATTGTTGTTTTTTCCTGGCATATAGAACCCTCCCAATCAGTGATAGTTTGTATTTTCCCCGTACTGCCTATTGTGAAACGGCTGTCGAAATAGGTGAGAACACATCTTGTTTTGACTTTCTTTCTGAATGGGAAGGAATAGGGATCATCTGCGTTGAAAAACCGGCATAGTCAATCGTTCCAACGGGTCCGTGAAAGAGATGATACGGGGGAGGTATATAGGAGTTGGTGAAGCGAACATATTTTTTTACGGGATTTCCGGGATTTCTCGCAACCCGGTTGATCAGCAGGCTGGCCGAAGAGGAGCCGGAGTCCGAATTTGAGCTGCTCGTCCATGAATCTGCCATTCCCGAGGCCGAGCGCATTGTTCAGAGGCTCAAGGGAAACAAACGAACCAAGCGATTCAGGATCCATGCCGGCGATATAACAAAGACCAATCTGAAACTGGAAAAGGCAGTATCCGAGCGCCTGAAAGAGACGGTGACCCATGTCTTTCATCTTGCGGCAATCTACGATCTTGCCGTACATGACCGCATCGCCCAGTCAGTGAATGTTACGGGGACGAGGAATGTGAACCTCTGGGTTTTGGAATGCAAAGCGATTGAACGCTATGTATATTTTAGCACCGCTTATGTATCCGGAGACCGGAAGGGTACGATTTATGAAAACGAGCTGGCGCTTGGCCAAGAATTTAAAAACCATTATGAAAAGACGAAACATGATGCTGAAGTGCTGGTCCAGTACATGAGGGACCGCATACCGACTACCATCATCCGCCCTGGAATCGTACTAGGGGATTCAAAAACCGGTGAAACCGCAAAGTTTGACGGCCCGTATTTCATGATGCGCTATCTGGATAAATTCTCGCGGATGCCGATACCTTACGTGGGCAAAGGCGAGGCGCTGATCAACCTCGTACCTGTAGATTATGTGGTCGAGGCCACAGTATATCTTTCCCGTCATGCCGATGGAATTGATAAAGTCTACCATCTGACCGATCCGAACCCGTATCAGGCGAGGGAAGCTTTCAGGCTGATTTCCGAGGCGCTGACGGGGAAAGCGCCTTCATTCACGATGCCTCATTCGACGGTCCGGATCATGCTGTCATTCCCTCCGCTCCGCAGATGGGTGAAGGTGGAAAGGGAAACACTTGATTATTTCCGGCTGGAAGCAGTCTATGATTGCACAGAAGCACAAAGGGATCTTAAACCCTCCGGAATCACATGCCCTGATTTTGCCGATTATATCCCTGCTGCAGTGGAATACTATCGGCTGCACCGCAATGATCCGGCGAAATTGATCGAAGTCATCTAAAGTTCCGAAACTTTCTCCTACCATTCGGCCTCTGAATCGTCTATCATTTGGATATTGCGGTTTATCCATATGCTTTCATATAGACAACCTGCCAAGAAGGGGGAAAATCGGACATGCCGATCAACATACCAAAAGACCTTCCTGCTACAAAAAAACTGCAGGAGGAGAAAATCTTTGTCATGGACTCGGACCGGGCGGTTTCTCAGGACATCCGGCCACTGAACATCCTGATCCTGAACCTTATGCCGGAAAAGGAACGGACCGAACTCCAGCTGCTGCGCTTGCTTGGCAATACGCCTCTACAGGTGAATGTCACATTCATGACGATGGCCAGCCATCAGTCGAAAAATACCAGTAAGTCACATCTGGATGCTTTCTATGTCACGTTCGATGAGGTCAGGCACCGGCGGTTTGACGGAATGATCATTACGGGTGCCCCGATCGAGCATCTGGATTTCGAAAAAGTGAATTATTGGAACGAACTAACAGAAATCTTTAAATGGTCAGACCAGAATGTAACGTCAATCCTCAATATCTGCTGGGGCGCACAGGCAGCGCTTTACCATTTCTACGGAATTGGAAAGCGGCCGCTTCCGGAAAAATGTTTCGGAGTATACAGGCATACGATTTCAGACCCGACTGTACGGCTGGCGCGTGGATTCAATGACCTGTTCGTCGCGCCCCATTCACGCTATACCGAGGTGGACTCGGAAGAAATCCGTAATCACCCGGAGCTTCATCTTCTATCAGAATCGGATGAGGCGGGTGCCTTTATCATCCTTTCAAAAGACGAGAGGCATATTATGATCACTGGGCATCTGGAGTATGACGCAGACACTCTCGCGATCGAGTATCGTCGAGACCAAGATAAGGGACTGGGCACCGCCATCCCCGAGCATTACTTTCCGGATGATGATCCGGAGAATATTCCGCTCAATACGTGGAGATCACATACGTTCCTGCTATTCTCGAACTGGCTTAACTACTATGTGTATCAAGAAACGCCATACGTCTGGGAATAAAGGAGTGGATTTTCATGTATGAGCAGAAAACCAAACCATCAGATAGCAGTGTTGTCGAATTCATCGAGCAGATCGAGCATCCCCGGAAAAAAGAGGATGCCTATCGCCTCCTCGATTTATTTACAGAAACCACCGGCAGGGAAGCAGTGATGTGGGGACCGAGCATCATCGGATTCGGCAAGTATCACTATCAATATGCCACGGGTCATGAGGGGGACTCGCCGCTTGTCGGGTTTTCCCCGCGAAAGGCAAAAATCAGCCTTTACGTGACAGTGGACAATTCGGAACGGGAAGAACAGCTCTCCAGATTGGGAAAGCACACTTCCGGCAAGTCGTGTGTGTATGTCAATAAACTCGATGACATCGACCAGGATGTCCTGAAAGAGATCATCCTGAGTTCCATTACTTTTCTTGAAAAGACATACCCCGATGGCATCGAATAAGAAAAGGGAATCTGCGAACAGCAGGTTCCTTTTTTCTCGTGGGGGTAAAGTAAGAGCGGACAGCAGGAGGGACGCAGATGAAAAAACAATGGATACTGTTGATATTCATCCTCTTCCTTTCAGGGTGTGGAGGAGGAGAAGCTGACGATGAAATCGGCGCAGAGAAATCTGGAAACAAGCTGTTTGGTGAGCTGCTCGGCACGATTTCAGAAGTGGACTCCTATGAAATGGATGTTGAGATCGGAGTGGAAACCCCGGACGGAAAGCAGGAAACAACCATGGGAAAGGTCAAAGTGGCAGACTTTGATATGCCCGAGATGCACGCAATATACGAGAAAATGCCAGAAGTCGTATCCCGGGAGAATACGTCTGTACTGGAATATTACCAGGCAGGTGAACGTCTTGTCGTCAATCTGGGCGATGGATGGACAAACGAAAGCACTGAAGACATCACTGCAAATGATCTGCCCTCGGTCCGCTATATGGACATCGTACAGTTGTTGCGGGAGATCGAAGGGGAACTGGACATAGCCGATGCACGGAACTCGCTGATATACGAGGGAGATAGCCAGAAGGTATTTGAGGCCTTCAGTAAAACGCTGTCCATTTCTTTTAGAGATATCCAGCCGGAATCAGCAATGAGCCGGTTGGAGGTCCGTCTTGATGACAAATCGTCGATGATGAAAAGTTTTTACTATACCGTTACCGGAACGGAAAAAGGGCAGACCGAAACGATCAGCTATCAGCTGAATTACGACCGGATAAACGAGGTAGAGGGCATTGATATTCCTGATGAGGTCCTCGACGAGATGAGCGGTACCACCACTCACTGACGCAACGTTTCCCTGACGGATAATCGGGTAAATATTGAATATAGAATATGTTCCTCTTCAAAAGACGCCCGCGGTCAGCCAAGCTGCGCGGCCTCTTTTGTGTGTTCAATCAATAAAAGCCTGCCCGGATGTTCCGGACAGGCTTGACCAGTTTTTAGGTTTCCTCTGCAACTTTCTTTTCTGCAGGTTTTACATACAGCGACTTTCCGCTGAAATAGCCGGAGAAGATCTTCACGAAGATCCGGATTGAATCGAGTACGGGACGGTAGTGGGAGCTGGCATTGTGGTCCAGGTAGATGGTTTCAATGGTGATTTCCCGGATATCGAGATCCTCCCGGACGGCATGGATCAGCATGTTCATTTCATAATCATACCGATCGCCCCGGATGGTCATGAGCCAATGGAGATCCCTTCGGGGGATGCCCCTGAGGCCGGTCTGTGTATCGTGGAGCCGCCTGCCAAAAAGCATGCGGAACAGCCGGGACGTCATCCGATTTCCAAACAGGCTTCTCGCCGGAATGTCCGGGTGGATAAAGTCCCTCACGCCGAACACGAGTCCACGGATAGACTTTTCGGTCTCCGCCATTACTCTGATGACATCCCCGGCGGCATGCTGGCCATCTGCATCGGCTGTCACGACATGAGTGACGTCCTCGCATTGATCGAGTACATGACGGAATGCGGTTTTAAGTGCTGCCCCCTTGCCCTGATTCCGTTCGTGGGTAAGTATGGTACATCCCTTCATTTTACGGATCGAATCAAAGACCGTCGAAGACCGAAGGGCGCTTCCGTCGTTCACAACAATGATCCGGTAATTCCCTTGTTGCCTAAGTTGGCTGATATAGTCCGGCAGGCTGTCATCCGGATTGTAAGCGGGAATGATGATTGCAGTATTCATCATCGTGCCTCCTCCCGGTATCTTGGTTACTGTCCTATACCCGTTTCAACAGTTCTATGCAATAGAAATCCGGAATACACGGCTGGTGAGCACGAAAAACTTGAAACCTGCAAAGGGGACAAAGCGTAAATAAAGCAGGGGTGATAAGCGTGAAGACCTATAATCGTCCGAAACTGGACATTCCAAAAACAGCATTGGAACGAATACTCGACTGGGCTGCTATTCTGTTGTTTGTCGCGGGTACCGGCTATCTGATCTTGACGTGGGGAGATCTGCCCGCTGAAGTTCCTGCCCACTTTAATGGGGCAGGAGAAGTGGACCGCTGGGAATCCAAATGGACACTTGTGATGCTGCCCATCATCGCGGCCTTGCTCTGGATCGGAATGACCATTCTTGAGAAATATCCCGAAAAGCACAATTACCTGGCGGAACTGAATGAGCACAATATTGAGTTCCAGTACCGCAATTCCAGAATGATGCTGAACGTTCTGAAGAACATCGTCGTTTTTGTATTCATCTACCTGACCTATCAAACAGTTCAAGTAGCGCATGGCGGCGAAGATTCGATCGGAATAATGTTCCTTCCGGTTTTCCTTGTACTGATGTTTGTTCCGATGATTGTGTTTATGATCCGTTCGATAAAGCACAAATAAAGAAAGGGGGGTACCTTCATGCCCGTCTGTGCAACATGTTGTCATCAGTGGTCATTCAAGGAAACAATGCGAGCGATGTATACCCTTAAGCCGTCGATGACCTGTCCAAACTGCAGGCAGGAACAGCATCTGACTTCCGTTTCCAGAAAGCGCGGAGCTTATATGCCGTTCTTGATTCTGATTCCAATGCTCCTCAATGCGTTTTTTGACCTTAACTGGCTGACCCTGTTTGGGGGAATGGCATTGATTGCAGCCGTCTTTCATCTGATCTACCCGCAACTCATTGAACTTACGGATAAGGAGGAACCGATTTGGTGACGGCACCCAAAGAAAAGAAGAGAGGACACAAAAAGCAGAGTCTCAGACAAACACTGGCCGGCCTTGCCATCGGTGTCCTCTTGTGGCCGATGTTCCTTCCTTATCTGTTTATCCATGATCCTGTCATCGATCTGAAAAGCACACTGGTCATTCTGGTCGCCATCGTTATTAGTGCAGTACTTGCCCTGATCGTCCACGAATTCGGGCATGCCATCGCAGGATCCTTCTCAGGCATGAAGTTCATGAATATGAGTATCGGCCCGATTGTTATAATCCGGTCAGGCGGAAGGAGCCGGATCATTTTTCAGAAGCCTGCACTTGGTTACCTGGGGCGTGCCATGTTGCGGTTTCCAGCCGAAACACCTTCGGAACAGATGGAATCCGGGCTAAAACGGTATGTGGCCGGCGGTCCTGCAGCCAATATTGTTGCGGCAGCCGTTGCAACTGCTCTCGTTTACACTATCCTTCCATCCGGCATCCTTCTGACATTTGCCATCGTCAATCTCCTTCTGGGAGCAGCCAACCTGATCCCAACCGACAGCAAGGGAATGATGACGGATGGAAAGCACTTGTCCATGCTTTCGGGAAAAACGCCGGGCAAGGAACTGGTGCTGATCAGTTACCGTCTGATGCAGGAAGATACTGAAGGGACAGATTGGAGCCCGGAAACAGTTGCTCAAGCAGAGGAGTTGATCAGGCGGCATCCTGATCATCCGCTGACGCCTGCCTTGTATGCGTCATTGTCTCCCTATTACATACCTGAAAACCCGTCAGAAGCCGAGGCTCTGGGCAGCGGAATCGCATTCCGCGAACGGTATCTGAAAATCGATCCACTGCAGGACATGGCAGACATCGCTATGGTCCATGTGCTTTATGCTGCCGGCAAGCTCACTTCCGAACCGGAAATCCGTTTGAAGCTTGTTCAGATCGGAGATGCCGAAAAAGTCACCAGATTGTTCCGCGATGCTTATTTAGCATATTTGGATGAACAGCCCGGGAAGCTCCACAATTGCCTGGAGGAGCTTGAACTTGTACTTGGCCAATGGCATTCTCTTTATCTGGAATGCAAGTACGAAAAGGAGCGCATTGCGGCATTAAGAAAGGTTCTCTTGGATCAAACCAAAGATGTTTAGTACGGTCATGCCGGCTGGATTTATTCGAGTTTTCCGTTTGACGAAAAACGATCGCATAATAAGTGGAACAGTTGGTGACAGAGTCTCCGGAAGTTTAAGTTGAGCTTATGCATATCGGGGGCTGCGGACGCCTTTCGGAAAATATGCAGTTCCTGAGAGTCTTCTTTGGAATCGGGTGGGAAACTGACCAAACCAACCTGAGGAAATCCGGTGCAAACATGGATCATAATGGGCAACACCAAGAAAAGGCTGTGTATCTGCACGGCCTTTTCTTAATCGGCATAATTTCGGGAGAAAAAAGGAATCTTGCAGAAAGGTGTGGAAGGGAGGGAGAAGACAGCGGGACAGGGGGGATTTAGTGAATATATCAGTTTGGATTTGGGGATTGACCATCGTGTTATGTGCGCTCTTCATTATGATTGCGTTTTTGTTCAGGAAAAAATCAGGGGAAAGTTTTGTCCAGTATGCCATTGCGGGGGGCACGCTTCCTTTTATCCTGATTCTTTTCACTGATATCGCCACCATTATGGGAGTAGGGAATTTCGTCGGACACTCTGCCAAAGGCTATGAGATCGGAGTGGCCAATATCCCGTTTGTTTTTGGGGAGCAGGGTGCCAAGGTCTTATTTGCCCTTGTTTTTGCCGGTTTTGCAGCACGGTTTACATACGTCACCATAGCTGAAATGATGGATGATCTGATTTTGCGTGACCGGGTTGCCCGGGCTCTGATTGCTGTCCTCACTTCGGCGATCATGATTGCATGGACGAGCGGTCAGGCAATCGGGATGGGTGCGCTTTTCTCGACTTTCACCGGAACCGAACCGCTTCCGATGATACTTCTTTTCTCCGGTGTATTTATCGTTTATACAACCATAGGCGGCATGTATTCGGTTGTTTGGACGGACTTTATTCAGGGTTCTCTTCTAATCGCGATCGCCCTATGGTTCTATTACCGTGTATTCAGCGAGGTCGACTTCAGTTATTCGACACTCCAAAACCAGCTTGCCGATGTGGACGGGCTCCATCTGACAGCACTGAACCTATCGGCGATGGAAGTATTGAGCCTGTTCGTGACAGGCGTGTTCGGTATCCTGGCCGCTCAGGTATATTGGCAGCGCTGTTTTGCGGCGGAGAGTCCCAAGGTGGCAAGCCGGGCGATGCTATTCGGTGGCATTATCGCGATCGTATTCACTTCACTTACCACTCTGGCAGGACTTGTCGTCTATACGAAAAACCAGTCGCTTGATCCGAATCAGGCCATCTCCCACTTTATTCTGGAAGAACTGACCCCTGTGGCAGTGCTGGCCTTTTTCTTGCTCGTCTTTCTTGCTGCAATCTCCAGCGCTTCTTCACTGCTTCATGCGGCTTCAGTCGTGATCGTGAATGATCTGATCATCCCCAACATGGGGGAAAGGAAAGAGGCCTTCTATGTGAACATGACCCGCTGGTGCGTTCTGCTGGTCGGTGTGTTTTCTGTAGGGGCTGCCCTCCTGTTCGAATCAATCATCGATCTGTTCTCACTGGCCTATACGATGGCCGGGGGAGGCGTTGTTCCGGTGCTGATCGTCGGGCTGCTGTGGAAAAAGAGAAAGTCAGAACGGTTTGAGATGGGAGAACGGAACAGCCGTGTCACGGTATGGGGAGCAAGGGCCGGAATACTTTCCGGCGCCATTGTGTCGGTGACTGCAGGGATCCTTTGGGGAGTGCTCGCTTCAACCATTTTAACGATAATGGTCTCACTGCTGCTTCCCAACAGGGAAAAGCCTGCACTCAGTTCATGAACTCCATAAAACACAAAAGGAGACTCCTTGACGGGGTCTCCTTTTAAAATTCAGTTTACAGGCTCTGCAAATTTCCGTTCGAATGCATCAATGCTGATTCCCGCATCAAGGACCTGCTTGGAATATTCTTTGGCGGCGAACAGGGAGTGGTCCCTATAGTTGCCGCATTCAAGTGCGGAAACGGCCGGAACTGTTTCCGTTTCGATCACTTTTTCCAGTGTCGCCTTTAGTCCACGCGCGATTTCTGCAGGATCGTGTTCATCCCAGATGATCATGTAGAAGCCGGTCCGGCATCCCATAGGGGAGATATCGACAATGCCTTCGACTTCGTCCCGCATATAGGTGGCGAGCAGGTGCTCAAGTGTATGGACCGCAGAAGTCGGCATTGCATCTTTGTTGGGCTGGAGGAAACGGAGATCATATTTCTGAAGCGATGCACCTTTTGTATGCTGTTCAGTGCCTGCAAGCCTGACATAAGGGGCAATCACTTTGTTGTGGTCGAGAAGGAAGCTTTCGACTTGTGCCATCGGGCATTCATCCTTTCGAGGTTCATTTCCTACTTATCATATCAGACTAAAAATACAAAATAAACCATCTAAACTTTCCAGGTGAAATTCCAAGCTGAAGTGGTTTCCAATGTAAAGTCGGCATGGTATGATATTTCCTGTTTTGATTCTAAAAAAAGGAAGAAGGAATTGCGATGTCTGCGACTGCAGTTGGCGGCCAGGAAAAGAAGCTGAGCCTGTTTCACCTGACGTGGCCGATTTTTCTCGAGTTGTTTTTGTTCATGCTGATGGGATTGACCGATACCTTCATGCTGAGTTCACTGTCGGATGATGCAGTATCCGGTGTGGGGGCTGCCAACCAGTATATTCATATCGCAATCTTGGTGCTTGAAGTCGTCGGGAACGGAGCGGCGATTGTGGTTTCCCAGTACTTGGGTTCCAAACGTTATATAGAGGCGGCGAAAATTTCAGGACTTGCGGTCTCCCTTAACCTTTTGGTCGGTTTGGGCCTCAGTGGCATGTTTATGCTGTTTACGAACCGTCTGATGACTGCGATGAATCTGCAGGGTGAAGTGCTTGCGCATGCGGAAGCGTATTTATCCATTGTCGGGGGTGCGATCTTCCTGCAGGCTATTATCAACTCCCTTGCTGCCGTGATCCGGGTGCACGGCTTCACGAAGCAGACGATGTTCGTCTCGCTCGGGATGAATATCATTCACGTAATCGGTAACTATGCCCTTATTTTCGGTAAGTTCGGGCTTCCCGAACTTGGCGTACAGGGAGCCGCGATTTCGTCAGTCGGCAGCCGGGTCATTGCTGTGTTCGTCTTTTTCTGGCTGCTGTACAAAGTGATGGAGTATAAGATTGAATTCAGATACTACATTACCTGGACGCGTTCATACATTGCCAAAATCCTGAACATCGGGCTTCCGAGCGCATTTGAGCAGATCTTGTATCAGGGATGCCAGCTCGTCTTCCTATACTATGTGACTCATCTCGGCACAGAAGCGCTTGCCGCCCGGCAGTATGCGGTGAACATTTCGATGTTCAGCTATCTGTTCGCATTGGCGATCGGCCTTGGGACGTCGATCATCACCGGCCGTCTTGTCGGAGCCGGAAATAAGGAAGAGGCCTACACCGGGCTCTGGAAAAGCCTGAAATGGGCGTTCCTGTTTACGATCATCATGGTTGCGGTCGTCATGACGTTCCGCTATCCTCTGATGCGGCTCTTTACGGACAATGAAGCGATCATTAAACTTGGGGCTTCGGTTCTCCTCCTAGCCTTCCTGCTGGAGACGGGCAGGACGTTCAACATCGTCATCATCAACTCCCTACGTGCGTCGGGCGATGCGAAATTCCCGGTCCTGATGGCGGCACTTTCGATGGTCATGATGAGCCTTCCGCTCGGTTACTTCCTTGTATTTGTGATGGACCTTGGTCTCGTCGGTGTCTGGCTCGCAATTGCTGCTGACGAATGGACAAGGGGGATCTTCATGGCTCTACGGTGGAAAAGCCGTGCCTGGGAGCGCCATGCACTCGTCGACGACGACGTTCAGCCAACCCCTGAAATTGCCTGACGGCAAGAGGGTTATTCAAATTTATTATAAAAACAGCAGCCGGTTCCTGCAAAAGAGGAACCGGCTGCTGTTTTTCATATTGAGATTTTCATCTGAAAATCGATTCAATTTCTCGTCGTTCTTCTTTCGAAAGAGACACTTCAAGTGTCTTCAGGTTGTCGAGCACCTGTTCAGAACGCTTTGCACCCGGGATGACCGAATCGATCGGCCCTTTTCCGAGGTAAAAAGCGAGAACAATATGTGCAATTTCCGCATTGTGGGCTTCAGCGATGGGCCGCAGCTTGTTCACGCGCTGTACATTTTGTTTGAACGTCTCTCCTTGGAACCGTGCCTGGCTTTTCCGGAGGTCGTCGAATGTCTCATTGCCGCTGTACTTCCCGGCAAGAAGGCCTGCGGCGAGCGGATAGTAAGGGACGAAAGAAATGCCGTGCCCGGAAGTGTACGGGAAGTAGGCTTCTTCGGCGCCGCGCTCAAGAAGATTATACTCTCCCTGAAACACATCCACATAGCCATCCTGGTCGGCTTCCTTCAGTTGTTCCGGTGAGAAGTTCGAGATGCCGATTGCGCGGATTTTGCCTTCGTCTTTCAGTTCTTTCAGCGCACCGACAGCTTCGGCTTTCGGTGTGTCTTCGTCAGGATAGTGGATATAGTAAAGGTCGATATAATCGGTCTGAAGCCGCTTCAGACTCTTTTCCACTTCCTCCCGCAGGAAGGCAGGGGAGTTATCGACGACGATCCCGTCCCCGGTTTGACGGTGAGCCCCTTTTGTGGCAATCACCAGGTCCTGTCGTCTGCCGGATTCGCGCACCACTTCACCTACAAGCTCTTCAGAACGGCCCATTCCGTAAATAAATGCAGTATCGAGAAAATCGATGCCATGGCTGATCGCCGTCCGCACGAGTTCCCGTCCTGTATCCTCATTCAGGTTTGGGTAGAGATTGTGGCCGCCGACCGCGTTTGTACCAAGACCGATCGGGTTTACGCTTAGACCTGACTTTCCTAGATTAACCTGTTTGCCCATGAACGCCAGCCCCTTTCATTTTGTAGCGAATACATACTACAGTTTAGGGGAGAGGCTAAGACGTTTCAATTTTTTGATAGGAATGCCGGGGAGCGGTTGCCCGATACCAGCTGCTGAACAGCAGGATGATGATGACAAGATCGACAAGGTCGCCTCCGTAATACATGAGCATGGCGCCTTCCCTAACTTCATCTGCCGGAAAGCCGGGGAGGGGGTTTGCATAAATGTACTTGCTCAGTATGCCATGAGCCGCAAGTGCAAAGATAAAAATGACCGTCTGGAACAAGTGGCTGCTTGGATGAGGGGCCGGGTCGATATAAATCATGGATATTGTGAACAGATAGCCCGCAGCAAATACATGGATGTGAATGAGCAGGTAAAGCCACAGGTGATGGTGCATCAGCTGAAACAGGGGTGTGGCGTACAAGAGCCAGAGCCCGCCGATGTTCAGCACGGACGCCGTGATGGGATTCCGGTAAAAGCGTGCGACCGGATGCCGAAGCATCTTCGTAACCTGCCTGGCAGCCGGTACCGGGAGTGCCCGGAGTAGCAGGGTGACGGGTGCGGAAAGGGCCATCAGGAGCGGCGCAAGCATCCCGAGGAGCAGGTGGCCAGCCATATGAAATCGGAAATCCAGATGGGCAGCGTCGGCAAGCGGTCCTGCAAAAACCGCCACCGCCATTGACGATCCTGATAGCCACAAAATAAACCTCCAGGCCGGCCATTGTTTTAGCCGTTGGACTTTATTTGTCCTAAGCATCAGGAGGAGGTATCCAGCAGTTCCTAAAGTTGCGAAAAACACAATGAGCATCTGGAGGGCAGGGGGAAGGAATGCATGCTCATGATGCAAAGGTCTCGCCCCCGCTTATCCGTATGCTATCTTTCCTGGCACTCCGGATTAATAGAAGCCCCGCAATGATCATGATAGCGGCTGTAATGTTCCAAATGAGGTCGTACGGCAGAATGTCCACATTGTAGCGGATCTGATGGATCCTCATCAGCTTATGCTGGATGATGCCATCATACAGTTGAAAGCCTCCTCCGCCGAGCAGTTTCCCTCCCCAGAACATCTTGTGCCAAAATGCATGCCGGCGCATCAGATCTGCAACCAGGTATAGCGCGCCAACTGTGGCGAACCAGCTGAATGCATGAAAAAGCCCGTCTGAAATGAGTCCGACGGATGTCGTAGAACGATCGTAGAATTTATGCCAATGCAGCAGTTGATGGAAGATGGTTTCATCGATAAATGCAACAAAGCCAAGACCAAACAAAACACCTGCCCATAGATTCTTCGTCTTATGGCTGAATTTGTGATGTGGTGACATGGTCACTGCTTCCTCCTTTTCGGTCACGCATGTAAAGTATTGCCTTGCGTGAAAGACAGTAAACCGTTGTCATCACGGCAGGAATTATGTGATTGAATATGGTCATGAGAAAGCCGGCTCCCAAGATCGGAGCCGGCTTTTTTAGTCCCGCAGGAATCACTTGCACTGACCGCTGCCCGCAATTAATGTCTTCACCGAAGTGAGGGCAGGGAGTCCCATTGGTCCGCGGGCATGTAGTTTTTGTGTGCTGATGCCGAGCTCGGCGCCGAATCCGAATTCGAATCCGTCAGTGAAGCGGGTGGACGCGTTATGGTAAACGGCAGCCGCATCGACACCGATCTGGAATTTAGCCGCTTCGGCCGTATCATTGCTGACGATTGCTTCCGAGTGCCGGGTGCCATAAGTATTGATATGGCTGATGGCTTCTTCGGTTGAAGAAACAACTTTGATCGCGACTTCGAGGTCAAGGTATTCCATCGCCCAATCCTCGTCGGAGGCGACAAGTACACCATCCGCACGGTCTATAATGCCTTCATCACCATGGATGACCACACCTTCCCATTGCAATGCCTGTACCAGCTCCGCCGTATGTGGCCAGTTTTGATGGATCAGAATCTTTTCCGCCGCATTACAGACGGAGGGACGCTGCGTTTTGGCGTTTACTGCAATATGGATCGCCATCTCTTTGTCGGCAGACTCAGAGATGTAGACGTGGCAATTACCGGCACCGGTCTCGATTACGGGAACTGTCGCCTGGTCAACAACGGTTCGGATCAGATTTGCGCTGCCCCGGGGAATGAGGACATCGAGAACATCATTCATCTTAAATAGGCGGGCGGCTGTTTCCCGGCTCGTGTCTTCCACGAGCTGCACTGCATCTGCCGGAAGGCCCACAGTTTCGATGGCATCCCGGATTACGGCCACAAGTGCCATATTGGAACGGATGGCCGACGAGCTGCCTCTCAGAATGACGGCATTCCCGGTCTTGAGGCACAGGGCCGCCGCATCGACGGTGACATTGGGACGTGCTTCATAAATGATTCCGACCACACCAAGCGGAACCCGCACAGTGGACAGTCTCAGGCCATTTGGCCGTTCCCATTCATCTACAATTTGACCGACCGGGTCGTCGATTGCAGTCAGTTCGATAAGCGCATCCGCTATGGCACCGATGCGGGACTCATCCAGCATGAGCCGGTCCAGAAGGGATTCGGACAAACCGGCGGCACGGCCTGCTTCCAAATCTTCACGGTTCGCGTCAAGGATAATTGCCGCCTTGGACCGGAGTGCCTCTGAGATCGACTTGATGGCATCGTTTTTTGCCGCAGTCGGCAACCCTGTCAGGCTGGCCGCGGCTTTCTTCGAGTTGATCCCGATTGTCTGAAGTGCGTCGAAATGGGTGCTCTGAACGTTTGTCATCGTACCGCCTCCTTGATTTTCAGATGAATCCACCGGTTGCAGTGAATAACTTCAGGTGTGGTCCCTCCGGAAATTTTCATGGCATCATCTCCCGGTTTTCCGATAATCTCCCTGACTGTTTCAGCCGGATAATTCACCATGCCTCTGCCGATCAGTTCGCCTTGCTCGTCGAGGACGTCCACCACTTCACCTTGTTTGAATGTGCCAGTGACAGAGGTGATGCCGACCGGCAGCAGGCTGGTGCCTTTCCCGGCAAGTGCACGGGCTGCGCCGCTGTCCACGGTGATGCTTCCCGCCGGCACGGAACATAAAGCCATCCAGCGTTTTGAATCCTTGCCGGACATAAGTGAGGAAATTCCGATGTAGGTGCCGTTTCCGCGACCTTCCACAATATCGATCAGTTTTTCGGCCCCTTCACCGGTACCGATGAATACATGGACACCGAGACTGCCAGCAGTTCTGGCGGCAAGCACTTTTGAACGCATGCCTCCGGTTCCGACAGCCGATCCTGTCCCTGTGGCCTGTTTCAGCAAACCGTCATGGACCTCCGGGATGAAGGCATATTTTTTAGCTTCCGGATCGGAGTTCGGATTGCCATCGTAAAGTCCGTCAACATCAGTGAGGATCGAGAGAAAGTCAGCGTGGACCAGGCCGGCCACAAGAGCCGAAAGCATGTCATTGTCCCCAAAAGTGATTCCTTCAACAGATACCGAATCATTTTCATTTACAATGGGAAGAGCACCACGGTGAAGCAGTTCCTCCAGCATCCGGCCGGTGTTGTGGAAGCGCTCCTTGCGCATGAGGTCCTGCCTCGTCAGCAGAAGCTGTGCCACCACGATCCCGTGGCTGCGGAACGCTTCAGTATAGGCCTGCACCAGCAGTCCCTGGCCGACTGCAGCCGCCGCCTGTTTGCCTGCCGTAGAGCCGGGACGGGAGGTGTACCCAAGGTTCCTGAAACCGGCTGCAACTGCCCCTGAAGAAACAAGAACCACTTCATGTCCAGCCTGCATCAATGAAGCGATTGCCGCCGCATGTTCACGAACCATGGCATCCGACAGTCCGCCGCACGTATCAGTCAGTGAACTGCTTCCAATCTTGACGACAATCCGCCTTTTCTTCATCCGAAACGCCTCCAATGCGAATGTTAAGAATGATTATGCATCATTATTGATTTTTAATCAATGGTAAATTGGCGCAAAAAATACTTTCATCTGATAATTGAAACTTTTCCGCCACTCTATCCGTATCTTAACAAACTTTAAAAGGAGCTGTTATAAATGTCGGGAGCAATTTTGATCGTAATGATCGTCATGACGATCCCACTAACAGCAATCATCACTGAACATCGGAGAAGAATGTTTGCTTTTCAGAAAGACAGGCTTCAGGATGAAATCGAATTGGAAAAGCTCAAACAGCAGAACTTTATTGCCGAGACAGAAAAGATGAAATTGGAATTGGAAAAACTTAAACTGGATTACTCAGCAGGTATCTCACCGAAGCCAACCCAAGAAGAACCTATCTTGTTAAAAGAAACAGCTGATGGCAAATGATCATCAGCTGTCTTTCTATGATGGGGAGTTTACTTTACAAGGTGAAAAAGAACATGATATCATTAGTTAGCTAAACTAACTAATATTTTATTTCCGGAGGATTCCATGAATCTGAAATCGCATCAATTGTTTTTCAGGAGGTTCACCGATCTATATCGCCCGTTCATTCAAAAAACTTCAGAAGCGCTTTCGGAAGTGGGATTGACACTGCCTCAATGGTCGGCACTCCGTCTGATCGCCGAGCAGGAAGGGATGACACCTGCAGAGCTGGCTGCACGGCAATTTGTTGAAAAACCGAGCGTCTCCAGAACGATTCAGCAGCTGCTGGAAATCGGCCTGATCGAAACCAGGCAGGGGCAGGACCGGAGAGCCAAACAGATTCTGCTGACTGATCATGGACGCAACGTCTATAACGGAGCGTCAGCAATTATTGAAAAGCTGGAGCGGGAAGTGATTGGGGACATCCCGGAACATGAACAGAACGCCATGTCCGAACGCTTCACAGAGATGCAGCGCCGCTTGTAGAGTGTGGCGCTTTTTTGGGTTGGAGAATTTCTATAGGCATTACTCAATAAGTCAGAATGAGGTTGTATATGCAGACTCACAAGCTTTGGACGAAAGATTTTATTTTCGCTTCACTTATTAACTTCTTCCTGATTATCGTCATGTATTTGCTGATGGTGACGATCGGGCCATTTGCGGCTGACAGGTTCCAGGCAAATGCCGGCACTGCAGGACTTGTTTCCGGTTCCTATATCATCGGTGCGCTCATGGCACGTTTTATTGCCGGGCCGCTTGTCGAAAGAATCGGCAATAAAAAGGTCCTTGTGGCCGGAACACTGCTGTATGTTGTATCCGGCGCTACTTACTTCCTGGCCTTTAATCTGCCGCTCCTTCTGCTGATCCGTTTTATCCACGGTATGGGGATGGGGGTCGGATCTACTGCTACGGGATCGATCGTTGCCCGCGTGCTGCCTCCGGACCGCAGGGGGGAGGGGATCGGGTATTATAGCCTTAGCGGCGTACTAGGCGCTGCATTGGGGCCGTTCCTTGGAATCTTGCTTGCAAAGCATCTGCCATTTTCGATGCTCTTCCTTTTCTGTACGATCCTGGCTCTTGCCTCATTTGTACTGGCCATTACAATCAAGGCGGATGAGGATTTGGATTCTGTCCATTCACAGAAGGAAAAAGAAAGCTTCAGCGTATGGTCCTTCATGGAAAAAAATGCGCTTCCGATCGGTATTGTCACACTCTTTGTGGCAATTGCCTATGGCGGGGTGCTGAGCTTTATCATGTTTTACGCAGAAGAAGTGAATCTGGTGACCGCATCAAGCTTCTTCTTCCTCGTTTATGCGATTACGGTTCTGCTTTCAAGGCCATTTACCGGCAAATTGCTTGATCTGAAGGGCGGCAATATTGTAGTCATGCCGGCACTCTTTCTTTTCGCCGGCGGGCTGGTACTGCTGAGTGAATCATCCACCGGGGCCATGCTTCTTGGGGCGGGTGTACTGATCGGGCTTGGTTTTGGCAACTTCCAATCAAGCGCACAGGCACTGTCGGTTAAGGTCGCAGACCCTCATAAGATGGGTCTTGCAACCTCAACGTTCTTCATCTTTCTCGACTTCGGTGTGGGCTTTGGCCCCTACATCCTAGGTAGCCTTGTGCCGCACGTCGGTTATGACGGGATCTTTAAGCTCTTGGCCGGAGTTGTCCTGTTCGCAGTTCTGTTGTACGTCGCTTTGTATGGAGTTCGGGAACATCGGGAAAGAAACACTGCATAATGCAAAAAAGGATGCCAATGCCGGCATCCTTTTTTTTCTTTAGAGACGCGGCAATGGGAATCATGTATAATCGCTACAACCGAACGGTGATTACCGCGCACGCGGTCTAATCCGGTTCGAATTCCCGTTCCGGAGAACCATGACTTAAGAACGAATTTCGACAAGAATCGAAAAAATTCGCATCTTGTGGCGGGATATTGATATTCTGTAAATAGCTTTTGAAGATTGATTTGGATCGCGACCCTATGGGCGGTCCGGAAACGGGGGGAATGTCATGGAAAAGAATGAATTTGTAACAGCAATCAACTGTATGGATGGTCGCGTCCAGGAACCGGTTATGAATTGGATGAAACAGCGCTATAATGCGCTTTATGTGGATATGATCACCGAAGCCGGACCCAATAAGCTGCTCCGGAGCGACAATACGGAAATCATCAAGAATATCTACGACCGTGTGCGCGTATCGACGGACAGACACGCTTCTAAGTATATTGCCATTGCCGGCCATTATGATTGTGCCGGATATCCGGTCAGTGCCGAAAAGAAAAAAGGGAAAATACTGGATTCAGTGGAGCTTATCCAGTCCTGGAACCTCGGATTCAAGGAAATTGTAGGCCTATATATCAATGACAAGTGGGAAGTCGAGATTGTCTGCATCAAAACCGATAATCCTGTGGAAGCTTGAAATCAGCATAAAGGCGGGTTATCGGAATTGGAAGCGTTGACAGCACACATTCTAAAGCTTGAAATGGACCTGTTGGACAATCAGGTCAGGAGCGATCCGGACCGTTTTGGCCCGTTGCTCGATGAAACGTTTTTCGAATTCGGCAAATCCGGCGGATCTTTTTCGAAGGACGATTGTATGAGGGCAGGCTCACTCGGGAACGTCAGACTAAGCATCGATCAATTTCGCTTACAGACAATCGGAGATCGTGCCGTATTGGCTGTTTACCGGACAGTGGATGAAGAAACAGGAAATGCAGCCAACCGCAGCTCGATCTGGAAATCTGACGGCAGCCGCTGGAAAATGATATTCCATCAGGGGACGCCTGTGCCAGGCAATGAAGAAGTGGCGGAATCGTGAAAAATCGGCTTTCCTGATGAACTCTGCACTTAAATTTTGCAGAGAGTATCTGTCACAAAACCTGGCTATGGGGTACAATAAAGAATGAGGGTTACGCCCGGATGAAAGTTATTGAGTTGGAGTTAAGGAGGAACTGCCTTGAATTACTTGGGAGATACTTTACTTCCGATTCTGATCATTGTATCGATCGTTGCTTTTATCGGCATCATCGGTCTTGGAATCATGAAAAACTGGCGCTGATCGGTCGCGGCAAAAAGGGAACTGCGGATTCATTTTCGCAGTTCCCTTTTTTATTATGGGGTAATGATACTTACTTAACGATCATGACCGGGCATTCAGTGCGTTTCAATACTTTGTGACTGACGCTGCCCAGCATCATTTCCTGCAAAGGATTCAAGCCACGGCTGCCAATGATGACCAGATCGAATGCATGGGCATTTGCATGGGAAACGATGGCCGGCCCGGGGTCGCCGTGAAGGATATTCACTTCAAAAGGCACCTGCTCACTCTTCAACAATTCTTCAGCCGGCAGAAGTTGCTTCCGTCTTTGAAGATCCAATTCTGAGCGCCCCCTTGAGTGAAGCACAGCATTCTTTGATTTTGAAAAATCCGCGACATAGGCGATTTCCACCGCCCCATCCATCGCTTTTGCCAGAGCGGCCGCCTGTCCTGTGGCCCGAAGCGAATGATCGGATCCGTCCACGGCCAGAAGTATCCGCTTATACATGACAATCTCCTCCTCTATCTCTCTGATCCGCTCTTCGTCATTCTCTCAATTCCCGTATTAATGTCCTGTCACACAGCAGAAAACCATTTCCATCATGACAAAGTTTCGTCCGGGATAGAGAAAATCCTCTTTTTCATTCGGAATCCGGAAAGATTAAGAACGCCCGCAGGCACGGGGAAGTGCTGCGGGCGAATGGTCAGTCGTTTTTCTGGCGGATTAGCTGCATCCGTTCATTGAAAAGGGAAGGATAGGACAAGAACCCGAGCAGGATGCTTGAAACGACTGCGGTCGTCAAAAGCAGGAACAAAATCAGCAGTTGGAACTGTACCGCCTGTACCGGGTCGGCGCCTGCGATGATCTGACCGCTCATCATGCCCGGCAGCTGAACCAGACCCATCGTCTTTTGGCTTTCAATGGTCGGAATCGTACTGGCTTTGATGGAATCTGTCAGCTGTGTATGGACTGCCTGTTTGGGCGTCCCGCCCAGGGATAAAATCAGCTCAGTCCGGTTCTGGTTGGCTTCAAGCTCCGCTGTGAAGCGGTTCAGGAAAAGAATGGAGAGCACCATTGAATTTCCGACGACCATCCCGCTGATCGGTATGATGTACTGTGCCGTAGCCGGTACGATTCCGAAGCCAAGCAGGATTGCTTGTGTCAGCAGTTCCACGACGACAATGGTGACGGTAATTTTCCAAAGGATGCCGGGAATGGCCTTGCCTTTCTTCGAAGCATTGTGCACTGCTGCAAAAATCATGAGAGCGATCATCAGCAGAATGTACAGGTAACCGTCAGAGTCGAAGACAAACTTCAGAATATACCCAACCGCAAACAATTGGGTAATCGACCGGACGGTCGCAATAATAGTATCTCTCTCCAGCCCGAGGTTTAAGGTTTTTGACAGAACCAGGGGAATGAGAACGAAGATGAGTGTGAGAAAGAGGGCAAGCGGACTCATTGCAGTTCCCCCTTAACAAACCGCCGGACCCGTTCATCTGCCGGGTCTTCAAGGATGTGGCTGTCACCGGTTTCAATCAGCTCACCGGAAATCAGCACCCAAGTGTAGTCGCCGATGGAGATGGCCTGTTCAAGATTGTGTGTAATCCAGATGATTGTCGTACCGTACTTTTGATTGATGCGTGTGATGAGCGATTCGATTTCGCGCCTGGATGCCTTGTCCAGTGCAGATGTGATTTCATCCATCAGTAAAATGTCAGACCGGTTGATGAGCGTCCTGGCGATGGAGACTTTTTGGCGTTGACCGCCCGAAAGCTCGGAAGCTTTTTTATGGAGATAGTCTCCGGATAGGCCAACATCCTCGAGCCATGATATGGCATCCGGCTCCGGGAGTTCTTTTTTTTGAAGCCGGAGCGGGAGGGCCAGGTTATCATAGACAGTCCCGTTGACCATCGGAGCATCCTGAAGGGCCATCCCGACCTTTCTCCGGAGATCAGTCGGCTCGAAGGTGGTCGCTGACTGACCATCGATCAGGATTTCTCCGGAATCTGGAGACAGCAGTCCATTGCATAGTTTGAGGACGGTTGTTTTTCCGGCTCCGGAAGGTCCGACCAATGTGGTGATCCGGCCGGAGGGGAATGACCCCGTAATCGGGCCGACAATAGGCTTGTTGTCAATGGAATATCGGACATCCATGAAATGGATGGCGGGTTCGTAAATAGTCACTTGGCATCGCTCCCGGAAACTAAATTAGAATAATTATAATGTAGCATAAAACCTATGAGAAACAAAACGATACAACCGGAAGGGAAATGGAGCGTCTTTGCGGTTCAGTTTCGTCATTCGAGGTGGAAGTTTCATCATTCATGACGTCAATCTCGTCATTCGTCCGGCAGTCATACGCGAACGATGAGATTATAGAGCTGAATGATAAAATAAAGCGATGAACGAAAAACTGATCAGACCGGCTTGCTGCATACCTGCTATTCCTGTTGGCAAGCAAGATAAAAAGCAGGGGGGAGTCCTTGAGGTTTCCCCGCCTGCTTTTAATTTTATTTATGGTCTTGTCCCGCCGCGGCTTCCCCGGCTGCAAGTTTTCTTCCGATGCGTTGGATCTGCTGCCGGACTTTCCGGTAGGCGTCTTCCATATTGTCGGCATCGATAAAGATTTGGCGTTCATCGTTTTCATCCAGTCCTGCGGAATGCTCGTAGCGCGGGTCGTAATAAAATTCCAGCAAAAGCCTGAACGCGTCCCTGAACCGGTTTTCCTCAAGATGGTTTCTGATCTCTTTGGCAATTGGCGTATGGATCCTGCGTTCGATTTTTGAGAATGCTTCAAGAAATTTCTCGGGATAGGCTTCCGTGTCATAATCATTCAGGATATTCTGTACCCTTTCCTCAATCGGAAGACGTAGGAAAAGGTGGATGCCTTCGTTCTTTTTCTGATCGAAGAATTCAGGGAGTACGGCCTTGCCAATCCTTCTGCTTTCTCCCTCAATAATGACGAAAGGTGCGTCTTCAAAGTTTTTCATGCCACCGACCAGCAGGGCATCGAATTTTTTCTGATTGCTTGGTTCCAGGCCGATCGCGCCGAAGATGGATCCCCTGTGGCCGGCCATCCCTTCCAGGTCCATGACGGGGAACCCGTCACTTTCCAGGCGATGGAGAATCGCGGTTTTGCCGCCGCCCGTATAACCGTTCAGTACGATAAGCGGGGGACTGAATTCAGCTTTTTCAAGCTCTGAAACTACCCATTGGCGATATGTGCGTATGCCTCCGATCAGTCTGCTTGCGCGCAGGCCCATCAGGTCCGTCATCGTTGCCGCTGTTTTGCTTCTCATGCCTCCACGCCAGCAAAAGACGGTGAACGGCTGGTTCAGGCTCCGGAATTCTTCAACAAACTCAGGCAGTTTTGCGGAGAAGATCTCAAGTCCGCGCTTCATTGCGGCCTGTTGTCCATCCTGCTTATAGATTGTACCCACTTCCGCCCGTTCCTCATTGTCGAAAATCGGGATATTGATGGCGCCGGGCATCGTGCCTTCAGCGTATTCCTTCGGAGATCGTACGTCCACGAGGGCATGATTGCTGTTTTTTCGTTGTTTAAACAGTTCGTCGAGTGTCAGTTCTCGCTTCATGATTCATCTCTTTCCTTTTGTTGGCTTACAGGACTCGGATGGTGCCTGCGTTTTCTTCAGTCACTTCACCGATGATATGGGCATCGACTCCGTTTTTGCGAAGGTCATCAAGCAAGCCTTCAGCTTGGCTGCCCTCTACAGCGGCAAGGAGTCCGCCTGATGTAACGGCATCGCACAGGATCCACTGGGCGGTCTCGTCCATCCCGGCCGGATAGGTGATGCTGTCTGCAACATGGGCGTGGTTGTTCTTGGTACCGCCCGGAACGGCACCCTGCCCGGCAAGTTCCTGGGTACGCGGAAGGACCGGAACGTCTTTGGAACGGATGATCAGCCCCGTGCCGCTGCCCTGGGCCATTTCCGTTGCATGACCGAGGAGTCCAAATCCGGTCACATCGGTTGTTGCGTGGACGTCGTATTCATTCATCGTATCGGCTGCTGTTTTGTTGAGTGTGGTCATCACGTTCGTCACTTCCCGGATATCTTCTTCCGAAAGAAGATCACGCTTCAGGGCAGTGGTGTAGATGCCGACTCCTATCGGTTTTGTCAGTATGAGCTTATCGCCGGGTTTTGCACCAGCATTGGTGCGGATTTTCGACGGGTGAATTGTCCCGGTTACGGCAAGCCCATATTTTGGCTCCTGATCATCTATTGAGTGGCCGCCGACCAACGTAACGCCGGCTTCCTTCATTTTCTCTGCCGCGCCACGCAGAATATCGGCGAGGATCTTCTTGTCGAGATTGCCGATCGGGAATGCCACGATGTTCAGAGCGGTCACAGGTGTGCCGCCCATGGCATAGATGTCGCTGATGGCATTGGTTGCGGCAATTTGTCCAAAGTCATAAGGATCATCGACGATCGGCGTGAAAAAGTCGGTTGTCTGGACAAGTGCCAGGTCGTCGGTGAGCTGGTATACGCCTGCATCGTCACTTGTATCCAGTCCAACGAGAAGGTTCGGATCCGGTAAGGCAGCCGGCAGTTCACGAAGTACGCCCGCAAGGTCTGCTGGTCCGATTTTACATCCGCATCCGCCTTTTTTAGTGAGGGTAGTCAGTTTGATTGAAGCCATGTCATCCCGGCCTTTCTTTGACGAGTCTTTTCTCCCATGATATCATATTGGCCATTTCCGGTATGGATGTGGCGATTCAGAATTCATATTGCCGGGAGTTTTTGGTATACTGTATTACTGCAGAGAAGTTCAAATCCGAAAGAGAGTGAATCTCATGGGTCGTAAATGGAATAATATCAAAGATAAAAAAGCAGCAAAAGACCAAAGCACCAGCCGGGTTAACGCAAAGTTCGGCCGTGAAATATACGTGGCCGCACGGCGCGGAGAACCTGATCCGGAATCCAACCAGGCACTAAAGATGGTGCTGGAACGTGCAAAAACCTATAACGTCCCCAAGCACATCATTGACCGGGCCATCGATAAGGCAAAAGGCGGCTCGGATGAAAACTTTGATGAATTCCGGTATGAGGGCTTCGGTCCCGGAGGTTCGATGGTGATTGTCGATGCGCTTTCAAACAACGTCAACCGGACGGTTTCGGAAGTGCGTGCGGCATTCGGCAAAAACGGAGGCAATATGGGGGTAGCCGGCTCGGTTTCCTACATGTTCGACTCCACGGCGGTCTTCGGTGTTGAAGGCAAAGGGGAAGAAGAAATTCTTGAAATGCTGATGGAAGAAGACATCGAAGTCAGAGATGTTTTCGAGGAAGAGGGCAGTGTCATCGTATATGCCGAGCCTGAAGACTTCCACTCGGTCCAGGAAGCTTTCAAGAAGAATGGCATCACGGAATTCCAGGTGGCGGAGCTCAGCATGCTCCCGCAGACGGAAGTCGCACTTGGAGATGACGACAAAGCCCAGTTCGAGAAGATGATCGACGCACTGGACGACCTTGAAGATGTACAGCAGGTCTACCACAACGTCGACCTCGGCGATGAATGATAATAGAATCGGCATGCCCGCCCTCCAAGGAAGGCGGGTTTTTGCATGAAAGGAGCAACAGGATGAAATTCGTTTCCTGGAATGTAAACGGGCTGAGGGCCTGCGTGAAAAAAGGATTTCTGGATTATTTTAATGAAGTGGATGCTGATGTTTTCTGCGTGCAGGAAACGAAGCTCCAGGAAGGTCAGATCGACCTGCAGCTGGAGGGCTATCATCAGTATTGGAACTATGCCGTCAAAAAAGGTTACTCCGGTACCGCGGTTTTCACAAAGCACGAACCTTTATCGGTCCGTTATGGCCTCGGTGATGAGGATGCCCAGGACGAAGGCAGGATACTCACCCTGGAATTCCCGGCTTTCTATCTGGTCAACGTCTATACGCCCAATTCACAGCGTGACTTGGGCCGCCTCCCGCTGCGGTTGGAATGGGAAGACCGATTTCTGGATCACCTGAAGTATCTTGATAAAGAAAAACCTGTCATCATTTGCGGGGATCTGAATGTCGCCCACAGAGAAATCGACCTGAAAAATGCTAAGACGAATGTCGGTAATTCAGGCTTTACCTTCGAAGAGCGCGGGAAGATGACAAATCTGCTGGAAGCAGGTTTCATCGATACGTTCCGGCATTTTTATCCGGACCGTACCGATGTCTATTCCTGGTGGTCGTATATGAATAAGGTCCGCGAGCGGAACATCGGATGGCGGATCGATTACTTTCTTGCGTCCAAACGGCTGGCACCGCTTTTGACAAACGCGGATATCCATTGTGACATCATGGGGAGCGATCATTGTCCGGTTGTACTGGAAGCCGACATTGAGCCAGGCCGCATATTGTCCTGACCGAATTGTCAATTTTAAGAAGGAATCCCGATCCGTCCTGCCGAAATGATGGCAGGGCGGATTGATTTATCAGAGGGGGAGACCAATGGCTGGAATCGCTGAATTGAAAAGGAACGGGGAAGGATTGACGGCTTATCGGGAAGTCCGGTATCCCTATGAAAGAACGGAAGTTTGGGCCTATCTGACCGACAATGACCGGCTCTCAGGCTGGTTTGACGAGCTTCGGATGGGTGAGGCTGCAGAAGGCGGCCATTATCTGTTTGACATGGGAGAGCACGGAAAAGAGAAATTGGAGATTTTCAGATTTGAATCCGGAGAGACCATCGAATTCGACTGGTTCGGTGATGTGGTCAGGTTCGATCTGATTTCTGATGGAGGCAGCACAGTGCTCGCTTTCAAAGAGACGATCCGAAAACTGACGGAGCAGACCGTCAAAGATTTGGCTGGCTGGCATGTGTGCCTGGATGTCATAGGCTGTCTTCTGGACGGCGAAAAGCCCGAAGACCGGCATGCAGATTGGGAAGCATGGCATGATGCTTATGCCCGTGCGGTCGGGGAGCTATAGGAGGAAGCCGGATGGGTTACATTGAGGAAATTAGGAAACTTACGGGAAGCCGGCCGCTTCTGCTTACCGGCGTCGGGGTAGGCGTGTTGGACGACAAGGGCCGGGTTTTTCTGAAACAGGGCTTTGACGGGCGCTGGGGCCTCCCAGGAGGGTTCATGGAGCTGGATGAAACTGCGGAGGAGGCGGGGCGTCGGGAAGTACTTGAAGAAACGGGCATCGAAATTGACGGACTGACTCTCGTGACGGTCGTTTCCGGTCCACAGACATTCTCCAGATTGGAAAATGGAGATGAGTATTACTCCGTAACGATCGTTTATGCAGCACATGCATCAGGAGACCAGGAACCTAAGCCGGATGGCAAGGAAACTGCAGACGCCAGGTTCTTCCTGCCGGATGAGCTGCCGGAAGGGCTGAACCAGTTAATCAGAGAACAGATTTTCCAATATTTGAGCACAATTGAGAGATGACGGGGAGGCAGCCCCGTCTTTTTTTAATGAGAAACTCAGAAATATATCCGATAGCTTTGAATAAACGGAAATTTCAATTATAATGTACACATATACATAGAATACAAGACAAAGTAAAGTAATTGGGGTTTCCGCCTCTGCGGCAGATTGCCGTCAGCGGGTTCCATATAACTATTTCAAAAAGGGGGTAAATCGTTTGAATGCAATTCTGGTTGCTGTGATCGGGATGATTGTTTTTGCGCTTGGTTATCGCTATTATTCAAAGTTTGTCGCGGAACGCATCTTCCGTCTCGATCCGAATTATGTCACACCGTCCCACAAGTACAAGGACGGCGTTGACTTTGTCCCGACAAACAAATTTGTGCTATGGGGACACCACTTTACGTCTGTCGCCGGAGCGGCCCCGATACTCGGGCCGGCAATTGCCGTTTATTGGGGATGGCTGCCCGCATTTTTGTGGGTAGTATTGGGGACGGTTTTTGCGGCAGGTGTCCATGATTTCGGGACGCTGGCACTGTCTGTCCGGAACAAGGGGCAGTCCGTCGGAACCATTGCGGACCGGCTGATTGGACAGAGAGCAAAGATGCTCTTTTTGTTCATCATCCTGATCCTCGTCCTGATGGTCAACGCAGTATTTGCCTGGGTCATTTCCAATCTGTTCATCAAGTACCCGGCAAGTGTAATTCCTGTGTTTATCCAGATTCCGCTGGCGGTCTGGATCGGTTATGCCGTATATAAACGGCAGAAGAAGATGCTTATTCCTTCGCTGATCGCGCTTGCGGTCATGTATATAACGGCAATTATCGCGAGCCAGGTAAGCTGGCTGCAGGTGGATTTGGTATCCATGATGGGGGGAGAGGAAGGAGCAGGGCTGTTCGGTCTGGGTGCCGTGTCGTCAGCCTTCTTCATCTGGATCATCATCCTCATGATCTATGTGTACATCGCCTCGACACTTCCGGTCTGGAAGCTTCTTCAGCCGCGTGATTTCATCAACTCCCACCAGCTTGTTGTCGGACTCGGTATTTTGTATCTGGGCCTGATTTTCACAAATCCGGAGATCACGGCTCCGGCTGTCCATGCTGCAAATGATGTTTCCTGGTTCCCGCTTCTGTTCATCACCATTGCGTGCGGGGCGATTTCCGGGTTCCACGGCCTCGTGTCTTCAGGAACATCGTCAAAACAGTTGGATAAAGAAACCGATGCCCGCTTTGTCGGCTATCTCGGAGCAGTCGGTGAGGGCATCCTTGCGCTGATCTCCATCCTGGCTGTCGTGACGCTGTTCCCTAGTGCGGCGGCATTTACAGAAGCCTACAGCAGCTTTGGAGCGGCAAATGCCGGCGGCCTCGGCAACTTTGTGGAAGGTGCGTCCAGCCTTGCGGGAGGCATCGGCATCCCCGCAAGTGTGGCGACAACGATTGTCTCCATCATCATTATCAGTTTTGCAGCAACGACGCTGGACTCTTCCGTCCGGCTGATGCGCTACATCATCGCCGAAATTGGCATGGAGTACAAAATGCCGGTACTTTCCAAAACTCACGTGGCAACGTCCGTGGCCGTCCTTTCCAGTGCGGCACTTGTCCTGATCCCCAAAGGGCCGAATGGCTTCGGATCAGGCGGATATCTGCTTTGGCCGCTATTCGGCACCGCAAACCAGCTTCTTGCCGGCATCAGTCTCATGCTGATAGCAGTCTGGCTCAAAAAACTCGGCAGAAACTATATGGTCGCACTGATCCCGATGATCTTCCTCCTGTTCATGACGCTCATTGCCATGTTCCAGCAGGTGTTCTTCGAATGGTCGATGTGGGGCACCAACTCGAATATGCTGCTGTTCGTTTTCGGAGCGATCATTTTCGTGTTTGCAGTCTGGATTATTCTCACTGCCTTTAATGTCCTGACGCGGGGCATCGACCGAAAACTGCCGGTGGAAGACTGATGTGAGGAACGGGGGCCGTCGGAACGGCCCCTTTCTTTAATGGAGGTGGACCAGATCGAACTGTCAGAAAAACTCAAGAAACTGATCCGATATTATGAGGAAGTCATCAGTCTTCCCCATAAGCGGGAAATAGCGGCGGAACTCCGGGATGAGGATGATCTTTTCCTGCTTCTTCTATACTCCGAGATGATCGGCATTCCTAATCCAGTCTATTACTACACACTGGAGCTGTACCCTTACATGATCGAGAAGTTCCATGACTGGCACCTCCGGATGGGAATGGAGAAATCCCCGCTTACCGGAATCCGTTGCTGCTAAAGGAGGGATCTGAATGGACGTGTTAAATAAGGAAGTTATTTTCGTGGGAGGAAAAGGCGGTGTCGGCAAGTCCACCTCGGCTTCGGCCATTGCACTGAAGTCCGCTGCAGAAGGACACAGGACCCTCCTCGTCTCCACCGACCCGGCACATAACACCGGGGACATTTTTGGGAGGAAACTGGACGGGGACATCACCGACGTATCAGAACGCCTGTCCGCGCTGGAAATCAATCCGGACAGGGAGACCGAAAATTATATCCGAACCGTGAAGGATAATTTGAAAGGAATTGTCCATTCGGGCATGGCCGACGAAGTCAATCGGCAGCTGGACACGGCAAAGGCGTCTCCCGGAGCAGATGAAGCAGCGCTGTTTGACAGGCTCGTCACCATCCTCCTCGAGGAGAGGGACGGGTTCGACCGCATCATATTCGATACTGCGCCGACAGGGCATACTATCCGGCTTCTGACATTGCCTGAGCTAATGGGTGTCTGGATTAGGGGATTGCTTGAGAGACGGAGGAAAACGAACGAAAACTATTCGGCGCTGCTGAATGATGGAGATCCTGTTGAAGACCCCATCTACGATGTCCTGCGGGAGCGGCAGGACCGTTTTACCCGAGTAAGGGAAATCCTTCTTAATCCCGACAAGACAGGATTTATCTTTGTGCTGAATCCCGAGCGGTTGCCGATCCTTGAAACCGAGAAGGCAGTAACGCTCCTGGGCAGCCACGACCTTCATGTCCGTACACTCATCATCAATAAGGTTCTGCCGGAAGAAGCGGACGGGGAGTTTCTCCGGGAACGCAGGGAGCATGAACGTGGTTATTTAAATCAGATTTCAGAAACTTTTCGGGATCAGGAGTTAATCTCAGTACCCCTTTTCCCGAGGGATATCGCATCAATGGAAGATTTGGAAGCATTCAGTCAACATTTTAAGGCAGGTGGACCAATTGAAGGCATTCGTTTATGAAATGGGAACGTGGAAACTGAAAGAGATGGAAGATCCGGTCGCAGGACCGGGGGAGGCGGTCGTCTCGCTGAAAGTGTCCGGACTGAACCGGCGGGACCTCTACATTCCTGGACGCCTCGGGCCTGACAAGGAAGCGGTCGTCATCGGGTCGGACGGAGCGGGTGTCGTCAGCCAGGTCGGGGATGGAGTGACTCGGTTTGGCGAAGGGGATGAAGTCATCATCAATCCCGCTCTTCGATGGATGGAGCAGTCAGCAGCGCCTCCCGCAGAGTTCGATATCCTCGGCATGCCGGACAACGGGACGATGGCGGAGAAAATCGTGATTTCTGCAGATCAGCTGGAACCAAAACCCTCTGGGCTGTCATGGGAAGAGGCTGGCGTCCTTTCACTTGCAGCCATGACCGGATACAGGACGCTTGTGACACGGGGTCAGGTCAAAGCCGGCCAAACGGTGTTCATCCCGGGAGCGGGTAGTGGGGTGGCGACTTATCTTATCCAATTTGCCAAAGCACTCGGCGCCAGGGTACTGGTCTCTTCCAGGAGCGCGGACAAGCGCAGCCGGGCGGTCGAAATCGGTGCAGACCGTGCCATTGACACGAATGCGGACTGGAAAGAAGAGCTGAAGGAGGAAAACATCGATCTCATTATTGACAGCGTTGGGGAAGCGACGTTCAACCGTTCGCTCGAGGTGCTGAAAAAGGGCGGTCGCATCGTCACGTTTGGTGCAACAACTGACGACCATATCCGTTTCGACCTGCGTTCCTTCTTCTACGGACAGTATGATCTGCTCGGTTCTACGATGGGTAACCGGGAAGAACTGCGTGATCTGCTGAAGCTGATGGGGGAAAAGGATATCCATCCGATCGTCGATTCGGTTTATCAGCTGGCAGACATCCGGGACGCCATGGAAAAACTCGAGAACAGCACACAGTTCGGGAAGATAGCCATACGCATAGCGAATTAATTGACGGCATGAAAAAGACGCAGGCCTCTTAGGGGACCGGCGTCTTTTTCATGCCGTTAACATCTGTGAGCGTATCGGAAACAGCTCCCTGGCTGCTTTTTTTGATCACAGAGATGTCTCCATTCGTTTCCAGAACGACTGCTTCTACTTGTTCAAGTGAGGCAATCCCTTTTTCGCGAACGCTTTGCAGAATTTCAGTTTGATGTACCCGTGTCCTCCTCATGGCTTCTTCACGGAAGGTGCCGTCTGCATAGAGAGCTTCAGGAGACCCCTTGATCAGGTCTCTGGCAGCTTTCCATCTCAGTGTAAGCCATGACACCAGAAACTGGAGAAACAGGAGCAGCCCCAGTGCAGTAATCCCACTCGCGAGAGGTGTCTTTTTGTCCAACAGGGTCGTCGCCAATACTGAACCGATTGCAATGGTCACGACGAAGCCGAACATGTTCATTTTGGAAAGAGACCGCTTTCCTGAAACTCTAAGAAATATTATTAGTACTGGATACGAAATGACTCCTGTGACAAGAACTCTGCCGATGGCATTCCAACTGTCAAAAAACAACTGTGCGCACCTCCCTGTCTATTAGGCGTTTACCACGGAAGGTCACCTGAAAACCTTTCTGACAAAAATCAAACCGGCAACCGGATGCAATTAAGCATCCGGTTGCCGGTAAGGATTCAGAGGCTAGGGGAAATCACTTTCCACGGAACCATCCGTTTTCCCGGAACCTGGCAACGGCTTCTATCCTGTTAGCGGCATTCAGCTTGTCGAGGATGGTGGAGATGTAGTTCCGGACGGTGCCCGTCGTCAGAAACAGGGCCTCCGCGATTTCTTTTGTTTCTTTGCCTTCGGCGATCAGTTCCATCACTTCCGCTTCCCTCGAAGTGAGGGGATTCGGATTGCTGAAAGCCATGTCGACAAGCTCCGGGGCATAGATTTTCCTGCCGTCCACAATCGAACGTATCGAGTCGGCAAGCTCTTCGCTTGGGCTGTCTTTCAGGAGATAGCCGTCGACATGTGCATGGCGGGCCCGTTCAAAATAACCGGCCCGGGCAAATGTTGTGAGGATGATGAACTTACAGGGATGATCTTTCAGTTCTTCCGCTGCGTCCAGTCCCGTCATGACCGGCATTTCGATGTCCATGATGCAGATATCGGGATTTTCCGCCCGGACTAGCCGCACTGCCTCGGCACCGTCTGCGGCCTGACCGACGACTATCATATCTTCTTCAAGATCAAGCAGGGAAGCGAGCGCGCCAAGAAGAAGGCGCTGATCTTCCGCGATCACAATCCTGATCATCCCATCTCTTCCTTTCTCCCTTCCTGGATTACATCAGGCACCTCAATCTGAAGCAGGGTACCGCCGAGCGGCCCCCGTCCATCCACAATCAGTGTGCCATTAACGAATTCAAGGCGTTCCTGCATTCCGCGGAGACCATTTCCCCGAACCGGCTGTGTACCTATACCGGTTCCGTCATCGCTAACTTCCATCCGGATGCCCGAACCGGTTTCAGCAAGACGGATCATGCAGTTTGAGGCACTGCTGTGACGGACGACATTTGTCACAGCCTCCATCAGGCACATACCCAGCACGTCATCGATCAGGGGGCCGGGATCGAAATTGTCCATGCTATTTTCGATGGTGATCCCGATATCAGCCGCGTCAAGAATTTGTGTAGCTCTGGCGAGTTCGATCTGGAGAGTCGTGCCGCGCATGCCTGAAACCAAGTCCCGAACTTCTTTCAATGCAGTCCTCGCCGTCTGGCGGACATCGAGCATTTCTTTTTCTGCACGGTCCGCATCCCTTCCGGCAAGTCTTGAGGCAAGATCACTCTTCATCCCGATCAGCGACAGTTTTTGTCCAAGCGTGTCATGGAGATCCCTTGCGATGCGCTGGCGCTCCTCGTGAACAAGAAGTTCGCCGATCAGGCGGTTGGCATCTTCAAGTTTCTCTTCAAGAACTTCCTGGCGGTGCCGGCTGTATTTATGGAATGGGATCAGGATAACGCCGATCACCGACATGATCAGGAACGAATATTGTGTCCTGAAGATTTCCGGTTCGGTGAAGATGACCAAAACAAGCGCGGCGACGGATGCCGCAATATTAAACGAGTAGAACAGGAAGAACGGTGTCCGTCTCCTTATTTCCCCGATAAACAGGGCAAGGAACAGGAAAAAGTAGATGTAGCCGAATGCCACGGTCAGCGTGAAACTGATCAGGATCTCGAAGGTCAGACAGGTATAGCGGACCCCTGTATTCTGGATAAAAGAAAATTTGTAGGCCACCAGGAAGAGCGCGAACAAAATGATTCCGATGCCGATTTCTCTTGCTGACATGGTCCTGAAGATGAAAAAGAACGGCATGGCCAAAAAGAAAATCCATGCGTAAATATTGAACCATCGGTTTTTGGGATACAGTTGATACCATTTCTGCACGGATGCCTTCAGTCCCATCAGTCTGTTTTCTGCATTATACCAGACTCCGGAAATGCGGACAGCCGCACCGGGTTGTTCCGGGCGGCTGTTCATTAGGATTTCCTCGCATCGGGCTTTGGCCGGCTCATGGCTTCGCCCAGTGCGGCGCGTGTGCGTGCCGGCGCGGAGGTCTTCAGTTCACGGAAAGTGATAAATCGCTTGTTCGCTTCATCAAACAGCTTAAAGCGGAGTGATTCAAGGCTTGTTTTGAGTGTGATGGTCGTCGCTTTCTGCAATGGCTCGACAGACTCATGGGCTTCTTCAAGCTTGTAGTTCGGAACGCGCGGCGCAAGGTGGTGGACGTGGTGATAACCGATGTTGCCCGTGACCCACTGAAGCACGAGCGGAAGTTTATAGTAGGAACTTCCGTCAACGGCAGCTTTCACGTAGTCCCATTCCGATTCATCTTCAAAATACGAATCCTCGAATTGATGCTGGACGTAGAACAGCCAGATTCCGAGCATCCCGCCCACAAACATGATCGTTCCATGGATCAGGAGGAATGCTTTCCACCCGACGAGAAGAGCGGTGACGGTGTAGATGACAATGACCGCCACATTGATGAACCATGTATTGCGGCGTTCTTTTGGCTTGGCATCCTTACGGTTAAAGCGTCCGGATACAAGGAACAGATAGAGAGGCCCGAACCCGAACATGACGATCGGATTCCGGTAAAGCCGGTAGCCGAGTCTCTGAAGCGGTGTTGCAGCACGGTACTCTTCAACGGTCATGACCCAGATATCGCCTGTTCCGCGCTTGTCGAGATTGCCGCTCGTCGCATGGTGGATCGAGTGCTCGCGCTTCCACTTTTCGTAGGGGAACAAGGTCATGATTCCGGTGATCGTCCCAAGAGTATCATTGGCTTTCTTGTTCTTGAAGAACGAACCGTGGGTGCAATCGTGGAAAATGATGAACGTCCTGACGAGAAAACCTGCAGCAATTACAGACAGTCCGACCGCAAGCCAGACTGACACTGACAGGCTCATGTAGGCAAGTGCCCAAAGAATGAAAAACGGAGGAATCGTATTGAGGATCTGGATGATGCTGGCCTTCTTATCGGTCGTTTCAAAGGGCTTGACGCTTTTTCGGAGCTGAATCGTTTTTTCTCTGCTCATAATTGCCTCCCGATCGTAATGATGTTAACTCTAGGTTACCCGGAAGTGTATTCAGAAAACAGGCACATGTGTAAACAGTTGCGCATGACAACTGTCATGGTTGCCCTGCCGATTACAGGGAACGTAAACTATATATAGGAAGATATCAGGGGGGATGACAATGATCGGGATGGACAAGATCAGGGAAGCGGCTGAAGAAATTGGTGGCATCGTCCACCGCACACCGGTGCTGACTTCAATGAGGCTCAATGAGCTGGCGGGCAATGAAGTATATCTTAAGGGAGAACATCTGCAGAAAACGGGATCGTTCAAGATTCGAGGGGCATCGAACAAAGTTCTGAAGGCCGTCCGCGGAGGAGCCAGCCATGTAGTGGCGGCATCCTCGGGCAACCATGGTCAGGCAGTCGCCTATATTGCCGGGAAATCAGGCATACAGGCGACAATCGTTGTGCCGGAAGATGCCTCGCCTGTGAAAATATCAGCAATTGAAGCATACGGAGGCCGGGTGGTCCGGTGCGGACTGACTTCGGCAGAGCGGATACCGGAAGCACTCAGGATAGCAAAAGAGAGCGGCGGCGTTTTTGTGCCTCCATACGATGACCCGGATATCATCGCGGGGCAGGGGACTACAGGCATGGAGATCATCTCTCAGGTTCCCGGCTGTGAAGCGATCTTTGTCCCGGTTGGAGGCGGGGGACTTGCAGCCGGCGTTGTCTGTGCTGTAAAACAGCTGAACCCGGATATCCTCGTAATTGGCGTGGAACCGGAAATGGCGGACGACACGAGGCGCTCCCTGGAAGCCGGAGAGCGAATTGCTATCGGCCCGACCGGGACAATTGCAGATGGCCTGCGAACGTCGATTCCCGGTGAACTGACCTTCCCGATTTTGCAGGATCATCTTGATCTCCTCATCACGGTTTCGGAAAAAGAAATTGCGGCTGCTTGCACATTCCTTTTCCAGGCATCCAAACAGGTGGTGGAACCGTCTGGTGCAGTTTCCGTCGCCGGCCTCCTGTCCGGAAAGTCTGGCATAGCCGGCAGGAAAACGGCTGCGGTGTTATCGGGAGGAAATGTTTCTCCACAAGGTTTCACGGAAATACTGAAAGCCTGATTGAAGACGGTTGGCTGCATATCGGCCAATTGTTCGGCAGTTGAGTGACAACAGGACGCCGGAGATAATGATACAGCCCAGCTGTGGTACGATCATGATGATGAAACAGTCAAACGGATTGGAGTGAGACAAACCTATGACTAAAGAAATGACAGAGCAGGAATTCCTTTCATTCATTAAGCCAGGAGATGACCTGGTTGTTCCGATTGCAAACGGTGAACCGATCAACCTCCTTGATATTCTCGAGGCGCATGCTGAAAGTTTTGAAGGCGTAAGGATCCACCAAATGCATGTGATACGGGAACGCCAATACATCAACGGAGCATTCAACGGAAAGCTGAACCACGTGTCCTACTTTTTAAGCGGGGCGACACGAAAAGCCTACCATAACGGAACCATCGAACTGGTGCCGAACAATTTTTCGGATGTCCCTTACCTGCTGAAACGGACAACCAAATTGTCGATGGTTTTGGCAAAAGCATCGCCGATGGATAAGCACGGCTACTTTTCGCTCGGGACGAATGCGGACTATGTCGCGGAGTTTATCGGGAAGGTACCATTTGTCCTCGAAGTGAACGAAAACATGCCGAGAACATTTGGTCAAAACCAGATCCATATCAGTCAGATCAGAGGGTATATCCGCGATAATTCACCATTGGTACAGGTGGAAGCCCCTCCTGTCACCGAGAAGGACATCGCGATAGCCCAAAGAGTCGTGGAACGCATCGAAGACGGTGACACCATCCAGGTTGGCATCGGCGCCATCCCGAATGCTGTCTTGTCCAGGCTGAAAGATCACCGCCACCTTGGCATCCATACAGAAATGCTGACGAACAGCGTCGTCGATTTGTATAATGCCGGATCGGTAGACGGGACTAGGAAGACGACGAATCGGGGGAAAATCGTCTGCACATTCGCGCTCGGCGACCAGAAACTCTATGACTTTCTCAATGACAACCCGGGCGTAGAATTCCAGCCGGTCCATATCGTCAATAATCCTGCGAAAATTGCGCTGGAAGATCAGATGGTCTCGATCAATGCATCAACTGAAATCGACCTATACGGCCAGGCGGCTTCAGAGACGGTAGCCGGAAAATATTATTCGCTTAGCGGCGGCCAGGCCGACTTTGCAAACGGCATCCGTTTTTCCAGGAACGGAAAGGGCTTTATCTGCCTTCACTCCACTGCAAAAAACGATACTCTGTCACGCATCAAAGTGGCGCTCACACCCGGTTCTGTCGTGACTACATCCAAGAACTCGGTCGGATCGATCGTTACAGAGTATGGGATTGCCGACCTGTACGGACAGCCATTTTCTGAAAGAGCCCGCCGGCTCATCTCCATCGCTCATCCGAACTTCAGGGAAGAGCTGGAGTTTGAAGCGAAAAAAGCCGGTTTCTTTATCTGACATCAGGGAGAGAGCAACATGGAATATAGAGATCTGCAGCCTTACATGAAGAATGCAGGGGTGGGGGCGTCCGCGGTTACCCCGATCAAAGCGGGCGATAAAGGGGAATGAGTGTTTACTATCAACTGATTTTGTATTTGCATGTCTTCAGCGCGGCACTTTCGATCGGACCGTTTTTTGTCCTCGTTCCGTTGATCGGAAGGATGAAGGTTGCCGATCAGGCCGCCCTGGGTGTCCAATTGGCGGTTTTCCAATCGGCGGTGCGGATTGTGAAACATGCGGGACATCTTCTTGTTTTGTCCGGCGTCCTGCTGATTCTTTCCTCCGGGTACATGTGGACGACCTCTTGGGTGGCCATGACGATTTTGGTCATGCTTGCCTCCATCGTCTTTTTGGCACGGGCATTTAAGCCGGTCATTATGGAACTTAAAGAAGACGGGAAGGATCGTGTGCGTCTGCTGAGGATCCTGAACAGAAAACTTTGGATTTATATTCTGCTGCTGATGCTCATGCTTTACTTTATGGTCGTCAAACCAAGTTTCTGGTAACAGAAAGCGGGCCGGTGCAGTACTTAATCTCACCAGCCCGTTTTTCTTTGTCGAATCTATTTCGGAAAGCGTTTTCAGTAAAATATTGCAAATGTGTTAGAAGATTCATATAATTAAAGAAGAACTTCTCTGTGCAGTCACCTGTGGGATGCATATCCATCACATAAAGGGGGATGACCAATGAAAGGGAAGAGATTTTGGCAGGTGGCGGTGCTAGTGGTGAGCCTGCTGGCACTATCGGCTTGTGGCGGTGAGAGTAGCGGTGGAGGAAGCGGTGCAAATATCGCAATCGGCCCTCCTGCCAGCGCAACTAATGGACTTTCTAAAGTGATTTTTGAAGCGTACGGCTTGGAAGAAGGAGACTACAAAGAATTTCAGGAAGGATTCGGGGATGCTGCTGACGGCGTGCAAGATGGGAATATCGACATCTCGATCGGGATTCTAGGCCTGCCGGCTGCCAGCATCGAAAATCTTCAATCGGCGGCTGGAGACGTCAAACTGATCAGTCTAACTGAAGAAGCAGTCACCCATATTGAAGAAAACACACAATACAAAGCGATGACAATCCCAGCAGGCACGTATGAGTTCCAGGAAGAAGATGTTCAAACCGTAACGGCATACGCCATCCTTATGGCAAACACGGACACAATTGATGAAGAAACCGGCTATCAGATCACGAAAACCATGATTGAGAAGGCAAGTGAAAACACCCATGCCCAAGCAAAAGAAATGACACTTGAAAATGCCCTCAAAGGATCGGAAGGGCTGCCAATCCACCCCGGCGCAAAGCGCTATTATGAAGAACAAGGGCTGACCGTGGACAATCCAGTGGCAGAAGTTTCTGCTGACGGATCCAAGAATGAGCTGATTCTGGGAACAGGAAGCCAGGGTGGGACCTACTATCCGCTCGGCGGAGAAATGGCGACTATCTGGAATCAGACCATCGACGGCATCAACATCACTAACACAGAGACTGGGGCATCGATTGAAAACATGGCAACAATCCGTGATGGGAATATGGATTTGGGGATGACCGTTCATGAGACCGCCCTGTTTGCGGTGAACGGAGAACAGGACTTTGCGGACAACGAAGTCCCAAATGCGGCATTCATCGGCCATATTTATCCTGAAGTTGTCCAGATTGTCACGAGAGAAGCAAGCGGCATCAATGGCTTTGAAGATCTGAACTAAGATAGGGGGAGGCAAAGAGGAAGGGTCGTCTCCCTCTTTGTCTTTTTTCTTGGAAGGAGGACGAAGGGATGGGAAGCAATGAGCAACAGGTAGATGCACGTGAAATGCTGGAAAAATACGATAAAGAAAGCCACGTTCGAACAAATCTCGGAAAATGGGCATGGATCGTTACTTTTCTCGGGGTTTCATTGACAGTTTTCCATCTCTATACGGCTTATTTTGGAATGCTGCCCTCGCAAAAGCAGGGCGCGGTCCATTTAGGGACAGCTTTGGGCATCATCTTTCTGCTGTTTCCTGCAAAGGCCGGTCTTCAGAAAAAGCAAAACAGCGTTCCGTGGTATGATGTCATTCTTGCCTTCGCCGCCATGTATGTCACCTACCATAAAATCATCTTTTTCGATTCAATTCTGCAGAGCAGGATCTCCGGATACAGTACACCCGATGTCATCATATCGGTGGCAGGGATACTTCTGGTGTTGGAAGCAACCAGGCGTACTGTCGGACTTCCTATTGTCATTGTCGCTTCAGTGATGATCGCCTACGCGGTATTCGGCAAATACGTTCCGACTCAGATTCTTTCCCATGCAGGATTTTCATTCGAACGCACTGCCACGAATCTTTGGTACAGGGAAAGCGGTGTATTCGGGACGCCAATCCAAATCTCCGCGAAATTCATTTTTCTATTCTTGTTCTTCGGGGTTATGCTGGTCCATACGAAGATCGGACAATTCTTCAATGATATTGCCTACTCATTGACCGGCAGATTTACAGGGGGAACGGCCAAAGCCGCAGTAACGGCTAGCGCGCTCCAGGGGATGATCTCCGGAAGTTCTGTCGGCAATACTGTCGCATCCGGTTCGTTTACGATACCGATGATGAAGAAATCCGGTTTCAAACCAGAGTTTGCAGCTGCAACGGAAGCTTCTGCATCCACTGGCGGTCAAATCATGCCGCCGCTCATGGGTGCCGCTGCCTTTATCATGATGGAGTACCTTGGAGTCCCGTATACGGATATCATGGCAGCTGCCGTCATTCCGGCGATTCTTTATTTTGCAGGGATATTTATAGGTACACACTACGAAGCGAAGAGGCTAGGGATCAGCGGGATGCCGAAAGAGCAGTTGCCGATTTTTAAACAGCTTCTGCTGAAAAACGGTTATATGCTCGTGCCCCTTGTCGTCATCATCGGCACAATCCTTATCGGCTTTACTCCGCAGCGCGCCGCCCTGTACGGGATTTTATCTGCCTTTTTGGTGAGTCTGATCAGAAAAGACACCCGAATGTCGCTGCGCGGAACGGTCAGGGTGCTTGAGGAAGGTGCACGCGTGGCACTTCCTGTCATCGCTGCGGTGGCGACGGCAGGCATCATTGCCGGAGTCGTCAGCATGACGGGGCTCGGATCCAAATTTGCTGCGGGGATCATCGCGCTTGCCAGTGGATCTCTCATACTGGCACTTATCTTCACAATGATTGCCTGCATCGTTCTCGGAATGGGCCTTCCGACAACAGCCAATTATGTAGTGACCGCGACAATCGCAGCGCCCGCACTGATCAATGACTTCGGCGTTGCTCCTATTGCGGCTCATATGTTTGTCTTTTACTTTGGCATCGTGGCGGACATCACACCGCCAGTTTGCCTGGCGGCCTACGCAGGTGCCGGCATTGCGAGGGCCAACCCGTTTAAGACAGGTGTCACAGCCGTGAAACTTGCCATTGCGGCATTCATCATTCCTTACATTTTTGTCTATAACCCGATGTTGGTCGGCGTTGATACTACGCTTATCGGGATATCGATCGCCATCTTGACTGCACTGATTGGTATGGCAGGAGTGAGCAGCGGGCTGATAGGTTATTTCGTCGGCCCGTCCAGTTGGTGGGAGCGGCTGCTTTTGGTCATCGGAGGATTGTGTTTGATCGATCCGGATATGATCACCAACATCATTGGAATTTTGGTGATCGCAGCAATTTGGGCTGTTCAGAGAAAAAGGGAGTCTGAGAACCGGCCGCCACGTCTTGCATAAACGTAGAAATAACGTAGGAATTATATGAAGCAAAAAGCCCAATAACCATTGGCATGCATAAAAGCTCCCGTCAATCAGATCTGACGGGAGCTTTTATGCGTATTATTTATCATCGCGTCTGCAGACTGTTAGTCGATAAATTCCCCAGGCTAGATTCCATCGCCATTACTGGGACGAATCGCCGGATACTGCGAAGTTGCCTTTGAATCCAACAAAATCAGCATTGTAGTGAAGGGAATCGAACTGCTCTTTCAGGTCTTCAAGAGCCGGTTGCGCACCGTTGTCGGCCAACTCGGAACTCATATCTCCCGCAAGACGCATCACTCGTGATTTCGCGCTATCAAGCGTTGTATTGTGAAGTTCTTTCGGCTCTTCAAGATAGTCTTCGATGTAATCGATATACGTGTTCATGTTGTCGTCGATTTCACCAGCAATCTTCTCAATTTCCTTTTCCGTTTTCGACTCGCCATTCAGCTCGAAGGCAGAAGTGAAATCCGTGTAGGCGCTTATGGCTTCCTTCACTGCTTCCTCATCTTCAACTGATCCATTTTCGATTGCCACTTCCACATTGCGGTTTAGGAGACCAGTGTGTTCTGCGATTTCCGACATGAAGATACTCGTGTCGAGAAGAAAGTCCTCGCTGTATGCATCAGGCGCATCAATGTCAGCCGCTTTTTTATAACTTTCCGCATCAGCAGATACATCTTTGATATCCGCTGGTTTTGTTCCGCATGCTCCAAGAAACAGCGCTGCGGCAGCACCCATGGCAATCCATTTTTTATTCATTGGATGACCCCCTAAATTATTTATTTTCATAAGTTATCATAAAATAACAATTATCAAAAATGAAGGATATTTTGTTCGTTAATCGAAGTAAATTTCTTCATGCAAATCTGATAAGTCTGACGTGTGATTTATTCCAGTGGATCTTCAGGAATTGAAAAAAAACTGCAGACAAAGAGAAAAGCCACTCACTTTGTCTGCAGTCTGAGGGCAGGCCTGCTGACCTGTCCTTTTTCTTATCTACTCACACTTAAAGTGCCTGATCATCCACAGAATCCAGCCATTCGGTGATCGGTCCGATGACGGATTCGATGCAGCCGTCTTCGAATGGGGAAATCAGATTTGCTTCCCTGACCAGTTCTGTGAACGGCAAGGAACCTCCCAGGCGGCAAAGATGCAGGTAATCCGCCCACGCCGTTTCATGCTCTTCCCGGGATCGCTTCCAGAACTGGAGCGCGCAAATCTGGGCGAGACAGTAGTCGATGTAGTAGAACGGCACTTCATAAATATGGGCCTGGCGCTGCCAGAACCCGCCTTCTTCAAGATACTCGAAGCCTTCGTAATCGCGATGGGGGAGATACTCTGCCTCAAGCCTCTTCCAGGTTGCTTTACGTTCTTCCGGTGTCATTCCCGGATTTTCATAGATGAGATGCTGGAATTCATCGACGGCTACACCGTATGGCAGAAATAGCAGTGCAGAGCTGAGGTGGCTGAACTTATACTTCTCGGTGTCTTCTTTGAAGAACTGTTCCATCCATGGCCATGTGAAGAACTCCATGCTCATCGAGTGGATCTCGGCACCTTCACTCGTTGGCCAGATATACTCTGGCACCCCGATTCCCCGGCTGGAGTAGACCTGGAATGCGTGACCCGCTTCATGGGTGAGGACGTCGATATCATCGGATGTGCCATTAAAGTTCGAGAAGATAAACGGGGAGTCATAGTTATCGATAAACGTGCAGTAACCGCCGCCTTCTTTTCCTTTTTTGGCGACGAGATCCATCAAGTCCCGATCCATCATGAACCGGAAGAACTCCGAAGTCTCCGGTGAAAGCTCATCATACATCTTTTTTCCGTTTTCGATGATCCATTCCGGATCGCCCTTCGGAACAGCATTTCCGGTGACAAAGTTCAGTCCTTCGTCATGGAAGGTGAGGCGGTCCACGCCAATCCGGGCTGCCTGACGTTCATATAACCGGGTAGCAAGAGGTACGATGTGCTGCTTGACCTGTTCACGGAAGTTTTTTACCATCTCCCGGTCATACCCAATTCGGTTCATCCTCAAATACCCGACTTCCACGAAATCCTTGTAGCCAAGGATCTGGGCGATTTTATGGCGGACCTCGACCAGTTTCTGATATATCCCATCGAACTCATCCTTGTGACTGCTGAAAAAGCCGAACCGTGCTTCATTGGCGGCTTTCCTAACTTCCCGGTCTGTTGACTGTGCATAGGGGCCGAGCTGGGCCAATGTCAGTGTCTTGCCGTCGAATTCGATTTGTGCCGAAGCGATCAGCTTCGCATATTCGGAAGCCAGCTTGTTTTCCTGCTGGAGAAGAGGGATGGCATCCGCCTTGAAGGAGCGTATTTTCTGATCGGCGATGGTGAACAGCTGCGTTCCCCATCGCTTTTCAAGCTCTTCCCTGTACGGACTTGCAATCAGTGCTTTATAGAAAGCAGTATTTAGCTCATCAAACTCGGGGCCGATTTCATTGAAGTAATCCCGTTGCTCTTCGTAATACGCATCACTTGTGTCGATGGAGGATCGGATATACACCAGATTAGATGCTGTGGAGAAGTCATCCGCCAGGCGGTTCATTTCCCGGATTTCCCGGTCCTGTTCATCGGCGGAAGCAGATTGCCGGAACTGTTCAAGATGCTTGTGCCATTCCGCCTTGAGTGCTTCCATCTCCGGCCGCTTGTATTCGTAGTCTTTGAATGTGGTCACCAAAACCACTCCCTTTTCAAAAATAGCCCTCTATTCTATTTTTGATTAGTGCGGCCCGATTTGCAATGGCAATCGGCGGAGAATTGTGAAAATCGATTCCGTTACAGAAAAGCCCTCCCGCTCCGTCGGGAGGGAAGGGCAGAAGCCGTTCAGCTGTACCGTTCAAGTGCATTCATAAGAGTAGCCTGTGTCTTGATGCCGCGGAATTCGATTCCGAGCTGGACGGCGGTCTGTGCGATTTCCGGACGGATGCCTGACAGGATGGCTTCCACGCCGATCAGCCGCAGTGCGTCGATCAGCTGGAACAGCTGGTGAGCTACCATTGTATCGACGATCGGGACGGCAGAGAGGTCGATAAAAAGCATGTCCAACTTTTGAGTTGCGGCCTGTTCCAGACCGGTTTCAAGAATAATCCGTGCACGGTATGTATCGATGTCTCCGACAAGAGGGAGGATGCCGATACCGCGCTTTACCGGAATGACGGGACTGCTCAGCTCGGTGATCATCTGCTGCTGGGAAGTGAGAATCTTTTTATGGGCATCTTCAAAATGGCGGGCGAAGTTCTCCATGATAAAGTCAAAGGCATCATTGACGATATTGCTCCAATAAAAGGCGTCTTCAATGGAAAAACCCTGTTTCTCCGAAAGAATATAGTTTTTGACGCTGTTCCAGTAATCTCCCCGGATCAGGCGGAACTGCGCAATGGTCTCATGCATAGTCACACCGCTTTTAACCCAGTGGGAGGCGACAGCTTCCGACCAGTTATCGATATGTAGTTTAAAGTCGTTGTTGTCTTCGATGAAAATCCGGCTGACGGTTTCGATCAGTTGGTCGTGTTGAATGTGCAATTTGCCTTTTTCGTCGGATCGGAACACTGATTCCTCTCCGCTGCCGGTGCTCCGTTCAAGCCATTCATCTGCCATCTCTTCTTTTTTGCTGATGATATACTCGTAGATGTCCTCCCGCTTTCCCACATTAAAACAACCTTTCTGCAATGATTTTCCGATATTTTTCATCCGGTTTCTATTTTAAAGCAAGGCAGCAGTGGATGCACGGGAAAAGTCAAAGCAATGTGTTTTCTAATGACGCGGGTTACCGTTATAATGTGTACTGAATAGAACTCTCAGCCGCAACTGAAATAGGAGTGAATAATGTTGGAAAATGAACATGAAGTTTTTGATATAACGATTATTGGTGGAGGACCTACAGGGCTCTTTGCCTCATTCTACGCAGGAATGCGCGAAATGAAAGTCAAAATTCTCGATAGCCTTCCACAGCTGGGCGGTCAGCTTTCTGAGCTGTATCCGGATAAATATATCTACGATGTCGGCGGCTTCCCAAAAATCCTTGCAAAAGATCTGGTTGCCAACCTGGAGGAACAGGCTAAATACGGCAAACCGGAAATTTGCCTGGGTGAGACTGTACTCGCAGCAAATCGCGATGGGGACCTGTTCGTCATTGAAACGGACAAAGGTGTTCACTATTCACGCACGGTGCTGATCACCGCGGGAGTAGGAGCCTTCCAGCCCCGCAAACTCAACGTCCAGGGGGCAGAAAGCTTTGAGGGCAAGAGTTTGCACTATGGCGTCAAGGACCTTTCCAGCTTCCGGGGCACTGAAGTGCTGGTATGCGGAGGAGGAGACTCCGCGGTGGACTGGGCAATGATGCTCGAAGAAGTTGCGGATAAAGTAACGCTTGTCCATCGGCGTGAACGATTCACGGCCCACGAAACAAGTGTCACAAAACTCCATGAATCGACCGTCGAAGTGAAAACCTCGCATAACGTGAAGATTCTGCAGGGAGAAGAGGGCAAGCTGAACGAGGTCGTGCTCGTCAGCAAGGAAGGCGACGAGACAAATCTCCATGCTGACCATGTGATCGTGAACTATGGAAACGTCTCTTCGCTCGGTCCACTCAAGGAATGGGGACTTGAAATGGATAAAAACTCGATTCTCGTAAACACTAAGATGGAGACCAATATCGAGGGGATCTATGCGGCCGGCGATGTCACAACTTATGACGGCAAGGTCAAGCTGATTGCGGTCGGTCTAGGCGAAGCCCCAATCGCCATCAACAACGCAAAGGCCTACCTTGATCCGAAGTCCCGTGTCCAGCCGCTCCATAGCACATCCGTATTCAAATGATGGAGCAGCGGGCAGTGGCGGCCATCCGCTGCATCCGGACTGAGCGGTCGATCCGCCGTCTGCAGCAGCGGACAGAGCAGGTGGAGTATGACCTCGTACTTACCGAGAATGCCGTGATCTCCTACGAGCGTGATTTTCCTCTTGTAAAAGTTTGGGACATGAGTGTCCGTGCCGTAGCAGTACGGTGCTGGTTCCTGTACCTGCATACGGATGAGGGTGTGTTCGCCTTCCGGACGGAAGAGTCGCCCGATGTCTTTATCGATAGGTACAGAAATATGAAAACATGATGAATTACAGGCCCGCGGACCATCTCCGGGCCTGTTTTCCGTTGATTTCCGCTACACAATCGGCGGAGATTTTGTTATATTGGTGTGTGGCATTTTTAAACTTAAAGGAGAAAGGGAATGGTGTCGGATTATGGGAAAATTCACACACAGAGTCCTCTTGTACTATAAATACGTGCCGATCGAGGATCCGGAAACATACGCACAGGAGCACCTGGAGTTTTGCAGGGAGCTCGGGCTGAAAGGCCGCATCCTCATCGGGGCAGAAGGTATAAACGGAACTTGCTCAGGCACAGTGGAACAAACACAGAAATACATGGATGCGATGCATGCTGACGAGCGCTTCAACGACTTGGTATTCAAGGTGGATGAAGCGGAAGGCCATGCTTTCCGGAAGATGCACGTACGATATCGAAATGAAATCGTCAACCTGAGCCTTGAAGAAGATGTGAATCCGAATGAACTGACCGGCGAGTACCTGGAGCCGGCAGAGTTCCTTGAGCAGATGCAGCGTGACGATGTTGTCGTCCTTGACGCGCGCAACGACTATGAATATGACCTCGGACATTTCCGCGGTGCCATCCGGCCGGAAGTGGAAACATTCCGCGAGCTGCCGGAATGGGTACGTGATAATCGCGAAAAATTTGAAGGCAAAAAGATTTTGGCATACTGCACAGGCGGTATCCGCTGTGAGAAATTTACCGGCTGGCTGAAACGTGAAGGCTTTGAAGACGTGGCTCACCTGCACGGTGGTATCGTTACTTACGGAAAAGACCCTGTCGCAAAAGGGCAGCTGTGGGACGGCCAGTGCTATGTGTTCGACAACCGCATCGCTGTTCCGGTCAACCAGGTTGAGCACGTCGTCGTAGGCCGTGATCATTTTGATGGGACACCTTGCGAAAGATATGTCAATTGTGCAAACCCGGAATGCAATAAGAAAATCCTGGCCTCTGAAGAAAACGAGCTTCTGCATCAGCGCAGCTGCTCCGACGAATGCCGCGAGCATCCGCGAAACCGCTATTTCCTGGAAACAGGGATGACGGAAGCGGAGTGGCAAGAGAAAGTGGACGCTCTCAAAGCCCAACAAGCATAATGCACAGACCCGCATAACGATGCGGGTTTTTTATTGGGATAGATAGGTAGCCCGGGTTAATGCGGTTGCCATGTTATAGTAGAGAAGTTGATTTAGATTTGGAAGGATGGAATGGATGATGGAATGGAGAAACATTTACCGTGGCCTTATGATGGGCATCAGCGATCTGATTCCCGGGGTAAGCGGAGGAACCATTGCGCTGATCCTCGGAATATATGATCGTTTGCTGCTTGGAATCAGCGGGTTCTTCAGCAGGGACTGGAAAAAGCATCTTTTGTTCCTGGCGCCTCTCGGGGTGGGGATCGGAGCGGCTCTGTTGCTGTTTAGCCGACTAATTGATTATTTGCTTACTTATCACATCGTGCCGACACAATTCTTTTTTATCGGCTTGGTACTCGGTGTGTTGCCTTTTCTGACTAGAGAGGCTGGGATGTCACGGAATTTTAGGGCTGGTCACTACGTGCTGCTCATCACAGTAGGAGTCGCACTTGCAGCCACCGCTTTCCTAAATCCCGCAGAATCTGAACCAATACGTGAACTGAATGCTTCCAATGCCATTGGCCTCTTTTTTGCCGGGTGGCTGGGCAGCATGGCGATGCTCCTGCCCGGCATCAGCGGTTCGTTCATCCTGCTGCTTCTTGGAGCTTATTCCACTGCAATCGCGGCACTGTCCGACCTGAATCTGCCGATCATCGCGGTGATCGGTGCAGGAGTCGGTGTTGGCTTCATCATCAGCAGCAAGGTCATCCACTATTTGCTCAATAAGATTCCTATCGTGATGTATTCCATCATCATCGGCCTGATCGCCGGTTCGGTGTTTGTCATCTTCCCGGGGCTTCCTGCGGACTTTTTGACAGGGACCATCAGTCTTATCACGTTCATAGCCGGGCTCATGTCTACGGCAGCCATAGGTAGGGCTGGAAAAAAACACGAAGTCCACTGAATACTGAAGAAAACGGCCTGTGCGCTTGCACAGGCCGTTCTTTTTTTGTATAACGGATAAAAGCGATTGTTCGGGAGGGTTTTACGATGTGTGGAAGGTTTACTTTGTATGTCCCATATGGGGAACTGGTTGCCCGGTTCGGAATCACCCGATCATTCGAAGAGGTGGATTTTAGTCCGAGCTACAACATCGCTCCGACGCAACAGGTGGTTGCAGTGATCAGCGACGGCCGGGAAAACAGGATGGGGAAGCTGCGCTGGGGACTTGTGCCAGGTTGGGCGAAAGATCTGAAAATCGGCAGCCGGATGATTAATGCGCGTGCGGAAACCCTGTCGGAAAAACCTAGTTTCCGGCAGGCTTTCGAGCGGCAACGCTGCATCATTCCTGCCGATTCGTTCTATGAATGGCAGCGGGAGGGAGACATCCGCAGGCCGATGAGGATCAGGCTGAAGGATGAGGAGGTTTTCGGCATGGCGGGACTATGGGAGACTTGGATTTCTCCGAACGGCGAGAAAGTCCATACATGCACAGCCATCACAACCCGACCGAACCGTCTGATGGAGAAGATTCATGACCGGATGCCCGTCATTCTGGAGAAGTCCGGTGAAGAGGAGTGGCTGAATCCGGACAACCGGGACATCGAATCACTGAACCGTCTGCTTGTCCCTTACGATGCGGACAGGATGGAGGCCTATGAGGTCTCTTCGGCCGTCAATTCTCCGAAGAACAATAGTCCTGAACTCATTGTGCCGTTTTGCTGAGAAACACGGCTCCGGACAATACATGGGATAGAAACACTTTTGTATACGCTGAATTAAACAATAATTCTTCTAATAATTACAGAATACTAGTATAATATGCATAACTGCTTGACAGAATAGTGAGGCTTTGGGTCCGGAAGGGAGACTAAGGTTCGACTTTTTATATGAGAGTGGGTTGTCCAATGGAAAATTTAAGTCTTTCTACTTCAAATAGCACTGGTTATTTATACTTTATCGTTCATATCGATAGCGGAACTTACTATGTTTGCAAACCAGAGGAAACTGCGCCTCTCAGGCCTCCATCCCCTCAAGATCTATCTGTGCATGATACGGTCCATGTTCGCGATATTCCTCTTTTCTTTGAAAGGATTCGCCAAGCTCATCGAGGAGAAGAATTCGTTCCATTTTCCATCAGAAACAGAGATGAATTTTATGATCCGCTTTATTTGGAAAACGCAGAACGCCTTGATGAACATCACGTTATGATCAGAACCTTTCATATCAAAAAAACTGCGTCATTTATTTCCGTACCGATGAAAACCACAGGTTTCATGAGTCCGCTTTTTGAATATATGGATGAAGCGGCGGTCATTCTTGAACCGGATGGAAGCATAAGGGGCTTTAACCGGGCATTTACGAAGGAATTTGGTTGGACGAGCGAAGACCTGGGCGATAGTATTTTAAGTTTTATTCCTCACGAAAGAACAGATGAATTTGAGATGGTCCGTGCACGTCTGCTTGCCGGTGAGCATTTGGTCAAATATTTCACGGTCCGTTTAAACAAAAGTGGCGAACGCATTCCTGTCACCATCAGCGCGTTTCCTGTATATGACGGAGATGGTGAATTGTCTGCTACCTGTGCCTTATTTATTTCTCAGGAGTCTTCAGCTGCAACTCAATCCCTGATCCGCCTGCAGGAACGGATCATCAAGGACCGCGACCAGCTCATTGTCGATATTATGGAAAACATGGACTTGGGTATTGCTCAATATGACTTTATCCTAAATCGTTTTATCTATCTCAGTCCGGCAATCAGAGGCTTATTTGAGGTGGAGCTAAACGAAATCTATGTTGATTCCCTTGCGTTTCAAAAATATATCCATGCCGACGATCGGGCAAAAATGGCAGATGTGCTCTGCAATCCGGATTCAACGGGTGAAATGGAGTTCCGGGTTGTTGTGCCTGGAAAGGAATTGAAATGGCTGCGGACTAAATCGGTGCCGATTCGCGACAATGACGGCCGGGTTGTCCGGCTAATTGGATTCACTGAGGACGTTACCAGACAGAAATTCTCGGAACAGATGAATCTGAAATGGGAAAAGCTAGGCATGGTCGGTCATTTGGCCGCCGGCATTGCCCATGAAGTGAGAAATCCTCTGACAGCTGTGAAAGGTTTCATCCAGCTGATCGACGAAACCGGTTCTGCCGATGCATATAAAGACATTGTTGTAGAACAACTGGATCGCATTGGAGAAATTGTCGATGAGTTGCTGATGCTGTCAGATCCCCATCAGGAAGACGAAATGAGATTGGCTGACCTGACAAATGTTTTGTCGGATCTTATCATTCTTCTCAAAGCGGAAGCCCGGGTGCATAACTGCACAATCCGATTTAATATTCCGGAAGGGCCGCTGCCGGCCATCTGCAAATCGGATGAGATCAAGCATGTCATTATCAATCTGGTTAAAAATTCATACGAAGCCATGCCGGGTGGCGGTACGGTTTATCTCTCGGCCTGGGACAGCGGGGAAGGGCCGATCATCGAAGTCCGGGATGAAGGCATCGGCATTCCGGAGGACCGGCTGCCGCTTTTAGGGGAACCTTTTTACTCGAACAAAGAAAAAGGCACCAGCATGGGCCTTATGAAGAGTTTTAAAATCCTGGAACGGCACGGGGGTTCGATCGAGTTCGAAAGTGAGGTAGGGAAAGGGACAACGGCAAGAATCCGATTGCCGCTAGATTCAGAGACTTCTATTTCGTGAGTGTAATATAATGTTTTCGTTTCTTCATCGATTTGTTACGCCGCTGTAACATAGGCGTGGTAGAGTGGGTGTCGTTGAAGAAAGGAGACATTTACCATATGAAAAAAAGCTTGATTGCGCTAACGGCAGCTCTGACTCTGGGTGCAGGGGTGGGAACCGCTTCGGCAGCGGAGCATACAGTTTCCAAAGGTGATACACTCTGGTCCATCTCTCAGGCCAATTCTGTCACAGTCGCACAGCTGAAACAGTGGAATTCCCTTTCCTCTGATCTGATCCGTCCCGGAGATGTACTTACAACATCTGGGGGCAGCAAGGCCGCACCAGCCCAAACCCAACAGAAAGCGTCTGCTGCAGTAAAATCGGCAGCAGCTCCCGCTTCCACATATACTGTTAAAAGCGGTGATACTCTTTACCGCATCGCAACCAACCATGGCATGAGCGTCAACACCCTCATGGGACTGAATGGTCTCAGCAGTTCGCTTATCCATCCGGGCCAAGCCCTGAAAGTATCCGGCAAGGCGGTCCAGGCGAGCGCATCCAATACGGCGTCCGCATCCAAGCCTGCTCCGTCAGCTGCCCGTGAACTATCCGTTCGCGCAACAGCTTACACGGCATACTGCAACGGCTGCTCCGGAGTTACGGCGACAGGCATTAACCTGAGAGCCAACCCTAACCAGAAAGTCATCGCCGTTGACCCTAAAGTCATTCCGCTCGGGACGAAAGTCTGGGTTGAAGGCTACGGCGAAGCTATCGCAGGAGACACCGGCGGCGCCATCAAAGGCAATCGCATCGATGTCTTTATCCCGAACAAGAGCCGCGCACTCCAGTGGGGATCCAAAACAGTCAAAGTGAAGGTCCTCAACTGATAAGGGAAATGAAAACAGCCATCCGCATCATCTGTTCATCAGATGTGCGGATGGCTGTTTGTTGTTTATGGGGATCCCGTCATCATAATCCAGTCTGTCCCCGTTTAAGTCCGGACAGTGCATAGGCAGCCACCCCAAGAAGAAGCGCACCGGTAAGCACAAAGGCGCCTTTTGCTTCCAGTCCCAACAATCCGATCACTCCGGATCCAGCGACCACACCGATCGAAAAGAAAGCATAAAAGTATCCATAGGCTTTCCCACGGTATTCCGCATCCGTCGAGTCGATCAGAAGTGAGTTGACGGATGGGAACAAGAAGGCAAATCCCACACCGTACAATGACATCGCCGCAAAGAGTAACGGCAGCTGGTCCGCAACAGACAGAAATAGCATACTGGCCCCCATAAGGGCGATTCCAAATGCCAGTGTGGCTTCCGGTCTCACTTTATCGAACAGGCGATTGGTCGGCAGGATGAAGATCAGGATGGCGACAACGCCGAAAACGCTGAGAAGCAAACCGCTCGTCTTTGTATCATATCCGAGTGCTTCCACACGGAGTGGAAGGACGAGGGCGAGCACGCCCTGGGAAAACATCAGGAAAAAGGCGCCGGCAAACGCCCGGATAATTCCGGGATGCCGGAACAGCTCGCGGACCGGGAAGTGGCCTGAAGATTGGCCCGAAACCTTCCGGCCATTTTTTTGCAGGGGGGTTCCGCGAAGGACGAACAGCGCAAGAACGGCAAGCGTCAGGAGAAAAGCGCCGTTCATCATCATGATGAACGGGGCACCTGTCCGGGAAGCAATAATGCCGCTCAGTGCCGGGCCGGCAATTGCAGCAAGTCCGACAAAAGCACCTGACAGGGCGGAATTCTTGCCGCGCTTGGTTCCTTCCGAACGGTTGGCGATGAAAGTGAACGCCGCAGGCACGATCAGCCCTTCCATGAAACCGTGGACTGTACGGACCGCCAGAAGGGCGTTCGGCGTATCCGCGGGCATGTAGAGGAACAGCGCAGCCGAAGATAACAGCAACCCAGCAATCAGAATCGGGAACGGTCCGAGCCGGTCCGTTGCAAAACCCGAGAACACGTTGCCGATTGTATTGGCGAATGAATAAATGCCTACGACGAGACCGGTCACAAAGGGGGTCGCGCCGAGCAGAACGGCATGCGGACTCATCACTGGAAGCTGGCTGAACAGATCAAAAAAAGAAAAGAAGATGATGAAATAGATAAAGACGCGCATATTCTGGCCTCTTTCCCTTACATAGTAGATTCACTTTATCACGGGTGCCTGAAGCCGTCATCCGTTAATGGGTTCGTGTTTTACCATTCAGGGGATAGGAGATAGTAGTAATGTTTGCGTATCAAATGACGACATAAAAGGAGTTGTTCAGATGGATAAAATCAAACTGGCGGTCATTCACTACAGCTCGACGGGAACGAACCACAAATTGGCTCACTGGGCCGGAGAAGCAGCAGAAGAAGCAGGCGCTGAAGTCAAGGTTCTAAAAGTGGCGGAAACTGCTCCGGAAGCGGCAATCGCCTCCAATCCGGCATGGAAACAGCATCACGACTCCGTCAAGGGCGAGCCGGAAGCAAAGCCGGAAGACCTGGAATGGGCGGACGCCGTCATCTTCAGTGCACCGACCCGCTTCGGCAGCAAGTCTGTCCAAATGCAGCAGTTCTTTGATCTTACAGGCGGACTGTGGGCGCAGGGCAAGCTTGTCAACAAGGTGTGCAGTGCCATGACTTCCGCGCAGAATCCTCATGGTGGGCAGGAAGCGACCATCCTTTCCCTTTACACGTCGCTTTTCCACTGGGGTGCCATCATCGCCGCGCCGGGCTATACGGACCAGTCGATTTTTGCGGCTGGAGGAAACCCGTATGGAACCAGTGTCTCGGTCGACCAGGACGGGAATATGATTGAAGGCGAAGAAAAAATCAAAGCAGCTGTCGGGCATCAGGCCCGGCGGACGGTTGAAGTCGCCAAATGGGTCAAGCAAGGGTCCGGCAGCTGAATCTGAACAATGTGTGAACCGCCTCCGTTTTGGGGGCGGTTTATTTATGCGGAGGAAGGAGGCAGCAACAGCGGCAACGTATAATAGAAGTAAAAGATAGTGGAGGGTGATCCGATGAATACTGTCGTCCGCAAATCCGCAAACCCTGTATGGCTGGTTCTCCTGCTGCTTGTGCTTGGCTCCAATCTGATGCTTTATCGAACGGAGTTCGGCGACTATGTACTTTCGGATGCATCAGAGGGGGTTGTGCTCGGTTCCCTGTTCGACTTGGCAATCGTGGCACCGCTCCTGTTCCTGGCTTGGAGAAGAGCGATTACGCTGAAGAGTTTTTTGTTCGGCTCGGCGACGGGCCTGATCGTTGCGCGGTTCCTGATTCCAGCCGAGTGGCTGGGCGGCTACGCACCGATCACCTATGTCGGATTTGCCGCAGAAGGCGCGCTTCTCCTGCTTGAGCTGGTGCTTGTCGTATCTCTGTTTGTCTACCTGCCAAAAATCCTACGGACGACCAGGGAGGGCACAAAGCCGCTTCTTTTCGCTTTCCCAGAAGCTGTCGATCTCCATATCCGGAGCCATCCGATCGTTCACGCATTCTGTTCCGAGATGCTGATGTTCTATTATGCATTCGTATCGTGGAAAAAGAAGCCTTTGCTCACTGAGGATGCATTCACCCTCCACCGCAAAACGAGTCATATGGCCATGCAGCTTATGCTTATTCATGCCATCATCATCGAAACCATCGGCATCCACTGGTGGCTCCATGAAAAATCACTTATACTGTCAATCATCCTTCTTATCCTGAACGTGTATTCGGTCATCTATTTCATCGCTGACATGCAGGCAGTCAGGCTGAATCCGGCAGTATTCGGCCGGGATCGTCTTTACCTCTCGCTTGGGATGGCCAACCGGATGGAAATCCGCTATTCGGACATAGCCGAAATGGTGACAGGAGGGGAAGAATTGTCCGCGAAACTCTCCAAAGACACCGCCGGATTCATTGCACGGGATTTTGAAGAGGCCTGTCCGGATGTCCTCATCAAGCTGAAACGTCCCGTTTCCGCGACTCTATTCATGGGAATCCGGAAGCCTTATCGGACGGTCGCAATCAGAGTGGATGAAAAGGATGCATTCATCAGGCGACTGAAAACAGAACTTGATGCCAACTGAGAGAATCATTCTTTCCCGAAATGTTTTGAAAACGCCTGCTCTATCCACTATAATTTGAATGACACATGTTTAGGAGGTCGAAGTAATGGTCCAGCTTGACGAACAGCTACAGATGTTAAAAGACCTGACAGATGCAAAAGGGATACCGGGCAACGAACGCGAACCACGCGAAGTGATGAAGCGCTATATCGAACCGTTGGCCGATTCGATCGGTTACGATGGCCTCGGTTCACTGATTGCAGAAAAGAAAGGTGCAGAGGAAGGCCCTCGTGTACTGGTGGCCGGTCACCTCGATGAAGTCGGCTTCATGATCTCTAAAATCGACGACAAAGGTTTTCTCAGATTCCAGACAGTCGGCGGGTGGTGGTCGCAGGTCATGCTTGCACAGCGTGTGACCATCGTAACGCGCGACGGACGTGAACTTACCGGAGTCATCGGATCCAAGCCGCCTCATATCCTTTCTGCTGATGCTCGCAAGAAACCGGTGGATATCAAGGATATGTTTATCGACATCGGTGCTTCCTCAAAAGAAGAGGCGATGGAGTGGGGCGTACTACCCGGGGACATGGCCGTACCATATTTCGAGTTCACAGTAATGAACAACCCGGATTATCTATTGGCCAAAGCCTGGGATAATCGGATCGGCTGCGCAATCGCGATCGACGTTCTCCGCGAACTGAAAGACGGGCAGCACCCGAATACTGTCTTTTCTGCAGGAGCCGTACAGGAAGAAATCGGTCTTCGCGGTGCACGGACAGTCGCTGCCAAGGTCAAACCGGACATCGGATTCGCAGTGGATGTCGGCATCGCAGGAGACACGCCAGGCGTCTCTTCCAAAGAGGCTTCCGGCAAGATGGGCGACGGCCCGCAGATCGTCCTGTTTGACGCATCGATGGTCTCTCATAAAGGACTTCGCGACCTTGTCGTGGAAACCGCGGAAGAGCACGGGATCCCGTATCAGTTCGAGATGATTCCGGGCGGGGGCACCGATGCTGGTTCCATCCATTTGGCAAACGAAGGCGTTCCGTCCCTTGCCATCTGCATCCCGACCCGCTACATCCACAGCCATGCGGCAATGTTGCACAAGAAGGACTATGAGAATGCCGTCCGCCTTATCGTGGAAGTCATTAAGAAACTGGACCGCGAAACGGTCGACCGCCTGACATTCGAATAAGATCCTGCCCTCTAGCTTCCATGCATCCTCTGACAGGACGGCATGGAAGCTTTTTTGCGTTTTGCAACTGGAATAATAAAAGTGGTTATAAAGAACCGCTTGATTTAATATTTATACAAATGTATAATAATTCAACAAGATGAATAAATGGAAGGGTGATTCGAATGTTCATGACGGGGATGCAGGAGATGGTTTTGGTTGAAAGCTTGAAGGGGAAGGATCTGCTGGCGCTTGACCAGCTTTCGGGCGATGAAGTGAAAGGCCTTGTAGAACTGGGCGTTGTCTTAAAGAAACTTGGTACAGAGGGACGTTATCCGAAGCTGCTCGCCGGGAAGATCCTCGGCATGATCTTCGAAAAACATTCGACACGCACCAGGATTTCTTTTGAATCCGGCATGATCCAACTTGGAGGGCATGCCATGTATATGAATTCCCGTGATCTGCAAATCGGACGCGGAGAATCGGTCTATGACACGGCCCATGTTCTGTCCGGCTATCTGGATGCCATTATGATCCGCGCCAACAAACATACGATGGTGCAGGAACTTGCAGAGGAAGCGAGCATTCCGGTCATCAACGGCCTGACCGACATCTACCATCCTTGTCAGGCGCTTGCTGATCTTCTGACAGTGCGTGAAGTGAAGGGTGAGTTGAAAGGCAGAAAAATCGCTTATGTCGGAGACGGGAACAATGTGGCCCACTCGCTCATTATCGCTGCCGCGCATACAGGAATGGAAATCGCGGTTGCGACTCCCGAAGGCTATGAGCCATCGCCGGACGTATTGGAAACAGCAGTTGCCATCGCGGGCAAGACCGGAGGCCAGGTAAGCTGGACATCCGATCCGGTCAAAGCGGTCAGCGGGGCGGATGCCGTCTATACCGATACCTGGACCAGCATGGGGCAGGAGGAGGAAGCGGCAGCAAGGCTCGAGGCATTCAATGGCTTCATGGTCGATGACGCGCTCGTCAAACATGCAAAGGACGACTTCATGTTCCTGCACTGCCTGCCCGCCCACCGCGGGGAAGAAGTGTCTGCGTCTGTCATCGACGGCCCGAACTCCTACATCTTCCAGCAGGCTGAAAACCGCCTCCACGCACAAAAAGCGGTACTTGCATCGATTCTGTAAGCAGATATGTAAAAGGGATGTCCGAAAAGTCGGATTCAGAACTTAATATAGCAAACGGCACGGACGCCGGGAGACACCTGCGGGAAAAGCCGGGCTGTCGAGACCCGCTTTACGTGGGGCTCGTTGCAGGCCCGCGGTAAGCGACCAGAGTCCGTGCCGTTTGCTGTTTTTATTGTATTAATACTTATTGGACAGCCCCCAGACTGTAGACAAAGCGAGTTGATTACTCCTTCGTCTGCAGTTTTTTATACTCCAATACCTCTGTACTTCCGCTGCGGGCCTTGTCGGTCAACGCTCGGCTTTTGAGCACAGACGCCGTTCTCCGTGACGGCGTCAATTAGTCCTCGAGCGTTGCCTCAGCCGATGCCAACACGCAGATTGGCATCTGCGTGCATAAGCTCAGCGTTGCGCGGCAGTCAATGGAGACTGGCGTTTGTGTACATGGCATAGCGGAAGATTCCTGCGAGCAAAGCAGCGGAGCGGAGCATTGCGCAATATCCTTGGGGTCTTTGATTAACGCGTTTCCTACGGGACAGAGAAACCTCCTCGAATCTGCCTCGCATGAAGGAAATGCGTAGCATTTTCGAGGAGTCTCGGGCCATCCGCTTCAATTTGTTATCATTCTTGGTTTTGACGAAGTTGTACTGAAAAACTGCCCAACTCGAAGCTTAATAAGGTTATTGAACTAGTTGTTGATTGTAGTGAAGGGCGGCGACTCCTGCGGAAAAGGAAGCGTGGAGAGACCCTGGAAGGGGCTCGATACCTTCCCCGCGGAAAGCGTCCGCCCGAAACGGAAATTAAAAACATCTCTAATTTGCTAAGAATTATAAAAGAAAACAAGCTGGTTCCAGAAATATGACTTCCGGAACCAGCTTGTCTGCTGATAGCTCCGCCGGAACCAGCGGCTTACTGTACCTTTTTGCCGAATGCATTTTCCAGGTCGGCCAGGACGTTCTGCTTTTCGGCGGCGTCGGCCTGCTGCCAGAATTTCTCGAAGATCACGCCGAGTCCCGGAAGCAGATGCTCCTCGCCGCGAGAGATGGCGTCATCAATGACGCCGCGGATGTCATCCGCGGTATTCCCCTGCATATTGGCCGTAATGGCATCGCGGATCTGAAAATTCATATTCATCACCCTCCTGCGGAAAGGTTTTCCGTTTTGCTCGCCGGCTATACATCTGTTTTGCTACACTTAAGTCAAATAACGGATGACGGAAGGTGTCACAGATTGAAGCGTATTGAATCCACACAGAACTCGCTTGTGAAACATTGGAAAAAGTTGGTCAACACAAGGAAAGAGCGTGATAAAACCGGTGAATTCCTCGTGGAAGGGGAACACCTGGCTGAAGAAGCACTTAAAAAAGAAGGCGCCGTACTTGCGCTGATTGTCAGGGAAGGCGTTGACGTCCCGGACTATTGGGAGACCGATGAGATCCAGATGATTGAAATCACCTCCCAAGTCGAGCGGGAAATCACGGATACTGAGCATCCCCAGGGGATCTATGCACAGTGCCGCATTCCGGAAGTGACCGCGGACGAGCAGGAAAGTTGGAAAACCCTACTTCTCGTCGATGCTGTACAAGATCCGGGCAATATCGGCACGATGATCCGCACAGCCGATGCAGCCGGCATCGATGCCGTGGTACTGGGGAAAGGCAGCGCCGATCCGTATGCACCCAAGACCGTCCGTTCCGCTCAAGGATCGCACTTTCATCTGCCTGTGGTCAGGGGCGAGCTCCAGGACATCGTGCTTCAACTGAAAAGCAGGGGTATCCAGGTTTTTGGAACTGCCCTTGAAGGCGCGGTCGCCTATGATGAACCCGGGAAAAGTGAAAGTTTTGCATTGATTGTCGGGAATGAAGGAAGCGGAGTCAATCCGGAACTGCTTGCGGAAACAGATAGGAAACTGATGATTCCTCTCCGGGGTCTGGCGGAGTCATTGAATGTGGCGGTCGCGACGGGAATTCTGCTCTATGCGCTGCGTGCCTGAACCTGCTTGACCCCCGGCAGAATGTTCCGATATACTGAATGGGTAAATGACCAAAGACATTAAGCGGGAAGAGTAGGCACCCTATCGGATGACAGGGAGCCGGCGCCAGAGACTGGAAGCGCCGGTGATCAGAAGGCGCCGAAGTTCACCCCGCAAGTTGCCGCCGGGACCAGCATCAGCTGTAAAGGCGAGCCGGCACACAGCCGTTATCCTGTCCGAGTGACCGCACCCGTGTGCGGTAATCAGGGTGGTACCGCGAGTTCAGCCTCGTCCCTTTGTTGGGGCGGGGCTTTTTGTATGCCCGCAACCGGAGAGCAGGCGGCAGTCTGGTTAACGAAAGGAGAATATGAATGGAGCAGCAGCTGCAACAGTTAAAGAATGAAGCGCTAGAGGCTATCGCTTCAGCGTCAGACGTGAAATCGCTGAACGATGTCCGGGTCAAATACCTGGGTAAAAAGGGGCCGATCACGGACCTGCTAAAAGGGATGGGCAAGCTCCCGGCCGAAGACCGGCCGAAAATGGGTGCGCTCGTCAACGAGGTTCGCGGTGAGGTGACTGCCGAGCTTGAAAGCCGGATGGCGGCACTCGAGGAAGAGGCGGTGACGAGGAAGCTGGAGGCGGAATCGATCGACGTAACACTTCCGGGCACGCCGGTGAAAACGGGAACTCATCATCCGCTTACTCGCATCATCGAGGAGATTGAAGACTTCTTCATTTCGATGGGCTATGAAGTCGCGGAAGGACCGGAAGTCGAGAAGGACTATTATAACTTCGAAGCGCTGAACCTGCCGAAAGGCCATCCTGCACGCGACATGCAGGATTCGTTCTACATCACCGAGGATGTACTCCTCAGGACCCACACGTCGCCTGTGCAGGCGCGCACGATGGAAGCGAAGGAAGGAAAGTCGTTTAAGATCATCTGCCCGGGCAAGGTGTACCGCCGCGACAATGACGACGCGACCCACTCGCATCAGTTCACGCAGATCGAGGGGCTTGTCGTCGGAGAAAACATCCGCATGAGCGACCTGAAAGGGACGCTTGATCGCTTCGCTAAGAAGATGTTCGGAGAAGACCGGGAAATCCGGCTCCGCCCAAGTTATTTCCCGTTCACGGAGCCATCCGTAGAAATGGATATCTCCTGCTTCAAATGCGGAGGATCCGGATGCAACGTCTGCAAAAAGACGGGCTGGATCGAGATTCTCGGAGCCGGCATGGTTCACCCGAACGTGCTCCGTATGGGCGGATATGACCCTGAAGTGCATTCCGGATTTGCCTTCGGCATGGGGCCGGAACGCATCGCGATGCTGAAATACGGAATCGAAGACATCCGCCACTTCTACACGGATGATCTCCGGTTCATCGGACAATTCCGCAGGGCGGAAGGCTGAGGAGGACGACTATACATGAAAGTATCACTGAACTGGTTAAGCGAATATGTCGATATTGAAGGCGTGGAGCCGGCAGAGCTGGCAGAAAAGATTACCCGGTCCGGCATCGAGGTGGATGCAGTCGACAACCGCTCGGAAGGGCTGAAGAACATCGTTGTCGGGCATGTGCTGGAATGCAATCAGCATCCGCAGGCGGACAAGCTGAATATCTGCGTGGTCGATGTAGGCGAGGAGGAACCTTCCCAGATCATCTGCGGAGCGCCAAACGTCGCTGCCGGGCAGAAGGTTATCGTTGCGCGCCCTGGGGCACGTTTGCCGGGTGGGATGAAGATCAAAAAAGCGAAGCTCCGCGGGGAGGAATCCCACGGGATGATCTGTTCCCTGCAAGAACTGGGCTTCGACGGAAAGGTCGTCCCAAAGGCCTATGCATCGGGCATCTACGTGTTGCCTGAAGAATCCCGGCCCGGACAGGATGCGCTCGGTCTGCTCGGACTGAATGATACGGTACTCGAGCTCGACCTGACTCCGAACCGGTCGGACGCGCTCAGCATGCTTGGCGTGGCTTATGAAACGGCCGCAATCTTGTCCAAAGAAGTCACACTGCCGGAAACTGCGCACGACGAAGCGGCAGTGCCGGCGTCAGATCTGCTTGGTCTCCGCATTGAATCACCGGAAGCGAATCCGCTTTACGCGGCCAAGGTGGTCCGTAATGTCACAGTGGGAGAATCGCCGGAATGGCTGAAAGCGCGTCTGATGGCTGCCGGTGTCCGTCCGCACAACAATATCGTCGACATCACGAATTACGTGCTGATGGAATACGGTCAGCCGCTTCACGCATTCGACTATGACCGTCTCGGCACGAAAGAGATTGCTGTCCGGCATGCAGCCAAAGGCGAAGTCATCGAAACCCTTGACGGCACTGAGAGGAGCCTGGAACCGCATCACCTGGTGATTACAAATGGCCGCGAACCGGTTGCCATCGCAGGAGTGATGGGCGGTGCGAACTCCGAAGTCCATGACGGCACGACGACCGTCGTAATTGAGGCGGCCTACTTTAGTCCGGCCTCAGTCAGGAAGACGTCCCGCGAGCTCGGCCTCCGCAGCGATGCCAGCACCCGCTTTGAGAAAGGCGTCGATCCGAACCGCGTCGTTGAAGCAGGTGAACGGGCAGCTGCCCTCATGGCGGAGCTCGCAGGCGGCGAAGTGCTTTCCGGAACCGTCCTGTTCGATGAACTGGACAAAGAACCCAAAAGGGTCGCTGTTTCTCCGGACTTCATCAACGAACGTCTCGGGATGAAGATCCCATTCGAAGAGATGGAAGAGATTTTAAAGCGGCTGAAGTTCCCGTACGAAGCGGTGAACGGACAGTTCATCATTGATGCTCCGACCCGGCGCGTTGATATTACCATCCCGGAGGACATCGTTGAAGAAATCGCCCGACTCTATGGATATGATGAGATTCCTGCGACCCTTCCGGTGACGGAATCCATTCCCGGCGGCCTCAGCCCGTACCAGGAAAAACGGCGCACAGTCCGCCGCTACCTGGAGGGCGCAGGTCTTTATCAGGCGATCACCTATTCACTCACTTCCGAATCGGAATCCCAGAAATTCGCGCTGGAAACTGCACCTGTGACCCGGCTGCTCATGCCGATGAGCGAAGACAGGAGCACTCTCCGACAAAGCCTGCTGCCGCATCTTTTGGCGGCGGTCACCTACAATACAGCGCGCCAGACAAGCTCGGTTGCGCTCTATGAGGTCGGATCCGTCTTCCTCGGAGAAGGTGAGGACGGGCTGCCGACGGAAGTCGAGCATGTCGCCGGGGCCATCACGGGCGACTGGTCCGGCGGAGGCTGGCAAGAAGGGCATAAGCAAGTGGACTTCTACTCGGTTAAGGGCGTCGTTGAAGAGCTTGCCGCAAAGCTAGGCCTTTCGGAGAATCTGTCCTTCCGCAAAGGGGAGATGGATGGACTCCATCCGGGCCGTACGGCTGACGTTCTCTTGAATGGCCAGCAGGTCGGCGTCATCGGCCAGCTGCACCCTTCCGAACAGAAGGCAAGGGATCTGAAGGAGACCATCGTCTTTGAGCTGAACCTGCAGCGCTTGCTGAATGAAGATACGGAACCGCTCCTGTATACACCGGTACCGAAGTTCCCTTCGATCAGCCGTGATATCGCACTTGTCGTGCCGAAGGCTGTCGAGGCCGCCACGCTTGAAAACACCATCCGCGCCAATGCGGGAAGCATGCTGAAAGAAGTCCGCATCTTTGACGTGTATGAAGGAGAGCGGATGGAAGAAGGCATGAAGTCGATCGCATTCTCGCTGACCTATCTGGATCCGGAACGCACGCTCACGGACGAAGAAGTCACAGAAGCGCACAACCGCATTGTGGCCGCACTCGAAGCAGAAGGCGCCCAAACCCGTAACTGATTGTTGATTAAGCCCCGCCGGCATTTCGGCGGGGCTTTTAATGGTTTTCTTGTTTTGCATTTCGTGTTTGCGTGCGAATCCAGGAAGTTCGCGTACGAAAAGTGAAACGCGTCCCGAGTTTGCGTATGAATTCGGGAAGTTCGCGTGCGAAAAGTGGAACGCGACCCCAGTTTGCGTATGAAACCGGGAAGTTCGCGTACGAAAGTGGAACGCCACCCGTGTTTGCGTATGAATTCGGGAAGTTCGCGTACGAAAGTGGAATGCCACCCGAGTTTGCGTATGAATTCGGGAAGTTCGCGTACGAAAAGTGAAACGCACCCGAGTTTGAGTACGAATCGCAGAAGTTCGTGTACGAAAGTGGAACGCTTCTCCAGTTTGCGTACGAACCGCAGAAGTTCGCGTACGAAAGTGGAGTGCCACTCGAGTTTGCGTACGAACCGCAGAAGTTCGCGTACGAAAGTGGAGTGCCACCCGAGTTTGCGTACGAATCCAAGAAGTTCGCGTACGAAATTGGAACGCCACCCGAATCCGCAGAAGTTCGCTTAAGAAAAGCCAAACCGTCCCGTACTTGCGCACGAATCCAAAAAAGCCGTCCGACATTAGCCGGACGGCATGGAAAACACATTCAGGATTTCCCGGATCGCTTGGCTGCAAGCGCAGCAGCTTTACGGGTGTTGGCGAAATGGCGTTTCGTGATTGAGGCCAGGAAGTCATCGCCTTTTCTCAAAATGATTTTGGCCGCGGCTTCATCGACCGGTTTGCCGGCGCCTTTCGGCAAAGTGACGCCGGCGAGGCTGCTCAGCCGGTCCATCTCTTCCAGGAAAGCCACCCGGGCAAGGATCGACGCACAGGCAACTGACACATGGAGGTTTTCAGCCTTTGTGGAAAACAGCACATTCTCCCGGATGATTTCCGGTTCGGAAGCGATATGCCGATAGTAGATGCCCCGTTCCGCAAACTGGTCGATCAGAATATGATCTGGCTTTGTCCCGTCCATCTTCCTGAGTACATGCTTGAGCGCCTGGTTATGGAGCAGAGCTTTGATCTTCCCCTGTGACCACCCTTTTGCCTGGACAGTATTATATTTCTCGGTGGGGAGGACAAGCACGCTGTTCAGGAATGCCTCTTTGATATCCGGTCCGATTTTCAGCATATAGGCATCTGTCAGCATCTTTGAATCTTTAACACCCAGCTCTTCGGCAAGCGGGATTTTTTCATCCGGCACAAAGCATGCTGCGACAGTAACTGGACCGAAAAAGTCGCCGGTGCCGGTTTCGTCCGACCCGAGAACCGACATGCGGGCCAGTCCTTCAGGGAGTGTTTCCCCTTTTGGCCGGGAAGCCGGTTTGCCGGGGCTTCCGGAAGATCCTCCCCAACGGGAGGCTTCCGCTTCCGCACCTCCGCCCTGGAACAATACCTTGCCTGACTTATAGGCGGTGATGGATACACTTCCGGACTTGGCCGCAAACACCACGCCTGGTGCATTCCGTTCAATCTTGGAGCCTGCATAATGGGCCATGAGTGCCCGGATCCGGTCCGGGCCCAGCTGGATTACAGCATTCGACATGATTCTCATCCTTCCGCCGTTTGGTACCTACACACGGCAAGCCTTTTCATGGTAATATGGTGTATGGGATTTTTCAAGGAGGTGGCGGGAGTGGCTGAACCGGAAAAAAACCGTGTGTCCGTCGATATCTATGGACAGACATACCAGATGGTAGGAAAAGAGTCTGTCGGACATATGCGGCTCGTCGCTTCACTCGTGGATGATATGATGCGCGAGATCTCATCGAAGAACCGTTCTTTGGATACACCGAAAATCGCGGTGCTGACCGCACTAAATATGGTCAATGACTCGATCAAGCTCAAAGAGCGGATCGAAGAACTTGAAAACGAATTGAACCAACTGAAGGGCTGACACGTGCATGCTTGATTTAATCATACTGATCGTTCTTCTGGGCGGCCTCGTGGCGGGATACAAGCGGGGCCTGATTGTCCAGCTTCTACATATGACCGGCATCATCATCGCGCTGATTGTCGCGTGGAAGTACTATAAGCCGCTTGCCGAAAAGTTCGTGCTCTGGATCCCGTATCCTGCTGTAGAGGCGGGGAACTCGCTCCGGATCGCATTCGGAAGCATTGATTTCGACCAGACATTCTACCGCCTGCTCGCTTTTGTATTCATCTTCCTGGCAGTGAAGCTGGTGCTGCATCTGATTGCGTCCGCTTTTGATTTCCTGAAATACCTGCCGGTGCTCGGAACGGTCAATTCCTTCGCGGGTGCGGCACTCGGGTTCCTGGAATTTTATCTGATCCTTTTTTTCATCCTTTATATCGTGGCAATGGTGCCGATCGCGGCTATCCAGAACATGATCGATTCATCGCTTCTATCCGGAGCGATGCTGAAACATACACCCGTGATATCCGAAATGGTGAAAAACTGGTGGTACATTTATACAAAATGAGAGCTTCCCTTCCGATGAGGGAAGCTTTTTATCCGAAAGGGGAATGATGGCGGTGAATAAGAAAATCATCATCAAAACGCTTGAAGAAATTGCGCTCCACATGGAACTGCTGGGCGAAAACCCGTTCAAGGTAGGAGCATTCCGTAAAGCTGCCGGTGTACTTGAGCAGGATCCGCGCAGCCTTGCCGAAATGGATGATATCCTGTCTCTGAAAGGGATCGGAAAAGGCACCGGCGCGGTGATCACCGACCTGCTGGAAAAAGGGGAATCGGAGCTTCTGGGAGAGCTCCGCGAACAGGTTCCGGACGGCCTGATCCCGCTCCTGAAAATCCCCGGCCTCGGCGGAAAGAAAATTGCCAAGCTGCGCGGTGAGCTCGGCATCGACTCCGCTGAATCGCTCAGGGCGGCATGCGAGGCAGGGGAGGTCAGCAAACTCTCCGGCTTCGGAAAGAAGACGGAAGAAAAAATCCTGGCTGAGCTCGAGACATTCGGGCAGCGACCGGACAAGCTGCCGCACTGGCAGCTGGAACCCGTCGTCCGGATGATCGAAACCGTGCTGGACTCAATCCCCGAAGCGGAACGTTATATGGTGACAGGCAGCTACCGCCGGACAGCCGAAATGAGCAGTGACCTAGACTTTATCATCGTCACAAAAAAACCGGATCAGGTCAATGCAGCGCTGGCAGGAGCGCTTCCTGTCATTGGCACCGATGCTTCCGGAGAAGCTAAACTGTCAGTCACCGTCAACGCAGATGAGCCGGTGGATGTGGATTTTCGCTTTGTTTCGGAAGAACAGTTTGCGAGTGCCATCCATCACTTTACCGGATCGAAGGACCATAATGTCCGGATGCGCCAGATCGCAAAAGAACGCGGCGAAAAGATCAGCGAGTATGGTGTGGAGCAAGAAGACGGCAGTGTCCTGACATTTGATTCGGAGGAAAACTTCTTTGCACATTTCGGCCTGCCGTTTATCCCGCCGACCGTCCGCAAAGACGGGACGGAACTGGAACGCACAGATGAACTGAAAACCCTGATCCGGCCGGAAGACATCCGCTCGGACCTTCATATGCATACAGTTTGGTCGGACGGAGCGGAGTCGGTCCGTGAGATGGCGGAAGCTTGCCGCGAACTCGGCTACAGCCATATCGTCATCACCGACCATTCCAGGTATCTGCGTGTGGCAAACGGATTGACCCCTGAACGCCTTCGTGATCAGATCCGTGAAGTTCGCGCAGTGGATGCGGAATTGGACGGCATCACCGTGCTTTGCGGAACAGAGATGGACATTCTTCCGGATGCAACACTGGACTTTGACGATGAACTGCTTTCTGAACTGGATTTCGTAATCGCTTCGATCCACTCGAATTTCAGCCAGCCGCAGGAAAAGATCATGGAGCGCCTCCACGCGGCAATTTCAAACCCGCATGTGGATATGATCGCTCATCCGACAGGCCGCATCATCGGACGCCGTGACGGTTACTCGCCCGATGTGGCACAATTGATCGAATGGGCGGCAGAGTATGGCAAGATCCTCGAGCTGAATGCCAATCCGTACCGGCTGGACCTCGCCGAAGAATGGCTTGTGCTCGCCGCAGAAAAGGGCGTGCCGATCGCTGTCAATACCGATGCCCACAGTGTCGGACAGCTGTCCTATATGGATACCGGAGTGCGCTACGCACAACGTGCATGGCTGGACCGCGATATGATCGTCAATACATGGACACTCGACCGCTTCCTGTCACACCTCGGCAGGAAGCAATGAATCAATAGACAGACTTGATCTGAAAGGAAGTGGGGCACATGGAGGCCCGGGTCCTGAAAACACTTGAATTTGATAAAATCCGCTCCGAAGTGACCGGTCATTGCACATCGGCACTCGGACGGGCGCGGATCGGTGAGTTGGTCCCTTCGGACGACATCGAAAATGTCCGCTCGCTCCTCGCAGAGACGGACGAAGCGCTGGCCATTTACCGCATCCGCGGAAACGTCCCGATGGGCGGCCTGTTCGACATCCGGATGTACGCCAAGCGCGCACAGGCCGGCGGTACGCTTGGGGCCGGTGAACTGATGGAGACGGCAAGCACGATTCGTGCCGGCCGTATTCTCCGCCAGTTCCTTGAAGCGATCTCTGAAGAAGGTGAGATTGAAATTCCGCTATTCCTTGCGAAAAAGGAAGAGATGCCCGTCCTGACCGCACTGGAACATGAAATCAATGCCTGCATCGATGAGAACGGCAAGGTCCTGGATAGTGCATCATCTGCTCTGCGTTCCATCCGACAGCAGCTCCGGACGCAGGAAGGCCGGGTTCGCGAAAAACTGGAGCAGTATACCCGGAATAATTCGAAGATGCTGTCCGACTCGATCGTCACCATCCGGAACGACCGGTACGTCATCCCCGTAAAGCAGGAGTACCGGACGCATTTTGGCGGGATTGTCCATGACCAGTCCTCCTCAGGACAGACATTGTTCATCGAGCCGGATGCCGTCGTTCAGGCAAACAACGAAATCCGCCAGCTGAAGGCAAGGGAAAAGGAAGAGATCGAACGCATCCTCCGAGAGCTGAGCGGACATGTTCAGGAACATGCCCATGAGCTGTTTGTCCTGGTACGTATTTTGGGTGATATGGACGCTGTGCTGGCCAAGGCGAAATATGGAATGGCACATAAAGCGACGGTCCCGAAAGTCAACGATGAAGGCTACATCCGACTTGTCAAAGGCCGTCATCCGTTTTTGACGAGGGAGGAAGCCGTCCCGAACACGATCGAATTCGGCAGGGAGACGACGGCCATCGTCATCACCGGTCCGAACACGGGCGGCAAGACCGTCACACTGAAGACAGTCGGCCTTTGTACCCTTATGACCCAGGCGGGCATCCCGATTCCTGCGCTGGACGGATCGGAGATGGCCGTTTTCAAGGATGTTTTTGCAGATATCGGTGACGAGCAATCCATCGAACAGAGCCTCAGTACGTTTTCTTCACATATGGTCAACATTGTAGACATCCTTCATAAGTTCGATTCCGAATCCCTTGTCCTGTTTGATGAGCTCGGTTCCGGAACGGATCCCCAGGAGGGGGCGGCGCTTGCCATCTCCATCCTGGATGAAGTCCACGGGCGGGGGGCCAGGGTCATGGCGACCACCCATTATCCCGAGCTGAAGGCCTACGGATACAACCGTCCGGGCGTCGTCAATGCAAGCGTTGAATTTGACGTTGAGACACTGAGCCCGACTTACCGGCTCCTGATCGGGGTTCCCGGCCGGAGCAACGCGTTCGAAATCTCCAGCCGTCTGGGGCTGCCGGATCGGATCATCCGTCACGCTGAGACGTTTACCGGTGAAAACCGGAACGAGGTGGAGACGATGATCACTTCTCTGGAAGCCAGCCGTGTGCAGGCGGAAAAAGATGCAGAAGAAACAGCCCGTGTGCTCGAGGAATCCGAAACACTCAAACAACAGCTTGAGGTCAGGCTTTCCGAATATGAATCAAAAAAGGAAACTCTTGAGCAGAAGGCCAGGGAAAAAGCGAAGAAGATTGTTGATGATGCGCGCAGGGAAGCGGAAACGGTCATTTCAGAGCTCCGTGCACTCAGGCTGAATGCCGGCGCATCCGTCAAAGAACATGAGCTTATCGATGCGAAAAAACGGCTTGAAGGTGCTGTCCCTGAAGAGGAAATCGCAAAGAAGCCGAAACAGAAGGCGAAGCCCGCAAAAAGGGAATTCCGTACCGGCGACGAAGTCAAAGTGCTCAGCTACGGGCAGAAGGGTTCGCTTGTCGAGAAGATGTCTGACGGCGAATGGATGGTCCAGCTTGGCATCCTGAAGATGAAAATCGATGAGGCCGACCTGGAGTACATCAAGCCGGAAAAAGAAAAGGACACCGTCAGTGTCAATGCAGTCCGCGGCCGGTCGGGTTCCGGTGTGAAGCTTGAACTTGACCTCCGCGGCGAGCGTTACGAGGATGCCATCGGCAGGGCGGAGAAATACATCGATGATGCGCTGCTCGCCAACTATCCGCGTGTATCGATCATTCACGGAAAGGGCACTGGCGCACTCCGCGAGGGAATCCAGAAGTTCCTCCGCCGCCATCCGAGAGTCAAGAGCTTCCGATTCGGTGAAGCGGGCGAAGGCGGGTACGGTGTCACCGTGGTCGAGCTGAAATAACCCATATAGGAAAAAGACCGGGGTAAACTTTATTTCCCCCAGAGATGAAACTTCACCGTCTGTTTTCCGTATAGGTATTTAAACAGCAAAGGAGCAAACGGAATGCTGCTATCAAGCTTCTGGTCACACCCGCTAGTGGAGACCACCGGTTATTTCAGCGTCACGGTCCTCTGCCTGGTCTTATCAATGGTAATATTTGAAGTCGTGACGAAATATAAGAATTGGGAAGAGATCAAAAACGGAAATGTGGCGGTCGCGCTTGCGACAGGCGGTAAAATTTTTGGAGTGGCGAACATCTTCCGCCATTCCATCCAGCAGCACTCTTCGCTGCCTGAGATGCTCGCGTGGGGAGGATTCGGCTTTTTCCTCCTCATCATGGCCTACTGGCTTTTTGAGTTCCTGACCCCCCGGTTCAATGTGGACGAAGAAATCGGAAACGGCAACCGGGCAGTGGGACTCATCTCCCTTATCATCTCGGTCGGGCTGAGCTATGTCATCGCTGCAAGCATCACCTGATTTCCGGATCCGTCCCGAAAGGCGGTACAATGGTATGGACATGATCAAACTGGCGAAGTTATTGCTGGTTTTATGCGCCGGCTTCCTCATCGTCGGCATCTGGTGGCTATTTTTCTGAAACGGGTTTGGTACAAAACCGCGTGGAAAAAGCACGGCAGGCCATCTGTTCACAAAGGCGCAGGAAGAACCTGCGTCTTTTTTCATTGATTGTTGAAAGCGCATTCATCATAAGGTAAGATAGTAATAGGAATTTTCTAACGATTCTAAGGAAGGGGTCTGATCATGACGGAAAAACCATGGCTCAAGAACTATCCCGAAGGAATTCCGCCGACACTCGATTACCCTGATGAACCGCTTCAGGACGGCCTGACCCGTTCGGCATCCAAGTATCCCGAAAAAACGGCCATCCATTTTCTCGGCAGGCAAGTAAGCTACGAGGAGCTGTACGAATCCGCCCTGAAGTTCGGGAATTACCTGAAGGGACTAGGAATCGGCAAGGGTGACCGTGTCGCGATCATGCTTCCGAACTGTCCGCAGAATGTCATTGCGTTCTATGGCATCCTGTATGCAGGCGGCGTCGTGGTCCAGACAAACCCGCTTTATACAGAAAAAGAGCTCGCGTACCAGATGAATGATTCCGGCGCCAAAGTGATCCTCACTCTGGATATCCTGTTCCCGAGGGTTTCCAAGGTCATCGGCGAGACGGTTCTGGATAATGTCATCGTCACGGGGATCAAAGATTATCTCCCGTTCCCGAAAAACGTCCTTTACCCGTTTGTGCAGAAGCGGGAATACGGCATGACGGTTAAAGTCGAGCATCGGGGCCGCAATCACCTTTTCACTGAAATCATGAAAAAGACACAGCCTGAGCCGATCGGACTTCAGGACATTGATCAGGACGATCTTGCGCTTCTTCAGTACACTGGCGGCACGACCGGTTCACCAAAAGGCGTCATGCTTACCCACAGGAATCTCATTGCGAACACGGCGATGTGCGAAGCCTGGATGTACAAATGCGAACCGGGCGAAGAAGTGGTACTCGGAATCCTGCCGTTCTTCCACGTGTATGGAATGACGACAGTGCTGGTGCTGTCAGTTAGCCAGGGGAACAAAATGGTGCTCGTGCCGAAGTTCGATCCCGAGACTGTCCTGAAACTGATCGACAAGCAGTCGCCGACCCTGTTCCCGGGAGCTCCGACCATTTATATCGGCCTGCTGAACCATCCGGATATCGGAAATTATGACCTATCTTCTATCAAAGCATGCCTGAGCGGTTCCGCTCCGCTTCCGGTGGACATCCAGACCCATTTTGAAAAAATCACGAAAGGCAAGCTGGTTGAAGGGTACGGACTTTCCGAATCCTCCCCTGTGACACACTCCAACCTGATCTGGGACGGAGAAAGGAAAAAAGGCTCGATCGGCCTTCCTTGGCCGGACACGGAAGCGGCGGTGTTCAAGGCAGGGACGACGGAACCTGCGGAGCAGGGGGAAGTGGGGGAAATTGCAGTCCGTGGCCCGCAGGTGATGAAGGGTTACTGGAACCGTCCGGAAGAAACAGCAGCAACCCTGAAAGACGGCTGGCTGCTTACCGGAGATCTCGGCTATATGGACGAAGACGGATACTTCTACGTGGTTGACCGCAAAAAAGACATGATCATCGCAAGCGGATATAATGTCTATCCGAGGGAAGTCGAAGAAGTCCTTTATGAGCATCCGGACGTTGCCGAATGCGTCGTCGCAGGGGTCCCGGATCCGTACCGCGGGGAAACGGTCAAGGCGTATATCGTGAAAAAGGAAGGCGCAGGACTGACGGAAGAAGAACTGAACGAGCATTGCCGGAAGAGCCTCGCCGCTTATAAAGTTCCGAAACTCTACGAGTTCCGTGACGAGCTTCCGAAAACGGCAGTCGGGAAAATCCTTCGCCGCTCCCTGATCGATGAAGAGAAAAAGAAGCTGGAAGAAGAAAAGGTAATCTCCTGAACACGGCTTGACATCCAATCGAACAGAGAATAATATAGAAATATGAATGAATCGCCATTCATATTTCTTTTTTATTTGGTGGTGAACCCTTTGAATCGGAATAAGCCGAAATATGGACAGATAGTGGATGCAGCCGTAATCGCGATTGCGGAGAACGGGTACCACCAGGCTCAGGTATCCAAAATCGCCAAGCAGGCGGGAGTGGCCGACGGGACCATCTATTTGTATTTCAAGAACAAAGAAGACATTCTCGTCTCGGTTTTCCGTGAAAAGATGGCGATCTTCATGGATAACCTCAGACCCGTACTCGAAGAAGGGCAGATGTCATCGGAAGATAAGCTATTCCGTATGATTGATAACCATTTTCGCGTGCTTTATTCTGACCGGCATCTCGCGATCGTCACACAGCTGGAACTCAGACAGTCCAACAAGGACTTGAGGTTAAAGATCAACGGCGTCCTGAAAGACTATCTGGCCATGCTCGACCGCATCCTGCAGGAAGGGATCGATCGGGGGGAGTTTGAAAAAGGAATGGATATCCGGCTCGCCAGGCAGATGGTATTCGGCACCATCGATGAAATTTCCACCACATGGGTGATGAATGATCAGAAATATGATTTAATTAAACTTGCGCCGGATGTACATAGGCTGCTCATGAAAGGCATGAAAGCCAAGTAAGGGGGATGAGTGGACAGTGGAATTCTTGAAAGTGACAAAGGAAGACGGAATCGCGCTGGCTGCCATAAACAGGCCGCCTGCGAATGCGCTTTCAAAAGGATTGGTCAAGGAAGTGGGCGAACTGCTTGATCTCGTCGAGCATGATGATGATGTCCGGGTGGTCGTGCTGCACGGAGAAGGCCGTTTCTTCTCGGCGGGTGCAGACATTAAGGAATTCACTGAAGTTCCGGATGCGGCCGGCTTCACCAAGCTTGCAGGAAACGGCCAGGAAGTGTTCGAACGACTTGAAAACTTCCCGAAGCCGGTCATAGCCGCAATCCACGGAGCGGCGCTTGGCGGAGGGCTCGAACTGGCTATGGCTTGCCATATGCGGTTCGTCACTCCGGGTGCAAAACTCGGTCTGCCTGAACTTCAGCTCGGACTGATTCCGGGGTTTGCCGGCACACAGCGGCTGCCGCGCTACGTCGGCCCGGCAAAAGCCGCGGAAATGATGCTGACCTCGGATCCGATCTCGGGCGAGGAAGCTGTCTCGGCAGGGTTGGCCAACCGGGCTTTCGGCGAGGAAGAGCTGCTCGAGGGTACACTCGATATCGCAAGGAAAATTGCGGAAAAGAGCCCGGTATCCGTCCGCGCTGCACTCCGCATGCTGCAGTTTGGCAAGCATGCCGGCTTCCATGACGGAGTAAAGGCGGAGGCGGAGTCGTTCGGCGAAGTCTTTGCATCCGAGGATGCGAAGGAAGGTATCAGCGCATTCCTCGAGAAGCGGAAACCTGTATTCCAAGGAAAGTAATCGACACGAAGGGGAGGAAGGCAATATGAACATTTACGCACTGGTAAAACGCACATTCGATACAGAAGAGAAAATCTCTGTCCAGAACGGCCAGATCGCCGAAGACGGCGCTGAATTCATCATCAACCCATATGATGAATATGCGGTGGAAGAAGCAATCCGTGTCCGCGACGAGCACGGCGGGGAAGTGACTGTCCTGACGATCGGCTCCGAGGAAGCGGAAAAGCAGCTGCGCACGGCACTTGCGATGGGCGCTGACAAGGCCGTCCTGATCAACACAGAGGACGACCTGGACGAGCTGGATGAGTTCGGTGCTTCGACCATCATTGCGGAATATCTTAAAGACAAAGATGCAGACCTCATCATCGCCGGCAACGTAGCCATCGACGGCGGTTCCGGTCAGGTCGGACCGCGTGTGGCGGAGCTGCTTGACATCAACTATGTCACAACGATTACCGAGCTGAAAATCGACGGGGACAAGGCGACTGTCGTCCGCGATGTCGAAGGCGACTCCGAGACGATCGAAGCCCAGATGCCTCTTCTCGTGACGGCCCAACAGGGTCTGAACGACCCGCGCTATCCGTCCCTTCCGGGGATCATGAAGGCCAAGAAGAAGCCGCTCGAAGAGCTTGAGCTTGATGACATCGATCTCGATGAAGATGATGTTGAAGTGAAGGTCGAGCGCGTCGATGTCTTCCTGCCGCCTGAAAAACAGGCCGGCCGTGTTCTTGAGGGAGACCTACAGGACCAGGTCAAGGAGCTTGTCCAGCTGCTCCGCAACGAAGCGAAAGTCATCTGAGCCGACCGGCACATTCGATACAGGAGGGGTAAACTATGTCCAAAAAAGTGATTGTACTAGGGGAAGTACGCGACGGTGCTCTGCGTAACGTCTCGTTTGAAGCGATAGCAGCGGCGAAAAAAATTTCCGGCGGCGGCGAGATCGTCGGAGTCCTGATCGGTGATTCCGTCCAGAATCTCGGACAGGAAATGATCCAGTACGGCGCAGACCGCGTCGTGGCTGTTGAACACCCGCACCTGAAGCACTACACTTCAGACGGCTACGGCCAGGCGTTCATGGCGGTCCACGAGCAGGAAGAGCCGGAAGCGATTGTTTTCGGCCATACGGCGCTCGGCAAGGACCTGTCGCCGAAAATCGCGGCGAAGCTGCAAAGCGGACTTGTATCCGACGTGACGGATATCGAGGGGGAAGACGATGAGGCGGTCTTTATCCGCCCGATCTATTCCGGGAAGGCGTTTGAAAAGGTCAAGATCAACGAAGGCACTGTATTTGTCACGGTGCGTCCGAACAACATCGAGCCGCTTGCACAGGATGCGGGACGCTCCGGTGATGTTGCATCCGTGAGCGCGGACATCCAGAACCTGCGCTCCGTCGTCAAGGATGTTGTTACCAAGGCAACGGACGGTGTCGACATGTCCGAGGCGAAAGTCATCGTGGCAGGCGGCCGCGGCGTCAAGGGCGCGGAAGGATTCGAGCCGCTCAAAGAGCTCGCAGACCTGCTTGGAGGCGCGATCGGCGCGTCCCGCGGGGCATGTGACGCGGACTACTGCGACTACTCGCTCCAGATTGGCCAGACAGGCAAGGTCGTCACACCGGACCTTTATATCGCGGCAGGCATCTCCGGTGCCATCCAGCATTTGGCGGGCATGTCCAACTCCAAAGTCATCGTCGCCATCAACAAAGACCCTGAAGCCAACATCTTCAAGGTTGCGGACTATGGCATCGTGGGAGACCTTTTCGAAGTCATCCCGATGATGATCGAAGAGATCAAACAGCTCAAAGTCAACGCATAATATCAGCGGGGCTGTCCGATGCGGGCAGTCCCGTTTTTAACGGCCGATGCCCGGAATAGCTTTTGATGAAGCGGGTAAACAGACACTGGAGATGCAGGCAGATAGGGCGCCTTCGGACATCTGCAGGATGCAGGCAGAACATTCGCCCGTCATTTGGGCAGGTGCTATAATGAGCCGAGAGTGGTTAATCATGAGGAGGTAATCAAATGGCTATTCAACACGCAACCGATCAAGATTTCCAAACGAAAGTATCCGACGGGCTCGTCCTCGTCGACTTCTGGGCAACATGGTGCGGCCCGTGCAAGATGATCGCGCCGGTACTTGAAGAAGTGGATGCCGAAATCGGCGACAAAGTTCAGATCGTCAAGGTGGACGTTGATGAGAACCAGCAGACTGCCGGCAAATATGGCATCATGTCGATCCCGACACTCGTTCTTTTCAAAGACGGTGAGATCGTCGACAAGGTCGTCGGCTTCAATCCGAAGGAAAAGCTTGTCCAGTTTATCGAGCAGCACGCTTAAGAAACAGAAAGTTGACCGGGTCCCTCAGAGGTACCCGGTTTTTTTGGCAGGTGAAACGATATGAATGAAACAATCCGCCAGAAATTGGCCATATTGCCCGATCAGCCGGGCTGCTATCTGATGAAGGACCGGCAAGGCACGATCATCTATGTCGGGAAGGCAAAAGTGCTGAAAAACAGGGTCCGCTCCTACTTCACGGGTTCGCATGATGCCAAAACGCAGCGTCTCGTGAGCGAAATCGAGGACTTTGAATACTTTGTCACTTCCTCCGATATTGAAGCGCTGATCCTGGAGCTTAACCTGATCAAAAAGCATGATCCGAAATACAACATCATGCTCAAGGACGACAAGACCTATCCCTATATCAAGCTGACCGGGGAACGCCATCCCCGCCTGATTGTCACGCGTAAAGTAAAGAAGGATAAAGGTAAATACTTCGGACCGTACCCGAACGCATATGCTGCGCAGGAAACGAAAAAGCTGCTTGACCGTATTTACCCGCTCCGCAAATGCAATACATTGCCTGACCGGGTCTGCCTGTATTACCATCTCGGCCAGTGTCTGGCCCCGTGCGTCAATGAAGTTTCCAACGAGACCTATAGGGAGATGACAAACGGCATCACGAGATTCCTGAACGGCGGATACAAAGAAGTGAAGGATGATCTGTCCCGCAAGATGCAGGAAGCCGCGGAGAAGTTGGAGTTTGAGCGTGCAAAGGAATACCGTGACCAGATTACCAATATCGAAGCGGTCATGGAAAAGCAGAAAATGACGACTACGGACATGACCGACCGGGATGTGTTCGGGTTTGCGGTCAACAAGGGATGGATGTGCGTCCAGGTCTTCTTTATCAGGCAGGGCAAACTGATCGAGCGGGATGTTTCACTTTTTCCGATCTACAGGGATCCCGATGAGGAATTTCTGACGTTCATCGGGTCATTCTATGACAAGCCGGAGCATTTCCAGCCCAAGGAAATCTTTTTCCCGGAAGGTACCGATCTTGGAATCGTCAGCCAGCTGCTCGACACCAAAGTAACCGTGCCTCAGCGGGGCCAGAAAAAAGATATGGTTAAGCTTGCAGAGAAAAACGCACAGATTGCTCTTTCGGAAAAATTCCAGCTGATCGAGCGGAGGGAACAGCGCACGGTCGGTGCATGTGAACAGCTTGGGGATGCGATGGGCATCGCGACACCTCTCCGAATCGAGGCTTTCGATAACTCCCATACATTCGGGGCAGAGGCAGTTTCCGCGATGGTCACATTTGTGGACGGCCGCCCCGACAAAAAAGGGTATCGGAAATACAAGACAAAAGCAGCGGCACGCCATGACGATTACGGAGCGATGCGCGAGGTGGTCCGCAGAAGGTATGTCCGTGTTCTGCGCGATAACCTGCCGCTTCCCGATCTAGTCCTCATCGACGGCGGAAAAGGGCAGATCAGTGCCGCCAGGGAAGTGATCGAGGACGAACTCGGCCTCGATATCCCGGTCGCCGGGCTCGCCAAGGACGACAAACACCAGACCGCGCTTCTCCTTTACGGAGATCCGCCGGAAGTCGTTCCGCTCAACCGTACCGGTGAAGCCTTCTATCTTCTGCAGCGCATCCAGGATGAAGTGCACAGGTTTGCCATCACATTCCACCGGCAGAGAAGAGGGGCGAAATCCCTTACTTCCTCGCTGGACGGAATCCCGGGGGTCGGGGCCAAGCGGAAAACTCAGCTGCTCCGCCATTTCGGATCCGTCAAGAAAATCCGCGCGGCGGGGGTGGCCGAGCTGAAGGAAGCTGGCCTCCCGCAGTCAGTCGCAGAGACAGTGGAACAGTATTTTAAGGAACAGGAAAAGACAAAAGGAGCAAAGAAGTCCGGGACCGGTGAATAAAAGGAGCGACGGGATGAACTGGAGAATCGTTGAAGATGCCATCATCAGGGCGCGGGAGGAAGGAAAGTTCGAAAATCTACCGGGAGCGGGCAAACCTCTGCCGAAGGATGAGCTGGAGCATGTCCCCGCGGACATCCGGATGGCCGTCCGGATCCTGAAAAACAGCGGCTATGATGAAGAGGCACTGTTTGTTCAGAGGGAGATGAACGAACTGGGAAGCCGGCTCAAACATGCTCCTGATGAAGAAAAGCGCGAGCTGGAACAGGCCTATAACAGTCAGATGAGGAAAATGAACAGTCTTCTTTCCAAGAAAGGCCTTCAAACCAACAGTTCGGCGTTCAGGCAGTACAGCCGGCAGATCCATGACCGCCTAAAATGGGACTGACATCAAAAAGATGCCGTGCGGCAGGGTATCGTCGCACGGCATCTTTATTGTTTTTCGTGAATCATTCCCAGGCCAGGATCAGTTTAACGATTCCCTGCCTGCGATCGGGTTCCGGTCTGCATTCGGAATTCTTGCCATTGATTTTCTGGTACTGGCCTGCCAGGAATCCGGCTTCCGCCGTATAGCAGCGAGTCCCTTTTTTTACCTGCTCCGGATCGGGGGAAAGAATATAGACGATTTCCCGTTTGCCCAATGACTCCTGCGCGAGTTCTCCCCACCCGGCTTCCCGGAAGAAGCCGGGTGCTTCATCCATTTCGAACAACGGGAATGTCGAGGCCAATTCTTTGCCTGCCCAGTAGAGGATTTCTTCTTCATGCCTGCCCAGGACGGAAGGAAGGATATGGTCGCGGAATAGGGCATAGCCGAACGCTGTCGGCCCTGCTTGTTCCACTTTTTCCTGATCCGGTTTTAACTCCATTTATGTTCGCCTCTTCCGTTAAAAAACTTTGCCGGAAGCTTTTTAGCTGCCCCGGAACCGCTGACGCGGCTTTTGTCGAAAATGTGACCGTCATCTTGATTTCACTTTACTCTAGGAGTACAATGGTCATGTCTTATTATTGTAATCATGATGAAATAAGCAGTCAATGTCCGCTTCTGCCACCAGGTGGGGGCGTCCTTGCCTGCCTGTTTGTCAGTACTAAGGGGGGTAAAAGATTTCATGAGAGATTCTGATTTTGGCTTGCGCCGGCTGCACTCGCTTTTGGGGATCATCCCGATTGGCCTGTTCCTCACGCAGCACTTGGTGATCAACCACTTTGCAACGCAGGGTGTCGAGGCATTCAACACTGCGTCGGATTTCATGGGCAATTTGCCTTTTGTCCTATGGCTTGAGTGGATTGTCATCTACATCCCGCTCATGTTCCACGCGTTCTTCGGCCTGTACATCGCATTCACCTCGAAGCCGAACACGAACCGCTACGGTACATATCGGAACTGGATGTTCCTGCTGCAGCGTATCACAGGTGTATTCCTCGTGATTTTCATCGCTTGGCACATCTGGCAGACACGTATCCAGAAGGCGCTTGGCGCCGAAGTGAACTTCGACATGATGGCGGACATCTTTGCCAATCCGTTCATGATCGCGTTCTACCTGGCCGGTGTCATTGCAGCAACATTCCACCTGGCTAACGGCTTCTGGTCGTTCCTCGTCACATGGGGCATCACACAGTCTCCGCGCTCGCAGCGCATCTCCACGCTGGTCATGATGGGCCTGTTCCTCGTCCTGTCCGTGATCGGCATCCGCGCCATCTTCGCATTCGTGTGATGACTGGCGTCCCGTGTCACCTACTTTGATCTAACTGAGGAGTGAAAGATAGAATGGCGAAAAGCAAGTTGATCGTCGTCGGCGGCGGCCTTGCCGGCCTGATGGCGACGATTAAGGCTGCCGAAGCAGGCACACCTGTCGAATTGTTCTCCCTCGTTCCTGTAAAACGTTCCCACTCCGTCTGTGCGCAGGGCGGCATCAACGGTGCGGTCAACACGAAAGGGGAAGGCGATTCCCCTATGATCCACTTTGATGACACCGTGTACGGCGGTGACTTCCTGGCGAACCAGCCTCCTGTAAAAGCGATGGCTGAAGCGGCTCCGGGAATCATCCACCTGATGGACCGGATGGGCGTCATGTTCAACCGGACTCCTGAAGGTCTGCTCGACTTCCGCCGTTTCGGCGGAACGCTCCACCACCGCACGGCTTTTGCCGGCGCGACGACCGGCCAGCAGCTTCTTTACGCGCTGGACGAGCAGGTCCGACGCTTTGAAGTGGAAGGCCTCGTCAAGAAGTATGAAAACTGGGAGTTCCTCGGAATCGTCCAGGACGAGGAAGGAGTCTGCCGCGGCGTTGTCGCGCAGGACCTGAAAACGATGGAAATCCAGACATTCCGTTCGGATGCCGTGATCCTGGCAACCGGCGGACCGGGGATCATCTTCGGTAAATCGACGAACTCCGTCATCAACACAGGCTCCGCTGCAGCAATCGCTTATCAGCAGGGCGCAACCTACGCGAACGGCGAGTTCATCCAAATCCACCCGACGGCAATCCCTGGGGATGACAAGCTCCGTCTCATGTCCGAGTCGGCACGCGGCGAAGGCGGCCGTGTATGGACTTACAAGGACGGCAAGCCTTGGTACTTCCTCGAAGAAAAATATCCGGCTTATGGTAACCTCGTACCGCGTGATATCGCGACTCGTGAAATCTTCGATGTGTGCGTCAACCAGAAGCTCGGTGTCAACGGCGAGAACATGGTATACCTTGACCTCTCCCACAAAGATTCCCGCGAGCTCGACATCAAGCTCGGCGGCATCATTGAAATCTATGAGAAATTCACCGGCGACGATCCGCGCAAAGTGCCGATGAAGATCTTCCCTGCGGTCCACTACTCGATGGGCGGCCTCTGGGTCGACTATGACCAGATGACAAACATCCCGGGCCTCTTCGCTGCAGGTGAAGCGGATTACTCCATGCACGGCGCAAACCGTCTTGGTGCGAACTCCCTCCTGTCCGCAATCTACGGCGGTATGGTTGCAGGGCCGAACGCCGTCAAGTATATGGCTGGCCTCGACAAGCATGCCGAAGACCTATCTTCGACGATCTACGATAACGTAATCAAGTCGGAAGGGCAGAAGTGGGAAGACATCATGAAGATGGACGGCAAGGAAAACGCCTATGTCCTTCATAAGGAACTCGGCGAGATCATGACCGATAACGTCACGGTCGTCCGCTTCAATGACAAGCTGCAGGAGACGGACTACAAGATCCAGGAACTCCTCGAACGCTACGAAAATATCAACGTCCATGATACTTCCCGCTGGTCCAACCAGGGTGCGGCATTTACCCGCCAGCTGAAGAACATGCTTTACCTGGCACGGGTCATTACAATCGGAGCACTTAACCGTGACGAAAGCCGCGGCGCGCACTATAAGCCGGACTTCCCTGAGCGGAACGATGAAGAGTTCCTGAAGACGACAATGGCTTCGTTCAACGGCGGCGCCAACGCACCGAAGTTCGAGTATGCCGATGTCGATGTATCCCTGATCAAGCCGCGTAAGCGCGACTATACATCGAAGCACTGATCTCTGCGAAAGGAGACGTATAACAATGGCTGAAACTGCTGTAAAGGAACGGAATGAGGCGACGGCCGCTAAGACCGTCCGCTTTAAAATCCAGCGTCAGGATAGCCCGGAATCGAGCCCTTATTGGGAAACGTTCGAAGTCCCTTACCGCCAGAACATGAACGTCATTTCGGCGCTCATGGAAATCCGCCGGAACCCGGTGAACACTGAAGGTAAGCAGACTTCCCCGATCCAATGGGAAATGAACTGCCTGGAGGAAGTCTGCGGTGCCTGCTCGATGGTCATCAACGGCCGCCCGCGCCAGTCGTGTACGGCGCTTGTCGACCAGCTGACCCAGCCGATCACGCTTGAACCGATGCGTACGTTCCCGGTCGTCCGCGACCTGGTCGTTGACCGTGAAGTCATGTTCGACTCGCTCAAGAAGGTCAAAGCATGGGTTCCGATCGACGGTACGTATGACCTCGGAGAAGGCCCGCGTATGCCTGAGCGCAAGCGCCAGTGGGCATATGAGCTTTCCAAGTGCATGACTTGCGGCGTCTGCCTCGAAGCATGCCCGAACGTCAACGACAAGACGAACTTCATCGGCCCTGCGCTGATTTCTCAAGTCCGTCTGTTCAACTCGCACCCGACAGGCGCGATGAACCGTGACGAGCGCCTGGATGCCCTTATGCAGGACGGCGGTCTCGCAGAATGCGGTAACTCGCAAAACTGTGTGGTCGCTTGCCCGAAAGGCATTCCGCTCACTACTTCGATCGCTGCGATGAACCGCGCGGCATCTGTTTATTCCTTCAAGCGCTTCTTCGGCTCCGACCACATGGTCGACTGATGCTGCGCACAACCCCCGCACCGGCCTGTCCGGAATGCGGGGGTTTTTTTATGCCCGAAACGAGCGTCCATGCCGTGTCACATCCGGTCGTTGACTTATATAGTAGGGGCATGCCTTCTGTTTCCAACCGGGACTCCATCTGTTATCATAGTAGAATGAATAGTCATTCATTTTGATTGGAGGAAAAGGATCATGAGGGCATCATACATCGGAGATTTCGAGGAATGGAAGCAGGGATTCAACTTTTCGGTTCCGGTCACCGTCCGTTTTTCCGAGACGGATATGTTCGGACACCTGAACAATACGGTCAACTTCACTTATTTTGAACATGCCAGGATCGAATATCTGAAACATCTCGGTCTCATGGAAAACTGGCTGGATTCGGAGGAGGGCGCAATCACGGTCGTCGCAGATCTGCAATGCGATTACCTGAAACAGGTGTTTTTTGATGAGCAACTGGATATCCACGTCAAAACGGCAAGGGTCGGGAGCACTTCCCTGGACATCCATTACTTGGCGGCCGGCCCTGACGGGGAGCCTGCATTTACCGGCCGGGGAACGATTGTCCAGGTCAGCAGGAAGACAGGAAAACCGCTGCCTTGGTCCGACAAGGCACTTGATGCACTCGGTGCCGCATCTTCCATCGTCCGATAAACATTCGAAAGCCGGGCAAACGCCGTCACCGCCGGACCCGTCCCTTCATACTCTACGATGAAGAGTTGAGGGGAGGGGCGCTACGTGGCGGATGAGCTGCATCATCGTTCATTGCTGACCGGAAGGGAAAGAGAAATCTTCCAGCTGTTGGTGAAGGATCACACAACGAAAGAAATTGCAGCCAAGCTGGGGATCAGCGAAAAGACCGTCCGGAATCATATTTCAAACACCATTCAGAAGTTAGGGGTATCCGGACGCGCTCAGGCAATAGTCGAGCTTCTCCGGCTTTCGGAACTCTCGCTTGACTAAATATACTTGCCATTCCGCACGAAACCGTTCACAATGTAACTATTCAAACGGTTTCGGGAGTGGTGAGTTGATGGCTGGCTTGAACGGAGAGGACCTGCAGCACGACGGGGAAGAAATCGCGTTCGTCGAAAAAGAGCTTCGGCATATCTCGGCACTGATCAAACAGAGCGGTCGGGAGATTCTTGACAATTATCCGATTACTCCACCCCAGTTCGTGGCACTGCAATGGCTGCTCGAACACGGAGACATGACGATCGGCGACTTGTCGAACAAGATGTATCTGGCTTTTTCGACGACAACCGATCTCGTTGACAGGATGGAGAAGAACCGCCTTGTAAAGAGGGTGCGTGACGATCAGGATCGCCGTGTCGTCCGGATTCATCTGCTCGAGGACGGGGAGCGCATCATCCAGGAAGTCATCGAAAAACGGCAGAAGGATCTCCAGGCCGTGCTGTCCGACTTTTCGGCAGAGGAAGTCGTCCTGCTTTCCGGCATGCTGTCCAAGCTGCATGCAGGCATGAAAGAAGGCAGGAAGCGAAGAATGGAACTGAAAAATACACAACGATGATTGTTGGGCGGCAAAGTGCCCGGAGCCGGTGGAGCTTCGGGTTTTTCGCCGTCCCGGAACGGTTATGATACGATGAGACGGCAAATGCCGTGCGGAAGGAGTGGTTCTGATGAATGAAGTGATCATCGCAACGAAAAACAGGGGAAAGGCAAAGGATTTTGAAGCGCTGTTATCCCCGTATGGAATCCGGGTTCTGACACTTTTCGACGTGGCGCCTGATCTCGATATCGAGGAGACGGGCACAACATTCAGGGGAAATGCCGCACTCAAGGCCGAGACGGTGGCCGCACAGCTCGGCAAAATGGTGATTGCGGATGACAGCGGACTATCCGTGGATGCCCTGGACGGCAAGCCCGGTGTCTATTCTGCCCGCTACAGCGGCGAGGGGGCTACAGATGAACGGAATATCGAGAAGCTGCTTTCCGACCTGTCTGCAGTACCGGACGAAGAACGCACTGCACGCTTTGTGTGCGTGCTTGCCATTGCCGCACCAGGAACCGAAACACGATTTTTCGAAGGGGCATGTGAAGGGCGCATCCTGAGGGCACCGGCAGGGGAAAACGGGTTCGGCTATGATCCAATCTTTTATGTGCCGACAGAAGAACGGACGATGGCCCAGCTGACCCCTGAAGAAAAAGCGGCTGTCTCACACCGGGGCGAAGCCATCCGCAAGCTTGAAGAAAAAGCCGGTGAAGTGTTCGGGGAAAGGCCATGACCGTTTGGCGGATTGCAGTGATGAGCGATTCCCATGGTGACGTGAAAACGGTCCGGCAGTTTTTGGACAAGCAGCTTGACGCGGATCATCTCGTCCATTGCGGAGACAGTGAACTCTCCGCGCATGATGAACTGCTCGGACAGATGATCTCGGTCAAAGGCAACTGTGACCCTGACGGACTTCAGGAGCATCGGATGTTTGAGGCGGGAGAGTTCCGGGTGCTCGTCACGCACGGCCATCTGGAGCGGGTCAAGTCCGGCATGCTGCCCATCCAGTATCGGGCAGAAGAAACCGGTGCGGACATTGTCCTGTTCGGCCATACCCACCTGTATGGTGCCGAAGTGCAGAACGGCGTCCTTTATGTGAATCCGGGCAGCACCCACAGGCCTCCGTCAGGGCGTCCGGCAACTTATGCGGTGATCGAAGGGGAGGCCGGCGGTGTCTCGGTCAGCTTCCTTCATCCCGACGGAAAAGTGGCAGATACAGCTGTCTTTACTGATTTTAAGAAACGCCGTTGACTTTCATCGGCAAGGACCCTATAATTATCTTTGTCTTGCGCAGCCGGAAGGTTGCCTTTTCCTTGTCCCAGTAGCTCAGCAGGATAGAGCAACAGCCTTCTAAGCTGTCGGTCGGGGGTTCGAATCCCTCCTGGGACGTCAGAAGCATCGCCGGAGGCGGTGCTTTTTGTTTTTCGGCCGGGAAACCGTTTTACATGGGATTTTGCGTGACGCAAAAGCATATGCACAGCGTCTTGCGGCTATGCTATCATTGATGAAAAGAAGGGGGTGGGACTGATGCGCAGGAAGAGACGCCAGCTCAGAAAACACGGCAAGGTCATCGTGATGCCGGGTACATTCGAACGGCTGATGGATGATGGCCTGCGCGCGGTCTCCGAGGAACGCTATGATGAGGCGGCCCCCCTCATCCGCCAGGCCCTTTCCTACGAGCCGGGGCATGCAAGCCTTCTCGGGGCCCTCACCGTCGCGCTTTATGAACTTCGTGAGTACGCGGAAGCCAAAGAGGCCGCGACACGGTATCTGCAGGCCGGTCCTTCCAACTACATCGAAGCAATGGAGCTTTATCTGTCCATCTGCATTCAGCTCCGGGACTATGATGAAGTGGAGGACACGATTTCCGCACTGCTTGAAGAAGGGATCATTCCGGAGGAGCGCCGGGAAAAGTTTGTTTATCTTCAGGGCCTGAACCGGAGGCTCCTTGACCGCTATGAAGAGCCGCCCGATACGCCGGAAGGGCCGCCGGATCTGGAAAAATTTCTTGCTTTGCCGGAAGGTGAGCAGCACGAATGCCTTTCATCCGTTCCTGACAGCGAGCTTCCCGAATGGTCCGGCTTCCTTGCCGGGCTGGTGGAACATGAGTCTGCGCTGCCGCTTGTAGTGACGTATGCACTTGTCCTTCTTGCGGGAATCGGATATGATTCTCCGGTGACCGTACAAAAGTTCGGCGTCCGGGAAACCGTCATCCCGGCACGTCTCCCGGGTCCCGGTGATATGCAGAAAGCCGGAGAGGTGGAGGACATCCTGAAAGACCTGTTTACACAGGATCCGTCCAAGGAGCAGATCGCCGTCCAGCTTCTGCGAACTTACCGGTTCACCGCGTATCCGTTCGAATGGCCCGGGCACTCCTCGGCGGAGGTCGCGGATGCGTACCATACATATATAGAAAGCCTGTTTGACGGTACAGATGCCGGGGCACACCCGGTCATAGACCTCATCAACAAAATCGAACTATTCCACAATGGCCGGCAGCTATGAAATTCTTGAATATGCACTCATCTGTGCTATACTGAGAAAGTTGTCAAACCAGTGAACACAAGCGCTCAAAAAGCGAATTATATCGTCTGGAGGTATGTAAACATGGCAGTAAATTGGGAAAAGCAAGAAGGTAATGAGGGTATCCTCACATTTGAAGTTTCGGCAGAAACATTCAGCAAAGGTCTGGATCAGGCATTCAAGAAGGTCGTCAAGCAAGTAAACGTACCGGGCTTCCGCAAAGGGAAAGTTCCGCGCAAAATCTTCGAGCAGATGTTCGGCGTAGAATCCCTCTACCAGGATGCAATCGATGCAGTCCTGCCTGAGGCCTACACAAACGCAATCGACGAAGCAGGCATCAACCCGGTTGCACAGCCGGAAATCGATGTCGAACAGATCGAAGCCGGACAGCCGGTCGTCTTCAAAGCGAACGTAACAGTCAAGCCTGAAGTCAAGCTCGGCGAGTACAAAGGCCTTGAGGTTGAACGCCAGGAAACAGCTGTCACTGACGAAGAAATCGAAGAGCAGCTGAACGACCGCCGCCAGGGCAATGCTGAGTTCGTCATCAAAGAAGACGAGCCGGCAGCAGAAGGCGACACGGTTGTCATCGACTTCGAAGGCTTCACGGACGGCGAGCCATTTGAAGGCGGAAAAGCGGAAGGCTACGAGCTTGAACTCGGATCCAACAGCTTCATCCCAGGCTTTGAAGAGCAGCTGACAGGCGTAAAAGCAGGCGAATCCAAAGACGTGGAAGTATCTTTCCCTGAGGAATACCACGCAGCGGAACTCGCGGGCAAGCCGGCAACATTCAAAGTGACGGTACATGAAGTGAAATCCCGCGAACTTCCGGAGCTTGACGATGAGTTCGCAAAAGAAATCGACAGCGAAGTTGCAAGCCTTGACGAGCTGCGCAGCAAGATGAAGGAACAGACAGCTCAAGAAAAGAAAGACGCATCCGAAGCGGCTCTCCGCGATGAGCTTGTCGAGCAGGCTGCGAAAAACGCAGACATCGAAATTCCTGAAGTGATGGTAGAAGGCGAAGTTGACCGCATGATCCAGGAATTCGGCCAGCGTCTTCAGCAGCAGGGCATGACACTCGACCTGTACTACCAGTTCTCCGGACAGGACGAAGCGGCACTCCGTGCACAGATGAAGGAAGATGCGGAAACGCGCGTGCGTGTATCCCTCGTCCTCGAAGCCATCGCAGAAGCGGAAGGCGTGACTGTCGGAGAAGAAGATATCCAGGAAGAGCTCAAGACAATGTCCGGCCAGTTCAACATGGACACCGAGCAGATCAAGCAGATCCTCGGCGGCACGGAAATGCTTGAAAACGACATCCGTTTCAAGAAGACGATCGAATTCCTCGTCGAAAACGCAAAAATCAGCGAATAATCCACCTCTGCCATCAGGGGCAAAAAAATGAAAGAAACAGGCGCCGGTTGACTCCAGCGCCTTCTTTCATACATTGGGGAGCTTTTTTCGCGCCAGGTGTACCCGGTACGAAATGTTTGCCAACGATTAGGCAATCTTGTAAGATTGTCACTTGAATAGGGGTGAACGACTTTGTTTAAATTCAACGATGAAAATGAAAACCTGAACTGCTCCTTCTGCGGCAAACCACAAGAACAGGTCCGCAAACTGGTTGCCGGTCCGGGTGTCTATATCTGTGACGAATGCATCGAGCTCTGCTCCGAAATCGTCGAAGAGGAAGTCGGCACCGGAGAAGAAGGCTTCGAACTCAAGGATGTTCCGAAACCTCGCGATATCCAGACAATCCTCGATGAGTATGTGATCGGGCAGGACCGTGCGAAAAAGGCATTGTCCGTTGCGGTATATAACCATTATAAGCGTGTCAACTCCAACTCCAAGATTGACGACGTGGAATTGGCGAAATCCAACATTGTGCTGATCGGGCCTACAGGCAGCGGGAAAACCCTCCTTGCCCAGACTTTGGCACGCATTCTCGATGTGCCGTTTGCCATGGCGGACGCTACATCACTGACGGAAGCCGGCTATGTAGGCGAGGACGTCGAAAACATTTTGCTGAAGCTGATCCAGTCAGCGGACTACGATATCGAGCGTGCCGAAAAAGGCATCATCTATATTGATGAAATCGATAAGGTTGCCCGGAAATCCGAGAACCCGTCGATCACACGCGATGTATCCGGAGAAGGCGTGCAGCAAGCGCTCCTGAAAATCCTTGAAGGCACAGTTGCGAGTGTTCCGCCACAGGGCGGCCGCAAGCATCCGCATCAGGAATTCATCCAGATTGACACGACGAATGTCCTGTTCATTGTGGGCGGAGCTTTCGATGGCATTGAAGACATCATTAAGCGCCGGATCGGCAAGAAGGTCATCGGTTTCGGCTCCGAAAAGGCGAATGCGGACGACGAACAATCGCTGCTTTCCCGCCTGATTCCGGAAGACCTGCTGCGCTACGGCCTGATTCCTGAATTTATCGGACGTCTGCCGGTTCTTGCCAGCTTGGAACAGCTGGATGAGGACACGCTTGTCCAGATTCTCACCGGGCCGAAAAACGCGGTCGTCAAGCAATATCAGAAGATGCTCGAGCTGGACAGTGTCCGCCTGACCTTCGAAGATGAGGCGCTCCGTGCCATCGCCGCAGAGGCGATCGAGCGCAAGACAGGCGCCCGCGGACTCCGGTCGATCATCGAGAAAATCATGCTCGATGTCATGTATGACCTACCATCCCGCGAGGATGTGGTGGACTGTATCATCACGAAGGATTCTGTCACCGACGGAGCTGAGCCGCTTCTCCTTGATGAGAATGGCGATCCGGTCGGCAATGACTCTGATAACGAAAAGACATCGGCTTGATCCAACTGGAAGAGCCGGCATCCATCTGCCGTCTTAGCGGCAGCGGACGGATGCCGGCTTTTTCGCAACGGATAAGTTTTAACCCGTATCGAAACGGACATGAATACATGGAGGTGACTCCGAATATGCCGACAAATAAAATGAATGATATTCCATACTTGCCCCTGCGGGGGATGCTGGTGTTTCCGAAAATGGTGCTCCATATCGACGTTGGCCGTGAGCGGTCGATGGCGGCGATCGAGCGTGCCATCGTGGAGGAGAACAAGATCTTCCTCGTTTCCCAGCGTGACATTTCCGTTGAACAGCCGACCCTGAAAGAACTGTACGGGACAGGCATACTTGCGGAGGTGAAGCAGACAGTCAAGCTTCCGAACGGGACGATGAGGGTCCTGATCGAGGGGCTGGATCGTGCAAAGCTGATCGCACTTGATGATGGGGAGTCATATTCAACTGCCAATATCGAGCTGATCGAGCCGGACCGGGAATCCGATATCGAGCACGAAGCATTAATGAGAACGCTGCTGGAACAGTTCAAGAAATACACGAAGCTCTCCAAGAAAGTCACCGATGAGACTTACGAGTCGGTGGCTGACATTTCCGAGCCCGGCCGTCTTGCCGATATGGTTGCGGCCAATCTTCCGCTGAAAGTGGCCGGCAAACAGGAAGTGCTTGAGCTGTTTAACGTAAAGGAACGGATCGAATGGCTGATCAGCCGCCTCCTCAATGAGCAGGAAGTACTCAGCCTGGAGAAGAAGATCAACAAGCGTGTCAAAGAAGCGATGGAAAAGACACAAAAAGAGTTCTACCTGCGTGAACAGATGAAAGCCATCCAGACGGAGCTCGGCGATGCGGACGGCAAAGGCGGGGAAACTGCGGAACTGCGTGAACGGATTCTGGAATCAGGGATGCCGAAGCATGTGCTTACCGCAGCCCTGCGCGAGCTGGACCGTTACGAACGTCTTCCTGCGGCCGCAGCGGAAAGCGGCGTCATCCGGAGTTATATCGACTGGCTGCTTGCCCTTCCATGGACTGAAGAGACAGAGGACCGCCTTGACCTGAACCGCGCCGAACGGATCCTGAACCGTGATCATGACGGCCTGGAGCAAGTTAAGGAACGGATCCTTGAATACTTGGCCGTCCAGCAGATGACCGGTTCCCTTCGAGGGCCGATCCTCTGTCTGGCGGGTCCTCCAGGGGTCGGGAAAACGTCGCTTGCACGTTCTATCGCGGAATCGCTTGGAAGGAAGTTTGTCCGGATCGCGCTTGGCGGCGTCAGAGATGAATCCGAAGTCCGGGGACACCGGCGTACGTATGTAGGTGCCATGCCGGGACGGATCATCCAAGGGATGCGGAAAGCGGGGACCGTCAACCCGGTCTTCCTGCTGGACGAAATCGATAAGATGTCGAACGACTTCCGTGGAGATCCGTCTTCCGCAATGCTCGAGGTACTGGATCCGGAGCAGAACCATAACTTCAGCGACCATTATATTGAAGAAACCTATGATCTCTCGAAGGTGATGTTCGTCGCGACCGCGAACGATCTCAGCATGATTCCGGGGCCGTTGCGTGACCGCATGGAAATCATCACGATCCCCGGCTACACCGAGCTGGAAAAGCAGTTGATCGCGAAAAACCACTTGTATCCAAGGCAGCTGGAGCGCCATGGCCTGACAAAGGCGCAGCTCCGCATCTCGGACGAGGCGTTCCGTTATCTGATCCGCTACTACACGCGCGAAGCCGGCGTCCGTTCATTGGAACGGCAAATTGCCGCCATCGCACGAAAAGCGGTGAAGCGCATTATATCCGGCAAGAACAAGCGTGTCCAGGTTTCACCGAAAGTTGTCGTTGAGATGCTCGGTAAGCCGAAATTCCGCTATGGCATGGCCGAGCTGGAAAATCAGGTGGGCGCTGCGACCGGGCTTGCCTATACGACAGTAGGGGGGGATACCCTTCAGATTGAAGTGTCCCTGTCCGCAGGAAAAGGCAAGCTCATCCTTACCGGCAAGCTTGGGGACGTCATGAAAGAGTCGGCGCAAACGGCGCTCTCGTATGTCCGTTCCCATGCCGAGGAGCTCGGAATCGACCCAACCTTCCACGAAGACACCGATCTTCATATCCACGTGCCCGAAGGGGCCGTACCGAAGGACGGGCCTTCAGCCGGCATCACGATCGCAACGGCGCTTGTTTCTGCGCTGACAAAGCGGCCGGTACGGAGGGAAGTCGGCATGACCGGCGAAATCACGCTGCGCGGCCGTGTCCTGCCGATCGGCGGCCTTAAAGAAAAGACATTGAGCGCGCACCGCGCGGGATTGACAACCATTGTCATCCCTGCGGACAATGAACGGGATATCGAGGACATCCCCGACACGGTCCGTGAAGAGCTGACTTTCCACCCCGTCAGCAATGTGACGGAAGTGCTGGAAATCGCTCTGGAGGAGGAACAGAAATGAAAGTAAACAATGCTGAGATCACCATCAGCGCGGTCAAGCCGGAACAGTATCCCGATGAGGGCTTTCCGGAATTCGCGCTGGCGGGACGCTCGAATGTCGGTAAATCGTCGTTCATCAACAAGATGATCGGCAGAAAGAGCCTTGCCAGGACATCGTCCAAGCCGGGTAAGACGCAGACACTCAATTTCTACAAGATTGAGGACTCCTTCTATTTTGTAGATGTGCCGGGCTACGGCTATGCGAAAGTTTCAAAATCAGAACGCGAGGCGTGGGGCAAGATGATCGAGCGCTACCTGACAGGCCGCGAGCAGCTTAAATCTGTCATCCAGCTCATTGACCTCCGCCACCCGCCATCTGAAGATGACATCATCATGTATGATTTTCTGAAGCACTACAACCTGCCGACGATCATCGTCGCCACCAAGGCGGATAAGATTCCGAAAAGCAGGCTGCCTAAGCACCGGAAGATCATCAAGGAAGCACTCGGTCTCGAAGAAGGCGACCCGTTTGTCCTGTTTTCCTCCGAAACGGGTCAGGGCAAGGAAGAAGCCTGGGCCATCCTTGAAAAACGAATGAAGTGAAAACCGGATTTATTATAGGCAGCGGCAGCCTTTCCTCTTTGGAAAAGGCAAGCCGCTGCTTTTTGTTCTGAATGCGGTACATACGGCACAGGATTTCTACATACACTGGCAGGACGGGGAATTATCCATTTTGGAGCGGCTGCCAGGTTTAGTCCGCCCGCTGGATGTATATAGACAACCATATCCTTTATTTACATAGGCGGGTTTTTTGATTCGCCGATTTTCTTTTGCTATACTTTGATTGTAATCATTATAAAGTGGCTTTCATGGCTTGTTCACATTTGGGCCGGTTCCGGGCTGAATGGCGTGGTATAATGAGAGCCGTGAAATGAAAGAACGTGAGAGGTGTGACACCTTTATGTATTCCATTGTCGTCGGTGTAAACTACCGGACGGCGCCTGTCGAGCTCAGGGAGCGGCTCAGTTTCCTTGAGTCCGACCTTCCCGCGGCCATGCAGGCGCTGCAGAATGAAAAAAGCATCCTGGAGAATGTCATTGTCTCGACATGCAACCGCACCGAGATCTATGCCGTCGGGGATCAGCTTCATACTGTGCGTTATTATGTCAAACGGTTCCTTGCTAAGTGGTTTGGGATGGAGCTGGAAGAGATTGAACCGTATCTTACCATCGAAGTGCAGGACGAAGCAGTCCGTCATCTGTACAAGGTCGCTGCGGGCATCGACTCAATGGTTCTCGGCGAAACGCAGATCCTCGGACAGGTGCGCTCAAGCTTTATGATCGGACAGGAACACGGTACGACCGGTACCGTCTTTAACGAGCTGTTCAAGCGGGCGATCACCAATGCGAAGCGAGCGCATTCCGAAACGGAAATCGGTGAAAATGCGGTTTCCGTCTCCTATGCTGCAGTCGAACTGGCCAAGAAAATCTTCGGTTCGCTCAGCCGCAAGCATGTTGTGATTGTCGGCGCCGGCAAAATGGGAGAGCTGGCCATCAAGAATCTGTACGGAAACGGCGTAGGTAAGGTGACCGTCCTTAACCGAACGCTCAGCAAGGCGGAGGCGATGGCCGAGAAGTTCAACGGGACCGCCAAGCCGATGAATGAACTTCAGTGCTCACTGCTTGAGGCCGACATTGTGATCAGTTCGACAGGCGCACAGGATTTTGTCATCGACTATGACATGATGAAAGATGTCGAGAAGCTGCGAAAGGGCAAGCCGCTCTTCATGGTCGACATCGCGGTCCCTCGTGACCTCGATCCGAAAATCGGAGACCTGTCAAACGTCTTCCTGTATGACATCGACGATCTGCACGGCATTGTCGAAGCGAACCTTGCCGAACGCCGCCGCGCGGCCGACCAGATCATGGACATGATCGAAACGGAACTTGTCTCCTTCGACGAATGGCTGACAACGCTCGGGGTCGTTCCGGTCATTTCCGCACTCCGCAAGAAGGCACTTTCCATCCAGGAAGAAACGATGGAAAGCATCCTCAACAAGATGCCGGACCTGACGGAGCGTGAGAAGAAAGTCCTCAGCAAGCATACAAAGTCGATCATCAACCAGATGCTGAAGGAACCGATCCTGCAGGCCAAGGAAATTGCGGGATCACCGGATGCCGCACGCCAGCTTGAGCTGTTCCAGCGGATCTTCGGAATCGAAGAAGCCGTCGCGGAAGAGTATGCCGAAACGGCGGTGCGTGCAAAGGAAAAACGGGCCAAGGAAGCCGGCCTGGCCGCCATGAAACCGTCACCGGTGAACTGATTGTTTTTAAAGGGCGTTTCCGCATCTATGTGATACACTATAGACGCGGAAACGCTCTTTTTTAATAAGAAAGCAGAGGGTTTCAATGACCGAATTCGGACTGATGAGGCTGCATGAGGCCATGGTCGTCCTCTATGCGGCCAGCCTTGTGTTCTATTTTATCGACTTTTTGAACAGCCAGCCGAAAGCGAGGAAAGCTGCATTCTTCACGCTTGCTGCAGTCTGGGTGATGCAGACGATGTTCCTTATCGGGAATATCCTGGAGGAGCAGCGTTTTCCTGTGCTCAGCCTTTCGGAAGGCATTAATTTTTATGCATGGCTGCTGATTACGATGTCGCTCATTGTCCACCTGTTCAGGAAAGCCCATTTCGCTGTGTTTTTCCTGAACGTGATCGGCTTTGCGGCAGTTGTCATCACGGCTTTCGGGGAAGCGGGAACACCCGGCAGCGCAGTTGGTGAGGCGCTCATTTCGGAACTGCTGTTTATCCACATCACTTTCGCGATGATCTCTTATACGGCCTTTTCGCTGTCATTTGTTTTTGCGATCCTTTATCTGCTCCTTTACCGAACACTGAAAAACAAAAAATGGGACGGCCGCTGGGGCAGGCTGCCATCTCTCGAGCAAGCAAAGCGCGCGATGACCATTTCAGTCGTCGTCGGGGTGCCGGTTCTTCTCATGAGCCTGATACTCGGGCTCCAGTGGGCTTTTATCGCGGCAGGGCCATTCCCGGTGTGGGACCCGAAAATCATCGGTTCGTTTCTTCTGCTTGTCATTTACTGTGTGCTGCTGGTCTTGCAGAACCGCGGCAAGCTGAACGGACCTGACATCGCCTGGGGACATATCCTGGCATTTCTTGCGGTAATCGTAAATTTCCTGCTGATCAGCAGGTTATCCGTGTTTCATTTCTGGTATTGATATTTGAAAGGGTGGGTTCACTTTGAGAAAAATCATTGTCGGTTCAAGACGCTCCAATCTGGCGCTTACGCAGACCAACTGGTTTATCGACCAGCTGAAGGAAGCGGGTGTGCCGTTTGAGTTTGAAGTAAAGGAGATTGTCACAAAAGGCGATAAGATCCTGGATGTCATGCTGTCGAAAGTCGGAGGAAAGGGTCTGTTCGTCAAAGAGATCGAGCAGGCGCTGATCGACAAAGAGATCGATTTTGCCGTGCACTCCATGAAGGACATGCCTGCCGAGCTTCAGGAAGGCCTGACGGTCGGCTGTGTGCCGGAGCGGGAAGATGTGCGTGACGCCTACATCGCAAACGGGCATATCCGCCTGGAAGATCTTCCTGCAGGGGCGGTTGTCGGAACATCAAGTCTCCGCCGCAGTTCCCAGCTGCTCATGATCCGTCCGGACATTGAGATCAAGTGGATCCGCGGCAACATCGAGACGCGGCTCAGAAAGCTCCGTGACGGTGAATATGATGCAATCCTCCTGGCTGCTGCGGGACTCAACCGGATGGGCTGGGATCAGGAACTCGTCACCCAATACCTGGAGCCGGAGCAGTGCATCCCGGCTGTGGGACAGGGTGCCCTTGGCATCGAATGCCGTTCGGATGACGAGGAACTTCTGCGCGAGCTTTCGAAACTTACCGAACCGACTACGGAACAGGCTGTCACGGCGGAGCGTACGTTCCTGAATGAAATGGACGGAAGCTGCCAGGTGCCGATCGGCGGCCACGCGATTGTGGACGGCGGCCAGATCCGCTTCACAGGCTTTGTGGCATCGCCTGATGCAGGAGATGTATTCCGTGCGACCGTTATGGATGCGGACCCGGTCAATGCCGGAAAGGAGGCGGCACGCATGCTGAAAGAGCAGGGTGCCGACGAAGTCCTCCGGAAAGTGAAGGCGGACCTTGATGCGTGACAAACATCCTCTTTCTGGCATGACGGTGATTTTCACCGGAACCCCGAAGGCGAAGGAAGCGGTGGCTTCCGTCCAGCTGCAGGGCGGCAATCCCGTCATCCTGCCGCTCATCAAGACCGTTGAGAAAATCGTTCCGACCGATTCGCTGAGGATGCAGACGTGCACTTCCTATGAATGGCTGATCTTCACCAGCGCCAACGCGGCACATTATTTTGGCCTAAAGATGGAACAGGAAGGCTTCACGGCGGAAGACATCCCTGTAAAGATCGCGGCTGTCGGAAGTGAAACGGCCAAGGCGCTGGAAAACATCGGTTTCCGGGCGGATTTCATTCCGGCTACGTTCAGCGCGGATCATTTCGTTGAGGAATTCCCATCGGTTTCCGATGAGAACGATCGCTGCCTGTTCCTCAAAGGTGACCTCGCGAAGGAAACGATCAAGGAAGGGCTTCCGAATGAAGTAGATGAGTGGACCGTCTACGAGACGGTTAACGACGAGGAGGGCATCCGCGAACTGGCGGATGAGCTCAGAAAGGGCGGCAGGATCGCCGTGCTGTTCGCAAGCCCGTCTGCCGTCAGGGTGTTTGATCAGCATATCGCGCCGGATACCGGATGGGCCGGCTTCACGATCGGTGCGATCGGCCATGTGACCGAACAGGCGCTGCAGGAAGCAGGCGCAGCGGTCCATGTGAAACCCGAACGGTACACACTGCTCGACCTCGTCCGGGAATTAGGCAACCGAAAGGAAGGAATCTCATGAATGAACTTCAGTTTGCACGTCATCGCCGCCTGCGCAACTCCGCAGCGATGCGCGCGATGGTGCGCGAGACCGTTCTGAATAAGGAAGATCTGATCTATCCGATTTTCGTAGCGGAAGGGAAAGACATCCGCACGGAAGTCAGTTCGATGCCAGGGGTCTACAACTTGTCGCTTGACCATCTTGGCGCAGAAGTGGACGAAGTTGTGTCACTTGGAATTCCGGCAGTTCTCCTGTTTGGAGTGCCTGAGCATAAGGACGCGGAAGGCACAGAAGCATACCATGACCACGGCATTGTCCAGGAAGCGACACGCCTGATCAAGGAGCGCCATCCGGAACTGCTAGTCGTTGCGGATACATGCCTGTGCGAGTATACGGACCATGGCCACTGCGGCCTGATCGAGGAAGGCCGTATCCTGAACGACCCGTCGCTCGACCTTTTGGCCCGCACAGCTGTCAGCCAGGCCAAGGCAGGAGCGGATATTATCGCACCGTCCAATATGATGGACGGCTTTGTTTCGGTGATCCGCCAAGCTTTGGATGAAGCAGGCTTTGAAGATGTGCCGATCATGTCCTATGCGGTGAAGTATGCATCCGCCTACTACGGACCATTCCGTGAGGCTGCGGGCAGCACGCCGCAGTTCGGTGACCGGAAAACATACCAGATGGACCCGGCCAACCGGCTTGAAGCGATCCGTGAAGCGCAGTCCGACATCGAGGAAGGCGCGGACATGCTGATCGTGAAGCCATCGCTGTCCTATATGGATGTCATGCGCGAAGTCAAGGACTTCTCCGGCGTGCCGGTTGTCGCCTATAACGTGAGCGGCGAGTACTCGATGATCAAGGCCGCCGCACAGAACGGCTGGGTCGACGAGGAAAAGATCGTCATGGAGACACTGACATCGATGAAGCGCGCAGGCGCCGACATGATCATCACGTACTTCGCGAAAGACGCGGTACGATACATGGAGGGGAACTGATTTGGCCCGATCGTATGAGAACTCGAAAAAAGCCTTTTCCGAAGCAGTCAATCTGATGCCGGGCGGCGTCAACTCGCCGGTCCGCGCATTCAAGGCGGTCGACATGGACCCGCTCTTCATGGAACAGGGCAAAGGCGCTGTCATCACTGATATCGACGGCAATGACTATATCGACTACGTCCTGTCCTGGGGACCGCTGATCCACGGCCATGCCGATGCCGATGTCGTCGCGGCGATCAATGAACAGGCCGCAAAAGGATCCAGCTTCGGCGCTTCCACACTTGCCGAAAACGAGCTTGCGAAAATCGTGATCGACCGCGTGCCGTCGATCGAGATGATCCGCATGGTGTCGTCCGGCACTGAAGCGACGATGAGCGCTCTCCGGGTGGCACGCGGTGTCACCGGACGCGACAAGATCCTGAAATTCGAAGGCTGCTACCACGGCCACGGGGATTCGCTGTTGATCAAGGCCGGTTCAGGAGTTGCGACACTCGGCCTGCCTGACAGCCCTGGAGTTCCTGCTTCGATTGCAGGCAATACGATTACCGTTGCCTACAACGACCTTGACGCTGTGCGCCAGGCATTCGAAAACTTCGGTGAAGACATTGCCGCGGTCATCGTCGAACCGGTCGCGGGCAACATGGGTGTCGTTCCTCCGAACGAAGGCTTCCTGGAAGGACTCCGTGAAGTCACCGAACAGCACGGCTCGCTCCTGATCTTCGACGAAGTCATGACCGGCTTCCGTGTCGGCTATAACAGCGGACAGGGACTGTTCGGCGTAACACCAGATCTTACCTGCCTCGGCAAAGTCATCGGCGGCGGCCTCCCGGTCGGTGCATTCGGCGGGAAACGCGAGATCATGGAACAGGTCGCTCCGGCCGGCCCGATCTATCAGGCCGGCACGCTATCCGGCAACCCGCTCGCCATGGCGGCAGGGATTGCGACTCTGAGCAAACTCACGCCTGAATCGTATGACCACTTCAAGGCACTTGGCGACCGTCTGGAAGCCGGCTTCCGCGAAGCGGCAGAGGCGAACAACATCCCTCATACCGTCAACCGTGCCGGCTCGATGATCGGCTACTTCCTCACAAACGAGGACGTAACCGACTTTGAAAGCGCGAAGACGTCCGATACAGAACTGTTCGGCAAGTACTACGCCCTGATGGCGGAAGAAGGCATTTACCTGCCGCCGTCCCAGTTCGAAGGCGTCTTCATTTCCACCGCCCACACCGAAGCGCATATCGACCGCACGGTGGAGGTATTCCACAAAGTGTTCAAACAGCTGAAGCGATAATGATTTGTGTGACCGTCCCGGAATGGGGCGGTTTTTTTGTTGTGGCAGGTGTCATCGTGTACTTTCAGCGGGCCATGGTGTACTTTCGCCGTGCCATCGTGTACTTTCAGGACCGCTTAGTGTACTTTCGCTCATTATGTCAACTCAGCTATCCTAAATGAAGTGGCCAGCTCCAAGCCGCCATTCCACAGTCAACAATCTGCGTTTCCCAAAAATAGACCGCCCGTCTTCGCCATATTGGAGCCTTCGGATGCATATATTGTTTTATGCGCGAACATACAGAGGAGGAGAGGCAGATGGCGAAGTCGGCATGGACGATGGAGCAGACGTTCCGCTTTCCGCAGGGATGCGGCGAGCCGGTGCGTGCGGAATCAGTGAATGTGACGCCCCAGTACACGGACGAGCATACGGAGAATGCCTACCGGCTGACCGGTATTTATCACCTGACGTGCATGGCGGTGTTTGACGGGGAAGGGGGCACTCCCGAGCCGGAGGGTGCGACGATGATCGAGGAGATCGACCTGAGCGGGGAGACAGGCTACTTTGAGTATGCGGTTCCCCTTTATATCGACCTTCCGGCGGAGACTGGCGACGGGGCATCGATAAAAGCACAGGATGTCCGTGCTCATGTGAATGAAGACGGGGCGCTTTGCGTCACCTGGAAAGTGGATTGCCTGTACGGTGACAATATGGATGATGAATCAGATGAAGCCCAGGCAGCAGCCCCGAAAGCGGAAGTGTTGGAGACAAATGATGAATCGTCTTCCCGGCCTGAAAGCAGCAGCCACCGCAGGGAGGCGGTTCCGGAACTGGCCGTTCGAGAGGAGTCGGAATCTGCATCAGTACGTGCTGCTGCCGAGCCTGAACAAAGGCAGCAGGTGGCCGTCGCAGTGAGCCCGGAAATACCGCAGGCAAGGGCCGATGCGTCCACGCAAAACAGCCCGGATGAGGTCAGGGCATTCATCTCGGGCCTCGAAGATACGTATACCGTCTTTTCCTATCCTTCATATAAAATCCTTGTAAAACGCGACACAGAGTCCGATTAACAAGATCAGCAGAAGAAAATCGCCAGTAGTCGGCACAAACAATGTGCGGATCAGCTGGAACACGGTGATCGGGATGATGATCGCCTTGCAGTAAAACCGGATTTTTCTGAGGCATGGCGGCAGGAGCCACGGGTTATAGTTCTTTCTCAAATGGGACACCTCCTTTCGTATTGACGGGCGGTTGCCGGTTTTGTACAATAAATGAAATGGATAACGATGCAGTGAGCGGGAAGAGTAGGACCGGATGTTGTCCGGAGAGAGGGAGCGGCTGGTGAGAGCTCCCGTCAGCGCCGTCCGAAGTCGCCCGTGAGCAGCCTCCGCGAACCGAGTAGCGGAGTGCCGGTCAGACGACCGTTATCGTTTTGAGCGCCGGCCGCTCTTGTTTTGCGTGCCGGAACTAAAGGTGGTACCGCGAAGTCAGCCCTTCGTCCTTTATAGGACGGAGGGTTTTTTGATTTCCCGGAAACAAAGGAGGAAGAAGACATGGAACAGAACGGCCAGCAGGAAACGTCTCTGCCGACAAAGTACGATCCGCAGGCAATCGAGCAGGGCAGGTATGAGTGGTGGGTCAACGGTAAATTCTTCGAGGCGCAGCCGGAAAGCGGCAAGGAACCATACACGATCGTGATTCCGCCGCCGAACGTCACGGGCAAGCTCCACCTCGGCCACGCCTGGGATACGACTCTCCAGGATATCCTGATCCGCATGAAGCGCATGCAGGGCTATGACGCTCTTTGGCTTCCGGGGATGGACCACGCCGGGATTGCGACACAGGCGAAGGTTGAAGGGAAGCTAAAAGAAGAGGGCAAGAGCCGCTATGACCTCGGCCGCGAGAAATTCCTTGAAGAGTCGTGGAAATGGAAAGAGGAATATGCCGGACATATCCGCCAGCAATGGTCAAAACTTGGCCTTGGCCTGGACTATTCACGTGAGCGCTTCACACTTGATGAGGGGCTTTCGGAAGCGGTTCGCACCGTTTTCGTCAAGCTCTATGAGAAGGGTCTGATCTACCGCGGTGAGTACATTATCAACTGGGATCCGCAGACGAAAACAGCGCTCTCCGACATCGAAGTCATCTATAAGGACGTACAGGGTGCCTTCTATCATATGCGCTACCCGCTCGCAGATGGCACGGGGTCGATCGAAATCGCGACGACCCGTCCGGAGACGATGCTCGGGGATACCGCAGTTGCCGTTCACCCGGAAGATGAGCGCTACAAGCACCTGATCGGCAAAACGGTCAAACTGCCGATCGTCGGGCGCGAAATCCCGATCGTCGCCGATGACTATGTCGAGATGGACTTCGGTAGCGGCGCGGTGAAGATCACACCGGCCCATGACCCGAACGACTTTGAAATCGGCAATCGCCACAACCTGGAGCGCTTCCTTGTCATGAATGAAGATGGCTCGATGAACGAGCGCGCAGGCAAGTACCAGGGCATGGACCGCTTTGAGTGCCGCAAGGAGATTGTGAAGGATCTTCAGGAAATGGGTGTGTTGTTCGAAATCGAGGAACACATGCACTCGGTCGGACACTCGGAGCGGAGCGGCGCGGTTGTCGAGCCGTATCTGTCCACGCAGTGGTTCGTCAAGATGGAGCCGCTCGCTGAGGCCGCAGTCGAGCTGCAGAAGGGCGAGGAAAAAGTAAACTTCGTTCCGGAGCGCTTCGAGAAAACGTACCTGAACTGGATGGAGAACATCCGCGACTGGTGCATCTCCCGCCAGCTCTGGTGGGGCCACCAGATCCCGGCCTGGTACCACAAGGAAACGGGTGAAATCCACGTCGGCATGGAAGCACCGGCAGATGCGGAAAACTGGAAGCAGGACGAAGACGTCCTCGACACATGGTTCTCCTCCGCTCTCTGGCCGTTCTCCACGCTGAACTGGCCGGATGAGGACAACGAACTGTTCAAGCGCTATTATCCGACGGACGCGCTTGTGACCGGCTATGACATCATCTTCTTCTGGGTGTCCCGGATGATCTTCCAGGGACTTGAATTCACCGGCAAGCGCCCGTTCGATGACGTGCTGATTCACGGACTTGTCCGCGCAGAAGACGGCCGCAAAATGTCCAAGTCGCTCGGCAACGGCGTCGATCCGATGGATGTCATCGATCAGTACGGCGCGGATTCGCTGCGCTACTTCCTCGCAACAGGCTCATCGCCTGGGCAAGACCTTCGCTTCTCAAACGAGAAAGTGGAATCCGTCTGGAACTTCGCGAACAAAATCTGGAACGCGTCCCGGTTTGCATTGATGAACATGGATGGGCTGAAGTTTGAGGAGATCGACCTGTCGGGCGAAAAGTCCGCGGCGGATGCGTGGATTCTCACACGCCTGAACGAAACGATCGAGACAGTCACGAAGCTTGCAGACAAGTACGAGTTCGGCGAAGTCGGCCGCGCGCTGTATAACTTCATCTGGGATGACTTCTGCGACTGGTACATCGAGATGGCGAAACTGCCGCTGTACGGGGAAGACGAAGCGGCGAAGAAGACGACCCGCTCGATCCTCGCCTACGTTCTCGACAACACGATGCGCCTGCTCCACCCGTTCATGCCGTTCATCACGGAAGAAATCTGGCAGAGCCTGCCGCACGAAGGCGAGTCGATCGTCGCCGCCAAATGGCCGGTTGCCGATCCGGCGCTGTCCGACGAACAGCGCGCAGGCGACATGAAGACGCTCATGGATGTCATCAAGGCAGTCCGCAACATCCGCGCCGAAGTGAATACGCCGATGAGCAAGAAAGTCGCACTCGCAATCCGCACGCACGATGACACGACACAGGCCGCGCTGGAAAACAACCGCGCGTACCTAGAGCGCTTCTGCAACCCGGAGACGCTTGAAATCAGCCGCGACCTGACGGCACCGGACAAATCCATGTCCGCCGTCGTCACGGGTGCCGAGCTCTTCATGCCGCTCGAAGGCCTCATCAACATTGAGGAAGAGTTGGCACGGCTTCAGAAGGAACTGGGCAAGTGGCAGGGCGAGCTGAAACGCGTCGAAGGCAAACTCTCCAACGAACGCTTCATCTCCAAAGCCCCAGAAGCCGTCGTCGAAGAAGAACGCGCCAAACAAAAGGACTACCAGGATAAATACGACTCCGTCCAAAAACGCATCGCGGAGCTGAAAGAGATCTGAATATGAATAAGGACCCCCGCCGGCTTGAGCTGGCGGGGGTTTTGGGTGGATGGGGCGTGGTGATGAGGGGATAGTGTACTTTCACGAGGGGATAGTGTACTTTCGCGGCATGATTGTGTACTTTCGGGAATGAATGGTGTACTTTCCCGCGTTCTAAGTGTACTTTCGACATTCTGAGTCGCCTGAAAATCAATTTTGATCCGCGTTCGTGACGTCAAAATTCAAAGATGGAACCACCTATTCCCAAGGGAGCTTGGTCATGCTAAGCTCAAGAAAAACTAGGGAAACGGGTGAGAAAAGTAAGTATACAGGAAACCTTGTTGATGGAATTTGCTCTCCAGCAGGCAGTGGACAGGCTCCCGCCCGGAGATTTGACCCGCGCAGATAAAGAGCAGTCCTTAAGTAACCTCCGTGCAGGTGTTTCAGGGGAAAAACGGATCTTTGAAACAGTCTGCTCTGTCATGCTTCCAGATGGTGTGGTTCTGATTCAAAATCTGGCGCTGCCCCTATTGGGTGGTATGCAGTTCCAGATGGATCTCGTTATCGTGGCAAAAAGCGGAATCCTGCTGATTGAATCTAAGCAGATTGCCGGCAGGCTCCGTTTTCATCCAGTTCCGGCCGAATTGCGTAAAGTGGATGAGAACGGAGAAATCCAAATTGTCTATGACTGTCCGTTGGCCCAGTTGGCTGATCAGAAGGAGAATCTTCTTCAATGGCTCAGGATGGAAGGCTATCGTGTTCCGGTACTGGGAGCCGTGGTCTTTGCCAACAACCCGATCATTGAGGAAATTGGACAGGATGCCCCTGTATACAAAATAAGGGAAGTACGAAATCTGGTTAGGCGACATCTGGAGAGAAAATCAGTTATCAATGACGAAGATGTCATGGCCATTTCGGAAACCATGAGAGAGCACGCACAGTCTTACTTGCCGTTTCCGCTCCAGCATCCCAATCGCTCTGCTTATTTCACCGGACCGATTTGTCGTCATTGCAGGAAACCATTGAAAAAGCAATCAAAGCGGACATGGTATTGCGATATTTGTTTGCTGTCGGATGGCGATCCTTACCTCGTGACTTTGTTGGCATGGTTTATTCTCATCCGGAAAACGATCAGCCCTCGGGAAGTGATGAACCTTTTCGATCTAAAAGCCCATAAAAGCGTCAGAAACCTGATGATGCAATTGCCATTTGAGAAAATCGGCTCCGGCAAGACGATTGGATATCAGGCAGACTATGCGCTGCTTGTAAATACCGAAGCAGTGATCCAGCTGATCGGGGAATGGCTGGCATCAGAAGAGTGAAGGAGACTGTCTGACCACAGCGAATTGCGAAAGTACACGATGCGGTGTTGAAAGTACACTAAGCGGCAACGAAAGTACACTAAACCAAGCCGAAAGTACATCAAGCGCTCCCCAAAGTACACATATCTTACGACCGACACCCCCCCGCACCCAAAAATCCCCCGGCCTGCCCGCCGGGGGATTAGTCATTCAACTTCATTTTAATGTGCTGCATGAGGACGTCGGCGATGTCGACGTCGCTTGTTTCGTATAGTGATCGGGCACCGACGGGGTCTTCGATCTCGTTGAGGAGAAAGCCGCCGTCGGGGAGGAGCAGGAAGTCGACGCCGATGTAGTCACTTTTCAGGGCGCGGGTGATGCGCTGGGCGGCCCGGACCATGTCGGCCGATGGCATGTGCGGGTCGACGCGGCCGCCGAGAGTGAAGTTGGACTTGAATCCGGAGCTGCCGGTGCGTTTGACAGCACCGGCGAGTTCGTTGCCGACCATGTACAGGCGGACATCAGCGGCGCCGGATTCAATAAAGGGCTGGCCGATGATGCGGCGGTCCATGAAGCGGGTGAAGAACCAGCCGGCTTCCATTTCGTCGAGGACGCGGGCGACTTCGACACCGCCGTGGCCGTCGACGGTTTTCAGAACCGCCGGATAGGTATCCAGCTCGTCCGGGCTTTCGACAAGGCGGCTCGGGACTGCAGGAATCCCGAGGAAAGTCGCCAGCTGATAGGTGGCGAACTTGTCGTTGGCGATCTGATTGATCTGCGCCCGGTTGAAAATCCGGTGGCCGGCATTCTCAAGTTCCCGGGCGAGTTTCGCGTTGCGTTCCCGGAAGATGATGAAGTCAGCGTCCGCCGAAAGGTCGTCAGGATACATCGAAAGGGTGAGGACAAGGCCCGTTCGCTCGGCTGCCAGCTTCAGGAGCTTGATGAAGCTGACATTGCGGGCTGCCTCATCGGGACGGTAATAGACGATGCCATGCTTCATGGCAATTTCTCCAGTATGTATTCGATCATCGCGTCCGCCACATTGATGCCGGTCACGTTATAGATGTTCCGGATGTGCGCCGCTGCATTGACTTCGCACACAAGCGGTCCGTCCTGTCCGAACAGGAGGTCGACGCCGGCGAATTCCGCTCCCACTGCCCGTGCGGCTTCCAGGGCAAGATGCTGCTGATTTTCCGTAAGCTCGATCGGCTCCGCAACGCCGCCATTCGTGATGTTCGCCCGGAAGTCTGTTTCGGAGTGCCGGTACATCGCTGCGACAATCCGGCCGCCGACCGTGTTCACCCTGATATCACGGCCCCGGCTTGATGCGATAAATTCCTGGAAGACGAAGTCGACACCGCGCAGTGACTCCACCTTTTCAAAAAACGCCTCTTCGGTTTCGATCAGGTACACCTTGGCGCCAAACGAGCCATGGCCTTCCTTGATGATCATCGGCAACCCGAAATCAGCGAGGACACGCTCGAAATAGCCGGTCTCCGCGATGGAGAAGGCGGGGTAGACCTTCGGCGCAATGACTGTCCGCGGCATCGGGATCCCTTCCGCCGCGAGCCGGATGTATTGCTTGGCCTTATTGTCGCATGTCTCGATCACTTCCGGATCATTGAACACCGGAATGCCGGACGCTTTCAGCCAGGTGGCCAGCAGAATGTCTTTGTCCAGGAACACGACAAACGAAGGCTTTGAACCGATGCCCCGCTGCAGATCCATCATGACCTCATAGTTTTTCCGGACCTCGGCACGGACGCCAGCACGCTCCGCCGCTTCGGCGACAAGCCTCGCCTGGTCCGCAAATTTATCCGATATGAGGCTTCCATTGTAAATGACCCAACAACTCTTCATCGCTCTTCCTCCACTTGAACCGCGCTCTACGCTAAAATGAATTCATCACAAGTTTACCACACGGAGGAGACGGCATTGATTCCAAAACTGGATTTCTACCAAAAGAAGCACGAACTGATGAGCGCGGATGAGATCCGTCCCGGGTTGGAGGCGATGGAGCGAGCGCTCGCTCGACTCAACAACCCCGAAAAGCATCTGCGCTATATCCATGTGGCCGGGACGAACGGCAAGGGATCGACGGTGGCGTTTATGGACTCGATCGCCCGTGCGCACGGACTGCGGACCGGCTCTTTCACCTCTCCCGCGATGACCGACCTTCATGACCAGATCCGTATTGACGGACGGCCGATCACAGAAAATGAGGCCGACGGGGCATTTGCCGAAATGAAAAAAGCGGGAATTTCGGGCCTGCTGACGGATTTCGAACTGCTCACAGCAGCGGCATTTCTCGTCTTCAAGAACCATCAGCCGGATCTCATTTTTCTGGAAGCCGGCATGGGCGGGCGATTTGACAGCACGAATGTCATCGTACCGGAAGCGTCCGTCATCACATCGATTGCACTTGACCACACGGGATTCCTAGGCAACTCAATTAAAGAGATCGCCTGGCACAAGGCAGGAATCCTTAAGCCGGGTAAACCGGGAATCATCGGTCCGCTCGAGCCGGAAGCGATCGAAAAGGTCAAACAAGCCGCTAAAGAAGCGGCTGCGCCACTCTTTATTTATAGAAAAGATTTCAACGCAATCCCGGGAATCACTCCAGGCCTCTCAGGCCCTCATCAGAAGGTCAATCTCGCACTTGCAGTGGAGGCGCTGAAGGCGGCAGGGGTCGAACTCGATGCAGTTAAACTCAAGAAAGGAGCGGAAACCGCTTTTCTTCCAGGAAGATTTGAACAGATCCGGCCGGGAGTTTACCTGGACGGTGCCCACAATCCGGCAGCTGCGGAAGTCCTCGTCCGGACAATCAGGGACAGATTCGGCAAGGAAGCGAAAGTCCATTTCATGGTGGGGATGCTTTCGAATAAAGATTTCCGCAGTGTGATCCGGATTCTTGAGCCGGTCGCACAGTCGTTTTCATTTATAGATTTTAATCATTCGGGAGCGGCGCCTGCTGAACTGCTTGCCGCCTCTACAGATTTCCCGTCAACTCAAGTGGACATCCGCCGGATCCGGCAGGGCAGATGGACCCATGACGCTTCCCCCATGATCGTGACCGGCTCCCTATACCTGCTCTCGGAACTCCGTCCACACTTCCTATAATTTTTTGAAAATTTGAAGACATAGATTCTAGGATTTGGTAAAGTGTAGATTAGTGGCATGAAACGTGGAGGAGGGATGGGATGGTCCGCATCGGTAAGCCAGTGCGGCTGGCAGTGATTATCGCCTGGCTCCTTGTCGTTCCGGCGGGATTCGTGTGGCTCTGGTACACCAGGGAACCGCTGGATTCCGTTAGCTTGTCAGTCCTTTTTACAGCGACACTGCTTGCGATGGCGGCCGTTTACTTTCCGGTCACCCGGAACGGGATTCCGCTTTCTCTTGTCGGCTGGCTGACCCTTCCGGCATTTTTTCTCGGGGGGATTTTCGCGGAAGCGGCCATGATGCAGATCGCTGTCCTGGCTGCAATCCCGGGCAACAAAAAAAGCCCGGATCCTCTCCATCGGTTTTTCTTTAATTCGCTGATGTTTTTCGTCCTGTCTGTCGTGTCCGGTGCCGCTTTTTATGCTGCAGGAGGCGTCACTAAAGGCATCGGCTTAACCGAACTCGTCCTGCCGGCAGCCGCTTATCTTACTGTCCATACGATGGGGAATATCGGCTTTATCCATCTGTACCAGAAGCTGATCGGAAACCCGTACCCGTTCCGCATCAGGCTGATCAGGCAAGACCTGATCGCGGCTCTTGTCGTGTTTCCCTATGCGCTGTCGGCGTACTATCTGTATCTTTCGATCGGAGCGGCCAGCCTGCCAATCCTCGCTATCCCGTTTTTCAGCTTTATCTTGCTGATGCGGCTGTATGATACGACGGAGCGGGTCAATGAGATGCTTGCCCAAGCCGCCGAACTCGGTCACGGGATGTCAGGAAAGCTGACACAGCCGGAAGTGCTGGACCTGTTCGTCCGGAAAATTCCGGAGCTCGTGCCCGTGGATTTTCTTAATATCTATGACATCAGGAACGGACGGGTCGAACCGCTGAAGCTGATGGAAAACGGGGAGATGCTCGTCAACATCACCCGCAGTAAAGGCGAAGACACGGGCATCGGTTCCATGGTCTATCATTCCAGGAAGGGCCGGCTGTTCGGAAGCCGGGAGGAATGGGAAGTTTTTTCGGACGGGTCCGTTCATCCCGATGCGGAAAGCCTGATCGGTGTGCATATCGTCCGAAATAAAACGGTGGAAGGCGTTCTGACGGTAAAGTCAAAGCGGCCATACGCCTATGAAGAACATCATCTGCGGGTGCTGGAACTGCTTGGTTCGTATTTGGCAGTGGCGCTTGAAAAGTCCCGTCATGTGCAAAAGACCGTCCGGGAAAGTGAACGCTGTGCGCTCACGGGTCTGTACAATTACCGTTACATGGAGACAGCGCTGCACCGGTATGTGGATCAGGTGAAACGCCGGGAGTCGGAAACACTTTCCTGTGTCATGCTTGATATCGATCATTTCAAGAAGATCAACGACATTCATGGGCATCAGGGCGGAAACACTGTGCTGTCAGAATTTGCACGGCTTCTGCAGCAGCGTTCTGACCCTTCATGGACAGTCAGCCGTTACGGCGGTGAGGAATTTGTCATCCTGATGCCGGGGGTGAGCAAGGAGAAGGCAATTACTTTTTCGGAAGCGTTCCGCAGAGAGGTCGAAGACCATGCCTTCACTGTAGATCCGGATGGTGATGCCGGACCTGCTTTGATCCCGGTCACCGTCAGCATCGGAGTCGCCGCAGCGCCGGCGGATGGCGATAGTGCCATGGGACTGATCCGGAATGCCGACCGCGCGCTCTACACTGGGGCCAAGCAGGTCGGACGCAATAAAGTGGCCGCTTATACGGGGTAAAACGGGGGAGTGAACACAATGCAAATCGGAAAGGGGGAGCGGATTTCACTGCCGTTGGCCTGGCTGGTGATCGTGCCCGGAGGGATGGCTATGCTCTTGCGGTTTGGCGATGGTATCGACGATTGGCTCGCGTATGTCATCATGGCGGGCGCGGCAATCGCCACCGGGCTTTTTCCGCTGGAATTCAGAAACATCTCAGTATCGTTCCAGCAGTGGCTGCTGATTGCTATCTTTCTCAGATTCGGCGCCGGCGCGGAGGTGCTGGCTTCACAGCTGGTCGTGCTCGCTTCCGTCCTTTTCTCCAAGTCGGCCCTGCCGCCGGTCCACCGGTTCGTCATCAATTCTCTGATTTTCTTCGTATCTTCCGTCTTTGCGGCGGGTGTTTTCTTTCTGGCGGGAGGGATGACCGGCAGTTCGTCTGTTTCGCATGTGATCGGCTTTGGGCTGCTTTACACGGTCGCCCATCTCGCGGCCAATCACCTTTGCCTCTATGCGGATTCGAAATGGTTCGGCAGGCCATACCACTTCCGTTCGAGGGAGACCCTCTGGGACGGAGCATCCCTTCTTGTCATTTTCCCGTTCGGGGTCGCCGCCTATTTCATGGAGCGGACATTCGGCCCGACAGGTCTGATTCCGATCCTGATCCCGTTCTTTATCGCTCTCGTGTTCGCAGGCCGGTATAACACGAGTGAAGGAGTGAACCGGAGACTCGAGTCCGCTTCGAAAACAGGCTATGAACTCGCGGGCAGGCTCAACAGCGAGGAGCTGATCCGTCTGTTCATTCACAGGATCCGTCAGACGCAGGGAGCGGACGTGGTCTACCTGATCGAATCGTCCGAAGGCCGGCTTCTCGCCACGAACGCCTGGGAATCGGATACGTTGACGAAAAATCCGCGACACCTTCTGTTTGCCGACAAAGACAGGAACGGCTTCGGCTGGATCAGGCCTTCTGTCTATGGTACTGTCCGGGAATGGAAAAAGGAGCTTCCATTCAGTATGCCTGAGGGGATCGAAAGTGTGATGATCGCCCCTCTTCTGAACGAAGAAGAGCTTTCAGGATATGTAGTGACAGGAGCTTACAGGCGCCACCTGTTCACCCGTGAAGACGTCCAGATTTTCGATCTTCTCTGCACCCACTTCACCGTATCGCTGGAAAAGGTGAGGTATGTCGAGAACGCCGCGTCGCACAGTGAGCGCTGCCCGCTGACCGGGCTGCACAACTACAGGTGGTTCGAACGTGAGCTCGACAGACGGGTGCGTAACGTGAACGGCGGCGTGCTCAGCCGGCTTTCCCTCATCATTCTGGACATCGACCATTTCAAGCGGCTGAACGATACATACGGTCACCAGAGCGGCAATGACATACTCGTCAGTCTTGCAGCCATCCTTGAAAAAGAAACCCATGGAAAGGGAGAAGTCGCCAGATTCGGCGGAGAAGAATTCGTCATCCTGCTACCGGGGTGGTGGAAGGAAGAAGCTGTGGCCTTCGCGGAACGGCTCCGGAAATACATCGATGACTCTGTATTTGAAATCCGGCCGGACCTCGGCGCGGAGCGGAAAAAGGAATTCGTCGGCATCACCGCAAGTTTCGGCGTCGCCAATGTACCGGAAGACACGGACGAGCCGATGGACCTCCTGAGAAATGCCGATCGGGCACTTTATGTCGGCGGAAAACAATCCGGCAGAAATAAGGTCGGTGTATACCAGGGATGACTAGACCGGGAAACCGGTCTTTTGTTGTGTCAAAACTCCGACACTAGGGAAAAGGAAAATGACAACAACTGTCGAATGCAGGATAATGAAGGTAGATTGATAGAGTTTGGGAGGGCGGAGGATGAAGAAACAGGCTATAGAGAGGAACGAGAAAGGTCTAACGCTTGTTGAAGTCCTTGCAGCTCTGGTGATCATAGCGATAATCATATTGGGGATTAGCGCATTTTTCTCAACCTCAGTGAAAACAACAGACACAACTGAAAAATTACTGGATGCTTCTTATGTGAATCAGCGATTTATGGAGGAAGTCTATAGAGTCACAGAATCTCAGGAACATGGGGCATGGGAAACGGAACTATTAAATGCAGGGTGGGAGAAACCGGGTAATCAGGAACGATATCTGAAAGATTCATCCGGCTATTATATCGAGTTAACTGTTTCAGAATCTGCCGCCGGCAGTTCTCTCTACAATATACTGATGAAAGTTTATGAAGACAGCACTTATACGAAGTTAGTTTCACAAATGGAAACCAGGAGACAGGGCTAATGAAAATGAAGCGGCTGAGAAGTGAGAATGGTGTTACTCTGGTGGAACTGCTGGCTGCTTTGGTGCTGATTTCCCTTGTGGTTCTTTTGATTAACAGCGTGTTCTTATTTACACAGAACAGTGCAGGCTCCATTTCCAAAGAGAGCGATGTTCAGCAGGACATGCTGTTGGCGATGAAAATGATGACGAGAGACATCCGTTCAGCGGATCAACCAAAAGTGATTGTGGTCGGGGGCAGGAAGGAGTTGGTCATCAATGAGACCGAAACGTATCGCTTTAAGAATGGTGAACTGCTAAAAAACCAAACTCCTGTTGCCGCTAATCTTGAATCATTCGATGTCTGTCATCCGCCTGTTGGAATGTTTTATCCGGATAAGGAACTAAAGTGTGATCGAAATCCGGATTCCGATACAGAGTTGGACACTGAACGTATTATCATCATTTTGGAAGGACCCGATAACCGCTCCGGCAACCATCGGATTCTTACAACAGAAATCATTGTGAGAAATGTTAATGATGAGGAGACATTGCCATGAAACATCTGAATAACAAAGGCTATGCCCTCCTGCTGGTTCTCCTTTTTGTGATGGTGATGGCTATTACGATGGCTGCACTCTCCATCAAAATGACAAATAACCTGAAGCAAAGTGATCAGGAGCAGAATTCAGTGAGTGCTTTTTATATTGCGGAAGGTGGAGCCGCAGAAGTCATGCATCAGGTGGAAGATTTGGTGTATCAGGTTGCTAAAACAGAAAAAAAACAGACAAGTTACTTTGCCGAACTGGAGAAAGCCATCGTCAGAGATTACAGTATTTCATCCTTTACACCCTTTAACGGTGAAAATCCAACCGCTCTTGTGAAAGTCAGTAAAGTCAACAATGAAATTCCCAGACAGTACCGGATTGAATCGACCGGGAAAATCGGAAATCGGGAACGGTCGGTTTCCGGCGTTTTTGTTGTCAGCATTGAAGAAGGCCAGGGAATCCAGCTCCCGCCGGGGCAAAGCATTTATTCCAGATCCCGTATTAAGCTGACTGGCGGGGCGAGTGTGGTCGGTGATCTGGTCGTAAACAATACTTCCAGAGAAAGTGTCAGTGTTGATGGCGGAGCCAGTATCGACGGAGACATCAAGGTTCCTTTTGGTGCACAGGAACCCATTCTGGATGCTCCAGATTGGTGGAACGACTTCCCTGAGGTTTCGCAGCTAAGAGACATGCCTGAATACCATTTGCCGGAATTCCCGGCATTTCCGAATCTTCCATTGGCGGCTGACAAGGTTGAGGGCGATCAATATAACACACATGAGGTTGTCAAAAATGGAGACCTCAGAATCAACAGCTGGATTGTTGAGGATTACACGTATCCGTTAACCAAAAACATCCGATTTAATGACATTATTCTCGGATCCAATTCCACTGTTACATTCGATATTGGCGATCGGGATATCTCGATAGTGGCAAACAATATTACCGGCAGCGGACATATCGATATAAGAGGCAGCGGAACCCTAACCATTTATCTTAAGGGAACAATCTCTTTGAATCAGGGTTCATTTAATCGGTCCAACCGGGCCGAAAGCATTATGTATATTGCCCCTTCCTCCAGACCGAACCAACCCAAAGAAATCAAGTTATCAAGCAACCTGAGAATGAATACGGCCTTTTATGCAGCAGATGCCAACTTCACACTCTCGGGAGGTGCATCCCTGTACGGACTATTGGTAACCGGCGGAAACCGGGTCGAAATCAGCGGAGGAGTAGCTGCAACCAGCAGTCAGGGAAGCAACCTGATTTATGCCCCTCATGCAGAGGTCAAACTTACGGGTGGAGGAAATCTGTATGGTTCGGTCATTTCACGTTATTTCGAGGCAAACGGCGGAACCAGAATTGAAAGCAAGACCCATATTGTCGATGATCACCCGATATTCTCCGGCGGTTCAAATACAGAAGCGCTTCCGGATTTAAAAAGTACAGGGTTGCGGGAAGTTCAAAATTAAGAAAGGAGGCCCGACATGCTGGATTATATCTTTCTCTTGGTTGCCGCGATCATCATTTTCCCTGTCCTCTACTACCTGATGACCAGGGGGAAGGCGGGAAAAGCGATGGTCATCATGGCGGCGGCGGGGTTTGTCATTGCGCTTGCCGGTATCTATATACAGAACCATTTTGCGTTCTATTATTCCGCGCTCGCGATGATCGGCCTGTCATTTGCCGCGGCGGTACTGATCGCCAACCGGCTGCCGGGCGAGACAGTCACGGAAGACGTACCGGATGAGCTTTCCGAGCCAATCCGGCTGGAAGACGAGCGGCTTGCCACAGATGACGATGAAATCGACGTCACTCCAGAAGACGTACGGGCCGGAATCTTGACGGAGGACTCTGACACGATCGAACCGGAAGGCTACCGAGAAATTGTCCTTCCCGGCACGGCAGATATCGAACACCCGCCCGAAGATCTTCAAATGGATCATTCAGTTGGTACCGAAATAGAAGACGGTGAACTTGAAGTTCTGACCGACCTCGATACGCCGGAGGTTAACCTTGTTCCGGAAAAAGTCGAAGAGGCGGTATCACCGGATCCGGTTGGAGATGAGGATTATCTGGAACCGATCGATCTGTCTGACGAGCCGGCGACGGAGGAATCCGTTCAAACGGAACCGGCCTTCGTAGATGAGGAAGACGATCTGCTTGATGACGGGGACCTGGAGTCCTGGCTGGAAGCCCGCCCGGTTCCTGAACCGGCAGATGACCGGGTTGAAGAGCCGGAAATGGTCCGGGAAGAAGATCCGTTCGGGCTTTTGACTGAAGATGACTGGATTGTGGAGGAGGAGAAAGGCGATGGAAAATAAGAAGATCCTGAATGTACTGATCGGCGTCCTTCTCTCCACTTTTTTCTTCTACCTGTTTGCCTCCGGCGGGTCACTGCTTGCCGGCAATCTGCTCTTTCCGTCAAAGGACTTTGGCGAGAATACATATATCGGTCCATATGATGTATCTGACTACAAGGAAGCGGAAACCACGAAAGTGCTAAACGAAGGGGTCACCGATCTGCAGAGCAGGTTTGATGTAGAAATCCGGTATCTCGATAGTTCCTTTAAACTGCCGGAGGAAGCGGTGGAGTATGATGTGTCCGGCACAATCAATGAAGCCGACAGCGGGCAGGAAAATCCTCTGCTTGTGCGTGTGAAAGATGGGGCGATCCAGACACTGCTCGAGCAGAACCTTGGCGAGCTGGATCTCACTGATGAAGAAATCAGTGCCATTTCAGATGGTATTGAGCGGAGGCTCCGTAATGGCACGATGCCAGCGAATGTACAGATTTCGGACTTTCTGGATGCCGGACGCAAAGCAGGCGAGACAGTCAGTGCTTCTGCCCTATTTGATGGCCAGCCAATGACGGAAGGGCTCATCAATGGACTGGGTGCATTGAACGGTGTTGAAATTGCCGGCGGATCGACTGTTTCATTCCTCCAGCTCATGGAATCGCTTGAAACCGGATCGCTTACAAAAGACGAGATGACGAGGATTGCCTCACTTCTTTATGCGGCAGTTCTGAACACGAACTTTGTCATTGACGAGCGGTCCATCAGCAACCGGCTTCCGGACGGAATTCCGCTTGGATTCGAGGCGGCAGTCGACCCTGCAACCGGAACCGACCTGATGTTCACCAATCCGAACGGCGCAACATTCACCCTCGCAACCGAAGTGAATGGAGATACGGCAACACTCAGCCTTCTCGGCCTGCCGTTCCTCTACGAATACAGTACTTCCGTGACCGGAACGGAATCGTTTGAACCCCGGCTGATCAAGCAGTTCAGCGAGAACGTGACGACGGTTGCACCGAGGATCGAGGAACAGGGGGAAGACGGCATCCGGGCGACGGTTCTGAAAACCGTCATGGATGAATCCATTGAGATGTCCATGGAAGAAATCTCGACAGACTTCTATCCGCCCGTCCATCGTATTGAAGTCCATCGCCTGAAACCGGAAGAACAGCCGGAAGAAAATGCCGATAACGGAGCAAATGGCAACACGTCCGGGGGAACAGGTGCTGGCGGCAATACGAATGACACCGGCAACAACGGCAGCGGGAATTCCGGGTCTTCAAATTACTCAGGCACGAACAATGGAAATAACTCGGACTCAGGTAACAGTGGTTCATCCGGCAACAACAGCGGAGGCTCCGGCAACAGCGGAAACACGGGTTCAGGCAGCGGATCAGGCCAAGGCAATGGCTCAAGTTCCGGCGGAAATTCCGGTATGGGCAACAACGACGGCAATGGAAGCTCGGGTGGCTCCGGCGGCAATAAAGATGACATCCAATATGACAAGGGCGGCAACCCGATCAAGCCTTGAGCCGCCCGGGGAAGGTGATGCATATGGTCCAGGCACGAAAACGGCTGGGAGACATCCTCGTTGAAACAGGGCTGATCACGGAGGAACAGCTCCAGGAAACCCTCAAGGAAAAACCGAAAGAGCAGCGGCTCGGGGATGCACTCCTTCAGAGGGGGCTGATCACCGAACTCCAATTGGTGGAGACGCTTGAAATCCAGCTTGGAATCCCGCATGTGAATTTGTTCAGGTATCCGTTCGAACCACAGATCTTCAGCCTCGTCCCGAAAGAGTTTGCCAAGCGCAACCTGCTCGTCCCATTGAAAACCGAAGAGGACAGGCTGTATGTGGCGATGGTCGACCCGATGGATTATATCGCGATCGAGGACCTCAGGCTGTCCACCGGTTTCCAGATCGAGCCGGTGATCGCTTCCAAAGACGACATCGTTAGGACGATCGCGAAATTCTATGAGGAATCCTTCGACGAACTATTCATCGAACAGGAGCGGCTCCAGCAGGAGGACGAGGACAACCTGACGGATCTGGATTCGCCCGTAGTCCGACTCGTCAACCAGATCCTGACTGCGGCGGTTGTCCAGAAGGCGTCGGATATCCATATCGACCCGAGGGAACACCAGCTGCTCATCCGGTTCCGGATCGACGGGATGCTTCATGACGAACGTATGCTGCCGAAGCATATGCAGCCGATGATCAACGCCAGGATCAAGATCATGGCGAACCTCGACATCACGGAACACCGGGTCCCGCAGGACGGACGGATCAAGACGAATGTCGACTTCCGCCCGATCGACCTGCGGGTATCGACACTGCCGACCGTCTACGGGGAAAAGATCGTCATGCGGATCCTCGACCTGAGCAACTCGCTTGCAGACCTTACACATCTCGGATTCAACCGGATCAACCTGGAGCGCTTCATGAAGGAAATCACAAAGCCGAGCGGTATAGTCCTGATTTCCGGCCCGACCGGTTCCGGGAAATCATCCACACTCTATGCGGCACTCAACAAGCTGAACAGCGAAGAAGTGAATATCGTGACGGTCGAGGATCCTGTCGAGTACCAGCTGAACGGCGTCAACCAGGTGCAGGTGAACCCGAATGTCGGGATGACGTTCGCAGCAGGACTCCGGTCCATTCTCCGGCAGGACCCGGACATCGTCATGGTCGGGGAAATCCGTGATGTGGAAACCGCTGAAATTGCGGTACGGGCATCTCTGACAGGCCACGTCGTTCTTAGCACGATCCACACCAATGACTCGATCGCGACGATCACCCGACTGCTCGACATGGGCGTGGAGCCATTCCTTGTAACGGCGTCACTGAATGCGGTCGTTGCACAGCGTCTTCTGCGACGGGTGTGCAGGGACTGCAAGACGGAAGAACCGGCGAGCGAGCGCGAAAAGGAAATCGCGGCAAAGCGCGGCATTAAAATCGAGCAGGTCATGCGCGGCAAGGGTTGCCCTTCCTGCAACATGACCGGCTACCGCGGACGGATCGCGATTCATGAGGTTCTTGTCCTGGATGATGAGATGAGGAATGCGATCAACCGGGGTGATACGGTTTCCAAGCTGCGGGAGATCGCCATCCGTAACAAGACGATTTTCCTTTTGGATGACGGGCTGCTGAAAGTGAAACAGGGAATCACGACGACGGAGGAAGTGTTCCGCGTCGCAATGCTGGATTAAGGCGGTGAAGTGATGAAACAGACTATCGACGGGCTTTTATCTGCGGCATTTAAACTCAAGGCATCGGACATTCACCTGACAGTCGGCGTGCCGCCTGTTTTTCGGGTTCACGGCGACCTGAAGCGGTACGGCAAGGAAGTGAACACGCCGGAATTCACTTTAGGGATCGCCAAGGCGGTCATCCCCGAGAAGCTGTATGACCAGTTCCTCGAGAAGGGCGAACTGGACTTTTCCTACTCTGTCCCGGGTGTATCGCGTTTCCGCGTGAACGCATACCGACAGCGCGGCTCGGTGTCGCTCGCCTTCCGGACAATCCCGACAAAAATCATGACCGTCGAGGAACTCGGCATGCCGGACACGCTCAAGCGGCTTGCGGAAACACCTCAGGGCATGATTCTCGTGACCGGCCCGACAGGTTCGGGGAAGTCGACGACGCTCGCTGCGATGATCCGTCATATCAACGAAACGACGCGCAAGCACATCATCACCCTCGAGGACCCGATCGAGTTCGTCCACAACCACGGCGCGTCGATCATCGACCAGCGGGAAGTCGGGTTTGACACCGATTCCTTCGCCAACGGCCTCCGTGCCGCACTCCGCCAGGACCCGGATGTCATCCTCGTCGGGGAAATGCGGGATCTGGAGACGATATCGATCGCCATCACCGCGGCGGAAACAGGCCACCTCGTCTTCGGCACCCTCCATACATGGAGTGCCGCCTCCACCATCGACCGGATCATCGACGTCTTCCCCCCGTCCCAGCAGACGCAGATCCGTGTGCAGCTTGCGGGCGTACTGACCGGCGTCATCTCACAGCGCCTGTTCAAGACGGCGGACGGAAAGGGACGCCGCGCCGCAACCGAAATCATGATCAATACGCCTGCAATCGGCAACCTGATCCGGACCGAGAAGATCCATCAGATTCCGAGCATCATTCAGACAAGCCGTGCGATCGGCATGCACACGATGGAATCATCCATCCAGAAGCTCGTCGACACCGGCGCGATATCATACGAAACCGCCAAACCGTATCTTGAAGGGGACGATCACTAATGCCGCGTTTCCAGTATGAGGGGCGGGACACAAAACGCGTCCGAAAAGGCACCATCCAGGCGGATACGAAACGGGAAGCGGTCATGAAACTGCGCGAACAGGGAATCCGCGTGCTGAATCTGAACGAACTTCCGGAAACCACGCTGACGAAAGAAATCACGATAGGGAAACCGGTCAAACGCCCGCAGCTGATCATGTTTCTCCAGCAATTTTCGACCTTGCTGCGGGCAGGGGTGACGATTGTCGATGCCATTCACATCCTGTCCCAGCAGGTCGAATCCAAGCCGTTCCGGAAGATTCTGTCGGAAATCGCCGACGATCTGCGGGGAGGCGGGTCACTGAGTGACGCAATGGCCAAGCACCCGAAGGCGTTCGAGCCGCTCACATTGAATATGATTGCGGCAGGAGAAGCCTCCGGTAATATTGATGACTCTCTGGACCGGCTGGCCATGCATTACGAGAAGTCGTATGCCACACGTCAGAAAGTCGTTTCCGCGATGGTCTATCCCGTTGTCGTACTTGTCCTGGCATTTGGCGTTGTCATCTTCCTTCTGGTGTCGATCGTCCCGATGTTCGTGGATATGTTCGACAGCCTCGGAGCGGAACTGCCGGCAATTACGCTTTTTGTCCTGGGGGCAAGTCAGTTCATGCAAAACTACTGGTACCTGTTTATCGGGTTTGTGTTGCTGCTTGTTCTAGCAATCTACTTCATGCATCGCAGCAAGGAAGGCAAGTATATCCTCGATACGATCCTCCTGCGCATGCCACTGATCGGCGACCTGATGAAAAAGTCCGCTTTGGCATCGATGACCCGGACACTGAGCTCCCTCTTTACAAGTTCAGTGCCGATCCTGCAGGCGATGGCAATGGTCGAACGGGTTGTCGATAACGAAGTGATCAAGCGCGTCGTCCGCGAATCCCGTGACGCCTTGCAGAAAGGGAACTCCATTGCCGGCCCGATGACCGGCCACTGGGCATTTCCTCCGCTCATTCCACATATGATCGCGATCGGTGAACAGACCGGAGCACTTGACCAGATGCTCGGCAAGGTCGCGGAATTCTATGAAAAAGAAGTAGATACGGCAACGGAGCGACTGAAATCCTTGATTGAACCTCTAATGATGGTCTTCCTTGCTGTCATCATCGGGACTATTGTCATGGCCATCATGGTTCCGATGTTCAGTATGTATGAGCAGGTTGGCTAGACATTTGTTAAATATTTGTTAACAAGAAGGACTATTCGACCAATTATTTTCAGCGTGAATCTATTTTATGGTAATGGGTATTGCTATAATAGAGTTGTAGAAAACCTACACCATTTGATAGAGGAGGAATCATTCATCATGTTGAAGTTCGTTCAGAAGAAATTAAAAGAGGAAAAAGGCCTTACGCTCATCGAGCTCTTGGCGGTTATTGTTATTTTAGCCATTATTGCGGCGATTGCTATTCCGGCGATAGGAAATATAATTCAAAACTCGCGCGAAGATGCTGTTGTCTCTGATGCTCAAAATATTCTAGCAGCTGCAAATATTTACTTTGCCGAAAATGGTGATGTTGACCAAGTCGAAGTTGGAGATCCTGAAGCATCAGACACAGACAATGCTGGTACGCTGATTGGTGAAGGCTATCTAGAAACTAAAGGTGAAATTGACAATGCAACAGTTGCAAACGTAGCAAATGGAGCAAATACAATTACATTTACTGCAACCGCTGGTTCAAGAGATGTTACAGTCGAAAATCCGGTCACCGCAGGCCAACTCTCTGATGAAGGTAGAGACCTATTGATAGACCAATAACAAACTAGGAGTTGACATAATTGCCCAAAAACCCTTTCCGCCGCAAACAACGCATCACCTCAATCACAATCGAAGAAGACGCCCTCCGCTACACGGAGCTCCGCTCCGCCGACCCGCTCATCATCGAGCGCGCAGAGGAGCGGTCCCTCCCGGAAGGCGTCATCTCCGAAGGAAAGGTGATCGATCCGAAAGCGTTGGAAGCTGCGGTGGAGGAGGCAGTGAAGGATTGGGGGCTGCGGCGCAAGCGCGTCCGGTTCCTCGCTCCTGATCAGTTTGTCATCATCCGAAAAGTGGAAACCCCGGCCGATGTCCCTGAAGATGAGCTGAAAGGCTACTTCTTCATTGAGATCGGCTCTTCTTTGTATTTGCCGTTTGATGATCCGTTGTTTGATGTGGTTCCGTTCGACAGCGAAAAAGAGGAGAAGGAATCGCTCATCATCGCGTCGAAAGAAGAGATTGTGCGTCAGTATGAGCGGGCGCTTGACGAAGCGAAGCTGAAGCCTGTCGAATGTGACATTGCACCGCTTGCGCTTTATCGACTTGCTTATCAGCAACATGACCTGGAAACACACCGCAATGTGCTGATCGCTGATTTCCGCGGTAATGATCTGACGGTGTCGACGTTCCACCGGCATCAGCCACTGTTTATGCGGTCGGTTGACATGGATGAGGATGGCTGGACGGCGGAAGCCGCTTTCCGGGAAATTTCCAAACTCATCAACTTCTATACATACAACATGATGGACGGCAATGAGACAGTCGATTGCCTTCTTATCTCAGGCGACTGCAGCATGACCGAAGAACTGTCCCGGATGTTCCGGGACCAGATGCGCCTGGAAGCCGGATGCATCCGGAAAAAACGGATTGAAGACGCGGCCGGCCGTGAAGTCCCGGACCGGTTTGACCGGGTGATCGGACTGGCATTGAAAGAGGTGTAGCGCTTGCTCGTTGATATTAACTTACTTCCCGAACGGGACAGGGAACGATCAAAAGCCCTTATCCTCTCGCTCGTCATCCTGATTTCGGCGATGCTGTTATGGCTGACGTTCTTCATCATGGCGAACCGGAATGCGGATGAGGCGGAGCGGCTGGATGCCCGGACGCAGGAGATGCGCCTTGCGGGGGCGGAGATCCGCTCCCGCATGCAGGGAACGGAGACGATGGCTGACCGCGAGCAGCTTGAGCTGACGATCGGATGGGCGGAAAGCTATCAGTTCCCGACCGCGCCGCTTCTCCGTCATCTCGTCTCGCTGCTGCCTGCCCGCGGATTTTTCGTGGACTATACATATACCGGGCCTCATACGGCCGACCTGTCCGTCCAGTTTGACCGGTACGAGCAGGCCGCCTATTATCTTGCACGGCTAAAGGCGGCGACGCCGGTCGAGAGTGCAATCCTGAACGATGTCAGCGCCGCGCCTCTGGAAGAGGAAACTGATGAAGAAGGAAATCCGGTGGAAACGGACGGTGTTGTCGTGCCGCGCTATATTGCCGCTTACACCATCGAATTCGTCGACCCGCGCGTACCTGCGGAAGGGACGGCTGAGGAACCGGCGGAAGCGGGTGAAGGCGAGGCGGCAGAAGACGGCACCGATACCGAGGTTAACGTTGATAATGACATCGATGTGAATGTGGAACAGGACGGCTCCGGCCAAACCGGTGAAGGCCAGAACGAAGGCGGAGAAACAGACGGCAGTTCCGATCCAAATGCCGGAACTTCACCGGAAGATGTTCAGCCAGACGGTGCCGATACTCCTGCAGATGACGGTACGCCTGCCGAAGACGGCCAAACGGAAGGGGGCGACGGCCAGTGAACCGATTCAACATGAACCGGAAAGAGACGATCCTCGTCGTCCTATCGGCACTGTTCCTGGTTGCGCTTCTCTTATATTCGTACTTCCTGCTGTTCCAGCCGGCGAGGGAAACCCGTCTGCAGGCTCAGCAGACGTTGCAAACCGAGCGCCAGGTGCTTTCTTCGCTCCAGCAGCAGGCTGCGGGCGAAACGGAAAGCGAGCCGGCAAGCACCCTGCCGCTCCAGCGCCGTGTCCCTGTGAGCCCTGCTGAAGAAGTCGTCCTGCTTCAGGTCGGCAAGGCAGAAGTGGTGTCCGGTACGGAAATCCAGAATGTGGCGTTCTCAACCGGGGAAATGGTGATCGAAAATCGGCCGGAGGGTGTCGCGAGTGTCAGCGAGCTGTTGACGACGGTGCAGATCCTTTCACCGGACTATGGCGGCATCCTTACGTTCATCGAGGAAGTCGAGCGGCTGGAGCGGATCACGGTCACCAATTCGGTCACATTCTCCGGCCCGCCGGAGCGTACCGAAGAGGCCCAGGAAGACGAGCTGATCGCGATGGAGATCACGTTCTCCTCATTTTACCGGCCCGATCTCACCACGCTTGAAGGCGAGACGCCGACCGCACCGGCTCCGGCGCCGTCTCTGAAAGATGATCCATTCCCGTTTGATGACGATACGGAACAGGAGGACTGACTGTGGATTGGCTTTGGGCGCTGATGTTTTTCATCTACGGCCTTGTATTCGGGTCGTTCTATAATGTGGTCGGCCTCAGGGTTCCGGCAAAGCAGTCGATCGTCCGGCCGCCGTCCCACTGCCCGTCCTGCGGGCGGCGGCTGACGGCGGCCGACCTTGTGCCGTTTTTCTCGTTTGTGTTCCTGAAGGGCAAGTGCCGCGGATGCGGTTCGAAGATCCACTGGGTATATCCGGTGATGGAGCTGCTGACGGGAATCGTCTTCGCGCTCGCGTATCTCCGGTTCGGTTTTACCGGTGAACTGCTTGTTGCGCTGCTGTTCCTGTCGCTTCTCGTCATCGTCACGGTCTCGGATATCGCCTATATGCTCATCCCCGACAAGATTCTCCTTGCGCTAGGTATCCCGATCCTGTTGCTTCGGATTGCGCTTCCTACAGAGCCGTGGTGGGACGGCCCGGCCGCAGCGCTGATTTTGCCCGCACTTCTGCTGTTTATCGCCATCGTGTCAAAAGGCGGCATGGGCGGGGGGGACATCAAGCTGTATGTCGTCATCGGGCTGGTGCTTGGGCTGACAAATTCATTTCTCTCCCTGTTCATCGCGGCACTTGTCGGTGCGGTTTCGGGGTTCATCATCCTGAAGCGGCAGGGCAAGGGGAGGCGCACGCCGGTGCCGTTCGGGCCTTCGATCGCATTTGGTGCGACTGTCGCCTATCTGTACGGAAACGACATTGTCGGCTGGTATCTGAACCTGTTTGTTTAACCCGATAAATTCTGTGGACAAGACGACAGCCGTCTTGTCCTTTTTCATCGTCCGGCTGGTATCGTTCCTTATAAAAGGGGTGGTGTCATGCGGTTACGGAAAAAGTATTCGCGCGGGGCGATTGCAATGGCTATGCTGCACGGCTTCCTGATGGGGATCGGGGGCGTGCTGCTGTTCGGTTTCATCGTCATGTCGGATGACAAAAATTCTGAGAGTGCGGAACCGGCTGAGTCCGGGGAAACGGTGCCCGCCGGGACGGAGCCTGCCGAGGAAAAGAAAGGGGAAGGGGACGAGGCGACGGGCAATCGGAAGACAATGTTCTTCGCGATCCAGCACGGAATGTTCTCGAGCTATGATGCGGCAACCGGATTTTTGTCCGGGCAGGCACAGTTGGATAAGGCGGCGATCGTCCGTGTGGCGGACAAGTTTTATCTCTGGTCGTCGATCCATCTGACGGATTCTGATGCGAGGGCGTCTGTCGTAAAGGATACGTTCGTTAAGCCGTTCACCGTTGATGCGGCGGCCTGTCCTGCGGAGACCAGCGGAAAACTGCCGGTTTTGCTGGCCGGGCAGAAAGCGGCAAATTTCAATTTTGGGGATGAGACAAAAGACGATGCCCTTCCGGACGCCTGGAAAAAGAATGTCGGTGCCGTACAAGGGATTACCGACGATCCGGCGGTCATGAGGCTTCATCTTGTCAGCCATTATGCCGAAGCGGCGGAGTGTCTTAAAATCGAATTTTAAGCCATTTTCCTTGTTCAATTTTGAAAAGTGAAGATTTCTCTAATTCCCCCGGCTCGGCTATGATGAAAACAAACCGATTAGGGGGAATGGCACATGGAATTCATAACAAACCGGCAGGTGATCCTCGCATCCGGATCACCCAGGAGAACCGAGCTGATGGGGGTGGCGGGAATCCCGTTCATCGTCCGGAAACCGCAGGTGGAAGAACCGCCGATCCGGCAGGGGGAGATGCCGGCGGCATATGCCGAGCGTCTTGCCGGACTGAAGGCACGGGACGTGGCGGCAAAGGAGCCGGAATCTGTCGTGATCGGTGCCGACACCGTCGTGCACCAGGGGGGACGTGTGTACGGAAAGCCGTCTGACAGGGAAGAGGCGAAGGCGTTTCTCGAATCGCTCTGCGGTTCGGTCCACTCCGTCTCGACCGGAGTTTGTGTGGCACATGGAGATCAGGAGCGGACCTTCTCTGTCACAACAGACGTCGAATTCCGGAGTGTCCCGGACTGGGTGATCGACCGGTATGTCGACTCGGGCGATCCGATGGACAAGGCCGGCGCATACGGTATCCAGTCCGGTGGCGCATTGTTCGTGAAAGAGATCAGGGGGGATTACCACGCGGTGGTCGGGCTTCCGATCGCGGATGTCTTCGAAGTGCTTCATGACATGGGCGTAATCTCCGGAGAGGGGGACGAGCCTTGACGACGGACCTGTATGTTCCGAAAATCAGTGAGCTCCATATCGCCGACCGGCCTAGGGAGCGGCTTATCCGTCAGGGGGCGGAAAGTCTGTCCAACCAGGAACTGGTCGCAATTCTTTTGCGGACCGGGACCCGTTCCGAATCGGTCCTCCAGCTGTCCAACCGGGTTCTGGCTTTTTTCGACCGGATCCAGGACATGCAGCACGCGACACTTGAAGAAATGACATCCGTCAAGGGGATCGGCGAGGCAAAGGCGGTGCAGCTGTTAGCGGCCGTAGAACTAGGCAAGCGCCTCACCCGCAAGCAATCAACGGAACGCTATGTCATCCGCTCGCCGGAAGACGCCGCCACTTACCTGATGCCCGACATGTCGAATCTGAATCAGGAGCACTTTGTCGTCCTGTTCCTGAACGTGAAAAACGAGGTGCTCCACAGTCGGACCATCTTTATAGGAAGCCTGAACTCCTCGATCGTCCATCCGAGGGAAGTTTTCAGGGAAGCAGTCAAGCGCTCCGCGGCATCCATCATCTGTGCCCACAACCACCCGAGCGGCAACCCGTCCCCGAGCCCGGAAGACATCGAAGTCACCAAACGCCTCTCCGAAGCCGGCAAAATCGTCGGCATCGACCTCCTCGACCACATCATCATCGGCGACCACAAATTCCTCAGCCTGAAAGAAGGGGACTTTATTTAAGTGTATAGGGAAAGGGGGCGAGTGTCTCTCTGTTACGGTTGATTGCAGCGAAAGGTCCGAGACACCTGCGGGAAAAGCGTTAGCCGAAGACCCCGCAGAGCGAAGCTCGAGGAGGCTAAGGCAACGCCCGCGGTAAGCGAGGGCCTGCAGCGAAAATCAACCCGCCCAATACCCAAGACTCATTAGCCATAGCAAGAAAATACTTACTTTAATCTATTACACGATATAGCTTCATATAAGATTGTCACTTTCTCGCGGAATCCGTTATAATGATGTGTATGATTTCAAACCGGCAACACTAACGGCCGCGCAGAAAGGGAGATTAATAGCGTGTTTGGATTCGGATCAAAAGATGTCGGGATTGACCTCGGCACAGCAAATACATTAGTTTTCATTAAAGGTAAGGGAATTGTTCTCCGCGAACCGTCCGTCGTCGCGAAGAATGTAAAGACCGGAGAAATCGTCGCAGTCGGGAATGATGCGAAGAACATGATCGGCCGGACACCGGGCTCGATCATCGCGACACGCCCGATGAAAGACGGTGTCATCGCGGACTTTGACACAACAACGGCCATGATCCAGTATTATCTGCGCGAAGCACAAAAAGCATCCGGCGGCACATGGAAAAAGCCAAACGTCATGATCTGCGTGCCATACGGCATCACATCGGTCGAACAGCGCGCCGTGATCGACGCATCCCGCCAGGCAGGCGCCAAAGACGCCTTCACCATCGAAGAGCCGTTTGCGGCAGCGATCGGCGCAAGCCTCCCGGTATGGGAACCTACCGGCAGCATGGTCGTCGATATTGGTGGCGGGACAACAGAAGTGGCTGTTATCTCGCTCGGAGGCATCGTCACAAGCGAATCGATCCGTGTCGGCGGCGACGCAATGGATCAGGCGATCATCTCGTACATCCGCAAAACCTACAACCTGACGATAGGCGACCGTACCGCGGAACAGATCAAGATCGAGATCGGCTCCGCCAATGTCACCGAAAAGCCGGAAAAGATGGAGATCCGCGGACGCGACCTGCTTACGGGCCTGCCGAAGACGATCGAAATCTCATCGGAAGAAATCGCGGAGGCGCTTAAGGAATCCATCACCGCAATCATCGATGGCGTGAAAAAGACCCTCGAGCACACACCGCCTGAGCTGGCGGCAGACGTCATGGAGCGCGGCATCGTGCTCACGGGCGGCGGCGCATTGCTCAGCAACCTCGACAAAGTCATCGCGGAAGAAACGAACATGCCTGTATCCATCGCGGAAGACCCGCTTGACTGCGTGGCAGTCGGCACCGGCAAGGCGCTCGACAACTTCGATGTCATCAAGAAACAGCAAGCCAGATAATACGGGAGTGAAGGCACCATGCCGCAGTTTTTCTCAAACAAACGGCTGATCCTCCTCCTCGTCGGTGTCATCGTGCTGGTCGCCCTGATCTTCTTCTCGCTCAGGGACCGCGACCAGGCGAACGTGCCCGAGCAGATCGTAAAAGATGTCGTCGGCTTCGGACAGCAACTGTTCTCGAAGCCGGCGCATTACATAACGGGCCTGGTCGATGATGTGGATTCACTCCTGAACACCTATGAGGAGAATCAGCGCCTGCGGGCACGGCTCGTTGAATACGCGGCCGTCCAGGCGGAGCTCAGCGATGTCCGCAATGAAAACCAGCGGCTCAAGGATATTGTCGGCAAAGAGGATGACCTGAGGGACTACGAGCCGATCCAGGCAACGGTCCTCGCAAGGAACCCGGATCAGTGGGAAGAAAAGATCGTCATCGATCGGGGCGAGTCCCATGGCATCCAGAAAAATATGGCGGTCATGACGGCCCACGGACTGATCGGCAAAGTCATTCTCACGACACCTTTCACATCAACTGTTCAGCTGCTCGCGACACAGGATCCGGACTACCGGGTATCTGCGCTCGTCACGGGTGAGACGGAGGCGTTCGGCCTGATCGAAGGGTATGACACCGAGCGGAGGGAACTGATCCTCCGGAGGATCGACTCCGCCTTCGAGATCAAGGAAGGCCAGAAGGTCATTTCATCCGGCCTCGGCGGCATTTTCCCGAAAGGGCTTTTGATCGGGGAAATCACCGAAGTGACGACGGATGACTTTGGTCTGACAAAGCAGGCGCACATCAAGCCGGCCGCCGATTTTTCGCTGCTGGAACATGTGATCGTCGCCAAGCGGACATCAACTGCGGTCGACGGATCGGATGCCGGCAACACGGGAGAGGCAATGGATAATACGGCGGATGGCGGGGAAGAAGGGAACGGCTCATGATCCGGCTCCTCATTCCGCTCGTCGCCGTCGTTTTGTTCTATGTGGAGCCGGTGTTCGGGCTGTTTTCCCCGATTGAGATCGGCGGGGAGCTCCGCTTCCTCATTCCGCGTTTTCTGATCATGTTCCTGATTTTTGTCGGTGTCTATTACAGCCGGCAGCGTGCCCTCGTGTACGCAATCATTTTCGGACTCTTGTACGATTTATTTCACATTGATATTATTGGACTATACGCCTTCCTGTACCCGGTCGTCTGCCTGCTGGCAATCTGGGCAGTGAAGCATATCCACCAGCACATCATCGTCGTCACGGTCATCACGCTGCTTCTGGTGGCTGTGCTCGAAACTGCGCTGTACGGATTCTTCACACTGATCGGATTTATCGGGATGCCGTTCAACGAATTCATTCCGACCCGCCTCGTGCCGACGATGATCGCCAACTCGGTGTTCCTTGTTTTGCTGGGCTGGGTGTTCAAATCGCTTGCCAACCGGCGGAGCATCCAGAAAAGGGAAAGAATGTTGTAAGCATGGAGGAGAATTGGGGTGACGCAAGTGACTAAAAAACAGCTTGTCATGATAAAAGGAACGAAGTCGGGCCTCGTGTTGCGCCTTGACGACCAATGCGCCTATTCCGAACTGATTTCGGAACTGGAGCAGAAAGTCCGGGATGAGGCGCTTGAGGGGACGACGGAGATCCAGCTCCACCTCGGCAACCGGTTCTGTACCGATGAGCAGGTGAAGGAACTCATCAACTGTGTCCAGAAATCTCCCCATCTCCGAGTAACGAAAGTGCAGAGTGATGTCATCCGTGTGGAGGAGTGCAACCGCCTCATCCGGGAAAGCCAGTCTGAGACGTATGTCGGGATTGTGCGCTCCGGACAGGTCCTGAAGGCGGAGGGCGACCTCGTCATCATCGGTGACGTCAACCCGAATGGGAAGGCCATCGCGAACGGGAACATCTTTGTCCTCGGCCGGCTCAAGGGCATCGCCCATGCCGGTGCCGGAGGCAATCATGACGCGGTCATCGCAGCTTCCTGGCTGGAAGCGACGCATCTGATGATCGCCGATAAAGTGGAGACGATGACGGACGAACTGACGGTTCTGTCCGAACGCCCGGAAATGGAATGTGCCTACATCCACCGGAACGGTTTCATCGCCATCGACCGACTTCAGGAGCTCCGCATCCTGAGGCCGAACCTATCTACATTCAAGGGAGGAAGCTAATGTGGGAGAAGCCATCGTTGTAACATCTGGGAAGGGGGGCGTCGGCAAAACTACGACGACCGCCAACCTGGGAACTGCATTGGCCCTTCAAGGCAAGAAAGTCTGCCTGATTGACACGGACATCGGCCTCCGGAACCTGGACGTCGTGCTCGGCCTTGAAAACCGGATCATCTACGATCTCGTCGATGTGGTGGAAGGGCGCTGCCGTGTCGGGCAGGCGCTCGTGAAGGACAAGCGCTTTGAAGACAGATTGTTCCTGCTTCCGGCTGCGCAGACAGCGGATAAATTGGCCGTGTCGCCTGAGCAGATGAAAGAGCTTGTCACAGAGCTGAAGCGCGAATATGACTATATCCTGATTGACTGCCCGGCCGGAATCGAGCAGGGCTACCAGAACGCCGTTGCCGGTGCCGACCGCGCAATCGTCGTCACGACACCGGAAATCTCCGCTGTGCGCGACGCCGATCGGATCATCGGCCTTCTCGAGCAGGAAGAAAACATCGAGCCGCCGAAGCTCATCATCAACCGGATCAAGCGCCACCTTATGGACTCCGGCGAGGCGCTCGACGTCAACGAGATCACGACGCACCTGTCGATCGATCTTCTCGGAATCGTCATGGATGATGAAAACGTCATTTCTTCATCCAATAAAGGCGAACCGGTCGTCCTGAACCCGGCGAACCGCGCTGCCACGGGCTACCGCAACATTGCCCGCCGCATCCTCGGCGAATCGGTCCCGCTCATGTCCATGGACGAACAGAAAAAAGGCTTCTTCGGCAAACTGAAGTCTCTTTTCTCGAAATAATCGTTTCCCGGGAAATCGGGAGCAAATAATGTAATTCGACAATGTGACCCCCATCACATGCCTGTTCAGGCGTGCGGATGGGGGTTTTTCATATTGGAAAGGAGGATGGGTGATGGGGAAACGGAGCGTGCCGGAGCGGCTGGCCGCACTGGCGGTGCTGGAATCGAGGGTGGAGCCGGGACACCGTTCCTACTCTGGGATCAAAAGTGACCTCGAAATGCGGCTTGCCGGATTTGCAGGGGAGAAAAAGGCGGATTTTTATCTTGAAGAGGCGAGGGTGAAGGAGAAGCCGGTGGTGCTGAAGGATGTCATGATTCCATCCGGCATAAAGCACGTGCAGGTGGACACGCTTGTGTTGCACCCGGCGTTTATTCTCGTCCTTGAAATTAAAAATATGACAGGCGAACTCCACTTTGACGAAGAAACCGGACAATTTTACCGTGTGAAAAATGGTGTCCGGGAAGGCATGCGGAACCCTGAAGACCAGCTAAACCGTGCTGTCATAGCAACGGAGCGGTTCCTCGCTTCCATCGACTTACCCGTCAAGGTACACGGAGCCATCGTGCTCGCCAGCTATAATGGGTTGATTGTTCAGGGCCCCGTAAGCCGGCCAATCTTCCCGGTAGACAGACTGCCGGGGCATGTTGAGAAATTGGAGAAGGAAAATCGAGCAATTTTAAGAAGATCGGACCTGCATTACGTTGATGATACGATCAAACTTCTGTCGCGGGAAAAGCAAGATCAGTATTTTAAATGGTATAATCTTACAGATATTGATATTGAACTTGGCGTGAGATGTCCCGGCTGCTTCAAAATTGGCATGGAGCGAGGGCATGGGAAGTGGAGTTGCACGGATTGCAAAACAACATCAACCGATGCCCACCATGCAACACTGGAGGAATATCGATTGATGTATGGAGAGGAAATCACCAGTAAGAAAATGAGGGATTTTATCCAAGTTCCGAACCTCTACCTCGCAAACCGCCTATTACGAGAGAGATTTCCTACTGCAAATAAAAATAAGAGAAATAAACGATACCAAATCAAACCGGATCTCTCACTACTGGAACCATTTATCAATCATCTGCTCTACCGAAAGTAAAGTTGCCATATTGGCAGGCCGTTTGCCACATGGCCTCCGGATTTGCCATATGGGCCTGCGATTTGCCACATGGCTTCGGAATTTGCCACAAGGGCAGGCCATTTGCAATATGGCCTACGGATTTGCCATATGGGCGAGCCATTTGCAATATGGCCTCCAGATTTGCCATATGGGCCAGCGATTTGCCACATGGCTTCAGAATTTGCCACAAGGGCAGGCCATTTGCAATATGGCATTCTGATTTGCCACAAGAACCCGCCCCATACCCCCACCTCCTCGCCACTCTCCAAATCTCTCAACAATTTATCATCACTCGGCCCCCTCCTACATATGATAGAGAAAACATTTTGCAGGGGTGTGGTGCTGATGAGGTGGAGGGAGAAGTGGGTGGCGGCGCTGCTCGTGACTGTCGTGCTGTTCGGGGTGGCGAAGCTGGAGGAGCATCAGGTGATGAAGACACAGATCACGCACCTGGTACGGTCGGGCGAGGAGCTGACCGTCCTAAAAAAATGGGTAATGTCGTTTGTGGATCAGGGGCGTCCGGAGACTGCGGTTCCGGTCATCGCGGACGGGACGACGCCGGCGATGGCGGAGTTTTCGTCACTGCAGCCGTTCCGTGAAGGCGTGGTGCTGTCGTATAATGCGACCATACCGGTGACGGCGAAGGGGGACGGGCTGGTTATCTATACGGGGCATACGCGCCAGACGGGGAAGACGGTGACGGTTCAGTATGACGACGGGGACACGGTGACGTATGGGTTCATCGGAAAATTCCTTACCCTGCCGTATACGACGGTCGGAGAGGGCGAGCCGATCGCCGAGCTGGAGACGGGGGCGATGTTCCTCGGCGTGGAGCGTGACGGCGGGATGATGGATGCGGAAGGCGTGAAAAACTGGCTGGCTGCACTGAGGGGGGCGGGGGAATGACGGCCGGAGCCCGGGGAAAATGAAGTACCGGATGCATCCGGTCATGATCCCGTTCCTGCTCGCCATCATCGCAGGGGGAAATGTCTCATTCTATGCCATCGTCCTCGGCTCGCTCCTTTTTCATGAGGCCGGGCACCTGCTGGCCGCAAAATGGACGGGCGCTCCCGTGAGGCAATGCGTCATCATGCCGTATGGCGGGGAAATCGTGATTCCCCGTTTTTCCCGTCTTCCGGAAAAGGACAGGCTCCTGATCATCGCCGGCGGTCCGGCGGCCACTTTACTGCTTCTGATCATCGCACTGTCGATCCAGATGCCGGGGCGTGACCTGCTGATCTCCACCCAGCTGGCCCTTCTCGGAATGAATCTGATGCCGCTTTTGCCGCTGGATGGCGGCCGGGCGGCGCTTGTTTTCTTTCCGGAACAAAAAATCGCATTCATCCTTATTTCCATAGCGGTCTCGGCTGCAACAGCCATTTTTTTGGCGCTTTACCTGCCGCAGTCCGCGCCTTATCTGTTTCTGGCCCTGTTCCTCCTGCTCCAAAATATTCTTCACTGGCGTTACAGAAAATATGAACGGATTCTTGAGAGAGTCTATTCCGGAACTTTCCCGAAGCCGGCAGTTGACCGGCAGTCCCGTCTGTGATAGTATTTTCATGTTGGTTTGTAGCGCACCCGTGCTACTACAACCGCGCCGACAAGGTCTTAAGCACCAATTGGTCACCTTGGAGGGCGAGTCTTAGTCTAAGAGGAGGTGCAAGCATGTACGCAATCATTGAAACAGGCGGCAAGCAGGTTAAAGTTGAAGCGGGCCAGGAGATCTACATCGAAAAGCTCGCAGGTGACGTCGACGAGACGATCACATTCGATAAAGTACTGTTCGTCGGCGGAGATGACGTAAAAGTCGGAGCTCCATTCGTGGAAGGCGCTACCGTTACAGGTAAAATCGCCAAGCACGGCCGCGGCAAGAAAATCGTTGTCTTCAAATACAAGCGCCGTAAAAACTACCGCAAGAAGCAGGGTCACCGTCAGCCTTACACGAAAGTCGTCATCGACGGCATCAACCTGTAAGCCGTGATCCGGGTAATTGTGGATGAAACATCAGATGGCCGCATCATCTCATTCGAGATGACCGGCCATGCGGACTTTGCGGAGCACGGGAAGGATCTTGTCTGCGCTGCGGCTTCGGCCGTATCGTTCGGTGCCGTGAACTCAGTGTACGCACTGACGGAAACGGAACCTGAAGTGGAGCTTGGCGACGACGGCGGATATTTGTCCGTCAGGGTCCCAGATCCCGAAGACGAGTCCGTCCAGCTGATCCTGAAGTCCATGATCGTTTCATTGCAGACCATTGAGCGGGACTATGGTGAACATATCAAAGTGACTATCAACCGATAGGAGGTGGACTATATGCTACGTTTGGATCTCCAATTCTTCGCGTCGAAGAAAGGGGTAGGTTCCACGAAGAACGGCCGTGACTCCGAAGCGAAACGCCTTGGTGCGAAGCGCGCGGACGGCCAATTCGTAACCGGCGGCTCCATTCTGTACCGCCAGCGCGGGACGAAAATCCACCCTGGTGAAAACGTTGGCCGCGGCGGCGATGATACGCTGTTCGCAAAGGTTGACGGCGTCGTACGCTTCGAGCGTCTCGGCCGCGACAAGAAAAAAGTTAGCGTCTATCCGGCTGCTCAATAAGCTCATGGATGGCGGCGGGCTGCATGATTATCATGCGGCCCGCTTTTTTTTCTTTTGTGCAGGAAGGGAACGGATTTTTTAACCGCCTGCATTGAAACAGGCCTGTCCTGTAGTGGTATACTGTACGTACGGGGTGAACACGATTTTTAAATGACGGGAAGTGACCGGGATGGAAGAACGGCTGTCTGCACAGGAACTGCTGAAATACTCGAGGCACGATCATATGAATACTCTTCACCTGATCCGCATGCAGTTGGATCTTGGCATGGAGGATGGCGTGCGGCAGGCGATCGAAGATGCGGTCGGTCGTGCGCGGCATGAATCCGCACTCGGCTCGCTCGGCATGCCGCGCACTTCGGTGTGGCTGCAGACGTTCGCCTGGCGCTTCCCGGAGTACCAAGTGTCGCTGGAGGTTTCCGCAGAAGGCCCGGGCGACATCGAAGCCGACCAGGAAACGGAAGCGTTCCTGGAGGAGCTGTTCGCCATATTGCAGGATGGGCTCAGCCCTTATGCGGAGTACGAAGCCCACATCCGGGTTCAGGCGGATTCCGCCGGGTGGTCGGCCACGTTCACACTGGCCGGCCCGCATGACCTGGAGGAAGGGTTGCCGGAAGCGGCGCCGGAGGCAAGGTTTACATTCCATCATTCAGAGGAAGATGGAAAGCTAATTATGACTGTAGTTGGAAGGAAGGTGGATCGGTGATGTTTGTCGATCACGTAAAGGTTTATGTAAAAGGCGGGGACGGCGGCAATGGAATGGTCGCGTTCCGCCGGGAAAAATATGTGCCGGACGGCGGTCCCGCGGGTGGCGACGGCGGCAAAGGGGCTGACGTCATCTTTGAGGTGGACGAAGGCCTGCGCACGCTGATGGATTTCCGTTATCAGAAACACTTTAAGGCCCAGCGCGGCGAGCACGGGATGAGCAAGAGCATGCACGGCAAAAACGCGAAGGATATGATCGTCAAGGTCCCGCCGGGCACAACGGTCACGGATGCGGTTACAGGCACAATCATCGCGGACCTCACCGACCATGGCCAGCGGGCGGTCATCGCCAAAGGCGGACGTGGCGGACGGGGGAATATCCGGTTTGCCACACCGGCGAACCCGGCACCGGAAATTTCGGAAAAGGGCGAGCCTGGCTATGAACTTGAAGTTGTCCTCGAGCTCAAAGTGCTGGCAGATGTCGGTCTGGTAGGTTTCCCGAGTGTCGGCAAGTCGACGCTTCTTTCAATCGTTTCGGCGGCCAAGCCGAAGATCGGCGATTATCATTTCACGACGATCGTCCCGAATCTCGGTGTCGTGGATGTCGGTGAAGGGCGCAGTTTCGTCATGGCGGACCTTCCCGGACTGATCGAGGGCGCCCATGAAGGTGTCGGGCTCGGCCATCAGTTCCTGCGCCATATCGAACGGACGCGCGTCATCGTCCATGTCATCGACATGTCCGGCATGGAAGGCCGCGATCCGTATGAGGATTATGTAACGATCAATGAAGAGCTGGAACAGTACAATCTACGCCTGATGGAGCGTCCGCAGATCGTCGTGGCCAACAAGATGGACATGCCCGAGGCGGAAATGAATCTGGCGGAATTCAAGGAGCAGATTCCGTCGGATGTGAAAGTGTATCCGATTTCGGCAATCACCCGCCAGGGATTGTCTGACCTCCTTTATGCCGTCGCGGATCTGCTTGATCAAACTCCGGAATTCCCGCTTTACGATCCTGAGGAAGTGGAAGAATCACGCCACGTCCTATACAAGTTCGAGGCGGAGAAGAAAGACGAGTTCATCATCGGCCGTGATGATGACGGTGCTTATACGGTAGGTGGCCCGGCGATCGAGCGCCTGTTCAAGATGACCAACTTCTCTCATGAGGAATCGGTCCGCAGGTTCGGACGCCAGCTCCGCGGCATGGGCATCGATGATGCGCTGCGCGAGCGCGGTGTGGAAAATGGGGATACCGTACGCATCATGGATTACGAATTCGAATTCGTAGAATGAGACCTGCCCGTCAAGGGGGCCTGCCGGCATGCCGGCAGGCAGAGAAAAGAGGGCTGAAACAATGAAAGATGTTTCGGATGAAAACTATTATCTCGTCAGGGAGGACGTCCTGACGGAATCGATGCAGAAAACGCTCGAAGCGAAGCGCCTGCTGCAGAACGGCGAGGAATCCACGATCTGGGACGCGGTGAAGCGGGTCGGACTGTCGCGGAGTGCGTTCTATAAGTACCGTGATACCGTCTTCCCGTTCCACTCCGTTGTACAGGAGCGGATCCTGACCATCTTCATGCAGCTGGAAGACCGCGAAGGTGCACTTGCGGAACTGCTTCGCACCGTTGCGGAAGCTCAATGCAATGTGCTGACGATCCATCAGACGATACCGATCCAGGGCCGTGCCAACGTGACGCTGTCACTGGATGTAACGTCGATGACGATGGAACTGAACACGTTTTTGCAGGCGCTGAAGCGGCTGCCGTTCATTGAATCGGCAGATGTGGTCAGCTCGGGCGCTTATTGAGGGGGAGAACATATTGGAAGAAATGGTGACACGGGTAGCCTATCTCGGACCGGAGGCGTCGTTCACCCATCTGGCGGCGGACGGCCTGTTCCATGGGGACTGGCTCCTGCCGTACACGACTATTCCGGAAGCGATAGAAGCGGTATCGGAAGACCGGGCGGACTATGCGGTGGTTCCGATTGAAAACGCACTGGAAGGTGCCGTCTCCCTGACGGTCGACTACCTGTATCATGAAGTGGAGCTTTTCATCGCGGCTGAAATCCTGCAGCCGATCGACCAGCATCTGATGGTCCACCCGGACCGCGCAGAAAGTTGGGAAGAGGTGGAGTCGATCCATTCCCACCCGCAGGCTCTGGCCCAGTGCCATAAATTCCTGCATTACCGGTTCCGCGGTGTTCCGCTCATCCAGGCGACCTCTACATCCGGGGCGGCACGATATGCCGCAGAAAACCCGGAACTGCCGATTGCCGCCATCGGAAACCGGTTCGCGGCGGAAAAGTACGGCCTGAAGATCGTCCAGGACAGCATCAACGACTTCCACTTTAACCGGACCCGTTTTGTCGTTTTGTCGAAGCGGGAAGGGGAGATCGGCAAGCCGGGCGGGGATAAGATTAAATCCACGCTGATGATCAACTTGCCGAAGGACAACCGCTCCGGCGCGCTTCACCAGGTGCTGTCGGTATTTGCCTGGAGGCGGCTGAACCTGACCAAGATCGAATCCCGTCCGATGAAGACGGGTCTCGGAGACTACTTTTTCATCGTCGATGTGGATGCAGGCGGCGATGATCCGATGATGAAGGGCGCGCTGGAGGAATTGGCCGCTCTCGGCTGTGTCGTCAAGCCGCTTGGCACCTATAAATCCTATGAAATCAAACCGGCACCGCGCGAAAATTAAGCGCGATGCCGGTTTTTTTGATGTGTCTGAGGATGATTACGAAACTCCGCAGGATATCACGAAGCGACATCCATAGTCCGAAACCGCTGTTCAAAAACACGGTGATTTTCCGCAATCCCTATCATGCTTCGTCGGTCAAGATCCCATGCTCCCTCAATGCCTCTTCCGCGCGGTTAAGAATTTCCTCGCTGTCTGCGGTGATGGTGTGGAGGTGGGGGCCTCCGGTCAATTCAAGCAGGAGCGGTGACCCCGTTTCATTTAACCGCGCGAGGAATTCCCTTACGTCATGCCGGTTATTGACCATGATGGCCGCGTTGAGCTCCCCGTATACCGGATGTTCCACCGTGACGTCGCGGACTGAAGCGCCCGCATCGACAATCAGATTCAGTTCCTCTTCCGTCCGGTCCGGCGCATGGGTGCAGGCGATTTTACGGGACAGTCCGTCCTGCCGTTCAGGCGCTTCACCGCCAAGATGCACGTATCCCGAACTCGTCGCCATGATGGATTCTCCATGGGCTTTCAGCAAGTTGATATCTCCCACGATGACCTGGCGGCTCACCCCGAACATTTTTGCGAGTTCCGCTCCCTTGGTGGGACTGCCGCTTTCTTTCAGGTTTCTGAGGATCTGTTCCCTCCGCTCGTCCCCTTTCAACTTTTCCATGGGCTTCGACTCCTTCCCGTCATAAGTGCTGTTCGTTTTCTCATAGCTTATTGTGAAGACGTCCTCGGGGTCTGTCAAAGTTTCAGTGTCATCGCCCAGTGCGGGTTCATACGCTATACCGATGGAAGGGGGAGAAGCAATGCACGTGCACATAGTGCAGAAAGGGGAAACCCTCTGGAAAATCTCCAGGCAGTACGGGGTTCCCTTCGAAGAAGTAAAACGGCTCAATGCCCATCTGGCAAACCCGGACTACATCGTGCCGGGGATGAAGATCTTCCTGCCGGATCAAGCGAAGAAAGGCAAGGGCCAGCCGCCGGCGGAACATCCGTACAAGGACGGCCGCCCGAAAAAACCGGTGAGGGAAAAGCCGGAGATGGAATCACCGGAACTCACACCGGTTCCGCCACCGCCGCCTCCGATGGAGAAACCGGCACCGCCAAAACCGGCCCCTCCAAAGCCGGCTCCGCCGAAGCCTGCGCCAAAACCGGCGCCGAAGCCTGCACCGAAACCTGCACCGAAACCTGCACCAAAGCCTGCGCCGCCAAAACCGGCTCCGCCAATGCCGCAGCCATTGCCAACACCGCCTCCAATGCCGATCGAGGAATCTCCGATGGCTCCGCCTCCGGTCATGCCGGAAATGGAAATGCCTGCACCGCCGATGCAGGAACCATGTCCACCCGAGAAGGAGGCGGCCATGCCGATGATGATGCCGATGCCGTTCTGTTGCATGCCGGTGTTTGATATGTGCTGCCCAATGTGCGGTCATGGCCATATGCCGACCCATCATTATCCGCAAATGATGCAGCCGTATCCTCAAATGCCGATGGAATCATATCCTCAGGCCCAGCCGTATCCGGCGATGCCTCAGATGCCTTCAGCACCCGGCTATACATTACCGATCGCGGAAGGAATGCCGGAATACGCCATGCCGGCAGAGCATGAATCACCGGACAGAGGCTGGAAGATGGGTGAATCATCGTCCGTTTCGTCATCGCTGGATGTATACATGGGTGACCGTCACGAGCACGAATCCCCGATGATGGATGACCTTCAGATTCCACAAATGCCTCACATGCCGCAGATGCATCAGATGCCGGAGCATATGTACCAGGCAGAGTCGACCTGCGGATGCGGTGGTGGTGGTCAGGGACCAACTGTACCGTACGCCGTCCAGGCTGCCGCATGGCCTTACTGGCCGCAGCCTTCCTGGCAGCCGTTCCCGGGCCACCATCACGGAAATTGCTGTAATGTATGCGGTTCGCCGTTCGGATACGGCGGCTACTGACCAGCCATGGCTGCCGGTGGAAACATCCGACAGATCAAACAGAACGTCTGGAAATGGGAAGTCGGCGGCAAGCGTTATTCTTTGAAGAAATATGATTCTGCCCAGCAGGCCAGGAAAGTAAGGCGGATCCACGATGAATTGCAGAAAATCGGGTTCCCCTATGTCCTGCCGATCATCGGTTCAGCGGATGAGCGCGCAGTCATCCAACCCTGGCTGGACCGTGCCAAGTCCGCCGATTATTCAAGCAGGGCGGGGCGGGAACGGACACTTTCCGTTCTCCGAACGCTTCACGCTACGTCCGGCCAGGTGAATTGGGAAGGGACCGGAGTGCTGTACCCGTACCCGCTGGTCGCAAAGTGGGAAGACCGTCTGGCGAAATTCCGGAAACAGAAAAAGCAGCTTGTCCCTCTGATCGGAAATCATCAGTACGAATCAATCGTCTATCATGCCGAAGAGGCTCTCCGGACCATTCGTAAAACCTATGATCCGGAAGAGAATTGTACATTGTTGCACGGAGACGTTGTCCACCATAATTTTCTGAGGGCAACCGACGGCAACTATGTCATGATTGATTTTGACCTTGCATGCACGGGTCCGGCCGGCACGGAGACTGCACTCTGGATTCATCGTGTGCTGCCGCATGTCGACTTTAACCTGGATTACTTGTGCGGCGAGCAGCCGGAACTCGCCTCACTGTCGGCGTCGTCGTTCAGTCTGCTTCTTTATCCGAACGAGCTGCTGAGGGAATGGCTGTATCTGCTGTCTCTCGATGAAGAAAAGCAGAAGCTACTGAAAGTTCGGCTGGACCGCTTTACCGACAAAGCCCTTTCCGCCTGGATACCGCTCTGTTATCAGGTGGCAAAGCGGTCGAATCAATGAATGCTCATGAATGTGTGTTTTTTCCTTATAGGGAAGACACACATTTTTTTTAGATAAAATATTATGTTAACCGACAGAGGTGGTGCGTTGTGTCCTTTGCCCCCCTGATGCGGGGATGCGAACATGTATGCTATAATCTACTCATTGTGAAAGAGGGGGAACACGGCTTGTATGATTACATAAAAGGGCGCATCACAAGGGTGACGCCCGAGTATATCACGGTTGAGCAGGGCGGCATTGGCTACCAGGTGATCACGCCCAATCCCTATGCCTTCCATGCGGACGAGGAGATGCAGGTCTTTACGCATCTGCACGTCAGAGAAGACGTGATGCAGCTGATCGGTTTCCAGGCTCCCGAACAGCGGGAACTGTTCCGAAAGCTGATAACGGTCTCCGGCATAGGGCCGAAAGGGGCACTAGCCATCCTGGCCGGCGGCATGACCGCACAGGTTGTTGCTGCAATCGAAGCGGAAGATGAGAAGTTCCTCGTCAAATTCCCCGGTGTCGGCAAAAAGACCGCCCGCCAGATTATCCTGGATCTGAAAGGGAAGCTGGACGGCGTGACGGATGAAGTAGTCTTCCTGACTGAAACAGAGCCTGAAACGGGCCTCGGCTCGAATCACGATCTCGAAGAAGCGATGCTTGCGCTAACCGCGCTCGGTTACTCGGAAAAGGAGCTCGGCAAGGTCCGGCTGAAGCTTGAAAATGAGTCGTTGGAAAATACGGAAGCCTATATGAAGCGGGCACTGTCGCTTCTTTTAAAGCAGGGATAAGAAATGAGCAGGTTTGAACAAGCTGACGGAAAGGAGGGGGACTGATGGGAGAACGGGTGATCTCGGGGGAAGCTTCGGTGTTCGACGATGGTTTTGAACAGTCGCTCCGCCCCCAGCGGCTCGTCCAGTACATCGGGCAGGAACGGGTCAAGCACAATCTCGGCATCTTCATCGAGGCTGCCAAGCAGCGGGAGGAAAGCCTGGACCATGTGCTTTTGTACGGTCCTCCCGGGCTCGGCAAGACGACGCTCGCATCGGTCATCGCGAATGAAATGGGTGTTAATTTCCGGACGACGAGCGGTCCAGCAATCGAGCGTCCGGGCGACCTTGCGGCCATCGTGAGTTCGCTTGAGCCGGGGGATGTGCTGTTCATCGATGAAATCCACCGGCTGAGCCGCGCGGTTGAGGAAGTTCTGTATCCGGCGATGGAGGATTTTTGCCTTGACATTGTTGTCGGAAAAGGGCCGGAAGCAAGGTCGATCCGGTTTGATCTGCCGCCGTTCACACTGATCGGCGCGACGACGAGGGCCGGCTCCCTGTCCGCCCCTCTCCGCGACCGGTTCGGTGTGCCGCTCCGGCTTGATTACTATGACCGGGAAGCCCTTGCGGAGATTGTCGTTCGGAGCGCCGATATTTTCGGGGCGCCGATCTCGCGCGACGCGGCCGAAGAGATGGCGATGCGATCCCGCGGGACGCCGAGGATCGCCAACCGCCTGCTCCGGCGCGTAAGGGACTTTGCGCAGGTGCGCGGCAATGGTGAGATTACGCTTCCGACTGCAAAGGAAGCTCTCGAGCTGCTCCAGGTCGATTCGCATGGTCTTGACAGCATCGACCACAAGCTATTACTTTCAATGATCGAGCGGTTCAGGGGCGGGCCTGTCGGCCTCGACACAATCGCCGCAAGCATCGGCGAGGAATCAGCTACGATCGAAGACGTGTATGAACCTTATTTGCTGCAGGCCGGATTCCTGCAGCGTACACCCCGCGGGCGTATCGCTACACCCCGGGCCTATGAACATTTCGGCATCGAATTGCCTGACGACGGAAGAAGGAACCCATCATGAATGTAGAAGACTTTGATTTTCATCTGCCGGAGGAACTGATTGCACAGACTCCGCTAAAAGACCGGACGGCATCCCGGCTGCTCGTCGTGGACCGGGAGACCGGAAGCATGGACGACCGGAATTTCTCCGATATCCTGGAGTATTTTGAACTGGGGGACTGCCTCGTCCTGAACGACACTAAGGTTCTCCCGGCGCGTCTTATGGGTACAAAAGAAGAGACGGGCGCGACGATTGAAGTGCTCCTCCTGACAGACAAGGGCGGAGACGAGTGGGAAACGCTCGTGAAGCCGGCTAAGCGCGTAAAGCCGGGAACGGTAGTGACATTCGGTGACGGCCTGCTGAAAGCAGAATGCACCGGAGTGGGAGACCACGGCGGGCGGACGTTCAAGTTCAGCTATGAGGGCATTTTCTATGAAGTGCTCGACCGGCTCGGCGAAATGCCTCTACCCCCGTATATCCACGAAAAACTGGATGACCGTGATCGTTACCAGACCGTGTTCGCGAAAGAGCGCGGTTCTGCGGCAGCACCGACCGCAGGACTTCATTTTACGGAAGAACTGCTGGACCGGATCCGGGAGAAAGGGGTCAAGATCGTGTTCATCACGCTTCATGTCGGTCTCGGCACGTTCCGGCCGGTGAGCGTCGACACGATCGAGAGCCATGAGATGCATTCGGAGTACTACAGCGTTTCCGAAGAGTCTGCGGCTGCAATCCGGAAGACAAAGGAAACCGGAGGCCGTGTTATAGCGGTCGGCACAACTTCGACCCGGACACTGGAAACGATCGCCTCCGAGAACGGCGGAGAGATTGTCGCTGCGGGCGGGTGGACGTCCATCTTCATCTATCCGGGATACGAATACAAGGCGATCGACGGGCTCATCACCAACTTCCATTTGCCGAAGTCGACCCTGATCATGCTCGTTTCCGCCTTCTCGTCACGGGAGATCATACTCAATGCATACAGGCATGCGGTGGACGGGCGTTACCGGTTCTTCAGCTTCGGTGATGCGATGTTCCTGATGCCTCCAAAGAAAGGGAGAAACGAATGACTCCAGCGATCACCTATGAACTGATTAAAAAAGACAAGCAGACAGGTGCCCGGCTCGGCATTGTCCATACTCCGCACGGGTCGTTCGAGACCCCGGCATTCATGCCGGTGGGTACACAGGCGACCGTCAAAACCATGTCCCCCGAGGAACTGAAAGAAATGAAAGCCGGCATCATCCTGAGCAACACGTACCATCTTTGGCTCCGGCCCGGTCATGAAATCATCAGGGAAGCGGGCGGACTACACAAATTCATGAACTGGGACCGGGCAATTTTGACCGACTCCGGCGGCTTCCAGGTGTTCTCGCTTAGCGACATGCGGAAAATCGAGGAAGAGGGCGTTCATTTCCGTCATCACCTGGACGGCAGCAAGCTCTTCCTGAGCCCGGAAAAGGCGATGGAGATCCAGAATGCGCTCGGGTCGGACATCATGATGGCATTCGATGAGTGCCCGCCGTACCCGGCATCCCATGAGTACATGAAGGCGAGTGTCGAGCGGACATCCCGCTGGGCGGAACGTTGCCTGGAGGCTCACATGCGACCGGAAGACCAGGGACTGTTCGGCATCGTGCAGGGCGGCGAGTATGAAGACCTGCGCCGTCAGAGCGCGCAGGACCTCGTTTCCCTCGACTTTCCGGGTTATGCAGTCGGCGGCCTTTCCGTCGGCGAGCCGAAAGATGTGATGAACCGGGTGCTCGACTTCACGACACCGCTTCTTCCGGAAGAAAAGCCCCGCTATCTGATGGGGGTCGGATCTCCGGATGCGCTCATCGACGGCTCGATCCGCGGCATCGACATGTTCGACTGTGTGCTGCCGACGAGGATTGCGCGCAACGGCACACTCATGACGAGCGAAGGGCGGCTTGTTGTCAAGAACGCGAAGTTCGCGCGCGATTTCCGGCCGCTGGATGAGAACTGTGACTGCCATGTTTGCCGGAACTACAGCCGCGCCTATATCCGCCATCTCATCAAGGCGGAAGAGTCGTTCGGAATCCGCCTGACTTCGTATCACAACCTGTACTTCCTCATGAACCTCATGGAACAGGTCCGCCAGGCGATCCGCGAAGACCGCCTCGGCGATTTCCGGGAAGAATTCTTTGAGCAGTACGGCTACAACAAACCGAATGCAAAAAACTTCTGAAGCTTGTATACTTGTACCATACAGAAAGGGGGAAAATTTGTGGAAACATTAGTAGCCCTGATGCCGCTGATCCTGATGTTCGCCGTGATGTGGTTCTTCTTGATCCGCCCGGCACAGAAGCGGCAGAAAGCAACACAGAAAATGCAGAATGAAATTCAGCGCGGCGACAAAATCGTCACGATCGGCGGCCTTCACGGCACGGTCGATGCAGTCGATGATGCGACCGTGTTTGTGAAATGCGCCGACGGTTCCCGTCTCCAGTTTGAACGCGCGGCAATCGGCCGTGTCCTCGACAACTGATTTGCCGGAACGGCCGCAGGCACAGCGGAATGATCCGCCGTGCCTGCGGTCTTTTTTTGTTTCCTAGAAAATGATAATTCGTCACTCTGTGGATAATGGCTATCCACGTGGCGTCCCCGCCCAGCTCCAGCGCCTGGCAAAATGCAAAATGAACTATTAAATCGAACATACTTGGCATGGTTGCTTGCAGTAGAGGCGCGGACTCCTGCATTGAAAGCGAAGAGGGCCGGTCAGCTCCGACAGGCATGTCTTATGACCTGAGGAGTTGGACTCTACAGCTGGACAGCGGAAAAGGAAGAGCGGAGAGACTTCGTAGATTGTGCTGCCCACCACTGCGTTAAGGGCGCAGGAAGGTCTTTGCTGCCCAACGCTTTGCTTTTGGGCGCAGACGCCAATCTTCGCGTTGGCTTCGGCTCTTAGCCTTCCCCGCATCAAAAGTGAAGGGAGCCGTTAAGCCCTGACAGGCATAAGACGTGCCGCGCAGCGAAGCTTGCTTCGCGGAGTGGAATGGCTTATGACCCGAAGGGCTGGCTCCTTGCAACTGGCCGCGGAAAGCCAGCGCCGGAACGGAAAGCAACTGCTCACTATAGACCTTGTTTCCTTTATCTCATTGCGAAGGGCTCCAGTTTGTACGTTGCTAAACGGCACTTGCGCTTTTGTTCTTTTCCCGGAAAGTTGGCGTGATGGCGGCAGTCCGGTGAATGTTTCCCTTCAGGATGCCCTATACTAAACGGGAAAAGAGGTGCATCATGGAAGATTTGTTAATTGTGATATGGCGGACGGTTTTCCTATATGTGCTGATCATCGTCGTGCTGCGGATCATGGGCAAGCGGGAACTCGGGGAGCTGAGTGTGGTCGACCTCGTCATTTCCGTCCTGATGGCGGAAGTAGCCGCCTTTGCGCTGGATGATCCGGACAGTCCGCTGTTTATGGCCATTATGCCGATTTTGGTTCTCCTGATCATCCAAATCACGGCTTCGTTCATTTCCCTGAAAAGCAAAAAGTTCCGGGATGTCGTCGAGGGGGGGCCCGCGGTCATCATCCGGAACGGTGTAATTGAAGAACAGACCATAAGAAGACAGCGCTACAATATCGATAACCTACTTCAGCAGCTGAGGGAGCAGCAGGTGGCATCCGTCCGTAATGTCGCCTATGCTTTTCTTGAGGCAAGCGGCAATCTGGCAGTGTTTGAAAAAGACAGCGACCGTCCCATCCTTCCGCTGATTTCGGATGGCGTGATCCAGAAAGAGCACCTGCCTCTGATCGGCAAGGATATGGAGTGGCTGATGAACGAGTTGAATGCGGCTGGCTACAGCAGTCCTGAGCAGGTGTTTTTCTGCACGCTCGATAAGGAAGGCATGCATATCCAGGAAAAAGGGAGGACAGGGTGATTATCAGAACCGGCGTGCCAGCTTATGGACGGTCCTGAGGTCCGACAGGCGGAAATACCGGAACAGGAAGAGGAGCACGAGCAGGAAAAAGCTTGTGACGACAATGTCTCCGAGCATCCCGAACGGCACTTCCTCGATCAGAAGCGGACGGGCGACCACGGTCAGTACAAAGGACAGGTAAGGGATAACGAACATCGTGAATCCGGTAGAGGCCTCCCGCTTTTTGCGAAGCGTCGCAATGTGCAGGAACGAAGTCACCAGTACCCCAAACCCGATGGCCATGACGGCACCGGCTTCCTGGAGTCCCGGCTGTGAGGCAAGGACGAACATGACAAGCAGCTTGCCGATCCCGCCATAAACGGAGTTCATCATGGCGGCCTTCGCCTCCTGCATCGCCTGCAGGATGGAATGCAGCGGCCCCTGTATATAGTAGAAGAAAAATATCGGTGCGAGCATCAGCATATAGGCTCCGCCATCGGATATGTGGAACAGTTTCACTGCCATTTCCTCACCGTGGAGAAAGAATACAGCTGCTGCGACACTTCCCGTGATTGCAGAAATCCGCAGCGACAGATGGATACGCTCCCGAAGAAGCCGCACATCATTCAGCGCGGCAGCGCTCGACACCGCCGGCACGAGAACGACAGAAAGGGCATGGGAGATAAAAGCAGGGAACAGGAGAAGCGGAATCAGCACACCAGAGATGACGCCGTACAGCGAAGTCGCCGCCGTCACCCCGATCCCCGCCATGCCGAGTGCACGGATAAAAACGATCGGTTCGAGAAACCAAGTGAACGAACCGAAGAGCCTGCTGCCGGAAGACGGCAGGGAAACAGACAGGATGGGCCGGAGAGGGTACATCTTTTTTGTACGGTCCGGCTTGTTCAGTTTGACTTGTCGGTACTTGATGTAAAGGTACAGGAGAGTGGCCACTTCCGCCGCTCCGGTGATGGCCATTGCGTAGCCTGCCGTGAGCGCAGGACTGGAAGGGTCAGCGAATAGCGGCAGAAGAAAGCTGATCAGGGCAATGCGCACTGTCTGCTCGAGAATTTGGGACCATGCCGTCTCTTCGATCCGTGCAATCCCCTGAAAATACCCGCGGATCAGGCCTGATGCGGTCGCAACCGGCAGAGCGGCAAGCGAGATGTACAGCACGACTGAGGTCTCCGGGTTGCCGAGGAGCGTCCCGGACAGATAAGGAATTCCCAGTATAAACAGCGGAAGAAGTGCGATAGAAGCAAATGCGGAGAGGATGACTGAGGTGCGCATCACCTGCTGCAGGCTGCTCCGCTCCCCCCGGGCATGCAGTTCTGCGACCACTTTGGCTACACCAATCGGAAGTCCGAGCTGAATGAGCGCGAGGAAGAAAATAAAAGCCGGATAAGCGGACATGTAAGTGCCGACCGCTTCTTCTCCCGCAACCCGCATGAACTGCATCCGGTAGATGAAGCCGAAAAACTTGGACAGGAAAACCGCGCCCATCAGGATAATCGTCCCCCGGAAAAATGTCGACACGCTGAACACTTCCTTCTCATGTTGGCCGAAATCTTATACAATATCCGTATGCGGGAGCAAGGGCCCGTACGACTCGCAGAAAGGATGTGGCAGCATGGCAGAGGAAGGTTTCCCGGATCTTTTTGAACAGGTCCGTCCGGCTTTATCGAACAAGACGGATGAATTCGTGTTTTATGGCTACGGATCTGTAACTGAAGAGGATCTGTGGTCATACTGTCTGGGTAAACTGTGGAGGAAAAAGGACCTTCACGAACTCCCGGTACATGAAGCTGTGGGTGACATCCTGTCCATCTCGCCGACCCGATACATGTCCCATACACAGGTCGAAGGCTTTAAAAAAGCCGCAGGCAACAGCAGTTTTGGGGGATTGGATGAGGAAGAATTCCGCGAGCTCCTTGCTCCAAAAGGGCAGAAAAGGGAAGGTCATACAGCCCAAAGGCTGAATTGACACGACAGGCAACGTGTTCCATAATGGAACTGTTGCTTTTTTTGTACGTCTATAAATAGGTGTCCGGCAGTTGAAGGACACTGTCTTCTGCTGCAAATTGAATAGGGGGAACATCAATGAAAACTCGTGGGCGCATAGTCGCTTTTCTATTGCTCCTGGTGCTGTTTGCCACAACGATCGGCGGAACGGGCAAGCAGATTGCCCAAGACGTCAATCTCGGCCTGGATCTTCAGGGCGGTTTCGAAGTACTCTACCAGGTGGAACCGCTCCGTGACGGACAGAAGATCACCGAAGAGGTCGTCGCGGACACCGCACGGGCACTGACCGACCGGATCGATGTGCTCGGTGTGAGTGAGCCGAGCATCCAGATCGAGTCCGGAAACCGGATCCGTGTCCAGCTGGCGGGCATCGAGGACCAGGAGTCGGCCCGTGAACTGTTGTCTACGCAGGCCAACCTGACATTCCGCGATACAGCCGACCGCCTGATGCTTGACGGGGATGACCTTGTCGAGGGCGGCGCCCAATCGACGTTCAACGACCAGGGCCAGCCTATTGTCACGCTCAAGTTGAAGAGTGCTGAAAAGTTTGGCGAAATCACCACGGAAATCGCGGGGATGGCACCGAATAATCAGCTTGTCATCTGGCTTGATTTTGAGGAAGGTGTTGACAGCTTCGCTGAAGAAGTAACGAAGCCGGAGCCGAAGTTTATTTCCGCACCGAACGTTTCGCAGGCGATCCTGTCATCGGATGTTGAAATATCCGGTTCCTTTACAGTTGAAGAAACGAAGCATCTGGCCGGCATTCTGAACGCCGGTGCACTTCCGGTCAACTTGGAAGAAATCTATTCGACATCGGTCGGTGCACAGTTCGGTGAACAGGCACTTGATAAAACCGTCATTGCTGCAGCAATCGGTATCGCACTCGTACTTCTCTTCATGCTCGTGTACTACCGCGTAGCCGGTTTTGTTGCAGTGATCACGCTGTCTGTATATGTTTATCTGCTGATTCTCGTCTTTAACCTGCTGAACGGCGTGCTGACGCTTCCGGGCATTGCAGCAATCGTGCTCGGTGTCGGGATGGCGGTCGATGCCAACATCCTGACATACGAACGGATCCGCGAGGAACTCAGGATCGGGGCTTCGGTGAAAGAAGCTTTCAAGGCCGGCGCCAAGTCATCCTTCACTGCGATTCTTGACGCGAACATCACCACGCTTATCGCAGCAACCGTCCTGTTCGTCTTCGGGACAAGCTCCGTCAAAGGATTCGCGACGATGCTGATCCTGTCGATCATGCTCAGCTTCATCACCGCGGTCTGGGGATCGCGCCTGCTGCTCGGACTGCTTGTCCACAGTGGCATGCTCGATGGAAAAGCGGGAGCATTCGGCCTTTCGAAAAAGTATATTCATCCGAAAGAGGAAGAGTTGGATGTCCTTGATCTCTCAACGAGATTTGACCGTTTCGATTTTGCCGGTAACCGGAAAAAATTCTTTACGGCCTCCATCATCTTCCTGGTTGCGGGTGCGATCATCCTGGGTGTATTCAAGCTTAACCTTGGAATCGACTTCTCCAGCGGCACAAGGGTGGAAGTCCTTTCCAATGAACCGCTGACCCAGGAAGAGGTGGCAACGTCTCTCGAACAGGCTGGCCATCCGACCGAGGACATTCTGATTTCGGGCGATAACAAGGAAATCGCCGTCTTCCGTTATAAGGAAGACTTGAGTCAGGGTGAAATCAACCAGTTAAAATCGGACCTTGGAGAACTTTACGGCCATGAGCCAAACGTAAGCACCGTTTCGCCGACAGTCGGCCGGGAACTGGCTGAAAATGCGGTCAAAGCACTGGCCATTGCCATGGTGGGGATCATCATTTACGTTGCCTTCCGCTTTGAGTGGCGGATGGGTGTGGCATCGATTGTGTCGCTCCTGCACGATGCGTTCTTTATGGTCGCGCTATTCAGCCTGTTGAGACTCGAAGTCGACATCACGATTATCGCGGCCATCCTGACCATCATCGGTTACTCGATCAACGATACAATCGTCACCTTCGACCGGATCCGTGAGAACTTGCACAAGATGAAGAAGATCGAGACGGAGGAAGACCTCAAGAATGTGGTCAACAAGTCACTCCGCCAGACACTGAGCAGGTCGATCAACACAGTACTGACGGTCATCCTGGTCGTTCTCGCTCTCATCTTCTTTGGAGCAGAATCGATCCGGAACTTCTCACTCGCGCTGCTGTTCGGCCTGATCGCGGGAACTTACTCGTCGATCTTTATCGCCGCACAGTTGTGGCTGCAGTTGAAGAAGAGGGAGATCAACAAGAAAGGGACGCTCGACGTCCAGAAAAAAGAAAAGAACTGGGGCTCCGACGAACCTGTCGTATGATCAGGTTTTTGGTCCGGATGGGACAGGGTATACATTTGTATGCCCTGTCTTTTTTTGGACGGAAAGGAGGACCAGCGTTGAAATTTCAGTGGACGCTAGTATTGGGACTTATCTTTGCACTTATTGTCGCCTGGTTTGCGATTGTCAATGTGGATCCGGTGCCGGTGAACTACGTTTTCGGCACGGCAGAATGGCCGCTGATCATCGTCATCCTTGCTTCCGCACTTCTCGGAGCGGCGGTAAGCGGGTTCGTGTCGATGTTCCGGTCCATCATGCAACAGCGCAAAATCAGGCGGCTTGAGAGCGAAGTGAACGAGAAGGAAGTCAAGATTGCCGACCAGCAAAATGAAATCGCCGGCCTTCAGCATGCCGCTTCGGCATTCGCGCCTGACCCGGACGTCGAGCCGCGTGACAATAACCTCGGCTCCGACACCAGCAACTCCTGACGCAACTGTCAGGAGGCTTTTTATTTTCTAGTCTTTTTCCGCTTCAGGCCCTCGCTTACCGCGGGCATTGCCTCAGCCTCCTCGGACTTCGTCCTGTGGGGTCTTCGGCTAATGCTATTCCCGCAGGTGTCTCGGGCCTTTCACTTCAATCAGCAATCATGATGGGCTTTTCAGTGGCCTGTGGTCTATACTCCAAGTTCATTGTCCTTACTCCAATTCAGTGCCTGTTACTCCATTTCGGAGACTTATGCTCCAATTCAGCCGCCATATTCCAAGCCGGAACTATAACGCATTCTCATGTATAATAGACTCTGAGGAAGTGATGGCAATGATAGAATCGATGAAGCGCTGGCGGACGCAGGAGACGGACGATCGGACAGTTGAAAACCTCCGGCTCGCCCTCGGTCTTTCGCCGATTGCGGCAAAAGTACTGGCTTCCCGGGGTTTTGAGGACCCGGAAAAAGCGTCCGCCTTCATCCGGATCGGCCTGGAAAGCTGGCATGATCCGTTCCTGATGAAAGATATGGATAAAGCAGTGGACCTGATCCAAAAACATATACACACAAACAGCCGCATCGCCGTCTATGGCGACTACGATGCTGATGGCGTGACGAGCACAACAGTCCTCATGCAGGCACTGCTGTCACTCGGCGCCGATGCCTTCCATGTGATTCCGAACCGGTTCAGGCACGGATATGGACCGAACACGGATTTGTTCCGCGAAGTATACGAGCGGGGCGCCTCACTGATCGTGACTGTCGACAACGGCATCTCCGGCAATGAACAGGTGGCTGCGGCCAAAGAGATGGGGATGGACGTGATCATCACGGATCACCACGAGCCGGGCGAGGTTCTGCCGGAGGCGGATGCCATCATCCATCCGCGCCATCCCGAGGGGAACTATCCGTTCGGGGAACTGGCGGGTGTCGGCGTTGCCCTGAAGGTAGCCCACGCGCTGACCGGTGATTTTCCGGCGGACTCGCTGATGTTCGGTGCAATCGGCACGGTTGCCGACTTGGTGCCGCTTCACGGCGAAAACCGCCTGATCGTCAAAATGGGACTTGAGAAGCTGAGGAAGACGTCCAATCCGGCGATCAAGGCACTATGCAGCGTTTCGGACGTGCGACAGCCTGAAATCAATGAAGAAACCATCGGCTTCGCATTCAGCCCGAGGATCAATGCGCTCGGCCGGCTGGGCGATGCGGAGCCGGCTGTCCGGATGTTCCTGACTGAGGATGCGGGAGAAGCTTCGATGCTCGCCTCCCAGCTAAATGACCGGAACAAGGAAAGGCAGAAGATGGTTGCCGCCATTGCCGACGAAGCGATCGCACAGATCGAAGATACATACGGCGATGCCGTTCCTCATGCGCTGATTGTGGCGGGGGAGGGATGGAATCCGGGCGTGGTCGGCATTGTCGCATCCAGGATCACGGAAAAGTATTATCGCCCGTCCATCGTCCTGGCGCTTGATCCGGAAAAAGGGGTCGCCAAAGGATCTGCACGGAGCATCGAAGGCTTTCATATGTACCGGGAGCTCAAGAAGAATGCTGACATCGTCCCGCATTTCGGCGGTCACCCGATGGCTGCAGGCCTGACTCTTCCGATCGGGAATGTGGATCAGCTGCGGAAGAATCTAATCAGACAGGGCGAAGAAACACTGACGGATGAGGACCTGATTCCAACGCTTGACGTCGATGTCCGGCTATCCTTGGATGAAGTCGATGTCGCCTCAATTGAATCGCTCGCTGAACTCGGGCCGTACGGAGTCGGCTTTGCCAAGCCGGTCTACTGCCTGCCGGATCTCAGCGTGGAATCGAGCCGTAAAATCGGGTCGATGAAAAACCACCTCAAACTCAGCGTGTCGGACGGTGTCGGCACATTGGATATCGTCGGTTTCGGTCTCGGCCACCTCGAAGATGAGCTGACGCCTGATGCCCGTATCAGCGTTGCCGGTGACCTGCAGATCAATGAATGGAACGGGCGGAAAAAGCCTCAGCTCATGCTCAAGGACATGAAGTCGGACGGCTGGCAGCTGTTCGATGTGCGGGGGGAACGACTGCTTTCCAGATGGCTTCCCAATATCCCGCACGATGCGGTATTCATCGCTTTCAGGAAAGAAAGCGTCCGCAAGTTCCGTGCAGACACCGGGAAAGCAATCGTGCAGCCGGCAGAGCTGGATCCGTCTCATTCGTCGACACTTGTCCTGCTGGACCTTCCAAGCTCGCTTGAGGAGCTGGAGGGGCTTCTCAGTTCGTGCGGGCCATCCCGGATCTATGCGCATTTCCATGTTCCGGAGTCCCGGTACTTCATGGGTATCCCCGACCGGAAGCAGTTCGGCTGGTATTATTCGTTCCTGAAGCAGCAGGGCCGTTTCCATGTCATGCGCGAAGGGGAACGCCTTGCCAAGCACAAAGGCTGGAGCCGGGATTCTGTCATTTTTATGACAAAGGTGTTTTTTGAGCTCGGATTTGTTACAATGGAGAACGGACTTGCCACAGTCGTGGACAACCCGCCAAAGCGGGATCTGTCAGAATCCGAATCGTATTCGGGGCTGGAGAGGCAAATCAATATCGAACAGAGTTTACTTTATTCGCCCTATCAGGAATTACGGCAGGTCATCGGCAGTATTTTAGATGCGCCAGAGACCGCCAAGGAGGAGCAGCAACTATGGATTTAAAGCAATACGTGACGATTGTCGAAAACTATCCGAAAGAAGGCATCAGCTTCAAGGATATCACGACAGTCATGGACAATGGTCCCGTCTATAAATACGCGACCGACCAGATCGTCGAGTACGCGAAGAAAGTCGGAGCAGAGATCATTGTCGGACCGGAAGCACGAGGATTCATCATCGGATGCCCGGTCGCCTACGCACTCGGCATCGGCTTTGCGCCGGTCCGAAAAGAAGGCAAGCTTCCGCGTGAAACAATCAAGGTCGAATACGGATTGGAATACGGAAAAGATGTCCTGACCATCCATCACGACGCAATCAGGCCTGGCCAGAAGGTTCTCATCGTCGATGATCTGCTGGCAACCGGCGGCACGGTCGAAGCGACAGTCAAACTCGTTGAAGAACTCGGCGGTGAAGTGGCCGGCTGTGCTTTCCTGATCGAGCTTTCCTACCTGGATGGGCGCGAACGACTTAAAGGCTACGATGTTCACGCACTGATGAAATACGAAGACTGATTCGGCCCCCGGCGGAAGCCGGGGGTCTGATTCGAGAGCGCGTTTTTGCAAAAACGCGCTTTTTTGATAAAATAGTTTTAATTTATATCAGAAAAGCAACGGAAAGGCGGTGGACGGAATGGCGAAAAATACGGTGATGACGGTTGAAGATGTTTTCGCATCCGTCTCCTCCTATATGAATGAGGAACATGTCCAGTTCGTGAAGGATGCCTACGCGGTGGCGGAAAAGGCGCATGAAGGACAGACACGGAGTTCCGGCGAGCCATACATCACGCATCCCGTCCAGGTTGCCGGAATCCTGGCAGAACTGCAGATGGATCCGGAAACTGTTTCCGCGGGCTTCCTCCATGATGTCGTCGAGGATACACCGGTCACGAGGGAAGAGCTTGTCACCCGCTTCGGCGAGGAAGTGGCCCGTCTAGTAGACGGTGTCACCAAGCTCGACAAGCTGAAGTACAAGTCCAAGGAAGAAAAGCAGGCGGAAAACCACCGCAAAATGTTCCTTGCCATGGCACAGGACATCCGGGTCATCCTGATCAAGCTGGCGGACCGCCTCCATAATATGAGGACGCTCAAGTATACGAGCCCGGAAAAACAGCGCCGCGTCTCCGCAGAAACCCTTGAAATTTTCGCGCCGCTGGCACACCGCCTCGGAATCTCGACGATCAAGTGGGAACTGGAAGATACGGCACTGCGCTACTTGAACCCTCAGCAGTATTACCGCATCGTCAACCTGATGAAGCGGAAGCGGACGGAGAGGGAGAATTACCTCAAGAATGTGATGGAGCAGATTCGTGATGAGCTTGGACAGGTAAATATCAAATCCGAACTCAATGGTCGGCCGAAGCATATCTACAGCATCTACCGCAAGATGGTGCTGCAGAACAAGCAGTTCAATGAGATCTATGACTTGCTTGCGATCCGCGTCATGGTGGGCAGCATCAAAGACTGCTATGCGGTCCTCGGCATCATCCATACTTTATGGAAGCCGATGCCCGGCCGTTTCAAGGACTACATTGCCATGCCAAAGCAGAATTTGTACCAGTCGATCCACACAACTGTAGTCGGTCCGCACGGTGAACCGCTCGAGGTGCAGATCCGTACAGACGAGATGCACCGGATCGCCGAGTACGGGGTCGCTGCGCATTGGGCCTATAAAGAAGGCAAAAATCTGCAGGAAAAGCAGGATAGCCTGGATTCCAAACTGACCTGGTTCCGTGAAATCCTTGATTTCCAGAACGAGTCTTCCAATGCGGAAGAATTCATGGAATCCCTGAAGTATGATCTGTTTTCCGATATGGTCTACGTTTTCACGCCGAACGGCGATGTCCTGGAGCTCCGTTCCGGCTCGGTACCGATCGACTTTGCCTACCGCGTCCACTCGGAAATAGGGAATAAGATGATCGGCGCCAAGGTCAACGGCAAAATCGTCCCGCTCGACACCGAGCTTAATACGGGGGATATCATCGAGATTCTCACATCCAAGCAATCTTTCGGTCCGAGCCGCGACTGGCTCAAGATCGCCAACACGTCCCAGGCGAAAAACAAAATCAAACAGTTTTTCAAAAAGCAGCTCAGAGACGAGAACATCATCAAGGGCCGCGAGATGATCGAACTTGAGCTGAAGGAACGTGGGCTCGCGAAAAAAGAAGTACTTACCGAAGAAAACATCAAGCGGGTATGCGACAAATTTAATTTCGCGAACGAAGAAGACATGCATGCGGCGGTGGGCTTTAACGGCATCACTGTCCAGCAGGTGGTCAACCGGCTCACGGACAAGCTGCGAAAAGAAAAAGAAGCTGAAATGCAACTTGAGAAAATCACAAAAGAGATGACGGCACCTGCTCCCAAAAAAGAGACGGAGTCCGGTGTCACCGTCCCGGGCATCGATAACCTGATGATCCGTCTATCCCGATGCTGCAGCCCCGTTCCCGGAGACGAAATCGTCGGATACATCACAAAGGGACGCGGTGTTTCCGTTCACCGTGCGGATTGTCCGAACGTTTCTCCGGAAGATTCGGAAAGTCGGCTGATCGATGTTGAGTGGGAAAACGGCACTGCCGGAAAGCCGAAGGAATATCACGTAAACATCGAAGTGTCCGGATTTGACCGGCCGGGACTTCTGAACGAAGTGATGTACATCGTCAACGATCTGAAAACGGTGATTACTGCCGTCAGTGCGAAAAGTGATAAAAACAAGATCGCAACCATTAATATGACGCTCCTGATCACAAACATCACCCACCTCCACCGGATCGTCGAGCGCATCAAGCAGATCCGTGACATCTATTATGTCCAGCGGGTCACGAACTGAGAAAAGGGGGAGTTTGGAATGAGAGTGGTCATCCAGCGGAGCGGTGAGGCATCCGTGACGGTCGACGGCAAAGTGACCGGCGCAATCGACAGCGGTTATGTGCTCCTCGTCGGCATCACCCATACGGACACGGAAGATGATGTCCGGTACGTGGCGAATAAAGTTGCGAACCTGCGCCTGTTTGAGGATGCGGACGGAAAGATGAACCTGTCTGTCCTGGAAATAGGAGGAGCGGTTCTTTCGGTTTCACAGTTCACCCTCTATGCAGATACGAGCAGAGGTCGCCGTCCCGGATTTTCCGATGCGGCCAGGCCCGACCAGGCGGAACCGCTTTATGAGCGGTTTAACGAAGAACTCCGGAATCTCGGACTGCAAGTGGAGACCGGTATCTTCGGCGCGATGATGGACGTCAGTCTCGTCAACGACGGCCCCGTTACCGTCATTGTCGAATCGAAGAAAACCTCAAATACGGAGTGAACACCGCTTAAGGACCGGACCCGGAAGACATCTCTTCCGGGTCCGATTTGACATTTTCGAGGAAGGTTGCGTGCCCTCTTATTCCAAGAGAGGGGTCGTTACTCCAATTGCGCGCCCGTTACTCCAAATCAAACGGCCTTGCTCCAATTCAGTCCCGGTTACTCCAAGCCAGGTTCACTTGTAAATCAAAAGAATTGATTGAATAGGAAAAAGCAGAACCGGAATCGGTCCTGCTTTTTCTTATTCTCCCAACTGGGAATCAAAGTATTCGATGATGCCTTTGTAGACGCCGTCGGTTGCCTGTTCGCGGTATTCCGGGTTTATAACCCGGCGTTCTTCGGACAGGTTGCTCAGGAAACCGAGCTCGACGAGAACTGCCGGACGCTGGTTTTCCCGCAGGACGAGATAATTGCCTTTCTGGACACCACGGTCTTTCAGCTTGACTGATTCACCGAGTGCAGTGTTGACGTGTTCCGCCAGCGATTCTTCGATCGCTTTCTGGTAATAAGTCGTAAAGCCTCTCACCGAATGGTCGGTCGTCGCATCATAATGGAGGCTGATAAACGCATCGGCATCAGCCTGGTTGCTGATGGATACCCGCTTTCTCAAGCCGATATATTCATCGGTCTCCCTGGTCAGGATTACATCCGCGCCTGCAGCCCTCAACTTGGAAGCGAGGAGCTCGGCGGTCGGGAGGGTCAGGTCTTTCTCGTTTGTCCCTCTCAGACCGGTTGTTCCGCCGTCGTATCCACCGTGACCCGGGTCGATGACCAGCGTAACCCCGTTTAGGGTGCCGGGACTGCGGTCAGCTTTTTTCTTTTTGTCTTTATGCTGTTCCGCGGCCTCACCGCCAACTGAGACGACCCAGTTTGCAACATAGGCTTTCTGGCCGTTTTTAAGGGAAATCCGGTACCAGTCGCCTTCAGGCTCGCCGCTGAATGTTTCGCCCGCAGCTGCCCGGTCGACCACTCCGGATGAAGTGGATGCGCTGCTGCGGAGGTTTGTCCCATCATAAAGGATCGTGACGGTGGCAGCCTTTGCTCCTTCAACAGATTTGGAAGCGCCAGATTGACTTCCTGTGGCATTTCCGCCGGAAGAGCGGACACCATGGAACGAGTACACCCATCCTTCTTTGCCGTCAACCGAGATGTTGACCCAGTTGCCGGAAGTTTTCGTTATCGGGTACGTTTCACCCTGTCGGATCACTGCCGCCTTATCTGCGTTGAGGTCCGGTTTTTTCCTGACATTCAATGCCGATACGGAGACCGTGAAAGTGTCGTTTTCCTGGGTCTTTTTCTCAGCCGGCCGTGCGGAAGAAGCGGTTATGTATTCGCTGGCTACCCAGCCGCGTGTCCCGTTTACGGTCACTTCTGTCCATCCTCCTGAAGAGCCATGGGAGATGGCCTGGTCACCGCGGTTCATCTTAAGAAGAACGGCAGCGGAGGTACCGGGTTGTGCGCGTACATTCAGCCGGTCCACCTGGGAAATGACGGTGGCCGAGCCGGATGCGGGAGCGGCGGACGACTTTGTGAGATAAGCGGCGATATACCCTTTGCCAGATCCGGTGTCGACATAAAGCCAGTCACCTTCAGACCCGAGCACCGTGACTGTATCGCCGCGCTTCAGTGAGCCGTTCACGCTGTGGGTGAGACCCGGTCCCGACCGGACATTGATGGATTCGGTGTCGACTGTGACTGTTCCCGAAGCCCTGGCTGTGCCGGGGGTTGCCTGGAAGCTGAGAAGCAGTCCGCATACAAGCAGGATCGATAATGCGATTTTTCCTTTATTCCTCATGCACCTACCTCCTTAACGATAAGTTTACGGGGAAGGGACGGAGAATTCTATACCTTTTTCGAAAACGGTTGACAGTTGATTCTTAAGTCATTAAGATAATGGTTAATTGATACTGGAATGGACGCCATTGACCGGATAAGTAGTGGTCCAATGTACTGAAAAGAGAGGGTGGGACCCAGGCTGAAATCCCACCTGCAGGACTGGAACCGTGAACAACACCCGAGAGGCTCTTCTTCGAAAAGGGAGGGTATCCCCGCGTAGGAGAAGACGGCACCGGCCGTTACCCGGTCCGAGTGGGCACAGCAGAACTGTGCCAATCAGGGTGGAACCGCGGTGGCTTACGAGCCCTCGTCCCTTGCATTTTTTGCAGGGGACGGGGGCTTTTGTCATTCCTTGGAAGGATGGGAATTCAATGATGTTCAAAGTACCGAGAGGAACAAAAGATCTGCTGCCTGAGGAGACAGGCAAGTGGCAGGCGGTCGAATCGCTGATCCGTGAAACATGCCGTCTTTACCGGTATGAGGAAATCCGGACACCGATTTTCGAACAGACCGAGCTGTTCACCAGAAGCGTCGGCGATACGACCGATATCGTCCAGAAGGAAATGTACACGTTCGAGGATCGTGGCGGACGCTCGCTGACACTTCGGCCGGAGGGAACCGCACCGGTTGTCCGTGCTTTTGTCGAACATAAGCTGTTCGGCTCGCCGGATCAGCCCGTCAAGCTTTACTACATGGGCCAGATGTTCCGTTATGAGCGCCAGCAGGCAGGCCGCTACCGGCAGTTTGTGCAGTTCGGCGTTGAGGCGATCGGCAGTGCGTCGCCTGCAATCGATGCGGAAGTCATCTCGCTGGCGATGGATGTTTACCAGCGCGCCGGCCTCAAGGATCTGAAGCTTGTCATCAACTCCCTCGGTGATAAAGAGAGCCGGGAAGCGCACAGGGAAGCCCTGATCCGGCACTTTGAGCCGTCCATCGGCGAATTTTGCAGTGATTGCCAAAACCGCCTTCAGAAAAACCCGCTTCGCATCCTTGACTGCAAGGTCGACCGCGAACATCCTCTGATGAATTCGGCGCCGGCGCTTACAGATTACTTGAACGAGGGGTCCGCAGCCTACTTCGGAGAAGTGAAAAAGTCGCTGGATGCGCTCGGGATCGATTATGTGGTCGACCCGAACTTGGTCAGGGGACTTGATTACTACAACCACACGGCATTTGAAATCATGAGCACCTCCGATGGATTCGGCGCCATCACGACCCTTTGCGGAGGCGGACGCTATAATGGGCTCTCCGAGGACATCGGCGGGCCGGAAGCTCCGGGCATCGGGTTTGCGATGAGCATCGAGCGGTTCCTCATGGCACTGGAAGCAGAAGGCAAGATGCCTGAAACCGAAAGCCGTCTTGATGCGTTCATCGTCGCTCTGGATGAGGAATCCCGGAAAGAGGCTGTGAAGATTCTCGGCAGCCTGCGCCGGGAAGGCATCGCCGCCGACATGGACTACATGGACCGGAAGATGAAAGCGCAGATGAAAGCGGCAGACCGCCAAAAGGCCGGATTCGTAATTGTCATCGGAGAAGATGAACTGAAAAACGGTGCTGCAGGCGTCAAGAATATGGCGGATGGCACACAGGAGACGGTAGAATTCGGCCGTCTGGCGGAAACGCTGAAAAGCAGATCTTGATTGTAGGAAGGAAGAGCTGACATGAAGAGAACCAATTATTGTGGTGAAGTCACCGAAGCACAGGTCGGACAAAAAGTCGTCCTGAAAGGGTGGGTCCAGCGTCGCCGTGATCTCGGCGGACTGATTTTCGTCGACCTCCGTGACCGTACGGGGATCGTCCAGGTCGTCTTTAACCCGGACTTTTCCGGTGAGGCCATGCAGACGGGTGACCGACTGCGCAATGAATTTGTCATCGAGGTACGGGGAACAGTGATCGGGCGCGCGGAAAACCAAGTGAATCCTAACCTTAAGACCGGCCGGATCGAAGTGCAGGCGGAAGAGATCGACATCATCAACGAAGCGAAAAATCCTCCGTTCGTCATTGACGATGCAGGCAATGTAGGTGAGGAAACGCGTCTCAAGTACCGTTATCTCGACCTGCGCCGCCCGGAAATGTACAGGACATTCAAGATGCGCTCTGACATCATGAAGACGGTAAGGAATTTTCTCGACGACAGCGGGTTCATGGAAGTAGAGACACCTTATCTGACAAAGTCGACACCGGAAGGAGCGCGTGATTATCTGGTGCCGAGCCGTGTCCATGACGGTGAATTCTATGCGCTCCCGCAGTCTCCTCAGCTTTTCAAGCAGCTGCTCATGGTGTCAGGATTCGATAAGTACTACCAGATCGTCCGATGCTTCCGTGATGAGGACCTGCGTGCGGATCGCCAGCCTGAATTTACTCAGATTGACATGGAAATGAGCTTCGTCGAGATGGAAGATGTCATCGAGCTGAACGAAGCGCTGATCCAGAAGGTCATGAAGGACGTCAAAGGAGTGGAAGTGGCGGTGCCATTCCAGCGCATGACATACGATGAGGCAATGGCGCGCTATGGCTCCGACAAGCCGGATGTTCGCTTCGGCCTCGAACTTCAGGATGTGTCTGAAGTGGTCGCGGATTCCTCGTTCAAGGTCTTTGCCGGTGCCGTATCGTCAGGCGGACAGGTCAAGGCGATCAACGTCAAGGGTGCCGCGGGCGACTATTCCCGCAAGGACATTGACGCGCTCGGCGATTATGCCGGCCGCTACGGTGCCAAGGGGCTTGCCTGGATGAAAGTCGAGGAGGACGGCCTGAAGGGACCGATCGCCAAGTTCTTCGAAGGCGGAAAGTCTGAGCAGCTGATTTCTACACTGGAAGCGGAAGCGGGTGACCTTCTGCTGTTCGTAGCGGACAAAAAGCAGGTAGTCGCTGATGCTCTTGGTGCACTCCGGCTGAAACTCGGCAAGGAACGCGGCCTGATCGACGATACACGGCATGCGTTCCTGTGGGTGACGGACTGGCCGCTGTTCGAGTATGACGAGGACGAAGGCCGCTATTACGCGGCACACCATCCGTTCACGATGCCGGTAAGGGAAGACATCGAAAAATTGGATACTGCACCGTCCGAAGTCCGTGCGATGGCCTATGATATGGTATTGAACGGCTTTGAGCTTGGCGGAGGATCACTTCGGATCTATGAGCGTGATATTCAGGAGAAGATGTTCAAGGCACTTGGATTCTCCGACGAAGAGGCCAAGGCCCAATTCGGATTCCTGTTGGATGCATTTGATTACGGCACGCCACCACACGGCGGGATCGCGTTCGGTCTTGACCGCCTGGCGATGCTTCTTGCCGGCGCAACAAGCCTTCGTGACGTTATTGCATTCCCTAAAACGGCAAGCGCCAGCGACCTGATGGTGGAGGCGCCATCCGGGGTTTCCGACACGCAGCTCAAGGAACTGGGTATAAAGCTCCGGAAGGAAAATAAGGCGGAAGCCACAAACATTCAGAATTGATTTCAACATTCTGATATGTTACTATTACTTTAATACAGATCCTGATGTGTTCGTTATTTGTCTATCAGTTTTGACCGAACATTCAAATCGTAGGGAGTCCGAATACCGGCATTGCTGGCATGCCCTCCAGGGGGAAGTCAAACGTGCTGGTGAGGGCACCCACCTGCCTTGTGCGGGTTCAAAACGATTACCCAAAGACGGCACGTTCGGGATCTGTCCCAATTTGACTGACCGCCTCCCGCCTGAGCGGGAGGCTTTTATTTTCGAAAATTGAAAGGATGGACCTTTATGCTTCACCAGTTTTCCAGGAATGAACTTTCAGTCGGAAAAGAAGGGCTTGACCGCTACCGGCAGACGACGGTCGCCGTGCTTGGCGTCGGAGGAGTAGGTTCGTTTGCGGCGGAAGCCTGCGCGCGGACGGGGATCGGCCGGATCATCCTGATCGACAAAGACGAGGTTGATATCACGAATGTCAACCGCCAACTCGTCGCTTATCTGTCGACAGTCGGCAAGAAAAAAGCCGAAATCATGAAAGAGCGGATTGCGGACATCAATCCTGACTGTGAAGTCATCACGCTCAACATGTTTTATACCGAAGAGACAGCAGAGCAATTGTTCGACCTGAAACCGGACTACGTGATCGACGCATCCGACACGATCGCCTACAAAATCCATCTGATCAAGGAATGTGTCCGGCGCGGAGTCAAAATCATTGCCTGCATGGGAGTCGCACGAAAGACCGATCCGACACGTCTGCAGATTGTGGATATCTCGAAAACCCATACCGATCCGCTCGCCAAAGTGATCCGGACGACGCTCCGCAAAGACGGCATACGTAAAGGGGTTCCCGTCGTCTTTTCTGACGAGAGCCCGATCATCTCCAAAGAGGACGTCAATAAGGTGGTCGGCAAGCCGGAAGCCAAAATCCGGAAAGCCAAAATGCCGCCGGCGTCGAATGCATTTGTCCCTTCTACCGCAGGCCTGTTCTGCGCTTCATGGGTACTCAACGATATCGTGAAAGATATCGAGGTCAAGCGGGTAAAAGGCGAATAAATAAAATCCGTTCCCCCTGGGGAGCGGATTTTTTTCTGTTTCCTTAATGTGTTAACCAGATAAGGAAGGTGAAATATGGAGTCCGGAGTTGCAGCATGGACTGTGTAGTTGAAATAAGGCAGGGCAAGTTGAAATATGGCCTGAAAAGTTGAAACAAGGAGTGGCAAGTTGAAATAAGAAATGAAAAGTTGCAGCATGGAGCCCGAATTTGATACAAGGAACGGCGATGCCGACTCCGTCTGCCCCCAATTAAAAGAAGCCGTCCCGGGCGGACGGCTTCCTCGTGGTTACTTCATAAACTGCTTCAGCTTTTTATAGATGCCGGCCATCTTCTTCTCCTTGCCTGCGATGACGGGTTCATAGAACCGTTCATCAGCCACCTTGTCGGGAAGGTACTGCTGGCTTGTCCAGCCCCCGAATTCACCGAGAGGAGTATCATGCGGATATTTGTATCCGGTATGGCCGAGTGCGGAGGCGCCGGCGTAATGGGCGTCGCGAAGATGGGACGGGATATCTCCGGTGTCGCCTGCGTGGATCCGGGATGCAGCTGCATCAAATGCCTGATACGCAGAATTAGATTTCTCGGAAAGGCACATTTCGATGACCGCCACGCTCAGCGGGATTCGCGCTTCCGGCATTCCGAGGCGCTCCGCTGCCTGGGTGGCGGCCAGCACATGCGCCCCGACTTCAGGCCTGGCCAGACCGATATCCTCATAGGCCATGACGAGAAGCCTCCGGCAAACGGCCGTCAGGTCACCGCTCTCCAGCAGGTGTGCCAGATAAAAGACGGCTGCGTCCGCGTCACTGCCCCTTACGGATTTTTGCAGCGCGGAAAGGAGATTATAAAAGTGGGATCCCTTTTTGTCTCCAAATACACCGGAACGGCCGATCAGGCTGTGGATCACTGCGTCCTCCACGGTTGTCGTCCCGTCTTCCTCGTCTGAAGCGAGCACGGCCGATTCAAGGAGAGTCAGGGCCTTGCGTGCATCCCCGCCCGCACCTTCGGCAAGACGCACGATCTGTTCATCGGTAATCCGGACATCCATGCGGCCGAGACCGCGTTCCTTATCCGCAAGCGCCCGTCTGACGAGTCCTGCGACATCTTCTGTTTCCAGACCGTTCAGCTGAAGAATTTCACCGCATCTTGAACGGATCGCCGGGTTGACGTCATGAAAAGGATTCTCGGTCGTGGCGCCGATCAGCACGATCGATCCGTTTTCCACATGGGGCAGGAGGGCATCCTGCTGAAGCTTGTTGAATCGGTGGATCTCATCAAGGAAAAGGATCACCTTTCCGGTGACGCGGGCCTCATCGACTACCCGCTCCACATCCTTCTTGCCGGAAACCGTGGCGTTCAGCGCGATGAACGGCAGACCGCTTGTCCCCGCGATTGCATGCGCAAGGGATGTTTTGCCGACGCCGGGACGGCCGTACAGGAGCATCGATGGCACATGGCCGTTCTTGATCATTTTATAAAGTGCGGTTTTTTCGCTGATGATGTGCTGCTGGCCGGCGATCTCGTCGATATTTTTCGGCCTCATCCGGTAGGCGAGCGGTTCGTTTTGCATGAAATCAGCCCTTTCTTTCATCCGCCTTCCATTATACATCTGCTTCCGGGACTCTTCATGCGCGGGGCCGGGAAACGTTGTGCTATAATGGCGGATAGAAAAGCGCAGGGTAGAGGTGGACTGATGAAAATATCAACAAGAGGCCGTTACGGGCTGGCCATCATGATCGAGCTCGGGCGGCAATACGGCAGCGGGCCGGTTCCGCTCCGGAAAATCGCAGAAATCAACAACCTGTCCGAGGCTTATCTCGAACAGCTCGTTCCGCCGCTCCGCAACTCGGGCCTCGTCAAAAGTGTCCGTGGTGCGCACGGGGGATATAAACTGGCGAAGCCGCCGCATCAGATCTCGGCCGGAGACGTGATCCGTGTCCTGGAAGGGCCGATTCAGCCCGTCGAGGGGATCGAGGACGAGCCGCAGCCGCAGAGACAGCTGTGGGGACGCATCCGCGATGCGGTAAAAGACGTGCTAGACACGGTAACGATCGAAGACCTGATCAATATGAAATCTGACAGCGAAGACGAGGGCTATATGTTCTATATTTGATGCCTCGGTCTTTTGCCGGCTCTTAAAGTCTGGTGCCGGCAATGCTGAAGGGAAAGGGTTTTGACGATGAACGGAATTTATTTGGATCATGCGGCCACCACACCGGTCCATCCGGAAGTGGCGCGGGTCTATGCAGAGCTTCTGACCAGCTCCTATGGAAATGCGTCAAGCATCCATGGAACAGGCCGTGCCGCAAGAAAATTGCTTGATGACAGCCGGGCGCAAATTGCCCGGCTGATCGGCGCGCGCCCTGAAGAAATCATCTTTACTGGGGGCGGCACGGAAAGCGATAACCTGGCCATCTTCGGTACAGCGGAGGCAAGATCCGACGAGGGACGCCATATCATCACTACCGGAATTGAACATCATGCCGTGTTGAACGCCTGCAAACGGCTTGGAAAACGGGGCTTTGAGGTTACCTGGCTTCCGGTCAACCGGGAGGGCCAAATATCTCCTGATGCAGTCAGAGAGGCTCTGCGGGAAGATACCATCCTCGTAACCATCATGACGGCAAACAACGAGGTCGGCACCATCCAGCCGATCCGGGAAATCGGCGAAATCCTGCAGGGTCATCCGGCATCATTCCATACCGATGCGGTACAGGCCTTCGGGGAAATCCCGATCGAAGTCGGAGACCTTGGTATCGACCTTCTCAGTGCCTCCGCACATAAAATCAACGGACCGAAGGGGATCGGGTTTCTTTACCAGAAAAACGGGACAAAGCTCACTCCTCCGACCTCCGGAGGCGAGCAGGAACGCAAACGTCGTGCCGGAACGGAAAATGTGCCGGGGATCGCGGCGTTCGCAAAAGCAGCGGAAATCGCATACGAATCCCTTGCGGAACGCCATGAGCAGCATGAGTCATTCAAGCGGATCATGACGGATGCGCTTGATGAGGCCGGAGTGGAGTTCAGAGTGAATGCGGGACAGGCTCAGACACTTCCGCATATCCTGAACCTCAGCTTTCCCGGGACGGATATCGAGTCACTCCTTGTAAATCTGGATCTGGCGGGTGTTCATGTATCCAGCGGCTCCGCCTGCACGGCGGGTTCGATCGACCCGTCGCATGTGCTCGTTGCGATGTACGGGGAAGACGCGGAGGAACTTCGGAATTCCGTCCGATTCAGCTTTGGATACGGTCTCTCGGAACAGGACGTCAGAACGGCTGCAGAAAAAACAGCAGCAACGGTTCGGCGACTCTCTGGAAAATAGAAAGGTGAACAAATATGGCAATGCATAAAAAACCGGAAGATACACGTGTCGTCGTAGGTATGTCAGGAGGAGTCGACTCCTCCGTGACCGCGCTGCTCCTGAAAGAGCAGGGCTACGACGTTATCGGTATCTTCATGAAAAACTGGGATGATACCGATGAGTTCGGTGTCTGTACGGCAACCGAAGATTATGAAGATGTGATCCGTGTAGCCAATCAGATCGGCATCCCGTATTACGCGGTCAACTTCGAAAAACAATACTGGGACAAGGTCTTCACTTATTTCCTGGATGAATACAAGGCGGGGCGCACGCCGAACCCGGACGTGATGTGCAATAAGGAAATCAAGTTCCGGGCATTTCTCGACCACGCGATGAGCCTCGGTGCAGATTATCTTGCGACCGGACACTATGCGCGTGTCGAGCATGGGGAAGACGAATCTGTCATGCTGCGAGGCGTTGACGACAACAAGGACCAGACCTATTTCCTCAACCAGCTGTCCCAGGACCAGCTATCGAAAGTGATGTTCCCGCTTGGTCATCTGGAGAAGCCGGAAGTCCGCAAGATCGCTCTTGAAGCCGGCCTTGCAACGGCGGAGAAAAAAGACTCGACCGGCATCTGCTTTATCGGCGAGCGCAACTTCAAAGAGTTCCTCTCCGGCTATCTGCCGGCACAGCCGGGAGCAATGGAGACGATGAACGGCGAGCGCATGGGCACCCATGACGGGCTCATGTACTACACGATCGGCCAGCGTCACGGACTCGGCATCGGCGGGGCAGGCGACCCGTGGTTCGTCATCGGGAAGGACCTGAAGCGCAATGTGCTGCTTGTCGGGCAGAACTTCCACAATGATGCGCTGTATTCCGACAGTCTGAAGGCTGTCCAAGTGGGCTTCACGTCTGATGTGCCGAAGCCGGAAACCTTCCGCTGCACTGCGAAATTCCGCTATCGGCAGCCGGATACCGGCGTTGAAGTGAAGCTTCACGGTGACGGAACTGCGACGGTGACCTTTGACGAGCCGGTCCGTGCGATCACGCCGGGCCAGGCGGTCGTGTTCTACGACGGCGATATCTGCCTCGGCGGCGGGACCATCGACGAAGTGTACAAAAACGGCAGCCGGCTTGACTATGTCGGCTGAGGAGTGATGGAAATGGACCATAATAACGAAGGGATCAATGCGATCCGGAACGAAGACTACGAACAGGCTGTTAAAGCATTTTCTGAAGCGATCGAGGCCAACCCGGACGACCCGATCGGCTACATTAATTTCGGGAACCTGCTCGCTTCGATCGGCCGGGAAGAGGAAGCGCTGAAGGCGGAGAAGTTCTTCCAGAAGGCGATCACCCTGGACTCGGATTCGATGACAGCCGTTTACGGGCTTGCCGGGCTTTACTACAATCTCGAGCGATATGACGAAGCGGCAAGGCTTTATGAAAAAGCGATCCGGGGCGGCATTGAGGGCGCGGACGCGCCTTACATGCTGGCGAAATCGCTTGAACGCACCGGCAAGCTGAAGCTTTCGCTGCCCTACATGCAACGCGCGCGGGAGCTTGCGCCGGAAGATCTTCAGATCAGGCTATCCTACGGCATCCTGCTCGCTTCGCTTGAGATGTTCGGGGAAGCAATGGAGGAGCTTGGGCATGTCGTTGTACAAGATCCGGACAACGCTGACGCCCATTACAACCTCGGTGTGCTATACGCTGTATCCACACAGCAGCGTGAGCATGCACTCAACCACCTGAAAAAGGCATTCACTGTCAGCCCGGACCATATCCAGGCCCGTGAAGTCTACAACATGATCAGCCAGTCTGAAGAATAAGGAAAAGGGGGAAAGCCGGATGGCCGGGCAGCTGGACCTATTAACTGAAGACGAACACTATATCACCGGCCGGCCGGTCGCCACGGTTTTCCATAACCCGCAGAACCTTTTTTCGATCCTCCGCGTCAAAGTCACGGCGACCAATTCTGGCTATGACGGCAAGGAGATTGTCGTGACAGGCTATTTCCCTCCCCTGGAAGGGGAGGATACATACAAATTCCAGGGCAGTCTCGTCGAGCACCCGAAATACGGGACCCAGTTTAAGGCATCGGTATTCACAAAAGACCTGCCGGACACCGAGACGGGGCTGATTCACTACCTTTCGAGCGACCTGTTCCCCGGCATCGGCCAGAAAACCGCACAGTCCGTTGTCCGGGCACTCGGAAATGAAACAATCAGCCTCATCCTGAACGATCCGTCCTCCCTCGACAGCGTACCGAAGCTCTCGGATGAGAGGAAAGAGACGCTTGTTTCCGTCCTGCAGGAAAACATGGGACTGGAGCGGATCATGATCGCGCTGAATAAGTGGGGATTTGGCCCGCAGCTCGCGATGAGGATCTATCAGACCTACCGGGAAGAGACGATCAGCGCCCTGCAGACGAATCCGTATCGGCTGATCGGGGAGATCGAGGGTGTCGGGTTCCAGCGGGCGGACGAACTCGGTGCGAGGCTCGGCATCACCGGGGATCACAAAGATCGTGTAAAGGCCGCAGTGCTCCACCTATTGAACATGGCGGCCCTGTCAGAGGGCCATGTGTATGTGGAAGCAGAGGCGCTTTTGCCCGAGGCCAAGCGGTTGCTGGAGGCTAGCCAGCCCCATAAAATCGGTTTTGAGGCCATTTCACAGGCGATTGTGGAACTGGGGGAAGAAAGCAAGATTGCTGTCGAGCAGCAACGCTGCTATCTGCCTTCTCTTTATTTTTCAGAAATCGGCATTGCCTCCAAGGTTGTGTCGCTTCTTGAAGATGATTCGCACAGCGACGCTTTCCCCCAATCGGAAATCCGCAAAACACTCGGCGGTATCGAGGAGCGGCTCGGAGTCACGTATGCAAAAACCCAGGTGGAGGCGATCGAGCTTGCACTTCATTCGTCACTCATGATCCTGACCGGCGGACCGGGTACTGGTAAGACGACCGTCATCAGAGGGCTTGTGGAACTATACGGAGAGCTCCACGGGCTGTCTCTGGAGCCGAAGGATTATGCGAAAAAGGAAGAAGCGTTTCCGATTGTCCTTGCCGCTCCGACCGGACGTGCTGCAAAGCGGATGAGCGAGTCGACCGAATTGCCGGCAATGACGATCCACCGTCTGCTCGGCTTCAACGGGATGGAACGGGAAGAGGAGACGGAACGGGAGCTGGAGGGCCGGCTCTTCATCATCGATGAAGTGTCGATGGTCGACACCTGGCTTGCCCATCAGCTTATGAAGGCGATTCCGGACGGCGCACAGGTCATCTTCGTCGGCGACCAGGACCAGCTGCCGCCGGTCGGACCCGGACAGGTGCTGAAAGACTTGCTCTCATCCGGCAAGGTACCGGCCGTCGAGCTGACTGATATCTATCGCCAGAGCAGCGGTTCTTCGATCATTGAGCTGGCCCATCGGGTGAAAAAGGGCGCGGTGACGGATGACCTCGGCAGAAAGACATCCGACCGGTCGTTTATCAAAGCAGGTACTCCGCAAATTCCCGAAGCCGTCGAGAAAGTGCTGAAAAGTGCGATCTCCAAGGGGCAATCGATCCATGACATACAGGTGCTCGCGCCGATGTACAAGGGGCCTGCAGGCATCGATAACCTCAACAAACTGATCCAGGGAATCGTAAACCCAGCCAAAGAAGGCCGAAAAGAGACCGTGTTCGGCGACATCACCTATAGGATTGGCGACAAAGTGCTCCAGCTCGTCAACCAGCCGGAAAGCAATGTGTTCAACGGGGATATCGGCGAAGTCGTCGCAATCATTAAAGCCAATGAGACCGTCGACAAAAAAGAGATGATCGTCGTCTCTTTTGACGGCCTTGAAGTGACGTACGAGCGGAAGGACCTCAGCCAGCTGACACTCGCCTACTGCATCTCGATCCACAAATCCCAGGGAAGTGAGTTCGGAACAGTCATCATGCCCGTCGTACGGACGTACAGGAGAATGCTCCGGAGGAACCTTCTCTACACGGGCCTGACACGGGCGAAAAACTTCCTGATCCTGATCGGAGAACCCGATGTCTTCAGGGAAGGCATCGCCCGGGCAGACGACCTTAGCCGCCTGACAACGCTCAGGGAGCGGGTGTCAGGCACGGAAGAGCCTTCAGCTGATGGGGTGGCCCGGGACGGGAGAGAGCAGACAACAAGCGCACAGGCTGCTCAGAAAGCTTCTCCCGATGCGGACGTTTCCGGAAAAACCGATTCTGAGCCTCCTGCAATTGAGAAATCCGAAACCCCTCCGTCGCTCACCGCAGCGAACCACCAGGCGGTCGATCCCCTGATCGGCATGTCTAATGTGACGCCGTATGACTTCATGGACGGGCGTTGACAAGATACATCCCCATTCACTATAATGCGGGGTATAAGACAATTCGATGACGGAGAAAGTACGCACGGCGCCGGTACAGGAAGGTTCCCCCAGACTGAAAGGGATCCCGCAGGCAATGATGCGGAAAGCTACTCCAGAGTGCAGCTCATCCCTGCCGTCCGCCGCGTTAAGGCATTTGAGAGACAGCGGCGGGTGCTGCTGTAATCAGGGTGGTACCGCGAACAGATCCTTCGTCCCTTTGCATAGGGGATGGAGGATTTTTTTATTGCCGTACCGTCCGGACTAATAAGGAGGAGAATCAGCTTGAAATCATTCACATCTGCAGAACTGAGAGACATGTATCTGAAGTTCTTCGAGGAAAAGGGCCACTCGGTAGAGCCGAGCGCGTCACTTGTCCCGATCGATGACGCGTCGCTTCTCTGGATCAACAGCGGTGTCGCGACACTCAAGAAATACTTTGACGGACGTGTGGTGCCGGAAAACCCGCGCATCGTGAATGCCCAGAAGGCGATCCGGACGAATGATATTGAAAATGTGGGCAAGACAGCACGCCATCATACATTCTTCGAGATGCTTGGAAACTTCTCGATCGGTGACTACTTTAAGCGCGAATCGATCCACTGGGCATGGGAGTTCCTGACCCATCAGGATTGGATCGGGTTCGATCCTGAAAAACTGTCCGTGACGGTCCATCCCGAAGACGAAGAAGCGCTCCTGATCTGGCGCGATGAGGTCGGGGTTCCGGAAGAGCGCATTATCCGCCTCGAGGGGAACTACTGGGATATCGGGGAAGGGCCTTCAGGTCCGAACTCCGAGATTTTCTATGACCGCGGGCCTTCCTACGGGGATGACTTCTCTGATCCGGAATTGTACCCGGGCGGGGAAAACGAGCGCTACCTGGAAATCTGGAACCTGGTCTTTTCACAGTTCAACCATAACCGCGATCATACGTACACCCCGCTGCCGAACAAGAATATCGATACAGGCATGGGACTGGAGCGGATCGCGTCCGTCGTACAGGATGTGCCGACGAACTTCGACACTGACCTGTTCATACCGATCATCCGCGAAATCGAACAGATTTCCGGTGCGGTCTACGGCAAGAACGAAGAACAGGACACAGCCTTCAAGGTCATTGCGGACCATGTCCGCACCGTGGCATTTGCCGTCGGCGACGGGGCATTCCCGTCAAACGAAGGCCGCGGCTACGTGCTCCGCCGCCTGCTCCGCCGCGCTGTCCGCTATGCAAAGCAGATCGGCATCGACCAGCCATTCATGTACCGCCTTGTGCCGGTCGTCGGCGGCATTATGAAAAGCTATTACCCGGAAGTGACAGAAAAAGCCGAATTCATCCAGCGCGTCATCAAAAACGAGGAAGACCGTTTCCATGAAACGCTAAATGAAGGTCTGTCGATCCTGTCCGGCATCATCTCAAAGGTCAAAGAAGAAGGCGGCAGCGAGATTTCGGGCAGTGATGCCTTCCGTTTGTATGATACATTCGGATTCCCGGAAGAGCTTACGGCCGAATACGCCGAGGAACACGGCCTCGGCATAGATGAGGAAGGTTTCCGCCGCGAGATGCAGGCGCAGCGTGAGCGCGCCCGTGCCGCGCGTCAGGATGTCGGTTCGATGCAGGTCCAGTCTGGAGCGCTCGGCGCATTCCATGAGGAAAGCGAGTTCATCGGCTATGATCACCTCGTCTCTGGAGCAAAAGTCATCGCGATCGTCAGCGACGGAGAAATTGTGGATGCTGCGGAAGAGGGCGATGAAGTCCAGGTCATCCTAGACAGCACACCGTTCTATGCGGAAAGCGGCGGCCAGATCGCTGACCGGGGAACATTGACAGGAGACGCATTCCGTGCAACTGTCCAGGATGTCCGCAAAGCGCCGAACGGCCAAAACCTCCACTCGGTGAAAGTAGAGGCCGGAACAATGTCGACAGGTGATACGCTGAAGGCGGAAGTCGATGCTGCACAGCGCCGCCTGACCGTGAAGAACCACACGGCGACCCACCTGCTCCATCAGGCACTCAAGGATGTCCTGGGCGGCCACGTCAACCAGGCGGGCTCCTATGTGGGACCTGAACGCCTCCGGTTCGACTTCAGCCACTTCGGTGCGATGAGCCAGGAAGAGATCGCCAAGGTCGAGCAGATCGTCAACGAGAGGATCTGGGACGGCATCGGTGTGGGAACAGCCTTCCATCCGATTGATGAAGCGAAGAAGATGGGGGCAATGGCCCTGTTCGGGGAAAAGTACGGAGATGTTGTGCGCGTCGTGTCGATCGGCGATTACTCGCTTGAGCTTTGCGGAGGATGCCATGTCAGGGACACTGCGGAGATCGGACTGTTCAAGATCGTTTCTGAAGGCGGTATCGGAGCCGGCACAAGGCGGATCGAGGCATTGACAGGCAAAGAGGCATTCCTTCAGCTCAAGGCAGAGGAGAAGGTCTTGGAAGAGGCGGCTGCGATGCTGAAGGCCAACCCGAAAGACCTGCTCAAAAAGCTTTCTGCCCTTCAGACCGAGCAGAAGGAACTTAAGCGTGAGCTGGAATCGCTCTCCGCGCAGAAAGCACAGGGCCAACTGGGGACGCTGCTCGAATCCGCACAGGAAATCGGCGGAGTGTCGGTCATCTCCGCCCGTGTGGAAGGTGCCGACGGCAATCAGCTGCGCACAATGATGGATGAGCTCAAGCAGAAGCTAGACAGCGGCGTAATCGTACTCGGCTCCGCCGACGGAGGCAAAGTGACACTTGCTGCCGGTGTGACCAAAAACATTGCCGGCAAGGAGCATCATGCGGGGAATATTGTCCGCCACGTTGCCGAAATCTGTGGAGGCAAAGGCGGGGGCCGTCCCGATATGGCCATGGCCGGAGGAAAGGACCCGTCCAAACTTGATGAAGCTCTTCAATCCGTGTATGATTTAGTCAAATCCGTTTAATCACGGATCTGTACGTCTATAATGGGATGCGAAGTTCGATTGCATCCTGAGGGAAAGCGGGGTGCTGATCATGGATTCATTCGACAAGACGATGAAGTTCAACTTTCCGGAAGAGCCGATGGAGGATGAAGTGCGGACAGTTCTGCTGAAGGTCCATACCGCGCTGAAAGAAAAGGGATACAGCCCCATCAACCAGATTGTCGGCTATCTCCTATCGGGAGATCCGGCATACATCCCGCGGCATGATGATGCCCGAAACATGATCCGAAAACTTGAGCGCGACGAGATCATCGAGGAACTCGTGAAATTCTATATCGCCGGCAATGACGGAGACCGTTCATGAGGGTGATGGGATTTGACGTCGGCACCAAGACGGTCGGCGTCGCCGTCAGTGACGGGCTTGGATGGACTGCGCAGGGCGTCGAGACGATCAGAATCGACGAAGAGGCCGGCGAGTTCGGCATCGGGCGGATCCGGGAACTGGTAAACGAATATAGTGTAACTTCATTCGTAGTCGGGTACCCAAAGAATATGAACAACACGGTGGGACCGCGTGCGGAAGCTTCCGAGCGATTTGCGGACCTGCTGAGGGAAGAGTTTTCCCTGCCTGTGGAATTGTATGACGAACGTCTGACGACAATGGCGGCTGAGCGGATGCTCATCAGTGCCGACGTCAGCCGCAAAAAGCGGAAGAGTGTCATCGACAAGATGGCCGCAGTCATGATTCTTCAGGGCTGGCTGGACAGAAAAAACGGATGAGGTGATTTAAATGGAACACGGAGATGCACACATCACGGTCGTGGATGAGGAAGGCAACGAGCAGCTTTGCGAGGTATTGTTCACATTTGAGGAAGAAAAGTTCGGCAAATCGTACGTCCTTTACTATCCTGTGGGTGCGGAAGAAGACGAAAATGAGGAAATCGAGATCATGGCTTCTTCCTTTATTCCAGGAGAAGAAGGCGAACAGGGTGAACTGAAGCCGATCGAGACCGATGCAGAGTGGGACATGATCGAAGAGATGCTCAACACGTTCCTTGCCGAAGACGATGAGGACGACGAAGAAGAAGAGTAAGACACCGGCAGACGATGTCCGGACGGAAGCCCCCAATGCACCGAGTGCCCAGCGCTCTGCATCCGGGGGCTTTTTGGCATTCCCCGCCGAAAAAAACAGGGGCACTGCACTCCGGCTGACGCCCGTCCCGCAACTTCTTTCCTGTTGATGTCGTTTCATGTATAATAACCTCGGAATGCAGAGGGGGAATACGGTTTATGAGCGACCGATCCAAAAAACAAGTCATGCTGGAACGCATGAATGAAAAAAAGAAGGAAGTCAGGAAAATCCGGCGAATTGTCCTGATCGTCTTCCTTGCGGCAATGCTCCTTCTGGTCATCGGCGGCGCCATCCTCTACTCGTATGTGGCCGGCGCGCTAAAGCCGGTTGATCCGGATTCGGAAGAGACCGTCACTGTGGAAATCCCGATCGGCTCCAACCTGGACTCGATTGCGATGAAATTGGAGGAAGCCGGTGTCATCAAAGACAACAGGATCTTCAAGTATTACGCAAAATTCAATAATGAAAGTGATTTTCAGGCAGGCACCTACGATATGAGTCAGGCCATGACCCCGGATGAGCTGCTTGAAAGCCTGAAGACCGGCAAGGTTTACCGTGAACCGGTATTCCAGTTCACCGTACCGGAAGGTCTGAACCTTGCCCAGATTTCGGAAGTGATCGAGAAAAACACTGAATTCACTGCGGATGAATTCATGGAACTTGTAACGGATGAAGCTTATATCAATGAGCTGATCTCGAAGTTCCCGAATCTCCTTACCGAAGAGATCCTGAACGAACAGATTAAATTCCCGCTGGAGGGCTATCTGTTCCCGGCAACATATCCGGTCTTTGAAGAGCAGCCGACCCTGGAGATGTTAGTGGAGCAGATGATCGGGGCAACAGACCAGAGCATTTCTCCGTATCGTGAGGCGATCTCCGAAGAAGAGCGGACGATCCACCAGGTGCTTACAATGGCCTCGCTTGTGGAAAAAGAGGCGCGTACTCCGGAGGACCGTAAGTCCATCGCAAGTGTCTTCGTGAACCGTCTCGAGGAAGGCATGCCGCTCCAGACGGATCCGACAGTCGCCTACGCTCACGGTAAGCATCTCGAGCGGACGATGTACAGCGATCTGGAAATCGACGACGCGTACAATACCTATCAGAATCAGGGACTTCCGCCCGGCCCGATTTCTAATGCGGGAAATTCCTCGATCGATGCGGCAATGAACCCAGCCGAGACGGATTATCTCTATTTCCTCGCGGATCCATCCGGCATCAACCATTTTACAAAAACGTATGAAGAACATCTTAAGAACCGCGACAAATATCTGAAGAGCGGGGAATGACCCGGAGAAGGAGAGCTTCCGCTTTCCTTCTCTTTTCATGTGAATAATGCTATGATGAACGGGTATTTTTTTGGATAAGCAGGTGTGAATGATGGAACACGAATATAGCCGGTACTCGGAGGGACTGATTCCTTCCAGGCCGGAACGGGTCTTGGAGATGGAGCGATACGCCCGCGAGCACAGGGTGCCGATCATGCAGCTGGAGGGAATGGAAGCACTTCTTCAGATTCTCCGTGTGCAGCGTCCGAAAAGGATCCTGGAGATCGGTACAGCAATCGGTTATTCCGCGATCCGTATGGCTGAAGCCTTGCCCGGAACTCAGGTCGTAACGATCGAGCGCGAGCCTGCCATGCAGGATAAGGCCGAAAATAACATCGGCGAGTCGGACGCGGCAGAAAGGATCCGGCTTGTCCGTGGGGATGCGCTGGAGCTCGGCGATAATCTTCCGGAGGGGCCGTTCGATGCCTTGTTCATCGATGCCGCCAAAGGCCAGTACAAAAGGTTTTTTGACATTTACGAGCCGCTGTTGTCTGACAGCGGCGTGATTTACTGTGACAATATGTTCATGCATGGGCTGGCGGCTGAAAACCCGAAGGACATTCCGAAAAAGAACCGGACGATGATCCGAAAACTAAAGGAATTTACGGAGTGGCTCATGTCCCATCCCGGCTACGACTCGGCTCTGCTGCCGGTAGGCGACGGACTGATGATCAGCACGAAAAAAGAATCAACTGAAGAAGGTGCAGTATTATGACAAAACAGCGTCCGCTCATCATCGGGATCGCCGGCGGCTCGGGCTCCGGCAAAACGAGTGTTACACGGTCGATCTATGATGTCGTGAAAGAGCATTCCGTCATCGTGATCGAACATGACTATTACTATAAGGACCAGGCCGACCTTGCATTCGAAGAGCGGCTCAAGACGAACTATGACCATCCGCTTGCCTTTGATACAGACCTTCTGATCGAGCATATCCAAGAACTGCTCGAGGGACGTCCGGTCAACCGTCCGGTCTATGATTATGCCATGCATACCCGCTCTGACAAAACGGTGGCCATCGAACCGAAAGACGTCATCATCATCGAAGGAATCCTGGTTTTGGATGATGCAAGGCTCCGTGACCTGATGGATATCAAACTCTTTGTCGATACGGACGCGGATCTCCGGATCATCCGCCGTATCCGCAGGGATATCGAAGAGCGCGGCCGCTCCATCGGATCTGTCATCGACCAATACCTGTCGGTCGTCCGCCCGATGCACAACCAATTCATCGAACCGACAAAGCGATACGCGGATCTTATCATCCCGGAAGGCGGGGAAAATAAGGTCGCAATCGATCTTATGGTGACGAAAATAAAAACAATTCTTGAATCTCCACAACAACTGTAATATACTCTTGTCAGTTAAAACCATCACATTTCCGCTATGTCGCATTCCCGGTAACGGGGCGGCATAGTATTCTTTTTATGAAGGAAAGACGAAGGAGAGATCATTCATGTCCACAGAGAAAAAATTTCCGATGACACAGGCGGGAAAAGAGAAATTGATCGAGGAACTTGAATATTTGAAAACGGTTAAACGAAAAGAAGTCGTCGAGCGCATCAAAGTGGCGCGCAGCTTCGGCGACCTTTCCGAGAACTCCGAGTACGACTCCGCGAAAGAAGATCAAGCATTTATCGAAGGCCGGATCTCCACACTTGAATCGATGATCCGCAATGCGGAGATCATCGAAGACAATGGCGACGACGACCGCGTCCGGCTTGGCAAGACGGTCACATTCAAGGAAGTCCCCGGCGGAGATGAAGAATCGTACACAATTGTCGGTTCTGCAGAAGCCGATCCGTTCGAAGGCCTTATTTCGAACGATTCCCCGATCGCAAAAGGCCTGATCGGCCGCACTGTCGGCGACCGCGTCAAAATCATGACACCGGGCGGAGAAATGGACGTTGAGATCACGTCCATCAGCTGATCGTTTACAGACAGACTGAAGATGAAGAGAACATGGCTGATTCAAGCAGAAGGTTCCTTAAACCGCGACAAGCGGGGGACCTTCCGCTGAAATCAGCTTTTTCATTGCTTTAAAACCTATCAACATTCGAACCCGGGAATCCGGTTGCTTTTTGCAAGGGCAAATCCTCCTTCATGAAAATGAAACAAAGCGGTAATCATTTCGTCAAATAAGCGAAAATCGTTTATGATAGAGTTACCGGGGGAGGAGATGGCATGGAAGAGCGGAATTATTCCAGGGTACAGCGGAACCGTCAGAAATCGAACCGGATCCTGAATATCCTGATCGGTGTTGTCTTCGTCCTGATTGTCATCACGGCGGTAGGCATCTTCACCGGAGGGGATGACCGGGCAGCCGACGACGTTCAGGAAGCGGGCCAGTCTCAGGCGGACCGCGGAGACGGCGGTTCTGAAGGTGGAAACGCACCTGCAGAAGACGGCGAAGAAAATGCCGGAAACGGTGGAGAAGATAACTCCGGGAAAGATGAGGAGTCCGCAACCTCCGAAGGCAGCGCCGAAGAAGAACCTGCCGAAGCGGATCAGCCGGGAAAAGTGATCCGGACCCCATCGGACGAAGGCATCGTCGAAGAGACGATCGTTGATACGTCGTGGAAGCCGATCGGAACCGAACAGTCGGGAGAACACGTCTCGGTCTACGAAAAAGGCCATATCGACTGGCAGGAAAAGATCGGGGCCATGGCTTATGCTACGGGAATTCCTGAAAATGAAATGATCGTATGGTTTGTGAAAAATGGCGGCGGGCCGCAGAAGTCCGTCGGAACCGTATCAACAAAAGATAAAGCTGAAAAATACAATGTCCACCTCGAATGGGTGGACGGTGAAGGCTGGATGCCGGTTCGGCTCGACAAGCTCAACACGCTTGAAGGTGCCTGGTGACCGTCATGGAACGGAGGGTATTTGGATGAAGATCGCAATTATCGGCGCTATGGAAGAGGAAGTTGAGCTTCTGCGCAGCCGGATCGAAGAGAAAAAAACAACGATTGCCGGAAATAGTGAATACACATCCGGGAAGCTGGGCGGCGCTGAAGTCGTCCTGCTAAAAAGCGGGATCGGCAAAGTCAATGCGGCCATGTCGACGGCCGTGCTGCTTGACCGCTTCAAGCCGGATGCCGTGATCAACACCGGTTCCGCGGGTGGCTTTGACCAGCACCACGACATCGGCACAGTTGTCATCTCATCGGAAGTCCGCCATCATGATGTGGATGTGACGGCTTTCGGTTATGAGCCGGGTCAGGTCCCTCAGCTGCCCGCCGCTTTTAAAGCGGATGACCGTCTGATCGCTGCAGCGCGGAAAGCCGTCGCTGACATCGGGGAGCACGCTCATGCGGAAGGCCTGATCGTCACCGGTGATTCGTTCATGTCGGACGGGGAGCGTGTCTCCCGTGTCCGGGAACTGTTCCCGGGTGTGCTGGCATCGGAGATGGAAGCTGCCGCAGTGGCGCAGGTGTGCCACCAGTTCGAAGTGCCGTTTGTCGTGATCCGCGCCCTTTCCGACATTGCCGGAAAAGAATCGGCCGTCTCTTTCGATGAGTTCCTGCCTAAGGCGGCGGAACATTCTGCGCAGGCGGTCATGCGTGCGGTCTCGTATCTTCAATAACCGCATGTTATAATCGGATGAGAAAACGATCACTTGGACAAGGAGTGAACAAAGTGCTTTATCTGATGGCAGGTTCGTTTATTTTGACCGGGATCCTCGCTGGCGTCATGATGTTCCAGCTCGGTTCCGAAAAGTGATGTTAGTCGGCCCTTCCTCCGCGCTCGGCGGTGGAGGGGTTTTTTTCATGCTTGAACTGCTGGTAGAGTTTTACGAGTGCACGCTTTTCGATGCGCGATACGTAGCTCCGGGAGATATTCAGCTGTGAGGCGATCTCTTTCTGGGTCATCGGATTATCGTCGAGCAGGCCATAGCGTCTCTGGATGATCTCCAGCTCCCGCTCGTCGAGCTTGGTCAGATGCCTGTAAAGGCGATCGAACCGTTCTTTCCTTTCCAGCCGGTCGTCAGCCGTGGATTCGTCGACTTTAAGGACATCCGTGATCTGCAGGGAGTAGCCGTCTTTGTCGATGCCGATCGGCTCATAGAGGGAAACATCCTTCTGCACTTTTTTCTGTGCACGGAGATGCATGAGGATCTCATTTTCGATGCAGCGCGCCGCGAATGTGGAGAACTTCGTCTTCTTGTCCGGAGTAAAACTGCCGACCGCCTTCATGAGCCCGATCGTACCAATCGAGATATAGTCATCCAACTGCTCGTGCCGGGGATGGAATTTCTTCACGATGTGGGCAACCAGGCGCATATTGCGCTCGATCAGTTCATCCCTGGCACTTTCGTCACCTTGGGCAACCCGTCTCAGGCAGTCCGCTTCTTCCTCCGCATTCATCGGCTTTTGGAACGCCTGGCCTTTCAGGTAGCCGACCAGCGCGGGGATATCCGTCCAAAGTTGCAGCAGAGCCGTGAAGATCCCGCTCACGCCAACACCTCCATTATTGTTTCTGCCACCATATGACACAATGTGCGGAATCATGAGAATGACGGGCCCGAGGTGTGGGACACAGGGGCGCTGTGGTATAATCGGGAAAGAATTCAGAGTCAATGGAGTGAATCGGGTGTATCGACTTTTCTTGCCGAATGAATATGTAAAGAATGTGTTCCGGGTGACGCCGGATAAACTAAAGACAAATGGAATCCGCGGTGTCATTACTGACCTCGATAATACACTTGTCGAATGGGACAGGCCCGATGCCACAGAAGAAATCATCACATGGTTGCAGGAGATGCGCGAAGCAGGCATCCATGTGACCATCGTGTCGAACAACAATGAAGAACGTGTCCGGGTCTTTTCAGACCCGCTCGGCATCCCGTTCATCCATAATGCGCGCAAGCCGATGGGCAAAGCGTTCCGGCAGGCTGTCCGGCAGATGGGCATCCCAAAAGATCAGGTGGTCGTGATCGGTGATCAGCTGCTGACGGATATCTTCGGCGGGAACCGCAGCGGTCTCCAGACGGTGCTTGTCGTTCCTGTCGCAAGCTCGGACGGATTGGCGACTCGCTTCAACCGCAAGGTCGAGCGGATCATCATGAAAAAACTTAAGCGCCGGGGGCTCATCGATTGGGAGGAGATCAAGTGACCGAAGAGAAAACCTGTATCGGCTGCGGAGCAGTCCTGCAGACCGAAGATGACAAAGCGCCGGGCTTTGCCCCGGCATCAACCCTTGAAAAGGAAATGCCGCTTTGCCGGCGCTGCTTCCGGGTCAGGAATTACAATGAATTGGAGCCGGTTCCGCTCACGGATGACGATTTCCTGAAGATCTTGAATACGATTGGCTCAAAAGATGCGCTCGTCGTCTATATCGTCGACATTTTCGACTTTAACGGAAGCTGGATCCCGGGCATGCACCGTTTTGCCGGGTCCAATCCGGTGCTTCTCGTAGGCAATAAAGCGGACCTGCTGCCGAAATCGGTGAAGCCGAACAAACTGATCCACTGGATGAAGTCAGAATCCAGGCAGCTCGGCCTTCAGCCCGAGGACATCCTTCTCGTGAGCGCCGACAAGGGAACCGGCATCGACAGCGCGATCCGCCGCATCGAAGAGCTTCGTGAAGGGCGCGACGTCTATGTGGTCGGCTGTACGAATGTCGGGAAATCCACATTCATCAACCGGATCATCAAGCAGGTGGCGGGGGGCGGTGACGTGATCACGGTGTCCCACTTCCCGGGCACCACGCTGGACATGATCGATATCCCGCTGGATGACGGAAGCTCCATGTTCGATACGCCGGGAATCATCAACCATCACCAGATGGCGCATCTGCTGGACGCAAAGGATCTGAAGGTAATCACACCCAAAAAAGAGATCAAGCCAAAAGTATTCCAGCTGAATGAGGAGCAGACGCTGTTCCTCGGCGGACTGGCACGCTTCGATTACCTGAAAGGCGGACGCACTGCATTTACCGTCCATGTATCCAATGCGCTTGATATCCACCGCACGAAGCTGGAAAAGGCGGACGACCTGTATGCCCGTCAGAAAGGCGACCTGCTCACGCCGCCCGCGGCCGATGCGGACGCTTTTCCTGCGCTCGTGCGCCATGAATTTTCGATCAGTGAAGAAAAGACGGACATCGTCATCTCAGGACTTGGCTGGATCACCGTCCAGCAGTCGGGGAAAGTCGTTGCAGTCCACGCACCCGAAGGGGTTGCGGTCATGCTCCGTCCTTCCCTGATCTGAGGGGGAAGAATGATGAAGAATTGGTATGCGGTCATCGGGGATCCGGTCTCCCATTCTAAATCACCGTCCATGCACGAGGCCTGGTTCGGTGAGAACGGCATCGATGCTTCCTATATCCCGGTTCACGTTCCGGCAGGTACAGCAGGAAAGGCGGTAGCCGCCCTCCGCCGGCTAGGGGCTTCCGGATGGAATGTAACGGTACCCCATAAACAGGCGATCATTCCGTATCTTGATGAAGTGGATCCCATTGCGGCGGAAATGCAGGCAGTAAACACGGTAAAGGTCCTGCCTGATGGCCGCCTATTAGGAATGAATACGGATGGCCCCGGCTTTGTCCGGTCGCTTGAAGAACGCATCGGACAGTCACTCAGTGAGGAACCTGTTCTGATCATAGGTGCCGGCGGTGCGGCAAATGGAATCGCGCTTGCGATGAAACAGGCAGGCTACGGAAAGATTTCGGTATGCAACCGCACCGTGGAAAAAGCGGAAGCACTATGCAGCCGGATTGGCGGCGAAGCCCTTCGGCTGGAAGAAGCGGCAGACAGACTGGGAGAGTTCGGAATCATCATCCAGACCACTCCGGTGGGCATGTCGACCGCGACAGGCGGGCTGCCGATCGCTCTGGACAGGCTGGACCGGAGGACGGTTGTTGCGGACATTGTCTACAGTCCGCTTTATACGGATTTCCTGAAAGCTGCGATGAACAATGGGAATGTAATTGTGGACGGCCTTGGCATGTTCATCTGGCAGGGGGCACTTGCCTTCCACGAATGGACGGGCAAAATGCCGGACACGCTTGGAACAAGAAAACGGCTGATTGCAGAAATGGAGGAATGAACATGCTAACAGGAAAACAGAAACGGTTTCTGAGAAGCGAGGCGCATCATCTGCAGCCCGTATTCCAGGTAGGAAAACAGGGTGTCAACGATGAGCTGATCAGCGGCATATCCGAAGCGCTCGAAAAGCGCGAGCTGATCAAAGTGGCCATTCTTCAGAATGCGCCCGAGGAAAAAGAGGATGTTGCACAGATGCTCGCCAAGCGGACACGCTCTGAACTTGTTCAGGTGATCGGCAAGACGATCGTGCTTTACAGGATGTCGAGGGACAACAAACGCCTCGTGCTTCCGGGTGAATGAACGCAGGAAAGTCGGTATTTTGGGCGGTACGTTCAATCCGCCGCATTCCGGCCATCTGATGATCGCCGAAGGCGTCCGGGACGCTGCCGGGCTTGACGAAGTCCGCTTTATGCCCAATGCCGTGCCGCCGCACAAAATAAAAGAAGGCGATGCAGATGCATGGCAGCGCCTTGAAATGACACGGCTCGCGGTTAGGGGAAACCCGGATTTCAGTGTTGAACCGATCGAGGTGGAGTCTGGAGGCGTCTCTTATACGTCCCGAACCATGGATCTGCTTCGCACCCGTGAACCGGAAACAGATTTTTCGTTTATCATCGGCGGCGACAGCATCGAGCAGCTGCATACTTGGCATGACATCGATGCGCTTGTGGAGAAAGTCGAATTTATCGGTGTTCCGCGCCCCGGAACCAGCGCTTCCGGACGCTTCCCTGTGCGTATTGTGGGTATTCCGCAGATCGACCTTTCCTCGACCATTCTGAGAGAAAAACTGGCAGAGGGACGGTCGGTCAGGTACCTGATTCCCGATCCGGTAATCCGTTTTATCAGGGAGGAGGGACTGTATGGCGTTCCGGCTGCTGAAAGATGAGGTGGCCCGCCGGCTCCCGGCAGGCAGATTTGCCCATGTCCTCCGTGTCGCGGAAACGGCTGTGATTCTGGCGGACCGTTTTGGGGAAGATAAAGAAAAAGCGGAGACCGCTGCACTGCTTCATGATGTGGCGAAAGCGATGCCGAAAGAGGAGCTCAGGCAAATCGTTGAAGAGGAAGGCGATCCTGCCCGGGTCCTCGGTTATCACCATGAGCTATGGCACGGTCCTGCCGGGGCGGTGATTTCCCATAAAGAATTCGGGATCACGGATGCCGATATCCTCGCTGCTGTGCGTTTCCACACGACCGGCCGGGCCGGCATGTCCGGACTGGAAAAACTCATATTCACAGCTGATATGATAGAGCCCGGCCGGACATTTCCCGGAGCGGAAAAACTGAGGGAAGAAGCAAGGCACTCTCTGGACGCCGCGGTGCTCGCCTGCAGTGCGCACAATCTGCAATACCTGGCCGGAGTGCGTGCAGCCATCCATCCGGATACGCTCAGATGCTACAATGACAGTCTCTTGTGAGGAAAGGATGCTTTGAACCGATGACAAACCAGACATTACTTGAAACGGTATACAATGCTGCTGACGATAAAAAGGCGGCTGATATGGTCGTCCTGAACATGCAGGGCGTCTCGCTCCTTGCGGATTATTTTCTGATCTGCCACGGAAACTCCGACCGGCAGGTACAGTCGATCGCCCGCGAGATCAAAGACAGGGCCGAAGAGTCCGGCTACAATGTAAAGCGTCTCGAGGGCTTTGATTCGGCACGCTGGATCCTGGTCGATCTCGGCGATGTCGTCGCCCATGTCTTCCATAAGGACGAGCGCGCTTATTACAACCTGGAGCGCCTATGGGGAGACGCGCCGGAACTGGAAATGGAAAACCGATGACGGGAGATTCATACCGGGCATTTGCCTCGGTCTATGATCTTCTCATGGAAGATATCCCGTATGGACAGTATGCCGATTGGGTAAGGGATATCGCCGGACCTGCCGGAGGGCGGGCGCTTCTGGACATCGGCTGCGGTACCGGGGTGCTTTCTGAACGGTTTGCCAAGGATGGCTACCGGGTCACGGGAATCGATCTTTCCGGTGATATGCTGGCTGCCGCCAGGGAGCGTTTTGCCGAAGCTGGGCTGGAAGGAACGTTTTTCGAACAGCCGATGCAAGCCATGGAAGGGCACTCCGGATATGACGTCGCGGTGATCGCCATCGATTCTCTGAACTATGTGACGGCTCAGGAAGAAGTGGCCGCCGTATTCCGTCATGCTTATGATGCACTGAATGCGGGAGGCCATTTGCTGTTCGATGTCCACTCGCCCTATAAGATGACGGAACTGTTTATGGACGGCCCTTTTACGGCGGATCTTGACTCAGTTTCGTATATCTGGCACACGTATCCGGGTGTAGAACCGCTTTCCGTCGAGTCGGAAATCAGCTTTTTCATCCGCCGGCCGGATGGTCTTTACGAAAGGCAAGAGGAGTTTCATCTTCAGCGGTCATATCCTCCCGACACCTATGTCCGGCTTCTGTCCGAAGCAGGCTTTCGCGTCCGCTCTGTCACGGCTGACTGGACAGGGGATGCCCCCGAGTCGGACAGTGAACGTATTTTCTTCCATGCTGAAAAATGAGCCTTCCCAATGAACGGGGCTTCGGGTATAGTGAAAGAGACTCCATGTCCGCCTTCCACGGGAGTGAACCTTTCTTGGAATGGCTGAAGATGAACTGGAGGAAGCTGATCCCCCTGATTGCGGCTTCTGTCCTGATCCTGACTTTTATCCTGTATTCGAAAGCCCAAACCGCGGGCGTGCCTGCGGATTCATTCATACCAGTTTCTGACGGGATTGACCCGATCAGTGCCGATGACCGTGCGGATGCGTCCGCTGCGGTCATTTTTGTTGATGTCAAAGGGGCTGTCGGAAAACCCGGCGTCTATAAGGCGGAGGAGGGGGACCGGGTGATCGATGCCATCGCGAGGGCGGGCGGCTTTTTGCCCGACGCCGTTCCCGATGCCATCAACCATGCCGAGCGTCTCCGGGACGAGATGGTCGTCTATGTCCCCTTTAATGTTCCGGAAGGGGAGGGGACAGAGGGGATGGCGGCCGCGGCTCCGCCTGTCTACGGGGCGGACGACGGCAAGGTCAACCTCAATACAGCCGAGGCGGAGGAACTGATGACGCTTCCCGGGATCGGTCCGGCAAAAGCGGAGGCAATCATCGCGCACAGAAACGAGCATGGCCCGTTTACCGAACCGGCGTCGCTCAAGGATGTGAGCGGGATCGGGGAAAAGACATTCGCCGCGCTTGAGGAACTCATTACGGCAAAATGACATTGAATCCAGGCGCGTGCACCGATACACTGAGTGTAGTGAATTGTTGAATTACAGGAGGCGGACTAAATGGAGCGGATTAGCTGGGATCAATTCTTCATGGCGCAGAGCCATTTGCTGGCACTTAGGAGCACGTGTACAAGACTGTCGGTAGGAGCGACGATCGTCAGGGACAACCGGATCGTTGCCGGCGGATACAACGGGTCAATATCCGGCGGGGACCATTGCATCGACAAAGGATGCTATGTCGTCGACGGCCATTGTGTAAGGACCATCCATGCAGAAATGAACGCCCTGCTCCAATGTGCGAAATACGGCTCCCCGGTGGCAGGTGCTGAAATCTATGTGACCCATTTCCCGTGCCTGCAGTGCACGAAAGCCATCATCCAGGCCGGGATATCCAAACTTGTATATGCTACGGATTATAAAAATAACGAGTATGCCCAACAGCTGCTCCAGCAGGCCGGCGTGCGGGTGCTCAAGGTTCCGTTCGAAGAGCGCGAAGTTGATTTTCTCGCGGAGGAAAAGATCGGACTTTACGAGGAACTGCTGAGCAGGCTGAAGGATGCCGGCGCACCCGAGGAAGAACTTCAGGCATACGGCAGGAAGGTGAAGGCACTATTTGGCTGAAACTGACTGACAACCCTGTGATGTACCTGGCTCTTCCCGTTCTGGCCTCGGCTGCCGCAAGTACGGGCTCTCCGATATTCATGGCACTGATTTTACCCGCTGTGATCGCAGCGGCCATGAAGCGGGAACCGCTCCCTGTCTGGATGGCTATGCTGGCCGTGACGGCAGGCGCGTATGCCTGGTTCAGCACAGTGGAAAAGCCTGCCGCCCGTCCGGATATCCCTGAGGAAATCAGATGGACGGACAAAGTTTCGGTTGCGGACGGCGTGCTGAAAGGATTTGCCGCCGATTCTGCGGGCAACAGATGGTATGTAACCTACAGGTTCCGGTCTGAAGAAGAGCGGAACCTTTTTTTGCGGCACGGTGTGGCCGGACACCGCTATCACATCCTTGCTGAACTGGAGGAACCGGATCCGCCGGCACACACCTATGCCTTTGATATGGGGGCATGGCTGCAAGCGGAAAAAGCTGCCGGAATCCTGCGTTTGCAGGAGGCCGGCTATGCCGGACCGGCACCCGGAATGCCGGCCATAATCAGAAGGTGGAGGGAGGCGCTCGGCGGCCATATCAGAAAACAGTTCCCCCCATCCGTCTCTGCCGAAGCGCAAGCGCTCATCATCGGCGAGCGGTCCGCCACCGACCCCGATGACGAGCGCGCCTACAGAAGGCTCGGCATCACGCATCTTTTTGCGATCTCTGGCCTCCATGTCGGCATTCTCATTTTTCTGCTGAGGGAGATCCTTCTCAGGCTCGGCATCAGGACGAATGTCGTGCGGGTCGGGCTCATTTTGTTTCTTCCCGTGTATGCGATGCTGGCAGGCGGGGCCCCTCCTGTCTGGCGGGCCGTTCTTATTTCGCTTATGCTGCTGATGCCGGAATCCAAATCCGGAAAACCCCGTTTGGATTTGCTGTTTTCAGCAGGAATGATTTTGTTTTTGCTCATCGACCCCCACGCCGTTTCCAAGCCCGGCTTCCAGATGAGCTATCTTGCAGCATTTGCACTGATCCATTCTTCTTCTATCCTCTCAACTGCACGGAGCGCACTGCATCAGGCGTGGCTGGTAACGGTCATCTGTCAGGTCGCGGTAACTCCGGTTCTTCTCTATCATTTCTTCGAGACATCCCTGTCATCATTTGCTGCCAATCTTCTGTTTGTCCCTGTCTTTTCGGTAGTCGTGTTGCCTGCAAACCTGGTGCTCCTGTTGCTGACATTTCTGGCTCCCGGTTTAGCCGGGTGGCTGTTTTCACTTTATGTTCCGCTCAGGGAATTGTTGGGGGAGCTCATCCTGCTGTTTGCGGAACTGCCTTTTAGCGTCTGGACGCCGGGCAGGCCCGGGCTGCCTGCACTCCTTTTGCTCATTTGTGCGACTGTTCTCTTTTTCCTGCTGGTGGAAGCCCGAAAAAACCGGTCCGCATGCGCCGTCCTGGTATCGGTATGCCTGATTGTCCATGCAGGCCCGTATCTGACACCGGGAATCCGTGTCCACTTCATTGATGTCGGGCAGGGGGACTCGGCACTTATCGAGCTTCCATTTAGACAAGGGGTGATTTTGATCGATACCGGGGGAAGACTCGGGTTTGGAGAGGAAGAGGGGAAGGAACAGTCCGGCGGCTCCGGAGTGGGAGAGCGGGTGGTTGTTCCCTTTCTGAAGGGGAGAGGCATCACGAAAGTGGACAAGCTGATTTTGACCCATCCGGATGCCGATCATGCGGAAGGGGCAGCAGAAGTGATGAGAGAGATCCGTGCGAAAGAAATCCATATCGGGCCGGGCACGTACCGGGAGGAAGGGTATGCAGATGTGATTCGGGCTGCCCGGCAAGCCGGAATACCAGTCAGAGAAGTGATGGAAGGTACCGGCTGGACGGACGGCAACATAACGTTTCGCTATCTCAGCCCATACGAGATGGAATACCGGGGCAATAATGACTCTCTCGTGCTCCATCTCGAACAGCACGATTTCAGCGTGCTGTTCACGGGTGACCTGGAAGAGGAAGGGGAAGCACGGCTCATCGCCAAATACGGCGCTCTTCTTCCGGTGACCGTCTTGAAAGCGGGCCATCACGGAAGCCGTACATCAAGCAGCGCCGCTTTCGTCGACGCCGCCAGTCCTGGGATCACCATTTTCTCCGCCGGCCGGAGGAACCGGTACGGCCATCCCCATCCGGAAGTTACGGAACGGTTCAGGCAAGCAGGACTTCCGGCGGTTTCAACTGCAGAACAGGGTACCATCACGTTCATCTACCACAAAGGCCGTGTCATTCAGTCCGACAGCAGATAATCGGAGAACAACAAAAAACGGAGGCTCCGGTTTACCGGAAGCCTCCGTCCTGATCAGCGTGCAACGAGTTCAATGACCGTCGCAATGACGAAGATCAGTGAGAAGAATACAAAGGATACGATGAAGCCAACGCCCGAGTCGATGACATCGTTGCGTTTCGTCTGCGGGTTCTGTTCGAATTCGTTCATTGCTACCCCTCCTATGGTTCCACCATATTATAAGGGATGATGCCGAAAAAAGCTATAATGCAGACAAACAACCAGGATAGATCTGACGGGGTTCATGAAACTTTCACAAACTGTGGAGCGGCCATGCTTCATGTATAATAAAGCAACAGCATCTTTTGAATCGGAACGGAGTGTTCACCATGTTCACGGATAGTTGGAGAAGCATGGCCAAAGGGGACATCGCCCCTGTCTATCTGGTCAGCGGACCTGAAATGTATTTTTTTGATGAAACCGAGAAACGGCTGAAAGATGCCATGCCCGACGCCGCCGCGTCGGAACTGACTACGTTTGATCTCGATGAAACCCCAATCGAGGCGGTGATCGAGGAGGCGGATACTTTTCCTTTTTTCTGCGAGCGGAAACTCATCATCGCGAGGAATGCATCGTTCCTGAAAGCAGCCGAAAAGGGAAAGGAGAAAGTTGAACATGACCTGGACAGGCTGATGGACTGGCTCGCCCATCCGCCTGAATCTGCGGTCGTCCTTTTTCTTGCACCTTACGAGAAGCTGGATGCACGAAAAAAAGTCGTTAAGGCTTTCCGCAAGCACGCGATCTGCCTGGAAGCTGAATCGCTTAAGCCTCATGATATCGAAACATGGATCAAGCAGGAGGCCGTCCGGTTGGGCAGCAAGATTTCAGATGCCGCCGTCCGCCTCCTGATTGAAACGGCAGGCGAGGATATGGTCCGTCTCCGTTCTGAGATGGAAAAGCTTTCGCTTTATTCCGGCGAGGGTCAGGAGATTGGAACAGATACAGTCGGGCTTCTCGTCACAAAGACTCCGGAGGACGATGCTTTCAAGCTGCTGGACGCATACATGCAGGGAGACTCTGCCAAAGCTCTCATGATCTACAGGGACCTTCTGCAGAATAAGGAGGAGCCGATCCGTCTGAATGCCCTCCTTGCCAATCAGGTCAGGCTCATGATCCAGGTAAACGCCCTGAAGAAAAAAGGTTATCAGCAGCACCAGATCGCCAAGCAACTTAAAGTCCATCCGTACCGTGTCAAACTTATCCTCGAAAACAGGAAGATGGCCGATGATGCTCGCCTGCTCGCCACCCTCTCACGGCTTGCAGACGCCGATCTCCGGCTGAAGACCGTTTCCGGCAACCGGGAACGGGTGCTCGAACTCGTACTGATGCAAAAAGTGAACGGAGTCAGATAAACCAGACTGCAGAACCGAGGCAAAAGGCCTGTTCTGCAGTTTTTTTGATTTTCCCGGCACGGCCGAAGTAAGGCTTTTTCAGCGGTTTTCCGGACGGCTTTCACTTTGAATAAAAAGATTATTTTAAAGGGTTGCTCCTTATTGTGAAAGGGGGTATAGTACGGGGTAATTAAGGTCAACCGCGTCCTGAGTCATGTGAATCAATTAGCGTTAACGCCACAAGCCAATGCCTTAGCAACACCCACAACTTCCCATGAGGTGATCCAAATGATGGATGATGAAATCCACGGCTTGCTCAGGAAAGAGTACAAATGCGCGGTCATCAAGGTCGGGTCGGAAACAACAGCCATCCTGATGAACAGGAAGAAAAAAGTCGGCCTGAAAAAACGGGTGGCAGGCATGCTTCCAATCTATGAATACGAGAAATGGGAAGAAGAAATGGACCGCTGGCAGTACCGGCCGGTCGGATTCAGGGGAATATTCTCCAAAAAATTCGTTCATGCGACCATCGCGGTGTGCTATGACGAGTCCGACAAAATCGTATACTGGCGTTACCTCAGACCTGCAGAAAAGCGTTCGATGCCAATCTCACAAGTGCAATGAAAAAAAGCCGGAACTCCTTACGGGGGTACCGGCTTTTTTGATTGCTTAGGAAATTATAAAACGTCACTCTGTGGATAATGGCTATTCACATGACTTCCCCGGCCAGCTCCAGCGCCCAGCAACTGGCAAACTTCACCCTTCTCCACTACGATAAGTCAACATCGGTTCGTTCCTCGCCGTGTTTCCTTTATCTCATTGCGGAGGGCTCCAGTTTGTACGTTGCTAAGCGGGCGCTTGCGCTTTTGTTCCGTCCAGCTCCAGCGCCCAGCAACTGGCAAACTTCACTCTTCTCCACTACGATAAGTCAACATCGGTTCGTTCCTCACCGTGTTTCCTTTATCTCATTGCGGAGGGTTCCAGTTTGTACGTTGCTAAACGGGCGCTTGCGCTTTTGTTCTTTCCGTCCATGAAAAAACCGCCCGCATCCGGAAGCCGGATGGAGGACGGTAGGAAAGCCGAGTATAGATTACTGGGCTTTTTTCGTAAGGCGGGATTTTTGACGGGCAACTGTGTTCTTGTGGATCAGCCCTTTGTTAGCCGCTTTGTCGAGTTTTTGGATCGCATCTTTCAGAAGCTCTTGTGCGTTCTCGTCGTTGTTGGCAATCGCCGCTTCTGCTTTTTTCATCGCTGTACGCATTGCAGATTTCTGCGTTGTGTTTTGAGCGCTGACAGCTTCGTTCTGGCGGATTCGTTTAATCGCTTGTTTGCTGTTTGCCAATGGATTCACCTCCATTCAAGGTCGGATCATGAAGAGGCCTTCTTGCAAGGCCTGCCTTTATGCAACAGACAACATTTTATCAAAACCACACGTTGATTGCAATCATGAAACGCAAAGAATATTCCCTTGACACCCGGGCATACTGATCTGGAGGTGAGTGACATGATGCAATTCGGCAGAACAGATCTGCTAGACGAAACAGAAGAAATGGTCAGACACCGGACCGAAAAGGATAAAGAAAAGCTGAAGGAATCAAGCGGAATCGACTTCCGGGAAAAGCGGAAAGGCCGTTTTATCGTGACCGAAATCAGGGTGGATGAAACGGGTGCAGAGAAAATCGGAAGAAAATCGGGTACTTATATCACCCTGACCGCACCGGGCCTGACGGCAGATGATTCCGAGGGTTTTGTGGAACTTGAAGAACTGCTTGCCGACAAGCTTAGGGAAATGCATGAGCCGCTCGGACTGTCGGACGATCCGAAAGTGCTTGTTGTGGGTCTCGGCAACCGCTCGGTTACACCGGATGCTGTCGGGCCTTATGCAATCGACCGTCTACAGGAGGCAGTCCCGGCATTTTATTCGGAGGACCCAGGCCTCATCGCCTATGCGGCGGGGGTGACCGGACAGACCGGTTTTGAGACGAGTGATTTTGTCCATGCGCTGGCAGACAAGATCAGGCCCGACCTGATCATTGTGATCGACGCGCTTGCGGCAAGGGACAGCACGCGTCTCTGCAGGACGATCCAGTTGACCGACACCGGCATCCACCCCGGATCGGGCGTCGGGAACGAACGGAAAGAGATTTCGAAGGAAGTGCTCGGCATCCCCGTGACGGCGATTGGAGTGCCTACAGTCGTGGATGGCCCGGTCATGGTATCCGACGCGATCGAATCCGTGTTCAACTATATTGCTTCAAAGATTGAAGAAAAGAACGCTCCATCATCCGCGCTCGCTGTCACGCCATGGCTACACGACAAAACAAAAGAGACGGACAAAACAGTTCTGAAGCCGATCTTCGGCGAATGGTCACAGTGGTCCAAGGAAGACAAACAGCAATTGTTCGAGGAAGTGCTGGCGTCAGATGAGCAGAGCATGTTCGTCACGCCGAAAGAGACCGATACGTGGATCCTTCAGTACGCCACATTGGTTTCATCGGGTGTGGTGAAGTGGCTGTCACCATCCGCTCCAGGTTCTGAATCCCCAGCTCCCGCCATATAGTGCGGGAGGGGGGATTTTTTGATGAAGAAAAAGTGGCAGTTCTATACATGGCTGATCCTTTTCCTTTTCCTGATGCCGTTCATTACAGTGAAAATCCCCGGCCTTCAGCAGGATGTGAGCGAGGCTGCTCCGGAATCAGGCCGGCTGGTATACGCTGCCAACCTGTTCGACTTTGAGGTGGAGGACGGCGGGGAGGCGACGGAGCCCGGCGAAAACGGTCGGGCGCTCATGTATTTTACGCATTCCCATGAAGCCTTCGCTCCGATTTTGCGCGCGAAGGAAGGCAAGGCAGCCGTCTCCCATAGCAAGGAAAACATCATGAATCTCGGGGAGGCGTTTTCCTCCCACTTCGCGATGAACGGCATCACACTCGATGTCCTGGACTATGACAATGCCGGCCAGATGAGCAAAAACGGTGTCCCGCACAGCAGGGCTTACAAAGCCATCAGGCCACATGTCCAGAAGCAGATCCAGGCGGACGCGTACTCACTTGTCCTGGATGTTCACCGTGACTCACTGGGACGAAACAGAACGACGCTTGAACATGCCGACGGCCCTTACGCGAAAGTCTATTTCGTGATCGGGGAAGATCACAGGGGACACGAAGCCAATCGCCAGCTGGCCGAGCGCATCTCGGCAAGGATGAACGAGCTCGTTCCGGGCATTTCCAAAGGAATCTTCCGGAAGAGCGGCCACGGCGTGGATGGGATTTACAACCAGGACCTGGGTCCGAATGTGCTGTTGGTCGAGATGGGCGGGACGGAAAATACGGAAGAAGAGCTGAACCGTACAGCGGCCATTGTCGCAAAGGCATCGGCCGAAGTTCTGGCCGGCGGCTGAAAAACATTGGGCTCCTGGCCGGCCCCGGATTGAATCATGTTTTGTCCACTGTTATAATTCATACTAGTTTACAGAGGAGTGGACAGCATGAACCGCGAAGAACGACTTGCACGTCGGGAGCGCATCCGGAATTTCTCGATCATTGCACACATTGATCACGGGAAATCCACGCTCGCCGACCGGATACTGGAAAAAACCGAAACCCTTACCTCACGGGAGATGAAAAACCAGCTCCTCGACTCGATGGACCTCGAGCGTGAGAGAGGAATCACCATTAAATTAAATGCCGTTCAGCTTACGTATACGGCGAAGGACGGAGAGGAATACATCCTCCACCTGATTGATACACCTGGGCACGTCGACTTCACCTATGAAGTCTCCCGGAGCCTCGCCGCCTGTGAAGGGGCGATTTTGGTCGTGGACGCGGCTCAGGGCATTGAAGCCCAGACGCTGGCCAACGTCTATCTGGCACTGGACAATGACCTGGAGATCCTGCCGGTGGTCAACAAGATTGACCTCCCGGCGGCAGATCCCGAGCGTGTTAAACAGGAGATCGAAGATGTGATCGGACTCGATGCATCCGAGGCGGTGCATGCATCCGCAAAGGCCGGGATCGGGATTGAAGAGATCCTGGAACAGATCATCGAAAAAGTGCCGGCACCGACCGGCGATCCCGAGGCTCCGCTAAAAGCGCTGATCTTCGACTCGCTTTACGATCAGTACCGCGGTGTCGTCACCTACATCAGGGTCGTCGAAGGGTCCGTGCGTCCCGGTGACAAAATCCGGATGATGGCAACGGGCAAAGAATTCGAAGTAGTCGAGACAGGTGTGTTCACGCCGAAAGCGACCCATCGGGACGAACTGACGGTCGGCGACGTCGGTTACCTGACGGCTTCCATCAAAAACGTCGCGGACACACATGTCGGGGACACGATCACTAGTGCAGCCAATCCCGCTTCGGAACAGTTGCCGGGGTACCGGAAACTCAACCCGATGGTGTTCTGCGGTCTGTATCCGATCGATACGGCGAAGTACAACGATCTCCGCGAGGCGCTTGAGAAACTCGAGCTCAACGACTCTGCGCTGACTTATGAAGCGGAAACCTCCCAGGCGCTCGGCTTTGGTTTCCGCTGCGGATTCCTTGGCCTGCTCCATATGGAAATCATCCAGGAGCGGATCGAGCGGGAGTTCAATATCGACCTCATCACGACGGCGCCGAGCGTTATCTATGATGTCATCATGACAGACGGGGATGTCCTGAAAGTGGACAACCCATCCCTGATGCCTGACCCGCAAAAAATTGAAGATGTGCAGGAACCGTATGTCAAGGCATCCATCATGGTGCCGAACGATTATGTCGGAGCCGTCATGGAGCTCTGCCAGCGCAAGCGGGGTCACTTCCTGACGATGGATTACCTGGACTCGGTACGGGTGAACATCCTTTACGAAATCCCGCTGTCCGAAATCGTTTATGACTTTTTCGACCAGCTAAAGTCCCATACTAAAGGATATGCATCGTTCGACTATGAGCTGATCGGCTACCGGACAAGCAAACTGGTGAAGATGGATATTCTCCTCAACGCCGAAAAAGTAGATGCGCTCAGCTTTATCGTCCACAGGGACTTTGCCTATGAACGGGGCAAGGCGATTGTAGAGAAGCTGAAGGAGCTTATCCCAAGGCAGCAGTTCGAGGTGCCTGTACAGGCTGCGATCGGAAATAAGATCGTTGCCCGCTCCACGATCAAGTCCATGGGCAAAAACGTTCTTGCCAAATGTTACGGCGGAGACATCTCCAGGAAGCGAAAGCTTCTCGAGAAGCAGAAAGCCGGTAAAAAACGCATGAAGCAGGTCGGTTCCGTTGAAGTGCCGCAGGAAGCCTTCATGGCCGTCCTCAGCATGGACGAGGATAAATCCTAACACCGGAAAAAGGAGGCGGACCTGCCTCCTTTTTTCGCATGAAAGAAGGAAATACAACATGACAGACGGACTCTATATCCATATCCCTTTCTGCCACCAGATTTGCTTCTATTGCGATTTCAACAAGGTATTCTTTAAAAACCAGCCGGTGGACGAATACATCGACTGTCTTGGGGAAGAGCTGATGATGATGCGCGAGGAAGGTATGTTCGGCGCGGAAGGACCGCTCACGATATTTATCGGTGGAGGGACGCCTACCGCGCTCGACAACAGACAGCTCGAAAAACTGTTCGCCCATATCCGAAGAGCTGTACCCACGGAGCGCCTGATTGAATTTTCCACTGAAGCGAACCCGGACGAACTGACACCGGACAAGCTCGTCATACTCAGGGAGAACGGGGTCAGAAGGCTCAGCATCGGTGTCCAGTCATTTGACGCTGGACTTCTGGAGCGGCTCGGGCGGACGCACAGTCCCGGGGATGCCGAACGGGTCGTCCGGCAAGCCCGGGATGAAGGGTTTGAGAACATCAGCATTGATCTCATGTACGGTCTGCCCGGACAGACGATGGAGCAGTGGGAAGATACACTTGACCGTGCACTTGCACTCGGCCTGCCGCATTACTCCGCCTACTCTCTGATCGTAGAGCCTAAGACGATCTTTTATAACCTCATGAACAAGGATCTGCTTCCGCTTCCTGGAGAGGACACGGAGGCGAAGATGTTCTCCCGTCTGATCGAACGGATGGCGGATACCGGACTCAGGCAGTATGAAATCAGCAACTTCGCCATTGAGGGCTTTGAATCAGTCCACAATAAGCTCTATTGGCAAAACCGCTCGTACGCGGGTGCAGGGGCAGGTGCGCATGGTTATGCCAACGGCATCCGATACTCCAACCATGGACCACTCAAGAAATACATGAATGCGGTCAACGAAGGGCGCCGGCCTGTGTTCGAGGATCACACCGTGACCCTAGAAGAAGAAATGGAAGAAGAGATGTTCCTCGGTCTCCGGATGACGGCCGGTGTCCGCTACGATGATTTCAGCCGCCGGTTCGGCAAACCGCTGGACGAGGTCTATGGCACTGAAATCCGTGACCTGACGGAGCAGGGGCTAATCGCAGAGGACCATGAAGCCGTACGGCTCACCCAAAAGGGAGTTTTTCTTGGAAATGAAGTGTTTCAGAAGTTTCTCGGATGATGCGCAGTTTGTTTGACGGGCGCATCGGGTTTTGATAAATTGGGTATAGATATTAGCACTCGATATAAAGGAGTGCTAACAGAGGTGATGATCATGCTGACAGAGCGTCAATTGCATATTTTGCAAGCGATCGTCGACGGGTTCATCCGGTCGGCCCAGCCTGTCGGATCGCGCCAATTATCCAAACTCGAAACCGTACCGTTCAGCGCGGCGACCATCCGTAATGACATGGCCGATCTTGAAGAAATGGGGCTTCTCGAAAAGACCCACACTTCCTCCGGACGGGTGCCGTCCGAGAAGGGTTACCGGTTTTATGTTGATCATCTTCTCCGGACCAGGAGTCTGGAGAGGACGGATCTTGAAAGGATCCGTTCCATTTTCGACGATCGGCTGCTTGAGACGGAACTGATTATCCGGAAAACTGCGGACATCTTATCCGAGCTGACCAGTTACACTTCGATTCTGCTCGGGCCGGACGTGGGGCAGCACACGGTAAGGCGGTTCCAGATCATTCCGCTTTCGGATGATTATGCAGTTGCGATCATCGTCACCGACGGCGGCCATGTTGAGCACCGGAATTTCCATATTCCGGAAGATATCCACCCGTCGGACATTGAACGGATGGTGAACATCCTTAATGAGCATCTTGTGGGGGTGCCTCTCCACGAGATCGACAGGAAAATGGAAACCGAGATTTCGGGCATTTTCCGGCGTCATGTCGGCCGGTACGGAGACATGTTCAGATCGTTCCGTGAGTCACTCAACGCGACCAATGAAGAGCGGCTATTTTTTGGCGGCCGGATGAACATGCTCACACAGCCTGAGTTCAATGATCCGGAGAAAGCGCGTCAGGTCATGCATTACATGGAAGATGAACCGCTTGCTGCGCTGCTGTTCGATTTCGGGGGTGACGGGATCCATATCAGGATCGGGTCGGAAAACGGCCATCTGGCCATGGAAGACTGCAGTGTCATCACTGCTTCTTATACAGCGGGCGAGGGCAGAAAGGGCGCAATCGCCATTGTCGGTCCGACGAGGATGGACTACGCGCGTGTTGTGTCAGTGCTCGATTACATGAGCCGCGGCCTCTCCCGCGAATTGGGCCGTCATCTGAAATGATGTCTGTCCGATCGATCAGTTTGGGGATCTTGTTTTTCGAGATTCTCCATTCTGACATGAAAATTATTTAGAATGTCTAGTTTGAGTGTTTGGAGGAGATTCTTTCGTGGCCATCGATGAAAACAAAGAGATGAATGAAGAAACCGTCAAGACGGCGGCAGTGGAAGGCGACAACCTGTCAGAAGAAGCAAGCACTTCCGCTCCTGAAGCCCACGCAGAAGAGGCCGTTGAAACAGAAGCGGATCGGATTGCAGAGCTTGAAAAGGAACTGGAACAGAAAGAAGACAAATATCTTCGCCTTCTTTCGGATTTCGAGAATTTCAAACGCCGTTCTGCAGCCGAAATGCAAGCTTCCGAAAAGTACCGGTCACAAAAACTCATGGTTGAGCTTTTGCCTGTACTGGACAACTTCGGCCGTGCATTCGATGCTGAGGTGACGTCTGAAGACGCCATCGCGCTTAAGAAGGGCATGGAGATGATCTCCCGGTCATTCCGCTCCGCTCTGGAGAAGGAAGGGCTGGAAGAGATCGAGACGGAAGGCAAGGAGTTCGATCCGAACTTCCACCATGCCGTCATGCAGGGCCAGGACGACTCCAAGCCGTCCAATACCATTTTGGAAGAACTGCAAAAAGGGTATATGCTGAAGGACCGGATTCTGCGTCCTTCAATGGTTAAAGTAAACGAGTAAAACACGAATGATGCTTCAAGATGCATTGATTTTAGGAGGAATGGACAATGAGCAAAATCATCGGGATCGACCTTGGAACAACTAACTCTGTAGTAGCGGTACTGGAAGGCGGCGAGCCGAAAGTCGTTCCGAACCCGGAAGGCAACCGGACAACCCCTTCGGTCGTATCGTTCAAGAACGGCGAGCGCCAGGTCGGTGAAGTGGCAAAACGCCAGTCGATCACCAATCCAAATACAATCATGTCGGTCAAAAGGCTGATGGGTACCAACGAGAAAGTATCCGCAGAAGACCGTGACTACTCTCCGCAGGAAGTTTCGGCAATGATTCTCCAGTACCTGAAAGGGTACGCGGAAGACTATCTCGGCGAAAAGGTAAGCAAGGCAGTCATCACGGTTCCGGCTTACTTCAACGACGCTGCGCGTCAGGCGACAAAAGATGCCGGCCGCATCGCAGGCCTCGAAGTCGAGCGGATCATCAATGAGCCGACGGCAGCTGCCCTCGCCTATGGACTGGACAAGACAGAAAGTGAACAGACGATTCTGGTCTATGACCTTGGCGGCGGCACGTTCGACGTTTCGATTCTCGAACTCGGCGATGGTGTATTCGAAGTACGAGCAACAGCCGGTGACAACCAGCTTGGGGGAGACGATTTTGACCAGGCGATCATGGATTGGCTCGTAGACGAATTCAAAAAAGAAAACGGAATCGACCTGTCCAAGGACAAGATGGCAATGCAGCGCCTGAAAGATGCGGCTGAAAAGGCGAAAAAAGACCTTTCTGGAGTCACTTCGGCACAAATCTCCCTTCCGTTCATCACAGCCGGCGAAGCTGGCCCGATGCACTTGGAGATGACGCTTTCCCGTGCGAAGTTCGACGAATTGACTGCAAATCTCGTCGAGCGCACGATGGTTCCGACCCGCCAGGCACTGAAAGATGCGGGCCTTTCTCCGGATGAACTTGACCAGGTTATCCTCGTGGGCGGTTCCACACGGATCCCTGCCGTTCAGGAAGCCATCAAAAAAGCGACCGGGAAAGAGCCGCACCGCGGCGTAAACCCTGATGAAGTGGTTGCGATGGGCGCTGCAGTCCAGGGCGGAGTGCTCTCGGGCGATGTACAGGATGTCGTTCTTCTCGACGTCACCCCGCTGTCACTCGGTATCGAGACGATGGGCGGTGTCATGACGAAGCTGATCGACCGGAACACAACCATTCCGACTTCCAAGTCACAAGTGTTCTCGACAGCTGCAGACAACCAGCCTGCCGTTGACATCCATGTCCTCCAGGGCGAACGCCCGATGGCTGCCGACAATAAAACGCTGGGCCGCTTCCAGCTGACGGATATTCCTCCGGCACCACGTGGAATCCCGCAGATCGAAGTCACATTCGACATCGATAAAAACGGGATTGTCAACGTCAAAGCGAAGGACCTCGGCACGAATAAAGAACAGCGCATCACAATCCAATCCGACAGCTCACTGTCTGATGATGAGATCGAACGCATGATCAAGGAAGCGGAAGCGAATGCTGATGCTGACAAGAAGCGCCAGGAAGAGGCTGAACTGCGCAACGAAGCCGACCAGGCTGTTTTCATGACAGAAAAAACACTCTCCGATCTAGGCGACAATGTCTCCGAAGAAGAGAAGAAGCAGGCTGAAGAAGCGAAAGACGAGCTGAAGTCCGCTCTCGAAAAGGATGACATCGAAGATATCCGGACGAAGAAAGACAAGCTCATGGAAATTGTCCAGCAGATGTCGGTGAAGATGTACGAACAGGCTGCCCAGCAGGCTCAGGCTCAGCAGGAGCAGCAGGACGGCGGATCCTCCGATGACGGCGTCGTCGACGCAGACTTCGAAGAAGTCGACGATGACAAGAACAACAAATAATCCGCCCTCGGAAAAGCCAAAGTCGGTGTTTCGGCTTTGGCTTTTCTTCTGTCCGAAATCTTCATGGACGGCATGGAGCCGCCGGATGAAGACGGGTGGGGTTCAGATCCATTTTGAAAGACTATTTTCAGCATGATACAATGATTGTCATGCAAGCGAGTCAGGAGTGAAACTATGAGCAAGCGTGATTACTATGAAGTGCTTGGCGTCACGAAATCTGCTAGTAAAGAAGAAATCAAGAAAGCCTACAGGCAATTGTCCAAAAAGTATCATCCCGACCTGAACAAGGATGAGGGATCCGATGAGAAATTCAAGGAAATAGCCGAAGCGTATGAAGTTCTGAGCGATGAAGACAAACGCGCCCGCTATGACCAGTTCGGCCATGCCGATGCGGCCGGCGGTTTTGGAGGAGGCGGATTCGGCGGGGGAGGATTCGGCGGCGGTGCCGCCGGGTTCGACTTTGACGATATCCTGAATACGTTCTTCGGGGGAGGAGGCGGCCGGCGGCGTGACCCGAATGCCCCTCGCCAGGGGTCAGACCTCGCCTATACGATGACGATTGACTTTATGGAAGCGGTCTTCGGCAAAGACACGGAAATCGAAGTCGACAAGGAAGAGACCTGCGATACTTGCGGCGGCGATGGGGCCAAACCGGGCACTAGCGTCAGTACTTGTGGCGAATGCGGCGGCTCAGGACAAATCAGTGTGGCGCAGAATACACCATTCGGCCAGATGGTCAACCGTCGCTCATGCCCGACCTGCCAGGGTACGGGCAAGATCATTCCGGAGAAATGCTCCGATTGCCACGGTGCGGGAAGAGTCACCAAGCGTAAGCGCATCAAAGTCAATATTCCGGCGGGTGTCGAAGACGGGCAGCAGCTTCGTGTCGCAGGCCAGGGAGAACCCGGCATCAACGGCGGTCCTGCGGGAGACCTGTATGTGGAATTCCGCGTTCGGCCCCATGAGCGGTTTGTCCGCGAAGGAGACGATGTTCTTCTTGAACTCCGGATCAACTTCCCGCAGGCAGCTCTTGGCGACGAAGTCGAAGTCCCGACCGTCCACGGCAAGGTGAAGCTGAAGATTCCGGCAGGTACACAGACAGGAACGACATTCCGCCTGAAGGGCAAGGGTGTCCCGAATGTTCATGGATATGGAACGGGCGACCAGCATGTCATCATCAAGCTGATCACTCCGACGAAAATGACCGAAAAGCAGAAGCAGCTGATGCGGGACTTTGCCGCTGTCAGCGGAGATGCTCCGGATGAATATCAAAGTTCGCTGTTTGACCGTCTGAAGCGTACATTCAAGGGTGACTGAAAGGGCTGATTCTATTGAAATGGGCGGAAATCGCGGTGCACACTTCCAACGAAGCGATGGAGGCTGTCTCCAACCTTCTCTATGAAGCCGGTGCAAGCGGAGTCGTTATTGAGGACTCCCGTGAGCCTGACCTCGAACACGATACACGGTTCGGAGAACTGTATGAACTGGACAGGGCAGATTACCCGGCCGAGGGTGCCATCGTGAAGGCCTACCTGCCGGTCAACAGCTTTCTTCCCGAGACGGTGAATGAGTTGAAAAATGAAATCTCCAATCTGGAATCCTACGGTCTCGACATCGGTCCAAACTCGGTCACCCAGTCCGAAGTGGACGAAGAGGACTGGTCGACCGCCTGGAAGGATTATTACCATCCGGTCAAAATTTCAAAACGGTTCACGATTGTCCCGACATGGGAAGAATACGAAAAGCTCAGTACGGATGAGCTGATCATCGAGCTGGATCCGGGCATGGCATTCGGAACGGGGACCCATCCGACGACGGTCATGTGCCTGCAGGCGCTGGAAAAAACGGTCCGTGAAGGGGACGAGGTGGTGGATATCGGAACCGGCTCGGGAGTCCTGTCGATCGGAGCGGCCCTGCTCGGTGCCGGACGGATCACGGCACTCGACCTGGATGAGGTAGCTGTGCAGTCCGCCCGGAAAAACGTGGAGCTAAATGGGCTCACGACACCAATCGACGTCCGCCACGGCAATCTTCTGGATGCTTACGACGGACGTCCGGATGTTGCGGTCGCCAACATCCTCGCCGAAGTGATTGTCACCTTCACGGATGATGCCTACCAGGTCATTAAGCCGGGAGGCCTCTTCATCACTTCCGGCATCATCGCCCAGAAAAAGGACGATGTAAAAGAAGCACTGACGGAATCCGGCTTTCTGATCGAGGAAGTGATGGTGATGGAAGACTGGACGGCCATCATTGCACGGAAACCGGAAGCGGGTGGACAGGATGCAGAGATACTTTCTTGATGACCCGTTTGATGATAGCGGCCGGGCTTTGATATCCGGAGACGATGCCCGCCATATCACGAAGGTGATGAGGATGGCCGAAGGCGGGAAGCTGATCGCAGTTTCGGATGGAGAGGCTTTTCAATCTGAAATCATTGCGCTTGACGGCGATGTGGTGATCCGGAAGACACAAGGATCCCTGCCGTCAAATGAGATGCCGATTGGCGTGACTGTCGCGGCGGGACTGCCGAAGGGAGACAAGCTGGACCTGATTGTCCAGAAGGGCACCGAACTTGGCATGGCAGGATTGATTCCTTTTGAAGCAGAGCGTTCCATCGTGAAATGGGACAGTAAAAAGAGCGCAAAGAAGATTGACCGGCTACGGAAGATTGCAAAGGAGGCGGCGGAGCAGTCGCACCGGAGCATCATTCCCGAGATTTCGGATGTAACCGGCCTGGACGGCCTTATCCGGCTTGCTGAGTCATTCGATCTGCTTCTTATAGCGGACGAGGAATCTGCCAAAGTCCGCAGCGGGGGCTCGATTGCCGCTCTGATTGAAAACGTGTATCATGGACAAAAGGTACTGGCAGTCTTCGGGCCTGAAGGCGGTATCAGCCGCGAGGAGGCAGAGCGGTTCCGTGCGGCAGGGTTCAGGCCCATCGCGCTCGGGCCGCGCATCCTGAGGGCGGAAACGGCTCCGCTATATGCATTAGCCGCGATTTCAAGCGAAATAGAAGGAAAGAGGTGAGCCCCATGTCGACAGTCGCCTTTCACACATTGGGCTGTAAAGTAAACCATTACGAGACGGAGGCCATCTGGCAGCTGTTCAAGGACGCTGACTATGAGCGGGCGGAATTTGAGGGCCGCGCGGATGTCTACGTCATCAATACATGTACTGTCACGAATACGAGTGACAAAAAAAGCCGCCAGGTGATTCGGCGTGCCATCAGGACGAATCCGGATGCCGTTGTTTGTGTCACCGGCTGCTACGCGCAGACATCGTCCGCGGAGATCATGGAGATCCCGGGTGTAGACATTGTTGTCGGCACGCAGGACCGGACGAAGCTGCTCGGTTATATCGAGCAGTATCGCAGGGAACGCCAGCCTATCAATGCGGTCGGCAACATCATGAAGAACAGGGTCTATGAAGAACTGGATGTTCCGTCCTTCACTGACAGAACCCGGGCCTCACTGAAAATCCAGGAAGGCTGCAACAACTTCTGCACATTCTGCATCATCCCCTGGGCGCGCGGTCTGATGCGCTCCCGTGATCCGGAGGAAGTCATCCATCAGGCACGCCAGCTTGTTGACGCAGGATACAAGGAAATCGTGCTTACCGGCATCCATACGGGCGGCTACGGGGAAGACCTGAAAGAGTATAATCTTGCACAGCTGCTCAGGGACATCGAAGCGCAGGTGCCCGGGCTTAAGCGGTTGCGGATTTCCTCGATCGAGGCAAGCCAGCTGACCGATGAAGTGATCGCTGTCTTGAAGGCTTCCAACATTGTTGTTCGCCACCTGCACATTCCGATTCAATCCGGCTCCGACACGGTGCTGAAGCGCATGCGCAGGAAGTATACGATGGCCTTCTTTGCGGAGCGTCTCGAGCGTCTGCGCGATGCACTTCCGGACTTTGCACTGACTTCGGATGTTATTGTAGGCTTCCCGGGTGAAACGGAAGAAGAGTTCATGGAGACATTCGAATTCATCCGTGATCACCGTTTTGCCGAACTGCACGTGTTCCCGTACTCAATGCGGATCGGCACGCCGGCCGCCCGGATGGATAATCAGATTGACGAAGCCGTCAAGAATGAACGCGTCCACCGCCTTCTCCAGCTGAACGATCAGCTCGCGAAGGAATATGCATCGGCCTACGAGGGACAAGTACTCGAAATGATTCCCGAAGAGCCATTCAAGGAAGATCCGGAAAGCGGGCTCTACGAGGGCTATACCGATAACTATATGAAAGTTGTCATCCCTGCCGATGAATCAATGGTCGGAAAGATTGTCCGAGTGAAAATCACGAAGGCGGGCTATCCTTATAATGAGGGTGCTTTTGTTAGAGTCATCGAAGATGGTACGGTACCGGTCGCCTGAGCCGGCATCGCCCGGAGCCGGATTCCCGGCTTCCGGGCGTCTTGCGTCCGGACGGGGAATTCACAGGCAAGTCAGCAAATAGGGCAAGGACCAATAAGGAGGAAATACTATGAATACCAATGTCGCATCAATGATCGACCATACGCTTCTCAAACCCGAAGTGACGAAAGAACAGATCGCAGAGCTATGCGCGGAAGCGAAGGAGTACAGTTTTGCTTCCGTCTGTGTGAACCCGTACTGGGTGGAAACAGCTGCAGGCGAGCTTTCTGGAACCGATGTGAAAGTGTGTACGGTCATCGGCTTCCCGCTCGGCGCGAGCACAAAAGAGACGAAAGCGTTCGAAACAAAGGACGCCATCGAAAAAGGCGCAGAGGAAATCGATATGGTCCTGAACATCGGCGCGCTGAAAAGCGGCGATGAAGAAACGGTCGAAGCAGATATTCGCGCTGTCGTGGAAGCGGCTGCCGGTAAAGCGATCGTCAAAGTCATCATTGAGGCGTGCCTTCTGACCAACGATGAAAAAATTATCGCATGCCGCCTTTCCAAAAATGCAGGGGCGGACTTCGTCAAGACGTCAACCGGTTTCTCTACGGGCGGCGCAACGGTGGAAGATGTTGCGCTTATGCGGCTAACAGTCGGCGAGGAAATGGGCGTAAAGGCTTCCGGCGGCGTCCGCAGCCTGGAAGATCTGCAGAACATGGCAGAAGCAGGCGCCACAAGGATCGGCGCGAGCTCCGGAGTCAAAATCATGCAGGGTCTCACATCTTCTGAAGATTACTGATCTGCTGAATAAAAATGTTATATGCCAAGATGAAAGATATATATTGACCCGCTTCATGATTTAGGCTATAATTTCTGAGTACATGACGTGTTTTCATGTATGGAAGTGCGTACGGAGGGAGGGGAAAAGACATGACAAAAACTGTCGTTCGTAAAAACGAATCGCTTGAAGATGCTCTTCGCCGCTTCAAACGTGGTGTTTCCAAATCGGGTACGATTAAAGAGGCCCGCAAACGCGAGTACTATGAGAAGCCAAGCATCAAGCGGAAGAAAAAGTCCGAAGCAGCCCGCAAGCGCAAATACTGATCCCCCTCACCATCCCTGCCTCCATAACAGGAATGGCCAGAATCAGATAATGTATGCAAAACCGGAAAATCCCACGGGATTTTCCGGTTTATTTCATTTTAATGAAACTTATTGCTTTGTTCATACGTAGAATCACCTATAATGGACGAGAGACGAATGGGGGTGAAGACTTGAAAGGAATCCGCTTGATCCGCGGCCTCCTTCTGTTCGCTGCCATGTTCCTCTTGGCGATACCCCATGCCGGAGCGGATAGCGGCAAAGTATACCACGTGCCATTGGAAAACGAAGTCGAGCGGGGGCTGTATGAGTTTCTGAGCCGTTCATTCGGTGAGGCCAAAGAGGCTGGAGCAGATACGATTATCCTCGAGATCAACACACCCGGGGGATTTGTGGATGCAGCAGGCCGGATTGCCAAGCTGATGGATGAAACGGAACTCCGCACAATCGCCTATATCAACCGCGATGCCCTGTCGGCCGGTGCGTTCCTAGCACTCCATGCCGACGAAATCTATATGGACCCGAACGGCCGGATCGGCGCTGCTCAGGTAATTGACCAGTCCGGCAATGCTGCCGATGACAAGGCCAACAGTGCTTGGCTCGCCTCGATGAAGGCGGCAGCAGAATCATCCGATCAGGGGCGGGATCCAGACTATGCGCTTGCCATGGCCAATGCCGACATGGACTTTCCCGAATACCGTGCGGGGAAAGGCAAGCTGCTGACCCTGTCCGCCGACGAGGCGCTGGAAGTCAATTACAGTGAGGGAACTGTGTCGTCATTTGATGAACTGCTGGCAACCGCAGGTCTTGAAGGCGCAGAAGTCGTCAAGATGAATGAAACATTCAGCGAAAAACTTGCACGTTTCATCACGAATCCCGTCGTTGTACCGATCCTGCTTTCGATTGCGGGGCTGGGCCTTGTCGTCGAGCTGTATTCGCCCGGATTCGGTATCCCCGGTTCGATGGGCGCCGGGGCATTGCTCCTGTTTTTCTATGGACACCTCGTTGCCGGCCTGGCAGGATATGAATCCCTTCTGCTGTTCCTGGCAGGTATCGGCCTGCTCATAGCCGAGCTGTTTGTACCGGGAGGAATTCTGGGCATTATCGGTGCTGTGGCCATGGTTGCGGGCATCATTATGGCAGGGGCCGACCCGGCCTGGATGGCCATCTCTGTCGTCACTGCACTGGTCATCACGATATTGGGAATGGTGATCATGATGAAATTCTTTGGCAAACGGCTCCATCTTCTTAACCGGCTAATCCTCAGGGACGCCACCGATACAGAAAGCGGCTATGTCTCCAATGCCAACCGGCTCGAACTTATCGGCCGTACGGCAACAACGGTGACACCGCTCCGGCCTTCCGGAACTGCCGAACTGGACGGAGAATATCTTGACGTCGTCTCTGAAGGAAGGTTTATCGGGAAAGATCAAAATGTTAAGATCACAAAAGTGGAAGGCTCCAGGATCGTTGTCCGGGAAGCCTCCGCCGAATAGGAGGAAACAGAATGCTAGGATTGGGAACAATCGGGCTGATCATCGTTGCGTTTCTGGTGATTATCGCCCTGTCGATCTTCTTTACATTCGTGCCGGTCACATTGTGGATTTCCGCACTCGCAGCCGGCGTGAAAATCAGCATCTTCACACTGATCGGGATGCGGCTCCGCCGAGTTATTCCGAGCCGAATCGTCAACCCGCTCATCAAGGCCCACAAAGCAGGGCTCGATGTGAGCATCAACCAGCTGGAGAGCCATTATCTCGCAGGAGGTAACGTGGACCGGGTCGTCAACGCCCTTATCGCGGCGCACCGTGCGAACATCGCTCTGACATTCGAGCGGGCGGCGGCAATCGACCTTGCCGGCCGTGACGTGCTCGAAGCCGTCAGCATGTCGGTCAACCCTAAAGTCATCGAAACGCCGTTTATCGCGGGTGTTGCCATGAACGGAATCGAAGTCAAGGCAAAATCCCGGATCACTGTCCGGGCAAACATCGAACGGCTCGTCGGCGGTGCCGGCGAGGAAACGATCGTTGCCCGTGTCGGTGAAGGGATCGTCTCGACAATCGGTTCTTCCAAGCACCATACCGTCGTCCTGGAAAATCCGGATATGATCTCCCAGACAGTCCTTTCAAAAGGCCTGGACTCGGGAACGGCATTTGAAATCCTTTCGATCGATATCGCCGATGTCGACATCGGCAAGAACATTGGTGCCGAGCTTCAGACCGAGCAGGCAGACGCCGATAAGAAAATTGCCCAGGCGAAAGCGGAAGAACGCCGTGCCATGGCTGTTGCGAGCGAGCAGGAAATGCGCGCCAAAGTCGGCGAGATGCGCGCCAAGGTCGTCGAAGCCGAGGCGGAAGTGCCTCTCGCCATGGCTGAAGCTCTTCGCACAGGCAACATCGGGATCATGGACTACGTAAACTACAAAAACATCCAGGCAGATACCTCGATGCGCGAATCCCTCGGCAAAATGGGCAAGGAGCAGGATAAGCGCCCCGACGGCCAATGATCCGACGTGTGACGGAAAGGGGATGAGCTGATGGAACCGATCATCCTGCTGATCATCTCTCTGATAATCGGCTCCCTGTTCAAGGGAAAGGACAACCAGAAACCACCGGAAAAAAGGCCGGGGCAGACACAGGCGCCGCCATCCCGTCAGGATGTGCCCCGGAGGCCGGCTGAAAAAAGCGGCAGCCTGAAAGACCTGACAAAACAACTTTACGAAGATCTTCAGAAGGAGATCCAGAAAGAGGCCGGGGAGTTTCGGACCGATCCCCGCACAGTAGAGAAAAAGCCTGTGCAGCCAAAGCCGGAAGTGGTCACGCGTTCAGAGCGTGTGCCGCAACAGATTACACGGACCTCTGCAGACGGGACTGATACTGCCCGCAATCCGAGGCAGGATCGTACCCGTGAACGCACACGCGATCGCAAAGCGGTGACCGAGCAGCCAATCTACAAAACGGAAATCGCTGAACCTGACCGCCTTTTGCCGGAATCCGAAGAGGACCTCGCGCGGGCGATCGTGTTCGCCGAAATTCTCGGTCCGCCAAAAGCAAAAAGAAGATAACCGGCTCCGGCCGGTGTGAATGCCCCCTCTTGGCCTGTCATAAACTGAAGGCCAAGGGGGGTTTTTGTATGCGCAGATTTTTTAGGATGGTCCCATTTCTGGAAATCGAGGACCACCGGACACTGCGGCTCAACGGAAAATTCACGATCGGGAAAATCGGCGATCGTGCGATCAGCCTTCGCCTGGCTCCATATGCGCTGACATTGGAGGGAGAAGCGGTGGCTGTGGAGGAGGTCGGAGACGAGGCGGCCCTGATCACATTCGACCGGCTGGATCGCCTCACGCTGATCCGGACGAGGGACCATGCGGACGGCTGAGCGGCTGCGCGGGAAGGAAACTGTACGAGTGACAGTGTCGGGCAGCGGTGCGGAGGCGTTTTTCTCTGCCTGCGCCGCATCCGGCATCCGCATTCGGGATGCCGAAGCTGAGGGGAACCGCCTGCAGTTTTCTGTTTTCCGCAAGGACATGCCCGCCATCAGGAGACTCAGGCTCAAATACCGGGTCCGTCTCAGGTTAAGTGCAGGCCGTACAGGCATCATCCTCGATCGTTCCCCATTATCCGTTGCTGCTGTTCTGTTATTCCTGCTGGTTCCCCTTGCCTGCTCCGGCCTGATCTGGTCTGTCGGGGTCGAGGGCGGCAAACCGGAGCGCCAGGAGCGCATCAGTGACTACTTGGAGAAAAGCGGCATCCGGCCTTTTATCCCGATTGGCTCTGTTCCGGACGAGGCCCGGATCAGGAATGATCTGATGGTCGCTGACCCGGGCCTTAGCTGGGTGCGTGTGAGCCGGGAAGGGGGCCGGCTGACCGTGCATCCGATTGAGGCGCCGGAAACCGGGGAAAAAGGGGAGGGAGACCTCCAACCTGCTCATCTGGCGGCATCCAAGCGAGCGGTGATCACCCGTTTCGAGCTCACCAAGGGCGTCAGGAACGTACTCCCCAATACCACGGTAGAAAAAGGGGACATCGTCGCATCCGGCATTATTACGCAGAGAGAGGACAGCCACGTAACCGGTGCGGAAGGCAAGGTGTACGGGGATTATTATGTGGAGACCCGTTTCGAGATGCCGGCCGTGATCAGGTATTCGGCACCCGGTGAAACGGCGTACCAGCTAGCTATTGGAGGGAAATCAGCAAATGCTGATGTCTGGCGCGAAATCCCGATGCCCTCTTTTATCAGCCCGTTCCTGACACTGTCGGAAAGCCGCAGCGGGATGGCGAGGGAAATCCGGCTGACCGAAGAAAACGGAGAGCCGATCATCCTGTCGGTGCTAAAGGAAAAAATGCTGTCCACACTAGATCCTGACGCAACGGTAAAGGATGAAAAAGTTTTGCGAGTGCATTATGATAATGATAAAGTAAAGGGGACCATATTATTTCTCATTAATGAAAATATTGCCGTAAGAAAACACATTTCCCAAGGAGATTGATCGATTGGAAGAAAATACGGTACAACTGCATGTGGAAGATCCGAATGAAGCGGTGATGCTGCTCGGCATCTCCGACCAGAACATGAAACTGATTGAAGAAGAACTCGGTGTGCGGGTGCTTACGCGCGGCGGGGTCATCGTGATCCAGGGCGAAGAGGAGCAGCGTGGAACTGCTCAGGAGCTCCTTAGGCAGCTTTTGCGCGTGATCCGCAAGGGCATCAATATTAATCTGCGCGACGTCTCCACGGCACTGGAAATGGCTAAGAACGGGACGATCGAATACTTCGCGGAGCTTTATGACGAAGAAATCGCAAGAAACTCGAAAGGCAAGGCCATCCGTGCCAAGACGATCGGCCAGCGCGAATACGTCCACGCAATCCGCGCGGATGACATGGTGTTCGGTATCGGCCCGGCCGGTACCGGCAAAACCTACCTCGCCGTCGTCATGGCCGTACAGGCACTGAAGAACGGACAGGTCAAACGCATCATCCTGACGCGCCCCGCCGTGGAAGCGGGGGAAAACCTCGGTTTTCTGCCGGGCGATCTGAAAGAAAAAGTCGACCCGTACCTGAGGCCGCTGTATGATTCGCTTCATGATGTGCTTGGAGCGGAACAGACCGAACGCCTGATTGAGCGGGGCACTATTGAAATTGCACCGCTTGCCTATATGCGAGGGCGCACATTGGATGATGCGTTTGTTATTCTTGATGAGGCGCAGAACACGACAAAGGCACAGATGAAAATGTTCATGACCCGCCTCGGCTTCGGCTCGAAGATGGTGATTACAGGTGACCAGACGCAAATCGACCTGCCGCGCGGGACGGAATCCGGGCTGATTGTCGCTCAGCGTATCCTGAAAGATGTCCAGGGGATCCGCTTCCTGCACTTTGAGCAGGCCGATGTCGTCCGCCACCCGCTGGTTGCCCGGATCATCGAAGCATACGAAGCAAGCAGTCACCGGGAGTGACCAAAACGGTTCTCCGGCCGAGACCTCCTGCCTCAGCTGGAGTCCGGCCGGTTTTTTTATCTTTCCGGCCGGGATGATTTCCGTCAAGGAGAGGGAAAGGGCGTTTCTGCAGGCCGCTAGGGGGAAGCTGATATGTTCAAGGGTTGGCAATCGCTTATTGAAAGGATTTCTTTTTCTGTTTTCTCTATTATCCTTCTCGGACTTTCCTCACTTCTGGCTTTTGGACTCATGCTTGGAAGTGTGAAGGACGAGACATACGATATCCAGATGTTCCATCTCGCCAATGAGACGATACGGGCGACCAAGACGGTGGAAGATCCCGTCAAGACGGAACAGGAAAGGCAGCGTGCCGCTTCAGAGGTCACGCCTGTTTATGATTTTGACGAAGAGGCAGCCCAAAACAGTGCAGCGGTTGTGCGCTCTGTTTTCGACTATGCGCTGGATGCCAAAGAAGAAGCCGCAAAAGACAATGATAATGAAAAAGAATCCCCTCCTGACACTGCCGGCCAGATTGCGGATCTCCGAAAGAAGCTGGAGGGCCTTGAAGAATCTGGGGGCGGCTTCCGTCTTTCCGACGAACTTCTCGGAATGCTGATTCGTTCGGGCAATGATGATCTTGTGAAAGTCCGTGATTCCGTCAGTGAGATTGTGTCGGAGATCATGGAGCAGCCGATCCGGGATACGGCTCTTGCCGATTCAAGGAATGAGACGGAAGGGCGGATCCGCTCTTTGGCCATCCCGGCGGGGCTCATGCCGGCAGCCGTGGAAATCGGCCGCTCCAGCATTACGGTAAATGAAAGGTTGGACGAACAGCAGACAGAAGCGCGCATCGAGCATGCCAAGACGGAAGTTGAACCGACCCGGATCCTTCAGGGGCAGGTGATCGTCCAGGAAGGGCAGATTATTGACAGGGAAGTCCACCGTCAGCTGGAGCTGGCCGGCCTTCTGAACGAGAACACTTCACTGCGCCCCGTACTGGCAATCGGACTCTTCACCCTGCTGATCTTCTGGTTTATTTACCGGCATTTCAGGCAGCTCGAACAGCCCGTGCACGTGAAAAAGAAATGGCTTGCCATTACACTCGTTATTTATTTCCTTACGATATTGGCCATGAAGCTGCTTGCAGCGACAGAGATTGATTTTAATATGGCACTTGCCTATGTTTATCCGACAGCGCTTGTTCCGTTTCTACTGCGGCTTCTGACGGATGGGAGGATGGCGATTCTCCTGACCGTACTTACTGCCGCAACTGGCGGCATTCTGCTGCAGGAAGGATATTCGCCTGTTGCCAATATGGAGATTGTCCTGTACATCCTGTTTGGCGGCTTTGCCGGGCACTATCTGATCCAGGGAGACGGGCGCAGATCGTCGATCCTGGCGGCAAGCTTTGGTGTTTCGGCCGCCAATGCCGTTTTCATCACATTTTATCTCCTGATGACCCAGTCGCATTTCGGCTTGCAGGAGTGGTCATTCTTCATGATTGCCGCACTTGGTTCCGGTCTGTTGTCCGGCGCGCTCACCATAGGCCTGATGCCCTTTTTCGAATCCGTGTTCGGAATCCTGTCCGACCTGAAGCTTGTCGAACTTTCCAATCCGAATCATCCGCTTCTGAAAAGAATTCTGACGGAAACGCCGGGTACATATCACCACAGTGTCATGGTCGCCAACCTGTCCGATGCGGCCTGCGAGGCAATCGGTGCAAACGGGCTGCTTGCCCGGGTCGGGAGCTATTACCATGATATCGGAAAGACACGGAGGCCGGCCTTTTTCATCGAGAACCAGATGGCGGGCACCAACCCGCATGATACATTGCCTCCAGAAAAGAGCCGGGACATTATCATTGCCCATGCAGCGGACGGAGCGGAGATTCTGAAAAAGAATGGCATGCCCAGCGAGCTTGTGGATATCGCACGGCAGCACCATGGTACGACGCTCCTCAAATATTTCCATGTAAAAGCAGGAGAATCAGGAAAGAATGTCGATGAAGCCGCCTACAGATACCCGGGGCCCAAGCCACAGACCAAGGAAATCGCAGTCATTTCGATCGCTGACAGCTGTGAGGCTGCAGTCCGTTCGATGAAGGAGCCGACGCCCGAGAAGATCGAGCAGTTGGTCCAATCCATCATCAAGGACAAAATGAATGATGGGCAATTTTCTGAATGCGATCTCAGTTTCAGGGAATTGAAGATTGTGGCGGACGTGATCTGCACGACGCTCAACGGAGTATTCCATAACCGGATCGAATATCCGAAATGACCGACTGGAGGACTGGAAATGACACTGACGATCGATTTGATGGATGAAACCGGTACAGTTAGGGAAAAGGATCAGCAACTGGTCGTCCGCCTGCTGGAACATGCCGGAAAAATGGAAGATGTCGGGGAGGCGGAACTATCCGTCACTTTTATGGACGATGAATCGATCAGGTCGGTCAACCGGGATTACCGGGAAAAAGACCGGGCAACAGACGTAATCTCGTTCGCACTTGAAGAAACGGTCGAGGGGGAAGTAGCGGTCAACCAGCCTGAAGGAATGCCGCGGTTGCTAGGCGATATTCTGATCTCCACCGAGACGGCGGACCGGCAAGCTGAAGAATATGGCCATAGCCGGGAAAGGGAAATCGGTTTTCTGGCTCTTCACGGCTTTCTTCATCTCCTCGGTTACGACCATATGAACGAAGCGGACGAACGAAGAATGTTCGGCCGTCAGGATGAAATATTGGAATCGTTCGGACTCGGGCGTGACACGGATGGACGTCCGTAAGCTTTTCCGTTCGTTCCGGTATGCATGGAATGGAATTGCTCATGTGGCAGCCGCCGAACAGAACTTCAGGATCCATATCATGGCGGCCTTGTCAGTTAGCGGAGCGGGCTGGATTACCGGTCTATCGACGGCCGAATGGATTGTTCTGATCATCCTGTTTGGCGGCATGCTAGCCCTGGAGCTGATGAACACAGCCATCGAACGGGTGGTGGACCTGGTATCCTCCGAACACCACCCGCTGGCGGGACAGGCGAAAGATGCTGCAGCCGGGGCGGTCCTGATTTTTGCCGCGGCGAGCATTCTCATCGGCTGCATGATTTTCATTCCCAAATGGATAAATCTCTTATTTTGAAGGTGGTTAATTTATGGATAAACAACAACTGATGGAGCGGGCCAAAAATGCCCGTGAACTCGCATACGTGCCTTACTCGAAATTTCAGGTGGGTGCAGCGCTCCTGACCCGGGATGGTGAAGTGTTCGGCGGATGCAACATCGAGAATTCCGGTTACAGCATGACCAATTGCGCGGAGCGCACGGCTTTCTTCAAGGCAATCTCTGAAGGGCACCGTGAGTTCAAGGCTCTTGCGGTTGTGGCAGATACCCCTGGACCGGTATCACCATGTGGTGCCTGCCGCCAGGTCATCTCGGAGTTCTGCGAAGGTGACATGCCCGTATATTTGACGAACCTGCAAGGGGATGTCGCGGAAACAACGGTCAGGGAACTCCTCCCTGGCGCGTTTAAGGCGGAGGATATGGAAAATGCTGAATAACCGTGAAGGATACAAATCAGGATTCATTTCGATCATCGGGCGTCCAAATGTAGGGAAGTCGACTTTCCTCAACCGTGTGGTCGGCCAGAAAATCGCGATCATGAGCGACAAGCCCCAGACCACAAGAAATAAGGTCCAGGGTGTTGTCACGACGGAAGACAGCCAGATGGTGTTTATCGACACGCCAGGCATCCACAAACCGAAGCACAAGCTGGGCGACTTCATGATGAAGGTGGCCAAAAACACGCTCAAGGAAGTGGACTTGGTCCTCTTCATGGCGAATGCCGATGAATCCCTCGGCAAGGGAGACGAGTTCATCATGGACATGCTGAGGGACAGCGGAACTCCGGTCGTCCTCGTCCTGAACAAAATCGATCTCATCCACCCCGACGAACTGATCGGTGTCATCGATACCTATCGTGGCCTGATGGACTTCGACGAAATTGTTCCCATCTCCGCCCTCCAGGGCAACAATGTGGAACGTCTCATGGAAGTCATCAAGGAGTATCTGCCTGAAGGTCCTCAATATTATCCGGCAGATCAGGTGACCGACCATCCCGAGCGGTTCATTATTTCTGAGCTGATCCGGGAAAAGGTGCTTCATCTTACCCGTGAAGAAATACCGCATTCGGTTGCTGTCGTGATTGAGCGGATCGCCAAACGCGAAGGCCAGGATACGGTGGATGTCAGTGCGACAATCATCGTCGAACGTGACTCCCAGAAAGGCATAGTGATCGGCAAGCGGGGTGCTCTCCTGAAAGAGGTCGGCACAAGGGCGCGGCAGGATATCGAAATGCTGCTAGGCAGCAAGGTTTACCTTGAGCTTTGGGTGAAGGTCCAAAAAGACTGGAGAAACCGCTCCAACCAGCTTAGGGAGTATGGTTTCCGGGACGATGAATACTGACGGGGCGCGGGCCGGGTGCCCGCGCTTTTCTGCATATCCGGGAAGGAGGCACACGCATGCTGAACAAGTGGGAAGGAATTGTCCTGCGCACCGGACCGTATGGGGAGACAAATAAAGTCGTAACGTTCCTGACGAGAGAAGCCGGAAAGGTGACCGCGATGGCGCGGGGAGCTAAGAAACCTGCCAGCAGGCTGGCGGCGGTGACACAGCCATTCACACACGGGATTTTCATGGTCTATAAAGGGAAAGGCATGGGAACTTTGCAGTCTGGGGATGCGCTCCGGACGATGCGCCATTTGCATCACGACATTATGGCAACCGCCTATGCAAGCTATATTGCAGAGCTTATGGACCGTCTCATTGAGGACAACCAGCCGTCATCCGGCCAATTCGAGCTACTCAGACAGGCATTCCATGCGATAGATGAGGAGTATGACCCTGAGGCGATTACGTTGTTTGTGGAATGGAAAATGCTTCCGGTGGCAGGAATTCATCCGGTTCTTCATCAGTGTGCAAGCTGCGGTGCTACTGAAGGTGAGTTTGCGTTTTCCTTCCAGGAGATCGGCTTCCTATGCCATCGCTGTTTCCATGTCGATCCATATCTGATCCGCCTGTCACCGTCTCACCTCCGCTTGATCAGGACATTTTATAATGTGCCGATCGAGCAGGTTGGCAAGCTGACGCTAAAGCCCGCGACGAAAAAGTTCATGAGGAAAATTGTCCGGACGATCTACGATGAACAAGTGGGTGTCCGCCTGAAATCCGCCTCTTTCCTTGATCAGCTGGACCGCATGCCTTCCTTTGGCAGGCAGGAGCAGGCAGCGGACGGTACGGAAGACAAAAAGGAACCGGACGACGAGTGTAGCGCACCTGAAAACCTGCCGTGAACAGTTTTCAGGGAAATGAGTCATCCTCACACATGAAAAGGCAGTCCGCCGGAGCGGACTGCCTTTTGGTTTGAATATCAGAATTCAAGCCGTTTTTCGATAAACGCGTGTACTTCGCTGATTGGCATGCGGACCTGTTCCATCGTGTCGCGGTCGCGGACAGTAACTTGGCCGTCTTCCTTGGAGTCAAAGTCGTAGGTGATGCAAAACGGAGTGCCGATTTCGTCCTGCCTGCGGTAGCGTTTCCCGATCGACTGCGATTCGTCATAATCCACAGGGAAGGATTTGCGCAGTTCCGCCCAAACGTCCTGAGCCTCTTCGGAAAGTTTCTTGGAAAGCGGAAGGACCGCTGCCTTGAAAGGTGCCAGTGCCGGATGGAAGCGGAGGACCGTGCGCTGGTCGTCATCCCCGATTTTCTCTTCATCATACGCATCGCAAAGGAATGCAAGTGTGACCCGGTCCGCCCCGAGGGAAGGTTCGATGCAATAAGGGACAAATTTCTCGCCGGATTCCGGATCGGTGTACGTGAAGTCTTCACCGGAATGCTCCATGTGACGCTTCAGATCGAAATCGGTGCGGTCTGCGATTCCCCAAAGTTCGCCCCAGCCGAACGGGAATTTATATTCAATATCGACGGTCGCATTCGAATAGTGGGAGAGTTCTTCTTTGTCATGTTCACGAAGACGGACGTTTTCATCCGTCATGTTAAGCTGATCAAGCCAGTTTTTGCAGAAGTCGCGCCAGTAGGCGTACCACTCAAGGTCTTCACCCGGCTTGCAGAAAAACTCCAGCTCCATCTGTTCAAATTCCCGTGTGCGGAAAGTGAAGTTGCCCGGCGTGATTTCATTCCGGAAGCTTTTGCCGACCTGGGCAATTCCAAACGGCAGTTTTTTGCGCATGGAACGCTGGACATTCTTGAAGTTGACGAAAATTCCCTGTGCTGTTTCCGGCCGGAGGTAGATGTCGTTGGACGAAGAATCTGTCACGCCCTGCGAAGTCTTGAACATCAGGTTGAACTGGCGGATATCGGTGAAGTCCTGTGCTCCGCAGTCCGGGCAGGTGATGTTGTGCTCAGAAATGAGTTCCTGCATCTTTTCAAATGGCATGCCGTCAACCACCATCTCGTTGCCTTCTGCCTCAAGTTTGTTTTCAATCAGTTTGTCCGCACGATGGCGGGCTTTACAGCTTTTACAGTCGATCATCGGGTCGTTGAAGTTGCCGACATGGCCCGATGCCTGCCAGACCTTGGGGTTCATAAGGATTGCAGCGTCGAGGCCAACGTTGTACGGGGACTCCTGGATGAACTTCTTCCACCATGCTTTCTTGATGTTGTTTTTCAGTTCTACGCCGAGTGGGCCGTAGTCCCATGTGTTGGCGAGGCCGCCGTAAATGTCGGATCCCGGGAAGACAAATCCCCGGTGCTTGGCCAGTGTGACGATCGTTTCCATTGTTGTCATTTCAGTTCCTCCTCGAATAATTGAATTCAAAAAGCACCCGTCCCCGGACACAAGGTCCGGGGACGGGTGCTTGATGACCCGCGGTTCCACCCCGATTGGCCGGTAGACCGGCCCTCTTTCAGAGAGATCGGCTCGGGGATGCCGCTTCATATCCTTGCAGGCTTTCACCGTCCCTGCTCGCTGTTGTCGGATACTACTTGATTGTCCCGTCAGTGCCGTATGGAGTTTGACAACATTGTAGCACGGGTTCAATCGTTTCGCAATCGGACGGGGATTCAGATATAATGAACTAGGCTATTACCCATCAAGTACAGGATGTGAGTCGTATGGAACTCAATAAGCGTCAGGATGAGATTCTGGAGATCGTGAAGGCCGACGGGCCGATCACGGGCGAACAGATCGCGGAACGGCTCAGCCTGACCCGCGCCACGATACGGCCCGACCTAGCCATCCTGACGATGGCAGGTTTTCTGGATGCCCGGCCGCGTGTCGGCTATTTCTATTCGGGCAAGAAAAAGGATCAGCACCTGACCGAGAACATGATGAATATGAAGGTACGTGACTTCCAGTCGATTCCGGTCGTCGTAAAGGAATCATTGTCCGTCTATGATGCGATCACGCAGATGTTCCTCGAGGACGTCGGTACCCTGATCGTTGTGGATGACCAATCCAGGCTGACCGGAATCCTGTCCAGGAAAGACTTGCTCAGAACTGCAATCGGCGGAACCGACCTGGAAAAGATCCCCGTCCATATGATTATGACGAGGATGCCGAATATCGCTTATTGCAGGAAGAACGAGGCCCTTGTCCATGTCGCCAAGGTGCTGATCGAGCGGCAGATCGATGCGCTCCCGGTCGTCGAGGAAACGGAAGAGGGCCTTTCGGTCATCGGTCGCATCACGAAGACAAACATCACATCGGCGTTTTTGTCGCTGGCGGAAAATCACGATTTGTGAGAGGTGCCCTATGAATCAACTGAAAATGTATATTGTATCCGATTCAATCGGTGAAACCGGCGACCTGGTGGCGAAGGCGGCCATCAGCCAGTTCCGGGAAGACTTCGAATCAACTGCGGTCAAACGGATTCCACATGTGGAATCAACCGACCAGCTTCATGAAATCACAGAGCTTGCCGCCGAACAGAATGCCATCATCCTTTATACTTTGGTGAAGGATGAGATGAGGACATTTCTTAAGAAGGAATGCGAGCGCAGGAATATCCCGTCGATCGACCTGCTCGGCCCGATCATCGAAGTGATTGGAAGCACGCTCAACGAGAAGGCATCGGAAGAGCCGGGACGCGTCAGGATGCTGGATGAGGACTATTTCCAGAAAATCGAAGCGATCGAGTTTGCGGTGAAGTACGATGACGGGCGTGATCCGCGTGGTTTGTTGCTGGCCGATATTGTTCTGATCGGAGTCTCGCGGACGTCCAAGACCCCTCTGTCCCAGTATCTTGCCCACAAGCGATACAAAGTGGCAAACGTGCCGCTCGTGCCCGAGGTGGAGCCGCCGGAGGAATTGTTCCAGATTGATCCGGAAAAGTGTTTCGGTCTTGTCATTTCGCCTGAAAAGCTGAATTCCATCCGAAAAGAGCGTCTTAAGGCACTTGGCTTAAAAGACGATGCGAACTATGCAAAAATCGAAAGGATTCAATCCGAAATCGATCATTTTTATTCGGTGGCGGACAGAATCGGCTGCAGAGTCATCGATGTGACCGATCGTGCAGTGGAAGAAACTGCGAATATAATCCTGAATATCAAGCAAAACCGCGAACGATAAACGGCAGAACCGCCTTTTTGAAAGGCAGGTTCTTTTTTTGCGGCAGCCGGTACAGAATGTTAAGGAAGAATTTAAAGAAAAGCCTATCTGAAGGTGGAAAAGTTCATTGAGGCGTATTATAATTGGATATTGTGAATAAAATGCGCGTAGTGGGCGATTTTCTTCTCTCCTGCGCACTTTTTTGTCGAACGATGAAGGATTCCGAAATTGAATCTCGAATTCGAGAGTACGGCCGAAAGTGTGGTGTGACGGATGAAGCGGATTCCGGAGGAGAAGATTGAAACGATCCGTTCCCAGACAGATATCGTCGGGCTGATCGGTGAATATGTACAGCTGACGAAAAGGGGAAGGAACTGGTTCGGACTCTGTCCGTTCCATGATGAAAATTCCCCGTCTTTCTCGGTGTCCGAAGACAAGCAAATGTTTCATTGTTTCGGGTGCGGGGCAGGCGGGAACGCCATCACGTTCGTTATGGACGTCGAAAACCTGTCATTCGTTGAAGCGGTGGCGAAACTTGGTGCGCGTTCTGGTGTGGAAGTGGAAGTCGGAGACATGGCGGGCAGTGAAAAGCAGTTGCCTTCGGGCCATCGCCGGCTTTTGGAAGCCCATCGGTACGCGGAAGAGTTTTACAGGCATTTGCTGTTGAACACCGTGGAAGGGGAGGAAGCGCTCAATTATCTGTACGGCCGGGGCTTTACGCGGGATACCATTGAGAAGTTCGGAATCGGCTGGTCACTCGGCAACCGGGAATCTCTTGTCACTTTGCTGAAACGAAAAGGGTTCAGTGATGAAGAACTTTCAGAGTCGGGGCTGGCTATTATCCCCGATAATGGCAGCGGCGCTTTTGACCGGTTCAGGAACAGGGTCATGTTTCCGCTCCATGACACGAATGGGAAAACTGTCGGGTTTTCCGGAAGGGTGATCCAAAAGGCCGGTAATGAACCGAAATACCTCAACAGCCCCGAGACGCCTATCTTCAACAAAAGCGAAATTCTCTATAATTACCACAATGCACGTCTCGCGGCCCGTAAATCGGGTAATGTAATATTGTTCGAAGGTTTCATGGATGTCATTTCGGCAGATGAGGCCGGTATTCAGTCCGGCGTCGCCCTGATGGGTACCGCCATGTCGGACAAGCATTTGTCGCTATTGGGCCGTGTGACGAACGAGGTCATTATCTGTACGGATGGTGACAATGCGGGCTGGGAAGCTGCCAGGCGATTTAGCCGGATGTTCCCGACGAACCGCCTTGATGCCAAGGTGGCCATCGTTCCGGAAGGGCTGGACCCGGACGATTACCTTAAAAAGTACGGGGGCGAGGCGTTCAGGGACCGTATTATCGGCCAACCGCACACACTTCTTTCGTTCGCGATGATGTATGCAAAAAGGGAAAAGAACCTTAAGAACGAAAATGACCTTCTTCAGTATATCCACGAGGTCTTGAAGGAACTGGCAGGCAAGACGACTCCTGTTGAGCGTGACATTTACCTGAAGCAACTGTCCGAAGAGACAGGTGTTTCCGTGGATGCACTCACATCCCAATTCAGGAAGTCGGAAGCCCGGCATACCCGAAAAGAACGGCATGCGCCGTCCGAGGAGATTGGAAGGCCTGCCGAATCTGCCAGGCCCCAGGGGAAGCCCAGAAAATCCCCGGTGGCCAGAGCAGAGCGGATTATGCTGTACCATATGCTCCGAGACGGTACGCTTTTTGCCCGGTTCAGGGACTCAGACGAAGGCAGCCCGTTCTTTCATGATGAATATACGGCGATTTTCGTCAGACTTGCAGGATTTTATGAGGAATATGGCGAACCCGATGTACATCGGTTCTGTGAAACCCTCGATGATCCGGAACTGAGGAAAATCGTCATGGAAACGGCGATCGCGGGATCTTCCGGAGAACACGCGGAAGAAGAGATCCGGGACAGCATCCGCCATATCAGAAAATACAGGATCGAGATGTCGATCAGCGACAAGCTGCAGCAATCGAGGGAAGCGGAAAAGATGAGTGATCTCAGCCGCGCCCTACAATTATCCAGTGAAATCATAGCATTGAGAAAGTCCTTGTCGGCATTGTAACAGTGCCGGCTTTGCAGGAGGAGGAGTAAAATGGCAGACCTTTCAGGCCAGTCTAATGAGCACGAACACGAAATGACAATTGAAGAATTGAAAGCACAGTTGCTTGAGCAAGGTAAAAAGGCAGGCGAGCTTTCTTTTGACTATGTAACGGAAAAACTATCCGCTTTCGATATGGAGCCGGATCATTTCGAGGAATTCCTTGATCAGATCGAAGAACAGGGCATTGAACTCGACCGTAAAGGTAAGGGCCAAAAGGGCGAAGAGGGCGAGGAAGAAGAATTTGACCTCAATGATCTGAGCGTGCCGCCCGGAGTCAAAATCAATGACCCTGTCAGAATGTATCTGAAAGAGATCGGCCGGGTTGACCTCCTTTCTGCGGAAGAGGAAATCTCACTTGCCAAACGAATCGAAGATGGGAACGAAGAAGCTAAAAAACGCCTGGCGGAAGCCAACCTGCGGCTTGTCGTCTCAATTGCCAAACGGTATGTCGGGCGCGGCATGCTTTTCCTGGACCTGATCCAGGAAGGGAATATGGGCCTCATCAAAGCGGTAGAGAAGTTTGACTACCGCAAAGGATTTAAATTCAGTACGTATGCGACATGGTGGATCCGGCAGGCAATCACACGCGCTATCGCGGACCAGGCCAGGACTATCCGAATTCCGGTCCATATGGTCGAGACGATCAACAAGCTGATCCGTGTCCAGAGACAGCTGCTCCAGGACCTTGGGCGTGAACCGACGCCAGAGGAAATCGGGGAAGAGATGGACCTTCCTGCAGAGAAAGTCAGGGAAATCCTGAAGATTGCCCAAGAGCCTGTTTCCCTGGAAACTCCGATCGGAGAAGAGGACGACTCACATCTTGGCGATTTCATCGAAGACTCCGAGGCTCAGTCCCCATCGGACCACGCAGCATACGAGCTTCTCAAGGAACAGCTTGAGGATGTGCTTGATACCCTGACAGACCGTGAGGAGAATGTTCTTCGTCTCCGCTTCGGCCTTGATGACGGAAGAACCCGTACGCTCGAAGAAGTGGGCAAGGTATTCGGCGTCACTCGCGAACGGATCCGCCAGATCGAGGCGAAGGCGCTCCGCAAGCTGCGCCATCCGTCGCGCTCAAAGCGGCTTAAAGATTTTCTGGAATAAAATTCAGCCGTCCGCATTGGCGGGCATCTGAAATACGTGGACGAGCCGTCACCCGATTGTGGGGTGACGGCTCGTTTTGTTTGAACATGGTTGGTTGACATTGACGAAATTGCTTTCCGCAGCAGCTTTATTGGAGTTGTTAAGCGAGCGCTCGTTCAGTTATACTATCTATGAAAGCGTATTCACAAAGGGGGATGCAAAATGAACTTTGACCTGACTGATGAGCAGCAGATGATTCGAAAAACCATTCGGGAATTTGCAGACGAGGTCGTGGCTCCGGGGGCGATTGAGCGGGACAGGACAAAAGAATTTCCGAAGGACATATTCCGGCAGCTTGGGGAAATGGGGATGATGGGCCTTCCGTTCGACGAGAAATACGGGGGAGCGGGGGCAGATACGGTCAGCTTTGCCATTGTGACGGAAGAGTTGAGCCGTGCTTGTGCTTCTACAGGAATCACGTATTCGGCTCATATTTCACTGGGAGGAGCGCCTCTGAACTTATTCGGTACAGAAGAGCAGAAGGAAAAGTATCTGGTGCCGATCTGTACAGGGGAGTCACTGGGAGCCTTTGGCCTCACAGAGCCGAATGCCGGTTCCGATGCGGGCGGAACGCAGACGGCCGCGAAATCGGAAGGGGACGATTTCGTCATCAGCGGCAACAAGGTGTTCATTACGAATGCAAGCCATGCCAAACATCTCGCGCTCACCGCCATTACCGGTTCGGCCGACGGCAAAAAAGAGATTTCCGCCATTATCGTCCCGACGGATGCGGAAGGATTCAAGGTGATCGATAATTATGAAAAGATGGGGCTGAATGCCTCCAATACGACAGAGCTTGTACTTGAAAATGTCCGAGTTCCGCAGGAAAACCTGCTTGGGAAGCGCGGCAACGGCTTCCGCCAGTTCCTCGTGACGCTTGATGGAGGACGGATCGGAATCGGAGCGATGGCAGTAGGTATCGCGCAGGCTGCGTTTGACCGTTCACTTCAATATGCGAAGGAGCGCAAGCAGTTCGGGCGTGCCATTGCAGACTTCCAGGTGAACCAGTTTAAGCTTGCCGATATGGCAATGAAGATTGAACTGGCCAGGACGATGGTCTATAAGGCCGCCTGGCTAAAAGATCAGGGCCGTCCGTTCTCAAAAGAAGCGGCGATGTGCAAGCTCTACGCATCCGAAATCGCCATGGAAGTCGCGGACGAGGCCATCCAGCTGCATGGCGGTTATGGATACATGAAAGAATATGAAGTCGAGCGCTATATGCGCGACGCGAAACTGCTGGAAATCGGCGAAGGGACATCAGAGGTCCAGCATATGGTCATTGCACGCCATATTGGGGTGTAAGACCCGAAGCCGCGCGGACTTTTGCCGAATTTGTCACAAAGTCGCAAAACTTCCCGGCTAATGCTTTCAGTTTTCGGGGGAATGAAGTACAATATGTATTGTTCACTGTATATAAATTGTACAGCTATCTCACGGAAAAGGGGGTTTTAGTCGATGAACAGAAATCCTGTCGTACCTTATATCCTGATTATGGCACTCGGAATCGGCCTTATTTTCTTCATGTCTCTTTACGGGCTGGATAACAAGGAAGAAATTGCAGCTGACCAGGAGCAATCCGAGGATAGCGGCGGCGATACCGCTACTGGCGAGGCCGGTGGTGAAGGCGGAGACGAAGCTTCTTCCGGTGACTTTGATCCAGAGGCACTGGCACAAGGTAAATGTGTTTCCTGCCACGGCCAGAACTATGAAGGTTCTGTCGGTCCAAGCCTTGTAGGCCTGGATTCAAGTGCAGATGAAGTCAAAGACGTTCTGAAGAACGGTAAAGGCGCAATGCCTGGCGGTCTCGTCCCGGACGAGAACCTCGACGCGATGGCTGAATGGGTCCTCTCGCTTCAATAATGAACTTGCTTTAGGAGCCCTTGTCCGGAAATCCGGATAAGGGCTTTAACATTTTCAGGATTGTTGTTTACAATTGACAGAGGAGGTGTCAGAAGGTGAATGTGAACAAACTGTCTATGCGGCTGCAAGCAGTCGCTTCATATATCGGCCGTGATGCGGTGCTGGCGGACATCGGCAGTGACCATGCCTATCTGCCGGCCCACCTGGCGCTTGACGGGCGGATCCGCAAGGGCATAGCCGGAGAAGTGGCAAGAGGCCCCTATGAGTCCGCAATGGCCACGATCCGTGATGCGGGACTGGACGGCAAGGTGGAAGCGCGCCTGGCAGACGGTCTCGCTGCAATCCGCGAGGAAGACGGCGTCGACACGGTCGCCATCGCGGGAATGGGCGGCCCGCTGATCGCCTCGATCCTCGAAGACGGCAAGGACCGTCTGAAGAATGTCAGCCGCCTCGTTCTCCAGCCGAATATCCACGCGTTGGCTATCCGGTCCTGGGCGGCAAAAAACGGCTGGCATATTGTCGAGGAGGAAATTCTCGAGGAAGACAGGAAAATCTATGAAATCCTCGTGCTTGAGCGGGGCAGTGCGTCCTATGATGACCTGGAGTTGCGTTTCGGGCCAATATTGTCCGAGCGAAAGCCTGAGACGTTCAGGAAGAAGTGGGAGCATGAAGCCGCTTCACTCCAAAAAATACTGGATCGGATAAAAGAAGCATCCCCTTCATCAGAAAGGGATGCAAAGGAAGAGGAACTCAGGCGCTCACTCGGACAAATTTTGGAGGTGCTCGAAAATGGGGAAGACAACCGTCAATGACATCATCCGGCTGATGGAGGAATGGGCTCCTAAAAAAATGGCCTATGACTGGGACCCGATCGGCCTCCAGATCGGCCGGCCGGACGCTTTTGCAGAAAAAGTGCTCATCACGCTCGATGTGACAGAGGACGTGATCCTGGAAGCGGCCGATGCAGGTGCAGGACTTGTGATCGCCCACCACCCGGTGCTGTTCAGGCCGATGAAATCAGTGCGCACAGATACCCCTCAGGGCAGAATCGTCGAGTTGTGCCTGCGTCACGGCATCTCCGTCTATGCAGCTCATACAAATCTTGATGTGGCCCCGGGCGGAGTGAACGACATGCTTGCGGAGAGGCTTGGCCTTTCCGATATCTCCGTCCTTGAAGAGACCTACAGGGAACCGCTTTTTAAACTGTCCGTCTTCACGCCTCATGACAGTGTGGAAAAAGTTCGCAAGGCACTGGGGGATGCCGGAGCAGGTGCTATCGGGGACTATACCCACTGCAGCTATGAACTGGAGGGTACCGGCCGCTTCACACCGGCAGCCGGTGCAGACCCGTATATCGGCAGTGTCGGCAAGGAAGAAGAAGTTGCTGAAACGAAAATTGAAGTGGTGCTGACCGGTTCGATCCGAGGCCGTGTTGAACAGGCGATGATCGAGGCGCATCCTTACGAGGAGCCCGCTTATGACTTTTTCGTCCTGGATCAACGAATGGAAGAGTATGGTATCGGACGGGTCGGAAGCTTGCCTGAAACAATGAGCCTTGATGCGTTTGCCGAATATACAAAAAAACAAATGGCCGTTCCCGCGCTGCGCGTGGTGGACGGAGGTGGTCGTGGCATCCGGACAGTGGCCGTCCTCGGGGGATCGGGTGGCAAGTATGTGGATGCGGCTCTCCGGAAAAAAGCCGACGTGCTGGTGACGGGGGACATCGATTTCCATACTGCCCAGGATGCAGCAAACCTCGGTTTATCCATTGTCGATCCCGGACACCACATTGAACGGATTATGGTCGGCGGAGTCAGGGAACGACTGGAAACGGACGCGGAAAAAGCCGGCATCAAATGCGGCTTTATCGAATCGGCAATTATCACGGAACCTTTCAGGTTTATGTAAAAGCATATGCATTCAGGAGAGGTAATCCTGATTATTGCAGAAAAAGAAAACTGCAGACAAAGGAGCAAATCGCTCACTTTGTCTGCAGTATGTAGCGGGACTGCTCTTTTTGGAGGCAGTCCCGCTTTTAGTTCCCTCAGACCGGGTATGGATCGATCCGCTTGACCGGCTTCGGAGTCTTGATGCGCGGAAGGATCTTTTCAAGCTTCACTTTGGAAGTGGTGTCATGCGTAGCAGGGTCGTTCGGATCGTACTGGTCAAAGAAGTTGATGACTTCCTTGACGATCGGTGTCGGAGTGGATGCACCGGCAGTGACGGCGACAGTCTCCACGCCTTCGAGCCAGGACAGGTCGATGCCGGAGACATCTTCGACCCGGTAAGACGGCGTGCCGGCGATCTCGATGGAGACCTGGGTCAGGCGGTTGGAGTTGTTGCTCATCGGATCTCCGACGACAATCAGCAGATCGGCGTCTCCTGCCTGTTCGGCAACTGCTTCCTGGCGCACTTGTGTTGCCATGCAGATTTCGCGGTGCACTTCCAGGTTCGGATAGCGTTCCTGCAGGCGTTCCATGATCTCGGCGACATCCCACTGGCTCATCGTCGTCTGGTTGGTGACAAGCAGCTTGTCGGCGGAGATATCCAGGGCATTGGCATCCGCCAGCGTCTGGATCAGATGGACCTTGTCCGGAGCGACGCCGATGGCGCCTTCCGGTTCCGGATGGCCTTTTTTGCCGATGTAGATGATGTCATAGCCTTCTGCGGTCTTTTCCTCTATCAGATCGTGCGTGGTCGTCACATCCGGGCAAGTCGCATCGATAGCGACAAGGCCTTTGCGGCGGGCAATCTCCCGGACTTCCGGAGAGACGCCATGTGCGGTGAAGATGACCGTTCCGTTTTCGACTTGCTCCAGGATCTCTCTGCGGTTCGGCCCATCAAGCGTGATGATGCCATCTTGTTCGAATGCATCGGTCACATGTTTGTTGTGAACGATCATTCCCAGTATATAGATCGGCCTCGGAAGCGACTTGTCCATGGCGGCGTTCTGGGCGATAACCATCGCGTCCACGACTCCATAGCAGTAGCCCCTCGGCGAAATCTTGATTACATTCATGGATTTCACTCCTTCAGGTCACTGCCCCTATTATAGCCGAGCGTGGCCGCGGATTCAAAGATTCAAAAAGGCGGCTGGAAAATGCGGGGAACGGAATTCCCGTCGGGCCTCGGTGCGACGGCATCCGCACGACTTTGCGGCGCGCTTCCGGCTGCCTGGCTGCCGCCTCCGCCTGCCGACGGTGTTCCGGAGAAGCCCCGATAAATCTGGAAAAGCGCGGGGATGTTTTGCATCATCGGGCTTAGCTGGCTGATCAGAGGAGACAGTTGCTGGGCGGTGGACAGGAATTTATCGGCGGTTCTCATGTAGTTCTCAAGCCGTGAGCCACCCTGGCCTCCGGCTGTGCCCGGCATACCGAATCCTCCCGGGCCGGGGCCTCTGCCGCCACCGAAACCTCTTCCTCCACCCCCTCCGGGACCAAAGCCGGGATTCATTCCGAAGCCGGCTGGAGGGCCGTTGAACATGCCGCTTTGCGGAGGCTGGCCGAACGGCATCCGGGTAGCGCCTCCGCCGCCTGAAAACGGGTAAAATGACTGATATCGCATCCGGCGGACTCCTTTCTATAAAATACGCTCTCCTTTAATCATATGCGGATCCCCCCGCAATGCCACCGATTCCCCGCAATCGGGCCGCTCCGCAAGATACGGGAGAATCCGGCCCGCCTGTGTTAAAATGAAGGTCAGTTGAGGAGGAAAACGAATGCCGAAATTCACAGATATGAAACTCCAGCCTTTTGTTCAAGAGGCCATCCGGAAAATAGGGTTTGAAACACCGACCCCGGTGCAGGAAGCGGTCATTCCGCTGATGCTTGCCGGAAAAAGCGCCATCGGACAGGCCCACACAGGGACCGGAAAGACACACAGTTTCCTGATCCCGATTGTTGAACGTGCGGATACAGAAGCCGAAACGGTCCAGGCTGTCATTGCTGCGCCTACCAGGGAACTGGCGGAGCAGATCCATTCGGAACTGCAAAAAATGACAGAAGGGACGGACATCCGCTCCGGGCTCTTTATCGGTGGCACGGACAAGCAGCGCTCCATCGACAAGCTGAAGACCCAGCCGCACATTGCGGTCGGGACACCCGGAAGGCTGCGTGATCTCGTCCAGCAGGATGCGCTGCTGGCCCATACGGCTAAAATTCTGGTCATCGACGAAGCCGATCTCGCTTTTGATATGGGCTACATCGAGGATATCGATCAGGTGGCTTCCCGTATGCCTAAAGAACTTGAGATGTACGTCTTCTCCGCGACCATACCGGAAAAGCTGAAACCATTCCTGAATAAATATATGGAATCGCCCGAGCATGTCAAAGTCGGCGAGCGCCGCCCGGTGGCAGAGGGGATCGAGTTCCCGCTTGTCCCAGTGAGGAGCATGGACCGCAAAAAGAAATTGCTTCATGTCATGGAGGGGCTCAATCCCTATCTGGCGATCATCTTCACCAACACACGAAAAGAGGCAGAAGAGGTCGGTGAGTACCTGTCGGCCCAGGGAATCAAGACTGGCCGTATCCATGGTGATCTCACACCTCGTGAGCGCCGGAAGATGATGAACCGGGTCCGCGAACTGGAATTCGAATATATCGTCGCGACCGACCTTGCTTCACGTGGAATTGATATTCCGGGTGTCAGCCATGTCATCAACTACAACCTTCCGGAAGATCTTGAATTCTTTGTACACCGCTCCGGCAGAACTGCAAGGGCCGGTCTCCAGGGAACCGTTATCACGTTATATGAACCGTCCGATGAAGACGCGCTCATACGGATCGAGAAAATGGGCGTGCCGTTTGTTCACCGTGATGTGAAAAAAGGTGAATGGTCCGAATTGAAGGAGCGCCATTCCCGTTCCACGCGCCAGAAGACCGACCGTGAACTGGATGAAAAGATCCGACGTCAGGTCCGCAGGCCGACCAAAGTAAAGCCTGGATACAAGAAGAAGATAGAAAAGCAAGTGGCCGATATCCGGCGCAAGGAGAAGCGCAAGGAATCCCGGCAGGGGAGGAGAAAGTAAAATGCTGATCGGATCACATGTGTCCATGAGCGGCAAAAAAATGCTGCTCGGGGCAAGCGAAGAAGCTGCTTCATACGGGGCGTCGACGTTCATGGTCTATACCGGTGCACCACAAAATACTAGGCGCAAACCGATTGAAGAACTGAATATCGCTGCCGGCCGCCTTCATATGGAGGAAAACGGACTTTCCAATATTGTGGTCCACGCCCCGTATATCATCAATATCGGAAATTCGGTTAAGCCGGAGACGTTCGAACTCGGCGTGAATTTTCTGCAGAGTGAGATCGATCGGACGGCAGCGATCGGCGCGAACCAGATTGTCCTGCACCCGGGAGCCCACGTAGGCGAGGGGACGGACAAGGGGATTGCGAAAATCATCCAGGGTCTGAACGAAGCCCTTCAGGCGGAAGCGCCAGTCCGGATCGCTCTTGAGACAATGGCGGGCAAGGGATCGGAGTGCGGCTGCTCATTTGATGAGCTTGCAAGGATCATTGACGGCGTTGAACGGAACGACCGGCTTACGGTCTGCTTCGACACTTGTCATGTGCATGACTCAGGGTACGACATCGTCAATGACCTGGATGGCGTACTCACCGAATTCGATAAAGTGATCGGACTCGACCGGATTTCCGTAATCCATGTCAACGACAGCAAAAATGAGCGCGGCGCCAGAAAGGACAGGCATGAGAATATCGGTTTCGGCCATATCGGATTTGACGCCCTTTCCCGGATCGTCCATCTCGGGGAATTCGCCGAACTACCAAAGATACTGGAAACCCCTTGGGTCGGACCGGACAAAGCAAGCCGCAAAGCCCCATACCGTGACGAGATCGCCATGCTGCGCGAGAAATCGTTCAGCCGCGAACCGATCGAAGCCCTCATGGTTTAAGCCCAAACATCAGCAGGCTGCGGAAGCGTCTCACTTGAGATGCTTCCGCAGCCTGTTTAATTGTCCCGGTTCACCAATGCTCATCGAGGATCTGACGGGTCCGTTCTTTTCCGATGACCGACTCCACTTTGCGGATCAGCGTTTCCGGAACACCGGTCCACAAAAAGCTGACTGAGACTTCATCCAGCAGCGGGCGCAGCTTCCTGATTTCACTTGTCGTAAGCATGACCCCGTATTGTCCGGCCAGTTCCCGCAGCTCACCGTCCGACATCCGTTTCAGGTCCCCAATCAACCCATTTAGATTCATCCTGGTCCTCCATTCTCAAATCATTTACAACAACGGGGAACTGTACTATACTTCTTTAAGTAAATCGTAGTCATTCCGAATTGGAAAAGAGGAAGCAACATGACAGAACCATTGATAGAGCTTGAAGATGTGTCCTACCGGTACGGTGGAACATCAGCGCTCGAACATATCTTCCTCACCGTTGAAAAAGGGGAATTCTGGGCGGTCATCGGACCGAACGGATCGGGAAAATCCACATTGATCAAACTCATACTCGGTCTGATCAGACCGCTGTCAGGCCGGATCCGGCTGTTTGGACAGGAGGCAGCCAATTTCCGGGAGAAGGAGAGGATCGGTTATGTCTCGCAGAAATCCAATGCGTTTAACCGGGCCTTCCCGGCAACGGTGAGAGAAGTCGTCCGGAGCGGCCTGGTCAAAAAGACAGGACTGTTCAGGCGCTATCCGGCAGATGCCGATAAAAAAGTGGACGAGGCGCTTGCGGCGGTGGGCATGGAAGAGTTTGCAGGCCGCGGGATCGGCGACCTTTCGGGCGGCCAGCAGCAGCGTGTGTTCATTGCACGTGCGCTCATCAGCAACCCTGAACTCCTCGTCCTTGACGAGCCGACGGTCGGCATCGACCGCAAGCATATGCAGTCGTTTTATAATATGCTGGGCCGGCTAAACCGTGAGAAAGGGATAGCAATCGTTCTCGTCACCCATGATGTGGACACGGTTTCCCAGCTGGTGTCCCATGTCGCCTGTGTTAACCGTTCAATCCACTTCCATGGACCGCACGAAGAATACAGCCGTCAGGAAAACCAGATCAGGAACGAATGGTATGGTCATGCAGTCCGCCGTGTTCATCATGACAGGAAGGCGGCAGATGCATGATTTCAGCTATTTTCGATTATGAATTTCTTCAGAACGCTTTTGCTTCAGGCCTGATCATCGGTCTCATTGCACCTGCGCTCGGCCTGTTCATCGTGGTAAGGAGGCTGGCACTGATCGCTGATGCACTCAGCCATGTTGCGCTTGCCGGGATTGCGGGCAGTCTTTTCCTGAGCCAGAATGTGGCCGCGCTTGCAGCGCTGAACCCGCTTTACCTGGGTATCGGCTCTTCGGTTACCGGATCACTGCTGATCGGCCGGCTAAGGGAAATGTACAAAAGTTATGAGGAGCTTGCCATCCCGATCATCATGTCCGGCGGGATTGCAATCGGCGCCATTTTCATCTCTCTTGCACAGGGTTTCAGCACCGACCTGGTCGGCTATCTTTTCGGTTCGGTTTCAGCCGTGAGCCGTGAGGATCTATATACCATTGTTATTGTTGCCCTCATCACTGCCTTGTTCATCATACTGACCTATAAGGAACTGTTCACGATGTCATTCGACCCGGAATATTCGAGGGCCCAGGGAATTTCATCTAAGGCTCTGAATATCGGGTTTATGGTTGTGACGGCCCTTGTCGTCGCCGGTTCGATGAGGATTGTCGGAATTCTTCTTGTCTCGTCGCTCATGACCATTCCGGTCGCTGCGGCAATGCAGATCTCCGGAGGCTTCCGTCAGGCGATGTTTTATTCGGCATTGTTTGGAGAGTTGTCGGTGATCGGAGGTCTTTTTGCTGCATTCTACCTGAACCTTGCACCGGGCGGGACGATTGTCGTCATCTCAATCCTTATTTTGCTTGCCGTGCTTGCAGGGAAAAAGTTCACCGCATCACGGATGGCTTCAAAGAAAGAGGAGGTGGGGAACAGTGAACTTTGAACTGGCCATAGAACGGCTAAAATCCGAAGGGTTCAAGCGTACGCCGAGCCGCGAGGCGATTCTTCGGCTGCTTGAGCTCGAGGACCGGTATCTGTCTGCGGGTGATGTGAAAAAGGCGCTTGCTGCCGACCATCCGACCATGAGCCAGGATACGGTGTACCGCAACCTGACATCATTCTCCGAACTTAAGATTCTCGAGGAAACAGAGCTGGGAGGAGAGCGAAAGTTCCGCATGCACTGCGACCGGCATGGACACCACCATCATTTCATCTGCATGGATTGCGGAAGAACCGAGGAACTAGATGTGTGTCCGATGGAACAGGTCTCCCGCGCCCTTCCGGCGTTCGTCATTGATGATCATAAATTTGAAGTATACGGACAATGCCCGGACTGCAGAAGCGCAAGCTAAAAAGGCCGCAGCTGCCATTAAATATGAAAAAGCGTGAGGAGTTCGCATCCTCACGCTTTTTATGTGCCGAATTCAGTTTGGATCCATCGGTCAGCCTCGCGCCAGTCCCGGACCCGGACGACTCCGGGAGGGGCTGGAAGGCGATTGTAGGGGGCATCAAACAGCAGGACGGGAATGCCGACTTCCTCGTGGATATCGACGGCATTGTCGTGCTTGTCTTCAAAGAACACATCGACTTCGTGTTTTATTGCGGCCTCGATCTTGCGGTGGGTGCCTGTCAGTTCGATGTGCCGGTAGGGGATGCCTTGCTCCCTGAACCAGCCGAACGTGACATCTTTGACTTCCAGTCCGCGGGCCGAGATGTAGTAAAGCTCATGCAGCCGGTTCCACTTGTTCAGGATTTCCTGTGCATAGTCATGCGCCGGGGAAGTCCGGTAGATTTCCGGTTCTGCTTCCTTGAACCAGATGCCAAACTCTTTTGGGTCCAGCATCGGAAATGAAGCGGTCAGGCTATAATCGGTGATGTCATCCAGTTTGAATGCCTGTCCAAATCGTTTGTTGATGTGGGGCAGGAGCGAAGATGGGCTCGTTACCGTCCCATCGATATCGATTCCGAGGCGGAGCGGATTCACTCTGCCGCATCCCCCTGGAGCGCCAGCTCTTCTTCGCGGCGCTTGTTTTCGAAATACTCCTCTGCAAGCTTGTCGATTTCCATCTTAAGCTCATCGACCATCGTTTCTTCAGGAACTTTCCGGACGGTCTCGCCCTTCATGAAGAGAAGACCTTCACCGCGTGCGCCGGCGATGCCGATATCCGCTTCGCGTGCCTCGCCCGGGCCGTTTACTGCGCAGCCGAGAACAGCAACCTTGATCGGCGCTTTGATGTGGGAGATGTATTCTTCCACTTCGTTCGCGATAGAGATCAGGTCGATCTCGATGCGTCCGCATGTCGGGCAGGAAATGAGGGTTGCCGCATTGGACGAAAGGCCGAAGACTTTCAATAGTTCACGGGCTACTTTGATCTCTTCAACCGGGTCAGCACTGAGTGAGACACGGAGTGTGTTTCCGATCCCCATGCTCAGCAGGGTGCCGAGACCGGCTGCACTCTTGATCGAACCGGCAAACTGGGTTCCGGACTCGGTGATGCCGAGGTGGAGCGGATAATCAAATGCTTGCGATGCCAAACGGTAAGCATCGACTGCCAGCTGGACATCGGAGGCTTTCAGCGACACGATGATGTCGTGGAAGTCGAGATCCTCGAGAATCTTGATGTGGTGCAGGGCACTTTCAACCATGCCCTCAGCAGTCGGATAGCCATACTTCTGAAGAATATGGCGCTCGAGCGATCCGGCGTTAACGCCGATTCTGATCGGAATGCCTTTTTCTTTCGCGGCCTTGACAACCTGTTCAACACGTTCGCGTTTTCCGATATTTCCGGGGTTGATCCGGATCTTATCCGCACCCTGCTCGATTGCAATGAGCGCGAGGCGGTAGTCAAAGTGGATATCCACGACTAGCGGGATGTCGATCTGTTTTTTGATTTCGCCGATGGCATAGGCTGCGCGCTCATCCGGGCAAGCTACCCGGACAACCTGACAGCCCGCTTCCGTCAGACGCTTGATCTGGGCTACGGTTCCTTCCACATCATGTGTCTTTGTTGTGGTCATACTCTGAATGAAGAGTTCGTTGCTGCCGCCGATCGTCAGGTTTCCAACTCGGACCGGACGGGTTTTTGAACGGTGTGTAATTTCACCCATATGTCATTCTCTCCTTTAGCAGGCCGGTGCCTTCACTTCGATTATTCTATCAATGCATTCCATCTTAGACAAGTAATCCGGATACGGGCAGCCCCCGGGTCACCCGCACGATTCCCCGCTGTCCGGCGACAGGGGCAAAAAGACGGTGCTGCCTGCAGCGGGCTGTTGGTTCTTAAGGTGGGGATTCAGATTATAAAACTCGCTCAGTCGCGTGAGGAGGTCCATATCATCAGGATAAAGTGCGAATAAAGAACGTACGGTGTCGCCCTCCACGAGTGTTACCGGAATCACGTCCGGCTGGGCTGTCTCTTGGCAGGAGCCGCCTGCCTCCGCCGAATAAAATGCCGCTTTCGGGATGGTCCCTTCCTGCAGATCGGTTCTGATAAAGTAGGAAATGATCAGGATCACGATGGCGGCCAGGAAAATCCGCATGGAAAAACCCCCTTTTCCACATTCTATGAACGGACTGGGGGTTTATGCGCCGCTGGTCTCTTAACAGGTGCATTTTTGGGATAATAGCCTGCCGCGAGCCAGATATAAACTAGGGCTACGGCCCAAGAAAGCGGTGCGGCAAAAGGAATGGCTCCTCCCAGCAAATCGTCGGCAAGAAGCAGCAGGGTCGGGACAGTCAATGCGACGGCTGATGTTCGCCACAAGTGGCGGTACTCGCCACGGCGGCTGCGGAGCCGGATCATTCCCATGCCCGCCAGTGCAGCAATGCTCGCCTTAATATAGAAATAGAAAGTGGAGATCAGAAACTGGAGAACGAAAGCTGCCGGGTAGAGGAGCGGTCCGATGCCCTTAAGTTCTTCAGCCGGAATTCCCGTCTCTTCGAGGATGGCACCCGAGGAAAGGGAAAAACTGATGAATGATAGTACAGCCGTGAGCAGGACGAAGACAAAGATATATTTCACGACCTTGCCGAATGGCAGAAGACGGTAGGCGGCCAGTTTTTTCGGTTCATAAAAAGCCGAAAGGAACATTTGCCGGAACTTCAGATTCAGATCGATCGCCTCCCTAACCCGTTTAGTTTACCACGTGTAAGGGTACATCTGTGGGGAGAAAACGAAAGTTCTATGACGCCCGGAACCCCGATTGTTAACGTATTGTAAATTCTTTAAAGTTCCTCTTTACAATCGCTTGGACCACTCTACATAATGGACAAGCATTAATTTTTGTCGAATGGGGTTGAATGAACTCGTGGAAATCAATTGGACAGAGATGATATTCCAGTTTATCGGCGGACTGGGGATCTTCCTGTTTTCCATTAACTTTATGGGGAACGCCCTCCAGAAAGCAGCCGGCGACCGGCTCAGAGATATTCTGGACCGTTTCACGACCAATCCGTTCATGGGCGTCCTGGTCGGGGTTGTCGTCACAATCCTGATCCAATCCAGCTCAGGGACGACAGTCATTGTCGTCGGCCTGGTAAGTGCCGGATTCATGAAACTCCGCCAGGCGATCGGGGTCATCATGGGGGCCAACATCGGGACAACGGTCACTGCCTTTATCATCGGTATTGATGTCGGAGCCTATGCGCTTCCGATTATGGGTGTGGGTGCCTTCCTTTTGTTCTTCTTTAAGAAGGACAAGATTAAAAACCTGGGTGAAGTCGTCTTCGGCTTCGGGGGCCTTTTCCTCGGGCTCGAGCTGATGAGCGGTGGCATGAAGCCTCTCCGGGAACTTCCGGCGTTTATTGACCTGACCCTATCGATGAGCGAAAACTCGCTTCTCGGCGTTGTCGTTGGTACGGTCTTTACACTGATCGTCCAGAGCTCCAGTGCGACAGTCGGGATTTTGCAGGGCTTGTATGCCGAGCAGCTTGTAGACCTGAGGGCGGCACTGCCTATATTGTTCGGTGACAACATCGGTACAACAATCACTGCTGTTCTTGCATCTCTTGGTGCATCTGTCGCGGCCAGGCGTGCGGCAGCCACTCACGTCCTGTTTAACGTGATCGGGTCGATCGTTTTCCTGATTTTCCTCGTACCGTTCACGGCATATGTCAGCTGGCTGTCGTCCGTGCTCGGCCTGGAACCGAAAATGCAGATTGCATTTGCACACGGCTCCTTTAACGTGGCCAATACCATCATTCAATTCCCGCTGATCGGTGTCTGGGCATACGTAGTGACAAAACTGATTCCAGGTGAGGATGTATCGATCGAATTTAAGCCGAAACACCTGGATCCTTCCTTTATCAGCCAATCGCCGTCAATCGCGATCGGGCAGGCAAAAGAAGAGATTCTCCGGATGGGCGAATACGCTGTCCGCGGCCTGAACGAGACATACACATATCTGAAAACAAGCGAGAAAAAGCATTCTGAAACGGCGTACCAGCTGGAGGATGCGATCAATAACCTTGACCGGGGGATCACAGATTATCTCGTGAAGATTTCTGCGGAGCCGATCAGTGCGATCGAATCTGAACGTCACGTCATCCTGATGGAGACGGTTCGCGACATTGAGCGGATCGGCGACCACTTTGAAAACATCATCGAACTGATCGACTACCGCGAGGCCAACCGCGTTGTACTCACTGAAGGTGCGTTGGCGGACCTGGATGAAATGTTCAGCCTGACCATCGATACGGTCAGCCGCTCTCTTGAAGCCCTTAACCATCACGATGCGGAAATCGCCCGTGAAGTCGCAGAAAAAGAAGATCTCATCGACAAGATGGAGCGGAAGTTCCGCAAAAAGCACATCCAACGACTGAACGATGGCCAATGTTCCGCACAGGCCGGTATCGTCTTCGTCGATATCGTGAGCAACCTGGAGCGCATCGGCGACCACGCCGTCAATATTGCGGAATCGATTCTGGGCCGCAACGTATAATGTGAAAAGAGAAGGGGGAGGACCTAAATGGCCATCATTGCCTGGACGCTGATCATCCTGAGTTTCATCATTGCGTTCATCGGGCTGGTCTATCCGGTGATCCCCGCTTCTCTTTTTGTTTTCCTGGGATTCGTCCTTTACGGGCTGTTCTATTCATTTGCTGAACTGCCCTGGTGGTTCTGGCTGGCCGAAATCCTGTTCGTCATCCTGCTTTTCGGAGCTGACTTCCTGGCGAACGCGGTAGGCGTGAAAAAGTATGGCGGCACAAAGGCCGGACTGTGGGGAAGTACCATCGGAATCCTGGTCGGACCATTTGTCATACCGGTGATCGGGATTCTGGCAGGCCCATTTATCGGTGCCGTGCTTGGCGAACTGCTGGTCAACCGGAAAGGGCTGAACCAGGCTTTGAGAAGCGGACTAGGGTCGCTGATCGGGTTCCTGACGTCTGTCGGCGTAAAGGGTGCCATCCAGATTGTTATGATTTTGCTGTTTGTTGTCGTGGTTTCCTGAGATACTTTATTGCACCGCCATTTCGGCGGTGCTTTTTATTTGAAGCTGTGCAACAAGTTTGATAATGTGAAGGTTGTAGTCAATCAATTGAACCCGGGAGGAATGTGAAATGGCTTTTAAATTGCCAGAACTTCCATACGCGTACGACGCGTTGGAGCCAAGCATCGACAAAGAAACGATGGAGATCCACCATACGAAGCACCACAACACGTATGTGACAAACCTCAACGCTGCAGTTGAAGGAACGGATCTTGCTGAAAAATCGATCGAAGACGTTCTCCGTAACTTCGATTCCGTACCGGAAGAAAAGAAAACCGCAGTCCGCAACAACGGCGGCGGCCATGCCAACCACTCGCTTTTCTGGCAGATCCTTTCGCCGAACGGCGGCGGACAGCCATCCGGAGCTCTTGCTGAAGCGATCGACAAGAAATTCGGCAGCTTCGACAAATTCAAGGAAGAGTTCGAAACAGCAGCGAAGGGCCGCTTCGGTTCCGGCTGGGCTTGGCTCGTCGTAAACAACGGCGAAGTCGAAGTCACTTCGACTCCGAACCAGGACTCTCCACTTATGGAAGGAAAGACGCCAGTACTCGGACTTGACGTCTGGGAGCACGCGTACTACCTGAAGTATCAGAACCGCCGTCCTGAATATGCATCGGCATTCTGGAATGTTGTAAACTGGGAAGAAGTTTCCAAGCGCTACGAAGAAGCAAAATAATCGTTTTCTCAGCCTAATTCCGGCGATGCCGGAAACCCCGCACACACCACGGGCGTCCCGTTGGTGTGTGCTTTTTTTGTTGGTTTGAGGTACAATTCTCGTAGAAATTCGCAAGGAAAGGGGGAAGCCGCGTGAACCGCCGCAGGCGATCCTCTAAGCAGGAGACACCAAAACAGAAACTTCGCAAAAACACCACCTTTAGGATGAATGTCCTGTTCTTCACCATTTTTCTCCTGTTTTCGTCGCTTGTTCTCCGGCTGGGCTATCTTCAGATTGTCAAAGGAGAAGATTACAAGAGGGTCATTGAGCGTACCGAGGAGATTTCGGTCAATACCAGCGTCCCTCGGGGCAGAATTTACGACCGGACAGGCCAGATCCTTGTCGGTAACGAGCCGAAACGGGCGATCACCTACACGAAAAAGCAGTCCACAAAAACGGACGAAATGCTGGAAGTGGCCCGTGGGCTTTCCGCGCTGATTGAAAAGGATCCGGAAGATGTCACACAACGAGACAAAAAAGACTTCTGGATTCTTCTCAATAAGGACGAGGCTTACGATCGTGTATCGGACAAGGAAAAGAAGGCCATCAACTCGGATGAAACTAAGTCGAAAACCGAACGGCAACGGGAGCTGGACAGTCTCGTCCGGGATAAAATCACTGAAGCCGACCTGGAGGCAATGAGTCCCGAAGAAGTTGAAGTGCTCGCCATCTATAGGGAAATGACCTCCGGGTACAACTACTCGCCACAGATCATCAAGAGCGGTGACGTGACACCGGAGGAGTATGCGAGGGTTTCAGAACGCCTCCACGAACTGCCCGGCGTCAATACGACAACTGACTGGGAGCGTGTAAGGAATTCAGAATTGGCGATCCTTGGCCAGACGACCACTCCTAAAGAAGGACTTCCCGGAGATGACTTGCAGTACTATTTGGCACGCGGTTATTCAAGGAACGACCGGGTGGGCAAAAGCTTTATAGAGAAGCAGTATGAATCAGTCCTCCAGGGGCAGAAGACCATTGCGAAAAACATCACCGACAAGGCCGGTAACGTCCTTGAAACAGTTCCGGTACAGGAAGGGCAGCCTGGCAAGGACCTGGTCCTGAGCATTGACAGCGAACTGCAGAAAAAAGCGGAAGAAGTCGTCAGCCGGCATGTCCTTTCCATCAAAAACGGACGGAATTCGCAAATGTTCGACCGGATTTTCTTCGTCATGATGGATCCGAATAACGGGGAGATCCTTTCTATGGTCGGCAAGCAGGCAATACGGAACAAGGAAACAGGAAAGTACGAAGTGTATGACCGCACATTCGGCACTTATCAGGATGCCTACGAGGCCGGTTCTACCATAAAGATGGCGACTATCCTCGCGGGTTATCAACACGGAGGGGCAACGGTCGGCCAGACGATGATCGATGCTCCGATGCATTTTAGGGGCACACCACCAAAACGCTCACTGTTCAACTGGTACAATAGCATTCCGGTCAATGACATCACGGCCATCACACGGTCTTCCAACGTTTATATGTGGAAGATCGCCATCGGCATCGGCGGTGGCTCCTATGTTCCGAATGGCCCGCTCTCAATCGATTCACAGGCGATTGATCGTTTCCGTCATTCGTTCGCCTCGTTCGGACTCGGTGTTGAAACCGGCATCGACCTGCCGGACGAAGCGGCCGGGCAGCACCCGTCCAATCCTTCTTCAAGCAATGTTCTCGACTTTGCCATCGGACAGTACGATACGTACACGACCATGCAGCTTGCCCAATATGTTTCAACGATCGCCAATGGCGGATACCGGGTCGCACCACGAGTCGTCAAAGAAATACGAGAACCTTCTCCGGACGGCAAGAAACTTGGACCGATTGCCACCGAGCTTCCCGCCAAATATCTGAACCGGGTCAGCAATAGCGACAATCAGATTGAACGGATGAAGCAGGGCATGTACACCGTCTACTACGACCGGCGTGGAACCGCTTATTCGACATTCAGCGACACAGAAGGCTATAAAGCGGCCGGCAAGACCGGGACAGCTGAGCGCAGATATTACGAGGCTGACAGGAAGGACCCATGGTTCGGGAAGCCGACCGTCAATGTTTCCCATGTCGGGTTCGCGCCATATGAGGATCCCGAGATCGCCTATGCCGTTCTCGCGCCGAACGTTTCGTCAAACACAAATTCCATTCCGCATCCGAACAATGAAATCGCCAGGGAAATGACTGATTTCTACTTCGAACTCAAGGAACAGCGGATTAAAAGCGGAGAGGCCGGCGCCAATATCGAAGGAGCGCTGAAAGAGTCGGAAGACGGCACGGTTATCCGTGAAGGGGAAGGGGAATAACACTTGGCTTCGGTTGCCGTGAAAGCGCCCGGCCAGAGTGTTTGTCCCATGAAAAAAAGTGCTTTGGACGCAGATTCTTTAGTGGACATCGGCGTGCCTTGTGCTATAATGGAACAGTCGTATAAATCATGCTCACTTAACCATGCTCAAACATTTCTATCCTGTATGAGTGGGAGGGGAACCGAATGCGCGTTAATGTAACTCTTGCTTGCACTGAATGCGGCGAGCGCAACTATATCACGACCAAAAACAAGCGTACCAATCCGGAACGCATTGAAATGAAAAAGTACTGCTCACGTGATAACAAACAGACTCTGCACCGCGAAACGAAGTAAGCGGATCCTGCCAAAACCGGTACCGGTTTTGGTTTTTTCATTGGAGGAGGTTTCTGTAATGGATAAAAAGACGATCCGTAAGAACATACTCGGTTCATTGAGGAATATGCAGCCGGAGGACTATTCCGGCCGCAGCCGTGACGCCATCCGATATCTCATGGAAGATCCGGCGTACAGAAATGCCGGCACTATAGGTGTCACCATCTCCAGGTTTCCCGAGCTTGACACAAGGCCGCTGGTCGAAGCTGCATGGAAAGACGGCAAGCGGGTAGCCGCACCCAGATGCTCGCCGTCAGACCGTGGCATGCAATTCCGCTACATCGATTCTTATGAACAGCTGGAGACCGTCTATATGGACCTGCTGGAACCTGCAGAGGATAAAACCGAGCCCGCCGGAAAAGAGGATATCGATCTTTTGGTCGTCCCGGGCGTTGCCTATTCGCAATCAGGGTACCGCATCGGTTTCGGAGGCGGTTATTATGATCGTTATCTTACGGACTTCGGGGGAGATACGGTCTCGCTTGCGTTTGAAAAGCAACTGGCCGGTGAAGTGCCGGCTGAGTCCCATGATATCCCTGTTGACATGATTTTCACTGAACGCCGTGTGATCGACTGCAGGGGAGGGGCGGATGTTGGAGACCGTGTATGATGTCATGCAGCTGCTCAAGAGGTTCGGCACGTTTGTCTATACCGGAGACCGGAATGCAGATCTGATCCTGATGGAGATGGAAGTCCGCCACCTGCATGAAAATGGAATGATCTCCAACGGTGAATTCACAAAATCCCTGCTGATCCTCAGGAGGGGGAAATAAGGCCGGAACGATAATCGGGCCTTATGAAGTATTAAGAAAATATGAACTTCGGTTTACAATGAAACCATATGCCGTTTACATCCGTCATATATAGGGTACTCGGATTTGAGCAACCATGTGTTTGTCTTCATTCCCTCAATCTCATTCCGCCAGACCGAGAAACCTACCAGAAAGGGGTTAGCCAGACGTGGCAATTACGAAAAGGCCAAAACTCCTGCTGCTGCTCACGATTGCAGTAGTAGCATCGTGGCTCAAAACTTATATCACCTATAAAACAAGCTTTAACATGGCAATCGATAATATGATGCAGGAATTCATTTTGTTCCTCAATCCGTTATTTTTCCTGCTGTTCATCTACGGCTTCTCCATGTACATGAAAACATGGAAAGGGACCGTCAGATATCTTCTCATCACGAGCGGGATCATGACGATCATCTTATATGCGAATGTGGTTTTCTACAGATTCTACAGTGATTTCATCACGCTTCCTGTGCTCTTCCAGACGAATAACTTTGGAGACCTTGGATCTTCCGTGCTGTCGAGCCTGAGAATCCATGACCCACTTTACTTCGCGGATATCCTGATCATCTGGTTTGCAGCGAAAAAAATGGGAGAGCCCGCAGTGAAGGCGGCGGTGCGTCCAATGTTCCGCAGGCTTTATTTTGTCGGGACCGCTGCATTGCTTGTCCTGAACCTCGGCCTTGCCGAAACGGAACGCCCGCAGCTCCTTACGCGGAGTTTCGACCGTGAACTGCTCGTGAAGAACCTGGGAATGTACAACTACCATCTCTACGATATCTATATTCAGACAAAGTCCCATGCCCAGCGCGCACTTGCCGATGGCACCGAGCTGACCGAAATTGAGAACTACACTTCGGCCAACCATGCAGAACCTGATCCTGAAATGTTCGGAGTTGCCGAAGGGCGCAATATCATTGCGATCTCGATGGAGTCTCTCCAGTCCTTTGTGATCAATAACGATATGAACGGCCATGAGGTCACACCGTTCCTGAACAGCCTGACCCAAGACAAGGATACTTTCTATTTCCCGAACTTCTACCATCAGACCGGTCTCGGGAAGACATCCGACTCCGAGTTTATCGTGGAGAACTCCCTTTATCCGTTGAGCGGAGGTGCGGTGTTCTTCACCCACGGCGGGAACACTTATAACTCGATGGCTGAGAAACTCGGGGATAACGGTTATTACACAAACGTCATGCACCCGAACGGAAAAAGCTTCTGGAACCGGGACATGATGTATCAGGCACTTGATATTGATCACTTCTACGACATTGAGAGCTACACGGTCGGTGAAGGAGAGGAAGTAAACTGGGGAATGAAAGACATTCCGTTCTTTGAACAGTCTGCGGACATCATGTCGGAAATGCCGCAGCCGTTTTATTCCAGGATGATCACCCTCACAAACCACTATCCGTTCACGCTCGATGAAGAGGACAAGTTGATTCCGGAATATGATTCAAATTCGAGAACACTGAACCGCTATTTCCAGGCGGTCCGCTATATGGATGAAGCTTTAAAGAGCCTGTTCGATGATCTGAAGGAAAAAGGGCTCTATGACAATTCAATCATTGTCATGTACGGAGACCACTATGGCATCTCCGAAAACCATAACAAGGCGATGAGCAAGTATCTTGGTGAAGAGATTACGCCGCTTGTTTCTGCGGAACTCCAGAAAGTTCCAATGTTCATCCACATTCCTGGCTACGGGGAAGGGGAAACTGTCGAGAAGCTCGCCGGCCAGATCGACGTCCGGCCGACGCTTCTGCACCTGATGGGCATTGAGACGAAGGATGACATCCAGTTCGGCACAGACATATTCTCTCCTGAGCACGACGAGTTCGTTGCCTTCCGCGACGGCCGCTTCATTACACCGGAGAACATCTATGCCGGCGAAGTATGCTACGACCTCTCCACAAGGGAAGAAGGGGATCCGGCTGCCTGTGAAGAAGGTCTGCAGAAAGTTCAGCAGGAACTGAAGTATTCGGATATGATCATCAACGGCGACTTGCTGAGATTTTATAGAAATCAGCCGGTTTCCGGGCAGGAGTTTGAACTGCGCGAAGCCGATTGACTAAAGCCTGTGCGGAACTATTGCCGCACAGGCTTTTTTACATAACGATAACGAAACGGGGGGGCTATGGGTGATTAAAAAACGGATGCTTGCCGGACTGCTCGCCATTATTTTGGTGACAGCCGGTTGTGCGCCTGAGGAAGAAACGCCGCCAGAAGCGGGGGGAACAGCTGAAGGTGCCGAAGAACCTGAAGAAAATACCCGGGCCATTCCTGATATCGGAGAAGATCCGCTTGTCCTGGGGTTTGATGCGGGAGGCAGGATTCTGGCCGTCTCTTCCGAAGAAACCGGGGGTTCAGTCCTGTACGCGGTAGAACCGGAAAAAGGGGCTGCCGAAGAGATCGTCCGGACGGAACTCATGATCACTGAGGCGGAAAGCCACCCGTCCGGCAGACTTTTGCTCAGGCTGGATGCAGGGGAGGGGGAGGCCCATCTTCGGCTGATCGGTGACGATACTGCCGAAGAGGACATTATCGTGGAGTCCCATGATATTGCATGGTCCTGGAATCCTGATGACTGGACAAAGCTTTATGTGACAGCTTTTGATGAATATTGGGACTATGAAGTCTTCCTGGCAGATGCATCTTCCGGATCCCTTGAACCGGTTGAAGATGCCGGGCCTTTTCCGGTATGGGCAGGAGCTGGCGGAGTGATTGAAGTGCTGGATGATGGCAATCTGGAAGACGGGGGAACGCTCGTAGACGGCAAAGGAACCGTGATTGCGGAGAATGTCCTGGAATTCTCAACGGACGGCAAATTATTCGCCATCGCCGAAGCCGCCGCTGACGGCAGCATCGGCTATTTGATCGGCAGCGGAAAAGGGGATTGGCTTCCGGTCATGAGTCTTCCTTCGGGAGACCGGTGGCTCGGGCTTCTTCCGGCGGAAATTGAACCTGCAGGTCCGGGACGGTTTGCAACGCTCTTGCCGACGGAGACAGAGGCCGTGGAAGAAGTCGCTCAGTGGCAGCCGGCAGTGATTTCCACGCGCGGAATCCGGAAGTCAGCGGCGAGGGTCGATTCGCCGGTTATGACCTGTTCCGCGGAGACTTCTTTTTGCCTGACCGGTGCGATGAGCGAGCTGCTATTTAATGCGGACGATGGGACTGTCGTGAATTGGATGGAACAAATAAAAGGCGATTCCGGGAAATGACCGGAATCGCCTTTTTTATTCTCGAAAATGCAAAAGGACCGGCATGTTTGCCGGTCCTTTGTTGGGATCAGTGAAGTGTTGGCGGGTAGCCCTGGAAAGCGATCGTAAGAACGACAAAGGCCCCGAAGACGACGAATGCAGCCAAATTGAAAAGAATGCTCAGGATATTGCGTTCCTTGAAAGCCTGGACTGTTCCGATTGCTGCGAAAATCGCAATAAGTCCAAAAATAACCATCAGTAAGTTCATCGGTGACACTCCTTCCGACAATGAGTCCGATAATGATTCAGATCACGTATAAACTCCTCTTCTATTGTAATGAAAGGACCTTCATTTGTCGAGCGCAAATCGTGTCGAATGTATGAACACCGGCAACCCGCCATGCTATAATGGGCTCGGGGTGAACAGACAAATGATCAAATTCCATCGATATCCGCTCGGTCCGCTGCAGACGAATTGCTACATCGCCGAAGCGGAAACCGGCGAGTGCCTGATTTTCGATCCGGGAGAGGAAGCCGCAAAGGTTGCGGGGGAAATTGAAAAGCTGAATCTTCGTCCAACAGCAATTTACCTGACCCATGCACACTTTGACCATATCGGAGCGGTGGAGGATCTCCGGACACGCTACGGCATACCGGTCCATCTGCATTCAGCGGAACAGGAATGGCTCGGTGATCCGATGCTGAACGGATCCGGCAGGTATGCGGATCTTCCAGATATCCGCACAGACGCACCGGACCGGCTTATCGGCGAAGACGGACAACGCACGGACGGCCATTTCGAATTCAGTACGTTCCATGTGCCGGGCCATTCTCCGGGCAGCGTGGCATTTTACTTTGAGCGTGAAGGGGTTCTCGTCGGCGGCGACGCACTTTTCCGCATGAGCATCGGCCGGACCGACTTGCCGGGAGGCGACCATGAAACACTGCTCAGCTCGATCCGGGAAAAACTATTCGCGTTGCCTGAAGGGACCGAAGTCCTTCCGGGCCACATGGACCCGACGTCAATCGGTGACGAAAAGAGGTTGAATCCGTTTTTTCGCGGATAATTGAGCAATAAAAAAACAGCCAATCCGGCTGTTTTTTTGTTTCACATTTTAATTAATGTCCTGCGCCCGGCACATGAATGAAGTTCGTGTAATAGCTGAACCCGACCATGAAGACCATCAAGTAAGCGCCGAAAAGATATAAGTACATGCGTTCAGTCAACTTCAGATATCCGAATAGAATGAAGAATCCGGTGCTTGCCAACATGAGCAATGACGGTGTCATCATGTCTCCGATATAGAACATGACCGCGAAAATGCCTGTCCAGAAGCCACAAAGCTTGAACATATTATCCACGCGTGTTCCCTCCTTTACAACGGTGCCATAATCATCTCCCATTCATTATATAGGTTTTGACTGTGCGGTGCAAACTGATTCCGATAGCAAGATTGTGACAAAAGGTTGTCAATGTTAAATCATCAAAATTCAAATTTGCCCCCTTTTCGCCTTGCATTTTTCAATAACGTCATCGGATATTGGCCCATTTTGCAAAGGTGCCGGATTAACTACCAACCGCCCCGGTGCCGGCCTATACTCGAACTGACAGGGGAGTGCGGTCCTTTCCTGTCGATTACAGTAGGCAGGGAGGCGGCAGTACGGTGGAAAACGTCATCGAAGAAAAAGCCGTGGAACTCCTGAGCCGGGCAGTCGGGGAAGGCGCGACAGACCTTCACCTGAACCCGTCAGGCCATTCTTATGAAATCCAGCACAGAAAAGGAAGGGGGATCATTACGGCATCGGAAATCCCCGTCGAACTCGGTGAGCGGATCATCTCCTTTTATAAGTACCTATCCTCACTTGATATCGGAGAGCGCAGAAAACCGCAAAGCGGTGCATTTTCCCTTGTCTTTGGAGATGCCCTTTACTCTTTCCGCATTTCAACATTGCCCTCTGTCAACAAGAAGGAAAGTGCGGCCATCCGCTTCCAGGCGCAAGAGGATGCCCGTCCTGTGGCGGAGCTGACGGATGATATGGAGGCTGTCAATCTGCTTCTCGGGGCCGCTGAAAAACGGCAGGGAATGATTTTCTTTACCGGCCCGACAGGAAGCGGCAAGACGACCACAATGTATTCGGTGACCCGCCATTGCGCAGAGGCACTCGGGCGGCATGTGATCTCTCTTGAAGATCCGGTCGAACGCAGCCAGCCGCACCTTCTGCAGATCCAGGTGAATGAGCGGGCAGGCATCACTTATTCAACCGGACTCAAGGCAATTCTCAGACATTCGCCGGATGTCATCATGATTGGAGAGATCCGCGATGCGGATACAGCAAAAGTCGCCGTTCAGGCGGCGCTGACGGGGCACCTCGTTGTGGCGACCGTCCACTCCAAAGATACAGCGGGAAGCCTGTTCAGGATGTTGGAATTCGGCATCCAGCTGGAAGAACTCAGACAGACGGTATACATGATTTGTGCCCAGCGGCTGTCTTCAGGCGGCAGCGGTCAAAGAGCAATTTACGAAATCCTCCACGGACACCTGCTCGGCAAAGCGTTCCGGTGCCTGCAGGAAGGGGATCCGTTTGTCATGCCGTCAGAACTGACGCTTGACCGGAAGGAGGCGATGCAAAATGTCCCGGCTCCGTATAAGGCGGTCAAAGAAAATCCGGCTCCACCAACCGGAACGGTTCCTTTCCCGGGCTGCCGGGCTGATGGATGAAGGTTATACCTTCCATGATTCTGTCCGGATGCTGCTTCCTCACCATATCAGTGATCCGAGCGGAGCCGAGCGCGCGCTGGAAAAAAATCTGCGTTCAGGAAAAAGTCCCGAGGAAATTCTCGCGGATGTCGGATTTTCCTCCGCACTTCTAATTCCTGTCGGGATTTCCGTCAGCCACGGCAATTTGCCGGAGTCACTACGGACAGTCGCCGGGCGACTCGGGCGCAGGGGAAGGACGATGGAGAAAATGCGGAAAGCCACTTTTTATCCCGCCGTCCTTTTCTGTTTTATTGCATTGCTGTTCATTTTGTTCAGAACGATGTTTATGCCGAACATGGAAAAGATGCTGAGCAGCAGGGGAGGCGGGGAAGATGCGGTCGCCCTTTCCGCCTATCTTCTGAGGCTGCCTGATGTGATTGCAGGCGTAGTGCTGATCTTTATTGCTGTCGCTATTCCGGTTTATCTGATCTGGGCAAAAAAACCGGCGGAAGAAAGGCTTAGGACTGCACTATCGGTACCTGTGCTTTCCAAGTGGGTCAGAATGGGGCAGACCACTGTATTTGCCCGGGAGATGGGAACGCTTCTGGGGGGAGGCATTCCGCTTCAGCAGGCACTCGGCATCGTGGCCGCGCAGGACAGCAATTCCATGCTAGCGATGATCACGAGAAATGTCGAATCCCGGATTCTTACCGGAGATCCGCTCCATGAAGCAGTCCGTCATGCCGGTGGATTTATGCCTGACTTTCCATCATTCATCCGACATGGGGAGGAAGGCGGCCACTTGCCGAGGGAAATGCTTGTCTACAGTGAACTGATGGATGAAAAAATCGGAGAGGAATCGGAAAAGCTGATTGCCGTCGTTCAGCCCGTGTTGTTTGGAATTCTGGCAGTCTGTATCATGGGCGCCTATCTGGCCCTGATGCTGCCGGTCTACAGTATGATCGAACTCCAATGAAAGGGGAACTCAAGTTGAAGAAACTAATAAACCAATCTGGCTTCACCCTGATTGAAATGATGATCGTCCTACTTGTGATTTCCGTACTGATCCTGCTTGCGATACCTAATGTGACCAAGCGGGCAGCCGAGATTGACGAGACGGGCTGTAATGCCCTGGTCAAGATGGTTGAAGGCCAGGTTCAGGCTTACAAGATAGAGAATAAGCAAAATCCGGAATCGGAGGCCGATTTGAAGCCGGATTACCTTGAGGATGGGGACCTTTCTTGCTCTGACGGGAGGACGATTGTCGTGAACAACGGTGTTGTCACTGCGACGGCACCTTGACTCAAAAGCATTCACTTTCACCGAGATGCTGCTCGTGCTGGCAGTGGTCATGGCCGTGACCGGCGTCGGATATGCAGTGTCTGCTTCAAAGGCGCTGCAGAACCAGGAGCCGATTCCGTTCGAGGACCAGCTTAAGCTCGATATCCAGGCCATCCAGATGCATGCCGTCGCAAATGAAGAGTACACGAAGATCGTTTTTCTTGCGGATGGAAACTATGTGGCCTCCGGAACACGTTCCTCCATCCTTTTCAGGCGACAACTGCCGGAAGGAGTATCGCTCTCGGAATTCAGTACACTGAAGCAGGTGGAGTTCACCGGCCAGGGCTCAGCCAGGTCCTTCGGGACATTGAATTTCCGTACACCGGAAGGCGTCAAGACGCTCATCATCCACATCGGAAAAGGGAGGGTCACGATTGGGGAATGAACGGGGTTTCTCATTTCCGGAATCCCTCCTGTCGCTGCTTATTGTCTACATCATCTTTTCGACGCTTTTTCCGCTGATGGACCGGATGGCCATTGTACTGGAAGACCAGAGACTCGCTGCCCAGGCAGCCTCTGTCGCCTCCGATGCGGTGGATGGTCATCATCTGACCGGAGCAGTTGAAGGGTCGCGCATGATGGACGGTGTCATGTTTGACTGGAGGATGCAGGGAGGGGGAATCTGTGTTTCGTACAAGACCTTGTCCGGATGGCAATCACGCTGCTACGGGACAGAGCAGTGAAGCTGGATATACATTTGTCGAGGCTCTGCTCCATTTGGCGATTTTCTCGTTATTTTTCATCCTGTTTGCCGGCTTTTTCAGGTATTCGGCAGAAATGGCTCATCACATAGGGGACCCTTCTTCTGTTGAATGGGAGCTGTTCCGGTATGAACTGGCTGACTATCTCGGAGAAGTGGAAGGGGTGCACATCCTCGATGGCGGGAGCCGGCTCCGCATCATCACGGGAGATAAGGTGACCGAGATCGGTCATTATCCCGCGGCATCCCTGATCCGCAAGCGGGTGAACGACCAGGGGCATGAACCGATGCTGACAGGAGTCCGATCCGTCAGATTTTCGGTTGAAGAAGGTGTCTTGTCTGTCAGCGCCGTGTTCATGGACGGAAAAGAAAGGAGGTCGATGCACCATCTTCTTCAAACTAAGAAATGAAACTGGCGGCATCCTGCCGGCTGCGATTCTCCTCATTTTTCTAGTTTCCGTGTTCATTCTTTTTGCAACGAATGCATATCTGGCACAATTGCAGGCTTATACGTTATTGGAATCTTCCCACGCTCGTGATACGATTAGTAAAATCGAGTCGTATTTTAGCGAAGCGGAACCGCTTTTAGGCAGGTGGGAAGATGAAGAAGGTATACCTGATCGGCTACATGGGTTCGGGGAAGTCGGCGATCGGGAAGCGGCTGAGCTACGCGCTGCGTCTCCCGTACTACGACATGGACAGGGAGATCGAGAAACAGGCGGGCATGAAGATTCCGCAGATTTTTGAACAGTACGGCGAGGAGCACTTCCGTCAGTTGGAAACCGACTTTCTGAAAAACTTCCGTGATGAATGGTGCATCATCTCGACGGGCGGCGGGACACCGATGCGACCGGAAAATCGGAAGCTCCTCCGGCAGACTGGACTTGTGCTTTTCCTGAATGCCCCATTTTTCGAAATCTGGAGGAGAATCAAGACGGACAAGAACCGCCCGATCGTCCAGCGCTCGACACGTGAGGAACTCCAGCAGCTCTTTAATGAGCGGAAAAAAGTCTATAGAAAAACCGCCCATATCACAATCAATACCCAAGGCCGGAGCCTGCGCCAGGCAACAGATTATGCTGCCAGACAGGTCAGACGGCTAAAAGGAAAAGGAAAACGATAAAAAACTACCGGAAGCCGAACTATTATGGTTTCCGGTTTTTTAACGTTCGGTTCTCAAACCATTTTTTAAAAATTATTGCCTTCCTCAAAATTCAATGTTAGGATATAGGCAAAGCGGCAGAACTTTCGCTTTAACTACAGCTGAATAACCGGCATCTGCCGGGCGGATGAATGTACGGGGAGAGAACGCGTGAATGCGTCGCCGAAGGAGCAAGTAACGGGTGTTATGAATCTCTCAGGCAAAAAGACTCGTACAGGACGCATCTCTGGAGAGCGCCGGACCAGCCGGCCACCAACGAGGAAAACCGACCAGGAAAACTTTCAGGTGACAGGACAGAGGACCCGATTTTACGGGTCTCTCTGTCCTTTTTTACATCTGGATGAAACGGAGGAGAAGTGCAATGGCTGAAAGCACCTTGCAGCGCACCCCACTATATGACCTGTATGCCGGTCACGGGGCGAAGACGATCGATTTTGGTGGATGGGATCTTCCCGTCCAGTTTTCCGGCATTAAATCGGAACATGAAGCGGTACGTACGAAGGCGGGCTTGTTCGATGTGTCCCATATGGGTGAAGTATTCGTAGAAGGAAAAGACAGCACAGCTTTTCTTCAGAAGCTCATGACCAATGATGTTTCGAAGCTAGTGGAAGGACGCGCCCAATATACCATCATGTGCAACGAGCAGGGCGGCACGATCGATGACCTGCTGATCTACAAGATGTCCGATGATAAGTATTTTCTTGTTGTCAATGCTGCCAACACGGACAAAGATGTGGAGTGGATGAAGCAGCATGTGGAAGGTGATGTTACGGTCACAAATGTGTCCGATGACTACGCACTTCTGGCTCTCCAAGGACCGAAGGCTCAGGAAATCCTCGCAAGGCTGACAGATGAACCGCTCGAAGAAATCAAGTTCTTCCGCTTTAAGGATCAAGTCAGCATCGCCGGCCATCAGGCGCTCATTTCACGCACGGGCTATACGGGTGAGGACGGATTTGAAATTTATGCCTCCCCGGAATCCGCACGTGTGCTATGGGAAGAGATCCTGAAGGAAGGCGAAAAGGACGGTCTTGTGCCTGCCGGTCTCGGCGCCCGTGATACACTGCGCTTTGAAGCAGGGCTTCCCTTGTACGGCCAGGAAATGTCCGATGCGATCTCCCCGTTGGAAGCAGGTCTCGGCTTTGCGGTTAAAGTCGGCAAGCAAGACGATTTCATCGGAAAGGAAGTTCTCGTCCGGCAGAAGGAAGAGGGCGTTCCCCGGAAGCTTGCAGGGATCAGGATGATCGATAAAGGGATTCCGCGTACGGGTTACGCAGTCTACAAGGGAGACGAAAAAATCGGCGAGGTAACGACCGGCACACAATCCCCGACATTGGGTGCAAATATCGGAAATATCCTCATCGGTACTGAACATGCTGTTTTGGGCGATGTAGTGGAAGTGGAAGTGCGCAAAAAGCGCCTCAAGGCTGAAATTGTCGAAACCCCGTTTTATAAGCGCGCGAAATCCTAAATCAGAAAGAGGTCCAGAATGATGAAGCACCGTTATTTGCCGATGACTGAATCGGACAAGAAACAAATGCTCGACGCGATCGGCGTCCAATCCATCAATGATCTGTTTAGTGACATTCCTGAAAAAGTCCGTTTTGACCGTGACTACGACCTGAAACCGGCGTTGTCCGAGACGGATCTTTTAAAAGAGCTTTCCGAACTTGCCGGCCAAAATGCCGACAGCAACTCCCACGCATCGTTCCTTGGGGCAGGAGTCTATGATCACTACAAGCCGGTCATCGTCGACCATGTCATTTCCCGTTCCGAATTCTATACGGCGTACACGCCGTATCAGCCTGAATTCTCCCAAGGGGAACTCCAGGCGATCTTCGAGTTCCAATCCATGATCTGTGAACTGACTGGCATGGACATCGCCAACTCCTCGATGTATGACGGAGGAACCGCATTGGCCGAGGCTGGCATGCTGGCTGCAGCTCATACACGCCGGAAAAAGCTTCTGGTCTCGGAAGCTGTCCATCCTGAATACCGTGATGTCGTAAAGACCTATGCACTCGGTCAGTCGATTGATGTTGAAGTGATTCCGCTCAAAGATGGCGTGACAGACTATGAAGCGCTCCGCGGTATGATCGACGGAGATACTGCAGCGGTCATGCTACAGTACCCGAACTTCTTCGGACAGATCGAAAATATCCAGGAAGCGGCCGATATCGCACATGACAACAAGTCGCTGTTCGTCGTTTCTTCAAACCCGCTGGCGCTTGCGGTTCTGACGCCTCCGGGCAAACTGGGAGCCGACATCACGGTCGGTGATGCGCAGCCATTCGGCATTCCGGAAGCTTTCGGCGGCCCGCACTGCGGCTATTTCGCTGTTACAAAGAAGCTGATGCGCAAGGTTCCGGGCCGCCTCGTCGGTGAAACAAATGACGAGGAAGGCCGTCGCGGCTATGTACTGACGCTCCAGGCGCGCGAACAGCATATCCGCCGTGACAAAGCGACGTCCAACATCTGCTCGAACCAGGCACTGAACGCTCTTGCCGCATCTGTCGCCATGTCGGCGTTCGGCAAGCAGGGGGTCCGTGAAATGGCCCTGCAAAACATCTCCAAAACACAGTACGCCATCCGAGCTTTCCGGGAAGCCGGCTATGAAGTCGTATTCGGCGGCCCAAGCTTCAACGAATTTGTCGTGAAGTGCAAAGAGCCGGTTGCAGACCTGAACCGCCGTCTGCTCGATGCAGGGATCATCGGCGGATATCACCTCGGACTGACTTATCCTGAGCTGGAAGGCCATATGCTTATCGCGGTGACCGAACAGCGGACGAAGGAAGAAATCGATGCACTTGTGCAGGAAATGGAGGCCATCCATGCATAAAGAAAACCAGCCGCTTATTTTTGAAATCAGTAAAGAAGGCCGGATCGGATACGGACTTCCGGAACTTGATGTTCCGGAAACCGATCTTTCCGCCCTGCTTCCGGAAGGACTTCTCCGCGAGGAGCCCGCAGAACTGCCGGAAGCTTCCGAACTTGATATTATGCGCCATTACACAGCGCTTTCCCGCCGCAACCATGGTGTGGATTCAGGTTTCTACCCGCTCGGCTCATGCACGATGAAATACAATCCGAAAGTTAATGAATCTGCCGCCCGCCTGTCCGGATTCGCAAACGTCCACCCTCTCCAGGAAGAGTCTTCCGTCCAGGGGGCAATGGGCCTGATGTACGATCTGCAGGAACACTTGGTTGAGATCACGGGCATGGACGAAGTGACGCTCCAATCCGCTGCCGGAGCACACGGCGAGTGGACGGCACTCATGATGATCCGCGCCTTCCATGAGGCGAACGGAGACCACAACCGGACGAAGGTCATCATTCCTGACTCCGCACACGGAACGAATCCTGCTTCCGCAACGGTAGCAGGCCTTGAAACAATTACAGTTAAATCTGACGAAAACGGTCTTGTCGACATTGAGGACCTGAAGCGTGTGGCGGGAGAAGACACAGCAGCGCTTATGCTGACGAACCCGAACACGCTCGGCCTGTTCGAGGAAAATATTCTCGAAATGGCGGAAATCGTCCACGGTGTGGGCGGCAAGCTCTACTATGACGGCGCGAACCTGAATGCCATCATGGGCAAGGTGCGTCCGGGGGACATGGGCTTCGATGCCGTCCACCTCAACCTCCACAAAACGTTTACCGGCCCTCACGGCGGCGGCGGACCCGGTTCCGGTCCTGTCGGTGTCAAAAAGGAACTCGTTCCATTCCTGCCGAAACCGGTTCTCGTGAAGAAAGACGATGCGTTCACGTTCGACTATGACCGCCCGCAGTCGATTGGCCGGATCAAACCGTTCTACGGCAACTTCGGCATCAATGTGCGCGCATATTCGTACATCCGCTCCATGGGTGCAGAAGGCCTGAAGCTCGTATCGGAATACGCGGTGCTTAACGCGAACTACATGATGCGCCGACTGGCTCCTCATTTTGACCTGCCGTATGACCGCCACTGCAAGCATGAATTTGTGCTGAGCGGCCGTCGTCAGAAACAGCTTGGCGTCCGCACGCTTGATATTGCCAAGCGACTGCTGGACTTCGGCTTCCACCCGCCGACCATCTACTTCCCACTTAATGTCGAGGAAGGCATGATGATCGAGCCGACGGAAACGGAATCCAAAGAAACACTTGATGCATTCATCGATGCAATGATCCAGATTGCACGTGAGACGGAAGAAAACCCTGAAATTGTCCAGGAAGCCCCGCACACCACTGTCGTAAGCCGCCTGGATGAAACTCAGGCAGCACGCAAGCCGGTACTGAAATACAACCGTCCTGAGGCTCCTGAAGCGGTTGCCGTCAACTGATTGGTCATAAATGGAAAAGGCCCGCATCCGTGCGGGCCTTTTCCGCATCGGCGCCTTAATTATAGGGTGCCCAATAACAAACGCCTCCGGCAAGCAATGCTTGCGCGGAGGCGTTTGTCTTTATTTTTTCGTTTTGACTTTCCCTGTCCACTGACGGAAACCGCCCTGGAGCATATAGAGCTGTCCATAGCCCCGTTTTTTCAGATAGAGCGCGGACCGGCCGCTCCGGGAACCGTTCTGGTCATACAGATAGACCGGCTTGTCCGGGCGGATCTCCTTGTAGCGCTGGGAGAACTGCGTGAACGGGATGTTGCGGGCTCCGAGGATATGTCCGGCATCAAAGTCCTTCTGCTCCCGCACATCGATCAGCTGGGCCTTCCGGTAGCCCGCGATAAACTCCTCCTGATTAAGCGCAGTCACCGCCTTGCGGGTCCTTAGCAGGGTCACGAGCAGGTAGATAATCAATCCGAAAAGGATCGCGGAAATGATATAAAGTGATTCCAAAGCCATTTTCCCCTTTCTCTCTCCCTAAGATTATAAAAGAACTCATGCGGTTCGTCCATGACAGGATAAGATGTTGGCTGATCCAATCAAAAAACGCATCCCGTTTATGATAAACTAAGTCCATTGTGTTTTTGAAAGGGGAAGTCAGGAATGACAGAGAAATGGATTTTCATCAACTCCGGACCGCAGAGTGCTTCCTACAATATGGCGATGGATGAGGCTTTGCTTGACCTACACTCCAAAGGCTTGATTCCGCCTGTTGTGCGTTTTTACGAATGGAGCCCGGCAACGCTGTCCATCGGTTATTTCCAAAAGGCAGCTGAAGCGGTGGATCTGGAGAAGGTGAAAGAGATGGGGCTCGGTTTTGTCCGGCGGCAGACAGGCGGCCGTGCCGTGCTTCATGACCGGGAGCTAACCTACAGCATCATCGTATCGGAATCTCATCCGCAGATGCCGGCAACCGTGACTGAGGCTTACAAAGTCATCAGTGCAGGGTTGCTTGAGGGATTCCGGAACCTCGGACTTAACGCTGAACTTTCCGTCCCGTCCAGCACAGAGGAGCGGGATGCACTGAAAAAGCCCAAAAGCGCCGTCTGCTTTGATGCGCCGAGCTGGTATGAACTGGTCGTTGAAGGCAGGAAAGCGGCAGGCAGCGCACAGACACGTCAGAAGGGCGTCATCCTACAGCATGGTGCAATCCCTGTTTCGATGGATCTGGACAAGCTGGTCTCCGTATTCCATTTCGCTTCCGAAGGACACCGGCAAAGAATGAAGGATAAGCTCAAGAACAAGGCTGTCTCCATAGAGGAGCTCTCCGGCCGCAGCATTGCGATGGACGAAGTGGCAGAGGCATTCCGTACGGGCTTCCAAAAAGCACTTGATATCGAATTCATCACCAGGGAACCAAATAAGGAAATTTTGGATCTTGTACAAGCATTGGAAAAGGAAAAGTATGCGAACGACTCATGGAACTTCAAGAAGTGAAACAGGGACTTTCGTATCAATTTTAATGGACTCGTTTCCTGTCGAAACATGTCGGAGCCAGTAGCCGCATGGCATCTCGGAAGATCCGGAAATGTCAAGGTCGAAATTCTGTCCTTGATGCCTGGTTTCAACATGTAGTAGAGTTGGGAAGTACATAATACTAGATATAGTATCTATCATAAAGGATATTCGAGGAGGTCATGGTATTGGTCATCGCTTCACACAAAAACCAACCGACGCTGGACGTTTCGAAACTGAACAGGGACATTGCCGGTTTTCCACAGGTCCATCCGGTCACTGAGGAGATGCAGATTCGTCATAAAGGAGTCTCCCGGCTGGTCATGATCGATCGCTATTCGTTCAAGGATACCGAAAAGAAAACACTAGGGGTAGGGGACTACGTCGTCCTTACGGTCAAGGAAGATCCTAAGTTCCCTGCACGCGGACTCGGTTATATCCTCTCCCTTGATGCGGAAAATGGGTTGGCGGACATTTGGATCGAACCGGATTACCGCTCCGCCATCGACCATCCGCAAGAGCAGGAAAAGGGCATCGTCACCCGTCCGATCGATGTCATCGAGAAACCGCTGGAAGTTTTCTACGAGCAGATCGCCAAGCGTAATGCGACGGGGCTGTCTTCCGTCGAGAAGGACGAAGAAACACGCCAGGCTTCGTTCAACCGTTTCTACAAAGAGCTCGTTTCGCTTAACTTCATCCCGGCTGGCCGTGTCCTGTACGGTGCCGGTGCCGATACGGACGTCACATACTTTAACTGCTATGTGATGCCGTTTGTCGCAGACTCCCGAGAAGGCATCTCGGACCACCGTAAGCAGGTGATGGAAATCATGAGCCGAGGCGGCGGTGTCGGAACCAACGGCTCTACGCTTCGCCCGCGCAATACGCTTGCGCGCGGCGTGAACGGCAAATCTTCCGGATCGGTTTCGTGGCTGGATGATATTGCGAAGCTCACCCATCTAGTTGAGCAGGGCGGTTCCCGTCGCGGTGCGCAGATGATCATGCTTGCCGACTGGCACCCGGACATCGTCGAGTTCATCATCTCAAAAATGCAGAACCCGCGGATTCTCCGCTTCCTGGTCGAAAACACGAATGATGGGCATATCCGCAAACTTGCAAAAGAAAAACTGAAGTTCAAGCCGTTCACCCAGCAGGAAGAAGCCATGTATCAGGGGATCGTCAACTACAAACATATTCCCGGATACGGCGGCTTCAGCGAGGCGATCATCCGCGACGCCGAGCATAAGCTCCGTGATGGCGGGACCTATTCTGTCCACAACCCGGAGTTCCTGACCGGTGCAAACATCTCTGTCACTCTTACATCCGACTTCATGAAGGCAGTTGAAGAAGACGGTGAACACAATCTCCGCTTCCCGTATGTCGAGCAATATTCTCCTGAAGAGATGAACGAGTACAACGAACAATGGCATCAGGTAGGGGATGTGCGTGAATGGGAAAAGCGCGGATACGCTATCCGCACCTACCGTTCGATGAAAGCCCGTGAATTGTGGAACCTCATCAATATCTGTGCCACTTACTCTGCGGAGCCCGGCATATTCTTTATCGACAATGCCAACGATATGACGAATGCAAAAGCATACGGCCAGCAGGTCGTTGCCACCAACCCTTGCGGGGAGCAGCCACTCGCCCCTTACTCTGTCTGCAACCTTGCCGCGGTCAACCTGGCCGAGATGGCTGACAAAGAAACACGCAGGGTCGACTACGACAAGCTGCGTGAAACTGTAAGGACAGGCGTCCGCATGCAGGACAATGTGATCGATGCTACCCCGTACTTCCTTGAGGAAAACGAACGCCAGGCACTCGGCGAGCGCCGTGTCGGACTTGGCGTCATGGGAATGGCGGACCTGCTGATCTACTGCGGAAAACGCTACGGTTCCGAGGAAGGCAACCAGCTGGTCGACGAGGTGTTCGAAGCGATCGCGACGACGGCCTATAGGGAATCCATCGAGCTCGCCAAGGAAAAAGGCAGCTTCCCGTTCCTGATCGGTGAAACGGAAAAAGAAACGGCCGAACTGAGGGAGCGGTTCATCAACACCGGCTACATGAAACGCATGCCGGAGGACATCCGCCAGGGCGTCCTCGAGCACGGTATCCGAAATTCGCACCTGCTTACGGTCGCGCCGACAGGCTCCACGGGCACAATGGTCGGAGTGAGTACGGGGCTTGAACCATACTTCTCGTTCACTTATTACCGCAGCGGCCGTCTTGGGAAGTTCATCGAAGTCAAAGCGGAAATCGTGGAAGATTATCTGCGTGCCAATCCGGATGCTGATCCGGAACAGCTTCCTGACTGGTTCGCTACCTCGATGGACCTGACCCCGGAAGAACATGCGGACGTGCAATGCGTCATCCAGCGCTGGATCGACAGTTCCATCTCGAAAACGGTAAACGCGCCAAAGGGCTTCACGGTCGAGCAGGTTGAACAAGTGTACGAGCGGCTTTACCGAGGCGGAGCAAAGGGCGGAACGGTCTATGTCGACGGATCCCGCGACTCCCAGGTGCTGACGCTGAAAGCTGAAGAAAACGATCCGGATGTGGAAATCGAAGAACAGGTCGAGGACAAGCGCCCGGTCGTCCTCGTAGATACGATTCAGGCTCTCCGCTCGACAAACGTTACCATCGGATCGGAAATCGGCGATACATGCCCGGTTTGCCGGAAGGGGACGGTTGAAGAAATGGGCGGATGCAATTCCTGCACAAACTGCGGGGCCCAGCTGAAATGCGGACTGTAATCATCAATTTCATCTTTTGATCTGAAAAGCGGGGCTGTCCAATAAGTAATTAAATTCTTGTATCTATGGCAAACAGCAGTGGCGTCGGGAGACTCCTGCGGGAATAGCGTTAGCCGAAGACCCCGCAGGACGGAGTCCGAGGAGGCTAAGGCAACGCCCGCGGAAAGCGACCAGAGCCACTGCTGTTTGCTTTTTATGCTGGTAATACACTTCTCGGACAGCCCCGCTTGTTTTGCCGAGTCACGAGGATAATCTTGTGCTGCATGAATAAACACCCCGCGCGGATCCCATCATGATAATGAAATGCGGAGGTGGTCCGATGTTTAAGCAGCTGCCATTCTGGACGGCAGGAGCGGCGGCGGTGATGTTCACTGCCGGCCTGAAATTCCTTCATTACTTCAAGTTCATCAAATGGAAACCGACCGGCTGGGCGGAACGCTACGGTGTTTTTGCGGACGGGCCATGGGCAGCCAAGTGGCTGATCCTGCTTGCTGCCGTTTTTGTGCTGTCACTTGTTTTATACTATCTTCTTGCTTTGACATGGAAGTGGAAGGTGTCCATCACGGCCGCCGTTGCCGGTCTTCTGATTGCGGGAATGATTGAGTGGCTGATTGTGAGGCCCGGCGGCTACGGTGATTTCCGGCAGTCGATTTCCGTTCCATTTGCGGCGCTGACCCTGGTCGCGACAAGGTTTATCAACGAAACGGCGGCATTCCATAAAAAACAGCAGGCGGACTCGTGAAAAACGTTGTCCGCCTGCTTTCATATGATAAAATGGTGAGGAATCTGCTGAAAGGAGGGCTGGCGATGAATATCCTCTGTCTGAACGGCCCGAACCTGAACCGGCTCGGAAAAAGGGAACCTGAAATCTACGGAAGCGAAACACTCGGCGATGTGGAAGCACGGCTCCTTAAGCTGGCCAAAGACAACGGCGCCGAACTGGCGTTTTATCAATCCAATCACGAAGGTGCCCTCGTGGATCGGATCCAGCAGGCCGCTGAAGACGGCACGGCCGGAATCATTTTTAATCCGGCTGCCTACACACATACTTCAGTCGCTTTGCGTGATGCGGTGGCCGATGCCGGAATCCCGACAGTCGAGGTCCATATCTCGAATATACATAAGCGGGAGTCCTTCAGGCACCATTCCTATCTAGCCCCGGTATGCATCGGGCAAATATCCGGCATGGGAACTTATGGCTACGACTTGGCGATGCTTGCCCTCCTTCGGATGGGAAAAGGGGAATGATCATGGATAAACTGAATGCGTTCCGTGCTTTTTTCGATGAACTCGGAATTGACGGATTTCTCGTCACGAACCCGTACAGCCGGCGCTACCTGACCGGTTTCACAGGATCTGCCGGAACTGCACTGATTTCGCGGGACGATGCCGTGTTCATCACGGACTTCCGCTACACGGAGCAGGCCGCGGAACAGGTGGCAGGCTTCCGCATCGAAAAACAGTCGGGACTTATGCAAGATGCGGTCGCAGAACAGGTCAGCGCGATGGGAATCAAAAAAATCGGCTTTGAGCAGGACACACTGCCATATGCCGATTACGACAGGTATCAAAAGGCAGCTAAAGCGGAATGGGTGCCTGTTTCCGGCGTAATCGAAAAGCTCCGTATGGTCAAGGAAGACGACGAACTGGAGACGATCCGCAGGGCAGCAAAAATCGCGGACGAAGCGTTCAGCCATATTCTGACATTCATCAAGCCGGGTATGACGGAACTGGAAGTCTCCAACGAGCTGGAGTTCTTCATGCGCCGACTCGGTGCATCGGAATCTTCTTTTGATACGATTGTCGCTTCAGGCAAACGATCGGCGCTGCCGCATGGTGTCGCCACGGACAAAAAGATTGAAAATGGCGATATGGTGACATTGGATTTCGGTGCCCTGTACGATGGATACGTCTCCGATATCACCCGTACGGTCGCAGTCGGAGAGCCGCCGGAAGAGCTGAAGAAAATCTATCATATCGTCCTTGAGGCCCAGAAGCGTGCATGCAGTGCCCTCAAACCGGGTATGACAGGGAAAGAGGCTGATGCTGTCGCACGTGACTACATCAGCGAACACGGTTACGGAGAAGCGTTCGGCCATTCGACCGGGCACGGGATCGGTCTTGAAGTCCACGAAGGCCCCGGGCTCTCCTTCCGTTCGGATACAAAGCTGCAGCCGGGCATGGTCGTCACAGTCGAGCCGGGCATTTATGTTCCGGGCCTAGGCGGCGTGCGCATCGAAGACGACGTGCTCATCACCGAAGACGGGTGCGAACTGCTGACGTCATCGCCCAAGGAACTCATCATCCTATAACACTCTAAAATGGAGGAACTCAAATGATTTCTGTAAACGATTTTAAGACCGGCCTCACCATCGAAGTTGACGGCGACATCTACCGCGTCATGGACTTCCAGCATGTCAAGCCGGGCAAGGGGGCGGCATTCGTCCGTTCCAAGCTCCGCAACCTGCGCAACGGCAACGTCACGGAAAAGACTTTCCGCGGCGGAGAAAAAGTGGAACGCGCACAGATCGACAACCGCCGCATGCAGTACCTGTATGCAAGCGGGGACCAGCACATCTTCATGGATACAGACAACTACGAACAGATCGAACTTAACGAAAGCCAGATCGAGTACGAACTGAAATTCCTCAAGGAAAACATGGAAGTCCATATCATCCAGTACCAGAGCGAGACACTGGGTGTCGACCTGCCGGCGACCGTAGAGCTTGAAGTAACCGACACTGAGCCGGGCATCAAGGGTGATACGGCGAGCGGCGGCTCCAAGCCGGCGACATTGGAAACCGGACTCGTCGTCCAGGTGCCATTCTTCGTCAACACCGGAGACCGCCTGGTCATTAACACTGCAGAGGGCGAATACGTCTCCCGAGCATAATAACCGAAAAAAGTTGCAGACAATGCGGGTTCAGCCGCATGTCTGCAGCTTTTTTATATGCAGAAAATCAGTCCGCCCCGGATGATCAAGGAATATTCCCGATTGCTTCAGCCGGGACGGGCCATCGCATATCCCATTCCGGACCCGCATACACTCGAAAAAACGGGGGGGCCGCATGTGGAACTTCAAGATATTCTCCGGGTAGCGGGAGTCGGTCTCGTCATCGCCTTCCTGCACCTGTTTTTTGAGCAGACGGGGAAGAAGGAGTATTCCTTTTTCATATTCTTTATTGCATACCTGTATATTACAGCTGAGATGCTCAGGTTCCTGAGGATCTTTTTCACGGAAATCTCATCCTTCTTTTCGTGGCTCTCGGCTTAGGCAGGAATGATGGAAATTATCCTGTCCGCGGTCATCATCGTGTTCCTGTTAATCATCCTGGATACCTTCCTGCCGAAGATGACACCGTTTTTCCTGCTGATCTTCTTTTTCCTGCTGCTGGCCCAGCTGACTTTCCGCATGGCCGTACCGCTTCTGCAGGAACTTCCGCTTGCCTGGGACGGGGCAGGAGCCCGGCAGATTCGCCTTATAGCCGGGTCTGCCTTCCTGTTTTATCTGTCCGCTTCGTTCAGGGACATGCTCGGGGAGATCGGATATGCTCCAATCGGAAAGCTGTCCCACATGGCAGTCCAGCTTCTGATTGTCGGAATCTGGCTGAGAGAGTTCGGGGAGACGGCGGGGATTCTGGTCGGTCTCCTGCCGTAAGGAAAAAGGGGGCTTGAACGATGTGGGAGCTGATTGCTGCAGTTTCGGGTCCGCCCATCAGGCTGTTTGTGCTGATCGTCGTCCTGTCCGCCGCGGCTCTGGCGGCGGATTTTCTCGTCCCGCAGTTCCGTGAGTGGACAAGGCTTTTCCTGCTTGTCTCGGCAGGAGCTGCGGCGATGGGACCGGCGATCGATGCGGTTCGCATGATGGATGGTCTGATCGGGAAGATGACCGTGCTGTTCCTCGGCATCTATCCGGTTCTGGCCGCCGGAATGGCAGCCGCAGGAGGAGCGCTTTCTCTCATCAACTGGAACCCCGCCGTTTTCCTGTTTGTCCAGGGGGCCGTCGTGATCGGGGGCAAATGGATGGTCCCCCTGCTGATTGCGAGTTTTATCTTGGATTACCTGTCCAGGCTCGTGCCCGAAATCCCGTTCGCCCGTATTTCGGAGATGATCCGGGTGACCCTTCTGGGCGCGATCTCCGTCATCATCGCCTGCTACTCGCTATTTATCACGGCGACCGGTGCAATGGCCTGGTCTTCCGGAAGTGCACTGGCGGAGCCGCTCAAAGCACTGTTGCGCCAGCATGTCCCGCTGGTCGGGTCGTTTATTACGGATACGATGGGGGTTGTCGGCAAGTATTCATCCGGCATGGCTCCGATAGCCGGCAGTTATTTGATTGTTGCACTGCTCGTGACGAGTCTTTCCCCCGTTATCTATGTGCTTCTGACAGCCTTTCTCTACAAGTGGATCGCCGCGCTTTCTGAGCCGTTCGCACATGAGGATCTCGCTGGACTTTTTGACGATATCGGAAAAACACTGTTTGTGCTCTGCGGAATCATGCTGATTGTTGCATTCGCCATTTTTTATACCGCAGTGCTGTCCATCGTATTGATCAAGGTCATTGCGGGAGCGGGGTGAGTGAATGTGGGAATGGCTCGCCGGCCTTGTCTGGCTCATGGGCATATTGGCGGTCCTGGGCGCGGTACTCGGAGCTGATGAAAGGGAGAACTTCATGCCGCTGATGAAGCTTGCAGTGCTGATTTATATCCTTGGTCTGATCTCCCTGCTGCCCGGGTCATAGCCTGTACGAGCCGTGCATACATTGTGTCAGGATGAATGGCCGGGAAACGGCACAGCAGTAATCGCTTCCGGACCGATTCATCCGCTCCCATATACCGGAACAGCCATAACCGAAAGGACGGGAAGCGTGGAGATGACATGGAAAAAACCTTTAAGAAGAGCGCCCTGCCGCTGCTGCTTGCCGTGGCAGCCAGCCTGTTCATCCTGTTGCCGGGAATGAGGGGGCTGTTCGCCGAAAACAGCGCTGAAGGCAGGGAGGCAGTGCCATCCGGGCTTGAATCGGTCCTTTCGGATATCAGGGGAGTCGGGAAAGTCAGGATCTACCGGCAGGACGGTGAAGACGGTGAGCGGGGCGGAATTCTGATGCCGCTTGACGGTTACTTCGGAAACGCATCCGGCGGCGGAAAGGACACGCCTTCCGGCGGGATCCTGGTTGTCGCGGAAGGTGCGGGAAATCCGAAGGTCCGTGCAGAGCTTGTCCGGATCCTGTCAGGTGTTCTCCAGCTGCCCGAGCACCGGATCGTCGTAGTGGAAATGAAAAACGAGGGGGAAGAGGGATGAGAGTGAAGAAAAAAGGTGTCTGGTTCCTGACGTTGCTGAGTCTTGTAGCGGTGATTGGGGTCTACTATCTGTTTGACCGTAATCCAATGCCGTTTGACGGAATCACGATTTTTTCCGATGATACGATTGAAGACACACAGCTGGGTGAAGCGGGAAGCGATGCAACTCCGGTCTTTGCGGAGAGCTACCTGTTCGAAGAGATGAGGATGGAAATGCGCAATGAACGCAGCCAGCAAAGAGAATTGCTGACACAGAAAATCACGTCCGATGACCTGACTGCTGAAGAGCGCGACCAGGCATTTAACGAAATGCAATCTCTTACAAAGCGCGAGACAGCTGAAGCCATGCTTGAGATGCTGATCAAAGATATCGGATATGAAGATGTGGTCGTCCGCACAGAAGATGGCGCCGTGAAGGTAAGTGTCATCGCTGATGAACTGTCGGCCGCGCAGGCAGACCAGATTGTCTATACCGTAAAGAGTGAGTGGGAAGATTCCTCGCAAGTCTCCGTCGATTTCAAATCCGCACAATAAACTGGGCCTTCGCAAGGCCTTTTTCTTTTGCGGAAAATTCCGTACTCTTGTGCTGAATGTCGTACTTCAGTACCGTATTCGTCGCTTTTATGTGATAGCTATTTAAAAAACCTTTCGAAACGTCTAAAATGTAAGGGTACACATTTATAGTCAGAGGAGTCGTCATTATGCTTAAAATTCAAGAAATCCGCGAAATCATCAAACTGATCGACCAAACGGGAATTGAAGAATTCAAGTACAAGACGGAAGAAGGCGAGATCAAGCTGAAAAAGGGCGGCGCCTTCCAGGTGGTCGAGAGTGCCCCTGCAGTCCAGGCACCTGCTGTGGCCGCACCTGCGCCAGCCGCGCCTGTTGCCCAGCCTGCGCCGGTCGCAAAGGAAGAGCCGAAGCAGCAGGAAGCTGCACCTGCAGCCGTTTCACAGGACGAGAATCTGCTGGAAGTGAAGTCGCCGATGGTCGGGACCTTCTATCAGTCACCATCACCGGATGCGGCTCCTTTCGTCGCAGTCGGTGACAAGGTCAAGCCGGATAGCGTCGTCTGCATCGTCGAAGCTATGAAGTTGTTCAATGAAATCGAAGCGGAGACAAGCGGTGAGATTGCACAGATCCTCGTGGAGGACGGACAACTCGTGGAGTATGGCCAGCCGCTGTTCCTGGTCAAACCGGAATAAGGGGGGCGACAAGATGAAAAAAGTCCTCATTGCCAACCGCGGTGAAATCGCGGTCCGCATCATCCGTGCATGCCGTGACCTCGGCATCCAGACGGTAGCGGTTTATTCCGAAGCCGACCGTGATGCATTGCATGTTGAAATGGCAGACGAAGCATACTGCATCGGGCCAAAACAATCCAAAGACAGCTACCTGAACTTCACAAACGTCATCAGTGTCGCCAAGATGACCGGCTGTGACGGCATTCATCCCGGATACGGGTTCCTGGCCGAAAACGCCGACTTCGCTGAACTCTGCGAAGAGGTGAATGTCACATTCATCGGTCCGACTGCAGATGCCATCTCCAGAATGGGCACTAAAGATGTCGCACGTGAAACGATGAGAAAAGCCGGCGTTCCGGTCGTTCCGGGATCCACGGGAATCGTTGACGGACCGGAAGGCGCCCTTGAAGTCGCAAAAGAGATCGGATTCCCGGTCATCATCAAGGCGACAGCAGGCGGCGGCGGAAAAGGGATCCGCGTCGCACGCGACGAAGCGGAACTGAAAAAGGGTGTGGAGATCACACAAAAAGAAGCTGCGGCAGCTTTCGGAAATCCGGGTGTCTACATCGAAAAGTTCATCGAGAACTTCCGGCATGTGGAAATCCAGGTGCTCGCCGACCAGTTCGGCAATACGATCCACCTTGGAGAGCGTGACTGCTCGATCCAGCGCCGCATGCAGAAGCTGGTCGAGGAAGCTCCGTCACCTGCACTTTCCCAGGAAACACGCGAAAAGATGGGACAAGCTGCTGTCCTCGCAGCACAGGCTGTAGGCTACCGCAGTGCGGGTACGGTTGAATTCATCTACGATCATCTGAACGATAAATTCTACTTCATGGAGATGAACACGCGCATCCAGGTCGAGCACCCGGTAACCGAAATGGTGACGGGCATCGACCTGATCGCCCAGCAGCTCAAAATCGCTGCCGGCGAACAGCTGGAGATCAGGCAGGAAGATGTGAAGATCAACGGCTGGTCAATCGAGTGCCGCATCAATGCCGAAAACCCTTCACGTAACTTCATGCCGTCACCAGGCCGGGTAAACATGTACATCGTGCCGGGCGGCAACGGGGTCCGTGTTGACTCCGCCGTTTATCCGGGGTACATGATCCCGCCGTTTTACGATTCCATGGTAGCCAAGCTCATCACATTCGCAGACACCCGTGAAGAGGCGGTTGCCCGCATGAAACGCGCGCTTTCCGAATTCGTCGTGGAAGGCGTCGATACGACGATCCCGTTCCATCTGAATCTCATGGATCATGAAGTCTTCAAATCCGGAGACTTTGACACCAAGTTCCTTGAAAAATATGATGTAATGGCTGAAACTGAAGAAGCCGAACAACATTGAGAAAGGGATGATCCGGATGGCAGAACAAACGACTTCCTCCCGTGAGGCAGCCGCCGGGGCCGGCAAGGATAATTATGGCAAGGTCGAGCTTGCTCCGGAAGTGCTTGAAGTGATCGTCGGCATCGCCACCGCCGAAGTGGAAGGGGTGGCGGACATGCGGGGCAATTTCGCTTCCGGTGTCGCGGAGAAATTCGGCCGTACGGTGCACGGCAAAGGGGTCAAGATCGACTATAACGAAGATGGCCTGTTCATCGACGTCTACTGCTCGGTCGGCTATGGCAGCACAGTTCCGGCCGTCGCCCGGGAAATTCAGCAGAACGTACGCCAGTCGGTTTTTAACATGACCGCGATCGAACCGGAAGAAGTGAACGTCCACATCACCGGTATCCAGTTCGACCAATCGGAAGAACGGACCTGAACAAAAGCGCAAGCGCCCGGTTAGCAACGTACAAACTGGAACCCATCGCAATGAGATAAAGGAAACACGGCGAGGAATGAGCCGATGTTGACTTATCGCAGTGGAGAAGGGTGAAGTTTGCGAGTTGCTGGGCGCTGGAGCTGGCCGAAACAAAAGCGCAAGCGTCCGTTTAGCAACGTACAAACTGGAACCCATCGCAATGAGATAAAGGAAACACGGCGAGGAACGAGCCGATGTTGACTTATCGCAGTGGAGAAGGGTGAAGTTTGCGAGTTGCTGGGCGCTGGAGCTGGCCGGGGATGCCATGTGAGTAGCCGTTATTCACAGAGTGACGATTTATAATTTCCTAAGCATGAACAAAAAGCCGCCAATTAAAGGCGGCTTTTTGTTTCCGGATTCCTACGGATCGGCGAAAATATGCTATCATAGTCCAGAACGATGCAAAAAGAGGAGATTGCCCGGATGAAACGACATGAAGCACGAGAAAAAGCCATGCAGGCGCTGTTCCAGCTGGACAGCACGGAGATGACGCCCAATGAGGCGATGGACCATATCACGGGGGAAGAGGAAGTCCGTGATCCGTTCTATGCCTCCCTCGTCGAGGGAACTTATGGCAATAGGGAAGAAATCGACGAGTCGTTGAAGTCGAAGCTCGAGAACTGGAAACTGGAACGGCTCCCGAAGGTTGAAAGGACCGTGCTTCGGATGGCCGTTTACGAACTTCTTCATATGGAAGAAACGCCTTCCAAAGTCGTATTGAATGAAGCAATCGAGCTCAGTAAGACATTCGGAGATGAGAAATCAAGCCGGTTTGTGAACGGCGTCCTATCCAAATACACAGACTGACACCTATATAGCTTGGAGTGAAGAGTGTGGAAGGCAAGATTATTGACGGCAGAGAAATCAGCGGGTTAGTGAAGGAAGAAGTAAAAGAGGGCGTCGACCGTCTGAAGGCGAAAGGGAGGACTCCCGGACTAGCAGTGATCCTTGTGGGTGAAGACCCTGCATCCTCGGCTTATGTCGGCAGCAAAGAGCGCACGACAAAGGCGCTTGGCATGCACTCCGAGGTGATCCGATTAAGCAGCGGGACAAGTGAGGCCGACCTTCTCGCCGAGATCGACCGGCTCAATAGGGATGCTGCCATCCATGGCATACTTGTCCAGCTTCCGCTCCCGGAACAGATCGACGAGCAGCGCATCATCGCCGCGATCCATCCCGACAAAGACGTGGACGGGTTCCATCCAGTCAATGCCGGAAGACTTATGGCAGGCATGGAGGGATTTGTCCCTTGCACGCCACTCGGCATCATGGCCATGCTGGAGCGGCGTGGAGTGGACCTGAACGGCAAGCATGCCGTAGTGGTGGGACGGAGCAATATCGTCGGCAAGCCGATGGCCATGCTTCTTCTTCATGCGAATGCCACCGTGACGATCTGTCACTCCAGGACGGCAGACCTGCCGTCCATCACCCGCCAGGCAGATGTCCTGATTGCAGCTGTCGGGCGGGAAGGCATGATCGGCCGGGAGCATGTCAAAGAGGATGCTGTTGTCATCGATGTCGGCATCAACCGGGGAGAAGACGGAAAGCTGCACGGGGATGTTGATTTTGACAGCGTCATTCCGGTTGCTTCGGCCATCACACCCGTCCCTGGCGGAGTCGGGCCGATGACGATTGCAATGCTCATGTCGAACACGCTGAAAAGTGCCGAAAAGGCTTTCCGGGAAGGACGGTAAGCATCCGGCAGATCGTTTCGGAATACGACAAAATTGTTTAAGCATGCGGCAAGGGCGGTACGGCCCCCTCGGTAAGCCTGCCTGCCGTGACGGTACCGGCCCAGTGGCCGGCGCGTCCCGGCGGCTGCGCCCGGGAACGTGCCGGCCTGCCGCTATATTTTTGTAATTCAAGAGAGAGGCGGTGCCGGCATGCAAAACCCTTATCTGACAGTCGGTGCTCTGACCAAATACATCAAGCGCAAGTTCGATGCGGATCTCCATCTCCGTGATGTCTACGTCAAGGGGGAGCTCTCGAATGTAAAGCTCCATTCTTCCGGGCATGTTTATTTTACCTTGAAGGATAGCCGATCCCGCATCAATGCAGCGATGTTCCGCGCCAATGCCTCCAAGCTGAAATTTCGGCCGGAGGAAGGCATGAATGTCCTGATCCGGGGCGATGTGAATGTTTATGAGGCTGCCGGCCAATACCAGCTTTATGCGAATTCGATGCAGCCGGATGGCGTCGGGGAACTATTCATCGCATTTGAGCAGCTAAAAGAGCGGCTTGGCAAAGAGGGATTGTTCAACGCCAAATGGAAACAGCCCATTCCTGCTTACCCGGACAGGGTCGGGGTCATCACCGCTCCGACAGGGGCTGCGGTCCGTGATATCTGTACGACATTGAACCGGCGCTATCCGCTCGCGGACGTGCTCCTGTTCCCTGCTGTAGTGCAGGGAGCCAATGCCGTCCCGTCGATTGCAAGTGCAATCCGCCAGGCCAATGGACATGGCGGAATTGATGTGCTGATCATCGGACGGGGCGGAGGTTCGATTGAGGACCTGTGGGCATTCAATGAGGAAGAGGTTGCCAGGGAGATTTTCACTTCCCGTATTCCTGTAATCAGCGCGGTCGGCCATGAAACCGACACGGTCATCGCCGATTTCGTGGCCGATCTCCGCGCTCCTACTCCGACTGCAGCCGCAGAGCTGGCTGTCCCGGACAGCGTGGAGGTCTCCAGGCGCATCCTTGAATCGAGATCCAGGCTCCACCAATCCCTCCATTCCAGGCTGCGCCAAGAGCAAAAACGGCTGGAGCGGCTTGAGTCCTCTTATCCGATGAGTTTTCCGGAGCGGCTATACCGGCCATTTGCCGAAAGACTGGAACTTCTGGATGAGCGACTGGGGCAAAGCGCTTCCCGGCTGGCATCCGACCGCCGGCAGGCCATTGCCAATCTGGATGCACGGCTATCTGCCCGCTCTCCCCGGGAGCTTCTGACACAGGCGCAGCAGCACACAAACCGGCTGGAGGAGGGCCTCAAGCGCGCGGCAAAAGAAACTGTCCAGCGCCAGGGCCGTACACTTGATTCGGCTGTCCGCACACTTCAGGCGCTGAATCCGCTTTCGGTCATGGACCGGGGATACAGCCTCGTGAGAAGCGGTGACAGGGTGATCAAGTCCGCCGGTGAATTGGATGCAGGTGACAAAGTATCGATTTCATTCCGGGACGGAACGATTGATGCGATTGTCAAAGGGTCCCCAGAACGAAAGGACGTGGAACAATAAATGAGCGAAGAAAAACAGGAAACCAAAGATATCCGTTTTGAAGAGGCGATCGGCCGTCTGGAAGAAATCGTCCGCCGGCTTGAGTCTGGGGATGTACCGCTTGAAGATGCCATCGACCTGTACAAAAAAGGAATGGAACTGTCTGCGGTCTGTCACAGCAAACTGCAGTCCGCCGAAAAGCAGCTCGTGACGCTCATCGACAAAGACGGGGAGGCGACAGCTTTTGATCCGGCTCAGGGAGGAAATCGCGATGAATGAGAAGTTGAAAGATTTCATGGAAAGCCGGATCAGTGAGTTGTCTCCTGTGCTTGAAGTGGCAGTCAAGACGCTCGACACGGAATCCAGGCTAAAGGAATCGATGCTCTATTCACTGACAGCGGGAGGGAAAAGAATCCGGCCGCTGCTGATATCCGGTGTGCTCCATGACTTGGGAAAAGTCCATCCCGCTGAACTGCATGTGGGCGCCGCACTTGAGATGATCCATACATATTCGCTGATCCATGACGATCTTCCCGCGATGGACGATGATGACCTGCGACGAGGCAAGCCGACGAACCATAAAGTATATGGTGAGGCTACAGCCATCCTGGCGGGAGACGCCATGCTGACGGAAAGCTTTTCCGTGATCGGCAAAGCACCATCACTGACGGATGCCGAAAAGCTTGAGCTGATCCTCCTGCTTACCCGCACCGCGGGCGCAGAAGGCATGGTCGGCGGCCAGGTGCTTGACATGGATGCCGAACAGAAAAAGCTTTCGGAAAACGAACTTGAAAACGTCCACCGGCTCAAAACCGGTGCGCTGCTGACCTTTGCGGTAGAGGCAGGTGCAATACTCGCCAAGGCGAAAGCTACGGATCGGGAACAGCTCAGGCGCTATGCACGCCACATCGGCATCGCCTTCCAGATCCAGGATGACATCCTGGACGTTGTGGGGGACGAGAAAGTTACCGGCAAAAAGACGGGGGCTGACGCCGAGCAGGGGAAAAACACCTATCCCGCCATCCTGACAATGGAAGGGGCAAGGCAAAAGCTGCTCCATCATCATACAGAAGCAGTCAAAGCCATTTCATTCCTGAAAGACCCTGATCCTATCCTCCGCCTGATCGCGGATTACATCATCCATCGCGTTTCCTGACAGCGTTTGTTTGGTGTATGGATGGGACACTGCTATAATGAACAAAGAATATTTTTACCTATTTTTTTATAAAGGTGAGTGATGGCGATGGATTTGACCAAGATTTCCGATCCATCCTTCCTGAAGGAGCTTGGCAACGGGGAATTGGAGTCACTGGCATCGGATATCCGGTCGTTCCTGATCCGTGAGCTGTCCGCTACCGGCGGCCACATCGGGCCGAACCTCGGTGTCGTGGAGCTGACAATTGCCCTGCACAGGGCTTTTGACAGCCCGCAGGACAAGATTATCTGGGATGTGGGCCACCAGGCATACGTCCATAAGATCCTGACCGGCCGTGCGTGTGATTTCTCTACGCTCAGGAAGTACAGGGGCCTTTGCGGGTTCCCGAAACGAATCGAGAGCGAGCATGATGTCTGGGAAACCGGCCACAGTTCGACTTCTCTGTCAGCCGCGATGGGCATGGCGGCAGCACGCGATATCAAGGGTGCGGACAACCATGTCATCCCGGTGATCGGGGACGGCGCACTAACAGGCGGGATGGCGCTTGAGGCGCTGAACCATATCGGATCCGAGCGCACAAACATGACCGTCATCCTGAATGACAATGAAATGTCGATTGCGCCGAACGTGGGTGCTCTTCATAACGTGCTCGGGCGGCTGCGCACTGCCGGAAAGTATAACAAAGCAAAAGACGAGCTTGAATATCTGCTGAAGAAGATTCCGGCTGTCGGCGGCAAGCTGGCCGCGACGGCGGAGCGGGTAAAGGACAGCCTAAAATATCTGCTCGTCACAGGTGTCTTTTTCGAAGAACTCGGCTTTACTTATCTGGGTCCCGTTGACGGGCACAGCTTCGAGGATCTTGAAGCCAATCTGAATTACGCCAAAAAGATGGAAGGGCCGGTGATCATCCACGTCCTGACCAAAAAAGGCAAGGGTTTCCGCCCGGCAGAAGAGGACAAGATCGGCACCTGGCATGGCACCGGGCCATATAAGCTTGAAACGGGCGACCTCATCAAGTCTCCGGCTAAAGCACCGGGCTGGAGCGCGCTGATTGCGGAAACTGTCCGCCGGATTGCCCGGGAGGACAAGCGTGTGGTCGCAATCACGCCTGCGATGCCGGTCGGATCGAAGCTGGAAGGCTTCGCATCTGAATTCCCGGACCGGATGTTCGATGTCGGAATTGCTGAGCAGCATGCTACGACGATGGCAGCAGGGTTGGCGGTCGAAGAGATGAAGCCGTTCCTCGCTATTTACTCAACTTTCCTGCAGCGTTCTTATGACCAGATGCTCCACGATATCGCGAGGCAGAATCTGAATGTCTTTATCGGCATCGACAGGGCAGGGCTGGTCGGCGCTGATGGGGAAACCCACCAGGGCGTCTTCGACATTGCATTCCTCAGAAGCATGCCGAACCTGACGATCATGATGCCGAAAGATGAAAATGAGGGCCAGCATATGGTCAGGACAGCGGTCAGCTATGACAACGGCCCCATCGCACTGCGCTATCCGCGCGGCAATGGCCTGGGTGTTCCGCTTGATGAAGAGCTCAGGGAAATCCCGATCGGCTCATGGGAGATGCTCACAGAAGGACGTGATGCGGCCATCCTGACATTCGGAACGACCATTCCGATGGCGCTGGCCGCCGCGGAAAAGTTGCGCGAAAAAGGCATCGGCGCTGCTGTTGTCAATGCGCGGTTCATCAAACCATTTGACGAGGAAATGCTTAAAAACCTCCTGGAACGGAAATTGCCGATCGTGACTGTTGAGGAAGCGGTCCTGGCAGGCGGATTCGGAAGCGGGGTCATCGAGTTCGCGCACGAACACGGATTCCACGGAAGCATCATCGACCGCATGGGCATTCCCGACAAATTCATTGAACACGGCAGCGTGCCGGAACTCCTTGAGGAGATCGGCATGACAGACGAAGCTCTTGCTGACAAGGTCGAAAAACTGGTGGGTCTGTCCCGCCAGAAAGGCATGCATGCCCTATGACACCCAAGCAGCCAAAAGAAAGAATTGATGTCCTCTTGGCTGACCGCGGATTTTTTGAAACCCGCGAACAGGCCAAACGGGCCGTCATGGCGGGAATCGTCTTTTCCGGTGACCGCAGGATGGATAAACCTGGTGAGAAGATTCCTGCTGACGCAGATATCCAGGTGAAAGGCAACGGGATGAAGTATGTAAGCCGCGGGGGCCTCAAGCTTGAAAAAGCGCTTGAAACCTTTGAGGTGAGTGTGGCCGGCAAGCTGATCCTGGATATTGGCGCATCAACGGGCGGTTTCACGGACTGCGCACTTCAAAACGGCGCTGCCCATAGCTACGCACTTGATGTCGGCTATAACCAGCTCGCCTACAAACTCCGTCAGGACCCGAGGGTGACCGTCATGGAACGGGTGAATTTCCGTCATGCAACCCCTGATCTATTCACGGAGGGCATACCGGAATTCGCGACAATCGATGTATCGTTCATCTCTCTTTCCCTCATCCTGCCGACTTTAAAGACAGTGCTGATGCCGGGAGGAGACGTCATCGCGCTTGTCAAACCCCAGTTTGAGGCCGGACGGGAGAACGTAGGCAAAAAAGGGATCGTCCGTGACCCGGCTGTTCACCTTGAAGTCCTCGAACGTACGGCAGCGATGGCTGTTTCAAACGGATTCGACGTCATGAATGCTTCGTTCTCCCCTGTTACCGGAGGCGAAGGCAATATCGAGTTCCTCTTTCACCTGAAGGCGACAGAGGATCCGGAGTACCGGCTTCCGGAAGGGACTTTTTCCGCACTAGTGAAGGAAGCCCATGAAAAGTTGGATTGACCCCCGGAATAGGGGGTTTTTTGTTGTTGCGAAAAATGGATAATGGTACATTCTTATTAGGAAATATGCATTCTTCGGAGGGAATAGATTGAGCAAGGGCCAACGGCATATCCGTATTCGGGAAATTATTGGACACAATGAAATAGAAACACAGGACGAGCTCGTCGACCGGTTAAAGCATGAGGGGTTCAATGTGACCCAGGCGACGATTTCGAGAGATATCAAAGAACTTCATCTCGTGAAGGTCCCGCTCAGGGACGGCCGCTACAAATACAGCTTGCCTGCCGAGCGCAGCTTTGATCCCATGCGCAAGCTTAACCGGGCGTTGACCGATGCGTTTGTCAGCATTGACGGAGCCGGGCATTTTCTTGTCATGAAAACACTGCCGGGCAATGCGCACGCGATCGGTTCGCTGATCGACCAGATCGAATGGGAAGAGATCCTCGGCACCATCTGCGGGGATGATACGTGCCTCATTCTTTGCCGGAATGACGAACAGCGTGAAACAGTAAGGGCAAAGCTGCTGGGCATGCTCTGATCAGGAGGTGAACGCCCCGTGCTTAGAGAACTGTCAATCAAGAACTTCGCAATTATCCGTGACCTGTCCATCCGCTTCGACAATGGACTGACTGTCCTAACGGGGGAGACGGGAGCGGGGAAATCGATCATCATCGATGCTGTCCAGCTTTTAGCCGGCGGCAGGGGATCCAGTGAGTTCATCCGCCACGGTGAAAAAAAAGCGGAGCTTGAAGGGATGTTCGAAGTTTCCTACGGCGGACACCCTGTTTTCCGGAAACTCGAGGAGTCAGGAATTCCTTCGGATGATGAAGGAATGGTGATCCTGAGGCGGGACATTTCAGCTTCCGGGAAAAGCACCTGCCGGGTGAACGGCAAGCTGGTGACCCTCGCCATCCTGCGGGAAATCGGTTCTGCGCTGATCGATATTCATGGGCAGCACGAAACGCAGGAGCTGATGGACGAGCAACGCCACGTGCTTTTGCTGGACCAATTCGGCTGGGAAACGATCAGCGATGCCAAGGAAAGCTACGCTTCCCTTTATGACCGCTATATCAAGCTGAAAAAACGGATTGCACGTTACGACGAATCCGAACAGCAGATTGCCCATCGAATCGATCTGTACCGTTTTCAGTTGACGGAAATTGACGAGGCGGGCTTTTTTGAGGGGGAAGAAGAAGAACTGGAAGAAGAGCGGACACGGCTGAAGAATTTCACGGCCATCTTCGAGCGTGTTTCTGCTGCGTATGAAGCCATCCAGGGCGAGTCTAAAGGACTTGACTGGACGGGTTCCGCGATGAGCGACCTTGAACACGCGGCTGAAGTCGATCCTCAGGCAGGAGAATTTGCGACTTCGGTATCCGATGCATTTTATACACTGCAGGAAACCGCGTATTCTTTAAAAAGTATGCTTGACGGGATGGAATTCGACCCGGGCCGCCTCGACGAAGTGGAGCACCGGCTCGCCCTGCTTCAGACCATGAAAAGGAAATACGGGGCATCCGTACCGGAAATTCTGGCCTACCGTGACAAGATCGCAGAAGAACTGGAAAAGTTCCTTAACCGAGATGAGCGGCTCAAAGACGAAAGAAAAGAAATCGAATCGATCGAAGCCGACCTGGCAGTGGAAGCGGGAGAGCTGTCGGGGCTGAGGAAAGAAGCAGCTGTCCGGCTGGCGGAAGCGATCCATCGCCAGCTTTCGGAACTGTACATGGAGAAGGCTCAATTCACCGTGGAATTCAGGGAAAGCAGCCATTTCGACCGTCACGGTGCGGAAGATGTGATCTTCCTCATTTCGGCAAACGTCGGGGAACCACCGAAGCCGCTTGCCAAAGTGGCGTCCGGAGGAGAACTTTCCCGGATTATGCTGGCACTGAAGACGATTTTTTCAAAACATCAGGAAGTTACTTCAATTATTTTTGACGAAGTGGACACCGGTGTCAGCGGGCGGGTGGCGCAGGCAATCGCCGAGAAAATTGCCGCCATATCCATGCACTCACAGGTCCTCTGCATTTCCCATCTGCCTCAGGTTGCGGCGATGGCAGACCATCACCTTTTCATCCGCAAAGAGTTCTCGGACGGACGCACCTCCACATCAGTCGCTGAACTCGAAGGGATGGAGCGCACAGAGGAACTGAGCCGGATGATGACAGGAGCGGAAATGACAGATCTCACCAAACGTCATGCAGAAGAGCTTCTCGTCATGGCGGAAGACCGGAAAAAAGAAATGTGAACTTAGATTGAAATCAGCACTCCCCCTGTCCGCAGCCTACATGCCGGAGCAGGGGGAGTATTTTTTGTTCCAATAACGATTTTCATGAAATCTAAAGCAATCGAATTTCTGCCGGCCCCTTTTTCGCTTTAATTTGTACAGATGAACTGAAATGATGTATGCCTATCCGGCATTTAAGTTTTTTCTTCGAATTTATATGAGATGTTGTCAGAATGCTGTAACTGCAGCACCTTTCGTTATCCCCTGATTTTCATGCTACATTATACCGGACATAAGAAAAGGCACCGGACACATAGTAACGATATAACAGCACGGGGAGGTGAACCATGCGATGGATTAGCCGGAAGCTGATGCTGTTTGCACTGCTTGCTGTCCTGTTCCTTACAGGTGCAACCGGTGCGGCAGCGGACGGACCGAAGACGCTCATTCCAATGGGACATTCAATCGGCATCCATCTGGAATTGGGGATGCTGGTTGTCACCGATGATGTCCTGGTCGCGGATGGCCAGTGGCTGCGGGCCGGCGACATCGTGAAGGCGCTTGACGGAAAAGAAGTCACTACGCCACAGGACATCTCGGACGCCGCAGAAGCTTCTGGCGGAGGAAAAGCGGTACTCGATATTGAACGTGAAGGACGGGAAATGGAAGTCGGGGCCACGAAAAAAGAGCTCCTCAATCTCCCATCATTCATACGTGAGCGGACAGAGGGAATCGGTACATTGACGTACGTAGATCCGAAAACCGGTGAATATGGGGCACTCGGCCATCAGATCATCGACAGGACATTGGACGGAGCACCACCGTTCTCAGGCGGCTCCATCTTCCTGGCGGATGTCGAACAGATCAAAAAAAGCGAGCCGGGCAAGCCGGGGTACAAAATCTCGTCGGTTGAATCCGGACAGCAGCTCCTTGGCGATATCCGTGAAAACGAAATCTATGGGATATTCGGAAAATGGACATCAACGTTAACAGGAGCATTCCCGAAACCGGTGGAGATTATGCGGCCCCAAGAGATCCGTGAAGGAGAAGCTTCTATCTACACGACGATCAAAGGCACGGAAATCAATAAGTATAGTATCAACATCACGGCAAGCGCAGATGATGTATTTAGGTTTACGGTCACAGATCGTGCATTGATCGAAAAAACAGGTGGCATCTTGCAGGGCATGAGTGGCAGTCCGATTATCCAGGACGGAAAATTTGCCGGGGTCGTGACGCATATGTTTGTCGAGGAACCGTTAAAAGGGGCGGCTCTTCCCATTGGTGAGATGACAAAACGGAAGCCGTAAAAAATATATTCTTGGCCATACCATAATAGGTATGGTCTTTTCCTTTTTTTGCATTATAATAAAGGTTGAAATGAAGCATTTTGAATTGTGGATTTTCGTCGAATGATGTCGGAAATATCGTTCATGAGGCCCATTTTAAGATTTGATGAAGGTACTAACAGCAGGATGTCGAACTATTCTAACATGTCTCTGAGATGGGTTCGTTTTAAATAAGGGGGAAATTCATAATGGAAAAAATCAAAGTTGCAGTGGCGGATGACAATCGGGAACTTGTAAGGACAATGCTTATTTATTTTGAAAATCACCCGGAGATCGAAGTGATCGGAACGGCTGCAAACGGGAAGCTCTGCCTGAACATGCTGGAAGAGAAAAAACCTGATGTGCTGTTGCTGGATATCATCATGCCTCATCTGGACGGTATCGGTGTTCTTGAGGAACTCCATGCAAACGGGGGAACAGGAGACATGAACATCATCATGCTCACCGCATTCGGACAAGAGGAAATCATGCAGCAGGCTGCTGAGCTCGGTGCATCTTACTTTATCCTGAAACCGTTTGAATTCGATCGCCTGGTCCATCAGATTCTCCAGATGAAAAACGGGCGTCAGCTGAAGTCAGCCGTTCAGGGGTCAAAAGCCGGCAAGCAGCAGACACTCAGCAAAAAGGCGATCGATACGGCCATCACCGCAATCATCAAGGAAATCGGGGTTCCTGCGCACATCAAAGGATACGCTTTCCTGCGCGAAGCGATCACAATGGTGTATCATGACGTGGATCTGCTCGGCTCGGTCACAAAAGTGCTGTATCCGGAGATTGCGGAAAAATTCAATACGACACCTTCCCGTGTGGAACGGGCAATCCGCCACGCCATCGAAGTCGCCTGGAACCGGGGGAACTATGAAGTCATCTCGAAGATGTTCGGCTATACGGTGCATCATATGAAGAGCAAGCCAACGAATTCTGAGTTTATTGCGATGGTATCGGACAGACTGCGACTTGAATTCATGACTGCCTGAAAGTAAACCGCATTCATACCGGCACTTGCCGGAACAGCCGCCCGGAACCCCGGGCGGCTTTCTTCGTTTATAGTAAGTAAGGCATTTCCTCCGGAGTGGAATCCGTTTCGGGTGCCCTGTTACGGGAAACAAAAAGTAAGGAGATGCAGAAAGGGTGGGGCGCATGAGGAAAGTGTATGCACACAGGGGAGCTTCGGGATACGCCTTTGAAAATACACTTCGGGCATTCGAAAAAGCGATCGGACTCGGAGCAGACGGCATCGAGACGGACGTTCAGCTGACGAAAGACGGGGTTCCCGTCATCATCCACGATGCCGACCTGTACCGTGTCACGGGTACCCGCCGGTTCATTACGGAGCTGACTTTGGAAGAAGTCAGGAAACTGAGAATCGGCCGGAATCGATGGAAGCGGCTTCTCGGGAAGCCGGCGATGACGGTTACAGAGTTTTTTGAATGGGCCAGGTTATCGGGCAGCCCTGCGCTAAATATTGAATTAAAGGAAACGTTCCTTGATCGCCCGGAAGCCGTCGCAAAGGTTGTGAATGCCGCCAAGGGCTATCCGGACATCCATTTTTCCTCTTTCCATTATCCTCTTCTTATGAGGGTGAAGCAGGAAGATCCGGGAGCAGAGACTGCGCTGATCGCCACAAAGAAAACCCGCTGGGACAACTTGGGCATGTACGGCAGTGCAGACGGATTCCACATCCACAAGCGGCTCTGGTCCGGCAAATATCTCGGCGCCATCGAGCGCGATGGCAAATTCGCAAGGGTATACGGAGTGGACGGCACCGAGCCCTTCATTCCGAAACCTGAGGCATTCATCCGCGGATGGATCACGGATTACCCGGACACGGTCAAAAAAGCGATGCAAAAAGGTTCCTGACAATAATGTCAGGAACCTTTAGTTTTTGCGCTTAAAGCGATCTTTCGGTATTTTTCCGTTTCGCTGGTCACGCCTGTATAGGAACCCCGCGAAGAACCCGATACAAAGAATCAGGACAATGAGGCCGAACAGGAACTGGAGCCAGACGGGAAACGCCGATGCCTGCACGCCAAACATGGCATCGCGCATGAGCTTGATGCCCCATGCGGCACCGATGCCCGGGATCAGCAGGACGATAAAGGCGGCAAGCCGCTGCATGATGATCTCTCCCTTTCTCTCGAGTTATATTTTCCTTTTCAACAAGAGGATTGTCAAGAAGACCGCTATCAGGTATGATAAAGCTGATTATGCAAAGCATTGCACAAATCTCTAGAAGGGCCTGAAGGATTTTGCAGAATGTATTGGTCGTAGGGGCCGGCGCCGGCGGCACAGCCATATTGCAGCTTCTTCTGCATCTCGACTATATGAACGTCACGGGAATTGTCGACCCGAATCCGGAAGCCCCCGGCATCCTGATCGCAGAGGAAAACGGCATTCCGCACGGCGCAGACTGGCGCCCCCTTATCACAAATGATCTTCATATGATTTTTGATGTAACCGGTGAACAGGGTGTGTTTGGAGAGTTGCTGAAGGCCAGGCCCGCGCACGCGGTGCTGATTCCCGGCACGATCGCCAAGCTGCTCGTCAGCCTGCTTGAGGAAAACACCGCATACATCGAGCGGCTGCGTTCCGAGACACACCGGAACAAGATGATTTTCGACTCGCTTGACGAGGGAATGATCGGGACAGACGGGGATGGAGTGATCCGGTTCTTTAACCGCAGCGCCTCTCTGATCACCGGCACACCGGTGCGGAGCGCACTCGGCCGCCATATCCTCGATGTGATTCCGGACAGCAATCTGCTCCATGTCGCAAAGACAGGAATACCGGAGCTGAACCGTGAACTGACACTTACAAACGGCACCCGGGTCGTGACGTCCAGACGGCCGATCAATGATACGTCCGGCAATCGTGCCGGCGCGTTCGCCGTTTTCCGGGATATTACCGGAGTGGTGGAACTCGCCGAGGAAATTACCAACCTGAAAGAAATCCAATCCATGCTGGAGGCCATCATCCATTCCAGCGATGACGCCATCTCTGTCGTTGACGAAAAAGGCCGGGGCATCATGATCAACCCGGCCTACACCCGGCTGACCGGCCTTACCGATGCAGATGTCATCGGCAAGCCGGCCACAGTCGATATCACCGAGGGTGAAAGTATCCACATGAAGGTACTGGAAACCGGACGTCCAATCCGGGGCGTTCGGATGCGAGTCGGCCCGGCGGCAAGGGAAGTCGTCGTCAACGTGGCCCCGGTCCTTGTCGGTGACGAGCTGAAAGGGAGCATCGGGATCATTCATGACCTGACTGAAATGCGGGAGCTTGCCGATGAACTTGACCATGCCCGCCGCATTATCCGCTCCCTGGAAACCCGCTATACATTTGAGGACCTGGCAGGCGAATCTCCGGACATGCAATTGGCGATCCAGCAGGCAAGGCTCGCATCCACCCTGCCGCTTCCGATCTTGCTGCGGGGAGAATCGGGCACCGGCAAGGAAGTGTTTGCCCAGGCCATCCACCATGAGGCGGGAAAAGAGAACTTTGTCCGCGTCAATTGCTCCGCGATTCCTGAAGAGCGGCTGTCACAGGAACTTTTCGGTGCAGAAGAGCCTGCAGGTGACGGTGTTCCAGAAATTACAGAAGGGCTTTTTGAGGAAGCGCATGGCGGGACGTTGTTTATCGACGAGATCGGTGAGCTGCCGATGGATGTCCAGGTCGCCCTTCTAAGAGTGCTCGAAGAAAACGAATTCTTCCGTGCCGGCGGCAGCAGGCCCGTTTCGGTTTCCCTCAGGGTCATCGTTGCGACCAACCGGAATCTTGAAAAGCTCATGAAGGAAGGAAAGTTTCGTGAAGACCTGTTCCACCGTCTGAACCGGATGCCTGTCCACATTCCACCGTTGCGTCACCGCAAAGGGGATATCAAGCTTCTTGCAGAAAAACTGCTGCCAAAGCTGAACCGGGATCTGGGACGTTCGGTCTCGGAAATCACCGAAGATGCCGCAGGACTGCTCAGACAACACAACTGGCCCGGCAACGTACGGGAGCTGGAAAATGTCATCAGCCGTGCTCTCATCTTTATGAAACCCACTGACAAATTGCTCGGAAAAGCTGACCTTTCCGCCGTATTCCAGGCAGAAGGAAGCGGTACAGAAGGCACTCTGGCAGAACAGCTGGATGCCCATGAACGCCTGATCTTAAAGGAAGCGCTTACAAACTGCGGAGGGAACAAATCCGATGCCGCCCGGCAACTCGGAATATCTGTCCGCACCCTATATTACAAACTGGAAAAGCACCGGCTGGTGTGACCGGCCCGACCTATCACCAAGGAGGAGAATGAAGATGGAACTGTTTAGCTACCTAGAAGAAAGCGATTACGAACAAGTGGTGTTCTGCCAGGACAAAACATCCGGACTAAAGGCGATCATCGCCATCCATGACACGACGCTCGGCCCTGCACTCGGAGGAGCAAGGATGTGGACGTATGCGACGGAGGAAGAAGCAGTCATCGATGCCCTCCGCCTTGCAAAAGGCATGACCTATAAAAATGCCGCTGCAGGACTGAACCTGGGCGGCGGCAAAACCGTGATCATCGGAAACCCGAAAACTGACAAGAATGAAGAGATGTTTCGTGCATTCGGCCGCTATATCCAGGGCCTCAACGGCCGCTACATCACTGCAGAAGATGTAGGGACAACAGAAGGGGATATGGACATCATCCATCAGGAGACCGATTTTGTCACAGGCATCTCCCCAACGCACGAAGGCTCTTCCGGCAACCCGTCCCCGGTTACGGCATACGGGGTTTACCGGGGAATGAAGGCGGCTGCAAAAGAGGCTTTCGGTTCTGATTCCCTGGAAGGAAAGACGGTTGCAGTCCAAGGCGTCGGCAACGTGGCCTTTACACTATGCCGCCATCTGCATGAAGAAGGCGCGAAACTGATCGTAACGGATATCAACGATGAAGCCGTACGCCGCGCAGTGGAAGAATTTGGGGCGGAAGCGGTCGGAATCAATGACATCTACGGTGTTGACTGCGACATTTATGCGCCGTGTGCGCTTGGTGCGACCATCAATGACGAAACGATCCCTCAGTTGAAGGCGAAAGTCATCGCAGGTTCCGCTAACAACCAACTGAAAACACCGGAACATGGTGACCGCATCCATGAGATGGGCATCGTCTATGCGCCGGACTACATTATCAACGCAGGCGGCGTCATTAATGTAGCTGATGAACTGGAAGGCTACAACCGCGAGCGTGCGATGAAAAAGGTTGAGAAAATCTATGACACGATTGCAAAAGTATTTGAAATCTCGAAACGTGACGGTATCCCATCCTACGCGGCAGCGGACCGCCTCGCCGAAGAACGAATCACGAATATCGCAAAAGCCCGCGGCCAATTTCTCCGAAACGGCAAGGATACGCTTCATCGCCGATGACCTGTAACAGGACTTGCAGATCCATAGAAAAAAGGAGGCCATCCAATGGCTCTTGAATATGATGTCGTCATTCTTGGAGGCGGCACAGGCGGCTATGTCGCCGCCATCCGTTCCGCTCAGCTTGGCCTGAAGACCGCTGTGGTGGAAAAGGGCAAGCTCGGAGGCACCTGCCTTCACCGCGGCTGTATCCCATCCAAAGCGTTGCTCCGCAGTGCGGAAGTGTACCGTCTTGCCAAAGATGAAGCCGATTCATTCGGTGTCGTTACCGGTAAGGTTTCACTTGCATTCGACCGGGTGCAGCAGCGCAAGCAATCGATTGTCGACGGCCTGCACAACGGGGTTCGGGGATTGATGAAAAAAGGGAAGATCGATGTATATGAAGGCATCGGAAGGATTCTTGGACCGTCCATCTTTTCTCCGATGCCCGGCACGATTTCGGTCGAATACGAGGACGGAAGGGAAAATGACATCCTCATCCCCCAAAACGTAATTGTTGCAACAGGTTCCAGGCCGCGTTCGCTTCCAGGCCTTCAAATAGACGGGAAGGACGTCCTGACATCAGACGAAGCGCTTGCTCTTGAACAGTTGCCTACATCAATCGTTATTATCGGTGGCGGTGTCATCGGAATCGAGTGGGCATCCATGCTGAATGACTTCGGCGTGGATGTCACTGTCGTCGAATATGCCGACAGGATCCTTCCGACAGAGGATGCGGACATTTCACGGGAAATGGAGAAGTTGCTGAAAAAACGAGGCATCCGTTTTGTGACTTCCGCAGAAGTGCTTCCCGACTCCCTGAATAAACACACAGGCTCCGTCTCCATTGACGCGAAAATCGGCGAAGGTACGGAAACGTTCACCGCGGAAAAGGTGCTTGTCAGCGTCGGCCGGCAGGCCAACACTGAAGGAATCGGACTGGAAAACACCGATATTGAGCTGGATCGCGGTTTCATCAAAGTCAAAAACACGTACCAGACAAAGGAGTCCCATATTTATGCGATCGGGGACGTGATCGGCGGTCTCCAGCTTGCCCATGTGGCTTCCCACGAAGGGATAGCGGCGGTCGAGCATATCGCCAGGACTGATGCACATCCCGTCGATCCCGACATGGTGCCAAAGTGCATCTATTCGAGTCCGGAGGCGGCATCGGTCGGCATCACGGAGCAGCAGGCCAAAGAACGGGGATTCTCTGTGAAAATCGGGAAATTCCCGTTTAAGGCCATCGGCAAGGCACTGGTCCACGGGGAGTCCGAAGGCTTCGTGAAAATCGTTGCCGACAAGGAAACCGATGATATCCTCGGCATCCATATGATCGGGCCGCATGTCACCGATATGATTTCTGAGGCGGGACTTGCGAAAGTGCTCGATGCAACGCCTTGGGAAGTCGCGTCCCTTGTCCACCCGCACCCTTCCCTGAGTGAAGTGATGGGTGAGGCGGCACTTGCCGTCGACGGCAAGGCCATCCATATGTAAACAAGAGGGGGAAACCGAAAGATGACCAACAACCGTCATGAACAGCTTGGCCTTTCCAATGAGGATGTTCTGCGCATGTACGAGACGATGCTGACTGCCCGAAGGCTCGATGAACGCATGTGGCTGCTGAACCGCTCAGGCAAGATCCCGTTCGTCATTTCCTGCCAGGGCCAGGAAGCTGCCCAGGTCGGCGCGGCATTCGCGCTTGATGCAGAAAAAGACTACATCGCCCCGTATTACCGGGACATGGGCGTCGTCCTCCATTTCGGCATGACGCCGAAGGATCTGATGCTGAGTGCCTTCGCAAAAGCCGAGGACCCGAACTCCGGCGGCCGGCAGATGCCGGGCCATTTTGGCCAGAAAAAGAACAGAATCCTCACAGGATCTTCCCCTGTTACGACACAACTGCCGCATGCGGTCGGAGTGGCACTGGCAGGCAAGATCAAGAAAAAAGATTTCATCACCTTCGTGACCCTGGGTGAAGGGTCTTCCAACCAGGGTGACTTCCATGAGGGGGCCAACTTCGCGGGTGTCCATAAACTTCCGACCATCATCATGGTCGAAAACAACAAGTACGCGATCTCGGTCCCACTCGAGAAACAGCTGGCCTGCGAAAATGTTTCAGATCGTGCGCCGGGTTACGGAATGCCTGGATTTACAGTAGACGGAACAGACCCGCTTGCCGTCTATCAAGTCGTCAAAGAAGCCGCCGACCGCGCACGTTCAGGTGAGGGCCCAACACTCGTCGAAACCATCTGCTACCGGCTGACTGCCCACTCGTCGGATGACGATCACCGTGCGTACCGCTCGGATGAAGACCTGAAGGCAGAGCGCGAGAAAGATCCGATACCGCGGTTTGCTGCTTATCTGAAGGAAGCTGGCGTTCTGGACGAGGAAACAGAGAAGGAAATGGAAGAACGCGTGAAGCAGACTGTCAATGAAGCGACGGACTATGCGGAAGCAGCTCCTTATGCAGAACCGGAAGAAGCGCTGAAATACGTGTATGCGGAACAAGGAGGGGATGAATAATGGCAGTACGTTCTTATATCGATGCCATTACGCTCGCGATGAAAGAAGAGATGGAGCGTGACGAAAACGTCTTCATCCTGGGCGAGGACGTCGGAAAAAAGGGCGGGGTCTTCAAGGCGACACAGGGGCTCTATGACCAGTTCGGGGAAGAGCGCGTCATTGATGCGCCGCTCGCCGAATCTGCAATCGCAGGGGTCGGAATCGGTGCGGCCATGTATGGCATGCGACCCATTGCTGAAATGCAGTTTGCAGACTTTATCATGCCGGCGGTCAACCAGATCATTTCGGAAGCGGCACGGATCCGTTACCGCTCAAATAATGACTGGCATTGCCCGATTGTCGTACGTGCCCCGTTCGGAGGCGGAGTCCACGGCGCACTCTATCATTCGCAGTCCGTGGAAGCGGTATTTGCCAACCAGCCGGGACTCAAGATTGTCATCCCTTCGACGCCTTACGATGCCAAAGGTCTTCTGAAGGCAGCTATCCGCGACGACGATCCGGTCCTGTTCTTCGAGCACAAACGTGCGTACCGGCTGATCAAAGGCGAAGTTCCGGACGAGGATTACACCATCCCGATCGGAAAAGCTGACATCAAGCGCGAAGGCGAAGACATCACGGTCATCACATACGGGCTGGCGGTGCATTTCGCTCTGCAGGCAGCCGAACGGCTAGCCGAAGACGGCATTTCCGCACATATCCTCGATCTCAGAACGGTTTATCCGCTAGACCGGGAAGCCATTGTCGAAGCTGCATCGAAGACGGGCAAAGTACTTCTTGTCACGGAAGACAACAAGGAAGGCAGCATCATGAGTGAAGTGGCGGCCATTATCGCCGAAGAGTGCCTGTTCGATCTGGATGCACCGATCCAGCGCCTTGCCGGCCCTGATGTCCCGGCGATGCCATATGCACCGACAATGGAAAAATACTTCATGATCAATCCGGACAAGGTCGAGAAAGCAATGCGCGATCTCGCGGAATTCTGATACGGACGGAGGGCTAACAAGTGGCGAAACAGACAATCACCATGCCCCAGCTGGGCGAAAGCGTGACAGAAGGCACCATCGAACGCTGGCTCGTGAAACCGGGTGACACGGTCGAGAAGTACGATCCGCTCGCCGAGGTCAATACGGACAAGGTGACGGCTGAAATCCCGTCATCCTTCTCAGGAACCATCAAGGAACTCCTCGCCGATGAAGGGGAAACACTCGAAGTCGGGGCAGCTGTCTGCACGATCGAGACAGAAGGCGGCGCATCGGCTGAAGCGGAAGCCGCACCCGCTGAAAGCGAACCTTCAAACGAGATGCCGGCTGCCGGCTCCGATCAGCCTGAAAAGCTGTCGGGGACCGGAGGGTCTTCCACTCCGGCCAAAGCCGATGCGTCAGGCGCGAGGTATTCACCCGCCGTGCTGCGACTTTCCCAGGAACATGGCATCGATCTTTCACAGGTCGAGGGTTCCGGCCGGGGCGGCAGGATCACCCGGAAGGATCTGACGCAGCTGATCGAGTCGGGGAATATTCCGAAGGAAGCAGATGTCCGGCAGCCTGAACCCGCAGAAGCCAATTCCGGGCAAGCAACACCTGAAGCTGCACCCGCACAGGCAAAACAGCCGGTGCGGCAGCCGGCGGGTGTCCAGACGGCCGCAGGGGACATCGAAATCCCGGTATCCGGTGTACGCCGCGCAATCGCGGGCAATATGCTGCGTTCCAAACAGGAAGCGCCGCATGCCTGGACAATGGTCGAAGTCGATGTGACGGGTCTCGTCCAGTACCGGGATTCCATCAAAAACGAGTTCAAAGGCAAGGAAGGCTTCGGCGTGACCTATTTCGCCTTCTTTGTGAAGGCGGTAGCCCAGGCACTAAAGGAATTCCCGATGATGAACTCCATGTGGGCGGGCGACAAGATCATCCAGAAAAAGGCGATCAACATCTCGATCGCAGTCGCAACCGAGGATGCCCTGTTCGTGCCGGTCATCAGGGATGCCGACGAAAAAACGATCAAAGGCATCGCACGGGAGATCAAGGAGCTGGCGGACAAGGTCCGGAGCGGCAAGCTGAAATCCGAGGAGATGCAAGGCGGCACGTTTACGGTAAACAACACCGGTTCATTCGGTTCTGTCCAGTCGATGGGAATCATCAACTATCCTCAGGCAGCGATCCTTCAGGTGGAATCGATCGTCAAGCGTCCGGTCATCATGGACGGCGGCATGTTCGCGGCGCGCGACATGGTCAACCTCTGCCTGTCACTTGACCACCGTGTTCTGGACGGCCTTGTTGCAGGACGGTTCCTCGCACGCGTCAAGGAGATTCTTGAGAATATTACAAGTGAGAATACGTCGGTCTACTGACCGTCTTGGCCGGGAAGCTTTCCGCTACCCGGCTTATTTTCTGTCCTGCAACAGAAAATAAGCGGATGAATCTGTATGATTTCGGTGGAATTTCGCTTGTTCAGGCAGGCATCACCATTGAATAGCATTTCAACTTTCAAGGCATCCGGTTCTCCGGTAGAATGAAAATAGGCACAATTCACAAAGGGGGAGAGCCATATGACGATCCACACGATGAAACAGACATCATTCGAACCGCCCGTCATCGGGGAGTGGCGGGAAACAGCCGAAGCTTCACTAAAAGGGAAACCGCTTGCATCGCTAGAAACCCGTACACCCGAAGGGATTATACTGAAGCCGCTTTATACGGCGAACGATATCCCCGAAGGACAGGAGGAGCGGCTTAACGCCATCCGCGGAGGAATCGGCCGGGCAGACTGGACCCTGCTTCAGGAAACTCCGGAAACGGAACCTGCCGCATACCTGGAAAAGACAAAATCGGCTCTGAGCAGGGGCAACGGGGCTGTCGTCTATACTGGCGGATGGGAAAAGGAAGCGGACAGCAAAGTCCTAGACGAGCTGTCAGCGCTCATCACCGAAGTGCCGGTGTACATCCGCTGCAGCCCGGACGATCCGTTCCTTTCTGTATTCGGCAGGGTGCCGGACGATCGCAGATCGCTTGTCACGGGCTATGCCGACGTGGAAAGGACAGCGGATCTTTCACGCCGTTTCCCGACACTGCGTACCATTGCCGTGGATACGGGTTCCGTACATATGAAAGGCGCAGATGCCGTGACGGAGCTTGCTGCAGCACTTTCCATGGCGGCCGAAATCGCAGAGGAAGAAGACGATTTCGGCGCATTGGCGAAGAAGCTGTTCTTTACCTTTGATGTGGACACCCACTTTTTCACGGAGGTTGCCAAGCTTCGCGCATTCCGCCTGCTGTTTAAGTCGTTTTCTGCTGCATATGGGGAACAGGAGCCGGCACAAGTTCCGGTTCTTGCCCGGACTTCACTCCGGACTTTCACGCTGGCCGATCCGTATGTCAACTTGCTCAGAAGCGGAAATGAAGCTTTTGCGGCCGCGATCGGCGGAGCGGATGGCATAATGGTCGCGCCTCTCGACAGCCTGACGGGAAGCACAGGTTTTTCCGAGCGCGTAGCGCGCAATGTCCAGCATATTCTCAAGGAGGAAGCCCATGCCGACCGGGTGCTTGACCCCGCCGGAGGCTCCTACTACATCGAATCTCTGACGGAATCACTTTACCGTGGTGCTTGGGAACTGTTCCTCCAATTTGAAGAACAGGGCGGCGTCAGCGCCCTCGCCGCAGACGGTGCACTTGACCGTCTGCTCGGAGAGAAAAAGGAAGCGCGCATCCGGAATTTTGCCGCGCGAAAAGAATCCCTGATCGGAACGAATATTTATGCGGACCCTGAAGAACAGGTGCAGCCGGCTTCAGGTGCAGATGAACCGAAAGGCCGGTTTGCCGAACCGTTTGAAGCGCTCCGATCAGCACTGCATGGAAGTACAGTCCATCTGATCCGTATCGGCACGCTTAAAGCGGTCAAGCCGGTCGCTGACTTCGCTGCGGGTGTGCTTGCTGTCGGCGGCATCCGTCCGGAGCTTTCTCCACTTTTTGAGACGGCTGAAGAAGCCCTGGGCTATCTGCAGTCGGAACAGCCACGCTATGCCATCCTCTGCGCACCGGGTGACCAGGCAGAGCAGTCTGTACGCAGAGTCCTGGAAGGCAAGCCTGCGGATACCATCCTTGATGCTGCGGGACGTTTTCCTGATGAGACTGCCGCATCACTCCGGGAAGCCGGACTCAATGGCTTCCACTACAGAGGACAGGATATTCTGGACAAGCTGACAGAAGTGAAAGGGATTCTTGAGGGGGGAACGCAGCGATGAACAAACCAGACTTTAAGAAAATCGACCCGGAAAAAGTCCTGAAAGGGAGTACACACCTGTCTCCGGAAGGAACACCTGCAGAATCCTATGAGGGAATCGGCATTCTGCCGGCTTATACGGGAAATGAACTGGAAGGGCTTGGCCATCTTTCCGACATGCCGGGTATCGCACCGAACACACGCGGTCCGTACCCGACGATGTATGTATCCCGCCCGTGGACCGTCCGTCAGTACGCCGGATTTTCTACGGCTGAAGAAAGTAATGCATTCTACCGCCGCAACCTGGCGATGGGCCAGAAAGGCCTGTCTGTTGCTTTTGACCTGGCGACACACCGTGGCTACGATTCCGACCACCCGCGTGTTTCTGGTGATGTCGGCAAAGCCGGGGTGGCCATCGACTCCGTCGAGGACATGAAGATTCTCTTTGACGGCATTCCATTGGACCAGATGTCTGTGTCGATGACGATGAATGGCGCAGTCATCCCTGTCATGGCCTTTTACATCGTAGCCGCCGAAGAACAGGGCGTCAGCCCGGAAAAGCTGGCCGGAACGATCCAGAACGACATCCTGAAGGAATACATGGTCCGGAACACTTACATTTATCCGCCGGAGATGTCGATGCGGATCATCGCGGATATTTTTGAATACACGTCGAAGCATATGCCAAAGTTCAACTCGATCTCAATCTCGGGCTATCATATGCAGGAAGCAGGCGCGACAGCGGACATCGAGCTCGCCTACACGCTCGCGGACGGGCTGGAATACGTCCGCACCGGCCTCAAGGCCGGGATCGACATCGATTCCTTTGCTCCCCGGCTCAGCTTTTTCTGGGCGATCGGCATGAACTACTTTATGGAAGTCGCGAAGATGCGGGCCGCGCGCCGCATCTGGGCACAGATGATGAAATCATTCGATCCGAAAAACCCGAAATCGCTGGCGCTCCGCACCCATTCACAGACTTCAGGCTGGAGCCTGACCGAACAGGATCCGTTCAACAATGTCACCCGTACACTGATCGAAGCGAACGCTGCGGCGATGGGCCATACCCAGTCCCTCCATACAAATGCGCTGGATGAAGCGATCGCCCTTCCGACGGACTTCTCCGCACGCATCGCCAGGAACACACAGCTGTTCCTGCAGGAAGAGACCCTGATGACGAACGTTATCGACCCGTGGGGCGGGTCTTACTACGTCGAAAAGCTGACGGGTGAGCTGATGGAGAGGGCGTGGGAGCTGATCGGGGAGATCGAGGAACTCGGGGGAATGGCTAAAGCGATCGAAACCGGCTTGCCGAAAATGAAGATCGAGGAAGCTGCGGCTCGGCGCCAGGCACAGATCGACTCCGGTGCGGAATCGATCATCGGCGTGAACAAATACCGGCCGGAACAGGAAGATCCGATTGAGATTCTCGACATCGATAACACAGAAGTGCGCCGCAAGCAGATCGAGCGCCTGGAGAAGATGAAAGCGGATCGCGACGATGCGGTTGTCCGCATGGCGCTCGATAAACTGTCGGAAGCCGCGCAAAACGGGGAAGGGAACCTTCTTGAACTTGCAGTCGACGCGGCACGCGCCCGGGCTTCGATCGGCGAAATCTCGGATGCCATCGAGAAAGCATCCGGACGGCACAAAGCCGTCATCCGGTCGATCAGCGGTGTATACAGTTCCAACTTCTCCGATACTGAAGCGATCGAGGAAGTAAAAACAATGGCAGGCGAATTTCTTGAGAATGAAGGCCGCAGGCCGCGGATCATGGTCGCGAAGATGGGCCAGGACGGACATGATCGCGGCGCCAAAGTAGTCGCGACCGCTTTTGCCGACCTCGGGTTCGACGTCGATATCGGTCCGCTTTTCCAGACGCCGGCCGAGACGGCTCTTCAGGCGGCAGAAAATGACGTGCATGCAGTCGGCGTAAGCTCGCTTGCCGCGGGTCATAAGACGCTGATCCCTGAATTGCTGGAGGAGCTCAGGAAACTTGGGCGAGAGGACATCGTCGTGTTTGCCGGCGGTGTCATCCCGGCCAAGGACTACGACTTCCTTTACGAGGCGGGGGTTGCCGCCATCTTCGGGCCGGGCACCGTCATCCCGGTATCCGCACAGAAAGTCATCGAAGCCATCTACAGCAAGCTCGGCTATGAGGAAGCCGTCGATTGACGGAACGGGAAAAACAGGCCCGCATGCGGACCGAAGGCGGCGTTCCGCCGCATGACGGCATGTCCGCGGGTCCGAGAAAGCGATTTGTCAAAAAACGGCGGCCCGTTCCTGCGGAAGATCTGGAAAAAGAGATCAGGACCGGATCCAGGCTGGCGCTTGCAAAGGGCATCACCCTTCTGGAAAGCCGGTCGCCGGAAGACCGCAAGGATGCACAGGAACTCCTCCTCGGCCTGTTTCCGGATTCCGGGAATAGTGTCAGGATCGGCATCACGGGGGTGCCCGGTGCCGGGAAGAGCACGTTCATCGAAGCATTCGGCCTCATGCTTGCCGAAGCCGGCCACAAGGTGGCGGTGCTCGCGATCGATCCCAGCTCCACCGTCACTGGCGGCAGCATTCTCGGAGACAAAACGAGGATGGAGGAATTGGCCCGCCATCCGAACGCGTTTATCCGCCCGTCGCCTTCCTCCGGCACACTCGGAGGTGTTCACCGGAAGACGAGGGAGACGATGCTGCTGTGCGAAGCTGCGGGCTATGATGTCATCCTCATCGAAACGGTCGGAGTGGGGCAGAGTGAAACATCGGTCAGGGGGATGGCGGACTTTTTCCTCCTTCTCGTGCTGACCGGTGCCGGTGATGAATTGCAGGGAGTCAAAAAAGGCATCATGGAGCTTGCGGACGGCATCATCGTCCATAAGGCGGACGGCGACAACATCATTCCGGCAAAGCGGACAGCGAGGGAGTACAAACAGTTTCTCCACATGCTGCAGCCGGCCACTCCGGGGTGGCAGACAACCGTCCATCCCGTATCCTCGCTTGCCGGGACCGGATTGGATGACGTCTGGGAGACAATTCTCGGCTTTCGTGACAGCATGTACGGATCAGGTGAATGGGACAAAAGGCGCCGTGACCAGCTAAGGGCGTGGTTCCGCCAGTCGATTGAGGACCGGCTGATTGATACGTTCTTTGCGTCAGAGGGCAGAAAAGAACAGGTCGGTGTCCTCGAGAGGCGTATTCTTGACGGCCGGCTCACAGTGACCGCAGCGGTTGAGGAATTATTCCGCGACTGAGACTCCGGTTTTGCAGGAAAGGTCCCGACCTGTTATGATTTTCTTGGATAAACCGAAAGGGGATGCAGTCATGAACATGGATATGAACCTGTTTATGCAAGATATGATCCGCCAGGCGCGGAGCGAGATGGAAGCCTCCGGCTACGAACAGCTGAAGACTCCGGAAGAAGTGGATTCGGCGATCAACCGTGAAGGGACGACGCTGTTCATGGTCAACTCTGTGTGCGGATGCGCAGGCGGAATCGCCCGTCCGGCAGCCATGCATGCCGTCCATTACGACAAGCGCCCGGACAGCCTGGTGACAGTATTCGCCGGACAGGACAAGGACGCAACGGCACAGGCGCGCATGCACTTCGGTGACGATCACCTTCCGTCTTCGCCGTCATTCGTGCTTGTGAAGGACGGGAAAGTTGTCGGCGAAGTGCCCCGCCACGAGATCGAGGGCCACGACCCGATGTCTGTCGTCGTCAATCTTCAGGGCATGTTCGAGGAATATTGCAAGGAAGTCTGATCTGAACAAAAGCGCAAGCGCCCGCTTAGCAATGTACAAACTGGAGCCCTTCGCAATGAGATAAAGGAAACACGGCGAGGAACGGGCCGATGTTGACTTATCGCAGTGGAGAAGGGTGAAGTTTGCCAGTTGCTGGGCGCTGAAGCTAGCCGGAACAAAAGCGCAGCGCCCGCTTAGCAACGTACAAACTGGAACCCTTCGCAATGAGATAAAGGAAACAAGGCGCGGAACGGGCCGATGTTGACTTATCGCAGCGGAGAAGGGTGAAGTTTGCCAGTTGCTGGGCGCTGGAGCTAGCCGTGGCCGACACGGGAATAATCATGAAATTTTTTAAGTAACAAAAATCGCAGCAGCCGTTTGACGGCGCTGCGATTTTTTGTATTTAGTTTCCTGTAGTCAGATGAACAGGCTGAGTCCCATGGCGATGGTTGACAGAAGCATCAGTGCGACCATGGTATAGATTACGATTTTCTGAAATTTTTTATTGCTCAATTTTATTCTGGCTCCTTCACTGCTGATGGCTTTATTTTAATGATTTTTGGTCGTTTGCGCAATATATAGAGTTTTGCGCCCTGAAACGGTACAATTGTAATCGGATACATAACAAAGGGGGCAAGGGAAATGGAGAAGGTCGACCATATCGGCATCGCGGTTAAAGACCTCGATGCCGTCCTTCCATATTACACGGACACGCTCGGAATTCCGCTCATCGGAATCGAGGAAGTGCCCACACAGGGATTGAAGGTGGCATTCCTGAACGCCGGAAACGTGAAGCTGGAGCTGCTGGAGCCGGTGTCTGACACAAGCGCCGTCGCCAAGTTCATCGAAAAGCGTGGAGAAGGCGTCCACCATATTGCGTTCGGCGTGACGGGTATCCGGGAGAGGATGGAAGAGCTCCGTGAGCATGGCGTCCGCCTGCTGTCGGATGGTCCGGTTCCCGGGGCCGGCGGTGCCCAGGTGGCGTTCATGCACCCCAAATCCTCATACGGCGTTCTCTATGAACTGTGCGACAAATCCGGAGACCAGGAGTGATATTTCATCATGGATATTTATGACAAAATCAATGAATTGTATGACCGGAAACGTGAAATCGAACTCGGCGGCGGGGATGACAAAATAGACCGGCAGCACGAAAAGGGGAAACTGACCGCACGCGAGCGCATCGATCTGCTGCTTGACGAGGGGACGTTCGTCGAACTGAATCCGTTTGTCACACACCGGAACCAGGACTTCGGCATGGATAAGATGAAGGGCCCGGGAGACGGCGTCGTGACCGGCTACGGCAAAGTGAACGGCCGTCCCGTCTATCTGTTCTCCCAGGACTTCACCGTCTTCGGGGGCGCACTCGGTGAGATGCATGCGATGAAGATTGCGAATGTGATGGATCTTGCTGCGAAAAACGGTGCCCCGTTCATCGGGCTGAACGACTCCGGCGGAGCGAGGATCCAGGAAGGCGTCGTCTCACTGGACGGCTACGGGGATATCTTCTACAGGAATGCTATCTATTCCGGCGTCATTCCCCAGATTTCCGTCATCCTCGGTCCTTGCGCAGGCGGTGCCGTTTACTCGCCGGCCATTACAGACTTCGTCTTTATGACGGATCAGACAAGCCAGATGTTCATCACAGGTCCTAAAGTCATCGAGACTGTTACTGGAGAGAAGATTTCCTCCGAGGACCTTGGCGGCTCAAAAGTACATAACGCTATCAGCGGCAATGCCCATTTCCGCGCGGCAAGCGAAGAGGAAGTCCTTACAGACGTGCGCAGGCTCCTCTCCTATCTCCCGCAGAACAATGAAGAGATGCCGCCACGCCTCGACGGCGGCACGGACGCAGATGACCGTCCGGACCTTGCGGATATTGTCCCGTTTGAGACAATCCGCCCGTATGATGTCCGGAAAGTGATTGACCAGGTCGTCGATGCGGATTCGTTCATGGAAGTCCAGCCTGAATTTGCGCGTAACATCGTAGTCGGACTCGCCCGCATCAAGGGAGAGTCAGTCGGACTCGTGTGCAACCAGCCAAAAGTCATGGCAGGCGGCCTTGATATCGACTCATCGGATAAAGCGGCACGGTTTATCCGTTTCTGCGACTCGTTCAATATCCCGATCATCACATTCGAGGACGTGACCGGCTTCTTCCCGGGCATCAAGCAGGAGCACGGGGGCATCATCCGCCACGGCGCGAAGATCCTTTACGCCTACTCGGAAGCGACTGTTCCAAAAATGACAGTCATTCTCCGGAAGGCATACGGGGGCGCTTACGTTGCGCTCAACTCGAAATCGATCGGTGCTGACATCGTGTACGCCTGGCCAAATGCGGAAATCGCTGTCATGGGCCCTCAGGGCGCTGCGAACATCATATTCGCCAGGGAGATTGCCAATAGCGATGATCCTGAGGCGACACGCGCAGCGAAAATCGACGAGTACAAAGAGAAATTCGCCAACCCATATGTCGCGGCAAGCCACGGCATGGTTGACGATGTCATTGATCCGCGAGAGACCAGGATCAAGCTGATCCAGGCGCTCGAGATGATGCGGAACAAGAAAGAAGATCGTCCAAAGAAAAAACACGGCAACATTCCGCTATAATGGATACAGGAAGCGCACCGGATTTTTGCGGTGCGCTTTCGGATTTGACAGGAGGCATGCTGTATGACAAACAAACGGCTGATCAATGAATTCATGGAGCTCGTCCAGATCGACTCAGAAACGAAGCATGAAGGGGAGATCGTCGGCATCCTGAAAGAGAAAATGGAAGACCTCGGTTTTGATGTTAAGGAAGACGATTCCGCAGCGCGTTCAGGACATGGGGCAGGCAACCTGATCGCGACGAAAAAAGGCAGCGCAGATGGTGCGGATGCCATTTACTTTACCTGCCATATGGATACGGTGGTGCCCGGCAAGGGGATCAAGCCGGTGCTGAAGGAAGACGGCTATATCTATTCGGACGGCACGACCATCCTCGGCGCGGATGACAAAGCCGGGATTGCCGCATTGTTCGAGATGATGCGCCGCATCAGCGAAGAGGGTACCCCGCATGGTGACATCCAGTTTATCATTACAGCAGGGGAAGAAAGCGGCCTGCGCGGAGCAAAAGAGCTGGATCCGGCAGCGATCCGGGCGGATTATGGCTACGCAGTAGACTCCGACGGCAAAGTCGGCGGCATTGTGACGGCGGCTCCTTTCCAGGCAAAGCTGAAAACAACCGTACGCGGCAAGACCGCCCATGCCGGCGTGGCTCCGGAAAAAGGTGTTTCCGCAATTACCATCGCGTCCAAATCAATCGCCAACATGTCTCTTGGGCGAATCGATTCCGAGACGACGGCGAACATCGGCCGCTTCGAAGGCGGTCAGGCGACGAACATTGTATGTGACGAGGTGCATATCCTGTCCGAGGCGCGGTCCATCAACAAAGACAAACTCGACGAGCAGGCCGCCCACATGGTCCGCACGTTCGAACGCCAGGCAAGCCTGATGGGCGGCTCAGCCGAGACGGACGTCCAGCTGATGTATCCCGGCTTCTCGCTTGGTGAGGAAGATCAGGTCGTGAAGACGGCGATGGACGCGATCCGGCGAATCGGCCGTGAGCCCAAGCTCATGACAAGCGGCGGAGGCAGCGACGGCAACATCTTCAACGGCTTCGGTGTCCCGACCGTCACACTTTCTGTCGGATACGAGGAGATCCATACGACGAACGAGCGCATGCCGGTCGAAGAGCTGGAGAAACTTTCCGACCTGCTTGTCGAAATCGTGAAAACTGCAGCTAAGCAGTAAGGATCTGCGATCAGCCAGACTTCGGACTTGGAGACATAGGTTCGGACTTACGTTTGAGAATTCGGACTTAGGTTCGCGAAATCGGACTTAGAAGCATCGTATCGGACTTACAATCCGGATTTCGGACTTACGGCCTGAATAGCGGACTTAGCCGGACAGACAACTGATTTCACTGCCAAAGACGGGCCCTCGCGCCCGTCTTTTTCCTTTTTCGGCCGGCCGTTGATATAATGGAGACAGCATGACACACCGGAGCGATGAACATGATTGAAAGCAAGCCGAAAAAAGGCAGGATCATTTTCCATATCGACATGAACAGCTTTTTCGCATCTGTCGAGCAGGCACATGATCCTTCATTGAAGGGAAAACCGGTGGCGGTTGCCGGGAATCCGAAAGAGCGCAAGGGCATCGTGGTCACTTGTTCATACGAAGCAAGGGCGCACGGTGTCTATACAACCATGCCGGTCTGGGAAGCCCGCCGCAAATGTCCGGAACTCATCGTGATCCCGCCGGACCATAACCGTTACCGTGACGCCTCGGATGCAATGTTCAGCCTGCTCCGGACTTATACGGAACTGGTTGAGCCGGTGTCGATCGACGAAGGATATTTGGACGTGTCGGATGTGGAATGGCCGGGAAATGCTGTCGGGCTTTCGGAAGAGATGCAGCGCAGGATCCTGACAGAACTGGATCTGCCGTGCTCGATCGGGATTGCACCGAACAAATTCCTTGCCAAGACGGCATCCGACATGAAAAAGCCGATGGGGATCACGATTCTCAGGAAACGCGATGTGCCATCCGTCCTTTGGCCCCTTCCGGTCATCGAAATGCATGGCATCGGGAAAAGCACCGAAGAAAAACTCCAATCACTTAAAATCAGAACGATCGGTGATCTGGCTGCGGCACCCGAAGGCTTTCTTAAGGAGAATCTCGGTAAACGGGGACTCCATCTGAAGCGCCGCGCGAACGGCATTGATTCGCGCCCGGTTGACCCGGAATCTGTCCATGAACGAAAAAGTGTCGGCGGGTCCGTGACGCTTCCCGTCGATGAGACCGATCCGGCCGAACTAAAGAAGACGCTCCGCAAGTTATCGGAAAAAGTGGCCCTCCGCCTTGACCGCCGCGAACTCGCTGGTGATCTCGTGACCATTCAGATCCGTGACGCGGACTGGGTGAACCACTCGCGAAGCAGGACACTTACGAATGCTATCCATACGGCTGACGCCATCTGCAGGGAGGCGGAGCTGCTGTTTGACCGGCATTACGGCGGGCAGCCGGTGCGCCTTCTCGGGGTTACCATCGGCCGGGTCATCGACCGCTCCGAGACGACAGAGCAGCTGTCGATCTTCAACTACGAAAAACACGCAAAAGAAGAGCCGGTCCTGAAAATGATCGGCGAGCTGGAGTCGAAGTTCGGAAAAGGAACTGTTACAAAAGGGTTTTCCGGACCGAAATCCGGCGGAAGGCAGGGTTGACATGCAGATACAATTTCTAGGGACGGGCGCGGGCATGCCGTCCAAACAACGGAACACGAGCGCACTTGCACTGAAGCTTCTTGAGGAGCGCGGCAGCTTCTGGCTGTTTGACTGTGGGGAGGCTGCGCAGCACCGCATGCTGCACACAACGCTGAAACCGCGGAAACTGGACAAGATCTTCATCACGCATCTTCATGGGGACCATATCTTCGGGCTTCCTGGCATGCTCGGTTCAAGAGGATTCCTGGGGGGATCCGGACGGCTTGACCTGTACGGCCCCAAAGGATTGCAGGAATGGATCGAGGTGACCCTCCGGATCAGCCGGACCCATCTCAACTATGAACTGGCTGTCCATGAAGTGGAAGCCGGTACGGTCTTTGAGGATGATTCCTTCACTGTCCGGGCGCTTCCGCTTGATCACGTGATGCCATGCTTCGGCTACCGTATTGAGCAAAAACCGCTGCCCGGAAAACTTCTCGTGGACCGTGCAATTGAAGCTGGCGTTCCGAAGGGGCCGCTGCTGCGCGAGCTGAAAGAAGGCAGGGACATTGCTCTCGAAGACGGAACAGTTGTCAGAAGCCTGGAGGTCACCGGCCCGCCGCAACCGGGATTCACTGTTGCCGTCCTGGGCGACACCCGGTTCACGGACAATGCCGTTGAACTTTCATGGGATGCGGATATCGTGATTCATGAAGCGACGTTCGACAAAGAGTCAGCCCATCTGGCAGGGCCTTACGGTCATTCCACGATCATGGATGCCGCAAAAACAGCACGGGAGGCGGGGGCCCGGTCACTGATCGCCAATCATATCAGCGCCCGGTTCCTTCCCGAGGATGCCGGACACTTGGCAGCTGAGGCGGAAGAGATTTTCCCGCAAGTAGCAATTGCGGAGGATCTTGCTGAATATGAATGGAAAAACGGGATGCTGAGACGGATTAATCCATAATAAAAAACGCGGGCAGTGGAGGAACACCTCCTGCCCGCGTTTTTATAGTCGAAAAATACCCGGTTCCGATTGAAGGGAACGGGTGATTTATGGTATGGTTGTATAGATGTCATCAAGAGCGAAGGGATATATATACTTATCCTAATTTAATTATAATACGGCATCAGTCAACAAGTCAAGCCTTTACACTATTTTTCAGGGAGGTTTGCCATGAACCGCGAACTCAGGTACGAACAGGACCGTGTGAATCTTGTAATGGGCACCATTTCCAAGGAAATCGGAAAGCTGGAAACAGAAACAGCCAGGCGCAAAGGTGAGGTCATCCAGATCAGGAGGCACTTCTGGGATGAAGTGAAGGTGAATACCGACACATTCGATGATTACCTGGAGACCATCATCGGCCTGCGCCAGGAAGCCCAGGCACTTTCCGTCAGTGAAGGCTCCCATAGGCATGCATCCCAGCGTCTGAAGGTGCTTCAAAGAATGAAGGAATCTCCCTATTTTGGCCGGATTGACTTTACCGAGAGCGGTGAATCGGCACCGGAATCTTTTTATATCGGAATTTCATCTCTTACTGATGAAGACGGAGAAGATTTTCTGGTCTACGACTGGAGGGCACCGGTCTCGAGCGTCTACTATGACTGCCAGCCGGGCCCGGCTGAATATTCAACTCCCGGTGGTGCAGTGCACGGCCAACTGGACGGAAAATGGCAGTATCTCATCCGGGATGGCGTCCTTCAATCCATGTTCGATACGAGTCTCACCATCGGGGATGAAATCCTCCAGGAAGTGCTCGGCAAACAATCCGACAAACAGATGCATAGCATCGTTGCGACCATTCAGCAGGACCAAAACCGGATCATCCGGCATGATCATGGCAGATTGCTGATCGTTCATGGCGCTGCAGGAAGCGGTAAGACATCGGCCGCCCTGCAGCGGATCGCCTACCTGCTTTATAAATACAGGGACCAGCTGAACGCAGATCAGATTATTCTTTTTTCTCCGAACACGATGTTCAGCAGTTACGTGTCCAACGTTCTGCCGGAGCTCGGCGAAGAAAATATGCAGCAGGTCACTTTCCAGGACTATCTGGAACACCGGCTGGGCGATGAGTTCGACGTTGAAACTTCCTACGGTCAATTGGAGTCCGTTCTGAGTATGGGAGATGCAGATGCCAAAAGTCTGAGGGTGCAGAGCATTCGATTCAAATCAGCTGTCCGTTTTATCGAGGTAATCAAATCCTACAGCGAATCGCTGGAATCGTCGGGAATGCGCTTCAGGGATGTGACTTTCAGAGGGCGGCCGATCATTACGGCTGAACAGATGGCAGAGCGGTTCTACAGTCTGGACCCTGCTCTCCGCGTGCATAACCGGTTGGATAAGCTGAAGGAATGGCTGCTTGGAGAGCTGAAGAACCTCCAGAAAGCCGAATGGAAAAAGCCGTGGGTCCAGGATGAAATCGAGCTTTTAAGTGAAGATGCCTATCACAAGGCTCACCGTTATCTTGCCGGAAAACGGGGCTACACAAAAGAAGCCGTCGCCGACTATGAAATGGAGCCCGAAGCGCTGGCGCGATTGGTCGTCCACCAGAAGATGAAGCCACACCGACGCAAGATCCGTGAATATCAGTTCGTCGATTACAAAGCGATGTATGGTCAGCTGTTTGAAGAACCTTCACAGATTGGCCGGTGGACCAATGGGGAGACACCTGTGGAATGGGGGGCCATTTGCCGGATGACAACCGATGTGTTGAAGGCGGGCCGGCTCTTCCATGAGGACGCAACCCCTTACTTGTTTTTAAAGGAACTAATCCTCGGTTTCCAGTCAAACAGCTCAATCAGGCATGTCGTCATTGATGAGGCCCAGGACTATTCACCGTTTCAGTTTGAGTTTCTGAAGCGACTGTTTCCTTCAGCGAAGATGACGGTGCTTGGTGACTTTAATCAGGCGATTTATTCCCATGCCGACGGGCGGACGGACTTTAGCGCATTGTCCGGATTATACGGACCTGATCAGACAGAAGTGGTCAATCTGACCCGGAGTTACCGGTCCACAAGGCCGATCATCGAATTTACCAAGAAGCTGATTCCCCATGGCGAAAACATCATTCCCTTTGACCGTGATGGCGTTTGGCCATCGCTGGAGCAGGTCGGTGATTTTGAGGATTTGCACAGCCGCATCATCCTGAAAATCCATGAATTGCGGCGCCAGGGGCATCAAAGTATAGCTGTGATCTGCCAATCTGCCGCGGAAAGCCTGAATGCATACAGATCCCTATCCGGCATCGATGGGCTTAAACTCATCAAGAGCGGAACTGGGGAATACGAGCAGGGAACGGTCGTCATCCCATCCTATCTGTCCAAAGGGATCGAATTTGATGCGGTGATTATTTATAATGCTTCACGGGATGTCTATGGCGACGAAAGTGTGCGGAGGCTTTTCTACACAGCTTGTACCAGAGCCATGCACATCCTGCACCTATACAGTGTCGGGAAGACGAGTCCGTTCCTTGAGGAAGCGCTGCAGGAAGGCGCCCTGCAGGTCTGATTCCCTCAGCGGAACCTTCCGTCATATCCCCTCCATTAAAAAACGTGATCCGGGCCAATAGCGGGGATCACGTTTTTGCTTTGCTTGGCCGGTTTTGGCCAGACACTATGATGTCGTTTATCAGTTCCAGCCGCGTCCGTACTGGACAGGTGCCTGAATTTCTGCTCCAAGTTCCTTTGCAGCGCGCCTCGGCCAGTAAGGATCACGCAGCAGTTCCCGCCCGAGAAGGACGAGGTCCGCGCGTCCGTTCTGGACGATTTCCTCGGCATGCGCCGGTTCCTCGATCAGCCCGACCGCACCGGTCATGACGTCTGTGCCGTTCCGGACGGTCTCCGAGAACGGGACCTGGTAGCCGGGGTATGCGCTGATCCGTGCCGGAACGACCGCGCCCGAGCTTACATCGATGAGGTCGACGCCCTGTTCCTTCATCCATGCCGCCATCTGGACATAGTCTTCGGGCGTCATCCCGCCGTCGGTGTAGTCGCTTGCGGAGATTCGGACGAAGAGGGGACCGTCCCACACTTCGCGCACGGCATCGATGGTTTCCCGCACGATGCGGTAGCGATTATCTGCGCTTCCGCCATAGCGGTCTGTCCGTCTGTTCGACAGCGGGGACAAAAACTCATTGAGCAGATAGCCGTGGGCGCCGTGGAGCTCGATCACATCAAAGCCCGCTTCCTTCGCACGCACTGCCGCATCACGAAATGCCGTTACGGTCTTTTTGATATCATTTTCGGTCATTTCCTTCGGTGTCTTATAGCGGTCGCTGAACGCGATGGCGGAAGGGGCGAAGATATCCCCGTCGGTCTCCGATTTTCGTCCGGCATGGGCCAGCTGGATGCCGGCCGCAGCCCCGTGCTGCCTGATCAGGCTGGTGAGATGCTTCAGCCCTTCGACATGGCCGTCCTCCCAGATGCCCAGATCTTCATTCGAGATCCGTCCTTCAGGCTGGACCGCAGTCGCTTCAACGATAAGAAGTCCTGCTCCGCCGACGGCACGCGACGGATAATGGACGAGGTGCCAGTCCTGGACTTTTCCGTCCTGTTCCGGACAGGAATACATGCACATCGGTGACATGACGATCCGGTTGCGGAGCGTCACGCCCCTGATTTCAAGCGGTTCAAACAGCTTTGCCATCCAATCACCCTTTTCCGATAGAATTCGTTTCCATTCTATCAATCGGGCCGGTCACTGTCCTGACGCAAGCTCACGGGAGCGGTTTTCTGCTGCACGGATGCAGGAAGCGACAGCTTCGCGGAAACCGGCATCGTCGAGTGCGCGGATGCCAGCCGCAGTCGTGCCGCCCGGGCTGGTTACATGTTCCCTGAGTTCGGCCGGTTCGGCTGTCCGCCGCTTCAGCATCGCGGCAGCTCCTTCTAGTACCTGGACGATCAGGTCACGGGCATCCGGGCCGCAGAGTCCCGATGCCGTGGCCGCTTCCTCAAGTGCCTCGGCGAAATAATAGACGTAGGCAGGACCGCTCCCTGCCAATGCGGTAATCAGATGAAGCTCGTCCTCTTCGACTTCTTTCACGAGACCGATCGAGCCAAGAAGCGAGAGAACATCTTGGCGGACTTTGTCGCCGACCGCGTCATTCATGGCGACGCCCGTTGCGGCAAGCCCGATCGTTGCGGACGTGTTCGGCATGGAACGGGCGACCGGCCGGCTGCCCAGCCCTTCCTCGAACAGGCTGATCGGGATGCCTGCCATCACGGAGAGCACTGCTGCGGACGGATGAAGCTGCCCGGCTATCTCTTTCATCGCCTGGCGTGCATCCTTCGGTTTGGTCGCAAATAAGGCAAGTTCCGCCTGCCCGATCTCCGGGTCGCCGCTCCGTACCGGCGTGATGCCGTACTTGTCCCGCAGCTCCTCAAGGCGAGCATGGTCCGACTTGTTCATGACGAACACCGAAGCGGGCTCAACCGCCCCGTTCGATGTGATGCCTGCGATTATGGCCTCCGCCATTGAACCGGCGCCGACAAATAGTACGTTCTTCATATCCGATCATCTCCTCGGGCAAAATAAAAATGCGTTTTCGTCCATTCATGATGTCCATCATGAAAAGGACGAAAACACATCGGTTTCCGCGGTACCACCTTTTTTCGCCGGACTTGCCGGCGCGGCTCTTCCCCTTTAACGCAGCGGGATACGGCCATGTTTCCATGGCGGCTCGGAAGCAGGTTCGGGGCGGGAGAGGGGATGCGGCTCTCAGCCGGTGACCGCATTTTCTGTGCGCCATCACCGCCCGTACTGGTCTTCGTCGGAGCGTCCGTTCATTTGATTAGTGCGATTATAGACATGCTTGGCTGCCAAAGTCAACAGGTGACGTGAGACAGGCGCTTGTGTAAAATGGATGAATGACCATTCATTTTCCGGAGGGGATCCGATGACTATCCATAAAATCACGATGCCGACGCCTTTTGCCGTCGGCGATGTCAATGCATTTTTGCTGAAGGGGGACGCGCTCACGCTGTTTGACGCCGGTACGAATACTCCCGAGGCTGCCGAAGCACTGCATGCCGGACTCAAGGCGGCTGGCTACCGGCCCGGTGATATCGAGCAGGTCATCCTGACGCACCACCATCCGGACCACAGCGGACTTGTCGAACATTTTGAACGTGCAAGCCTGCTCGGACACCGGTACAACGAACCGTGGCTGGTCCGCGACGAGGCGTTTTTCGAGCGCCATGACCGGTTCTATCTGCAATGCCTCAAGGAAGAGGGCGTGCCGGAGTCCGAACATCACTGGGTGAGGAAGATGAAGCGTCCGGTGGAGTTCATCGGGAAGCGTCCGCTTGACGGCATCCTCGGGGACGGAGTCGAAGTCCCGGGACATCCGGGGTGGACGGTGATGGAAACCCTGGGACATGCCCAGAGCCATCTCGCCTTCTTTAATGAACGGGACGGGGAGATGATCGGCGGCGACCTCATTCTCGGGAAGATTTCTTCCAATCCGCTGATCGAACCTCCGCTCGACCCGGAAGAGGACCGCCCGCGGTCGCTTCTTCTCTACAATGATTCAATGCGCCGCGTGGCTGACCTTCCCGTCACGCTTATCCATCCCGGCCACGGCGAAGAAGTCCGCGACATCCGGGAACTTGTCACAAAGCGGATCGGACAGCAGAGGGAACGTGCGCATGCCGTTCTGGACATGCTTTCGGACGGTCCGAAGACAATCTATGAACTGACAAAGCGGTTGTTCCCGCACGCCTATGAACGGGAACTCGGCCTCACGCTTTCCGAAACGATCGGACAGACCGACTGGCTGGTCGCGGAAGGGCTGGCGACGGAAATCCGGGACGGGGACGGTGTGCTTCATTATGAACAGGCGTAAGCGGGTACTTGTCACCGGGGCGACGGGCGGCATCGGACGTGCGATTGTCACCGGACTGCTCCTCGAAGGCCATCTGGTGCTGGCAACCGGACGCAACCGGGAAATCCTTGAAGAAATCCATGGAGAAGGCGCGGGCGTTATCCCGGCAGACCTGTCGACTGCCGAAGGCCTTGACCGGGTCGCGGCTGCTGCCGGCGCACCGGATGTATTCATCTCGGCATCCGGTGTAGGGGCGTTTCTCCATGCGCACGAGCTATCCGATGAATCGATCGACCGCATGATGGATGTGAATGCGGCTTCGCCGATGAAACTGCTCCGGCGGATCCTGCCGGGCATGATGGAACGGGGAAGCGGCCAGGTCGTCTTGATCGCTTCCGCAGCGGGGAAAGTGTCGACAAAAAAAGCCTCGGTGTATGCAGCGTCCAAAGCGGCCCTTCTCGGCTATGCCGACGCCCTCCGGCTGGAAATGGCCCCGTACGGCATCACCGTCACCTCGATCAACCCTGGGCCGGTTGACACCCCGTTCCTCGACATCGCCTCTCCGCTGTCGGGCTACAGGGAATCGATGGCAGGCTATCTGACGCCTCCCGGGACAGTCGCGGAGGCAACCATCGGTGTGATCGGCCGTTCAGTGCGGGAGATCGACCTCCCGTGGTATATGTCGGCCGCTTCGCGGATGCATGGCATCGCTCCGGGACTCACCGAGCGGCTCGGACGGAATTTCTTTGAGAAGAAGTGAAGCGTAACAATCGGTGCTCCGAGCCGTCTGATTTCATGAAGGGGTGATCGGATGAAAAAGCTGATGATTGGTGCTGTTGCTGCTGTTTTTCTTGCGGCCTGCGGTACGGGTGACGGCGGAAGCGGCGGGGGAGCGGGACAGCCTGCACCGGACGAACTGTCGGTGCAGGTCGAAGATATGGAAGAAACAAAAGGTTTCATCACAGCCATTGATGGCGAACGGGTGCTGGTCAATCAGGTGTTTTACACAATAGATGAGGAAACTCATCTTGTCAGCATCGGTGACGGGGCGGAGCGGGAGCTGTCGATCGAAGATCTTGAATTGGGGATGCGGGCCGATGTCTATCATTCCGGCATGCTGGCCGAATCTTTTCCTGCTCAGGGCCATGCCACTGTATTCGCCGTGCCGAAGGACGGACAGTCACTCAGCCAGACGGAGGCATTCCAGGCGTTTATTGAAGCGGAAGGGGACGATTTCGTCATTCTCGGCAAGCCTGAAATCGGCAGTGAGACCATCCGGTTTGACTTCACGATGGTCACCGGGAATGAGTCCTACACGGTGGAACTGGATGTTGAAAGCCATGATTATACGCTAGAACCGAAACAGGATTGAGCGGCCTAAGGGCGGCTCTTTTAATTTTTCTGTCGATTGTATAAACATTTACTTGCACTGATATTTATTACATGTTATGATTCTCTCATGAATAAAACATGTATATTATGAATAAACATACACGGAGGGATTCACTATGGGTAAGAAAGTCGTTCTCGCCTACTCAGGCGGTTTGGATACATCGGTTGCAATTGCATGGCTCAAGGAAAAAGGTTATGACGTTGTCGCGGTCTGCCTCGATGTCGGCGAAGGAAAAGACCTGGAGTTCGTCAAAAACAAGGCGCTTGAAGTCGGCGCTTCCGAAAGCTACATGATCGATGCGAAAAAAGAATTCGCAGAGGAGTTCGTCCTCACTTCGCTTCAGGGACATACAATGTATGAAAACAAATACCCGCTCGTCTCCGCGCTGTCGCGCCCGCTCATCTCCAAAAAGCTCGTCGAGATTGCGCACGATACCGGCGCGACTGCCGTGGCACACGGCTGCACAGGCAAGGGGAACGACCAGGTGCGCTTCGAAGTGTCGATCAATGCGCTGGATCCGTCCCTTGAAGTGATCGCACCGGTGCGCGAGTGGAGCTGGTCCCGTGAGGAAGAGATCGAATACGCGAAAGAACGCAACATCCCGATCCCGGTGAATCTCGACAGCCCGTACTCGATCGACCAGAACCTGTGGGGCCGCGCGAACGAATGCGGCATCCTCGAAAATCCGTGGATCGCGCCTCCGGAAGATGCCTACGACCTGACGGCTTCCATCGAAGACGCGCCGGACACAGCGGACGTCATCGAACTGGAATTCGTCAAAGGGGTTCCGGTATCGCTGAACGGGGAGAAAAAGGAACTGCATGAGCTGATCCTTGAGCTTAATGAACTTGCAGGCAAGCATGGCGTCGGCCGCATCGACCACGTCGAGAACCGCCTCGTCGGCATCAAGTCCCGTGAAGTGTATGAATGCCCGGCTGCAATGACGCTGCTGACGGCGCACAAAGAGCTGGAAGACATCACGCTCGTCAAGGAACTCGCGCACTTCAAGCCGGTCATCAGCAAGAAGCTGACAGAACTCATCTATGAAGGGCTCTGGTTCTCGCCGCTCACCAAAGCGCTCCAGGCATTCCTGAAAGAGACGCAGCAGTTCGTCAACGGCACGGTCCGCGTAAAGCTCTTCAAGGGCCATGCGATCGTCGAAGGCCGCAAATCGGACAACTCGCTCTATGATGAAAAACTCGCGACCTACACGAAGGAAGACGAGTTCAACCACGCCTCCGCAGTCGGCTTCATCGAGCTGTGGGGCCTCCCGACAAAAGTCCATGCATCCGTCAACAAGGCTGCCGAATCCGCGAAGCAGCCGGAGAAGGTGCAGTCATGACCGAAAAGCTCTGGGGCGGACGTTTCCAGAAAAGCGCAGAGGAATGGGTCGACGAGTTCGGCGCATCCATCGGCTTTGACCGGGAGCTTGTCCTGGAGGACCTGGAAGGCAGCACGGCGCATGTGAAAATGCTCGGCAAATGCGGCATCCTGACGCAAGACGAGACGGAAGCAATCCTCGGCGGCCTGGAAAAGCTGAAGAAACAGGCGAAGGCGGATGAGCTGGAATATTCCGTCGAGCTCGAAGACATCCACCTGAACCTCGAGAAAAAGCTGACGGATGACATTGGCCCGGTCGGCGGCAAGCTCCACACCGGACGCAGCCGGAACGACCAGGTCGCGACAGACATGCATCTGTATCTGAAGGAGCGCACAAAGGAGATCATCGCGCTTACCGAAGACTTCCAGAAGGCGATCCTCGAGCAGGCAGACGCCCATGTCGAAACGCTTGCGCCGGGTTATACCCACCTCCAGCGCGCGCAGCCGGTATCGTTCGCCCATCATCTGATGGCGTACTTCTGGATGCTCGAGCGTGACAAGGGCCGCTTCACGGACTCTCTGAAGCGTGTCGACCTGTCACCACTCGGCGCCGGAGCGCTTGCCGGGACGACGTTCCCGATCGACCGGCATTACTCGGCTGAGCTGCTCGGCTTTGCGGGTGTATATGAAAACAGCATGGATGCGGTGAGCGACCGGGACTTTATCGTCGAGTTTCTGTCCGCCTCGTCGCTTCTCATGGCGCATCTGTCACGCCTCGCAGAGGAGATCATCCTCTGGTCCAGCCAGGAATTCGGATTCATCGAGCTGGACGATGCCTTCTCGACCGGCTCCAGCATCATGCCGCAGAAAAAGAACCCTGACATGGCGGAATTGATCCGCGGCAAGACCGGGCGCGTGTACGGCAACCTGGTTGGCCTCCTTACAACGCTTAAGGGCCTGCCGCTCGCCTACAACAAGGACATGCAGGAAGACAAGGAAGGCATGTTCGACACGGTCAAGACTGTCACCGGCTCGCTCCGCATCTTCGCGGTCATGATCCGAACGATGACTGTGAACACGGACGTCATGGAACAGGAAGTCAGCAAAGACTTCTCCAATGCCACCGAGCTCGCCGATTACCTGGCGGCCAAGGGCATGCCGTTCCGTGAAGCGCATGAAGTGACCGGAAAGCTCGTCTTCACCTGCATCCAGAAAGGCTGCGTCCTGAAGGATCTGTCCCTTTCCGACATGCAGCAGGAAAGCGCGCTGATTGAGGAGGACATTTATGATGTCCTCGCACCGGTTGCGGCCGTCCGCCGGAGAAATTCCTACGGCGGCACCGGATTCGACCAGGTGCGCGTGCAGATCGAAAAAGCCGGGGAGCTCCTCGGTGAAGCAACCACAAAATAATATTTGATGATCCGGACCGGAACGCCATCGTGCGTTCCGGTCTTTTCGTTCCTGTTCATCCGGCCAGGGCAGATCCCGCTCCAACCGTTTTTTAAAGGCACTCGCGGCTGATGGGACATACTCGTCCTGTCTTCCCGAATATCAACCCGCCTTTTTTCATCCCATCCCCTCGATTTCCCGAAATTGCCGTTGAATGATTGCCTCCGGTTTGGCTATACTGAAGGAGGGGAACATTTGTTCTATATCGAATAAATCATCAAAAAGGAGGATGCGCGCATGTATGAGGGACTGCCGGACCGGAAAATTATTTGCCTGGATATGCGGAGTTTTTATGCAAGCTGCGCAGCGGCGGACGAGGGTCTTGATGTGCTGAAGGAGCCGATCGCCATCATCGGCGACCGTGAGCGCAAGGGAAGTGTCGTCCTCGCCGCCTCGCCCCGGCTCAAACGGGAATTCGGTGTCCGGACGGGGCACCGGCTGTATGAAATCCCGGATGACCCGGCGATCCGGCTCATCGAACCGAAAATGGGCTTTTATGTCCGGGTGTCGATGGAGATTACCCGCCTCCTTGGCGAATACGTGCCGAAGGAGGCGATCCATGTGTACAGCATTGATGAGGCGTTTGTCGACCTCGGCGGGACGGAGCGGCTCTGGGGGCCTCCGGAGGAAACCGTGAAGCGAATCCAGGACCAGTTGCTTGCCCAGTTCCAGATGCCGGCCGCCATCGGCATGGGGCCGAACATGCTCTTGGCGAAGATCGCCCTCGACCTCGATGCGAAAAAGACCGGATTCGCCAAATGGACGTACGGGGATGTCCCCGGGAAGCTCTGGCCGGTCGCACCGCTGTCGGGAATGTGGGGGATCGGCCGCCGGATGGAGCGCCGGCTGAACGGCCTCGGCATTTTTTCCGTCGGCGACCTTGCCCATGCCGACCTCAAGCTGCTGGAAAAGGAGTTCGGCGTCATGGGCAACCAGCTGTACCACCATGCATGGGGCATTGACCTGTCGGAGCTCGGCGCGCCGCTCATCGCCGGGCAGGTCAGCTACGGGAAGGGCCAGGTGCTTTACCGCGACTATGTGAAGCGGGAGGATATCCTCGCCGTCATCCTGGAGATGTGCGAGGACGTGGCACGGCGGGCGCGGGAAGCGGGCAGGGCCGGTCGCACCATCCACCTGTCCGCCGGCTACAGCGAGAATGCTTACGGGGGCGGCTTTTCTCGGTCGCGCTCGGTGGAAACGGCGACCAACTCGACGATGGCGATCTACCGGGTGTGCACTGCGCTGCTCGATGAATTCCACGATGGCCGCCCGGTCCGGCGGCTCGCCCTCTCGCTTTCCAATCTGGAAGAGGAGCATTCCATGCAGCTCAGCTTGTTCGAAACGCGCAGCTGGGAAGAGCGCAAGCTCGGCGCCGCCATGGATGCCATCCGGTCCAAGTACGGTCCGGCAGCGATCCTGCGCGCCGTCTCCTATACGGACGCCGGCACCGCCGTCGGCCGGGCGAAGCTGATCGGCGGCCATAAGATGTAAAGCTGTCTGCGGCACCGTGGATGGGCGCCGCGGCCGGATGGCGGTTTCGTCATTCAGGCGTCGGGTTTCATCATTCGGCGACGAAATCTCGTCATTCGCGGCCCCGATTTCGTCATTCGCAGGTGAATGACGAAACTGGCGGCCCCAATGACGAAACCAACAGTCCGAATGACGAAACTGATCAGCAACACAAGTCACCCGGCAACCGGCGACAACATTAAGAAGGAGAGTGATGCGGATGATCCGCGACAGAGGGAACATCAAATGGACGGCGATGATGTTGCCGGAGCACCTGAAGCTTTTGAGGGAATGGCAGGAAGAGGAGGGCAGGCGGGAGCCGCTCGCCCCGGATCCCCAGCAGATGGAGGAGTGGGACCGGATGCTGCATGAAGCGCTCGAATACGGAGGGCTTCTTGCCGTCTCCAGCCGGACACCGGGCGGGGATGTGTGCTGCACGGGGGCGGTCCACCATTTCGATCCGATTTCGGGAACCATCCGGATGGTCGGCGCGGACGGGGAACCGGCGGTCATCCGGACTTCGGATGTCACCGGTATTTCAGTATCCGGATAATTTGCATTCCGGCACTTCTCGAATTTCAGAACATTTGCTACACTGGATATCGGCCCAAATACAGAAGGGAGAACGGGATCCGTGAATGTGTTCATGCAATTGGGATGGTTTTTCAAAGAACGGAAAAAGCAGTACTTCATCGGCATCCTGATGCTGCTTGTCGTGGCCGTGCTCCAGCTGCTACCGCCGAGGATCATCGGCTATGTCGTCGATGAAATCCGGCTTGGCACGCTGACGGGAGCGGGGCTCGGCAGATGGCTTCTGATCCTTGCAGGAGCGGCGCTCGCGATGTATGTGCTCCGCTACTACTGGCGGGTCATGATCTTCGGCTCGTCGGTGCTTCTCGGGCGGCGGCTCCGCAGTGAGCTGTTCGCCCATTTTACGAAGATGTCTTCCTCGTTCTACCAGCAGCGCCGTGTCGGCGACCTGATGGCGCATGCGACCAATGACATCCGCGCCGTCCAGCAGACAGCGGGGCATGGCGTGCTGACGCTCGTCGACTCGGTCACCACGGGCGGGGCGGTCATCATCGCGATGGCGGTGACGATCGACTGGAAGCTGACGCTCATTGCGCTTCTCCCGATGCCGCTCATGGCCGTGCTGACCAGCTGGTATGGCAAGCTGCTGCACGAGCGCTTCAGAACGGCACAGGAAGCCTTTTCGGATCTGAACGACAAGACACAGGAAAGCATCGCCGGCATCAAAGTCATCAAGACGTTCGGCCAGGAAAAGGAGGACATTGAGGACTTCAGGAACTTGTCAGCGGATGTCGTGGCGAAAAACGTCCGCGTCGCCAGGGTGGATGCCCTGTTTGATCCGACCATTTCCCTGATCGTCGGCCTGTCCTTTTTCCTGTCGATCATCTTCGGCGCACGCTTTATCATGAGCGGTGACATGACGCTCGGGGACCTGATCGCCTTCAACGCGTACCTTGGTCTGCTTGTCTGGCCGATGCTCGCATTCGGCTTCCTGTTCAACATCGTCGAGCGCGGCAGGGCGTCCTACGGCCGGATCCGTGAGCTCCTGTCCGTCCGGCCCGACATCGGGGATACGGACGGAGCGGCGGATCTGGCACCGGGAGGGGATATCACCTTCGACATCCGTGAGTTCCGGTTCCCCGAAGACGGGCGCCCGGCACTCCGTGATGTCCGGTTCACACTGAAAAAAGGGGAGACACTGGGGATTGTCGGCAGGACCGGTTCCGGCAAGACGGCAATCCTCAAGCTGCTCCTGCGCGAGTTCGAGGGGTATGACGGTGAGATTACATATACGTACCGCAGGACCATTTTCTCTTCTCGGCAACCGTCCGGGAAAACATCGCGTTCACTGACGTGGATGCACCGTTTGATAAAGTCAGGGAAGCGGCCAGGCTCGCGCACATCGATGAGGACATTCTCGGATTCGCGGAAGGCTATGACACGGTCGTCGGCGAGCGGGGCGTTTCGCTGTCGGGCGGCCAGAAGCAGCGCATCTCCATCGCTCGCGCCCTGCTCATGGAGCCGGAGCTGCTCATCCTGGATGACTCGCTGTCCGCGGTGGATGCCCGGACGGAGGAGGCGATTCTTGCTGCCCTCAAGGAAACACGCACGGAGGAGACGACAATCATCACCTCCCACCGGATGAGCGCCATTCAGCATTCCCACCAGATCATCGTCATGGAGGATGGCACGATCGCGGAGAAGGGCACTCATGAGGAATTGATGGCACTGGGCGGGCTTTATCATGAGATGTACCGGCTCCAGCAGCTGGAAGCACTCGTCGAACAGGGAGGGGATGCATGATGGAAGCACCTGAACAGCAGAAACTGAGCGGGCGCGACCAGTGGCGCGTCCTCATGCGGCTGCTCCGCTACATCCGCCCGCACCGGGGGGCGGCCGTGGCAGCCCTCCTCCTGCTCGGACTGACCGTACTCGGGGACATTCTCGGGCCATATCTCATCAAGACCTTCATCGATGATTACCTGACACCGGCCAACTTCCCGGAACGTCCGCTCATGATCCTTGCCGGTGCCTATCTGGGCATCCTCGTGCTGAACGCGGTGTTCGGCTATGTCCAGCTTCTGAAATTCCAGGAGATCGCGTTGCGCATCGTCCGCCAGATCCGGATTGATGCGTTCACGAAGGTGCACCGCCTCGGGATGCGGTATTTTGACAAGACGCCGGCTGGAGGCACCGTTTCCAGGGTGACGAACGACACCGAAGCGATCCTCGAGATGTTCGTCGATGTGCTTGTCGGCTTCCTGCAGAGCAGCCTGCTCATCATCGGTGTCTACATCGCGATGTTCGTGCTTGATGTCCGGCTCGCAATGCTGTCACTCCTCTTGCTGCCGCTCATCTTCCTCATCATGTGGATCTACCGGAAGTATAGTTCCGAGTTTTATCAGGACCTCCGGGAGCGGCTGAGCCAGCTAAACGGCAAAATCGCCGAATCCCTGAACGGCATGGGTATGGTCCAGGTGTTCAGGCAGGAAAAGCGGTTCAGGGAAGAATTCGGGGAGATCAATGACAAGCACTACGAGGCGGGCATGCGCAACATCAAGCTGGACGGACTGTTGCTGCGCCCCGCAGTTGATATCGTCTACGCACTCGGAATCATCCTGCTCCTGTCCTACTTCGGAATCACATCGTTCAGCGAACCTGTCGAGATCGGGGTCATCTATGCGTTCGTGACCTATATCGACCGGTTTTTCGAACCGATTAACCAGGTCATGCAACGCCTGTCGATCTTCCAGCAGGCCATCGTCGCGGCTGACCGGGTTTTCCGCCTCATGGACGATCCGGAACTGGAACCGGCACAGCCGCAGGCAGGGGAATCGCGAATCGATGAAGGGAAGATCGAGTTCAGGAATGTCTCCTTTTCCTATGACAGGGAAAACGATGTTCTGAAAAACATCAGCTTCACCGCCAATCCCGGGGAGACGGTGGCGCTTGTCGGCCACACGGGTTCCGGGAAAAGCTCAATCATCAACCTGCTTATGCGCTTCTACGAATTCGAACGGGGCGAGATCCTGATCGACGGCAGGCCGATCAAGTCCTTTCCGAAGGCGGAGCTCCGGGAAAAGACCGGACTCGTCCTGCAGGATCCATTCCTCTTCTACGGAGACATCGGGAGCAACATCCGGCTCTTTGATGAGTCGATCGATCCCGGCGAGGTGCGCGCGGCTGCCGAATTTGTCCAGGCGGACCCGTTTATCCGGAGCCTGCCGGACGGCTATGATCAGAAGGTGACGGAGCGGGGTTCGACCTTCTCGGGCGGACAGCGGCAACTGATCGCATTTGCCCGTACGATGGTCAAGAAACCAAAGATCCTGATCCTTGATGAGGCGACGGCGAATATCGATACCGAGACTGAAGTCGCAATCCAGAAAGGCTTGGAACAAATGCGGAAAGGCCGGACGACGATCGCCATCGCGCACCGACTCAGCACCATCCAGGACGCGGACCTGATTCTCGTCCTTCATCAGGGCGAGATTGTGGAGCGCGGTACCCACCGGGAACTCCTGGCAAAAGGCGGCCTTTACCACAAAATGTTCCGTCTCCAGAACGGCATCCTGGAAGGAAATGAAATCAGCTGATCGGAAGCAATGCCGAAAAAACGAATAACCCAATAAGCAAATGGCAGCGGTCCACCGCCTGCCATTTGCTTATTTTGTTCACTATCCGCTTCTTTCCGGGTGACATCCTTTCCGCATGCGGGAATATGTTATAAAGACAACAAACTGTCACAGACAGGAATGGCGAAAACCCCTGCGGATTCTGATAGTATAAGGACAGCAACAGAAAGGGGGATTGTCGTGTCGGCAGACCTCAATATCCTACTGGCATTCGGAGCGGGCTTCCTCAGTTTCATCTCCCCGTGTACGCTGCCGCTATATCCTGCATTTATCTCTTACATCACGGGCATGTCACTCGATGACCTAAAATCGGACGAGAGAAAAATGTCGAAGAGCGGGATCCTGCATACAGTCTTTTTCCTGCTGGGCTTCTCGGCCATTTTCATAGCCCTCGGATTCGGCACTTCGTTCATCGGTTCGTTTTTCGTCAGGTATGATGATCTGCTCAGGCAGATCGGCGCCATCTTCATCGTTGCATTTGGCCTGATGATTGTCGGGCTCCTGACGCCGGAGTTCCTCATGAAGGAGCGGAAGATCCAGTTCAAGAACCGGCCGGCCGGCTATTTCGGCTCTGCGGTGATCGGACTGGCATTCGCTGCGGGATGGACGCCGTGCAGCGGCCCGATCATCGGTGCCATCATCGCATTGGCCGGGCAGAACCCAGGGTCCGGCATGTGGTATATGCTCGCCTATGTATTCGGTTTTGCGATTCCGTTCTTTATTTTGTCTTTCTTTATCACGAAGCTTGCCGTCATCCGGAAATACAGCAACATCATCATGAAAATCGGCGGATGGGTTATGATCTTTGTCGGGATTCTCCTGTTCTTTGACGGTATGACGATGATCATCGGATGGCTGAGCCCGATCTTCGGCGATTTCCAAGGGTTCTGATATCATGAAGACATCAGCATTGCCGCAAGAGAGGAGGGATTCGGCAATGGAACAAATCCATACTTTCGATGAGTGGATCGAAACGCTTGAGGGGGAAGGTACACTTCTCCTCTTCGTTAAGACCGACCACTGCTCGGTCTGCGAAGGCCTGCTTCCGCAGGTCGCCGCCCTTGAAGAAGAATACGCATTTCCTTTTTATCTGACTAATGCCGCCCAAGTTTCTGAGTTGGCGGGACAGCTGTCCCTCTTCACCGCACCGGTCGTTCTCCTGTTCAAGGAAGGCCGGGAGTTCGCCCGCTTTGCCCGTTTCGTCCCGATGGCGGATCTGAAGCACCGGATGGACGAACTCGAGCAGGCGGGTGGACAGTATGAATGACTTTATCAACGGGATATTCACCGATATTCCCGCGCCCATCCTGATCATCGGCTCCACGGTGATCTTTGCGATGGCGGGTCTTGGTGCGGTGATCATGCGCTCAAGGGCCTCGAACCGCCCTGCAAGCGCCAAAAAGATCATCCTGCCCCCGGTCATGATGTCGACGGGCGCGCTCATGTTCCTTTTCGAGCCGTTCCGCGTCGCCTGGCCGCATGTATTCGAGGCGCTGGCTGTCGGAGCCCTGTTTTCAATCCTCCTTATCCGAACATCCAGGTTTGAGGAAAGTGGAGGGGAAATCTATCTGAAGCCCTCAAAGGCATTTATATTCATCCTTGCCGGCCTGCTCATCTTGAGGGTGGCCGGAAAGCTGGTCCTCAGCAGCACAATCGATGTCGGAGAACTGGCCGGGATGTTCTTCCTTCTCGCGTTCGGCATGATCCTGCCATGGCGTATTGCCATGTATCTGAAATACAGAAAGCTGCAGTCCCGCATCGGGGCGGCAGCATGAAAAACCGCCATCCCGGTCAATTCCGGAATGGCGGTTTTAAATTTACACTGCAGATAAATGATGATTTCCGCTCAAGCACCATCCAGCTCCAGCGCCCAGCAACTCGCAAACTTCACACTTCTTCATTGCGATCAGTCAACATCGCCTCGTTCTTCACCGTGTTTCCTTTATCTCATTACCAAGTGCTCCAGTTTGTACGTTGCTGAACGGGCGCTTGCGCTTTTGTCATCAATCCCTGCTGAACTGGTACAGATTCCTGTACGGCGTATCATCAATCTGCAACTCTTCCAGCTTTTTCTTGAGGAATTTATGGTCACGCTTCGGTGTCGCGAGGATATAGCCGCGGATAATATGGTCGAACTCGATCCGTTTCGCCTTTTCGCGCAATGCAAGCTGCCCGATCCTGCCGGCAATCTTCTGCTTGGCGACCGGTCGGAACAGTTCCGGCACCGGTGACACGAGCTCGTTCAGCATTTCCTTGGACTCAGGCGTCCACAGATGAAGCGATTTATTGACATAATACTCTTCCCAGTCGAGCGTTGACCGTCCGTCTTCCTTCGGCAGGGCTTTCAGAAACTTGCGGAACATGAAATATCCGCCGATCGCGAACAGGCCGATCAGGACAACCGCCCAGAACAGGATAAACCAGAGAAACCAGCCTTCCAGCAACACTCTCACCTCTTTTGCATTCTCCAACAATTATAAGGCCGCGGCCGATATTTTTCATCTCCGTTGTATTCTTTTCACCAAACTGCCCTATGTAACGGGTGAAAGGGGGGAGAAAACATGGCAAACATCGTCTTCAAAAACGCATCCATCCGGCTCCACTTTGACGCCGGCCTGGACGGGGATGGAAAGCCCGTAGTCAAGCTGAAAACGTACCGGAATGTGTCCGGGTCGGCTGACGCGGAGTCTCTGGCTGCTGTGGTAAGTGCGCTCGGAAGCTTGTCAGATTACCCGTACATCGCAGCGGAAAAGATTGAGACCGCAGAAATCACGGAATACTGACCGCATCATCAGGCGGATAAAAGAAAGGGGGGAAGAGGATGAACCAGACACTGGAACTTGTATTCAAGACGGCCGGAGGAAAGCGGATGACCCTCACTGTGGACAAACCCAGGGAAGGCCTCACGGAAGCGGAGGTACGCCAGGCGATGGACGAAGTCATCGCAAGCGGCGTGTTCGGCACGGATGGGCATCCGGCCGAGTCGGCCGAAGCCGCCCGGATTGTTTCCCGCGGCGTGACGGATATCATCACTGCGTGATCCACGGTTCCCCGGCCTTGCCGGGGAACCTTGTTTTGGTTGGGGAAATAACGGAAAGGTGGACACCTTTATGCAGGATTGGATGACGTTTATCCAGGATCTCGGATTCCCGATCTTCGTATCGTTTTATCTGATGCACCGGGTGGAGACCAAGCTGACCGCCATTCATGATGCACTCGTGTCGCTGAAGGCCGGATAGTTCATCGGATTGTCGGAAAACCGGGGCAACTGATGTTGAAGGCCGCACCGGTATCCGATAAGATGAAAGATAAATGATGAAGCAAAGGCGGTATTGCTGATGAAGAAACTCACGGCAGCAGCAGCGCTTTTCATCCTGGCTGCGCTTGTGCTCGGAGCGTGCAACGCAGGGAAATTCGAAGGGGATTTCTCATGGGATGTTAAGCCGTTTGAATACACGAACCAGCACGGTGAAGCCGTCTCGCTGGAAGACCTGGAAGGCCAGCCATGGCTCGCCCAGTTTGTCTTTACCAACTGTACATCGGTCTGCCCGCCAATGATGTTCAACATGGCGGAAGTCCAGGATCACCTGGCCGAGGCAGGCGTTGAAGATTACAAGATCGTTTCATTCAGCGTCGATCCCGAATTCGACACACCGGAAAAGCTTCAGGAGTACCTGGATACCTTTGAAGTCTCGGATCAGTCCAAATGGGAAATGCTGACGGGATATACCATGGACGATATCGCCGACCTGGCGGTAAAGTCATTTAAAGTTCCGGTCATCGCACCTCCGCAGGATTCGGACCAGGTCACACACGCTTCCTCGTTCTTCCTTGTGAACCAGGAAGGAAAAGCAGTCAAGAGCTATGATGGTTATATGGAAGTCCCGCATGATATCATTGTTGAAGACATGAAAGCATTGATCAAGGCGGGATCTTGAAAAAAGCCGGCGCAAGCCGGCTTTTGCCGTGGAAGGGGAACAAGGATGGGCAAACGGTTAAATATGAAGAAGAAGCGTAAACGCCTGCGAAAAGGCGGATGCCTCATTGCGGCACTCATCTTTCTTATACCTTCGCTGATTGTTGTCTATATGATGACGGCCCTTTTCTGGTCAGCGATCCGGGACATTCCGTTTATCCGGGAACTGAACGAATATGCAGCCCATACGCCGGACAGGCTTTTCGACATCCAAGTGCCGGAGAACTACGTGCCGCTCTATAAAGAAGCAGCGGATGAATACGGGATTCCGTGGACGCTTCTTGCTGCCCACCACCGGGTGGAGACCCGGTTCAGCACGATGGATCCCCTCGTTTCTCCGGCAGGCGCGGAAGGCCATATGCAGTTCATGCCATGCACATGGGTGGGCTGGTCGCACCCGAGCTGTTCCGAACTTGGCAGAGGGGACATCCCGGAAGAAGTGAAGACTGATCCGGAAGCCATCCGATCCTACGGGGGCTATGGACTCGATGCCGATGGGGACGGGAAGGCGGATCCCTTCAGCCTGAGCGACTCTCTCTACAGCGCCGCCAGTTACCTTTCCAGGAACGGGGCGGCAGAAGGGGAGCTGGAGCAGGCAGTCTTCCTTTATAATCACAGTGAACGCTACGTGGAGGAAGTCATGTCGTTCTACAGGGACTACGAGCAACGATCAGATGAAATCACAGGAAAATGAAGGCATACAAAAAGAGGACCGTTTCCGGCCCTCTTTTTTGTTTGTTCAATTAAGCTCTGCGCATAGCTTTAAGAATAAAGCTGACGACGAACACAAGAATCAGTGCGCCGATCAGTGCAGGAATCAGGGCGATGCCAGCAACATCCGGTCCAAAGTCACCGAATAGTGCACCACCGATCCAAGCACCGATGATACCTGCAATGATGTTGCCGATGATGCCACCAGGGATGTCTTTCCCGAGGATCATACCGGCGAGCCAGCCGATGATTCCGCCTACGATCAGATACATTAAGAATTCCATGTTGCCTTCACTCCTTCTAAAATTTTTATAATGCCGTTACAGTACTTTATATATCCAAAAGTGTTCGGGCTAAAACCTAATATGCCCCAATCAAATACAAAAAACCTTAGAAAAAGATGGATTCTGAATGATTTAAATATTGAAATATCAATCTCTTTCCTTTATAATCGAGAAAAGCAATAAGGAGATGGACGCGATGGACATGGAACGGATGAAGGTTCTTGACCGCCACGCATTTCTGTTTGCCCTGGTGCACAGTCTGTTCGTCGTTTCCCTTGCCTATGACTTTCTCAGCTTCTACTGAAGCCAAAAAAACACAGATGGAAATCCGGTTATCCGTATGGGTGGCCGGATTTTTCATGTATTCGAAAAAGTAACGAACGAGTCAAAGAGTAGCATTTACTGAAGCGGAATGTTCATTTTCTGAATGGTTCCGTCAAAAGTGATTCGTTTTCCTTATATCCTTCAATCAACATAATGTAATTTACTTATCGGACAGGATTCGATAAGATAAGGGAGAGAAAAGTGGATCCATCCGTCTTTTCACGCAGAAATAGAGGAGGAAAAGCAATGGCTAAGAGCACGCAAAAAGTTAAAAGCAATCTGCACAACAGCCGCCAGTCATTCGAGCTGAATGGCAAGACGTACAACTACTACCGTCTGAAGGCTCTGCAGGATGCAGGCATCGCTGATGTATCACGCCTGCCTTACTCCATCAAAGTGCTGCTGGAATCTGTCCTTCGTCAGCACGATGGCTATGTTATCAAAGATGAGCACGTTGAAAACCTTGCAAAATGGGGCACGGATGTAGACCCGTCCGCGGAAGTGCCATTCAAGCCTTCCCGCGTCATCCTTCAGGACTTCACAGGTGTTCCGGTCGTCGTCGACCTCGCTTCCATGCGCCAGGCGATGGCGGACCTCGGCGGAAACCCGGATGAAATCAACCCTGAGATCCCGGTTGATCTCGTCATCGACCACTCTGTACAGGTAGACCGCTATGGTTCGGAAGAAGCACTCCGCCTGAACATGGAACTTGAGTTCGAACGCAACGCAGAGCGTTACCAGTTCCTGAACTGGGCACAGAAGGCCTACGATAACTACCGTGCCGTACCTCCGGCAACAGGGATTGTCCACCAGGTTAACCTCGAGTACCTCGCAAGTGTTGTACACGAAATCGAAAACGAAGACGGCACATTCGAAACGTATCCGGATACGCTCGTCGGAACCGACTCCCACACGACGATGATTAACGGGATCGGCGTTCTCGGCTGGGGCGTAGGCGGTATCGAAGCGGAAGCCGGCATGCTCGGCCAGCCTTCGTACTTCCCGCTTCCGGAAGTCATCGGTGTCAAGCTGACTGGCGACCTTCCGAACGGCGCGACGGCAACTGACCTTGCACTCCGTGTCACACAGCTTCTCCGCGAAAAGGGCGTTGTCGGCAAATTCGTCGAGTTCTTCGGCCCTGGCGTCGCACAACTTCCGCTTGCGGACCGTGCGACCATCGCCAACATGGCACCTGAATACGGCGCAACTTGCGGCTTCTTCCCGGTTGACGAAGAATCCCTCAACTACATGCGCCTGACAGGCCGTGAAGAAGAACATATCGCAGTCACGAAGAAATATCTTCAGGAAAACGATATGTTCTTCACTCCAGACAACGTGGACCCGACATATACAGACACGGTCGAACTCGACCTTTCCACAATCGAGCCAAACCTTTCGGGCCCTAAGCGTCCTCAAGACCTCATCCCAATGTCCCGCATGAAGGAAGAGTTCAACAAGGCGATCACGGCTCCGATGGGCAACCAAGGCTTCGGTCTGAGCGAAAAAGAAATCGACAAAAAAGGCACAGTCGAGTTCGAAGACGGCCGCACAGTCGAAATGAAGACCGGTGACCTCGCGATTGCAGCGATCACATCTTGCACGAACACGTCGAACCCTTACGTTATGCTCGGCGCCGGACTCGTTGCGAAAAAAGCGGTCGAAAAGGGCATCCGCCCGCCGGCATACGTCAAGACGTCGCTCGCACCAGGTTCGAAAGTCGTTACAGGCTACCTCGAATCCGCAGGTCTCAACACGTACCTTGACCAGATCGGCTTCAACACAGTCGGCTACGGATGCACAACGTGCATCGGTAACTCCGGTCCGCTTCTTCCGGAAATCGAAAAGACGATCATGGACAACGACCTGCTCGTATCCTCCGTCCTTTCGGGTAACCGGAACTTCGAAGGCCGGATCCACCCGCTCGTCAAGGCAAACTACCTGGCTTCGCCTCCGCTCGTCGTCGCTTATGCCCTCGCAGGCACAGTGAACATCGACTTCGAGAAAGAGCCGATCGGACGCGCTGCGGACGGAACGGACGTCTTCCTGAAAGACATCTGGCCATCCACTGAAGAAGTGAAGGCTGAAATCGAGAAGACGGTCACACCTGACCTCTTCCGCAAAGAATACGAACATGTCTTCACGGAAAACGAGCGCTGGAACGCAATCGAAACAACGGATGACTCCCTGTATGACTTCGACCCAGAGTCGACTTACATCCAGAACCCGCCGTTCTTCGAAGGCCTGTCGAAGGAAGCAAGCCCGATCCAGACGCTTGCAGACCTCCGCGTCATCGGCAAGTTCGGCGACTCGATCACGACTGACCACATTTCCCCTGCAGGCGCGATCGGCAAAGATACGCCGGCAGGCAAGTACCTGCGTGAGCGCGGCGTAGAGCCACGCTACTTCAACTCGTACGGTTCCCGCCGCGGTAACCACGAGGTCATGATGCGCGGTACATTCGCGAACATCCGGATCCGCAACCAGATCGCGAAAGGCACAGAAGGCGGCTACACGACTTACTGGCCGACCAAAGAGATCCTGCCGATCTATGATGCAGCGATGAAGTATCAGGAAGACGGTACGGGCCTCGCGATTCTCGCAGGCAAAGACTACGGCATGGGCTCTTCACGTGACTGGGCTGCGAAGGGCACAAACCTTCTCGGCATCAAGACAGTCATCGCCGAAAGCTACGAGCGTATCCACCGTTCGAACCTCGTCATGATGGGCGTACTTCCGCTCCAGTTCATGAAGGGCGACAGCGTGGAATCCCTCGGCCTGACAGGCGAAGAGGCGATCAGCGTCAACCTCACTGACAACGTGAAACCGCGCGATGTCCTCACGGTCACTGCGACTGCTCCGGACGGCTCCGTCAAGGAGTTCCAGGCACTTGCACGCTTCGACTCCGAAGTGGAAGTTGACTACTACCGCCACGGCGGCATCCTTCAGATGGTTCTCCGTAACCGCCTGAAAGCCAACTGATCAAACTGAGTGACCAACAGCCTGGAGAGGACATCCTCTCCAGGCTGTTTTTGTATGCGGCGAGATCATGCTGCTCCGGACATCGCCGGCTGCTATCCGGTATAATGGCAGGGAGGTGAAGATGATGTATGTCAATGAAACGTCAGTTAAGGTACGTTATTCGGAAACCGACCAGATGGGTGTCGTATACCATGCCAACTACCTGGTATGGATGGAGATCGGACGCACATCACTGATCGAGGATATCGGCTTCCGCTACGATAAGCTGGAGGAAGAAGGCTTTCTTTCTCCGGTGATCGACCTGAACATCAGCTATAAAAACGCAATGCGCTACGGGGAATCTGCAATCATCCGTACGTGGATCCAGTCGCACGGACGGCTGCGGACGACATACGGCTATGAGATCCTTCACGGGGACGGCACGGTTGCCGCGACCGGACAATCCGTACACACGCTTGTCCATAAGGAAACGTTCCGGCCGGTCGGACTGCGCAAGGCCGATCCGGAATGGGATGCAAAATACCGGGAACTCGCCAGGGAGCTTGTGTGATGGCATTCGGCGTCAAGCGGCAGGAAGTATCCGAGTGGAAAGAAGCCGTCAGCAGGGGAGAAATTGCATTCCTGACGCATTTTTGGCTTGATGACCGTTTTCCGGGCTGCCGGACCGTCACCAAGGCCGGGTGCGCAGATCTGGCGAAGCTGGAAGCCTGGGGCAGGCAGTACGGACTTCATCCGGATTGGATCGACCACAAGGAGCGTTATCCGCACTTTGACCTGTTCGGAGAAAGGGAATATGAAATCCTGAAGAAAGAGGGAAGGGAAGACCTGATTGAACGCTTCAGGCTGACCGGTATACAAAAAGCGTGAATCCGCTGCGGGATTCACGCTTTCTCTTTTTCGTATCCGTATTCAGGTTCGTCCAATGCGGCATCATAACCGACAACGAGGTCATGTCCGTCAAAGTACCATTCATCGTCGGACTCGACAAAATAGGTGATGCCGTCCGACTCCGCTTGCGCGGACGGGTTTTCCGGTTCTTCCACCGACAGCCCGAGTGAAAAGCCCGGCTGAAGGCCCGAGCCGCCGTAGCGGACCGTGAATCGTACTGAAGCGCCGGCTTCCAAGCCCATTTCTTCATAAAACCATTTCTGCGCGTCATCGGAAATTCTGATCTCCATGGAACACACCGCCTTCCGTGGTCTCCCTACAGTATACTAAAGCCACTTCACCTTTGGCTCGGTTCCCGCCTTGATGCGGCCGATGTTCGCCCGGTGGCGGTAAAAGATGAATGCGGACAGGACGATGATGACAATCAGCAGGTACAGATCGCCCGTCCTGACGTAGTTGATGATCGCATAAATCAGCGCAATGACACCCATTGCCATCGAGGTGAGGGAGACGATCTTCGTCAGCTTAAGGATAACGAGGAAAGAAACGATCAGTACGAGGAAAAACGGCCAGCTATAACCGAGAATGACGCCTCCGGACGTCGCAACAGCCTTTCCTCCCCTGAATTTCGCAAACACGGGGAACATATGGCCGACAACTGCCGCGATGCCCAGTGTCAGCGGATGGATGCCCGAATCCGCAAATGCCGGTATCAGCAGAAGGAGCACAGCAGCGGTCCCTTTGAAGATGTCCATGAGCGTGACCGCAATGCCGGCCGGCTTTCCCAGCACGCGGAAAGTGTTGGTTGCACCGAGGTTGCCGCTGCCCGATTCACGGATGTCTTTGTTGTAGAAGAGCTTCCCGATCCAAAGCCCCGAAGGCACAGAGCCAAGTAAATATGCGATGAGAAGCACAATTGCCGTATCCATAGCAAACCTCTTTTCGATATAAGGGTTGGTCTTAACAGTCAGTCTCAGTTTACATCATCCAAGACACACGCACAATGCCCTCAATACAGGGTCAAACGACTGGAATCCCCAGCAAACATTGCAACGGCGGGCTTCAGTAGTCTACAATGAAGTGCGGGACTATCGGACCGGCAGTTGGACACAAGCCGGCGAAACAAGTACAATAGGAACATATACGAACAAACGTTTGATGGAGGAATCCTCTTGGCCAAAATTACAGAAACCATGAAATACAACGACGACTCGATCCAGGTGCTTGAGGGACTTGAGGCTGTACGCAAACGGCCCGGCATGTACATCGGCTCGACCGATACACGCGGCCTTCATCACCTTGTGTATGAAATCGTCGACAACTCGGTCGACGAGGCGCTGGCAGGATTCGGAGAAGAGATCAATGTCACCGTCCATAAAGACGGCAGCGTCAGCGTAAGGGACCACGGGCGCGGAATGCCGACGGGCACCCACAGCACCGGTAAACCGACGACGGAAGTTATTCTGACCGTCCTGCATGCCGGCGGGAAATTCGGGCAGGGAGGATACAAGACAAGCGGCGGACTGCACGGCGTCGGCGCATCGGTTGTCAACGCCCTCTCTGAATGGCTCGAGGTGACCGTCTTCAAGGACGGCAAGAAGTTCCGCCAGCGTTTTGAGGGCGGGGGGCATCCCGTCACGACACTGGAAGAGATCGGCAAGACACGCGAGCGCGGGACGCTTCTCCGGTTCAAGCCGGATCCGACCATTTTCTCGACAGTAAAATACAATTATGAAATCCTGAGCGAACGGCTGCGCGAATCGGCCTTCCTGCTAAAAGGAATGAAAATCACCCTGTCTGATGAGGGAAGCGGACGGGCGGATGAGTTTCTTTATGAATCCGGCATCATGGAGTTTGTCGGATATTTAAATGAAGAGAAAGATACGATGCATAAAGTAGCCTATATCGAAGGGGAACAGGACGGGATCGAGCTCGAATTCGCTTTCCAGTTCACCGACGGCTACTCGGAGACGATTCTGTCCTTCGTCAACAACGTCCGGACAAAGGACGGCGGGACGCATGAGACAGGTGTCAAGACTGCGATGACGCGGGTCTTCAACGAATATGCCCGGAAAGCGGGACTGCTGAAAGAAAAGGACAAGAATCTGGACGGGGCGGACATCCGCGAAGGGATTTCAGCAATCATCTCGGTACGGGTTCCGGAGGCGCTGCTCCAGTTCGAAGGGCAGACCAAAAGCAAGCTCGGCACCAGCCAGGCGCGCGCGGCGGCAGACGCCGTCGTTTCGCAGAAACTCATGTACTACCTGGAAGAGCATGCAGAGCTCTCCGCCACACTCGTCCGCAAGGGGATCCGTGCCCAGCAGGCCCGTGAAGCGGCCCGCAAGGCTCGGGAAGACGCGCGTTCCGGCAAGAAGCGGAAGCGCTCGGAAATGCTGCTGTCCGGCAAGCTGACCCCGGCACAGTCGAAAAACGCAGCGAAGAACGAACTATACCTCGTCGAGGGTGACTCTGCCGGCGGCTCCGCGAAACAGGGTCGCGACCGTACCTTCCAGGCGATCCTGCCGCTTCGGGGAAAGGTCATCAACACGGAAAAGGCGAAGCTTGAGGACATCATGAAGAATGAAGAGATCTCAACGATCATCCACACGATCGGAGGGGGCGTCGGCTCCGACTTTAATGTCGATGATATCGCCTACGACAAGATCATTATCATGACAGATGCCGACACTGATGGCGCCCACATCCAGGTGCTGCTACTGACCTTCTTCTACCGCTACATGAAACCGCTCATCGAGGCCGGCAAAGTCTATCTCGCACTGCCGCCGCTCTTTAAAGTGTCCAAAGGCACCGGCAAAAAAGAGAAGATGGCCTATGCCTGGACAGAGCGCGAACTGGATGCAGCCATCCAGGAAGTCGGAAAAGGCTATATCCTCCAGCGCTATAAAGGTCTCGGCGAGATGAATGCCGACCAGCTCTGGGATACGACAATGAATCCCGAGACCCGTACACTCATTCGCGTTACGATCGAGGACGGGGCAAAATCCGAGCGGCGCGTCACGACGCTCATGGGAGACAAAGTTGAGCCGAGGAGGAAGTGGATCGAGGACAACGTCGACTTCGGCATGGAAGACGGCGCGACGATCCTAGAAAATGAATTCCTGACGGCCGAGACAGCTGAGGAGGAACAGGCATGACGGAAACAGCACGATACCAGGACCTCCCGCTAGAAGAGGTCATCGGCGACCGCTTTGGGCGCTACAGTAAATACATTATTCAGGACCGCGCGCTTCCCGATGCACGGGACGGACTGAAACCGGTCCAGCGGCGCATCCTGTTCGCAATGATGGAAGAAAACAATACACACGACAAGGGCTTCCGGAAATCGGCGAAAACGGTCGGGAACGTCATCGGTAAATATCACCCGCACGGCGACTCTTCCGTATACGAAGCCATGGTCCGGATGAGCCAGGACTGGAAACTCCGGCATCCGCTCATCGAGATGCACGGGAACAACGGCTCGCTCGACGGCGACCCCGCTGCTGCCATGCGTTATACGGAAGCCAGGCTTTCCGCAATCGCTTCAGAAATGCTGCGTGATATCGGCAAGCGCACCGTAGACTTTATCCCGAACTACGATGATAACGAAAATGAGCCGACAGTTCTCCCTGCAATGCTGCCGAATCTGCTCATCAACGGTTCGACGGGCATTTCAGCGGGATACGCGACAGATATCCCGCCTCACGCCCTCCACGAAGTGATCGATGCGGTTCTTATGAGGATCGATAATCCTGCCGTGACGACGGATGAACTGATGACCGTCCTGCAGGGGCCGGATTTTCCGACAGGCGGAATCATCCAGGGTGCGGAAGGCATCAAAAAAGCTTACGAGACGGGCCGCGGAAAGATCATTGTCCGCTCGAAGACCGAAATCGAAAAGATCCGCGGAGGCAAGCAGCAGATCGTCATCACCGAAATCCCGTACGAAGTGAACAAGGCCCATCTCGTCAAGAAGATGGACGAGCTCCGGATCGACCGCAAGCTTGAAGGCATTTCGGAAGTCCGTGACGAATCAGACCGCACCGGCCTCCGGATCGTCGTGGAACTCAAGAAAGACATCGACGGGGAAGCCATACTCCAATACCTCTTCAAGAACACTGACCTTCAGGTAAGCTACAGCTTCAACATGATTGCAATCGATGAACGCCGTCCGAAGCTGATGTCGCTCGGCATGCTGCTTGATGCTTATATCGCTCACCGGAAAGAAGTCGTCACGAAGCGTTCGGAATACGACCTTCTGCGCGCAAAGGACCGTCTGCACATCGTAGAAGGGCTCATGAAGGCCCTCTCCATCCTTGATGAAGTGATCCGGACGATCCGGGCATCCAAGGACAAGCGGGACGCTAAAAACAATCTGATCGAATCGTACAGCTTCACTGAACCGCAGGCTGAAGCGATTGTCTCCCTCCAGCTCTACCGTCTGACAAACACAGATATCACCGAGCTGAAAAAGGAAGAAGGAGAGCTGAAAGCGCTCGTTCAGGAACTCACGGAAATCCTCGGCTCCGAGAAAAAACTGATGCGGGTCATCAAGTCCGAACTCAAAGATATCCGCAAGCGCTTCTCGGAACCCCGACGTTCAGTGATCGAGGCGAAAATCCAGGAAATCAAGGTCGACCTCGATATCCTGATCCCGAGCGAGGACGTCGTCGTCACGGTCACGAAAGACGGCTATGTCAAGCGCACGAGCCAGCGCTCGTACGGGGCATCGGGCGGCCGTGACTTCGAGATGAAGGAGACCGACCGGCTGCTGTACGGCGGCACGCTCAACACCCAGCAGTCACTCCTGCTCTTCACGTCTTCCGGCAATTACATTTCCCAGCCTGTCCATGAGCTTCCGGATATCCGCTGGAAAGACCTCGGCCAGCACATCTCGAGCATTATCCCGCTGAGTCCTGAAGAAGAGATCATTGCCGCAATCGGCATCGAATCATTTGACAGGGAGGACACCGATATCGTCACTGTCACCAAAGGCGGATTCATCAAACGGTCCGCACTTGCCGACTATCAGGTTAAGCGCACTAACCGCTTGTACAAGGCGGTGTCCATCAAAAAAGGGGATGCCCTGCAGTCTGTCCACCTTGCAGGGGCCTCGGACGAAGTGCTGCTCTTTACCCATCTGACCTACGGGCTCCGCTTCCCGCTTGAGGAAGTCGCTCCGACAGGTGTCCGTACTGCGGGGGTCAAAGGCATTAACCTGAAAGACGGCGATTATGTCGTATCTTCCATTCTCCGATCGGCGGATGATGAGCGCTCGCTGATTCTTGCAACACATCGGGGTGCCGTCAAACGGATGCCGATCAGTGAATATGAACTCGGTTCACGTGCAAAACGGGGACTCGTGTCATTAAAAGAACTCAAATCCAACCCGCATCGGATTGCAGGTGTCGTCCTCGCCGACAAACAGGACACCGTCATCCTGCGAACGGACAAGGATGCGGAAGTACCCGTATTGCCTCATGCTTACCGGATGGCCGACCGTTATTCAAACGGCAGCTTTGCCGTCGACCAGAAAGAGGACGGTTATGTCACTGCGGTCTATCTGGCCGTCGACATGGAAACTAAAGAAAATGAACAGGCATAAATGAATACTCCCCCTGTCCGCAGGCCATCCGGGCTGCAGGCAGGGGGAGTTTATGTTGAAGCATTATGTTGCCGGTTTCATCATTCATAGGGTCGGTTTCTGCATTCGCGCCCGCAATTTCGTCATTCACGGGCTCAATTTCGTCATTCGCCCCAGTCGGGCACTCCAATGACGAGATCATCCGGTGGAATGACGAAATCAGAAGGCCGAATGACGAAACTATTGAAACGAATGACGAAATCGCAGCAGCAATGTTACCAGGCATAAGAAAAAGCGGAGGGCAAGCGCCCTCCGCTTTTAATCTTTTCAGGAATCGCCGATTCCGAGATTATCGTAAGTATAATAGCCGTTTTCCTTATGGATCAGGCGCTCTGCAACATTAAGTGCGCCGGATGCGAAGATGTCCTTGGACTGGGCGTGGTGTGCGATGGTGATTGTCTCATCGTGCCCGGCAAAGAGGACTTCATGGTCTCCCGTAATCGTGCCGCCGCGTACCGCATGGATGCCGATCTCCTCGTCGGTACGCGCGCCTTCCGTCTGGGAACGGTCATGCACGGGATGGACAGATGGCCGGGCAGATGCGATGGCATCATACAGCTTGATGAGCGTCCCGCTTGGTGCATCGACCTTTTTGCGGTGATGGCGCTCGGTCATTTCAATATCGAAGGCAGGAAGGAGGGAGGTGGCATAGCGGACAATCTCCGTCAGGATATGCACCCCGTAGCTCATGTTTGCACTGAAGAAAATCGGCTGGCGATCCGCCTTTTCCTTCATCTGTTCAATCAGAACTTCCTTTTCTCCTGTTGTTGCGATCACCAGAGGCAGTCCGGTGTCCGCAGCAAGCAGGGCTTTCGTGAGGACAGGATGCGAAAAGTCGATGACCGCATCGGCTTCCGGAAGGCGTTCATCCGGCCGGTAAACCGGATAGCCGTCAGCCGACTGGCCGCGCAAAAGCAGCACACCCACAATCTCATGTCCCCGTTCCTTGGCAAGGGCGGCGACGCGTTTGTTCGACGCGCCGTACCCGCAAAGCAGCAATTTCATGTCAAACCTCCATCATCATTGATTCAAACTGCCGGATCAGGCGGCTTTGCTCCTCCTCTTCCAGCGGCAGGAGAGGGAGGCGTACTTCATAGTCGCCGAAGCCGAGGTGCGATGTGAGCACCTTGATCGGAATCGGATTCACATCAACCGACAGCGCGCTGATCAGCGGGGTCAGGCGGTAGTGAAGCTCCTGTGCACGCGTCAGATTGGTGAATGTCTGTTCGTACATTTCCTGGAACTGGGCGGGCACCGCGTTTGCCACAACCGAGATGACCCCCTGGCCGCCGAGGGAAGTAAACGGAAGCGCAGTATCGTCGTTTCCGCTGTACAGTGCGAATGACGGATCCGTCACGAGGCGCACCTGGGACATGTAATTAAGGTCACCGGTGGCATCTTTTAAGCCGACAATATAAGGATGACGGCTGAGTTCGAGCACCGTTTCAGAAGTGATCGTCATACCTGTGCGGGAAGGGACATTATAGAGGAGGGCCGGGAGCTCCGCAGCATTCACGATCGCCTCGAAATGGCGGATCAGGCCGCGCTGGCTCGTCTTGTTGTAATAAGGGGTAATCAGCATGAGGCCGTCCGCACCGATCTCCTTCGCTTCGCGGGAAGCACGGATCGACTCGGCGGTGGAGTTCGAACCCGTTCCGGCGATGACCGGAACACGGCCTGCAGCCGTTTCTACTGCAATTTCAAGGAGACGTCTGCTTTCTTCGGCAGTGAGCGTCGAGCCTTCTCCTGTCGTGCCGTTGATGACGAGCGCCTGGATATTGTTCTCGATGAGAAACTCCAGGTGGCGGCGGAAGCTGTTATAATCGACTTCCTCGTTCGTGAATGGGGTGGTGACTGCAGCGGCTACTCCAGTAAATAGATGTGTCATGTAAAATCCCTCTTTCTATCCATAATGTATTCCGGTCTCCCGGTTTCCGGCACAAACGCCCGGACAATGGATGAAATGTCCCATGCATCGGCATAAATAAAAGCCGGAAACGGTAGGTTTCCGGCTTGTGATAGGCGATGATGCACGACCCTGAGGTCACAAGTGGAAGCACTCCATTATTACGAGAATAATGACAGCCTGCATATTGTTCATATGCAGTCCAACGGGGGACAGTCTGCAAACCAAACCCCGTTTCGGCAAATCTCCCTTTCCGCCCGCTACCGGTCTGCAGCCGTTGCAGCGGGGTACTCATGATCTTTGCTCCTCATCCATTGCTATTTAATTTTGTTATTTCGAATCTTGTGTACTACGTTAACATGAAGAAACAAAGAATGCAACGTGTTTTGTGCAAACTTTCAGCGAAAGCGATCAAAGAACATGACTTATGAGACGGAAAACAGCTGTTAGGACCGTGAAAATCAAGTGTCCGGACAGAAACATGGTGGATCGGTATTTAAGATCATGCAGCAAAGAAAAAGGCTGAATCGACTTCAGAATGCGTCTCAAATAGAAATGAGACGGGACTGCAACAATTAAACGGTATTGAGATGAAGCACCAGATCTGAGTTGTGAGACCAAAAGAACCCGGGTTCATGACACCATGGGGTCTTATAATAGTACATACAACAGCGAAGCCCAGTATCTAAAACCGATTTCAGGCCCGAAAATTCAATTTCGTCTCACTGTCTTAAGTATACTACTTAATGATACGTAACTTCCGAAAATAGAAATTATGTAAACTAAAAATAAGAGAAGCCCTTTAGAGCGTTTAAGCTACTCTCCCATCATGCATACATTTTCTTTAGGTCACTAATCTTGAGGCTGCCCAGTTATAAGTTAGTGCTTCTCCGATTGCATGTTCATGCTTTATGGCTCCTAGACTTGCCCGTCTGCATGGTTGTTTTGTTGCTGATCGGCCGGCCTGATAGCTTTGTCGCACGCAGCTCTATAAATAACTGTCCGGCTGCGGATTCGGTACTCCGAGTTCCGCCGCGCTCGGACTTAGATAACAATCTTCATGACTGTTGATTCCGGTCGCTGGTACTGTATGATCCATATTTCAAATCAAGCTTCTCAGTTTGTTGATTTTGCTGTGTATCATTTAAAAATCAGCCGCTGTTTACATGATTTGATTTTTCGATGGCTGTTCAAAGTTACTTAACTGAACACTGCGGGCAATCCATTACTTGCAGCTTGCTTGCAAAGCAAAATCAATTACTCGCATAATCGCAACCATTATACTTGCAAATTACAATTATCAGAATATTACATAGGATTTTCACGCTTTTAACTCCAATGCTTTCTTTCTGCAATTATTCAATTTGCATATTGCATCTATTGATCAGGCGGAAATCAGCCGCTGTTTTTGCCAAGAATCCGGTGTAATTGTCGCAGGGATTGGACGATGATTTCTTGTTCGAATTCTCCCATTGAGGCAAGGGCCTCTTTCATCTGTTTCAGTATATCTGCATCCACCTGTTGTACCTTCTTGCTGCCTTTATCGGTCAGTGAAAGAATCTGGATCCTTCGATCTCCCGGATATGGTTTCCGTTTAACATAACCACCATTCACAAGCGTCTGGACCTGTCTGGAAAACGTTGTGATGTCCATGCCGAGCCCACGCGCCGTCTCCTGCATGGACGGCTCGTTTCTTGACTGGATTTCGTGCATGATGGTGCTTTGCTGCACGGAAATTTCCGAGCAGGCCTCTTTGTGGATCTTATTGAGCTCCCCGTTTAGCGAATGGAATGTCGCAAGCAGTTGTTCCATGCCTGATCCCCCTCCCCCTTTGAATTGATTGTACATTCAAAAAACGGAACGCGCATCCGATTGGGTGCGCGTTCCGCGAAAGATTCAGGCGTAATGGAATTCATCTTCATCATAGGCATCGACGCCGTTATCAATATGGACAGTCGTCTTCAGCAGCAGCTTTTCGTTGTCCTTATTGATCAGCCAGCGGTCATCCGGGACGATTTCGAACGGAATCATCCGGGTTTCCTTTGACTTCGAGTCTCCGATCAGCTCGATTGAGTGCTTGGTAAGAGTCTTGTCCACGTCTTCAAAGTCGCTCATCGCGTCTTCACGGTGGATCCTCACAAACACTTCAAGCGTGATATAGTCAATGATCTGATCGGCATCGCCGCCGTCAATATAAACCGTTCCGTTCAGTACTTCGCCTTCTTCCAGCGTCTGATTGTCCACGACCGTGTCGACTTCCAGGCCACCGATGCCAATTTTGGATAGGAATGATTTCAGCATGTTACTCTCTCCCCGTTTTTTCGATAATCCTTCTGCTGTCCGTCTGGTATTTCATATTAGGATTGTTTTCATGTTCATCGTAGCGCTTCTTGAACAGTTTGAACAGATGGGACACGATCACCTTTAGGAGTGCATAACCCGGTATTCCCAGAATCACTCCTGGTACTCCGAACAGCGAACCGGCGGTAAGCAAAACGAAAATAATGGTAATCGGATGGATATGGAGTGTTTTACCCATAACTTGAGGAGAGATAAACTTTCCCTCCACGAGCTGAACGATCGTCCAGACTGCAGCGAGCTTCAGAATCATGAATGGTGACGTAACCAGCGCGATGATCAGGGCCGGGGTGATGGCAATCACAGGGCCGAGATAAGGGACAACGCTCGTTACAGCAGCCAGTGCACCCAGTGCAAGCGCATAATCCATACCGATGATTACGAACCCGATATAAATCAGGAGGCCGATGCAGAATGAAACAATCAGCTGTCCTTGAATATAGTTGCTGAGCTGCTGGTCCGCCTCACCAAAAATTTCTCCGGCATCATCGCGCATGCGGGGTGGCATCAGTTTCATGATATAGTCCGGCAGCCGGTCCCCATCTTTCAGCAAGTAGAAAAGGATAAACGGCACCGTAACGATTGAGATGACGATCCCGGTAAGCGTAGAGATAAAGTTCGTGACGCCCGAAGCGATGCCGCCGGCGGTGTCACGGAAGAATCCGGAGATGTCTTCAAACACCGAATCGATCAGCAAATCCAGATTGACGTCCAGCTCGTTATAATAGCTGGCAAAAAGTGATGTGCTCAGATAAGCATCAATATTCAGGATCAGTTGCCTAAAGTATTCCGGGAATTCACGGACCAGGTTGATGACCTGCGTCTTCAGGAACGGATAGATCAGGAAGATGGCAAGCGAGATCAGCCCGATGCCGCCGACATAAATAATGAGAATCCCCCATACCCGGGGGATTCTCGCCTTTTCAAGCAGCCGGAGCACCGGCCGGAGAAGATAAAACAGTACGGATGCCAGCACGACAGGCAAGACAACGTTCTGAACAAGCACCTTGAATGGCGTGAATACGAATTGAATCTGGTTAAAGACCAGAACGATCAGTCCGGCCAGCAGGATGATTCCGAGGACGAACAGCGTCGTGCGCCCGCCCAAAAAGCGGATCACCTGGCTTCGGCCGGGATTCCCCTTTTCTCCTTCCATCTGCTTCCCCCTCATTCTCTTTTTTATGGTGTGAGCCGGGCTGAGGCGCCTTTCATAGCTCCTGGAGTTCCGAGAAACTCACTGATCGCCTCCCGGTTCGCGGACAGGTCCAATTCAATGACCGAACCTGCATGGGAGTAGCTGCCGAATCGGTAGGTCCCTTCCACCGGGACAGTCATCCTGTCGATCTCCAATTTTCCGGTGACTGCCGCTTTCAGCACTTTGCGGAGCCCGTCCACCCCGCCGACATCCGTCTCGACATAGCCGGTCGTGGCTCCTGCGAGTTTCGGCAGCCGCGGAAGCGTGCCAGGCGCCAACACCTCGTCTTTTAGTGCCGAGATCACTTTCTGCTGGCGTTCCACTCTTCCGAAGTCCCCTTCGCTGTCCGCCCGGAACCGTGCATAGCCCAGGAGTTCCTTGCCGTTCAGGTCATGGGTTCCCTGTGTGAGCGACACGCCGATCTTTTCGGACATCGGCTTCTCCACATCGATGGTCACACCTTCAGGAGCAGCGATGTCGATCAGTTTCTCGAAGTTATCGAAGTCCGTCACCGCATAGTGGTGGATCGGAATGCCGAACATGCCGGAGATCGTGTCTTTGGCCAGCTGCACACCCCCAAGGTAATAGGCTGTATTGAGTTTATAGGACTGATAGCCCGGGATGTCCGCATAAATGTCTCTCATAAATGAGACCAGCTTCACCCGGTTGTTTTCCTTATCGAGAGATGCCACGATCATCGTATCGGAGCGGGATTTGCCCGATCCGTCATTATCGATCCCGAGAAGCAGGAAGTTCTCGATATACGGGTATTTTGGGTCGATCGGATCGCCGCTGAACGGCCCGGAATCGGGCTTTTCACCTGACGCGAGATCACGGCCCTGGTTATATTGCCAAACGGAGTACAGCCCTGCGGCGATCACGCCGACCGTCAGCAGCGCGAACAGCGTCCTGAACGGACGAAGCCTGCGCCGCCGCTTTCTGCTCCTCCTCGGATGCGGTGTATCCATCATGATTCCTCCAAACTTCTTGATTCGTGTATAGGACGCCATTTCCCTTCCGGTGGTTGCATCTTGCCGCCCCGTAACCCGGGTGCTACAATACAAACCGAGTCAATTACAGGAAGAGAAGGTGCAGAAATGGCGGGACAAAATACCAACGAAAAAGCCATCTTCGCCGGCGGATGCTTCTGGTGTATGGTGAAGCCGTTCAAGGAATGGGATGGCGTCTCGGACCTGGTTTCCGGCTATACCGGAGGAACACTGGAAAATCCGACCTATGAAGACGTTAAACGCGGTGATACGGGTCACTACGAAGCAGTCGAGATCGAATTTGATCCGGAAGTATTCCCTTACGCGGATCTGTTGGATATCTATTGGCAGCAGATCGACCCCACAGATGACGGCGGCCAATTCCACGACCGAGGCGACTCTTATAGGACAGCAATATTCTATACAACGGAAGAGCAGCGCGAAGCAGCGCTCCGATCTCGTGATGCCCTTGAAAGAAGCGGCCGGTTCGACAAACCGATTGTCACTGAAATTCTTCCTGCCTCGACTTTCTACCCGGCCGAGGACTATCACCAGGACTATTATCTCAAAGAACGGGAGCATTATGAACAGGATCGCGCCAAATCCGGCAGGGACAAATTCATCAGCGCCCATTGGGAGCAGTAAGCATCCGCGAAAGCGGGTGCTTATTTTTTATGCAACTACCCCTTCCCCACAATTATATCCTTATTCCTGCTCCTTCTACCGTTCTGGAACAACCGAACTTGCGTTCCTTTATAGGAGCGGTTAATATTGGGAATAGGTGATGGATATGAAAATTGTACAGTGGGCATATGCCAGAAAATATCAGATCAAGGCTGTTTTCGACGACTTTCCGGAGACTGTATTTTTGTTCAGGCGCATCGGCGAGTACTATTTCCTATTTTCCTGCACGGGCGGTGAATTCACCCGACTGCCGGAGCGGGAGGATTATGGCCAGATGGAAGAACTCGTCAACGAGGAACTCGGAACCCTGGAACATTATCTGAACAGGCGGAGCAACAGACAGGGCGTGTCCTAGCCCACAGGTTCTTCTTCGTGCGCCCGGCTACAGTTCGGCCCTGCTTTATGTTATAATCGGAGCATTGTGTACAAGGAGGAGAATGCATGATCCAAGTCAGCAACGTCAGTCTTCGCTTCGGCGACCGCAAGCTGTTCGAAGACGTCAATATAAAATTCAACCCGGGGAATTGCTACGGGCTGATCGGTGCAAACGGTGCCGGCAAATCCACGTTCCTCAAAATCCTCTCCGGCGAATTGGAGCCGCAGACGGGCAATGTATCGATGGGTTCTGACGAGCGTCTCGCCGTCCTGAAGCAGGATCACTTCGAATACGAAGAAAATGAAGTGCTTGAGACGGTCATCATGGGCCACAAGCGCCTGTTTGACGTCATGACGGAGAAAAACGCCATCTATATGAAGGAAGACTTCTCCGATGAAGATGGCATGCGGGCGGCAGAGCTCGAAGGCGAATTCGCCGAACTCAACGGCTGGGAAGCGGAAACTGATGCATCGATCCTTCTTCAGGGACTCGGTGTCCCGGAATCGATGCACAACGTCAAGATGAAGGAACTTAGCGGTTCCGACAAGGTAAAGGTCCTCCTCGCACAGGCTCTCTTCGGTAAGCCCGACGTCCTGCTGCTTGACGAGCCGACCAACCACCTTGACCTGAAAGCGATCCAGTGGCTGGAAGAGTTCCTCATCAACTTCGAGAACACAGTCATCGTCGTTTCCCACGACCGGCATTTCCTGAACAAAGTATGTACCCATATTGCGGATCTGGACTTCAGCAAGATCCAGGTTTATGTGGGCAACTACGACTTCTGGTACGAGTCCAGCCAGCTGGCGGCCAGAATGGCGAATGAGCAAAACAAGAAAAAGGAAGAAAAGGTCAAGGAACTCCAGGCATTCATCGCACGCTTTAGCGCGAACGCCTCGAAATCCAAGCAGGCCACTTCCCGGAAGAAGATGCTCGATAAGATCGAGCTCGACGATATCAAACCTTCCTCGCGCCGGTATCCGTATGTAAATTTCCAGATTGCCCGCGAAATCGGTAATGACGTCCTGCAGGTAAAGGACCTCACGATCACGGAAGAAAATCTGACTTACGTGAAGGACATCAACTTCACGATGAACAAGGAAGACAAGATCATCCTTCTCGGGAATCCCCTTGCCAAGTCGGCACTGCTTGACGTGCTCGCCGGCGAACGGGAGCCCGATGCAGGCTCATACAAATGGGGCGTTACGACTTCCCAGGCCTACTTCCCGCTGGACAACAGCGAATTCTTCGAAGGCACGAACCAGCCGACACTTGTCGACTGGCTCCGCCAGTACTCTCCTGAGGACCAGACGGAGACGTTCCTTCGCGGTTTCCTTGGGCGGATGCTGTTCTCAGGCGAAGAAGTGAAGAAAAAGCCTTCCGTCCTCTCCGGAGGCGAAAAAGTCCGCTGCATGCTCTCGAAGATGATGCTGACGAATGCAAACGTGCTTCTCCTCGATGAGCCGACCAACCACCTCGACCTCGAGTCGATCCAGGCGCTCAATAACGGACTGATTGCTTTCAAGGGCGCGATGATCTTCACGTCCCATGACCATCAGTTTATCCAGACAATCGCAAACCGCGTCATCGAAATCAAGGATGACGGGACGATTCTCGATAAGCAGCTCAGCTATGATGAATACTTGGAATGGCGTGACGCAAAAGGCGTCGCAAACTGATTCCAAAAAGGAGACGGCCGATGCCGTCTCCTTTTTGATATGCCGGGATTTAGCGCTTCCGGATGAACCTGCGCGCCAGGGTTCCTGCCGGCAGTTTTCTGACGACCTTCCCGCCTTTCGCGCTGATCCGTTCAAGCGTGCGGAGAAGCTTCACATTGCCCGTCCAGTGCTCTTCCAGGACATCTTCTCCCGCCGAGCTGACAAGCGTATTGACAATGAATGCGGCAACCGCCACGTCATCAAGGAAACCTCCCGGCCCAAGGATGCCTTCGGGCAGAAAATCGACCGGCGAGATAAAGTATAGAATCCCGCTTGCGACGAGCAACTTGCTTTTCCCGTCGATCCGGCTGTCGGTCAGTGATTTCATGAGCAGGTGGAACAGATCCGGCGCAAATAAGATGAGGTCTGCGAACCGCCCGCGCTTTCCTGGCTTGTCCCCGAGCCATGAGGCCACCCTGCCTCTCAGCCGTTCATAAAAGTCCTGTTGCTCTTGCCCGGAAGGCAGCGGGCGTTTTAGTTCTGAATCCATTCGATCACTTCCCTTCCCCGTCCTATACCAAGTTTCGGCAGGATTGAAACGTATGACCGCGGAAAACGACTATATGTACTAATAAACCGAAAGGAGCAGCTTAAATGCTGAAACGGATTTCGGCCTTTGCCATGACACTATGTCTGGCCTTCCTTCTCGCATCCTGCAGCACCCCTGAAAATCCGGAAAAAGACAACCGGACAGCCGAAAAGCCCGTGGAACAAGCAGGAAATGCCGTTGAAAGCGATTCTCCAAAAGAACAGCAGTCTGAAAAAGCACCGGATCATGAACACAAAATAGCCGCACCGGCAGCCTTTTTTCCCGCCGAAGGAACAATTCTCCGCTACAAAGGCGAAGGCAATGAATACGCACAGCTGAAAATCACGGTCCTCCGATCAGATAGTGAATATGCCATCCTTCAAGAGGACAATGGCGGCGTCACGCTGCATCGCATCTACAGGATTGGAAAAGACCGGATTGATCTGCTTTCGAGCGAGCCTGCCGGCGAATGGGATGCGTTGCCTGATGGTGACCTGCTGGACGGGATGGAGCCGCAGCAGACGTACTTCCTCTTCCCTGCGGAAACAGGGACCAAAATCGGCCATTACACCGTGGAAGCAACCGACGCTACTGCCGACACCCCGTTCCGTACATTTTCCGGAGCCGTCATGGCCGCCGAGAAAACATCGGACTACACGAACCGGATCTGGTTTGTACCCGGTTACGGAGAGGTAAAGCGAGAATCCATGATGACAACAGATAAAGGTGAGACATTCACAGTCAGTTCATCTCTCGAAACGGTGGAACATCCTTGATTGGCTGCATGAAAAAGAGGCTTCCGGATTTCCGGAAGCCTCTCATATGAATCCGCCGATCAGAGCTTGACGACGTTTTCAGCTTGTGGTCCGCGGTTGCCGTCGACAACTTCGAACTCGACACGCTGGCCTTCATCAAGTGTTTTGAAGCCTTCGCCCTGGATGGCGGAGAAGTGTACGAATACGTCGTCCTCGCCTTCAACTTCGATGAAGCCGAACCCCTTTTCTGCGTTGAACCATTTCACTGTACCTTGTTTCATGGATAATACCCCCAACTAAAAATGATAATATTAATATGGAACTTTCTTGAGGAACAAAAAAATTCACATATTATAAAAAGTACCGACCTGAACCGATCACTTTTTATAATAGGTGAATCCGTGTTTCCAGTCCTCGTGTTCAATTATTGCCATTATACCATCTTCAGGAAGCATGTCAATGATCAGCGTTGATAATTTTCTGTTTTTTCGAAAAGGGATGCGGCTTCCCGTCTTTCATGCAGATGATCCCATGATACAATTGCAGGTCCTCGGCGCAGTCCTCGCAATAGCACACTTCTTTGACGTTCCAGAACGCCCAGTACATCCTGTCCTTTTCCGCTTCGTGCTCACACTCCTGCCGCAACCGGGAGATCATCTCATCCAGGCCCGCTTCTGCCGCTTCTGCGCAGTCAAAAGCCAACCTTTCCCGGACATGTTCTTCCCAGCCATCAAATTGCCACCATGGCTCATAGTCTGCTCTCATGTAGATGATTTCATACATACCGATCAACCTTCTTTATCGTTGTGATACTGACTTGAGACCCATTGTAGCAAATGATTCCCCATTCTCCACCTGTTACGCTCACAGACACTATGCGATTCGGATGTATGCTCGGCGGGTATGCGATATAATGGGGTTAGACCGAGCCGGAAACAAATGAAACTTTTCGGCCGATCCGGACGTAAAAATAGTAAGATTTCTATAGGAGGTCCGGCCACATGAATACATTCCAGCAATTTTTGACCCGGCACGCCATCATGCTGCCGGTCAGCTTCGGATCCTGGCTCTATTTTCTGCTGGGCGCCGGCATGGGCTTCGTCCCTGCAACCGGCCTGCTGATCGCCATTTACCTCGCCGGTGATTTCGGAATCAGGCAGGTGCAGGTCGGTTCCACGGTAAAGCGCCTCGGCATGACAAGGTCCGAATACAAACATATCGTCCACCAGCTGGGCCAGGCTAAGACGAAGCTCCGTCAGCTGAATACCCATTACGGCAGCATCCGTTCTGTGCAGGCCTTCCGCCAGCTGAACGACCTCAACAAACTCTCAAAACGCATCATCGGGATTGTCCAGCAGAACCCGAAAAAGTTCTATAACGTCGAGAAATTTTTTTATGCCCACCTCGACTCCGCGGTTGAGCTTTCTTCCAAATATGCTCTTCTGGCGAACCAGCCGACGAAAGATGAGGAAATGAAGACAGCGCTCGAGGACACCCGCGAAACGCTGATGGACCTGAATGTCGAAATCCGCAAAGATGTTAAGCGCGCGCTTGCGACCGACCTTGAATCCCTCAGGTTCGAGCTGGACTACGCAGAGGTCCTGACGGGTAAGGAAAAGAAGCAGCTCGAGATGCAGGAAAGAAAACAACTCGAACAGCCCGGGCAAGCGCCGGTGAAAGGAGAAGACACTGATGACAGAAAACAGACCCCGTGAAACGGCAGACCTTACAATGGACGACCTGCTCGACAATCCGTTCGACCTGAAACCCCAAACCTCACTCCTCCCCGATGAAATGGCGAATCAGGCACCTGCAAAGCCGGGTGTCAAGCTGATGGAACGCCTCAGCGAGGAAGAGCAGCAGAAGGCACGAGATCTGGCCAAGCAGATTCCCGAAGGAAACTATGAGGCCATCATCACATACGGAGCCAATGCACAAAATCAGCTGTCGACGTTCTCCCATAAGATGCTCGATCATGTCCAGTCCAAAGACATCGGCCCTGTCGGAGATGTCCTGAAAGACCTGATGGGGAAACTGAATGAAATCGACCCCGAAGACTTGTCGGTCGAGAAAAAGACCGGTATCCGCAAATGGTTCGGACGGGTACAAAAATCTGTCCAGGAACTCATGACCAAGTACCAGAAGCTCAGCACCCAGATTGACAGGATCGGCATCCAGCTGGAGCACGCCAAGCGGGGCCTTATCGAAGATGTCCAGATGCTCGACCAGCTGTACGACCAGAACAAAGCCTACTTCCAGGCGCTGAACGTCTATATCGCAGCTGCCGAACTGAAACGGGACGAAATCGTCACTGAAATCATTCCGGCCATGCGGAAAAAAGCCGAGGCGTCAAACGATCAGATGGCCTTCCAGGAAGTAAACGACATGGCACAGTTTGTGGACCGGCTTGAGAAACGCATCTACGACCTTCAGCTGTCCCGTCAGATCACCATCCAGAGTGCACCCCAGATCCGCATGATCCAGCAAACAAACCAGACACTGGCCGAGAAGATCCAGTCATCGATTATGACTTCGATTCCACTTTGGAAAAACCAGATTGCCATCGCGCTGACCCTGAACCGCCAGCGAAAAGCGGTAGAATCACAGCGGGCGGTCACAGAAACGACAAACGAGCTCCTCCTCCGCAACTCCGAAATGCTGAAGATGAACAGCATCGAGACAGCCAAGGAAAACGAGCGCGGCATCGTCGAAGTCGATACGCTGAAAAAGACGCAGGAAAATCTCATTACTACAATCGAAGAAACTCTCGCCATCCAGGCAGACGGCCGCGCCAAGAGAAAGGCAGCGGAAGTCGAGATTGCCCGCATGGAAGAGGAACTCAAGCAGCGGCTGATTGCCGTCGCCGAAAAAGCGGAAAACCGTCCCCAATGAGGACGGTTTTTTTCTTACATATTTCCTGAGGCCAGGACGAGTAGCTTCCTGAGAATCCGCTGGGTCTCATCTGAAAAGCGATCGATCGAATCCGCCGATACTGAACGGCTGCCGAACATCATCCTGAAAAGTTCCTGCTGCCTTGCGGTGGCGGGTCCGGATGAAAGGAACAGATGAATGACCGTAATCCCCTTTTTCTCGGCCTCCCTGACAGCTTCTGCCGTGTCAACGATTCCATTCTGGCCATAGCCGAATGCAGAAGGCTCTCCGTCCGAGAATACAAGCAGGAATCGGTGGGCCTCGGGTCGGCGGAGGAGCTGAGATGACATCCAGCGGACAGCAAAGCCGTCCCGGTTGTCATCCCCCGCTTCCATTGAAAGGATTCTTTCACCGTCATCCCTGCCGGCATCCCGGAAACGGTGGAGCCATTGAAATGTATTGGGCTGGCGCTTTTTCGTCGCAGCTGCGGAATCCTCCTGGTACACGGCAATGCCATGCGCCGTATCCAGCGAACGCAGGATGTCATGAAACAGGAGGACCGCCTTTTTCGTTTCATCCAGCTTGTCCGCCATCGATCCGGATCCGTCCACCAAAAGGCCGAATACGGCATCCAGTCGCTTCGACGGACTTTGTTTCCGAAAAAACGGCCGAGGACGCTCATCCGTCAGGACAGATATCGGATTTTTGGAAAGCCGTCCTTTCGGGAGACCTTCCCTTCGCTCTTCCCTTTTCCTTTCGATCCGCTTCTGCATTTCTTTGACGATGGCCCGCACATGGGGAACGGTTTCATCGCGCCAACTAAGAATGCGTTCATGGGCTTCCCTGCTGCTGTCAGGTTCGGCAAGCAGTTCGCGGTAAACGACCGATTCATTGGCCGGGCCAAAGCCATCCGCCTTCATCCAGGCTCCCGCGTCGGGAGCAGACGCTTCGCTGCCCGCCTCATGTGCGATACCAGTGCGCTCATCCGCAGACGACTGGCCGCGGCCCGTAGACGTGGCTTCCGCCCCCTCACGGCCTTCCCTGGCACCGTCGCCGTCGCCCTCCCCTATCCGGCCATGTTCCAGCTCGTAATTCAGGTGCATGCCTTTCTCGGAGCGGTTGGCTGCATGCCATGTCGAGAACAATTCCCCGACCGACTCTTTCTGCCCTTCTTCCCCTTCTTCCCTGTCCTCGGTTCCCCTGTGGTAATGGAAGTCAGGACCCGGACCCGTCAGCCCGTCACCTACCGCATAATAGGAATGCCGAAGGTCTTCATCCAGCCGACCGTGAAGCAACGGGGCAAGGCGCTCCGCAAGACGGACAGCATCCGCAGTCGAACGTGCATCGTACACACTGAAGAGGACCGGGTCAACGAGCTCGGCCAGTTCTTCGCCGGACGAACCGTATGTATCCGAAAAGCTGTGCAGTACTGCATACAGATGATTAAAAAGTGCGTCGGCACGGAAACCCCTGCGAAGATTGACCGGCTGCTGTCCGGTATGAAACTCACCATACATCCGTCTCCTCAGTGAGAATGCGGCTTCTGTACCTGGCCGTTCCGAGATGACTGCGTCGGTAATGCGCAATTCCTCAAACAGCAGGACAGCCGACCGCAGGAATTCCCGGAGAGGATGATGTTCCGTAACGGACCGGTATTTTTGCCATACTGGAAGATCGAACTTGGACCAAAATCCCGCGGCCAGCAGATATAGGTCGGACAGTCTGCCCTGTTCGGTCACTTCCGGTTCCCTGTGACGCCAGAAGACACTCATGGCCAGCTCATTGGAGGCAGGGTGGAACTCGATATGCTGCCTCTCAGCCAGGCCAATATCAGTCATGCCGGTTAGCGCTCTTGCAAGGCGTTCGAGTCTGAGCCGTTCCCCTGCATCGATCAATTCGTCGTTAAAGTCGATAAATCGGTTAATCGATGTCATTGCCAATCACCGGATCCACGTGGCGGCGAGGTCCATGACAAGCTGCCGTTCGCCTGCGTCCTCGAGTTTCTCCGCGATGGCATAGCGCACGGCGCGCTCCGGCCCGATGTGGAGTGCCAGTTCAGTGGCGTCGATCAAACTTCGTATCGATGCCGCTTCATCAGCCAAGAGGCCACTTTTCGCCTGATCCTTCAGATCCTCAGAGATGCTCAGCATCGTCGTGATCAGTGTGCGGGGTGCATCGGGGAATTCCCTCTCGAGGAGTGCCTTTGACTGTTCCTGACCGAGATATGGCACTTGGAATGCGATAAAACGGTTTTTCAGCGCTTCGTTCATCGGAACCGTCCCGACATAGCCCTCGTTGATCGCGGCAATGACGGTGAAATCAGGATGGGCATGGATAACTTCCCCGGTGAACGGGTTTGTCAGCATTCTGCGGTAATCCAGCACACTATGCAGGATCGGCAAGGTTTCCGGTTTTGCCATGTTGATCTCATCGATGTAAAGCACATGGCCCTCCTTCATCGCCGTCACCACCGGCCCGTCCACAAAGTCGATGACCGTGTCCCCGTCCTGGCGGATGATCGTCTTGAACCCGATCAGCGATTCGGCATCCAGGTCAACGGAACAGTTTACCTGGTGCATCGGCTGGCCGAAAAATGCCGACACCGACTCTGCAAGTTTCGTCTTCCCAGATCCTGCAGGCCCTTTCAGGAGCACGGGACGCCGGATGACCACCGCCGTCAGCACATCCTCCCACAGATGTTCATCAGGCGCCACATAGCCTCCCTGGCCGATCAGCGCCGCCTCTTCAGCCGGATAATCTCGTCCATTCCGTTCTTTCCGCTCTTCTTCGATGATCGCCAGCATAAACAGTCCTCCCTCAATAAAAGGCCCGGCGGTTTTCCCGCCGGACCTCCGGTTCATTCAAAATACGTTTTATAGAATCCGCCGACTTTGCCCGTGTTGTCCACGACAAAGATAAATTCTTCGGTTTCGTTTTTCACTTCATACTCCTTGCCGGGTGTCAGGACATTCGACACCAGATACTTATCCGCGTCCGTATGCTTGCACGTGACTGTGCGGATCGCCGGAGCGTCTTTCCACTGCTTAAAATCCATCGGCTGCCGCCTCCTTTATCATGGTTCCATTATAGACAAAATAGGGTCCTGTTTTCAACGATGCAGGAGGAGTGCATCGGGAAAAGATGTTTGTGGGTATCGCCGTTTCCTCATTCGAGTGAGAAGTTTCGTCATTCATGGCTCCGGTCTCTGCATTCGAGCCCAAAATCTCATCATTCGCCACAACCAAACGCTCCAATGACGAGATTACTCGTCTGAATGACGAAATCAGAAGGCCGAATGACGAAACTGAAAGGACAAATGACGAAATCGCAACAATATCTGATCTACACGCCACCTAAGACTCAAACCCAGTGCCCGAAAAGAGCCCAAACAAAAAACGCCTCATAAAGAGACGTTTTTCATCATGATCTAATCAAGAACCGAGGAGCAGATCTTCCGGATTCTCGATCATTTCCTTAACAGTCTTCAGGAAGCCGACGGAGTCTTTGCCGTCGATGACACGGTGGTCATACGAGAGCGCAACATACATCATCGGGCGGATTTCCACGTTGTCGCCGACTGCCACAGGGCGTTTCTGGATGGTGTGCATGCCGAGGATTCCGACTTGCGTGCCATTGAGGATCGGTGTGGAGAAGAGCGATCCGAAGACGCCGCCGTTTGTGATCGTAAACGAACCGCCGGAAAGGTCGGACAGGGCAAGCTTCTTGTCACGTGCCTTTGTTGCAAGGTCTGCAATGTCTTTTTCGATCTCAGCGAAGTTCTTGCGGTCTGCGTCACGAACTACCGGTACGACAAGGCCTTCTTCGGTGGAAACCGCGATGCCTACATCAAAGTAGTTTTTCAGCAGAAGGTCAGTGCCGTCGAGCTCGGAGTTGACGTACGGGTACTGCTTGAGAGCAGCGACGACCGCTTTCGTGAAGAACGACATGAAGCCGAGGCGTGCGCCAAACTTCTTCTCGAACTCGTCTTTTTTGCGCTTGCGCAGTTCCATGACATTGGTCATGTCGATTTCGTTGAATGTTGTGAGCATCGCCGTGTTCTGGCGGACTTCCAGAAGACGCTTCGCGATGGTCTGGCGGCGGCGCGACATTTTCTCGCGTGTTACGCGGCCGGATTCTTCATCCGAGGAGGCAGCCGGTGCCGCAGGCTTGGCAGCCTGTTGCTGAGGTGCCTGCTTCGGAGCTGATGCAGCCGCTTCTACGTCTTGGACGCGTACGCGGCCCATCGGGTCGACCGGCGTGATCGAAGCGAGGTCGATGCCTTTTTCGCGAGCAAGTTTGCGTGCAGCCGGGCTTGCAATCGTGCGGTCAGCCGCGCCTGCTTCTTCACTTGCTTCAACAGACGCAGCCGGAGCCGCCTGCTTTTCTTCTTTTTTCGCTTCAGGAGCAGGTGCAGCTTCTGCTGCAGGCTTTTCAGCCGGAGCAGCGGCAGCGCCGGAACCTTCGCCGACAACAGCGATGACCTGGCCCACTTCTACTGTGTCGCCTTCTTCTGCAAGCAGTTCCTGGACGACGCCCGCTTCTTCGGAGATGACCTCAACGTTGACTTTGTCTGTTTCGAGTTCGACGATGAATTCGCCTTTGTCGACAGTGTCGCCGGGCTGCTTCAGCCACTGGGCGACCGTACCTTCCGTGATGGATTCTGCAAGTTCTGGCACTTTGATTTCTGCCACGGTGGATTCCTCCTTATAATCAGGCAAATCTTAGGATTTGCTCAGTGCTTCCTTGATGATGCGGTCCTGTTCGATCTTATGCGACTTGCCGTCGCCTTCCGACGGGCTCGAGCGGCGGATGCGGCCGCAGTAGCGGACAGGCTTCTCTTGTGCAAGTTCTCGCACAAACGGTTCTGCAAACGACCATGATCCCATGTTCTTCGGCTCTTCCTGAACCCAAACGAATTCTTTTACATTCGGGAAGCGCTCGATGATCTCTGCGATGCGGTCCGAAGGGAACGGATAAAGCTGCTCGACACGGATCACATGAAGCCACTCGTAGCCTTCGCCATCTTTGATCTGTTCCGCGAGGTCAATCGCCATTTTGCCGCTGGCAAATGCGATTCGCTCAACCTTCTCAGGATCTTTCCCGAGACCCGGCTGCTCGATGACAGTCTGGAACTTGCCGGAAGTCAGATCTTCGACATCTGCACCTACGAGAGGATGGCGAAGCAAGGACTTCGGCGACATCATGACGAGCGGGCGGCTGTATTCTTCACCAAGATGCTCTGCCTGGCGGCGGAGAATATGGAAGTAGTTCGCTGCGCTCGAAAGGTTTGCGACCGTCCAGTTGTTTTCCCCGGCAAGCTGAAGGAAACGCTCAAGGCGCGCGCTGGAGTGCTCCGGTCCTTGACCTTCGTAACCGTGTGGAAGAAGCATGACAAGTCCTGAAGTCTGGCCCCACTTCGAAGCGCTCGAAGAGATAAACTGATCAAACATCATCTGGGCCATGTTGGCGAAGTCGCCGTACTGGGCTTCCCAGAGGACGAGAGCATTTTTGTTCTCGAGCGTATAGCCGAACTCATAAGCCACGATCGATGCTTCGCTAAGCGGGCTGTTATAGACCGCAAAAGATGCGTTGGCATCACTGATGTGGTGGAGCGGAACAAGTTCCTTGCCATCCTTCTCATCGTGAAGGACGACGTGGCGATGGGCGAATGTCCCACGCTGGGAATCCTGTCCGGTCAGGCGGATCGGATGACCATCCTGAAGAATCGAACCGAATGCAAGTGTCTCAGCATGTGCCCAGTCGATCTTGCCTTTGCCGTTGAATGGCTCTTCCCGTCGCTTCAGAATGCGGGAAAGCTTTTTAAAGACATTGAAGTCTTCCGGATAGTTCAGCAGTTCTTCGTTCATCTTGCGAAGACGGTCTTCGGACACACCGGTCTCAACGCCCGGATAACCGTTCATGATGGCTTCCGGTGTGCTGTTGTCCATTGTCTCTTTCTTGGACGTCTCCTTCACCCTGTCATAGGATTCCTGGAGCAGCGTGAATGTGTCTTCGTCTAATTTCTCAACTTCTTCCGGCTTGACGATACCCTTGTCAGACAGTTCTTTGCCATACAGCTCACGAACTGTCGGGTGTTGATGCACTTTGTGATACATCATCGGGTTGGTCACGAGCGGCTCATCCATCTCGTTATGTCCATAGCGGCGGTAGCCGACGAGGTCGATCAGGATGTCCTTGCCGAACTGGTTGCGGTATTCAAATGCAAACCGCGCGATGGCGATGACCATTTCCGGATCGTCCGCATTAACATGGATGACCGGTACCTCGTAGCCTTTGGCCGGGTCGGAGGCATATCGGGTCGAGCGGGAATCGAAGAATTCAGTCGTGAAGCCGATCCGGTTGTTTGCGATGACATGGACCGAACCGCCCGTCTTGTATCCGTTTGTTCGGCTGTAGTTCATTGTTTCCATATTGATGCCCTGTCCGGCGAATGCGGCGTCCCCGTGAACAAGAACGGCCAATGCGTCTTTCTCATTCAGTTCCGGAATGCCGGGCTGGCCGGTTTCTTCTTGAGCCGCACGAGTCTGGCCGGTAATGACCGGGTTGACGACTTCAAGGTGGGACGGGTTATAGGCCAGTTTGACTTTAAGTCCGTCCGGAGCCGTGTAAGTGGCGCCCATATGGTACTTCACATCACCGAACCAACCGTGAGTCAGTTCCAAGGAACCATCTTCAGGAACGAATGGTTCTTCATCAAGACCTGCGAATTGGGCAAGCATGACCTCGTACGGCTTGTTGAGCACATGCGTTAGGACGTTCAGCCGGCCGCGGTGTGCCATGCCGATAAGAACTTCTTTCATCTTTTCTTCATGTGCGCTATGGACGAGCTCGTCGAGAAGGACGACAAGAGAATCCAAGCCTTCGATGGAGAAGCGTTTCGCACCGACGAATGTACGGTGAATGAATTTTTCAAATCCTTCGATTTTCGTAAGCCTGTCAAGCAATTCCTGGCGTTTGCTGTCATCCAGCCCAGGCTTTACCTTGCCTGACTCGATGTACGAACGCAGCCATCTGCGTTCTTCCGGGTTGATGACCTGTGTGAATTCATAGGCCGCCTTGCCCGTGTAGATGCGCGTCAGATGGTTGATGGCATCAAGGCCGTTCGATACACCTTCCGGAACTTGTTCGTGGAAGAAAATCGATGCCGGCATCGATACGAGATCCGCCTCAGTGAGGCCGTAAGCGGAAGGGACAATCCGGGAATTATCCAGTTCACGGTCCTTGAGCGGGAAGATGTTCGCGGCAAGATGGCCGTTGTGTCGGATAGAATCCGCCAACTGCGCCGCGGCCACGATTTTTCCGAATTGTACCGGTGAAGCGCCTGTTGCCGCCTCGGATGTGCCTGCAGCGGAGTCCGGCAATACCGGAGCACCAAAACTCCTGAAAAGTTCCGCCAGATCAGGATCGACCTGATCCGGTTCGTTCTGGAACAGGTCATACTGTTCCATCACATACCCCAGGTTAGGCCCGGAGAAAGATCCCCAAGGCGAACCGGGAGCACCAAAATTGTTTGACATGTAGATACCCTCCACTTTTTACGCTGGCATCGTCTAGCTCTATTGTAATGGTCCGCATCAATTTTAGCATGCCGTTCCTGACACTTAAAGCAAACGGCATATAAGGCAACGCCTGCGTTTTTGTCCAATTCAATCTTACTACTGTACCGACAAAATACAATCTTTTTTTACAAAAAAACAAGGCATGTCCGTTGTAAGCGGATACATGCCTTAAGAATACCAGAGAACCGGCATCACTAAACATTTTTAGCCGGATTCAGTCCTTTTTTTGGAGTTTGATAGGATCAGTTCAGCCATCTCGCCGGGTGTTTTCGGAGGCTCTGCCTGTTCCATCCTGAGAATGATATCCTGAGAATTGGTCTGCAGGGACCGGACGGAGTCGAGGAATGATTGGCGACCGACCTCTTCTTCCTGCAGAACGATTGCAAAACCGGATTTATCAAACAGTCTTGCATTGAGAATCTGGTCCCCCCTGCTTTTCTCGGCAGACAAAGGGATAAGAAGCATCGGAATGCGCAGCGCCAGGAATTCGAAAATAGAGTTTGAACCTGCCCGGGACACGACATAATCAGCCGCCTTGAGCAGGTGGCTCAATTCATCCGTGACATACTCAAATTGAGCATAGCCCTCCATCTGCTCAAGTGCCGTGTCAAGATGGCCCTTACCGCAGAGATGGATGATATCTGTCGTTTTCAGAAGCTCGGGCAGACCCGACCTCACCGCTTCGTTCAGCACTGCAGATCCCTGGCTGCCTCCCATGACGAGAAGGACCGGCTTGCGGCCGGAAAACCCGGCAATGCTGAGCCCCTCATCCTTTGACCCTTCAAATAGTTCCTGGCGGATGACCGGACCCGTGCAGGTCGCTTCCGCTTTTTTGACATATGGGACCGTTTCAGGAAACACAGTGAAAACATGATCGGCAAACGGCATCGCCAGTTTGTTGGCCAGGCCGGGCGTTACATCCGATTCATGGATAACCACCGGGACTCCTGCCATCCGGCCGGCCAAAATAACCGGTACGGAGACGAACCCCCCTTTGGAAAAGATAAGCGCCGGTTTCAGCTTCCGGATGATCCGGTATGCCTGAAGCACGCCCGCTCCCACTTTGAACGGGTCGGAAAAGTTCTTCATCGAAAAGTAGCGCCGAAGCTTACCGCTCGAGATCTCATGGTAAGGAACGGAAGGGAAAGAACCAGTAATGAGATTCTTTTCAATTCCATCCCGGGAACCGATATAATGGACGTCGTAACCCTGTTCAGACAAAGATGGGATGATTGCCTGGTTCAGAGAAACATGCCCGGCCGTCCCTCCGCCCGTGAGGATGATGTTCGGTCGTTTCATGCTATTCCCTCAATTCATTTACAGTGTTTCATACATATGAACGCATTATCCATCCTAACACAGCTGCACGCAAGTATTTTAACAGACAGGAGGTCGGGCAGGATGGAAAAACAGAAACCGCTTCGCCTGAAAGCGGGCATCATGGCAAAAGTCATCGGGCCGATCCTGATCACGCAGGTGGCCATGTACCTGATGACGTTCTTCGATATCCTCATGACCGGCCGATATGATTCCCAGCATCTTGCCGGTGTGACGATCGGCTCCTCCTTCTGGAATCCGGTCTATACCGGATTGGCAGGCATCCTGCTTTCCGTGACACCGATCGTTGCACAGGCCATCGGTGCGGGACGGAAAGAAGAGGCGAGACCGGCTGTCCAGCAGGGACTGTATATCAGCCTGGCACTGTCAGCAGTGGTTTTCATCCTCTTGCAGGCGGTCATCCGTCTTGGACTGGGACAGGTGCCGGTGGAGGAACAGGTGCGTGAGGTGGCATCGGGCTACCTCATGGCGATGAGCGCCGGACTGGTACCACTGTTCGCCTACACGGTCATCCGATCCTTTATCGACGCACTTGGCGCGACGCGTGTCACGATGCTGATCACGCTCATTTCCGCTCCGGTGAACATTCTGCTTAACTGGCTGTTCATCTTCGGAAAGGCAGGTTTTCCTGAACTCGGCGGCATCGGTGCAGGAGTCGCCTCTGCTATTACGTATTGGCTGATCCTGGCTATCGCGATATTCGTATCCCATAGGAATCGGCCGTTCCAGCGGTACCGTCTTTACCGCGGATGGCAGGGGATCTCCCTCCCCCGCTGGAAGGAGATCATCTTCCTGGGAGTTCCGATCGGGATCTCGATCTTCACCGAGACGAGTATCTTCGCGGTCGTCACTCTTTTTATGAGCGGCTACTCGACCGAGACAATATCCGCCCACCAGATCGCGCTCAATTTCACTTCGCTTCTTTATATGATCCCGCTCAGCCTCTCGATGGGCGCGACGATCCTCGTCGGCCAGGAAGCCGGCGCGGGCAGATGGAAAGAAGCAAAGCAGTACAGCTGGCTCGGTGTGGCAATGGCCATTTTCTTCAGCCTGATATCCATCTTCATTCTAGTCGCATTCCGCGAAGGCATCGCCTCACTGTACACGCAAGACGAAGCCATCATCCGGCTTGCGGTCCAGTTCTTCATCTTTGCCGCATTTTTCCAGCTCTCGGACGCCGTACAGGCCCCGGTTCAGGGCGCTTTGCGCGGCTACAAGGATGTTAATGTCACCTTTATCATGGCGATCATCTCGTACTGGGTCATCGGCCTTCCGGTCGGCTATATGATCGCGAACAACACGGACCTGGGACCGTTCGGCTACTGGATCGGACTGATCACCGGTTTGACAGCAGGAGCGATTACTCTGTCCATCCGTCTTCTGCTCATCCAGAAAAAGAAAGCCGTTCTCCGGACTACCCGATGAGCCGCATAGAAGAGCCCCGTTGCCAACACTGCAACGGGGTTTTCGTGTTGCCCTTCTCACTCGAGGATGCCTGTCCGCTCGATTTTCAATTCGACGCTCGCATCGATCTCTAGTGAAGGATAGGTTTCACTCCACTTCGCTTTTTCCCAGAGATCGTGATGGAACGCCCGTACCCTGCGCCCGATTCCGATCGCGTCACTTTCCGCCTCCTGAAGTTTGCCGATTAGCTTGTTGACATCTTCTTCAACAAGTTTGCCAAGTTCCTTGCCCAGCCGGTCCATCTGCTTTTGATTTTTATAGACGGCACCATGTGCAAATTCTTCGACTTCCGCTTTGATGCGCATCTCGATATCCACATGTTCCCCTTTGATTTTGATCTTCTGCTTATTGGAGATGATCTCGATCTGGATGGGCGTCTTTTCCCCCTCCACTTCCACATCATAATTCAGCCTGAGAATGGTGCCCGTCTCCTTCTTCAGCATGGCGAGTAATCGGCCTTCGTCGAGACTCAGAACTTTTCCCGTGTACTCCATGCCGCTGAACAGCCCGGTACCCGCAAGCTCCGGTTCTCCGGTCTGTTCCTCGATTTTAAGTACGGGAAGTGACAAGTCCATCCCATCATCAAAAAGAATCGTGCAGACCTGCTGGAGATCATACATGGTGGAAAGAGAATACTTGTGGAACGTATCGATCTTTTTTCCGAACGTTTCGGACTCGTTCTTTGGCGCGCCGGATGATCCCGGATTATCGAAGTATTGTTTCATGTCTCCCTGTGCGATTGCCATATGCCCGGTTACCCGGTTCCTGGGAACGCGGAAAAAGGAATCCATGAAATCGTAGATCCTGTGCTTTGCCGCCTCCTCTGATATTAAGAATACCTGAAGATAGCTAAGGTCAAGCACTTCATCGGAGCGCTCATTGGCCATGTTCCTCGCTTCTGAGTAGGTACGCCCTTTCGACTCGAGTGACTGTGGTACTGGCTGGCTGTCCAGCAACTCAGGAAAGCCGTAATAGACGGTCACTTCATCCTGGTTTCCGTCGATTCCCGCCATAGTCACAACCTGAATATCCCTGAAGACAAGCTCATCCCAGCATCCTGAAAGCAGCAGCACGGCTGGCAGCACCCAAAACATCAAACGCTTCATCCGCTTGCCCCCTCCCCGGTTCTTTTCCGCCTCCTCAGTTGATTGGATATGATGATAAACGCCGGAATTGCCATGGCAAACACAGTATGAAGATATGGGATTAAAATGGCATTCATCTCAACGGCGCTTTTCGTCGCCATGGTATTCGTGATAAATATGAAAATGACGGCCATCCAGACGGCATGCTTCTTGTAATTGGCAATCCCCATCAGCGTAAGGAGACGGACGACCGCAAATGCATATATGCACACCGTGACAATCGACCATGCCAGCCAGATATAAATGAAAAAGAGATCAAGCCGTTCGACAAATGTGACCTCCTGTGATTTCAGCAGATACATGATCGGGTCCGGGAACAGGTCGAATTCTTTCAGGGAAAAGTAGGCAAGCGGAAAAATCAGCATATACATGAAAAAGGCTAACCAGATGGAACTGTAGATTGCCAAATTGCGAAAACTCACCTTTTCCGGCAACAGGAGCCTGAAGAGCAGATACAACTCGATCCCGACAAAAGGCAGCTGCGCCGGCTGGAGCGCCTTTTGCAGTTCGGAAAGTGAAAGATGCGCGACTGGCAACAGGTTGGTCCAGATCAGATCATTGACCGCCAAAGAAACAAACAAGACAAAAATCAGAATCAGGGGGATGAGAATGACCCCCAGATTGATGGCTGTCGTCGGTTTACTGAGAACAACTGCCAAAAGCACCGACGTCATCAGTGCGATGACCAAAAGCATGGGCGTTTCAGGGAAAGCCCACACATTAAGCGTATATACGGTCTTGCCGATGAGACTCGAACAAATAAAATACCAGTACAGGCCATAAAGCACACAAACCGGCTTTGACCAGATAAAACGATCGATAAACCGTTCAAACAGCCAAAGATGCAGGGGGAAAGTCAGTCCCAGGCACAAAAACACCAGCCAGGCATCGCTGCCGGCCACCCTGATCAGAGGAGACTGGAAAGAAATGAACACCGTGCCGGTCTGTACAATGAACAGCATGAGAAACAACTGAGTTTGCGTAATCCGGATTTTCATCACGAGCGTTTACCACCATGATTAAACGTTTGCTGCTGCTTATCCGGACGATAAAACGGCACCCTGAAAAAGACATCCTTGAAGCGGCTCGGATCGAACGGGACAAGTGGAGACAGATAAGGCTGTCCGAGAGATGAAAGATTCAGCAGATGGATGAACAGGAATAGGGTTCCAAGCACCATCCCGAGGAATCCGAGTGCGGCACTCAGCAGCATGAACGGGAACCGGATCAGCCTTACCGCCATATTCATCTCAGCGGAGGGAATGACGAAGCTGGCAATGGCCGTCATCGCGACGACGATTACCATCAGATTTGAGGCAAGACCCGCGCTGACGATCGCATCCCCGATGACAATCCCGCCGACGATGCCTACAGTCTGGCCGATCGGCTGCGGCAGCCTGACGCTCGCTTCCCTGATAAGCTCAATGAACAGTTCCAGGATCAATGCTTCCAAAAGCGGCCGGTAAGGAATGTCATTGATCTGCATTTTTACCGTCTTCGCCAGCTCAATCGGCATGATTTCCGAATGGAAGCTGATGACGGAAATATAGAATGCAGGCAGCAGGATGGCCGTGAAAAAAGCGACGACCCGGACCATCCGGTAAAAGGAGCCGACAATGATCCGGCTATTGTAGTCATCAGGTGACTCGTAAAATGCAAAAAAATTGGTCGGCGTGATAATGCTTGTCGGTGAACTGTCTGTTAATAATGCCGCTTTCCCTTCCAGTAGGCTGTAGATCACACGGTCTGGCCGCTCGGTATTCAGGAACAGAGGAAAAGGTGAATACACCTGGTCCTCAAGATAATCCTCGGTCTGTCCCATGCTGTAGAACTCCTTGTACGGTATATCTCTGATCCTTTGGCGGATTTGGGCCAGCACATCCGGGTCGATGGCATCCGCAAGATAAAGGATATTGATGTGTGCATGGGTGTTCTCCATCCGGAAGCTTTCCATCACCAGGTCCTTGCGCTGAAGCCGATTTCTGACCAGCGCAACATTGTCGGTGATACTTTCCACAAACCCTTCATGCGCCCCGCGGACGACCGTCTCGTTTTTCGGCTCTTCCGGTGAACGTTTTGGGGCATTGTTGACCTGGATTCCCAGCATCATGTTGGTCTCCGGGAAGACGATGACCAGATTACCGGTACACACCTGTTCTGCAAGCTTTTCCTCACTGAAGGCCTCCGCCGATGAGGTGGCTGAATTTCCCCATTTCTCGCTTCCTGCCATCGCCCGCTTCTCGAGACTCTCCAGATGCCGGTCGGCAAGTGCAGTATCGATCAGCGTTGTATAGTAGCAGAGAACCGCGGGGACTCCCGCAACCTCACGTTCCTTCACTTCAAAGTCCACGGAATTATTAAAAAAGTTGTGAATGGACTGCACAAACTCGGCATTCATAGTGAATCACCTCTTCAAGAAAGTATCCGCCCCAAAAAAGAAATTTATTCCTCGATTCGAGTGTGTGCTGATGAAGGCTTGTTCACTAAAACATACAAAACCCCTGTCTCCGCCGGAATTTCCGATGGAGACAGGGGGATGTCTTCTGTTTAACTGATCTTATTCAGATTCGCTCAGCTTATTTCTGGATGAACATCTGAGTCCAGTAATGTCCATTCGAGTCATATCCGATACCGATATGAGTGAATTCCGGCGTCAGGATGTTCTGGCGGTGGCCAGGCGATTCCATCCAGCCTTTCACGACTTCTTCAGCAGTCCGCTGACCCATGGCGATGTTTTCTGCAGCTTTCTTGTAGCTGATTCCGGCTGCTTTCATCTGATCAAACGGGGAACCGTGGACCGGGCTAGTATGCGAGAAGTAATTGTTCTGGCGCATGTCTGCGGATTTTACCCGTGCCGCATCCATCAGTTTCGCATCTGCAGTAAGCGGCTTGAGACCGGATTTGGCACGCTCGGCGTTTGTCAGGTCAAGGACTTTCTGTTCTACCGCGCTCAGGCCGGCAGTCTGCTGTGGTGCTTGCTCAGTCGGCTCAGCCGATGGTTGGGACGGTTGCTGAGGAGCGGGCGCCGGGGCAGGTGCCGCAGGCTTCTCCACCTCAGGCTTTTGCTCTGCAGGCTTTTCAGGAGCCGGAGCAGGCTTTTCCTCTTTAGGCTGTTCCGGTGCTGGAGCTGGAGCCGGAGCAGGTTTAGACTGTTCCGGTTTCTCCTCTGCTGCAGGAGCTTCCGGCTTAGTTGTTTCAGGCTCTTCCAGTCCGGCATTCTGTACCGGAAGCTTGTAGCCATATTCTTTAAGGATTTTCTGGATCAGGCTCTGGATGTCCAGCTTGGACAGGTCTTCGCCGTTATAGCGGATTACCTCTCCGGCAACATATGTGTGCAGGGACACCCCTTCCACATTGATCTTCTGGAATTGTTCGCTTTCTGTTGTCTGCTGTGCTTGCGCAGTGAGCCCCGGCGTAAGAAGTGCAGCGCTCATGGCGAGAACGGAAATCGTTTTTTTCATTCTCAATTCCTCCCTTCGGCACCATCGTACACGCAGGCCGTCATGCATATCGTTCCAGCACTTTCCTTAAAGACCAACCACTCCCGAAACCTTTGAAAATAGGCGTCCCAGCGGATGATTCATAGGAAATCTCCGCCAGGACGCCCTACTATTTCATTTCATGTGCGGTTGACATCAGGGCATCAGGGACTGATAAAAGCGGATCAGAATATCTTGGTCCGCATCGGAAAGAGAGGAAGTCCGGATGCGTTCTTTTATTTCTGCCAGCTTGGATGGAAGGTCTTTCCTCAGCCGGGGATGGGTCAGCCTGTCTGATAGCTCGTCTTCGGCAAGCTTCCTGATTTCGTCAGAGGAAGTGGCATTCTGTGCCGCTGCCCTCCCCGGCCAAAGCTTGCGGTAAGCTATGACCAGTTGATCCTGCTCATTCATGATGAGTACCCGGCACACGGATTTCAGAGAGGCCCTCACCGATCAGGACAAGGTTTGCCGGCATGTTCATATACTCGGGGATCCACTGGACCATCCCGTAGGCATACTGGAACAGCGACGGGTATTTGTTTCCTTCAAGCGGTACATATCCTTTTATCCGGTACACCGTTTCCGGAAGTGTGCGGACCCAATTCTCAAATGCTTCACGGGCGACCGGTTCGCTGAATGTCACAAGGCGAGTGCCGATCGGGAGGTGGCTGCCGATGCCCGCACTCTGCACCGGAATACCGGACCGTTTTTGTGCCATGCTGCGGAGTGTGGCCAGGGAAACCTTACTATTCACTGTTTCGATGATTTGTGCACCGGGGTTCAGGGACTGGATGCCCATCACGGCTTCCGCCTTTTCGGAATCCGACAGAAGATCGCTCTTATTCAGGAGAATGAACCCCGCATGACGGATCTGTTCGATAAACAGCATCCGGACTTGAGGAGTCATGCCTTCAGCGGAAAGATAACGCCTTCCGTCCGCCACGGTGACGATTCCCTTCACATCCAGTTTTTCTCCAAACAGCGGCGAGTGGACGGCATCTAGGACTTCCACCGGATGCGCGGCTCCGGTCGTCTCGATAAAGATGATATCAACATCTTCATGGAGCAGCGCCTGCATTTGGGATTCCGTCTTCTCTGAGCCGGTGCAGCAGATGCACCCGTTCAAGATTTCTTTTAGAGGCACCCCGTCCTCCACCGCTTCCGAATCAAAAGCGAGTTCGCCGAGTTCGTTCATGATGACCCCCGGCTTCAGCCCTTCCTCTTTCGCCTGCCTGATCAGCCCAGTGAGCAGGGATGTTTTCCCGCTCCCGAGAAAACCGCTGAGAATATATACTTCTGTCATGATTGATCATCCTTTCAATGAAGCGGGCGGGATCCTTTTGGATCCCGCCCGATGTCGTCATTTCAGTTGTTCGTGGAGAAGTTCCGCCGCCTTCTTCAGCATCGGGTCGTCGGTTTCGATCTTTTCACGGAGCTTGTCCATGAGAGCGAATGTCGTGTCCCCTTCAAGAATGCCGCTTTCCTCAAGGCCGGCATCAGATTGAAGGTCGCGGACCGCATCCGTTGTCGATTCGTCGAACACTCCGTCTGCTTCACCCGGATCAAAGCCGACCGCTTCCAGCATCTGTTCGGCGGAGAGGATCGTCATTGACGTATCCCCGTCCTGCATCGGTTTTTTCGGATCGATATATGGAAGCTTCACATATTCCGGATAGGCGACCGGGTCCGTCGGCTCGACCCCTTTTTCGTGGATCCAGTTACCGTCAGGCGTCAGCCATTTGGCTGTCGTCAGCTTAAGGTTCGAACCATCCTGGAAGTCCTGCGGCGACTGGACGGTGCCTTTACCGAATGTCTTCTCCCCTACAGTGCGGATGTCGGCGGACTCCATCAGAGCGCCTGCCAGGATCTCGGAGGCCGATGCGCTGCCGCCGTCAATCAGCAGGACGACCGGCAGCTTCACCTTATTGCCGCCTGTCGCGTAGGTGATCTGCGGCTTTTGGCCTTTCTCTTCAATCTGGAACAGGCCTTCGCCTTCCTCGATAAAGAGGTTCGAAATTTCAATCGCTGTGCTGAGCAGGCCGCCCGGATTTTGCCGGACATCGATGGCCATCGCCTTCATGCCTTCTTTTTCCATTGCCGTAATGGCTTCAATCAGCTCATCGAATGTGTTCTCCGAAAAACTCGTGATCTGGATGTGAGCAACTTCATCATCGACCATCTCGGCATAAACCGTTTCGATCGGGATCACGTCACGGGTGATTGACACATCAATCGGCTCTTCCAGCCCCGCACGCTCGATCTGCAGGGTGACTTCCGTCCCTTTTTCGCCGCGGATGAGCGTGACTGCCTCTGTCGATGATTTGCCCTGCAGGCTTTCGCCGTCTACAGCCATGATGATGTCATCCGGCTGCAGATGGGCTTTTTCTGCAGGTGAGTTCTTGATCGGGGAGACGATCATGATCTGGCCGTTCCGTTCCTGAATTTCTGCGCCGATCCCCTCAAAACTGGATGAAATGCTTTCATTCAGATGCTGAGCCTCGGTCTGGTCCAGATAATCGGAGTAAGGATCACCCAAGGCGTCAACCATGCCGTTGATCGCCCCGTTCACAAGCTCCTCATCAGTGACATCCTCGAAGTATTGCTTTTTCACCGCGTCGTACGCGTCGTAAAGCTTGCTGAATTCGCCCCGCTCGGATTTTGGAGAGACGACCTCGACCACTTTGTCTTCTCCGACAGTCAGCGCGAAAAACGTCACACCCGCAGTCAGGAGAACCAGGCCGAACATGAGCATCAGCAGGAAAAATGGCTTGATGCGAAGGTAGCGCCCAGCAGGCGTCTCTTGCTTGTCTTCATGACCGTTGCCATTTCGATTTTCGTTTTCGTCCATGTTGATTCACCACTTTCAACCAAAAGCCCGCTGCGTTTGCGGCAGGCCGATATACGGAAAAGACCGCCACCGTACGATGGCGGTCAATCCGTTTCATTACTGGATAGCCGCTTCCAGGGCGACTTCGATCATTTCGTTGAATGTCGTCTGGCGCTCCTCGGAGGATGTCGCTTCGCCTGTCAGGATATGATCGCTCACCGTCAGGATTGAAAGCGCCTGACGACCGAATTTTGCAGCATGTGTATAAAGTGCAGCCGATTCCATCTCGACGGCCAAGACGCCGTATTCAGCATATTGTTTGTGATCCGAATCATCACTGTAGAAGAGATCTTCCGTAAATACGTTGCCGACTTTCAGGTTCAGGCCTTTTTCCTGTCCTGCTTCGTAAGCTTTGAGCAGGAGATCGAAATCTGCCGTCGGAGCATAATCGATACCCTTGAAAGTGATCTCGTTAAATTTGGAGTTCGTTGACGCGCTCTGTGCAATGATGACGTCACGGACCTTGACATCTTTCTGGATCGCACCGCATGTGCCGACGCGGATCAGCTTCTGTACGTCATACTCCTGCATCAGTTCTGTGATATAAATGGAGATCGACGGTACGCCCATCCCGGTACCCATTACGGAAACCCGCTTTCCATTGTAGGTTCCGGTGTAGCCGAACATGTTCCGGACTTCGTTGAACTGCTCGACATCTTCCAGGAATGTTTCTGCAATGTACTTTGCGCGGAGCGGATCGCCCGGCAATAGGATCGTGTCGGCGATATCGCCCTTTTTTGCATTGATGTGTATGCTCATTTAGTCAAACCCCGCTTTCACAAATTCTTTTCAATCATATCGTGTTTTGCTACCGCCCGCAATCACAACACAGGCGCCCGCTTGAAACGGACGCCAGATTTTAGTCGGTCTCCCGATATTCTTCCCAAAGTTCATCAAAAACCCGCGACGGCATATCCGGGTCCGCGCGCACTTCCAGATAGCGCGACAGCGGGTCGAAACCTGTTTCGTCCTTCGGGAATTCATGATCGAGAAAAGCCGCTTCCGCGAAAACCGCGCGCGGGTCGTCCTGCGGGCCTCCCCGGTGGGACAATAGGAATTGATAAAATGTCCGCCTCACCGGACCACCGCCTTCCTGAATGTTTCATAATCTGATATCAACCGGGTACTTATTCCCCGAACAGTTTCAGATAGTTGCCGTACCCTTCCTGTTCCAGCTTGTCCTTCGGTACAAACCGGAGAGCTGCCGAGTTGATGCAGTAGCGAAGTCCGCCCGCCTCCATCGGCCCGTCTGGGAAGACGTGCCCCAGATGGGAGTCGGCACTTTTACTCCGAACTTCCGTGCGTCTCATTCCGTAGCTTGTATCAAAGTGCTCTGTGACTTCGGTGTCCTCGATTGGCTTGGTGAAGCTGGGCCACCCGCAGCCCGCATCGTACTTATCTTTTGATGAAAAGAGCGGTTTTCCGGATACGATATCGACATAGATCCCTTCATCAAAGTGTGCATCGTATTCGTTCTGAAATGGCGGCTCAGTGCCGTTTTCCTGGGTGACCTGATACTGCATCGGAGTCAGCTTCTTCTTTAGTTCTTCTTTATTCATCATGTCACTCCTCCCACATGGTTTCCTGGAACGCTTTTCTGCCCGATCCCGCAAAGTAGCGATTGTAATGGGCAGGGTTCTTCATGTAATAGTCCTGGTGCTCCTCCTCTGCCGGATAAAATTCTTTGGCGGGAAGGATCTGTACGGCGATCGGCCCGTCGAATTTACCGGCTGCTTCAAGTTCTGCTTTGGACTGCTCGGCCGCCGCGCGCTGGTCTTCGTCAAGATAGAAGATCGCTGTCCGATAAGAGTCTCCGCGGTCGAAAAACTGGCCGCCGGGATCGGTCGGATCAATCTGCCGCCAGAAAATATCAAGCAGCTCTTCATACGAAATGACTTCAGGGTTGAAGGTGATTTCAACGGCTTCATAATGGCCGGTCGTTTCAGAACACACCTGCCTGTAAGTAGGGTTTGGGACATGGCCGCCCGTATAACCGGAAATGACTGATTCCACCCCTTCATACTTGTGGAACGGTTTCACCATGCACCAGAAGCAGCCCCCTGCAAAAATCGCTTTTTCGGTTGCCATACGATGCCTCCTATTTTCGCGGGATGAGAATTTCAAGTTCGATATCATCCTGCGGAAGATTGATTTCTTTTGCCCTCACCTGGATGCCGCCCGAAACCGGCAGCCTGGACAAATCGATAAACAGTTCTTCTTCTTTCGGCCGGACAACCATCCAGGCGGGCAGTCCTACTGTATCACCCAGAAGCTTTAGGATGGTGGATGGCGGAATCGTCAAGTTGCCGACTTCCACCGATTTCTGTTTAAGCGTCAGGTTGCCGTCGTCAAGAACCTCCGGTTCAAAGTGCATCGTAACCGGCAGCTGGACGGCAAAAACGGTCAGTTCGGACACGAGGAGCACATCATCCTCAAATTCAAGCTTGACCGGAATCCGGTCATTGTTGATGGCTTGCCTGATATACGTATTCGCGATTCCCTCCAGATCCTCGCGGGAGGCGGTCACCGTGAGCCTGTCTGCCCCGTCAGCAGCCGGAGCGGCCAGCGGAAGAGGGGTTCCCTCGACCGGCCGGCTGATCCAGAACACAAATGCCAGGGCGCCTGTCACGATCAGCGCCGCCAAAAGAAAGAAAGCGAGTTTCCATTTATTCACCGGCATCCACCTCTCAAAATTCCAATTCCCCTCCGGACAGCCGGTTCAAACCGCACCGTGAGAGTGCGTCCATGATCCTGTCCGTCATCCTGCTGTACCCCTTGCCGTTCGGGTGGAAAAAGTCCGTATGATAAACAAGATCACGGTTGGTGATGAACAGGTCGTCCACAGGAACATAGCAAGCCCTTCCATCTGCCACCGCGGCATCTTCAAGGACCGCATTCCAGTCGGACAGAATCCCGTCAAATTCACTTTCCTCGTCAGTCACGACCGTCAGCGGGTTGTAAAGACCGAGAACGATGAGGACCGCGTCCGGATTTGCCCGCCGCACCTGGAAAAGCGAAGTTGAGAGACGGTCCATGAACGGCTCCAGTTTCCCTTCAAACGCTTTCGCGTCCAGGCTGAACAAATCCTCCTTGACGACCTTCATAAGATCGTTTCCACCGATCGTCAAAGTGAGAATGTCCGCTTCGGCAATGGTTTCACGAACCCTGGGATCTGACAGCTGCTCTGCAAGCTGATCACTCCGTCTGCCTCGTTTTGCCAGATTATGGACCACGACACCCTTTACACCTTTCCATTCCTCCATCTTAACCGCGAGACGGCCGACGTATCCTTCCCGTTTCCGGTCGTCACCGACACCTTGAGTAAGCGAATCTCCAAGGCCGACCAGCACGACCGTTCTCGGAGCGAAAGTCGGAGGCACTTCGTATTGCCCAAAGCCGCGATCCTCCATTGTGCCGAAGCTTACGGGGTCACTGCCCGGTAAGCAACCGGTCAGGAAAAGGGCCGCGGCAAGAATCCAAATCCTTTTTTTCATCTCTATTTACCCCTTTTCGAACCAAAAAGCGGGGAACCCCAGGCTCCCCGCCATCCATGCTCAATCCCAGTAGTACATGAATCCAATTGCCCCGGGACCGGTATGGGTGCTGATGACGGGAGATGTGAACATCAGCTTCACGTCCTGGAATCCGTCTTCTTCGATCATCTGCTTAAGCGGTGCAGCCATCGCCATGCCATTGGCGTGGGAGATACCGACCGCACGCAGCTTCCGGCCGACCGTCTGCTCCTTGAAGTCCTTGAAAAGCTGACGGACAACCTGCTTATGGCTTCTCGCCTTGCTGACGGGCGTGTAGACACCTTCTTTCAGTGCTGCGATCGGCTTAATATTCATAAGGGAACCGATCATCGCCTTCCCCTTGCCGATCCTGCCTCCCTTGACCAAGTTCTCAAGTGTATCTACTACCACATACAATGCGGTGTTTTTCCTGACGGTGTCGACACGCTCAAGAATTTTATTGAAGTCTTTTCCGTCCTTCACCATCCTTGCGGCTTCGAGCACCTGGAACGAAAGTGCAAAGGAAATGAATTCCGAATCCACAACGGTAACATCGGCATCCGCCAGTTCCGCTGCGGCCCTGGCGGATTCTACGGTTCCGCTCATTCCGCCGGTCATATGGATGGAGAGAATCTTTCCTCCATCTTTTCCAAGGGACTCGTACAGTTCCTTGAAAACACCGACAGGCGGCTGTGAACTTTTGGGCAGTTCTTCGTTTTGTTTCATCATGTCCAGGAACTCTTCCGGAGACAGGTCGACCCGATCGACATATGTCTGTCCTCCGATCTGGATGGAAAGCGGCACGACATGGATGCCGAGCTCGCTGACGGTCTCCTTGCTGATATCTGCTGTTGAGTCTGTTACGATATGAATGGTTGTCATACTGTCGCCCTTTCAGATTTTGCTGATTCGCTTGCTGTTATTGGTGGTAAAAGAAGAATAGAATTCGGCGGACAGCTAAGTCAAGGAAAGAGAGGTGGAGGCGTTGGCCTTCGATTACAAAAACAAAAAGGAAGAATTATGGAATGCGATTACACACGGACTCGGTTTTATCCTGAGCATCCCCGCATTGGTCTTCCTCATCCTGAAGGGCAGCGAGTACGGCTCCGGACTCCATATCACCGCGTATACCATTTTTGGCGTCTCGATGCTTGTGCTGTACCTCATGTCTACATTGCTTCATAGTATGCCTGTCAAATATAAGCGATTCTTTTCAATCCTCGACCATTCGTCGATTTACATTCTGATTGCAGGGACTTACACACCGCTGGTCCTGACGTCACTGGGTGGCAAGCTCGGCTGGACCCTGTTTGGAATCGTCTGGGGACTTGCTATCCTCGGCATCCTGTTCAAGGTATTCTTTATCCACCGTTATGAAGCGGTATCACTTGTTTTCTATATCGCGATGGGCTGGCTGATCGTCTTCGCTCTCCGCCCTCTGCATGCCGTGATCGGGACAGAAGGAATTGTACTGCTTGTCATCGGCGGGCTGTTATATACCTTCGGTGCCATCTTCTATGCATGGCGCCGCATCCCGTACAATCATGCCATTTGGCACCTGTTTGTAATCGGAGGAAGTGCCGCGATGTACTTTTCCATATTGCTCTATGCCTGACCGGCAGCCGGATTTCCGGCTGCTTTTTTTATTTGTGCGGTTGCGGTTCACGCGGTTCTGACAGTCTCCTGTCGTGGTTTCCGGGCGGCCCTTTCAGCCGCAGCTTCACGGATCCTCTCTTGCACGATTCCGGTAATCTCAGCCGCGGAGCGGTCAAGCATCTCCTGGTGGCTAACCGCCTCCAGAACATCGACCGTTACAGATGCCGGTTTGATCCGGTTATTGTTTTGTTCCATGATTTCGGATGTGCCATGGATGGCGACCGGAACAATTGGGACACCGCCTTCCATGGCAATCCGGACAAATCCGGACTTAAAATCCCCCGGCTGCCCTCCACGGCTTCTCGTCCCCTCCGGGAAAATAAGCATGGAATGGCCGGATCGGAGCTTTTCAGCCATGTCACGGATTGATCGGACGGCGCTGCGCCTGTCCGAGCGGTCGATGAATACGCAGTTCATCTCCTCCATCCAGTCCCGGATGACCGGAAGCTTTTTGACTTCCTTTTTCGACATAAACCCGAACGGCTTCGGAAGATGTGCGATCAGGACCGGGATATCAAAGTTTCCCTCATGATTGCTGACGAACAGCACCGGGCCTTCCGGCAAATCCCCTCTGACAGTCATCTTGATTTCGCTGTTTGTCCGCTTAAGAATTCCGGCAGCCCATTTTCTCGGTTCCCTGCTGACCGTATCCGCCAATACTTCGGAGGCAGCGGTACTTTTCATCCTGCGGATCTGTCTCAATGCGGGGATTGAAAAAGGAAGATAACCGAAAAGGTAGCCATACGTTCTGATGCTGCGGACCGCATTCAAAGTGTCTGCTTCCTTTCATAGATCCGGTAATCGTAAGGAACCCCATCGTCGGACTGGTGTTCTTCGGACTGGGAAACCAGGACCCAGCCGTCCTTGTATTCGGGGAAATACGTGTCCCCTGCGAATGACTGCTTAACAAGCGTGACATAGAGCCTGTCAACCTTGTCCATTAGCTCATTGAAAAGACCTGCGCCGCCAATGACCATCACTTCCGGGGCATATTCCTCCGCACGGCTGATGGCGTCTTCAACTGTGTTTACCACAACAGTTCCTTCGGCTTTATAGTCAGGATTGCGGGTGACGACGATGTTTAGGCGGCCCGGGAGGGGACGGCCGATCGATTCGAACGTTTTTCGTCCCATCACCATCGCTTTGCCCATCGTCTGTTTCTTGAAATAAGCCAGGTCGCCCGGCAGATGCCAGGGCAACTGGTTGTCTTTCCCGATCACGAGATCCGGATCGTGCGCCACAATATAGGAAATCATCATTTGTCCTCCTTTGGATCAGACCGCAATCGGTGCTTTGATCTTCGGATGCGGGTCATATCCTTCCACTCGGATATCCGCTGTCTCCAGCTCAAAGATCGATTTTCCGTCGGCTTCAATTACAAGTTCCGGCAGCTTTTTAGGCTCACGGGATAGCTGCTCGTTCACCTGGTCAAAATGATTGGAGTAAATATGCGCATCGCCGAGCGTATGCACAAACTCATCCGGTTCAAGACCTGTCTCGCGGGCAACCAGATGAGTCAGAAGCGCGTAAGAAGCAATATTGAACGGCACACCGAGGAAAACATCCGCACTCCGCTGGTAAAGCTGGCAGGACAGCTTGCCGTCCGCCACATAAAACTGGAACAGCGTGTGACATGGCGGCAGAGCCATATCCTCAACTTCTGCCGGATTCCACGCGCTCACGATGTGGCGGCGGGAATCGGGGTTGTTTTGGATTGAACCGATGACATTCTTAAGCTGGTCGATCGTCCCTCCGCGGCCGTCCGGCCAGGAGCGCCACTGCCTGCCGTATACCGGCCCGAGATCTCCGTAGGTTTCCGCAAATTCGTCATCCGACAGGATCATTTCGCGAAACTTGTCCATTTCCAGGCCGAGGACTTCCTTGAATACAGGATCCTTTGCTGCCCGCCTGCCGAAGTCTGTCATGTCAGGGCCGCTGTATTCACCGCTATTCACGTATTTTTCGAATGCCCACTCGTCCCATATCGGGTTGCGTTCAGCGATAAGCGTCCGGACATTCGTGTCCCCTTTGATGAACCAGAGCAGTTCCGACACGATCAGGCGGAACGCCGTTTTTTTCGTCGTCATGAGCGGGAACCCTTCACTCAGGTCAAACCGCATCTGGTGCCCGAAAATACTGCGTGTTCCGGTTCCTGTGCGGTCCCCCTTGTCCGTCCCGTTCTCCAAGATTGTTCTGCAAAGCTGTTGGTATTGTTCCATCCCGTACGCCTCCTTATGATTTCGTTGATTCGCCGGGTCATCTATGTATTCTTGTTCTACCCAATTCTAACACGCCCGCCACGCTCATTCTATTTTAGAAACACCAAGACCGGCATGGATGTCGAAGTCCATGCCGGTCTTTTAGGAAAGCCATTTTGGGGGTGTGTTCTTGGACCAGAAAATATCACCGAGCTCGATATGGCGGCTGTAGCCGTCTTCTGAGGTGTGGTAATGGAAGTTGAAGTAATAGCCGTCAAGGGGCCGCTTGTCCGTGCGCACATGGAATCGGATCAGGTCTTTTCCGCTTTCTGTGTCAAAAATGTGAAAGATTTTTTCTGAGTATCCGCCAGCGGGCTGTTCGCTTATCGAAAGTGAACGGCCTCCATCATCTCCGATCGAAACAAGCGTTATCTCGATCGCTTCTTCGATTTTCGGGAGGATGACCTGATCGAACTCATCCGAGATGGCCGGGCCGATTTTCGAACCGAACTTCTCATAGGCCCGGTCTCGTGCTGTTGCCTTAGCCAGTTCGGAAAATGGCGCATCTTCCACTTCTGTAAACGTTGTTGGCAGTTCAGCAGCAACAGCGGTTCCGGTGCTGCCCGCAATCTCCTTCTGGCCCCGCTCATCCAGGAGCTGATCCCAGATTTCATGGCTCGGTGTGATAAAACCGAGCGTGACAAGCGCTACTGCAGCCATCAGAGATTTCTGGATCCACTTTTTCATGATCTTTCCCCCCGTTTGATCAATCAATCGGCGAAACCGCCGTCTGTATGTATAGTGGTTTTCTTCTCGCTGGTTTCATTGTACAATAGACGGGGACTCAATATAAATAGTTCCCAAGCTCCAAAGGAGGTACTATGATGGACGCAAGCATCTGGATTGGAATCGGCTTCCTCGGGCTTCTTGCCTATCTGAGCTACTTTAACTTCACGCACTGATCAGCATTCAATCCCCTTCCCGGGGGAAACCGAGAAACTCCCTGAGCGATAGGCTCAGGGAGTTTCTTCATGCTTCTCATCGGTATCCGCTTGTTTTCCGATAAGCCGATGATAGCCATTTTCTTCTTCTGACAGCGCGGCAGAAAGAATCTTTTGGGTTGCGGACAGATATGCCGCTGCAGCCTCAGCATTTCCCGACTCTGCTTCCTCGATTCCTTTCGGGATCCGTTCAAGGAGCAATTCCATCTTTGCCCTCGTCCGCTCCCGGGCATCATGAATCTGATTCAGGCGTGCAATTTCTTGTTCGAGGCGGTCAGTCATACCAGTGATCTCCTTCAGGAGACAGCCGGCTGTATTTGCACGGCAACTCTCCAAGCTTGTAATACTTTGATTATACAAGAACGCGTAGATTTGTTTACACTTTTTTGATTCATCTTCAGGACTGACGTTAAAACTGCCACACGGACTATCCGTGTGGCAGTTTTAATAATAATCAAATCCCGATAAAGCCGTAATGAAATTTTGTGTTGGGTCGTTCGATGCGGGTGAATCCGTACCGGTCGAACAATTCAGACCTGAAGTGGGCTTTCAGCACGACACGCCTCCGGGCGACCCGGACAGCATCCCTGAAGAGCCGTTCATCCGGCAGATTGTGGACGCCCGCTGAACGGAGCGGCGCAAAAGCGGCTGCTTCCTCGATCGTCTCCTCAAACATCGGATCAAGATAAACGATGTCGTAGCTCTTGGAATCACAATTTTGCAGAAAATCGGACGCCTGGGTATTCCGCACATCGATCCGGCGCATGGATTCCAGCACTTCTTCCGGCGAGTCGCTGTAAGTTGCCAATCCGTGGCCCACGATATAGGTGACCATCGGGTCGGCCTCGCAGGCTGTCACCCGCCCGGAGGGACCTGTGACAAATGAGGCAACAGTGCTGTCGGAGGCAAGTCCCATTGTGCAATCGAGGAAGGTGTCCCCCGGTCTGAGACCACATACATCCACCATGGCATCATTTCCTCCACTCTGCAGCCGCTTGATGCGGATGGCAGCGAGGCCCGGATGGAAGAACAGCGGCTTTACATCAGGGTCGGTATGGTACTCGTACCGTTCTTTTCCGGCCACGACGACCGGACGGCCGAATTCCCCCATCAGTTTGCGGACGGACCGTTTCTTCCTCGGCACAAAATCTGTGCCCAGCTCCCCGGCCACGTGCTGAGCAAGCCGGACACTTTCTTCGTCCGGATGCTGGCCGGTGGTTACAATGGGCAAGTTCACTTCACCATCTGGCGGAGAACGCCGGATAGGTGTGCCTGAACTTGCTCGAGGTCATGGTCTTCGATTTGTTCGCGCGGAATGAAATATTTGAGTTCGGAGCCCTCCAGTACAGCGATCGAAGGGGAACTTGGCGGCACTTCCTCAAAGTAGCCCCGCATTTTCTCGGTTGCCTCACGGTCCTGTCCGGCGAATACCGTAACGAGGTTCTCCGGTTTCTGATTAATTTCCTCAAGTGCTGCTGCCACTGCCGGACGCGCAAGTCCCGCCGCGCATCCGCAGACGGAGTTGATCACGACAAGTGACGTGCCTTTTGCGGACGACATGAATGCATCGACATCCTCCGCCGTCGTCAGTTCACGGAAACCATTTTCCGTCAGTTCGCGGCGCATTGGTTCCGCCACCTGCTTCATGTATGCCTCATATGCTTCCATTTTTCATTCCCCTTTCGATTTTGTTCTCATCTCGGTCATCTGTTTCCACATCGACCCTTTCGCTTCCTCCCCGCCTGCGATTCTGGCCGCGGCCATTTTCGCCTGGAGCTTGACCTCGAACTCCGGATCGTCTTCCATCTCATTTAGGGCAGGCAGCGCTTTTTCGGTGCCGGTTTCGTACAGATACATCGCTCCCCGCCAGCGGACAATCTTGCTTTTGTCCTTGAGCGTGCGGATAGCCAGGTCCTCGAATTCAGGGAAGCCGAGGTCACTCATCGCATCTGCGGCAGTTCGACGGACCGGTGCGCTCTTGTCCTCCATCGCCTTTTCGATATAGGGGACGACGGCAGGATCTTCGATCATGCCGAGATAAACGACGGCCAAACGGCGGATCGACATCTTTTCGTCTCTCAGTGCCTCCATCAGAAGCGGCACATCCGACATGTCCGGGTCAGGCAGCTGGTCGAGAAGGCGGAACCGTTCTTCCCAGCTTGCGGCCGCCTGGTATTCCTCCAGTGTCACCCTGCGGCGGCCGAGGACCGGTGCTTCTTTCGTCTCGCTGCCGGCCTCCATGATGGCGTCCAGCCGCTCCTGCGGGTAGGCAGCTTCGATTTCCTTTACGACTTCCTCGCCGATTTCCTTTTTGTCTCCGTAACGGATGCCGTAATCCGCCCATTTGCGCTGAAGGATATAGTTCTCGTCATCCCCTTCCATAAGCGCATTCATGGCATCGACAAACCGTTGGCCTAGGCCAAATCGTTCTTCGCCACGGTCATCGAACACCTTCACCTGGAGAGGGACACCCTTATATTGCTGGACATGAATGTACACCTCACCAAAGTGCTCATCCGCTTCGGCGGCTTCCGTGCCGGCTTCCTGTTCCTCGCCGAACACTTCCCGGACTCCTGCAAGAATCGGCTCCCAGTCGTACTTGCCGTTGCGCTCGATGGCCAGGAAGTCCATGACGTGATAAATCCCCTTCACTCCTTCAATGCCGAAGATCTGGCGGATAAAGTCCGGTGCTTCCTCAAGATTATCTGTTTTATAGTTGTGAGCCTTGCCGAACGGCAATTCCCTGTCGATGACGATTTTCATCGAGTTCGGGCTCGGCGTCGGTTCTATAGTTACAATTTTCATGTTCCCATGCCTCCTGTGTCGATCATGCTTCGGCAATTTCTTCAAGATAACTCCACCGCTCAATGAGAATCTCATATTGCTGATTCAGCTCATCCAGCCGCGCGGAAATCTCGCTTACTTTCCCGTAGTCGGCTCCGGCATCGGCAAGCGCTTCTTCAGCTTCCATGATTTCCTGTTCGGTTCTCTCGATCTTGGCGCCGATCTCTTCCCATTCTTTCTTTTCCCCGAGAGTCATCTTCTTTTTCTTCGGCTTGTCCGGCTGTTGTGACACCTTTTCTGCACCGGCAGGCGGAACGGCAGATTCTTTATCTTTCGATGCCGCTTTTTCAAGGTAGTCGGTGTAGAGTCCGAGCTCCTGCGTGACCTCCCCGGAACCATCCAGTATCCACAGTTTGCGCGAAGTGCGGTCAAGGAAAAAGCGGTCGTGGGAAATCGTGACGACAACTCCCGGGAATGAGTCGATGAACGTTTCAAGCACCGACAGTGTCTCCAGGTCCAGGTCGTTTGTCGGCTCGTCCAGAAGCAGGACGTTCGGCTGCTCGATGAGCAGGCGGAGCAAGTATAGCCGCTTCCGTTCACCGCCGGACAGCTTGCCTATCAGCGTGCCGTGGACATTCGACGGGAACAGGAACTGTTCAAGCATTTGGACAGCAGAGTACCTTGTGCCGTCCTGTCTGCGAATATCGTTCGAAGCCTCCGTGACATAAGAGATGATCCGCTGGTTCGGATCCATCTCGGGCAAGTGCTGAGTGAAATGAGCGATTCTCACGGTTTCGCCACGGATGATCTCTCCGCTGTCCGGCTTGATGGAGTCTGCAAGCAGATTCATGAGCGTGGACTTACCCGCTCCGTTCGGCCCGATGACCGCCACACGGTCTCCACCCTGGAGAAGGAACGAAAAGTCTTTGATGACCTCTCTTCCGCCGTATCCCTTAGTCACACGCTCTCCTTCGAGCACTTTCTTTCCGAGGCGGGAAGCTGCGAGCGACAGGTCGAGCGGATCGGGTCCGTCATCTTTTTTCACTTTCTCGGACAGTTCCTCAAAACGCCCGATCCGTGCTTTCTGCTTGGTCGATCGGGCTTTGGCACCTCTCCGGATCCATTTCAGTTCGTTCCGGTAGCGGTTCTTGTTTTTCTCGAATGTGGCGGCATCCTGCTCGATCCGGAGCGCCTTCGCCTCAAGAAAGTCCGAGTAGGTTCCTCTGTGGCTGTAAAGCGTCCGGTCGGCGAGCTCATACACCTTGGATGCGACCGAATCCAGGAAGTAGCGGTCATGCGTGATGAAAAGAATGGCACCGCCAATCTGCTTCAGGTAATCCTGCAGCCACTCGATCGATGTTACATCCAGGTGGTTGGTCGGTTCGTCCAAGAGCAGAAGATCTGCCGGCTCGAGCAGCACCCTGGCAAGGGCTACCCGCTTCCGCTGGCCGCCGGAAAGACTGCCCGCCTTTGCCTCATAATCGGTGATTCCGAGTTTTGAAAGGATGGTTTTTGCTCTGGCGTTCAGGTCCCATCCCCCGTCCGAATCCATCCGGTTCTGCAGGGTCGTGAAGCGGTCTTGTGCCGCAGCATTCTCCGGATTGTTCCCGAGCGCGCGCAGCACTTCCTCATATTTCCGGTTCAGCCGGATCAGCGGGGAATCCCCGCCAAAAACAATCTGAAGCACATTAAGTTCAGGGTCCGGACGCGGATCCTGCGGCAGATGGGCGATCCGGTAGTCGTTCGGATGATCCAACGATGCTGAGTCCGCATCGAGTGATCCGGCGATGATCGACAAAAGCGTCGACTTGCCGGTTCCGTTGATGCCGATGAGGCCGATCCGGTCGCCTTCATAAATGGTAAAGCTGATATCGTTGAACAGTGTCTTGTCGCCGACGGTCTTCGTCAGGCCCGACACGATGAGATGTCCCATGTTACCCACTTCCTATCCGGTATATAGACAATTCCATCATACTAAAAATACAGTGCCGGAACCAATCCGCTGATTTTCAGGGAGTTTCCTCCCGTTGTAAAGGAAAAATTTTCAGAAACTTAACCTTTCCGGTTAGCGATATTGATACAATGGTAGCAAGTGACGATTCATCTCAAGGGGGGAACGACTTGAAATTCCGGCTGTCCAAAGAAGAGAAAAGCTGGGCGTTCTACGACTGGGCCAACTCCGCCTATTCCATTATCATTACAACCGCTGTTTTTCCGCTGTTCTATAAAGCCGCGGCTACCAATGCGGGAGTAAGCGCCACCGACTCGACGGCCTACCTCGGCTATACAATCTCGATCTTCACATTCATTCTGGCGCTGCTCGCCCCCATACTTGGCACAATAGCGGATTACCGTGGCATGAAGAAAAAATTCTTCACCGCCTTTTTCATCCTTGGGACCGGGGCCACTGCCGCTCTTGCTTTTATCCCCGCTGACAACTGGCTCATGCTGCTAGTCGTCTATACATTTGCCGCGCTCGGGTCGACCGGGGCGAATGTGTTCTATGACTCTTTCCTTACAGATGTATCAACCTCTGAGCGCATGAACCGCGTATCGGCACTTGGCTATGGGATCGGGTATATCGGGAGCACGATTCCGTTCATCATCTCGATTGCCATCATCCTGCTGTCGCAGTCCGGAGTCATCCCGCTCTCCGTGACGAATGCGAGCCGAGCCGCGTTCCTGATCACCGCAGCATGGTGGATCCTGTTCTCGGTGCCGATGTTCCGGCATGTGCACCAGATCCACTTTATCGAACCGGATCCGAAACCTGTCGCACAAGCTTTCAAGCGTCTCGCCAATACCTTCCGTGAAATCAGGAAATACCGCGGCCTGTTTTTGTTCCTGCTTGCCTATTTCTTCTATATCGACGGCGTCGGCACAATCATTTCCATGTCGACCGCCTACGGCTCCGACCTCGGCATCGAAGCCAACAGCCTGTTGATCATCCTTTTTGTGACGCAGGTCATCGCCGCTCCGTTTGCCATCCTATACGGCCGGCTCGCCGACCGGTTCGGCACGAAGCAGATCCTGTACGTCGGCATCGCCGTCTATACATTTGTCTGCATCTACGCCTATTCCATGGATTCCGTCGCCGACTTCTGGGTGCTTGCGATGCTTGTCGGCACTTCCCAGGGCGGCATCCAGGCACTTAGCCGCTCGTACTTTGGACGCCTGGTCCCGAAAGAGAACTCCAACGAATTCTTCGGATTCTACAACATCTTCGGGAAATTCGCCTCGATCATGGGACCGCTCCTCGTGGGTATCACGGCACAGATGACCGGCAACACAAACGCCGGTGTCTTCAGCCTCATCGTGCTGTTCATCATCGGCGGTATCATCCTGTACTTCGTTCCGGATCCTTCCCGATACGAGCCGGTGCCGGAGAACTGAATAGGCAATAGGACGATCCGAAGCTAATAGGCTTCGGATCGTCCTTTTTAATTGGTTCATGTGGTGAAGGCTTTTGCGACGGCAACACCGAAATTCGCGTCGACAATATCATTTTTCGTGTCGGCAACTCGGGATTTTGCGCCTTCAGTACCTTATTTCGCGACTGCAACCCACCATTTCGCGTCGTTCACTCTTTATTTCCGGTCTCTTTCCAATACACCCGCAACCCTGTGAATGCCATGGATCCTTCCAACCGGACAAATTTTCCGGTACGGTCATTTTGGAAATGTGTAGGTGCCACCGGCCGCAGATGGTCTGTGCGCCCATCAGTCAAAATTACCAATCCACTTTCAGCCGCATCGATCCGGAAGCCGTCCGGGTCTTCATCGTTCCGGTAATGGCCGGTGAATGTCTTCAATTCATCGGGGGATACCGGAACATCAGGAAGGCTGACTGCCGCTTCCTCAGGAGATCGCCCGAGCGCCGTATAGATGGCACCCTTCATCAGCTTTTCCGCGGACACACCGGTCCTGTTCGTCAGGACGGCAACAGTGATCCCCTGATCGGGAAGGAAGCCAATTGAGGAAGAGACACCCGGCTGGCCGCCCCCGTGGTGGACGAGGACTGAGCCACCAAAGTCAGGCGTGACCATCAAACCATGGCCGTAGAAAGTGGTTCCATCGACCATGGCCACACGTTTTTGCATTCCCGATGTATCGACATTTCCAATCACGGATTCACGGAACGAGCGGTCCGTATACAATCTTCCGTAGATGAGGAGGTCATTCACCGTTGAGCGGACGCCTCCGCCGACTGCATAATTGCCGAGTGACGGCCAGTCCACCGGCAAAAGCTTTTCCGAGTATTGAACAGCGGTATTCGCATGCACTCCCTGCTCGGGCGGCGTGAAAGTAGTTCTCATCATACCGGCAGGCCGGACAATGCGATCCATGATGAATTCCCGGTAATCCATGCCTGACACCCGTTCGATGATTGCGCCAAGAAGCAGGAATGCATCATTTGAATAACTGATCTGCTCGCCGGGAGCACCAATCGGTTCCATGTCCAGACTTTCCAGGTACCTGATATGGTCATCAAATCCCTCTATCTCTTCACGCCGTCTCACCGGCGGCATGCCGGTAGTATGTGAGAGAAGGTGACGGAGTTCTGCATTCCTGATTACGGGAACCAATTCTGCTTCCGGCACATACATGACTGCCGGGTCCGTGAGTGAAAGTTTTCCTTCCGCGGTCAAAATATGTATGGCAAGCGCCGTAAACGACTTGGTCACGGACGCCGTTCCGAACACCGTATCGGGTGTTACGTTCGCTGCTCCCCCCGCGTCAATTGTTCCGAAGCCGCTCACAAAAAGCGGCTCCCCGTTCCGCGCGGCACCGATTGCCATTCCCGGAATTTCTTCCCCACCCCGTATTCTCTCTGCAAATTGTTCGTATGCCTGCCAATCCATGCACTCTTCCCCCTTTCCTAATCTTATTCGACTGAGGAACCCGGTGTCCTTCCCTAAACAAAAGGAAGCCTTCATCCGCTTTATGCGAACGAAGGCTTCTGATCACTTCAATACAAATTCAGTCGAGCTGTGGCCCGCTTTTGACTTGGTGACTTTGAGGACCGCCGGCATGGCTGACTTGAGTTCTTCGACATGGGAGATCACGCCGACGACACGGCCGTTCCGCTGCAGTCCGATCAGCGCCTCGATCGCCTTTTGCAACGATTCCGGATCAAGTGAGCCGAACCCTTCGTCGATGAACATCGTATCGACACGGATGTTCCCCCCGAATCCCTGGATGACATCCGCCATCCCTAAGGCCAGGGAAAGCGATGCATTAAACTTCTCGCCCCCGGAAAGTGTACGGACGTCCCTTGCCTGTCCCGTGTAGGCATCATACACATCAATGCCAAGGCCGCTCTGCCGTCCGCGGGCTTCCTGCCGGTCGCTGCGCAGCAGTTCAAATTGGCCATTCGACAGGTCCTTCAACCGCTCGTTTGCCGAAAGCAGAATTCGCTCCAGGTATTCAATCTGCAGGTAGCGTTCAAACGACAGCTTGTCTGCGTTTTGTCCGCGGATCAGATCATACAGACCCGCCACTTTACCGAGCTTCTTCTCAAGCGTCTCGGCTTCAGTGGCCGCTTCCCGCATAGCGGCAATACCTTTTTTGATCGTGTTCAGTGTATTGCGGGAATGGATGAGCCGCTCCTGTGCCAGGTCGCATGCAGTCTTCGCTTCTTGTGCCAGCAGCCTGAGACCCTCCAGATCCGCACGCTCACTGCCTTCAAGATTTGCGGCGAGTTCGCTTTCTCTAATTTTCACGGCATGGAAGTCATTCTCGAACGTCCGGATGATTGCTTCTGTCTCATCCGCCAGGTGATCAGACATGAGCGCTGCATGATACGCTTCCGCAGAACTGAAAGTGGAAGCGGCAAGCTTTTCCCGGAAGGCAGCTTCTGCCTCCTGGAGCTGGTTCTCCGCTTTTTCATTTTGCCTGACAGCGAAAGTCAACGATTGTTCGGCAGCTTTCCGTTGGTCCGCCGCCTCTGTGGCGGCTGTTTCCAGCTGTTCCTTCATGCGGTCATGCTTTCCGATTATTTCGCGGAGCCTTGCCAGAGCCATATCAAGTGATCGGACATCACCGTAGCCTTCCGGAATCGAACGCTCCAGTCCGGTGATGGTCGCTTCGAGGGAGGCGATTCGGCTTGTCGTGCCCGCCAGATCTTCTGTATGATTCGTCAGCTTGGCAGCAACTTCATCTACCTTTATCCGGAGGCTTTCCTCGTCCTTTCGCAGTGACGAAAGCTGGTTTCGGCGTGACTTGGCAGTTGAAATGGCTTCCTGAAACTGCTCCGACTGTTCCTTCCTGGCGGCCAGGATTTCGGCGGCTCCGGCTACTTCCAGTCCGCGCCCTGACAGGCGGTCTGCAGATTGCTCCAGCTGTCCGTTCTGAAGCTTAAGGATGCTTGCCGAGCTGACCGCATTTGATTGCGCTGCAAGAAATACCGCCTCGGCCTCTTCAAGTGCGGAGTGATCCGGACCGTCAGTGGAGCCAGCCGGTGCAGGATGCTCGGTACTACCACATACCGGACAGGGCGCCCCGTCATGGAGATGAATGGCAAGTGAAGCCGCCTGGCTGTCCCGAAGCTGTTGTTTCAGTCGATGCAACACGGCTTCCGCTTCATCCTTCCGGCACTCGTCACGCTCTGCATCCTCCCCTGCTTTCCTGACAATCCCCAGGAGGCGGAGATGTTCCTCAAGAAGTTCGCAGTCCCGCTCGGCTGCCGTGAGCTGTTCATGAAGTTCATCTGTGCCAGCAAGGGCTTCTTCAAGGGCCGCGATTTCTTCGCGGAGGGATTCCTGTCTTTCTCGGAGCTTTACGGCGCCAGCACGGAGGGACTCCGCCTCATCCGACAGCCTTTTCTGTCCGGCCTGCTCAACGGCCAGTTTAAGAAGTGCCTGTTCACGCTCATCGAGTCGGGGTCGTGCTTCCTCGAGACGCTCCGCTTCCCGGCGCTTGGCGTCGATCTGGGGATCTCGTTCCCTAGCTTCCAGCGCTCTGGCAACGGCTGCTTTTTCGGCTTCCTGTGATGCGGAGAGAGTCAGCTCCGCCTGTTTCACAGCCTCTATCGCCTGTTGTTGCTCCCGCTTTGCATCCGCCATTTTTTCCTCAGCAGGACGGATTCTTGCCGCGAGGCGTGCAAGATTGACCGCGCGGCGTTTTTCCTCCATCTCTGGGAGACGTTGATTCAATCCGGACAATTGACGCTTTTTCTCTTCCCACTCTGCCAGCCTGCTGTTCAGCTCTTGTGCAGCGGATAGTCGCCGGTTGGCTTCCATGAGCCCGGCCTCCAGCTGTTCCGCTTCTTTTGTCAGCCGCTCCGTCTCGATCAGCCGACGTTCCTGTTCACCGAACAACCCCTCGATGACTTTCCCCGCATTCGGATGTTCATCGGAAAGGCTGGCTGCCAGTTCTTCGCTGAGGTCCGGGAGCGTATCCAGAAGATGCTTGGCCTGCCAGGCAATTTGGCCCGAAGATTTTTTCCATTCCACCTCGACGGCGGATTTCCTCTCTTTCAGAGCCGCTTCCATGTCTTTGTATTTCTTCGTGCGGAAAATCCTCCGGAAGATCTTTTCCTTGTTTTCCGTATCGGATGTAAGCAGTTTCCGGAACTCCCCCTGCGGTAGCATGACGATCTGGCTGAACTGGTCGTGGCTAAAACCGATCAGCTCGGCCACCTTGGCATTGACCTCGGTTGTCATCTGGCGATCGGTGACAGGCTTTTCTGTTTCACTGTCGATCTTGAACAGCTCGATCCGGTCACCCGTCGCGCTTTTGTTTCCGGCCTTCACATGGGGCATGCGGCGCATGATCCTGTAGGTATCTCCAGCCGATTCAAACCAAAGCTCGACTTCCGTATGTACTTTATCGTCCGCAAAGTCGGAGCGGAGGCTCCGGTCTTCGCGCTCTTCACCGCTCGCCTTGCCGTAAAGGGCGTAGCAAATGGCATCAAAAATCGAGGTTTTCCCTGAACCAGTCGGACCCGAGATGGCAAACAGACCCCGGTCCCCCAGTTCAGTGAAATCAATCGTTTCGCATTCCTTATAGGGGCCGAATGCCGTCATCTTCAGCTTCAGCGGTTTCATCGTTTCACCGCCTCCTTCACTGTCTCGCGCTCATCCGCAAGCAGCTCATCCAGCACGCTACGGAAAAGTTCTTCTGTCTCCTCATCAGGCGCACAGCCCGTGATTTCCTCGTGGAATGCCCGGAACATGGCGGCATCATCCATCTCTTCCGTCCGTCTGCCCGGCTTGTCCGTTCCGTCAGGCCGGACAGGCATCACCCGGGACACATGGAGGGCGTTCGGGAAAACGGATCGGATCCGCTCCATTGGGTACAGGACAGGCGTTTCATCGAGCAGCCGGACAAACACATAGTCTTCCGAATGCGGCATCTCAAGAATTTCAGCAAGCGTCCCCTCCACTGTTCTCATGTCACGCCGCGGGTTCAGCGGCCGGTGTTCGACAGTTACCTGCCCCTCACCGTCCAGTTCCACGCAAAGGAAGCCCTTGTTGTGGGTCTCTTCGGAGATCGAATACTTCAGAGGGGATCCGGAGTAGCGGACCACCGGGCTCCCGACCGAATGGGCACGGTGAAGGTGGCCGAGTGCCGTGTAATGGAACTTGCCGAAGCGCCCCGCATCCACGTATTCCGCCCCGCCGACAGACAGCGGGCGTTCGGATGTGCTTGTGTTCTCCTCGGGCTCCGCGCCTGGTGTCACGAAGGCATGTCCGATCAGCACATGGCGTGCTGCCGGGTCAAAACCGCCGCAGCGGTGGTCAAGCAAGCAACGCATCGCCTCATCATGATTTGTAACCGAATCGTCTTCATATAGCGCCCGGACAACCGATGGGTCGGCAAACGGCACACAGTGGAAGTGAACTTCACCGTGCTCGTCTTCCAGGATGACCGGAGCGGCATCCGATTCCAGGATTCCGCTCATATGAAACCCTTTTTCCTTCATAAAGCCACTGCCGAAATGAAGGCGGTTCGGGGAGTCATGGTTGCCCGCTACCGCTATTACCGGAATTCCGAGCCCGAGCACGATTTCCGAGAGGACGTCATCCAGCAGGCGGACCGCATCGGTCGGCGGTACCGCCCGATCGTACAGATCGCCCGCGATGATGATGGCGTCCGGCCGTTCCGTCCGTGCGGCTTCGGTCAGCTGCTCAAGCACATGGCGCTGATCCTCCGTCATATGCACCCCCTGGACGATCTTGCCCAAATGCCAGTCGGCCGTATGGAAGATTTTCATCTATTTCCCACCTTTTCATCCGAGTCTTTTTCTATTAAATGATTATACCATCTCAGACCTGTCATACAGGACCGGTTTTCCAGCTCAGCTCAGTCAGTTTCCCCGGACCGCAGGACTTTCGCTTCGAGGCCGATCTCAACATTCCCTTTGATGGCACGGCTGATCATGCAGGACGTCTCCGCCTTTTCCGTAATGCGCCTTGCAAAGGAAATCTTCTTTTCGTCTGTCCCCGCAGCAAGCACGAGCCTAGGCTTGTGCACAATCCTCTTATAGGTAAAGACACCATTGGTCACATCCACGGTCGCCTCGGAATCCATCGTGAGCGACTCCTTGTCGATTCCGGAACGCTCCAGCATGGCAGCAAGCGTGATGATATAGCAGGTCGCCGCCGCCCCCAGAAGCATCTCATCAGGATTCGTCCCGACTCCCGGTCCGTCCATTTCCGGAGGGATGGAAATCTTCGTCTTCAGATTCCCGGACTCGATGACGCCGACATCATTCCGAAGACCGGGCCAATCGGCTTTTAGTTTAAAAATATGTTCTGCCATGGAATCACCTCTCTCTTGTTCTTCATGGTAGAACAGATGTGCGCACATTGGCAAGGAAGATCGGAGGCTGACCGTACACAAACACAAAAACACCCGCCATCCACAAATGGCGGGTGTCGCTATTATTAGATGCCGAGCACTTCAGTCTCATCTTTCGTAAAGGCCCTGGAGCGGGAGAGGAACCGCTTCCCCTCCACCCCTTCCAGGGAGAACATGCCGCCCCGTCCGTCGACGACGTCGATGATGACCTGGGTGTGCTTCCAGTAGTCATACTGGTTTTTGTTCATGTAGAACTTGGCGCCGCCGATTTCGCCGAGGAGGACATCCTGGCTGCCGATCAGCAGGTCGCCTTCGGGGTAGCACATCGGGGATGATCCGTCGCAGCAGCCGCCGGACTGGTGGAACATGACGGGGCCGTGCTTTTCCTGCAGTTTGCGGATCAGTTCGATCGCTTCATCCGTTGCGGTGACGCGTTCAACCATGTAGCATCCTCCTTCCGGATCAGAAGAAGCCCTGCTTGCTTTCGTCGTAGCTGACGAGGAGGTTCTTCGTCTGCTGATAGTGCGAGAGCATCATCTGGTGCGTCTCGCGGCCGATGCCGGACATTTTGTATCCGCCGAATGCCGCGTGTGCCGGGTAGGCATGGTAGCAGTTCGTCCACACACGGCCGGCCTGGATGCCGCGGCCCATCTTGTAGGCGGTATTCATATCACGGGACCATACGCCTGCTCCAAGGCCGTAGAGCGTGTCATTAGCGATTTCAAGCGCCTCTTCGGCATCCTTGAATGTCGTGACAGCGACGACTGGACCGAAGATCTCCTCCTGGAAAATGCGCATCTTGTTGTCGCCCTTGAAGACGGTCGGCTTGACGTAGTAGCCTTCGGCGAGGTCGTCCTCGAGCTGGTTGCGCTCGCCACCTGTCAGGCATTCTGCGCCTTCTTCTTTGCCGATCTTCAGGTAGGAGAGAATCTTTTCCAGCTGCTCATTGGATGCCTGGGCACCCATCATGACATCAGGATCAAGCGGGTTGCCGGTCTTGATCGCTTCGACGCGCTTGATGGCACGCTCGATGAATTTGTCATAGATGGATTCCTGGATCAGCGCACGCGATGGGCATGTGCATACTTCACCCTGGTTGAGTGCGAACATGACAAACCCTTCTACCGCTTTGTCGAGGAAGGCATCGTCTTCATCGAACACGTCTTCAAAGAAGATGTTCGGCGACTTGCCGCCCAGTTCGAGCGTGACCGGAATCAGGTTCTGCGATGCATACTGCATGATCAGGCGGCCGGTTGTCGTTTCGCCCGTGAATGCGATCTTGCTGATGCGCGGATTGGACGCGAGCGGCTTTCCGGCTTCAAGGCCGAATCCGTTGACGACGTTGATCACGCCCGCAGGGAGCAGGTCTTCGATTAGTTCGACCAGCACCATGATTGATGCCGGTGTCTGCTCGGCCGGCTTCAGGACGACACAGTTGCCTGCGGCAAGCGCCGGAGCGAGCTTCCAGACCGCCATAAGAATCGGGAAGTTCCAAGGGATGATCTGTCCGACCACGCCGAGCGGCTCATGGAAATGATAGGCGACCGTATTGTCGTCAATCTGGCTGATGCCGCCTTCCTGAGAACGCAGCGCACCCGCAAAGTAACGGAAATGATCGATGGCAAGTGGGAGATCGGCATTAAGCGTCTCTCGGACCGCTTTGCCGTTGTCCCATGTTTCCGCAACCGCCAGCATTTCGAGATTTTCTTCCATGCGGTCCGCGATTTTCAGGAGGATCCTGGACCTTTCTTGGACGGAAGTCTTGCCCCAGGCATCCTTGGCGGCATGCGCGGCGTCAAGCGCCTTCTCGATATCCTCTTCCGTGGAACGCGCCACTTTCGTGAACACCTGGCCCGTCACCGGGGTGATGTTATCAAAGTACTCACCTTTTGCCGGGGGCACCCACTGGCCTCCGATATAGTTGTCGTACTTCTCCCGGAAGTTGACTTTCGCACCTTCCGTGTTGGGATTTGCATAAACCCGGGACTTGATCACTTGTACCATTTGTTCATTCCTCCCATTCTTGTATGCGCTTTCTTCTTGCTATTACCTATATTGTCAGAAAGCATTGAACTTTTCAACCTCTATTTCTTTTTAGTGTAAAGCAGGTTGCCGCGCACCAAGAAATAGAACCGCAGCCCATATATACATATGTGGCGCGGTTCGGATTATTACAGAATCTATGATAGTCGAAATCTTCAGTTCAATCAGATTTCTATTTCGAAGTATTCGGTTAGTGGGAGTTCCCTTCCCTCTTCATGCCAGTTGTTGTACTTTCTGAACACCGCATGGGCGCTGCCGTTTTCACGTTCCACCAGCTCACTGACCGCAAGAAAACTGCGCCAGTAATCGAACATGATTGAAGGCAATGTCCCCTCATAGGATGCCGCACCAAAGTCATCAAGCGGATGCTTTCCGTAACGATTCTTCAGCTCATGGTACAGAGTTCGCTCGGTTGCTGTCACTTCCTTGAAGTACGGATCCCCGAGCAGATGGCGCCGCGGCAGGTAGAAGCACATGCCTTCCTCAAACCAGATGGCGTCCGTCCGTTCATCCTCAAAATCGTCGGGGAACAGGTCGAGGTGATGGGTCAGTTCATGGGCGAGGATATCCAGCAGCTGGGCTTCTCCGACCGATTCATAAAACGATCTCACTTCCGGAAGGTCCACCCCGTCCATCTGTTCAAACATGATCTGCTTCCATTCCTCCTGATCCGGGCACATGAAAATTAGATCTTCCCGGGTATAGGCAGGAATCGGAACATTACCGAACACATCCCTTGCCAGGTCCCCGCTTGTCCACACTACGGCCTTTGGCACTTCTGTGAGGCCGAATGCATTGCGGAGAAACACTTCGTAGGAACCGAGCCGCATCATGAGCCGTTTGGCTGTTGTTTCGTAAGCAGTCCCTTCTCCAGGAGTTTCAAAAGCGAAAACTGATTTCACTCTTTCACCACCTCTTTATCCAGACGCAGTTTCATGCCTTCATGCGTCGGCCTGAATCCAAGGCCTTCATAAAACCGGATGGCATCCGGACGACTCTTGTCAGTGGTCAGCTGGACGAGCCTGCACCCTCTTTCTTCAGCAAGCCCGATGGCGTGCCGGATCAGTTCTCTTCCGATTCCCCTGCCCCTCAAGGTTGAAGCGGTCCTGACACCTTCGATCATCGCCCGCCAGCTTCCCCTGTGCGTGATGGAAGGAAGAAGGGTGAGTTGCAGGACTCCCGCCAACTGACCATCCGCTTCAGCCACAATCAGCTCATCATTCGGGTCCTCGCTAATGGCGAGGAACGCCTCTTCGTAAGACCGTTCCAGCGGCAAGGCCGGATTTTCCCTGTTCCGGCCCAGACTGTCGTCTGCCAGCATGCTGACGATCCCCTCGAGATCGGCACGCACGGCAGGACGGAATTTCAGATTTTCATCTTTCATTGAAAGCCCCCCTTTCCTTCAACGATACCGGAATGCGGACAAAGAAAAAAGCACGGAAAATGAATTTCCGTGCCGTTGACGTCAGGAGACGTCCTTTTTGATTTGCTTACTGCGGAGCTGCCCGCATGCGGCATCGATGTCAGTGCCCTGCTCAAGGCGCACACCGCATTGGATGCCCCTGGACTTAAGTGTCTTTTCAAAGGCAGCGATCGCCTCAGGGGTGCTGCGGCTGTAGCGGTCATGCTCTTCAACCGGATTGTAAGGGATCAGGTTGACGTAGCTGAGGTGCTTTTTGTTCTGCAGGAGCCTGGCAAGCTGCTGAGCTTCCTCGACGTGGTCGTTTACGTCACTAAGAAGGATGTATTCGAACGTGATGCGGCGGTTTTTCTTGGACAGGAAGTAGTCGATCGCATCCATGACCTGTTCAAGAGGAAACGCCTTGTTGATCTTCATGATTTTCGTGCGGAGTTCATTGTTCGGTGCATGGATCGAAAGCGCAAGGTTGACCTGTAGGTCCTCATCGGCAAACTTGCGGATGCCCTTCACGAGGCCGCTCGTCGAGACAGTAATGTGACGCGCTCCGATTCCAAGTCCGTTACCGTCGTTGACGACACGGAGGAAGTTCATCAGGTTATCGTAGTTATCGAACGGCTCCCCGATGCCCATGACGACAATATTGGATACCCGCTCGCCTCCGCCGAGTGCGTCAAGATGCTCCTGGACGTTCATGATCTGTTCGACGATTTCGCCTGCGCTCAGGTCACGGCTCTTGCGGAGCAGCCCGCTCGCGCAGAAACTGCAGCCGATGTTGCAGCCGACCTGTGTCGTCACACAAACCGATTGTCCGTAGCTGAAATGCATCAGAACGGTTTCAATCAGGTTTCCATCCGCCAGGCGGAACAGGAACTTGACCGTCCCGTCATTGGATTCCTGCTTGACGGCAATGTCCATCGTCTTAATAGTGAACGCTTCGTCGAGAAGAGCCCGCAGATCCTTATTGACGTTTTTCATTTCATCAAACGATTTGACCCGCTTTTTGTACAGCCAGTCCCACACCTGCGCGGCGCGGAACTTCTGCTGGCCTTGGTCTGCCATCCACTGCTGAAGCTGTTCGAAGGTCAATCCGTAGACCGATTGTTTCATTGTATATTCTGCCTCATTCCGTTGAAAATTCTTTTCTTATCCTAAACGATGCCGGAAGATCCGACAAGTATTCAGACTTGACTCTTCCTTCCGGTCTTATTCACATACATGGCATGGTCGGCAGCATCCACCAACGCCTCCAGATCCTTGCCGTCTGTCGGCGAGACCGCAATGCCGAACGACACGCCGATCGACCTGCCACCCGCATATCCGAGGGAGCTCATCCTGGCAGAGATTTCCCGGGCTCCGCAGATCTTAAAGTCGTGATCCGCCTTCCTGAATATGGCGAGGAATTCATCCCCGCCCCATCTCGCAATGATTCCCCGGTTGCCGACGAACTCTGAAAGGGTCTCTGCGAAATCCCGGAGCACGGCATCACCGGTTTCATGTCCCCACGTATCATTGATCTCCTTAAAATCGTCAAGATCGAACAGGACAACCCCGTATCCGGGATGTCCGGATTGCTGAAGCTTTCTGACATATTCGATCAGCGAGCGACGGTTGTAGGCGCCGGTGAGCGGATCCCGTCTCGACAGATAGTCCGCGCGGTCGTACTGATAACCGCCGACATAAGCAACTACAAGAAAGAACACTGTCAGCAGGAAGAAAGAAGCACCGAACGGAACGTCCAGATAGACATGATAATAGAAATAACGCACGATATTAAAGAGCACGACGATCCCGGCTGCAGCCAGCCGCCCCTTCCAGCGCATGTGCGTCCCCCCGATTCATAGTGCACAATGTTAATTATCATACCATAAAAAAAGGAAACCCCACTGAAGGCGGAAAAGACTGAAAGCGGCTGTTTCCCGCAGAGCCGAAACTTTTACATATCCGTTTCCGTATAGAGAATATCGCTTGAAAGGAGCCTGTTCATGACATCACCGAAACCATCAAAACAGGACGGACTAAAGCCGTTCATCCGCCTATTGCGAACGACCGGCATTCCAAAAGCCGCACTCAGCTTTGGCATTGCAGGATTCCTCATCACAACGCTTGTCGGTCTCGTCATCCCGCTTCTCACTAAAGAATTGGTGGACGGGTTCTCCTTAGAGTCTTTAAGCCCACTGCTTGTTGCGGCCATTGTCGCTGCTTTCCTTATACAAACTGTCATTGATGGCTTTTCGACTTACTTGCTCAGTTACACCGGCCAGAAACTGGTGGCGGATCTGCGCGGGAACATGTGGCGCAAGCTGCTCCGGCTTCCGGTCTCGCACTTTGAAACGGAGGCAAGCGGCGGTACAGTCAGCCGTGTCGTCAATGATACAGGCATCGTGAAGGAACTCATCTCGAACCATGTGCCGCAATTCATCAGCGGCTTGATATCCATCATCGGGGCGATCATTCTTTTACTGATCCTCGATTGGCAGATGACTCTTGTCATGCTGGTCTCGATCCCTGTCACGATGGCACTCATGATCCCTCTCGGGCGCAGGATGGCCAAAATCTCCCGGGGGATGCAAGATGAGACTGCCGCTTTCAGCGGCAGCATCCAGCAGACCATCAGTGAGATCCGTCTGATGAAGGCGTCAAACGCAGAGGGAGAAGAAGAACAGAAAGGCATGGACGGCATCCGGCGGCTGTTTAACTTCGGACTTCGGGAAGCGCGCATCAATGCCATCATCGGGCCGCTGATGGGTTTGATCATGTGGGCAGTCATTGCCTTCATCATCGTGTATGGCGGTGTCAGGGTGGCGGATGGATCAATGTCCACCGGGACACTTGTCGCCTTTCTGTTGTATCTTTTTCAGATTGTCTTTCCCGTCACGACATTTGCCATGTTCTTTACCCAGCTGCAGAAAGCGAAAGGCGCGACAGAACGGATTATCGAAATCCTTAGCCTCGATCCGGAACCGGGACAACAGGGAGATACGATGGATGTTTCCGGTCTTCCCATCACAGTGGAAAGCGTCAGTTTCTCCTATCAGCCTGGAGAACCTGTACTGAATAGCGTCTCCTTCCGGGCAAATCCCGGTGAAATGATTGCTTTCGCCGGTCCGAGCGGAGGCGGTAAATCCACAATGTTCGCTTTGCTTGAACGATTTTATGAGCCTGAGAACGGCACGATCCGTGTCGGAGATACACCGATTTCCGCCCTGTCGCTTGAGAATTGGCGGAGCCAGATCGGTTATGTTCCACAGGAAAGCGCAATGATGTCCGGTACCATCCGTGACAACCTGCTATACGGAATAGAACAGAATGAAATTCCTGATGAGAAATTGTGGAAGGCGGCCGACATGGCGTTTGCATCAGAATTCATCAAAGGCTTCCCTCAAGGTATGGAGACCGAAATCGGCGAGCGTGGCATTCGGCTGTCCGGCGGTCAGCGACAGCGTATTGCCATCGCCCGGGCATTTCTCAGGGATCCTAAGATACTCATGATGGACGAAGCCACGGCAAGCCTTGACAGCCATTCCGAAGGTGTTGTCCAGGAAGCCCTGCAGCGGCTCATGTCCGGACGCACGACATTCGCAATTGCCCACCGCCTGTCTACGATTGTCGATGCAGATCGCATCGTTTTTATCGAAGGCGGCCGTGTGACCGGGAGCGGTACCCATCAGGAATTATATGAAACTCACCCGGTCTATAGGGAATACGCAGAGCAACAGTTGATCTGAAATCAATCTCTTGACTACACTTCCTATATCTGTTAATATTAATACTTGTGATGATTCATTTTGAACGGAATCGGTTTGAACTGGCGTCCATTCGCATGATGCGGAGGACACTCATTCACGCTGGCGCGGCTATAGGGCCGCAAGGACGCAATAGCAGGTAGGGATTGCGTTGCTTGGGTTAGCATGTGAGTGGATTCATACCGCGGCAAAGAACCCCCAGAGCAAAACGGGGGAGAAAAACGGAAACGATTGGCTTCAACTGAACATTGCCTATTTAAAAAAAGGGATGCTCCGCTAGTGCGGACGCATCCCTTTTCCATTTCCTATACACGATTAAATGAACATGCCGGCGATCGATGCACTGAGCAATGAAGCAAGCATACCCGCCGCTACTGCACGCATTCCCATGCGAGCGATGTCCGGACGGCGTTCAGGCGCCATGCCGCCGAGGCCGCCGAGTAGGATTGCTAGCGAGCTCAAGTTTGCAAAGCCGCAGAGCGCAAAGCTGACGACCATGGCTGTCTTGTCGGAAAGCTCACCAATTTGGGGTGCGAACGAAGCATAAGCAACAAATTCATTCAGCACAAGCTTTTGACCGATGAAGCTTCCCGCATGCACCGCTTCCTGCCAAGGAACACCGATGGCGAATGCCAGAGGTGCGAACACATAGCCCAAAATGCTCTGGATCGTAAGATCTTCCGCTCCGAACCAGGACCCGATTCCGCCCAGAAGACCGTTCAGAAGCGCGATAAGTGCGATGAATGCAAGGAGCATTGCGCCGACATTGAGCGCGAGGCTCATTCCGTCCCCTGCCCCTTTTGCTGCAGCATCGATGACGTTGGTTGCGCCGGTGTCTTTTTCCATAACGAATTCATCATCTTTCGGCTTTTCTTTTTCCGGCATGATGATTTTCGCCATGATCAGGCCGGCGGGAGCAGCCATGAAGCTTGCAGCGATCAGATATTCAAGTGGAACACCCAGAAGCGCATAGCCCGCCAGCGTGGAGCCGGCTACGGAAGCCAACCCGCCGGTCATGACCGCGAAAAGTTCCGAGTTGGTCATGTTCTTCAGGAACGGCCGGACCACTAATGGTGCTTCCGTCTGACCGACAAAGATGTTCGCCGCGGCGGACGTGGACTCCGTCTTGCTCGTACCGAGCAGCTTCGAAAGGCCTCCGCCCAGCAGTTTGATGATCCACTGCATGATCCCCAGGTAATACAGAACCGAAATCAAAGACGAGAAGAAGATGATGATGGTCAGTACCTGGAATGCAAATATGACACCCAATTCTCCATTGCCGTCGGCGAGCGGCCCGAACAGGAACGATATCCCTTCCCCTGCATAGCCGATCACATTGTTGACGGCATCGGTTACATTAAGAAGTACCTTCCGCCCGATTTCCGACTTAAGAACGATAAATGCAAACAACAGCTGAAGTGCCAGCCCGCCGAAGATTGTCCGCGGGTTGATCGACTTTTTCCCTGTCGACAGCAGAAAAGCGATACCGAGCACGACAGCCATACCCAACAGGCCCCACAAAATATTCATGGCTAATCCCCTATCATTTCAGATCCGGCAATCGCGGGATGGAAGGCGGATCGATTATTGTTGTCTGACCTCAGACATTTTCGTTATTAAAGGTATCAAATAGGCCATACGATTGTAAATGCTTAATGTCCTACTAATTCATTTCCGCAATTGCGCAAACCATCGGAAAGTATGACAACTTCAACATTCCCTTCCTAAGAGCCCCATAAACAGGAAAAGCCGACAGTCCGGTTTCCTTTTGGGAAGCCCATCTGCCGGCTTTATTCGTAAATCCGTTCCTTTGAAAAACCATGGCCCAAAATTTCGGAAGCGTTCACGAAAATGACAAAAGACGATGGTTCTTTTTCATTCAGCATCTTTTTCAGATACACCGCTTCAGCCTGTTCCGCTACACAAAGGATCATTGTCCGTTCCTTGTTGGAGTGGCCGCCTGTCACCCGCAATTTAGTAAGACCACGATCTATTTCATCCCGTATGATCGTCCTGACCTCCTCTTCCCTTTCAGTAATGATCAGAATCAGTTTCTGCGGGGAGGTCCGGAGCTGGACAAAGTCGATGACCTTACTTGTCACATAGATGGACATGAGGGCAAATAAGGCAAGTTCAAAATCAAATACAAGCGCAGATGTCAGTACGACGGCCCCGTCAACGATCAGTTGGGCAAAGCCACTGGATATCCCTGTGAACTTTCTCAAAATCTGCGCGATCAGCGCTGTTCCTCCTGTTGAACCATTTCCCCTATAGACGATTCCCAGGCCAACTCCGAGGATGATGCCTCCATAAATGGATGACAGAAGAGGGTCTTGTACTCCAAGTTCAAGACCGCCTGTCAGCCAGATAGTAAATGGGACAAACATGGTGCCTACAAGTGACTTCATGCTGAAATCTTTCCCGGCAAGAATGATCGCAAGGATAAACAGCGGAATGTTCACCAGCCACTGGATATAGGCAGGGTTGAAGCCATAGAGCTCATAAGTGATGGTACTGATTCCGGACACGCCTCCGGCCGCAAGCCTGGCCGGAAGCAGGAACAGATTATAACTCAGTCCCACCAGTACCGAACCGAAGATGATCAGCAGATAGTCATTGGATATAGCTTTCTTCAAGTCAGATCCCCCCTGTTGCACTTCCTCTATTTTATCAGTCCCAATATGTTTGGAAGTTCTGAATTCCTTTAGTAATCTGATGAGATAACAGACTGTGAGGCCCTTCAATACAACAAACCGCACTACCGGAATGGCAGTGCGGTTTGTTGCTGTATCAGGATGCTTCCTGAGGGCTTTCCTTCACAGGAGCCGTGTCTTTTTGTACCGTCGGCAAAGTTGCTTTAGAGGGTAACATATTAAAGACAATGTTCAGCAAAATGGCTGTAAAGCTTCCGGCGACGATCCCGTTGCTTGTCAGCAGCTGCACGCCCTGCGGCAGCGAGCTGAACAGATCCGGTACGACGGACACTCCAAGGCCGAGACCGACCGAGCAAGCCACGATCAGCGCATTTTCTTGCGATTCGCCCATGCATTTGCTCAGCATCTTGATGCCTTGGGTCGCGACCATGCCGAACATGGCCAGCATCGCCCCGCCAAGAACGGAGGTTGGAATAACTGTCGTGAGTGCCGCGATTTTCGGCAGGAAACCGAGCGCGATCAACATGATGCCGGTGATCACGATCACACGGCGCGTCTTGACGCCTGTCATCTGTACCAGGCCGACGTTCTGCGAAAACGCCGTATAAGGGAAGGCGTTGAAGAAACCGCCAAGCATGACGGCAAGCCCTTCCGCCCGGTATCCGCGAGACAGGTCTTTCCTCGTGATCTTTTTGCCGGTGATATCGCTCAGCGCATAATAGACGCCGGTCGATTCGACGAGAGATACGATATTGACAAGACACATCGTGATGACCGCAGGCCAGACAACGGATGGTGTGCCGAAGTAGAAGGGTTCGATCATATGGAACACGGATGCTTCACGGACATTTGTGAAACTGACCATTCCCATTGCAGCCGCCATGAGCGTTCCGGCTATAAGACCGAGAAGGATTGAAATGGCGCGGACAAAGCCTGTCGAGAATTTATAGATCAGGATGATGATCATCAGTGTCGCGAATGCAAGGGTGATGTTAGTGGCGGAACCGAAGTCCGCAGACCCCTGCCCACCGCCCATATTATTGATCGCGACAGGAATCAGTGTCAGACCGATGATCGTAACGACCGTGCCTGTGACAATCGGCGGGAAGAACTTACTCAGCATACTGAAAAATGGACTGATCAGTACAATGAACAAACCGGACAGGATAATCGATCCGTAAAGTGCGGAAATCCCGTATTCGCCGCTGATGGCGATCATCGGCCCCACTGCAGTAAAGGTGCAACCGAGCACGATTGGCAACCCGATGCCGAAGAAACGGTTGGAAGCAAGCTGCATAAGCGTGGCCACACCGCTGAGGCAGATGTCGACCGCGACGAGGTATGTCAGCTGCTCGGCGTTCAGGCCGATTGCGCCGCCGACGATGAGCGGAACGAGAACCGCCCCTGCGTACATAGCGAGAAGATGCTGGATGCCTAATGTAGTCTCGCGGATTCCCTGTTTCAACGGACTTCACTCTCCTCTCGGAAAGCTACTTTCCCGTCTGCGAGCGACTCGATGATGGCGAGCGATTCAACACGCACGCCCTGTTCACGAAGCAGTTTACCGCCGTTCTGGAATCCTTTTTCAATGACGATCCCGATACCGGCCACCTTGGCACCAGCCTGTCCGGAGATATCGAGCAATCCTAACGCAGCCTGCCCGTTTGCAAGAAAGTCGTCAATAATAAGGAGTGTGTCGTCAGCAGTCACATAATCTCCGGAGACGGAGATGGTGTTCACGGTCTGTTTGGTGAACGACTTGACTTCCGAGCTGATCAGCCCTTCAGTGAGCGTCAGGGATGCGCGCTTTCGGGCAAAGACGACAGGAATTCCCATCGTAAGACCGGCCATGGCCGCAGGTGCAATTCCTGATGACTCGATTGTAAGGATTTTTGTAACGCCGTCATTCTTAAACCGCCGGGAGAATTCTTCCCCGATCGCCTGCATGAGCTTGGGGTCGATCTGGTGGTTCAGGAAAGAGTCTACTTTCAGCACTTCCCCGGAAAGCACACGGCCTTCCGAAGCAATCTTTTCGCGAAGTTGTTTCAAAACGATTCCTCCGTTTGTTTACCACGGCGCTCAATCCGGCATGGAACAAAAAAACCGGCGGCCGCCCCCCTCTTGAGGGGCACAGCCGCCGGCAGATCTGACTCCGGTGGAAAAGGAAACAAGACGGGGGCACGCCCCCATCCCTGTTTTCCGCTGCCTCTCATAGTCGGCCCGTTTACGGCGGGCCGGTAGAAACTTGCAGGCCATATTCCTGCGATTATATGAGCGTCTGATATTGATTGGGCTAAGTATATCATGGCATCGGAAGTTTTCAAGCAAGTCATAAATAGACGAAATTTCGCGACTACGGTAAACGTTTTCCTTTATTGTTTTCTGCCAAAAGGAAGACTCTCATCCATATTATGCCGGTGCAGAAAGACGTTCATCCGGAAGATATAGAGAGACTAAACCAAGAATAGGCAGGAGGCTGATGACGATCATCGTCGTATAGACTCCGGCATAATCCATGAATGCACCGATTGCGACCGAGCCGATTGCCCCCATGCCGAATGCGAAACCGACGGTCAGCCCGGCCATCGTTCCAATCTTGCCCGGGACAAGTTCCTGGGCATAGACGACCGCCACTGAGAAGCTCGACATTAGGACGAATCCGATTATGCCCAATACCGGCCCGACCAGCCAAATTGGCAGGTGGGGCAGTACCGCAGCGAGCGGGATCGGAATGAGCGCAGAGGCAGCAATGACTCTTTTCCGGCCGTATCTGTCAGCGAAGGGCCCTCCGAAAAATGTCCCCGCTGCACCAAGAGCCAGGAACATGAAGATGAAATACTGTGCCTGCCGCACAGTCAGTCCATATTCTCCGGTCAGATGGAAGACATAATACCCCTGCATATTCACCACATAAAACGATCGCACGAAAATAACCAACATGAGCAGCGTGAGACCGGCTTTGACTCTGCCCGGTGTCAGCCCGGAAATACCTGAAATCTGGCGTTTCTTGCCCTTTAATGCGTTTTCTTCACTGAGTCTGGCATTCATCCAGCGGGCAACCCTGCCAAGGATCACCACTCCTGCCCCAGCGAGGATCAGGAACCAGGCAGCCCCTGTCTGTCCCAATGGGATCAGGATCAGTGCGGTGATGACCGGAGCCAGGGCCTGTCCGCTGTTTCCGCCGACCTGGAAAATTGACTGCGACATTCCCCGCTTCGACCCTCCCGCCATGAATGCCACGCGGGATCCCTCAGGGTGGAAGATTGCCGATCCAAGACCGAGGAACATCGCCGCGACGAGCAGCATCCAGTATTGCGGGGAAAACGCCAGAAGCAGAACGCCGATAAACGCTAACCCCATTGCTGCCGGCAGCATCCATGGCCTGGGCTTTTTGTCGCTGATAATCCCGACGACAGGCTGCATGACCGACGAAAGCATCTGCAAAACAAAAGTGATGAGTCCCAACTGGAAGTAGCTATAAGCGTTTTCTGCCTGAAGAATCGGATACATCGCAGGCACAACAGCCGAGATGGCATCATTTAGCAGATGGCAGCCGCCGATAGCGAACATGACCGGATAAACGGGATCCGGCGCCCGTTTTATGGTAGCGGCTTTGGCCGTCATGGAATTCCCCCTTATTCCCCGGTAATCGCCTTGTCAGGACTGTACAATGACGGATCGATCGAAAGCGGCTCACCAGTCACCATCTTGGCGAGTTGGACGCCCAGATAGGGACCTACGGTAAGCCCCGAAGAACCAAGGCCATTCGCAAAGTACAGCCCATCGATTCCGCCGAGCAGGCCGGCTACAGGCAGATTATCCGCAGTGAACGGCCGGTAACCCACATTCACTTCCTCAAACACCGCTTCTTTTAGTGCAGGTGCTGTGACAAACGCCTTATCAAGCATTTCATGGATCGCCCCGGCAGTCGGCGTTGTCTCAAACTCATGCTCGTCCTCGTGGGTTGTTCCGACAATGACCTTCCCCCCATCGGTAGGCACGATATAGTGCCTGCGTGGCGGCATGATGACCGGCCACTCCCCGGTCGGTTCGCCTTCCAGGCGGAGGTGCAGGATTTGGGCTTTCTGTGCGTGGACATCCAAGTTAACCCCTAGCGGTGCTACCGCCTCCCGTGCCCATGCGCCCGCTGTAACGAGCACAGCATCCGCAGTCACCAATTTATCGCCGACCAGGGCACCATTTACCTTACCTTCTGCGGCCGAAACTGTTGCCGAACCGCTAAGCAGCTCCGCTCCGTGCTTTTGTGCCGCAGACAGCATGGCATCTCGAAGCTGACCGCCGTTTACCCGTGCTGCACCGCTGATCCAGACCGAAGCAAATCCCTCGCCCAGCATCGGGACGAATTTTCGGGTCTCTTCTTCGCTGAGTCTGCGGATCTCCCCGATTTCCGGGGCTTCTTCCCGACGCAGTAACGCGCGTTCTTCCGCGAGGTCGAGCACTGCAGAATCCGGATGGACACTGATTGCCCCGACACGGCGATAGCCGGTATCTTCCTCACCATCCTGCTCCAAAGAGGCGATAAGTTCCGGATAATAGGCAGCTCCGCCTTTGGCTAGCGCATACCATGCCTTGTTTCTCCGCTGTGACAGCCATGGACAGATGATGCCTGCCGCGGCTCCGGTCGCCTGGCCGGGCTCATGGCGGTCAATGACCGTCACCCGCAGGCCGGACTTTGCAAGATGGTAGGCGGCGGATGCTCCCAGGATTCCTCCGCCGATAATAATGACATGTTTCATTAGACTGACACCTGATTTCTGTTTGGATTCCTCTCCTATTGTATCCGAATGGCAGACACAGGCAAGCCGTCCAACCCCCGGCTCCGCTTTCCATGAAACATTTCGGGTATATAGGACGTATACAGGAACAGACAAACCGTACGGGGAGGATGCTTATGGAATCAAGACAATGGCTCGAACAGGAACTGGAGCAGATTCATAAATGGGAGCGTTCCCAGGGAAAGGTGAGGATTTGGGACCGGATCGGACGGATCCCCTTCGCCCTGCTGGACAAAGTGACTCCGGACTTTATCCAGGACAAGCTCGGAAAAGCCCTGGATGAGCTTGGGAAGTTTGTCCAGACAGGGGGCGGCTACTTAAGCTCTGAAAAAGCGGTTGCCAACTACTTCAATAACAAGCAGGTCCGTACAATCGACGATGCGGCGATGATGCCGGTCTCAGCAATGGATGAAGCCGCGGACCGCGTCGCCGGCACAAGAACGAACATCGCGACCGTACAGGGGGCATCCACCGGATTCGGCGGCATCTTCACCCTTTCCCTGGATATTCCGGTCCTTCTCGGATTACAGCTCAAGACTCTCCAGGACATTGCCATGTGCTACGGCTTCAACCCCGCTGATCCCAAGGAACGGCTCTTTATCGTCAAAGTCATGCAGTTCACCACTTCAGACAATCACGGCAGGGATGCCATCCTTAAGCAGATGGGCAGCCTGGACGCAGGAAGTGAGAAAGCCAGGAGGGAGATGGTTTCGGAACTCAAGGGATGGCGGGAAGTCGTCATGTCTTTCCGGGACCGCTGGGGGATGAAGAAGATGTTTCAGCTGATACCTGTGGCAGGACTCGTATTCGGTGCCATTACCAACCGGAGCACGATTTCCGAACTTGCCGAAACCGGTGCCATCCTTTATCGGAAACGAAGAATCCAGGAACGGTTGGCATCACTGGAGCGGGATTCTCAACCAGCAGGGCTATAAGCGGTAGGCTTCTGTCATCGCCCTGCCTGCAGGTTTTCTGGTAAACTATCGTCTTTCCTTGACCTTAAAGCTGAAAACGGGGCTGTCCGAAAAGTGTATTTCCAACATAAAAAGCAAACAGCAGTGGCTCTGGTCGCTTTCCGCGGGCGTTGTCTCAGCCGGCGCCAGTACGCGACTGGCGTCTGTGCGCATCGCGAAGCGTTGCGCAACATCCGGGGTCTTCGGCTAACGCTATTCCCGCAGGACAGAAAAACTCCTCGAATCCGCCTCGCACGAAGGAAATGCGAAGCATTTTCGAGGAGTCTCCCGACGCCACTGCTGCTTGCCATAGATACAAGAATTTAATTACTTTACTTAATGGACAGCCCCGTTTCTTCGTCTTGGATGGGCGGTGCTATGCGGCAACCGCAGCATTAAATATGGGAGCAGAAAACGTGTGTGAGTGACGGTTTCGTCATTCCCGTGTTCAATTTCGTCATTCATGCATTCAGTTTCACCATTCATGACTATAAACTCGTCATTCGTCCGGAAAAACTACCTGAATGACGAGATTAAAGAGACGATTGACGAAATCTACAATAGAGACGCAGCCGGATGCCACAAGAAAACGAGCCGTCACTCAAAAAATGAGTGACGGCTCTTGCTGTCCGACTTAGTCAAATTCCCGCGGGACAGTCCGGCATTTTCATATGCTTCAGGAGGCGAGCCCGTTAAGGAAGGACTCGATTTCCTCTTTTGTCTTGCGATCCTTGCTGACGAAGCGGCCGGTTTCTTCCCCTTCGCTGAATGCCACGAAACTAGGGATACCGTAGACGTCCAGTTCACCGCACAAGTCAATGAACTCGTCGCGGTCCACCGAAACAAATGTATACTCGGGGTAATCCGCCTCGATCATCGGCAGGAACGGATCGACAAAGCGGCAATCCGGGCACCAGCCGGCGGTGAACATGAACACCACGCGTTCTTCCTTCTTCAGTTCATTAAACTGCTCAACTGATTTCAACTCTTCCATCAAGATTCCCCCTTTTGCATCACTCGGCGATTGTAACGTCGGCCACCTGGAAGAAGCCGTTGCTGTCGATGATGACTTTATAGTCCCGATTTACCTGGGTTTCGGTCACCGTACCGTCAGCTGCGGTCGTCTTTTCTGTTTCGGCCGAATGCACGATTGCATGGTCATCCATGATCTCCACAGATGTGACGTCCTGACCGGCCAGCTCATACTTGACTCCGCTGCCGGCCAGGCCATTCGCCTCTTGTGTCAGTTTATCATAGGCAGGGCTTCCTGGCTGGACAAGATCGGCAACCCAGAAGAAATCGCCGGCATCTTTCATAAGCGTCTGGAAATGTCCGAAACTGAGAATGAAGTTCTCAAGTGCTATTTCGTTGAAGGTGTCACCTTCCCAGCCGCCTTCGAACTGGTCATCTTCTGGAGATGCGGCACCACCTTCAAACTCATCGTACGTACCGAAAACGCCTGCAACCTGTTCCGGTGACATGGGGCTTGCTGCCCACTGATCAAGCAGTCCCGTCATGCTGTAAAGTGGAATAGCGAAGCCCACGAGGCTGTTGTCCTGCATGACGAGGGAGTTGATGCCGACAACCTTTCCTGTCTTGGCATCAATCAGCGGTCCCCCGCTGTTCCCGCGTTCGATCTTTGCGTTGAACTGATAAATATTTTCATAGATAAAGCCCAGTTCAAGGTTTTGGTCATGGGCGGTCAGTGTACCCGTAGTGACTGTATTGGAAAGACCATGCGGGCTCCCGATGGCAATGACTTCCGCACCGATTGGCGTCACGCCGCTTTCCACCGGGAATGGTTCGATGCCGGCAAAGTCATCGACCTTGATCAGTGCAACGTCAGAGCGGTCCGAAATGCCGATTACACGCCCCTGGGATTCCTTCCCGTCACTGTTACGGACGGTGACATCCGTATGACCGCTGACGACGTGGGCATTCGTCGCAATCAGTCCGCCGTTTTTATAGAGAAAACCGGATCCGATATTTTCATCAGTCAAGATCGTGAAAACCTTTGGAAGTGATTCCTTAATGATCTGCTGGGCATCCCGTCCCTGGCCTGCAATTTTTTCGGGAAGGATAATGGCTTCCTGGGCAACTGCATTGTCTTCCTGAATCGCCCGTTCGACTGTACCTTCACTGACAGCAGGCTCTTCTTCGGCTGGCGCCTCGGTTTCAGTAACTTCTCCCTCGGCTTCTTCCTTTTCATCCTGAATCTCTTCTGCCTCTTCAGTCTCCGGCATGATCTCTTCCTCCGGAGCAATCGGCTCGTTGGCAGCTTCCTCATCTCCAAGAAACTGCAGTGCCGCGAATGTTCCGCCTGTCAGGATAAACAGCGTTGCGACGGTGCCTACAATCAGACCTTTTTTCTTCTTTTTACGCTTACCCCTGGTCAGCCTTTTGCCGCACTCAGGGCAGGTTCCTTCATACTGTTCCAATTCATGTCCGCAGTTCGGGCATTTCATCATTCGTTCACTCCGTCCGCTGATCGATATGTAACCATCTGTATATATGATTTACTCCTTATGTGTACGAGAATTAAGCCTCATTCTATCATGACACATGGGAGGAATACACGAAAAAAATGCAATTCCTAATTCTCGCCGATATGTTGTGCCTCCGATATAATGGACACAGATAATGGGGGGATATTCATGTGCCTAGTCTTATTTAATCAAGGCGAGCACCCGGTCTATCCGTTGATCGTAGCGGCGAACCGGGATGAATTCTACGATCGGCCGGCAGCCCCGGCCCATGTATGGGAACGACCCAAAGGCCTGGTGGCCGGCAAGGATCTGACCGGTGGAGGAACTTGGCTGGGACTGACACAATCCGGCCGTTTTGCCGCTTTGACTAATGTCAGGAGGCCGGATGTTCCACCTCCCCCTGATGCGCGGTCCAGAGGCGGCATCGTTACGGACCTCCTGGATGATTCGATCTCAATGGAAGAAACTATGAAACAGCTCTCCAGCCGGCAGGACCGATATGACCTCTACAATGTCATCGCAGGAACGCCCGGCCGTCTAATGTATCAGACGAACCAGTCACCGGGAAGTTTCAGGGAGATTCAATCTGGTACACATGGCCTCAGCAACGCCATGCTGGATACGCCATGGCCGAAGGTCCAAAAAGGGATCGAAGAGCTGTCCCGACTTGCAGATGATGTCTGCCCGATCGATCCGGATGTGCTCTTTGAAATCCTGAGTGATGCGGAACCCTTCCCGGATAACCGACTTCCTGACACAGGAGTCGGACCGGATCTCGAGCGTTCCCTTTCACCGCTGTTTATCCGAATGACCGGGTATGGGACACGCTGTCAGACGGTGATTCTTATTGACCGCGAAGGTCGTGCCGCATTCATTGAACGAACTTTTGCGGACGGAATATTCATAGGCGAAGAACGCGTTACTTTCCAGATCATCGGGCAAAGCTGATTCGAATACCCAGAAAACCGGCGGGCCAGTTAAAGGCCTGCCGGTTTTCTTACATCATAATCCCGAGAAGAATTGCGATAATGATGCCCGCGAGTGCGATCCACAACGCCGCCCATTGCGGCTTGTCCGTATCATAAGGGTACGGACGGCTATCGGGATAATGCTTGGCCAATACGGATCCCCTCCTGTCTGCCTGTCTTGTACGTCTGTTTTTATGATTCCCTTGGCGTACTCAGTCGAAACGGCGTTACAGAAGGTTTTCAGGAATTACTGTGCCGTGTAGCCGCCATCCAGGACAACCGCCTGGCCGGTCATTCCTTTGGCGTCTTCACTTGCGATGTATTTTGCCAGTGAAACGATTTCGCCGATTTCGATTAAGCGTTTCTGAGGGATCAAAGGATAAAGCACTTCTCCTAATACCTCTTCCACCGAAACGCCCCTTGTCTTCGCTAGATCTCTCATCTGGTTTCTGACCAGTTCCGTATCTATGTAACCCGGGCAGATCGCATTGACTGTGATTCCGTCTTCAGCTGTTTCCAGGGCGGTAACCTTTGTCAGTCCGATCGCTCCATGCTTGGCTGAGTTGTAGGCCGCCTTGCCGGCAAATCCGATCAGACCGTTGATGGATGACATGTTGATGATGCGGCCCCATCCTTGTTTCCTCATATGCGGAAGAACGTGCTTGGTCGCCATGAACGGGCCTGTCAGCATAATGTCGACCAGCAGACGGAACTTTTCCGTCGGGAACTCTTCCAGATCCGCAACATGCTGCATGCCGGCATTATTGATCAGGATATCGATCCTGCCAAACCGTTCCACCGCGAAGTCTATGGTCCGGATTATATCCTCTTCGTTGGTAACGTCACACGCGATGCCTTCAACCTCCCCGCTAAACGATGCCGCGGCAGCCTTGACGCCTTCTTCGTTCATGTCAGAAAGGACCACTTTGGCACCTGCTTCCGAGAAGCCCTTTGCAATCTCATATCCGATTCCCCGTGCAGCTCCCGTGATCAGCAATACCTTGCCTTCCATTTCATTTTCCCCCTTATCTGCTGACTGTCTTTATAAATTGATCAAACCGTTCCCGGTCATCCAGCCGCCTGTTACAGGCCATGCTGTCCGTGCATATATAGTTGCCCCGCTTTGTGTACGTCTCGCCTCCCGCATGGCGGGTTTCTGTCAGAAACAGCCCCGTCTCGTCGATGCCGTTGCAGATTGAACAGACCCCTTTTTTGCCGGATGGACGGAACTGCCCATATAAGCCCGTCAGGCCGTCTCCTTCTTCGAACACGAAATATTTCCTGTTCGTGCCGGGGTCATTCCAACCGAGATAGGTCAGCTCCTTGCGCACAGCTTCTGCAAACTTAGGCATGCGGAGATTTTTCACCTTCGGAAAAAGCTTTTTGATGTCCTTGTCCGTCACTTCAACCATCGGCCTGACATACAAAAGCAGCCGTTCCCGGAACTCCTCATAGTCTTCCCTGTTTCTGATGCTGTCCATCAAACGTATTGTGCGCTTTAATTCATCCGAAACGACTTCTGTCAGCCTCTCGGAGCGCTCGATCGCCATCAGGACAACTGCTGCAAGTACATCCTCATCAGCCGAATTGGTGTGACCGTTCATCACATTCCGTGCCTGGCGGAGGATGAAATGGTATTGAGAGCTTGTCAAAGATTGCATGGCCTGCACCCCTTTCTATATGAAAAGTGTACACATTATCAAGAGTTTTGTCCGGTCAGATGGCTGTCCAACCACCATCGACCTTAATCGTGTCACCCGTCACGAATGAGGACATTCCCGAAGCGAGGAAAAGCACCGCTCCGTTGACATCTTCAGGTTTTGAAGGGTGGCCGAACAGGATCCGGCTCCGGATTTCTTCCATAAAAGCAGGGTCTTCCATCATACCGCTCGTCATCTCTGTTTCGACGAACGTCGGTGCGACCGCATTGACATTGATTCGGTGTGAAGCCCATTCGACCGCAAGTGCTTTTGTAAGCTGGACAAGCCCGCCTTTGCTCGAGCAGTAAGCAGCACGGTTGTAGTAGCCGACAAACGCCATCTGTGAGGCGATATTGATGATCTTCCCGCCGCCCTGCCGCTCCATGTGCCTGCCTGCCGCCTGACACATGAAGAATGCCGACTTCAGATTCAGGTCAAGCACCGTATCCCAATCCTTCTCGGTCACTTCAAACGCAGGTTTTGCAATGTTGATCCCTGCGTTGTTTACCAGCACATCGATGGAGCCGTACCGTTCGGCCGTCATATCGGCCACCCGCCGCGTCTCCTGGATATCTGACAGATCCGCCTGTATAGCACTGCTTTCAGGGCTTTTTCCCACCAGTTCAAGGCGTGTCGCTTCCAAAGCTTCGAGATTCCTTCCGACAATCGTGACTTTCGCGCCAAGGTCGGCAAATGCCAGCGCAATCGATTTTCCGATTCCTTTACTGCCGCCTGTCACGAGGACTGACATACCTTCCAAATCACCAAAATGATTGTTCAACTTCCTCATCCTTTCCGTTCATCATCTTTTAGGAAGCGGATCAGCATGTTTTCACGCTCTGCTGCGATTTCTTCACTGTGGTTGCCGCTCCAATCGTAGAAGCCTTCACCGGACTTTACGCCGAGCTTCCCCGAACCGGCAAGTGAATCCAATGTTTTTCCGGAAGCCTCCAACGTGCTCAGGTCGCTGAACAAGTAATCCGAGATGGACTTGAATACATCCAACCCTCCGAAATCCGCGGACATGAGCGGTCCGGTTACCGGGAGACGCCTGCCGATGCTGTATGTTACGGCAGCGTCGATGTCTTCCTTTTCAGCTACGCCTGCGTCAAGCAAAGCCTGCGCTTCCCTGAACAGGGCATATTGCAGACGATTCCCGATGAACCCCTGTATCTCCTGCTTCACGACAATCGGTTTCTTCTGCATGGCATTCATCAGTTCCATGGCACGCTCTATTGTGGCATCGGATGTTTGCTTACCGCCCACCACTTCCACCAAAGGAACAAGATGAGCCGGATTCCAGAAGTGGGTCACGACAAACCGCCCAGGATGGCGCAGGCCGGAAGCCAGGTCAGTAGGCTGGAGGCCTGAGGTGTTGCTCGCAATGATCGCTTCCTGCCCGATCAGTTCTTCCAGGCGGCTATAGAACTGTTGCTTCAGCTCCAGGTTTTCCGGGATGGCTTCGATGACAAATGTCGCCCCGTCCACAACTGTTTCCAGTTGATCTGAAATGTCAATCTTATCCTGGATGGCTGACGCTTCCACCATACTGAACAGACCATTATCAGACATGTTGCGGAGTTTCTGGACAATTCCCTGTTCAGCTCTTCTGATGTCTTCTTCGTTAGTTGCATACATCCTGACGTCCATACCGTGCCATGATGCATTCAGCGCAATGGAGTGTCCCATCGTACCGCTGCCGATCACTGCCAATTTTTCCATATTCCCATCCCTTTCCATTCATTATTTCGCAAATAAAACCCGGCAGCATGGGATGCTGCCGGGGATACATCAGATACCCAGTCCAAGGGAGAACAGGATGACGGCAAGGGCTGCACCTACGAGCGGTACGATAACCGTCATGGCGCCCATGGCCGGATAAGCATCCTTATGGGTCTCGCCGGCAATGGACCGGATGGTCGTGACTGTATAACCGCCGTGCGGCAGGGAGTCAAGCGATCCGGAGGAAATGGCGACAGTACGGTGAAGGGCTTCCGCATTCACGCCCATGTCCAGATAATGCGGCGCAAGGAGCGGCAACGCGATGGCCTGTCCGCCCGAAGAGGAACCGGTCAGACCGGCGATAATGCCGACCGCGACCGCTCCGCCAATCAGCGGGCTTCCCGGTATGCTTGTAATCGCATCTACCGCAGTTGCAAAGGCCGGTGTCGTTTTGACCACGCCGCCGAACCCGACGACCGCGGCAGTATTAGCAATGGCGACGATCGCGCCGAGTGTCCCCTCGGAAACCGCGTTCCCGAAGTTCCTGAAATACCTGCGGTTAAAAAGGTAAGTGGCGATCACCCCGCCCGAAAGCGCAATGATCAGAGCGGAAGTACCCAGGGAGTCGTGGAACCCAAAGGAGACGAACAGTACAACGAGCAGCGGAATCAGGCTGAGGAACGGGTGTGGAAGCTCGTCCCGATCTTCCCTGTGATCCGACTCTCTCTCGATGAAATGCTCACCATTGGAAACGGCTTTTCGGATCATCTTCCGGAGCCACCAATAACCGAAGACCATCATGAACACAGCGACAATCAGACTCACTTCCCATCCAGCAAGTGGCGATGTGCCAAGAAACTCGATCGGAATCCAGTTCTGGATTTCCGGAGAACCCGCCGATGTCATCGTGAACGTTGTCGAACCGAAAGCAAGTGCTGCCGGAATGAACCTGCGTGGCAGATCTGCTTCTTTAAAGAGGCTGACTGCCATCGGGTACACTGAGAAGGCAACGACGAAGAGGCTGACACCGCCGTAAGTCAGGACCGCACAGGCCGCGACTACCGCAAGTACGGCCTGTTTCATCCCAAGCTTATCGACGATCCATTTGGATACCGCATCCGCAGCACCGCTGTCTTCCATGACTTTACCGAAGATGGCACCTGCCAGGAACATCAGGTACCAGGACATGATGAACCCTGAGAATCCTTCCATATAACCCGTCAGGAAGTTGGCTGCCCCTTTTTCCGCAAGTTGCGGGAAGAGAGGCAGTCCGTTCATCAGAGCAACAAACAGCGCCGATAGCGGCGCAACAATCAGCAGATTCATCCCGCGCATCGTCAACCAGATGAGCAGAACCAGGCCCCCGATCATACCTATCATTCCGAGCATGAACAAATCCCCCTAATTATGTACTCCGGCCGCCGGGTCTGATGACCCGGGGCCGGATAAATGTGATTTTAGTTTTTCTTCTGGTCGCCATATCTGCGGACCCTGAGCAATGCCTGCTCTGCATGTCCGGCAAAGTTTTCAAGCTGGCAGAGACGTGCTGCGTATTCGCCGATATAGGCACTGGCTTCAGGCTTAACCTTCTGGTAAGTGACCGTTTTGATGAACTTGCCGACCCACAGACCGCCGGTGTAGCGCGCAGCTCCTTTTGTCGGGAGCGTATGGTTGGTTCCGATTACCTTGTCCCCGTAGGCGACGTTCGTTTCAGGCCCGAGGAACAGGCAGCCGTAGTTGGTCATGTTCTCCAGGAAGTAATCAGGATTCTCAGTGAGGATCTCGACGTGTTCATAGGCCATTTCATCCGCCACTTCCCGTGCCTCCTCGATCGAATCGACGACAATCACCTGACCATAATCGTCCCAGGAAACACGTGCCACATCAGCAGTCGGCAATACTTTCAGCTGGCGTTCGATCTCTTCCAGCGTCTCATATGCAAGCTTCTCGCTTGTCGTCACGAGTGCACCAGGAGAAGTCGGACCGTGCTCACCCTGTCCCAGAAGGTCGGTTGCAATGATTTCCGCATCCGACGTTTCATCAGCAACGACCAATGTTTCAGTCGGGCCGGCGAACAGGTCGATGCCAACACGGCCATACAGTTGACGCTTCGCTTCCGCAACAAACGCATTGCCCGGCCCTACAATCATATCGACAGATTCAATGGTTTCTGTGCCGATCGCCATTGCGCCCATAGCCTGTATGCCGCCAAGAAGGTAGATTTCATCCGCACCTGCAAGATGCATCGCCGCAACTGTCGCTTCAGGAATCTCTCCGTTGATCGGAGGCGTGCACGCGATCACTCGCTTAACACCTGCCACCTTGGCTGTCAAAACGCTCATATGTGCAGAAGCGACCATCGGGTACCGGCCACCCGGGATATAACATCCGACACTGTTCACCGGAATATTTTTATGGCCGAGGATGACACCCGGAATATTCTCGACTTCCACATCGCTCAGCGAAGCGAGCTGTGCTTCAGCGAATTCACGAATATTCTTTTGCGCAAACTTGATGTCTTCGATCACTTGTTCCGGCACACGGCCGACAATCTCAGAAATCTGCTCTTCGCTCAGGCGGAACGATTTCGGCTCCCACTTATCGAATCGAGCGGACATTTCACGTACTGCTGCATCGCCTTTTTCTTCAATATCGGAAAGTGCCGCAGCTACCGTTTCTGAAACTTTCGCGTCACTTTGTTTAACTTCTTCTGAGGATTTACCTTGCTTGATGAATTTCATTTTGGTTGGACCCCTTTCAAGATCTAGGAATTTGCATACGTATGCAATTTTGAATGAATACGTATGCAAAAACGCTTACAAAAGGTACATTACTTAAAATTGTCGAAACAGTCAAGACTGTTTTTTATGTAGTGCCGCGCAATCTCATCTCACCAGTAAGATAATGCACTTCCCCCTCCGCGTGGCTCTGCTCGGGATCGAGAAGCAATTCAATGGAGAGTGCCACCATCCGGTCCACCGGATGCGCATATGTAGAGAGATTGTAAGAGGACCAGGAAGACATTTCGATATCATCAAATCCGACGAGCTTGACCTGTTCCGGAACACGGACTCCCCGGTCACGGAACGCATCATAAATCCCATAAGCCATTAAATCCGTCACGGCAAACACCGCATCCGTGAGGCGGCCGGACTCGATCATTTCGGCACCATTCCGGTACCCGGTGCCATAAGTAAAATCACCCGGCAATACTTGGCACCCAAATCCATGATTCTCCAGCTCTTCGGTAAACCCTTTCAGGCGCTCGATATGCGTGGAGGCTCCTTCACGGCCTCCTACGTATGTGAATGATTTACACCCTCGGGCGATAAGGAGACGGGCGATTTCCCTGGCTGCCGATTCGTTTTCACAGCTGACCGAGTGGAGTCCGGTACCCGGAACGACACGGTTAAATAGCACGGCCGGTATCCGGAAACGCCGGAGCATCTCGGCTGTCTGAAAAGAAGCAGTCGCGTCCATGATGACCACTCCAGCAACGTGGTAAGACAGCAGGGCATCTATATCCTGCATCTGCAGTTCGACATCATCCGTATCAATCAGGAGTACGCTATACCCCAGCTTCTTCAGTTCAGAAGTGAACTTCTTCACTGCGTGCGGATAATAAGGGTTGGAAACGCCTTTCATGACAAGGCCGATCAGACTGGATTTTCTCTTGATCAGGCTTCGGGCATACTCGTTCGGCCGATAACCGAGCTGTTCGGCGGCTTTCAGGACTTTTTCCCGGGTTTTCTCAGATACACTCGCTCCCTTTGTAAAGACACGGGAAACCGAGGATTGTGAAACCCCCGCCAATTTCGCGACCTCGTGTGCAGTAACTTGGTTTTCCACCGCATTCACCTCCTCTTATTTCCGGATTATACATTGAAGGGAAAAAGAAGAAAAGTCGACGCCTGTTCCGCTGCTTTCTAACCTAGTCGAGTATGCATGGAGACTGGCTGCTCAAGATCAGAGGCGATCAAGTGAAATCAATAAATGCCCCACTCCAATTTAGGAGTGAAGGCATTTATTCGGATCAGGAGTTTGTTAAAGTGTTGTAATTCATCGAATCGACTGTTCGAAGAACGCTTCTTTTGGAACTGTAGTTTCTTTGCGTTTTTTATCTTTCGGATTCTGGTTATCGAAACGGGCCCTGTCGTATACGGCAGCTGCCACGATTTCAGCAACATCCAAAAGTTTCTCCTTGCTGATCTTGTCGAGCGTATCCTGTGGCGTATGATACCAAGGCTCCAGTGGGCTGTGGATAAAGAGAGCCGCAGGGATGCCTGCCTGGTGGAACGGTACATGGTCACTCGAACCGCTTCTTCCGCGTGTTGTCGGCTCCCCGTTCAGCTTTGCGCTCGCCTTCTGGGTCAGCTCCGTCACAAGATTCGGTTCCCCGTCCACGGAAGCCACGATCAGATCACCTGCATCTCGGCTTCCGACCATATCCAGGTTAAAGTTTGCGATGATCCGGTCCTTTTCCGTATCGGAAAGCTCGCTGACATAATGGTGAGAGCCGATCAGGCCCAGTTCTTCCGCTCCGAAAGAAGCAAAACGGATTTCAGTGTCTGACGGCAGATTCTTCATCGCACGTGCAAGTTCCAGTGTCACTGCAGTACCCGAAGCATTATCATTTGCACCAGGCGCTCCCGGAACAGAGTCCATATGGGATCCGATTACGATTACTTCACCTGTGTCCTTTTTCTTGTTTGTCGGATGCTTCGTGGCAATCACGTTGTGGGAAGTATGCTCTCCTGTTTCAGCTCCTTCCACCAAGATCCGTGCCTCTGCACCCGGATTTCCGTTCATATGCTGGAGGAGGGACTGCCCCTGTTCCTGAGAAAGCGAGACGGCCGGCACAAATCGGTCATCGTGGCCCCCGAGGGTTCCGTTCAAAGCGCCCGGACCGTTATTGTAGATGACTACTCCGGCTGCACCCGCGTCGGCGGCATTTACAATTTTCTCAGCAAAGCTGAATTCGCCACGCTGGACAACTGCAATCTTTCCTTCCGCATCGATTCCTTCAAAATCCGCCGGTGAGCCGATTCCCGCATCGACAAGACCGGCTGTCACATCACCGGAAATGCCATAAGTGAAATTACCCGGGTTCAGCTCACCTTCATGACCAGGCACATCGAGTTCAATACGGGTCGGTTCCGTATAGCCGACATAAGTGAATGGCTGGACTTCGACATCATAACCGTAAGACTTGAACTCATCACGGAGGTAATCAACAGCCCGGTTCTCCACATCTGTACCTGCCACCCGAGGAGCTTCTGAAAGCGTAGCAATGTGGTTGTAGATCCGGTCCACATCGATTTTTCGTATCGCTTTCTGGTCAAACTGATTAAGCGCTTCCTGGTATCCTGATTCAATCGGTTGTGCAATGACAGCTGTCGGCGCAGCGACGCCTGCCGCCAGCATGGCGGCCAGTGTGAGTGCAATCGTCTTGTTTTTCATATACTTCCTCCCCATTTAAAATATTCAGACATATAAATCATAGCAAGCTTGAATCTATTTGGAATCCGGAGAAAGTTATGGTTCATTTGTCTTGAATTCCAGCCTTCCAGTCCGACTTGGATGGGCAGTAAAGCCCGGTCATCACTCAAGTGGGCCCTATCAGAAAAAATCATTTAAAAAGGGTTGCGGACCTTTTTCTCGAATGATATAATTTCATTTGTCATCAAATCATGGAGATGTACCCAAGAGGCTGAAGGGGACTGACTCGAAATCAGTTAGGGCGTTCACGCGCCGCGGGGGTTCAAATCCTCTCATCTCCGCTACCGGCACCGGTTTTCCGTTTGGAAATCCGGTGCTTTTTTGTATAGTCTGATACGGATTCCACACCCTATACCGATCATGATTTTTAGGAGTGGAATCGCTTGGACGAATACCTGGTGACCATTTTGCGCTCACTGTTCGCTTTTTTTGCCCTTCTTCTCCTTACTAGGATCATGGGCAAAAAACAGATGAGCCAGCTGACTTATTTTAATTACATCGCAGGAATTACGATCGGTTCGATTACGGCCGACCTGGCTGTCAGACCTGCAGGCAATGATACAATTCATGACCTGATTGCCCTGATTGTCTGGTGCGCTGCAGTTATCCTCCTGGGGTTTGCAGGTTTGAAGTCCAAGAAAACCCGGGTACTGACCGACGGCGAACCTTCCATCCTTATTCGCAAGGGAATCGTACAGGAAGAAATTCTTGCTCAGCTCAGGTTGAACTTGGATGATCTCTCAATGTTGCTGCGAAGAGAGCACGCTTTTTCAATATCCGGAGTGGAATATGCCATTCTTGAGCCAAACGGCCAATTGAGTGTCACGATGAGATCCGGACATGCTCCCGTCACAAAAGACGATTTGCAGGTTCCCCAGAAACCACACAGAAATCTGCCGACCACTGTCGTTATGGACGGTCAACTGGCCAGTCACGAAATGAACGAACTCGGTTTATCGCCGGATTGGCTGATCAGTGAGCTGAGAAAGCAGAACATCACATCTGTTTCGGATGTGTTCTACGCGGAATACTTGCCTGACGGGACATTGGCCGTACAAAGGAAAAAGGGGCGCTGATTGCGCCCCTTTAGTATGTGCTATTAGGATTGTTTGCCTTCCGTCCTTTTCTTCCCTTCATCCGTATAGGCAAACGAACGAGTCATTTTCTTGATATCTGATGCTTTCCGGAACCGCAATGCGGACCAATCGTCGTCAATCGCAACCTGCCGGACCGGCTCATAGCCAAAATCGGAGGGAATCTGTGCGACCGTTTCCCTGCTGCAGTCTGACTGATATGCTTTTGAGGACTTTTTAGGATAGTAAAGCCAATGTCTTCCCGAATCTCCCGGTTGTTTGCGCCGAAAATCTGGATATAGCTATATACACTTTCTATTGGCTGCTGATCGACACGGGATGCAAAACGCCTCCACCACTTGGTGATACGAATCAGGAGCACCGAGAATGAGAACTGGATTCACTCAATGAGTTCCTGCTTCCAGGCTCAGACGTGCTGAAGCTCACTTTTCGTTTTTGCCGGTTCTTTCATGCCGCCCTCACCTCTGCCTCCGCCTTCTATCTTGGCAATTGTGAGTCCTGTATATGCATAAATGATTGAAATGACCGGACAGAGCAGATTCAACAGGGCGTACGGACCGTATTCAAGCACCCCGACGCCAAGTGTGCCAAAGATGAACACCCCGCATGTGTTCCACGGGATGAAGACTGATGTGAGCGTGCCGCCGTCTTCCAGAGCGCGGGATAAGTTCTTGGAGGCAAGCCCCATCTTCCTATAAGTTCCCGCAAACATCCTGGACGGAACGACGATCGATATGTACTGTTCCGCACAAGAGGCATTCGTGAGGAACGCTGCCCCGATTGTTGAAGCGATCAGCGATCCCGTGCTCCGGATCAGCTTCAAAAGCTGATTCATGATGGCTTTGAGCATTCCGGAATACTCAAGAATTCCGCCGAACGTCATAGCAACGATGGTCATGCTGACGGTGTACATCATCGAATCCAATCCTCCGCCATTGAACAGAGCGTCCACCAGGGCGTTGCCTGTCTCAATGGCATAGCCCTCCTGCAATGCCGTGAGAGCTGCCGTGGCATCATCCCCCTGAATGTATACCTGAGAGAGAAAGCCAAGCACAGCCCCGATGACAAGAGCGGGAACAGCAGGGACCTTGAGCGCCACCATACCGATGACAATAATCGGTACGAGGAGTAGCCATGGAGAAATCAGAAAACTCTCCTGCATAACGGAAGCGGTCTGTGCAATTTGTTCAGCGTCAATCGCTCCGCTCACATTTGAACCGAGAAACGCATAGATTCCGAGTGCAATGATGAGGGCCGGGATCGTTGTCCACAGCATGTGCTTGATATGGTCGAACAAATCGGTATCCGTCAGTCCTGAAGCAAGGTTGGTTGTGTCCGATAGCGGCGACAGCTTGTCGCCAAAGTAAGCGCCGGAAATAACCGCACCTGCGACCATACCCGGTGAAATCCCCATCGCCATCCCGATGCCCATGCCTGCGACACCGATTGTTCCCATCGTCGACCAGGAGCTGCCGATTGCCAGTGATACAATCGAACAAATCAGACAGATCGCGACAAGGAAATACGTTGGGCTAAGCAGTTTAAGACCATAGAAGATCATTGTAGCGACGATTCCCCCGCCCATCCACGAACCGATGATGAGTCCCACGAGAATAATGATGACCACTGCCGGCAGTGCCAGCCGGATCCCCTTATACATCATTTCCTCTACTTCTTTCCAGGAAAATCCTGTCTTTATCGCTACTAGTGCGGCTGTCACTGTGCCTACAATCAGCGGGATGTGTGGTCCCTGTTTGAGTTCGACAACCGTGTAAAGCATGATTCCGATCATGACTACCAGAGGCACGATTGCCCAGAAAAAGCTAAACTCCAGCTGCTTGCTGTTGTCTTCATGATGTTGGTCTGCTTTTCTCAACTGAATTCAGCCCCCTTATGAGAATGAAATGTAAGCGCTATATCGATCATAATCGAAACATTTTTTCTGGTAAATGCAAAATTACTCGTGAGATGTCAGGAAATTTTGCATCTTTCCATTTAGTAATATCAAGAATTCGTTTATCTTGATGCCTCAAATCAATTCGATCTTTCCGGTTCACATGTAAGACTGCACAAAAAAATTTGCCCTTTTGCATTGGCAGCTGAATCGTGTATAATGGAAAACGTCGCAAGCACATGTCCTGGTAGCTCAGCAGGATAGAGCAACAGCCTCCTAAGCTGTAGGTCGGGAGTTCGAATCTCCCCTGGGACGCTAAGCGAAAGGCGCCGATCCAATTGGATCGGCGCCTTTTCCGTTTATTTATCAGGAACAATGCTGGTCATAATTCTGGTATCTGTTAAGCAGGTTATCCAGCGTCTGGCTGCATTTGACAGTTTTCGGGTGAGTTAGTCCGTACTGGCGGGCTTTCCAGTACATGAGCATTCTCCTGCAGAAAATCCGATTTTTCAAAATCTTCTTCGACATATCCATGTCCATTTTGCCTCCGTGTTTGTATGATTATGATGGTTTAAAGCAACTTGTTCATCATACCGCGCGAATCATGCAAGGTTTGTCGAAAAACAGCAGGATTCTGAAATTCGTTAAATGTTCACATTTGCCTAGTCTAAACAACCATCCCTTCATAAAAAAACAAAGCCGAATCAGGACTTAATGCCTGTTTCGGCTTTGTATAATAATGAAGGACTTATTGTGAAGTCTGAAATTCAGTCTATTATTGGGCGTCTGGGAAGGCCCTTCTGACCAGATCTCCAAATTCATCGATGAATCCTTCAACCGGATCGCCTTGGTCTAATCTTTCCCCGTAGTCCCGGAACTGCTTGGCGAAGTCCGGATTTGCCGAAACAAATACATTTTCGACATCCGGTTTTGCGGCTTTCACTTCATCACTGACCTTTGTCTTCAGCTCATCAGTTTCCTCAGTACCTTCGGCAAGTTCAACTGCCACATAGGCATTGTCATCTGATAAGAAGACAGTTGCACTTTCCACGCCCTCCACCGTGGATACTCGGTCAGCCGTTTCCTTGTCTCGCTTGAGGTTGTTCATGTCGCCTTCTCCAGAATCGTTGCCGTTTTGTCCGCCATTATTTTCCCCATTCTCATCCATCGCCCCGTTGTCCGGGTTGCTGCCGTTCTGGTCAGGGTTTTTGTCGGTTCCGACATCATTTTCCTCATGTCCGTTTGAAGACATTGATGGATCATCGTTGTTCCCGCCACAGGCCGCAAGTCCAAGCACAAGTGCCATTGAAGCCATGCTGAACAGAAGCTTGTTCATATCTCATCCTCCTTTCCTTTTTGCCTATGATGGCTCCTTTGGAAATGATTATGTAAGGAAATTGTTACCGGCCGTCCGAAAATGATGTAAGCGTTTTAATCGATTTTAACTTTTGCAAATCGTCTTGAAATTAATAATTCATGGCGTATAATTCATAATATTATTCATCTTTGGCAAGCTGCAACGAGAAAAGGAGTGAAGTATGTTGGCTGTGAATTCAATTGGTAATTTGTTGGAAGAACTCAGGGAACTGCTTGGAGAGGAAAGGGCGACGGTCAATGATACGGTCCGTGACCTTCACGGAAGGGACGAATCCTATCATGCTGTACGGCCGTCCGATCTGGTCGTTTTTCCGGAGTCGACGGAAGAAGTGGCCGCCGTCGTCAAGGCGGCAGCACGGCACCGGATCCCAATTGTTCCATTCGGCCTTGGTTCGAGTCTGGAGGGACATGTCATACCTTATGATGGCGGAATCACCATCGACTTTTCGCTGATGAACCAAATCCTCGAAATCCATGAAGACGATTTTCTTGTGCGAGTCCAGCCGGGTGTGACGCGAACCCAGCTAAACAAAGAATTAAAGAAATATGGCCTCTTTTTCTCCGTGGATCCCGGTGCAGACGCCACGCTGGGCGGCATGGCAGCCACCAATGCAAGCGGAACCACCACAGTCAAATACGGGGTCATGCGTGATCAGGTAAGGGATCTGGAAGTTGTACTGGCTGATGGAACGGTCATTCACACTGGCAGCCTCGCCGCAAAATCAGCATCCGGCCTTCATTTGAACGGCTTGTTTGTCGGATCGGAAGGCACTCTCGGCTGCTTCACGGAACTGACATTGCGCGTATATGGCATCCCTGAACAGATCGCAGCGGCAAGGGCTTCCTTCCCGACTATCGACGCGGCTGTAACTGCAGTTGTCTCAATCCAGCAGGCCGGGATTCCGATCTCACGCGTAGAACTTGTCGACGAGCCTTCGATGCAGCAGGTCAACCGTCATGCCGGTACCGGCTATCCGGTGAAGCCGACCCTATTCCTCGAGTTCAGCGGCAACGAGGCGGGGCTCCGCCAGGACATCGAGTTTACAGAAGAAATTGTCTCGGACCTCGGCTGCGACAACCTGGAGTTCGAGATGGACCAGGAAGGCATGAACCGGCTGTGGGAAGCACGCCACCACCTCGCCTACTCCTATATCCACAGCCATCCCGGACGTAAAATGATGGTCACCGACGTCTGTGTTCCGATTTCAGAACTTGCCGGGGCGGTGCACCATGCCCGTGAAACCGTGGACAACATGGGCCTGATCGGCGGCATTACCGGCCATGTGGGTGACGGCAACTTCCACATCATCCTCATGATCGACATGAACAACCCTGATGAAGTCCGCAAGTCAGATGAGCTGAATGAAGCTATTGTCAGCTACGCCCTCGACCGTAACGGCACCTGCACCGGTGAGCATGGAGTCGGCGTCGGTAAATTGAAATACCAGGCCCGTGAGCACGGTGCCGCTCTGGGAGTCATGGAAACGATCAAGCGGGCACTTGATCCGGAAAACCTGATGAACCCCGGAAAGCTGTTCAATCCGCCGAAGGAGGAAAATTAAATGAAAGTACTTGAATCAATCAGTTCATTTGCCGGCCGGAATTTTGCGATTTTCGTGATTGCCGCGGCTATCATCGCATACCTCGTTCCGGATCCGTTCCTTCCACTTGGAGCCTTTATCACGATCCTTCTCGGGATTGTTATGTTCGGAATGGGACTTACCCTAAAGCCTGTCGACTTTAAACTTGTTTTCACAAATCCGATTCCTGTAATCGCCGGCGTACTGCTCCAGTATACGGTCATGCCGCTTACGGCATTTGCCATTGCGACACTGCTGCAGCTGCCGGCCGAACTGGCAGCAGGCCTCGTTCTTCTAGGTTGCGTGCCTGGAGGAACTGCATCCAATGTCATGGTTTATCTTGCAAGGGGCAACGTGGCACTTTCTGTCGCGATGACCTCGTTCTCGACTCTTCTGGCACCAATCGCGACACCTGCCATCCTATTGCTGCTGGCCGGCCAATGGCTCCCCGTAGATGCCAGATCAATGTTTATGTCGATCGTGCAAGTGATCATCCTTCCGATTGCTCTCGGCTTGCTGGTCCAGCGATTTCTTCCGCGGCTTGTACAGAAAAGTGTCGCGGTCGTTCCGCTTATCTCGGTTATCGCCATCCTTATCATCGTCATGGCGGTTACTGCGGCCAATGCCGGTAATGTTGCTTCTGCCGGGTTCATCGTTTTCATTGCGGTCTTCCTTCATAACGGAGCCGGCCTGCTGTTTGGTTACTTCTTGGCCAAGGCATTCAGATTGAACGAAACCGACTGCCGGGCTATCTCCTTGGAGGTGGGCATGCAGAACTCGGGTCTTGGTGTTGCTCTTGCGACGGCACACTTCAGCCCGCTCGCAGCGCTTCCAAGTGTTTGGGGTGCCATCTGGCACAATATTTCAGGTCCGATTCTGGCCACTGTCTGGTCCAAGCGTTCAACTAACCAAACAGACAACGAGACTGTTGCTCACGTTAAAAACGCAGTTGCCAAATAAGGCGCCATCAACAAAAATAACCTCTGCCCTAACCGGCAGAGGTTATTTTTTAATCCATCATTTCGGCGAGCAGCTCATAGGAATGGATCCGCTTATCGATGTCGTACGCGACGGTATTGACGATCAGTTCATCTGCTTGTGTCTCATCGATCAGACGGAGCAGCCCTTCCCGTACTTTTTCCTTAGTTCCAAACAGCGTGGTTCTTGGATCGAGTGTCTGCATAACGTATTGGCGTTCATACGGAGTCCACAGCGCCTCAATATCCTCGACCGGCGGCTGCATCTTGCCGCGGCTGTTCCGGATGATCGAAAGGAACTGCTGCATATGGGTCGTGATCAGGTATTCCGCTTCTTCCTGAGTATCGGCAATCAGTACATTGACTCCCGGCATGGCGTGAGGCTCTTCCATTTTATCGGTAGGTTCGAAACCATCCCTGTACAGTTCAAGCGCTGCGTCCATATAGCCGGGCGCAAAGTGGCTGGCAAATGAAAACGGGAGTCCTTTTCTCGCAGCAAGCTGCGCACTGAACCCACTTGAACCGAGCAGCCAGATCGGAATATCCTGGCCATCACCCGGAAATGCTCGCACAGGCATGTCTTCCCCGCCCTCGAAATAGGTCTCCAGTTCCTGTACATCCCGCGGGAACTCATCAGGCCCGCCTTTTAAATTGCGACGGAGCGCCCACATCGTCTGCTGGTCAGTCCCTGGCGCGCGGCCAAGTCCGAGATCGATCCGGCCGGGATACATCGCATCCAGCGTGCCGAACTGCTCCGCAATGATAAGTGGTGCGTGGTTCGGCAACATAACCCCGCCGGAACCTACACGGATCTCCTTGGACTCGGATGCAAGTCGACCGATCAGAACGGCCGTGGCAGAGCTCGCAATCCCTTCGAAGTTATGGTGTTCGGCAAGCCAGTAACGGTTATAGCCGAGCTCATCGGCACGGCGAATCAGCTTTGCACTGTTTTGGATGGCATCAGCCGGCGTATCCTCTTCCCTGACCTGTACAAGATCGAGGACGGACAGCGGAATTCCTTCAAATTTCTTGGCATTTTCTCGGATCAATTCCAATCGGATCACTCCTTCTCTTTAAACATGATACCGCCATCCCACGCCGCCTTACCAAGAAACTGCTTGCCTTACGAATAATAGTATTATGTAAACAAACCTCCTTCCGATTCCGGAAGGAGGTTTAAAGTTTTCTATAAAGCCCGCCTTGTCACCTTTTTTCCATCACATGAAAAGCAAATCTTTCTGCCCTCCACAATCGTCTCCAGGTGGACGGTCCGGCTCCAAAGATGATGGAGATGCGGCAGAACCTGCTCGAGATAAGGCAGATCAAGCTCCGTGCCTTCATACTGATGCACCAGGTACAGTTCGCCGTTGCGCAGATAATCGCCGTCTTCAACGACCAGATAAGGGAATCCTCCGTTCACCCGGGAGGAAATGAGGCGGTCCCGCACTTTCTCAAAGTCCTTTTCTGTGATCCTGTACTCGTGACCGCGCTTGCCGAACAGGTATAGGTCTTCCTGTTCCGCGAGCTCTTTCGTCAGATAGTTACGGATAAAGGAAGTATCCGATTCGATTTCCCGTACTTCGAAGATCTTTTCCCTGCCGCTGCCTCGCCCGACTCCTCTTTTCCTCATGCTTTCATCCGGATGGTCATAGCGGCGTTCAATGTCTTCAAAAATGCGAAGACCGAGCGTATATGGATTGATCGAGGTCGCCGAAGGCTGGATCACGCCCGCGTTCAGCTTGGAAAACTCGATCGTTTCGGCCGGCGTGAGGTCAAGTTCCCTCATGATCCGCTGATGCCAGAAGGTCGCCCAGCCCTCGTTCATGATCTTGGTCTCAAGCTGGGGCCAGAAGTAAAGCATCTCTTCACGCATCATCGTCAGGATGTCACGTTGCCAACCGTCCAGTTCACGGCTGTGTTCCTGGACAAAGTAAAGGATGTCCTTTTCCGGATTTTCAGGAACCTTCTTTCTGGCTGGTGCCTGCGGACGTGAATCCTTGCCCAAAGGCCGGTCCAGTGCCCAGAGATCATCATAAGGTGTTGTCCGGACAGCAGGCGCCTCACTCTGTTCTCCGTCATCTTTAACGATGATCAGTGAAGGATCCACGTGTTCCTGTACCGCCAGCACAGCATCCAGAAAGCGCTCGACTCGTTCCTTCCCATGGAGGATTTCATACTCTGCAATTCTCTCGGCGGTGGCAGACATACTTTCTACCATATCCCCGCGGGTATTCGCAAAACGACCATTGTTCTTGAAGAAGTCACTGTGGGCCAGGACGTGGGCCACAATCAGTTTGTTTTGGATCAGTGAATTCGAGTCAAGGAGAAATGCGAAGCACGGATCCGAGTTAATGACCAGTTCGTAGATCTTGCTAAGGCCAAGATCATATTGCAGCTTCATTTTGTGAAACTGTTTGCCGAAACTCCAGTGGCTGAACCGGGTCGGCATCCCATATGCGCCAAATGTATAAATGATGTCCGCCGGGCAGATTTCATAGCGCATTGAGTAAAAGTCGAGACCGAACCCTTCTGCCACCTCGGTAATTTCGGCGATTGCGCGTTCCAGCGCTTTTGCATCAGTCACGATCCGACCGCCTCCCCTTTCCGGAAGAAGCTTTTCAGGGCATGGTAGACGTCTGCCTTTTCTTTCAGGACATAATGCCGGAACTTCGGATCATCCACTGTCCTCAGCGCCGTAAGCATCGTTGAGTAGCGGCTGTGCTCATTCACTTCCCCGTAACCGAACATGCGGGAGACTTCCAGCAGTTCCGCTACCAGACGGAGCACTTCCTTGTTGTCCGAGGTCATGTTCTCCCCGTCTGAGAAATGGAACGGATAGATGTTGTAGCGTGCCGGGCTGTACTTTTCACCGATGAGTTCCATCGCCAACCGGTAGGCGGAGGAGCACCGTGTGCCGCCGCTTTCCGCCTTGGTGAAGAACTCTTCCTCCGTTACCACCTTGGCATCTGTCTGATGGGAGATGAATTCGATCTCGACGGAGCTGTACCTTGTCCGGAGAAAGCGGGTCAGCCAAAAAAAGAAACTTCTTGCCATATACTTCTCGAAAGCGCCCATCGAGGCACTCGTATCCATCATGGCGATCACGACTGCCCGTGACTCCGGACGTTTTTCCTCTTCCCATGTTTTGAACCTTAGGTCGTCGTCCAGAATTGGCATGATTCCCCGGCGTCCTTCCATGGCATTCCGTTTAAGGGCAGAAACGATGGTCCGCTTTTTGTCGATGTTGCCGATGAGTCCTTTTTTCCGGATATCATTGAATGTGATACGGTCGGTGACAATGTCCGCCTGTTCCTTCCGCTCCAGGTTCGGAAGCTCCATCTCCGCAAACAGCGCTTCTTCAAGTTCCGCTACAGACACTTCAGCCTCGTAGACATCCTCCCCCGGAGCGTCTCCCGCTTCTTTGCCTTTGCCCTGGCCCGGACGACTGTTTCCATCCTTCGCAACGACGTCCCCGACTTTGCTGTCTCCCTTTCCCTGCCCGACATGTTCCGACTTGGAATGGTTGTAGCGGATTTTATATTCATCGAGCGAGCGGATCGGGATTTTCACTACTTTCCGCCCATCCGACATCACAATATTCTCTTCACTGATCAGATCCGGCAAGTTTTCCCGGATCGCCTTTTTCACCTTGTCCATGTGACGTTTCTGGTCCTCGTGGCCTTTCCGGTGGAGGCTCCAGTCTTCTTGAGATACGACAAACCGGCCAAATTCCTTCATGCTCCACCCGCCTCTCCTCTTCTTGAGTTTCCATTATCATATGCATGGCGGAGCGGACGCTTGACAAGGTTCTGAATTATGAAAGAAATATCTGATAGATACAAATTGATGAGCTGCATGTCATTTGCCGCTTCCCCGGGTTCCCAGAGTGCTGTCAATCAGAACAAATCCGCCTTCTCAGGAAGGCGGATCAATTTCCCTTATCTGTTCAGCAGGCTCCCGACATATCGGAGCAGGTCGTTCGCGGAAGTACTGTTATATCCGTGTTCGTCCACGAGCCGTGCAACGACTTCGTTGACTTTCTTAAGTTGTGATTCATCGGGAGTGGCTGAAGAAGTGGTAATCTTTACAACATCCTTCAAATCTGCGAATAGCTTTTTCTGAATGGCTTCGCGCAGGCGGTCATGCGAGTTGTAATCAAACCGCTTGCCTTTTCTTGCGTAGGCGGAGATGCGGATGAGGATCTCTTCGCGGAACGCTTTTTTTGCATTTTCCGATATGCCGATCTGCTCCTCGATGGAGCGCATCAACTTCTCATCCGGCGGCAGCTCCTCGCCTGTAAGCGGGTCGCGCAGCTTGTTTTTATTGCAGAACGCTTCGACATGATCCAGGTAATTATCCATTAGCGTCTTCGCCGATTCCTCATACGAGTAGACAAATGCCTTCTGGACTTCCTTTTTAGCAATATCATCATATTCCCGGCGGGCGATGCCGATATACTCAATGTACCGGGTCCGATCCTCATCACTGATCGAGGCATGATCGGTCAACCCGTCCTTGAGCGAACGCAGCACATCAAGCGCATTAATCGCCGGTACATCTTTCCGGATAATGGCGGACGAGATGCGGTTGATGACATACCGCGGATCGATTCCGCTCATTCCTTCGTCCGCAAACTCTTTTTTCAGTTCGTTCACATCGACTGCGCTAAAGCCCTCGACATTCTCACCATCATACAGGCGCATCTTTTTGACAATATCCGCGCCTTGTTTCCTGGACGGTTTCAGACGGGTGAGCACAGAAAAGATCGCCGCAACCCTGAGCGCATGAGGCGCGATATGCACATGCGCCATGTCACTGTCAGAGATCATCTTCCGGTAGATCCTCTCTTCCTCTGATACTTTCAGGTTGTACGGCACCGGCATGACGATAATCCGGGAGTGCAGCGCTTCGTTCTTTTTGTCAGCGATAAACGAGCGGTATTCGGTCTCGTTCGTATGAGCGACAATTAGCTCATCGGCGCTGATGAGGGCAAACCGGCCGGCCTTGAAGTTTCCTTCCTGGGTGAGTGACAGCAGATGCCAGAGGAATTTTTCATCCAGCTTGAGCATCTCCTGGAATTCCATCAGCCCGCGGTTCGCCTTGTTGAGTTCTCCGTCGAAACGGTACGCGCGCGGATCCGATTCCGATCCGAACTCCGCGATGGTCGAGAAGTCAATGCTTCCGGTCAGGTCCGCAATATCCTGTGACTTCGGATCTGATGGAGTGAAGGTACCGACACCGACCCTCTTATCCTCCGACAGGAAGATGCGTTCGACCGGCATATCTTCGATCCTGCCCCCGTACTCCTGCTCGAGCCTCATCGCATTCAGAGGTGAGAGCGCTCCCTCGATCCGGATGCCGTAAGATCGTCTGAACTCCTCGCGCAAATGCAGCGGGATAAGGTGAAGCGGGTCTTCATGCATCGGGCATCCCTTGATGGCATACACGGCCCCTTCATCTGTCCGTGAATAGGCCTCGAGTCCACGTTTCAAAAGGGTTACGATTGTCGACTTCCCGCCGCTGACCGGACCCATCAACAGCAAGATCCGTTTGCGCACATCCAGCCGCTTTGCCGCAGGGTGGAAATATTCTTCAACGAGCCGCTCGACCGCTTCCTCCAGTCCAAAAATCTCTTCACCGAAAAAGCCGTATCTGCGGGTTCCATCAACCTCCGTGATGCCATGGCTCCTGATCATATTGTAAACACGTGAATGTGCATTCTGCGCAACTTCCGGCCGCTGTTTTAAGATCTCCAGATAATCCGCGAATGTCCCTTCCCACTTTAGACGGTCTTCTTCTTCACGATGCCGTTTTGCCTTCTCCAGGATGTCCAACTGATCGCCTCCAGTCAGTGCTTCATTTCTACAACGTATGCGACGGACGGGCAGTTGATGATGCAGAGAAGATTCTGGCCTGGCCGGCGTGGAATCTTGTGGTGCCGGCGTGGATTCCTTGGTTGCCGGCGTGAAACGCTCGGTTGTCGGCGCGAATTCGGGAGTTGCCGGCGCGAAATGCACGGGTGCCGGCGCAAAACCGGGACTTGCCGGCGCGAAATGCACGGGTGCCGGTGCGAAATCCTAAGTTCCCGGCGCGAAATGCACGGATGCCGGCGCAAAACCGGGACTTGCCGGCGCAAACTCCGCTGCCGGCTCCAATTCCCAAGTTCCCGGCGCGAAACGCACGGGTGCCGGTACAAACAATCCGCCAAAAGAAAAAACCGGGCGCGCGGCCCGGTTTGATCCTTATTCGTATTCTTTCTTAATTTCCTTGTCGCTGCGCATCGTATCGATGTGGCGGACGTAGGATTCGATCTGTTCCCGCTTCGGCTCGAGGAACGGCGGCAGGGCAAGTTTTTCACCGAGCGTCTCATACGGCTCATCATCCATGAAACCGGGACCGTCGGTAGCGAATTCAAACAGGATTCCCGGTGCGACGCGTGCGTAAAGGGATTCAAAGTAGAAGCGGTCGACATAGCCTGATGTATTGAAGCCCATGCCTTCCATATGGCCGATCCAGTCTTCGAGAACGGAGCGGTCCTCCACGCGGAAGGCGCTGTGATGGATCGTGCCGAAGCCCTGCATGCCGCGCGGAAGTACTGCGTTGTGCTCAATGATGGCACGGGCGCCATTGCCGCCTTCGCCGACTTCGAACAGATAGACGGATCCTTCCTTATCGATTTCCCGGAAGCCGAGCGCTTTTTCCATGACCTGTTTCATATAGTCGATATTGCTGACACGCAAGATGATCGGTCCGAGCCCGGTTATGGCATACTCGAGCGGAATCGGCCCTTTTTGCCAAGGGATACCCGGTGCGACGCCTGTATCCCCTTCATCAGAGATCAGCTGATACAGCTGGCCGTCAAAATCGGTGAACGGCAGGACTTTGCGGTCGAATTGCTGCCTGATGCCGTCATGCTTGACTTCCAGTCGGTCAAACCGCTTGACCCAGTAATCAAGCGCGGCATCATCAGGCACCCGGAAGGAAGTCCTGTGGATTTCATCCGTGCCGTGGGTTCCCTTCGGAATTCCCTGGAAATCGAAGAACGTCATATCCGTTCCAGCGCTGCCCTTGTCATCTGCGAAAAACAGATGGTACGTACTGATATCGTCCTGGTTGACGGTTTTTTTCACGAGGCGCATGCCGAGCACATAAGTGAAGAACTCATAATTCTTTTCAGCGGAACTCGTAATTGCGGTAACGTGGTGCATGCCTTTCAAGCTTTGCATATGTGGTTCCCCTCCAAATTGGGTTGTTTTGTTTTCCCTTATCTTGATTTCAAGATAATAATACACCCATTTCACTGCCACTTCAATTCTTTTGCCCAAAATATTGAACTTTAACCGTTCTTCCTTCATCATTGATGGTATGACCACTACAGAAATGAAGGAACAATCTATGGAAGATAATCAAATCACCCTGCCAGAGGCAGCATCCGCCCTTGAGGAGGAGAATGTCACCAGGATTCAGCTGGATGACAAGGAAGTCATTTTAATCGGAACAGCTCATGTTTCAAAGCTGAGCGCACAGCAGGTAAAGGTTGTCATCGACCGGGAACAGCCCGACACAGTCGCTGTAGAGCTGGACAAACAGCGGTTTGAAGCCATCACGAACGGCAACCGCTGGGAAGAGATGGACATCTTCAAAATCATCAAGGAGAAGAAATCATCGCTCCTGCTTATGAACCTGGCCATCTCGTCCTTCCAAAACAGGATGGCCAAACAGTTTGACGTCAAACCGGGAGCGGAGATGATCCAGGGGATTGAGTCGGCAAAGGAAACTGGAGCGAAACTTGTCCTCGCCGACCGGAACATCCAGACGACGTTCTCACGAATCTGGGGGAACCTCGGGCCTGGGGGAAAGGCACAGCTTTTGACTTCTGTTGTCGCGAGCATCTTCAGCCGCGATGACATTTCCGAAGATGAAATGGAAAAGATGAAATCCCAGGATACGCTAAACGCAGTCCTTGCCGAATTCACGGAAGCCTTCCCCCGGCTGAAAACACCGCTCATCGATGAGCGTGACCAGTACCTAGCCGAAAAGATCCGGACCGCTCCGGGCAAAAAAGTCGTTGCCGTTCTCGGAGCGGCACATGTGCCAGGAATCACAGAGGAAATTCACAAAAAGCATGATCTGAAAAAGCTTAATGAAAAACCGCCAAAACCGGTTTGGCCGAAAGTCGTCGGATGGACGATTCCGCTCCTCATCATCGGCATCATCGCCTATACGTTCATGCAAAACAGCGACGTTGCCACGAGCCAGATGCTCAGTTGGCTGCTCTGGAACGGTTCACTTGCGGCACTGGGTACAATCCTTGCCAAGGGCCACCCGCTTGCGGTTCTTACCGCCTTTGCCGCGGCACCATTCACTTCTCTGAATCCACTTCTTGCTGTCGGCTGGTTTTCCGGCCTCGTGCAGGCTTTCTTTACCCGACCGAGCGTCAAGGATTTCCAAAGACTCACGGATGATGTACTCAGCGTGAAAGGGTTCTGGCAGAACAAGGCAACCCGCGTCCTGCTCGTCGTTGTTTTGGGCAATATCGGAAGCTCGCTCGGTACCTTTATTGGAGGCGCTGATGTCGTCCGGTCATTTTTCCAGCATATCTTTTAAACGAGACAACCCGTACAGGATTTATTCCTGTACGGGTTGTTGTGTGTTAGTGGGACAAGCGAATAAAGTGCCGAGTGTTACGCATGCGCACCAGAGTGTTACAAAAGCGCTGTCGGGAATCCTTCATCCGGAAGTGCCTGCAAGTCTTTCTATTTTACTTCCGCTGACTGGAACTCCCGGATCGCTTCGAGGAATGGTTCCCCGTACTTCGCCAGTTTGTTCTCCCCGACGCCATGCACTTCCAGGAAGCTTTCCTCATCGGCCGGCTTACGGGCGCACATGTCCTTCAACGACTTGTCCGAGAAGATGACATATGGCGGAACCCCTGCCTCATCGGCAAGCGACTTTCGCAGGTCACGCAGTTTCTCGAACAACGGGTCTGCATCGCCGATTGCAACGGTGACGACCGCCTGCTTGCGGCTGACACGCTCGCCGCCCGTCAGGACTTCCTTGCCCTTCGCCGTCACAAAAATCGTAGGAAACTCTCCCTGGCTGACGCCAATCAGATCACGGGAGATCATGAAGTCAATCAGGTTCGTCGCTTCCTTCATGCTGTAAGCGCCCTTCAGTATGCCGTAGGTCGACAGTTCGTCAAACTCCCGCTCCTTCACCATCTTGTCCGCCGAGCCGCAGAGCACTTTGGCAGTGATCGCCTTGCCCCACCGCTGGCCCATCCGGATGATGCAGGAAAGCACTTTCTGCGCATCTTCCGTCACGTCGATATTTTCACGGTCGTCGGTACAGTTGCCGCAGCGGCCGCAGGCGTGTGTATCCGAGTCGCCGAAGTGTCGGACGATGTACTGCTGCAGGCAGTCCTCGGTATGGCAGTAATCCACCATCGCCTGGAGTTTTTCAAGCTCGCGCGGGATGCCGTCCCGGTCATCCGTCTGGTCGATCAGAAAACGCTGGGTTTGCACATCCTGTGGAGAATACAGCAGGATGCACTCACTCGGCAGTCCGTCACGGCCGGCACGTCCCGCCTCCTGATAGTAACTTTCCATGTTTTTCGGAAGCTGGTAGTGGATACAATAGCGAATGTTCGACTTGTCGATGCCCATGCCGAACGCATTCGTCGCCACCATGATCCGCGCTTCATCATTCAAGAACGCTTCCTGCGCATCGCGCCGCTCCTCTTCAGGAAGTCCTGCGTGGTAGCGCGCGACAGGGAGCCCCGCTTTTTTCATGTTTTCATACAGTGCGTCGACCGTTTTTCGTGTTGCGGCATAGATGATGCCGCCTTCTTCGCGGTTTTTCTTAATGAAGTCCTTCACGAATTTTCCCCGGTCCTGTCCGCGGACGACGGAGAAGGAAAGGTTTTCCCGTTCGAATCCGGTCAGGACTGTATTACCCTGAGGAATATTGAGCTGCCTGCAAATGTCCGCCCGCACCTCGGGAGTCGCCGTCGCGGTTAGCGCGAGGATCACCGGCCGCTCCGGCAACGCCTCGACGACACTGCCGATCAGCCGGTAGCTCGGTCGGAAGTCATGCCCCCACTGGGAGATACAGTGTGCCTCGTCGACCGCCACCATCGGGATATCCATACGGACCAGATCCTGGAGGAAGTAATCCGACTCGAAACGTTCCGGTGCGACATACAGAAGCTTGTAAGCCCCTGCCCTTGCCCGCTCCATCGTATAGCGAAACTCATCCAGTGATAGCGTACTGTTAATGTAGGCTGCGGGAATGCCGATCTCATTCAATGCATCTACCTGATCCTTCATCAATGAGATAAGGGGGGAGATGACCAGTGTCGTGCCTTCCCTGACAAGCGCGGGTATCTGGTAGCACACCGACTTCCCGCCGCCCGTCGGCATGACACAGAGCGTGTCTTCGGCAGTCAGCACTTGGCCGATCACCCGCTCCTGTCCCGGACGAAAAGACGGATAGCCGAAATATGTTTTTAGTTGTTCATGCGCCTGCTCGAGCATGCTTGACACTCCAATCATGAAGGACGCCGTCCGATCTCCTCAAGAAATCGGCGGACGTCCTTTCTGCTTTTCAATATGATCACTTGCTTATCCGAACCGAGGCTCTTCAATTTGCTGAGAACTCCCGGCCGCTTGTTTTTCCTATAATTCCAGACCCATTTAACAAATTCAATGTTGAGACGATCCGGACAATCCTTTTGCATATCCGGCCTCGTCTTCCCATGATACCGGATCCGGCGACTGAAAATGCCGTACATACAGACGCGTCGCGGCATATCCATAAAAATCACCGTATCAGCCGCCTGCAGCCGCAGATCCATCGTTGCTCCATAGTTCCCGTCGACGATCCAGCGCTCCCCGTCAAAGAGTCCGCGCTGGATCTCCTTTTGTTCATCCCGTGTCGTCAGTGTCCATCCCGGCTTCCACAGAAGCGCATCCAGGTGATGGACCTCAATGCCCAACCGTTTCCCCAGCTCGCGGGCGAGCGTCGACTTCCCCGCTCCGCCCGGCCCGATCAGCATGATGCGATCCATGACGATCCCCCGATCCTTTTGTGTGACTCTCATTATAACGCATCGGACGATAGGTTCCCATTCCCGAAAGTTTTAAAGGGAGGTAGTTGGATTCGCGTCGGCGAGTTGTAATTTCACGGCCGCAAGTCTACTCTTCGCGGCCACAACGTCCGGATTCACGTCCGCACGAACCGATTTCTCGCGACCGCAACAATACATTTCGCGTCGGCAACTCCTCTTCCCGCTCCGTAAATTCCCATCAAAAAAGCACCAGCGTTGGCCGGTGCCTCCTACATATCTTAATGAACAATCCCGCTGCGGTCTTCCGCGAGCCTGTCGATTGCAGCTTCGTATTCTTTCGTCAACTTCTCCACAATTTGCGCCACAGTTTCGCGTTCGGTGACATTGGTGACGCCCTGGCCGGCGGACCAGGCATCCCGCCAGGCTTTAATTTCGTCTTCACCGGAGAAGTCCAGTTTGCCCGTTGTCCCTTTCAGATTCTCCGGATCCAGTCCCTGCCTGATCAACGAAGGAGTCAGGAAGTTGGCCGGAACTCCACTAATCGCATCTGTGTATATGATGTCCTCCACGGTCGAGTCAATGACCATCTGTTTGTAGTCTTCAAATGCAGCGCTTTCTTCAGCTGCGAGGAACCGCGTGCCTAGGTAGGCATAATCCGCTCCCATCGCACGTGCGGCCGCCACGTCCGCACCGCTTGACATCGCACCGGAAAGGATAATCGCCCCGTCATAGAATGTCTTCACCGACGAGATAAAGGCGAACGGATTCAGCAATCCGCCGTGGCCTCCCGCGCCTGCGCAGACAAGTATGAGCCCGTCCACGCCGCTCTGTGCGGCTTTTTTCGCATGCTTCACGTTAGCAACGTCCGAATAAACCTTGCCGCCGTATGCATGCACCACTTCGACAACCTCCCCCGGATGGCCAAGTGAGGTGATGACGATCGGCGGCTCGTATTTCCTGATCAATTCCAGGTCTTCACTGTAACGCTGATTCGCTTTTTTATGGCAGATGAAGTTGACTCCCCAAGGCGTATCACCCAGTCCATCCTTCACCTGCTGAAGCCACTCCGCGCACGCCGATACGGGACGCGCGTTCAGCAGCGGAAACGTTCCGATGACACCCGCCTTCCCTGATTCAATCACCATTTCCGGATTGGACACCAGGAACATCGGTGCCACGATCACTGGCAGTTTGAGCATATCCCCCACCCCTTTTCGAATTCAGATCATTAAGACACTTCCACTCTCATTCTTACCCTCCATTCCAATCATGTCAAGACGCAATGAATGATTGTTCATTCTTTTATCAGGCCGACTCTTTCCTTACCGACAATAAATTGTAAGATATGACTCAACTCTTTTTCCTACAAAGGAACAAGAAATTCCGCTATAATGGGCTTATTCTGACTTAGGAGTTGACCGTCTTGAAGCCGATTTCCAAACTTTCTTCAAAAGTGTTTCTTGTCGCATTGCTTCTCGTCGTGGCAGTCGGTGGAGCCGGGTGGTTCTGGTACGACAGCACCCGGCCGACAGAGGTCCCGTTCGCAAAAATCCAGGAACTGGTCCAATCTGACGCCGGCACGATGATGACGCTCACCGAATCGGCTTCCGGTACGCTGACTCTTGAAACGCCGGACGGAACTTACCGGACAAACGTCCCGCCGAACAGCCAGAGTGTCGAACAGCTGGTTGTGAATCACGCAGTGAACTATGAGTATTCAAAACAAAGTACTGCAGACCGGCTCCTCCTCGCCGGGATTTTCGGTGCCATCGCAGTGACATTCTTCATCCTCTACCGAAAAGGCAAGCTCGGAACGGCTTCTTCAATGAAACAGAGCGCCGCTAAAGCCGCTCCGCTCCCGGATGTCACACTCGACGACATCGGTGGAATCCCTGATGAGATGAAAGACGAAATCGGGCAGGCGCTGGCCGTTCTGAAGGATCCGAAAGCCGCAGAAGAAGTCGGTCTGACACCGCCCCGGGGAATCCTTCTCTATGGACCTCCGGGCACCGGGAAAACGCTTCTCGCACAGGCTATTGCCCGGGAAATCGGCGCGACGTTCTTTTCCTCGAGCGGTGCCGCCTTCACCGAAATGTTCGTCGGTGTCGGCGCATCCCGCGTCCGTACTCTTTTCGAGAACGCCCGCAAGCAGCGCCCCGCTGTTATCTTTATTGACGAAGTTGACGCGCTGGCAGGCAAGCGGAAGCAGCACGGCGGCGAGGAATCCGAAAAAACCCTCACTGAACTTCTTGTCCAATTGGACGGCGGTAACGACAACGACGGAATCCTCTTTATCGCGGCGACCAACCGGAAAGATATGCTGGATGACGCATTCGTCCGTCCGGGCCGGATCGACTTTGAATTTCAGGTCCCGCTGCCGGATACCCAGGGCCGACGGGAGATCATCGATATCCATACGAAAGGCAAAGTATTCGCACCGGAAGTCGCAGCATCTTTTGACTCACTGGCTGAAAGCACCTCCGGTTTTTCCGGCGCTGAGCTAAGCTCCCTGTTTGAAATGGCCAGCCGGCGGGCACTCCGGGATGGCCGTACCGAAATCGCCAAGAGAGACTTGGACTTTGCGATCGACCGCACTATTCTCGGAAGCACTGCCCGCTCCCTGAACGATCCGGACACAAAACACCGGGTAGCTATCCACGAAGCCGGCCACGCGCTGGTTCAGGCGCTCACAAACCCGGGCTCCGTCCGAAAGGCGACGATCATCCCGCGCGGTATGGCACTTGGCTATGTCGCTCCTCTACAGAAGGAACTGCATCTGTCGACCGTGAGTGAGCAGCTTGACCGTGTCTCCATGATCCTTGCCGGCGGCGTAGCCGAGCGGCTCCATCTTGGAGAACATAGCCTGGGTGTCGGCGGTGATGTCCAACAGGCCAAACACCTGCTCGAGGAAATGGTTGACACCGGTCTTCTCCAAGACGGGTTCAGGCTCACGTTCAACAATAATGAAAAAGAAGCACGAATGCAGGAACTGTTCGAAGAAGCCCTTGAGATGGCAGAACTGCTGATCAAGAGCCATCCTTCCGAATACGCCCGCCTTGTGGACGCACTCATGACGAAGGAAACCATCGATGGCGATGAAATCCAGGAAATCGTCGGTTATAAGAAAGTGGTCCGCGACGATTTGGTTGCCACTAAAGCATATTAATACAATGAACGCCTCCCATTATCGGGAGGCGTTTTACATGTCTGGTATTAGTCAGTTCATATCCTTATGTTTAAACGGACACTTGCCCTCGATCGGCACAATATCGTCCCCGATAAAAAATTGTTTCCATTCATTGTGCGTGGGGTCACCGAAGTGGCTGATGTCCGGATGCTTCGGCAAGTTATCCCATTTCTCCACGCGTTCCCGGACTTTATCCCGCGAATTGATGCCACCAGGCTCCGTTCCCTCCAGTCCCTTGAAGATTTTACGTGGCTGGAATCCAAGTACCATTGCATTGCCAAGGTCGCGGGTCTTCCGCTGCTTATAAGCCGGAGCATTGCCGAAGACAAATATCGGCTCACCGCCAAAGCGGAAATCCCATAGGTGATGGTCCGGATCTTTCGGAGCATCCGCCGGCCATTCGACCGGGTCCTGTTCGTGAAGGTACTGGAGAATATCCCAGAACTCTTTCCGGTAATCCTCCAGGTCACCTTCTTTCTCAAACGGTTCTACAAATACAAAGAAACCATACCGTTTGTGTTTAGGGTTTTCGAACAGTTTCAGGAATTCCATCAGAGCCTTTGGGAGATTGGACCAATCTTCCCTCTCGATATAGGCGTACCGCAACTCACCGCCGAGTTCTGCAGCCATCCCGAAATAGCAGGGAAACGTCTTGTCCGTAACAGTATTGTGGAACGTCTGATATTCACGCAACAGCCACTCGGGAAGATCTTCCCGGTTACTGAAGTCTTCTTTGACAAGCATTTTGTTTTCTATAGTTTTCATGATGACCCCTCCGTTTGATCTCTGATACCATTATCCCCTCTTTGGGCAATAGAGAAACCGTTTCATCACTTTGCACTCTCAATCCCGCTTCTTATAGTCGCTGATTGTTTATGGATTCGTCAAATATGCTCAGGCAAATAAAAAAGGCCGTCTCCACGTTGACTCTTGAAGTCACTGGCGGAACGACCTTTTCTCGTATATTTGGTTTTGTCTCTTTTAACTCTTGTTGTCAGACCGACATTACGGAACCGTTTTTGTTCTGGATTCATGCGGTCCTCCCGTTCGATCTTAAGGCGAAGTTTCTTTGCTTTTGAATTTGCCATTACCATCATCTCCTTCTTATCCTTACATCATCAGTATACAAAATCATTCACCGAATTAGGTAGGAATAGTAACCTGTTTTCTAGAATTTGTTACACAGCGACTTAGGAGGTGTCAGATGAAACTTAAAACAGTAAACAAGCAGTTTAGGTTAGTTGGGGTAAAAGGTACAGGAGCTTTTGAAGAATTTGGAACACTCGTTCCGAAAGCAGCTCAGGAAGTCATTGTGCGATCAGGCGGAATTGAATCTGTTGCCGGAAAAGAAATCGCAGTATTCGAACCCAAGAAAAGCCACGACCATCTCGAAGGTGAATTTTATGTAGGCTTATTGGTCGATGTACCTTTAGATAAAGTTCCGCTTGGAATGACCTATATGGAAGTGCTGGGACATTACGCAACAGCAAGAGGAACCATGGAAGACTTACAGGGTCTTCATGCCGCTTTGCTGAAACAGACCATGGAAAGCGGTTTTCATATCAACCGTGAAGAATATATTGTTGAAGTCTATATTCCTGCAGACACCGGTGAAGAAGTTGAAATTTACTTGCCAATTTTAAGTCAAAACACTGCCGGTTAGGTCCACATCAGACCACCTTCATGTAGGCCAATTTCCAAGCCCCCCCCTGAATGTTTACCTCTTTGACCTTCACCATCCCAAGCAAATAGGCAATAGAAAAAGCTCCCACCAGGGGAGCTTTTTAAATGATTAATTCCTGACAACCGCTTCTTCACGGATTTCTGTTACCCATCCGAACGTGTCTTCTTTCACGCCGGTCTGCAGGTCTGTGAGTTCTTCGTAGAGCTTTGTCGACAGTTCGCCTGCCTTACCACCATGGATGGTGAAAGAATCGCCCTTCCAGCTGAATTCACCGATTGGTGAGATGACAGCCGCCGTTCCGGTGCCGAATGCCTCATCGAGACGTCCTTCCTGCTGGGCGGTTTTAATCTCTTCCATGGTGATGCGACGCTCGGTCACCGAGACACCCCACGATTTCAGCATCTCGATGATTGATTTGCGCGTGATGCCTCCGAGGATACTGCCATTGAGTGCAGGCGTGACGACCTCTCCATCGATCTTGAAGAAGACGTTCATGCTGCCGACTTCTTCAACATATTTCTTCTCGACGCCGTCGAGCCAGAGAACCTGGGAATAACCCATCTTTTCTGCCACTGCCTGTGCTTTCAGTGAAGCGGCATAGTTGCCCGCAGTTTTCGCAGCACCTGTGCCCCCTGCCACCGCACGGACATACTCGTTCTCTACAAGAATCTTGACCGGGGCGATCCCTTCCTTGTAGTACATGCCGACCGGAGACAGGATGATGATGAACTTGTACATAAGTGAAGGCGCGACACCAAGATGCGGTTCTGTCGCAATCATGTAGGGACGGATATAGAGGGAAGTCCCTTCTGCTTCCGGTACCCATTCCCTGTCGACCTTGATCAGTGTCCTGAGCGCTTCCAAAGCATCTGCTTCATTGATCTGAGGCATGCAGAGACGATCGCAGGATTCGTTCATCCGGCGGAAATTTTCCTCTGGACGGAAAAGGCGGATTGCACCGTCTTTCGCCCGGTAAGCCTTGAGCCCTTCGAATACGGTCTGCCCATAATGGAAGATGATCGCGGACGGATCCAGTGTAATCGGCTCATAAGGAACGATGCGGTGATCGTGCCAGCCAATCCCTTCCGTATAATCCGCAATGAACATATGGTCTGTGAAGTTGCGCCCGAATGCGATGCCGTCCGTGGATGGCTTCGTTTTCCGTTCTTGGCACTCATTGATGCTGATCTGCATGTTCCCCATCATACATCTTCCTCCTTGATATTCAAGGTACGCGATATATCGTATACTCATGAAAAAAGAATAATGACTATATTATACATATTTTCAGACAGATTTAAATACTTTTGGCTAAAATAATTTTTTGTCCAGTCATCCATGCAGGAACTTAATCGGTTTTGCTGTGAATATAGCTGCCGCTCCATTATTTTGAGCTGTTTTGCACACATATCGCTCTGCTCTGCAAATTTTTGCAAATACTATTGAAAGTAGTCCTTAATACAAAAAACCGGCCACCTTTTTGGTGCCGGTCAATTCGTTACTATGCGACCGCGACTTTTTCGGCCATCTCCTCGCTTGGCAGCACAAGCTTTGGGAACCGTTCATAGACCGGCTGCAGCTTAGCTATGATTTCCTCGATTTCCGCCGGGTCGCTGAACGTGTAATGAAAATAGTAGGATCCCCGCTCCGTTTCGAGAAGGACTTCGAAAACCTGTGTGACTTGCTTCCGGACTGAATCTTCATCGCCCACAACAATTTCTTCAGCTTCAAATCCGTTTTCCGATGACTGGCTTACGAACAGGTTTCCCGGATGCGCCTCCGCATCGAATCCCATCGCCGCCCCGACAAATTCATCGATGGTTTTCAAGGTTTCCAACCACATCCCCTCCCGTTTCATACACTATTCCCATTAAACCAAGAGGAAAACCGATAAAACGGGAATTCCTTTGAATCACACAATCACTTTGAACATGCAGACCCAAACAATTAAAAATGGCCATCTGTCAGGATGGCCCTAATCCATTCACACTTCCGCACCTACGTGCGCCTCGTTGAGCAGCAGCCTGAGCGTCCCCGCAATTACCGCTTCACCTCGCTGATTGACGATTTCCGTCTCGTAGGCGATGACCCCGGTTCCGTTTTTCCGCTCCTGTTTATCGGCCACTTTCATTCTGACTCTGATGGTATCTCCGATCAGGGTCGGACGGACAAATCGGATTTTGTCCATCCCATAGAAGGCAGCAATAATACCAGGCGTGAAATTCATCAGACCGGTCGCAACCGACAGCACCAGCATTCCATGCGCGATCGGCTCGCCGAACGGTGTATTCTTCGCATATTCCCGGTCGATGTGGAGCGGATAGAAATCACCGCTCACCCCGGCAAAATTCACAATATCCGCTTCAGTGATCGTGCGTCCGCCGGATTCCCACTCTTCTCCGACTGGCACTTCCCCGTAGTATTTATTAAACATGTCTTTTCCCCCATTCAGAATTTTACTTGCGGTTCGCGCAGATGCTTGAACTCTTCCCTCAGACGGAATTTTTGGACCTTGCCGGATGCTGTTCTCGGCAGTTCGTCCAGGAAGACAAATGAGCGCGGCTTTTTATATCGCGCCAATTTGCCATCGGTAAATTCAAGGAGTTCCTGTTCCGTAACGGACCATCCGGGCTTCGTCACAATGACCGCGCACACCGTCTCGATGTATTTCGGATCCGGTATTCCGACGACAGCCACATCCTGGACGGCCTCATGCCGGATCAGCACATCTTCGACTTCCACAGGATAGATGTTTTCTCCACCGCTACGGATCATATCTTTTTTGCGTCCCGAGATGGTCAGAAAACCCTCTGCATCCAGAACACCAAGGTCCCCTGTATGGCACCAGCCATCAACGAATGTCTTGGCAGTGGCTTCCGGCTTGTTCCAGTATTCCGAGACGACCGCCGGACCCTTCGTGCAGATTTCACCGATCTCTCCTGCAGGCAGCGCTTCACCCTGCTCCCCGACTACTTTCACTTCTGTGAACGGCATCGGCTTGCCGGCTGTGTATCCCTTTGTTTTTGAATCTGCCGGGTCCAGTGAAACGGCGATCGGCGTTCCTTCGGTCAAACCATACACCTGGACAAGGCCGATATGCGGAAACAGTTCATTCAAACGGTCAATTGCCCAGGAAATGATTGGGTCGCCTCCCGAATAAATCGTCCTCAACGACGTCAATCCAAAAGCTTCGATTTCATTCAGCTTCAGCATCTCATAAATCATGAACGGGAACAGGAAGACATCCGTCACTTCCTTTTCTTCGATCACCTCCAGCGTCCGCCTGATTTCAAAGTTTCCGCTCTTGGAAATCACAACCGTCCCCCCTGACAACAGAACAGCAAGCGCCACATCCTCCATCGCCCCCACATGATAAAGCGGGCCGGTGGTCATGCCGACAGTATCTCCGTCAAAGTTCCATTTCAGGGATTGCAACGTTGCGAACCAGATCGTGTTCCGATGTGTCCAGAGTGCTCCTTTCGGTCGCCCTGTCGTACCGGATGTATACATCAGCATGACCGGGTCCGTTTCTTCGAGCGTCGGGCGCACTGCCAGTTCCCTATCTCCCTTTAAAAGCTTATCCCAGCTATCCGCCCACGCCGGTGCTTCCCCATCGGCGTCATAGCAAATGAAAGATTCGACGGGTATGCGATCCCTGACAGGCTCCAAACGCTCTGAAAGCGACGAGTCAAAGCAGAGCACCTTCGTGCCGGAATCATTCAAAATGTACTCCAGTTCCTCCGATTCCAACCTAAAATTCATCCTCACTGCGATGCCGCCGATTTTGGCAATCGCAAAATACAGGGCGAAGTATTCCAGAGAGTTAAACAGCAGCATCCCGACGCGGTCGCCCTTTCTGACTCCTATCCCCGAAAGAACATTGGCGTATCGGTTGGTCATCTCATTCAGTTTTCCGTATGTCCAGGTCTCCCCTGTTTCCAGGGCCAGTGCTTCCTTGTCCGGGTGCAAAGTCTGCAGACGGGGCTCCACCCTGTCCAGCAAATATCCGACGTCCATGTGCGTCCCCTCCTGTCAGTTGATGTTCAGCCTTCCATTGCCTTGAGTGGAGGCTGTTCCATTTCTGCTGATTCCTGAGGCTGAGTCATCAGCGAGACGACGACAAAGCCGAGAATCGAGATGACGAGTGAAATGGCTCCGACGACCACGCCTTCAGGGAGAAGGGTGATGCCATACTTGTTAAGGATTTCAAAGGCGAAGTTCAGTGATACCCCAAGGATGATGCTGGTGATGGCCCCCTGCTTTGTGGCCCGTTTCCAAACCAGACCGAGCACCACTGCCGGGAATACGGCGGCTGCAAATGTGCCCCACCCAAAGACACCCAGAAGCGCCACAAGCGTATCCATATAGAATGAGAATAGAGTCGAGACCACGAGGAGGACAAATACGACAACCCGGTTCCAGAGCAACTCATTCTTGATCTCCTTGCCGAATGCGCGCGGGATGTCCCGCACCAGGCTTGCCGCACCAAGGGTGACAAAACCGGAACCTGTTGACATGATGGCAGCCAGCAGACCGGCAAGGACAAGCCCCCCGATGATGGAAGGCGTAAATGTCGTAACGAACACGACCAGTGAATCATCCGCTGACGCAACCTCCGGGAACCGGCCCTGGATTTGCAGGGAGCGGGCGGTCAGTCCGATACTGACAACAAGAAGCACCGTAATCGCATAAGCCAGACCGGCAGTGAATGCGCCCCAGCGCAGTTCCTTGGCACTTTTGATCATCAGGAATTTATTGATGAAATGAGGCTGTCCTGCCGCTCCGAGACTGAACAGGAGGAACCAGCAGGCGATCGTGATCAGAGAGAAATTGCCGAAGGGAGATGCGAGCAGCGGATCCGAGGATTGAAGCGTTTCCGTGATGTTCTGCATGCCGCCGCCGACGTTTAATGCGAAGAAGAAGATCACGATCGAGACGATGATCATTATGACTCCCTGGAACAAATCTGTGTAAACAGAAGCGATGATACCGCCCCCGACCGAGTAGAATGCCAGGATTCCCAGGCCGATCAGTGCCCCTACAGCCGGTGACACACCGAATATCGAGTGCATGATGACACCCATCGCCTGAACCTGCGTGCCCAGATAGCCGATAACACCGAGCGTAATCGCAAACCCAAGCCAGCCACGAACCGCCCGGCTGTTATAGCGCTTTTCCACAACATCTCCAAGGGTAAAGACATCCCCCATCTCACCCATTGCCCAGATCCGTTTCCCGACCAGGAACCAGGTCAGGGCGAAACCTAATGGCGCTGCGATCAGAACACCCGCAGCAAACCCCATACCGCCGGTAAAGGTCTGCCCCGCACCTCCCAACAGTCCAAATCCGCTCTGGATGGAAGTAAACGCCGCAATAGCCATGACAAACATTCCAAGACTTCTGCCTGCAACCAGAAAGTCACTCGCAGATTTTGTTCGTCGGGTGGCCCAGACGCCTATCAGGATACAAACCAGCAGATAGAATCCGACAATACTGACGATGGTTACGTTCATTTGGCAGCCTCCCCGGTTTTGAACTCATTCTCCATCTCTTCGATGTCACCCGGATCAAAAATCAGGGCATAAATCAGAGAAGCGATCACCGCCAACGGGAGAATGCCGAGCAGGTAGAGGGCGAGACCAGGGGTCATTCCCAGCACATAGGTACTTCCGCCGGCCGGATCGTTACGAGTGATCAGGTCGAGCGTGACGAACAAAACGATGTATCCCCCGGCGACTGAGATCGGAACCCACAGCAAAGCCGGCCTATTCCTGACCGCCTTCCAGATCCCGATAGTGATGGCAACCCCGATCACGACCAGGTACGGATACAGGATGAGCCTCCATGACTGCAGGAACATGCCGACCAACGACAGAACAATAAGTCCGGAAAATAAATACATGATGCGGTCGGAAACGTACAAGCAAACAACCTCCCTTTATTTTGAATCGACGGAAACCGTCGTTGAAGCCAAAAAAGAAAGCGTTTTCAATTATCTGAATGAATAAAATATATGTAACTAAATCGAAACTGTCAATGTGGCTTTATCACTACTCGTGCAGATTCACTCTCTACAGTCATGAATAAAGCTATATTGGTATATTGAATCCTTATCTTTGACACGGTCTTTAAGCGTTTAATTTTCTGCGAATGGTTGTGCAGAATATTAATGATTAATCATGATTGCTTATTATTTATATCTGCCAAAAGGAAATAAAGGGGCTGTCCGAAAAGCATATTTCCAGCATAAAAAGTAAACAGCAGTGGCTTTGGTCGCTTTCCGCGGGCGTTGCCTTAGCCGGCGCCAGTCTGTGCGCAACGCTTCGCGATGCGCAACATCCGGGGTCTTCGGCTAACGCTATTCCCGCAGGACAGAAAAACCTCCTCGAATCCGCCTGGCACGAAGGAAATGCGAAGCATTTTCGAGGAGTCTCCCGACGCCATTGCTGTTTGCAATAGATAAAAGGAGGTCATTACTTATTGGACAGCCCCTTTTCTTCTTATATTAATATTTGTAAGATTAGCCGCCATCAATTTGAACAACAGCCGCATTGATGAAGTTGGCCTGATCAGAAAGAAGAAAAGCAACCAGATAGCCCACTTCTTCCGGCTTGCCGAAGCGCTTCATCGGGTTTGGCTGAACAAATTCCTTGCCGACCTCTTCCCAATTGTCGCCGACGACGCCATGTTTACTGGCAGCATAGCCCGACTGGTTGCCCACTCCCCGGATGCCTCCTACGGATGCCGTTTTGACAATCGATCCGGAACCCTGTTTCTTCATGACAGCCAGTACATACTTCATGCCGAAAAAGACGCCATTCAGGTTGATGCTGACGACTTTTTGGAATTCATTGCTGCCGAAGTCCTCCGTCAGATCTTGTTTTCCTTCGACGCCGGCATTATTGAAGAATCCGTCAATCTGTCCAAATCGGGATACTGTGTCATCGACATATTTTTTTACCTGTTCTTCTTCAGCCACGTTCGCAGTAAGCAGAAGGACTTCCGCTTTCGCAACAACTTCCATGACCGACTGCCTGGTCTCTTCAAGTCCCTGCTCATTCAAGTCGTCCAGAGAAAGCTTGGCGCCTTTTGAAGCGCGGAAGACCTTCCGAGTCCGGAACCTTCACCCGTAATCAGAACCACTTTTCCTTCAAATCGGTTTGTCATCAACTCATAATTTCCTTGCCGGTCAACGGTCGGCAGCACTACCTGACATCATTCCCCGGATGCAATGAAGGAAAACGAGTTATAAGAAAAACCGGAGCCTTTTCGGCCCCGGTTTTATGCTTCCATAAAGAATTGTTTTGCTTTTTCGACGAACGGCTGGTCTTCAGGAAGCAGGTCGTCTTCGTAGAAGATTGCGTCGACCGGGCAAACCGCTGTGCAGGCTCCGCAGTCGATGCAGAGATCCGGATCGATAAAGAACTGGTCCTCACCTTCAAGAATGCAATCTACCGGACATACGTCCACACATTCACCGGCTTTTTCGCCGATGCACGGTGCCGTAATCACGTGTGTCATTTTCATCACTCCTTACCTATTCAAGTTACCATATTTCCCGCTGTTTCGCTCTCAAAAACATGAACTTGTCGAAATTTATCCTGTTTCGTCACCTCTCAGACGGGAAAAGGATAAATGTACAATCAAACAGGTTCAAACAGGAGGGATGGCACCGTGGCTCACGCACAACATCAGGAGCTGTTGAAGGCGCTGCATGAATGCATGGAGGCCTGTAATCACTGCTTTGATGCCTGCCTAAAGGAAGAAGATGTGAAGATGATGGCAGAGTGTATCCGGCTTGACCGTGAATGCGCGGATATTTGCAGCTTCCTCGAAGCGGCGATCAGCCGGAATTCACCATTCGTCAGCCAACTCGCCCAAGTTTGCGCAGACATCTGTAAAGCTTGCGGCGAAGAATGCAGCAAGCACGACCATGAGCACTGCCAGAAGTGTGCAGAAGCGTGCATGAAGTGCGCAGAAGCTTGCCGGAATGTCGCATAAGCCATGGACACAATCACATGTTGAGGAGCGACTGCAGGCAGGGAGCCCGGTTCCCTGCCTGTTCCTCGTTTTACATGCCATTCCCCATAATCGGAAACGTTATGAGCGCGAGTTTGGGACCGCGGGACGGCATAAGAAAAAAGCAAAGGGGATGCCTTTGCTTTTTTAATGCGGATCAGTGCCTCAGTTAGCCGGAGTCCCGATAACAACTTTTGCGGGGGCCAGTTCGACAGGATTGGCAATCGTGTCTCCGACCGGGCAATGGGCCTCAAGAAATTCTTTGAACGCCTGAACTTTTTCCTCTGCGGCATCCGTTTCAATATAAAACACCGGCGTGATGTTCTGGAATCCGGCACGGACGTCTGATTTCGCGAGGAAGCCGTCGATGTCCAGCTCCCCTTCCAGATCCACACGGAAGCTTTTCAGGTCGATATCGAACTTTTTGGCATATGTCCTGGCGACAATCGCCTGGCAAGCCCCCAGTGCCGACAGCAGAAGTTCCACAGGATTCATCCCCTGGTCAGTCCCTCCGAGCGCCTCCGGCTCGTCAATGACCACCTGATGCCCACGCGCCTCGACTTCCACCCGTACATTTTCTTTTAGTGTTGCCGTTGCTTGCACGTTCATGATCGCCATCTCGTTTTCTCCCCTTTAATGATCTAATCCAAGTTATTCGATAAGGATTGTTTTCTATATTATCATAATCTTTCATTTCGTCAAACACCTTTTTCCGAAATGATTGTCCGGATTTGTTTTAGGGAACAAGATCATTAACAGCAAATCAAAGCGGGTGTTCAAATGGAACTATATACAATCGGACATTCAACGCATAACGAAGAGGAGTTTTTGAAATTGCTTCATGATGCAGGTGTGGAACTGCTTGTAGACGTACGGGCTTTTCCCGGGAGCCGGAAATTCCCCTGGTTCCATACAGACCGGATGAAGGAATGGCTTCCGGAAAACGGCGTCGGCTACTTGCATATCCGTGAGCTAGGAGGCCGGCGGCGAAAGTCCAAAATTATCAGTGATGAAGTCAATGCGGGCTGGAATAACCGCTCCTTCCACAACTATGCCGACTATACCCAGGAAGACGATTTCAAAGAAGGCCTTGAAAAGCTTCGGGACGCTGCGGCGGGCAGACGGGCGGCAGTCTGCTGTTCGGAACGCCATCCCGCACGCTGCCACCGCATGCTCATCAGCAATTATGTCTCCCTTCACGGCGGTGAGGTTTTTCATATTCTTGACGGAAAAGAAGAAAAGACCGTCATCGAGCCTCATCAGCCGGGCCGGTGGGGTGCGGAGCCGGTCAAACGGGAGGACGGCGAAGTGGTATATCCTGTAACAGAAGAAGAAGCCGATGCAGACTGACGCATCGGCTTCTTTTTACTTTCCGCCCCTCTTCTCCATCAGCGTGGCCATCTGATCTGCTTCCGGACTGCCTTCACTGCGCAAACCGTCAATGATGTTTTGGTAATCCGTGCTGTTCCGGTTCTGGCTTAATTTGTACGCCGCCTGGATCTCGCCCACCCTGATTTTAAAACCGACAACACCATTGATCTGCTGTTTGGTTTCCGCCGACAGGTTTTCCCACAGCACTGCATTCTGGCGGTGCTGCTCGTATTTTCTCATCAGCAGGGCGAGCTCTTCCTCCAGTTCCTTCTCGTCCATGAGCTGTGCCTCACCGTAAAGATGGACAGCCTGGTAGTTCCAGGTCGAAACATTTTCATGGGTGTACCAGGAAGACGAGACATAGGCATGCGGTCCCTGGATCATCACGAGCACTTCCTGCTCCGCAATTGTTTTCCACTGGGGATTCGCCTTGGCGAAATGCCCTGTGATATGCCACTCTTCCCCGATCCGCCGGAACTGGAACGGCAGATGGGTCGCGACCGGCCGTCCATTATGTACAGTCACGATGGATCCGAATGCGTGCGCCTCAACGAATTTCCTGATTTCCTCAAAGTCGGCCACCTTGAAAAGCTTTGGAATGAACATCGAATTCCCCCTTTAATCCAATTGTTTTTCCATGATGATGTCGGTCTGCTCATCATCCCCCATGAAAAACGAGTGTGCGCCTGCAGCGATAAAACCCAGTTTCTCATAAAATGCAATGGCATTCTCGTTATCCTCCCAGACACCCAGCCAGACTTTTGTTTTCCCTTCCTTTCTGGCGATGTCTAAAGCGTGACCAAACAGGATTTTGCCGAGCCCCTGCTTCTGGAACCTGTTGCTGATATAGATCCTTTCCACTTCAAACGAGTCGCCGCCCATTTCTTCTGACTGGGCGTCCCCGGTATTGATCTTTAGATAGCCGGCGGTTTCCCCGTCTTTTTCGATGAAGAAAAACCTGGACTCCGGATTGGACATTTCCGTTTTTAGCCGCTCCGGATCAAATGCCTGATCCAGGTAGGCACGAAGATTTTCGGGGGAATTGTGAGATTCAAATGTCTCAGTAAACGTCTCGATGCTGATGTTCCGCAGTGTTTCCAGATCTCCCAACCCACACGGTCTGATTTCAACAGTCATTACTTTTCCTCCTTGTTCAATAACTTCGCTTGTTTCCTTTCTTCACGTATTCCCAATCTTTTTCCACGTTTTTTCTGACTCGCCGGATAAGCCGGAGGAGAATATCCGCCTCATCTTCAGAAAACCCATGCAGCGCAACAGAATTGGAGTGCGCATGCTCCCTCATGATGAACGGATATACTTCGAGGCCCTTCTCCGTCGGAAAAAGCATTTTGATTTTCCGGTTGTCCTCGGCGTCCCTTTTTTCGATGAGCCCTTTTTCCTCCAATTTCATAATCGCCCGTGCAGCCGTCGTCCGGTCGACCTTGATCCTCTCGGCGAGTTTTTCCTGGATCATCCCCGGTTGCTCACAAATCCTGGCCAAGTACAGATACTGACCCTTCGACAGATCCACTTCCTTGAACTCGATATTACTGAGTGAATCCAGCGACCTTGCGATCATCCCGATTTCCCGCAACAGCTCCAATTGTTCTCACACTCCTACTGATAGGTGCATTTGCAACATCAACTTAATCATCATGTTACTTTTAAATTAGTGCAAATGCAACATATTATTCTGCACAAAAAAACGATGCCCCGTTCACATCGATTCGATTGCTGATTCATTAAAAGGCTCCGGATACCGGACAACACCGCCAGCCTGTTTGAATGCGCCTTCTTGTAATTCCAGCGCCATAAATGCATTGTCAGGAACATCAAACGGCGGGCGGATCCCCCACTCCGATGCTTTCCTGAAACCAAACCGCGGGTAGAATCCGGGATGTCCAAGGACGATGACTGAACCGTACCCGAGTTCCTTTGCCCTGTCCAATGCAGCCCGGACCAGACGGCTTCCGATTCCCTGATTCTGATGGTTTGGAAGGACGGAGACCGGTGCCATCGCCAAGGACTCTTCGGCTTTCGCTCCGTCCACGATCGAGATCCTGCTCAGCAGAATATGACCGACGATTTGACCGGTCTCATTTTCCGCCACGATGGACAACTCCGGAACATAGGCGTCGGATGTACGCAGCCGGCCTACCAGAACATATTCATCCTGATTGCTCATTTCCACATCCCGGAAGGCTTGCGCCACCACGTGTCTGATCGACTCAAAATCACTAGGCAGACTTTGTCTGATTGTTATCTCCATTCAACATTCCTCCACCTTCTATATTTTTCGCAAGCGAACTTTTGAAATTCAAGTGCAAACTCGGGCCAACCCCCTCTTTTTCTCAAGCGAACATGATGAATTCGTACGCATACAAGAACGGACCATTCACTTTTTTCATACGCGATCACGGTCGATTTGTGCGCAAACCCGAAGAGCTTCGGACCTTCCAAACGTAAGTTGTGACTATCTTTATATACGTAAATTATCTGTGAAAGCTTTCACAATCATCCATATAAATACGTGGCCAAAGGATAAAGAAGCGATCTGCCCGTTCCAGATAGATCGCCTACTTCATGCCCTTTCAAGGTTTGGCCATGCGCCTTTCCTCGCTTTTGTCCACAACGGCTGCGCCGACCAGGTCCCCCGTCACATTCGTAGCCGTCGCGCCCATCCCGAGAATCGCGTCGATACCGGCGACAAGCGCCACAACTTCGATGGGCAGGCCGGCCTGAGTGAGAACGATCGACAGGGCGATGAGACCAGCACCCGGAACACCCGCCGTACCGACGGAAGCGAGTGTGCCGGTCACGATAATTCCGAGAATCGCAGCGAAACCAAGATCCAGCCCAACGATGTCTGCGGCAAACACGACTGATGCACCAAGCCGGATCGCCGCTCCGTCCATATTGACAGTAGCTCCCAGCGGCAAGGAGAATGAGGCGACATCATCACTGATGCCGGCACGCTTTGCCGCTTTCATGGTGACAGGCAGCGTCCCCAAGCTGGATGACGTCATAAACGCCGTGCCCACCGCCTCCTTTACGTTTCTGAAGAACTCACCGATTCGGACGCCAAAGAGCTTCATGATGATAAAATAGACCAGTACAAATTGGAGCACGATGCCTCCATAGATCACTACCGTTAATTTTCCGAGAGAAACCAAAGTTTGAAGTCCCTGAGATCCGATTGCCGATGCTGCGATGGCAAAGATACCGATTGGAGCATATTGAAGGATACCGTTCAGCACGCGGAATGTCACTTCACTCAGGCTGACAGTCAAATCGCTGAGGAAGTGTCCCATCTTGCTGATCCGCTCCTCATCTGAATGGATCATCGAAGAGATCGATAATCCGACAACGACCGAAATAAAGATCAGCCCAAGTATATCGGCGTTTACCAATGCAGAAAACAGATTATCGGGAACAATCGCCAGCAGGGTTTCCACGATGGTCGGGCGCTCAGGCACATCCACTTGCGCATCCGGGAGGGTCAGTCCTACACCCGGCCTGATCAGAAGTGCCAGAAGGATTCCGAAGACGATCGCAATTCCCGTTGTAATGAAATAAAAGATAAAGACCTTCCCGCCGATCCTTCCAAGTTTGGCGGGATTCAGCTGGTCCACCGCCGCAATCAGCGTAAAGACAATAAGCGGAATCACTATCAGATGCAGCAGCCGAAGCAGCAGTTCCCCGAGCGGCGACAGCACGCCTGCCGACTCTCCGAATATTAACCCGGCCACGATGCCGAGCAGAAAACCGACAGACATTTTCAGCATAAATGACTGATCACGATAAAATCTCCAGACAGCCCCCATCCAACGACCTCCCCGGTTATTCATTTGTACGAACTTCACGTCTCTATACAATCATCCCCTTCTTTGACGCAAGCAAAACAGAGACCGGCTTTTCGAGAAATCATCCTCTCAAATGAAAACAGAAGGCATTTTCCGCCTCCTTTTCTGCAGTCATTGTTTGCTTAAAATCTCATCAATTTGCCGGTCCATTTCCACTCCGGTTCGTTCTATTTTCTCCTGCAGCTCTATGTTCTCCTCATTTAGCTTTACAGCCTTTTGGTATGTTTCTTCAGTCACCGTATCAAAATCCATCGTATCAACATCGATTGCCGATAACTCAGCAATTTTCTGAAGGGAATCGAGCGTCAGATCCAAATACTCGATCGTGGTATCGTTCAGTTCCCTGATCTCTTCATTTACCAGTCCATCATGGGCATCAGTAGCGAGTTCCCTGGTTTCTTCCATAAAGGGAATCACTTCTTCCTCCATATAGCGGTGGGCTTCCTGGGGTTGTTCGATGATGGAAGCAGAGTGGTTGAACATTTCCGCGAACTCGAAGGACCGCTCATCCAGTGGCTCAAGGACATTCTTCCGGTATTCTTCAAATTCTTTTTCGACACTGATATTCTGTGAATCTGCTTCGCTGCCGCAGGCTGAGATAAGCAGCGCCAGCAGAACAAATAGGCTCATTCCAAAAAAGGAATGTTTCATTAACTGTTCACACTCCAATCCAGAATCATTGATTTGGCTCCGACACTCTATAGGAACAATACCGAAAAGGGTCCTCCCGCACAAGATGGCTTGCACCGGGGAGGACCCTTCTATAAGTTAAAAAATGCTCATATTCCATTCCTGTGCTATCTGCTTCAGCAGCATGCTGCCGGCCACGCTGTTGCCGACCTCATCGATTGCCGGTCCATAGATGCCGATTCCGCAACCGTCGGGAAATGGCGATTGCCGGGAGCTTGCATGTGAAGGTACAACAGCCATGATGCCGCCCGATACACCGCTTTTTGCCGGCAGGCCGATGAATGCCGCAAACTTTCCGGAGGCATTATACATGCCGCATGTCACCATGAGCGCTTTTGTAATACGGGCAATTTCCACCGGAAATATTTGTTCTTTGAGTATCGGATGATAGCCGTCATGCGCCAATACCAGTCCGATCATCGCGATGTCTGCGGCAGTGATCTCCACCGAGCACTGCTTCAGGTATACTTCAAGCGCTTCTTCCACATCGGCTTCCAGGTAGCCGTTTTCTTGAAGGTAATAAGCAAGGGCCCGGTTGCGGTGGGCAGTGATCCATTCCGAATGGAAGACGTCTTCATTGATCACCGGCCGTCTGCCGGTCATTTTGCTTATCAGGGCAATGAAAGACTCGACTTTTTCCTGCGGTGTCCGCGTTCCGAGCAACGATGCCACAGTAAGCGCTCCCGCATTGATCATCGGATTAAACGGCTTGCCCGGCTTATGGATCTCCAGTCGGATAATCGAGTTGAACGCATCACCTGTCGGCTCGACATCCACACGATCCAGCACATAGGACGTTCCAAAATCGATGCAGGCAGCCATAAAGCTGATAACTTTCGAAATGCTCTGCAGGGTAAACGAGGCTTCGCAGTCTCCGGATTGAAGGACCGTTCCATCCGCGCCGACCATGACCACTCCAAGCTGTGAGGGATCGGCTTTTTGCAGGGCGGGGATATAGGAAGCGCACTCGCCTTCAGCTGTATAGAAACGGTCATGCTCCACCCACTTGTCCAGCTGGGCGGCAAACCGTTGCATGTCATGAGTGGATTCGTGATGATTCGGCAGCGTTTCTTTCACCATGGACATGACGGATTCTCCTTTCTCTCAGGCACAAGAAAGGATGAGAATGCGATGATTCTCACCAATTCTTCCTGTTTTTTTATCTTTTCGGTGGTGTTTTCTCTGCGGGTATAAGGGATACGTAAGATTCCCCGTCCAGACGGCCTTTCCATTCCGCAGTCGCTTTGTCGATGATTTCTTGATTTTCCATTGCGTCAACAGCGGTACTGGCGATGACTTTGGCCGCCTGCAGCATGCCTTTGTGGGCAATCGGCATGGCACCCTGCGAGACGACCTGCCAAGTGTGCAACGGTGTGCCGAGCGCAAAGCAGGCTGTCAGACATTGTGTGGTCGGTACGACCCAGCTGACATCTCCGACGTCTGTGGATCCGGCCATTGCAGCTTCACCAGCAAACGGTGCGATAAAGTCTGCGATGGCTTTGTTTTTCAGTTTTTTGACCGTTTCCCGATCAGGACCCGACACGTCCGCCTCGATGTCTTCACGAGAAAGTGTGGCCTGGATTTCTTCGGCGAACCGGTAGTCCTGTTCGTCATAAGCGGGAACACCGATTGCAGACAGGTGCTGATACATGGTTTCCGCGAGGACAGTGTTCGGTACAAGGTCCGAAGCTGCCCCTTCAAATACGGCTTCCACCGATGTACCGGTCATGAGCGCTGCGCCTTCTGCGATATTGTTGACGCGCTCAGTCAGTTCCTGAACCTGTTTCATTTTCGGAGCACGGATCAGATAAAGGACTTCCGCATTTGCCTGGACCACATTCGGGGAAGCCCCTCCTGTGTCGGTGATTGCATAATGGATGCGGGCTTCCGGCACCATGTGTTCCCTCAGGTAGTTCACGCCCACGTTCATCAGTTCAACTGCATCAAGGGCACTTCGTCCGAGATGGGGCGCTGCAGCTGCATGTGCACTTTTCCCCTGGAAACGGTATCTCACGGAGTAGTTGGCAAGCGTGCTGACATGCCATACACTCGGCTTGGTCATCGGATGCCAGGAAAAAGCGAGATCGACATCTTCAAACAGGCCCGCGCGGACCATGTAGGCTTTTCCGGATCCGTTTTCCTCTGCAGGACAGCCATAATAGCGGATGGTTCCCTTAAGCCCGGTCTCCTGCATATACTCCTTCACAGCAACCGCGGCCGCCAGCGAACCGGTACCGAGCAGGTTATGCCCGCAGCCGTGGCCATTTCCTCCGGCTTCAACAGGGTCATATTCGGTGAGCCCTTTTTTCTGGCTAAGCCCTGCCAATGCGTCGAATTCGCCAAGGACCGCGATGACCGGCTTGCCGCTGCCGAAGCTCGCAACAAACCCGGTCTCGAGTCCGGCTACTTTCCGCTGCACCTCAAACCCCTCTTCCTCCAGCGCTCCGGCCAGAATTTCCGAAGAACGATGTTCCGCAAAGTAAAGTTCCGGACAGCCCCAGATACGCTCACTCAGCTCAATGTATTTGTCTTGTTTCTGTTCAATAAAATTTGAAATGGTTTTGTGAAATCCCACTCTCTGGACCTCCTTGGTATAGCTCACGCAGATGCTTCTGCTTTGGCGCGGTCGAACAGTTCACCTTTGTTGCGCATTGTGAGGATAGCGATAATGCAGATAACCGCGAATACAATCAGCATCCAAAATGCTGCATTGAAGGAACCGTCAAATGCATCGACAATGAATCCGATGGCCATTGGTGTGGCGAATCCGGCCAGCTGGCCTCCAGTATTGGCAATTCCCATCGCCGTTCCGGTGACCGAAGTCGGCAACTGCTTGAGGATGATGACCGGAAGGAGGGTGATGACAAAAGCGATAAAGAGATTGACGATTGTCTGGTAAGTGATGAACGCCGCGACACTTGGAGCGGTGAACATCAGGTAAAGCATCAGCCCGGTAAGCGCACAGGCAATGGCACCGACGATCTTTTCTTTGCCTTCCGGAAGTTTATCGACCAGATATCCGCTAAGGAAAATGCCTAGCAGCAAGGTGACTCCCGGAATTGTCTGAACCCAGCCGATCGAAATCAGGTCAAGGCCCCGGTCCTGCACAAGATAAGTCGGTATCCAAGTGGCCAGTCCCCAGTTCACGGCATAAATGCAGAAATACGCTATGACCATATTCCAGATGAGCGGTGTTTTCATCAGCGAACCAACAAGACCCTTTTCTGCAGGCTTGGTGGTACGTGCCAGCTTTTCTTCAGGGTTGTCCTCAGGCAGCCTGACATACTTCCAGTATAGGAAGGCAATGAGGGCTCCCAAAGCTCCGAAAACAACAAAGGTCGTCCTCCATCCTATTGCAGTCAGAAGAAATGCGGATAATACCGGGATGATCAGAGCGACAATCCCGCTTGATGAAAGCATGACGGACATGGCCCGGCCCCGCTCTTTGACAGGGAATGTGTTCGAGATGATTTTGGAGCTGGACGGCTGAAACCCGCCCTCTCCGATTCCGAACAGGAAGCGGATAATGACCATAGAGGCAAGAGACCATGCGGCCCCCGACAGCCCAGTGAAGATGGACCATAAAATGACCGATGCCAACAGCACTTTCCTGGCACCAACACGGTCGGCAAGCCAGCCGCCCGGCATTTGCATGATGGCATATCCGAGGAAGAAGCTGCTGAGGATGATCCCTGTAGCTGAAGCACTAAGGTTTAAATCCTCCGTAATTTGGAGGACGGCGTAGTTCATGATATAGCGGTCCAGGTTCCCCAGGCACCACCCGAGGAAAAGCAGGATTAAAATGAGGTTCCGTTCGCGTTTTGGAAGCATGACGTTCAACTCCTTTTGTCTAAGTTGCGGATTTTGTTGTTTCTTGAAGAGTTGAAACGCTTCCAAATCATTAAAAGCGTTTACAACTAAACTTGGCCCTTATTAACGAACATCAAACGAAACTTTCGTTATTTATTTTATAATAGCTTTCTCTAATGTGCAAGATTTTTTCCGAATAAAAAGCACCCCATTTGGGATGCTCATTTCAAAGTTATTTTAACCTGTAAATCTTATTGGGTCTTCCCCGGGTATGCTGCGCTTCTTCACCCACATTCTCCGCCAAACCCGCATCGCACAAGTCCGCCACGATGCGCTGTGCATTCCGCTCGGTCATCTGGAGATTCGCGGCCAGATCCTTCGTCGTAAACTGGTGCCAACCCATCTTTTGGACGAGGGCCTCGACTTTCTTGTAGGTCTTGACGCTGATTTTGGCTTCCCTTAGCTTTCCTAAGATGTCCTGATCATCGGTCCGGTAAGCATAAGCCAGTTCCTCAGCTTCACCTGCCGACTCGATGAGAGTTCCGTCATCCTGAATGATGACGATCTCCTGACTGTCTTCCTTTTTGGACGTCTGGAGGGCACGGTGTGCATGGATTTCTGCCGCGAGCACCGTGCTTCCGAACCCGATCCCTACAGCAACAGGCGTATCCGCCTCGAGTGACAGATAGCGGGCTTTGTCCTTGAGTGCCTGGAGTTCGCGCTCGATGGCACCGCGAGAGCTGAAAATCGAATACCGTCCGTTTCCTTCGTCTACGAGGGAACCGTCGATCTTCTCGCAAAGCTGGATCAGCGTCTCCTTGAGCCTGAGCTCCAGATACTGGACCTGATAGGTCTTTTCCATCTTTTCTTTGATCACATCAAAATCCTTGATTTCGATTTTTTCCACGCCAATTTGGGTGTCTTTATAGTAAGACGTCTTGACTTTTTCAAAGAAGATTCGCAGGGTCTGAAAGATTTCAATCCGTGTGGGGGACATGAGCTTGACTGGAACTTTCGCTTTCTCCAGTGCTTCACGGACTGTCGGATAACAGGTGAGGGCGCCGTCAATTTTCCCCTCTTCCCACAGGTCCAAATGGAACCGCAGCAGTTCTTCGGATTCCGTGTCAGACCCGACGGTCTCTACAAACAGTTCCTGCACGGTTGCCTTCAATGTCTCAAGGCTCTCGCCTTCCCCTATATTCGTGGAAGGAATCATGTCAATACTGATCCGCTCCAGCAGTTTACCCTGTGCATAGACGAGTTCCATAAAGCTTTTATAAATGCTGGATTCCGTAGAGTAAATGTAGACCAGCCGGTCAGCGGCAGGCATGAGTTTCTTCGCCACCTGATAAGGGATGAAGCCCGACAACAGCCAGTAGTCCACCTGGCGATCGTGCCGGCTCACGATATCCGCCACTTCCTTCACCTCTTCGTATGGATGAGGCACAAGTTCAATCTCCTGTTCAATTTCCCGGGCCACACCGACAATCCGTTCCACAGACTTTTCCGGTCCGACCACACCGATTCGAAACATGCTGATTCCTACCTTCTGCTATTGCAACCTGAATGATTATAATGACCAAAGTATAACATAAACCTGATCGCCAGCCCTTGGCTCTCCTTGTGCAATTTGCTGTCATCAGTGACTATAAGGGGCCGGAACTCTCTTGCCCCTCTGTCGTCCTATTATCAACATACGGATAGACAGGAGGCACCCTTCACCATGACCGGTATGACATCGAGACAGTCGCAGTCCCGCCTCGTCGACCTTCTCTTTTACTTGCTCGGCAGCCTGTACCTTGCCGGCATTGCCGCGGCATTCATATTTGTCGTCAGTAAAATGGTACACTACTTCTAAAACTAGAGCCGATGCCCGCGGGCACCGGCTTTTTTTGATGTTCTTAGTTTTCGTATTTCTTTTCGAGGTCATCTATTCCCGCATTGTACGCTTCGGTTTTCTGGTCGACCTGATCCTGAATCTGCATAATCTCCGCGTAAATCTCTTCGGATTCCGCATATGACTCATCGCTTACGGGCGGAATGTGCAACTCCAGAAATTCGGCCTGCTTAGCGAAGGAGGCAATCATCAATTCCAGTTGAGCGATCGTCACCTGGTTAACCTCTTTGATTTCCTGGTTGATCAGACTGTCCTGCAACTCTTCGGCCATCCCTTTTGTTTCCTCGATATAGGGAATAATCTCGTCAGTGATATAGTCGCGGGCATTTTCCGGTTCCGGAATGATGGAGTTGAGATGGCCGCCCATTTCGGCGAGTTTCAATGAACGCTCGTGTAGCGGCTCGATCCCTTCCGTCCGATATTCTTCGAACTCTTCCGAGGGACTTATACCGTCGCTGCTTCCAGAACTGCTGCAGGCGGCAAGAATTATCATCAGGACCATAAGGCCGGTAATAATACGATTGGGACTCATTTTCCACACTCCAATTAAGCAAAATCTCCATTTATCATACCAGAGCAGGCACCTTTCAAGAATATGTAGAATGAATGAGAAACTATGACACGTGGTGTGGACAATGAACAGGTCCAGAATTTGCGGGAAGCAACAAAGAACCAGGAAAAAGTCGACTGCACAAAAAGCCGATGTCCTTTTAGGCATCGGCTGGATGATTATTGATCGCTCGTCTAGTTCATCAGCCATTGCAGAAAGCTGTACAGCAGCGGGATCGTCAGCAAACAAAGAATCGTGGAATGAATGACGCCATAGTATGCGAAAACAGCATCAGCTCCAAACTTCTGTGCATACACCGTAGTGGTGGTGGCGCTTGGCATAGCGGCTGTCAGCACGGCAATAAGAAGCAGTGTTTCGGGGACTCCGAACAAGATAAAGATGAGCAGGGTCAACGGAAGAATCAACAATTTCATCAAGGATGCCAGCCAGATATACAGATTGCTGCAGTACTGCTTAAAGTCATCCATGCGCGTGTCTGCAAGCAGACTGCCAATCAGGATCATCGATAGAGGAACCGTCATCTTCCCGACATCTTCAAATGTCCTCACGATCATGTCCGGCCAGCTGAAAGGCAGAAACAGCATGATTAATCCAACCAGTGTAGCGAGAATGCCCGGATTCAGGAACAGCATGCGCCAGTTCACGGATGCTTCATGTCGGGCAAACAGATAAATCCCATAGGACCAGATCAGCACCAGATAAAAGATGTTGAACAGGGTCAGATAAACCACCCCCTGCTCTCCCATCAGCATATAGATTACCGCAAACCCGATGAACCCCTGATTGCCGAACACAATCAGACTCTCGAACACACTTTTCTGCCCGTCAGGAAGATCAGCCCGCTTCCTGAGCCAAGCACCGAGTACCATTGAAACTGTCATGATAAAGACTGACATGGAGACGAGCCAAGTGAATTCTATTAATAGTTCCATGGAGAATGGGGTGTTCAGCGAAAACAAAATCAAAGCCGGCAATGTGACATATAGCATCAGCTGTGTGATCACGGGATTGGCATTGCCGTTGAGAATATTCATCTTCTTTGCAATAAAGCCGATCAGCGCCATAAGATAAAGCGGGATCATCGTCAGGATAAATGCGGAAGCGGACAGATGCCCTCCCCCTTTCTTCATCCTGTAGGCTATGAAACATCTGTCTGGACGGTGCCAGTAGAATAAGCTGATACCTGTTATTTGGCATCAGCTTAAAACTTCCCTATATAATTCAGGCAACCTGTTTTTCCAAGAGGATATGAATGAGTTGCATCCGGTCGACAAGTCGGACACCATTGCTCGATGCCAGCTCCTTTGCAGCTTTTGTAAACTGGCTGTTCGTGACGACCCAGGCATCTTCTGCTTTGTAGTGACTTTTCGCTGCAACGATTTCCTGAACAGCCTTGATGCCAACATTTTGTTTCCATCGCTTTGCCTGGACGACAATCCTTCTTCCATCCCGGGTCATAACAAGATCGGCTCCAAAATCATTCTGATAGGGTGTCACGCGAACCTTATAGCCTCTCGCCTCATAACGGAGTTTCAGGAATTGCTCAAACTCCTTGCCGTTCATTTCATCCACCTGTCGGATACCGGGTGCGTTCATCTTCCGCTGTTTCATCAAGCCAATTGCAAACAAGATCAGCATCAGACCGATTGCACCGCCGAAAAAGATAAACGCTGCCGCTTCAATGGATTGAGTATTGATATAGGTAAGACCACTTGCCGCAAACAGCAGTCCTGTCAAACTGTTAGTTAATTGATCTTTCTTTTTTCGGGTCATTGTCTTCCTCTTTCTTGATTCGTTCGTTGTCTGCAGAGCATCAAATTTCCATCTAAATATCTAGTTTCTATATATTAACATGAGTTGTAAGAACTATATAGTGCGGGACGAAAAATATTATAATCCGTATCTACACACAAAAAAACCGCCTCCATAAGGAGACGGCCTTGTGCCCAGCGATGTCCTACTCTTGCAGGGGGAAGCCCCCGACTACCATCGGCGCTGAAGAG
>NZ_FNZF01000001.1:115375-1086746 GCF_900109165.1 Bhargavaea ginsengi | reverse complement strand
CCCTATCCGTCGCGGGCGCAGGAAATTTGAGAGGAGCTGTCCTTAGTACGAGAGGACCGGGATGGACACACCGCTGGTGTACCAGTTGTCCTGCCAAGGGCATCGCTGGGTAGCTATGTGTGGACGGGATAAGTGCTGAAAGCATCTAAGCACGAAGCCCCCCTCAAGATGAGATTTCCCATGGCGCAAGCCAGTAAGATCCCTCGAAGAAGACGAGGTGGATAGGTCCGGGGTGGAAGTGTGGCGACACATGGAGCTGACGGATACTAATCGATCGAGGACTTCTCCTCAAGGAAGTGCCGAAGCGGCTGAACAGCTGCGACAGGCATAAGACGAACGGCGGAGCGGGTCCTGACCCGCATAGCTGGACGGCTTATGACCAAGCAGCTAGCCGCTGAGGCCGGACCATGGCACGTGGAAAGATTCGGTATACGAATACAATGTCAGGTTTATCCGGTTTTGAGCGAACAAGCTCAGGTCCAGTGATAATGGCGAAGAGGTCACACCCGTTCCCATCCCGAACACGGAAGTTAAGCTCTTCAGCGCCGATGGTAGTCGGGGGCTTCCCCCTGCAAGAGTAGGACGTCGCTGGGCACAAGGCCGTCTCCTTATGGAGACGGTTTTTTTGTGCGGAAAATTAAATGCACTTCAGGTTGAAAGGCAGCCTGTCCGAGGGTCACATGCATCGCTGGATTTCATTAAACGGGGCTGTCCAATAAGCAATTAAATTCTTGTATCATGGCAAACAGCAGTGGTGTCGGGAGACTCCTCGAAAATGCTTCGCATTTCCCTTGTGCGTGCTTGTTTGAGGAGGCTTCCCTGTCCTACGGGAATAGCCTTAGCCGAAGACGCCGGAAGACGCCGCAGGAGGGAGTCCGAGGAGTGCAGCTAATGCCGCTCAATACTTTCGCTTTTGAGCGCAGGTGCCAATCTTCGCATTAGTGCCGGAAACGCCTGCGGAAAGCGACCAGAGCCGTTGGAAAGACAATTTTCGGACAGCCCCGCTCAGTGAACACGCTAAAGAGTCTGTATATGTAGCCGCTCTCCTTTTTGAAAAGCCGGAAATTATCGAATTATCATTCTAACGACACGGCGGTTGTGGTATTGTTGAGTTGGATGATTCTAAAGACAGGGGGGCTTTTGATTGAAGAAGTTAAAGTTTTTGCTGACACTTGCAGCGCTTGTACTGTTCCTGGCAGCCTGCGGGAGCGAGGACGATGGAGCGTCTGAAGAGAATGGAAGTGCCGGCGAAGGGGGCGGCGATGGCGAGACGTATACGGTCGGCATTGACACGACCTATCCGCCATTTGAATTTGAAGACAGCAACGGGGATTACAAGGGGATTGACGTGGATCTGATCACAGCCATCGCAGATAGCCAGGGGTTTGAAATTACGCTCGAGCCGATGGACTTCGGCGGAATCATCCCGGCTCTTCAGGCAGGCCAGCTGGATGTGGCCATTGCGGGGATGAGCATCACGGATGAGCGAAAGGAAGTCGTCGATTTCTCAGATCCGTATTTTGAAGCAGGTCTGACGCTTGTTGCCCAGCAGGAAAACAATGACATCGAGGCGCTTGAAGATCTGGATGGAAAGACTGTTGTTGTCAAATCCGGCACGACTGGTGCCAAGTTCGCACAGGATAACCAGGACGAGTACGGGTTTGAAGTCACAGTGCTTGAAGACAGCCCGTCCATGTTCCAGGAAGTGTCGAACGGCAATGCGGATGTCCTGATTGAAGACTATCCGGTCATCGCGTATGCGATTGCGGAAAGCAATCTGGACCTGAAGATCGTGGGCGACCGCCTAAACGGAGACAACTACGGCATCGCGGTCCTGAAGGGTGAAAACGCAGATCTGCTCGAAAAGATCAATGCCGGTCTTCAGGAGCTGAAAGACAGCGGCGAGTACGATGAAATCCTGAACACCTATATCTCGGAATAAGCCGGACAGGCAAACGGCGCGCTGAGGCGCGCCTTTTCCATTTAACCATCAGGAATTTGCAACGACGGGGGAGTGAATAAATGGAAACGATTATCGAATCCCTTCCCATGCTGTGGGAAGGTCTGAAAATGACGCTTTATATTTTTGCTGTCGCCATTGTCCTTGGCTTTCTTATCGGACTTGTCATGGCGCTATTGCGGCTTTCGCCGTTAAAGATTCTGAACTGGATCGCCAAAATCTTCGTGGATGCAATACGGGGTACGCCGTTTATCGTCCAGTTGTTCTTTATTTATTTTGGCCTGAACTCATTTTCCTGGGTGTCCCTGGATAAGGAATGGGCCGGAATTGTCACGGTCGCAATCAATGCCGGGGCATACTTCGCGGAAATCATCCGTGCGGGGATCCAGTCCATCGACAAAGGACAGACGGAGGCAGCGCGCTCACTTGGACTCACACAGTCCCAGAACATGCGCCATATCGTCCTGCCGCAGGCATTCCGGCGGATGCTGCCGACGATCACGAACCAGGCGATCATTTCACTCAAGGATACATCGCTCCTGTCGATCATCGGAGTTGCCGATCTGACGCAGCGAGGCCGGGTCATCGTGAGTGCTACATTTGAACCATTCACCATATACCTGGCACTCGGGGTCATGTATTTTGTCATTATCTATCTTCTGTCACTCTTGTCCGGCTATCTGGAAAGGAGGTTTGTCCTGAGATGAGTATGATTCAGGTGAACAATCTCAAGAAATCATTCGGGGATCTGGAAGTCATCAAAGACATGTCCACTGCCGTGGAGCCCTCCGAAGTAGTTTGTGTCATCGGGCCTTCGGGATCGGGAAAGAGCACGTTTCTCCGGTGCCTGAACCGACTGGAGGAGATATCCGGCGGTCATGTCTATATTGACGGGGTGGATATCACCGACCCGAAAAACAACATCAATCAGATCCGTCAAAATGTCGGGATGGTATTCCAGCACTTTAACCTGTTTCCTCATATGACGGTTTTGGATAATCTGACGCTCGCACCGGTCAAGACCGGAAAGCTGAAGCCGGAAGCTGCAGAGAAAAAGGCACTTGTCCTGCTGGATAAGGTCGGTCTGGCCGCCAAGGCAAAGGCTTACCCGGGCGAACTGTCGGGCGGCCAGAAACAGCGTGTGGCGATCGCCAGGGCACTTGCGATGGACCCGAAGGTGATGCTGTTCGATGAGCCCACCTCTGCGCTTGACCCGGAAGTGGTCGGCGATGTTCTCGGCGTTATGAAGGACCTTGCAAAAGAGGGCATGACGATGATCGTCGTGACCCACGAGATGGGATTTGCCGCCGAGGTGGCTGACCGGGTGCTGTTCATCGACGGGGGCTATATCGTCGAGGAGAATGTCCCGAAAGAACTGTTCGGCAACCCGCAGCATGAGCGGACAAAAGCGTTTCTCAGCAAGGTTCTATAAGAATACCCAGACACCGCCTCTCTTTACGGGAGGCGGTGTTTTCTGTACATCCATGGGGCTAATATTAGGCTGACTCAAGCTAACTGAAACTCATAAAAGGCATGTAATGATTAGCTGTTCCCGCTTGTCCCCTCTTCCCTCGTATTGCACAATGGATTCAGGAAAGAAGGGATGAACGTGAAGATTCTGGTTGTGGATGATGATCCGGGGATCCGGGAGCTGGTCCGGATCACCCTTCAGGACGCGGGATACCGGGTTGCTGTCGCGGGTGATGCCATCGGCGCACTTTCGCTGCTGGATACGGAACATCCGGATTTGGCGGTTGTCGATGTCATGATGCCCGGCATGGACGGGTTTGCGCTCACGAGGGAACTAAAGTCGTTCAGGGACATGCCGGTGCTGCTCCTGACGGCAAAGGGTGCGCTGGAAGACAAGGAACGGGGATTCCGGGCGGGGTCCGACGACTATGTTGTGAAGCCGTTCGAGCCGAAGGAACTTCTGTTCCGGGTGGAGGCGATTCTGCGCCGCTACAGGAAAGAGGAAGAGGCGCCGATTTTGGCCGGCCCACTTGAAATTGACCGCCAGAGCTATGAGGTGGCCTGCGGAAACAGGACGCTGCTGCTCCCCCTGAAGGAGTTTGAGCTGCTTACAATTCTCGCATCCAGGCCGAATGTGGTGTTTGAGCGTGAACGTCTTCTGGAGCGTGTATGGGGGCTTGATTATGAAGGGGATGACCGGACGCTGTCAGTGCATATCAAGCGCATCAGAGGACGCCTGGAGGGGCTTACAGACCGGGTCTCGATTGTGACCGTGCGGGGAGTCGGATATAAGCTGGAGATCCGCCCATGAAATCACTGTATGGTAAGTTCGTCCTTGCGTCGGTTGTGGTGCTTGCTTCGGGGCTGATCCTGTCCTATCTAATCGTCAATACGGTGTATCACCGTGAAATGAAAGAAGACAACGATGCAAAACATGTCGCGATCGCCGCTTCCATGGCCGCTTTCATTGAGAAGAACGGATCGCTCGATCTTGACCAGTACCTGAAGACCCATGCGTATGCCGGATATATCCTGTACGTGACGGACCGCGAAGGGGGCGGGACTTTCTACGGCGGTCCGTTTAACGACAGGACCCTTCCTCCGGGCACGGTCGGCAAGGTGCTTTCCGGGGAGGTTTATCATGGCATGCGCGACCTGCCTGCTGAGACGTTCTGGGCAGGATATTTCGCCAACGATCTCGCCAACACGGCCGGAGTCCCCTTCACATATGACGGACGGCCACACGCGCTGTTTATCCGGCCGGACATCGGTCTCCTGTTCAGTGAGCTGCACTGGCTGACGGCGATCATGCTAGTGTCGATGGCGGTGATCGGCTTTGCAGCGGTTCTGGTCACGGCCAAACGGCTGATCCGGCCGCTGACGGAACTGACGGAGGCGACGAACCGGGTGGCGGAGGAGCGCTTTACGGAGCTCCCGGATATCCGCCGGGGCGACGAGATCGGCCAGCTGTCGGACAGCTTCCGGAGAATGGTCGGCAAGCTCGCCGAAAACGACCTGGCGCGCAAGGCGTTCATCAGCGATGTTTCGCATGATTTCCAGTCGCCGCTGCAGAACATGCAGGGCTATGCGAAGCTCCTTATGGATCCGGAGCTTCCCGCGGACCGCCGCCATGAGTATGCAGAAATCATCCGGGACGAATCCGCCAGGCTCTCGGCCCTATCCGGCCAGCTGCTGCTCCTGAGTTCGATCGACCAGTTTACCGAGCTGCCGGAACACTGTCTTTTCAGTGTATCCCGCCAGCTGAAAGAAACCGTACGCAGGTCCCGCTGGCCGTTCGAGGAAAAGGGAATTTCGGTGACGCTTGAAGTGGAAGAAGCATCTGTCACGGGAGACCGTGAACTGCTCGGAAAAGTATGGGAGAACCTCCTGTCCAACGCGGCAAAGTACACGACTGAGGGAGGGGAGGTCCGGATCACTGTCAACGATGGCCCGGATGGCGTCACAGTGAATTTTGACGATTCAGGGCCGGGGATTCCGGCAGGGGAGCGTGAGCGGATATTCGAGCGGTTTTACCGTTCTGACAAAGCGAGGAGCGCGGGAGGCGGCACCGGACTCGGGCTTTCGATCGCCGGAGCGGTTATCGCGCTGCATGGCGGCCGCCTCACTGCCGGAGATTCCCCTTCCGGAGGGGCCAGATTTACCGTGTTCCTGCCTGAAAAGACCCAGGGTTGAACGTTTTGTCACCCCAAGTTCATCTTCCGTTCAACTTGGGAACTTATAATGAAATCATCAAGTGAACGGAGGGATTCAACATGCAAGGAAAATGGAGTCTGCGCCTCATGCGCATCGCAGCCATTTTTGGGCTGATCGGTACGGTGATCGGCTCCCACATGGCGGGAGCGGGATCCTATGCGTTCCGCCCGATCCACGCCCATATCCTGCTCGTCGGCTGGCTGTCGGTGTTTTCCTGGGGTGTCTTTTATAAGCTTTACGCGGTGCGCTCACAGAAACTGGTCGCCATCCACGGCTGGACCGGGATCCTCGGTGCGATTGGCCTCACAACGGGGATGTGGCTGCAGTTCATGCAGCCATTCGGGATTAATGAAACGTTCTCGCTTATCTTCTACATCGTCGGCGGGACCACTCTGCTTGTCGCGTTCGCATTGTTTGTCGCGGTAACCTTTATGACTGAGAAAGAAGGGGATCGCCGATGAAAGGGAAACGGAAGTATTGGGCGACCCTGCTCATCTGGATCATTGCTGCCTCCGTGCTGTCTGTTGTGGCACCGGGTGCCAGGGACTTTTTCGAGCCGAATGAAAACTCCGGGCTTCCTGCGGATGAGCCGTCGATCGTCGCTTCGGAGCGCATCAACGATTACTTCCCTTCGGAGGAAGGGGTTCCGGCTATCGTTGTTGCAGAAAACGCGGATGGCCTGACCGAGGAACAGATCACTGCCTTTGCGGAAGCGATCGGCGGGCTTTCCGAAAACGAGTCCTATGAAGACGTGACGGTCATCCCGGCTCAGGCGCTTCTCGGAACAAGGGATACGTTCCTCTCCGAAGACGGAACGGTATTTTTTGCGCCGGTCACGCTGCCCGGCCTGGAAGGGACAGAGCTGAAGGTTCTTCTTGACGACATGAAAGAAACCGTCGCCGCGGAAGCGGGAGACGGCATGGAAATCTATTGGACCGGACCGGCGGGAATCGCTGCCGACGCTGTCGAGCTGTTTTCACGGGCGGATGTTGTCCTGATTCTGTCGACTGTGGCGATCATCCTGGTCCTGCTTCTCATCATCTACCGCTCACCGCTTCTGGCGCTGATCCCGCTTATCGGGGCATCGATCGTCTATACGGTCGTTGATAAAGTGGTCGGACTTGGTGCATCGGCCGGCTGGTATGTCACCGAGAACCAGTCCATCTCAATCATGCTTGTCCTGCTGTTTGCGGTCGTCACTGACTACTCGCTGCTTGTATTCTCGCGATTCCGCGAAGAATTGCGGACACATGAAGATACCGCCGAGGCGATGGATGCGGCGGTCAAGGGTGTCAGAGAACCGATCTTCTTCAGCGGAAGCACGATCTTCCTCGGTGTCCTTACTTTGTTTGTTGCGCTTTACGAGTCCTACCGGAACTTTGCGCCGGTGTTCGCCATTGCTGCTGCGATCATTCTTATCGCCGGCCTGACATTGCTTCCGGCACTGTTCGCCATTGCGGGGCGCAAGGCATTCTGGCCAAGGATTCCGGCTTATGGCGAAGAGAAAGCAAAAAAGAAGACGATCTGGGCCCGGCTTTCGGAAAAGGTCACGGCCCGTCCGGTCGCATTCCTGATTCCGGTGCTGGCCGTGCTCGTCCTCGCTTCGATCAACACGGTCAACTACAAGGAATCGTTCGACCTGATCAAGTCGTTCCCGGATGATCTGTCTTCACGCCAAGGATTCGAAGTGCTCGGCGATACGTTCGGCGAAGGGGAGCTTGCTCCGGGAACGGTGCTTGTCGTTTCTGAAGGCACAATCACGCCGGACCAGGCTGCCGAACTCGCGACGGCCATCGAACAAGAACCGGGCATCGCAGGAACCTCGTTCCAGGGCATGCCGGTATCGGAAGACGGCGAGGCGGTCCAGGTCACGGTCACGTTCGACTCGAACCCGTATGAAAGCGACGCGCTTGATGCGGCGAACCAGTTGAGGGACCGCGGCATGGAGATTGCGGAAGAGGCGGGAATCAATGCCGCCGAATTCCATCTGGCCGGCCAGAGCGCGATCAACGCGGACCTACGGGAAATCAATGACCGTGATACGCTCATCATCATGATCGCCGTCGCGGTCCTGATCACGCTTATGCTGGCGTTCCAGACCCGTTCGGTGATCGCGCCGCTGTATCTGATCGGCACGCTGCTGCTGTCATTCGCTGCGACGCTCGGATTGTCGATCTTCCTGTTCGATGTGTTCTTCGGGACGGATGAAATCAGCTACCGCATCCCGCTTTACACATTCGTCTTCCTGATCGCGCTGGGTGTCGACTACTCCATCATGCTCATCGCCCGGATCCGTGAAGAGCGGAAGCATCACGAGCTGAAGGAGGCCGTCAAGCTCGGTATCGAGAAGACCGGCGGCGTCATCAGTTCGGCAGGTCTTATCCTGGCCGCGACATTCCTTGTGCTTGGAACGATGCCGATTTACGAACTTAAACTGTTTGGCATTATGATGGCACTCGGTATCCTGATTGACACATTCGTCGTAAGGCCGCTGCTGATCCCGGCAATCATCCTTTTGCTCGGAAAGCGGAGCGGAATCTGATCAACCAAAAACCCCCGTGGCACGGTCTTCATGACTGTGCCGCGGGGATTCTTTTTATTCGATCGTGATGTCCTTGGCCGGCATCGTGTGCAGGCCGCGGGCGGTCGTATGAGGGATCACCTTATAGGTGCCCGGCTCGTCGAAGGTTTTCGTGATGGGGTAAGCTTCTTCTCCGTCGAATTCGGCCACGATCATTTCGCTTTCTCCGGCCTCGTTCCGGATCTCGTACTTCACTTCATCCGCGTCTTCAACGATTTCATCGCCCATCGTGACGATCGTGCGGATGGTGACTTCCTCGCCAGCGGTCGCCTTTTCCGGCAATTGCATATCTACGGTGAGCGGGTGTACGCCTTGTTCGGCATCCGTCTCTTCGTGTCCGGCATGGTCACCACCGGTTTCTCCCGACTGGTCATCAGAGGTGCCGCAGGCGCCGAGCAAGAAAATCAGGAAGGCCGACAAAAGAGTGAACGTCATTTTCTTCTTCATGGAGATACCTTCTTTCCATTAAGTGTGCTGACTCTATCAAACCATATGGGCATCCGGGAATCTTGACAAACAAAAGGCGATTACGTCGATTCCGTGACAGCGGGCGGAGCGGAACGCCTTCGCTCGAACAGTGTGGGAACGATCATTCCGATCAGGATGACAATGATTCCCGCAAGCTGCAGACCCGAGAACGGCTCATTCAGGAGAAGGACAGAGACGGTGACGGCGACCGGCAGTTCGGCCGAGCTCAGTATCGAGGACATGCCGGAGCCGACATGCGGCACCGCCATGCCGAACAAGGCAACCGGCGCAATAATCCCGAAGACGCCGAGCAACAGCCCATACATCCAAAGGCCATCCGGCAGGCTGCCGTTCCAGAGGATTTCTGGGGATTGGAAAACCGATATGACAATCACGGCTACAAAAGAAGTGACAAGCATGCGGGTGAGCGTATCCATGCCTTCTACTGATTTACGGTTTGAGAAGATGAACAGGGAGAAGGTAAGTGCGGCGGCCATTCCCCAAGCCCATCCCTGCCAAGGAATGCCGGTCAGGTCGGTGCCGATCAGGCCGGCAGCCAGCACCGTGCCTGCAAAGAGCAGGACAAGGGAAAGCAATTCTCCCCGGTTGGGCAGCCTTTTTCTGGCGATGCAGTCGATCAGCATGCCGATCCACGTAAACTGGAATAGCAGGACGACGGCAAGGGATGCGGGAAGGTAGATCAGCGACTTCCCATAGACGATTCCGGTCGCTGCCGTAAACACGCCCGCCGGAATCAGTGCCGATGCCCCCTTCAGATTCGGCAGCCGCCGGTTGATGGCGGCAAACAGGATCAGCGCCAGGAAAAAGCCAGTCATGTATTGGGCGGTGACAGCCTCGGACGCTGTAAAGCCGGCGTTCATCGCCAGCTTGATATTGGTTGACAGGATGCCGTAGCAGGACGAGCCCACTGCGATCATCACGGGATAAATCCATTTTGGCATTTCTGTGTTTCCTCCATTCCAACCGATAGTATAGCATGGCCGGAAGGCGTGGAGGAAACAGGGGCTCAGTGCCGGAGTGAAGGCGGCAACATTTCTTTTTAGTGGGAACTTTTCCTCACTATGAAACGTAGAATAACCATCTTGATCATGGAGGGATTCCCATGTCCATTACCGAACAGTTAGCTGAAATCCCCTGGGGGCTCATTTGGCCGCTGATTGCGATTCAGCTCGTTCTCATGACCGCAGCGCTGATTGACCTGAACAGGAAACGCTCGACGAACGGCCCGGTCATTCTTTGGGTATTTATTATCATCTTCATCAATACGATCGGTCCGGTCCTCTACTTTACGGTTGGGAGGCGGCATTCGTGAACACGGTATTGGAGGTATCCGGGCTTACGAAACAGTATGACGGCATCCGGGCAGTGGACGACCTGACATTTTCGCTCGGGGAGCATACGGCGACTGCGCTGATCGGGCCGAACGGTTCCGGCAAGACGACGACGCTCTCCATGCTCGCGGGACTGCTCCGGCAAACATCAGGCACAATCCGGTTCAGCGGAGAAGGGAAGGATCCAAGAAGCGCCATCGGGTTTCTTCCGCAGTATCCGAAGTTCTTCCCCTGGATGACGGCCATCGAATACATGGAGCTGGCGGCCGGCCTGAGCGGTCTTGAGGGCCGGAGTGTGCGCTCGGCATGCGAGAAGACACTTGGCTTCGTCGGACTCGGAGATGCAGGAAAAAAGCGGATCGGAGGCTTTTCCGGCGGGATGAAGCAGCGGCTGGGCCTTGCCCAGGCAATCGTTCACCGGCCTTCGCTCCTGCTTCTGGATGAACCGGTATCAGCACTTGATCCAGCGGGCAGGCGTGAAGTGATGGAGATGCTGAAGGAACTCGGCGGTTCGACGACCATCCTGTACTCGACCCATATCCTGAATGATGCGGAGGAGATGACCGACCAGCTGCTGTTTCTCCGGAGCGGCAAGCTGATCGAGCAGGGTCCTCTCCGTGAAGTCAGGGAAAAGTATGGCGGTTCGGGATACAGGGTCTTGTTCAATAACCCGGAGGCGGCGGAGCGGTTTGCCGCATCGGCGCCGTGGGCTGCACGTGCTGACGGTTCGGCCGTCACGATTTCCGGAGAAGCGGTTTCGATGGAAGAATTGCTCCGCTACGCCGGAGGTCATCCGGCCGGCATCACTAACATCGGCAGGGTATCCGTGAGGCTCGAGGACATTTTCATGAAGGTGGTGGAGCGGCCATGAAGCAGTTCAGCCTTTTACTCGGCAAGGAATTGCGTGAGCAGGCGAGAAGCTTCAAACTCTTCTGGGTCCCGCTCGTCTTCATCTTTTTCGGAGCGCTGGAGCCGCTTACCTACCACTTCCTTCCACAGATTCTGGAAAGCGTCGGCAATCTGCCGGAAGGAGCGGAGTTCATGCTGCCTGAAATGACAGGAGCGGACGTCTACGCTTCGCTTACCGGCCAATACCAGACCATCGGGCTGCTCGTCCTCGTGCTTGCGTTTATGGGCTCTTTGTCCGGCGAGCGGAAAAGCGGCACCGGCACACTGCTGTACGTGCGGCCGATCTCATATTCAACTTACTACCTGTCGAAATGGACAGCTGCCGTGTTGCTGGCGTTTGCGTCCCTCTGGCTTGGTTATGGCATGGCGGCGACCTATATCGTACAGCTGTATGAAACGGTCCCCGGATTCACCGATGTGGCCCTGTTTCTCCTGGTCATGGCTGCCTGGCTCATCTTTGTTGTGACTCTCACGCTTACGGCAAGCGCGGCGCTTCCGACCGGCGGGGCCGCGGGAGCGGCGCTTGGCATCCTGTTTATTGGCATGATGATTGATAGCCTCGTCGGGACGTACTGGACTTGGTCTCCGTGGAAGCTTCAGGGTTACGGACTGATGTATCTTACAGGCAGTCCCGAATCCGGTGACCTGGCAGGCGCGCTTGGCGTGACTGCCCTGATTACCGTCCTCCTGATCCTGTTCGGTATCCGGCAGGCCCGGAAAAACGCAGCAAAAGCAAAAGTATAAAGGGGGTAGGACGATGACAGCCAGCAATTCCGAACGGTTCCTGGTCGCTTTTAACCGCATTGAAAAGGCGCTTGAGAAAATGACCGGTTCCAACACTTATGTCTCTTTCTTTAAGCTGATCGATTTTGCCAAAAAGAAGAACGCCATCGTCCGCCGCTTTGAGGATGACCTGCGGGAGTACGGTGACCTGCGCAACGCCATCGTCCATCACCGGACTGCAATCGAGTACGCTATCGCGGAGCCGCATGACGAAGTCGTGGAGAAGATCGAACAGATCGACCGTATCCTCACCGAGCCGCCCGTTGCGGGTGGTCAGTTCCGCAGGCAGGTCCGCATTTTCGCCCCTGACGACTCACTCGCAGATGCGCTCCGCATGGCAGGGAAAAAGAAGGATTTCCAGATTCCCGTGTTTGAGGAAGACGAGTTCCGCGGACTGATTTCGCCTTCCGGTCTGATGGAATATCTGGCCGAAACAGTTGCTGATGACGTCATTTCCCGGGAAATAACGACGCTTTCCGACATCCTCCGCCATATCCATACCGGGCGCTCCTATGAATTCATCTCCGCCAACCTGTCTGTTTATGCGGCGGAAGAGATGTTTTCCGATGCAGTCGTGAAAGGGCGCCGGCTGGAGGCGCTGCTGATTACGGAAAATGGCCGGCGCGATGAAAAGCTGATTGGCATCATCACACCTTGGGACCTGATGAAAATCGAATAGTCAGCGTGAACGCATCGCGAAAAGAAAATAAGCCCCCGGACGGCATCCGTGCCGCCCGGGGGCTTATTCCTGTCTGGTTATCGCTCATCTTCCATTGTTTCGTCATTTTGCTGATAGTCCGCGCCGGGGAACTTCTGGGTGGTCGAGGAGTCATGTTTGGTCATCCGGTTATGGTTTTCCTCGATCTCCTCCTGTTTTCGGTCTTCTACGGGGATGGCGTCGACATGCTTCATATCTTCATCCCTGTCGTAAATGCTCTCGCCTTCCAGTCCCTTCATGTTTTCCGGGTTATCCTTGTTCTCGGGAGTGAGATCCAGCTCCTCTTCGGTTCCCCAAGTTTCTTCTACTTTTTTCTTCTCCTGACGATTTTCCATCTTCCGCACCTCTTTCCTTTATTAACCGGTTATTACCGTCTTTTTCAAGGCAATCCGGAGGTTTTCATACTTATATTATTTCCATGCGCACGTGGCTTCAAACCAGTGCCGGCAACTGCCCGGCTCTTTAAGTCTTTCATTTTTGTAATAGTTTCAGACTCTGAGACCCGGGTAAACACCAAGTAGTCGCACCTCAACATCAACAACGAAAAGATGGAGGGATTCAGTATGGTAAACAGAAAGTATATTGGTACGTATGGTACAGAAGAAGAAGTGATGAACAAGATCGAGCAGCTGAAGACGGAAGGGTATGACGAATCGCATCTTTATGTTGTGACGAACAACTCGGACAATCTGAATACGCTGCGTGGCCGGATGGACGTCGACGCCCGTGGCACGGATGATGACCGCGGCTGGCTCGACCGTTTCATGGACTTCCTCGGAGGCGATGAATCAAACCGGGGCGCCTTCAATGACATGGGCTTCACTGAAGAAGAGGCGAACCAGTACTACAATGATGCACGCGACGGCGGCATCCTGCTGTTTGCGGATGCGGATTATGGCCGTGCCGGCGGTGATATGATGAACAGCACTGATGTGAGCCACTACGACTCCACAAATGTGGGCCATTACGACTCAGGCGTGGTCAATGAGGATGGCATGACGGTGGATGCGCCTCCGCTCGGCGAAGGCCGCGGTGAATCTGTCGGTTCCGGCCGCTTCACGGAAAGCGAGCATCTCCATGAGCATGATCATCACGATCACCTCCATGAAGACGACGAGGCACGCCGCCTCCGCCTCCATGAGGAAAAGCTCAGTGTCGACAAGGAACGCGTACAGACAGGCGAAGTCGATATCGACAAGCATGTCGTAACCGATGAGCAGTCAGTGGAAGTCCCGGTAACGCGTGAAGAAGTATATGTGGAACGCCGCAAAGTCGACGGAGAAATGGCTGATGGCGAAGTGTTTGAAGACGGCGACAGCATCCACATCCCTGTGACGGAAGAGCGCGTCGAAGTGACGAAGCGTCCGGTCGTCAGTGAAGAGATTGTCGTCGGCAAGCGTGAAATCCAAGATACGGAAACAGTAAGCGAAACAGTCCGCAAGGAAGAAGTGGATATCGACAAGTCCGGCAATGTCCATGAAGAATACGGCCGTGCCGGAGGAGAAACACGCGCATTCGATGAATCTGCGTCTGACTTCGATCTGAATGACGATGAAGACCTCGAGCTGCGCAACCGTAACCTTAACGATCGCGACCGCCTGTAAGCGGCACATATCCATTTTAAGGAGGTTATGCATCATGGCAGATAGAGACAACGGTTTTTCCGATAAGGTAAAAGGCGCCGTCAACAAAGTAAAAGGCGAAGCGAAAGATCAATGGGGCAATGCTGCGAATGACCCATCCACCCAAGCCGAAGGCAAGTACGACAAAGCAAAAGGCAATGTGCAGGACAAGGTCGGAGATTTGAAGGACAAGTTCTCTGACGGCGAACGATAATCACCTTCAAGCCGGGGAGGCATTGCTTCCCCGGTATTTTTATTGGGTTTAAATAGGCTTAAAGTCCGGTGTCGAAATTTCGGAAATTCAAAGGAAATCAATAAAAACATGACTAAATATAGTTGAATGAATTTTCAAACAAATTTATACTGGAAGAAATAGAAAGAGAAAAGAAAAATAGGGGAAAGGCGGGATAATATGAAGTTGAGGAAGGGCAGGTATGCCAAATGGCAGGGAAATGTCTATGAGCTTGCATCCTATCAGCGGATCTATTACCTGAGTACGGACGATTCTTCGCTAGCCGAACAAGGTTTCCGGCCCCAAAATGGCCGTCCGGGCCGGTATATCCGCGAAGTCTCCGTCAAAGACCTGGAGGATGCGTATGAGGTGATTCCCTATACAATCTACAAAAGCCACCGTTTTCTTGTTGAAGGAGAAACCGAAGGCGGAAACCTGGTGTTGATTACAAGCGATCCTTACGTTCGGAATGATCTGGAGGTAAAGCCGTACGGCAGACACGAATTCATCATCGAAGTCTCGCCAAATGAAGTGGATCTTGCCGAAGAGCGGAGGGGCATTCTCGGATTCAGCAGCCCAGCATCCATATATCAGAAAAATCTGAAGTGACGAAAAAATAGTATGTTATACTTGAGAAAAGGTTCACCGTACAGGTGGACCTTTTTGGAGTCTGTCAGATCAGTAAAAAAATGAAGTCGGAGGTTTTGGGATTTGCTTGTATTTGATAATGTTTCAAAAGTCTATGCAGGCGGCAAACGGGCCGTCGACAACCTGAATCTTGAAATTGGAGAAGGCGAATTTGTCTGCCTGATCGGCCCGAGCGGCTGCGGAAAGACCACAACGATGAAGATGATCAACCGGCTTGTCCGGCCTTCTGAGGGTAAGATTCTCCTGAACGGAGAAAACCTGCTTGATAAAAATGTTGTCGAACTGCGCCGGTCGATCGGCTATGTGATCCAGCAGATCGGCCTGTTCCCCCATATGACAATCCGCGACAATATCGCGCTTGTCCCGAGGCTGAAAGGGACTTCCGTGGAAGAACGCAACCGGCGCGCGGAGGAGCTGATGGACCTCGTCAATATGCCGAAGGAGTTCCTCGACCGCTATCCGCATGAACTGAGCGGCGGTCAGCAACAGCGAATCGGCGTACTGCGGGCGCTTGCTTCCGACCCTCCGCTAATTCTTATGGATGAACCATTTGGAGCGCTTGACCCGATCACCCGGGATTCGCTGCAGGCAGAGTTCAAGCACCTGCAGCAAACCTTGGGCAAGACGATCATCTTCGTTACCCATGACATGGACGAGGCACTGAAGCTGGCCGACAAGATCGTCATTATGCGTGCGGGGAAGATTGTACAAGTCGGTTCGCCGGATGAAATTCTGGGAAGCCCGGCAGACGAGTTTGTCGAGGACTTTATCGGGAAAGAACGCCTTGCGCAGGCCAGGCAGCAGTTGCAGACGGTGGGCCAGATCATGAATCCGGATCCGGTGTCCGTCGGCATGGGTGAAACGCTGTCACAGGCCGTCAGGGTAATGCGCAAACGCCGTGTCGACTCCCTTCTCGTCACAGATGGAGCGGGTGTGTTCCGCGGCTGGGTGACGGTCGAGATGATTGACAGGCATAAGAACTGGGATGCCGCAGTTGCGGACATCATGGAAACGGATGTCCCGACCGTCCGTGCCGATACCCTTCTTCGTGACGCGACGCGCAATATTCTCGTCCGCGGCCTGAAATATGTGCCGGTCGTGGACGAGCGGAAGCACCTGGCCGGCATCCTCACACGCACAAGCCTTGTCGATGTCCTGTACGACTCCGTCTGGGGGGACGCTGAAGACGAATCTTCGGGCCTGGCTGACGGGGAGGGAGCCTGATGGACAGTATCCTTAACTTCTTCTCCGAGTACGGTGCCCTCCTTTTCGAGAAGACCTGGGAACACTTGCTCATCTCGTTTGCGGCATTGGCACTGGGAGTGCTTGTCGCGGTGCCACTCGGCATCCTGCTTGTGCGGCTGCCGAAAGTCTCTGGGCTCGTCATGGGAATCGCCGGCGTCGTGCAGACGTTTCCGAGCCTGGCGATCCTGGCGTTTTTCATTCCGCTGCTCGGCATCGGCAAAGTGCCTGCGATCGTGGCGCTGTTCCTATATTCCATGCTGCCGATTCTCAGGAATACATATATCGGTGTGAAGAACATCGACGGCAATCTTATCGAAGCGGCCCGGGGCATGGGCATGACCACCCTTCAGCGGACGGTACGGGTGGAGCTGCCGCTTGCGGTTCCGGTCATCATGGCCGGTATCCGGATGACCGCCGTTTACCTGATCGGCTGGGCGACGCTTGCCTCATTCATCGGAGGCGGCGGGCTTGGTGACTTCATCTTCGACGGGCTGAACCTGTTCCGTCCGGATCTCATCATCGGCGGAGCAGTGCCGGTCACGCTACTGGCGATCCTGCTTGACTGGCTTCTCGGCAAATTGGAGAAAGCGGCAACCCCTATCGGTGTCCGTTTGGAAAGGGGGGAGGCGTGATGAAAAAACGTCTGTTTCGGACCAGTCTGATTTTCGCGCTATCAGCCGCCCTTCTTGCGGGCTGTTCACTCCCGGGGCTCGGGGGCGGCGCGGACGGAACGGTCCGCATCTCGACTCTGACCCACACCGAAACGCAGGTCCTCGGCCATATGCTCCGCCTGTTGATCGAGGAAGAAACCGATCTGAAAGTGGAAATGGTTGAGAACCTGGGCACTTCGATCATCCAGCACCAGGCGCTTACCGACAGTCAGGTTGATATCACCGCAGCACGTTATACGGGGACCGACATGGCCTCGATTCTTGATGTTGAGCCCATGAAGGATCCCGACGAGGCGATGGCCTTTGTCCAGAAGGAGTTTGATGAACGCTTTGACCAGGTCTGGTATGACTCTTACGGTTTCCAGAACACTTACGCCTTTACGGTGACGGCGGAACTTGCCGAACAGGAGGGGCTCGAGACAGTGTCTGACCTTGAGAAGGTCGCCGACAGCCTGACGCTAGGCGTCGACAATAACTGGCTAAACCGCCAGGGTGACGGATACCCCGGATTTGTCGAGGCGTATGGTTTTGAGTTCGGCGAGGCGCTCCCGATGTCGATCGGGCTCGTTTATCAGGCAGTGAAAAGCGGCAAGATGGACGTCGTCCTGGCCTATAGCACGGACGGACGGCTGAAGGCATTCGATCTGAAGACGCTTAAAGACGACAAACAATTTTTCCCGCCGTATGAAACCTCGCCTGTCACGCGCAAAGATGTGCTGGAGAAGCACCCGGAACTGGACGGGCTGCTCAAGCGAATGGCCGGTACGATCGATGCGGAAACGATGACGCAGCTAAACTACGAGGCTGACGTCAACAAAAAAGAGCCTGCTATTGTCGCAAAAGAGTTTCTCGAAGAACACAACTATTTCAGGGACAAGGGGGAATGATGAAGTGGAAACCATCCAGGAACTGTGGAATTATTATCAGCTGAACGGATCCTACGTCATGGAACAGTTTTTCCGTCATTTCCTCATGTCGGCCTACGGCGTGCTGTTTGCAGCGGTCGTCGGCATTCCCACAGGCATTCTGATCGCCCGCTACGGCAAACTGAGCGGCTGGGTGCTCACGGCGGCCAACCTGATCCAGACGATTCCGGCGCTTGCGATGCTCGCGGTCCTCATGCTTGCCATGGGACTCGGCGCCAACACCGTTGTCATGAGTCTGTTCCTTTACTCGCTTCTGCCGATCATCCGGAACACCTATACAGGCATCAGGAGCGTCGACAGTTCGATTTTGGAGGCGGGGCGCGCAATGGGGATGACCGGGTCCCAGCGCCTGTTCATGGTGGAATTGCCGCTATCGCTCTCGGTCATCATGGCCGGTCTGCGCACAGCGCTGATCATCGCGATCGGTGTCGCGACAATCGGCGCGTTTATCGGCGGCGGAGGCCTCGGATCGATTATCATCCGGGGCACGAACGTCACTGATGGTGCAGCGATTATTCTTGCCGGCGCCATTCCGACTGCCCTAATGGCGGTTGTTGCGGACGTTGTGATGGGCTGGATTGAAAAAGCCCTGTCGCCTGCCAACCAGAAACGGGCCGCCAAAGCCGGCACGGCAAATACGTGACAGATTCACCCCCGCAAGAGAACTTGCGGGGGTGTTTTTTTGCGCTTGGTATCGCGAATCTCCGTGCTGCGTCCGAAAACTTCCAATCACTGATGCGAAACACGCCGGACGTCATGTTCTGCCTGCCATAATCGTACAATTCCGAAAGCCGGATTTCATTTCCGTCATCAGTCCTCATGCGGTACAATGAGAACAATTTGAAACTCCTGTTTTAAAGGGAGAAAGGAAGACTGCAATGAAGAAATTTCTCCTGTTCCTGCTGCTGATTGCCGCAGCCGCCGCGTATATCGTCTACGATAACGGACGGCTGACGGTGACTGACTATACCGTTTCGGACCCGCGCATCCCGGAATCCTTCGACGGATTGAAAATCGTCCAATTATCGGATGTCCATGACGGGGAGTTCGGCGGGGAGCAGGCAGACCTCATCGAGGCCGTCCGCCGGGAAAAGCCGGATTATATTTTCCTGACAGGGGACTTTATCGACAGTAACCGATATGACCTTGACCGCAGCATGAAAATGATTCCCGCACTTACCGGGATGGCGGAAGTCTTCTATGTGACCGGCAACCATGAAGTCGCAACAAATGAAGTTGATGAAATCACATCCGCCCTCTCGGATGCGGGTGTCCATGTGCTCCGGAACCAGGCGATGGTGGTCGGCTCGGGCAACAGCAGCATCGCAATCGCGGGCATCGATGATCCGCTTTCCGGTGTCGGCACGGAAGGGGAGGCGGCATTCACGCGACATGCCATCGAACAGGCAACCGCGGAAGTGCCGGAAGACATGTTCACGATGCTGCTTGCCCACCGTCCGGAACAGTTCAACACCTATTCCGACATGGATATGCCCCTCGTTTTTTCCGGCCACGCGCACGGCGGACAAGTCCGCATCCCTTTTGTCGGCGGACTGAACTCACCGGGACAGGGCTGGTTTCCGGACCTGACGTCGGGCATCCACAACCGGGACGGCACGCAGCTTGTCATCAGCCGCGGGCTCGGAAACAGTCAGATCCCTCTCCGCATCCTCAATACACCGGAGATTGTCACGGTGACACTCAAAGCTGAATAAATACAAGTGCACCCGGGTGCGGCTTTAGCCGTTGCCCGGGTGTCTGATTTCCATGAGACGGTCGTCGCCTTGGCGCGGGGTACCCCAACCGTCCGTATTGTTGGTAATAAAATAAATTGAATCGCCGTCCGCAAACACATCGCGCACACGGCCGTACCCCTCAATTTTCCGGATCAGGCTGCCGGTACCCGGATCGAACACGAGAACCGCTTCACCCCGTAGTGCACCCGCATAAAGAAGGCCACTGTGATAGGCAAGCCCGGACGGCGCCCAAGTCTCCTCGTCTCCCGAAGTCGCAAGGGGACGCTCCATGCCTTCCCGCTGTTCCGTTCCCTGGATCACCGGCCAGCCGTAGTTCCGTCCTTTTTCGATCCGGTTCAGTTCATCATTGGCCGACTGGCCGTGTTCGGTCGCATACATCACGCCGTTTTCATCCCAGGCGAGCCCCTGCGGATTTCGGTGCCCCATCGTGTACACTTCGAATTCTCCCGCTTCATTCGAACGGAGGATTTTGCCGTTCAGCGAATCCGGATCCTGTGCGGTACCGGGGTCCTGCCGGTCGCCGATCGTCGCAAAAAGAGTGCCGTCCGGGGACAGGGCCAGCCGGCCGCCGTGGTGCACAGGGCCGGACATCACCATATCCAGATGGATTTCAGTCTCCTGCCAGCCTGCATCGTCCCGTCTTAGAGTGACGATGCGGTTTACCGGTCCGGAATCTCCCTGGTAGGTGTAGTAGGCATAGGCTTCCCCGCTCTCGCCGAACCCGGGCTTCAGGACAAAGCCCATGAGCCCCGCCTCGGCCGCGCCGGACAGCGGGGCGGAAAGCCCGGCATCCAGCCGCCTAACTGCTCCGTCAGGTCCGATTTCTGCTATGGTTCCGCCCCGCTCGGAAACATAGAAGGTATCCCCGTACCGGTCGATCGACCATGGCGATTGGAGTCCTGAAGCGACTTCAGCTACCTGGCCTGCTTCCTCATCGACACTTCCTCCTGCAGGAAGTTTATTTTCCGCAGTCTCCTGTTTTTCTCCCGCACATCCTCCGGCAATCAGCAGGGAAACAAGTATAACCACCAACTTTTTCATCCGGAACCGCCCCTTTCTGCAGGTACTTCCTTCATCATACCCGGAGGAGATTTTTCCATCCCTCCGGCGCTTTGCTATAATGGGAGAATCATGGATGGGAAGTGTTGTACATGGAGAACCGGACGGATCCACCCGCTTATACGATGAGAGATGCCGCGTTCTGGAAGATTATCTCGTCGCTCGGTTTTGCTTCGCTGTTTGTGTTCGCTGCAATGTATACGACACAGCCGCTCCTGCCGCTGTTCACTAAAGAGTTCGGCGTGTCGGTTTCTTCATCCAGCCTGTCCGTGTCGCTCACGACGCTGGGTCTCATCATCGGCCTGCTCGTCATCAGTTTTCTGTCCGACCGGCATGGGCGGACGCTCTATATCAAATGGTCGGTCGCGCTGTCGGTCATCCCGTTTTTCATCATGCCGCTCACCGACTCGTTCTGGCTGATCCTGGTGCTCCGCTTTTTCCAGGGGTTTACACTTGCCGGGGTGCCTGCCGCGGCGATTGCCTATATCAGTGAGGAGATGGACCGGAAAAGCGTCAGTTTCGCGACAACTCTATATATCTCCACAAATGCGCTAGGCGGCATGGCGGGCAGGGTGCTGACGGGGTATGTCACTGAGCTCTATTCCTGGCAGACGGCGTTTTATGGTCTCGGCATTGCAGGGGCGCTGATCGCCGCTGCAGTCATTTTCCTTTTGCCCCGGTCCAGGAGGTTCGAAGCTGCTGACGGTACCATTCGCCAGGATATGGAAGCCTTCCTCTTTCACTTGAAGAACCCGCTCCTGCTCATCTCGTTCGGTCTGGGAATCGTTCTTCAGCTAAGCTTCACAGGCGTCTGGACGTTCCTGCCGTTCCATCTGCAGGAAGAGCCGTTCAGCCTTTCGCTTGAAGCCATTTCCTATACATATTTCGCCTACGGCATCGGCGTAATCGGCTCGCCGCTTGCCGGCTGGCTGTCAGTCCGGCTCGGCATCCGGCCGGTCCGGAAGGCCGGGGTGCTGATCCTCGCGGCGGGAATCCTGCTGACGCTTGCTGAAAGCGTCACGATGATCGTCGTAGGCCTGTGTGTGATCTGCCTGGGCTTCTTTACCGCCCATTCCCTCACAGCGGCCACAGTCGGGCGTGATGCGCCCCACCACAAGGGCAGCGCCTCCAGCCTGTATCTCGTTTCGTATTATATCGGCGTTGCCGCGGGAAGTACGCTTTTGTCGCCGCTCTGGACAGCGGGGGGCTGGACGCTCCTGATCCTGTTCACAGCGATCATTCCAATCATCTACCTGGCATTTGCCATCGCCGCAAGGAAACGGCTCGCGGCCCACGGATAATATTCTCATACGAAAAGCCCTGCACCCGAATTCGGATGCAGGGCATATTCATTTAAGGAACTCCGGCAATGTGTTCAGGTCGATGCCGAACACAATCGGCAGCAGGAACCAGATAAACAGCGGAACAAGAACGATGCCCAAGATGTTGAGGGCAACACCGGCCTTCGCCATATCAGGAATCCGCAGATAGCCGGAACCGAACACGACTGCGTTCGGCGGTGTCGCGACCGGCAGCATAAATGCGCAGGAAGCGGCAACGCCGGCAGCGACCATGAGAGCGAACGGATGGACGTCAAGTGCGACGGCAAGCGCACCCATAATCGGGTACATCATCGCGGCTGTCGCCGTATTGGACGTGATCTCTGTCAGGAAGATGACAAGTGCTGTGACGACAATGATCACGACGATGAGCGGAACGGCATCAAGTGCCGTTAGCTGGCCGCCGATCCATTCGGAAAGTCCCGAACCGACAAAGCCCGCGGCGATCGCGAGTCCGCCGCCGAACAGAAGCAGAATGCCCCATGGCAGTTTGACGGCCGTCTCCCAATCAAGCAACCGGTCGCCTTTCACGTTGACAGCCGGAATGGCGAACAGGACAATCGCGAAGAACATCGCGATGACGCCGTCACTGATGCCCGGCAGGAAATTCTGCAGAAAGAAAGAACGTGTAATCCAGGACAGCGCGGCGAGAATGAAGACGGCGAAAACGAGCTTCTCCTCGGTCGAGGCACTGCCCAATTTGTCTTTCTCGGCACGGATCATCTCACGGCCGCCTGGCAATTCTTTGATTTTCTGCGGAAAAGCAATTTTCACGAGATACAGCCAGATCACAAGGATGAACAGCCAGGCGAATGGAGTCCCGAACAGCATCCACTGCCCAAAGGAAATTTCAATGCCGTACATCTTTTCCATCGCAGCAGCGAGCGCTGTATTCGGCGGTGTGCCGATAAGCGTTGCAATCCCGCCGACAGAGGCGGAGTAGGCAATCCCCAGCATAAGCGCCTTGCCGAAACCGAAATTCTCCTGTGAGGTATCGACCGATGGATCATTTTTCAGGGCATCAGCCACCTGATAGGTGATGGCAAGGCCGATCGGCACCATCATCATTGCGGTTGCCGTGTTGGAAATCCACATCGACAGGAACCCGGTGGCCACCATGAAGCCGAGCACGATTTTGTTTATATTCGTGCCGATTGCCGAAATGATCGTGAGCGCGATGCGCCGGTGAAGGTTCCACTTTTCCATCGCGAGCGCGATCATGAATCCGCCCATGAAGAGGAAGATGTTTTCATCCCCGTATGCGGAAGCGGTTGCTTTAACGTCCAGCCCGCCCGCCAGCGGGAAGAGGACGAGCGGCAGGAGTGACGTCACCGGAATCGGCACCGCCTCGGTAATCCACCAGGCGGCCATCCAGACCGTTCCGGCCAGAATGGCACGCGCCTCAGGTGAAAGCCCCTCGGGATTAAAGAAGAACAGGATCAGGAAAAAGAGGAGCGGGCCTGCGATAAGTCCGATCATTTGCGGGGTGGTATAGCTCCGCTCGTTCCGCTTTTTTTCCGGGTCCTTTTCCGTGTAGCCGAACGGCGTCCCCGAGCCTTCGGCGTTCATCATGACCTTGTTTGGCCGGATAAAGAATGTAAAAAGTCGTTTGGCTTCATCGTGCCAATCCCACATCCGGGACCAGGCGTTTTGGAACATATGTATACCCCCTTTGTAGTGCGCTGTGACTAAACAGCCTTCATTATTATACGTGGTGTTCCATCACAGAAACAATCAGTTTTTTGTGAGAATGCAGACTGTTGAGGCAAACTGCTTAGGTTTATAAAGGGGATTAAAGTTCTTTTATCATAATTTTGCCAAAGTCAGGTTTATGTCCGGCCGGTCAGGGAAACTGTTAAAAGACAAGAATATGGGCAGGAAGCATGCAGTACCGGTATAAAACGGATATCCGGGAGGTATGCTTCGTTGTAGATTTTTCATATTCAAAGAATCGACAAAGGAGGAACAGACACATGGCGGATGAAAAGAAAGACGTCTCCCGTCGCGATTTTCTCAAGACGGCAGGCGTCGCGACAGGTGCTCTGGTCGGCGGCGGTGTCATCGGCGGTCTGATCGGATACAACGCAAAGGACGGCGGTACAGCGACCGATGAAGAGGAACGGAGCGGGGGCAGGGCTGACCAGACGGCAGGCTCACCTGGCGGCCGGATGTTCTTCACGAACGACCATGACTTCAATGTCCTTTCAGAGGCGACGGAGCGGATCTTCCCCGAGGACGACCTCGGACCCGGTGCCATCGGACTCGGAGTGCCGTATTTTATCGACCATCAGCTGGCCGGTGCGTACGGAAACAACGAACGGGAATACATGCAGGGTCCATTCAACGGCGGTGAAGTGACACAGGGCTACCAGAGCCGTCTCCGTCGCAAGGAAATCTTCCTCCAGGGTATTAAGAAAATGGAGCAGGAGGCACAGAGCCGGTTCGAGAAAAGCTTCACCGAACTGGAAGGCGATCAGATGGATGAAATCATCACTGCTTTCCAGAAAGACGAGGTCGAGATGGAAGGCGTAACCGCAGGCTTCTTCTTCAGGCTTCTCCGGTCGGCGGTTCTGGAAGGTGCCTACTCCGATCCGATGTACGGAGGCAATGTGGGCATGGAAGGCTGGAAGATGAAGAACTTCCCTGGCCACCAGGCTTCTTACATCGACAAGATCGATAGCAAGGAATTCCAAGAAATCGATCCTCAGTCCCTTGGCGGGAATCACTGATTAGGAGGGGAATTAAATGGCGACAACATTGGATAAGGTAGATGTCGTAACGGTCGGTGCAGGCTGGACGGGCGGCATCATTGCTGCGGAGGCGGCAAAAGCAGGTCTGAAAGTCGTAAGCATTGAGAGGGGACGGGAACGGGGAACCGAAGATTTCCTCCGGGTGCACGATGAGTATCGCTATGCGATCCGCTACGAACTCATGCAGGACCTGTCAAAAGAGACCATCACATTCCGTAACCGTCCGGACCAGCGCGCGCTTCCGATGAGGACAATGGGCTCATTCCTTCTCGGAGAAGGTCTTGGCGGCGCGGGCACACACTGGAACGGACAGACGTGGCGCTTCCTTCCGTATGATTTTGAAATCAAGACGATGACCGAACAGAAGTATGGCGCAAACAAGCTGGGCCCGGATTACCAGCTCCAGGACTGGGGAATTACATACGACGAACTGGAGCCGTATTTTGATAAATTCGAGTATACTGCGGGGATTTCTGGCGAGGACAAAAACCCGTTTGCCGGTAAACGCTCCAACCCGTATCCGACACCCCCAATGAAGAAGACCCCGGTGCTGGAGAAATTTGAAAAGGCGACGAGCGATCTCGGTTATTCCCCGTTCATGCTTCCTTCCGCCAATCTCTCGGAAGCATACACGAACCCGGACGGACAGACGATCAATGCCTGCATGTACTGCGGCTTCTGTGAGCGTTTCGGTTGTGAATATGGTGCAAAAACCTCTCCTGAAATCACGGTCATCCCGGCAGCCAGGGAAACCGGCAATTACGAGATTCGCTTCCATTCGAATGTTGTAGAAGTACTCCATGAGGGCGGCAAGGCAACGGGGGTCCGCTATATCAACTGGATGTCCGGAGAAGAATTTATCCAGCCGGCCGAATCTGTGGTTCTGACAAGTTACGTTATGAATAACGCCAAGCTCCTCATGGTGTCCAACATCGGTGAGATGTATAACCCGGAAACAGGACGCGGCACGCTGGGCAAGAACTACTGCTACCAAGTCCTCCCTGGAGCGACGGGCTTCTTTGATGAGCAGTTCAACACGTTCATGGGAGCTGGCTCGCTCGGCATGACCATTGATGACTTTAACGGCGACAACTTTGATCACGGAGATTTGGACTTCATTCATGGCGGAAGTCTGTCGCTCACCCAGACCGGTTCGCGTCCAATCGCATCGAACCCGGTTCCGCCGGATACGCCGGCTTGGGGATCGGAATTCAAGAAGGCATCTATCGAAAACTATACGAGGACACTCAATGTCGGGGCGCAAGGCGCGTCAATACCTCATCGGCAAAATTATCTCGCACTCGATCCGACGTATAAGGATGCCTATGGAGTACCACTCTTGCAGTTGACCTATAACTTCACAGATCAGGACAGAGCACTTCACAAATACATTTCCGAAAAAGCGACTGAAATCATTGAAGCAATGGGCGCCAAGCAGGCAGTCGGCCGCGCGCCGATCACAGACTACGATATTGTGCCTTACCAGACCACTCACAACACAGGCGGCACCATCATGGGTGCCGACCCGGCAACCAGCGTAGTCAACAACTACCTGCAGCACTGGGATGTGGAAAACCTCTTCGTTGTCGGCGCGGGGAACTTCGCCCACAACGGCGGCTACAACCCGACCGGCACAGTCGGCGCTCTTGCCTACCGCTGCGCAGAAGGCATCATCAAATACAGCAAAGAAGGCGGCTCGCTGGTTTAAGTGCTGATGGCGGCTGTTCAGCTCCGACAGGCATAAGACGGTCTGTGCAGCGGGGCCAGCCCCGCGGAGCGGAACGGCTTATGACCCGAGGAGCTGCCGCCAGAAGCCGGATAAGTCTAAGTGCGGAAGGCGGGGGAGGTTTAGCCGTCCCTGAATAGAGGAAGTTTAACCTTAAAAGGAGGCGATCCGCATGGGTGGAATCGCAAGCATCGGTGTTCCGGGGCTGATCATCATCCTCGTCATCATCCTGATCCTGTTCGGTCCGAGAAAGCTTCCGGAAGTCGGTTCGGCTGTCGGCAAGACGCTGTCCGAGTTCAAGAAGTCGGCAAAGGACATCATGGAGGACGATGATGACAAGCCGAGAAAAGAAGAATTGAAAGAAGAGCGTAAAGAAGCGTGACGGCATGACCGGCCGGGCCGCCCGGCGGCTTTGGACCGGTCTGCCGTTTTTGGCGCTTCTCTGTAATTGAGGCGTTCAAAGACAGGAAGTGATCGATATGGATCCGTACGGTAATGATTATAGTGCCGCACTCAGCCCGGTCGACAAACGGAAAGCCGAGGCGAAAAAGGCCGAAATCGAGAAGCGGGGCACAATGTCCGAAGAAGCGGCGGAAGAGGAGGCAACTGCGGAAACGCTTGTCCAGGCAGCCCAGGAGCAGGGCGCCGGGTCACCGCCTCCAGAAAATCTGCCTCCGGGAAAACCTGCGGACGGGGAGGGAGAAGGCTATCTCACCCATCTCACCGACCTCAGGAAGTCACTGGTCAAAGGCATCAGTGTTTTCCTGCTTGTGTTCATTACGGTTTTTTCGACAATCAACCTGTGGTTTCCGTATGTCACAAAGGGTCATGACCTGGTCATCCTTGGCCCCCTTGAAGTTGTGAAGTTTTACATGACCATGTCGGCAGCGATTGCCCTGGGTCTCTCGCTTCCGCTCCTCTGCCACTTTATCTGGCAGTTTGTTAAACCGGGACTGAATGATAACGAAGCGAAGTTTATCGGGCTGTATTCCCCGGCGATGCTGTTGCTCTTTCTCGGGGGCGTAGCGTTTGGTTACTTTATTATCCACCCGCTAAGCTATGAGTTCCTCCTCGGTTTCGGAGCGGCCAATTTCGACATCATGGTTTCTGCGCAGGAGTATATGAGGTTCCTGCTCATGACGACAATGCCTGTCGGACTGATGTTCGAGCTTCCGATTGTTGCACTTTTCCTTGGGTCAATCGGATTGCTGACAGCGGATACGATGAAAAAGGTCCGTAAATGGTCCTATGTCTCGCTTGCCGTCGTCTCGGCCCTGATTACACCCCCAGACTTTATCAGCCAGCTGCTCGTCCTCATACCGATGGCGATCTTGTATGAATCGAGTATTTGGCTGGTCCGGCGGGCCGAACGAAGGCAGCAAAGCACAGCTATAGCGGAATAAGCGAATAAATAACTGTGGCGGTTCCCGGTATGGGGAACCGCTATTTTTGTTGAAATCAGAAAGCTTTTGTTATATAGAAACGGCCAACTTTAAAAATTCTGATAAAATTTCACACTAATATATTGCATTCTTCATGAATCGATAGTAGGATAATAAACATCACCTCTTTTAAAACTTTCGGAATATTAAATACACCAAGAGAAAGGGTTTAATCCTCATGAAAGAAAGTATGTCGTTTTCCAAGTATGTAGCTGTCGGTGTGATGTTGTTCGCTTTGTTCTTCGGAGCAGGAAACCTGATTTTCCCTGCGCAGCTCGGCCAATTAGCCGGCGAGAACTTCTGGCCTGCCATCATTGGCTTCCTCATCACAGGAGTGGGACTCCCGTTCCTGGGCGTCATCGCCATCGGATATTCTGCAAGCAGTAACTTGCAAGATCTTGCAAGCCGAATCCATCCGTTATACGCAGTCATCTTTACTTCTGTTTTATACCTCACGATCGGGCCATTTTTTGCGGCACCCCGTACGGGAACTGTTGCTTTTGAAATCGGAATCACGCCTTATGCAGGTTCCGGCCCGCTGGCGCTGTTGCTGTTTACAGTTGTCTTCTTCTCTCTAGTGCTATGGCTTTCGCTGAATCCGGCTAAAATCGTCGACCGGGTCGGCAAAATCCTCGCACCCGGAATTGTCGTTCTTCTGATTGTCATGATCGGGGCAGCCATTGTTAATCCAATGGGTGCCATCCAGCCGGCAACGGAAGGGTATGTCGGCAACCCGTTCGCGAAAGGGTTCACAGAGGGCTACAATACGATGGATGCCATTGCTGCCCTGGTTTTTGCCATTATTGTCATTAAAGCAGTAAAAGCAATGGGTATGAAGACAAACAAAGGCATTCTGAATGCGACTTTCAAGGCCGGTGTAGTGGCTTCATCCCTTCTCGGAATCCTTTATGTCGGCATTGCCTACATCGGTGCCACCAGTGTCGAGCAGTACGGCTTGTTCGAGACAGGAGGTCCGGTCCTCAGCAGCGGAGCCGAGCACTTCTTCGGAGCAGCCGGCACGGCGCTTCTCGCGATCGTCATCATTCTGTCTTGCATGACGACGGCGATCGGCCTGATGATTGCGAACGCCGAGTATTTCCACTCGCTGTTCCCGAACATCAGCTATAAGGTATTTGTCATTATCTTCACGACGTTCACGTTTGTCGTATCGAACTTCGGACTCGCGAATATCATCACCTATTCGATTCCGGTTCTCATGTTGCTTTACCCGCTGGCAATCTCCCTGATTCTGATGGCGTTCACTTCAAAGCTGTTTAATCATTCGCGCCTCGTCTATGTGTCGGCGACGATTGTGGCCTTTGCCATCGGAATTGTTGATGGCCTGAAGGCACTCGCGGGTACGCTTGGAACAGAATTTGCCTGGCTCCAGCCGGTAGTCGATTTCTACACTGCCTACCTTCCTTTCTATACGGACGGACTCGGATGGCTGATCCCGGTGGTGGTCGTTATGATCCTCACAGGAATCATCGCACGGGTAATGGGGCCTGCAGCCAACACAGCGGAAGCCTGATTTTAACCAAATACAACAAAAACCGGCGGACAAGCTCCGCCGGTTTTTCTATGCTCATTTTCGGGTCAAGGTGATGCCCATCAGCTGAAGAAGTTGGTGAGCATTCCGCCTTTTTTGTTGTTGCTTGCAGTTGCCTGCCTGTTGCCGCCGGTCTTTGCTGTTCCGGCAAAGTCGTTGAACTGGCCTTTTAATTTGTCACGAGATTCCTTGTTTCGCATGAGATAAGCGGCACCCAATCCGAGGGCAGTCATCATCATCTTGTTCCGATTCATGTTGTTTTCCTCCTTGTGTGGTGCGTCTGTCCGTTATATTCCCGTATGGACGGATGCTAAACCGCAGAAAAAACAGATGCCATCCAAAAGTCAGACTTTGTCAGTTGTAATCCGGTGCGAAATACATTAGGATGAAAAACATTGGTCGAATTTTAGTGAATCGTCTTAAATATTTGTGTTCCAGCAAAAAAAGCATACCAGGCAGAAAGGATTGCACCTTATGCAAGAAAAAATGTCATTTTCCAACTATATCGCCGTAGGTTCCATGCTGTTTGCACTGTTCTTTGGTGCCGGCAACCTGATCTTTCCTGCACAGCTTGGCCAGCTTTCGGGTGATCAGCTGTGGCCGGCGGTTATCGGTTTTCTGATCACAGGAGTCGGGCTTCCGTTTCTCGGGGTCATCGCCATCGGCTATTCCGGAAGCAATCACCTGCAGGAATTGGCGGGCCGTGTTCACCCGCTTTACGGCGTGCTGTTCACATCCATCCTTTACCTGACGATCGGCCCGTTTTTCGCGGCGCCGAGGACAGGAACGGTCGCTTATGAGATCGGCATCACTCCGTATGTAGGCACCGATGCGGGAAGTCTTCCGCTTTTCCTGTTTACGTTGGCTTTCTTTACGCTTACTCTATGGCTTTCTCTGAATCCGGCCAAAATCGTCGATCGGGTCGGAAAAGTTCTGGCACCCGGCATCGTCATCATCCTCGTCATTCTGATTGCCATGGCCATTTTCAGCCCGCTTGGAACCATCCAGCCCGCAACGGAAAGCTATGTTGAAGGGGCATTCACGAAAGGGTTCACGGAAGGCTACAATACGATGGATGCGATTGCAGCACTGGTATTTGCCATCATCGTCATCAATGCGGTCAAAGGCATGGGGATGACATCGAGAAAAGCCATTACCGGCGCTACTTTCAAGGCCGGCCTAATCGCCATTTCGCTGCTTGCCGTCCTCTATGTCGGGATTGCCTACATCGGTGCGACGAGCGTCCAGCCGTTCGGTATATTCGAAACCGGAGGGCCGGTGCTGAGCAGTGCCGCCACTCATTACTTCGGGTCGTTTGGAACAATTCTGATGTCGGTGGTCATTATTTTGGCCTGTCTGACTACAGCCATCGGGCTGATCTCGGCCAACGGAGAGTACTTCCATTCACTTTTCCCGAAAGTCAGCTATAAGGCGTTTGTGTGGATCTTTACATTGTTCACCTTCACCATTGCCAACTTCGGACTGGCAAATATCATCACATTCTCAATCCCGATGCTGATGTTCTTGTACCCGCTGGCCATTTCGCTGCTGCTCCTGACGTTCACATCGAAGCTGTTCCATCACGCCCGGTTCGTTTATGTCGCGGCGACGGCAATGGCACTGGTCATCGGAATCATCGACGGGCTGAAAGCTCTCGCCGGATCGCTGGGTACGGAGTTTGGCTGGCTTGTCCCGATTGATGAGTTTCTCACAGCCAATCTGCCGCTCTACACAGATGGATTGGGCTGGCTCATCCCTGTAGTGGTCACCCTGGTTATTACCGGAATCATAGCCCAGATCATCGGACCGGACCCGGAAAAGCAATCGAATTAAAAAAATCCGCAGGGAAGCCTATTCGGCCTCTCTGCGGATTATTTGTTTACTAGCCGCGCAGTGCGCGGAGCTCTTCGATCGCGGTGAGCCAGTTTTTGGTCATGATGCCGGTCACTTTTTCGGCATCCCCGTCCTTCATGGCATGAATGATGTCGGTATGTTCCTTGTATGACTGCTCCCGGAGTACGATGGCGTCATGGTAGAATTGCCGGCGTACATGAGCTTGCAGGTTCCCGACGATGCTGCTGATATATGGGTTGCCCGCGGCTTCGACGATAATCTGGTGGAACTCTTCGTCGATGCGGATGGCGGACAATTCATCGCCTCCCCAGATCGCCTGTCCGAAGCGTTCGTTCGTTTCGGTAAGCCGGCTGATGACCTCATCCGTCAGATGGGGAATGGCAAGCTCCGCTGACAGTGCCTGAAGAACAGCGAGCGGCGGAAGCAGGTCATTGATCGCATCCGGATCAATTTCCGTAACTTGGGTCGCTTTTCCGGGGTACATCTTTACAAATCCCTGCGTCTCAAGAAGTTGCAGCGACTCACGGACCGGTGTCCGGCTGACGCCGAGCGCCTTGGCGATTTCCATATCGTTTAATTTCTCACCAGGACGCAGTGTCCCGTCTATGATCCAGCTTTGAACCTGATTGAATGCGGTCTCTTTTGCCGTCATGCGTACCGGCTTGGATAATTCTGCAGGAAGTGGCATATTTCCGTTCCCCCAATCGGAAAACTATATTACATCCATTATACATGAAACCCATTAAAAGGGGTATACAATATATCGCGCGACGAAAAAAGCGGTTTATTTAGCATAATCCTGCCTGAAACAAGAAAAAAACTGATATCCGCTGAAGCCGGCCTGCACTGATTTCTCAGGCGGTCGGTTCCAGTTTCAATCAGTTTGTATGACAATCTCCGGGTGACTTCTTAGCGGACGGAAGGTTCCTGTTCGTCTTGGACAGCTTCCTGCACGGGCAGCCATTCCTGCGACCATCTCTGGATTTCCTGCATGACCGGTGCAAGCGCGCGCCCCTTTTCGGTGAGGCTATACTCAATGCGTACCGGGGTTTCAGGATAGACATCCCTTGTCACGATGCCTTCTTTCTCCAACTCTTTCAGACGCTCCGACAGCAGCCGGTTGCTGATGCCGATCGATTCGGTCATCGTGCAGAACCGCTGAGATTCGCCCAGAAGGGAAAAGATGATCAGTGCGTTCCACCGCCGGCTCAGCATACCGACCGCCTGTTCAAAACGGGGACATAGTTCTGGCTGTACCATATGGCTTTCACTCCTTGTAATTAGTGTATCACAGGAATTAATTGTTCGAAAGTAATTCGGTTACTTGAAATAACCTAAAATATCCGTTATGTTGGTTACAAATCGTAACTGAGAGGGGAACTTACCATAATGACATCTTTCCACCAGGCGCCGGCCATCTATACCGGTGCAGTTTATCTGAATGTGCTTGATCTCCAAGCCATGAAAGCCTTTTATACAGACATTCTCGGTTTCCGTGTGCTGAGCGAGACGGATGGCCGGATCGAACTGACTGCCGACGGCAAGACGCCGCTGCTCGTGCTGGAAAACCGCGAGGGACTCCATGCGAAGCGGCCGAACCGCGCGGGGCTTTATCACTTCGCAATCCTGCTTCCGTCCCGTGAGGACTTGGGCGCAGCAATTCTGCATTTTATCCAAAAAGGTGTGCGCATCGGAGCAAGTGATCACTATGTGAGTGAGGCACTTTACCTGAATGACCCGGAAGGCAACGGCATCGAAGTATACCGCGACCGCCCGGCGGATGAATGGAACTGGAACGACGGCCAGGTTGAAATGGCTACAGTGGCACTGGACGGCGACGGTGTCGTCCGTTCCGCGCAGGAAGCCGGACGTACCTGGAGCGGTCTGCCGAAAGAAACGGTCATGGGCCACGTGCACCTTCATGTTTCGAACCTTGCCGAGACAGAACGCTTCTACCGTGAAGGACTCGGCTTTGAAGTGGCTACGTATTACCCGGGCGCTCTTTTCATGTCAACGGAACGCTATCACCACCACCTCGGCCTGAACGTCTGGAACGGCGAGGGCATACCGGCGCAGGAAACGGACAGCGCGGGCCTCAAAGCCTATACGCTCGTTTTCCCGGACAGCGAAGCGGTTCAAAAAGCTGCAGAACAGCTTCGGTCAATCGGAGTTGAAGTCAATGAAGACGGCGGGCATACCGTGACCGCGGACCCGTCCGGCAACCGAATTATCCTGCAGGCAGGTGCCTGATTCGAACCGCCCCATCACCGGGGCGGTTTTTCTGTCCGGTAAATTACTCCTCGAAGTGGCGGAATTTTGGCTCAAGAAGCGGACGGGAAATGCGATTTGTGCATGGAATCGGGTATACTGGAGGAAGGATTGGTAGAAAGCTATAGCAAAGGAGTTCCCATGACTAAGAAACTCTGGTTCCAGGCAGGGGTCGGCATTCTGCTTGCCCTGCTCATCATCCATTTTTTCATCGATATCAAAGGCCTCTTCGCGCCGATCGGCATTATCCTGAGGACGATTTTCCTGCCGCTGCTCGTGGGCGGCGTATTGTTCTACCTGACGGAGCCCGTGCAGCGTTATCTGGAAAAACGCAATTTCCCGAGGTGGGCGAGCATCCTGAGTGTTTTCGTGCTCATCATCGGCGTGTTCTGGGGACTGTCCGCCATGATCGGTCCGATGATCACAAAGCAGGTCAATTCCTTCACCGACAATCTTCCGCAAATCACCGAGGATGTCCAGGATAACGTCAGTTACTGGCTTGATCGGCGTGATGAACTTCCGGAGTTCGTGGAGAATGCGATCGACAATGCGCGTGAACGTGTAAACGAAATCGCTCTGAACCTCGGCGGGGGAATGGTCAATTTCATCACAGGGTTTTTCCAGACGATCTTTATGCTCGTCCTTGCCCCGTTTTTCCTCGTCTACATGCTAAAGGACCATGAACGGTTTATTCCGTTCGTCTCTCAGTTTTTCAAGGGGGATAAGAAAACCTTTGTCATCCGCACGCTGGAAGAGGTCAACAGAACCATCTCGAACTATGTCCAGGGCCAGATGCTCGTCAGTATCTTTGTCGGCATCATGCTGCTGATCGGTTATCTCATCATCGGGTTGGAATATGCGCTGATCCTGGCGATCTTCGGCCTCTTCATGAACCTGATTCCGTTTATCGGGCCATGGATTTCGGTGATCCCGGCGCTCCTGATCGCATTGATACAGGATCCGAAGCTCGTAATTGGAGTCGGCATCATCATGCTGGTCGCCCAGCAGGTCGAGAGCAACTTCATTACTCCGAACATCATGGGCAAAACGCTCGACATCCACCCGCTCACGGTCATTACGGTTATCCTGGCCGCGGGAAATATCGCCGGGTTCGTCGGAGTGCTCCTCGGTGTTCCGCTTTACGCGGTCGGCAAAACGATCGTCAAGAACTTTTATAAAGAGAGAAAAGAAATCCGTAAAGCCGCGACGAGCGACGTGGCGGAGGAATAGACAAATGGAAGCCCGCGGCTTTGTCCGTGGGCTTCCATTTGTCATTACTCAAAATAAAAATGGCGGTGGAGCTTACAGCCCTGATTAAAAGCGGCGGCGCAGGAAGGGCATGCGGAGGCTCCATCCAGGTATTCGGCCACGGTCAGCTCATGGCCGCAGGCACCACACAAAACCGCTTTCTCGGAAAACCGGTCCTTGGGCCAGACCTCATGCCTGTCACATCCTGATTCCGAATGGCAGGCGTGGCAAGGGAACCAATTTCCACAGCAGAAAAACTTGATGGCAATCCGGTCGGTCGTGCCGTGATAGTGCCGGCACCGCGTTTCTTTATCAATGACCGAACCATGTATAAGACGACCATGGATGTTCATGGTTAACCCTCCGTCCGAAAGTGGTTGACTGATTGCCTTTTCATTATATATGATAAGTTTAGTCAACTGAAAGAGAAAATACGTTAACCAAACGGGGGATGGGACATATGGGGAATGAACGATTGAAAATGATGATCATGGCCGCTCTCTTTGCGGCTATCATGGGGGTTGGGGCACAGATCATCATTCCGATCCCGCCGGTGCCGTTCACGGCACAGACATTGGCACTGGCACTTGCAGCGACAATACTAGGCAAGCGATATGGAACGCTCGCAGCCGCACTCTACGTACTGATCGGCGCAATTGGCGTCCCGGTGTTTGCAGGGATGAAGTCCGGACTCGGTATTTTGCTGGGGCCGACCGGCGGATATATTCTCAGTTATATTCCAGTGGCATTCATCATCGGCTGGATTTCTGAGAAAGGCGGTTTCCGTACGTCTGCGGTGGTAACGGCCAACATCATCGGGGCGCTTGTCATCCTCTTGATCGGCACGGCATGGCTGAAATTCATGGGCAACCTATCCTGGACCGGCGCCTTTGCCGGCGGAATGCTGCCATTCATCATTCTTGACTGCGTCAAGGCCGTGTTCGCTGCGATTCTCGGTGTGCTCGTCCGCAACCGGCTCGCTTCGGCGCGGTTATTGCCGGCCGGAATCTGATTTTAAGCACCACACTCGGAAAAGCAACTGCCGGATAAGGGGCTGGAAATGGAACTTCCCGTCTGATTGGGAAGTTCCATTTTTTATTTGTGATCCGCTCTACCTTCTTCTGGATAATTTTGTGAGCATAACGCATGACAAATAAAATGGATAGTATAAAATATATCGCTGGGTGGAATTAATTGTTTTAGTAACTCACAATTAATTCCCTGTTACTATCTATGATCAAATAGAGGAGAGTTGGAATAATGCAATTGATCGGGATGTCCATTTTGCTGATACCGATTCTGATGTTCACATTTGCTTTGGAGGAACGGGGCAGGAAAATGATGAAACGTGTGGAGCAGATGGACAACTTGGGAATAGAGGCGGACGCTGTAAATTGGGTGGAGGAAGCGGACGATGGGGAAAAGTGGTCCAGCAAGGAACTGGCACTCGGGTTGACGATTTCCCTGATCGGCTTCGGCAGCTATGTATTCAATATGCTGTTGGGCTAATAACTAAAAGGGCTGGGAGCAGCTCTTTTTTATTTTGCTTTTTAACCCGGACGCTTGTGATGTCTAACCTCCCCGGCACCCATCCATACTGAAATAGAATGGAGATTCAGGGGGAGTTCACGAATATCTGGGATGTCTTTCTCGCCGTCCCTCTGTGATTTCCGTGTTTGTCAGCCATAGAGGCGATCTGGAGGCAGGGTTATTCATGGGCGTACTTTACGGGGCGGCAGCGGTTTCATTCTATGTGTCGGCCAAGCTAACCATCCGCGCATACCGCTCCCGCTAGATTAATTCACCTCATAACGGGAATGATTAAGGTGATTTCAGAACAGGAGGGATCACCGATGGATATGGAAAGAAGTTCGTCGACCGAACGGTTTCAGCCGGTGACGTCCGTGAACAGCGGCGACGGTGTTCCGGTAGGTGAGGACCTGTACAGCTATACAATCCAGGTCGTAAACATCATTTTCTACGGGAAGCCGGGTATCGGGAATGATTGGGTGCTGATAGATGCCGGCATGCCAAAGTCGGGCGGTAAGATCTTGGAGGCAGCGGCGGAGCGGTTCGGTGAAAACAATCCGCCAAAAGCGATTATCCTGACCCATGCCCATTTTGATCATATCGGTGGCCTGATCGATCTGCTTGAGCACTGGGATGTCCCTGTTTTCGCGCATCCTCTTGAGCTCCCTTATATTACGGGCAAGCGCGACTACCCGGATCCGGACATGACCGTCGAGGGCGGCATGGTAGCGAAGATGTCGAAAATGTTTCCGAATGAATCGATCGATATCGGCGAACGAGCGCGTGAACTGCCTTCCGATGACACGGTGCCGCATATGACCGGGTGGAGGTGGATCCATACGCCGGGACACACCGAGGGCCACGTGTCACTTTTCCGGGAGTCCGATGGATCGCTTATTGCAGGCGATGCATTTGTCACGGTAAAGCAGGACTCGTTGTATAAGGTGATGACCCAGGAACTCGAGGTCAGCGGGCCGCCGGTTTATCTGACCCCGGACTGGGAGAGTGCCGAACAGTCGGTCAAGGCTCTCGCTCAGTTGCAGCCCGGCGCAGCCATTACCGGTCATGGGGTCCCTGTGACGGGAGAGTATTTGCAGAAAGAGCTGGCCGTCCTTGCAGAACGTTTCAAGGAAAAGGCCGTGCCGGATCACGGGAAGTTTGTGGACGGCGAGAAATGATGGGCTTGTCTACCCCGCCGGGTATCCGGCGGGGCTTTTGCTATTTGCCAGAAACGGGTATTGGAAGGTTGGATGGTTTGATGAGATTTCAACATGATAAGGAGAACAGCTTGTAGGCGCTTATTGCTTCAGTCAAACACTCCTGTTGACACCTAAATACCCCTGATGGTATACTGTGAATACCCCAAAGGGTATCAAAGGCGAAAGGAATGAAGCTGAACATGTTTTTCCAATCATTTTTTGACGACCGTCTTGCTCAATATGCCTATCTTGTAGGCTGCCAGCGCACTGGCGATGCGATTGTCATCGATCCTCCAAGACATTCGGAGGCCATCATTGCGCGCGCCAAAAAAGAAGGCCTGAACATCACGGCTGCCGCGGAAACCCATATCCATGCCGACTTCACTTCGGGTGCCCGCCAACTGGCAGAAGACCTTGGAGCCAAACTGTATCTGCCGGGTGAAGGCGGAGAAGACTGGAGCTACCAATATACAGACGGACTTGATGTTGTTCTTCTGAAAGATGGAGACAAGTTCTCTGTCGGAAACATTGACTTCGAAGTGATGCACACACCGGGCCACACTCCGGAAAGTGTGTCTTACGTTTTGACCGACCGCGGTGGCGGCGCGACGGAAGCGATGGGCATCTTCACGGGTGACTTCGTCTTTGTCGGTGACATCGGCCGTCCGGACCTGCTCGAAAAAGCGGCAGGCATCGCGGATACCGCTGAAAAAGGCGCGGTTCAGATGTTTGATTCCGTCCAGAAGTTCAAGCAGCTTCCTGACCATATGATCGTCTGGCCGGGCCACGGCGCAGGTTCCGCATGCGGAAAGTCGCTTGGAGCGGTTCCTCTCACGACAGTCGGCTACGAAAAGCAGTTTAACTGGGCGATGAAGGAAAACGACCGGGATGAATTTGTGAAGCAGCTGCTGGATGGCCAGCCGGAAGCGCCGAAGTACTTCGCCATGATGAAGAAAGTGAACAAGGAAGGCCCTGCGCTCCTGAACCGTGAAGCGATCCGGGTCATTGAAGGCGCACAGGAATTCAACCAACTTCGCGAACAGGACGGTACACTCGTGCTCGATACACGCCCGGCAAAAGATGCCGAAACAGCGCTTGTCAAAGGCTCCATCAATATCCCGTTCAATAAATCCTTCACCAACTGGGCGGGTTGGCTGATCGGATACGACCAGGATCTTCTCGTCATTGCCGAAGAAGGCAAGGAGAGGGAAATCCGTGAAGCGCTCGAATCGATCCACCTGGACCGGATTCTTGCATTTGTCCGTCCGGAAACCGCGGTTTCCGCAGCTGAGACGGATTCGTACGAAACACTGACCGTCGAAGAGTTTGAGGAAGCGAAGAAAGATAAGAATACGTATGTTCTCGATGTCCGGAACGATTCCGAATGGGAAGGCGGACATATGTCCGAAGCCACTCATCACTTCCTCGGCCATCTTTGGGACGAGGATCTGCCGCAGGACAAGGAACTGCTCGTTCACTGCCAGAGCGGCGCCCGCTCCGCAATCGCCTCCAGTATCCTGAAGGCGCGCGGATTTGATAAAGTCTCCCACATGGCAGGCGGATTCGGCGCGTACGAAGGAAAAGGTTATGATACAGTGAAGTAAACCCGACCGCCCGGGCTGGACGGTCCGGAAAGGAGAACAGAAGATGGAATACGATCAGAAAGTCAAAAACCGGATGAGGCGCGTGGAAGGACAGGTCAAGGGTGTCCTCCAGATGATGGAGGAAGGCCGGGACTGCCGGGAAGTCGTCATGCAGCTCCGGGCGATCAAGAGTGCCATCGACCGGACCGTCGGCGTGGTCGTCAGCACCAATCTCGAAGCCTGTGTGCGAGAAAGCATTGAATCAGGTGAGGAAACAAGCGATAAGGTCCAGGAAGCGATCGACCTGCTCGTCAAATCAAGCTGAGCAGGCACTGGTAACAGGAAAGGAAGCGAGTCACCATGGAATGGCTGATCATTTTGATCATCGTCGCCTTTTTCGCCTGGCGTATGATGCCGGCGAAGGGCGTGCGGACCATTGATGCGGCGGGGCTGAAGGACAAGCTCGGCAACAAGTCGGTGCAGTTTGTCGATGTCCGTACCCCTGCGGAATACAAAGCCCGCCATATCAAGGAATTTAAAAACATCCCGCTGAACACATTGCCGTCCAGGACGGAATCTCTAGATAAGTCCAAAGAGACCGTTGTAATCTGCCAGAGCGGCATGCGGAGCGCTCAGGCGGCACGGGTTCTCAAGAAAAACGGATTTGAGAACGTCGTGAATGTCCGCGGCGGCATGGGAGCCTATAACGGGTGAGCGGCGCGGAATTGACGCTTCCGTTCATCCTGACCCTGTTCGCGATCGGGTTTGCTGGCTCATTCATCTCCGGCATGGTCGGAATCGGCGGATCGATCATCAAATACCCGATGCTCCTCTATATCCCGCCGATGCTCGGCTTTGCGGCTTTCACGGCCCATGAAGTCGCCGGCATCAGCGCGGTACAGGTCATCTTCGCGACCATCGGCGGGGTCTGGGCCTACCGAAGCAGCGGCTACCTGAACAAAAAGCTGATCATCGTTATGGGCGCGGCCATTCTGGCCGGCAGTTTCATCGGAGGATTCGGATCCTCAGGATTGAGTGAAATGACGGTCAACGTCGTCTACGGCATGTTGGCAGCCATTGCGGCTGTCATGATGTTCATCCCGAAAAAGGAAGTGCCGGACATGCCGGAGGAAGACGTGCCGTTTTCGGTCCCGCTTGCGGCAGTGCTCGCGTTTATTGTGGGAATCGGCGCCGGTATCGTCGGTGCGGCCGGTTCCTTCCTGCTTGTGCCGATCATGCTGACGGTGCTGAACATCCCGACACGGATGACCATCGCGACATCCCTTGCGATCACGTTCATCTCGTCGATCGGCTCGACCGCCGGCAAAGTGTTTACCGGACAGGTCCTGCTTTGGCCAGCGGTCATCATGATCGTGGCCAGCCTGATTGCTGCGCCGATTGGTGCAAAGGCCGGCCAGAAAATGAACACGAAGGTCCTTAAGTGGCTCCTTGCGATTCTCATTGCAGCCACCGCCATCAATATCTGGCGCGACCTGTTCTTGCAACTGCTGTAAACCAATATTTTTTTGCATACCAATATACCCATACGGGTAACTGTATATTAGGAGGAACTCACAAATGAAAGTAGCCATCATCGCAGCAAACGGCGGAATGTTCGACGCCTACAAAGTATTCAATATCGCAACCGCCGCAGCGGCAACAGACGGGGAAGTCGAGATTTTCTTCACGTTCGAAGGCCTGAACCTGATCCACAAGGAAGGCCTGAAGCAGCTGCCGATGCCGGAAGGCAAGGAGCACTTCGCGGAAGGATTCGCGAATGCGAATGTCCCGTCGATCGAAGAACTCGTCGGCATGGCGCAGGAACTCGGCGTCAAATTCATCGCATGCCAGATGACGATGGACGTCATGGGCCTCAAGAAAGAGGATTTCACGGACGGCACGGAAGTCGGCGGTGCGGTGACGTTCCTCGGCTACGCGAAAGACGCGGACATTACACTGACATTCTGATTTAGGATTACAAAGATTGAGCCGATGCTCAGGAGGGAATGCAATAATGGAAAATGTGACGAAGACATTGGACGCAAAAGGGCTCGCCTGCCCGATGCCGGTCGTCCGGACGAAAAAAGCGATTGACGAGCTGTCGGCCGGAGATGTACTGGAAGTGGTGGTGACCGACCGCGGATCGATCGCGGACATTCCCATGTGGGCAAAGAACACGGGTCACGAATACCTGGAACTCGTCGAAGAAGGCGATGTGATGAAACACTATGTCCGCAAAGGCGGAGAACATGCTTCGGACAAGGAGGAATCCCAATTGAAAACCATTACGAATGAAGAGTACCTGGACATCGCTGATAAAGGCCAGGTCACACTGATCGACGTCCGTGAGCCGGACGAGTTCACGGAAGGCCATGCGCCGGGTGCGAAAAACATCCCGCTCGGCCAGGTTGAACAGCGTGCGGATGAAATCCCGGCAGAGGGCGATGTCTACATCATGTGCCGCTCCGGCGGCCGTGCGGGCATGGCGTGCGACACGCTCGAAACACTCGGAAGAAAGAACCTGATCCGTGTGGCACCGGGCATGGGCGACTGGAACGGTCCGGTCGAGTCATAACAGAATCATCAGGACGGCAACGGAATGGCTCCGTTGCCGTTTTTTTTATAGTGCGGCAGCCTTGCTGTTTTGTCAGGCTAACATTAGACTAATTTACCCCTAACATGAGCCGGATTCCATGATACAATGGGAAGCAGAGAAAGCTAACATAAGCAACCGACCGGAAAGAGGAGGAGCAATGGTTAAATACATAGGGGACGTCACCAAGGAATTCGGCATCGAATCACATACGCTGCGCAACTGGGAAGACCGCGGCCTCATCGGGGATGTGGAGCAGGACTTTGTCCACGGCCGCATGTACACGGATGAACAGATCGAGCGCATCAAAACTATCCAGGAAGTCATCACCGCCCAGCGCGAAAAGGGCATGAAGCGGACGGATTACCGGGAAGTGGAAGATATCCTTCTCGACCGTTTCGGCGGCATGATCGTGGAGCGCCAGGAAAATATCCCGGCTACTCCTGAAACTTTCATCAACCTGCTGAAGAAGCTGGAAAAGCAGGAGCAGGCCAACGAGCAGCTGAAGGAACTGCTGATGACGATGGCGAAAAGCCAAGTGGAAGGAAATGACCGGATCCACCAGGCGCTTGTTGAGAACACAGCCAAGCAGGAAGAAGAAATGAAGGAGATCCGGGAAGTCCGGGAAATGATCATCGGGCTGAACAAGGATCTTCCTGCGCGTACAAGCGAAGCGCTGCGCAAGGGCCTCCCGGAAGCTCCGGCGATCTCCAAGGAACAGGCGGATACCGTCATCAAGGAGAACCAGTCTCTGAAGCAGGAAGTGCAGCTGATGAAGAAAGTGCTGGACGAAGTGCTTCTGCAGATCGAGGAAGACCGGGAAAAGCAGGCAAGCTTTCAGGCCGCTCCGGCAGAAGAACAAAAAAAGGGATTCTTCGCAAGGATATTCGGATAAAAAAAGGAGCCGCGGGGAGGGCATGAATCCCTCCGCGGCTCCTTTTATTTGGTCTGGGAAAGCTACCGCTTCAGCGGGCAATACCCGCATTGCATGAGTCCGGGGACATCTTTGGAGTGGCAGCACGTCGTGCGGACGGTCGTATTGAGAAGGAGTGAAGGACGCGAACCCCGGAGATACTTGGCGAAGAGGGAACCCTGTGCCAGCCCCACCCATGTCCGGTCATCTTTCAAAATCTCCATGACGGCCTCAGCTTCTTCTGCAGTCCAAGGATCTGACAGCAGCACATGCAGGTGATACAGCAGGAAGCCGAATAAATTCTCCCAGTGTGTGAGGGACGAAGCGGACGAAACCGTCCGGAGTGCATCCGACACCTCTTTGGTATAGGTCCTCAGGATTTTCCGGATCGTTTCTGTCCGATCTGCTTCGTCTGCCATGACATAGCCGCCGGCCGAAAGGAAGGTGCTGACGGAGAGCTTGCCGTACTCTTCGATGGCACCGAACCGGATGGCGTCATCCGGCCCCTCCCAGACCTCTTCGTAAACGATCAGTGTATACAGCTGCATCGCCGTAAACATGCCGATCCGCCGGCTGAAGTAGGAGGCGGCGACCGCCGGATTGTCCGCTCCGCTTACCGCACGGACCAGGCGGAGTGCACTTTCCGGGTCGGATTTCAAGGATTTTAGGGTAAATAGAGGGTGTGCGGGTTCGCCTGTATAAATGCTGTAACTATTCAGTTGGCGCTTTTGTTCATGGGTCAGATTCATCATATTGCCATTATACCGCACAGGGCCGGGGTTCCGGAATGCGCCCGGCATGTTGGTGTGCTATCTTGAAACTATTCGGAAAGGGGGTGGGCCGGCATGCGATTGGCCATCATGACCGTAGGGAAGACACATAGCGGAAAGACGACATTCGGCAACCAACTTGCCGAAGCGCTTCCCGGTTCCGCAGTGATCGATCAGGATCTGCAGGCGGAATTCCTCAACCGGCATTATGCCGAACTGCTTCCGGAAAAGGGGCCGAACACGATCAAGAATGCTCTCACACAGACGCTTGTTGATCATGCGGTTCGGCATACCGGCCTGCACCTCATCATCTCCAACTCGAATCTGGGTCAAGACGCCCGGCTGAAGTGGCTGGACTATTACAGGGAACACGGTTTCACGACGGTCCTCGTCTTTTTCAATATTCCGGAAGACCATCTGAGGATCCGCATCAGGGAAAGCGGCCGGAGCACGAAAATCTTTAGGGTCAGCCTCACTTTCGATGAACTGCTCGACCGGCAGAAAGCCGCATTTCCGGTTGCTGCTCCTCAGGAAGGGGAGGCGGACCACCTGTTCACGGTGCGGTTGCCGGATGACACTGAATCCGTTATCCGTAAAATTACCGGGCTCGCCGACGAAACGGAGGAAAGCTGATGAAGATCCTTGTTGACGCGGACGGCTGCCCGGTCGTTGCCGAAACGATCGCTACGGCGAGAAGGTATGGAATACCGGTTACGCTGCTTTGTGATACCGCCCACGAGATGCACCGGGAAGGCGCAGAGACGGTCATCGTCTCCAAGGGTGCCGATGCGGTCGATTTCCTTCTTGTGAACCGGGTGAGCCCGGGGGACATCGTCGTGACCCAGGACTATGGCCTGGCCGCGATGGTGCTCGCAAAGGGCGGCCGGCCGATTGATCAGAACGGCCGGCTCTACACGGAAGACAATATAGACGGCCTGCTTATGAGCCGCTACGTTTCCAAGAAAGTGCGAGATGCCGGCGGCCGTATGAAGGGACCGAAAAAACGCAGGCCGGAGGCGAATCTCCGGTTTGAGCGTAATCTGGACGCGCTGCTCTCCGGTTTTGCGGAAGAAGCAGCGCCGGAGGAAAGGAACGAAGAGTAAATGGCTTTTGTCTGGTTTGCATTGGCCGCCGCTATCACGGTATTCGCGGCCATTAAGCTATCCAATTACGCAGATGTGCTCAGCACGAAAACTTCAATGGGCGGTCTCCTTGTCGGAACGCTCCTCCTTGCAGGCGCGACATCGCTTCCGGAAGTGACCACGAGCGTGTCCGCGGTGCTGATCGGCAATCCCGATATAGCCATCGGGAACGTTGTCGGATCAAACATGTTCAATCTGTTCATCTTTGCCTGCTTCGACCTGGCTTACCGCAGGCATCATCTTCTGGAGCTGGCGGGCCGTAACCACCTCTATACGGCAGGCACCGGCTTTGTCCTGATGGCTGTGACTTATCTGTCACTCCTGTTCCGCCCGGAGTGGGGTGTTTTCGGTGTCGGACTGGACTCGATTGTACTGGTCGTACTGTATGCAATCGGCATGGTGATTGTCGGACGGGTATCCAAAAGCGGATCGCCGGCCCCGGCTGTCCCGGTTTCCGACACGGCTGTCACTTCCGATGAAGACGACGGCATCACCGTCCGCCGCGCTGTGATCGGCTTTTCCCTCGCGGCATTGCTGATCATGGGGGCCGGAACGGTCCTGTCGATCATGGGTGACAGGATTGCTGTTATTACCGGCCTCGGATCCAGTTTCGTCGGCAGTTTCCTGATTGCCGCGACCACCTCACTGCCCGAAGCGGTATCCGTCTATGTCGCGCTTCGTGCGAAGAACGTCAATCTGGCGCTGGGGTCGATCCTTGGGAGCAACATGTTCAATATGCTCATCATTTTCATATCCGACCTTTTCTACAGGGATGGGCAAGTACTCTTCATGGCGGATCCGTCCCACCAGATTACCGCGCTTGTCGTCATGGCACTTTCCGCCATTCTCCTTCTTGCCATCGCAAGAAAAAAGACCGCATCCCATGCCGCTTATATCGTCCCGTCCGTCCTTATTGTCATCGGCTATTTTGTTGCCTCTTATCTGATGTTTCAGGGATAAGTGGAAGAATAATCCGGGTATAGAGTCTTAAAGACCATCCCGGCGGCCATGATAGGGTTAGTGACGCGGATGTTGATCCGCGCCCACACATTCATCCGCAGGGAGATGCGAATCTTCTTGGAGAGAGACGGAGATGAGTGAAATGGCCGGTATATTCGATGAATACATGATCATGATCTATTGCCTGGTGGTTTTGTGGATCAATCTCGGCTATCTTCATGACCAGCCTGAAGAAGCGAGGGGGATCGCGGAGCTTTCGCCTGCCGAGGACCTTGCGATCAAACAGGACAGCCTGCCGATGCTGACCCTCTCGCTGGCATTTAATTTCAGCCGCAGATGGCTGTTTTATATGCTGGCATCGATCGTGACCGGAAACCTGCTCGTCAAGGCCCTGTCGGTGACCTTATTTGCCGTCAGCCTGCACAACAGCATGCCGCGGCAGAAGACGTCGGTATGGAAAAGGAAGCGGAAGCGGAACCTCGGCATGTTTTTGGCGATCGCCGACGCCTTTTTCATTACTGGATTCCTGATCTGGATGATCTGGACCTGACAGTCCGCTCAGGCAAAGCTGCGCGCCGGCTCAACGGCTGGACAACCCCATTGCCCGCCTCACCTACGAGGCGGGCTTTTTGGTGCCCAGACATCCGTCCGGGCGGGCTCATATCCTGTACGGGAAGGGGTGAAGGCGTATGCCATCTGAACATAACCCGGTCGCGGTCGAACGGGCCGAATGGAAAAAACGGCAGTTGAAGGAACGGATGAAGCAGCTTCTCACCGTCTCCTCCCCGATCTTCATGCTGCTTTTGTGGGAATTGCTGTCCCGGACAGCCGTAATCGATCCCAGGTTCTTTCCGCCGCCGACGGCGATCCTTGAGACATTCTGGAACTTGGCGGTGAGCGGGGAACTGCTCACGCATATCGGGGTTTCGCTCTACCGGATATTCGGCGGCTTCCTGCTCGGGGTCATTCCCGGTGTGGTCATCGGCCTCCTCATGGGGCTTTACTCGCCGGTCCGGCATTTTGTCCAGCCGATCGTCATGGCACTCATGCCGATTCCGACGCTGGCGCTGTTGCCGATCATCATCATCCTGTTCGGCATCGGCGACCTGTCAAAAGTCGTGACCATTGCGGGAAGTGTGTTTTTCCCGGTCGTCATCAATACGGCTGCCGGTGTCATGAACATCGACCCGATCCACATGGACCTCGCGAAAAACTACGGCGCCGATTCTAAAGACTACTTTCTCAAGATCGCCTTTCCCGGCGCGCTCCCGGTCATGCTGGAAGGGATCCAGATGGGGCAGGCAATCGCGCTGCTGACGATTGTGGCGGCGGAAATGATGGGATCGGTATCAGGCATCGGTTTCCTGATCTGGACTTCCTACAAGGCGTTCCTCCTGCAGGAGATGTATGTCGGACTTATCCTGATCTCATTTTTCGGCTATCTGTTCTCGCTCCTGCTGCGCGGGCTCCAGCGGAAAATCCTGAGGTGGAGGTGACGGGATGAATGATGACGTCAAGATCCGGATCCGCAACCTGACGAAGGTGTTTTACCAGAAAGGGGAAAGCACTACGGCGCTGGACAATGTGACACTCGATATTCTGGACGGGGAATTTGTCTGCCTGGTCGGACCGAGCGGCTGCGGCAAGACGACCCTTCTCCGAATTCTTGCGGACCTCGAGCAGCCGAGCGCAGGCGAATATGAAATCGCGCGTGAAAAGGAGGACCGGCCGCTCCAGTCGATGGTATTCCAGGAGCGGGGGGTCATCCCCTGGCTCACTGTCCGAGACAATGTTGCGTTTGGACTGGAGATGCGGAAGCTCCCGAAAAAGGTTGTGAAGGAACGGACCGACTATTACCTGGAGAAAACCGGACTTATGGCGTTTGCGGACCGCTACCCGAAGGAGCTGTCCGGCGGGATGAAGCAGCGGGTCGGCATCGCCCGCGCATTTGCGAATGATCCTGAGATTCTCCTCATGGATGAACCGTTCGCAGCGCTCGACGAGCAGAACAAGTTCATCCTGCAGGAAGAGTTGCTGCAGATCTGGGCGGAGACGAGGAAGACGGTACTGTTCATCACGCACAGCATCGATGAGGCACTTCTTTTGTCCGACCGGATCCTCCTGATGAGCGCACAGCCGGGAAGGATTTCCGAGGAGATCCGGGTGGCGGCGCCGAGGCCAAGAACGATGGAAGCCATCCGGGCAGATCCAGGCGTCGCAGAACAGTTCGTCCGGGTGCTGAAGCATCTTCAGGACGAGGTGCAGCGGTCGAGGGGATGACCATGGAAAAGTTTACGCGTGAACCGGGTCACGAAGACGGCGATATGCGGTCTTGAGCCATGCAGACATCTGGCTGCCACAAGGCTTAAGGGGAAAAGACAGGGAGATGGGGGATCAGAATGGGTAAGCAAAAACTGAAGGCGGGCTTTGTCGCAGCAGCGGCGGCGCTCCTGCTTTTGGCGGGCTGCACACAGAAGGAGTCAGCCCCGCCTGAGAAGCCGGCAGATCTTCCGGAAGGAGAGCATCCGTCCGGAGACCTGGCACCGCTTGAAAAGCGCGTGACGGTCACGATCGCTGAAGACGGTGCCGCATCGGGCGCCGGGTTCTATATCGCGAAGGAAAAAGGGTATTTCGAGGACTACAACATCGACGTGGAATTTGCGCAGTTCGCCAACAGTGACGAGATGCTGCCTGCGGTCGCGGCGGGTGAGGTCGACATCGCGGGCGGCGTCTCGACCGCTTCGTTCTTCAACGCGATCGCCCAGGGCATTGATGTCCGGATCATCGCCGACAAAGGCCATAACGTCCCGGGCAAGTCGTACTTTACCTTTGTCAGGGGAGTGGACAGCGGCATCGAGGAATACGCCGACATCAAGGGCAAGAAAATCGCCGTCTCCTCGCGCAACTCGATCGACAGCTACTTTTTCGACAAACTGATCGAGCACGCCGGCTTCACGGAAGAGGAAGTGGAGTTTGTTTTGATCGCAGACTTCGGCAGCATGCTCGGAGCGGTCGACAACGGAACGGTCGACATGGCGCTCAGCATTGAGCCGCTCATCGCCCAGGGCATTGTGCAGGGCATGCACGAGCGCTTCCGGGACGCGACCGAGTTCGCACCGGAAACCCAGGTGGCGATGGTGCTCGGCTCGCCGCAGTTCATGACACAGGAAAGGGACATCTCGCTCCGTTTCATGCTCGCCTACCTGAAGGGCCTGCGTGACTACAACGACGCGTTCCAGAAGGATGAAGGCAAAGATGAGATCATCGACATCATGGTGAAGCATACCGCGCTGAAGGATCCGGAAATGTGGGAGCAGGTGCAGGTGACCGGCCTTGACCCGGACGGCAAGATGTTTGTCGACAACATCCGCGAGCAATATGAACACTATAAGGCAGCCGGCGCCATCTCGGGCGAGATCGACTTCGACAAGGCGATCGATACCTCGATCACGGAAGAGGCGCTTGAGATCATCGGACCGTATGACGGCGACTGAGCGCGCGTATCATAAACCGGGGTTTTCTTGAGCCGGCCGGCACGATAAGGTATAATGGCATGAGAAAGAGGAACTAGAAAAGGACCGGATGCGCAAACATCCGACCCCTGTGCAGCCTGTGCCCGGACGGGTCAGGCGGATACAATATGGCCGTCCCGACCTTTGCCGAGGGGGACGGCTATTCTTTTTTGCTGATGGCGACGATCAGTGTCACGACAAGCGTCAGCAGGCCGACGATGGCACCGGCCACCTGAATGATCAGTCCTGCCGCTTCGGCGACGGTCAAAGGCATCACCCCCTCCCCCGGGGAATGCCGTCCGGACAAGTCTGCTCACCCATTATACCACAAGTGCGAACGTGTGTTCTATTTACGTTCCGATTTTCTGCAGTAGGGACAATTTACCCTCGGAAACAGTGCGATTGATTTCCTGTTACTAACTATTTCATCCAATAACCTAAGTGTATCAGGTCCTTCCAAAGGGAATGCCATCAGCAAGAGACCGAAGGAGGGATCAGGATGAAGGCGAAATTCGCATTCCCGATCGTCATCGCGGGATCGCTGGCACTGGCGGCTTGCGGCTCGGAAGGACCGGAGGAAGCTGTAACGGAGGAAGAAGCGGCGGCAGCCGGCACGGACAGTGAGTCACCTGTTAAATCTCAGGCTTCGGACGGCAGCGGCCAGGCCGACATGAGGAAGAAGATGCAGGCAATGGACTATACGGAGTTTGAACTGGAAGTCGAATATGACAATGATGAAGAGTACGAGGCCCAGCTTGAGCTGAAATCGGATGACTCGGTTGTAGCCGGCTATGAAGACGATATGAACAGCATTAAAAAACAAGGCATCGAAGCTTTCAATGATCTTTATCCGCTTGTCGAACAGTTGGAGCTCAAGCCATCTTCCAACCAGGAGGAAGAGATCCAGAAGGTGCTCTCGACATTCAGCCTTCCGGATGACTTCACCGACTTTTCCTTGGAGCTGAGATTCATCGACGGGACCAAGCATGAATTTGAAGTGGAAAAATGATCATGAAAACGTTCGCCACAGTAAATAAGTGAGCGGGCGTTTTTTGTGTTCGCAACAGGCGGAATTTTCGATTTCTTATCGCGAAAAAGAGCAGGTGATGCTAATATTAGGTTAAAGGTAAATTTTGGAGGTTCTATGGTTTCACTGGCGGTGATCAGCAGTCTCGCTCTAATTGCGGCAGGGATAATTGTTCTTTATAAGGTTAAGAAGGCATGGTTATCGGTGCCTCTGTTTGTTTTCACAGTACTGGGTGGTGCTGCAATATTGGTTTTGGCATCCATTGGATCAATCGAATGGCCTGAGCGGACCAGCCGCGTGCTGGAGTCCGGGTCGTATACGGTTTTATATCGTAATGGCGAGAGGCAGCTGGCTGATGAGGTGCTCTCTGCATTGCATGAAATGGAGCCCGTGGTCTCCGAACTATTGGGCGAAGCTCCGGAAGCACGGCTGACTGTCCGTTTCTCGAATCAACTGCAAGGGGAAGTGGCTGATCAGTCAGTCGGTGTCTATAACTGGAAAACTTCCACGGCTACGCTGCTCTCCGGCATTTCCGACTGGAGATCTACTCTGCTTCATGAATATACCCACTATCGCTCGCACCAATATCAGGCCCTTAAAGGTACGCCACCCGGGACAATCCCGCAATGGTTTGAGGAAGGCCTGGCGATGTATGTTCAGCATCCTGTGCCGCCTGCCGATGCAAGTGATGTGAAGATTTCACATGACTTAAGAGAAATCGGCAGCTACCAGGACTTTCTGGGCACTCTTGAGTACACCGATATTTATGTACAGAGTTATTTTGCGGTAGCTCATCTGATCGAGCGGTATGGTACAGAGTCCGTTTTGGGCCTTCTCAATTCTACTTCACAGGATCAATTTTATGCCCGACTGGAAAATCTGACCGGCAAAAGTAGTGCTGATTTCAGTGGTTCGCTGATGGCCGCTTACAAGAATGACGAGGAACAAAAGTACGAGATGACTATGCGCTTCCATGATCACCTGTTCAAGGGTGACTTCGATGGGGCCGAACAGGTGCTGGCTGACTGGCCGGGTGCGGAAGGCAGCCGGGCATCCAAAGAGGCGGAAGATCTTCAGCACACCCTTTTATTGCATACCAGGGAATGGCAGGAACTGATGCACAGCCTCGAGCAAAAAAGGACAGCCCGACCATATGATATGAGATTCTTCGACTATGCGCTGCTGGCCGAGCTGACTTTGTTGTTTCACCCTGAACAGGCGTCTGGCCTGGTTAAAGAAGCACTGAGCAACCTGCCGGAGGATGTCAACTCTTCTCATTTCATCAATCAGGTGGCAGAACCCTATGAATGGATCGCCGGCAATAACCCGGGTGAGGGTTACAGGATGCTGATCGGGGACGATCTTTTTTTCAATCAGGAGATCAAGGAAGCGCTTTTCGGGAAATGGCAGGAAGACTTTCAGGACGAGACATGGTGGGAGAGGAGCGGTGAGCAGTAATGTGGCAGGGAGCGGCGGCGATCTGTTTGGATGAAGAAGGACGGCTCCTGATGGTGCTTCAGGGAACACCTGAAGAGGAGAAGAAGTGGGCTGTGCCATCCGGAGGGAAGGAATCAGGGGAAACATTCGAATCTTGCTGCCTCCGTGAGCTGAAAGAAGAAACCGGGTACGTGGGAGCGGTTGTCCGGCCGCTATTCGTGAAGGCGGATGGGGCGGTTGAGGTACAGTATTTCGAAGTGGAGGTGACCGGAGGCTGCATGGAGATCTGTGATCCGGACGGTCTGATTCATGAAATCGCCTGGAAAGCGGCTGCTGAGATTGATGGCCTGGCACTTTCCTTTCCGGAAGATCTGCCGTTCCTGCTGTCTCTTTTTGAGGAAGCAGCAACCTCTCAAGCCAGGTGAATCCACAAACGTCAAAGGACCGCTCCGAAATGATCGGAGCGGTCCTTTGCCATTTGTGCTATGAAGCTTGGCGATGGATTTTCGCTTCTCAAGCATGGTCCGAAAACTGTGCAGCGACATGCCAATGATGATGACGGCGATTCCGCGAGGCGAGGATGCCAAGCGTGATCTCCGCCCCCCTTACGCGCGCTCTTCGTACAGCTTCACCATCTCGATAATGACATTCGACGCTTTTTCCATGTTGTCGGCGGAGATGAATTCATACTTGCCATGGAAGTTCTCGCCGCCTGTGAAGATGTTCGGCGTCGGCAGGCCCATATAGGACAGCTGCGAGCCGTCCGTGCCGCCGCGGACCGGGATGATGTTCGGTTCGATGCCGAGGTTCTTGAAGGCGTCGGATGCGATATCGACAATATGCATGACCGGCTCGATTTTTTCCGCCATGTTGTAGTACTGGTCGTTCAGCTCAAGTTCGACCGTGCCATCGCCGCACTGATTGTTCAGCTTGGCGGCTGTTTCTTCAAGCAGCTGCTTTTTCGACTCAAACTTTTCGCGGCTGTGGTCGCGGATGATGTAGGAGAGCGTGGTCTTCTCGACCGATCCGTCCACGTACATGAGGTGGATGAAGCCTTCGTAATCATCGGTTTTCTGCGGAATCTCATCCGCCGGCATCGCTGCCTGGAACTCATGGGCGATGAGGATCGAGTTGACCATCTTGTCCTTTGCGGAGCCCGGGTGGATGTTCGTGCCATTGAACGTCACTTTGGCTGCGGCCGCATTAAAGCTTTCGTACTGGAGCTCCCCGAGCGGGCCGCCGTCCATCGTGTAGGCGTAGTCCGCGCCGAACGCTTCGACGTCGAACTTGTGCGGGCCGCGTCCGATTTCCTCGTCCGGCGAGAAGGCCACGCGGAGCTTGCCGTGTTTGATGTCCGGGTTTTGCGCGAGGTATTCCATCGCGGTCATGATCTCTGCGATGCCGGCCTTGTTGTCGGCGCCGAGAAGCGTCGTGCCGTCTGTTGTGATGAGCGTGTGGCCCTTGTAGTTTTCCAGCTGCGGGAACACGGATTTGGCCATGACGGTAGTTTCGTTCAGTTTGATGTCGGATCCGTCGTAGTTGTCGAGGCGCTGCGGGCTGACGTTCTTGCCCGTGTAGTCCGTCGCCGTATCGACATGGGCGAGGAATCCGATCACCGGAAGGTCCTTGTCGGTGTTCGCCGGGAGCGTACCGAACAGGTAGCCGTTTTCGTCCAGCGTAATCTCGGTCAGGCCAATTTCCGACATTTCTTTCTCGAGCAGGCGAAGCAGGTCCCACTGGCCTTCTGTAGAAGGTGTCGTGGTGCTGGCCTCATTGGATTGTGTGTCGATCTTCGCATAGCGCACGAGTCGCTCGATCAGCTTTTCTTTCATTGCACGTTCCCCCTTGGTGTAGGATGAATTCCGAATAGTACCATTTTAGCACTTCTTACTTGGGAGAGGGAGCGTGCGGGAAAAGATCATGATGCCCCGGTGAGATTACACATTCGGCTTCCGGGATGACATTAGGCTAGCGCACGTTCATGATCCCGAGCGGCCAGTTTCTTGGCAGGACGCCGGGCGATGCTTGCGGCAATCAGGAATTGTGCGGCATAATACGGCACCATGACGAGCGCATCACGGCCGGCGAGCGGGATGGTGAAGCGGTCGATTGCGAGCACCGAATCGGAGAAGATGAACAGCAGGGCGCCTGCGATGGCGTATGCGTTCCCGGTTCGGACCGCGGTCCAGCCCATCGTCAAAATGACTACGATGTAGGCGATGACTGCCAGGCCGAGCAGGTCTCCGTCCAGAAGAAGCGGCCCCGCGACGATGCCGGCCATGACCAGGCCATAGAGGACCAGTGCGCTGCCCGCCGCCTTGGGCATCGGACGCACGGCAGCACGCCGGAACGCGGCGATGTAAAACAGATGGCCGATAAGGAACGTGACGAGCCCGGCGATAAACCAGTAGATGACGCCGTCGGCGACCATGCAGACGGCCAGGCCGGTGGTGACGACTATCTTATATCCGGCCGGCATCCGGTCATGCTGCATGACGGCGAACAGGATAATTAGCGCCATCGGGATCAGCTTCATCAGGATCTTGAAACCGACAGGCTCCGGCGGGATAAAGAAGATATAGGCGATACCGAATACGGCGATCAGCGAGGGAAGCAGGTAACGGTTCATGGATGGCCTCCTTTGATATCTGTCCGATTCGCCGGATACCCCTTTATTTCCTTCCGGCTACCTCCTTCAGAAATGCGGCTACCGCTGCGTGGCCAGCCATCGCCGGTGCATGCAGAATGGAGAACGTCCGCTTTTGGGGAGGCAGATGGGCATCCAGCTGCACGAGCCGGCCGGTCTCTATGCCGTCCTTGGCGGCATGGACGGACACGGCGGCGATGCCGAGTCCTGCGACGACCGCCTGGATGACGCCGCCGTTCGATCCGATAATCATCCTCCCGGGCTTTACATGTCCGAGGGAGCGGAGAAGGTGGTCGGTGTGCTCCCTCGTTCCGGACCCTTCCTCGCGGGTGATCCAGCGCGCCTGCTGAAGGTCCTCGGGAGAGACGTCTGCCATGCGGGCAAGCGGATGGCCGGTGCCGCAGACGACGATCAGCTCGTCTTCCATGAACGGGACGGCGGTAAGCCCGTCGAGCCGCACGGTACCCTCGATGCAGCCGACATCGCACCGGAACTCGCGCACTTTGGCCTCGACCTCCTCGGTATTGCTGATGGAGATGATAACTTCCAGCTTCGGATGCGCGGCGAGCAGATCTTCCAGCAGGCGGGGGAGCACGTATTCGCCGATCGTGTAGCTGGCAGCGATGGTCAGCGTGCCGGTGAGCTCGCCGCTTTGCCGCATCATGTCTTCCTTCGTTTCCTCCGCAAGCGCCAGCAGCTGTCTGGCTTTCTCATAAAGCAGCCGTCCGGCCGGCGTGATGCTGAACTGCTTTCTTGACCGGATAAATAGCGGCGTTCCGAATTCTTCTTCCAGCTGCCGGATGTGCAGGCTTACCGTCGGCTGGGCAAGGTTCAGTGCCTCTCCGGCTTTCGTGAAATTCTTGCGCTCAGCTACTTCCGTGAAGGTCTTTAGTTGTTCCAGAAGCACATCCCCACTCCTTCCATTACGTTTTCTGATTGATTCTATTATAAAGATTCATTTTAATGATTGACGCCTGAAGCCTATAATGGACGTAAGGAAAGGGGCACCATTGATGAATAAAGGATTCTGGACAGGAATCGGCCTGACGCTCCTGCTTGCGGTCATCGCGGAGCTGGCGGCCGGACTCCCTTATATTTCGCTGATCGGGCCGCTTGTGTTTGCGATCCTGCTCGGCATGCTGTGGAATACATTTCTCCCCGTAAGGGACGAATGGGGTTCCGGACTTAAATTCGCTTCGAAAAAGCTGCTCCGGGCGGGCATTATCCTGCTTGGGATGCGGCTGCACCTCGGAGATCTTGCGGAGGCCGGCTGGACCGCTTTCGGGCTTGCGGCAATCAGTGTGGCTGTCGGAATCGGTGCGGTCTGGGGTGCGGCAAAGCTCCTGAAGTCCGACCCGTCGATCGGGTTCCTCACCGCGGCCGGCACAGGCATCTGCGGAGCGGCCGCGATCGGCGCGGTTTCTTCTCAGGTCAAGTCCAAGCCGGAGGAAACCGCGGTGAGCGTAGCGATCATTTCAATCGTGGGGACGCTGTTCACATTCGCCTATGCGCTCCTGCACCCGGTCATGGGCCTGACGGAAAAGCAGTACGGCCTGTTTGCCGGAGGTTCGCTGCATGAGATTGCAAACGTCGTCGCTGCCGGGGACGCGGCGGGCGCAGAAGCGCTCGACTATGCACTCGTCGTCAAGCTGACTCGTGTGGTCCTTCTCGTCTTTGTCGCCGCTGGTATCGGCATTTATGCAGCCCGCAAGATGCGGAAGGAAGGAGAACAGGGGAAACGTCTGACGTTCCGCGAGCTTCCCATTCCGTGGTTTATCGTCGGCTTCCTCGCCGTCAGCGCGATCCATACGACAGGGATCGTACCGGAAGCCGTCGCCGCGCGAATTGTCGACCTCGCCTATCTCCTGCTGGCTATGGCGATGGCGGGCATCGGCCTCGGTGTAAGCTTCCAGGCGTTCCGGAAAGCCGGATTCAGGCCGTTCGCCGCCTGTCTGATCGGTTCGGTCGTACTGGCGGGGGTTGTCTACGCCTATGTAGCTATGTTCGGCTGAAACAAAAACAGCGCGCCGCCTGCCCATAACGGGCAGCGGCGCGCTGTTTTTCTGTAAACTTACTCAAAGACGTGATAGTTCTTGTGCGACACGACGGTGCGGTCGGACGGCACACCAATCGCTTCGGCGTCATCTTTCGTGATCTGCACGATGACCGAGTTTTCGAGGATTTTTTCGATCTTCCCGATCACCTCATGGTCATTGCGGACGAAAGAAATTACCTCGCCCACTTTACGTGCCGCGACAAACGGCGACTGCTCCTTCTGCTTGGCAGGAAAAGCCATCCTCATTCACCCCTTTGAAATTCTCGATAAAAAAGAAAAAGCCCGGGTCTGATCCCAAGCGCGAGTACGGGGGCGGCGAGATTGCCGACCCTCCAGACAGGTTGTCCACTATCATTATAGCATACTTTGTATAATTTTGCTGTTTCCTGCTACAAAGCAATATTTTCCGGTTTCAGAACTACACCTGGACACATTGTCAAATGAAGGACAACATTTTTCGACACATAGTCAGGCGAATCAGAATATTCGATTCTATAGTATTAAAAGAAGGCAGGAATGGCACGAGGAAGTGTGGGGGGTCCCTTTTGATGGGACAGAAAATTAAGTAGAATCTACATACATTCAATTAAAATCCAATCCGGCCGGGTTCAGAAGTGGATTGGGGAAGGGGGAACAGCATGGAGAACAAAGATAAAACAGACTGGCGGTTTAAGGTCGCCAACCGGGAGGCACTGATCGGCTGCGGACTTGCGCTGCTTAATTTTGTCTGGTGGTTCGGATTCGCCTACGGGATGGGGTCGAGGCCGGTAGAGGAGTATTCATACATATTGGGCATGCCGGACTGGTTCTTCTACAGTTGCGTGGTCGGGTTCCTCCTGATCACGGCACTGGTCATTTTTGTCGTAAAAGTGTTCTTTAAAGAAGTTCCGTTTGAGGAAGAGGAGGAATTGCGATGAATTGGGAAGTCATCATTCCGCTCCTCGTTTTCCTGGTTATCATTTTCTTCATAGGAATCTGGTCCAGCCGGAAGGGAGCCAAGGTTTCAGGCGGGGACTTCCTGCAGGATTACTTCCTGGGCGGCCGTGAACTCGGCGGCTTTGTGCTCGCGATGACGATGGTCGCGACTTACGGCAGTGCATCGAGTTTCCTTGGCGGCCCGGGCACGGCCTACACGATGGGCTTCGGCTGGGTGCTCCTTGCAATGTCGCAGATCGTTACGGGTTATTTTGTCTTGATGATTCTGGGAAAGAAATTTGCAATCATGGCGCGCCGGTATCAGGCGCTCACGCTCGTCGACTTCCTGAAGGCCCGCTACAACAGCGGGCCGGTCGTGATCCTTTCCGCGGCAGCAATCATCATCTTCCTGTTTTCGGCCATGGCTGCCCAGTGGATCGGCGGGGCGCGCCTGGTTGAGTCGCTCACAGGGATGAGCTATCACGCGGCGCTCTTCATCTTTGCCATATCGGTTCTTGTTTACGTGACCATCGGCGGATTCCGTGCGGTCGCCGTGACGGATGCGGTGCAGGGGGCCGTCATGGTCGTCGGCACGATGGTCCTTCTTGCGGGTGTCATCATCGCGGGTGGTGGCGTAACGAACATCATCAATGATCTTATCTCAGAAAACCCGAACCTTGTCACGCCGTTCGGGGCGGACGGGAATCTCGGAAAAGCTTACGTATCTTCCTTCTGGATCCTGGTCGGTGTTGGCGTCGTAGGACTTCCGCAGATTGCGGTCCGCTCGATGTCCTACAAAAGCTCCAAGTCCATGCACCGTGCGCTGATCATCGGCACGGTCGTCACCGGAGTCATCATGCTGAACATGCACCTGATCGGTGTGTTTGCGAGGCCGATCATCCCGGGCATCGATGTCGGGGACAAGGTCATTCCACTGATAGCGATGGACGTCCTGCCGGCCTGGCTGGCAGGGATTGTGCTTGCAGCGCCGATGGCAGCCATCATGTCCACAGTCGACTCGCTTTTGATCCTCGTTTCCTCGACTGTCGTGAAGGACGTCTATCTGAACTATATCAAGCCGGACGCCAGCATAAAGGCAATCAAGCGTGCGAGCTTCGGGGTAACGGCTGTTCTGGGAATCATCGTCTATATCCTGGCGCTCGATCCACCTGATCTGCTCATCTTCCTGAACCTGTTTGCGTTCGGCGGACTCGAGGCAGCATTTATTTGGCCGATTGTTCTCGGGCTCTACTGGAGTTATGCCAATAAGTACGGGGCAATCGCCTCGATGATCACAGGCATCGGCAGTTATATCGCCATCCACTTTTATAACGGGGCGAACGGAAATTTGTTTGGTGTGCATACTGTGACGCTGCCGGTTCTCCTGTCATTCATCGCCTTTATCATCTTCAGCCTGATCATGAAGCAGGAAGCCTACAACTATGAACGCATCAAAAAAGGGGAGATTGCATGACAACCGATATGAGAAGCGTGACTTATCTGAGAGACCGCGAGGCGGTCATCCGGCTGACGCAGGAGCTCGTCCGGATCGAAAGCGTCTACCGAGGCGAGGGAATCCCCGGCGGCAATGAAGAAAAGGTCGCGAACTATGTGGCCGATGTGCTCCGCAGCTATGCCATCGAGACACATGTGGAGGAAGTGGTTCCCGGGAGGCCGAATGTCATCGGGATCGTGGACTCCGGCAAACCGGGTCCGACACTGCTATTCGAAGGGCATACCGATGTCGTGACGGAAGGGAACCGGGAGGCCTGGACCCATGATCCGTTCGGCGCTGAAATCATCGGCGGCCGCATGTACGGACGGGGCACGAATGATACGAAGGGCAACCTGGCCTGCATGATCACCGCCGTCCACTCGCTTCTTCAGGACGGAGAAGAATTCCGCGGAAAAATCATCCTTTGCATTCCGTGCGACGAGGAAGGCATGATGATCGGCATCAAGGACTTTATCAAAAAGGGCTGGGCGGACGGTGTCGACGGCGCCATCATCTGCGAGCCGGAGGAAAACAACGTCTGCATCGCCCAGCGCGGCGCGATGCGCATCCAGGTCGACATGTATGGGAAGATGGCCCACGGTGCGATTTCCTGGAGCGGGATCAACCCGAACTGGCGGATGGCCCGCCTGATCGTCGAACTCGAAAAGCTGGAGAAGGCGGAGCAGGAACGGCTGGGAGAGGACCCGTACCTGAAATGGCCGTCGATTACGCCGACGATTCTGCAGGCGCCGGTCAAGGGGGACGCGCAGATCAATGTCATCCCGGATCATTGCCGGATGACGCTTGATATCCGGACCGTGCCCGCGCAGGACCACGCCGGGCTCCGAGGTAAGATCGATGCCATTATCGAAAACCTGAAGGCGGAAGACCCTGACTTTAACTGTGAACTGACTATTCTCGATGACCGCCCGGCTACATCGACGTCCAAGGATGAGCCGGTCGTGCAGGCGATCTATGATGCGGTGCAGCATGTGACGGGGAAGGAGCCGGTCTACAACGGCGTACCGGGCGCGACAGACGGCACTTTCCTCCACGTACACGGTGTCCCGATCGTGACGATCGGCGCGGGTGACCGGGACATCCCGCACCAGATTGACGAATACGTGGATATCGAGGAGCTCGCCGAAACGACCGCAATCTACCGGGAAGCGGCACTGCGCTTCTTGAACCGGGAAGGGGCGGAATCATGAAGACTTATCAAATTGCAGTCATTGCGGGAGATGGAATCGGGCCGGAAGTGATGGATCAGGCGCTCCAAGTGCTTGATGCAACGGAGCAGCAGGGCGGCTTCAGGATCGAGCGTGAAGAGTTCCCATGGAATTCGGAGTACTACCTCGAGCACGGAAGAATGATGCCGGAAGACGGCATGGAGACGTTGAAATCGTTTGACGCCATTTTGTTCGGGGCGATCGGTGATGCGCGTGTTCCTGATGAAGTGACCATCTGGGAGCTGATCATGCCGATCCGGAAACAGTTCCGGCAGTATGTGAACTTCCGTCCGGTCAAATCGCTGCCGGGCATCCCGTCCCCGCTTGCACAAGGCGAGGATATAGACTTTGTCATCTTCCGCGAGAATGCAGAAGGCGAATACTCCGACAGCGGCGGGCGGCTCTATGCGGGCCAGGAAGGCGAAATCGCCGTCCAGAATACCATCATGACCCGTGCGGGCGTCGAACGGATCGCACGGGCGGCAGGCCGCTATGCGGAAGAACGAGGGCTGAAGAAAATCACCAGTGCCACCAAGTCGAACGCCGTGATCCACGCGAACAAGCTGTGGGACGAGCATGTCCGCCGGATTATGTCCGAGGAATTCGGCGGACTGGAGTTTGAGCAATATTATGTGGACGCGCTCGCGGCATATTTCGTCCAGCGGCCGCAGACGTTCGAGGTGGTGCTCGCATCGAACCTGTTCGGGGACATCTTGTCGGATCTCGGGTCGGGACTTGTCGGCGGGCTCGGTCTGTCGCCGTCCGGAAACATCAATCCGGAAAAAGACTACCCCTCCATGTTCGAACCGGTCCACGGTTCTGCGCCGGATATCGCCGGAAAGGGCATTGCCAATCCGGTCGCGCAGATCTGGTCCGCAGCTCTGATGCTTGAGCATCTGGGCGAGCGAGAGGCCGGCGGAAGGATCCTGGAGGCGATTGAAGAGGTGCTGGCGGAAGGCCGTGTCCGGACCAAGGACATCGGCGGAGATGCGACGACAGCCCAGATGGGGGAAGCCATCCTCCTGGCGATGGAAAAGAAGACAAGCGTGAAAGCGGAGGGATGACGGATGAGGCTCGAAGGGAAAACGGTCATCGTGACAGGCGCCGGCGGCGGCATGGGCCGGGCGATCGTGAAAAAGCTGATCGAAGAAGGCGCAGCGGTCGGGGGAATCGACCTGAAGCTGGCATCGATGGAGGAATTGTCGCACGAGCGGTTCACCCCGTTTGAAGCGGATATCCTCGATGAGGAAGCGATTGCCGGCGTATTCCGGGACATGCACGAAAAAACCGGCCGCATCGACGGACTCGTCAATGCGGCGGGCATCGCGCAGCCCGCGACGCCGATCACCGATGTATCGGTCGCAGACTGGCATCGCCTGATGGACATCAATGCGACCAGCTTGTTCATCACGTCACGTGAGGCTGCCCGCTATATGAAGCAGGCGAAAAGCGGCTCGATCATCACGATCGCCTCGGTATCCGCGGTCCGCCCGCGGCCGGGCCTCCAGTCGTACATCGCATCCAAGGGGGCTGCCGAAAGCTTTACCCGCGCGCTGGCCATTGAACTGGCGGAAGACGGAGTGCGCGTCAACACCATCCATCCGGGACCGGCTGACACACAGATGCTGGCCAAGTTCACGGCAAAGGATGCGGACGTATCGGATACGAGGGAAAGCATTTTCGCTTCAAGCGTCCCGCTCGGCCGGCTGATCCAGCCGGAAGACATCTCGGGCGGCGTCGCCTACCTGCTGTCGGAAGACGCCTCGATGGTGACCGGTACGACACTGCGCATCGACGGCGGAAGAGGTCTCTGATAGCGGTTGGAGCTCGGCTATTTGGAGTAAGGAGCCGTCATTTGGAGTAAAGAGTGGCAACTTGGAGTAAGGGCCGGTTAATTGGAGTAAAGGCCGGCCAATTGGAGTAAGGAGCTGTCATTTGGAGTAAGGAGCGGCAACTTGGAGTAAGGGCCGGCCATTTGGAGTAAGAGCCGGTTATTTGGAGTAAGCGGCAGCAACTTGGTGTAAGAGCCGGCCACTTGGAGTAAGCGGCGGCCATTTAAAGTTAGGACTGGCCCCTCGGAGTAAGGGGTCGTCAATTGGATTGAGAACCGGCCAGTTGGAGCAGGGTTGCACTGGCCGGTTCATGCTTTCATCGGAAAGGGGATGAGTGAGATGAAACGGATCAGAATGCTGATTGGTGGAGACTGGATAGGGGGAGACGGGGATGAATGGCTCCCGGTCGTCAACCCGTCGGATGGGACCCAAATTGCAGAGATTGTCAACGGCACGGCGGAGCATGTCGATGCGGCGGTCCGTGCCGCATCGGAAGCGTTTGAAAGTCCGGAGTGGAAGGCGTGGAAGCCGCATGAGCGGGGAAACCTGCTGATCGATCTGGCACGCCATATCCGCGAGCATGCCGAAGAATGGGCGGAACTGGAATGCCGGGACGTCGGCAAGCCGATGTCACAGGCACGCGCCGACGCCGAGGCGGCCGCCAGGTACTTTGAATTCTACGGCGGTGCGGCCGACAAGGTGATGGGAGATACGATTCCCATCGAAGACGGCCTGCTGAATGCGACTGTGCTCGAGCCGATGGGCGTGACTGCGCATATCATCCCGTGGAACTACCCGCTGCAGATTATCGCGCGGAGCGTCGGGGCGGCGCTCGCGACAGGGAACGCCATCGTCGTGAAAAGCGCGGAGGATACCCCGATGACCGCCCATGCGCTTGCCGAATGGTTTGCCGAAAGCCCGCTGCCGAAGGGCATCTACAACCATGTGACCGGTCTCGGTTCCGGAGCGGGAGCGGCCCTGTCCGCACACCCGGGCATCAACCAAATCACCTTCACAGGGTCTGTCCCGACCGGCATCTCGGTCATGAAATCTGCCGCGGAAAACGTCGTGCCGGTCACGCTCGAGCTCGGCGGCAAGTCGCCGAACATCGTCTTTGCAGATGCAGATGAAGAAAAGACGCTTGACGGGGTGGTCCGGGCGATCATCCAAAACGCCGGCCAGACCTGTTCGGCGGGGTCTCGGCTGCTCGTCCAAGAGGATTATAAAGAGGAATTCCTATCCAAGCTTAAGGCGCGCTTCGGCGAACTCCAAGTCGGCCGCGGCGTGGACGACAAGGACATCGGCCCGATCCTGAACAAGCGTCAGTTTGACCGCATCATGGAGCGGATCGAAGAGGCGAAGGCACAGGGCAAGCTGATTTCCGGCGGACATCCGGTGAAAGTGGAAGGCGGCGAAGGAGGGCACTACATTGCTCCGACCATCATCGACGGCCTCGACCATGACTGCCCGGCCGCACAGGAAGAAATCTTCGGCCCGGTCCTTTCCGTCTTCACGTTCAGTGATGCGGAAGACGCCATCCGCCTGGCGAATGATACGGAATACGGCCTCGTCGCGGGTGTCTGGACAAAGGACGTCGACGTCGCCCACACTGTTGCTTCACGAGTGAAGGCCGGCCAGGTATTCATCAACAACTACGGAGCCGGCGGCGGCATCCAGATGCCGTTCGGCGGCTACAAAAAGAGCGGCATCGGCCGCGAAAAGGGCTTTATCGCACTGCGGAACTATGTGCAGGTAAAGAACATTGCTGTGAAGTTCGGGATTTGAATACAAGCGGAACGGCCGGGTCAGATTCCGGCCGTTTTTTTAATGAGTCGCCACCAATGGGTTCCCGTGTTCCTGCCAATCCCTCCTGAACTCCTACCAATCAGTGTCGAGTTGCTCCCAATCAAAAACCCCCTGCGCCGCAGGGGGGTTCCACTATAACCTTATTTAGGCGAACGCTGCACATGAGCCGGAGCCTGTCCGAGGCCTGTTGCTTCCTGCTTCCTGCGGTAGAACAGGAAGTAGATGCCGACAACACCCAGCGCAACCAGTGTAGTGAGGATGACCTGGATCTGCATCGAAGGGATAAAGAACATTGCCAGGTAGATGCCTGCAACTGCAATGATCGTCGCATACGTCAGGTAAGGGAACAGCCACATTTTGACCGGCAGGTGGCCTCGTTCCTGCTCGAGCCGTTTCCGCATGCGCAATTGCGAGACACTGATGATCAGGTAGACGAGAAGGGCGACCGCACCGGACGAGTTGATCAGGAACAGGAACACCTTGTCCGGCGAGATGAAGTTCAGGATACACGCAACATAAGAGAATACGGTGCTGAACAGGATCGCGCGTACAGGGACGCCTTTTTTGCTGAGCTTCAGGAAGAATTTAGGGGCATCTCCCTTTTTGGCCATCCCGAACAGCATCCGGGAGTTTGCATAGAGTGCCGAGTTCAGGCAGCTGAGCACCGCGGTCAGAACAACGAAGTTCATGATTTGCGCGGCCGCCGGAATGCCGATATGGTCCAGTACGGCAACGAACGGGCTGACAAGGATGTTCGCTGAGTTCCATGGCAGGAGTGTTACAACAACTGCGATCGAACCGATATAGAAGATAAGGATCCGCCAGACAACGCTGTTGGTCGCCGTACGTACGGAACGTACGGGATTCTCTGATTCACCGGCAGCGATGGCGACGATTTCGGTCCCCATAAATGAAAAGATGACAACGGTAATTCCGAGCATGATCGCGCCGAAGCCGGATGGCATAAATCCGCCTTCCCCGAGGAGGTTGACTGTACCCGGAGCCTCGATGCCCGGGTACCATCCGAACAGGACAGCTACGCCAAGGACGAGGAACAGTGTGATGGCGACGACTTTGATGAGGGAGAACCAATATTCGAATTCACCGAACGCCTTGACGGAGAACAGGTTCGTCGCAGTCAGGGCGACTGTCAGAATCAGGCTCATCAGCCAGATCGGGAAGTCCGGAATCCAGTACTGGATAATGGCCGCTCCGGCAAGCGCCTCGATGGCGATGACGACGACCCAGAAAAACCAGTAGAGCCAGCCGATCGTGAATCCTGCCCACGGTCCGATGGCTTCATTCGCGTAGGTCGAGAACGAGCCGCTCGTCGGATATGCGGCGGCCATCTCACCAAGCATCCTCATGACGAGGACAACAATGAGGCCTGCAAATGCATAGGAAAGGATGGAGCCCGGGCCGACGGAGTTGATGACCGCCCCGCTCCCGATAAAGAGTCCCGCACCGATCACCCCCGCGATGGAGATCATCGTGATGTGGCGGGTTTTCAAGTCTGATTTCATGCCCGACTGCGCATCAGCGCCGGGTTCTGTCTGGTTCTGTAAGGTCATTTGAAATTCCCCTTTCAAACTTAAGCGCTTACAGGAAGCGCTTTCAAATGTTGCTTGAAGATACTGACTTCTCTTTATCATAGTTGAGCCTGAGTACTGAAGGAATAGACAGGACGTCAAATACATCGGGGGAGGGGGTGACGGAATGTAAAAACACCTCAAAATATCGCGATCACTGGACATTTCTCAATATTTTCCCTTATTTGGATTCGTTGCTTCATGCAAAGTAGACAATGTGTCCATGAACCCAGATGGATTGTTAGACATATGAACAGAAGAATCAGAATCTTCCGTTCTGTACGATATGGGTACAAGGCGTTTCGCTTTTTTGAAAGCGTTGTCAAAAGGTGGGGGCACTAGGGGAAAAACGATTAGGGGGGAAATGCATGAAAGCAACATTCAGAACACCAAAGACTTACAAAGGGTGGATTGGTCTATTTTCGATTTTGATCATCGTGCTATTGGGGAGCTGGCCGGTTATTCCGCTGCTGAATCATGAAACGATTTTATTCGGTATGCCGATTCTGATGGTTTGGTCGGTCATCCTGATTTTCCTCACCACCGGAACTCTTATGGCACTCAATAAGATGGGGGTGAATGAATGATGGCACAATGGATTCCATTTTTAATTACGATTTCCTACATGGTCATTGCGGTGTGGTTGGGCTTTGGGGCAGGCAAGGGACGCAACATGAACAAAGTGGAAGAATGGGGAGTTGCAGGCCGAAGTCTTGGTCCGCTCGTCATGTATCTGCTTGTAGGCGCAGGGGGAATCAGCGCTTACACATTCATGGGAGCGCCTGGTTGGGCCTATTCTAAAGGCGTTCCTGTTCTGTACGTTGTCGTTTATCTGACGTTTATGGGGATTACCGCCTGGTATCTCGGTCCAAAAGTGTGGGACCTTGGCGTGAAGTATAACCATGTGACGCAGGGGGCAGCGATCACGCACCGTTATGAGAGCCCTGCCTTGGGAGCACTCGCTTCCTTCGTCACTTCGATTGGGGTTCTTGCATATGCCGTTCTTCAAACTACAGGATCGGCTTATATCTTGAATGTCATGAGCCACGGCAAGATTCCGGTGTGGCTGGGCGTAATTTTGTCACTGGGCGTCATTTCAATTTATCTGTTCAAGAGCGGCCTGCGTGCAATCGGGATCACGAATGCGTTTCAGGGCGGGCTCATGTTTGTTGTTTCCTGGGCATTCGGGCTTTGGGTGGTCAAACAGTTTACGGGCGGCTATTCATTCGGTCCGGTGTTTGAACGGGTCCGGGATGAAGCTCCGCAATTCCTGACACTCCCGGGCAATTTGGGCGATATGGGCTTTGCGTTTTGGACGACATCCATCCTGATCTCCATGGTTTCAGTCTGGCAGACACACTGGATTCAGTGGATGGGTGCCAATACAAAGAAATCGATCCGCACCGCGGCCACGATGCTCCCGACCTACTACATCGTGTGTATCCCGATGCTGGTGGTAGGATTCATCGGCATCTTCGTCTACCCGTCGCTGGCTCAGGCGGACACCGTCGCAATCCAAATGGCGATGGACAGCATGCCTGTTGTCATCGCGGGACTTCTGGGAGCGGGAACATTGGCGGCGGCCATGTCCTCAAGCGAGCCGTGTATCCACGGGACTGCACTTAGCTACAGCAAGGACATCATCCAGCCGATCTTTAAAATTTCCGATGAGAAGGCAGGTAAAATGACACGCTGGCTCATCTTCCCGATCATGGGTCTGATCGTAGCGCCAATCTCGATCATGCAGCCTGCCAGCCTCGTCTACATTCTTCTGATCGGCTATGGTTTCATCGGTCAGGCATTCCCGGCGCTGGTCGGAATGTTCTTCTGGCCGCGCGCAACGAAGCAGGGCGCATTCTGGGGTCTGGCAGCCGGCTTTGTTGTGACACTGGTCTTCTCGGTCTGGTTCCCGCATCCATTAGGCATTCATGCCGGAATTTGGGGACTCTTCGTTAACCTGCCGATCTTCTTCATTGTCTCCCTCTTGACTGAGCCTGTCTCCAAGAAGACGGTTGAAGAGTTCTTCCCGGATATGGTGGATGATCTTTACGAAGAAGTATCGGAAACTACAACGAAACCGGCATCTATCTGACGACATGGAAGGGGAAATGCATCATGGCAAAGGAACTGTTTATCAACGGTGAGGTCATTACCGTCAACGAAAAAAACGAAGTTGCGCAAGCTGTTGCCATAGAGGACGGCAGAATAACAGCCGTCGGCACAACAGAAGAAATCCTGAAGTTGCAGGACGTGGGAGTGGAGATAACCGATCTCAAGGGGCGCACGTTAATGCCCGGAATCATCGAGTCTCACATCCACACGACAATGTACGGAGCGAACGTTCTTGCTGTATCCTGCAAGGATTCTGGTATTCGAACAATCTCGAACTTACTGGACAAGCTTAGGGAGCAGGCGGCTTCTGTTCCCGAGGGACAATGGGTCCGTGCATGGGGCTTCAATGAGAACTCCATCGAGGAAGGCCGTTTTCCGACACGGGAAGAGCTGGACAGTGTCACAGACCGGCATCCGGTGATGGTGGTCCGTGCTTGCGGCCATATCTCTGCAGTCAACAGCCGGGGACTGGATGTCGGCGGGATCACCCGTGATACGCCAGATCCGGAAGGCGGAACCATCAGCCGGGATGCTGATGGTGAGCCTGACGGGCGCCTCATTGAGAATGCCCACATGAACCTGTATCAGCGTGCTGCCCATACCCGTGATGAGATCCGGGACGCCCATAAGGTCGCCTCCCGCCATTTTGCGGAAAAAGGGATTACAGCTGTCCATGATGCAACCGGATATGGCATTGATAATATCGAGGCGTTGCGTGAGGATGCCGAAGAGGGGGTCATCGCACAGCGTGTCTATGCGATGGTCGGGGCATTGAACAACCCCGATCAAGTCGTCAGGCACTACCTGGAGAAAGACATCCGGACCGGAGACGGAAACGACCGGTTCAGATACGGTCCGGTCAAGGTATTCCTGGATGGCTCAAGCAGCGGGCCGACTGTCTGGACGACGGAACCTTATACGAGTGATCCGGAAAACTATGGCATTCACTACATGACACAGGCAGAGCTCGATGAATTGTTCATACCTGCCCACGAAAAAGGCTGGCAGATCACAGCCCATGCGCAGGGTGACGCGGCCATCGATCAGTTGCTGAACACGATTGACAAGGCTCTTCAGCTTCATCCGCGCGAAGATGCGCGCCACCGCATCGAACACGCCGGACTTGCAAGAAAAGACCAGGTTCAGCGGATCAAGGAACTGGGTGCCGTCCCGACACCCAACCCTGCATTCTTCCATGAATACGGGGATGGATATCTGAAGAACTACGGTGAGCGTGCACAGGGCATGTATCCGCTCGCAAGCTACCGCGAAGCCGGCGTTCCGGCAACACTGACAGCAGACTGTCCGGTTACGGATTTTAACCCGATGAGGGGCATTCACAGTGCTATTACAAGAAAGGCGCCGTCCGGCCGGATAGTTGGGGAGGCAGAGCGGATCGGACTGATTGATGCCATCCGGTGCTGCACGATCAATGCGGCGTACTCCGGTTTCAGCGAGGACAGCACGGGATCCATCGAACCCGGTAAATTAGCGGACCTCGCCATCTTGGACCGTTCGATTCTAAATGCTGAAGTTGACGATATTCCAGAAATCCTGGTCGACCGGACGATCATTGGAGGAGAAACTGTCTTCGAACGGAGCGAAGAGGCGATCAGGTCATGAATGATACCCGGACGGTCCGGAAAATACGTCTGAGTGGTTCGCCTTATGAGATCGGTCGCGGCCACGGGGAGCAGGGAAAGAGAGAGATCGGAAAAAGCCTGGAAACATATGAGGCTCTTTTCCTCGGATATACTGGGATGTCTTGGCATGATGCCTGTGAAAAAGCACTTCTGCACCATGATGCGATTTCGGCATTCCGGCCCGAATACCTTGAAGAAATGCAAGGTGTTGCGGATGGTGCCGGTGTCAGGTTCGAGGATATTCTCGCACTAAATGCTAGAAGTGAGATCGCACTTACGGCTACCCCGGATGGTTGTACTTCATTCGCTTGCAAAAAGGGGAGCGAAGTCTGGCTCGGTCAGAATTGGGACTGGAAAAGCAGCCAGACCGACTCCCTCTTGGATATTGAAATTAGTCAGGAAGGGAAGCCCTCGGTGCGGATGATCACGGAAGGCGGCATCATTGGGAAAATCGGTTACAACAGCGCCGGCGTTGGTGTTTGTCTGAACGCACTCATGACAAGAACCTGGCAGCCGAAAGTGCCGATCCACCTCGGGCTGCGCGCTGTTTTGGACTCCCATACTTTCGAGGAAGCTTCTGGAGCAGTCAGGAATGGAAGAATGGCCTCCCCCGCCCATTTCCTCATCGCCTCCAAAGGCGGTGAGATGGCAGGGACAGAAGTGTCTCCTGTTCATACTGCAGCCATCCCGGCTGAGGATGAAATGGTGATTCACACAAACCACATCTGCGATCCGCGGATGCAGGAGGCGGTGGCTGACTTCCCGATACCGGATTCTGCTCCAAGGCTGGACCGGATCAAAGAGCTGATGAAGGGGTTGGAAGAAAAGGCAAGTGCTGAACAATTGTTCGGCATGCTGTCAGACCACGACAACTATCCGGACTCCATCTGCCGGCACGTCAATCCGTCCCATCCGGAGCACATGCAGATGGAAACAGTCTTCAGCATCGTCATGAACCTTACCACCGGATCATTTGAGTATCGCGTAGGAAGGGCATGTGAAGCAGGCGCCGGTTCAAGCAGTTTCTGAACCGGTGCTCTTCCTTTTGTAAGTGAATTGCCCGATTCTACGGAAAGGAGCAGAGTGCCGTGTATATCCCTCCGAAGTTTAAGATCACTGATGAAGACATGAATGTCCAAGTGATCCATGAACATGGTTTTGCCACTTTGTTCTCACAGCATGACGGAGTGCCATTTGCCGCTCACTTACCGCTAATGTTAAGCGAAGACCAAACATCCCTTTATGGACATTTCGCCCGTCAGAATCCGCAATGGAAAGACATTGCCGGTCAAACAGTTCTGGCCGTTTTCCATGGACCACATTGCTACATTTCGCCTTCCTGGTATGAGACGAATCAAGCAGTGCCGACGTGGAATTACGTGACGGTACATGTCCTGGGAGAAGTCGAGCTGCTTGAACACGGGAGTGAATTAACGAAACACCTGAATGATATCGTTCTTAAATATGAGGCGCCTGACAGTTCGTACAGGCTGGACGACGCGGGTCTGGATTTCATCGATGGAATGACCAAGGGTGTCCAAGGATTTAAAATCAACATCAGCAACATCGAAGGAAAGGCAAAGTTAAGTCAAAACCATCCTTTACATCGACAAAAACGGATCATCGAACAGCTTGAGAAAAGCACGGATTCTGATGAGCGGAAAATCGCAGCATCCATGAGGACAAACTTAGAAGCCAGATCCGTCTCTTTAGATTAGTTATTGGGGGAGATTATTTGGAAAAGATCGATCGCAAGCGTCTGCAAAGCCTGCTGGAACAGTTCAGTTCGTTTGGAGCAACCGAGAAAACTGGAGTGACCAGGCTTTCCTTGTCCAAAGAAGATATCGACGCACGTGGTAAGTTCGTTGAAATCAGTGAAGAAATCGGGTTGTCGGTGAAGGTCGATGACATGGGAAATCTATATGCGACGCTTCCCGGCAAAGAAAATCTGCCTCCGATTGCAATGGGCTCACATTTGGATTCGGTTGTAAAAGGGGGACGGTTCGACGGTACACTGGGCGTTGCGGCAGGATTGGAAGTTGCCCGGACACTCGTCGAACGGAATATTGAGCTGAATCATCCGATTACCGTGATTAACTTTACAAACGAAGAGGGTGCCCGGTTTGATCCTGCGATGATGTCTTCCGGAGTACTGGCGGGTAAGTTTGAAAAACAGGACATGCTTGAGTCTTCGGACACAGAAGGTGTGAAATTTGGCGATGCACTTAAGCAAAGCGGTTATGCGGGTGACAGGGAGAACCGTTTGAACGAAGCGTCGGCATTCCTTGAACTGCATATCGAACAGGGACCGGTCCTTGAACATATCGGCCGGGAGATCGGCGTAGTCGAAGGGGTAATGGGGATGGTTTGCTGTGAGATTTCCTTGAAGGGCGAATCGAACCATGCAGGAACCACACCGATTCCGATGAGGAAAGACCCTATGTTTGCTTCAGCGAAAATCATTGTGGATCTTCAGGAAGAGCTCAAGAAGCTCCCGGAGGATCTTGTCTATACAATCGGCAGGATCAATGCCACTCCGAATGTCCACACGGTCATACCTAATGAAGTTACATTCACACTGGAAGCACGCCATAAAGATATGGATGTGATCCGCCATGTGGAGGGAATCATTGACAATCTGCCTGCCTTCATCGATCAGTGTTCGCTAACATCCAGGAAGTTATGGGGACGCGATACAGTGATCTTTGAAGAGTCTGTTGTCAACACTGTCTCTGAAGTGGCAGAAGGACTTGGCTTCAACAGTCACAGAATGTACAGCGGGGCCGGACATGATGCACAGTTCATCGCAAGTTACATTCCAACGGCGATGATTTTTGTTCCGAGTGCAAAAGGCTATAGTCACCGTGAGGATGAATACACATCTTTCGAAGAATGTGCAAAAGGTGCTGATGTTCTTTTGAATACAGTATTAAAGCTGGATCGGGAGAGCGCTCCGCAAAAGAAAAAGGTGTTGGAAGAGAATAGGGTCTAACAGAAATAACGGGGATGTCCTGATCAAACAGACATCCCCGTTGTTTTATGGATCCAATCGACTTGCCTGCCTGGTTTAATGAACCGGCATCGGCTTTTCCGTTTCGTTCCGTTCCAGCATCCGGTATGCCTGTATCGCCACTTCAAGCGCGAGCCGGTTGGCCGGGTCCATGAAGTTGCTGCCGAGCAGCGCCTCCAGCTTGCCGATCCGGTGATAAAGGGTCTGGCGGACGATGAACAGACGATCCGACGCCTCTTTCTTGACGCCGCCGCATTCCAAATAGACGACCAGCGTCTCGAACAGGCGGCTGTCATGGCGGGCGTCATGCTCAAGCAACGCTCCCAGATAATCGTCCACATAGGTCTCGAGTTCTCCGCTCCGCTTCAGCAACAGCAGCAGGCGGTGGATACCGAGCCCTTCATAGAACTCCGATTCCGTGATGCCTTCATCCTGGAGGCGGATGACGTCCTCGCTCTCCCGGTAAGCCTTGCGGATGTCCGAGATGTCCTGGTACGTCTTTCCGATACCGAAGCGGCTCCCTTCGAACTGCTGGGGCTGCATGTTCCGGAAGTCCTGGATCAGCGGCTGGAACCGGCTGGCCGATCGGCTCTGCTGCTCCTCCGAGATGAAAAAGGCGATGACGACCATTTCGTTTTCGCCGGAGGTGATCGCGGGGAAAAATCCGTGCCGCTGGAACAGGCTGCGGATAAGCAGCGCCCGCTGGACAAGCTCTTCTTCAAGAAGGTCCTGCGACGGGAAGGGCGGCTTTTCCGGCATGCGGATGCTGAATATCCGGTAGTACATATTCCTGCCTCGCGCCGGAAGAACGGCCCTGACCGTGTCCGGATCTGCCCGCCGGCCGGTGATGAGGTCGCGGACGACCTTGTCCTCCAGGTTCTGCTTCCGTTCCTCGACCGTCCGGTTGCGCAGGAGCACCTGCGAGATGGCGAGGCCCGCGCGGTCCAGGATCAGGAAGTAGAAATCATCCCGGAGCGGCTCGTCCATGCCGAGGAATAGGCGTCCCCATACCTGTCCGGGGCCCCGCACAGGCACGGAGGCGTAGCGGCCGGCGGGTGTATCCGCGTAGCGCCCGCACGCTTCCAGTCCGCCTTCTGAATCCACCAGTGCCCGGAGCAGCGCCTCGCTTTCCTTCGCCTCGGAAGGATAAAAGTAAGGGGCGGGCCGGTCGGCTATAAAGATCGCCTCTCGCCGGAAGTATTCATGGAGCTCCTGAAGGATCTTCAGGATTCCGTTGGACGTGAGGGACAGTTCGATAAAGCGTCCCGAAAGGCGGTCCAGTTCGGAAATCATTTTATGATGCCGGTTGATCAGCGCCGTGTGGAGGTCCTGTGTGATATCAACAAAGCGGATCACTTCATCGAACACGATAATCGGGAAGCCGCGCCTGTCCGCCAGATCGATGACTTCAGGGGCGACCTTCCGGGACGGGTCCCCCAGTTCGATGCACAGTGCGGACGCGCCCAGCTCATCCAGCCGGCGGATATAGTCCAGTTGTGTGTCCAGGTCGAGTGTCATGCTGATGCCGGTCGTCAGGATCAGCTCGCCGCCGTTGATGAGTTCCTCAAATTCGCGGACTTCAAGAATGTGGGACCAGCGGATCTTCCGTGAAAGGCCGGATGCCCCCGCGGCCAGTTTGGCTTTGTGGAATGACTCGCGCTGCAAAATTTCCCCGACAGTCAGTTCGATGTCTTTCATGATCAGCCTTCCTTCCGTCAAATCTGTTCACCAGTCTATTTGACACATTGTCAAATGACAAACATTCTGATAGTTTGTACAGTAGATTATGAAGTGAACAGTTCGAACCGTCAATATGGTGATTTACCTATGAGGAGGAGTTATCCATGGAAACAGCAACCGTAAAAACGCAAACGCTTTCAAACTACATTGGTGGACAATGGGTCAAATCGACTACCGAGAAATATGAGGAAGTTCCGAACCCGGCAACGGGGGAAATCATCGCCGAAGTCCCGATTTCCACAAAGGAAGACCTCGACAAGGCGGTAGCCGTGGCGAAAGAGGCATTCAAGACATGGAAGAAGACGCCGGTTCCGCAGCGTGCCCGGATCATGTTCAAGTTCCAGCAGCTGCTTGTTGAGAACTGGGATGAGCTCGCGCGCCTCGTTACGATTGAGAACGGCAAAAGCTTCACGGAAGCGCACGGCGAAGTGCTGCGCGGCATCGAGTGCGTCGAGTTCGCGGCGGGCGCGCCGTCCCTCATGATGGGACAGCAGCTTCCGGACATTTCGAAGAACATGGAATCCGGGATGTACCGCTATCCGATCGGCGTCATCGGCGGCATCACGCCGTTCAACTTCCCGATGATGGTGCCGGCATGGATGTTCCCGCTCGCAATCGTCGCAGGGAACACCTTCATCCTTAAGCCGTCCGAACGCACACCGCTGTTGGCTAACCGCCTGGCGGATCTCCTTAAGGAAGCAGGCCTTCCGGATGGGGTGTTCAACATCGTCCACGGCGCTCACGACGTCGTCAACGGTCTCCTGGAGCACAAGGACGTTCCGGCGATTTCCTTTGTCGGCTCCCAGCCGGTCGCGGAATATGTCTACAAGACAGGTACGGCTCACGGCAAGCGTGTCCAGGCACTGGCAGGCGCGAAAAACCATTCGATCGTCATGCCTGACGCTGACCTCGACAACGCCGTCAAGAACATCACAGGCGCGGCATTCGGCTCCGCCGGCGAGCGCTGCATGGCAGCTGCGGTTGTGGTCGCTGTCGGTGACGTCGCAGATAAGCTTGTCGACCGCCTCAAACAGGCTGCGGACGACATCACAATCGGCAACGGACTTGAAGACGATGTGTTCCTCGGCCCGGTCATTCGTCCGGCCCACAAGGACCGCACAATCGGCTATATCGAATCCGGTGTGGAAGAAGGCGCGAAGCTCGTACGCGACGGCCGCAACGACAAATCCCGCTCGGAAGGCGGCTACTTCGTCGGGCCGACAATCTTTGATGACGTTACTCAGGAAATGAAGATCTGGAAAGACGAGATCTTCGCACCGGTCCTCTCCGTCGTCCGCGTCGAGACGCTGACAGAAGCGATCGAGTTTGCGAATGCGTCGGACTTTGCTAACGGTGCATGCCTGTACACAGACAGCGCATCGGCAATCCGCGAATTCCGCGACGACATCGATGCCGGCATGCTCGGCGTCAACCTTGGCGTCCCGGCCCCGATGGCCTTCTTCCCGTTCTCGGGCTACAAGAAGTCCTTCTACGGAGACCTCCACGCCAACGGCAAAGACGGCATCGAGTTCTATACAAGAAAGAAAATGCTCACGCAGCGTCACTGATAGAAAAGCGGAGCGGGCCTGTTCAGACCCGACAGGCATAAGACGGAATGCGGAGCGGGCCTGTTCAGACCCGCAAGACGAATAAGGTTCAACGAAAGACCAACGGGGGATAACGAAAGACCAATGGGGGAGACCGGAAGACCAAACAGTGTCCACGAAAGACCAGCAAGCAGCCGCCCCCGTGGCGGCTGACTTCTAATAATGAGTTCTTACCGAAAGGGGATAGCACGATGACCGTTGTAAAAACGGAAGCCCAAACGCTCGTCGAAAAAGACCGGCAGAACGTCTGGCATCATATCTCTCCGTATGTGGAGAAAAGCCCGCCGATGATCTGGGCAAAAGGGGAAGGCGCCTGGGTGACGGATCATGAGGGGAACCGTTACCTGGACGGCATGTCCGGTCTCTGGTGCGTCAATGTAGGATACGGACGCGAGGAGCTGGCGCAAGCGGCCTATGAGCAGATGAAGGAATTGTGCTACGTGCCGATGACGCAGAGCCATGAGCCGGCGATTGAGCTCGCAGCCAAGCTGAACGAATGGCTCGAGGACGACTACATGATCTTTTATTCCAACAGCGGGTCCGATGCGAACGAAGTGGCGTTCAAGATCGCCCGACAATACCACCAGCAACAGGGGAATGCCTCGCGCTACAAGTTCATCAGCCGTTACCGCGCCTACCATGGCAGCTCGATGGGTGCGCTTGCCGCAACCGGGCAGTCGCTCCGCAAATACAAGTATGAGCCGCTCGCGCCGGGCTTCCTGCACGTAGCGCCGCCGGACAACTACCGCCGCCCGGAAGGCATGAGCGTTGAGGACTACAACATCATGCGTGCGGAAGAGCTTGAGCAGAAAATTGTCTGGGAACAGGAAGAAACGGTTGCAGGGGTCATCATGGAACCGCTCATCACGGGCGGCGGCATCCTCATCCCGCATCCGGTTTACCTGGAAAAGGTACAGGAGATCTGCAATAAGCACGGCGTCCTCCTGATCATTGACGAAGTCATCTGCGGATTTGGCCGCACGGGCAAGAAGTTCGGCCACCAGAACTTCGGCGTGAAGCCGGACATCGTGACCATGGCTAAAGGCCTGACAAGTGCCTACCTGCCGCTATCGGTCACCGCGGTGCGCAAAGATATTTATGAGACCTTCAAAGACAGCGCGGATAATAGCCATTTCCGCCATGTAAACACATTCGGAGGCAACCCTGCAGCATGTGCTGTGGCGCTGAAGAACCTGGAGATCATCGAGCGGGAAGGCCTCGTTGAGCGGGCGGACCGCCACGGCGAGCGTCTCCGTGCGGAACTGGCACAGCTTGATGAACACCCGTATGTCGGAGAGGTCCGCGGAATCGGCTTCCTTCTTGGTATCGAGCTGGTCGAGGATAAGAAGACCCGCGAACCGGCAAGTGCCGCGCGCATCGGCAAGATCATCGCCGACTGCAAGGCGAACGGCCTGATCGTCGGGAAAAACGGTGACACGGTTGCGGGACACAACAATATCCTGACCCTGTCCCCGCCGCTTGCCTGCACGGACCAGGATGTCGACTTTATTATTTCGGTCATCAAGAAGGTTTTTGAAGAGAATCGTTGAAATAAATGAGTTGGGGATTAACTAACCGGGAGGCGGCTGCCTCCCTTTATAATGGAGGGAAATGGAAATGAGAATCGGTATACCTAAAGAGATCAAAAACAATGAAAACCGCGTTGCAATGACGCCTGCAGGAGTTGCGACACTGGCCACTGCCGGCCATGAGGTGATCATCGAAAAAGGAGCGGGACTCGGTTCCGGCTTTACCGATGAGGAGTATGCCAACGAAGGCGCGGTGATCGTAGAAACTGCGGCAGATGCGTGGGCTGCCGAGATGGTGATGAAGGTCAAGGAGCCCCTGCCGGAAGAGTACGGCTATTTCCGTGAAGACCTGATCTTGTTCACGTACCTTCACCTGGCTGCGGAACCTGAACTTGCTGCAGCGCTTCTCGAGAAGAATGTCACCGCCATTGCCTATGAAACCGTCCAGCTGCCGAACCGCTCGCTGCCTCTTCTTTCGCCGATGAGCGAAGTGGCAGGCCGCATGGCGACACAGATCGGCGCACAGTTCCTGGAGCGCATTCACGGCGGGAAGGGTATCCTCCTTTCCGGTGTACCGGGCGTCCAGCGCGGAAAGGTCACCGTCATCGGCGGCGGCATGGCGGGCGCGAACGCAGCCCGCGTTGCAGTTGGCATGGGGGCGAAAGTTACCGTTATCGACTTGAGCCCGGAGCGTCTCCGCCAGCTGGACGACCAGTTCGGCAACGACATCCAGACACTCATGTCGAATCCGTTCAACATCGCTGAAGCAGTGAAGGACGCAGACCTCGTCGTCGGTGCCGTGCTGATCCCTGGTGCCAAAGCGCCAAAGCTCGTCACGGAAGAGATGATCAAGTCGATGCAGCCGGGCTCCGTACTAGTCGATATCGCAATCGACCAAGGCGGGATCTTCGAAACATCCGACCGCATCACAACACATGATGCTCCGACTTACGAAAAGCATGGAGTAGTCCACTATGCCGTCGCGAATATGCCTGGCGCAGTGCCGCGCACATCCACGATGGCGCTCACGAACGTCACTGTTCCGTATGCTCTCCAGATCGCCAACAAAGGCTGGAAGCAGGCAGCACTCGACAACGAACCACTCCGCAAAGGCTTCAACACACATGCCGGCCGTGTGACTTACAAAACAGTTGCAGAAGACCTCGGCTACACGCACGCTGATCTTCTCGACCTGGTCGAGCCGGTTGCACAGCACAACTAATTGAACATGAAGAGGGGGATCTGTCTTGGACAGGTCCCCTTTTTAGTATGAGTGCTAATATTACTGGTGATGAACTGAAATTTCCTCTTGGGCAACTGTGACCGCCAACAGCCACAGATGTTGATTTCGTCATTCATCCGTCCGGTCTCGTCATTCATCTAACCAATTTCGTCATTCACCCTGATAATCTCGTCATTCAGATCCTGAAAGCGGACGAATGACGAAATTGAGCCGGCGAATGACGAAACCAAGTCCCAGAATGACGAAATTGAGCCCACGAATGACGAAACCGCGGGAAGCAGATTCCTAAGACAGAGCGGATCCCTACTCTCAGGCCGTCTTCTTCTTCCCGAACACCGACGACACCCGTTTTTCCTCGCCGGCCCTCATCCTGCGGAAGTTCTCGAGATGCTTCCATATCGCCATCGCGAACAGCCCGGCAGCGATCAGGTCCGGTCCGATTCCCGCAGCAAAAACGACGGCAGTCACGGTGAAGGTGACATACAGCATGAGGACCCCAAACACGAGAAAGTCGGTTGCGAGAGAAACAATGATGAGAAGAGCGAGCCCTACGATTCCAATTTTCCAGTCAAAGCCGAGGAGCACACCGATGACTGTAGCTGTTCCCTTGCCCCCATTAAAGCCCATATGGAACGGGAAATTATGTCCGAGGATTGTCGCGGCCGCCACCGCGAAAACAAGCAGTGCGCTTGCTTCAGGACCGAGTCCGGCCGAGGTGGCGATGCCCCTGGTGAGAAGCACAGCCGCGATGCCTTTCCCGATGTCGATGGCGGCGACGAGTGCGCCATATTTCTTGCCAAGTACGATGGCCGCATTTGATGCACCGGCGTTTTTGACGCCAGTTTCTTTCAGGTTTACACCGGACAGCCGTCCGGCAATGGTGGATCCGTGGATATTGCCGATCAGGTAGCCGGCAATCACCGCAACGGCAATCCATAACCAGCCCATGGATTCGGGCATGTTTTCAGCCTCCAATCTTGGTGGGTGCCTTATATTAAGGTTCATTCAGCCTAATATAAGGCGGATCAAGTCATCATCCGCTCTGCATGATCATATGCGAACGGTCAAATCGCTTTTCAGCAAGGTCTTCTTTCCGGATGCAGAAGTACAGCATGCCGAGGTCGCCCCAGACGGCACCCAGGTCGTCATCGCTGTCCATCTGGAAAAGCAGGATATAGTCATCCGCCGCTTTCCCGGCTTCGTCCCAGTCTTCGATTGCATCACCATAGTGGGCGATTTCAGCGAACACAGGGTTCTGCACGGCAAACGGATGGCCGAGCACCTGGTGGTGGGGAGCCCCTTCTTCCAATAGCTCAAAGATAGTCTCGCCGGTGTCGTCGTCGAAGTCCATCCCGATGATGGCATCGGCATCCAGCGTTTCCGCGGCGTGGAAGACGGCGGCGAATTCCGGAAGCATCCGCTCTTCCGGCACATCACGCCGTTCAAGTCTGGTCGGATCTTCATGATAAAGGACCTTCCAGCCGCTTCGGTCCGTCTCATCGCCGCCCCATGGCTGTTCCACGGTGTCATAGAAGAAAGACAGGATGCCTGTGTCCGGAAGGGGGCGGGCGTCTCCGGCAAGCGCGGCGTCCGACAGGTTGATCTGCGCAATCAGCGTAAGCGGCTTCCCGTCTTTGGACGGGATCTCCACATCAGGCGGAAGGTCCGGCGCGCCTCCGAACTTCGATGCGCCGGGTGCCAGCGTCCCGGCGGCGTCTTCTTTATGCAGTCGGAAGCCGGGCTTCGTCAGTTCAGAGAATGGCGCAATGTATTTGGCCAGTCCATTTGCTTCCAGCTTATCTCTCCAGGTTTTCATAGAATCCCTCCCGAACGGCAGTCTCCTAAGTTAACGGATGAGGAGGCGAAAACGTTTCATGTTTTTTCTGAAAAATACACTTGACTTTGCCCGCAGCACAGTCCTATACTGTTTACCAGATGGAAAACAAAATCAGAATACTCTTATCAAGAGCGGCGGAGGGAATAGGCCCTGCGAAGCCCGGCAACCGGCAGACCATGTCTGCAAAGGTGCTAATTCCTACAGGTCCGGGAGCGGATCTGACAGATAAGGGGAGGCATGCGGCGTGTTCGCATCGGCCCTCTTCCTATCAGAGAAGAGGGTTTTTCATTTTTCCGAAAAGACAAAACCTCCTCTCCTATCGTGTTTCCATCGAAACCATACCTTTAGGAGGAAATCAATATGACAAACTTCAAACCAGAAACGATTCTCGTGCACGGAGGCCAGGAGCCGGATCCGACAACAGGCGCGATTGCAGTACCGGTCTACCGCACGACAGCTTATGCATTCCGTGACACGGAGCACGCGCAAAACCTGTTCGCCCTGAAAGAGTCAGGCAACATTTACTCCCGCATCATGAACCCGACAGTAGACGCGTTTGAGAAGCGTATCGCGGAACTGGAAGGGGGCACGGCTGCCGTCGCGCTTTCTTCCGGAATGGCGGCAATCGCGTTCTCGATCCTGAACGTTGCACAGGCCGGTGACGAAATCGTCTCCGCGGCAAACCTGTACGGCGGGACATACAACCTGTTCGCGGTCACACTCCCACGCTATGGCATCAACGTGAAGTTCGTCGACTCGACAGACCCTGAAAACTTCCGCGCGGCGATCACCGACAAGACAAAGGCGATCTTCGGCGAAATCATCGGCAACCCGAGCCTGAATGTCCTTGATGTGGAAGCTGTTGCGAACATCGCGCATGAAAACGGCCTGCCGCTCATCATTGACTCCACATTCGCTTCGCCTTATGGCTCGAACCCGATTGAGCATGGTGCGGATGTTGTCGTTCACTCCGCAACAAAATGGATCGGCGGACACGGCCGCGGTGTCGGCGGCGTAGCTGTTGACGCGGGCAAGTTCGACTGGACACAGGGACGCCACCCTGGCTATACAGAGCCGGATGAGACTTACCACGGCCTCCGCTACGGCATCGATACGGCGCAGGCGGCATTCGCAACACGCCTCCGCGTGCAGCTGCTCCGCGACTTTGGCCCGACACTCAGCCCGGATAATGCATTCCTCTTCCTTCAGGGACTTGAGACGCTCCATCTCCGCATCCAGCGCCACAACGAAAACGCCCAGAAAGTTGCGGAGTGGCTGAAGGATCACCCATCTGTCGAGTGGGTCCAGTACAACGGCCTCGAAGAGCACCCGTCGTACGAACTCTCCAAGAAGTACCTGAAAAGCGGCGCCGGATCAGTCGTCATCTTCGGCATCAAAGGCGGACGCGAAGCGGGCCGCAAGCTGATCGACAACGTGAAGCTGTTCTCGCATGTCGCAAACGTCGGTGATGCACGCTCGCTCATCATCCACCCGGCATCCACAACGCACCAGCAGCTGTCGGCGGAAGACCTGAAGAAAACAGGCACAACTGAAGAACTCGTACGCCTCTCCGTCGGTCTCGAGAACGTCGAAGACATCATCGCCGACCTGAAGCAGGCCATTGAGGCAGCGGCGCCAGTCAAAGCATAAAACGATGTAGAATGTTTATACAATTTTAAATTTTCCCGCCCCGGGGGTTTCCTTACGGGGCGGAACTTGTTATATTGGAAGGAATCTTTATGTCGGAGGTGTTCGCCCATGGCTCCAGTGAAAGCGGCCATCCTTGGATTCGGTACGGTCGGCCAAGGCATTTATACAATCGTGAATGAACGGAAACAACAACTCGAGAAAACGATCGGTACCCCGATTGAAATCGCAGCCATCCTCGTCCGCGATTTGGATAAAACCCGCCCGGAAACTCCGGGAGTCCTCATTACCGACCGGTTTGAGGAGATCCTGGCCATCCCGGATCTGAAGGTCGTTTTCGAAGCGATCGTCGGCGAAGAGCCGGCACGCACCTATCTGGAGCAGGCGATCGCCGCCGGCTGTCATGTCGTAACTGCGAATAAAGTGATGTATGCCAAAGCCGCCCCTTCACTTGAACGGCAAGCCAGGGAGCAGGGGACCGGCATTGGATATGAGGCGACCGTCGCAGGCGGCGTCCCGGTGATCAAGACGATCGATAACCTGAATCTTTCCAATGAAGTGACCGGCATTCAGGGCATTCTGAACGGAACTTCGAACTTTATCCTGACGAAGATGCGCAAGGAATCGTGTACCTTCGAGGAGGTTCTGAAGGAAGCGCAGGAACTCGGCTATGCCGAGGCGGACCCGACCAATGACGTGTCCGGCTTCGATGCCTTCTGCAAGCTGATGATTCTGAGCGGCCTGTCGTTCGGTGAGCAGCCGGACTGGGAAAACGTGCCGATGGAAGGCATCGATGCGCTTTCTCTTGACGAAGTGATCGACGCAGACCGCCAGGGCCTCCGCTACCGCCATATCGCGGATGTCCGCAGAGGGGAAGACGGCTCCATCCAGGCATCCGTCGGCCCGGTGCTGATCGGCCCGGACCATCCGCTGTACGGCATCGACGGCGTCGACAACGCCGTCGCCATCGAAACGGCCTACGCCGGAACGCTCACCGTCATCGGCCCTGGGGCAGGCATGCTGCCGACCGCGAGCGTGATGGTCGAGGACGCAGCGGTGCTGCTGCGGAAACACGCCACCTTTCGCGAACTCGTGACCCGTTCATAAAAAAGCGATGCCCTTCTTTTGGGGGCATCGCTTTTTGGTGCAAGTTAAATTCCGGTCAGACTGTTTGAGAAGTTTATGGATGTACTGGGCACTAAAAAAGGTGAGGCATTAGAACAATTCGCTTCCACGATTTCATTGGGCCGTACCCAAGAACCCCAAGATGTTGCCAACCTGGTTGCATTCCTGGCTTCCGAAGACGCCAGCTACATCACCGGACAGGCGATCTTGACGGACGGCGGGATCGTCTACAGATAATCATCGGCCAGAATAAATACTGAAACGTCAAGAAAGCCTCGGCATGCGCTGAGGCTTTCCTTTATATTAATCGGTGTTCAGGAGGTTAGCTGAAGCTGGCCCGGGTATGGTGCCGTTGAAGTGGAAAAGTAAAATCACCACGCCCGCGAACTAGCAGAGGCCGTCACAAAGAACGGCGTCTGTGCTCAAAAGCGCCAGCGCTGGGCGACGAGGGTCCGCAACGGAAAGCCGAGTTTGAAGAATACCCTTCTGAGTTTGAAGAATACCCGCCCGAGTTTGAAAAATAGCCCCCTGAGTTTGAAGAATACGAGCGGGCGGCTGTTCGCCGGCCACAAAAAAGGAGATCCCCGGTAAATTCGGGGATCTCCTTTTATTCAGGAAACAGGTCAGACGACAGGTACCTCTCGCCGGTGTCCGGGGCGAGACAGAGGACGTTGGCGCCTTTCGGCAGCTTCTTGGCGATCTGGACGGCGAAGTGGGCGGATGCCGCCGCGGAAGCACCAACGAAGATGCCTTCTTCCGCGGCGAGGCGACGTGCCATGACTTGCGCGTCGCCGTCTTCGATGAGGAGGATCTCGTCATAAACGTCCCGGTTAAGGATGGCCGGGACAAATCCCGGGCCGGTGCCAGGAATTTTGTGCGGGCCGGGTTCTCCGCCGGACAGGACGGGTGACCCCTTCGGCTCGACGACATAGATCTTCAGGTCCGGGATCTGTTTTTTCAGTTCTTCTCCGGTTCCGGTCACGGTGCCGCCGGTGCCTGCCGTCAGGACGAAGGCATCCAGCTTGCCGTCAAATGCATCCAGGATTTCAACGGCGGTCGTGCCGCGGTGGGCATCCGAGTTTGCCGGGTTCTCGAACTGCATCGGGATGAACGCGTCCGGAATGTCCGCAGCCAGCTCTTCCGCCTTGGCGATGGCGCCGTTCATGCGTTCGGCTGCAGGCGTCGAATACACTTCCGCGCCGTATGCCTTCAGGATTTTCACCCGTTCCGCGGTCGCGTTGTCAGGCATCGTCATGATGCACCGGTAGCCTTTGGCCGCGCATACCATGGCGAGGCCGATCCCCGTGTTGCCGGACGTCGGCTCGATGACTGTGCTTTTTCCGGGAATCAGCTTGCCGTCAGCTTCGGCCCGCTCAATCATGTTCAATGCTGCGCGGTCCTTTACGCTGCCGCCGGGATTAAATGATTCCAGCTTAATATATACATTCGCACCGTCCGCGTCGGGAATTTTATTGAGCCGGACGGCGGGGGTGTTGCCGATCAGGTCCAAAATGGACTGGACGATTTTCATGGCAGATTCCGCCTTTCCTACATACGATGGAGTTAATTCCTATTTACAAAGTATAGTTTAAAAAAATAATGCAGGCAACTCGTCTGATTTCCAAGATGCATCCATTGACATCTTGATGTTTTGAGGTATGATTATGCTTAAAACTTAGTAATTCGATATGGATTATAATTTTAGATTAGAAGGAAGTGCAATGATGTTCCTTAAGATAGATGGAATACAAAAAAGCTTCGGAAAGGAAGGCCGGCGCGAACAGGTGCTTAAAGACATCAGCGTCGATGTCCGGGAAGGCGAATTCGTATCGCTGCTTGGGCCATCCGGCTGCGGCAAGTCGACGCTGCTGAACATCGTCGCCGGTCTGAACCGGCCGGATTCGGGTGTCCTCCAGCTGGACGGCCGCGACATCGTCAAGCCGGGCAAGGAGCGGGGCATGGTATTCCAGCAGGCGGCGCTGTTTCCCTGGCTGACCGTTGAGGAGAACGTGATGTTCCCGCTGAAGGGCATGCCTAAAGAAGAAGCGCGTGAAACCGCCAAGAAATATCTCCGTCTGGTGCAGCTTAGTCAGTATGCGGGCCACCATCCGCATGAGCTGTCGGGCGGCATGCAGCAGCGGGTGTCAATCGCGCGTGCGCTGGCAATGGATCCTGCTGTGCTCCTCATGGATGAGCCGTTCGGCGCGCTGGATGAGCAGACCCGGATGCGGCTCCAGGGCGTGCTCGAAGAGATCTGGATCGAAACGAAGAAGACGATAATTTTTGTCACGCACAGCATCCAGGAAGCCGTCCGGCTTTCAGACCGCATTATCGTCATGGGCACCCATCCTGGCCGCGTCCTGCAGGACATCGAGGTCAAACTGGAGCGCCCGAGGGAAGGCCATCTTAAAGAGATGGCAGCCTATGAGGAATCGATTCTCGGAATGCTGAAGACGGAAAACGACAAAGTCGAAGAAGAGGAACAAAACAATGCGGTTGGTTATTAAGCGTCTCGTCTTCTTCGTCTCCCTGTTTCTGATTTGGGAACTCGCTGTCCGGCTGTTCCAGGTGCCGGCAGTCCTCCTGCCGGCTCCGACCGACGTGTTCCGTGCGCTCGGCGAAATGATTGCGGACGGCACGCTGTTCCGCGACCTGGGGGCAAGCTTCATGCGGCTACTCGTCGGCCTCGCGATCGCCCTCCTGATCGGGCTGCTGCTCGGCATTCTGCTCGCGAAGTCGAAGACGGCCGACGAAACGCTCGGCTCACTTATCCTTGCGCTGCAGAGCATCCCGAGTATCGTCTGGCTGCCGCTTGCAATCATGTGGTTCGGCCTGAACGAAAAATCGGTCATCTTCATCATTGTCCTCGGTGCGGCGATCGTCATGACGATCAACGTGCGAACCGGCATCCAGAACGTCTCTCCGATTTATCTGAAGGCTGCGCAGACGATGGGCGCGTCCGGACCGGATCTGTTTTTCCGGGTCATGCTGCCGGCGTCGGTACCGTATTTCGTCACAGGTACCCGGCTTGCCTGGGCATTCGGCTGGCGCGCACTCATGGCCGGTGAGCTTCTCAGCACCGGCCCGGGACTTGGCTATACATTAAAATACGCTTCCGACTTCGGCCGGATGGACATGGTGCTCGGCATCATGATCGTCATCGGCGTCATCGGTGTCACGGTCGACCTGCTCCTGTTCCAGCGCTTTGAGCAGCAGGTCAGGGTGAAGTGGGGGCTTGAACCGTCCGCGTGACGGAGTTTGTGCGCTAAGGAATTTCAATTATTAATGAATAACCGGGTCAGGACCCGGAAAGGGGATGTTGGATTTGAAGAAATGGTGGCTTGGAGCATTGATGCTCGGCATCATCACGCTGCTCGCGGCATGCGGGGGCGGAGACAATGCAGGAGGCGGGGACAAGGAGAAGATGGTCATCGGCTACTTCCCGAACATTGACCACGCGCCTGCAATGGTCGCAAGGGAAAACGGCTATTACGAAGAAAAGCTCGGCGATGACGTTGAGCTCGAGTACATCACGTTCCCTGACGGCGGCACATTCATGGCTGCACTCAAGTCGGGAGAAATCGATGCCGGCCTCGTAGGCCCCGGACCTGTCCTGAACAACTTCTCTAACGGAGCGGAAGTGAAAGTGCTCGCGGGCGCATCTTCCGGCGGCACGGTCGTCGTCGCCAGCGAGAAAAGCGGCGTCGAATCGGTCGAAGACATGGCAGGCAAGACATTCATCACACCGGGTATCGGATGCACGCATGATGTTCAGTTTGAAACGTACCTTCAGCAGCTTGGCAACGATGAGCTTGCATCGTCCCGGATCGGCGGCTCGCTTAATCACGTGACCGGCAACCCGGCGTCCTACCAGGCGATGTTCGAATCCGGCAAGGTCGATCTTGCAGCGGTTCCTGAGCCATGGGCTTCGATCCTCGTCGACAACGGCGCGAAAGTCATCATCAGCACGGAAGACATTGCATACGGGGAAAGCCTCCCGAATACGGTCCTCGTTGCCAACAACAAACTGACGGAAGAAAAGCCGGAACTTGCGGCGAAACTGCTTGAAGCGCACAATGAATCGGTTGCGTATATCAACGACAACCCGGAAAAAGCACAGAAAATCGCGATCGACTCCATCAAAGACCTGACAAACCAGGAGATGGATGCGAAAATCGTTGAACAGGCGATGAGCCGCATTACGTACACGACGGACGTCAATGAAGCAGTCCTCAAGGAATTCGGTAACTCTTCCTATGAACTCGAGTTCCTGAAGGAAGCACCTGAATTCGACGGTCTTGTCGCGGATAAGGAATAACCAAAAAAGCGATGCCCCCGGCGGCATCGCTTTTTTCATCTCTTAGGCAACCTGACGATCAGTCCAGCTGTTTGTCCGTCGGCATCACGATGGCCGCGATCAAGTAAATCAGCCAGGTGATCCCGGAAGTGAAAAATCCGGATAGGACAGTGACGATGCGGAGGATGCTCACATCGATTCCGAACCGTTCACTAAGACCGCCAAGAACACCCGACAGCTGTTTTTCCCGTGTAGATCGGTAGAATCTTCTCATCGGATCACTCCTTCTGATTATTATACGGATGAGCACGCGTACAGTTCCCTAAACATAAAATAAAGCTCCGGCAGGCCGCCGGAGCTTTAAATGGATCAGTCTTCAATCATTCGGTTGAAGTCGAGCCGTTTGTTCAACGCATTCATGACCGGCACACCGACAATCATGACGACAAATTCGCTGATGGCGAGCGTGGCGTAGGTGAACCAGAACGGAAAGCCGAGTGCAAGCTTCAGTTCGATCGCGATGATGAACATCGTGAACGTGAAGACGAGCGTGTTGGCGACCATGCCTTTCACACGACCCTTGACGAACTTGCAGAGAACGACTGTGATCGCAAGCGAGATCAGGGAATGGGCCACGCCAAACGTCAGGTCATACCAGCCGAGCGTCGATAATAGCAGGTTCGAGATGAACACGCCGAGGACAATTCCGATCAGGTATTTCTTGTTGAATACGACGAGGTGGTTAAACATCTCGGATACCCGGAACTGGATATTCGTGAAGCCGAACGGCGCGATAAGCGCCGTGACGGCGAGGTATAATGCGGCAATGACGGCATTGACAGCCATCGTTTTGACTTTCATCTATTTTCTCTCCCCTAGTTTTGTTTTCGCGGGATGGTTACGAACCGCGCGGGAAAAAAGCCCGAAGTTCAATCTTATTACAGGTTTTTCATCAGGTCAACGGGAAAGAGTGGAAGTGCGGAAAAGCGTCCGATGGGTTTCTGCTTGTCGGATCCGGCAGTCTGTTTTAGAGTGACGTTAAGTTGCCTCAAAAAACATCAACCAACTGAAAGTAGGGGAAAGCATGAGAAAACTGTTGCTCACTATTTTATTTGTAATGATTTTGCCATCCGGGGTTTTGGCGCATTCCCATATGGAGACATCGGTGCCGGAAGACGGGGCGACGGTGACGGAACCGCTTGAAGAGATCGTACTGACATTCAGTGCCGGCATCGAGGAAGGCAGCAAGCTGGTCCTGACGGGAGGGGAAGGCGAAACGGAATTCGAGGAGATGGTCGTAGAAGGAGACCGGCTGACGGGTATCCTGACCGCTCCGTTGCCGGACGGGGAATGGACACTCGGATGGGAGGTCATCAGTGAAGACGGCCATCCGATCAGCGGCGAGCTCTCCTTCACCGCCGCGGCCGGCATCACTGCGGAGGGAGAGCAGCCTGCCGGCGGCAACGCGGAAGAGGCTGCCGGACAGGAGGAAAGCAGCGGGGAAGAAGAAATCTCTGTGGAAGAAGAGGCCGCAGAGCAAGAAGAAGCAGTCTCAGGAGAAACGGCTGATGACGTCACGGAGACTGCTGACGAAGAAAGCGGCAACGGGATGATGACAGGCGTTCTTATTGCAGTCGTGCTGATCCTGATTGCGGTCATCTTCTTCTCACTCCGTAAGAAACGATGATTGCTTATACCGCGCTGTCAGATTTCCTGCTTTATCTGGTGATGGCCTTTTTGACGGGTGCGATTGCCCTTGAGTTCGTGCCGGACGGACGGAAGCCGGAAATCCGTATCACCGGACGGCAAAAGATGGTCGCTGCCGCCTTCATACCGGTGCTGGCCGCAGCACCGGTCGTCCAGCTGGCCATAATGCTGGCACCGGCAGGGGAGCGCCTGTCCGCCTTCCTGGATATCGCTGCACGATTCCGGGCCGGACACACCTTTTTGGCGATTGTGGTTCTGGCCGTTCTGCTGATCGCGGCCATCGGCTTCAGGGCCAATGCCTCCATACAGGCCGTTCTGATGGCTCTGGCATTTATCGCCATTGCATACGGCAGCCATTCAGCGAGCACCCACGGACAGCCCGGATTGACCGGCCACGCGGTGCATCTGGCAGTGCTATCCGTCTGGGCCGGTATTTTGCTCAACATCGCCTGGCGTCCATCTGAAACGATGAACTGGCGGGCGTTTCTCCGGTGGTTTACGCCATTTTCCGTTGTGCTGATGGCCATCATTATCGGAACCGGAATATTCCTCATGCTGTTTGTCGTCAGGGCTGAAGACTATGCTTCTTCGTGGATCCTGCCCTATGGACAGATGCTTCTCCTGAAGCATCTGAGCATCTTGCCGCTGCTTGCGGCGGCAACGGTGAACGGTTTCCTTTTACGGTCGGAAAGGCCGGCGATGCATTGGCTGAAAACAGAAAGCCTGCTCCTCGGCTTTGTCCTGCTGTTCACCGCCTTCATGAGCAAGCTGGCTCCGCCCCATGACGTGAACTCGACGTTCGCCAGGGAAGGTGCAGCCCCGCTGGCCGAATGGCTTTCCGGTCCGGCGGGATCCTTAATCCGTGCCCGGTTGGATCCGAATCCGGAAGGTCTTCTGTTGCTGGTCATCGCCATGCTCCTTCTGCTATTGCTTCAGATCGGCGGCCGGCGGGAGCTTCCGAAGTGGCTGGTCGCCGCATCAGGAATAGGATTTGTAGCAGCTGCATATGCGGGTCTGATGATGGTTACTGCTTTCTGAAATCACCGGCCGATTCTGGACTAAAACAGCGGAACGCCCACTCCATCCGGGGAGCGGGCGTTCCGTTTTTTCTTCTTTGATTGCAGGCTGTGTGGTGCTGAATTTATTTTCCTTTTGCGAGCTTTTCCATCCTTCTGCGTTCTTCCTTCAGGGCCTTCAAGATTCCGATGGTCATGAGGATCATGACGAAGGAGAAAGGAAGGGCGGCGATGATGATGGTGTTCTGGATCGCCTGAAGGCCGCCGACATACAGCAGAAGGATCGCAATGGCCGACTGGGCAATTCCCCAGACGAACTTCACCTGATTTGGCGGCGTCAGTGAGCCTTTGGTCGACTGCATCCCAAGGACGAAGGTGGCCGAGTCTGCCGAGGTGATGAAGAACGAAGCGATAAGAAGAATCGCGATGACCGACAACACGATGGACAGCGGAAGCTGGTCAAACATGTTGAACAGGACCAGTTCCGACGACAACGCGCTCAAGTCTGTGCCAGAGTCATGGACAGAGGCCGCCGTCGAGCCGAAAGCTGCAAACCAGAATGAAACAAATAACGTCGGGATGATAATGACGCCAAGCAGAAATTCACGGATTGTCCGTCCGCGGGATATGCGTGCGATGAACATGCCGACGAATGGAGCCCAGGAAACCCACCATGCCCAGTAGAAGATGGTCCAGCCATCGACGAAGCTGCGGTTATCTTCGGCAAGCGGTGCGGTCCGGAAGCTCATTTCCAGCATATTCACGAGATAAAGTCCGAATGTTTCCGTGAAGATGTTGAAAATCATAAGTGTAGGACCGACCACAACAACGATGATCAGCAGAATAACTGCCAGCACCATGTTCGTGTTCGACAGGTACTTGATCCCCTTGCTGAGTCCCGACCAGGCGGAAATGATGAATAGAATGGTCACGGCCACGATGATGGCGAATTGGGAAGTGAATCCGATCTCGATCCCGAATAGGTGATTCAGCCCTGCGTTAATTTGGACAGCACCGAAGCCGAGGGAAGTCGCAACACCGAATGCAGTTGCAAAAACAGCGAGCACATCGACGACAACTCCCCATGGGCCGTTCATCTTATCACCGAAAATCGGCTTCAATGTTGACGAAATTAACCCGGGTTCGTCTTTACGGAACTGGAAGAAGGCGAGTGCCAGTGCGGTAATGCCGTACATGGCCCAGATCGGCGCGCCCCAATGCAGGTACGAATAGGTCAGGCCTTCCTTCAGGGCCGCGCCTGTACCCGGCTCTTCCGTCGGGGGATTGACCACATAATGGGAGATCGGTTCGGACGCGCCGTAGAAGACGAGTCCGATGCCCATTCCGGCAGAAAACAGCATGGCCACCCATGTGGCTGTTGAAAAGTCAGGACGGTCGGTGTCCTTTCCGAGCCGGATTCTGCCGTAAGGGCTTACTGCGACAATAATTGCGAGAATAAGGAACGCGGCAAACAGCAACAGATAATACCAGCCAAATGCCGTGGAGACAAAGGACTGGATGTTGGTTGTAACCTGTTCATACGTTTTGGGCGCGATGACGCCGAAGACAACAGTCAGTGCGATAATGGCGACAGTTATATAAAAGACATTTGAGACTTTCTTCATGATTCCCCCTATGAATAATATGGCCTGACAATCAGCTTACCACCATACCAGACTTTCGAAACAAAGGCAAAACGATTTATCTGAAATTTTTTTATTCGTACACCTCAGAAAAGCTGCCCGCTTCCCCTTTTTGTCGGAAAGCGGGCATGTTTTTGCCGTCATTTGTTACGGATCTGCTTTCCTTTTGCAAGGTCTTCCATACGGCGTCGTTCCTGTTTAAGTGCCTTGTAGGTACTGTACACCATCAGAATCAGGATGACCGAAAACGGCAGGGCTGCAATGATGATCGTGTTCTGGATGGCCTGAAGTCCGCCGACATATAAAAGAAGGGCGGCGATTCCGGACTGCGCCACGCCCCACATCAGCTTGACCTGGTTTGGCGGGGTCAGGGATCCGTTCGTTGACTGGATGCCGAGGACGAAGGTCGCCGAATCCGCGGACGTGATAAAGAACGATGAAATCAGCAAGATGGCGATGAGGGACAAGATGATCGACATCGGGAGCTGGTCGAAGACATTAAATAGTACAAGTTCTGTTGCGAGCCCGCTCAGATCGGTTCCCGAATTGTGGACGCTGGCTGCCGTTGTTCCGAAGGAGGCAAACCAGAAAATCGAAAACAGTGTCGGGACAAAGATGATGGCCAGCAGGAATTCCCGGATCGTCCGGCCCCTCGAGACACGGGCGATGAACATGCCGACAAACGGTGACCAGGAGATCCACCATGCCCAATAGAAGATCGTCCAGCCTTCAACAAAGTCCCGGTTGTCCCCTGATAGAGGAGCGGAGCGGAAACTCAGCTGGATCAGGTTCTGGAAATGGGTACCGAGTGTTTCCGTGAACAGGTTCAGGATCATCAGTGTCGGGCCAACAATGACTACGAAAATCAGCAGAAGCACGGCGAGCACCATATTCGTGTTGGACAGGTACTTGATCCCTTTGCTGAGGCCTGACCAGGCGGAGATCATGAACAGGACGGTCACGACCGAGATGATCGCGAACTGCGCAGGAAAGCCGACTTCTACGCCGAATAGATGATTCAAGCCCCCGTTAATTTGTACAGCACCGAAGCCGAGTGACGAAGCGACCCCGAATGCGGTAGCGAAAACGGCGAGCACGTCGACAGCGATTCCCCAAGGGCCATTCATCTTGTCGCCGAAAATCGGCTTCATTGTTGCAGAAATTAAACCGGGTTCATTTTTGCGGAACTGGAAAAAGGCAAGCGCGAGAGCAGTAAGGCCATACATGGCCCAAGGAAGAATACCCCAATGCAGATAGGTCGACACCAGGCTGTCCTTAAGGGCGGCTTCCGTGCCGGGTTCTTCTGTAGGCGGATTTACAGCGAAATGAGTCAGCGGTTCGGCTGCCCCGTAGAAGACGAGCCCGATTCCCATGCCGGCGGAAAATAGCATGGCCAGCCAGGTCGGTGTTGAGAAATCAGGACGGTCGGTGTCTTTCCCGAGCCGGATCCGTCCGTACGGACTCAGCGCGAAAAACAGCGAGACGAGTACCAATGCGGCCATGAGAAGCAGATAATACCAGCCGAAATTGGTAAGTATAAAGGCCTGGATGTTGCCTGTGGCCGTTTCATACTGTTCCGGCATCACAACGCCGAACAGGACCGCCATGGCAATCAAAGCGAGAGTGATATAAAAAACTTTCGTGACTTTTTTCATGGTTCCCCCTTATCAAAACGATTTATTATGAACACAGTTACCCACCCTAACAAAATAAGAAACCGATTGCAAATGGGCAACAGGCAAAAAGGCTGGTTCGTACGGCCGTTCGGTTGTGATATAGTCATATCAGAATAATGGGATAAAGGAGGGGTCGACTTGAATTTGCTGCCGTTTATCAGTGTGCTGATTGGCGCGATTTTGTGGGGGACAACAGGCACGGCTCAGTCCTATCTTCCCGAAAGCGTCCATCCGCTGACTGTTGGAGCGCTCCGGCTTGCCGGCGGCGGCCTGATCCTCCTGTTTTTCGCAATCGCGATGCGCCGGGTGAACTTCGGTGAGTGGCCATGGCGGGCGACGCTGGTCGCAGCTGTCGCGATGGCGCTTTTCCAGCCCTTTTTCTTCGGTTCAGTCCGTCTGACGGGTGTCGCGGTCGGTACAGTGACGGGTATCGGCAGCGCGCCGGTGTTTGCGGGACTGATTGAATGGATCATCCTGAGACGCCGGCCATCCAGGAGATGGGTGATGGCCACAGTGCTTGCTGTCGCAGGATGTGCACTCCTGCTTCTGACAGGCGATGACGTTTCCGTCAATCCGTCAGGTGTCCTGCTGGCCTTGGGTGCCGGGCTGACATTTGCCGTCTATTCGATGACCAGCAAGATCGTGCTGGAATTTGCGAATCCCGCCGCGGCGGTCGGTGTCGTCTTCACGATCAGCGCATTGCTGCTGTCACCATTCCTCTTCATCTATCCGTTGGATGGCCTCCGGTCCCAGGAAGGAATCTCGGTCATCGTTTACATCGCGGTCGCCGCGACGGCGGTCGCATACTTGCTCTATTCCTCCGGCCTGAAGGAGCTGCCGGCAGCAACGGCAGTCACGTTGGCGCTTGCCGAGCCGCTTACCGCAGCGATCCTTGGCGTCGCGATTGTCGGCGAAGAACTGAACTTCTTTGCGTGGATGGGTGTCGGTTTGCTGCTGGCGGGGCTCATCGTCCTTACATTCGGCAAGCGCGGTACGGATGAGGAGCGCACACCGTACTTCCGCAAGCAGATCCGCGAGGAAAAGGAATAGTCGTTGTAAAAAAGGGCAGCCGTCCCGGACGGCCGCCCTTTTCAACTTTCTTCTTTTTTAGTGCTGCGGGGTTTCTGTTTTTTCGCGGCGTCATTCTGCCCGATGACACCCAGGTCATCGATGCTGATGTCATAGCCGTAACCGTATTCCTCGCGGTTTTTCGTGCTGCCGGGCTTGTTGTGCTCTTTCTTATTTTTGCTCATGATGCACCTCCACTTCCAGAATGCCCGGGGAGGGAATGTTTCATTCATCGGTGCCGCCGGGTGAGGACCTGCTCCGCATTTCTTCCTTAAGAAAATCTTCATTTTTCCCCTTTATTTTTCTTCAGTTTTCCGCGGTACAATAAAATCAACATGAAAGGGGCGGCTCTTTATGGAACGGTTTAAGGTGCTGGTCGTCGACGATGACAAGGAAATCCGGGACGGCATCGAAATTTATCTGAAGAACGAAGGCTACGATGTGCTCAAGGCGGGCGATGGATCGGAAGCGCTCCGGCTTCTGGAGGAAAATGAAGTGCATCTGATCATCCTCGATATCATGATGCCGGAAATGGACGGCATCCAGGCGACGTTCCGCATCAGGGACTCGAGGAACATCCCGATCATCATGCTGAGTGCGAAGTCCGAAGAGACGGACAAGATCCATGGGCTGTCGGTCGGGGCTGACGACTATGTGACAAAGCCGTTCCACCCGATGGAACTGATGGCGCGCGTGAAGTCGCAGCTCCGCCGGTATGTCCGTCTGGGCACGTATACAGACACGGGCGGCGAAACCCGTGTCGGCGGGCTGACGCTGAATCCGGAGTCCAAGGAATTGCTGGTGGACGGTGAGCCGGCAAAGCTGACACCTATCGAATATCGGATTACCGAATTGCTTATGCAAAATGCCGGACGGGTGTTTTCGATCAATGACATCTATGAGCGGGTGTGGAACGAACAGGCGTACAACGCCGACAATATCGTCGCCGTCCATATCCGGAAAATCCGCGAGAAGATCGAGGCAGACCCGAAAAATCCGAGATACCTGAAGGTGGTGTGGGGCATTGGCTATAAAATCGAAAAGTGACATCTGGCTATCCGTCATTGCTTTGGTGCTTGCGGCTGCTAGCCTCATCTACTGCTCGGGATTTATCGCGGACTTTTTCGACAGCCGTGGTGTGGACGCGGCGGAGACGATCGCCCGGCTCCGTAATGTTCTGAAAGGAAGTGTGCTCTGATGCCCAAGGGTAAGTGGACACAAGCCGTCTGGCTGGCGCTTGCCGCATTCGTTTTGTTTTCCGTGATGGTGCTGATCGAGGCGGGGCCGCGGATCATCGGGAAGTCGTACACCGAGACCGAGGAATTCCGGAGCAGCATGGACTTCTTCTACAACCAGATTGGGCCGTACGTCCTGAATCCGGTCGAGCCGGAAGAGGCCAAGAAAAGCATCGGGGTCACGGAAGAGGAGATGGATGAACACCGGTACCGTTTCGGAAACCTCGAAGATCAGCTGGCGTCGATCAGGGACCAGTATGAAGGCAGGATCGGTGCGGCGGAGAGTGCGGACGAAAAAGAGACACTTGCTGCGGAGCGGGACGAAAAGCTTGAGGACATCCGGCAGAACTTCCTGGATGACGAACATGTCGCGGAAAAGGTCCGCGCTGAAAAAGGCCGTGTCATCGATGAGTATATGAAGACGCTCCGGGAGAACCGGCCGTCGTTCGAGAACCATGTGCGCCATGTCTACTACGAGCTGACAGACACGGCAACCGGCAAGACCTATACGAGCGGCAATATCCGTGAAGAAGCGGCTTACAAACGGACATTCAACGAGAAAGACGGCTATCTGCGGGCGTCACAGATTACGGGGGACCTGGACTATACGGGTGAAGCAAGCAGCCTGATTCCGGATGAAGTGAAAACTTTCGAGGGAACGGTGATTGTCCCGAAGTCTGTGCTGAACGAAGCGGCGGGCCGGGGGATCAGGGATGAGGTTTATCTGAATGATGACCAGCTCGCCTGGGGGTATACCGTGTTCAAAGCGGAACAGCGTGCGTATGTGGGGGTCTGGCTGGCGGGACTTCTTGCCCTTGCGCTCCTGCTTACCGTGTTCCGGCTCCGGCCTTCGGTCTGGAAAGGGAACGCGCTGTCGCAGAAGTTGGAACGTTTCCCGATTGATGTGTTGACGGCGGCTGCAGCAGTTGCATCGCTCATCGCGCTCACATTCGCTGAATATATGAAAGAAACCTTCATGAATTTTGTTCATCATACAGGCAGTTTCATGTACTCGGAACTGGCCGTCAACGCAATGTTCTTCGCGCTGGCGCTTGGTGTCGCAGTGTTTCTGATCCTTCATGTTGTCCGGCGGTTTTCGGACAGCGGACGGATCGGGCAGGATCTGGAGCGTGCCTACATCCGGAGAGCCGCGGATGATCTGCGGGCGTTCTTTTTGAACCGGAAACTCGGTACGCAGGTGATGTTCCTGCTCGTTGTGATTTTCCTTGCCGGCCTTGGATTCGGGGGCGTCTTCCTGTCGTTTATGCTGGGGCTCAATGTCGGCTTCGGACTAAGTGCCATCTGGCTGTTCCTCTTCTTCACGGTGGCCCTGCCGGTGCTGTTCTTCATGATCCGGCGGACCGGTTATCTGAACCGGATCATTGATGCGACCGGCCGGATGGCGGCAGGCCGCCTGGCCGAAGAGGTTCCGGTAAAAGGAACGAGTCTGTTCGCAAAGCATGCTTCGGACCTGAACCGGCTCCGGCAAGGCGTCCGGCTATCCATGTCCGAACAGGCAAGAAGCGAGCGGCTCAAGACAGAGCTGATCACCAATGTCAGTCACGACCTGCGCACGCCGTTGACCTCGATCATCACCTACACCGATCTGTTGAAGAAACCGGATCTGACGGCCGAGGAACGTGCGGAATACGTGGATGTCCTCGACCGCAAATCCCAGCGGCTAAAGACGCTCATTGACGACCTGTTCGACGTCTCCAAAATGGCGAGCGGCAATGTGGAGCTGAACCGCCAGCGCGTCGACCTCGTGGAACTTGTCCGGCAGGCGATTGCAGAATACGACGAGGAGATCGCAGCGTCCCCGCTCGACTTCCGGGTAAGTATCGCTGACGGCCCGCTCACGGTGTCGGTTGACGGCCAGAAATGGTGGCGCGTCATCGACAACCTGATCCAGAACGCGCTTAAGTATGCGATGCCGGGCACGCGGGTGTATGTCACGCTGGACGAAGCGAGCGAAGTGTCTCAGGAAGTCCGCTTCACGATCAAAAATGTTTCGAAGTATGAACTGGGTGACAATGCGGATGAACTGTTCGAACGCTTCAAGCGCGGCGACGCCTCCCGCCACACCGAAGGCTCCGGTCTTGGCCTTGCCATCGCGCAGTCGATTGTCGACCTGCATGAAGGCCGGATGACGATCGAAATGGACGGGGACCTGTTCAAGGTGACGGTTGCCGTTCCGAGAGCGTGAGGGGATGAATGACGAAACCGGTGCGGCGAATGACGAGATTAAAACCCTGAATGACGAGATTGCGCAGCCGAATGACGAGATTATCGCCGTGAATGACGAAATTAAGCGGCGGATAGTGGATTCAGAAGACGCACGACAAGGAAAAGCGCTCCTGCAGGTGGCTCTGCAGGAGCGCTTTTCCTAGTTCTCGGTGCTTCTAATAAACCTTCTAAGTAGCTTGTTAAACTTGTCATGTTCTTCCCAGAAAAGACCATGACCGCTGTAGTGAAACGGAACAAGCTGTGAATTCTTTATTTGCCGGTTAAGATCCTGGGCTTGTGCATAAGGGATCACCTTGTCGTGAACACCATGAACAATTAAGGTTGGGGCGTGGATCTTTGGCAAATCGGAATCAAGCTTTTCATCTCGCAATGTAATGATGATCGCTGCCGTTGACCAGCCTGCTGCCTGAAAGCCCAATTGGAGAAACCACTCAGAGAATGGAGGTGTAATGTATTGGAAGAAAAAGTTCTCTGTCACTTCCCGCATCATCTTGGGACGGTCATTTAGCGCCTGATTAAGGAACCTGGCTGCAGTCTCTGAAGAAAATCCTGTAGGAGCGGCAGCATCAATCAGGACAAGGTTGGATACACCGTAACCATGATGACGGGACATATACCGAATCGCAATGGCTCCACCTGTGGAGTGACCCGCAAGAGTGAACTGATCCAATTGAAGTGCATCCACCACTGCACGGATATCATCCGCCAGCCGGTCAAAACCGTATCCGCTTATTGGCTTATCTGACTTTCCGAATCCTCTCCAGTCAATTCCGATACAGCGGAAACCCTTATGGGGAAGAACGTTAAATTGATATTCAAACTGCTGATGGCTTAAAGGCCAGCCATGCAGGAAGACGATCGTCTTACTGCCCTCAGGATTAATATCTTCAACATATAATTTTACACCCGGTTCAACAGAAACATAGTAGCCCACACCGATTCCCCCTAATAAAGCATTCCAAATAAGGTATTCATTTGGGCAAATGATGTGACTGCCTATTCCTCAGATCGCATATCAGTATGTTTTCTGGGGCAAGCCGTGTTTTTCTTTAAATACAAAGATTTGATTGAAGGATGTACGGTCAGGAAAGAACACGCTCATCATCTGCAGGGATGAAAGATGGATGGGCAAACTCTCGCCCTTATAAAAGGAGCTTTCGGCATCGGGCCGAAAGCTCTTTTTCTTATAAGATGGCCTGCAGCAGGGCAGGAAAATCACCCGGCAGTTCCTTCATGTAGACGATGAACATGAAGAAGAGCCAGACAAGTGCAGGAACCGCAAGGCTCTTAAGGGCAGCGGGCCATCCGGGTTTCGGTTTTTTCCTGAGCAGCCGGTCCGCTATGAACCCGAGAAGGGCCGCCGCCACGCCGTAGCCGAGAGCTACCAATCCGAATGCGGCATGCAGTACGCCGGAAATCACCGGCTCAGCCCAAGGCTTCCGGAATCCGCGCGAAAGGCGCGCCGCAAGAAAGTCTGCAAGCAGTGATGCCGGCACGCCGACCAAAAAAATGACCGGGAAGCTGTACATCAGGTAGATAGGGACGGTCAGCGTGAAGGCATTCAGGAAGCCGCCGGGTGTTGCCGGGAATTCCCCGAACGGATCTGGTGTGAGGAGGCCGAGGAGGACGGCGAATACAGCGCCTGCCAGGGAGGCGGCGATGATTTTCCGTCGGAGCGGCCCGCCTGCAGCCGTCATTCCGCTTCCTCGATGATCAGGCCGTCGTCACTGAACACCGCGTGTGCCCAATCCTTGCCCTCTTCCAGCTCGACGGGCTTCGTCTGCCTTGCGCCGATTCCGGTCCCGTCCGTGCTGACTGACAGTGCGAATGCAGTCGTTTCTTTCCATTCCCCGGGCTGTATATCGAACCAGATGACTTCACCATTCTCAAACTGGCTGCCGTCTGCGTTGACCACATTTTCACCCGGCACCTTCTCGCCGTTTTCATAGCGGATCAGCTGGACGTGACGGTACTGGCCGCCGGTCTGCATTTCCACCGATAGGCCGCTGCCGTGGTCCGCGGCCGTTTTCGGCGCGCCGCAGCCGGAGAGCAGTAACATCATGGCAACTAAAGCGGCCGGCACGAGTTTTTTCATCGGCCATCCCTCCCAAGTCTGTGTTTTCCAATAATAGGACGGACGGTCCGCCCGAGGGTTGCGGTTATCGGCACGTCTCCCGGGGTAAAAGGAAAAGACCAGACCCCGGAAAGAAGGATGATTATGTTCAGGAAAAAATGGCTCGACATTCCGACCGGCTACCGGCGGCTGCTATTTCTCAGTTTGTTAGTCGTCCTCTTGGTCGGGGTCGGGGTTGTCGGGTTCATGCATTACGAGAGCCTGTCATTTTTCGATTCCCTATGGATGACGATTATTTCGGTCATGACGATCGGCTATGGGGACATGTATCCCGTGACCGATGAAGGCCGGCGTTTTGCGTTGCTGATCGTGCCGTTCGGTGCAGGAGTTGTAACGTACGGGCTCGGCACCGCTGCGTCGTATCTGATTGAAAAACAGCTGTCTGAGAAAGTGTGGGATAAGCAGATGGATCATGAAATTGATAAGCTCGAGGACCATATCATCGTATGCGGATTCGGCCGCGTCGCCCAGCAGGTATACCGTGAACTGCGCAATATGGAAGAGGAACTGAAGGTTTTGTACATACATGACAACGAAGACGAGCTTCTCGAGGTTGTGGACCAGGGAACGCTTCGTCTGATCGGCGATCCGACGGACCGGGACATTCTTGAAAAGGCGCGAACGGACAAGGCCCGCGGGCTGATCGCTGCTCTCGACAGCGACGCGGATAATGTCTTTATCACGCTGACGGCAAAAGGGATGAGCGACGATATCGAGGTCGCGGCCCGCGCCGAGAAAGAAGGTTCCGAGGAAGTGCTGAAGCGTGCAGGGGCCACCCGTGTCATCAACCCCTCAAGCATCGGCGGCCGTGAGCTTGCGCTGTCCGTCGTGAGCCCGTCCGGCATTGATTTTATCAATGACCTCATGATGGCAGAGAAAAAGGAGTTCGTCGTGGGCGAGGTCGTTTTGGGAGAAAAGTGTCCGCTTACCGGAAAGTCAGTGGAATCATCGAACCTGCGCCGGGAGTTCGGCATCACGCTGCTCGCCATCGGAAGGGAAGAAGGCGTCCTCAGCAACCCTGACCCCGATGAGGAGTTCAGGGTGGGGGACAAGCTGATCGTCGCCGGCAATCAGGAAAGCATTGCTTCGCTCGACGGGAAAGTGAACGGGATTATTGAATGATGCATTTCACGTCATCAGGGTCCTTTTGTTCATTTCCGGAGCTGCAGGTTTAAAGGGCTGTGTGGAAAAGGAATAGTCTAACACGATTTCCCGTCTCCCTGATGTCGGTTTATTGAGTTTCCGTAAATTTGAAGTTTTAGGCAGGAATTTAAATGGAAATCACGAAAAGGATAATAACAAGTCAGGTGATTGCTGCAGACAGGGGAGACTGGGAACAATCCGGCTCGCCGCCCGTCAATTTCCGGGCCCGGCCGGGGCATCCGGCGTGTCGCCGGTAAGGACGGACATCCGTCCGCCTAATCATCCAAGGACTGACGGCTTGCAGCCAGGTCAGCCGGGAAAGGAGCGGAAACCATGACTAGACATGAAAACTATCCGAACGCGCGAGACTATGATCCGCAGCGCGGGGATCGCAACGAAGGCGAACTGCCGCTGGCCGACCCTTCCGAATCCAACTCGACTGACGTCTTCCGTGAAAACGAAAATGAAGACGTCGGCAAAGGAGAGCCATCCGCATTCGAGGGTGACGAAGGCCTTGATAAAGGCTATAACGACACCGCCCCGAATGAACGGTATCCGGGTAAAGAATAAATCAAAGCCGCTGACCCGTCACGGTCAGCGGTTTTGTATGTTTCAGTTCAAAAAATCCTGCGGTTCGTCCACAATGGAGACAGTACCATGAAGGAGGAATTCAGATGGCAACAATTAAACAGATGAAATTCGCGCGAGGCTATACACTCGGCCAGCTTAAACAACTGGAAGGGGCAGACTGGGACAAGCTTCACCCGGGCTTCAGCAACAACGTCCGCTGGAACGCGGGCCACATCTTCGTCTCACTCGAGAACTTCACGAAGATGATCAATCCGGACTTTGAGATCGTCCATCCGGAATGGGTCGGCCTGTTCAACACAGGGACCAGCCCGGAAGGATGGGGCGAAGGCGTCCCGTCTAACGAAGAGATTCTGAGCGCGCTAAAGGGACAGACAGACCGCATCGCAGCAGCGCTTGACGGCCAGCTTGAGGGCCAGCTCGGCCACCCGCTTGAGATTGCCGGGCACAATATGGACACAGGGGAAAAACTCCTGCAGTTTTCCGTCTGGCACGAAGGCGTACACGGCGGCATCCTGAACGCCATGGTACATTTGTCGAAAGCATAATTGAATACGAAAAAAAGCCGCTTCCGGCAGGGGAGCGGCTTTTGTTATGCAGCGGGGGGAGAGTTTCGGGACATACGTGGAGGGGACCGAGACATTCATGAAGAGTTTCGAGACATTCGTGCAGCGAATCGCGACACTCAGCGTGACAATCGCGACACTCAAACTGCGAATCCCGACACTCGCACGCCCATTCGCGACACTCAAGCCGCGAATCCCGCCACTCACTCTCTGCGCCCGCCGCCTCTCCGCCGTATCCAGAAAATCACGAGCGCGCCGGCGATGCCGATGACCGCGATGATGATGACCATCATCCACCGGAACGGAAGCGCGGGGAGGACGATATTGAGAAACAGGATGACGGCGATCAGCAAGATGACCGCCACCGGGATGAATGCGGAATTCTGGTTGTTGTTGTTCAATCACATGCACCTGCTTTCCGCGGCCGGCAAAGACGTCCGCGGATTTTCTTATTCTGCGAGGCCGTTCTGGTAGGCGTAGACCGCGGCCTGTGTGCGGTCGTCGACGCCGAGCTTTGAGAGGATGTTCGAGACATGCGTCTTGACGGTCTTGAGGGCGATAAAGAGTTCGTCTGAGATGTCCTGGTTCGTCTTGCCCTTCGCGATCAGCAGGAGGATTTCCATCTCCCGAGCGGTCAGTTCGTCATGCGGCGCGCGCTCCGTGCCGCGCATGCGCTGCATCATCTTCGTCGTCACTTCGGGCTCGAGCACCGTCCGGCCGCCAAGCGTGTCGCGGATGGCATCTGCGATGCGCGACGCCTTCGACGTCTTCAGGATGTAGCTGGACGCGCCGGCCTCAAGTGCCGGGTAGACCTTGTCATCGTCGAGAAAGCTTGTGACGACCATAATCTTCGCCTCAGGCCATTCCTTAATGATGGCGGCCGTCGCCTCTGCGCCGTTCATCTCCGGCATGACCATGTCCATCAGGATGATGTCCGGCCGCAACTGGAGTGCGAGGTCGGCCGCCTCGCGCCCGTTCGAGGCCTCGCCGACCACTTCCATGTCCGGCTGCACCTGAAGGTAGGCAGATACGCCGATTCGCACCATTTCATGGTCATCCGCGAGCAGTACACGGATCATCTCGATTCCTCCGTTTCTTCAGATGGTGTTGCGGCCTCCGGCTCGATTTCCTTTAGTGGAATCGGAGCGGTGTCCGCTTCTTTTTCCGGCTGGCCGTCTTCTTCGGGGCGGGTCACCGGAAGCTTCACTTCGACAATCGTTCCCTGCGAGGGCACTGAGACGATCTTGCATGTGCCTCCGATTTCAATGGCGCGTTCGCGCACATTGCGCAGGCCGTAGGAGCCGCTTTTGCCGTCGCCGTCCCGGAACCCGATGCCGTTATCCTGAACGCGGAAAATCGCTAGTCCGTCCCGCTCGACGAACAGCACATCGAGTTCGGTCGCTTTTGCGTGGCGCAGCGTGTTCGACAGTGTTTCCTGGGCGATCCGGAACAGATGGTCTTCGGCTCCCTTGGACAGCGGAACGTCCTCTATGCGCCCGCGGATCGTAAAGTGGACCTTTTCATCCAATTCGTGAAGGAGGCCGCGGAGCCCTTCCGAAAGTGTCTTGTTGTTGAGCGGTGCGGGGCGCAGATGGAGGAGCAGCGCCCGCATCTCGAGCTGTGCCTGCTGAACGGTTTTTTCGACCTGTTCGAGCGTGCGCGAGGGGGCGCCGGTCTCTGCGCGTTCCCGTTCCGCCATCGCGGACAGGAGCATCGAGGCGGCGAAAAGCTGCTGGGAGACGGAATCGTGCAGCTCGCGGGCAAGCCGCTGACGCTCCTGCACGAGCCGTTCCTGGACCATCTGCTCCTGGTTTTCCGCCCGCTTGTCGGAAATCTCCTTCAGACGTTCGCGTTGTGTTGTGAGAAGTTCCTCCACTTCACCGACTGCCCGCTCGGTGGGACCCGGGAGTTTACGCTGCTTTTTGCCGGGTGCCGTCTCGAGCAGGCCATACAGTCGCTGTTCGACGGCGCGGATGTTCGTGCGGATGATCCCGGACGCCCAGAAGGCGAGCATCCATCCGGCCGCAATGGAGCCCGCAACGATCCAGACCGCAGCCGGGAGGCCGTATTGCTCCTCTTCGATCAGGAACCACCAGTCGTCATCCGGCATGCCGAGAAGCAAGAACACAATCCCCGCCGAGATGGCGAGGAACAGAGTGGAAAGGGTGACGGCGCGTGTGATCAGGTGCCTCATTTGCGCGACACCTCCAAGTCCCCGAGCCAGGAGGAGACTGTGATGATCAGCTCCGCAGCCGGGCGCTCTTCCGTCCCGTAGCCGTCTTGCATATGGAGCTGTTCATTGAAAATACGGTTCTGGTGGCGGCCGAACAGCCGGGAGTCGCCGAGAAGTGAGGTGTAGTGGACGCGTACGGGAATTTCATACGGCACGTCGATCTTTACCTTGCCGATGCCCTGCCGGATCGAGATGAACGACGTCCCTTTCGGAAGCACGGTTTCTGTCACGTCAACATGGATGTCGCCGAAAATCCCCTGGATGTGGACATCTTCCCACTCGTAGGAGCTGAACGGCGTCGATTGTACGGAAAACAGCCGGTTTTTCAGGATGCCGTTCGGAGTTTCTTTTCTGGCATCCCGGAGCGGCCGGGTGATCTCCTCTGCCGGTACGCCTTTCCACAGGCTGATGAAAATGTAGGCGAGCACGGCGAGAATGAGCAGCCGGAGGCTCCAGAGGGAGAGGATCGCAATCCCGAGGAAGAATAAACCCGTCCAGAGGATCCATTTATTGCGGTGGCGGAAGCCATAATACGCCAGCCATCCGCCGAGAATGACAAAGATGATGTTGCCGTCTCTGAAAAAGGCGGCTTCAATGAACACGAGCAGCACGAAGCTGATCACGATAAACCGGAGCTGGTCGGCCGATGGATGCATGGCGGGTTCCTCCTTTCGGGTGGTTTTAGTTAAAGCGGACATGTATATCCGCGTAATGCACAAAAGAAGGGGGAGGTCCCCCTTCCTATCTTACAAAATCCAGGCGCTAATGTCCCTGTCAGACCGTTTCTTTGTCGGCTTTTCCTGTGTTTTCTGCCTGTTCGATGATCGCAAGCGCGTCCAGCCGGCGCTCCATCGTGTCATGGCTGTGTTCTTTCTCGATCTTGTCGCCGAGCTGCTCGACATACGCCTTCATCTCAGTGTAAGGTGCCATCCCGCTGCTTTCATCCTGGATAACGCGGTCCATGCGGCGGTGGGCACGCGTCACGTTTTCCTTGCCCATCAGCTGGAGCTGGCGCACTTTCATGTCCTTGATCTTGTGCTTCATCTCTTCATACTTGCGCTCAAGGCCGATCAGTTCGGCATCCGTTTCGGCAAGCGTGCGGTCGAGTTCGTCGACGCGGTTGCCATAGGCGCGGATTTCGTCCTGGGCGAAGGCGACCAAGTCTTCAACGCCCGCTTTCTCGGCAATCCCAAGCTGGTTGCGGCGCTTCTCAAGCATGGTTGCCGCTTCTTTCCGCTCTTTCTCAAGCTCTTCCTTCAGTTTTGCCTGACGGTCAAGCAGCCGGCCTGTTGCTTCGGTCTGCTTTTCCGCCTGGCGGAGATATTCATTCAGAAGGGAGACGGGGTTCTTTTCTTCCTTTTTGTCCAGCACCTCATGAAGATCGGCCTGGACTGAGTATTTGATGCGGTTGAACAGTGAGTTCATAACGTTTTCCTCCTTGTTGGGAACTTATTTCGTGATGTTCTTCCATTCGCGTTCGAAATTGGCGAACGGGTCGCCGTCTTTTTCGAACAGGACGGCTTCACGGGCATTCCACTTCTGGTACACATACCAGAGAGCTGCAATTGCGAGCAGGCCGATGAATGCCGGGATGTTGCCGATGGCTGTCAGAAGGCCGATGATGCCGACCGCTGCCCAGCAAAAGCGTGCGAAGTCGGAAGTGCTCCGCTTGTAGTAGTGGTAGCCGGCATACATGATGGCGGCTGAGATGGCGAGACCGATGATCGCGCCGAGGTTGGCAAGGACGGTGATCCCTGCGACGATTCCGATGGTGATGAGAAGAAATTTCTTCAAGGTTTCCGCCTCCTTTCGTTGTTAACCTTATTGTAGTCGGGGACAGGGTTTTTCCGAACGGACCGGATGTTGATTTCCGTCTAGGTCCGGAGGCTGATTTTCACTCGGACCGGCAAGTCGATCCGGACGCCGAATGATATGGACGATGAGAACGTTTTCATGATACGATTCTTTCAAGAATAGTCTTTCTATTGTGATAAAGGGGGAGAGAGAATGAGAGAAGTCGTGATTGTCGAAGGCGTGCGTACGGCAGTCGGCCGGCGCAAGGGGGCGCTGTCGGAAACACGTCCTGACGAGCTGGCGGCGGTTGTACTGGAAGAACTGGTGAAGCGTGCGGGTGTCGGGAAGGACCGGGTGGAAGATGTAATCCTCGGCTGCGTGACGCAATCCGGGGAACAGGGCGGCAACATCGCCAGGACCTCCGCTCTGATCGCGGGATTCCCGATCGAGGTGCCGGGCGTCACGATCGACCGCCAGTGCGGATCCAGCCAGCAGGCGGTACACTTCGGCGCGCAGGCGATTGCCGCGGGCGATATGGACATCGTTATTGCAGGCGGCGTCGAAAGCATGACGCGCGAGCCGATGTTTTCGAATGTCGGGGACGCCAGGCCGAGCGAAAAGCTGACCTCCCAGTACGAGATCATCAACCAGGGCCTGTCTGCTGAGCGCATCGCAGAAAAGTGGGGCATGAGCCGCACGGAGCTGGATGAATACAGCGCGAGAAGCCACGAGCGCGCATTTGCGGCAATCGGAGAAGGCCGGTTCAGAGATGAGGTTGTACCTGTGGAAACGGCGGACGGCAACGTGTTCGATACGGACGAAGGCCCGCGGGAAGGCTCGACTCCGGACGTGCTCGGAGGGCTCAAGACCGTGTTCAAGGAAGACGGAGTGATCACGGCGGGTAATGCCAGCCAGATGAGCGACGGCGCATCTGCGGTACTCCTCATGTCCCGAGAAAAGGCGGATGAGCTCGGACTCAAGCCGAAGGCCAGGATTGTCGCGCGCTCGGTTGTCGGATCCGATCCGACACTGATGCTGACGGGACCGATTGCTGCAACGGAGAAAGTACTGAAGAAAGCCGGCCTCTCGATCGGGGATATGGACACCTATGAAGTGAACGAAGCTTTCGCGCCTGTCCCGCTTGCCTGGCTCAAAGAAACCGGTGCGGATCCGGAAAAGCTGAACGTCGACGGCGGCGCCATCGCACTCGGCCATCCGCTCGGCGCAACAGGAACAAAACTGCTTGTCACACTCATGAACCGCCTGGATCGGACCGGCGGGCGATACGGACTGCTTGCGATCTGCGAAGGCATGGGCATGGCCAATGCCACAGTCATTGAACGAATTGATTAATAATCATTAATTACACCGAATGAGCATTCAGTCAGGTTAGGGGGATTTGAGTTGGACATGAACAATGTGAAGGCGATCATCACCGGCGGGGCGTCAGGTCTTGGCGGTGCGACCGCAAAGCGGATCGTCGAAGCCGGCGGCAAGGTCGCCATCTTTGATCTGAATGAAGAAAAGGGCACGGGGTACGCGGCTGAGCTTGGAGAGGGTAACGCCTTCTTTTATGAGACAGACGTCGCCGACGGGAAAGCCGTTGAGGCGAACGTGGCGGCGGCAAAAGAAGCGATGGGCGGACTCAACACCGTCGTCAACTGCGCCGGCATCGGCACGCCGGGCAAGCTGATCGGCAGGAAGGGTGTCCATCCGCTTGAGCAGTTCGAGCAGGTGATCCGCGTCAATCTGACCGGCACCTTCAACGTCATCCGGCTTGCCGCGGACGCGATGACGGACAATGAGCCCGGCGAGGACGGCGAGCGCGGCGTCATCATCAACACCGCTTCCGTCGCCGCCTTCGAAGGCCAGATCGGCCAAGTCGCCTACAGCGCGTCCAAAGGCGGCGTCGCCGGAATGACGCTCCCGATCGCCCGCGAACTCGCGGCATACGGCATCCGTGTGATGACGATCGCCCCGGGCCTAATCAACACGCCGATGTTCGACGGCCTGCCGGACAGCGCGCGCACCGCGCTCGAGCAGACCGTGCCGTTCCCGAAACGCCTCGGCCAGCCGGAAGAATACGCCCAGCTCGTCGAATCGATCGTGACAAACCGCATGCTGAACGGCACCGTCATCCGCTTGGACGGCGCCATCCGGATGCAGCCGAAGTAAGGGGGAGTTGGGTTGGAGGGAGCGGACGCGGAATTGGGTGTTGCAGTCGCGGATTTGCGGGTTGTCGGCGTGAATTTGCAAGTTGCCGGCGCGAAATCCCGAGTTGTGGGCGCGAATCCGGTTGCCGGCGCAGAATCGCTGGATGCCGGCGCAGAATCCCGAGTTGCCGCCGCGAAACCGACAGTTGCCGCCGCGAATCCAATCCACCCGCCCCAACCAACCCACATACAAAGAAGGGAGTGGTCGCCATGCCGCGATACCGATGGGAAACCGAAGAGCATGATCTGTTCCGGGAGTCACTCCGGAAATTTCTCGAAAAAGAAGCCGTGCCGCATTATGAACAATGGGAACAGGACCGGCTGATTCCGAAATCGTTCTGGAAAAAGCTCGGGGAGATGGGGTTCCTCTGCCCGCAGGTTGAAGAACAATACGGCGGGCTTGGGCTGGATTTCAGCTTCGGCGTTGTGATCGAAGAAGAGATGGAGCGTGTCGGCGCCGGGCTCACCGGTGTCGGCCTTCATAACGACATCGTCGTGCCGTATATCGAATCGTACGGGACCGATGAGCAGAAAAAACGTTTCCTGCCGGGCTGTGTGACAGGGGATGTCATCACCGCCATTGCGATGACCGAGCCCGGAACCGGATCGGACCTTGCCAACATCAAGACGACCGCGATCAAGGACGGCGATCATTATGTCGTGAACGGCCAGAAGACGTTCATCACAAACGGAATCAATACGAACCTGGCACTGGTTGCGGTAAAGACCGATCCTAAGGCGGAGCCGAAACACCGCGGGATGAGTCTGCTTTTGATTGAAGAGGGGACTCCAGGATTTACGAAGGGCCGGAAGCTCGACAAGGTCGGCATGGATTCACAGGATACGGCGGAACTTTACTTCGAGGACTGCCGCGTGCCTGCCTCGAATCTGATCGGCGAAGAGAGCAAGGGCTTCCACTATATGATGGAAAAGCTGCAGCAGGAGCGGCTCACAGTGGCAATCGGTGCCCAGACCGCGATGGAGGATATGCTCGAGATCACCATCGACTATGTAAAGTCCCGCGAGGCGTTTGGCCGCCCGGTCGCCGCGTTCCAGAACACCCAGTTCAAGCTGGCGGAACTCGCGACGGAAGCCGAACTTGGCAAGGCATTCCTCGAGTCACTGATTGCCGACCACCTGGACGGCAAAGACATCGTGACGAAGGTGTCGATGGCGAAGTACTGGATCACCGAGACCGCGCGGAAGGCGGCTGCCGAATGCATGCAGCTCCATGGCGGCTACGGCTATATGGAAGAATACAAGATCGCCCGCTGGTACCGCGATATTCCGGTCATGTCGATCTACGCCGGCACAAACGAGATCATGAAAACGATCATCGCGAAAAACATGGGACTGTCGGGAGGAAGGAAGGCATGACCAGCATGAAAGAAACCCGTAAGCGAAATGCCGTCCGCCCTCCAGGCGGCGGATTCCTCGAAGGCATAAAAGTGCTCGACGTGACATATTATCTCCCGGGACCGTATTCGAGTTACCGGCTCGCTGAAATGGGCGCCGACGTTACAAAAGTCGAGCCGCCCGGCGGGGAACCCGCCCGCCGCCTTGCCGGAGGGCTGATCCATGAAAAGAAAAACGCCGGCAAGACGATCGTCGAGCTCGACCTGAAGTCAAAGGAAGGCCACGAGAAGATGAAGGAATTCATTCGCGGCACCGACGTCCTGATCGAATCGTTCCGCCCCGGTACGCTGGAGCGGCTCGGCTTCGGAGAGGACGAGCTGTTTGAGCTCAACCCCGGACTCATCTACTGCTCGATGACCGGCTACGGCCTGGATGGTGAGTTCGCCAGGGCCGGCAGCCATGACCTCAATTATCTGGCGCTGTCCGGTGTGCTTTCGCAACTTACCGATGAAAACGGCCGGCCGGTCCAGCCGAAAAACACGCTGGCCGACTTTGCCGGCGGGCACTTTGTCGCGGAAGCCGTCCTCGCCGCGCTTGTCCGGAAGATGAAAACCGGGGAAGGCGCGCGTCTGGACGTCTCCATCACCGACGGGCTCACGCATTGGCAGAGTGTCCACAAGGCATTCGAAGAAGCCGGCCTGTCTGACCGCGGGGTGCCCGACCTTGACGGCTCCCGCGCCCGTTACGCCATTTATCCGACTGCCGACGGCCGATACGTCGCGCTCGGTGCGCTCGAGGACAAGTTCTGGCACGCCTTCTGCGACTTTGCGGGCCATCCGGAGTGGAAAAACCGCGACGATGTTCATGAAGACGTCGCCCGCTACTTCGGGGCGGAACCGCTAAGCCACTGGCTCGACGTCTCGCTCCGGACCGACTTCTGCCTGACCCCGGTTCTCCGTCCGGGCGAACTTGACGAACACCCGCACTGGATGAAGAGCTGAGCAGGACGTAATCTTCAAACTCGGGGGGCCTAATCTTCAAACTCAAGCGTGTAATCTTCAAACTCAAGCACCTAATCTTCAAACTCACATCCGATAACCGCCAGCCATGCCATGCAGCAACCCACTCAACCAGACCTTCACCATCGCCAATCCACCATACAAAAGGAGCTGGATTCAAATGATGAAGACGCCGCTGCTATTGAAGACGTTCGTGGACCGCGCGGAGCGCTATTTCCCGGACAAGGAGATCATCTCGAAAACCGCCACACAAACGCATCGCATTCCGTACCGCGAATTCGCGAAGCGTACCCGGAAGCTCGCTTCTCTCCTGACCGAACTCGGCATGGAGCGGGGGACAAAGGTTGGCTCGTTCGCCTGGAACACACACCGCCATCTCGAGGCGTATTTCGGTGTCCCGTGCGCCGGAGCAATCCTGCACATGATCAACATCCGCCTGTCACCGGAGCACATCGTCTATGTCATCAACCACGCAGAGGATGAAATCCTGCTTGTCGACGACGACCTGTTCCCGCTGATCGAGAAACTTGCGCCGCAGCTGAAGACGGTCAAGCACATCATCGTCATGTCGGACTCGGACAAGCTGCCGGAAACGGCCCTCAGCAACGTCCACTCCTACGAAGCACTAATGTCGAAAGCATCGGACGACTATGTATTTCCGGATGACCTCAACGAAAACACGCCGGCCGGCATGTGCTACACAAGTGCCACGACCGGCAATCCGAAAGGCGTTGTCTACTCCCACCGAGGGCTCGTCCTCCACAGTTACGCGCTCGGGCTTGCCGACGGCATGGGCCTGTCGGAGCGGGATATCACGCTGTCGGTCGTCCCGATGTTCCATGCGAACGCGTGGGGCCTCCCGTTTGCCGGTGTCTTTTTCGGCATCACGCAGGTGCTGCCGGGACCGGGCGGATTCAATCCGGACGTCCTGCTTGATCTGATCGAACAGGAAAAAGTCACACTCACAGCGGGTGTGCCGACCATCTGGCTTGGCGTGCTGAAGACACTCGAGCAGAAGCCGCGTGACATCAGCTCGCTGCGCGCCATCGTCTGCGGAGGATCCGCCTCGCCGAAGGGCCTGATCAAGGCGTTCGAGGAAAAGTACGGTGTTCCGTTCATCGTCGGCTACGGCATGACCGAAACGTCGCCGCTTGTCAGCTTGTCGAACTACACCTCTTCGGTGGAAGAAAAGACCGCCGAAGAAAAGCTCGACCTCCGCGCCTCGCAGGGCATGACGATCCCGGGCATCGATACGCGCGTCATCAACGAGCAGGGCGAAGTGCCGTGGGACGGCAAGACGATGGGCGAGCTGACCGTCCGCGGCCCGTGGATCGCGGACGAGTACTATAAGGATGAGCGCACGAAAGACGCGTTCCGTGATGGCTGGCTCTATACCGGCGACATCGCCGTCATGACACCTGACGGCTATATCAAGATCACCGACCGGACCAAGGACCTGATCAAGTCCGGAGGCGAATGGATTTCCTCGGTTGACCTCGAGAACGCCCTTATGACGCATCAGGACGTCTTCGAGGCAGCGGTCATCGCCGTCCCGCATGAGAAGTGGCTCGAGCGTCCGCTCGCCTGCGTCGTCCTGAAAGACGGCATTGAGCGGAATGAGGAAAAAAAGCAGGAACTCCTCGGCTATCTGGAAGGCCAGTTCGCCAAATGGTGGGTTCCGGACAACGTCGTCTTCCTCGATGAAATTCCAAAAACCTCCGTCGGCAAATTCCTCAAGGCGAAGCTGCGGGAGCAGATGGGGCAGACGGTATAACCTTTCATAAAGATCCGATAAAAACCGGGCAATGCCCGGTTTTTCCATTTCTTGAAAATCTAATAAAAGGAGGGGGCGAGATTTATTTTCTGTAGATTTCGTATTGACCGCCTACTTCTATTAACTTATATTTATACATACTTAAATTTCGACGGTCTTCGACCTATAGGAGTGACTGTGCATGGCCAATATTTCAGACACCACCAACCGCCGCAAAAAGCGGTTCAAGTTCGAAGTTCCCCATCCATTCGCCATATTGTTCGCAGTTATCCTGCTGACGGCAATCAGTACATATCTGATTCCGGCCGGTGAATATGAACGGACGACAAACGAAGAAGGACAGACCCTGGTAGTGGAAGGCTCCTATCACCAGATTGAGTCCAACCCGGCCGGATTCATGGATATCTTCAAGGCGATCCATGCGGGCCTCACAACCAGTGCCGGCATCGTCTTCTTTATTTTCATCGTCGGCGGGGCGTTTAACGTCTTCAAGGAGACCAAAGCGATCGAAGGCGCATTCGGCTCCGTCTCAGGCAGGCTGGAGGGCCGGGAGATGCTGATGATCCCGGTATTCATGATGTTCTTCGCCATCGGGGGCGCGACAATCGGCATGTTTGAAGAAGCACTGCCGTTTATTCTGATCCTGGTGCCGCTTGCGATGATGATGGGCTTTGACTCGATGACCGGCGCCGCAGTGGTCATGGTCGGAGTCGCCACCGGATTCACCGCTGCGTTCATGAATCCGTTCACGGTCGGCGTTGCACAGGGGATCGCCGAACTTCCGACCTTCTCAGGAATGGTGCCGCGGATCTTCTTCTGGTTTGCCTACGTAACGGTATCGATTCTCTTCGTCATGCGCTACGCGGCCAAGGTCAAGAAAAATCCCGAGCTGAGCGTGACCTATGAAGAAGACAAAAAACGCAATGTGGACAAGGCGGCCGCGCTGGATATGAAGCTGTCCCGCAGGCAGGGTGTAACGCTTCTGATTCTGCTGGCCACATTCATCGCCCTTGCTTACGGCGTCATCAAGTACGGATGGTATATCCAGGAAATCTCCGCGCTGTTCGTCATCATGGCGATTGTAATCGGAATCGTGAACCGCATGGGGATCAACGGGACGACGATGGCGTTCGTCCGGGGATGCGAGGAGCTGATCGTCGGCGCCCTTGTCGTCGGATTCGCTTATGGTGCGGTCACGTTGCTTGAAAACAGCAACACGATCGACACCATCCTCTATGGCATCTCGGGCCTTGTATCGGAGCTGCCGACCGTGATGGCCGCGGGTGCCATGTTTGTCGTTCAGGCGTTCATGAACCTCATCGTTGCTTCCGGAAGCGGCCAGGCCGCACTGACGATGCCGCTCATGACGCCGCTCGGCGACCTGATCGGCGTCAGCCGCCAGACGGTGGTCCTCGCTTTCCAGATGGGTGACGGCATCACGAACATCTTCTCGCCGACAAACGGGCTGCTGTTCGCGGCACTCGCCATGGCCGGCATTTCCCTTACGAAATGGTTTAAGTGGATGGCACCGCTGTTTGTCATCCAGTTCATCATGGCGATTATTATTGTCACGATCGCCCATCTGTTTATCTGGCCGGCTTGATCAAATCTTTGGGGCGGCAGTTGCCGTCCCTTTTAAAATGGAGGAGTAAAGAACATGAATCAACCATTATATGAACGGTTCAGTCAGTTGCAAGAGGAGCTCGTCGCGATCCGCCGCGACCTCCATATGCATCCGGAAGTCGGGCATACCGAAGAGCGTACGCCGGCGTTTGTCGCCGAGTATCTCCGGAACCTCGGCATCGAGGTCCGCACCGGTGTCGGCGGCCGCGGGGTTGTCGGGACACTGAAGGGCGGCAAGCCAGGCAAAACTGTCGCCCTGCGCGCGGACTTTGACGCGCTTCCGATCCAGGATGAAAAAGAGGTTCCGTATAAATCGACCGTGCCGGGCGTCATGCACGCCTGCGGCCACGACCTTCATACAGCCACGCTGCTGGGCGTAGCCAAAGTGCTTTCTGAAGTCCGTGATGAACTTTCAGGCACGGTCGTCTTCCTTCATCAGCACGCTGAGGAAACGACGCCGGGCGGAGCGGACTTCATGATCCAGGACGGCTGCCTGGACGGGGTGGATGTGATCTACGGCGCTCATGTTATGGCCGATGAGCCCCTGGGAAGCGTCGGGGTGATGGAAGGCTATGCCTCTTCTGCACAGGACGATTTTGAGATCGCGATTTTAGGCAAGGGCGGCCACGGAGCGGCGCCGCACACAACGATCGACCCGCTCGTGACCGGCAGCCAGCTCGTCGTCAACTTCCAGCAGATCCTCAGCCGCCGCGTGAACCCGATGCGCTCGGGCGTCATCACGGTCGGCTCGTTTCAAAGCGGGGACGCGACAAATGTCATCCCGGACAAGGCGGTTCTGAAAGGTACGGTCCGCACCTATGATCCGGAAGTGCGTGACCTGATCGAAGAAGCGATGGAACGCCTGACACGAACGACGTGTGAAGGGAACGGCGCGACCTACGAATTCCATTACGTCCGCGACTGCCCGTCCATCTACAATGATGCGGAGGAGACAAAGCGCGTTGCCAAGGTGGCGGCTTCCATCTTCGGCGCTGAAAATGTCCGTTACGTTGAACCGATGTCCGGCAGCGAAGACTTTGCCTACTACACCGAGCACGTGAAAGCTTCTTATTTCATCGTCGGCGGAGGCAATCCGGAGATCGGGGCAGACTTCCCGCACCACCATCCGAAATTCAATGTCGATGAACGATCGATCCAGTACATCGGCAAAACCTTCATCGGCGCGGTCCTCGACTTTCTTGGGGACACGGCGGCAGAGGAGAAAACGACAGAGATTCATGCATGAGGAATCGGGCTCCGGCCCGATTTTTTCATTTTTGGAAGGTGGTATCATGCCTGAAGCATCCGGCGAGTAAATTGAAGTAAAGCCAGCTCCAGGCGCTGCATTTACATAAGGGCGGATGGACAGACGGGTGATCCAGTCATAGAAAAGGGGGAGTTGCCATGCCGGCTGATATTTCGGGTAAAGACACGGTGTCACGTGCATTGACGGTCTATAACGACGGGTTTGCGCTGGTCAAGGAAACGAGGAAGCTGCCGGAGTTTCCTGAGGACGGGGTGCTGCGGTATCTGGATGTCGCACAGCGGATCGAAACGGAGTCGATCCTCGTGGAAGGGCTCGAGATCCGTGAGATGAACTACGAATACGATCTCGTGGACAAGAATAAATTGCTGGAGAAGTATATCGGGCGCGAGATTACGATCGTCGACCCGGAGTCCGGCAAGCGGATGCGCTACCGCCTGCTCAGTGTCGCGAACGGCATGGTCGTCGAAGACCTGGAGACGGGCGAGGTTGTCCTTGATCCGGAAGGGCAAGTCCGTCTGCCGGAACTCCCGGGGGGCCTGATTTTGACGCCGGCACTTGTCTGGCATGCGGCACCGTCCGGATCGGACGAAGTGCGCGTGAGCTACCTGACACAGGGGATGACATGGGAGATGGACTATGTCATCTCGCTGCCGGCCGAGTCATCCGGCGAGGAGACATTCAGCCTGACCGGCTGGATGACACTCCGGAACGAGTCGGGGATGACGTATGAGGATGCAGTCCTCCGAGTACTAGCGGGGGAGGTCCACCGTGCGGAAGACGCGGATCCGTATGTCCTCTACAGCGCCATCCCGGAGCGCGGCATGCCGGAGCAGGAATCCTTCGCCGACTATCACCTATATACGATTCCGGGCACCGTCACCATCAAGGATCGCCAGCAAAAACAGATTTTCCTGATCGGCGCGGAGGGTGCGAAGGGCCGCACCATTTATGAAGCAGGTCCGTATGACCGCAACCCGGCGATCTATTTTGAGTTCGACAACACCGAAGCGGCCGGCCTCGGTTTCCCGCTGCCGCAGGGCACCGTGAAGTTTTACAGGAACAATTCGTCTGACGGTACGGCAGAATTTATCGGAGAAGACCGGATGGATCACACCGCCACGGGAGAGCGGGTCCGTCTCCGTCTCGGCAACGCATTCGACATCACCGTGGATTCAGGCCTCACATCGTCCGGGAAAGAGGGGCGCTACGATCTCGAGTCCTATATGTATGCGATCCGCAACGCAAAGGACGTGCCCGTGACGGTCATCATCCGCCATCCGGTCCACGAGCGACACTGGGACATTGCCGAGTCCGACCACCCGGCGGAGCGGGAGTTCGGTGATGTCCTGATTCCCGTCACGGTTCCGGCGAACGCCGAGGAGACCGTCCGTTTCACGCTCCGGATCGACCGGTCGGTCACCATCGCCGGGGAAGAGGAATAACCGGGAACCTTACCGGGCCGGCTGCGTCTCTATATGAATCTCGGGAGAACATCCCGCGCGTCCTGCAGGCCGTACAGCAGGTGCGTCGCACGGCACGTCTTCCCAAAATGTACATTCTTTAGTAAACTGGCTAAAGGAAAAAATTCGGAGGGAACTGATGGAAAACTGGATTACCGACATCATGGAACAGTTCGGATACTTTGGTGTATTCGTCCTGATCATGGTGGAAAACGTGTTCCCGCCCATTCCGTCCGAAGTGATTCTGACGTTCGGCGGATTCATGACAACTGCGAGCTCACTGACGAAAGTCGGGGTCATCGGCACGGCGACCGCAGGGTCTGTCGCGGGTGCCGTCATTCTATATGGCATCGGCCTGCTGCTTGATGTGGAGCGGCTCGAGAAGATCGTGGACCGCTGGGGCAGGGTGCTCCGGCTGACGAGGGAAGACATCCACAAAGCGGATGCCTGGTTCGATAAGTACGGACCGTGGACAGTGTTTTTCTGCCGCCTTGTGCCGCTGATCCGGAGTCTGATCTCGCTTCCGGCCGGGATGTCGAACATGAACTTCCTGCTGTTCCTTCTCCTCACAACGCTCGGCAGCCTGATCTGGAACACCGTTCTCGTATCGCTCGGAGCGGCTGTCGGAGATAACTGGGAAAGCATCGTCCGTTATATGGATATCTATTCCAATATTGCATATGCCGTCATAGCAGTGCTGGGGATTGCAGCAATCATCTGGTACATTAACTTCAGAAGAAAGCGGGCTTAATAAAGTATGGATTGGTTTGACCTGTTAAAAGCCATTATTCTGGGGTTCGTCGAAGGGATGACGGAGTTTGCTCCGGTCTCCTCGACGGGCCACCTGATCATCGTCGACGATATGTGGCTGAAGACCGAGGAATTCCTCGGCAAGTATCCGGCGAATACGTTCAAGATCGTCATCCAGCTCGGATCGATCCTCGCGGTTGTCATTGTGTTCTGGAAGCGGCTGTTCAGCCTGATCGGACTTTACCAGGTGGAGACGCGCGAAGGCGGCAGCACCCGGTTCAACCTGATGCACGTCATCATCGGCATGCTGCCGGCGGTCGTGCTCGGATTTGCGTTCAAGGACCTGATCGATGATTACCTGTTCGGCGTCGAAACTGTCATCTGGGCACTGGTCGCCGGGGCGATCCTTATGATCGCGGCCGACAAGTTCGGCCCGAAGACGCCGAGCGTCACGTCGCTTGACCAGCTGACGTACAAGCAGGCCTTCTCGATCGGCCTCGTCCAGTGCCTCTCGCTCTGGCCGGGCTTCTCGCGCTCCGGCGCGACCATCTCGGGCGGCGTCCTGTTCGGCCTGAACCACAAGACTGCCGCCGACTTCACCTTCATCATGGCCGTCCCGATCATGGCCGGTGCGAGCCTCGTCTCCGTCGTCAAGAACATGGACATGATGTCGATGGACTACCTGTCGTTTTATGTGGTCGGCTTCGTGAGCGCGTTTCTGTTCTCGCTCCTGTCGATCAAGTTCTTCCTGAAACTCATCGACCGCATCAAACTCACCCCATTCGCCATCTACCGCATCGTCATCGCCGCGGTTCTGGCGTGGATCGTGTGGATGTAATGTAATAACCCCGCTGCGGCGGGGTTTTTTGTGTGGGCGTAACACTCAGACGGGCGTGTGTAACACTCACCGGCCGTTATGTAACACTCAGGTGGGCTTGTGTAACACTCAGCTCCCGTTCCGTAACACTCACGGTTTCAGCAGTTGGTTGAGCGCTTCAAAGTCAGTGTAATCAATCCGGTAAAGGGTATGTTTTCCACCTTTCCCCTCGACCTTGGTCAGCCGCATCCGGCCCAGCAGCCTCCATGCACTCTGTCTGTGAATGCCGAACAGCGCGGCGCATTGCTGGACAGTAATGGTTTCACTCCTCAAAAGGAACCAATCTAACAATGCAGGTCCATAAGCGGGCGTTCCCTGAAGTTTGCAGTTCTCACAGTTCCAACGCCGCTCCGTCGATTTAATTAGCTGAGACCCGCACCCGCAGCGCGGCCCCCACTGTATTTTCGTAGAATCAATCCCATAACGCCCACAGAGTGGGTAAGGGATAAAGCGGGAGCGGCTTTTTTCGATCGTATTGACGAGAAGCCGGACGTCCTTTGAGCTAAGAACAGGCTCGGCCTGAACAGCAGACCGGATAAAACCGCGAAGTTCCCGCAGGCTGATGATTGGGAGATTAGGTGGACCTTCGATCACCGGATTGGTCGTGAACACGACAGACCCGTCAACGGGGGCCCGGAACCCCCTCGTTGCCAGCCAAAGGGTAAAGCTATCCCGCTGATCTTCAAATTGAGCGGCCGGACAATCCATCACAAGTGTGACTTCGCCGTTTTCGACTTTTTGAAGGGCAGCCGGATTCTGGACAAACCGCAGCCTTCCCGCGATCTGCTTGGACTCAAAAATCAGCACACCATGCCTGAGTACCATTACAATATCCATCTGGATAAACACGGAAGGGGACAATGGCAGGCCGACGTCCCAGAAAATCGGGGTGTCTGGAGGCAACCCTGCAGACTGAAGCACCTCGATTACCCGCTCTTCGCCGGCCATTCCGGCACGACGGTTCCTCTGCTGTTGTTCCAGCTCGTCCCGCTTTGGTTCCCATTTCGGAAGCACCGCCAACAATCGCTCATGAGCATAAACATTCCAGTAAGCAGACCCTTTTAGAGTGATTTCCCCCACCATCCCCGCTCCTTTTCATCCACCATACCACTGAACATCCTGATCGGAAAGAGGCCTGGAAACCGCATTACACCGCGGATTTGGCCGTTTTTCAATCTTGCGCATGATCAGGTAGCCAAGTTTTAATTTTGCCTATGTAAAATGAGTGGTTGGACCTATATGGCGTGACAGAACAATCTACTTCGACCTACGAAAGACTTCGGCATTTCACTCCATTGAATCACACGGCACCCCCTCCGTTTGGCATCCCTTTTCCCAATGATTCGACAGCAGACTGGATCTATATAACTGAAAATTAGAACAGTTATTGAGGGATACGAAGAACCTTGCTATGCTTGCGTTGAACATACCGAAGGGGAGTGGAGATAGATGAAGAAGTGGGTTGGCGTGACGGCGGCAATCGCCATGGTCGCAGGAATCGCCTTGCCGGCAGCACCGGGGGAGGCGCTGGCGAAGGAAGAGTCGCATCATGAGTTTTCGATCAAGGGCTTCACTGATTATGCGGAGCTGACAAAAAAACTCCAGCAGATCGAGAAGACGAGCAAGGGACTGGTGTCCGTTGACGTGGCAGGCCAATCGAACCAGGGCCGCGACATCTACACGGTGCGTGTGGGCTCCGGTGAAAAGGTCGTTCTGATCCAGAGCGAGATCCACGGCAACGAAAAGACCGGGACCGATGCGATCCTGAATCTCCTGAAGACGGTATCGGGCAGTTCACCTTACGCGCAGCAGCTTCGCGAAGAGATCACGTTCGTCTTCATGCCGATGATGAACCCGGATGCATCCGTTGGGGACAAGCGCCGCAATACGATGACATGGTCGGAAGTGGTTGAGGACTTCCCGCAGCTTAGCGGTGTACAGCCTTCATGGAACTATCTGGACGACCGAATCCAACAGAATTATGATTACAGCCAAAACCCGGGCTTTGATGTGAACCGTGACTTCAACCCGGATCTTAATTACGTGCCGCAGCCGGAGGACTTCCCGGGAAGCTCGTCCGACCCGGGCTGGTTCATCACACCGGAGTCCCAGACGTCCCGTGACGTTTACAAATCGCTCGTCGAGGAGTTCGGCAAAGTCGACGTCTTCATCGATCTGCACCATCAGGGGATCTACTACGTGGAAGGCACATCCGACGAAGTGACGCTGTCGCTGTCGGCGCAGTTTGTCCCGGACCCGTCCAGTTCTGAAGGCGCGGAATACGCCGAGTACGCGGACAAGTACAACTATGACTTCTCGCGCCAGCTGAACGTTGCCGCCTACGACGCGCTGCAGGCCAAGGGCAACTCGGGCTTCAGCAACATCACGCTTTACTCGCAGGGGCTTGACCTGCCGGGAACGGCACTTGGTTCTTACGCCCTGAACGGCAGCGGCACCGTTCTGTTCGAAGTGACCGGCCAGACGCAGTCGTTCGGCCAGAAAAAGCGCGGCCAGCTTGTGAAGGCAGTTGAAACCGGTCTTCTCGGAATCGTAAATGCGGTCGCAGACGGCTCTGTACATGACCTTAATCCGGAAGACTATGAGGACATCCCGCTGACGTCTTACCGCCCGGCGGAATAAAGGCTCCTGCGGATGGGGCCTTGCCCGAAGGTATTACGGACAGGACCTGGTCCGTTGCGGGACGGAACGCCCGGGAGAAACAATTGCGGAACCGATTAAACAAAGGGGAGTGGGAATATGAAGAAAAAGTTGATCACACTGGCCGCAGCGGGGGCGCTCCTATTGAGCGCGGCGCCGCTGCAGGCGGATGCTGTGGGGAACGGACCGAACTACGGGGGAAATGAAACGATCAACACGTCGATCCTCCATACGTACAGCGAGCTTGCGTCTTACCTGCAGAAACAGGAGGCCAAGCAGCAGGATTTGGAGCTCGAGGTGATCGGCCAGTCGGTCAAGGGCCGCGACCTGTACCTCGTGAAGTATATGAAGAACCCGGAAAATCCGACGATCCTCTTCCTGACACAGCAGCACGGCAATGAGCAGCTGACGACGGAAGGCGCGCTTGAGTTCATCAAGCATCTCGGCACGGGCAAGATGAAGGGCGTGACGGACAACGTCAACATCCTGATTGTCCCGATGCTGAATCCGGACGGGGCGATGGGGGATGTCGACTTCTCGCTGGATGACTATGTCGCTTCAGGTGACCGCCATCTGACGCGCTATAACGCGCTCGGCGTCGACCTGAACCGTGACCACGTCACGAAGATCCAGCCGGAAACACAGGCGCTGCACAGCAATGTCATGCAGAAGTATGACATCGATTATATGATCGATCTGCATCATCAGGGTGCGGACCGTGTGATCAACGGGGATGAGCTCGTTTCAGGCTCCATCCTGTACCCGACAACGCCAAATGTCGATCAAGAAGTACTGGCCGGCTCCAAAAAGCTTGGAGCGGTCGTCTATGATGCCATTAATCCAAAAGGCTGGGGCACACTCGGCAAGTATCCGGGCGGATCGGCTGAGACGATTTCCCGCAACGGCATTGCGGTGGAATACGGCATTTCCACGCTCCTCTTTGAAATGCGTGGCATGTCCGACCACAACGATCCAAACCGTGTGCTCGGCCAGAAGAGCAACGGCTACCTGATCAAGCAGACGATCACTACACTGGAGTCCACTGTCAAGGCAATCGCAGACGGCTCCATCGACTCGAAAGATACATCATTCTGGGATACGCTCCCTGAACAGACGACGCTTCCTTCCGAAGAAGATGAATAACCCTTTAGCCCCGGCTGATTTGGCCGAGGCTTTTTATATCGTCCACCGATTATAAAGGTTCGCCCTATTTCACCAATTAGAACATATTGAAAACACCTTCAATTCTTCCTCAGTCCACGATATACTGTGCAAAGCGTAATTTTCTGAACGCTAAATTGACGGAATATTATTTGTCATCTAAGAAAGGAGATAACATGGAAACGACCAAGAAAAAAGGGTTCGTCCAGAAATTCCTAGATACGATCGAAACGGTCGGGAACAAGCTGCCCCATCCGGTCACGCTATTTGCCGGGCTGGCGCTTCTCGTACTCGTCCTTTCCGCAATCGTCTCGTCCTTCGGCATCTCGGTAGAACACCCGGGTAAAGAAGGGGAAATCATCGAGGTCAAGAACCTCCTCAATAAAGAGGGAATCCATTACATATTCACGAGCATGACCGATAACTTCATCGGCTTTGCGCCGCTTGGCGTCGTGCTCCTCACAATGCTCGGCATCGGGGTCGCGGAACATTCCGGCCTCATCTCTGCACTTCTGCGCGGCTTCGTCATGTCGGTGCCAAAGCGCCTTATCACGCTCGGCCTCGTATTCGCAGGGGTTATGTCGTCCGTCGCATCCGATGCGGGCTATGTCGTCCTGCCTCCGCTCGGTGCGGTCATCTTCGCCGCGCTCGGCCGGCACCCGCTAGCGGGTCTCGCTGCCGCTTTCGCCGGCGTATCCGGCGGATTCAGTGCGAACCTGCTCCTGTCGGGAACGGACGCGCTCCTCGGTGAGCTGACGATCCTTGGCGCTGCGATCATCGACCCGGCATATGCTGATGGCATGAACATCGCCATGAACTACTACTTCATCATCATCTCCGTATTTGTTCTGACATTCGTCGGTGCATGGATCACGGAGAAAATCGTCGAGCCGCGTCTCGGCGAATACAAGGGTGAGTTCCGTGAAAGCATGGACAAGCTCACGGCTGTTGAGAAAAAGGGCCTCGTCTGGGCAACGGTCTCCGTCGTTGTCGCATCGGCTCTAATGGCATTGCTTGTCCTGATCCCGGGCGCTCCGCTCCGCGGCGATGAGGCGGACATGCCGATTATCCGCTCGCCGTTCATGAGCTCGCTCGTGCCGATCATCGCGATCCTGTTCTTTATCCCAGGGCTGGTCTACGGAATGGTCACAAAAGCGATCCGGAATGACAAAGACGTCGCCGAAATGATGGGCAAGACGATGGCATCGATGGGGATGTTCATTGTCCTCAGCTTCACCGCCGCACAGTTCGTCGCCTACTTCTCCGAATCGAATATGGGCCTTGTCCTCGGCGTGTACGGTGCAGAGTTTCTGCAGAGCATCAACCTGACAGGCATTCCGCTCGTCCTGCTCTTCATTCTGATCGCCGCGTTCATTAACCTGTTCATCGGTTCCGCTTCCGCGAAGTGGGCCATGATGGCACCGATCTTCGTGCCGATCATGATGCAGCTTGGCTACTCGCCTGAGCTCACACAGATGGCGTACCGCATTGCGGACTCCTCGACGAACATCATCTCGCCGCTCATGACGTACTTCGCGATCATCATCGCGTTCGCACAGAAATACGATAAGAAAATGGGGATCGGGACACTCGTTTCCACGATGTTCCCTTACTCCATGGCGTTCCTGTTAGTCTGGTCGGCTGTCCTCATTATCTGGATGCTTCTCGGCCTCCCGCTCGGACCGGACGCACCGATCTACTACAACGCAAACTGATGCTGAAAACCCCCTCGCTTTGGCGAAGGGGGTTTTTGTGTGGGGTGAGACGGGTTTCGCCTGAGTTTGAAGATTAGTGGCGTGAGTTTGAAGATTAGGTGCCCAAGCTTGAAGATTAGGCTCCCGAGTTTGAAGATTAGCTCCCTCCCCGCTTTCCCGATCCTCAGCCGGCCCCCAGATTCCTTGAAATACGGGCACCGGTTTCTTTTACTTTCTCCGACAGGTAAGCGAGCCGCTCTTCGGTCAGGTCATAGCTGATGAAGCCGATTGAGACGGCGCCGACGAGGGTGCCGAGCCCATCCCTGACAGCGACGGCAACTGAAGAGGTGCCGGGTGTGCGTTCACCGTGGCTTTCGGCATATCCGGCCTGCCGGATGGCCGCAAGCCCGGCATGGAAAGCCTGCTGCTCGTCGCGGGGGACGAGTTGGCCGATGATTTCCGCAGCTTCTCCAGGCGGCATATCCGCGAGCATGGCCTTGTTGGCAGCCCCGATATGGAGCGGGATCCGGATGCCGAGCGGGTCATTGATCCGGATCGGATTGTCATCACTGTCAATGCGCTCCATCACAATCGCCTCATGGCCCGATGGCCGGCTCAGATACACGCTTTCCTTTACCTCGCGGGAGAGACGCTCGAGTTCTGGCCGGATCTTGGTGATGTAATCCATCGAGTCATACAGGCGGAGACCGTATTCCAGCCAAACCGGGCCGAGCCGGTACAGTTTGGTCTGTGGGTCCTGCTCAACCATCCGCTGCTTTTCCATCCCTTTCAGGATCCGGTGCATCGTGCCGAGCGCGAGTCCGCTTTTCTTGGAAAGGTCCGAGATCGACATTCCCCCATTTTCCGCCTCCGATAATAGTCCCGTAATACTCATTGCCCGTTCCAGTGCCTGCATTGCAACTTCTCCTTTGATTGTGAACCGATTCTAACGTGTTATGTATGCCAGTTGACTTCTCTTTGTATAGAAGAAAGATATTCCTGAAATGAAGGTTCAAAATATATTGACAGTATAGCACGAATTGACTATATTAATCGTAACAACTTTCCGTTTAATGAAAATACTTTCCGTACAACGGAAAAAGGAGCTTGATCAATATGGTTTATCTGTCATCCATGCATGAGCCGCTCCGACGTGTGATCGTCAAGCGGCCTCAGGAAGCATTCAAAAGCCAAAAGCATCTTGATGAAAACTGGAAGCGCTTTAACTATGCCGAGGTTCCTGAATACGAGGAAGCGCTCCGGGAGTATGAGGCGTTCCTCGATATCCTGAAAGAGCATGTCGAAGAGATCGACTTTCTTCCGGAGGCAGAGGAGACGGGACTCGACTCGCTTTATGCGCACGATCCGGTCAAGTTTACACCGGCGGGAGCCATCATCCTGAAATCAGGCAAGGCCCTCCGGCAGCCGGAGGCGCAGGTCTATAAGAAGTTTCTCGAAGAAAAAGGCATTCCGGTCATTGGTGAACTGGAAGGGGATGCGGTCTCCGACGGTGGAGACATCGTCTGGCTCGACAACCGGACGATTGCGGTCGGCAGGGGTTACCGGACAAATGATGAAGCGATTAGACAGCTCCGCGAAATCACTGCCCCATTTATTGATGAATTCATCGAAGTGCAGCTGCCGCATGACCGCGGGGAGGCGGAGTGCCTCCATCTGATGTCGTTCCTGAGCATCGTCGACAAGGATCTGGCCGTCGTCCATTCCCCGCTCATGCCGGTATTCCTTCGTCAGCGCCTCATTGAAAATGGGGTCCGGCTGGTCGAAGTGCCTCAGGACGAGTATGAGAATCTCGGTTGCAACGTCCTCGCGTTGGCACCGCGCAAAGTGGTCATTCCGGCGGGCAATCCCGTGACGAAAGCGGACCTCGAGGAAGCCGGTGCAACCGTGTATGAATACAAAGGCGATGAAATCTCTTATAAAGGAACCGGCGGGCCGACTTGCCTGACCTGCCCGGTGGTGAGAACTACATGACTCTGGCATACGAACAAAAACAGATGAACAAGGGGGAACAGCCGATGGGACGCCGATGGAGCACACCTGAAGCACGCCGCGCGCTTCTCTGTGAATTGGTCAGCTGGGACAGCCGGACGCTGACGGAAGGAGAGCGGCTGTTTGCGCAGCGGCTCGAGACGAAACTCCGCGAAATGCCTCACTTCCAGCAGCATCCGGAACGGGTCGCTCTTCACGATGCGGGCCTTGGCCGCCAGACGGTGACGGCACTTTACAAGCATCCTTATGCGACGGATACGATCGTGCTGATCAGCCATTTTGACACGGTCCAGACCGAGGAATACGGAGCCCTTCAGGCGCTTTCGACTTTGCCGGAGGAACTGACGGCAAAGCTCCACGACGTCAAGGACACGCTCCACGCGGAAGCGCGCGCCGACCTGGAGTCGGGTGAGTACCTGTTCGGCAGAGGCACGATGGACATGAAGGCGGGCCTAACCGCCCATCTTTCGCTGCTCGAGCAGGCGATCGACGAAGATTGGCCGGTCAACCTTCTTCTCCTGACCGTACCGGATGAGGAAGTGAACTCCGCAGGGATGCGGGCCGCGGTGGGTGTCATGCTTGAAATCGCCGAGAAGGAAGGGCTCACATTCAGCCTGTTCCTGAACGGGGAGCCGTCCTTCACGCAGGAACCGGGCGACACAAAGGAGTATATCTACTCCGGAACGATCGGCAAGATCATGCCGGCTGCCCTGTTCTATGGAAAGGAAACCCACGTCGGGGAACCGCTACAGGGCCTGACTGCAAACTATATCGCTTCCTATATGACGCAGCAGATGGAGTTCAGCGACCTGTTCGAGGAGAGCGTGTATGGTGAGAAGACACCGCTCCCGGTTTCGCTGTACCAGCGGGACCTGAAGGACCAGTACTCCACCCAGACACCGTACCGCGCGGCCGCGCTCTATAATGTCTTCCTCTTCAAGCGCACGGCGGCGGACGTCATGGAGACATTCGAAAAGGTTGCCGGTGAAGCGGCATCCGCGTGCAACTCGGCCTATAGGGAACTGTGCCGCCGCCACGGCGTAAGCGGCGTCGGTGACGTGAAGGTGTACCGCTACGAGCAGATCCTGACTCATGCGGAAGACAAACTTGGCGAGGAAGAGGTCCGTAAGCTGAAGGAAAAAGCAATAGCCCTGGCCGGTCCGGACGAGCGGGCGCAGAGCTTCGCCGTCGCCGACCGGCTCATGATCGAATGCCAGGAACTGTCACCGGCAATTGTCCTTCTATACGCGCCGCCATACTACCCGGCGGTCAATTCCACAGAGGACCAGCTGATCCGGGATGCGGTCTCGCTCATGCAGGACACCGCACGAACGCTCGGCACCGAACTGGAGCAGGTTCACTACTTCAACGGCATCTGTGACCTGAGCTATGTGAACTACCGTGACGGCAGTGCAGGCTGGACCGCCTACGAACGCAACACCCCGGTCTGGGGGGACACGTACAGCATCCCGTTTGAAGACATGCGGAAACTGAACGCTTCCGTACTGAACGTCGGACCGCTGGGCCGTGACGCCCATCAGCGCACAGAGCGCCTCCACACCGACAGTGCCTTCCGCCGGCTGCCGATCATGCTGGAGACGCTGATCCGCAAGCTGTTTATTGAAAGAAGTGAACATGCCGCAACCCAATACAACCACTCATCCTGAAAGGAAGATCTCCATGTCCCGATTCCAGAACGTCATCGTCAAAGCGCCCGCCAGAAGCTATGTGGACGGGCTGACAACCTCCGACCTCGGCAAGCCGGACTATGAGAAGGTCGTCGAACAGCACAAAGCCTACGTCGAAGCGCTGAAAAGCTGCGATGTCGAAGCAACCGAACTTCAGGCAGACGAGCAGTACCCGGACTCCGTATTCGTCGAGGACCCTGCTGTCCTGACACCGGAATTCGCCGTGATCGCCAATCCGGGCGCGGAATCCCGAAATGGGGAAAAGGAAGCGATCGAAGAGGCCCTGAAGAAATTCTACGACAAGTTCTACCGTATCGAAGCACCCGGTTATCTCGACGGCGGCGATGTGCTCCAGGCAGACGAGCACTTTTACATCGGCCTGTCCGAGCGCACCAATGAAGAAGGCGCCCGCCAGCTCAAAGAGATTCTTGAAAAAGAAGGATACAAGGCGGACATCCTGCCGCTCAAGGAATTCTTCCACCTGAAGACGGGGATTGCCTACCTCGGCAACAACAACATGGTCGTCGCCGGAGAGTTCATTGACCACCCGGCCTTTGCGGATTACAACCGGATCGTCATCAGCAAGGAAGACGAGTACTCCGCCAACTGCATCAAGGTCAACGACACCGTCATCATCCCGTCCGGCTACCCGGAAACGAAGCGCAAGATCGAAGAAGCCGGTTACCGGACCCTGGAGCTCGACATGAGCGAAGTCCAAAAGCAGGACGGGGGACTCAGCTGTCTGTCGCTGAGGTTTTGATTAAGAGAAATGGGGAGGAACCGACCGCCGTCGCGCGACCGGGTCCTCCCATTTCCGATAGTGATAGTGACTGAAAATTGCCACCATTAGCCATTGCTGTAAGCGGATTCACAACAAAACAGGCGGTTTCCGGCTGAAGGGTTACGGAACCGCCGGACAGGGGGAAATGATGAACGATCCACAAACGCTGCTGCCTCCACAGGAACTGAACCGCTCCATGAAGAGCCGGCACTTGCTGATGCTGAGCCTGGGCGGTGTCATTGGGACGGGGCTGTTCCTGAACGCCGGATATACGATCAACCAGGCCGGTCCGGGAGGCGCCATTCTCGGTTATCTCGTCGGAGGGCTCATCCTGTACATGGTCATGACCTGCCTCGGAGAACTGGCGACCCATATGCCGGTCACCGGATCCTTTCAGACGTACGCCACAAAATTTATCAGTCCTTCCGCCGGGTTCTCGCTTGGCTGGATGTACTTCGTCGGATCAGCCGCGACCGCGGGCGTCGAGTTTACCGCAGCCGGGATTCTCATGCAGCACTGGTACCCGGATGTGCCGGTCTGGATCTGGTGCGCAGTCTTCATGCTGCTTCTGTTCGGGCTGAATGCACTGTCGACACGGGGCTTCGCGGAGGCGGAGTTCTGGTTCGCCGGCATTAAGGTGCTGGCGGTCATCGCGTTTATCATCATCGGCGCGCTAGCCATCTTCGGAGCGGTGCCGCTCGCCGACCGGCCGACACCGGGGCTGTCCAACCTTGCGCCGACCGGCCTGTTCCCGGCGGGGATCGCCATCGTCTTTGTAACGATGATGAACGTCATCTTCTCCTATCAGGGCTCGGAGCTGGTCGGGGTGGCTGCCGGAGAAACGGAAAACCCGGAAAAGAACATCCCGCGTGCAATCCGCACGATCCTCGTCCGGATCATCCTGTTCTACATCGCATCCATCGTCATTTTGTCTTCCATCTTCCCGGCGTCCGAACTCGGCTTGCTTGAAAGCCCGTTCGTCACGCTCATGACGATCGCCGGCGTGCCGTTCGCCGCGGACATCATGAACTTCATCATCCTGACGGCAATCCTGTCTGTCGGCAACTCGTGCCTCTATGCATCGACGCGCCTGCTCTGGTCGATGTCAGGCGAAGGCATGGCGCCAGGCGTGTTCCGCAAGCTGACCAAGCGCAAAGTCCCGCTGAACGCGCTGCTCTTCACGATGGTCTTCTCGCTCCTGTCGCTTTTGACCAGTTTCATGGAAGCCGACGCCGTCTTTGTCCTGCTGATGTCGATCGCCGGCATCTCCGTCACGATCTCCTGGATGGGCATCGCCGCCAGCCAGTTCATGTTCCGCAGAAAGTATGTGCGGGATGGCGGCCGCATCGAGGACCTGAAATTCAAGGCGCCGCTCTATCCGTTCCTGCCACTGTTCTGCATCGCCTTCTGCCTGCTCATCCTCGGATTCCTGTTCGTCGATCCGACCCAGCGCATCGGCCTGATTTACGGCGTCGGCTTCTTCATCGCCTGCATGGTGTTCTTCAAGGTGAAGGAAATGCGCGGGAAGAAAGTGTTGCCCGACCCGCCGGCGGCTGCGGAGTGAGGGCGTGGGTGTACTAATCTTCAAACTCAGGCGGGTAATCTTCAAACTCAAGACACTAATCTTCAAACCCGTCTAATAACGCTCGTATGAATGCCCCGCCAGCCGGGGCATTTTTCAATTTTGACATGCAATAATGCTTCAAAATCCAAAGATGCCAAGTTGTCTTCCGGCTTGTTCCCCGATATGTTATGGTTCGGAAAAAGGAAGGGGAGGATCCGTTGGGGAACGAATCGATGTCGGTCCTTAAAGGGAATGCGCATGAACGGCTGCTTGTCCGTGTTGGCAGCCGTCACCGATCTTACACAGATATTCAGGGGAAAATGAATTCCATCAAAGCGGGAATAGCGGGAGAAGAAAAGGTCCTGAACTACATCCGGCGACTGAAAGTCCCGTGGCCCATTCTTTGGATGTCAATTTGGAAGTCACGCCCGGGCAATACGTTCAGATCGATGTCCTGATCCTCCTGCCCTCGGGAGCGGTTATTTATGAAGCCAAGAATATGGCTGGAAGACTCCGGTTTGAGGAACACCCCAAGAGGCTGGACAAGGTAGATGAACATGGAAGCATCACTGATCGCTACGACTGCCCCATGCTGCAGTTGCAGGACGAAATCGCCAACCTGCAGGTCTGGTTTCATCTGCACGGTATACCGTTCGGGGCAGATGGCGCTGTCATCATGACGGGAAGTGCGATCATCGAGAAACCTCCAGCCAATGGACGCATCTTCAGCCTCCGTGAAATCCGTGGACACCTTGCCGAAAAAGAGAAGAAGACGGGAATGACCGTCCAGGAACTCCGTCAACTTGCCGACTACATCCGCCGCCATAACAGGCCCTATATCGCCTTCCCGCTGATCGGACGGTTTGGCATTTCTGCCGAAGAGGTTGAGTGGGGGCCGCTCTGTGAAACTTGTAATAGCCGGCTCGGAAGAAAAAGTGAACGGGTCTGGTTGTGCCCGGCCTGCAAATGGAAAACTGCCGACCCCTTCACCCGCACATTGCAAGACTGGTTCACCCTAAGGAGCGGGACGATTGTGAACAGACAGGTCCGGGAGCTGTTCGGCATGAAAAGCCCGGGAGCCGCCTCCCGTCTGCTTCAGTTCTATCCACTGAACAAAGACGGCGACGGGCGGTCGACCTGTTATGCCTGGGACTATACCACGCCCCTGACGCGCCGGCAGGAATGAGGAAAGGGGGTTCGCCGCGGCGAACCCCCTTTCTATTTCGAGTGAGTTTGAAATAAAACGGTCTGAGTTTGAAGAATAGGCGTCCGAGTTTGAAGATTAGGGCCTTCCTTCATCACCTGTGGTGTGCGAAAAATGGCCCCGTATTCCATAGCGGAATACGGGACCATGATTAGGCCTTTTTCACAAATTCAGATTTTAGTTGCATGGCACCAAATCCATCGATTTTGCAATCAATATTGTGATCACCATCAACGATGCGAATCCCTTTTACTTTCGTACCGATTTTGAGGACTGAGGAACTGCCCTTCACTTTTAAATCTTTGATGACGGTCACCGTATCTCCATCTTTCAAAACATTGCCGTGGACGTCTTTTACAACGTTTTCCTCACTTTTTTCACCATCTTCATGTGTCCACTCGTTTCCACATTCAGGACATACGAATACATTGCGGTCCTCGTAAGTATACTCCGATTGGCATTTGGGGCAATTCGGCAAAACAGCCATGATCGTTTATCCTCCTTCAGATAAATGTCTGCAGCACCAACTACAACATTCTATATGATTATCCAGAAATGGCAAATTAGCACCACAAAGAACAGGGTTCCGCCATCCCCGACGGAACCCTGTTCTCATTCATACCTCTATCACTTCTCCAGCTTCCGCCAGCCTCGCACTCCCGCCGAACGCTTCCTGAGCAGCCGACAAGATCAGCTGCACGTCGCCTTCCTGCGGCAGGTGGGTCAGAAGCAGCCGCTTCGCACCGGCGAGCCGCGCCAGCTCACCGGCCTCGCTTCCCGCCATATGCCCAGGCGACTTGCCCTTATATTCCTCATACAGATTCGCCTCGCTCACAAGCAAATCGGCGCCCGACGCGAATTCTGCGAGCGGCTCGTGGAACTCCGTGTCTGCGGTGAATACGACCGCCTTGCCGTCGACCTCAAACCGTGCCGCCAGGCAGTACACCGGATGCACCGTCTCGGCGAACGTCACCGAAAACGGCCCGATTTCGTACGTCTCACCCGGTGCCACCGCATGCCCCCCGGCAACTTCCTTATACGTCAGCTTCCCGAAGCCGTCCGCATCCCGGTCATGCGCGTAAAACGGCAGCTTCCGGAGCGGCCGCCCCGTGTAGTACGCAATCAGATGATGATACTGCAGGCTCCCGATATCCGCCACATGATCCGCATGATAATGGCTGATCACAACTGCATCAATCTCATCAAGCCTGATGTACCGCTGCACCTGCGCCAGCACCCCGCTCCCGCAGTCGAACAGCACCCGGAACCCTTCATGCTCGATCAGAAACGATGACGTCGCCGACTCCGCCTTCGGATAACCACCCCAGATCCCGACAGGAATCACCTTCATCCAAAACCCCTCCTCTGAAAAACTCATTACCAACAGTGTACCACCGGCACGGACGGTGAACCCTTTTGGGAAGAAAAGCCGTGCGCCGCACGCCCTTTGCATCCTGCAGGCTTTGAGCCCTTCCGCCCTTGACGCCGAAATCCATCCCAATCATAGTTATAGGTAGAAAGAGAAGGAGGCAGACGCCATGGCAGAACGGATCCTGATTGTGGAGGACGAGGAGAACATCGCGCGGGTGCTGCAGCTGGAGCTGGAGTTTGAGGGCTACGAGGCAGGCGTGGCGCACGCAGGGGACGAGGGGCTGATCAAGTTCCGCGATGGCGGATGGGATCTCGTGCTGCTCGATCTGATGCTTCCGGGGCTCTCCGGGCTGGATGTACTGCGCCGCATCAGGGCGAGTGATACGGCTGTTCCGGTCATCCTCCTCACGGCGAAGAGTGATGTGGAAGACAAAGTGGCGGGGCTGGATCTCGGAGCGAACGATTACGTCACGAAGCCGTTTGAGATCGAGGAGCTTCTGGCGCGCATCCGTGCGACGCTGCGCGTGGCGCAGGCAATCACCGGACCCAAGGAAGAAAGGCCGGAGCACATCCATTCGTTCGCCGGGCTCACGATCAATGAAGAAACGCGCGACGTGACCCGTGACGGGCGTTCCATCGACCTGACCCCGAGGGAGTATGACCTGCTGCTGTATCTCCTCAAGAACCCGAACCGCGTGTTCGAACGTGACCAGCTTCTGGATGCGGTATGGGGGTTTGACTACTACGGCGACACAAATGTCGTGGATGTGTATGTCCGTTATGTGCGGAAGAAGATCGGAGACGGGCTCATCCACACGGTCCGCGGGGTCGGCTATGTGCTGAAGGAAGCACCAAAATGAAATTAAGGACGAGGATTCACGTATTTACGACGCTCCTCATGTTCCTGATCCTAGCCGGGCTCAGCATCGGCATCTACTTCCTGTTCGAGAAGATGACGTACGAACGACAAGCGGACCAGCTGATGGCGAGGGGCGAGGAGCTGACCGCGGCGCTGCAGGAAACCGCTGCGGAAGATAAAAACATGGTCATAAGGGCTTACATGCCGCCGGACGGCTCGCTGCTGATTGTTGGGTCAAACGGACAGGTGATTGATGAAGTGGAGAGCGACAGGCGGCTGCGCGGTTTCCCGGCTGAACCCGATGGCAGCGGCCCGTATACGATCACCAATGTAAAAGGTGTGCCTGCCGTAACGGTGGCCATGCCGTTCATCAGCACGGGCGGAGAAGTGGCCGAGCTCCGCATCACCCAGCTTGCTGACGACATCGCGAACGAACTTTCCACACTCAGACTGATCCTTATCGGCCTTACCGCCGCCGCGATGATTCCCGTCATTGCCTCGAGTGTCGCGCTCGGCCGCATCGTCACCCGGCCGATCAATGTGCTAACAGGCACGATGCGCGAGAACCGGGAAAAGGGGGCCTACGAGAAGATCGACGAGGGCCGTGGCCGTGACGAACTGCACGAAATGACCCTTGCCTACAACGACATGATGGACCAGCTGGGCCGGAACTACGAAAAGCAGGAACGATTCGTGTCTGATGCCTCGCACGAACTGAAGACGCCGATAACCGTCATCGAAAGCTACGCACGTTTGCTGAAGCGTCGCGGGTTCGATGACCGGAATGTCGCGGATGAAGCCGTCGGGGCCATTTTGTCGCAGGCGGTCCGCATGAAAGACCTGACGGCACAGCTCCTGGACCTCGCACGATCTGACCGGGCTGCAGCCTACTCCTTTAAACAGGCAGACATCCGGAAGATTGCAGAAGAAACAGTCCAGCCGATGCGCCAGGCATACGGCCGGGAATTTTCGATCGAAGGGCCGGAAGAACTCCTGGCCGTTACCGATCCGGACAAGCTCCGGCAGCTGCTGTTCATCCTCTTGGATAACGCACGAAAGTATAGCGACGGAGCAGTCCGGCTTATATTGGAAGAAAGCGGCGGCCGCGTCGAACTCGCCGTTGCTGACCACGGGCCGGGCATTCCGGAAACGGATCTTCCGCATCTCTTCGACCGCTTTTACCGCGTCAACAGCGACCGGAACCGCAAAACCGGTGGCACTGGGCTCGGCCTCGCGCTGGGCAAGGAAATCTCAGACGGCCTTGGGGCGGATATCAGTGTGGAGAGCGTCGTCGGTATCGGAACGGTATTCAGGGTGGGCTTGCCGAAAGAGCGCCAAGAATAAGTGGAGCATTCTCAGCGTTTTTTAATTTTCACCCTCTATAATGGGAAGAAAGGAGGGGGTCGTTCAGCATGGATAACCGAAAATGGCTATGGCTCGCGGCAATCGGAGCGGCAGCATTGATTGTGGTCGTGGTGTCTGTCATGGCGCTCCGCGGCGGCGAGGCGATGGCGGCAGATGATGTCGAGCAGAAGCTTCTGAATATGTACGGCGGCGAGGTGCAGGAGATCGTGCAGGACGGCGACCTCTACCGCGTCACGCTGGAACGTATCGACGGGGTCTTTGAGGCGGTCGTCGACAGCGACGGCGGCGCCATCATCTCGATGGAAAAGACGGGAAGCGTCGATCCGATTCCGGAAGACGACATGAAAGCGAAGATCGCTGAACAATACGGCGCAGAGCCGTCGGCGATCGCGCTGAAGGATAACGTCTACAGCGCAACGGTCGAAGAAGAAACCCGCACGACCGAAGCAGAGTACGACGCCGTCACAGGGGAGCAGATCAAAGAATCTGTGACAGAAAAAGAGCCTGCCGCACCACCGGCAAAGGAAGAGACACCGCCGGCGCAGGAAGAAACACCGCCGGCACAGGAAGCACCGAAACCATCCGTCCGGCTCACCCCGGGCGAAGCGGCGAATATCGCCCTCAAGGAGGTTGCGGGCGACCTGGACGATGACATCGATTTCGAAGAAACCCAGGACGGCGGCTATTACATCGTCCAGGTCGAAACCGTGGATGACCGGGAAGCCGACATCCAGATCCATGCCATCACCGGAAAAATTCTGACTGTGTCTTGGGACGATTAATAATTGAACCATTCAGGGCCGGGAGATACCCGGCCTTTCTTACATAGAAAGGGGGAAGCGAACATGAATGTGGAGCTGACACGTTTCCGGGTAAAGTCCGGCATGTCTGAAAAGGTGGATGAATGGCTGACGTTTCTGAAAGAACATATGGAAGATGTACTTGTCACACTCGAGGGCGAGAAAATGCATGTGGAGACCATTTTTCGCGAAGTGCTGGACGGGGAAGAATATTTATATTGGTATTCCATTCAAGGTGAGGGCGGCCAAGAAGTTGAAGAATCGGACCACTGGATCGACAAAAAGCACCTAGCGTATTGGGGTGCGTGCATCGACCCGGATTTCCGCCCGGTCGACCTGAAGACGGAAGTGGTGATGGTTCCCGAAAAAATCCGCCGTGCCATGGTTTGACTAATTCTCATCGTTTTCTAATCGTTCTTTCAAAGTTGTTTCATTCCCGGAAGGTAACCTGTAGGTAACGAAGCCAAGGAGGAGAGCGGGTTGAAGAAACGATGGATGGTTGCGCCGATTGCATCAGGGATTCTGGCTATTGGAGGATTGGCAGCTGTGGCCTACGGCGAACAGGGGAAACTCATCCCGGTGGATCCGGTTACGCTGGAGCCGGTCGAAGCGGCGGAGCAACCGGCTGCTTCCGATCAAACCAGTGCAGAGAACGATCGGGAATATGCTCCGGTTGCTTCTGAGGAAGCACCTGCACAGATTCCTGCCGCTGCTGAGCCGGTCACTTCCCCGGAAACCGGCCACCAACCAGTTGTCCATGCCAAGGCGGAACGGCCAACCGAATCCCGAGCCCTGATTTCCCGCGACGAAGCGGTCCAAATTGCCATCAGCCAAACGGGTCCATCGGCTAGGGTCACCGAAGTCGAACTGGACAATGACGACGGCCGCATCATCTACGAGGTTGAGCTCGAGGGCGGACCTTATGAATACGAGCTGGAAATCAACGCGGTGACGGGAGACATCCTGGACTTTGAAAAAGATGATTAATTCAACTCTCATCAAACTCTAATCTTTCCCTCAGAGCCGTTTAATCCGGCAGGGATATGATAAAGACAACAAGAAAACGAGGAGGAACACAACATGAAAAAACGTTGGTTTATTGCACCGGTCGCAGCAGGGGTTCTGGCATTTGGAGGCATGGCCGCATTCGCGGAAGACACAGGGAAGCTCGCGCCGATCGAAACGGCGGAGGCAAAAGTGAAGCAGGTCACATCCGGCTGGATCTCGGCGGATCAAGCCACAACAATCGCACTTGAAGCGGCAGGCGGCGGGGAAGTCCGGGAAATGGAACTGGACCGTGACGATCGTGAATACGAATTCGAAATCTGGGGCGAATCCGGTGAAGTGGATGTCAAGGTCGATGCGAAATCCGGCGATGTGCTGAAGGCTGAGCATGACGACCAGGATGATGACCGCGACGATCGGGATGACCATGACCATGACCATGACCATGACGATGACGACCGCCAGGCTGCACCGGACAACCTGATTTCCCAGGAAGAAGCAATCCAGATCGCGAAAGGCAAAGCCGGATCGGCAGCCAAAGTCATTGAAGCGGAACTCGACGAAGATGACGGCCGCTGGCACTATGAGCTGGAACTGCGGGACGGCCGCCACGAGTATGAAGTGGACATCGACGCAGAAAACGGCAATGTCATCAACTTTGAAAAAGACGAAGACTAATTATGTATGAAAGACCGCTGCCGAATTGGGCAGCGGTCTTTTGGCGCGCAATAAAAAAGGATCCGCCAGACAACTTGGCGGATCAAAGACCTGCATTCTCTAAAAGGGGGAAATAGAGAAGTGGGGCTGGTCATAGGTTACCCGGTCCATCGGATTTTAATCCTTAAGAAAGAAAAATCTTAACTTTTTCGTCCCATCGGGGAGAGAAGCGGTTCCGCACGTCTTCCCACAAAAAAATGCCCGCCGACATCGCCGGCGGGCCAGGACCTGCATTCTCTAAAAGGGGGAAATAGAGAAGTGGGGTTGCTCATATGGTACCCGCCTCACAGAGAGTTATTCATGTTTTGCTGAAAAAAATTGGAGTTTTCCGGTAAACTGGTGGTGAAGGGGGTCTGCGTGATGGAGTTTACGGTGTTTTTGGTGGAGGATGACGAAGCGATTCTCCGGTCACTGTCCGAAAAGCTGGGGCAGTGGGGACTTAAAGTCACGGGGCCGGAAGGTTTTCATGAGGTGATGGAGGCCTTCCGGGCTGCCGGTCCCCATCTGGTGATTCTCGATATCGGGCTGCCGGCATATGACGGATACCACTGGTGCCGCGAAATCCGCGCAGAGTCAAACGTACCTATCGTTTTTTTGTCATCGCGCGACCACCCGATGGACCAGGTGATGGCGATGTCGATGGGGGCAGACGACTTTATCCAGAAGCCGTTCAATTCCGATGTTCTGCTGGCGAAACTCCAGGCGATCCTGCGGCGCACGTATGCCTATACCGACGAAAAACCGGATATTGTTGAGTGGAACGGAGCGGTGCTAGATCTGAAGCGCGGGGTGATCCGCTCGGGGGGCACAGACGTAGAACTGACAAAAAACGAATTCTTCATCCTCGCCGTCCTTGTCGAGTCGCGCAACGAAATCGTGACTCGAGACGAGCTGATCCGCAAGCTCTGGGACGACGAGCGGTTCGTAAACGACAACACGCTCACGGTGAACATTAACCGGTTGCGAAACAAGCTCGAGGAAATCAGAATCGGGGATAAGATTGTGACAAAGAAGGGCATGGGATATATGGCGGTGGAGGAATAGGGTGTGCGGACAGCGGACGCAGTCGAATCGGTTTCGTCATTCATCACCTGCCGTTAAACGAATGACGAAACTTTTCGGTCCAATGACGAGATTGGATGGACGAATGACGAAATTAAAGAAGATTGGTGAACCCAATCCGGAATATCAAAAAAGGAGGCAAGCCCGGCATGTTCATTCCCTACCTGAAATCCCGTCTCCCATGGATCCTGTTTTTCCTCGCATCACTTCTCCTCGCTGATCTCATCATTGCCCTCGACGACGGAATCGAAATCGAGGCGGCGTCCGTCCTTTACATGAACCTCCTGCTTATTGCAGCATTCGTCCTGTTCATCACCTGGCGCTGGCGGCGCGAGACGGTGTTTCTGCGGGAAGCTTCCCGTCTGGCAGACGAACCGCTCCGGGAGTGGGAGGAGCTGTTGCCGGAGCGGTCGTCGGCGCTTGAACAAACGACGGCAGGACTTCTCACCGCGGCCTCCCGGGCGCACCGGGAGGAGTTGGCAAAGCTTGCCGATGCGCAATATCTGGAAGCAGATTATCTGGCGGCCTGGGTGCATGAGGCGAAGGCGCCGCTGACGGCGATGAAGCTGATCCTGGACGAACACCGGGCGGACCCCGCGATGCGGCGGCTTCAGACTGAGTGGCTGCGCCTCCATCTTCTGATCGACCGGCAACTGTACATCTCAAGAATGCCGACGCTCGCGGCTGATTTCCTGCCCGAGTCGGCGAGCGTGCGCTCGCTCATCGCGCCCGAAATCCGTGAACTCGCCGCCTGGTGCATGGAAAAGGACGTGGCGGTTGAGTTGGAAGGAGCCGGCCTCTCCGTCCGGACCGATGTAAAATGGGCCCGCTTCATCATCCGTCAGGTACTGACGAATGCCGTGAAATACAGCCCGGCCGGCGCTGCAATCACCATTACCGCCGACCGTTCTCCTGATGGGAATGTCCGGGTGCAGATTAAAGACGAAGGTCCTGGCATCCCGCCCCAGGACCTGCCGCGGATTTTCGAAAAGGGCTTCACCGGCGGCACAGGCCGGATCCATAATGCCGCGACAGGGCTCGGCCTTTATCTTGCCGACACAGTCGCCGCGAGGCTCGGCATCCGGCTTTCAGCCGATTCCAAACAAGGGCAGGGCACCGTTCTGACGCTGACTTTCCCGAAGGACAATGAATTCGACCGAATCATGGGAGGCTAGGATTCCTTATGTTTTTTCAGAGCCGGCCAGCCGGACCGAGTCCAAGATGACACCTGAAGTAATTCTGGCAAGCCGGAGAACCGTGTCCAATCGGGTGCTGTTCAGCGAATCGGCAGGGAAATGCGGATCGAGATGGTTCACAACGCCCTTGAAATGACAAACGCCCACGCCCGGAAGCGGATTTCGGATGGCGAAGCCGGGAATAAGGGGCCCCTCATTAAAGAGGATGGAGCCGATCCGGTCGGCACTGCCCAGGCAGGCATCGACGCTGACAATGAGCGGTTCCGTTGTCCGGCTTCGTATCTCGCTGAGTGTCTCACTTATATTCAGGGCGTGAACGGGCTTTTCAATAGTTCCATAGACAGGATAGGGACATCCGTGTTCCTTCAGCTGAGACCCGACAAATGGCCCGTAAGAATCTCCGGTCGAGCGGTCAGAACCGATACATAGAAACACGATATCGCCCGGGTGCGATTGGTACATCCCGGCAAGCTCCTTTGTGATATCGCACAGCACGCCGTCATCTGGAGATCCGGTGGCGTAGCAGTATGAAAACTTGGGGTCGCATGTTTCGACCGTTTTTCTTCTGACAAAAGGAAACATCGGCAGGCCTCCTTTCCGTGATGCTTTCCTGTTTCGACGGAGGAGAGGCAAACCCTCTATTTGGAAGGCCGGACAAGCAGATCCGGCCTTCATGCTACAATGGATCATAGAAAAGCATCAGAAAGAAGTGCAGGATGATGAAGTCACCAGAGAAAAAGAAAGTCTTTCCATTTATACAAGCGTTGCTGTGTGGCCTCGCAGGCGGAGCCGTGTTTGCCTGGATCGGCCTGCCGCTTGCCTGGATGCTCGGACCGCTGACGGCCGTAATTATCTGGAATCTGTTCGTCAAAAGGGAATTATACTGGCCGAAAAGCTTTAAAAATGGAGGACAGATGCTGCTCGGCTACGGCATGGGTCTGGCATTTACGGCGGAAAGTGCAAAGCAGATTGCCGGCCAGTTGCCGACAATGACCATTTCTACCATTCTGATGATCGCGGGCGGTCTCGGCATCGCCATCATCGCTTCAAAGCTTGCCGGCATGAATACTCCGACCGCAGTGATGGGAACAACGCCAGGCGGCCTTTCTCAAATGACGATGCTGAGCGAAGAGATCCGGGGAGCAGACCCGGCCGTAGTCACCTTCATGCAGACCGTCCGGATGCTCACCGTCACCTTTATGGTACCCATGCTGTCCACATACGCGTTTTCGGATGGAACGGTATCCGCAACGGGCCTTCAGTCATCCGGAGCAGCCGTGCAGGCAGGTGCCCCGGGCTTGCTTCATATCGCGGCAACCATAGTCATCGTCACCATCGTCACGCTGTGCGCCTTAAGATTCCGGTTTCCCACACCCTGGATACTCGGCCCTCTGATCGCGGCTGCCATCCTGACGGTGAGCGGCTTTGCGCCGCCGCACCTTCCGCCTATCCTGACAATCATCGCGCAGCTGTTCCTTGGAGTTTATCTGGGGCTCAGCATCCGGCCGGGCATGCTGAAAAGCTGGAAAACGCTGTTGCCGTTTTCCTTGCTGACCGGGTTGCTCATGGTCGGCTTCGCCCTGTTTCTGGCCTGGATGATGCACCAGATCCACCCGATGTCTTTGGCAACAGCATTCCTCTGTGTTGCGCCTGGCGGCCTGCCGGAAATGGGCGTGACCGCGCAGGAAATCGATGCGGACGTCTCTCTGGTCGCAGCGTACCAGCTGTTCCGAGTGCTGTTTATCCTGTTTATCGTGCCGGTCATGCTGAGGCTGGTGTTTGGCAGGCATGACGCGGTGGACACCTATAAACCTTCAATGACAACAAAGTAAAAGCGGTGCTTGTGCATCGCTTTTTTAATTCCTACTTTTTACCCCAGTCGTTATACACGGTATACGTTAATGAAATAGGCGAAAAGTTAGATTAAAAATATTCTGACTATATGTATACTTGCAGTTAATAAAAGGAAGTTTGTGCGGCATTGTTAGTTAGTAAGTTTTACTAACTAATGTGTGTATGCGCTTTCTTTTAAATTCGACTCATGAAAGGGGTTAGAAGTTTGAAGAGGTTATGGTACGGTGTGCTTTCCATCTTGCTGGTGCTGTCCATCCTGCCGCAGGCCGTCTTAGGAGACAGCCGGGAGCAACCTGACGTGGATCTGTGGAACGCTGTGAAGCCACTGGATACGACGGTCACGTTCCTGAATACGGGTGCCCATCCGGATGATGAACGCAGTGACTTCCTCGCTTATTTGTCGAGGGGGCTGGGTGTGAAGACAGCCAGCATGATTGCCAACCGCGGAGAGGGCGGGCAGAATGCAATCGGGAATGAACTGGGGAACGGTCTCGGCATCATCCGCTCCAACGAGATGATTGAAGCGGCAAAAGTCAATGGCGTAAAAGCATATCACCTTAGCGACACGACCTCGGACGCCATCTATGATTTCGGCTTCTCGAAATCTCCGGAAGAAACTCTGGAGAAATGGGGAGAGGAAGTGACCTATTCCCGCCTCATCGAATTTATCCGTACGTATCAGCCGGATGTGGTGATGCCGTCCTTCCTGGATGTGGATAGCCAACATGGTCACCACCGGGCGATCAATGTCCTGTCGGTAAAAGCATTCGAGGATGCGGCCGATCCGACGGTCTTTCCTGAACAGATCGAGAACGGACTGGAGCCTTGGCAGATCAAAAAGCTCTACCTGCCGGTTTCCCAAGATGAAGCGACTGTGTCCATCGAGATCGGTGACTACGATCCGATTTACGGGATGAGCTACCCGCAGCTTGGTGAAGCGTCTCGCTATCTTCATAAGAGCCAGGGAATGGGCCGGGATATTCCCGTTGAGCCGCGCCAGGTTCATCTGAAGCTTGCAGAATCTGCGGTACAGGAGAATTCGGACGATCTGTTCGACGGTATTCCTTATGACTTCAATGCATGGGCAGATGAAATTTCAAACCAAGGGCTCAGCGAATCTCTCCGTTCCCTTCAGCAGAACCTGGACCGGATCGTTGAACTTTACCCAAATCGCGGAGCCATCCTTCCAGAATCCCAGAAGGCACTGAGGGATGTAAGGAAATTGTCCGGAAAGGTGGCCTCCTCAAAGCTGGATCAGGCTACCAAAAATGATCTTCTCCATAAACTGAATCTGAAAGAGGAACAACTCGTTGAAGTAAGCCGGGTGGCTTCCGAGCTGACGGTAGACATTACAATTGATTCTTATGTGCTGACCCAGGGTGAGCAGGCGAAAGTGGAAGTGACAGTCACTAATGAAGGGAACCGAAAACTTCATCACGTTGAAGCGGAATTGCTGACTCCTGAGGACTGGGAGCATGAAAAAGCCGTAAAGATCAAGCATCTGAAACCTGGTGAATCCAAGGCTGCCGGTTTCACCGTAACTGTTCCGGAGGATGCGGAATACTTTGAGCCTTATGCGGAAGCTGCTATCCAAGCACAGATTTCATTTAAAGAGAAGGGCGTGGACACTGCATTTGTCAGTGACCTCGATAACACGGTCAGTGTCCTGCCAGAACTGGGCGTAACGCCTGATCCGGTCAATATCACGGTGAACACGGCTGATGTGCAGGAAAAGATTCCGGTCAGCGTGAAAGTGAAGAATTACGATGACGCTACTCAGAAAGCTGAAGTTTCACTGAACCTGCCTGAAGGTTGGAGCAGTGAGCCGGAATCGGCAGAGGTGAATCTGGTAGAGCGTTTTGAAGAAAAAAGCGTTTCTTTTGATCTGATTCCGCCTTCCGAGGTGGAGGAAGGCGAGTTCACAATTGAGGCCATTGCCGAGGCAAATGGCAAGACCTACAATACAACTGTCCAGGAGATCAAATACGAACATATCAATGACTCTTATTACCTGTACCCATCCTCCATCAACGGCGTTGCATTTGAACTTCTTAAGCCGGAGAACCTGAAGGTCGGATACATTGACAGCGGTTTTGATACGATCGCTGATTCGTTCATCAATGCCGGCTTTGACATCACCAAGCTGACTCCGGAAGATCTTGCATCGGCTGATCTGTCTCAGTACGACACGATCGTGTCAGGCATCCGGGCGACTCTCGGCAGGGAAGACCTGCTTGCAAACAATGACCGAATCAAGGAGTATGTCCGGAGCGGCGGGCATTTCGTCATGCAGTATGTGACGGCTTCCGATCCATGGGATGCAGAGCTGACAGCCCCTTATCGCCTGAAAATCGGAACACCGTCCATCCGCTGGCGCGTGACCGACGAGAATGCGCAGGTGACGGTGACCCAGCCGGACCATCCGCTGTTCAACTATCCGAACAACATTACAGACAGTGACTGGGACAACTGGGTACAGGAGCGCGGCCTGTATTTCCCGATGGATTGGGATGAGCGCTTCGAGACATTCGTGTCGATGGCAGACCCGGGAGAAGATCCGTTCACAAGCGGAATCCTTATGGCTGAATACGGAGAAGGGACCTATCTGTATACGAACCTCGTATTCTACAGGCAGATCGGTGCCCAGGTTCCGGGCGGTTACCGGATTTTCGCAAACCTGCTCAGCTACGGGGCCGATCAATAATATAGGTGGATCAATCATAGACTGCAGAGACTTGCAGTCTATGATTTTTTAGAAAGAAAAGTAAAAAAAGTTTATGAAAGCGGTTTACATTTTAAATATCATTGTTTACAATGTTTTCAAATAAGTTAGTAAGTTAAGTTAACAAACTAACCTTTTAGGGGCATTGCCATGCAATATGTGAATGACGAACCGAATATTAACCGCAACGCACGGCAAGTGCTCAGATGTGTGCTGGAAACAGAACCTACGACCCGTACGGCGATTGCCAAGAAGCTGTCTCTCAGCAAGCCGACTGTCTCAGCAGCTGTTTCCCATCTGATAGAGGAAGGATGGGTCACCGAGACGGGGAGCGGCGAGGCCTCGGCAAGCGGCGGACGAAAACCCGTCAATCTGAAGTTCAACCCGAAAAAGGCTCATTGTATCGGAATTGATATCGGGGGAACAAAGGTAGCTGTTGGAATCACCGATCTTAAAGGGGAGCTTGAGAGTTACCGGACATTCCCCACACAGGAATGTTTGAATCACGATTTCTTCCCGACAATCCGGAAGATGGCCGATGAAATGATGGCAGAGCTTTCCCTGGAACAGGAAGAAATTCTGGGTGTCGGCGCCGGTGTTCCTGGGGTGACCAACGTAAAGACCGGGATTGTCGAAGAAGCACCGGCTCTCAGATGGAAGGATTATCCTGTCAAAGGAAAGCTGGAGGAAGTGTTTCCGTATCCGGTATACGTGGACAATGACGTCAATATCGGAGCACTCGGGGAGCACTGGACGGGGCGCGGCAGGGGCAAGCAGAACCTGATCTATATTGCCATCGGAACGGGTATCGGAAGCGGGATTATCCTGAACGGGCAACTGTTCAGGGGGAGCCAGTACAGTGCGGGCGAGCTCGGTTACATGGTGACGGATCGGAATCTTGCCAAAACGTACCGGCCATCCTTTGAAGGTTATGGATTCCTTGAAAGTGTGGCGGGCGGAAATTCTGTCGGCACTGCGCTGTCAGAGCGTCTTGGCAGGGAAGTGACGGCTGCCGAGGCGTTCGGATTGTATCGGTCCGGTGATAAGGCTTCAGCCGAAATGCTCAGAAACGCACTGGAACATCTCGGGATTGCAGTCGCGAATTACGTGTCCCTGCTGAACCCGGAGTTGATTATTTTAGGGGGTGGTCTGTCACAGTCATTCGATGTGATCCAGCCGATTGTCTCAGACAACGTGAAGCGGTACGCACCGAAAGAATGTGAGATCGTCAGGACGGCGTTCGGAAAGGAAGCCGGCGTGATCGGCGCTGTTGCATTGTTGCTGAAAGAACATGAGGGGATGTACAACATTTAAATCAGAAGGGGGCAGTTTGGATGGGAAAATGGATTAAGAAAAGCTGGTTGCTTGTTTTGACGGCGCTGTTTGCGCTTGCCTTGGCAGGGTGTATGGCCGATTCCGGCGGAGGAGAGGAAGAGGATTCTTCCGGAACATCCGGAGATGCGGGCGGTGAAACTTCCGCTTCAGAGGAACTGGAGGAGAAAGTCGTCGTTTATTCTCCGCATGGCAGTGACATTTTGGGGGACTTCAAGCAACGCTTTGAAGAAGAGTACGGTATCACGATGGAGTTCCTGGACATGGGCTCGCAGGAAATTTTGGACCGGGTCCGCTCCGAGAAAAACAATACACAAGCTGACGTCTGGTGGGGTGCACCTCAAGTGAACTTCGACCAGGCCAAAGATGAAGGGCTGCTTGCCGAATACAAGCCGTCCTACGCGGATGCGCTTGATGAAATGTATCATGACGAAGACTGGATGTGGAGCGGTACTTCGATGACGCCGGAAGTCATCATGTACAACAACAAGGAAATCTCCGAAGAAGAAGCTCCGAAAGACTGGGACGACCTGATTGATCCGAAGTGGCAGGATGAGCTGATCATCCGCTATCCGCTTGCATCCGGTACGATGCGTACCATCTATTCGGCAATGATCTACCGGACCTACAAGGATACGGAAGATCCGCAGGAAGGCTACGCATGGCTTGAGAAGCTGGACAACAACACGAAAGAATACTCGGCCAACCCTGAGCTGATGTACAACCAGCTCGCCAAAGGCGTCGGCTCCCTGACGGTCTGGAACATGCCGGATGCCGTCATGCTCGCGGAAGAAAAGGGCTATCCGTTTGGTTATGTCCTGCCGGAAAGCGGAACGCCGGTCCTTACGGAAGGTATTGCAATCGTCAAGGATGCGCCTCATCCGAAAGCGGCAGAAGCGTTCTATGAGTTCGTCAACACACCGGAAGCTGCAAAACTGCTCGCGGAAAAATACTACCGTATTCCGACACGTGAAGACGTGACCGATCTTCCGGAATGGATCACTGAAGCCGAAGAAGACATCAAGCCGATGGATATCGACTGGGCACTGTTCCAGGAAAAATCCGATGAGTGGATGGATCACTGGGATAACCAGATCAAAAACGCAGAAAAAGAAACAGGCGAGTAACCTGCAGGCTGCATGGGCTCCGTATAGCGTTTACTTTTGACGTTGGACTATCGCGGGCAGCAATGCCCGTGATAGTCCAGTGTTTTTACAGGGAAGGGAGTGGTTGCTGTGTCAACCGTTCATTTATCAGCGATTACCAAGCAATTTGGCAAAGTGACGGCGGTAGAGGACCTTGACCTCCTGATCAAGGAAGGGGAATTTTTCACTTTCCTCGGGCCGAGCGGCTGCGGAAAGACGACCACTCTACGGATGGTCGCAGGATTCTACTATCCGACAAAAGGGGTCGTGAAATTTAACGATCGTGATATGACGACCGTCCCGCCTGAAAAACGGAATACCGGCATGGTGTTCCAGAACTATGCGCTGTTCCCGCACATGACCGTTTTCGAGAATGTCGCGTTCGGCCTGAAGGTGCGGAAGATGAGTAAGGAAGAAACGAAAAAACGCGTGGAAGACGTGTTAAGGAAAGTGCGGCTCGACCAGTATGTCGACCGGCAGGTAAGCCAGCTTTCCGGAGGCCAGCAGCAGCGGGTCGCATTGGCCCGTGCACTCGTCATCGAACCTGACATCCTCTTGCTGGATGAGCCGCTCAGTAACCTGGATGCGCGGCTGCGGGATGAAATGCGGGCGGAAATCCTCCGGCTGCAGAAGGAATATCAGATCACGACAATCTATGTGACGCATGACCAGGTCGAGGCTTTGACGATGAGCGACCGGATTGCCGTCTTCAATTTCGGCAAATGCCAGCAGGTAGGCACACCGACAGAGATCTACAATGAACCGGTCAACGACTTCGTCGCCGAATTCATCGGAGAAACAAATCTCCTGACAGTCAAAGAAGTCCATGCCGGGGAAGGCCGGAGAACGTATCATGCCGATAAGCTGAACGGAGAATTGGCGGTCAAGGACACCTCCCTGAACATTGGCGGATACACCGAAAACGATGAGCTGTGCATGTCGGTACGGCCGGAAGCTGTGGAAGTGTCTGACCAGCCGCTGACCGGAGCAAATGTTTTTCCCGGGAAAGTGAAAATGGTCCAGTTTACCGGAGCGGCCGTACATACCTATGTAGAGATGAACGATCATCTGACCTTAGTCGGCACCGCACTGAACCAGGGGCCGAGCACCTATCTGAAAGAAGGCGCCGATGTGCATGTCCGCCTTCCGGAAGACCAGATCCGGATTGTGCCGAAAGCGGGGGTGTGATTCATGAAAAATCGGAATCTGCGCCAGTCCGCTAAAGGAGGGCGCCGTCATGCTGAACGCTGAAAAAAGGAAGACACTGCTGCTCCTGATCCCGGTCATTCTCATTCTGATCGGCTATGTGCTTTATCCGACCTTGAGGACGGCCTATGAGAGCTTTTTCCAAAATGGCGTCCCCACGCTCCAGAACTATGAGGACTTCTTTGGTTCGAAGGCGAAGGCCAACCTGCAGGCACTTTGGAACTCGGTCTGGATTTCATTGCTGTCGGTCCTGTTCAGCGCGCTGATCGGCGTGCCGCTCGCATACATCTTCAACCGCTATGAGTTTCCGGGCCGCCGGTTCTTTTCCAACATTGCGATCATGCCGATCGTCCTGCCTTCTCTCGTCGGCGTCATGGCGTTTATGTTCCTCTACGGAGAAGCAGGCCTCATCCCGAATGCAATCAAGGACTTGCTGAATCTCTCGGAAGTTCCGTTTAAAATCGGCGGGATCTCCGGCATTCTGATCGTTCATGCTTATACGATGTATCCATATTTCTATATGACAACGGCATCCGCCCTGTCCAATCTGGATCCTTCCCTCGAAGAAGCGGCATCCAATCTGGGTGCGAACCGCTTCAAAGTGTTCTGGCAGGTAACGTTCCCGCTCCTGACACCGGGCCTGGTTGCAGCCTCGCTCCTTGTCTTCATGGTGTCGATGGCCAGCTTTAGTGCGCCGTTCCTTCTGGCCGGCGGGTTCCGGGTGCTGAGTTTGCAGATTTACTTCTCTAAGATCAATGGTGATCTTGAGATGGCCGCAACACAGTCGGTCATCCTGTCGATTGTCTCGATCACGTTCCTTCTGTTTATGCGCTGGTATCAGGGGAGGAAGGATTACCGGATGGCGTCCAAGGGAATCGGTGCGCACCGGAGTGAAGTGAGCAATCCGCTCCTAAAGTGGACGATGGTCACACTCGGGGTCATCGCAATGATCGTACTTCTGCTGCCTCATGCAACGTTGCTTATCCTGTCACTCGTGCCGGAAGGGACCTGGACATGGCAGACCTACCCGACCGCATTCAACCTGGAAAACTATACGATGCTGTTTGATACGCCATATATCTGGGAGCCGGTCCGCAACAGTCTGATCATGGCGTTTATCGCCTGTCTCGGCGTATTTGTTTTCGGGATTTTCACGTCCTATGCACTTGTCAAACGGAAGTTCGTCGGGAAGAATCTCCTGGATATTCTCGTGATGATTCCTTGGGCTCTTCCGGCGACCGTTGTCGGGATGAACCTGATTCTGGCGTTTAACTCGCCGAACCCGTTTTCGTTCGGACAGATCCTTGTAGGGACCTTCTGGATCCTGCCGCTCGCCTACTTTATCCGCTTCCTGCCGCTTGTTGTGCGATCGACGAACGCTGTTCTCGAGCAACTGGATGATTCCATCGAAGAAGCTGCACAGAATCTGGGAGCGAAATGGTTCTATACATTCCGGAAAGTCGTCATTCCGATTATCCTTCCGGGTGTCCTGAGTGGTACACTGCTCGCGTTTGTTCAGGCGGTCGGGGAATTCCCGACATCCGTCCTTCTCTACACGATCGGCAACCGTCCGATCTCGATTGAAATCATGAACCAGCTCCGGATGTTCAACATCGGGCAGGCTGCAGCATACGGCATGATCCAGGTGGCTCTAATTGCAGTGGTCATGTTCATCTCCAGCAGATTCCTCGGGGTCAAGGCAGAAAAGTCACTGGGTTAATCAAAAAGAATTTGAGGTGCCAGCATTATGAGTGCATGGAAAAAAGAATTTGTTGTGGCCGACGGGGATGTCTTCCCTGGAAAAACGTATGTGGACGTTCTTTTGCGTCCGGTGTTTGACGACCAGCGTGACTACCTCTTTGATGCAATGTTCGAGGTACACGCCGCCCACACCCAGATGCTCGCCGAGCAGAAGATCCTGGCCGAAGCGGAGGCGGGCAAGATTCTGAACGCCATCCGGGAAGTCTGGAAGATGGACCGGGCGGAACTCAAGTACTCCGCGGAGCATGAAGACCTGTTTTTCCTCGTGGAATCGAAGATCGGCGAGCTGATCGGCGAGGAATTGGCGGGCAAGATGCATATCGCGAAAAGCCGGAACGACATGGGCGAGGCGATGTACCGGATTGTCCTCAGGCAGTATTTGGCCGAGACGGTCGAACAGGCAGAAGCTCTGGCTGAAGCCCTGCTCGCCCAGGCGGAGGAGCATGTGGAGTCGGTCATGCCGGCGCACACCCATACCCAGCCTGCCCAGCCGACGACGTTCGGGCATTACCTCGTCGCCATCTACGACAACCTGATCCGGGACATCGAGCGGCTGAAGCGAGCCCGCCACACGGTGAACCAGTCGCCGATGGGCGCGGCCGCGATCACGACGACCGGCTTCCCGATCAGCCGGGAGCGGATGGTGGAACTGCTCGGGTTCGAGGGGATGATCGAGAACTCGTATGACGCCATCGGGACCGGGGATTACCTGATCGAAGCCGCCCAGAGCCTTGTCAGCCTCATGACGAACATGGGCCGCTGGATCCAGGAATTCCTCCGGATGGCTTCCAAAGAAGTCGGCCTGCTTCGGGTGTCCGATGCCTACGTGCAGATTTCGAGCATCATGCCGCAAAAGCGGAATCCGGTCTCGATGGAGCACTCCCGCGCACTCGCCTCGAGCGCCGCGTCGGAAGGCCTTGCAGTCATCCACATGATCCATAACACGCCGTACGGCGATATCAACGACACCGAAGATGACCTCCAGCCGCATCTGTATACCGGCTTTGAAAAGGCGACCCGTGTGCTCCGGCTGATGCATGCCGTCGTGACCACGCTCACCTTCAACAAAGATCGCGCCCTCCGCCAGGCGAGAGAGAACATGATCACCATCACAGAACTGGCGGACGTGCTCGCCAGGGACTACGGCGTCTCATTCCGCCGGGCCCATCACAAGGCAAGTCTGATCGCCCGCGAAGCCGACCGGCAGGAAAAGGAACTTTATGAGATTCCGCTCGAAACGGTCAACGGCTGGCTCGGTGATGTGGCACTTACCGCAGAGGACTGGAAAGCCATCGCCGACCCGGTCGCCTTCGTCGAACGCCGCCGCATCACCGGCGGGCCGGCACCGGATGTCGTGCGGGGGATGATTGCGAAGAGGAAAGAGGAGCGGGACCAAGGACAGACAGGGCAGGGGAAATAAAACGGCTCCGCCCTGTTCCCGGAGCCAATTTGACGAACCCTGGAGTGAGGACTATACTTTTTAAGGAAAACGACTGACCGGCGGATCTTGCATCCGTCTTTTTTTCAGTAGAATAGAAGGAGTCCTCATCATGAAAACCCTCTACAATCGGGTGTTCGGCCAGTATTGGAACCCGGTTATGGCGCTGGTGGCGGCCGGCATCTTCAGTGCGGCCTACTTCGGGCTCACCGGCACGGTGTGGGCGGTGACCGGCGAGTTCACGCGGCTCGGCGGGCATGTCGTTGAGTTCTTCGGCGTTGATACATCGACCTGGGCCTATTTTGACCTGGTCCATCTGGAAGGCTCGACGTTCGCCCGCTCCGACGGCTGGATCGTCTGGGGCATGCTGATTGGCGCCCTGATCACCGTCCTTCTCGCCAATAACTTCAAAATCCGCAAGCCAAAGCAGAAGCGACGCTACGTACAGGGCCTGATCGGCGGAACGATCGCCGGGTTCGGCGCACGCCTTGCGATGGGCTGCAACCTTGCTGCGTTCTTTACCGGCGTCCCGCAGTTCTCGTTCCACTCTTGGATCTTCATCGTCGCGACAGGCCTCGGCACTTACCTGGGCGTGAAGGTCGCCAAGACCAAATGGTGGAAAGGGAAGCCGAAGCTCATGAAAGGCGGGCCGGCACCCGTAACTGCAAAGGAAAAGCAGGTCATCCAGCCGTATATCGGCGGCCTGATCGCGCTGCTTTACGCAGCTCTGATCGCCTGGTTCTTCATGACCGGCCGTCCGCTTCTCGGCACCGCAGCGATCTTTGGCGCCATCTTCGGCATCCTGATCGAACGCGGCCAGATCTGCTTTACGTCAGCGTTCCGAGACCTGTGGATCACCGGCCGCACGCTTATGGCAAAGGCGATTGTGATCGCCATGGCGATCAGCTCGTTGCTGACAATCATCATCATTGCAAATACCGGCATGACGCCAATTACCCAGGTCACCTCCATCGGCACATTCGTCGGCGGCTTCCTGTTCGGACTGGGCATCGTCCTTGCCAGCAGCTGTGAGACCGGTATGATGTACCGCCTCATGGAAGGCCAGGTGCTGTACCTGTTCGTCTTCGCCGGAAATCTCATCGGCGTCACGGCGCTCGCCTTTGCCTGGGACCACCTCGGCGTCTACAACCTGCTTGTTGCAGGCGGCGAGAAGTTGAATCTCATCCCGGCGATGGGCCCGATTTGGGCGATCATCGCCACGCTCACGATGCTCACCGCGTGCTATCTGTTCGTCGACCTCTACTCGAAACACAAGCGCGGCACACTGATCCTACCGAAAGGGGAGAAACGAATTGTCAGCTGACTTCACACTCGACCTGCGCGGCGAATCCTGCCCGTACCCGGTCATCTACACACTCGACGCCCTCAAAGAAATGCAGAAAGGCCAGGTCCTCCACGTCGTCACCGACTGCCCCGGCTCATTCCGCAACGTTCCGGAAGAAGTCGTCACCGCCGGCTATAAACTCGCCAAAGAACCAGAGAAATCCGGCCAGGAATATCTTTTCTATATCGAAGCATGACAAAAGGGACGCGCGATGCGTCCCTTTTCCTATTTAAACCAATTCCGTCCTGTGTTAGCCTTGCCGTACGATGTGACCTGCATCAGGATAGGGGGGATTTGGGATGACTTGGGCTTCATCGCATCTCTGATTCTGAAATTAGGTTTGATGATGATTGTTTTGGGGCAGTCGAAGAAAATTCAGTTCCTGCAGTCGCTTATCGGGCAGTCACGTTCTGAATAACCTGTACATCAAGGGTGGGTGAAAAGTTTGCATACCAAAGATCAACTATTGGCTGTCAGAATAATAGCTACGCTGGTTATACTCTTGTCTTTATCGCTGCCGTACTTTGGCTTATTTCCCCATAGTACAAGCTTAATCGTGATTCCCATAACGTTAATTGCTTTTTGCATGATAGAATCCATTTTTCAATAGGATCAGGAGGGGTGGCATTTGCTATCCTTTTTGACGTTAATAAAAGGCTGATATTAGCCTGAGAGATGCCCACGAATGTTAAGTTCGGGGCATGACAAAAGGGACGCGCGATGCGTCCCTTTTTTGATGGGATAATAGACGATAGATCGTACAGTTTTAATGCGCAAGTGATGAATGTGGCGCTGAAAGTGACGAATCTACCCCTGAAAGTGGCGAAGCATCCCTGTCGGACGCTCACGGCAAATTGATCTGCCAGGACACCCCGTACTTATCATTGACCCAGCCGAATTTTCGGCTGAATCCGTGGTTGCCGAGTGCCATGAGTTCCATGCCGCCTTCTGCAAGCTTGCTGTACAAGTGGTCGATTTCCTCTTCGGTGTCGACGTCCACGTAGATCGAGATAGACGGGGTGAAGTCGAACTGGTGGCGGATGCTGCTGTCGATGCACTTGAATTCGCGGCCGTTCAATGTGAATGTCGCAAGCATAACGGTGCCTTCCTCGCCGCCGGGAACATCCGGACCATACCGGACGATGCTGGTGATCTCAGAGTTTTTGAAGAGCGATGTGTAGAAGTTCATTGCTTCCTCTGCGTTGGCTTCCTGGAACATGAGGAACGGGGTAATGTTGGTCATGTTTGAGTCTCTCCTTTTATGAACGCTATTCGTGCAACATTGTTGAAGGCATAACCGTGAAATTGCGGTCGCATGGCTTCAGGCCAATCCTTTTGAGCCTAAATAATTCACCAAATTATATCATGAATATCCTGATGCCTGACGCGAATGTCCCGCTTCATTCCGTCTTGCACGCCTAACCTTACAGAATCGTCACTTGTGCCACCTTGATTGTAACCAATATCGAACGACCGCAGTCGCCTGTGCGCGTTATGATAAACTCAACAAATCGGGCGGGGCTATAAATCCCGCCGCCGGGAGGAATCATCATGGTGACAAACACCAACCAACCACATGGCCGCACAGTGCTGCAGGCGCATCAGATCAGCAAATCGTTCGGTTCCAAACTGAATTCTACCGAAGTGCTAAAAGGGATTAATCTCCAAGTGCGTGAAGGGGAGTTTGTCGGAATCATGGGACCGTCGGGAGCGGGGAAGACGACACTTCTGAATGTGCTCGCGACGATCGACCGTCCGACATCAGGCACAATCACGATCGACGGACAGGAAACATCGAAAATGAAGGATGCGCAACTGTCGACGTTCCGCCGCGACAAGCTCGGATTTATCTTCCAGGACTACAACCTGCTGGATACGCTCACGGTCAAAGAAAACATCCTTCTTCCGGCGTCCCTCGGCGGGCTTTCGAAAAAGGCGGCCGAGGAGCAGTTCAACGACATCGCGGGCATCCTTGGCATCAAGGAGCATGGCCACAAATACCCGCATGAAATATCCGGCGGTCAAAAACAGCGGACGTCCGCCGCGCGTGCGCTCGTCAACCATCCGTCGATGGTGTTCGCCGACGAGCCGACAGGAGCGCTCGACTCCAAGTCAGCGTCGGCGCTGCTCGGCACGCTGGAAGACGTCAATAAATCACGCGGCGTGACGATCATGATGGTCACTCACGATGCGGTCGCATCCAGCTACTGCAGCCGAGTCATTTTCCTGAAGGACGGCGCGATGTACTCCGAGCTGTACCGCGGTGACAAAGCTCGCCAGGCATTTTTCCAGGACATCCTGAACATGCAGGCTGTGCTTGGAGGTGACCGCGTTGACGCTCGTTGACCTTGTGATCCGCAGCATGCGGAAAAACCTGAAACATTACTATCTGTACTTTTTCGCGCTGATCTTCGGCGTCACGCTGTTTTTCATCTTCTCGACGCTTCAGCACGACTCGGCCGTCGTGGAACAGACCGACCTGTCGGCCAAGATGGCATCCGGCTTCCAGGCAGCGACCGTCCTGCTGTTCGGGATCCTTCTCATCTTCGTGACCTATGCGAATGACCTGTTCCTGAAGCGCCGGAGCCGGGAAATCGGACTTTATCAGCTGGTCGGCCTGACAAAAGGCGCGGTGTCGCGCCTCCTCATCATTGAAAACATCTTGCTCGGTGCCGGCGCCTTCATCGTCGGAATCGGCGCAGGGATGCTCGTCTCCAGGCTGTTCTTGCTGCTTCTCATGAAGCTCGTCGGCTACGAAGGGTTCGTTAATCTGTCATTCAGTGGAGCGGCGTTTCTCCAGACAGCGGTCGTATTCGCCGTCCTGATCGTCATCACATCGTTCCGCATGTTCTGGAAAATCCGTCGCTCGCAGCTGATCGATCTGTTCAATGATGATAAAAAGGATGAACATCCGAAGCAGCCAAAGCCAATCCTGTCTGCACTTCTCGGAATCCTGGGCATCGCCATGATCGGCATCGGCTACTGGTTCGCCAACTCGGAATACATGATGACCGCGTTTCTGTTTTTCAATATGCTGCTTGTCCTCATGCTCGTCATAGTCGGAACTTACATCGCGTTTCGTGTGACGATCGGCTGGCTCATGACCCTGGTCAGAAAACAGCAGAATGGCCACATCGGGCTTGCCGGCGCCCTGTCCCTCGCACCGCTCATGCACCGGATGAAGGCCAACGCAAAGTCGCTCACCGTCATCACGACGTTGTCCGCGATGACTCTCGCCATGGCAGGGTTTGCCTACTCGATGTATTACTCGACTGAGCAGGAAACGCGCGTGAGGGTTCCGCACGACTTTCTGATTGACGAAGTAGGAGAAGGCAACGAAGGGACTTCTGCGGAAATAGCCGCACAGTTCGCCGAAGACCTGGACAGTGCAGGCATCGGATACACCCAGCAGCCCATCACTTATCTTGAGCTGACCGGTGCATTTAGCGGTGAAAATCTGCCGGATCTTCTCAATTGGGAAGGGAACACGGTTGAACTGCTCGTGTTTGATACACGGGAACTGAAAGCAGCCGGACTCGACATCGAAGAGCCGGAAACTGGAGAAGCGACGATCCATAATAATGGGATTTCCTGGCTTCTGACCAAAGAAGTCTTTCCGGTTGGGGCTTCTGTCGCTGTGGATGGAAGAACGGAGAAATTGAACGTCACTTCCATTGGTACACAGGAAGTGGCAAGCGGTTATGCGGGAGTTTATACGCAACTGACTTTGAATGGGGAAACATTCGACCGCATCAAGGAAGCGGCTCCGGCTGAGTCACATCGTCCTCTAGTCGCCTTTAATCTGGACGACAAGGGTGACCTTGCAGAAGCTTCGGCTATCTTCAAGAACTACAGGGAAGAAATGACCCTCGATTTCTATTCCACCTATAAGGAATCATTGTCATACAACGGCATCATGATTTTCATCACCGGCTTCCTTGGTCTTGCTTTCCTAGTCTCGACCGGCAGCATCCTGTACTTCAAGCAGATGAGCGAGGCCGAACAGGAAAAGCGCAGCTACACGACACTCCGCCAGCTCGGATTCAAGACCGGCGAAATCATGAAAGGCATCCGCCGCAAGCAGGCATTCGTCTTCGGGATTCCGCTGTTGATGGGCCTTGTCCACTCCGTATTCGCCATAAAATCGGTCTCGTTCCTGTTCACGTCAACTGATATCACAATGCCTGTGACCATCGCGATGATCGCATATGCCCTGGTCTACCTCGCATTCGCCATACTCACAATCGGCTATTACCGGAAAACGATACAGGCCGCCCTTTAAATGAAACGCCTTTTCCCGACGAGGAAAGGGCGTTTTCGACATTTCCCGGGAAATAAAGTCGGAAATTGTCCAGTAAAAGGTGTCTTTACACCTGTAAAGAAAGGCGGTATGATGAAGCCAATATCATCCGGGAGGTATGCATCATGGGAAAAGGAATGATTCTGGGGACGATGATTCACGGAGTGGGGGAACGCCGGACGGACTGGAGGCATCCGGCGATCCCCTCTGATGCGAGTGTCAGCCTTGATTTCTATAGGAAACAGGCTCTCGTGTCGGAACGCGGTAAATTTGATTTCATCTTTGTCGCGGACGCGATGTACATTTCCCCGCAGTCGACTCCCCATTATCTGAACCGCTTCGAGCCGCTCACGATTTTGTCCGCGCTAGCGGCTGTGACTTCCCGGATCGGGCTCGTCGCGACGGTTTCGACCACGTACAGCGAACCTTTTGCCGCGGCCAGGCAGCTGGCCTCCCTCGATATGCTGAGCGGGGGGCGTGCAGGATGGAACGCTGTCACGACAGGCCTTGGCGGCACCTCGCTCAACTTCGGTCACCGCCGGGATATGCACCCGGAGCATAGTATCCGCTACCGGATGGCCGCCGAATTCACCGAAGTGGTTCAGAAACTGTGGGATTCCTGGGAAGATGATGCGTTTGTGCGCGACAAGGCGAGCGGCGACTTCTTTGATCCGGATAAGATGCACGAGGCGGATCACGACGGGGAGTTTTTCTCAGTCCAAGGCGCACTCAACATTGCCCGGTCGCGACAAGGACAGCCTGTCATCTTCCAGGCAGGCAAGTCGGAGGATGGACGCAGATTTGCGGCGGACACGGCGGAAGTCGTTTTTGCGATCGACGGGGATATCGGAGCGGCCCGTGAGTATTATGGGGACATGAAAAAGCGGGCGGTGCGCGCCGGCAGGAACCCGGATGAATTGCTCGTCATCCAGGGCATCAGCCCGATTGTCGCGGAGACGGAGGAAGAAGCGTTCCGCATCCGCGAAGAGCTTACTGCCACCGTCTCGCTGGATGAAGCGCTCGCCGACCTCGGCCGCCACTTCGACCACCATGACTTCACCCAATATGATCCGGACGAGCCGTTTCCGGACTTGGGCGGCCTTGGAGCGAACGGATTCCAGAGCGATACCGAGCGCATCATCAGAGGCGCCCGCCGCGATGGACTCACTTTAAGAGAGGCGGCCATGCGAGAAGCCGCACCGAAAACCCCGTTTATCGGAACACCGCAACAAGTGGCCGACCGGATTGAAGAGTGGTACCGGACGGATGCGGCAGACGGCTTCATGCTGATCGCCAACCTGCCGGGTCTTCTCGAGAGTTTTGTGAACGGAGTCGTCCCGATTTTAAGGGAACGTGGCCTGTTCAGGGAGGATTATGAAGGTGTGACCCTGCGCAATCATCTGGGGTTGCCGTTTAGAGAAAACCGGTATACACGGGTCGTAGAGGCAAGCCTCGTCTGAGGAATGGGAGAGCTTGCTGTACTTTCAAGGGACAATGGTGTACTTTCGTGACCTGATTGTGTACTTTCGCGGGCTAATAGTGTACTTTCACACACACTGACGAATTCCCCTCCCCAAGCCTGAGAGTTGCCGCCCAAGGCCGAATTGCTATAATGAAACCAACCTCATACAAACAAGTCCCCTAGGGTTCCGCGACGCCGAGTGCGCCGGTCTGGTCCGAGAGGGGGCTCACGGCATTAATTGCCGTGCCACGGAAGGATAAAAGCCTGGGAGATGCTGTCGGATCAGCATGCTCCCGGGCTTTTTTGTTTGGACAGGGTGCCGGTCCGACAGGGTGAGGAAATCAGTAGAGGAGGACAATTACATGAAAGACTGGGGAAAAATCATCGTCGCATCTGTCTTCGAAGTCGGCTGGGTGATCGGACTTAAACACGCGGAAAGCGCAATGGAATGGCTTGGAACCGCTGCGGCCATCTGGGTGAGCTTCTATCTGATGATCGTTGCCAGCCGCACCTTACCTGTCGGCACTGCATATGCCGTCTTTGTCGGTCTCGGTGCGGCAGGCACCGTCATCGCCGAGATCATCCTGTTCAGTGTGGCGGTCAACCCGGCCAAACTGATCCTGATCACCGTCCTGCTTACGGGTGTGATCGGACTGAAATTCGTCACGGATGAAGGGGGAGAAAACGAATGGCATGGCTCTCACTGATTGCTGCCGGTCTGTTTGAAACCGCCGGCGTCCTGAGCATCAACCGGCTCAACCGGGAACGCAACGCCAAATCGCTTCTGCTGCTGGTCGGCGCATTCGGCGCCAGCTTCATCTTGCTCGCGTACGCCATGGAATTCTTTCCTATGTCCACCGCCTATGCCATCTGGACGGGCATCGGTGCATCCGGCGGAGCACTTGCCGGCATGTGGATCTACGGGGAATCCAAAGATTGGCGGAGGATATTATTTATCTTGATGATCCTCGGGGCTGCGGTAGGACTGAAATTAGTGGAATAAACGAACGCCCTTGTCGGGAGCGATATGTCTGGTATAGTAGAATCCGTGTGTGGATGACACGCTTCGCCAAATTTCGTAGCCTTTCGTCCTATTCACGTTTAAAACACAATATGTTAGGCTATATGAGAATTGACAACACAATATATTGTAGTAACGATGGGTTGGTACCAATCGCGGTTTAAAAGGGAATCCGGAAAATCCGGAGCTGTCCCCGCAACTGTAAGCGCCGACGACCGCCGAAGAAGCCACTGCAGCCGTTGCTGCGGGAAGGCCGGCGGAAGGAAGAAGCGCGAGCCAGTAGACCTGCCATCCATCGGCAAGCGACACTTTCTTCGGGGGTTGAGAGGTGGATGCGAACGGGCGCCGGCCTTTCATATCTTTTATTCATCTCTTCATTCATCCCCGGGCCCGATCCTCCATTACCCACACGCAAACAGCGGAAGCCCCGCCGAAGAACCTTCTTCGGACGGGGCTTTTGCGCGTCTGAAGACCGGTTTCGCGCCGGCAACACACCATTTCGCGTCGCCATAACCACTAAGGAGGAATATCCATGGTCACCACCAAACAGACAGATCAGCCCGACATCCTATCCGCATTGGAACAGGAATTCACGGCAGATAAAATCGCCCCGCTCCGCCGCGCTGCAGAAGACTATAGCGGCCCGGCACTCCCGCAGCATCTGATCCGCGAGGCGCTCGGCCGGGTCGATGAGACAGAAACGTACTGGACGGATGTTGCGGCACGCATTTTGCTTGCCCAACTTTACCGCGAGCAGAAGGAGCGCCGCGGCACGGAAGAAGTCTACGGCGACTTCGCGCACCATGTCCGCACACAGGCTGAAGCCGGCTTCTACACAACCGCGCTTACCGAGCAATACTCTGAACGCGAGCTCCGGGAAATCGGTACGTTTCTCGATCCGTCACGCGACCGGCTGTTCACGTACACCGGCCTGAAGACACTCACAGACCGCTATGTGGCCACTGATTTCAATAAAAAGCCGGTTGAGTTGCCACAGGAGCGCTGGCTTGTTATCGCGATGACGCTGATGAGGAACGAAACGGAAGACCGGCTCGGAAAAATCGAGGAAGCCTACTGGGCACTATCAAATCTCTATATGACCGTCGCGACGCCGACGCTCGCGAATGCCGGAAAGCCGCACGGCCAGCTGTCATCCTGCTTTATTGACACTGTCGACGATTCGCTACAGGGCATCTATGATTCGAACACTGACATCGCAAACCTGTCCAAATACGGCGGCGGGATCGGCGTTTACATGGGGAAAGTCCGCTCCCGGGGCGCCGCAATCCGAGGTTTCAAGGGCGCATCATCCGGTGTTCTTCCGTGGATCAAGCAACTGAACAATACCGCTGTATCCGTCGACCAGCTTGGCCAGCGCCAGGGGGCAGTCGCTGTCTACCTGGATGTCTGGCACAAGGACATCCTCACGTTCCTGGACCTCAAGCTCAACAATGGCGACGAGCGCCTGCGTGCCCATGACATCTTTACCGGTGTCTGTCTGCCTGATCTGTTCATGGAACAGGTCGATGCGCGTGGCGACTGGCATCTGTTCGACCCTCATGAAGTGCGCACCGTCATGGGCTGGTCGCTTGAAGACTTCTATGACGAAGAGCGGGGGAGCGGCTCTTTCCGCGAGCGGTATGCAGAATGCGTTGCGCACCCGGATATCCATTCTGAAAAGGTACCGGCGATCGATATTATGAAGCGCGTCATGCGCAGCCAGCTCGAGACAGGCGTGCCGTTCATGTTTTACCGCGATGAAGTCAACCGGATGAACGCGAACAAGCATGAAGGGATCATCTACTCGTCCAACCTGTGCTCAGAAATTGCCCAGAATATGAGCGCGACGAGCGCTTCACAGGAAGTGCTGGAAGACGGCGTCATCGTCAGCAGAAGGACGCCAGGAGATTTCGTCGTCTGCAATCTGTCATCGATTAACCTTGGCAAAGCGGTGCCGGCGGGTGTGCTCGGAAGGCTGATCGACATCCAGGTCCGTATGCTCGATAACGTCATTGATCTGAACAAAATCCCCGTCCTGCAGGCGCAGGTGACCAACGGGCGTTACCGGGGTATCGGACTGGGCACGTTCGGATGGCACCATCTGCTCGCGCAGAACAACATCCAGTGGGAGTCGGAAGAGGCTGTTGAATTAGCCGACAGTCTATATGAAGATATCGCCTACTATACGATCCGTGCATCCGCGAAACTGGCACGAGAGAAGGGCGCATATCCGCTCTTTTCCGGTTCGGACTGGCAGACCGGGACGTACTTCGAGCGCCGGGGATACGAGGAGGAACGCTGGGAAACGCTCCGGGCGGAAGTCGGACGGAGCGGTGTCCGAAACGGCTATATGATGGCTGTTGCCCCGAACTCCTCGACATCCGTCATTGCCGGCTCCACCGCATCGATTGATCCTGTCTTCAAGCCGTTTTATCACGAGGAAAAGAAAGACTACAAACTCCCGGTCGTGGCACCGGACCTTGATCACCGGACCTATGATGTGTACCGTCGCTCCGCCTATATCGTCGACCAGCGCTGGAGCGTCCGGCAAAACGCCGCCCGCCAGCGCCACATCGATCAGTCGATCTCATTCAACCTTTACGTCCCGAATACCATCCGCGCCAGCGTCCTGCTGGACCTCCATTTGCAGGCATGGAAGTCGGGGATGAAGACGACCTACTACACGCGCTCCACAGCGAGTGACGTGGAAGAGTGCGAATGGTGCCAGTCGTGAACATTTCTGAGAGCTAAGATTATGCCGGCGAGAGTTAAGAATATGGTCGGCGCACTACCAAGGGAGGGTCGCATCATGGACGTGCTGATCGCCTACGCCACATACAGCGGCAACACGAAGGAAGCAGCTGAGCTGATCGCCGATTTCTTCGAGGAGGCGGGCCATTCCGTCAATTTTCATTGGATCGGAGGTGAGTCGGTCCCCAATGTTTCCGGATACGACGCGCTAATATTAGGTTCATTCACCTGGGCGGAGGGCAGTGTGCCTGAAGAAGTGAAGGACTTTATCCTGGACGTGGGCTATAAACCGCCGAATACGTTCATCTTCGGAACCGGTGACACACAGTTCGGCGGCGATGCGCTTTTCTGCAGGGCTGCCGTCAAACTGGCCCGTTTCTATGAGTCCCCGCTGCCTCCGCTCAAGATTGAACAGAGCCCCCGAGGCGGGCAGGAGGGAAGCGTGCGGGAATGGACATTCCGCGTTGCGAGGTATCTGGAAAGCCAATTGAGCGCTCGCTCGACCGGAAGTTTGATTTGACACACCTTGACATTAGAAAGGAGCCACCATACATGACGACACAATCGGCCCAGCTGCTTACCCGCGTGAAGGTGCTTGACCCGGTCAATCCGAACCGGGCGACGGCGATCTTCGGCGGAGAGGCGAGCGGCATTCTGAACTGGAACGACCTGAAATATCCTCATTTCTATAAGCTCCGCCAGCGGATCCGATCCTTGTTCTGGACCGCCAATGAGGTGGACATGACACAAGACGTCAAGCAGTTCCCGAACCTCTCCCAAAAAGAACGGGATGCGTTCCTGAAGATTATCGGCCTGCTGGCGACATTGGACGGGCCGCAGACGGATGTCGCGGCAAAGCTCGCGAATTATGTGACCGACCCTTCCGTCAAATCGCTGTTCGCGACGATCGCCGACCAGGAAAGCGAGCACAACCACAGCTATGCGTATGTCTTGAGCTCGGTCACGACTTTCGACAACCAGGTGAAATCTTTCGAAACCGGGCGGTATGACCCGGTGCTTCTGAAGCGGAACGAGCGCATCGCCAAGGTCTACAATGAGTTCGCGATCCGTCCGACTGCGGAAACTGCACTTAAGGCGATGGTGTATACGACGCTTCTGGAAGGCCTGTTCTTTTATTCCGGCTTCGCTTTCTTCTACAATCTTGCGCGAAACGGGAAGATGGTCGGGACGTCGACGATGATCAGTTACATCAACCGCGACGAACTGGAGCACGGGAAGGCGATGAGCGATGTGTTCCGTGCCGCGATGGGGGAGAATCCGGACCTGAATACGCCGGCATTCACCGAATGGATCTATGATGCATACCGTCACTCGGTCGTACAAGAGACGCTGTGGAGCCGATATGTGCTGGACGGTGTGGATGGCATCGATTTGGTGGAGATGGAAGGCTACATTAAATATAGGGCCAACAAAATGCTGAGGATGCTCGGCCTGTCCGAGCTGTATCCGGAACACACCGATAATCCGATGAAATGGATCCGTGCTTATGTTGACAGTTTTGATGATACAAAAACAGACTTTTTCGAACAGACCTCCAGGCAATACACGAAGACAAGTGACCTAAACGGCTTCGACGACCTGTAATCCCCTTAAATCAAACCTTTTTTCTACAGAAAATATGTAATTTCCTCCTTTAACTATGGACAATCGACATCATAAATTTGTTATAATTGCGTCAATGATAATTTGTTCAAGGGGGAAATGTGCATGGCGGCTAATGTGATGGAAGATAAAGAAGCAAAACCACAAAAAACGTTTGAGGAAAGACTCCGGGCCGTGAATGAAGTCCTGGAAAAGAAGCGGAAAAAGGGAGCGGTCGCACGTGAGTTCGGCGTCCACCCGAATACGCTGAAAAACTGGCTGGATGCCTATGAGGAATCTGGCGAGGAGGGCCTCATCCCGAAAAAACGCGGCCGCCAGCCAAAATCCCCGGGCATTGACCCGAACCGCCGGCTCCGCGACCTGGAGCGTGAAGTGCGCCGGTTGCGGGAGGAAAACGAGATTCTGAAGAAATTCACATCGATGATCGACGTCAAGAAGAATGAGCGCTTTGATGCGATCCATGAAATGAAGGACGAGCACAAGGTCCGCCGGCTCTGCCTGACGCTCGATGTATCGGAAAGCGGCTACTACAACTATGTGAACCGGCCGGAAAACAAGCTGTCTGACCGTGACCGTGAGGATATCGCCCTGATGCGCCACCTGATGGAGCAGGAAGATGTTCTGGATCCGGATTGGATCCTGCTCGAACTGAGAAAGGCCGGTCGCACGATCAACCGCCGCCGCCTTCTTCGGCTTCTTGACCAGATCGATGAGGTCGAGGTGCTTGAGGTGGAAGTTGACGTGGACGATCACTCCGAGGAAAAGGAAGCCGTCACGGCAAAATAACGCTTGATCAAAACCGTCGGAATGCAGTTTCCGGCGGTTTTTCACAGTGAAAGGGGATGCGGGGAATGAAGAAAATTTTTATCACACGAAAGTTGCCGGAAGAAGCCGTCGCCGGACTCCGGGAATTGTTTGACGTGGACATGTGGCACAGCGAGGACGAGATCCCGCCGAAAGATGTGCTGGTTGAAAAGGCGAAGACAGTCCATGCGCTCTGGACGAATGTGGCTGACACGGTCGACCGCGACGTGATCCAGGCGGGAGAGAATCTTGAGGTGATTGCAAATCTTGCCGTCGGCTACAACAATATCGATATCGAGGCGGCTAAGGAACGGGGACTAACCGTCACAAATACGCCGGGTGTCCTGACCGAGACGACCGCGGACCTTGCGTTTACGCTGATGCTCGCAGCGGCCAGGCAGACCGGTCAGGCGGAGCGGTTTCTGCGCGAGGGGAAATGGACTTCCTGGTCGCCGATGGGCTTCACCGGCATGGATATCTTTGGTGCCACACTCGGCATTGTCGGCATGGGCCGCATCGGGGAAGGCGTCGCCCGTCGCGCCGCCGGTTTTGACATGGAGGTGCTTTATCACAACCGCACCCGCAAAACGGAAGCCGAGTCGATGTTCGGCTTCAGGTACGCGGAACTGGACGACCTCCTTTCAAAGTCCGACTTCGTCGTCGTTCTCACGCCGCTTACCGACGAAACCCGTGGCATGATCGGCGAGCGGGAACTCGGCCTCATGAAGGAAACCGCCGTTCTCGTCAACGCCGCACGGGGAGGGATCGTAGACGAAGATGCCCTATATGAAGCGCTGAAAAATGGCCAGATCTGGGCTGCAGGACTGGACGTTTTCGAAGGTGAGCCGATCGGTTCCGACCACAAGCTCCTCACCCTGCCGAACGTGACGGCACTCCCGCATATCGGAAGCGCAAGCGTCAAGACAAGGCTCGCCATGATGCGGATGAATTCCGAAGACATTGAAGCAGTACTGTCAGGACGCGAGCCTGAAAACAGGGTGGTGTGAATATGAAAAAGCTCATCGTGGCAGGTCTGATCACATTGGCCGGCGTTCTTCTAAAACCAAAGAAAGTAGAGTCGGGAAAGTATACCCGCTGAAACCTTTCCTGTCCCCGGACCGTAAAAGGAAGGAAGAGGAGGGACCCCAATGATCCAAACGAGACATATGATCGGCCTTATCGCAGTCACGCTGCTTCTGGTGGTCGCGCTTCTCCTGGCCGCCCAGCATTATTTCACCAAGTATGAGATCAGTGCCCTGACCGAAGGCTGCCTTGAAAATGACGGCACGGTGGAGCTGACTATCCATAACACGTTAACGAACTCGTATGAATTCGCCTGTACGCGCTAAAGAACCGCCCGCTTTCCCGGAAGGAGGAGCGGGCGGTTTCAATTATCGCTTGGCCGGCTGGCTGCCTTCTGCAAACCAGGCTCACTCCCACAATAATCGGGTATGATAAATGAAGACAATCAGAAAGCGGGGCGGTTTCCAGATGAAAGAATGCATTACACCTTATCTCACGTTCTACGGCCGGGCAAAGGAAGCGGCCGTATTTTATGCGGATCTGTTCGGCATGAAGAATCTCGGCATCCAGACATATGGGGAATCGGAATTTCCTACGCCCGAGGGTGCCGAGGACTATGTGATCCACTGTCACCTGAAGCGCGGCAATTTCCAGCTGATGCTGGCCGATTCCACTGAGCCGGCACCGGAAGTTCCGCGCCGCGGGCTTTCTCTCCTGATCGACTGCGAATCAGAAGAAGAGATCCGCAGGCTCTATGATGCGCTTCTCGACGAAGGACGCCGCATCATGGAGCTCCAGGACACGTTCTGGGGCGCGAAATACGCCAAGGTGGAGGACCGGTTCGGATTCACATGGGACCTGAATTATTCTGAGGATCCGGATCAGGCATTCGAATAATGTTTACCGTTTCTGATGCGGCAAAAGCTGAACTGGCTAAACGCCTGAAGGCTTTCGATCACCAGTTTGTCCGTCTAAGGATGAGGGATAGCTGTTTGCTGAGCCTGAAGCTGACCCTGGATGAGTCCAGGCAGCAAGGTGATAAGGAATTTCCGATGGACGGCTTTCGATTTCTCCTGAGTGAAGGAGAACTTCATTACTTTAATGGGAAGACCCTCGATTACGTCCCGGACCAGACGGGCTTCAGGCAATTTGAGATGCTTTAACATACGCAAGGGCATGCTTTCTGCAATTGAAGGCTGCCCTTTTTTAAATTCCAAATTAAATTTTCTAAATTTTCATTGATATTGAACTGCTAAGAGATTACGATAAACACATCATCAATATTTACGAACGGCGTTCGACAATGTCGAACGATAGAAAGGAAGGTTGGTAGTGACCGGGAAAATCATTCAATCGGTGGACCGGGCGATCGATATCCTTGAGCTGTTCATGGCTACGGGACCAGAACTCAGCATCAAGGAGATCAGCGAAAAGCTGGGCTTATCGAAAAGCACCGCCCACGGAATCATCAAGACGCTGGAACATCGCGGGTACCTCCAGCAGGACCCGGAAAGCCTGAAATACCGGCTGGGGATCAAGCTGTTTGAACTGGGGAATGTCGTCGGAAGCAGCATGGACATCCGGAAAATCGCCTCACCCCTGATCAGGAGCCTGGTGGAGGAACTCAGTGAAACCGTCCACCTCGCGGTCATGGAAAGGGAAGAAGTGGTCTACGTGGAAAAGCTGGAAGGCCCGAGGACACTGACGATTTATTCGCATGTCGGCAAGCGGGCACCTGTCCACTGCACGGGCGTGGGCAAGGCGATCCTCGCTTATCAGAGCGACGAGCTGATTGATAGGATGCTGGAGACCGAAGAATTGGTCGCCCACACGCAGCACACCTTGACGGACGCAGCTGCAGTCAAGGAACACCTTAACAACATCCGGGAAAACGGCTATGCCGTCGATGATGAAGAAATTGAGCTTGGACTCAAGTGCGTTGCCGCGCCGATCTTTGACCACCAGGGGAATGTAACCGCTTCAATCAGCTGCTCCGCTCCGAAAGTCAGGGCGGATGATGAGCGCTTTGCAGAGATGGTCGGGAAAATCACGGCGGCGGCAAGCGAGATTTCGGCCGCACTGGGTTATCGCAGTCCGCAGACAGTCTAACTTTGAAAAAATGATGGGTAGGGGGAGATTCATGTGTCAAAAGTAAAAGTGGCAATTCTCGGTTCGGGGAACATCGGGACCGACCTGATGATCAAGCTGGGACGCTCTGACGTGCTGGAACTCACAGCGGTAATCGGGATCGATCCGGAATCCGACGGCCTGCGCCGCGCGCGGGAGCTTGGATACACGGCGATTGACAGCGGCGTCGACGGATTCCTGAAGCAGCCGGAACTGGCGGATATCGTGTTCGATGCGACATCCGCTAAAGCGCATCTCTACAATGCAAAGGTGCTTCAGGAAGCGGGCAAGAAAGTGATCGACATGACGCCGGCCGCCATCGGCCCGTATGTGTGCGCGGCCGTCAACATGGACGAGCACCTGGACAAGGACAACATCAACCTGATCACATGCGGCGGCCAGGCGACCATCCCGATGGTCCACGCCGTCAACCGGGTCGCACCGGTCGAATATGCCGAAATCGTCGCGACCATCTCGAGCCTGAGCGCGGGTCCGGGAACGCGCGCCAACATCGACGAATTCACGGAAACAACTTCCCGCGCAATCGAAAAAGTCGGCGGCGCCAAAAAAGGCAAGGCGATCATCATCCTGAACCCGGCGGAACCGCCGATCCTCATGCGGGATACGATTTACACGCTCGTCGAGGAAGGGAAAATGGACGAAGAAGCCATCCGGAAGTCGATTCAGGACATGACCGATGTCGTCCAGTCGTATGTGCCGGGCTACCGTCTCCGTACGGAACCGTTCTTTGACGGCAACCTGGTCACGATCTTCGTTGAAGTGGAAGGCGCAGGAGATTACCTGCCGAAGTACGCGGGGAACCTCGATATCATGACGGCCGCAGGTGTCAAAGTCGCAGAAGAGTTCGCTAAGAACGTACTGGCGAAACAAACGGTTTAAGGGGGAACGGACCATGACAAAACAAAGAGACATTCTATTGACTGAAGTCGCCCTGCGGGACGGCAGCCACGCCATCGCCCACCAGTTCACGGTCGACCAGGTCCTTGACGTGACGAAAGCACTGAATGACGCAAACGTTCCATACATCGAAGTCTCTCACGGAGACGGCCTAGCCGGTTCGTCCGTGCAGTACGGCCTATCCAAAACGAATGAAATGGAACTGATCGAAGCCGCGGCTTCCGTTGCCGACAAGTCCAAGATCGCAGTGCTGCTCCTGCCGGGCATCGGCACGCTCAATGAATTGAAGGAAGCGGCCGGCCTCGGTGCTAAAATGGCACGCATCGCGACACACGTCACTGAAGCGGACGTGTCCCCGCAGCACATTGCCTATGCGAAGGAACTTGGCATGGAAACAGTCGGCTTCCTCATGATGGCGCATATGGCACCGGTCGAAAAACTGGTCGAACAGGCCAAGCTGATGGAAAGCTACGGCGCGGACACTGTCTATGTCGTCGACTCGGCAGGCTACCTGCTTCCGGATCAGGTCCGCGAACGGGTCCGCGCGCTTAAGCAGTCCATCGGTGTCAACGTCGGCTTCCACGCCCACAACAACCTGTCTCTTGCCATGGCCAACACGCTTGCGGCGATTGAGGAAGGCGCGACACGCATTGACGGCAGCGTCCGCTGCCTCGGCGCCGGCGCGGGCAATACCCAGACGGAAGTACTCGTCGCTGTCCTCGAGCGGATGGGCATCGAAACAGGCGTCGATCTGTACAAGATGATGGACTTGGCCGAAGACATCGTCGCGCCGATCCTCCAGAGCCCTCAGGAAATCACAAAAGACAGCCTGACACTTGGTTATGCCGGTGTCTACTCCAGCTTCGCGCTCCACGCCAAGCGGGCCGCCAAGAAGTTTGACATTGATTCCCGGGACATTCTGATTGAACTCGGAAAGCGCAGAGTCGTCGGCGGCCAGGAAGACATGATTGTCGATGTTGCTGCGGAAATTGCTGCAAAGAAAGAGAAAGTGCTCAGCTAAAAAGGAATGACCCCGCCTACCTCCAGCATTGGAGACGGCGGGGTTTTTAAGTGAGGGGAGGGAATGACGAAACTGCGCCGCCGAATGACGAAACCGCAGCCATGAATGACGAAACCACCCCAAATCGAAAAAACCCCCCGCCACGGCCAAAGCCGCAACGGAGGGAATCAAATCAATCTTATTCACCTTTAGCCGCAAGCGCCCGCTCAAACTCAACCTTAATTTTCTGGAGCAGCAGCTCTTCCGTGAGCAGGCGGTAGCCCGCCGCAGCAAGGGCTTTGGCGCCGCGGATGAGGGCTTCGTCGCCGACCGGGGAGGCGGCGGCTTCGCGGAACTCATTGGTATGCCCAATCAGGTCGTCCGGTCCGATCTTGATGTGCGGGTGGGCGGTCGGAACAGCATAGCTGATGTTGCCGGCGTCGGTGGAGCCTTTGCCGGAACGCTTTTCATCGATGACGTGCTCGCCGACGGCCGACAGTTCCTGGCCGATCGTTTCATCGAGAACGCGGTTCAGGACAAAGTCACGGACTTCATTCTGGAACCGTTCGATCTTGACCGTGGCGCCGGTCGCGAGGGCTGCGCCTTCAGCGACGGCACGCACTTTTGCCGCGACTTCCTCGGTCCGCGACCAAGTTTCCGCACGGATATAGAAGCGGGCGGAGGCATAGTCCGGAATGATATTCGGTGCATCGCCGCCGTGCGTAATGATTCCGTGAATCCGGACATCTTTCGGCAGCTGCTGGCGGAGTGCGTTAATGCCGTTGAACAGGCCGATGACAGCGTCCAGCGCGTTGATGCCTTTTTCCGGAGAACCGGAGGCGTGCGCGGAGCGGCCATAGAAGTGGAAATCAAGCGGATCGACTGCGAGCGTTTCGCCGGTCGGAGCCGTCTTACCGCCCGGGTGGATCATCATGGCGACATCGACATCCTCCAGGAACCCGTGGCGGACAAAGCTTCCTTTCGCGCTGCCGTTCGGGCCGCCTTCTTCGGCCGGAGTGCCCAATACGACCACCCGTCCGCCGGTTTCATCCAATCGTTCCCCGAGGGCTATTCCTGCTGCGACACTCATCGTTCCGATGATGTTGTGTCCGCAGGCGTGGCCGAGTCCCGGAAGCGCATCGTATTCCGCCAGGTAAGCGACAGTCGGGCCTTCTTTCCCGCTATCCTTCACGGCATGGAATGCCGTTTCGTGGCCGGCGACATTCCGCTTAACCGTGAATCCGGCTTCCTCAAGCAGCGCGGACAGCAGGCCGCTCGCGTACACTTCCTCATTCCCGATTTCCGGGCGGGCATGGATGTCATGGCTTACTCCAATATAGCGCTCTCGATTCTCTTCGATTGATCCCCAAATCTTCCCTCTCGCATCCTGTGCAACGGTCATTCCGGATCCCTCCACTCAAGATTACTTTTTCAGTTCTTCAAATGCCTTGTCCAGCTCTTCCTGGCTGAGTTCGACGAGGATGGATCCGTCATTCGTGTCTTCTTTGACAGCCTCGGCAATGTCTTCTTCCTGGTAAAGCTCTGCGATGCGCTTGTACGTTTCATTATCCTTGTCCTCACCGCGTGCCGCGATGATGTTGACGTAAGGGTGGACGTTTTCGTCGGTTTCATCTTCCACGAAGATGGCATCTTCCTTAGGGGAGAAGCCGGCCTGTCCGGCCACGCCGTTGTTGATGACCGAAGCGGCGACGTCAGGCAGGACGCGCGGCGTCTGCTGGGCAGTCATCGGCAAGATATCGAGGTTCAGTTTGTTATCCGCAATCTTGGACGGGTCACCGAACATGCCAAAGTCGTCAGCAAGTGTAATAAGTCCGGCGCTTTCAAGTAGAAGAAGTGCGCGTGCCTGGTTGGACGGGTCATCTGGGATGGCAATTTTGTCGCCTTCCTTCAGCTCGGAGACGTCAGAGATTTTCTCGGAATACAGACCCATCGGTGCGAACATCGTGGAGCCGATCGGAATGATGTCGTTGCCGCTTTCAGTGACATACTGGCCGAGGAACGCGATGTGCTGGAAGGCGTTCAGTTGGATGTCCCCTTGGGCAAGGGCGTTGTTCGGAAGCGTGTAGTCGGCGAACTCGATCAGTTTGATTTCGATGCCTTCTTTTGCTGCCTTTTCCTGCAGGATCGGCCATTGTGCGCCGTCCGCACCGTTGACGCCGATCTTCACTTTGACGGTATCGCCGCCGCTTTCTTCAGCACTTCCGCCGCCGCATGCCGCAAGGGCAAGGGAGGCAATGAGGGCAATTGCCAGAATCCGAATTTTCTTCATGGTGTTCATTCTCCTTTTGGTTTAAATGTTAGTGTTGTTTCCGCAAAGCTTATCGCCGCATGATTTTCCTTGAGAGTGTGTTCCCGAGCCATTGTGCCAGCTGCACGAGGACGATCAGGATCAGCACGGTGACGATCATGACGCTGGCGTCAAAGCGCTGGTAACCGTAGGTCATGGCGATGTGTCCGAGGCCTCCGCCGCCGACTGTTCCGGCAACTGCCGAGAAGTCGATCAGTGTGACCGTGACGAACGTCAGTCCGAGGACGAGCGGTCCGAGGGCTTCCGGAATCAGGACCGTGAAGATGATCCGGAGCGGGCTTGCGCCCATCGCCTGTGCAGCTTCGATGACACCGGGGTCGATGCTGACGAGGTTGTTCTCGACGACCCGGGCAATTGTAAAGCTTGCGACGATCGTCATCGGGAAGATCGCGGCCGCCGTTCCGATCGTCGTGCCGACCACGAGCCGTGTCACTTGCGAGATGGCGACGAGGAAGATGATGAACGGCACCGGCCGGATGATGTTGATCACGATATTCAATAGGTTAAAGAGGAATTTATTCTCCAGAATATTGTTCTGGCGGGTCACAAACAGGAGGAGCCCCATGATGATGCCGAGAATCGATCCGAAAATGAGTGTGGCGATGACCATGGTGATCGTCTGGCCGGTCGCTTCGACGATGCGCGGCCAGAAGGATGTCCAATCAACGTTCAATTTCCTGCACCTCCTCGATGTCTGTCAGCGTTGCAATTTCCTTGATGGCGGCTTCGACGTCCGCCGGATCGCCGAGGAACGAGACAATCAGATTGCCGAACAGCCGCTCCTCAAGCTCCCGGACGGATCCGTACACGATGTTGAACGTAATCCCGTGTTTTGCCGTAACCGTCGAAAGTACCGGCTCGTTCGCGACAGGCCCTTTGAACTGCAGGCGGTACAAACTGCCGCCGCCCGATTCCCGCCACTCGGCGAGGACATTCGGGGAAGGGAGGTCCTGCTGGACGGAGCGGATGAACCGCTTGGTCGTTGCGTGCTGCGGGTCCGTGAACACTTCGAATACGCCGCCGGACTCGATCACTTCACCGTTCTCCATGACGGCGACCTTCGTGCAGACCGACTGGATCACTTCCATCTCATGGGTGATCAGAAGGATCGTGATGCCGAACTCCCGGTTGACTTGTCTCAGGAGACGCAGCACATCTGCCGTCGTATCCGGGTCAAGCGCGGATGTCGCCTCATCACAGATCAGGATGTCCGGGTTGGTTGCGAGCGCCCGCGCGATTCCGACGCGCTGCTTTTGCCCGCCCGACAGCTGATCCGGATAATCCTTCGCTTTGTCCGCAAGGCCGACGAAGCGGAGAAGCTCTTCCACACGGGTGTTGATCTCATGCTTCGGGGTGCCGGCAAGCTTCAGCGGATATGCAATGTTACCGGCCACCGTCCGCGAATTGAACAAGTTGAAGTTCTGGAAAATCATTCCGATGTTCCTGCGCTGTTTTCTCAGCTCTTTGGCTGACAGGGACGTGACATTCACGCCCTGGATTTCGATCGAGCCCTCACTCGGCCGCTCCAGCAGGTTCACCAGCCGCAGCAGCGTACTTTTTCCGGCGCCGCTGAAGCCGATAATTCCGTAGATGTCGCCCTGCTCGACTTTCAGCGACACATCCTTTACCGCGTGTACTTCACGCTTTCCAAGCCGGAATGTCTTGGAGACTTGTTTAAATTCAATCATCCGGCGTACCTCCTGTTGTTATCAGAAATGAAAAAATCCTCTTGATCTCATAAAGAGAAAAAGAGGACCGGGTAGGCCATCTTTTTCTCATCTTCCAGATGCACCAGGCATCTGCAGGAATTAGCACGGTGCCTCCACTGAGTGGGGTCCGCTGCCGAGACGTCCTAGGGCCTGTCCCTCGGTCTCTCTTGATAAGAAAAGATGTGCATATTCGATTAGTGCAAGAATTGAAACTAACTTTACTGGGATAAAGTAAGGAAGTCAATGACTTGCAAAAAGTATTTTTATTCTGATTAATTGTGAATATAATGGAAGCGTTTGCGACTCGTTGTGGCGTATGGGGAGTGGAGTTTGCAGGACCATTACGTGAAAAATAGAGGACGGCATATTTAGTGGGTGAAAAGCATGAAAAGCTTCCGGCATGGCGGAAGCTTTCAACTGGAAGTATAGAGCGGGAGGTTTCGTCATTCCCCCGCTTAATTTCGTCATTCCCCATCTAAATCTCGTCATTTGTATCCTGGAAATTTGCGAATGACGAAACCGGAGGTGTGAATGACGAGATTGCCGTCTCGAATGACGCAACTTTCATCCCGAATGACGAGATTGAGCTCATAATAAAACCCCGGCACTCACATGCCGGGGCTTACACTCTATCAGTCCATCCGTCGTTTCCGGTACACAATCACAGTCGCTGCGACTGACACCGCAGCCCATACAGTGAGGATTAGGAACGATTCACCGACGTCAGCACCGCTCTCCAATCCAACCCAGATGTTCATAAGCAGTTCATTCGGGAGGTAATCCATCACTGTCAAAATCGCTTCATTCGTAATCATCGATTTGAACATCGAAGACATTCCGAAGATCAGCATGACGGGCATGCCGATGATGCTTGTTTCCATAACTGTTCGGGAAAGCAGTCCGAGCAGCGTGCCGATTGCGAGGAAGATGACGAGTGCGATGACAATGCTAAGCGCAAACAGGGGGAGGGAAGGGACACTGAATTCAGCGAGCCAGATGCAGCCGGCCACGACTACCAGTGTCATGACTCCGCTCAGCAGGCTTTTCCCGATAAACACTTCTGCCACGCTTGCCGGGGACAGCAACAACCCGCGCAATGTATTCTTTTCCTTTTCTTCCGCAACCATCGCTGCCTGGACAAAGGCGCCGGCGATGACCAGGGCGAAGACAATCGGGAAGGAAATCATTTCTGCGCTGTCCGCGCCGATCCGCCCGAGCCAGGCTGCGAAGAAGAGGGGCAGGGCCAGTGTGAACAGGACGTATGAGTTGCGCTGAAGGTCTTTCCAGTCTTTCACGAAAATCGCGTTGACACGCTTCATCGAAAATGTGGTCATCATAGGTTCCTCCCGGTCAGTTGTACGAACAGGTCGCCGAGTGTCGGCTCATTCGAGTGGATTGTAAGCAAATTGCCGCTTGCCATGTAGCCGGCGATTGCTGCGGCTCCGGATTCATTTGGCTCGACGGTGACAGTTGTCTTGTCTTTTAGTAAAAGAGAAATCGTCGGACTTCCGGACATCGTCCGCAGGTTTTGCGGGGTATCGAACAGCTTGATCTCCCCATCATGGAGAAAGGCGACCCGGTCGCAAAGTGCTTCCGCTTCATCCATATCATGTGTGGTCAAAAAGATCGTCGTGCCTTCCCGGTTCAGCTCGCGGAGCCCTTCATGGATATGCTTGGTCGTCGTCGGGTCAAGCGCTGACGTCGGCTCATCGAGGAACAGGAGGGCCGGCTTGTGAAGGATGGCCCGGGCGAGTGTGACGCGCTGCTTCATCCCTTTGGAAAGCTTTTTCACGGGTGTCTTTTCTTCGCCGAGAAGGCTCACCATCTCCAGCACTTCGCGGACCCGCTCTTTTCCGACGTCATACAGATCCGCATAAAGCGCCAGGTTGTCCTGGACGGTCAGCCGGTCGTACAGTCCGCTGTTATCGGTCAGGATGCCGATCTTCTTCATGCGTGCAGGGTCTTTTAATAGGTGGACCGGCTCTCCAAATACCCGGACATCGCCTGCGGTCGCCGCGAGCTGCGCTGTCAGGATCTTGATCGTCGTCGTCTTGCCCGATCCGCTCGGTCCGAGAAATCCGATTGTCTCTCCCTTGCGGACCCTGAAGTCCACATCTTTCAGTGCGAGTTTGTCTCCGAATGATTTGGCGAGGCTGTTGACCTCAATGATGTGCTCCATCATGATCGCTCCTTTTCTGCCGTTCGTTTTCTTGACTCCACCTTACCGCGCCACTTTAAAGAACGCAGTAATATCAAGGTGAAAGGAGCTTCCGGCACGGTGAATGGAGCAAATAGCAGGTGAATGGAGCGCTAATATTAGTGCTGACAGAACGGTCAGATGCCGAGGAACGTCTTCAGTTCTGCGTACTTGCCCTTGGAGAGGGGGACGGTGCTTTTATTGGGGTCCTCCAGAATCAGGCTGTAGCTGTTGCGCGTCCACGTGATGACTTCGCGCACACGCTGGAGGTTCACAATATAAGACCGGTGGCAGCGGAAAAACCCGAACGGCTGGAGCCGCGTTTCGAGGTCCGCCATCTTGATCGCACACGGGAACGTCTCGCCCTGGACATGCAGCTGCGAGACGCCTTCCACGCTTTCCACGAATACAATCTCCGTCGGATCGAATAAAATCAGCTTTTCGTTCACCTTCGCGGGGATTTTGTTGAACTGAAGCTGTGGTGATGGAGTGTCACCTTCAGTCTCCGGTACCGTTTCTTCGACAGGAACAGAATCCTCTAAAATCTCTTCCTCCTCCGCAACCTCAAACAATTTCAGTCCGCCTGCATTAAGCCGGTAGACGGTATCTCCCATCGTGACCGCATTTTCCAGATTGCTCGTCGTCAGCAGTACCGCGCCGCCGCCCGCCGTAAACTCCGCCAGCACCCGCTGCAGGATGATCCGGCTCTCGACGTCGAGATTCTGTTCCGGCTCCTGCAAAATCAGAAGATCCGGTTTATGTACGAGCGCCCGTGCCAGCTGCACGCGGCGTTTTTCGGAATACGACAGCTTCGAGATCCGGGTCCGTCCGCGCTCTTCCAGCCCGACCTGCCGGAGCAAGTCTTCAACTGTCGCCCCGGTATTATGCAGGTTGCGGAACAGCCGCAGCTGCTCAGACGGGGTCAGTCTTTCATAAAGGGCATCATCCAGCAGCACCACCCCGATGCGCGAGGCCAGATTCCGGAACTGCCGTCCGACCAACTCTCCGCCAAACCGTACCTCCCCGTGGGAAGCGGGGGCCATTCCCGTCACCATCCCGATCAGCTGCAGCCCGGCCTCGTGCTCACACTGCACAGCCGTCACGGCGCCCGACTCCACACTCAAATCAAAGCGGGGAAACACCACCTGATTCCCCGCCATTTTCTCCACCTGATGAAATTCCAAAATCCCCAAGATGCCTGCCTCCCGATGTCTGATTGTTGTTAATCTTAGTGTAAAGAATGCAAAGGCAACGGGCAATAGAGGGTCTGGATGATTACGAGGGTAATATTAGGCCGATTAAAAACAGGAAATGAAGAAGATGTGGTGACGGAAGGGCTGGCATCGTGATAATGATGTCATCACATTTATTTGAACCATGCCCTAATAATTCTTAGACCTAATTATTAATAGTTTGGACAACGTTTAGAAACTCTCTTTACACTCTACGCTTGAAGCGTATAATAAGGAACGATGAATAATAATCAGACAATTTAATGAATTTTCATGGAACATCCCAACCTTTGAGTAAAACCTACCAAGTTTCGGACTACATTTGTAAGCCCTTACAAAATGTCTGCTCGGACAAATTGGGGATAGCCATGAGCAAAGCGAGTTGTAAGCAACAAGAGAAGAGAGGTCGGGGGTTTCAGAACTCTGACATCAAGATCATCCGGATGATCCTTCTCGGGGCAATGAACTGGGTCCAGACCTGATACCGGAAAGACGGATTGATCAGCGTGGACGAATTGAAAGATCTATATGCGCAATACCTGATGAAGCTCCTGAAGTAAGGAACTTCGCAAGGACAACACATAGAGAAATCTGGAGGAGATGGAGAAATGACTGAAGTTTATCTGATTGATGGTGCACGCACGGCTTTCGGCGCATTCGGAGGATCATTCGCCAACACGCCGGCCGATGAGCTCGGGAGGGTGACGGCAATCGAAGCCATGAAGCGCTCCAATGTCGTCCCTGAAGACATCGACCATGTCATCTACGGAAACGTCATCCACACGTCGACGAACGCCTCCTACCTGTCGCGGCACATCGGACTCAAGGCGGGCATCCCGCAGGAAGTACCGGCGCTGAACGTGAACCGGCTCTGCGGTTCCGGAACGCAGTCGATCGTATCCGGCACGCAGATGATCAAGCTCGGCGACGCGGGAATCGTGCTTGCCGGCGGAGCGGAGAACATGTCGATGTCGCCATACGCGAGCTTCAAGGCCCGGTTCAGCCAGCCGAAGATGGGCGGCATGCAGTTCGACGACATGCTGCTGTCGACGCTGACCGACGAATACACCGGAAACGGCATGGGGATGACGGCGGAAAAGCTGTCTGAAATCCACGGCATCAGCCGCGAGGAGCAGGACGAGTTCGCTGTACTCAGCAACAGCCGCGCAGCAGCCGCCCGCGAGTCGGGCCGATTCGCTGAAGAGATTGTCGGCGTGGAAGTGAAGACGAGAAAAGACTCCAACACAATCACCGAAGACGAACATATCAAGCCGGAAGCAAGTAGAGAAACCCTCGCCAGGCTCCGCCCTTCTTTCAAAAAAGACGGGACGGTCACTGCGGGGAACGCCAGCGGCATTAACGACGGAGCGGCGAGTGTCGTCATCGCAGGGGAAGATGCGGTCAACAAGCACAACCTCCAGCCGACAGCCCGGATCGTCAGCTACGCCATCACGGGCGTCGATCCGACCATCATGGGAATCGGCCCGGTGCCGGCCATCTGCGAGGCGCTCCGCCGCGCTGGCCTGACGCTCGGCCAGATGGACCTGGTCGAAGTTAACGAAGCATTCGCCGCACAATACCTCGCCGTCGAGAAGGAACTCGGCCTGGAGCGGGAGCGGACGAATGTGAACGGCGGTGCGATTGCACTCGGCCACCCGGTCGGTGTCAGCGGCACCCGGATCGTCTTGTCTCTTGCCTACGAGCTGAAAAAGCGCAACGGCCGCTACGGCGTCGCGAGCCTCTGCATCGGAGGCGGCCAGGGGATTGCGTTAGTCATCGAATCTGTCTAATCAGTTGAACGGAATGATCAAGATCAGGTTCAGGATGTTTAAAGACTACGCGGCTTCTGAGTTGATTGTATTCCTGGATGAACTGCGGCGGAACGCCTCCGGTAAAATCCTGAAGACAGCCATGAAAAACAAAGGAGGATCATCATGCTAAAAGAACTATCCCCAAAAGCGCAAAAAATCAAAGACCAGCTTATCCAATTCATGGACGACCATGTCTACAAAAACGAGGCGGTATACGAACAACAGCTGAACAACGCGGAAAACCGCTGGATCGTCCCGCCGGTCATCGAGGAACTCAAAGAAAAAGCCAAAGCGGAAGGCCTATGGAACTTGTTCATCGACAACGAGGAGTTCGGCCACGGAATGACCAACTACGAATACGCCCATCTGTGCGAGATCATGGGCCGTTCCCTGATCGCACCGGAAATCTTCAACTGCAACGCGCCGGACACCGGCAACATGGAAGTGTTCATGAAGTACGGTACCGAAAAGCAGAAGGAAAAGTGGCTTAAGCCGTTGCTTGAAGGCGAGATCCGCTCCGTCTTCTCGATGACCGAGATTGAAGTCGCTTCCTCTGACGCGACGAACATCCAGGCATCGATCACTCGTGACGGCAACGAATACGTCATCAACGGCAAGAAATGGTGGTCGTCGGGCGCGATGGACCCGCGCTGCAAGGTTGCGATCGTCATGGGCAAGTCCGATCCGGAAGCGGAAACGTACCGCCAGCAGTCGATGATCATCGTACCGTTCGACGCGCCGGGTGTCGAGGTCAAGAGGTACCTGCCGGTGTTCGGCTATGACCATGCCCCGCACGGCCATGCGGAAGTGCACTATAACAATGTCCGTGTCCCGGCGTCGAACATCCTTCTTGGCGAAGGCCGCGGATTTGAAATCGCACAGGGACGCCTCGGACCGGGCCGGATCCACCACTGCATGCGGGCGATCGGTGCCGCTGAACGCGCGCTGGAACTTATGATTGAACGTGCGGATGGCCGTGAGACGTTCGGCTCCCGCAACATCGATAAAGCCGTTATCCGCGAACAGATCGCGGAAAGCCGGATCGAGATTGACTCGGCGCGACTCCTCACTCTTTCTGCTGCACACAAGATGGACACCGAAGGCAACAAGGCAGCACGCAAGGAGATCTCCATGACCAAAATCGCGGCGCCGAGGATGTGCCTGAACGTCATCGACCGCGCCATCCAGCTGTTCGGCGGCGCCGGCGTATCGGACGATACCGTCCTTGCCGCGCACTGGGCCAATGCCCGAACACTCCGGATTGTCGACGGTCCTGACCAGGTCCACCTCCGTGACATCGCCAAGCTGGAAATCCGCGAACAGCTAAACGAAAGGACGCCCAAGGAAAAGGAGCCCGTGCGATGAAGGGCCTGACGAAATAGGGACTGGACATCGGTATAAAGAGGTTGAGGTTTATGCAGCGGCGGGCAAGCTACCCACGAGTCAGGCAAGTTGGCGAGCCGGAGACTCCCCGGAAGCTGTTGCTGAGGGTTGAAGAATATTTATGACAGTAAAGAGGAAAACCCAACCTTCGTCGTGGAGTACAATCCGTCCGAGGAAGAGCAGATCATCAATCAGGCCGTGAAATGAGGCATTCCATGAGAAAAATCCATGTGGTTCCGCAAAAGGAAACCATTGATCCCGAGAAAATTACCGATTGTGTGGCGGTGGTCTACGACGTGTTCCTGGCCACTTCCACGATCCTGTTTTTGCTGGAAAAGAATTATGGGCCGGTCACGGCGGTGGAGAATGAGGCGGCGGCGCGGGCATTCAGTGCTTCCGCCCATACGCCTGCCGTCATGATCGGAGAATCTGACGGAGATCCAATTGAGGATTTCCTTTATCCGGATCCCCAGCAGATCGGTCCTGCCGAAAGCGGTGAACGGGCGGTGTTTTCTTCGACCAACGGCACGAGGGCGCTCGAGAAGGCGAAAGGGGCAAAGGAGCTCCTGATCGGATCGCTCCTGAACGGGCGCTCGCTCGCTGCCTATATTGCTGAGGAAACGAAAAGCGACTCAATCGTCATCGTCGCTGCCGGCAATGCCGGCCGGCTTTCGGTAGAGGACATGGTCGGCGGAGGGCATCTGATCGATGAACTGCTGAGGCTTGACGAATTCGAGCTTTCGGATGCGGCCGTCATCGCGCACCGGTTATATATAGAGTCAGCCAGTGCTAATCACCGGGATCTCCTGGATGTCGAGACGTTCCACCTGCTAGAGGCAAAAGGCTTTCCTGATGCAGCGGAATACGTGATCCGTCACAAGGACCGGGTGCCGATGATTGCGAAGTATTCGGAAGAAGAAAGAGGGATCGTGAAACTACGAAAAGGGGTGTTTCCATGACCGTTCAAACATTCTATATCAACTGGGAGCCGCTGGAGCAGCTGCTGAGGGACAAGATCGATCTTCCGGAGGAGCCGCTCCGCTACGAGAAATTCTCCGAGGGCTACTCGAACATGACTTATCTCCTGAAAGTGGGGGACTGGGAAGGCGTCATGCGCCGTCCGCCGGGTGGTCCGCTTCCGCCGCGCGCTCACGACATGGAGCGGGAATTCACGCTGCTCCAGAAAATCAACCCGTTGTTCCACTACGCGCCGAAGCCGTACCTGCTCCATGAAGACGAAGCGATCATGGACAAACATTTTTATGTGATGGAGAAAAAGGAGGGAGTCGTCGTCGACGAGACCTTCCCGGAGCGATGGGGCAGCTCTGAAACGGTCGGACCCAAACTGTCGCGCAACCTGATCGGCACGCTCATCGAACTGCAGCAGGTGGACTATAAAAAGGCCGGTCTCGAAAAGATGGGCAAGCCGGAAGGGTTCATGGAGCGGCAGGTCAACGGCTGGATCCGGCGCTATGACGCCGCCAAAACAGAAGATATCCGCGGCATCGCCGAACTGGAGGACTGGCTCAAGCAGGCCGTCCCCCTTAACCCGGAAACGACGATCGTCCATAACGACTTTAAGCTGAACAACATCGTTATTGATGCGGATGATCCGTCAAAAACATCGGGTGTCCTCGACTGGGAACTCGCCACGATCGGCGACCCGCTCAGCGATATCGGTTCATCGCTTGCCTACTGGGGAAGCGCCCAGGACCGCGACCTGGGTATCAACTCAATCTCGAGCCTGCCCGGGTTTTATTCCAGAAGGGAATTCACGGAAGAATACGCGAAAAAGAGCGGCCGCGACATGACCCATATCGACTTCTACCTGGCGTTCGGCTTTTACAAGCTGGCAGTCATCCTCCAGCAGATCTACAAACGCTGGGCGGACGGCACGGTGGAAGACGAGCGGTTCGGAACATTGAACGGGGCGGTCAGGAACCTGATTGAGATAGGTCACGATGCCCGGGCGGGAAAACTGCTGTAACCGCGATCGGATCTGAATTCAACTATGGGCCGTTTGTGCCACGGGGCTTGTCGGCCAGATCATCAGCGTCGACGGCGGATGGTCGGCAAGATAAGTGAGGATTAGAGAAGCTCCCGGCTGCGGCCGGGAGCTTTTGTCTGCGTTAAGATTAGGCTTTGTAAAGGTTAATGTTAGGGTGTTTATCGCGACTATCGAAACGCCGGTTTCGTCATTCATCCGTTCAATTTCGTCATTCGTCCCTTCAATCTCGTCATTGGAGCCAAAAGTTTCGTCATTCGCCACCAGCAATCGCATGAATGACGAAACCGAGGCCGCGAATGACGAGACTAAGCCCGCGAATGACGAAACCGGAGCCATGAATGACGAGACCGAACATCAGCCCCGCCCGAAGCAGAAATATAAAACAGGACCGCCCCAAGAGGCAGCCCTATTTCCATTCCTATTCAGTTAAATACCGGATGCTTGTACACATGCTCAGGGAAATCGGTGATGATGCCGTCGACGCCGAGGTCGAACAGGCGGAAGGCCTGTTCCTGCGAGCGGGACGTGTACGGGAAGATCCTCATGTCCGCAGCATGCACACCAGCCACCAACTCATGCGTCACGATGTTCATGTTCGGGTTAAAGTAATCCGCGTATGTAGCAAATTCCGCCAGTTGCTCATCTGTCACATTCGCCCAGCTCATACCGGCCAATACGCCGTGAGGGATATTCGGCAGGAGCTCCTTGGACGTCTGCATCGATCCATGGTTGAATGACTGGATGATGATTTTCGCGTTGTTCGGGCGGTGCATGTTGCGTTCGATCAGCGCTTCTGCTACTTTCTCCTCGATTCCCGGATACAGTTCTGGCGCTTTCAGCTCGATCAGCACGCCGGTCTTGCCGCGGAAGCCATCGAGGATCTCTTCGAAAGTCGGCACTTTCTCGCCTGCGAACTCCGGACCGAACCAGCTGCCTGCATCCAGTTGGCGGATTTCTTCGAACGTCAGGTCACCCACTGCGCCCGTGCCGTTTGTGGTGCGGTCAACGGTAGTGTCATGGATGGCAACAAGCTCGCCGTCTTTTGTCATCTGGACATCGATTTCGATATAGTCCGCCTTCATCTCGAATCCTTTTTGGAATGCCGCCATCGTGTTTTCAGGTGCGTGTCCGGATGCCCCGCGGTGCGCCACGTTCACCATTTTCTGCTGCTCCTGCTTAGAAACGAGACTGCTGAGATCAGCCGTTTCAGCCGCTGCTGTACCTGCGAAGACACTCATCGCGATCCCCATTCCTGCCAACATAGCTCCGATCCGCTTCATCCAACCACTCCTTGTCTGTTTGTCGCCTCCAGTATAGGAATCGAATATGAAGCAGACATGAATAGACTATTAATAAGTGATTGAGCCCAACAAAACTATTTTAATAGAGTCGCAACAATAAGCCCCCGGAACCAGCTGTCCGGGGGCTTATTTCCTATGTAATTGCGGCACTACCGGGCTCTCACCCCGGCCGGAGCGGCGCGTTTTTATTTTCCACCTTCCGTCGAAAGTGCCCATGCGCGCAGGACAGGGCGGTGCCGCGGCCCTGTGATGAAATCAGTCTATGCAATTTAGAAATAATTAATACACCATTATGGTGGGGATAAAGGTTCATTTACTTTCCTGATTTCAGAATAAATAAATTTATATATTAGGTCATTATTCCTTTCTGTCTAGCATAAATATAGTTTTGTGCAGTAATTAAGGACCAGTATGGGAGAGGTCTGCGCATAGATTCGGATGGAAAGGAGGGAACCGTATGCGGAAATTGAGGGGGCTTTCGGTTATGCTCTGCGTGCTGTTGGCCCTACAACTCGCCATTCCGTATTGGACCGGGGTTTCAGCGGGCCAGACGGATGATTCGGGGAGGGTGCAGGCAGAACTGTTTGATCAGTCCCCGGAATCCGTGACATGGCGAATCACGCTGAATGCAGCCGGTGGGGAACATGAAGAGATCCGGGCAGCGATTCGTCTGGGCGCAGGACTGACACCAGGAACAGTGACGGACAGCGGAAATGCCCATGTCAGCCAAACTGCGGACGGCTATGACGTCACAGCAGGGCCTGGCAGTGGAACTATTCGGTTGGACCTGACGGCCGCGATCACCGATCCGACTCTACTAATCTGTGAGATTCGTGTGACAGCTTCCTATCCGGATGGGGACTTTAAGGCGAGCCATCAGGCGGAAGCCATCAAGCCGGAAACCCCTGAGCCAGAGCCGGAGGCGGCACCGGAAGAAACGGATGAGCCGGAGGAACTGCCTGCAGAAGAAGATTCAGGCGCCCTGCCGGAAGAGGATCAGTCAGGTCCGGAAGCCCCTCCTGCTGATAGCCCGGACCAGCCGGCTGAAGAGCCATCGGAGGGAGCGACCGAGGATCAGGATGTCCCGGGCGGGCAGCCGGCCGAACAGCCTGAAGCCCCTGCCGATCAACCGGCGGAACCTTCGGATGAGCCTGGGGCACAGCCGGAGGAAGAAGAAGTGGAGGAGCAACCCCCTGCTGATCAACCGTCCGCACCGGTGATTATCGACGACAACTGGCCGCCAAAAGATGAAGAAGAGGCACCCGCGGACCAGCCGTCAGCTCCAGTTGTGATTAACGACACGGCCGACTGGCCGGCGGACACCGAGCCTGATGCTGTCTTGCCGGATTCGTCATCGGCACCTGTGGTTGTCGACGACTCAGTGGTTCCGGATGAGGCAGACGAATCAGATGAACAGTTAGAAGAGGATACACTCACCGAACTGACGCCGCCTAAAGCCGGTCTGTCCGCGGCTTCCGGCGAATACAGCCCTGATCCGAACGGGGTTGTCATTCCGACTACGATGGAAGGCATCTCGACAAATGCCCACACGATTCCGGTCCTCCTGTGGGCGACGGGCAATACGGTCTACTCCGCGGTCAAATCGACTCATGAGCTGGAATTTATGACGTTGGATGGACTGCTGGCACACGATCGGGACACTTACGCTGCCAAAGTACCGATACGTGTGAGTGGAAAGGATTATCAGCCTGAAGAAGGCCTGAACGGCAACACCAAAGACGCGCATTGGACCGTGTTCAAGTTCGACGCCTCGAAGCTCTTCCTGGAAGACAAACAACACTATCCGTTCTTTATTGACGGAATCGGAAATGGCCATGATGTCGGCGATAAGTTGGTCGTCACGATCCCAACCACTGACGTAACCGCCAACAAAGCCTGGGTAGGCGGGACGGAGCGGCCGCCAATCGACCTGCAACTGATTGCGCAGGCAGATGGTGAAGCACGGAGAATCTTGGAGACCCAGACGGTGAACGGAACGGAAACCGAAGCCTGGTCCCATACCTGGCTGCAGGTCCCGAAGTACAACCCGTTCGGACGGCCATATGTGTTTACGGCGGATGAAGCAAAGGTCCCTGTGAATTATGTAAAGACCATTAACGGCCTGACCGTCACCAACACCTATGAACCGGTACAACGCATCATCCAGGTTGAGAAGCGGTGGATCGGACCGACCGGGGAATCAGCTACGGTCCGGCTGACTAAAGATGGAGCGGACACCGATCAGACAGTCGTGCTGAATGAAGCGAACAACTGGACCGGATCGTTCACCGTAAACAAGCTGGATGACCGGACTGGAAACCCAATTGCCTATGACGTAGAAGAATTGGAAATGGACGGCTATTCATCAGTCAAGACCGGTTCCATGGAAGCAGGATTCATCTTCACGAATACGAGCACCTCTACGACACAGGTGAATGTCGTGAAAAAGTGGGTGGGTCCGAAAGCAGGTCCCGTTACCATCCAGCTGATCGCAGACAGGGAAGCGACAGAGCAAACCCTTACCCTGTCTGAGGAGACTAGCTGGGCGGCATCATTCACCGACCTCCCGAGGTACCATCCGGTAACGGGAGAAGAGATCGTTTACTCGGTTGAGGAACTTCAAGTTCCCGCGGAATACGAGGTCAGCTACAGCAGAGACGAAGAGGGAGCGTTCATCGTCACGAACACGGCCCAGGCCGCCATGCTCACTGTGCTCAAAGTCGATGAAAGCGACCAGCCGCTTGCGGGCGCAACGTTTGAACTGCGCGATGCAGACGGAGAAACAGCTGGTACCGGAACATCCGGCACGGATGGAAAAATCACCTTCGGGAATCTCGAATGGGGCAACTACACACTCGTTGAAACGAAAGCGCCCGAAGGCTACCGCCTGTCTGCAAATCCAGTCGAAGTAACAATCGGAGCCGACTCGCTGAATGTGGAGAAGAAAGTGGTCAACACCCGGATCGGCTGGGAACTGCCGAACACTGGGGGGGTGGGTACGACGCTGTTTTACGGAGCCGGAGCGGTCCTGATGGCGACTGCAGGATTCATGCTGTTTAGAAGAAGAGATGAAGAAGAATGAGAGGGGAAATGAAAATGGGGGCTGCCCGGAAAAAATCATCCAGGCTGTTGTTTGTGTTCGTGCTGGTAATGTCGGTGTTTTTACCGCAGATGGTGTTTGCTAGTGGGGGTCCAACTGATTATCAGTTGGTCATCCATAAATTTGAGAAGGAACCGGGAACAGAGGCTGGCGGTCCAGGAAACGGTTCGCCGGAGCAACAGGTAGAAGGTGATCCAATTCAAGGCGTCGAGTTCACTTTAAAGCAAACACACTCGTATGATCCGGCAACGGATAAGTGGACGGAACTGGCTGATGGCCCGACACTTAAAGAAACTACAAATGAGAACGGAATCGTAGTTTTCACGTCGGGTAATGGCCTTGAACTGGGCCGATACTCAGTTACAGAAACTAAAGGCCCTGAACACGTCCTCCTCAATCCGAAAACATACTTCGTCGATATTCCTATGACGAGCAAAGATGGCTCGTCCCTGAACTACAACGTTCATATCTATCCGAAAAACGAGATCATCCGCTCTAATGTAACGCTGAAGAAAGTAGATGAGACCGGGGATGCGCTCGCTGGAGTAACCTTTAACCTGTACAAAGAGGGAGAAAGCACTCCTTTCAAAGAAGGATTAATAACGAATTCAGATGGAAACATCAATATCGAAAGCCTTGGTTCAGGCAACTACTACTTCCAGGAAACCGATGTACCTGATGGTTACGCGCTCAACAACACTAAAATTAAATTCCAAGTTAAGAAATCAGAAGACATCAATCAGAAAATCGTTGTCGAGTGGACCAATGTGGACGGCTTCGCCAATAACGGCACCGTGACCAACTACATCAGCCCAGAAATAGATAAAGATGCGGAAGGCAAAAAACAGCTGGATGTCGACCGCAATCAAGTGTTCAACTACAACATCACCATCAAGGCGCCGAAGGATATCCATAAATATAAGACGCTTATCGTAACGGACAATCTGGACAGCCGCCTCCAGTATGCTGGTTCATGGGAAGTGACTGGAGCGTCTGATGGAGCCTTCGAATTCACAGAGAATGGTCAACTGCTGACTTGGTCTGTAAAGGACTTCTCTAAGCTGACACCGGGACAGGAAATCAAAATCACGTTCGCAGCCAAGATCCGTCCGGATGCTAAGCTTGAATCTACTGAAACTGGTATTCCGAACACTGCGACACTAACATTCGACAATGACCGTGGATGGTTCTCAGACAAGGAGAAGCCTAAAGAGCCGCCGGTGGTTACTCCGACGGATGGCGGCCTGGAAATCACAAAAGTGGATGCTGCCGATCAAAAGAAACTTAAGGGTGCAGTATTCAAACTCACCGACATGGCCGGTAATGTCATCAATACGTCCCAAGCGGGTGGGGTTGTGACGCTTAACGGTACAGTAATCAGCGGCGCGCTCGACAACCTTGTAACCCGTGAAGATGGCACATTTATCATTAAAGGCCTGACGCCGGGCACTTACCAGCTTCATGAAACAAAAGCACCGACGTATGAAGATGAAGAGGGCTTGAAGTCATATCGCCTTCTCACTAAGCCGATCGAAGTAGTCATCGAGAACAAAAAGGACGCGAAGTATAAAGTCGAAAACTCCAAGTCCGGCTGGCTCCTCCCGACAACCGGCGGCATCGGAACAGTCCTTTTCTCCAGTGTGGGCCTGACCCTCATGGGCGCAGCATTGGTGCTTTACTTCCGACGCCGCAAGTCTGAAACGACCGCTTAACCCAACCAATGGGGGAGGTTACTCTCCCCTGTTTTTATTTCTGTCTACAAAATTTCCTTATGATAGGGTGGGAATCTATGAAGAAAATCCTCATTATCCTGTTCCTGATCGGCCTGGCCATATTTTCCTACCCTATGATAAGCAATATTTTTTCGACGCAGGTCCACCGTTCCGTCGTACAGGAGTATTCGGAGACGGTTAAAAGGATGGATTCCAAGGAGATTGAAAGGGAAAGGGAAAAGGCCGTCCGGCACAATCAGGAGCTGGCCGGCGTAGAGATGGATTTCGACGATCCGTTCGCAGAAGGCGGCAGTGCAGGCGGGACCGGAGAGGACCGGAGCTACTATGATGCACTGAACATTGGTCCGGCCATCGGCAGCGTGGAAATCCCGACAATCGGTGAGGAACTGCCGATTTACCACGGAACGAGCGAAGAAGTGCTATCAAAAGGAGTTGGCCACCTGAAGCAGTCGTCGTTGCCTACGGGTGGGGCGGGAACGCATAGCGTGCTGACTGCCCATCGGGGACTGCCGTCATCAAAGCTGTTCCGGAATCTTGGGGATATGGAGGAAGGGGACCGGTTTTATATTGAGGTACTTGGGGAGAAGATGGCCTATGAGGTGTCCGACATTAACGTCGTCCTCCCGCACGAAACCGACTGGCTCCGGATGGAGGAGAACGAAGACCTCGTGACCCTCCTGACATGCGACCCGTATATGATTAACACGCACCGTCTGCTTGTTACCGGTAAACGTGTCCCTTACGAAGCAGAAGACGAAAAGAAGAGCGAAGAAATCAGCGAACAGCAGGAAGAGCAACAACTTTTCATTTACATCGGAGCGGCTGTGCTGATTCTGTTCGCCATTACATTGACTGTCTTGTTCCGCAGACGCAGAAAAGGAAAGGTTGAACAAGATGAAGCATAAATGGAGCCTTGTCCTGTTCGCCATCGGCCTCCTCATCCTCCTCTACCCGCACATCGCCCAGTTCACCAACAGCCAGCTTCAGCGCACCCAGGTGGAGGAGTTTCGGACCACTCTTGACGATCTGCCAGATGACGATGTGGAAAATCTGCTAGACCGTGCCCGCCAATACAATGAAGAAATCTCCCGGGACCTTGAGGGGCTGCGAGACCCATGGGGCGACCATCAGGAACTGATGACGACTTACCACGACCTTGGTTTTGACGACAAGAATATGTTCGGCGCCATTGAGATTCCGAAGCTAAATCTGTGGATCCCGATTTACCTCGGCTCATCGGAAGCCGTTCTCAGCAAGGGGGTCGGGCAGGTCGAAGGCTCCTCGCTGCCGCTCGGCGGAACGAGCACGCATACTGTTCTCGCCGGCCATCGCGGCATGAGCACGAAGGCGATGTTCCGCGACCTCGACCAGCTGTATCCCGGTGATGTTTTCTACATCCATACGATGGGGGAAACGCTGGAGTACCGGGTGACGGAACAGGAAGTGATCTATCCGACCGACACCGATTCCCTTGAAATCCGCGAGGGGAAGGACCTGGCAACCTTGCTGACGTGCCACCCGTACCGCCACAATTACCAGCGGCTGCTGATCCACGGGGAGCGGGCGGAAAACCGATCCGCCCAATCCCAACCCTGACAAATGCATAGGATGCACTTGATTCCCTATTAAAGGAGAGATCTTGTGGATCCGAGATTGGCCCAGCTTCTTCAAATGACGAGTCTGTATGGCACATTGGCGAAGTTTTACGAACACAGTGACCCGGAAAAGCATATTTATTTCTACAAGATGCACGTTCAGTATGAAATGCAGCTCGTGCAGATGTATTGGGCGCTGCACGGTCATGAACATGGCCAGCCGGAATCCCATTCTTGGGATAGCCACTATCATGGTTAATAGGACGTAATCATCTTAATGAGGGAGCCGATCAGGCTCCTTTTGCTGTTTTCGGGTCCTGTTTTACCATTTGCCAGACGTCAGCGGAGAAGAACCGGTGAAGCGTTGCATACACTGTACGGAGGAGGGGATGCGATGTGGAAAGCCTTCTGGTCAGCCAGGCTGCGGCCCTTTTTGACACGGTACCTGCCGCACGGGCTTTACTTTGCGGGGCTGCTGTTTTTGCTGGGGGTCATCTTCCGTAATGTGCTGGCCTTTGACGGAGTCAGGGAATTCACAGAGGCGGAGCTGGAAAAGCTCAGTTTGTTCAAGTTGGCCCTTGTGGCGATTGGGGACTCCCCTGAGCTTCAGAAAATCTCGGTCAGCGCCTGCCTGATCCTGCTTTGGATCCTGTTTTTTGTCGTCGCACGCCTCGGCATGAAGAATCTGCAGCGCCTGAAGGTCATGAACTTCGAGCTGGAAGCGGAAAGCCCCGAGAAGAGAATCGAAGTGCTGAAGGGGCAAGTGGAAGGGTCAATCCACCCCGCGAAGCTGATGAAGTTCTTTTCGGGGCAAGAGGTGTACGACTTTGTATTTGAGGTGCTGCTTGAGGAAAGCTTCCAGCCAGCGGACCGGATGCGGCCGATCGGCGAAGTATACGAATCCCTATTGTCCGGATACCTGGAGCAGACGGCCGACCAGTACCTGAAGCATTACGGGCACAGCTTTGATTATAAAATCATCAGCGGAACAGAGACGGATTCGCTTTCCAAGCCCATAAAGCTCCTCGTCAACAAAGCCCGGCACTCCGCTGATTCGGTTTTCGTCAACCGGGAGGCGGACATCTGGCCGAAGAAAAACACCTTCGTCCACCGGCATGTGTTCGAAGAGGAAGAATACTTCACGATCTTCACCAGCTATTCTTATGCATTCCGGACGAGCGACGACTTCCTATTTTCCGTACTTCATAACATCCTCATCAGCAACATCGACCGCGCCCTCCACGTCATCACCCTTTCGCAATCAGGATTTTTATTAGAGGAAGGAGAATGAACATGAAAAACCGCCGCATCAATAAAGCCTTCATGGAAGCGGCCTCCCAAAGGGCGCAGCAGCAGATGAAGTCGCACATGGACCGCCTGAAAGAACAGGGATCCGCCCGGGCATGCCGGATCGATCCGAGAGCGGCTGAGAAAACCCGCCTTTCAGACAACGACGGAGCGGTGCTGGATATCAAAAGGAAATTCCGGAAAATCGACTGACGGGCATGCGCTGGAAAGCGGCATGCTTATTAGATTGCAACGGACAAGCCTGTTCGGTATATTGAGGGTTAATGGCGAAATATTTAGAAATAAACTCGGAAAAGGGGTTTTAGCATGGATGTGAAGTTCCCGATCGGCCAATTGGACGTTCCCGAAAAGGTCACGCTGGAGGACGTACAAGGATGGCTGGAGCAGATCAAAACGTACACGACCCGGCTAAGAGAGACGGTCGACTCTCTGAATGAAGATGAACTGGGGCGAAAATACCGCGAAGGCAGCTGGGACGTCCGGCAGCTCGTTCACCATATCGCCGACTCTCAGCTGAACATGTACCAGCGTTTGCGGCTGGCCCTGACAGACAACAGCCCGACCGTGCCCGGCTTTGACCAGGACAAATGGGCGGTCCTGCCTGATACCGAACTGCCTGTTGAACCCTCTATTAAAATGTTGGAGGGAATCAATGAGCGCATCGTAGCCCTTGGCCAAAGCATCACCGATGACCAGTTGGAACGCTCTTTCATCCACGAGACAAACGGCGAGATCAAAGTCTCCACGAAGCTCAGAAAGCTCTCCTGGCATCAGGAGCACCACCTGGCGCACATTAAGATTGCCTTGGAGACCCTCGCTGATTAATGTTCACATAAAAAAGGCCGACCGGCATTCCGGTTGGCCTCGTTTTTATAGCTGCTCATCTGGAACGGTAGGGACGCAGGAAGATTCTCCCGTCATCCGCTGAATCGACCTCATACCTGCCGCCGAAGGCGAGATAGGTGCCATCTAGTGCCGTCAGGTTGCTAATGACAGCCTTATCTGCACGGAGCACCCGGAAATGATCGATCGTCGGCCCATCCGCGGTCCGGATGTCTACACCTTTGGAGGAATAGGCAATCGATCCCGTTGCGGCCCGCTCCCATTTGTCATGCGACAATCTAGTGAAGTTAAATGTTCTCAATAGATCACTCCTGGATGTTGCACGATAATCGCTTTGAATTCAAACTTCCATTCCCTTTTTAACTGCTCCGGCAAACTTGTCAAAACAAGTAAGGAAACTGCTAAATAATTTTCCGTCGTTAAATCAAGTATTTTGAAAATAAATTAATTGATGAATTTAGGTTGGATTTTCCAAAAACGGGTAATAAAAAATAACAGATATTGTTTCATAGAAGGAGGGAGGGACCATGGAACAGAAAGAACGAACCCCTGAAGTGATGATGTTCTCTTATGAATTGTTGCGCCTGTATAGTGACAGAATCCGCTGCAGCGATAAAGAAGTACAGTCGAAAATCACGGATGATATCAAGTTTTTGAAACAGGCGTTAAAAGAATCTGTAGCTTAATCAGAATGAAGCATGCGCCAGAGCAGCGCATGCTTTTTCCTTATTTTTATCATTTCATACTCTCCAGCCAAACATCATAACCCTTACCGTTCAAGTGCACGCCGTCCACTGTATACTGCTTATCCAGTTGCCCCTTGGCATCCAGGAAATGGGGATGAAGATCAACAAACTTCGCGCCATGATCCTCTGCGATTTGCCGGACAATCTCATTAAAATTGTTAATCTCCTCGTCCTTGACCGCGTTGCCGACCAGGTCGTGGTTCACCGGCAGGATGGAGAATAGGGTCAATTCCGTTGTGCCAGGATCAAAGGCTTCCACAATCCCGCGAAGATTCTTCTCGTACGTCTCCGCCCGCACACCCTTAATGATATCGTTGATCCCGACCATCAAGTACGCCTCCTTCGGCTCACGCCCGGCCACTTCATCGATGCGGTTCAGTACGAGCTCGGACGTGTCGTCATAGACACCCCGATTGATCACTCGCTCGTCCGAAAAGTACTCGCCAAACGCCCCGTAATCAGTCAGGCTGTCACCGACAAAGGCCTTGTCGACCGGCGCATCCGGCGACTCCTTAAAAACGGACGTCTTGGTCAGATAGTATTCACTAAACGACTTGTCGGAGGTCATCGCCCGCCACTGGGCCTTGATGAACCGCTCCCCGCCGTTCATATAGATCATAAATCCTGCTGCCCCGATCAGCAGCACATTCAATAATACCGAAACCACAAGCCATTTCTTCATGATGTCCACTCCAAGTCCTGATGCAGAATAAAAGATGTCTACCCGCTTAGGCCCGGATGCAATCAGCACTTGGCAAACGCTATGATTGAGCGCCCCCGTTCCTTTATAATAAAACCAACAGGAAATGGAGCGGATGGTATGGAGATCACAGCGACATTAACACCATTTGCGCAGCAACTCGATGGGCTGGATGAATACCGCCTGCCGCAGCGCGCGTATCATACGGTGAGGCTGGCCATCAGGAATCTGGTGCTACCGCCGGGCCAGGCGATCCTCGAGCGGGAAATCAGCGAGGCGCTTGAGATGAGCCGGACGCCGGTGCGGGAGGCGCTCGTCCGGCTTGAAACGGAAGGAATGCTGACACTTGTTCCGCGGCGGGGGTTCATCGTGGCACCCATTGAAGCGGATGACCTCCGAGAGATCTATGCAATCATCGGCACGCTGGATGGGCTGGCAATCGAGCTGGCTGCGGAGCGGGCAGAAGAGGAACTGCTCGGACAGTTGGACAGCATCATCGACAGTCAGGAGGAGGCGCTCCGGTCCGGTGATCTGAAAAAGTGGTCGTCCCTGGACGATGAGTTTCACGACCGGATCGTCAGGTGTGCGGGCAACCTGCGGCTTACCGGCATCATCGACAGCTACGCGGATCAGTCGTACCGGGCCCGGCTGTATACGATAGGGGAGCGGCCCGTGCCAACGCGGTCGATTATCGAGCACCGGGCGATTGTTGCGTCGATGAGGGCAAAAGACGGCAAGGCCGCGCGGATGCTGATGGAGTCTCACAGGAGCCGTGCCCAGAGGGAGATTCTCGAAGTCTTGCAGCAACATGAACACATTAACGAATAAAAGGGATTGGAGGCCATATAGCTTCCAATCCCTTTTCCATTTATTTGATCAGCCCGCCAAACACAAGCGGAACAAAGTAGGTGACGACAATGAGCGTAAACACAAGTGAGAACAGGTTCAGCCAGAACCCGGTGGCAGCCATCTTGCTCATTTTGATATATCCGGTACCGAAGACGATGGCATTCGGCGGTGCAGCAACCGGGAACATGTAGGCAAACGTTGCGGCCATGTTCGCTGCGACCATGAGGATGATCGGGTCCGTTCCCAGAGACACGGCTGCTACGGCAACAATCGGATAGACCATTGTTGCGGTCGCCGTATTCGATGTGAACTCGGTCAGGATCAAGATGACAGTGGCCATCAGAGCGATCGAGACAATCAGTGGCAGGCTTCCGAACGCGGTCAGCTGCTCGCCGATCCACTTATCGAGTCCGGATTCCATAATACCGGCGGCAAGCGCAAGGCCTCCGCCAAACAGCCAGAGGATGCCCCATGGCAGTTTCATGGCGGTGTTCCAATCCATGATGCTGCCTTCCGCGTTTTTCGCAGGGATCATAAAGAGCAGAATGCCTGCAAGAAGTGCAATCAGTGCATCATCAATGCCCGGGATGAACTTGCTCAAAATAAAGCTGCGGGTCAGCCAGGCGATGCCGGTAAGCGTAAACACCGTAAGGACAATCTTTTCTTCGTAGCTCATCTTTCCAAGGGAGTCGAGGTCTTTCTTTACAATGTCCCTGCCGCCGGGAATGCTTTTGGCCTTGATCGGAAACGCCACTTTCACGAGGTACAGCCAGACAAGAGGGATCAGGATCGCCACAATCGGCAGTCCGAACATCATCCAGCGGGCAAAGGAGATGTCAACGCCATACATCGTCTTTACCGTACCGGCAAGGATGATATTAGCCGGCGCACCGACGATGGAGCCGAATCCTCCGATCGTTGCAGAGTATGCTGTCCCGAGCATCAGTGCCGTTCCGAAGGCGAACTTACCCGGTGTCGTATCAATAGAGGAATCACCCTTCAGGGAATCCGCCACATGTTTTGTGACAGCGAGGCTGATCGGTACCATCATCATCGTCGTTGCCGTATTGGAGATGAACATGGAAAGGAAAGCAGTGGCTGCCATGAATCCGAGCACGATAGTCGCTGGGTTCGTTCCGACCGCACTAATGATCGAAAGGGCAACCCGCTTATGAAGGTTCCACTTCTCCATGGAAAGCGCGATCATGAAGCTTCCTGCAAAAAGAAAGATGAGCGTATCGCCGTAATTTGCCGTCACGGCACCTGAATCCATCACGCCTTGGAACGGGAACAGCAGGATGGGCAGGAGAGAAGTGACGGGAATCGGCATCGCTTCGGTGACCCACCATGTGGCGACCCAAGCGACAGTCGCCAGAACAGAGACTGCAGCGGCTGACATGCCGGCCGGTTCGACGAACAGCTTGATTGATAAGAACAGCGTCGGCCCGAGGACAAGCCCGATCTTCTGTGGGATGGTATACGTCGGGGCACGCGGCGGACTTTTCAGCCTGCCTTCTTCCTTTTCAGATCCGGAAGAACCGGATCCGGCAGTGGTCACAATGGCCATGACGTTCAGCGTCACAATCGCCTTTAAGAGGGCCTTGGCCTGATCGTTCCAGACCCAGAGTTGCCCCCACAGGTTTTTAGCAAATGACATCTACTGTTCTCCTCCTTTTCTCTGCGCAATGTGAAATCGCTTTCAAAAACAAATCTTGAAACAGATTGTAGTCAATGAATACATTATAGTCAATAGTAAATAGAGAAATTTCTAAAAATAAAGGATATTTCGCCGTTAATTGTTACCGTTTTCATTTTGCTCTTGACTTTAATGTATACGTTAATCTAAGATTCAGATAACACAATCACGAAGGAGGAGCATGACGATGGGAGAACAGATATTTAAGATTGCAGTCATTCCGGGGGACGGGATCGGTAAGGAAGTCATCAAGGAGGGGCTGCGCGTCCTGGATCACCTTGCAGAGGAATCGAACGGTAAGTTCGCATTTGAATACGACCATTTCCCGTGGGGCTGCGAGTATTATCTGGAGCATGGCAAGATGATGGATGAGGACGGCGTGGAGAAAATGCGGGACTACGACGCAATCTATTTCGGTGCGGTCGGCTTCCCGGGCGTGCCGGACCATGTGAGCCTTTGGGGCCTGCGTCTCGCAATCTGCCAGGGCCTCGACCAGTGGGCGAACATCCGCCCTGTCGAATTCCTGCCGGGCGTTCCGCACCGCATCAACCATCCGGACCCGGAAAGCCTCAACTGGATCCTCGTCCGTGAAAACTCGGAAGGCGAGTACTCCGGCATCGGCGGCCGCAACTTCCAGGGTCGCGGTCCCGGCGGGGAAGTCGCTGTCCAGTCAGCGCTGTTTACGGAAAAGGGCACCGAGCGGATCATCCGCTATGCATTCGACCTTGCCCGCACACGCAAGCGCAAGAAAGTCACGAGCGTGACGAAGAGTAACGCCCAGCAGTACGGCATGGTGCTCTGGGATGAAGTGTTCGCCCGCGTCGCGAAGGACTATCCCGATGTCGAAACCGACCAGTGGCTCGTCGACGCCATGGCGGCTCACTTCGTCCTCCATCCGGAAGACCTCGAAGTCGTCGTTGCATCCAACCTGTTCGCTGATATCCTGTCCGACCTCGGCAGCGCACTTGCTGGCTCCCTCGGCATCGCGGCAAGCGCCAACCTCAGCCCGGATCATAGCGCGCCGAGCATGTTCGAATCCGTGCATGGTTCCGCACCTGACATCGCAGGCAAGGGCATTGCCAACCCGATCGGCACAATCGGCAGTGCCGCGCTCATGCTGGATCACCTTGGCCTGAAAGAAGAAGCGGATCGCGTCAACCAAGCGATCGCCGATACGACAGGCCAGGGCGTCCTCACGCGCGATATCGGCGGTACTGCGGACACAGTTGAAATCACTGACGCCATCATCAAGAACCTGTCAAAGGTGAATGTGGAAGCGTAAGGCGTAAAAGGACTTTTCGGGGACAAAGAAGAATGAAGAAATAGACGAGGGGTTGCCATCCGGCAGCCCCTCATTGAATAAGGAAGGTGATTCCGGTGAACATCCTCATCGCCATCGATTCATTTAAAGGCAGCCTCACCTCAGCCGAGGCAGGGGAAGCGGCCGCAGCCGGCATCCGCAGGGCAATTCCCGACGCGCAAATTGAAGTCGTCCCGCTCGCTGACGGCGGGGAGGGGACGGTCGAGGCGCTTGTCCAGGCCACCGGCGGGGAACTTATCTCGGCACAGGTGACCGGTCCGCTCGGCGAGACGGTCGATGCTGCATATGGCATTCTCGGCGACGGCAAAACTGCCGTCATTGAAATCGCCGAAGCATGCGGGCTTCCTCTCATTCCGGAAGCTGAGCGCAATCCGTTAAAGTCCACGAGTTACGGTGTCGGCGAGCTGATTCTGGACGCCGTCTCCCGCGGGGCCCGTTCACTTATTGTCGGTCTCGGCGGCAGTGCAACGAACGACGCTGGGGTCGGGATGTTGCAGGCGCTCGGCTGCCGCTTTCTGGACGAGGCCGGGGAAGAGGTGCCGCAGGGCGGGGCGGCGCTGGGCGCCATCCGTTCAGCTGATGTCTCAGCTCTGCACCCCGACATCAAAAATCTCGACATCCAGGTCGCCTGCGACGTGAACAATCCGCTGCACGGCAAGCAAGGAGCAGCCTATATCTACGGACCACAGAAAGGCGCGACACCTGAGGTGGTAGAGGTACTGGACAGCGGTCTCCGCAACTTCGCGGAAGTGGTGAAGGCAGAACTCGGCAAGGACATCCAGGAGATTCCTGGCGCCGGAGCGGCCGGCGGACTCGGCGCTGCCTTCGCCGGTATCCTAAATGCAGATCTCCGGAGCGGAATTGAACTAATCCTGGACACGACCGGACTGGAGGAAAAGGTGAAAAACGCTGACTTCGTCATCACCGGCGAAGGTCGCATGGACGCCCAGTCTTCGATGGGAAAGGCGGCCATGGGTGTCGCCGGGCTTGCTGAGAAACACGGCGTTCCGGTCATTGCGCTTGCCGGCAGTGTCACGGAAGAAGCAACTGTATTAAATGACAAGGGAGTCACCGCCTTATTCCCCATCCTGCAGGAAGTGGTCTCATTAGAAGAGGCGATGGATCCCGAAACCGCCAGACTTAATCTACGCACCACCGCCGAACAGGTTTTCCGGCTGGTTGGGTATTCATCAAAACGATAAAAGGAAGGTCCCCAACAATTCCGGGACCTTCCTTTTTTATAACAGCCATAACTTTTCTGTATGGTGAATCATACAATAACAATATTTTATTTATTCTTCTATTCACCTTACGATAGATTCATCAAGGAAAATGCCAGGAGGAATATAGATGACAAAGAATTACGACGTGATCGTTGTAGGAGCTGGGAACGCGGCACTGTGTTCGGCCATCGCTGCAAGGGAAAACGGAGCGGAAGTGCTAGTCCTCGAACGCGGCCCGAAAGAAAAGCGGGGCGGGAACTCCTTCTTCACGGACGGGGCGATCCGGGTTGCCTACGAAAACCTGGATGCCATCCGCAAAGTGATTCCGCTTACTGATGAAGAAGCGGAGAAAATCGAAATGCCCGAGTACAAACAGGAGGATTTCCATGCGGACCTGATGCGCGTCACGGAAGGCAGAAGCGATCCGAAGCTGGCCAACCAGCTGATTTCTAAGTCCTATGAGACCATCGCCTGGATGGCGGAGCAGGGCGTCCAGTTCGAGCTGAACTTCGAGAACCAGTCTTTCGAAAAAGACGGCAAGCGTCATTTCTGGGGCGGCCTTCCGATCCGCACCAAGAACAAAGGAATCGGTCTGATCGATGACCTGATCAAGCGGTCCGAGGAACTGGGCATCGACATCTGGTACAACTCGCGCGCGACCGATCTGGTCTTGGACCATGGCCGTGTCACTGGTGTGGTGCTTGAACAGGAAGGCAAGCAGGTTACCGTCTGCGCACCAAGTGTGGTCCTGGCGTCCGGCAGCTTCGAAGCCAATAAGGAAATGAGGAGCGAGGAAATGGGCAAGGAGTGGGAAGCGGCGATCGTCCGCGGAACCGAGTTCAATACAGGCGACGGCATCAAGATGGCACTTGCCGCCGGAGCACAAAAGCACGGACAGTGGGACGGCTGCCACTCGATCGGGACGGACTACAACGCACCAAAGGTCGGGGACTTCAACAAGCCGGGCGATATCTACAAAAAGTCCTCCTTCCCGCTCGGACTCTTGGTCAACAAAGAAGGAAAGCGGTTCGTGGACGAAGGCGCCGACTTCCGGAACTATACGTATGCCAAATATGGCCGCGAAGTGCTGAAGCAGCCGGAACAGACTGCATTCCAGCTGTTTGATGCACAGGTCCGTCCGATGCTGCGCAAGGAATACAATCTCGAAGAAGCCACGGTACTCCAGGCAGACACTCTCAAGGAACTGGCTGACCTGATGAAGGTCGACAAAGAGCAATTCCTTGAGACGATCAAAGCTTACAACGCGGCAGTCCAGGAAGGGGAGTACAACCCGACCGTGAAGGACGGCAAGGGCACAGTGGGCATCACCCCGCCGAAGACCAACTGGGCACTGACCCTCGACCAGGCGCCGTTTTACGCCTACCCGCTCACATGCGGCATCACCTTCGCATTCGGCGGCGTACATGTCAGCCCTGAAGGCGAAGTCCTGGACGAGCAGGAAAACCCGATCGCCGGACTCTACGCGGCAGGCGAAATGGTCGGCGGCATCTTCTACCACAACTACCCAGGCGGCTCAGGCCTCATGTCCGGAGCGGTCTTCGGAAAACAAGCCGGCACCTCCGCTGCAAACTATTCGCAGGCAAAAGTCACAGTCTGATTTAAAAAGCACCGCTGAACAACAGCGGAGCCTCAATAAAGAAAAATACAGCCGCCGCTACATCCGTTCCTCGGAAGTAGCGGCGGCTTTTTGTACTACTGATCATTATGCGGAATGTTCGATGCCATATAAGGTTGGCTCACTACCAGAAAATTCATCATGCGGCTGATTGAAACGGAAGGCCCGAGACACCTGCGGGAAAAGCGTTAGCCGAAGACCCCGCAGAGCGCAGCTCGAGGAGGCTAAGGCAACGCCCGCGGTAAGCGAAGGGCCTGGAGTGGAAATCAGCCTTTTCTTTCCCGAGTTTATGCCCCCATTTCAATCCGTCAGCCATTCCATGGCATCCGATTCCTTCACAAAGTTGACGAACGCCTTCACGATATTGAGCTCCAGCGATTCCTCATGGTAAAGCATCCAGGTTTTGCGGACTATCGGATTGCCGTCGGCAGTATGGATGACATTCGAGTGGATTTCCTCGTTGCCCTTCAGGACCATTGAAGGCAGAATCCCATATCCGAGCCCGTTCGCTACCAGTTTCTTGCAAGTGCCGGCCCTGTCCACCTCAATGCTGACCAAGGGTGGCTCTGAAAAGTGTTCATGCCACCAATTATCAATAGAATGCTTCAGGACCGGGTCAGTATGATAGTCGATGCGCGGCAGCTCAGGCAGCTTCCCGATATCGATTTCCCGGTCGGCAGCAATGCTCAGCGTATCTTCAAACAACAAATGCTTCTTCCCGTTCCAGGCATAGTCGCCCCGTACAATCGCGATATGGACTTCCTGGCTATAGATCAGATCCGCGATGTCGCTGCTGAAGCCGGTCGTGACCTTGAACTCGATGCCCGGGTACTGTTCCTTGAAAGCTTTCAGCAGGCTGGGCATGACATAGTCGGTCGAGAAGTTGGAGACGGCGAGCCTTAGGGTGCCGGTGAGCCGGTCCTCGAAATTCAGCACATTCTCCTTGATCCGCTGAATCGACATCAGCATTTCCGACGCAGCCTTTGCCAGGTACTCGCCCTGCGGCGTAAACTGGACGCCGCGCCGTCCTCTGTTGACGATCCTCACATTCAGTTTCCGCTCCAGCTGATGAAGTCGGTTCGTCAGGGCGGGCTGAGAGATGTAGAGCATCTGGGCGGCCTTTGTTATGTTCTTTTCCTGATACAGCGTCTGGATCAGGACCCAATCGCGTTCATCCAATCTTTTCCCCTTCTTTCCATAGACTTTCGGATCATCTTTTCAGTGTTCATTCTCCAGATACGGTATGATAGAAGTAAATTGTTGTTCATGCCAAAAACGTGAGGATGATGACAGTGTTTTCGTTATTCGGGAATGATGAAAGACGCTTGGACTCCACCCCATTTTATCTGAAACCCAGCGGGGGAACAGAAGAAAAAGAGATTGCGATCCTGTCCCTGACCATCGGAGAAATCATCAGGCAGGCTTCAGCCGCCGGTCGGGAAGTGGTCTTTTTGTGCATCGGATCGGACAGGTACGTCGGGGATTCCCTCGGCCCCCTTGTGGGATCGATGCTTGAAGACAGCCAGGTCCCATACAAGGTATACGGAACATTAAAAGACCCGGTTCACGCGTTCAATCTGAAAGGAACCATCAAGGAAATCAACCGGCAGTTCACCGAGCCGCTTATTTTCAGCATTGATGCGTCCCTCGGTACGAAGGAGGAAGCCGGCTCTGTCATCTTCAAAGAAGGCCCTCTGAAGCCGGGCAAGGGAATTGAAAAAGTGCTTCCGCCCGTCGGTGATTATCATTTTGCGGGTGTCGTGAATTACATCGACCCGCTCCCGACCTCGCAGTTTTTGAACGACACGAGGCTGTACACCGTCATGATGCTTGCGCAGGCGATCGTTAAAGTCATCACGGGGACACTGCCTGACGAAGGAAGAGTGTAAAACTTCATCGCACCCAAAAAGCCATCCAAATCCAGATTTCTCTGGTTGGATGGCTTTTGTTTTGATCAGATGACGCCTGTCAGAACAGCGACGATGATCATGAACACGGAGCAGAGGAAGGCCCATTTAAAGGCGAATTTCTGGATTTCCCCGAGATCGCGCTTGACCATACCGGTCAGAAGCAGCGTGGAAGCTACCAACGGACTGAGGAAATGTACCGGCTGTCCCAGTACGGAAGCCCGGGCGATTTCCATCGCACTCGCGCCATACGCTGTGCCGGCTTCTGCCAAGATTGGCAGGACACCAAAGTAGTAAGCGTCATTGGACAGGACAAACGTGAATGGCATGCTGGTGATCGCGACGATCAGCGGGAAGAAGCCGCCGGCGGATTCCGGAATGATGGCGATCAATGCATTCGAGATGGCGTCGACCATCCCTGTTCCGGAGAAGATCCCCGAGAAAATCCCTGCTGCGAATACCAGCACAACAACCGTCAGTGCATTTCCTGCGTGTGCCTGAATCCGTTCCTTTTGCAGATCGATGTTCGGGTAGTTGATGACACAGGCGATGACGAATCCGATCAGGAACAGCACGGCTACCGGCATGACGCCCATGACCAGCAGTGACATGACAGTAACAACGAGGATCAGGTTGACGATTCGTAGTTTCGGGCGTTTCAGGCTTTCTTCTGCAGCGGCTGTAGCCGATACAGCCATTTCAGTCATTCCCAGGGAGACATTGGAATTGTCCTTTATTTCGACGACTCCGAGCCTTGCCCGCTCTTTTAGGCCGAGGACATAAGCGATGAACAGGATGGAAGCCATTCCTCCAAGCATCGTAGGAATGATCGGGAGGAAGAATTCATCGGCGTCCAGTCCCAATGAAGCGATGGCTCTTGTAGCAGGCCCGCCCCATGGCGTCAGTCCGCTCACGACACTGACAGCCAGCAAGGAGATCGTCGCGAGTATAAGAGGGTTCATGCCGATCCGGAGATACAGGGCAAACATCGCGGAGATCGTGATCATATGGGTCGTGGTACCATCACCGTCCAGTGCAGCAGTCATGGCAATAACGGCTGTACCCAATGCGATTTTAGCAGGGTCCCCCTGAACCAATCTGGTAATCGTATTGATCATCGGATCAAATAATCCAGCGTCAATCAAGATTCCGAAGAACAGAATGGCGAACAGCAACAGGGCGGCGGAAGGAGCGACTTCTTTTATGCCGTCCATCATCATGTCCCCAAGCTCTAACCTAAAGCCGGCAATCACTGCGAATATAATCGGAATTGCGACAAGCGCAGTGACCGGTGATAATTTTTTGGCCATAATCAGGTATGTAAATGTAATGACCATCGCGATGCCCAAGAACGTAAGCATGGATGAATCCCTCCTCCAAAAATAAGTAATCGCTTTCATCGATGATAACAAAAAAAGCATCGAAAAAAAGTATTGTTTTTAGAATATTACAAGGAGAAGGATAAGTGAAATAGTTTTATTTTTGAGGTTTTATAAAAATTTATTTATAATCCAAAGCAAAATCGCCGCTTTTTCATACGGAAGCACGATTTTCAAGAAACTCCACAAAGCTTTTCACCGTCGGCAGTTTAAGCAAATCCTGGTCATACATCAGCCAAGTATGTCTGCTGACGGGCTTGCCATTCTTATAGGAGAGTTCATAGACATGCAGATTGTCTGAAGGCTGGAGGCAGATCTGAGGAACGACGGCGATTCCCAAATCATTCTTCACCATCTCTTTGCACGTTTCCAGACGGTCCGTCTCCATGACGACACGCGGAGGCTCCGAAAACTGATCCTGCCACCATCCCATGATGAGCGCCTTTAACGAATTATCGGTTTTGTAATTGACGAAGGGAAGGTCAGCCGAGTTTTCAATCGAAATTTCTCGGGCGGATATTAGACACAGGTTTTCGGTATGCAATAATTTCCGTTCCCCGTACCACTCGTAATCCCCGCGAAAAATCCCCACCTGAACCGTGGAGGAGTCCAGCAGGTCCATGATTTCGGTGCTCCATCCTGTGTTGACGCTGAATTGGACTTGCGGATACTCAGTGGAAAACTCCTTCAGGATCTTCGGAAGTTTATATTGGGCAAAGTTACTGGAAACGCCCAGCCGCAAGGTTCCTTTTACCTCACCCTGCATATTCATCATATAGTCCTTGGTATGCTGCAGTTTTTTGATCATTTCATCCGCATATTCAGCCAGATGGGTGCCTTCCGGCGTGAATTCGATTCCGCCTTTGATCTTGAAAAAGATCTTCATCCCGAACTCAGTCTCCAGGTTTTTGAGCCTATAACTCAGTGCCGGCTGGGAGATGTACAAGCGCTCTGCCGCCCTGCTGATATTTTTTTCTTCATATAGGACCCTGATTGCAGTCCAATCTTTTTCATCCATTCTTGTATTCTCCCTTCATGGTTATAAGATTTTTTATAAGTTTAGTAAATAAAATATCTATTTTACTTATGACATTAACTATCATACTCTAATTTTACAAGTAGGGTGTTAAATGATTTAAAAAATTGAGCAAAAGGTGGTTGGTGACATGAAAGTTCCTGTAGTGGTGATGCGAGGCGGAACGAGTAAGGGCGTATTCATCAATTTTGATGATATGCCGGCAGACCGGTCCCTGTGGGAGGAGTTCCTTCTGGATATTATGGGAAGCCCGGACCGCAGGCAGATTGACGGACTTGGCGGAGCCAATTCACTGACGAGTAAAGTGGCGATCATCAAACAATCCAAACTGGCCGGAGTGGATGTGGAATACACATTTGCCCAAGTCAGCATCGAGCACCAGATGGTCGATTTCAAAGGGAACTGCGGAAACATCTCATCCGCGGTAGGGCCGTATGCCATCCAGCAGGGGCTGGTGGCAGCCGTTGAACCGGTGACCAAAGTGAGGATCTTCAACACGAACACGAACAAAATGATCGGTGCCGAAGTGGAAGTCGAGAACGGGCAGGTGAAAACGGAAGGGCTCTGCTCCATTCCGGGTGTCCCGGGTACCGGCTCGCCGATCTACCTCTCATTTAAGGATGCCGAAGGGGCCGTCACAGGAAAAGTGCTGCCGACAGGGAAACCGGTCGAGCAGATCATGACGTCCAAGGGAACGGTGTCCATCTCGATCGTCGATGCCGCCAATCCGCTCGTGTTCATCTTGGCGGAAGAAGTCGGCCTGACCGGCGCCGAACTCCCTCATGAGCTATCGCAGGAAAAGCTAAACGAACTCGAGGAAATCCGCTCCATCGCAGCCGAACTGTGCGGATTCGCATCCAGGGAAGAGGCGACAGTGAAGTCCCCGGCAGTTCCTAAAATGACCGTCATCGCACCTCCGCAGGACTACACGGATGTCACCGGTACCTTCAGGAAAGCAGAAGACATGGACTGCACGATCCGCATGATGTCGATGCAAAAACCGCACCAGGCACTGGCCATCACAGGGGCGATCTGCTCGACGACGGCCATCTTTCTGAAAGACACGCTCCTGTATGACCTGGTCGAACCCAAGCAGGAAGTCATCCGTCTGGGCCACCCGGCAGGCATCATGGAAACCAAAGTCGACCTGATCGCCGGCAACATCAGCTCGATCAAAGTCGTCCGCACGGCGCGCACCATCCTGGAAGGAAGCGTCTATACCAAGAAGAGTTATGAGTATGAATATAGCTTGGCATGATGAAGAAAAGCAGCGACTCCATCCGCGGAGTCGCTGCTTTCTGTTTGTGACGATTCAATTGATGAAGGTTAAAGCTCAGGGAGTAGAGGTCATCTCTCCGGACCTGCAGGTAAACACTCGGAGAGCTGAGGTAATCGCTTGAATCTATCCCCCGGCACTAAGCGCCTCTACTTCCTCGCGGTTATAATCAACCATCGCCAGGAAGTACTCTTCAAAACTCTCAAACCTCTCGATTTCCTCGCCGGCAAACCAAATGACAGTGTCCGGAGCGGGGGAGTCGGGAAGGGCGATGACAAAGAGGTCCCGGTCATGTGTGCCCGCCGCAATCGGCAACAGTTGCTCCCGTGAAAATCCGCTATCATCCAATACGTCCGGCTCAATGGCACCCAGCAAGGCCAAGGCTTCATCCATTAAAGGAGAGCCCATCAGCTCGCGTGTGCCGAGCAGGTCGACCGTCTGTAAAAACCCTTTCCAGCCGTCGGCATGCATCAGGAATTCGTAATACTGAGGATCCAGCGGGAAGCCCAATGCCTTCTCGGCTTCCTGCATCTGTTCTTCGGTCGCACCGACTTCCGGCAGGTGATGAGGCCACAACCGGTCCTTGTCCCGCTTCATCAGTTCCTGTTTAACCAGATGCATGACCGCGATCTGGTCTTTCCAATCGCTCATTGTCCAATCCTCCCGCCATCGATTATTGTTTGGTCAACCCAACCTTGGTGACACCACTTAAAATCGTCAAGATCGGGCACAGCAAACAGAAGATCGCGAACGGGACATATTCCACCGTCGGAACACCGAGTACGCCTGCGATAAATACGCCGGCTACGCCCCAGGGCACGAGCGGATTAATCACGGTGCCCGCATCCTCCAGAGCTCTTGATAATGCTTTTTTATTGTAGCCCAGCTTGGTGTATTGCCCCTCAAACGCTTTTCCTGTGATCAGGATGGACAGATACTGCTCGCCGACGAAGAAATTCAGGCCGATCGCCGTAAAGGCGGTCGTGGAAATGAGGCGCGACGCGCTTGTTAATAGTCCTGCAACTGCCTCCAGAATCGCCGGAATGATCCCCAGCAAAAACAGAAGCCCTCCCATGCCAAGCGCCAGCAATACCAACGAAATGGAGAACATCATGCTTTCAATCCCGCCGCCGGAAAGCACGGAATTCAGTTGATCCACATTGCTTTCCATGACAAATCCGGAAAACAACATGTCAGCCATCTCCGTAAACGTGATGGTGCGGTCATGGATCATGGCAATCACGACACTGCTGATGATTCCCGCAGATAATGTAGGAATCGCAGAGACTTTCCTCATCGCAAGGACAGCGACGATGATAAACGGAATAAAGGCAACCCAGCTGATATGGCTAAAATCTTTGAGAGCCTGCAAAAAGGTTTCGATGTCGTTTGTTTTTTGACCTTTTTCCGGCGAGATGATTACAAATACAACGGCAGAGATGATGAACGCCGGAACCGTCGTCCACATCATGTTCTTGATATGTTCAAAAAGTGGGACGCCGACAGTTTCTGAAGCGAGGTTTGTCGTTTCCGAAAGGGGGGACATCTTATCTCCCAAGAAAGCTCCGGAAACGATGGCGCCCGCCGTAATGGCCAAAGAGGCGTCCAGTGCCGTGGCCATCCCGATAAACGCCACCCCGATCGTAGCCGCGGTCGTAAAGGCACTGCCGATCGCTACGCCGACAATGGAAGTAACGACAAATACGGCAAAATACAGCGGCAGACCCGAGAACAAATGGAAACCATAGTACATAAGGCTCGGAATCGTCCCGCTCGCCATCCAGCTGCTGATCAGCATGCCGATAAAGAAAAAGATATAGACGGCGCCAAGTCCTGAGGCCGCGCCATTAATCATGCCCTTTTCAATTTCATGAATGGGAAGGCCCTTGAACATTCCATAGACCATCAGGAAAATGATCGAGAATATAATGGGCAAATGCGGATTCATGCCAAGCAGGATAATCCCGATGCTGATGGATGTAAATACCACCAGCAACACCAACACCGCTTCCCAAACCGGTAATTTCAATTTCGACGATTGCAGCATAACATTCTCTCCTCAACACATGATAAGCCTCAAAAAAGAGCACAAAAAAAGCCCTTCTCCGTAATAGGGACGAAGAGGCTTCGCGGTACCACCCTAATTGACAAGAAAAGCTTGCCCACTCAATTCGAAATCCGCCTGAAAGATGCAGGTGTAATTCACTTTGATTCCGCTCGGATTCGCACCAACCATCCGATCTCTTTGTTCTGCAGGAATTCAAAGCTACTGTGTCTGCTGGCAGATGATCATAATTTATCGTGAAAAGTATATGGCTTAATTTACGGCTGAACCATCCTTTTGTCAACCGGGGAGTGAAATGACTGTAGCCGGTATGTTCTATCTGTCGAAAGGTCCGACATCGCGTTCTTCTTCCTCTTCATCCAGAAGTGATTCAAAGAAATCCCTATAAGTGGCCCATTCGTCAGGTGGGGTAACGAGCGCTCGCTTGCCCAGATGTTCTGCATCCGTCGCATCGACCCACAGAACGGCCGGGGTCCCGGCTGTATTCATGACAATCAGGCTGGAGGGCGGTTCGGCCAGCACGACATACTCGTGCGGCAGGTCGCTCTGCTGCCTGAGCCGGAGCGTCTCTCTGGTGATATTTGGCTCAGCTTTATCTGAAATCGAAAAATGACTGATTCCGCCAAGCAAGCCGCCGCTGTAAAATTGAGCGATTTCCTTGAAGTCATCGGGCAGCTTCATATCGGGTTTGTTCTCAATATTCATCAGTTTAATTCCACTTGTTCCCTTAAGAGGGTAAAGCGTTCTATACCTTTTTATCAGCTGTTCCATCATTAAGTCTCCTTAGACGGTACTGTCCCTAAGATCATCTTTCCCCTGAATAACATCATCCAACTTGGCGTATGTTAAAAGGGGGCTCGTTGGAGGTTTCTCCCCCATCAAATTCTATCATGATAGATTGGGAAAATTTCAGCGACAGAAGGTAATCACTCAAGCCCGTCATGTAAGGACTCGCGGGCCGAAGGTAAAGACCCAGACCTCCAAAATAGAAACTGGGCACTGACACAACCGTTTCATCACACCGTCATCGGTGGTATACTAAAGGCAACAAGAACAAACGATAAAAGCCATCCGGCGGCAACCGGATGGCCCAGCGGATACGGTGCGGTTGAGACCTGCCCGACGCTACGATCGATCAAAAAATGACCTCACTATCGAGCGGCTATCTCAGATGGGGGTCATTTTTTGTGTTTCGCTTCCATAACGGTTGCGATCAGTGCTGCGAATGCAACTGCAAACATCAGTCCCTCATAAATGGACATCTAGCCTCACCCCCTCTCGGCGGGGAGTGGGCAGACCACCCTTCGCAAGCCGTACCGCTGTCCCATAATTATACCATTTAATGATAAAAAACTTACTAGGCTAAGAGTAGGGATTATTATTTTAAACAAAGGAATAAAGTAGCATTTTTGTATATGGATTGTTTCTTGTTTCGAAGATCAAGATGCTGATTTCCCTATGGGAGAGTAAGCGAAATCAAGTCATCGCTCGATTGGTGTCGAAATATGGAACCCAAAAGGAAGGCATCTGTATTGGATGCCTTCTTCTTTCGTTTCACAATGAACTCTATTATTGAGATAGTATTTTTAGGGCGAACGACTCTATCTGGAAGTATTTTTAATTGTTAAAATTTAATCACATCAAGAACCGGCTTCTTTTGAATCTCATAAGGGGAGGGAAAGCAATGAAGCATCATGTTCGCGTCATTCCTCACACGGTGATTCAGCAGGAAGAGTCAGTCAAGGAAGTGCCAAAGGGTGTTGAATTGATTCAGGCGCCAGAGATTTGGAAGGAAACCAAAGGAAAAGGCATGAAAGTCGCTGTTCTGGACACGGGCTGTGACACCAATCATCCGGATCTGAAGGAACGGGTGATTGGCGGACGCAATTTCACGGAAGATGATCAAAGCAACCCCGACATTTATACAGATTACAACGGACACGGTACGCATGTGGCCGGAACGATTGCGGCTCAGGAAAACGATGCGGGGGTCATCGGGGTCGCCCCGGAAGCGGACCTCCTCATTGTGAAGGTGCTGAACAAAAACGGATCCGGACAATACAAGTGGATCATCAACGGCATCCAGTATGCGATCGAGGAAAAAGCGGATATCATCTCGATGTCCCTCGGCGGACCGGTGGATGTTCCGGAGCTCCATGATGCAGTCAGAGAGGCGGTCGAAAAGGGGATCCTCGTCGTTTGCGCAGCGGGCAATGAAGGTGACGGCGACCATTCGACCGACGAATTCGCCTATCCTGGCTGCTACAACGAGGTGATCAGTGTCGGGGCGGTCAACCTTGAACTGGATCCGTCCGAATTCACGAATTCCCACAACGAAGTGGACTGCGTGGCACCCGGTGAAGAAATCCTCTCCACTTATCTGAACGGCAAATACGCCACACTCAGCGGAACCTCGATGGCCGCCCCTCATGTCTCCGGTGCGCTGGCACTGATCAAGATCTATGCCAACGAGCATTTCGGAAGAGAACTTACGGAACCCGAGCTGTATGCACAACTGATCAGGCGGACCGTCCCGCTCGGCAACTCGCCGAAACTTGAAGGAAACGGACTCGTCTATCTGACCGTAACTGACCATCTGGCCGGCATCTTTGAACAAAGCGTCAAAAACGTGGTTGCCATATGATCAACGCATCGGTTCAGGTTGAAACCTATTATGATCCAGAGAAGGATTTAAAAGCGCAGGAAGACTATTACAGCGAGGTGGATTTCGGGGGAGGAAACCTCCCGGAACAGATTCGCTCGCTGCTTGTCAGCACGCACACCCGCCCACTGAATTACTCACCGCACCAATACGTCTATCCGTGGGTGGACCTGCAGGAAAACGGCCGGCTGAAGAGCCTGTACTCGGGAGCCAGTCTGGACCCGATCGAAGCCATCAATCATGATCTGAAACTTTTGCAGATGAGCCGGCAAGAAGTTGAATCGACAAGCGAAAAACTGATGTTCAATACCGAGCATGTCGTGCCCCAATCGTGGTTTGATGAGAAAGAACCGATGAGAGGGGACCTTCATCATCTGTTTGCCTGCGAACCCGCCTGCAACAGCATGAGAAGCAACTATCCGTACCATGATTTCGAGTCGTATGTCCCTGAATTCCGGGCGGACAAGATCCGGAGCGGCTGCGGCATGGCGGAAGAAGGGAAGTTCGAGCCGGAATACGGCAAGGGGATCGCCGCGCGGGCCGTGTTCTATTTCGCGGTCAGATACAAAGATGTGATCAGGATGGAAGACAAAATGGACCTGGACCTGTTGATGAGGTGGCATCAGGAACATCCCGTAGATGTCTACGAAAAGCACAGAAACGCCGCCATCCAGGAGCTGCAGGGAAACCGCAACCCGTTTATTGATCACCCGGAGCTGGCGGCAGACATACTTGGAACATAAAAAGAAGGCGCCCATTGCGGACGCCTTCTTACTTTTATTCCGTTTCCATTGGCAGTGAAGGATCTTTTGCCCATTCAGTCAGTGAACCATCATAAACCGATACATTCTTCTGTCCGAGTTTGTTCAGAATCATGCCGGTCCAAGTCGCGGCAATGGCGCTGCCGCAATACGTGATGACTTTCTTGTCCGGGTCAAGCGCGCCAACACTACCGAAAATCTCACGCAGCTTTTCATCGTCATAAAGTTCTTTTGTATCCGGGTCGGAAAGCGCGCCAAAGAATACGTTGACACTTCCGGGAATATGACCGGGTCTGTCGTAAGTGTTCTCTTCTCCGCTATAGCTTTCCGGTGATAAACTATCCAAGATGACAACGTCTTCATCGTCAATGGCTTTGAGGACATCCTCTTTCGTGACAAACAGTTCAGGCCTTCTTTCGCCTGTAAAGTTCCTTTTTGGATAGGAACCGGGCTCGGTCGTAACCGGACGGCCTTCTTCCTTCCACTTCGGAAACCCTCCGTCGAGAATAGCGACGTTATCGAAACCTTCATATTGCAATTGCCAAGCCAGGCGCGATGCCCAATCCGATGCGATGACTTCAGGGATATTGATGATCGCCCCCTGGTCATAGACGACGACATAAGTGCCCTCGCCAACACCCAGCTCACTGATTTTCTCTACAAATCTCTCACGGGAAGGATGGGTAAAGGAATGTTCTGCATCCGGGTCCGAAAGCTCCTTGTGCAGATCAGCGAACACGGCTCCAGGGATATGTCCCTTTTCGTATGCTTCCTTACCCGACCAGACATCATAATAACCGCCCTCTTCAGGGTGTTTCAGGAAGGTCGTGGCATCCAGCAATCTCACGTTAGGATCATCCAACCGTTCCGCAAGCCATTCAGTCGTTACGAACTTTGGTACGTTAACCATTTGGACAGCTCCTTTAAAACAGATTTATTTAATCGGGATTAAAAATAGCGTAACACGCTGTTATGCTTCTTTCAAACGAATCACATCTAGAATGAAAAGGAAAGCGCCCATTGCGGACGCTTTCTACTTTTATTCGTTTCCACTGGAAGTAAGGAAGTGACGGTTCCTTCGCCCAATTAGTCCTTTAACTTCATTAATGAAGCGGGTTGAATTGGGGAGTATTCACTGCGCAATGAATCCCTCACCACCATTTTTCAGCCCCCTTTTCATCCGTAATTTGAACGGGCGACTCACGCCTTTCTTTCCGGTCGATCAGAGAAAGGACAATCGTGGTGATCAGGGATAGGGTCAGGAAGAGAAACAAGAGAGAGATTTGTTTGTAAACAACATGAGAGAGTACGCCCAATATCATCAGGGATGTAGGAAGCATCCAGCGGGCTTTTTCTCCGGCCAGCCATTCGCCGAGCATTAAGATGGTGCCACCGCCAATCAGAAAATAGGGAAGGGCGGATTCGTAATAATCTTCGTAGATCGCAAAGGCCGGGAGGACGACGGCTAAGAAAAATCCGATGATTTTCATGACTTTCCCGAGTCGCACTTTAAACGATTTCTTTTCCATAATCATCCCCCCAGATCGTTAACGTTGATCCAATTATACCATTCTTTCCCACCTCTGTTTTATAAGAATTAATCAGTGGGTGGTTAGGGGCCAAGTCTGGGAAATGGCTAACGAGGGTTAATTAGGTTGGATATTTATGTTTTACTAAAGAAAATGAGACTTTCGATTAGCAGTATTAGACTTTGGAGCTCTATACAATCTTTGGCTGAAGGGATTGAGCTACAAGTGAAAAGCAATCTTAGTGTGGGTGCTGCCTTTTGTATTGTCATCATCTTAAATATCGATAAAATTATCAGCAGCTCATTTATTGCAAATGTCATTAAAGTGCTGGCAATCACAGCGTTCATTGCTTATGCAATTGTAGTAATAAGAAAAAGAGGTAAGAACAGGGAGGATGAAAAAAGCGATCGCGTAGAGTAAATGGATGACTTGGAGCGATTAGTGAAAGCAGCGGGTCCGGAGGCGATTCTCCGGACCCGCTGCTTTTGATTGGTGGGGATTCACCTCTGATTCGTCGTAACTCAAAGGGGTCGAGGTAGGAACTCGCCCCCCTAGTAGGTAGTAACTCGGCAGGGGTGAGGCGGGGATTCGCATTTTACAAACATTTAATAGTGTGTTGATACGGGTTCAATCCTGCCAAGCTACACTGGAACTATCCAGGATAGAAAGAGGCGGGGAGAAGTGAGGGAAATCCATCAGGTAAAAAGCGGGGCCATCCTTTCTGAAGAGCCTACCGTCCACGAGACGGCTCAGGTGGCGAACAGTCGGGCAGGCGTGTATACGTCGATCGGGGCGTTCAATAAAATCGTGGAGTCCGAGATTGGCGACTACACCTATACGATGGAAAACGTCACGATGAATTACACGGAGATCGGGAAGTTCTGCTCAGTGGCGGCACAGGTCTGCATCAATCCGGTGAATCATCCGATGGAGCGGGTCACCCAGCATCATATGACGTACCGGCGCCGCTCGTACGGTTTTGCCGATACGGATGATGAGGAGATTTTCGACTGGCGGCGTTCGCACCGGGTGAAGATCGGTCATGATGTGTGGATCGGCCACGGGGCGATCATCATGAAGGACGTCACGATCGGGGACGGAGCGGTGATCGCATCGGGCGCGGTGGTGACGAAGGATGTGGAACCGTATACGATTGTCGGCGGGGTTCCGGCCAAGAAGATCAAGGACCGTTTTCCGAAGGAGATTGCCGACAAGCTCCAGCAGATCGCCTGGTGGGACTGGCCGAGGAAGCTGATTGAGGAGCGCTTTGAGGAACTGAATGACTTGGAGCGATTTTTGGAAAAGTATGGTCAGTAAAGACAGCGGGTCTGGAGTCGATGCTCCGGACCCGTTGCTTTTGATTGGTAGGAATTCATGCCCAACTGGTTGTGATTCGAAGGGGTGGAGGTAGTAACTCGCACCCCTATAGGTGGTAATTCAGAGGGGGTGAGGTGGGAATTCACCCAAAAGCAAAAGGAAGGCCGCGGCCTTCCTCTGCTCAGGTAATCACTCGCACCTCCGGGGTAAACACTCGTCCATACTCCCGAAAGAATGCCTTAACACTCCATTCACTCACTCACACCCATCGGGTCTTCGACGATCACGTTCACTTCAAGGGTGTGACCGGTGTCGCCAACCGTGCCGGTCACGTTATATTCACCCACAGTCATTGTATCCAGGTCTCTCAAATCCCAGAAGACAGGGGTTTCCGTCACGACGCCGTTCACCAGTGTGACGTTCAGATGTGTTGGTGGCTCGGGGTGCTCACCGACGGCGAGGGTGATGGTATCTGGGAAGTCGACGCTTTCAATCGCGTAGTTCACGACGCGCTCGTCATGCGCCCTTACGAGGAAGCTGGCGAATTGTGCCCTGGAGACGTGTTCTTTCGGCCGGTAGGTGTCGACCTTCGTGACTTGGTTTTCAGAGAGGATCAGGATGTGATCCTGGAAGTAGGCGGCCGCCTGGCCGATGTCGCGGATCGATGCGATGCGGTTTGGGATGTCTTTCAGCCCAAACGCGCCGACGAGCACTTTCGCCATCTGTTCACGGGAGATGTGCGGAGCGGGGTTGATATGATTGTTCGGGTCCCCGTCGAAGATGCCTGCATTTCTCACAATCAATGAGTACTTGTACAGCTCGTTGTCCGGGTGGTCCGCCGGTACGTCATCAAATGGTTGGATGCCGCTGTAGTCATAGGTTTCCAAAGTCTCGCCGGAGCGGTTCAGCTCGAGCTTGCCGAGTGCCTTGATCGTCTGGCCTCGGGTGAGCTTCATGTTCGGCTTGAACGTTCCGTCCGGGTAGCCGGTCATGACGCCCGCTTCCTGGGCGATGAAGATGTTCGTGCTGTGTTCCGCTTCAGGTGATACGTCCGAGTAGCCCTTGGCTGCCGCAACGCCCGGCACGAGTGCGCCAGCCGCAAGTACCGCAGCTGCACACCACTTTGCGAATCCTTTCATGTCAATCGACCCCTTCTTTATGTTGGTACTTTTTACATACCCGTCGGGAGGGGCGGGGTAATCACGAATTCAAGCAAATACATGATAAAAGTCTAAGACACATAACTTTTACAAAAAGTAAAAGAATATTTGACTATCAATAAAAACCTACGTACCATTGCACTAACTTCCAATTCTCAGGAAAGGGATGATTTCATGCTATACGGCAATACACCATGTTTTCTCGATGCGAAGAACATTTCCAAGTCCAAGGACACAACGGATATCGACGCGGTGGTCTATGGGGTGCCTTGGGAAGGTGCAGTGACGTGGGGGGATTACACGGGCTGCGAGCTGGGGCCGAAGGTGATCCGTCTGGCGTCGGGGCGCTACAGCGGCTATCTTCCTGAGCTGGACCATATCGATGTGTTCGAGCATATCCGGCTGGGGGACGCCGGGGATATCGATGTCGTCCCGGCGGATGTGGAGGAGACGATGGACCGGATTTCCGGATTCACCGCGGATCTCTGGAAAAGCGGCAAGTTCCTGATCGGGCTCGGCGGCGACCACGGAATCACGTACCCGATCATCAAGTCGCTCACTGAGACGACGGGCAAGAAGGTCGGCATCATCCACCTGGATGCACATTATGACAACATGCCTCATTACCAGGGGGACAAATACGCCCGCTCCACGCCATTCGCGCGGCTGTATGAACTGGACGGCGTGCGCAATGAAAGCCTGATCCACACCGGCATCCACGGGCCAAGGAACAAACCGGACAGCGGAAAGCTCGCGCGTGATGCGGGGGCGGTCACACTGACGGTTAACGATATCCGCAACCGCGACCTGAAGGAACTCGCAGATGAGATTTATGAAATGGCGAGCAAGGACGTCGACTGCGTCTACCTGAGCATCTGCAGCGACGTGCTCGACTTCGCCTTCAACCCGGGCGGACCGGTCGACGGCAACGGAATCACTTCCTATGAATTAGTCACGCTCGTCCACGAGTTCACGAAAAAAGGCATCATCGGCATGGACTTCGTCGAAGTGTACCCGCAGCAGGACGCCAACCAGAACTCCGCGCATTTCGTATCGACAGTCGTGCTATACGCACTCGCGGGCCATGCACTGCACCAGCAAACCAAACAGGAAAGCAGCAGCCAGGAGACCGTCAGCACTAGGTCGTAAGCTGATGCGCTCCGAGCACTAAATGAGCTGATTGAAGCGGAAGGCACGAGACACCTGCGGGAATAGCGTTAGCCGAGGACCCCACAGAGCGAAGCTCGAGGAGTGCAGCTAATGCCGCTCAACGCTTTCGCTTTTGAGCGCAGACGCCAAACTTCGCATTGGCGTCGGCAACGCCCGCGGTAAGCGAGTGCCTGGAGCGGAAATCAGGTACACCATTAACAACAGAACAGGTGAAATCATGACAGCCAATGAACATCAGGACATATTCAACCGCTACATCCCGATCGCGGACATGATCGCGGCGACGTTCGGAAGCCGCTGCGAAGTGGTGATCCATAACCTGCGCGACCTCGAGTCATCCCTCATCTACATCACCGGGAACGTCACGGGCCGGAAGATCGGTGCGCCGACGACCGAGGTGATCCTGAAGGAACTCAGGAATCAAGAGGACGGCATCGGAGACATGCTCGGGCAGGTCTCCCGAACGGAGGACGGCAAGTTCATCCGGACGTCCACGTCGTTTATCCGCGACAGCCGGGGCAAGGTCATCGGATTTATGGGCATCAACTTCAACATTTCGGCATTCGCGGAGATGGAGTCCGTCATCAGCGAGTTCACCGCCGGGATGAGCGATGCTTTCGTCCCTCCAAAGGAATCCTACGCCCAGACGGTCGGAGAGGTGTTCGAGAAGCTGATCGATGACGCCCTGCAAGAAGTGGGCGTCCCGATCGAAAAGATGAAGAAAAGCGATAAGGTACGGTTCGTGAAAAAACTCGAGGAAAACGGCGTCTTCCTGATCCAGGGGGCTGCCGAGCGCATCAGCGCAGTCCTCGGCGTCACAAAACAGTCGGTCTACAACTATCTGGATAAAGCACGGTGACGGCCCTTCAGGCCGCACCGTCATCGGCAAACCTGAAAGCGTTTTAGGGGGAAATCATCAAAAGGGGTGGAAAGGATGGAAACAACGGTAAGCAAATCGGAAGCGCCCAGAAGGGGACTGATGGAGCGGCTCAAATCCATCGGTCCGGGAATGGTCATTGTGGCAAGCTTTATCGGACCGGGTACCGTCACGACGGCGACCCGGGCAGGGGCATCGTTCGGATACGCCCTTCTCTGGGCGGTCATCTTCTCGATTCTCGCAACGATCATCCTGCAGGAAATGAGCGCACGGCTCGGCATCATCACGCAAAAGGGCCTGGGGGAAGCCATCGCCGAGCAGTTTTCCAATCCGATCATCAAATACGCGACGATGACACTGGTCATTGTCGCCATCACCGTCGGGAGTACGGCATATATTACGGGTGACTTATTAGGAGGCTCTACCGGCTTGTCAATCATCACCGGGTTGCCGCAGAAAGTGATTGGCCCGATTCTCGGGATCATCATCCTGTTCCTGGCACTGAAAGGGTCCTACAAGATCGTAGAGAAATTCATGATCGGGCTCGTGCTCATCATGGGCGTCACGTTCTTCACGACGATGATCGTCGTCAGGCCCAACATCGGCGAGGTATTCCAGGGGGCCTTCCTGCCGTCGATTCCGGTGGGCTCGATCATCACCGTCATCGCGCTGATCGGGACGACGGTCGTGCCGTATAACCTGTTCCTTCATGCGGCGACGGTCAACGAGCGGTGGAAAAGCCCGGATGACCTGAAAGAGTCGCGCCGCGACAGCATGATTTCGATCCTGATCGGAGGACTGATCACCGCGGCCATCCTCATCACCTCCGCTACGGTAATGAAAGGCATGACCGTCGAAAGTGTCGGCGACCTGTCGATCCAGCTTGAGCCCGTTCTCGGCAGCTGGTCGTCTGCCTTTATCGGCATCGGCTTCTTTGCGGCGGGCCTGTCCTCCGCACTCGCCGGACCGCTCGGCGCCGCCTACACCATCTCCGGCCTTCTTGGCTGGAAAAACGGCATGAAAGACAAAAGATTCAAAGCCGTCTTCGCCGGCATCACGGTCTTCGGCATCTTCTCGACACTCACCGGCTTCGAAGTCGTCTCGGTCATCATCTTCGCCCAGGCGATCAACGGGATCCTGCTGCCATTCATCGCGTTCCTCCTGCTCGTCATCGTCAACAACAAAAAGCGCCTCGGCGGCTACGCCAACACCCTCACGCAGAATATCATCGGCGCGGTTGTCGTGATCATCTGTGCGGGACTTGGGATTTACAGCCTGGTCGATGCGATCGGTGCATTTCTCGGATAAAAGCACAAAGGAAAGCCCGGACGGATTCCCGTCCGGGCTTGATTTGGATTGGTGGTGATTCAGGCAAGATTGGTAGGAATTCAGTAGAGGGGAGGTGGGAACTCGCACCCCTCTTCGTAGGGATTCACACCCCCCTCTCTTATGCTTCCGTTTCCTGCAATCTTCCTCTGAAATCCTCTTTTGTTTCCCTTTTCTTCTGCTGTAACCGAAGAAATAGATTGTTTAAAAGTAAGGACATGATAATGAAAACTGTGCCGATATAATCATAAGCTGTGACGCTTACACCTTGGGAAATTTGAATGACTAGCGTTGTGACGGGCACAAAGTTAAGAAATAACAACCCATTCAACGGGGTGATGACACTTACGCCATAGTTCCACCCCACCAGTGCGATGACTCCCGGGAAGATGACCATAAATGCAATATGCGGGCTTGTCATGGTCAATGTTTCAACGGTTGGAAACGAGACATATCCTGTAAGCGTGACACCAAGCACAACAACAGCCGCAGTAGCCGTTCCGAGCAAACAGCTCAAAGTTGAATAACGCAATGCGGACCAGCCATCGTTACTGAATCGGGTTCCACCCATCGTGTACACAACCCACCCAACGACTGCGATAAAGATCAATAAAGATGGAATGATCGCATTTGAAGCTGAGAAAAAGGCACCGAAATCTCCTTTTGTGACGACTAACGATGCGCCGACAAACCCAAGAACGACACAAAACATCGTAAATGCGTGAGGTCGTTGCCTGATGAACACCCAGGCAATAACAATAGAAATCATAGGCATTAACGATTCCATAATCGAAGCAACCATCGTACCCGGATCACCCAATAAATCCTGTCCCCAGAAAATCAGCAAATTATAAACCGCAAAGGCCATGGTTCCAAAAAACCAGAGGAGCCGGCCCTTCCCTTCAAAACGGAAAGATTCTTTCCCTTCCTTCCAAAACAGCCAGACAACCAAAATAATCGTTACAAAACCATACCGGAAAAGTGTGAAGTAAAAGGGGTCGATATGTTGAAATGCATGATTCGCAACCGGAAACATGGCTCCCCAGGAAACTGCGGAAATCAGGCATAACATAGCGGCCCATACGACGGTGTTCTTCATGATGTTCGATCTCCTTCAACTCTATTACCTCTAATTAAATCACATGCGCGATATCTTTAAAAATGAACGATATTGATGCTTGCCATCTCGATTGGTGATATCATAAGAAGGAGGGGTGATCATATGGAATTTAAAGATCTAGAGATTTTTCAAATGGTTGCACAAAAAGGGACAGTGACCGATGCTGCAAAAGAATTAAGTTATGTCCAATCCAATATCACCTCAAGGATTAAAAAACTTGAGACTGAAATGAATACCGCTCTTTTTAACCGTCATAGCCGTGGAATGACATTAACGCCGGAAGGAAAAAAACTTCTTGTTTACTGTGAAAAGATTCTTGCGCTGACAAATGAAATGAAGAAAGTCGTTCAAAGCAAAACTGAACCGGCAGGCAAACTTGAAATCGGGACTGTTGAAACCGTTATGAAACTGCCGGTGATCCTGGCTTCTTATAACAAAAAGTATCAAAACGTAGACCTATCACTCTACACGGGTGTGACTCATCAACTACAAAATGATGTGCTGCATCACCGTTTGGACGGTGCGTTCGTGACAGAAATCGAGCCCCATCCTGAACTGGTTTCCCATGATGTTTTTCAAGAAGAGCTTGTCCTGATCTCGGACAGTACGAAGACTTCTTTGGATCAATTAAAAGAAGAACCGATTCTTTGCTTTAGCGAAGGATGCGGCTACCGGGCACGGCTGGCAAAGTGGTATAACGATCAAAACATCACACCGCAAAAATTAATGGAGTTCGGGACGCTGGAAACGATTTTGGGGAGCGTCACGATGGGGCTGGGCATTACGTTCGTTCCCAAATCAGCTGTTGCCCATCTCGAAGAAAGAGGAATCATTCACTGCCATTACTTGCCCGAAAAATACAGTAAAGTCAACACAATATTTATCAGACGGAAGGATGCCTATTTAACGTCCACACTCGAAAAGTTCATCGAAACATTTGAACGGGTCGGCGAAATGGCATACCCGCTTGCAAATAAAAAAGTCCTCAGTACTTGAAAAAGTATCTGAGGATTTTTTCGGTTATGACTGGGATGGACGTAGGAACTCGCAACCGATTGGTAGGAGCTCAGCAGGGGGGAGGTGGGAACTGGCACCCCCCTTGGTAGGGATTCGCACCCCCATAGGTGGGAATTCACGCAAAAAGGAGGAGTGCCCGCAGGCGCTCCTCCTTCGACATTACTCAACCGGTTCGTCTTCCAGCCACTGATCCTCAGAATAAACATAGATCGTCGCCACAGCTGTCTCACCAGGGAATTCTTTCAGTGTCCCGGTAATCACATATTCACCCGGCGTAGTCGTATCCAGCTCATCCAAATCCCATTCGACAGGTGTATTGAACATGGCCCCGTTCTGGAGGAAAACATACAGGGAATCCGGCAACTCCGGCTGTTCGCCAGGCAACAGGTCCGCATAATACTCCTCGATATACTCCACCGGGGAGTCGGTCATGACGTCATATGCCCGCACCAGGAACGAAGCGAACTGTCCGCGGGTCGTCGTCGCGAGCGGCCGGTACTCCGACACGGTCGTCACGCCATAATGGGACAGCAGCAGGATATAGTCCTGGAAATACCACGCCGCCTGATCAAGGTCGGTAATCGCAGTGTCGTCAAGGTCCCCGACTTGCCACAGCCCGAATGCGTTCACGAGCACCTTCGCCATCTGCTGGCGGGTCATGAGTTTATCCGGATTCACATTTCCGTTTGAATCCCCTTCGAAAATGCCGGCGTCGCGGACGATGATCGAGTACTTGAACAGCTCCTTGTCCGGATGCGTCCGCGGGATGTCGCGGAACGGCCGCGGCGCGTAGTACGGATAGGTCTCCAGCGTCTCGCCGATCAGGCGCAGCTGCAGCTTGCCGAGCGCCTTGATGACATTCGCCCGCTGGAGCGGCTTCGACGACTGGAACGTCCCGTCCGCATAGCCGGTCATGAGTCCGAGCTCCTGAGCGGCCAGAATATTCTCGTAGTGCGTGTCATTCTCTGTGACGTCGGAATACCCCTGCGCATAGGCCGCGGACGGCAGGAGCGTCCCGACTGCAATCAATGCCGCCAGCCCCCATTTGATCAATGATTTCATGTGATTCCCCCAATTCTCTGTGTGTTGAGATGAGTATAGTCGGCGGGCGGGGGCGAGTCCATAGCGGTTGATGTCGGAAGAAATATATAGTTTTAGAGGAATAAAACCGGTATCCGACATTGTCCGGGCTGGTTGTTTACCCTTGGATAAAGATAGAGGTAATCACTCACCCCTTCGGGGTAACCATTCAACTGATCACTACAAAAAGGAGGAGTGCCCGCAGGCGCTCCTCCTTTCACAATATATTATTTTTCCTCAACCGGATCCGTATGCCGCACGTCATCCACGATGACTTCAAGCTCAATGACCCAGTCTGCATCCCAGATTTCGCCGGTGATCGTATAGCGGCCGACTTCCTTCAAGTTCAATCCGCTCGTATCCCAGTCGACATACGTCTCGGCGATGATGCCGTTTGTCAGCACGACTTCCACAGATTCCGGAAGTTCCGGTTCAACGCCAACAGTCGTCGTAACCGGCTCCGGATCGATCACGGATTCAATCGGAGCGGCGAGCATGGCGTCAAACGAACGCACGAGGAACGAGGCGAACTGTGCGCGCGAAGTGGTTTCTGTCGGACGGAATTCTGTCACGTTTGTCACGCCGTTCTCGGAGAGGATCTTGATCTGATCACGGAAGTAGGGCGCCGCCTTGTCCAGGTCACGCACGTCCGCATCGACATCTTCCAGGTCCTCGAGCCAGAATGCGTTCACAAGCACTTTCGCCATCTGCTGGCGGGACATGAGGTTTGCAGGTTTGGCATCATTGTTCGGGTCGCCGTCAAAGATACCCGCCGCCTTCACGACGAGGGACAGCTTGTACAGTTCCTGGTCCCGGGAGGTCGGAGGAATATCCCTGAACGGCTTCACGCCAGCAACGGGATACGTGTCCATCGTCTTTTCCGCCATCTCCAACTCAAACTTGCCGAGTGCCTTGATGACGTGCGCGCGTGTCAGCTTCTGGTTCGGGCGGAATGTGCCGTCCGGATAGCCGCTCAGGATGCCAAGCTCCTGCGCGATCAGGATGTTGTCATAGTGTGTGTTGGTCTCTTTCACATCTGTGTAGCCTTCCGCGAATGCCGCGGATGGAAGGAGCGTACCTGCAGCGATGACTGCGGCCAGGCCCCATTTCAACATTGATTTCATCAGTATTCCCCCATTATTCTTCAATTTCCATCCACTCGTCTTCCGAGTAGACATAGATCGTAGCCGTCGCCGTTTCACCCGGGAACTCCTTGAGAGTCCCGGTAATGACGTATTCTCCCGGCGTATTCAAATCGACCCCGTTCAGGTCCCATTCAACAGGCGTGCTGAACATGTTGCCGTTCTCGAGGTAGACAAACACATGGTCCGGCAGCTCCGGCTGTTCACCAGGAAGCAGGTCCACATAGTACTCATCGATCGAATCGATCGGGGAATCAAACATCACATCATACGAGCGCACCAAGAACGAAGCGAACTGACCGCGCGTCGTCGTCGCGAGCGGACGGTATTCAGTCACAGTCGTCACGCCGAAGTGGGACAGCAGGAGGATATAGTCCTGGAAGTACCAGGCCGCCTGATCGAGGTCCGTAATGACGGTGTCTTCCAGGTCCTCAGCGTCCCACAGCCCGAACGCATTCACGAGCACCTTCGCCATCTGCTGGCGGGACATCAGCTTGCCGGGATTGACGTTCCCGTTCGGATCCCCATCGAAAATGCCCGCATCCTTGACGATGATCGAGTACTTAAACAGTTCCTTGTCCGCATGCGTCCGCGGGATATCCCGGAACGGCCGCGTCCCGTAATACGGATACGACTCCAGCGTTTCACCGCTCAAGCGCAGTTGCAGTTTGCCTAAAGCCTTGATGACATTCGCCCGCTGAAGCGGCTTCGACGACTGGAACGTGCCGTCCGCATAGCCCGTCATAAGCCCAAGTTCCTGAGCAGTCAGGATATTCTCATAGTGCGTGTCTTTCTCTGAAACGTCGGAGTACCCCTGTGCAAACGCAGCGGACGGAAGAAAGGCGCTGACAGTCAGCGTAACCGCTAGCCCCCACTTAATTAGTGATTTCATGTGCTTATTTTCCCTCTATTCTGTTGGCATTGAGAAGATTATAGTCGGCGGGCGGGGGCGTGTCTATAGGTTTTGAGAGTGGTAGAAAAATATATTTCTGGAGGAAGAAAAGCGATGAACTCCACTGTCCGGATTGGCCAGTCTCGTAGAGGGGAATGAAAGAAGAAAAGAGCGAAGAAGGAGTGAGGAGGATGGAAATCTGGATAATTATTCTCACCAGCTCTGTAATTACCGCTTTAATTAACATTGCGTGGAAAATCATTGAATCTAAAATTACCCAAAAGAATACTCGCTACCTCCAAATTGATAACTATTTTCGCAGTACAAGCGGGGAGAATATGCAAGATATTTACAATAAGTGGACTGAGCTATTATTTCGGGTAGGAGAAGTAGAAGTGAAAGAGAAAATGGCGGATGTTGGATATATAAATTCATTGATTTACGACACGTTCATGTATTCATCTTCTGAAAGTGTTAGGAGGCTAGCGATATTCCAACAATATAGTTATACCGAACATGAGAAAAAAGCAAAGGGGGACATTGAAATAATAGTTCTTGTTGCCTCTATTATAGCGTCACTCAAGAAAGACTTTACAGGAAACCAGGTAAACATAGAGGACGTCCTGAGGATAAAAATGACGGACATAAATGATAAAGAAGAGGAAGTTAAAAAAGTAATTAAGAAGCATGGGTTTAAATCCCTTAAGGAGTTTAGGACAACCAACACAAAACATTATTAAGGAGTGAGCAAAATGGGCAAGAACATACATGTGGTACCGATGGATGACAGATGGGGCGTTAAAGCGGAAGGGGAGTCGGAGCCGTCACAAGTGGTAGGTACGCAGGAAGAAGCGTTCGAAATCGGACGGGAGCTCGCCAAGCAGGAACGGGCGGAGCTGCTGATCCACGGTGAGGACGGACAGATTCGGGAGCGGAATACATACGGGAAGGATCCGTTTCCGCCGAGGGGATAAGGGAAGTAGGATGGGACTGCCAAAGCGGCAGTCCCATTTCAATTTCTATCTGGCCGTTCTCCGTGGTTTGGAGAACTTTTTCACGCTGAACATCAGGATGAAAAGGAAGATGAAGATGGCGACATAAGACATCAGTAGAGCGCCGACTGCCACTCCGGCACCCTCAGCGAACATCTCTGAGAAATAGGAGGGGTTATTGAGGATCTTGGTAATGCTTTTTAAAACAAGGATAACTGCCGCCGCAATAAGGGCATCCCGAATCGTTTCCTTGATCATCTGCTGCACCTTCTTTCAAGGGTGATGTATGTATAGAAATATTGAACATCAATTTGTTGGGAATTGGAAGGCGCCACAGGTAACCACTCACTGACTCAAGGTAACCATTCAGTACGAAACTCCAAACTATCAAAAAGAGACGCATTTTGCCGCAGTTCCAGGCAAATGCGTCTCTTCAACGTGCATCAAAAGATCTTCAGAAAATCAATTTTGCTCCGCTTGATATGACTCATCATCAACTCGCGTGCTGCATGTTCATCTCGATTGCGGAAAGCTTCCAGGATGTCCTGATGTTCAGAATGCGCCTTTCCCATCTGCTCTGTGACCATTTCTGCAAGGTGCGGGGGCAGACCGCTCCAGAGCTGATCCAGGAATGATTGCAGCCGCACGCTATTGGAAAGCTTCCAGATGGTCCTGTGGAAATGTTCGTTGGCAACAATATACTCATCCGTGTTTCTTGCTTGGACGGCTTTTTCAATCTCTTTATTGATCTCCTCAAGGTCCTTCAAATCAGTCGCGAGGCGGGCGGCTTTGGCAGCTGCTTCCCCTTCCAGCATCGCGCGGATATCGTAGTGGTCCTTGATGTCTTCCTCAGTGACGCCTTTCACGATAACCCTTCGGTTTTGTTGAGTGAGCAGCAAGCCTTCCCGTTCAAGGGCATAGAACGCTTCCCGGACAGGCATGCGGGACACATTTAGGATTTTTGCGATTTCTTCCTGGGTGATTTCTTCCCCGTTTTTCAAATCACCGTTAAAGATCGCTTTTCTCAACGAGATAATCACTTGGTCGCGAGCGGACTTCTTCTCAATCGGTTTCATCTCGCGGGACCTCCTCTTCACAACTTACTATTGTATTCATAAGTATAAGCCATTCTATTTGTAGATAGAAAAGAAAAAATACATTGACAATTGTGTTACTAAGTTGAATAATAACACAAAGGATTCTGTATCCAAAATCCAGAATCCCTTTTAAGGGGGTAAAATTAGTTGAGACCTTTGGAAGGTATTACAGTCGTTTCGTTGGAGCAGGCAGTTGCAGCGCCTTTTGCTTCCAGGCAGTTGGCAGACCTTGGGGCACGTGTCATTAAAATCGAACGTCCCGGGAGCGGAGACTTTGCGCGTCATTATGATGGGACAGTGAATGGCCAGTCCAGTCACTTTGTTTGGATCAACCGTTCGAAAGAGTCGCTAGAGTTGGATCTGAAGAGTGAGGAAGGCAAGGAGATTCTGCACCGATTATTGGCGAAGGCGGATGTATTCATTCAGAACCTTGCGCCCGGAGCGGTGGACCGTCTCGGATTCGGCGCGGAAACGCTTCAGGAACAATATAAGGATCTGATCATCTGCGGGATTTCCGGTTATGGGACAGACGGCCCGTATCTCAGCAAGAAAGCCTATGATCTGCTGATTCAGTGCGAGGCCGGCCTTGTGTCCATTACAGGAACCGAAGACACCCCATCAAAAGCGGGGATTTCCGTTGCGGATATTGCGGCGGGGATGTATGCCTACTCCGGAATCTTGACCGCGATCATCCAACGTTCCAAAACCGGCAAGGGGAGCGTTCTGGAAGTTTCCATGCTTGAAGCCCTCGGGGAATGGATGGGGTACCCGCTTTACTACTCGAAATACGGCGGCAAAGAACCTGCCAGGACCGGTGCGAGCCACGCGACCATTTATCCGTATGGGCCGTTTCCGACGGGGGACGAAAAGCAGGTATTCCTTTCGATCCAGAACGAACGCGAATGGCAACGTCTCTGCGAGAATGTCATCGGCGACGGCAGTCTGGCCACGGATGTCAGGTTCCAATCGAATACGGTAAGAACCCAGAATAAGAGTGAACTTAAACCGATTATTGAAAACGCTTTTAGACAGTACACGGCGGAGCAATTGACCGAGTTGCTGGAAAAAGAAAAGATCGCTAACGCCCGTCTGAATACGATGGAGGAATTCGCGGATCATCCTCAATTAAAAGCGAGAAACCGCTGGCGGGGTGTAGAAACCCCTGCAGGACAGATCCAGGCCCTCTTGCCGCCTGCGACATTTGAAACGTTCGAAGCCAGGATGGACCCGATCCCGCAGGTGGGAGAACACAACGAGAAAATACTCGCTGAACTCGGATTCTCAGACTTGGAGATTGCACAGTACGGACAAGAGAAAGTGGCGGGTGGGAAATGATGAAGTTGAAATCATTGATGTTCGTGGCCGGAAACAGTGAAAAGCATTTGAAGAAGGCGGGCGGGGTAGACGCAGATGCCCTGATCATCGACCTGGAAGATGCCGTGGCTCCGGAAGATAAAGAAGAGGCCCGCCGATGTGCAGCTAAATTTCTTGAGACGGGAAGCAAGCCCGCTTATCTAAGAGTGAATGCAATCGAAACGCCTTATTTCCTCGATGACTTGAGCCTAGTCTGGAATCTGGAATCTTCCTGCCTGAAAGGAATCATGCTTCCAAAGACCAATGACGAGCATGACTTGATTCTCGTCGACCGTTTGCTGGATTCAAAGGGGATCGGAAAAGACTTTGAAGTGATCCCTCTTCTGGAAACAGCGGCAGGCATCCAGAATGTCAGCAGGATCGCCGCGGCAAGCGGCAGAGTGAAGCGACTGGCATTCGGCTCCATCGATTTTGCCCTCGATATTGGAGCGGGGCAGTCGGAAAGCGGAACGGAACTGCTTTATGCCCGCTCCTCAATTGTGGTCGCGTCAAGAGCCGCGGGGCTGGAACCACCGGTGGATACTGTGTATCCGGACTTTAAAAACCCGGAAGGACTGCGGGAAGAAACTGCCTGGGCTAAGACACTTGGTTTTGGAAGCAAACTTGCTATTCATCCGGCACAAGTCACGGTGATCAATGAGACCTTCCGGCCGAGTCATGAAGCGGTTGAAGAGGCGAAAAGAATTCTTGAGTATGTGGAGAAAAACGGATCTTCAGTATTCAAACTGGATGGGAAGATGATCGATGAACCGATCATCAAGCAAGCAAGGCTAATCATTAACGCTGTCAATTAAGGGATTAGGGGGAAATGGTATGACATCGATTGAGCAACAACAGGAAATCGGCATTCCGGCTGCCGGTGTAAAGGGAAGGTTCAGCATCTTTAACTTGCCGGGGGGGTGGTTCCTCGCCATCGCTGCTGTTGCCATCGGCAGTATGTATCTGGAGGTATTGCCTCCAGGGTTGATCGGCTCGCTGATCATCATGATTGTTCTGGGGGAATTGCTGGGATGGATTGGTGACCATACACCGATTATCAAATCGTTCCTGGGGGGCGGTGCGATTATCGCGATTTTCGGTTCGGCTTATCTGACGTATGCTGGACTGATTCCGGAATCGACAGTGACCGGAATTTCTGATTTCATGCAGGGCGGAGATTTTCTGAACTTTTATATTGCTGCACTGATAACGGGAAGTATTTTGGGGATGAACAAGAAGGTCCTGACGCAGGCGGGTCTGAAGTATGCGTTTCCTCTGTTGGCTGGGGTAGTGGGCGCTATTGTCTTAGCCGCGGTAATCGGACTGCTCGTCGGATTCTCCATACAAGACTCCGTCTTGGTCATGACGTTGCCGATTATGGGAGGCGGTCTTGGTGCCGGTGCGGTCCCGATGGCACAGCTTTACTCTGAACTCTTGGGGAATGAGCCGAGCTACTACATGTCCATGTTGATTCCGGCACTGGCACTTGGTAACGTATTTGCCATTATCTTTGCTGCCGCACTTCATCAGGTCGGTAAAAAGTTTCCTTCGCTTACGGGTAACGGTCAACTGATTAAAGGATTTACATACGAGGAAAAGAAATTCACACCGGACGTCGCCAAGATGGGAATCGGCCTGCTTGCAGCAGTTACGTTCTACATGCTCGGTCAACTGCTGGGTGAAATAATTCCGATCCACCCATATGCCATCATGATCCTATTGGTTGCCTTTGCAAAGATTGTGAACGTATTACCGGCAATCGTTGAAGAAGGCGCGAGCCAGTGGTTCCAGTTTGTCGCCAAGAACTTCACGCTTGCTTTGCTGATCGGTGTAGGCGTTGTGTACACTGACCTCGAGGCTGTCCTGAGTGCACTGAGCTTCCAATACATCGCGGTCGTTATGGCAGTTGTGCTGGGGGCTATTCTCGGCGCGGCATTTGTAGGGAAGCTGGTCGGCTTTTACCCAATCGAAGCGGCAATCACTGCAGGCCTGTGCATGGCCAATATGGGAGGAACAGGAGATGTCGCTGTGCTGTCTGCTGCACGACGCATGGAACTGATGCCGTTTGCACAAATCTCTTCCAGACTGGGTGGCGCACTGATTATTCTGATCGCCGGCCTGCTCGTCAATGTATTCTTGTAACAACTGCTGGTGTAGGCTTTAAGTCAAGAAGGCGTGCTGCAAGGCAGAGGAGTTCTGCTGATGCTGCACGCCTTTTGGCGATATGGTGTAGAGGGATAGATAGGGGTGAGTAGATTTGGGCATCTTCATAGACGTTGTTTTGCCCGTCATTCTGATATTCGCTGCAGGATATGTTCTACAATGGTTCAAGTTGCTTGAGGTAAAGTCCGTCTCGACAGTGTGTATTTATTTATTCGTCCCCTGCCTTGTATTTACGAATATTTACGAGGCGAGTTTTGATGAGCGCTTCTACATGATTATTTTGTTTGCCGGGGTCCTGTTCATTGCGTTGATTGCCATCATTAAACTGTGTGCCAAGTTGTTCAAGCTCGGGCCTTCCACGGAAAGTGCACTCATTCTATCGACCGCATTCATGAATGCAGGAAACTTTGGCGTTCCGATCATGCTGTTCAGCCTTGGGGAAAGCATCCTTCCTTACGCTGTCTTTTTCATGGTGGTCCAGAACGTGATCATGAATACGGCAGGCGTCTACTTCGCATCACGGAGCGGCGCGGGAGCCGGGACAGCCATCAAGTCCATGTTCAGGCTGCCGGCCATCTACGCAGTGATTGCAGCGCTGCTCTTTAAATTTGCAGGACTCAGCGTGCCCGGACAATTCTATCAGAGTCTTGAGTTTGTCGGGCAAGGGGCCATCCCGCTGCTGATGATCGTACTGGGAATGCAACTGGCCAACATCCGGACATTCCGCCTGAACTGGCCAATGATCGGCCTGGGTTCACTGATCCGGCTCGGCATCTCCCCGCTGATTGCACTGCTGTTTATCCAGATATTTGAGCTGGATCCGATAATCAGCATGCTGTTCATCGTCATCGCCTCGATGCCAAGCGCCGCAACAACAACGCTGTTGGCGGTGGAATATGATGCGGAGCCCGGGCTGGTCTCGAGTATCACATTGGTTACTACGTTATTGAGTATTGTAACGTTGTCTATTTTGTTGAATGTGGGGATATAGGGAGCAAATGAGAGAAGGGCTGCCGATGTGGCAGTCCTTTTTGGTATGGATCGTCATCACTCAATTGCTCCAGGTAACCACTCATCACCAAACTACCAAATTTCAATTTTGAGGGAGTGTGAATTAGCGCTAAGCCCTAGTTCCGAGAAGGATATCGCCGTCCATCGCCCATTGCAAAATCCAATTTCAACGCAAAAACCCCCTCCAAAATTCAAATATGGCGATTCGCCAGCTGTTCCGGAGCCTTGCTATGGTGATTCCGAGGGGAGGGGGCTTCATGAAAGTCACACGGAAGTATCCAATTTACCTCCACGCCTTGGAACGGGCGATGGAGCGGTTGAAAGAGGGGGCGCCGGAGCGGGAGCAGGTGAGGGAGGAGCTGCTTCGGCAGGAGGCCGGTTATTTTGGTGAGATTGCATCCGATAAGTATGTGCGTCGAAGCCGGCTCCCCGGGGTGGTGCTCACGGATATACAGATTGAGGTTGAGCCGGGGGAAGTCGTCCAGATTGATACGCTTATCCTGACACGGAGGGGTATCTGGCTGATTGAGTCGAAGAAATACAAGGGGGCACTCCAGTATCAACTCTCTCCCAGGAGGATTGAGCGGAGGGAGCGGGGAGGATCTATTATTGTGTTCCCTTGTCCGATCATCCAGTTGGAGAGCCAGATCCATGCGCTTGAAGGGTGGCTGGAAAAACGGGACATCAAGCTACCGGTCTTTGGAACCGTTGCTTTCGCGTCGCACAATGTATGGGAAGGGCTCCCGGATGACGCGCCGATTATCCCGACCAGGGAGATTCCTCTTTACCTGGAAACCGGCTATAGACAGTTGCCGGAACAACTGAGCATGGAATCATTCGATGAACTCATGGTTCTCCTTGACCAAGAGCGTCATTATTTGCAATGGATACCCATCTGCAAGAAGTTCAGCATCAATCCGAACCACCTGAAGCGGGGCTTCCTGTGCCTGGATTGCAGCGGGACGCTGACTCGTGAAAGTGAGCGGACGCTTCACTGCAAGGCTTGTGATAAGAAAAGTAAAGCGGACTATGGACAGCTGATCCTCGATTGGTTCCTGCTTGTCCACCCGACACTGAATAATGCACAGCTCCGTGCCTTCGCCAAGATTAAGAGAAAACAGACGGCCAGCCGGATTCTCCGCCGGTATGAGCTCGCGCAGTCAGGGAAATCAATTGGCACGACTTATACAGTGAATCTCTATACAGAACTGGATGGGCTGGAGATCAGAAAGCGAGGGTAAACACTCGGTCTCGCTAGGTAATCACTCAACTTAGTTTTCAGGCTTTCGGCAAACAGCCCTTTGCCCTTTGCCCTTTGCCCTTGCGGGCTTGTGCACTACATTAGAAAAGGCTGCCCGCTCAATCCGGGCAGCCTCATATTCACTTCAACGTATTCTTCAACACCCCAAGCCCCGTAATCTCCAGTTCCACTTCATCCCCCGGCTTCAGCCACGGGTGTACCTCCGGGCCATGCTCGAGGAGGCAACCGGTGCCGACGGTTCCGGAGCCGATGATGTCTCCGGGGTAGAGGGTCGAGTTGGAGGAGGCGCGCTCGATCATGTCGCCGAAGGAGTGATGGATGTCTTTGAAGTTCCCTTCGGAGATTTGTTTGCCATTGATCTTTGCCGTCATCTTGAGGTCATAGAGGGCACCGTCCCGATAAGGCTCCAGCTCGTCTTTGGTGACGATGTACGGGCCGATGGAGGTGGCGGCGTCTTTGCCTTTGGCGGGGCCGAGGCCGACTGGCATTTCTTCCATCTGCAGGTCGCGGGCGGACCAGTCGTTAAAGATTGTGTAGCCGAGGATGTAGTCATCGGCTTCTTCGGCTTTGATGTTCCGCCCTTGTTTGCCGATTACCGCTGCAATCTCCAGCTCGTAGTCGAACTTCTCGCTATTGGCTGGGATCTCGACAGCTTGCCCCGGTCCGTGAATTGACTGGTGATTGGAGAAGTAGAATACCGGGATCTCATACCATTTCGGATGGACTTGCAGTCCTGCTTGCTTAGAGGCATTAAGCAGATGCTGCTCGAAGGCCATGAAATCCCGGACACTTGCTGGATTCGGGAGCGGAGCGAGCAGCTCGACTTCGTCCAAGCTGTACTCTACATCTTTCGGTTGTTTTACTAGTTCCGGCAAAATCTCTTCACTGTGCCTGATCACTTCAAGCATCGTTGAGATTTCCGAACCTCCAATTTCCATGGAAATTGGATAGACCTTCTCATCCTCGATCCAGCCGGCCTGGGCTTTCCCATCTGAATTTCTGAATGTCACAAGTTTCATCGCATGTCATCCCCCTGCAGGTGTTTGTTGGAGTTCCGGTTTGATTGGCTCGGAAGCGAAGTTGTATTTCTCTAGTACTTCTTTTCCTTTAGGGCTGAGCGATACCTGGCGTCTCCATAAGCCCTTCTCAGCCAGATAGCCTTGTTTGATCAGCTTTGATAGGATGGCGGAAGCGTGGAGCGAGTCGAATTCCTTTTCCTTCACGTAACTGTTCAGAGCATCCATGCCACCCCGAAGCTTTTCGAGGAAGGTGAAATCATCTTCAGTGAGCCGGTCATCCGCGTAGCGGTGTCCGTCCTCCGGCAGGTAGGCTTCTGGTTCGATGCCCTCCCGGATGTGGAACGTGTAGAAGCCTGCCCCGGCATATTTCTTCCGTCCGATCACCCCGCGCTGATCGAGGTTCTCGATGATTTGGTTGCTGACGGAAGAGTCCACGCCGAGCATGTCGCTGATTTCGGCCATTGTGTCATAGCCGTAGTGAATGAATGTCAGGACGCGTCTTTCATCATCCGCCAGCTGGAGTACCGCGTTGCCAATGTTCCCAAAGTCCTTCTTTGTATAGTAAGCCGGCTCTGACAGCAGGCTGACAATGACAACGGTCAGGACGGTCGCGACAAGGCCGACGACACCGACATGGGTGTAGGTGCCGAGCGGGAAGACTCCCGTCAGGTCAAGAACGGTGAAAACTGCTGTGGCCGAGATCCCAACTACTGCACCGTAAAAGGCGCCGGTCTTCGTGGTCCGCTTCCAGAACATCCCGAGAAATACTAGAATCGACGGAGCGCCGAGCCAGGCGGTGGAGAAGGCGAACAGGTAGAGCGGGCCGCCCGGGTAGAAGCAGAGCAGCCAGACAATCAGTCCGAGAATCATCGTGATGACTTTGGACGGAACGGTCAGTTCCTTTGACGTTGCATTTGGCCGAACAAAGCGCTGGTACAGGTCACGGACCGCCGTGCTCGATGCACCGATCAGCGCGGTCGTTGACGTGGAAATCGATGCGGCAAGCGCTCCGAGAAGGGCGAAGGCCGCCACCACAATTGGAAGCGCTCTCAAAACAACGCCGAATGCGGCGGTCGGATCCACTGTGCCGTAAGGAAGGAACTGATCACCCATCACCGATCCGGCATAGACGCCGGTAAAGGCGAGCACCGTGATCGGGACGATTACGAGCAGCAGGGCACCGAACACAAATGAAAGCTTGGCTGTACGTTCACTTCGTGTGGATGAAACCCGCAACCAATAGTAGTTATTGCCCCACACCAGGAAGCAGGCAAAAAGGATGGAGAACGTCAGGACACTGGGGTACTGCAGAGAAAGAATAGGAAGCTCGCCTCCGGCAATCCCGCTCGTCCAGTAGCTGCCCGGTCCCGGCCATCCGGATGTTGCGGTGGATAGACCACCGAACTTTGAGATGATTGCAATCAGCATGACAGGAAGGGCAATAAGGCCGATGACCATCTGCATAAAGTCAGTGAGCGTAACTGCCCAGAATCCGCCGATGTATGTGAACAACAGAAACATCGCAAAGATCGCCGACAGGGTGGCAAGGAGCGGCCAGCCGGTAAAGCTCGTCGTGACGATCGCCATCGACATGACGTTGTTCGCCATGATCCCGAGAAGTCCGAGAATCGTTGCTACCGTGACAAGTGTCCGCGTCCGCTTATCAAATCGCATCTCCAGCCACTCGGACAGTGTATGTGCGCCGGAGCGGCGGATGTAAGGGGCAAATATCAAACCATATAGAGCGAGACCCCCAATTCCATAAATCAGACCGAACCCAAAAGAGCCCCAGAAACCGGTCATGATGGCAAGACCGGGACCGAGCGTGATGATCGTCCCAGCAAAGCCGATGGCCGCAACCCCGAAGATATTCACAAGCAGTCCAACTTCACGTCCGGCGATAAAGTAATCGTTGGAGCCGGTCACCCACTTTCGGGTGATCCATCCTCCTGCAATCAGAAGGGCGACAAAGGCAACGAAGAAGAGCAGAAAAACACTGTTAAAGCTCATTGAAATCCCCCTTTAGTCAATGATCGCAACAGGTCTGGCCCAGCCGGCGCTTCCTCCCTTGATATTGACCGGGAATGCCGCAACTTTAAATCCGTGTGGCTTCGGCAACTGATCCAAGTTCGCCAGCTTTTCAATCTGGCAATACTCCGCTTCTTTGCCTACGTAATGTGCTGCCCACAAAATCCCGTCCTGTGGGTTTTCTCGGTACTGCTGTGCCTGAAGCGGGAGCGGGATGTCCCATCCCCATGCATCGATTCCCATCACTTTGATTCCTTTATCGATTAGCCATCTCGTCGCTTCAGCCGATACCCCCGCATGACTGAATGCATAATCCTCGTCGTAGAACTTCTTGTCCGCATCGGTACGGACTAAGACAATGTCATATGGCTTTAATTCATAACTCATCGCAGCAAGTTTCTCTTCAAAGTCCGCCACCCCCAGCTCATAGCCGGCCGGCTTATCACTGAAGTCGAATAGCACTCCGTCGCCATAAAACCAGTCGATCGGAAGCTCGTCAATCGTCCTAGACCGTTCCCCTGCGGTCTTGTCGGCGTAATGCCAAGGTGCATCGACGTGGGTACCCGTATGAGTTGTCAGCGTGAGCGTTTCAACCGCCCAGGCTTTGCTGTCGGGAAAGTCCTCTTTCTTCAACCCAAGAATTCCTGCCGCTTGTGCCGCCCCTTCCTCATGGGTCGAATATTCAATTCTAGGCGGGAACGGCTCCTTGGCCTTAACATCCATTGGCACACTCAGATCAATGACACGTGTACGATTTTCCCCCATTATTATCCCCCTTAAAGATTGTTGAGTGATACGAAAACTGCCCTCCTTGTCCAAGAGTTATATTGGATGAATCATCAATCCCGTTTAGAATCGGTCCAGCAACTTCTCGAACTGTTCGCCGTACTTAGCTGCCAGCTCCTCATGAAAGTCTGACACTACCTGATTCACATAGATGTCATGGCGGATGTAATTGACTGTAGTGCGTACCAGCGCCGCATGACTGGAAATGACGGAGTGGGCCTCTCCGGTTGCGGAATGAAGAATGAAGACCCGGGCGTCATCAAACGCACAAGAGAGTTCTCCGACATGACGCCGGTCAGAGAAAGGTCCCTCATGGTGCTTATAGTGATGCCATGGGAGCGGGGCAGGGATCGGATCAAACGTGATCGACACAATCTTGACTCCCCGCGCGTGAGCTTCCCGCAGTTCCCCTTCAAGCTGGGAAAGCTCAGCTGTCCAGCCGCTGATGTAGATGTTGGAAACCGCCCCAGTTATCAGCTCTCGCAGGGTGTCCAGGGAAGAGGCATAGCCGGTAATGTGGTACAACTCCGACCAATCGACATCCAGATTTGTGGATAGACTCTGAAAGAAGCCGTTCAAAAGTGCGGTATCTTCTTCGAACTCGGCTTCCATGACACTCAGCAGCTCCTCATAGGGGAGCGGGCTATACAGTTTCTTGTTGCTTGAAGAACCATCGGAGACGGAAAACACAACCGTCCGCTCGTTCATCCGTTTCAATGTTTCGTATACCTTCGGGCTCGGCACTCCGGACTGCCTAGCTATTTCATTGCCATTCATCGGATGCCGCTGGAGCAGTGCCAGGTAAATCTTTGCCTCGTACTCGGTAAAGCCATATTTCTTCAACGTCGCCAATACATTTGCTGTCATCAGTCATCACCTGACCATAATGTACTACCCAGGTAGTAATAAGTCAATAAGTAATTAAAATATTCTGTTAAATATATAATGGTAATCACTTCTGAGAGGAAGGTAACCACTACAATCGGTTCTTGGGTTATCGGCGAACAGCCGAAAACCTCTCGTTTGGTTTTGCCCTTTCGGGCTTGGTAAACACTCAGTTTGGCCAAGTAATCACTCGGTGCCTATTTATCTCTGAGGTATATTGGACGGCTCTATTGGACAAGCTCTCTACAAGCAATCACGAGGAGGGGTATTGATGGAGCGGAGTGTGTTGGAGATTACGCCGTCGCAGTATTATTTTCTGGCGGTGAGTTGGATGGATATGTTCAATACCAGATGCCAAGATGATGTGGATGCTCAAAACCGGGAGCAGTTCGCGAGTATGGCGACTGAGGATTTGGTGGCTCTGCAGGAGCGGGTGGGGCCTCAGGAGTTGAGGGATCTGATTTGTGCAGAGTTGGAAATACGGGGACGTTAAAAGGCTTCCGGCGCATAACCGGAAGCCTTTTTATTTGGCTACAAAGTATTCGATAAGTGCGCTTGCCCAGAGGTCGAGTCCTTGGTCGGTCGGCCGGTCACTTGCGTCCAGATAGTTGTTGATCTCTTCAGAGGTACGTACCGGCCATTTAGTCCAATGGTCTATGTAGGGCATGTTTTGCTGTTCGGTGAATGTCTTGAGGTTGTCGATCTGGGTCTGGTAGTAGCCCGCGTTTCGGATTGGCTGTGGTGGAGTCACCAAAAAGGCGACATCCGGTACGGCTTCCATCGCGCGCTCTTCTACCTGCAAGAGGTGCTGTTGCTCATCCTCGATCGTCACCACACCATTGTTGTTGAGAGTGAATGGTTCGTAAACGACAATGTCATACTCGTTTGTCCATGCCAGGTGTTGCATGCCGTCGGTGACGAACTCGGTGCTTGTGCCGTCATAGGCGAACGCGTCGACTGACAGGAATCCGCCGTATGCGTCATGGACTGCGTTTGCGAGGCGGTCGGCAACACCTTGGATGTCGGCGGAACCGATGACGACCATCCTTGCATCATCGCCGGCTTTTAGTCGGGCATTCAGTACTTCTCGAACTTTCGGGCTGGCATTCGCTGTCAGTGCATCCAGCTGTGCCTGGTCAATAGTTGGTTCTTCAGCGGGTTCTTCTGAACCGCTTTCGTTCTCCGGTATATCTTCCATAGGCTCGGACTCTGCCTTCGCAGCGGCGTCCAATTTCTCTTGGTAGCTCATATAACTAAATACCAATAATGCTCCGCAAATTAGTGTAATTAGCGTAACCAATAGTCCCTTCCGCACAGTTCTGGCTCCCTCCGAATTCCAATCGGGCAGGTCGATTCTCCCGATTTTCTACTGCGTATCAGTTTACCATATCTTAATGCAGAATTTGTCACATTTTGAAATGAAATTATGCTATACTCGGAGAATAATTGGAAATTAAAATACACTGTATTTACATAAAGGGGCCGCATGAATGGAAGAAACGATCAGTCTGCAAGATTTGTTCAAAACGTTAAAAAAGCGCCTGGCACTGATTCTGACGTGTATGATTCTCGCATTGACGATCGCAGGCGTGGTGAGCTATCTGTTGATGACACCGATCTATCAATCATCGACTCAGATTCTCGTGAACCAGACGCAACAGGAGCAAGAACAGTTCACATCTCAGGAAATCCAGACGAACCTGCAGCTCATCAATACATACAATGTCATCATCAAAAGCCCTGCAATTCTGGAAAAAGTGATTGAACGGCTGACATTGGATATGACTCCGTCGCAGCTTACACAGAAAATCACGGTAAACAGCGCTGAGAACTCGCAGGTCCTCAATGTCACTGTTCAGGATCCGGAACCTCACCGTGCAGCGGATATCGCTAACACAACTGCTGAAGTATTTGAGGAAGAAATCCCTCAATTGATGAATGTCGACAACGTCAACATCCTGTCACCGGCGGTCGTGGGAGAGAACCCAGCTCCAGTAAAGCCGGATCCGATGCTGAATATGGCCATCGGAGCAGTCATCGGTCTCATGATCGGTGTAGGCATTGCGTTTCTGCTGGAATACCTGGATACTTCGATCAAGAACGAACGAGATGTCGAAGAACTGCTCGACATGCCGATCCTCGGCCTGATTAGTCCAATCCCTGATTCAGACGTCAACCTGGACAACATCGTCAGAAACCGCAGAAAGAGGAGGTGAACCCATGGCCATCCGAAAAAAGAACCGCAAGAAACAGCAACTCGAGCAGCGCGCGCGTAAGCTCGTCGTACATGCAAGTCCGAAGTCGATCGTATCCGAACAATTCCGGACGCTACGGACAAACATTAACTTCTCTGTACCTGCGGGAGACCTGAAGACCATTTTGTTCACCTCCGCTTCTCCGGGAGAGGGCAAGTCGACTGTGTCCGCAAACATGGCGATGCTGTTTGCCCAGGACGGCCAGAAGGTGCTCCTCGTTGATGGAGATATGCGTAAGCCGACTGTCCACTACACGTTCCACCTATCGAATACACAGGGTCTGTCCAACGTGCTTACACGCCAGGAAACCCCTGAAACGGTCATCCGGGAGACGGAATTCTCTCCAAACCTGCATGTCATGACGAGTGGGCCGATTCCGCCAAATCCGGCAGAACTACTCGGCTCAGAGACAATGCATCAGTTCATGGACTACATTTCGTCCCAATATGAACTGGTCATCTTTGACGCTCCGCCCGTCCTATCCGTGACAGATGCTCAGATTCTAGCTAATAAATGTGATGGTACTGTCTTCGTCATTAACACCGGTGAAACTGAAAAAGACAATGCGAATAAAGCAAAAGAACTACTGGATGCGTCGAAATCACGCATCCTCGGCGCAGTCCTGAACAACTTCAAGCTGGGCAAGGACCATTATTACTATCATTACTACGGCTCGGGAGAGTAAGGGGACTATTGGCCCTCTTACTCTCTTCCTATTTATGGACTGGGGAGGGATTTAGGTTGATCGACACACATGCACATATCTTATATGACTTGGACGATGGTCCTGCAGCCTTGGAGGATGCACTGCAAATGCTCCGGCATGCTGAAATGGAAGGGATCACTGATATTACGGCGACTCCGCATGCACGGCATCCGCAATTTAATGCGACTAAAGAAGCCATCTACCAGCGGTTACTGAAATTAGAAAAAGAAATCAAGAATGCCGGTATCTCGGTCAAACTTCATCCCGGCCATGAGGTTCGCGTAACAGATGACATTATTGAACGCTTTGACAGAGGAGAGTTTCTCACACTTGCCGGCTCCAAGTATTTGTTGCTTGAACTGCCTTCTTCGGGCATCCCGGGCAATACAACATCAGTGATTCATGATCTCTTGTCCCGAGACATCCTTCCGGTTATTGTCCATCCGGAACGAAACCGGGCAATCCTCGACAAGCCATCACGCCTTGCTAAGCTCATTAATCACGGTGCACTGGCGCAAGTCACAGCGGGAAGCTTAGCCGGAAAGTTTGGAACTGACGTCCGCGATATAGCGCTTCAACTCATTGATGCAAACCTGATCCATCTGTACGGATCAGATGCGCATGATCTGAAGAAACGGAATTTCTTCTTCGATAAAGGACTCAGCTTCCTCGAAAAACGGGGGCATGCAGATTGCGTTGATATCCTGCTGGAGAACAATGCTCGAGTTCTAGAACATCGTGACCTGGTTGTTCTGGAGCCGGCTGACCCAACGCCAAAGAAAAGGTGGTTTATCTTCGGATAAATAGGATATTTTAGGAAGATAATTTCCTTCCAATATAAAGGTAATATAGAGTATAATAGTCACGTCCTCTAAATCTAGTAGAATAGACTTATAAAAATCACGGATATCTTACCAATTGTTCATAAACGCAAATATGCTGTCGAATGCTCTGTTAACGCCATATTAAGTTTTGACAACATTTCCCGTAATATGAGTGCGAATTAGTAGATTTCCGTTATACTTTTCTTGACTAATCTACCAGCAATTTCTTAAACAACTATTTTGAAAGGAGTTGGACAAATGGCGCACCCGAAACGCTTGCTCTTACTCGCGATCATCGACTCCTGCATTGTCTTTTTTTCTATCTATGTAAGTTTCCTCATCCTGCATCCGGCCGCGGATGTCCTGGAATCCAAAACTCTTCTCCTCAGTGCGCTGACGATCTTCATCGCACACCATCTGACTGCGTCCTACTACGGGTTGTACCGGAAGGCATGGGCATATGCTTCAATCGGTGAACTCAAGGCGATCTTTAAGGCGGTGACAATTTCAATCGCGACGGTCGCGGTTGTGCAGCTCATTGGTCTTCAGGACATCTATGTGCGTGTTCTTGCCATCACGTGGATGCTCCACATGCTATTGATTGGCGGTTCACGGTTTATGTGGCGGATACATCGTGACTCAATCACTAAGCGGCTTAAGCTCGGCGGTAGACGCACAATGGTGGTCGGCGCGGGACAGGCCGGCACAATGGTCGTCCGCCAAATGAAGCAGAACCCACAGAATGGACTCATGCCAGTTCTGTTTGTTGACGATGACAAGAATAAGCAACATCTAGATATCTATGGAGTGAACGTTGCTGGAGGATCAAAAGATATTCCACATCTCGTCAAAGCCCATAACATTGAAAACATTGTCATCGCAATTCCATCGATGTCCAAGACGGAGATGGCAGAACTCACTAAGACTTGTGTAGACACCGGATCTCGTACACAGACGATTCCGCGGATTGAAGACGTCATGACAGGCAAAGTGTCTGTGAATGATATCAGAGACGTAAAGATCGAAGACCTCCTCGGCCGAGAAGAAGTTGAACTCGATATGAAGGCCATCGCAGACAAACTTGAGAAGAAAACGATTCTCGTCACCGGAGCGGGGGGCTCGATTGGATCGGAAATCTGCCGTCAGGTCATCAAGTTTAAGCCGAAGAAGTTGCTTCTATTAGGACATGGAGAGAACTCAATTTATCTTATAGACCGCGAACTACGTGGATATAAACAATCCGAGACCGAAATCGTCCCAATCATCGCAGATGTACAGGATCGGAATCGAATTTTTGATATTGTCGCTGAACATACACCAGATGTGATCTATCACGCCGCTGCTCACAAGCACGTCCCACTAATGGAAGCAAACCCGTTTGAAGCGGTTAAGAATAACATCTTCGGAACAAAGAACGTCGCAGAAGCTGCGGACACTTTCGGTGTTGGCCACTTCGTCCTAGTCTCGACTGACAAGGCTGTAAACCCGCCAAATGTCATGGGCGCGACTAAACGTTTTGCGGAGATGGTCGTCCAAAATCTTGCTAAGACTAGTAAGACTAAGTTCGCAGCTGTTCGCTTCGGTAACGTGCTCGGATCCCGGGGATCTGTCGTACCGCTCTTTAAAAAGCAGATTGCAGCTGGTGGGCCGGTGACAGTCACTGATGAGCGTATGACCCGTTATTTCATGACAATTCCCGAAGCTTCTAGGCTTGTCATTCAGGCTGGTACGCTAGCTAGCGGTGGAGAAGTTTTTGTTCTAGACATGGGAGAACCAGTGAAAATTGTTGACCTTGCCAAAAACCTAATTAAGCTGTCTGGGTATGACGTAGAAGAAATTGGTATCACCTACTCTGGGATTCGCCCGGGGGAAAAGCTTTTTGAAGAACTACTGGACTCTTCTGAAATACAACAGGAGCAGGTTTTCCCTAAAATCCATATTGGGCGTGCTACTCCAATTGGTCAATCAGAGCAACAATATGTCTTGACTAAATTACCAAATATGAATGAGGATGAACTTAAACAAACACTTATATCATTGGCTAACAGGAAAGTACCAAAATCTCCGGAGAAGTCACTTACAACGGTAGGACTTTCTTAGAAATTATAGTGGAATGGAACTGCGACAATACCAAATAACCAATGTAGTTTGGAAGATTGCAATGAAAAAAACAATTGTTATAGTGTTGATACTTTCTTTAATCGGAAAGGGATTAGGTTTTTTAAGAGATATCCTGATAACAAATACAGTGGGTTTTAACTTTGAAACCGATGCACTGTTTTTAGCATTATCGCTTACAACAATTATATTTTCTATTTTCAGTACTAGTATTAGAACAACTTTCGCACCTATATTTTCAGAGAACATTATAGAAAACCCCAGCGTTGCAATAAATGACTATAGGAACTTAAAAAGATTTATCCTTTTTATTGCATTTATAACCAGTGTTATTGTATTTGTTTTTTCCGAATGGATTTTGAAGGTGTTTGCGCTAGGATTAGATACAGAAACATTTAATCTCTCAAATAAGTTTCTTAAAACCTTATCCGTACTTGTATTTTTATATGCTTATTTTTCAATTACAATAGGTTTTTTGCAGGCTGCAAGAATTTATAGAACTGCAGAGACGGCAATAATTATAAACAATTTTGTAATTGTATTATTTATTTTGTTGTTTTATGAAAAACTAGGAATCTGGTCAATACTTTTAGGGTTTATTCTAGGAGCAGTTACGCAAGTTATTTTAGCAAATTATATCCTACTTAAAAAAGTCCCAAAACCAATTGAACATACGGCCCATAAGGCCAACAAAGAAAAAATACTTAAGTTTCTTAACATGTCTAAATACGTCCTCTTTGGTAGTGTCGTAGCACAATTGACTCTAATTGCAGATAAAAGTGTTGCTTCTTTTCTAGAAGAAGGAAGTATAACAGCTCTACATTATTCCAGTTTACTAAGAAACCTTCCTCTTAATATTATAATTTTAGTAGTAACCAATGTCTTATTTACAAATCTCTCATTATACTATAAAAAAGATAAATCAATGTTTTACGGATTGATTGAAAAACAACTTAATTATTTATCATTTATGATTAGCCCTTTTATTGTATTCTTTTTACTATATAGCGAAGATCTGGTTGATATGCTGTATAACCGTGGATCTTTTACAGAAAATGGAGTTGATATGATTTCAAGTGCATTAGTTGCTTATTCAGCAGGAATGCTATTTTGGGTAATTAAAGAAGTATTTAATAAAGTTTGTTATGCAGCGGGTAATACAAAATTACCATTGATAACTGCATTAGTTTCATTATTAATTAACGTTGCATTGAATGTCTTCTTGGGAATTTTCATGGGATTGGGACATGTCGGAATAGCCTTGGCAACATCTATTAGTATTTTAATAAATGCATCTTTAACATTGATTTATTTAATAAAGAAGAATATTATTGCTACCCACAGAAATACAATAATCATTTCATGTAAAGCACTTGTTAATTTGTTAATAATATTATCAATAGCATATATATACAAAGAATATGGTTATGAATATAATAGTCAAACAGTGGAAATAATATTAGGCTTTATTATAATTTCTCTAATTACTTTAATAATGAGTAGATTTATGGGTATAAATCTAAAAATATATAAAAGAGGTAAAAAATGATTAAGAAGATTTATTTTAAAATTCTTAAAAAAATAGATAGAAAAGAGTACGCAAGTTTGGTCTATAAAGATAGGGAAAACAACCTAAAGAAATTAGGAGTTAAAATTGGAGAGAACTGTAGAATTGAAAATGCGAAATTTGGTTCTGAGCCGTATTTAATTGAGATTGGTAATCACGTAACTGTGGGTGCTAATGTTCAATTTGTTACTCATGATGGCGGGGTATGGGTTTTAAGAGATAAACACCCAAAAATTGATGTATTCGGAAGAATCATGATCCAAGATAATTGTTTTATAGGAATTAATTCTATAATTATGCCTAATGTAAAAATAGGAAGGAATTCAATAGTTGCAGCAGGGTCTGTTGTAACCAGGGACGTCCCTCCGAATAGTATTGTTGCAGGGGTGCCAGCGAAGGTTATAAAAAATATAAGCGATTACGAAGAGAAAGTTTTGCAAAACGCCCATTATACCAAACACATGAACTATACAGAGAAGAAAAAATTCCTTTTAGATAATCTTAAATAATAATAATAGGTGACTAATAAAAGAAAAGAGGAAAAGCTTTTATGTTGGGTGTCCTAAAGAGGTATATAAACAATTTGTTGTTAAACAAGGCAATTAGAAATGGATTGCAATTGGGGAGTAATTGCAGAATTTTGGGGAAGCCGAATTTTGGAAGCGAACCTTACCTAATAAAAATTGGTGATAGATGCACGATAACCAGTGGAGTTAAATTTGTAACCCATGATGGGGGAACCTGGGTTTTTAGAGATAACCCACAATATAAGCATATAAAAAAATACGGTAAAATAGATATAGGCAACAATTGTTTTATCGGTATAGATACTATAATAATGCCAGGTGTAAAAATTGGGGAAAATACTGTTGTTGGTGCAGGATCAATAGTCACTAAAGATATTCCTGGGAATAGCGTTGCAGTCGGTAGTCCTGCTAGAGTGATTATGACATTAGAAGAATATATTGAGCGTAGTGAGAAGAACAGAACGATTTTTCCTGAAAACTTTAACGAATCAAAGAAAGAATATTTAACAAAATATTTTTGGGGTTGATTATTTGAGAATTGTTATGTTGATTTCAAGCTTTCATCCTTTAGTAGGTGGAGCAGAAAGACAAGCGCAGAGGTTATCAAAAAAGTTGATTGAAAAGGGTAACGATGTAACAGTGCTCACAAGGTGGCATGAAGGGTTGCTAGCAAAAGAAAAAATAGAGGGAATTAATGTAGTCAGATTTAAGGTCTCCAAAAATAGTAAGTTGGCACCTCTTATTTATTTAATAAAAGTACTGAAATATGTGAGGGAAAACAAAGCAAATATTGATATTGTTCATGCACATGCATTAAGTGCTCCTGGTATTTCCGCAGCCTTTATTAGTAAGTTTTTCAAGATACCTTCCATTGCTAAAATAGCAGGAGGAGGCGGCAAAGATGGTTGTGAAATAGTAAGAATGAGAAAGTCAGGTAAAATAGGCGAAATGAAAGTGGACTTTCTAAAAAAGCACCTTGATCTGTTTATCGCTATTAGTAAATCTATCGAAAAGGACTTATTAGATAGTGAAATAGAACAAAATAAAATTGTTTTTCTTCCCAATGGGATAGATTTTAATAACTTTTACTCTAACAATGCTAGTCCAAATGAGATTTTTAAATTTGTTTATATAGGCAGGTTAGAAAAGATAAAGGGAATAGATGTTCTGTTAAGCGCCTGGGAGGCTCTAAGTGATGATTTCAAGCAAAGAAATCAATTGGTAATTGCAGGAGAAGGGAAAGAAAGAATTCTCCTAAAAGGGATTCAAAAAGATAATATCAAATATATAGGAAAACAAAATGATATCTTATCTTTATTAAACAGTTCAGATGTTTTTCTTTTACCTTCTAGATATGAGGGTATCTCTAATGCTTTGCTTGAAGCAATGGCAACTGAGAGAATTATTATTGCGAGTAATGTAGGCGGGAACATTGATTTAATAAATAATAATAATAATGGTCTGTTATTCGAAAGTGAGAATGTTAATGATTTAATAGATAAAATAACTTATGTAAGTGAAAATAGGGAAAGGCTCACCAAAATGAAAAAAGAAGCTCGTAATACTTTGAAAGATAATTATGATCTTCAGAAGAATGTAAATCGGTACATTGAAATTTACTCTCGACTCGCTAATCCCGGAGAAAATAGATCATGAGTGTGAAAATTTGTCATATAATAACAGGGTTGGGTAGTGGTGGAGCTGAAAAAACTTTATTTAAGTTGGTATCCAAGATGGATAGTAAATATGAAAATACAATAATTTCCTTAAGTGACTTTGGGTTCTACGGTGACAAATTAACTAAACAAGGTATAAGAGTTTATGCTCTAAATATCTCAAAAAATAATCTTATTTCAAAGTTTGTAAAATTGATTTCTATAATAAAGAAGGAAGACCCAAAAATAATTCAAACATGGATGTATCATGCTGACTTTATTGGAATTTTCATTAAATTACTGATGCCGAAACGCAAACTAATTTGGAATATAAGGCATAGTACCTTAATTAAAGGAGTTGATAAAAGTACTACTATATTAATCGCTAGAATCTGTGGTTTGCTATCAAATATTCCTAATGCAATAATTTGCGGATCAAAAGCAGCTGCAAAATCTCACCTTAAAATAGGATATAGTCCAAAGAAAATAAAGGTCATACAAAATGGTTTTGAATTAGATAATCATTTATCTCAAACTACTAAAGAGCAACTTAAAGAAAAATATGGAGTTAATGGACAGTTTATATTTGGACATGTGGGGCGTTTTCATCCAATAAAGAATCAAGAGGTATTAATCCGTGCATTTGGAGAATTTCAAAAATCAAATGATACCTCTTTAGTTCTAGTTGGAAATGGCCTTGAGGAAAGTAATGAAAAAATCAAAAGTTTATTAGAAGAGCTTAAAATAAGGAACGTGTATCTTTTAGGGCATCAATCCAACATACCTGAAATAATGAGAATTTTAGATGTTTTCATACTCCCTTCTAAAAGCGAAGGATTTGCCAATGTATTAGGAGAGGCAATGACAATGGAAGTTCCTTGTATTGCAACTAATGTAGGTGATAATAAAGAGATAATTGGTCGAACTGGAATAGTTATTCCCACATTTGAAAACATAATCCCTGATTTGGTGTCTGCAATGTTAACATTATACAATCTTTCGTCCGCTGAAAGAAAAGAGCTGGGATTTAAAGCCCATAACAGAATTAAAGAGAATTATTCAACGGAGAAAATCATTAATGAGTACCAGATATTATATGCGAAAGAAGGTAATTAATTTTGAAGGTATTAATCACAGGTTCAGCAGGATTTATCGGTTCTCATCTGTCTAAAAAGCTACTCTCATGTGGCCATCAAGTTGTTGGAATAGATAATATGAATAATTACTACTCAGTTAGCCTAAAAGAAGATAGAAACAAAAGCATAGGCGTTGATAATTATACTTTTTATAAGGCGGATATATCTACAGGTGATTTAGTAAATAGAATAGTTGAAAGTGAGAAGCCTGAAGTTGTTGTAAATCTTGCTGCTCAGGCAGGTGTACGTTACAGTTTGGAAAATCCAAAAGCGTATATCGATTCTAATATTGTTGGATTTACGAACATTTTGGAGGCTTGTCGTAACAATAACATAGGACATTTAATATATGCTTCTTCAAGCTCTGTGTATGGCGCTAATGAGCGCTTGCCATTTTCAGTTCATGACAATATTGATCATCCTTTAAGCCTATATGCTGCGACCAAAAAGGCAAATGAATTAATGGCACATACATATAGTAGTTTATATAACATTCCGACAACAGGCCTTCGATTTTTTACCGTTTATGGACCTTGGGGACGACCGGATATGGCCTTGTTCAAATTTACGAAGAATATTATTGAAAAAGCCCCTATTGATATATACAACAATGGTGATATGATGCGTGATTTTACATTTGTTGATGATATTGTTGAAGCAATTTACCGTCTTATCGACAGGCCGGCTAAACCTAATCCGAACTGGAATGGAAAAAATCCCGATCCGGGTACAAGCTATGCGCCTTACCGTGTTTATAATATTGGGAATAACAGCCCGGTTAAGCTTATGGAATTCATTACGGCTATTGAGGATAAACTTAATATTAAAGCGATAAAAAACTTCATGCCAATGCAACCAGGAGATGTTCCAGCAACATACGCAGACGTAGAAGATTTATATCGAGAGATTGATTTCCGTCCTCAGACATCAATCAAGGATGGGGTAGATAAATTTATCAATTGGTATTTAGATTATTATCAAATTGACTTATAAGGGGTTATTGAAATGGAGAGAAAAATTGCGGTTGTCGGTCTCGGATATGTCGGTTTACCAGTGGCTGTAGCATTCGGAAAAAAACATTCTGTAATTGGATTCGACATCAACACTCGTCGAATTGAAACACTGAAAGATGGAATTGATTATACGAATGAAGTAGAACATCATGACCTTAAGGAAGCAAAGATTCACTTTACGAACGATCCAAATAAATTAAAATCGGCAGATTTTATAATTGTAGCAGTTCCTACGCCAATTGATAGTCATAATCAGCCTAATCTAACTCCATTATTAAAAGCATCTGAAACAGTTGGGGAAAATCTAACCAAAGGCTCAATTGTTGTGTACGAGTCTACAGTATATCCTGGCGTAACTGAAGATGAATGTATTCCAATATTAGAGGAAGCCTCTGGCCTAAAAAGCGGAGAGGAATTCTTTGTGGGATATTCACCTGAGAGAATTAATCCTGGTGACAAGGAACACACTTTCACTAAGATTTTAAAGGTTGTTTCAGGTCAAACCCCTGAAGTACTAGACATTATAGCTAATGTCTATGGAAGTGTAGTGGAGGCAGGCGTACATAAAGCCAGTTCTATAAAGGTAGCCGAGGCAGCCAAAGTAATTGAAAATACCCAACGCGATGTCAATATTGCTCTTATGAACGAACTTGCTTTGATTTTCGATCGAATTGGCGTTGATACGTCTGAAGTCCTCGAAGCAGCAGGAACGAAGTGGAATTTCCTTAAGTTTTCTCCGGGGCTTGTAGGTGGACATTGCATTGGAGTAGATCCATATTATCTTACTCATAAAGCAGAATCCGTAGGTCATCATCCCGAAGTTATCCTTGCTGGTCGTCGGATCAATGACGGCATCGGCCGATACATTGCGCGTACGGTTGTAAAGAAACTCATCAATCACGGCGTAGTAATTCAAGGAGCGACAGTAACGGTTCTTGGCTTGACCTTTAAAGAGAATGTTCCAGATCTCCGGAACTCAAAAGTCATCGATATTATCAACGAACTCAAAGAATATGGCGTTACTATCCAAATTGCTGATCCACAAGCAAATCCAGATGAAGCCTTCCGTGAGTATGGAGTCGATTTAACTCCATATAAAGAACTTGAAAAGTCAGATGCTGTAGTCTTAGCAGTACCGCATAACGAATATAAGAACGAGGGTTGGAGCGGTATCCAAAACGTGCTAAGGAAAGATGCTACTGTTGTGGTAGACATTAAAAGTGTTCTTCCGCAAGATGAAAAACCTGATGGGATTGATCTTTGGAGACTATGAGCCAAGGAAAAAAAATCCTCCAAGTCTGTGCAATTGATTTAAGTGTAGATGCTTTATTAAAACCGCTTATTAAGAGATCAATGGAAGAAGGATTTGAGGTACATAATGCCTGCTCGGATCAGGGGCGCTTTAAAGCATTACGGTCTGAGGGGTTTACAATGATTGATGTTCCGATTGCCAGAGAGATCAATCCAGTTAGCAATATTAAGTCCATTTTGGCGCTGTATAGACTAATGAAGAGTGAGCGATATGATGTTGTTCATGTACATACGCCGGTAGCTGCACTGTTGGGCAGGGTTGCTGCAAAATTGGCTGGGATGCAGAACGTAGTCTATACAGCTCATGGATTCTACTTCCACGATGAGATGCCAAGGAACCAATATAAATTGTTTTTTAATATCGAGAAATACGCTGCACGTTGGATAACAGACTGGCTCCTTCTCCAAAGCCGAGAAGATTTTGAACTTGCTCTTGATCATAAATTTAAAGAACAAGTACGCACCATTCACTTAAGCAACGGTGTTGATATTTGGAATAAGTTTAATCCTGAACTGATTTCTAATGCAACAACGAATGAATTAAAGAGAACCATTGGTCTTAAAGAAGAAGATCTTGTTTTTTTGTTCATTGGTCGATTAGTTCGTGAAAAAGGCATTTTCGAACTGGTAGAAGCTTTTAAACGAATTGTGAAGAGATATCCTTATGCAAAGCTTCTTCTAATTGGCGGTTTGTTAGAGAGTGAACGTGACCAGGAGAGCTATAATCAATTAATGAGAGACTTAAACCATCCTAATATCCATTATCTTGGGTTCAGGTCGGATACCCCCGAGTTGCTGTCTATTTCTGATTGCTTTATTCTTCCTTCACACCGAGAAGGATTGCCTCGATCCATCATAGAAGCCATGGCAATGGACACTCCGATTATTGCTTCAAATATTCGAGGGTGTCGTGAAGAAGTCTTCCATGGAGAGAATGGTTTCCTCTTTGAAAAGGAAAACGTAGATGACTTGGAAAGGGCCATGGAAACTATTGCAACTGACAGCAATGCTCGAGAACGATTCGGCAAGAGAAGCCGAGAGATTGCCGAAGAACTATTTGATGAAGAAAAAGTGCTCCAAAAGCAGATTGACTTGTTTAAAGCACTTTAAGATAGGTGTGCGATATGAAACGGGTATTTGATACAATAGTGAGTTTGGTTGCCCTCGTCCTGTTGTCACCAATAATTGGAATCACTGCTCTCCTAATTCTTAAGAAAATCGGCTCGCCAGTGTTCTTTAAGCAACAACGTCCCGGACTTTTAGGCAAGCCATTTAATGTCTATAAGTTTCGTACAATGACGGACAAGAGGGATGAGAAAGGTGATTTACTACCGGACGATGTTCGTTTAACTTCTTTCGGAAAGTTAGTCCGCAAATTGAGCCTAGATGAGCTTCCACAACTCTGGAATGTCCTTAAGGGAGACATGAGTTTCGTCGGTCCACGGCCATTGTTGATGGAATACCTCCCGCTGTATAACGAGCATCAGGCAAGGCGTCATGAAGTACGGCCGGGAATCACGGGTTGGGCCCAAGTGAATGGCCGGAACGCGATTTCGTGGGAACAGAAGTTTGACTACGATGTCTGGTACGTAGACAATCAATCATTTTGGCTAGATATCAAGATTTTGTTAATGACTGTAATAAGAGTCTTTAAGTCTGAAGGTATCAATCAGACAGGACAGGCAACTATGACGAAATTCACCGGTACCCCTTCTGCTTCGGACCGAGGTAAGGAGCGAGTCAAATGAAGAAGGTTGTCATCCTTGGTGATAGTGGCCATTCTAAAGTTGTTGCCGACTTGATCCATTCAAATGAAGGTATGTCACTTACAGCGAAATTGGATGATCGTTACGATGAGGTCTTTGTAGGAGAAGGCGTAACTAAGGGGCCGATTTCACATTTAAGGCAGTTGCTTCAAGAAGAGTCTAATATATACGTGGTTCTTGGTATTGGGTCTAATGTGGTTCGCAAAAAACTGGTTAAGGAACTAGGGGTGCCGAGATCTTCTTTTATTTCTTTAATCCATCCAACTGCAGTAATCAGTCCTAGTGCTGTTATCGGTTTGGGAACAGTCATTATGCCAAGGGTTGTAGTCAATGCAGATACAATAATAGGGGACCATGCAATTCTCAATACGGGATCGATTATCGAGCATGATTGCAAGGTTGCCGACTACACCCATATCTCGCCTCAGGCTATATTGGCAGGTGGAGTTGCTGTTGGGGAAGGAGCCCATATTGGTGCGGGAGCTTCAGTAATTCCGTTGAAGACAGTGGGTGAATGGTCCACGATTGGTGCAGGTGCGGCTGTAGTGTCCAATATTAATAGAAAAGTTACAGCTGTGGGGGTCCCGGCAAAAGAGATCAGGAAAGAAGGAATCTAAATGGCTGATCGAATTTTTCTATCTGCTCCTCATATGAGTGGAAATGAACAGAAATACATAAACGAGGCATTTGAAACAAACTGGATTGCACCACTTGGACCGAATGTGAATGCTTTTGAAGAAGAGCTGGCTACTTATGCGGGGACAGAAGGAGCAGCAGCGCTTTCTTCGGGTACTGCGGCGATTCACCTGGCATTAGATCTGTTGGGTGTTGGAAAAGGAGATGTAGTATTCTGTTCTAGCCTCACGTTCATTGCGAGCGCAAACCCGATTGTCTATCTAGGTGCTGAGCCAGTTTTCATTGATTCTGAGCCTGAGACATGGAACATGTCTCCTGTTGCCTTGGAGAATGCATTTAAAGAGACAAAAGCGGCAGGTAAGCTTCCTAAAGCAGTTGTTGTTGTTAACCTATATGGTCAGAGTGCCAAGATGGATGAACTGATTGAGATATGTGACCGTTATGGCGTGCCGGTAGTTGAAGATGCTGCTGAATCACTTGGCTCTACTTATAAAGACAAAAAGAGCGGTACATTTGGGAAGTTTGGAGTCTATTCCTTCAACGGTAATAAGATTATCACCACTTCTGGTGGAGGCATGCTGGTTTCAAACGATACCGAGGAACTTAAACGGGCACGCTTCTTAGCTACGCAGGCACGCGACCAAGCAAAGCATTATCAACATAGTGTGGTTGGTTACAACTATCGCTTGAGCAATATCCTCGCTGGTGTAGGTCGTGCACAACTCGAAGTGCTAGATAAGCGAGTAGAGGAAAAACGGGCTGTGTTCGAGCGTTATGTGGAAGGCTTAGGAGATATTGAAGGCCTAGAGTTCATGCCTGAATTGGAAGAGACAACATCTAATCGATGGCTATCGGTGATGACACTAAATCCAGAAATGATTAAAGTTGCTCCATATGACTTGATAGATGCCTTGGAAGCTGAAAACATTGAAGCCCGACCGGTTTGGAAACCATTACATATGCAACCGGTTTTTGATGGTAATAAGTTCTATGCACATGCGGAAGATGAAGTAATCAGTGAGCAGTTGTTTGCTACTGGTGTTTGCCTGCCTTCAGGTACAACAATGACAATTGAGGAACAACAAAGAGTGATTAAACTAATTAGAACTTTTTTGCAAATCCTATAAAAAACTCTCGGAATGATTTGATTAAACGGAAATTAAAAATTCTAAATGATTGTCTCAAGTGAATTCCAAACTTCGTATGGTGATATGCTCCCTTCAAAGCAGACAGAGGAAATAACAAAACTCTGTTTGATTTGAGAGGAGCTTTTCCTATGGCTTACAAAGGGTTCTCGTGTGAAGAAATGTTTGAAATTAATCAGCTTTATCGAAAACTCGAGAGCGCAACCCTGTCCGTGTTCAAAGAGTGCGTTAATACGGATTATCCAATACGAAGCGATTGGTGCAAGTGTCTGGAGGAAGTCAGGGTGGAGTCGTATCCTGAGGAAATGAAACAATCCCCAATCAAATATTATTTAAGCGGTCAACTTTCAAATAGTGAGATCCTCCTGAAATATCGCGATGATACTGTTTTTGGAGTTTGCTGAGAAACTATAATGGTCATGGAGAAGTCCCGAAGGGACTTAAGGAACGGAGAGATCCCATGACCAAGGGAGGAAGACGACATGGGAAGAACGGTTGAGATTGAACAGTAATGCATAGCATCCGGCAAGGACTATCAGGGAACAGCAGAAATCTAAGATGGTGATTGGTCGTAGACATAGCTGCAATATCAATCTCAAGTGGGTGTTAGTCTCTGATGATACTGGCTGGAATCAGGTCGGTCATTCGCCAGAAACGCTATTTGCCATCCACTCCACAACACGTGGCGAGAACATTCTGAACGGGGGATTTGACCGCGGATAAGCCTAATCAGAAATGGTTCATGGAAGTCATTGAGTTCATGTACGGTGGAATAGCCAAGGCAAACTTGAGTGTAATTCGCGACCTCTCGATTCCATCAATTCCCATGTCTTGGTTGGGCGGAGACACTGAACAAGCCCAACGGGCTGAGTCTGGTGCCAAGCAGGTTCTCCACAATGAGAATACAGTTTGAATAAACAGAAGTTGGACCAAAAAGAGAGCTAGTTATGAAAGTACCTAGTTTTTACCACAACCCGAAAAATATAAAAAAGATAACACTGGAATAGTCTAGTGTTATCCTTATCGTAATAGGTAGGTGTCCTTATTGGTCTGTCTGTTTAATAGGATGTAGTGATTTATTGGAGGATTTTTTGTAAAGTAAACCGATTACATACAAAAGAATGATGAAAGAATAAACAGCGATTTTTTGTCTTACCCCGCCACCATAAGCAGTTCCCAAGACATAGGCGTGAACTAATATTGGGAGGATGTAAAAATGAATTTTCCTACGTAGTTCCTCGTTTTTCAATACTTTTACTACAAAGAGAATTAAGCTAAATGAAAAAAGTAGGGTGAAAAACGTGTCAATTTGAATTAAGGAATATGCAGAATGCTGATTTGTGAATACGCCCCAAGGGACAGGGGTGAATGTTAAATTAATAAAGGCTAAGGGTATGCCTATTATTCCTTCAAGAATAGAGTTTGATGTCAAGAAGTCAGCTCCTAAATCCAAGTAACTTTGAAGGAAGGTATAATTAAATGCCAACAAAAGCACTAGAATGATTCCTATTATAGGTATCATTCTGAAGAGTATGTTCAATCCCTTGGTTTTATTCAACAAAATATCCACCAAAATGGCCAATAACATTGAGGCTCCAGCATATATTCTTGTGGTGAATAGGAGTGGGAGAAGTAAAATCAGAAATATATAATATTTTTTAGAGCAGGTTTTATATATAAAAGCAATCGACATTGCTAACAACAAAACTGTACTATCTTTTAAGATAGTGCTTGTGAATGTAAAAAAAGTCATGCTAAATATCGACGCAACTGTAGTCCAATAAGCTATTTTCTTTCCAAAATCCTTTAGTATGACTTGGTAAAGAAATAACATGGAAACACTAAAGAATAGTATGTTTACAATATAAAGAGCATAGTTTGTGTTAAATATTGAATATGTATAATACATTATAAAATAATAAAAAAATTGAGATGTACCTACAATGGACTCAACTGATGTGAAACTTGGATTCCCCATAATGAGTAGGGTTTCCAAGTTTTCTAGGTACTTGAAGCTGTCGGGAAATGGTGAAGTAATGGTGTTATAAAGGTTAAAAGAATAAATACTACGAAAAACAAATCCAAAAATCAAAATAATTCCGATAGACATTGGAACAGGTTTGTCAATGTAGCGAGTGAATAAAGTAACAATACCAATAAAGAACAAAAAGAGAGAACCAAATGCTATAATTTCTCGCGGAATCAAATCGCGTAAAATAAATATTAAAGATAACAAGAAAGCAATAATTAATATTATAAAAGATGATATGAGTAATTTTTGTTTGGGCATAAATAATCCTCCAGTCATTAATAGTATAGGATTTAAATGCCTGGTAAGTCCATGAAGTTTTTGAAAGTTAACAAGATGTGACTTCACAGAACATCACTGGTTAAGTGATCAGTAAGAGAATTAGTCATTTCCAGTTCTTCGATACTCTCATCAGGAATTTGTGTCTAATGTCAATAAGTATTCTTGTATCCCCTTAAGTAACATTTTTCTCTCTCTTATTCAAACCTTAACGCCCGACTAGGCTGCAATATAGCCGCCTTAATCGCCGGATAAACCCCGCAGACAATACCAATCAGGATAGAGGAACCAAGTGCGAGTTGGATGACCCACATAGGAAGAACAAGCGGGAAGATTGTGATGGCACCATTCCACCAAGTGACAAATCCATATCCAAGCAACAGCCCAATGATACCTCCGGCCAGGCAGAGCAGTATCGTTTCAAAGAGAAACTGGAATAGGATTTCAATAGTGGACGCGCCCAGTGCTTTACGAATTCCTATTTCTCTCGTGCGTTCCCGGACGGACATAACCATCACGTTCATAATTCCAGCACCACTTATGACTAGAGCGGTAGCCGTAATGCCCACCAGCATGACCTGCAGGATTCGGGTGACCGTGTCGATGGCGTCTAACATTTCCGTTTGCTTAACCGTGCTAAAGTCTGTCTCCGGATGATTGAGCTTGACCGCTGCGTGCACGTCTTTTTCTGCCTGGTCCAGGTTTTCGATGGAGTCCGCTTTGACATAGATGCTCGTTAGGTTTTCAGTGCTGGTCACCTCAAGTGCGTTCTGGACCGGCATGAGTATGCTGTTATCGGATGTCATGCCGAGTGTGGCTTCGGATTCCAGCACACCGATGACGGTGAATGTTTCTCCCTGGATGGTGACTTCCTTTCCGACCAGGCTTTCCTCTTCAGCCGGTGCATCTGCGGCACTAACGGAAGAACCGGTTAGCCTGTCCAACAGCTTCTGCCACCAGGTTTTCTCTGGTTCTGCTTGCTGAGCGGGATCTATTTCGGGCAGTTCCTGTTTCTGGTTCAGCAAAGATGCATGAATTCCGCTACCCAGCACAACCACTCGGTCTTTATTTGCTTCTTCTTCCTCTGTAAAGAACCGGCCTTCTTTGAGGGTCGTATGGAAGACTCCCTGATACGAACCGCTCGTGCCTACCAGCATGCCTTCCACGCTGGTGGGTTCTTCATTTTCCTTGGTGTATTGGATGCGGCCGACCGTTTCCAGCATGGGTGTGACGGATTCGACGGATTCCAGCTTGCGGATCTCCTCGGCATCAGTGTTTGTCAGCGTGCTGGGCAGGCTGGACACGCCGTTCAGGAAGTTATGGGCTCCGCCTCCGTCCTTCAGCACACGCCCGGGCATGACCATGATCTGTTCCGCGCCGAGACCGCCCATCTGTTTCATCACCGTATCCTTCACGCCCAGTGAAATAGCGGAAAGGGCAATCACGGCGAACACCCCGATGACCACACCGAAAATCGAAAGCAGCACCCGGAACTTATTGCTCCAAATCCCGAGGAGCGCCATCTTAAAGACTTTGAAGAGTCTCATACGCTTGCTCCTTTATCCGTCCGCCTTTTAGGTGCAGAATCCGCTCCGCCCGTTTCGCCACTTCCGGATCATGGGTGATCAGGATGATCGTCACCCCGTGCTCATGCAGCTCATCGAAAATCTCCAGAATCGACTCCGTCGTCTTCTCATCCAGGCTCCCCGTCGGCTCATCTGCCAGAAGCAGGGAAGGCTCATTCACAATTGCACGCGCAATCGCCACACGCTGCTTCTGTCCGCCGGAAAGCTGATGCGGCTTCGCCTTCAGCTTTCCTTCAAGTCCCACCATGGCGAGCGCCCGTTTGACCCGCGCCCTCTTTTTGGACTGCCACTTCCGCTTATACGAGAGGGGAAGAAGTACATTCTGATACACAGATAAATTCGGGATCAGCTGATAATTCTGGAACACAAACCCGATCTCCTCATTCCGCAAGAGCGTCAGCTTCCCGTTCCCCATCCGATGAACCTTCTTATCACGAAATATGTACTCACCGCCATTCGGCCGCTCCAGCGTCCCGAGGATATTCATCAGCGTACTCTTCCCCGTACCCGAAGCCCCCATAATCGCCACATACTCACCCTCATCAAGCTCAAAATCCAGCCCTTCCAAAACCGACTCCCTACCCGCAGCCGACCGATACGACCTACGGATATTCGATAACCGGATCATCTGAAACCCTCCCACTTCGTCAGCAATCGACACGTTTCACCCCGTACCCTCTATCTTTAACACGAAAACTAGCTCATGAAAATGGACGGAAAGGCATGAGTTGGGGAGGGGGAGGAGGGGGAATCGTAGGTGAGTGGGTTACAAATGGCATAGGTGGCCGGGAGGCTACCGAATCAAGCTGAGTTCCTACCTAGCCCTCTGCGAGTTTCCACCTCTGGGGTGTTGAGTTACTACCAACATCCCTATGAGCTCCCACCTTTGTTGGGTAAACTCTCACCAATCACTTGACCGTCCTTGATCATATTGATCAACAGGCAGGTCGTGATGTGTCAATTGGATATTTAACAACGAAAATTAAAATTGAAGGGGGGACTTGAAGCTCGTGCTAAGGTTTTATGAGAATGGAAACCTAGACTTAGGAGCTACTTTACAGAGATAAAAGCCATAAAAAAACTGAGAGTCAAATAGACCTCTCAGTAAACAGCATTACTGCTTAATTTCTTTATAGAGCTTCACGCCCCAATATATCGCTTTAAGCGTAGCAGCAACAATTCCAATGACGATTAGCAAAGTCCCCAAAATCGGGAATTCTAAGCCAAAAGAGACCAAGTCGATCACAATGTTCATTAACTTCTAATCATACAGTTATCAATCCCCCTTTAATTGTTATTATATCAATATTTTGTGATAACTATCTAATTAATAATAAAGTTAATGGATAAATGAATTATAACTTTTCGATGTTCTTCTCGCTGTTGGTGAGCACCCCTTTACCATGAGTGATTTGATGTACTATGAGCGTAATACTACGGTTTCTCCGAATGTACTCCTTTATCCACTTCAATATCGAAAGATTGTAGGCGGATAACCAAACTGATCCATAAACTGTAGACGATATCAATCAACTTAATTAGTGAGGAACAATCAATAATCAGAGTTGAGTGGAATTAAGTTTGTCGGCAATAGGTCGATTATTGGACAGCCCTTGGGCAGGCAAGTAGAACAGGCATTTATATGGGTTGAATTTCTACCAATCCCCTTTTGAGCCCCTACCTTAAGGCTGTCAGTTCCTACCGAAATATGAACTTACCCCGCAATGGTTAGTAGCTATCTAAATGACTGAGAGGGGGAGTCCATAAGAAAGATTGTTCTAGAGTCCGGAGCGCGATGCTTATCTTTATCCGAAAGATAGAGAGTTGCCATTTTCGAGGATGTTACCACTTACGAAAATTAGGATGGAGCCACTGTATCCGAAAACAACTTTCTTACGAAGCTTCATCTGAAAGCTGTTATCATGCACACCGAATGTGTGGATTTTGCTGCGCTGAAGCAGGCGGTAAGGATAGGGCTGTGAGCATCTGGATGCATCAGGTAACGCCCTCCTAACTTGATACTTTGATCGAAGGGGTATTATATTGTGCTCCCAAACGGTTTGCTAGTTTTAGGAGAAGAGATCATTAAGAGCTCGCTTATTGGGTTAAGCAGTTGCTGGGGATGGTTACTTCTTGGAAGTGAGTGATTACCAAATCAAATGGATGGGAACACTGTTGGGGAAATATTCCTCACTATCGGGGAGGGCATGCGTATTTGATTCTAACGTTGAATTGTTTAGAGACTTCATCACCTCTGCGCCTTGAAAAAGATTTTAGCAGGAATGGTTTATGCTTATGAATAACGATAGAAAGAGCGTTTTACCTATTTCAGCTATCTATACTTTGCTGTGGGCCGCTTTCATTGTCATCGCAACATGTACGAGCGATCCACATGCCTTTTTATATGAACGCGTCGTGAGTTTTCATTTGGACTTCACGCCTAACTTTCATGACCTGCTCATACTGAGTGATATTCACCTTCAAAGCAATTTCTATTTGATTCAAAAGACAGGGCACTTGTTATCATTTGGGGTCTTGTATGGTTTGCTTGTAACGTGGATCAACCGACCAGGTCAGGCGTTTGTTCTGTGTGGATTATTTGCGTTGTTTACGGAGGTCCTTCAATTGTTCTTCCGACGCAGTGGTCGGCTTTTTGACGTAGGCATTGATTTATTGGGTATCTTCTTGGCATATCAACTATGCATCGCGTATATGAATCGACAAAGGGTAACGGAGAAGCGTTTGTTTTGATGTCCGGTTGCCCTGAGTGAGTGGTTATCTTTTTATAGGTGAGTGATTACCAAATAAGCCGGCCGGGAAGCTACATGTTCCCAGCCAGCTTATTAATTATCCTCTTCGGCTTTCCCCTCAATGAACCATTCCTCGATAAACAGTAGCTCTTCCTCTTTGCTCAGCAGGCCCCTGGCTTTGCCAAGTGTGCCGTTCTGGAGTTTCCAGATATAGTTGTGGTCCTCATCGGCTTCGCTGAAGTCGCCGTTTTCCCATTTGGCTATAATCTGGATCAGTTGTTTCTTCGCTTGGGGTGAATGAATCTTTTTTGAGCTGGAAACGATCGATTCGATCTGTTCAATGTTCCTTGTTGTCATCGGGATCGCTCCCCATTTCTGGTTGGCCACGATTTTCTGGTGGGTCATCTGATGCATGATGTCCAGGATCTTCTCTTCCAGGGAATTGCCGTTGACGCCCGTCCGGTCCAACCCGTCAATCTCCATTAAGGCCTCCGTTTCCTCGAAGGTCTCTATAAACTCATCTTGCGTAAGAACTTCCTCCGGCTGCGAGTAGGAAAAGCGAGTCTGGTAAATGACGAGAGTGGCGACGGCCAGGAGCGCCAGCGCTGCAATCAGGATTCCTTTCTTCTTCATCCAATCCCTCCGGTCGGTTGCTATGTCTATTAGCTAGTTATCGAAAAGTATACGACTTCATATAGGTAAAGCCTGTCGAAGATTCGCCTGCGACAGGCTTTTTTATTGATCAGAGGAAGGGTGCCTGGCGGCCGTCTTCGATCGCATGGATGCCCAGGGCGATGCGAGGGGTCAGTAAGGTTTTAAACAACGACAATAAAGTCAGGAGATTTCGCTTAACGCCCGTGCTGATATTCCTAGTTCCGGTTAATCAGCAGTATGTTCCAACCTTCCATTTCAAACTTGATGAGTAGTTTCATAATAAAAGGTTTGCTCTCCAAACGAACTCACACTTTGTTATAGTTTCCAATTAGCTCGCTTCATCCACATTTTCCGCCAACTGTTGATTAACCAGTTAAACAGCCAGACGGCCTATGTACGGATAAGTCACTTCAGGGCGTGAGCGGTTACCCTGATGCCTGAGTGTCTACATAAAGGTCCCTCAAACATCGTTTAAGTCAGCCAGCTATGTACCGGGGTAACAGATATCATTAGATGACTAACACTATACTGAAAATATTGACTCATTAATGGCTCGTGATATATTCAGTATTAGCTAATGTTTTTAATGTGTATTGCAGAAATAGAAATGATCGTTGATATAAAGCACGCCTATAAGGGGATGGTGACAATCCAACAGACAGTTGAGTGGTGGAAAGCAATCGTGGAGTCGATGAATGACGGGGTGTTGGCCATCGATCGGGAGGGGATTGTGCAGACGATCAATCCGGAATATACGAGGATTACTGGGGTGACTTCTGATATCATCGGAAAGCCGTTGGTTTCGTACCGTCCGGGTGCCCGGTTGCCGCAGACGCTCGCCAGCGGGGAAAGCCAGGTGGGGGTCTACCGGAAAACCCATGACCGGGAATATATTGTCGATATGGCTCCTGTCAGGGTGGAGGGTGAGATTGTCGGAGCGGTCTCTGTGTGCAAGAGCCTAAATGAAGTGCAGGTTCTGACACGGGAACTTGAGCAGCAGCGCCAGCGGGTGCGGGAGCTGCAAGAGCAGATGGATGCGCTACATAAAGTGCGGTATGTATTTGAAGATATCATTACGAAGAATGCCAAAATGAATGAACTGATTGGAGTGGCGAGAAAGACGGCCAAGACCGATTTGCCGATTTTGATCAAAGGTGAGAGCGGGACGGGCAAAGAGCTGTTTGCGCAGTCCATCCATCATTCCAGTGAACGTTCATCCAAACCGTTTATCGCGGTGAATTGCTCTTCGATACCGGCGGACATGATTGAAAACGAACTGTTTGGCCATGCGGGCGGGGCTTTCCCGGGTGCTTCGGACAATGGAAAGCAGGGTTTGTTTGAAATGGCGGATGGTGGAACGCTGTTTTTGGACGAGGTCAGTGATTTGTCTGTTGATGTCCAGGCAAAGCTGCTTCGTGTCCTGCAGGAAGGGACCATCCGGAGAATCGGTGAGGGCGCGGAGCGTAAAGTGGATGTACGTATAGTGGCTTCGACCCACAGGGATCTGGATCACCTTATTACAAAAGGGCAGTTCCGTGAAGACTTTCTGTATCGGCTGAACACGATTGCTTTGGAGATTCCGCCGCTGCGTGAACGGAAAGAAGATATTCCGTTTATTACACGCTCCATCTTGAACGGGAAGTTTAGAGTGGATGATGAAGTGATGCGTCTGTTCATGAAGTATGACTGGCCGGGGAACATCCGGGAACTGCGCAATACCCTCGATTATGCCATGTGCCTGGTCAATGAAGGTGAACGCATTTCACTAAGTGACCTGCCTGACGTGCTGCAAAAACAGCATCAATTGTACAGCGAGAAACCGAAAGTGTTTCCATTGCATGAAGCGGTGGAGGAAGCTGAGAAAAGTATTCTTCAGTCCGCCTTGCAGTCCAGCGGATCGACCGTAGAGGACCGCCAGGAAGTGGCGAGGTCGCTTGGAATTTCTCTTGCCACTTTGTACAACAAAATGAAGAAATACGATATCAAGTGACCGATTCTAATTTTTTGGAATGAGCAACTACTTATTCAATGAAGTTGGAATCGCAATAGGGACGCCGTTTTACGAAGAAAAATCACGCTGTACATTCTAATCATTTGGAAGAAGAAATGCCTTGAACATAGGCATTTCTTCTTTTTGCTTTGATACCATTTATAGAGACAGATTGACTAAACAACGGGGTGATGACATGTTGCGGATTGGATCAGGGGCCGGCTTCTCTGGAGACCGACTCGAACCTGCCGTGAAACTTGCTGAAGAAGGGGAATTGGATTATTTGGTGTTGGAGTGTCTGGCAGAGCGGACGATCGCGCTTGCCCAGAAGCGCAAAAAAGCGGACGCTTCACTCGGATATGATCCTTTGCTTGAAAAGAGGATTCGTTCTTTATTGCCGGTCCTGCTGGAAAAGAAGGTTCGCCTGATTACCAACATGGGGGCGGCAAACTCTGTGGGCGGTGCCTGGAAAATCATAGAGATTGCCGAAGAGATGGGATTGTCCGTGAAGGTTGCCGCAGTGACCGGCGATGACGTGCTGCCTTATGTATTATCCAACCGGGATTCCATTCAGTTCAGTCCGGCATTAAATGAAAGCGCTGACATCGTTTCTGCAAATGCCTATATGGGGGCTGCTTCGATTCTCCCGGCGATTGAAACTGGGGCCGACATCATCATCACGGGAAGGGTGGCCGACCCGTCATTGTTCCTGGCGCCGATGATTCATCATTTTGAGTGGTCGATGGATGACCATGATCTGTTGGCGAAAGGGACAGTGATCGGCCATTTGCTGGAATGCGGGGGCCAATTGACCGGCGGCTATTTTGCGGACCCGGGAAAGAAAGATGTGAGCGGCATGGCATCACTCGGGTTCCCCTTGGCTGAAGTGCAGCCTGATGGATCCGCGTTGCTGACGAAATTGCCGGGTACCGGAGGGGCACTGACATTGCGCACAGTGAAAGAACAGCTTTTGTATGAAGTGATGGACCCGTCTGCGTACATCACACCTGATGTGGTTGCTGATTTTACGTCCGTTCAACTGCAGGAGGACGGAGAGGACCGCATTTTGCTGACCGGAGGAAACGGGAGGAAGCGGCCTGATGAGCTGAAAGTCAGCATCGGATTTGACGCCGGCTATACCGGTGAGGGGGAAATCACTTACGCCGGTGCAAATGCGGTAGGGCGCGCGGAATTGGCGGGCGCCATTATCCAGGAACGTTTGGAGGATGAATTCGAAGAACTAAAAGTGGATTACATCGGGGTGACTTCTGCTCACCGGGGCGCTTTTGACCATCAGGGAACGCCATACGAAGTCCGGCTGCGTATTGCCGGGAAAACATATGAACTCGACAAGGCCAAACGGATCGGTGAAGAGGTGGAAGCCCTTTATACCAACGGGCCTGCCGGGGGCGGAGGCGCCCGGAAGTACGTAAATGAAGTGGTTGGCATCGTGTCCGGGATGATCCCGAGAGGCAACGTCGAACCGGACTTCACGGTCATGGAGGTGGAGGCAAATGACTAAGTTATACGAACTGGCCCATAGCCGCGCGGGGGATAAGGGGGATGTCCTCATGCTGTCGCTGATTCCCTATGAAGAGGAATTATACGGGGCATTGCGGGAGCAAGTGACTGCGGAGCGGGTGAAGAAACATCTGCAGCATATTGTGAGCGGCGAAGTCGAACGATACGAGATGCCGAACATCTCGGCGCTGCAGTTCGTATGCCACGGCGCCTTGCTCGGCGGCGTGACGACTTCCCTGGGGATGGATACACACGGGAAAACATTGAGCTATGCACTGTTGGAGATGGAAATAGAGCTTTAATAAATAGGGGGAAATGAATATGTTGGCTCTGTTGGGCTTTCTGACAATTGTGGTGTTTCTGGCGCTGATCCTGACGAAGCGGGTATCCGTCATCGTGTCTTTGATACTAGTTCCGGTCGTCTTCGCCCTGATCGGGGGATTTTGGGGTGAAATGGGCGGATTCATGCTGGACGGCGTCATCAGTGTCGTCCCGACCGGCATCATGCTCGGGTTCGCGATTTTGTACTTTGGTGTCATGAACAATGCGGGATTGTTCGACCCGCTCATCTCCCGTGTATTGCGGGCAGTGAAAGGGGATCCGCTCAAGGTGGTCGTGGGCACCGCGGTCATCGCGATGCTCGCACACCTGGACGGATCGGGGGCGTCGACATTCCTGATTACTATACCGGCGTTGCTGCCGCTTTACATTAAGCTGGGCATCAGCAGAATTGTGCTGGCTGGAATTGTGGCGCTGGGGGCCGGTGTAATGAACCTGTTGCCGTGGGGCGGTCCAACAGCGCGTGCCGCATCTGCGCTGGAGCTCGATGCCAGCGCCATCTTCAACCCGGTCATCCCTGCAATGATCGCGGGGATAATATGGGTATTGTTCGTGGCTTACTGGATCGGCCGGAAAGAGCGAAAGCGTCTGGGGATAGCGGATGTGGAGTACGACTTCCATGCAGAACTGTCGGATGAAGATAAAGCGATGCGGCGGCCGAAACTATTCTGGTTTAACCTGTTGCTGACGATCATCACGATCGTCGCACTCGTAAAAGTATGGCTCCCGCTGCCGATCATCTTCATGCTGGCCTTCGCCATCGCAGTCATCATCAACTATCCGAAGCCGGAAGACCAGATGGAACAGGTGAGAACGCAGGCAGTCGGTATGATCACCGTAGTCTCCATCATCTTCGCAGCCGGGGTCTTCACCGGCATCTTGTCAGGCACGGGCATGATCAGTGAGATGGCCAATGCGCTCGTCAGCATCATCCCTGACGAAGTCGGCGGCATGATGGGAGTGATTGTAGCGGTCATCGGAATGCCGCTCAGCTTACTGTTCACGCCGGATGCCTTTTACTTTGGCGTCCTGCCGATTGTAAGTGAAACGGCAGCGGCGTACGGAGTCGAAGCGGCAAGTATCGGCAGCGCGGCCATCCTCGGCCAGATGACCACCGGCTTCCCACTCAGTCCGCTAACTGCCTCAACCTTCCTATTGATCGGACTCGCAGGCGTCGAACTGGCGGACCATCAGAAATTTGTGTTCAAGTGGGCCTTTGGAACGACGATAGTGATGACGATTGTGGCGGTGATTACTGGGGTGATTATTTAATATTATATAAGGGGGAGTCCCTCTGCCAAGGCCATGCGGGCAGAGGGACTCTCTATACGTAAAGACACACTTGAGAAAAGCATAGGTAGGAAGCAAATATAATATAGACAATTAAGAAATATTAGTTATTATTATACAAAGGAGTGATAAGGGTGCGGAACGAAATCAAGGAATCAATAGGTTTTGTTGGTGTAGGAATAATGGGAAGCAAGATGGCCAACCGGTTAATTGAGAAGGAGTACCTCGTTAATGTTTTCACAAGAACAAGAGAAAAAGCTGTGGAATTACTGGACAATGGAGCGGTTTGGAAGGACTCAGTTAAGCAGTTAGCTGAAGAGTCTGATGTGATATTCACCATGGTAGGGATACCGGAGGATGTCGAGGAGATTTATTTCGATCAGGATGGCATTTTGGAAAATAGCAAATCCGGCACTTTGTTAATCGATATGACCACATCCAAGCCCTCGCTTGCAAAAAGAATTGCGGAAGTAGCAGAAAAAAATCGACTCATTTCTTTGGACGGCCCTGTTTCTGGGGGAGTGGAAGGAGCGGAAAAAGGAACACTCACCATAATGGTTGGTGGGAGCCGGAAAGGGTTTGAGCGGGCATTGCCGATCCTACAGCAACTAGGCAGAAAAATTGTTCATACAGGACATGCGGGTTCAGGTCAATTAACGAAGGCTTGTAATCAGTTGGCGATGGCTAATCAAATGGTTGGTGTCTGTGAAGTGATTGTCTTGGCAAAGAAAGCTGGCCTGGATCCTGAGTCAGTGATTGACTTGTTATCAACAGGAACTGCTCAAAGCTGGGTAATGGAAAACCTGGCATACAAAATGATTAAAGGGGATTATCGTCCAGGTTTCCAAGTGAAGCACCTCGTTAAAGACTTGAAAATCGCAAAGGACGTTATGGGGAATACTGAGACACCCAGCTTAGATTTATCTCTGGCTTTGTTTGAGGAACTGGAAAGATTGGGCGAGGGGGAAAATGGAACAAGGGTCATCATGAAGATGTTTGAATCAGCCGATAAACAAAGCAGCTATTTTTAAGTTGAAAGACCAAGATAAAAGGTTAGTACAGAATATTTCATAAATATTTCGAAAAATGTGTTGACAGCGCTTACAATACATCTTATTATTTGTGTACAGGAATTGTATACAGAGTTCTAAATTTTTTTACCCTTAAACTTTGTATACAAATATTGTGTACAGAAAGGAGGCGTCTCTTTGGTAAGGTCTACCGCGGCAGAATATGCCTATCATGAAATTAAGAAACGAATTATTGAGGGTACATTAGAACCGCTACAGCCTGTTGTCGAGGAAGAGATCTCTGCAAGGTTGGAAATTAGCCGGACCCCTCTAAGGGCTGCGCTGCAAAGGCTTGAACTCGAGAAGCTAGTAGAACGCCAAGGAAATGGGCGGCTGAGAATATCGAATATCTCTGTAAAAGAAGTCAAAGAAATTTTTAACGTACGATCTAAACTCGAAGAAATCGCTGTTTACGAGGCCACTGAAAATGCAACTGAGCAGGATTTGGCCGAGCTCGCCAAGCTTGCCGAAATGATTCATGAAGCATTGCAGTCAAAGGACCTGGATGAGATTTTAAAGTACGGTTCTATGTTTCACACATACATCTACCAATTAAGCGGCAATCAGACGGTGAATAACTTTATCACTCAACTAAACGATCACATCCATCGATATCGAAGACTGGTTCCAAATCAAAAGTTGGAGCGAACTATCGAAGAGGGGAAGGAACACCATCAGATTGTTAGGTGTATGGCAAACAGAGATGCGGAAGGGGCTGGGCTGGCCATGAAGCAACATATTGAAAACAGTCTTCAATCCGCTATCGATGCCATCAAAATCTATGAAAGCAGAAAACAGGAAGCCTGGTGAAATTTAATTCAATCAAGAGGAGTGGTTTATTCATGACAATCAACCATCGTTTCAATACAACTGCCATTCATGCGGAACAATGCCCTGATGAGAAATCTGGAGCTGTGTCACAGTCCATCATTCCGGCCGTCGCTTATTGTTTCGACAATGCGGAGTCCGCCGTTGACGTCGTTTCGGGAAAAAAAGAGGGCCGTTACTACGGACGGTATGGAAACCCGACGACAAGAACGCTAGAAAATAAGGTCGCTGTCCTAGAAGGCGCTGAAGATGCCCTTGGGGTCAGCAGCGGAATGGCTGCGATCAGTATCGCATTGATGGCATCTCTTCGCACCGGAGATCACGTAGTCGTAACGAAAGATGTATATGGAGGCACTCATAAATTCCTATCTAACATTGCGACACGCTATGGAATTGAGTATGATTTTGTAGATTGCACAGATTATTTAAATATTGAAAATGCAATTAAAGAGAATACAAAGGCGGTGTATATCGAGACGCCATCCAATCCGACGCTAACACTCATCGATATTGCAGAAGTGGCAGTGATCACAAAACGCCACGACCTAAAGCTTATTGTTGATAATACGTTCATGACACCCTATCTCCAAAGGCCCATCGACTTGGGGGCGGATATCGTGGTTCATAGTGCTACGAAATATTTGAATGGTCATGGAGATGTGATTGCGGGTATTATCTGCGGATCCAAAGCGGACATCGATTACATGCGCAAAGATGTCATGGGGGACCTTGGCCAGAACCTAAATGCCTGGGAATCTTTCTTGGTCCTCAGAGGGATCAAGACGCTAGGGATCCGGATGGAACAGCATTGTAGAAATGCACAGGAGGTGGCGGAATACCTGGAACAGCATCCAATGGTGGAGCGGGTCTTCTATCCTGGACTGCCATCCCACCCGCAACACAGCCTGGCTAAAAAGCAAATGAAGAACATGGGAGGGATTGTCGCATTTGAGGTCAAAGGAGATGTCCAGACCGGAAAGGACTTTATCAGCGCCCTGAAAGTCGCGATGATTTCATTTAGCCTGGGGGATCCAGAAACGCTTGTCCAGCACCCTGCATCCATGACGCATTCATCCATTCCTGAGAGTCAGCTCCATGAATTCGGTCTTTCGACAGGTTTGATCCGTTTGTCGGTAGGGTTGGAGGATGCCGAGGATATTATAGAGGACTTAAATCAGGCGCTTTTGTGTACAGTTGCTGTCCCGATGAAAAACTGACTTGGACCATCTAGGTGCTTCACGATGAAGCATGTTGAGGACAAGTCATCATTTTTTCGAAATAATTATCCTAATATTCCGAATCGTAAGTTAAAAAATGGAGGGGACCGAATGCTGACACTGAAAAACTTGCGGGTTGCTTTCGGAGAACATGAAGTGCTGAAAGGAATAGATATCACCGTTCAAAAAGGGGAAGTCGTCACGTTTATAGGACCAAGCGGCACCGGCAAAACTACTTTGCTGAGATCTATTAATTATCTTGAAAAACCATCAGATGGGGAGGTGAAACTGTCTGATGTAGGCATCAATTTTAAGTCCGCAAATAAAAAAGACATTTTAAAACTTCGAAGAAAAACAGCCATGGTTTTTCAGCAGTTTAATCTCTTCAAGCATAAGACAGTCATCGAGAATGTGATGGATGCGCAGATCGCCATTCAAAAGAAATCGAAAAAAGAAGCTTACGAAAAAAGTTGCGAGGAGTTGGAGAAAGTTGGCCTTCTGGAGAAGAAGGATATGTATCCTTCCCGCTTATCCGGAGGGCAGCAGCAGAGAGTGAGCATCGCCAGGGCATTGGCTTTGGAGCCGGAAGTCATTCTTTTCGACGAACCGACATCTGCACTGGACCCTGAACTGGTCGGTGAAGTTCTGAAAGTTATTGAGAATGTCGCAAGATCAGGCATGACCATCCTGCTCGTCACGCACGAAATGAGATTCGCTAAAAACATCTCATCGAAAGTCGTCTTTATGGATCAGGGACACATTGTAGAACAGGGGACCCCCGAAGAAATCTTTGAAAAGTCGACCCACATCCGGACAAGGCAGTTCCTGAAAGAGTATTACGAAACAGAAGAAGAACTAGCGGTTGCCAATGTATAAATAAGACTAAATAGGAGGTCAAACATGAACAAAAAATGGGGATTCATTACACTGGCCGGTCTGCTTTTCCTGGGTGCTTGCAGCGATGGAGAGGCCTCTACAGATGAAGACGGTGTACGAACACTCACCGTAGCCGTCCCGCCGACATCTAAGCCTCTGAGCTGGGAGGAAAACGGCAAACTGACAGGCTATGAACCGGATATCCTCCGACTTGTCGATGAAAAACTCGAAGACTACGAGTTCGATTTAGTGGGAGTGGCGGATAGTGCTGCAGAAATCGGCTTGGATACCGGCAAGTACGACATGATTGCACAGGGTCTCTTCAAAAGTGAAGAAAGGGCCGAGAAGTATCTGCTTCCGGATGAAAATAATGGTGCAAGCCTTATGCGAATCTATAAACGAAATGATTCTGATGACATTGAGAACATGAAAGACCTGGTAGGTAAGAAAATCGTGCCAACAACCCCTACTGGAGGCGTTTTTAACTTCATCATGGATTGGAATGAAAACAATCCTGATCATGAGATTGAATTCCAGACTTCTGACGCAGGTCTATCGTATGCAGACCGGATGCGCGAAGTGGAATCAGGAAAATACGATGCTCTGATTCTTCCTTCCAACTTGGGCCAAAACGAAATCATCGAAAGTCAGGATATGCAGATCGTCACCACTGAACCGGTTGAAGTATTCCCGACATACTTCATGATTTACAAGAACGAAGAAAATGAAGCGTTAAGGGATGACATCAGCGAAGCGCTGGCCGAGCTGAAAGAGGAAGGGAAGTTATCAGAACTCTCCCTTAAATACTACGGTGAAGACGTATTCCAATTCACTGAGTAAAAAAATGGGCAAGCAGGCCAGCACGCCTGCTTATCCCCCATACGCTCCTGTCAATGACATAAAGAGCTGTATCTATTATACCCAAAAACTCCCTCTGCCATCCAAGGAAAGGAGGAAGCCTCCTTGCTCGATATTAAATATATGCTCGAAATCACTCCGTCGCTCCTGAGTGTTCTTCATGTAACCCTCATCATTCTGATCGCATCTTCGACTCTTGGTTTGGGCTTGAGCATTCTGGTTACCGCAATCCGAATCAAAAAGGTGAAATACCTGAGCAAGGTCATGGATCTATTCATCTCGTTCACGAGAAGTGTTCCCATTGTCCTGCAACTGTTCCTCATGTATTACGGTTTCCCATTCCTGTTGTCTATGATCGGAATCCACATCAATGATTTTAGTGCAGCTGCCGCAACCGTTCTGGCACTGACCCTTTATAATGCAGGTTACTTGTCAGAGGTTCTTCGTCCGGCATACCTCGCTGTGGAAAAAGGGCAGCATGAAGCTGCAGATGGACTTGGCTATACCCCTTTTCAGAAGTTCACGCGAATTATCGCTCCTCAAGTGATTCCGATTGCTCTTCCAGGATGGGGAAATGCGCTAGTCTACCTGATTCATGATACGTCCCTCATCTTTACAATTGGCGTAGCAGATATTATGGGGGTGGCCAATACTCTCGTTTCAAGCTCGTATGGCGCCCACCAAATTGAAATCTACCTGACCATTGCGCTTCTTTTCTGGGCGATCACTGTTTCTGCGGATACAATGGTACGAATCTTTGAGAAGAAGGCTGCAAAATACAACTTGAGCAATGGATTTGCTCCGAAGAAAAAGGCAAAGCGTAAAATGAGAATCTTGGTTCAGAAGGGGGTATGACAATGTTCAAATTCGATGTTCTAGCTGAAGATTTTATCGGCATCCTGATGGTTGTCCCCAAAACCCTTCTTTTGGCGATTCTCATTCTCTTCCTATCAACTTTGCTCGGAGGAGTCATTGCGCTGATCCAGCAATACCGGATTCCCGTCGTTGCTCAGATTGTAAAAGTGTTCACCTCCTTTTTGAGGGGTACCCCTGCTGTCGTGCTGCTCTACCTGATGTATTATGCATTGCCGCAGATCGCACATCTGTTACTGAAGATAGTGGGAATTGAGTTCAATCCCCATGACTTAAATCCCGTCGTTGTTGTCATCGTGACTTTCTCGCTCACTATGTCTGCGTTCCAGTCGGAGATTATCAGAGGGGCGTTTATGTCTGTGAGTGAAGGTCAGATTGAAGCTGCACATTCTCTTGGTTATAACTTCTTGCAAACACTGTCACGCGTTATCATGCCGCAAGCTCTCATGGAAGCACTTCCGGATTTCCTAAACTCCTATATGGTGATCATCAAAGCGCTCTCCCTTGCTTTTCTGATCACTGTTGTCGATATCTTTGCCCAAGCGAAGATAATGGGAGCGATGAGCTTCAGGTATCTGGAAGCATTCGTTGCGGCAGCACTGATCTATTGGCTGATTAGCGCGATCCTCACCGCCTTGATCAACCGATATGAATTGAGGCTAAGAAAAGCGTATTAAAGATTATATAAAAAGGAGTCGAAGCAAATGAATAAATTTGAGCGGATCCAAGCAGCGTTGAATCATGAGGAAGTCGACCGTGTCCCGATGAGTCTTTGGATGCACCTTTCCGCAAACGATATAAATCCGCGCGGGCTAGCTGAATCACAAGTCGCCCAAAGCCGAAAGTTCGATTTTGATTTCCTCAAGCTCATGCCATTCGGCCTGTACTGCGTTGAGGACTGGGGTGCAACGGTGGAGTACTACAGCACACCGAACCGTCCTCCGGTCGTCGTGAAGCCGGGAATTGAAACTGTTGAGGACTGGGGAAGACTTGAAGTTCTTCCTGCGATCTATGGAACATACGGGAAACAGCTACAGTACGCAAAGTATGTCAGTAAGGAAGTGAAAGGTGAAATTCCTTTTGTCCAGACTATATTCAGTCCACTGACTGTGGCCAGAAAATTGGCAGGAGACCGATTGCTTCTTGATATGAAAATGAATCCGAAGTTAGTCATGCAGGCGCTGGAAGTCATTACTGAAACCACAATTAACTTTGTTAAAGCTAATATTGAAGCAGGGGTGGATGGCTTCTTCTTTGCAACACAATGTGCAACCGAAGAACTGATGACAGAAGAGGAGTACCGGGCATTTGGTGTCCCGTATGACCTGAAGGTGATCAACAGCTATCAGCAAGAGACGTTTCTTAACATCGCACATATGCACGGAGACAAGGTGATGTTCGATCTCGTAGCCGATTATCCCGTGAACTGCCTGAATTGGCATGACCGGTGGGTATCCCCTTCCTTGGCAGAAGCTCGCAAGAGGACGGATAAATGCCTTCTCGGCGGTATTCGGGAGGCACCGTACTATGACGAAAACAATAAGGTCGTTAGAAACAGCCTTTTGATTGATGGGACGGTAAAAGAAATCGAAGATCATGTGCGGGAGTCCATTAATGCCGTCGATGGAAAGGGACTGATTCTCGGCCCTGGATGTGTAATTGACCAGGAAACACCTGAGCGAAGCCTCTTTGCAGCCCGCAGAGCTGTTTATCCTTCCATTCAAACGGTCATTGCCTAATTACCCTTTAATGAGCTTCGGATTAAAACGAAGCTCATTATTTTTGATGTAAAGGGGCTTGCCATGAAAAAGTGGAGTAACTTCATTGTTCTGTTCATGATTATGCTGTTCCTTGTCAGTCAAATCTTCTCTCTTCCATTTCTCGAATGGACATTGTCCGGGCTCTCTCTGATGGTGATGTTGACCAGTTTGATGTACAGCAGGCAATTGCCGAAATGGTTCAGTATTGTGATGGTAGCCATCGGTTCTATGATTCTCTTGGATCAGCAGGCCGACTGGGCGGTTTGGGAAGAAGCACTCACAAAAAACTTGCCGATCGTCTGCCTTATTATTGTAGTTCCAATCCTTGCCGTCCCGATTAGACAGGGGAAGTATGATGAAGCCATCTTTTCTCTGGTGACCACATTCAAGGGAAGCCTAAAAATGTTTTTCGCTTTTCTTCTCATGCTCTTTAATTTCATCGGACCGATCACCAATCTGGGCTCCATTCATATCATCCATTCAATGGTGGGCCAACTAAAATTGCCTAAGGAGTTCTTGGCCAAAGTCTATACACGCGGTTTTTCTTCCATTAATACATGGTCCCCGTATTTCGCGTCCGTCCTGTTGGTCATCTATTACTTGGACATTCCAATGTCCAGGTTTTTGCCGTTTGGACTGTTATTAAGTTTTGTCCAAATACTATTATCCACTGTATTGTTCTCGCTGAAAGAGGCCCCTTCCATGAAAGCCAGCCTGCCTGATGCTTCAACTGCAGTCGGGGGCAGAAAGCTGACTGAATTGTGTTTGGCGTTCGTCGGTCTGATCGGAGTCATTATTGTACTAGAGCCCTTTGTCCCGATAAATGTAAGTGTCTTGGTGACTGTAACGCTGGTCCTGTTCTCTATTCTTTGGAGTGTTTTACTGAACCGCTTTAAGACATTTCTCAAAGAGGCAAACGAATTCCGCTCAAACATCATTCCTAGACAAGCCAATGAAATCACTTTGTTCTTTTCAGCAGGTTTTTTCAGCGTGGTGTTGTCGGGGACTTCTGTTTCAGGCCACTTGAACTTCTACTGGGAGCAGATTGCCGAAGTCTCGGTCTTTCTGTTAATTCTATTTACCATTGTCCTTATTTCGGCTTTTGCGTTCATTGGCGTTCACCAGATTGTGATTGTCAGCTCCATCCTCGCCAGTGTTTCTCCGGGAGTCATCGGAATCGATGACATCACATTCGCCATGATCCTGTTAAGTGCCTGGGCGATTGGCAGCGTGCTCTCACCTGTTGCGCCTATGAATGTAATTTCCTCAAGCCTGTTAAACGTCAATGTGTATCGGGTGATTTTGAAATTGAACTTGCTTTATGCAGTTCTGTTAATTGGTGCTCATACGTTGGTGATTTATGGGGTGCATCTTTTGCGGGTAGGGTGAACGATTGATTGCACGGAAAGGAGGGGGGATTTAAATAGTGGCTACTGAACTTTATGCAAACTTGAAAAAAGGAGAACGGGGTGCATGGCTCAGCATCGCCGTTTATTTGGTGCTAAGTGCAATTAAATTCATCACAGGAATAGCAGGTTCATCAGGAGCATTAAAAGCAGATGCACTGAACAATACAACAGATGTAATCGCTTCGATTGCTGTCCTGATCGGTTTGAGGATTTCCCAGAAGCCACCCGATCGGAATCACCGATACGGCCATCTCCGCGCCGAAACCATTGCCTCGCTCATCGCATCATTCATAATGGCGGTGGTCGGCATTCAAATCTTAATTGAAGCAATCACCGTGATTTACAATGGAAGTGCAGATCAACCCTCTGTCATAACAGGTATTGTCGCGCTCGCCAGCAGTATCGTGATGTACACGGTCTACTTATACAATGCCAGGCTTTCAAAGAAAATAGAGAGCTCGGCACTCCATGCAGCGGCACAGGACAACCGTGCAGACGCACTGGTAAGTTTCGGAGTAGCTGCAGGGATTGGCGGTGCCATCTTTGGATTCCCGATCATCGACACCATCACGGCCCTGATCATCGCGATCATCGTCCTTGTTGCAGCAGGCTCAATTTTCAAGGAAGCCGTCTATATGTTGACCGACGGGTTTGATGAGGACGAAGGGGAAATGCTGAAACAACTAACGGAATCTGTGCCTGGTGTTCATCAGCTCCGAGACCTTAAGGGTCGGAGGCATGGGAACATGACATTGGTAGACTTGACTATAACAGTGGATCCCCTCCTTAATGTCATCGAAAGCCATAAGATCACAGAAGAGATTGACGACAGGATGCGCAAAGCTAAGCCCTATATAAAAGTATTTATTCACATTGAGCCGGGCTGGGAGAGGGGGGCGGAAGAAAGTAGATGTAGACGAAGGTTATTGGACTGAGGAGTATGTTATATGTATGACAAGGTTTTTAGCTTATCTAATCATCTAATCCAAAGGATGTATTCGAGATAAGGGCAATATATCGAATAACCAATTACTAGAAAGGGTAATCTACCTCTATAACACAAATGAGGTGATTCGATGAAACAAGAAGAAATGGAAACGCTCAGAGACTTAATAAAAGGCGTCGACACGGCGATGCTGACGACCGTATCCGATGAGGGACTCGTCTCCCGCCCGATGAAAACACAGGAAGTCGAGTTCGACGGCGACCTCTGGTTCTTCACCAAGAAAGAAACCGACAAATATAAAGAAATTGTATTAGCCCATAGTTAACCAGCCGCCACCGAATTGTTCGGTAGCGGCTCTTCTATATACCTCCCTTCCTATTTAGCACTTGAAGTCTAAAGGAACTTTCCGGTGTGGGAAAATTAACAATGTTATACTTAGAGATAATAATGTTAAACACCTTAACAAATCAACGTTAGTTGAAAAGGGGAATTTTTCAAGTGGGGTGGGGAAGATGAGAAAGTACGTAAGATTTAATTACTTCGAGGTTCAATTAATTCCAGCCGAAGCTGAGGTTCATGAGGAACTAGGCGAGGAATATAACTTTCATGCCGCTGAAACTTGGGATATGAAAAGCTTTCTAGATTATCTAATGGTTAGGCGGAATACCTTTGAAACTACAGTAAGTATAGGCAGCGAGTATTCAGAAGTTGAAAAGGACTCGTACGTTTATGACCAACAGAGAGATCTATACCATTTTCAACTTTCAAAGTTAAGGGAAACAAATATTCCTGCAAAAAGAAATTTGGAGAAATAAAACAAGATATTCTCTTAAACCAAGATGAGTTTATTGGCGAATTTAATAGTATTGTTTATGATCCCGTTTATGGAGCTGTTGCAATTCAATCCAATTTTTATGGATTAACTATAAAGCAAACCGAACAAGTCTTAACTGAATTAAGGTTTAGGTACCTGCATGAAATTGGTGAAAGTGAAGAACATCCATTTACAGTAAAACTTGCTCCGATTATTGACCGCTCAAAAATCGATAGGGTAGCAAATGCAGATTACTTCAAAAAGATACGTATTAAAGGATCAGATGTAATGTTAGATGCAAATCTAGGAGATGATAACTTACTTTCTGAAGCTCGTGATATTTTGAATGAATCAGCAGGAGTTAATATTGATTTATCTATTTCGTTAGGTAGAGCTGAAAGAACGGCCTCGTTAGATACGGAAAATATTATCAAGGTTATTGAGCAGTTCAAAGACATTGAAGTAGATGAGAGGCCACAAATTGAATTAACAGCTCTCTATAATGAAGACGCTGAGGTAGAAGTAGTAAATTTAATTGAACCAAGAATGACAGATAGAATAGCAATTGAAGTTGAACCGAGACAAACTGTAGGACATGAATATCTGCTTCAAGAGTTTCTAGTTAAATATGATGAAAGGAGACCCGATGTTCGTAGGGTGTTAGTGCCAATTGGAGAGTGAGAATATGACTAAGAGGGAAAAACTTCTTGGTAAACTTGAAGGTATATGGGAAGGTTATTCTTTTCGGATTAGTTTTCTGATGGGTATTGCAATGGGAATACTTTATTATTTGGGTGTTCTAGAGAATATAAGGTCTACCTTAGGTAATGCCATTACTTTTTCCTCCATTGTTATAGGGGTAAATGGTGTTTTTCTCACACTAGTGATAACACTTCAAGAGAGCCTTGCTTTTACCAGGTTGAAGGCAATAATGCCTTCCTTTCAAACAAGGCTATATTTGAGTCTAAGGAATCAAATACAATATGGATTAGTAACAGTGATAATTTCTATTGGTATATCGGTATTACCATATTCCCCTCATAAGTTCTACTCCGCTATTGGCGTGTCTGTCTTCTTTACATTTTTTTGGATTATGACTCTAGGTTCGTTTTATACGGTAAAGTTAGTAACCGATATTATAGTCAAAAATTTCGATCCACCAACAAGAAAAACAAGAAAATGAATAAAAGAATACTAATTAAAATTTTTAAGTACGGCAATGCTGCGTAAGGAACAAACAGACTCTGCTTATCAATACCGCTCCCATTTCTGATTTACCGCAATTTTTGGTGGGTCATCTGGTCTTGACAACTAGGAATCAGAGGAGGGACTGGCCAGACGTGAAAGGCAACCGGCGGGCGAAAGCTTGTGTGGTGCTATTTCCTGTGGGAGTGATCCCAGAAGATGAATAGAGTCCGCCTATCAAATCTCCATAACCCCTCCTAATGGGGTACGTTTTTAATTTCTCCGGTTTATCAAATGCTTGTGCCGCACGGCGGATCTTTTCGCCAGGGGAGAGGTAGTCTGCGGGTTCCACGCCAGGTACAGGCTGACCGAGTCGTCGGCGCCTTCAATCCGCGGTAGATAAATATCCCTAGGGCTTTCTGCTGCGGCGCTTATGGAGATGTCGATGCCGACGGCGACAAGGTTGTGGATGGTCGTAACGCCATCCATCCCTAGCGATATGGGGCTGATGCCTGCTGGTTGCGGAAGGCAATGATCTGGTCGTTAGTAGCCGGCTTCTTCATACATCGTCAGCAAGGATAAACTGCTTACCGCAAGCAGAATTAGTACAGGAGCCAGCCGGCGGCTATGTGGAAGAACGGATATAGAAGAAAAGTCATGCCACAATCACTCAATACAAAAAAGCATCTGGCCCTTCAGCCGGATGCTTTAACTTTATACAGAACAGCTATTAAATTGGCTGAAGTTCAGTTTTCTTCAGGACAGCATCCAGAATGGTCGTTTCATACTTGGTGTACCATGCACAGTTATCTTCCCAAACCCGTGGTTTAAGCGGGAGTTCTTCATGCCATGGGCGCGGGTCGAAATGGCCGAGCGGTTTGATGTATTGGTCCATATCGATGTAGAGCTCGATGAGATTCAGCTCAGGATCATGATGATAGGTAGCCATATTGTGTCCTGCGGTATGGCGGGACGGTCCCCAGACGATCGGCATTTCGTTTTTGGCAAGAATGTCTGCGGAACGGACATGGTGACTTGTATCCTTGAGTTCAAATGCGATGTGATGCATCATTTTATGGCCGAACGAGGATACATTCAGAACATGGTGATCCGTGTTGCAGGTCAGGAAGGTAGCACGGGTTCCGATGGTGTCCGTGTAACTAAAGTTCAAGACATTCATATAGAAATCAGTCGATTTCTTGGCATTCATCGAACCGATTGCGATATGGCCCAGCTTAAATGGGCTGATGCCATTTTCTTTGTAGCCGGGGGCAGGAGTTTCAATCTCATGGAAGAGCTGAAGCGTGAAGCCGTCGGGATCTTGGAGTTCCACCAGCTGATGAACACCTGGGCGTGCATCTGACTTTACTTCTGCGCGGATTCCTTCCGCAACGAGAATCTTCACCACATCGTTCAGTTCCACGTTCTGTTCGATCTGATAGCCGATGATATCAAGCGAACTTTCGTTGGAGTGTTTCAGGACAACCGTATGATGGTCTGTTCCGCTGCTGATGTAGACGGTGTCTCGGGTTTTATCCGTTACCGTCATCCCCATGACATCCGAATAGTAATTCTCCATTTTTTCGGCGTCCAGACAATTGAACTCGGCGTAACCCAGTTTAAATGGCTTAATCATGTATGCCGCTCCTCTCGAGTTCCTGTAATTTAAAATTCATCGTTTGCTCTTCTGTTGAGCAGAATTCGCTGATGTCCTGCGCTGCGCGGATCGTGAGCTCAATGAGCTTTTCTGCGTTATAAATCTCATGCATCGACGTCTTGTACACAAGGGACAGACTCCCCTTTAATGTGTTGTTCTTAAAGACCGGTGCCGCAATGCCTGTCACGCCATCATCCAATTCCCCGTGTGAGAGGTAATAGCCTTGCTTTCTGATCGCCGCCAGGTTCGATTTAAACTCCTCAAAGGTGTTGCCCATATCTGCTTCGCTGATATCATCGGCATATGATTCATACAGCCTGGCGATATGCGCGCGGGGCAGAAAGGCAATCATCGCTTTTGAGGTGGAACCGTAAAAGAGGGGATGCGGCTGTCCGCGCTCATAGATCACATTGGACGGATGGCCTTCAGGCGTTTCAATATGCGCGATCAGAACTTCATCGTTATAAATATTGCTGAGCAACACCTCACATTGAGTCAGGCTGCAAAGGTGTTTCATCACAGGAATGCCGGCTGAAATAACCGGATCGGTCTGACGGATATGGCAATCAAGTTTGATGATCTTTGGGCCGATCGAGTACTGCCCGTTGTCGCTCACGAGTAATCCCGCATGGGTCAGTTCCCGCAAGTAGCGGTAACCGGTCGGCTGGCTGAGCCCGAAAAACTGGATGACTTCATCAGCCGTCCAAATCGGCTTGTCTGCTGTAAACAGATCTAGAATCTGCAACACTCTTTGTATGCTTGACATTGACTTTGCTCCTTTGATGTAAGGGGCCATTATGTTTTGATGAGTTCAGGCAGGAACGTGACGATGTCCGGGAAGATGACAAGGACGATGATGAATACGACCATCGTGACAATAGCCGGGATAACCCCCCTGAACAGCTTCTCAATCGGAACATCCTTAATGACCCCACTGATGATGTAAATGTTGAGACCGAGCGGAGGTGTCAACACCCCTAAGTTTACAATCATGATCATGATGACACCAAACCATAATCCGTCAAAGCCCAATTGAGTGATAATCGGATAGACGATTGGAAGGGTGAGGACCATGATGGCGATCCCTTCAAGGAACATTCCCAATACGAAATACACCAATAGGATTAGCGCCAGAATCACGTAAGGTGATGTATCAAGGCCTGCTACAAGGGAAGTAAGGTAAGTCGGAATCCGGCTCAGTGCGAGGAACTTCCCGAATAATGTTGCACCGATCAGAATCAGGAAGATCATGACCGTGAGCCTCAAAGTCTGATCGAGGGAATCCTTAAGCATTTTAAAGCTCAGCCTTTTGGTGAAGAGTGTAATGAGAAACGCACCTGCCGCACCGATTCCGCCGGCTTCGCTTGGTGTAAAGATCCCGAAATAGATCCCGCCGATACTCATTAAAAAGAGGACAAGGAATGGCCAAATACTTTTTAAAGAGGTTACTTTATCTCTAACCGTATAACGCTCGGTCTTTTGCGGAGCCAATTGCGGGTTCTTGCGGACTTGCAGATAAATCATGAGGAAGAAAAGTATGGTCATTAAAACCCCGGGAACAATCCCGGCGATCAGAAGAGGACCGATCGGTTCAGATGTAAGTGCCCCGTAGATGATCAGGAGAACACTCGGGGGGATCAGTGCTCCGAGAGTCCCGCCCGCAGCAACTGCCGCACTCGAAAAAGAGGGGGAGTAGCCGTGCTTGCGCATCTCCGGTATGCAGATCTTGGCCAGAGTGGCCGTAGTGGCATTGCCCGATCCCGAGATGGCGGAAAAGATGGAGGCTGCCCCGACTGAAGCGATTGCCAGTCCGCCGCGGAAGTGGCCCATCCATTTGTCGACAGAGTCAAATAGATCTTTGCCGATTCCGGTATTGGCGATGAAGGTCCCCATTAAAATGAAAAGAGGTATGACGCTCAGTGAATAACTGTTTGCGGTATTGAAAGCCGACAATCCGAGTTGGGACAGGCCGACATCCAGGCCGGAAAGATAGGTGACGCCGATCACGCCTACCAAAAACAGTGACAATCCAACTGAGAACTTTGCCAAAATCAATGCCAATAGAACGAGCACGCCTATGAGGCCGATCAGTTCGGAAGTCATCCTGCTCTCACCGCCTTTACAACACTTTGAACAAAGCTATTCAGGAGGGAAAGAAAGAAACCGATCGCCCCGAAAGTAGTAAGGAAAGCGATTACATAAATCGGTATTCCAAGATCTCCGCTGACGTTGTTGCCCTGCAATAATCTCTGGGCATATACAAATAGCTGCCAGCTTGTGAGCAGTACAACCAATGTCAATATCAAATAGATGACCGCATTACATACGTTTTGAGCACGTTCGGGCAACTTTTTGAACAAGAAGTCAACTTCGATGTGATCTCCTTTTAGCTGGGCTGCACCAAGGCTGAAAAAAACAGTGATCGCCAATGCAAATCCGGTCAGTTCATAGGTTCCCAAAATGGGGCTGTTGAACAGGTTTCTCCCGAGCACGTCGAAGACTGTCAAAAACATCATGGCGAACAGAAGCACACAGGAAAGGCCATGGAGAATGCGGTTATAGCCTTTTGTGAGTTTATCCAGACTGGAAGAGAATCTGATAAGAAGTGACCCATCCCCTGAATTGTTTTCAAGGGATGAGTCGAGCTTGGCCATAACCAGAGAGCTTTTTTTCATATTGTCCACCTCTTTTCAGCAATCACTTTGCGGTGGCTGCATCATAGATTGATTGTGCGGGGAGGCCTTCTGCTTCTTTGGATTTGATCCAATCGTCAATGACAGGCTGGAGCGCTTTTTCGAATTTATCCTGTTCTTCAGAGGAGAGTTCGATCACGCTGATGCCGACTTCATCGGCTTTGTCTAGCCCGTCCTGTCCGCCTTGGTCAAGAGCGGCACCGGCCTGCTGGGAAAGAGTTTCGGAAAGGGCGTCAAACTTTTCTTTCTCCGATTCCGGAAGCTGATCATAACGATCCTTGTTCATCGTGATGAACATTGAAGAAGCGGAAAGGTTGGCGATGGTGACATGGTCCACGACTTCATGAAGGTTCAGGTCATTGACTGTGGAAACCCCGGCGAGAGCCGCATCAATTACGCCTTTGTTCAGGGACTCGTAAATGTCATTGACCGGCATGGAAACCGGTACGGCACCCACTGCCTCCAGAATTTCATTTCCAAGTGTGGAAGGGGAACGGACTTTAAGGCCGCGGAGATCCTCCAAACGCTCAATCGGTTTATCCTTGCTCAGGATCTGATTCGGTTCACCGGTGAAGAGGGCGAGAGGATGGGTGTCTCCATGCTCTTCCTGAAGTTCAGGGAACTCCTTGTACAATTCCCAAAGCTTTTTTGACCCCTCTTCGGAGCTTGTCACAACAAATGGGAGATCCATGACTTCGACCAGCGGGAATTTGCCCGATGTGTACCCGTGAACACTCAGGGAAATGTCGGAAGTGCCGGTTGTTGCGAGGTCATACTGTTCGGGAGGTGTCCCGAGAGAACCGCCCGGATAAAGTTCCAGTGTGACGGCACCGTTTGTCTCGGATTCCAGATCACTTCCGAACTTCTCCAACACTTGAGTATGGACGATATGGTGGCTTGGCCAAAAGTGAGAAAGCTTCAGTGATGTGGTCTCTTCGGTAGAAGCAGAGCCGCAGGCCCCCATGAGCACGGACGCCCCGAGAAAAGCTGCTGCAAGAACCCCTTTTTTCTTCGTAAGCATAATAATCCCCCTTTAATTGGTTTTTCCGGTGATCAGACAGACTGGGCAGCCGTTTTGGCTTGCTGTTTCTGTTTGGCTTCTGCAGCAATCGGATTGCGGAGCACGCCGACTTTCTCGATTTCAATCTCTACTACATCGCCCTCTTGCATGAATATAGGCGGATTACGTTTGGCTCCGACTCCTCCAGGTGTACCGGACACGATGACGTCACCCGTCTGCAGAGTCGTATAAGAGGAAACATATTCGATCAGCTCAGGGATAGAGAAGATCATCAGATCCGTTGTTGTGTCCTGCATGACCTCGCCATTCAAGCGGGTTTGCAGCCGAAGCGACTCGCCGTCTCCGATTTCATCCCGCGTGACAAGATCAGGTCCAAAGCCACCGGTTGCATCAAAGTTTTTACCCGGTCCCCATTGGTGGGTATGATGCTGCCAGTCGCGAATACTCCCGTCGTTGTAGCACGCGTAGCCGGCGATATGCTCATAGGCATCTTCTTTACTGATTCTTCTGCCCGGCTTTCCAATGACCACTGCCAGTTCGCCTTCGAAGTCGAGCCGATCAGATTCTTCCGGCAAGAGGATCGGTTCATTATGGCCGACTTGAGATTCTGCGAATCTGTGGAAGACGACAGGGTAACCGGCCTTCTCCCGATTGGTTTCAATGCGGTGTGTTTCATAATTGATGCCGATACAGAAGATTTTGTCCGGATTCGTGATGACAGGGAGGAACTGGACTTCCTCTTCAGAATAGGTAACGCTTTCATTTTCATGCTGATTGCCTTCGGAAAATTCCTTTGAAGAAAGGAAATCTTTCAATGTTGGATACGTTTCTCCGTATTTTGATTTTAGATCTGCAATCCCTTTGCCTACCCGGACTCCATAACTCTCTTCACCGTTCACTTGATAGCTGACATATTTCAACTTAAAGACCCCCTTGTGTTTAGTGGATTGAAGTCATTGTATTCTAAAATCTTTAAATTATCAATAGATGATTATTGATTTCTTCGAAAATTCATTTATCATGTTAATTACGTCATTATTATCATAATGTGAAAGAAGGGGTGTAATTTGAAGGTTGTATTGATTTCTGCAACGGCAAATTCATTGGCACCGATTGAAGAAGCCTTCAGGAGGTACGCTCCTGACGTTGAATATGTGCATCTGTTGGATTCAGATCTTCTGTTTCACCTGGAGCGTGCGGGTGAAATAACTGCCTCAATCAGAAGTCGGTTTGTGGACCTGGTCCGGCTTGCCGAACAGTCCGGTGCCGATCTGATTCAACTGACCTGTTCAGCCTTTAATGGTATGGTGCCTTATCTTCAGCAGCTCACAGAGGTCCGGATTTTCCGTTCTGACCAGGCTGTCTTGGACCGTGCACTGGAGTATGGAAGGATTGGCCTTGTTTCGACTGTATCGGCAACACCGGTTGCCCTCAGCGGTTATTTAAAAGAAAAAAGGCCAGATGTCCAGGTGATCAGCGAAGTCGAGGACGGTGCCATTCATCTGCTGTCGGAAGGACGAAAACAGGAGCACGACGAAAAGGTGATCCGTCTGATCCGAAAAATTGAAAGCCGTGTCGACGTAATCGTGCTTTCTCAATACAGTATCGAGCATGTCCGGCAGCTGGTTCAGTCTGAGGTGCCAATATTGGGGGCGGCATCTGCGACGGCACAGCATGTGCGGGAGTGTTTGGAAGAGACAGAGCGGCAGCGCTTGACCAGAACGTAATCGGAAATAAGAGGGAGGGGATTGGAATGTACGATGTCATCATAGCAGGAGCGGGACCATCCGGACTCATCGCTGCGAACTTGTGTGGCCTGTACGGAATGAAAACATTATTGATTGAACGCAATGCCGGGATAAGCGAAATTCCCAAGGCCATCCTGGTCGACGATGAAACGCTCCGTGTGATTGATCGGATTGGCTTGTATCCGGAAGTGAGGCGGGTAATTACACCGGGAGGGGGAGCCGATTACTTTTCGAATAAAATGAAACCGTTTGCAAGCGTGCGGCCAACTGAAATGTCATTTGGCTATCCAAAGCGCAACAAGATTGTACAGCCGATTTTTGAAAAAGTGCTTCTAGAAGGCGTCCAACGCTTTTCGAATGTTGAAATCCGTTATAACAGCGAACTGATCAGCTTTGACCAGAACGATGATTACGTGAAGGTGAAGCTGCGGGATGACGACGGGGAAAAGACATTGGAATCCCTGTATCTGTTGGGGTGTGACGGTGGAAGAAGCACGGTGCGCAAGCAGCTCGGAATCAAACTGGAAGAGGTGGGAAGCAAGAAAAACGGTTCCAGCTTTGAGGAGCCGTGGGTCATTGTCGATCTGAAAAACGATGATGTAAATACGCGGCACACATCATTTTTCTGCGATCCGCCGCGACCTGCCATGCATGCCTATACCGCGTTCGGGCAGAGACGATATGAATTCATGTTGCTGGATGGAGAAGATCCGGAGGAAATGTTAAGCGATGAAAAACTCGCTGAACTGATCGCACCTTATACGGAATACAAACCGGAAAATCTGGTGAAGAAGGCAGTCGTCGTCTTTAATGCACTTGTAGCCGAGAATTTTGGAGAGGGGCGTGTTGTCCTTGTCGGGGATTCCGCACATTTAACGCCTCCATTCGCAGGCCAAGGGCTTAATTCAGGGGTACGGGATGCATTCAACATTGTCTGGAAGATTAAATTGGCGGCCGAAGGAAAAGCCGCACCTTCAATAGTTGAGAGCTACGAAAAGGAACGCAAGGAACATGTGGAAGCGATGATCCGTCTTTCCGTCAGGATGGGCAACTTCATTCTGACGACCAGCAAAAAGAGAAAGCTGGTCCGTGACGCGGCATTTGGGGCGATGAAGATCGTACCTCCACTAAAGCGCTACGTCACCGAAATGCGCTTTAAACCGAAACCCATCTGCTCAAAAGGACTCTTTATCGATATCGAAAAGCCGCTGGTCGGTGAGATGTTCAGACAATCTACTTATATGGACTGTGATTCCGAGATGGTGCCCATTGATCGGTATATGAAAAGTGGCTTCAACTTACTGAAAATAGGAGCGCCGGATGAGATTGCATTTCCCGCTATGGACAGCCCTGTATGGAAAGCAATCAATCCAAACAAAATCTCGATTTATCCGGAGCATTTTGTAACGAGGGAAATGGAAGAAAGCATCCCGCTGACAGACGTCCATAATGACCTGAATCCGTACTTAAATAAATTTGTTTTAATACGACCGGACTTTTACGTGATGGGTGTGTTTAGTGCAGAAGAATTTGAGTCGTTTACAGATCAGCTGGAGGATGTTCTGGAACCGAAAATACAATTGGAAGAGAGCTATCGTGTTGCATTATAAATTCAAGACATAAAAAACAGCCTAGCAGCCTGCGCGGCTGCTTTTTTTGTGTTGGGAGGGGCTGAATCCCCAGCTGGGGGTGTTCGGGTTACTACCTATGCGAACTGTGTTTTTACCTCTCATATTTAAATCCATACGAAGGACTTCTGAGTGTTTACCTTTCTGGGATGAGTGATTACGCCCATCTGAGGATCCTATTAGTGATTTAGTAAACTAAGGGTTGCGGCTCTGGAAAAGTCTATGGCTTAAACAGAAGAAATAAAGATAAAAGACTTAATGTAAGTATAAAACAGAATCAATATTTTAAAATAATTTAGAAATTTCATTGAAAGCTAAGTTTGGATATGGTAAGTTTCTTTTAACAAACGGAATGCCATTCCGTATATTGGAATGAAGAGGGGGATATTAGTGGCTTACTGGAGAAATGTTTCTGAAGTAGAAGCGTACACGCCACCTGCACATGAAGGTACATTCAACCGCCGATTGGCGGGTATGGCAGACGGCATGGAAGACATGGAAGTAATCATTGGGGAAATGGAGCCGGGGGGCAGTGCAGATCCGCATGATCACGAAGATATGGAGCAATCCATGTACATCCTACAAGGAAAAATGCATGTGATAATCGGGGGAGAAGAAGCGGAGTTAGGAGAAGGAGATATCGTTTGGATTCCTAAGAAGACGATGCATGAGGTGAAAAACATAGGGGAAGGCAATTTGAAGTTTGTCTTAATGTACTCGCCGCCAAAGCAAAGAATCTAACAGCAAAATTGAAAGCGTTCACATAAAAGGAGGAGAATCATGTTCAAGCTTAAAAAGGGCGTATTACTCGCGGCTACCGCTGCTGCTGTACTGATGTTAGGAGCCTGCGGAGATAGTAGTGCTGAATCCGAAGGTTCGGGTGGAGACGAACAAGAAACAATAAAACTTAAGGTTGCAGATTCATTCCCGACAAGTAACTATCTTTCTTCAGAAGGAATTGTTTACTACATGGACCGAGTTGAGGAACTGACAGACGGCCAAGTGGAGTTCGAATACTATCCTGCTGAACAAATTGGGAAAGCGAACAGCTACTTGGATTTAACGCTTTCTCGGACCGTGGATATCGGCTATACATCTTATGCTACAGATAAACTGCCTCTATCAGAAATCGCAACACTACCTGGAGCTTATTCAACAGCTGAGGAAGGATCAAAGATCATCTGGCAGCTGATGAAAGATTATCTCATTGAAGAGGAATATTTGCCGAATGATGTACGACCAATTTACGCAGTTGCAATTCCGCAGTATCAGTTGGTCACGACGAAGAAGCCGGTAACAAGTCTTGAAGACTTTAAGGGTTTGAAAACACGAGTAACCGGAACGATGGAGTATGCGCTGGATGAACTCGGTGGCTCTCCGGTATTTATGCCTGCAACTGAAGCTTACACGGCGATGGAAAGAGGGACAGTCGACGGAGTGACATTCCCGTTCACAAGTTTTGAGCCTTACCAAATAGAATCGATTGCAAAGCATTCTACGAAAGGGGCAAATTTGGGGAGCTTCACCGTTATCTATTCAATTAATGAAAAGCTCTATCAAACGCTTCCGGAAAACGTGAAAGAAGCGATGGCTCAAGCGGGCGATGAAACTGTAGAGTATCTGTCCAAGTTCCTTGACGAAAAGGACAATGAACTTGCAGAGAAGTTCAGTGACAAAGTAGAAATCTATGAACTGAGCGAAGAAGAGTCTGCCGAATGGGATACGGCACTTGAACCAGTCTGGGATCGCTGGGCCGAGTCACTTGAAAAGAGGGGCATTAACGCAAATGAGGCGATCGAGAAGTACCGATCTATTCAAGAAGAACTTAACTAATGCATAAAAGGTTTTGGCCAGGCTGCGTGTCTTATCGGCTTGGCCTTTTTCTTTAGAAAGGAAGGTGTAAACAATGGAGAAGTTAGAAAAAGGTTTTTCGATATTGGAATTTGTCTGCTTAAGAATATCCCAAGTCGCTTTGCTTGGAATGATGTTGCTAACAAGTCTTGATGCATTCAGCAGATACATATTTAACCAATCGATTACAGGAGCTTATGAAATAACGGAAATGTATCTGATGGTAATTACCGTATTCCTCAGTATGAGCTACGTTTTAAAGGAAGATGGACATATCCGTTTGGATATCTTGTTTGATAGGTTTTCCTCTAAAGTGCAAGGCATGCTGAATATTATTTTCTATATTCTTGGTGCTGCATTAATGATTGTTATTGGTTATCTGGGATTGCAAAGCACAATGGAAGCATTGGATAAAAACCTAGTGGCATCTGGATTGATTGATTTCCCCCTGTGGCTGTCTTACATCTGGGTACCGGTCGGAGCATTCTTGATCGCCATTCGCTTTTTGATTCTCTGCGTGTTCATTCTAACCGGAAGACCACACGGTAAACCGGCAGATGAGGAGGTGGATATCGTATGACAGTAGCAATTCCATTATTATTGCTTGTCCTATTCCTGGCTTTTGGAATGCCGATTGCATTTGCGTTGGGGGTTTCAGGGGCAATTGGCCTTCTTATGTTCAGCGGGATTGATTCGTTCTTAGGTATTTTACAAACCACTCCATATGATAGTGTGAAAAGCTTTCTTATGAGCGCCATTCCGATGTTTATTTTGATGGCCGCCTTTATGACAGTAAGCGGCATCATGAAGGATCTTTTCAATGCGGCCTATAAATGGCTCGGGAGGTTGCCGGGTGGTCTCGGAATTGCCACTGTATTTGCCGGAGCTATGATGGGTGCGGTATCCGGCTCGAGCCAGGCTTCAGCAGCTGCTATGGCAAAAGCTGCTGCCCCGGAGATGAGAAAGTATAATTACAGCACAGCGTTTACTATGGGTGTCATCAGCATGTCGGGAACCCTTGCTGTAATGATCCCTCCAAGTATCATTCTTATCTTATATGGAATTCTGACAGAGACAGGAGTGGGCTCCCTGCTGATCGCGGGTATAGTTCCTGGGATTTTAACGGCGCTCGGTTATATCATAGTTATCTTTGTTTGGGTGTCTATGAAACCGGAAATTGCTCCGAAAATTGAAGTCGTCCCGACGCTGCGCGAGAAGTTTGCCTCTCTGAAGAACATCTGGCCGATGCTTCTGATTATCATCGCTGTTATCGGAGGAATCTACAGTGGTTTTGTAACTGCCACCGAAGCAGGCGCTTTAGGTGCATTTATTACGTTCCTAGTCGTTCTTCTGATGGGGAGACTCAGTATGAAGAAAATGGGCGTCGCGCTGAACGATACAATCAAGTCCACCACCATGATTATGACGATTATCATTGGTGCGCATATTTTCAGCTACTTCCTCACAATCACTCAAGTCACACAGAAATTGGTAGTGTTTGTTGAAGGGTTAGATGTATCGAGATATTGGATTTTAGCGTTCATCATTATCCTTTATTTGATATTAGGATTCTTTATGGACCAGATTGCAATATTGATCCTCACGTTGCCTCTGACGTTCCCGATTATCGTTTCGTTAGGATTCGATCCGATCTGGTTTGGAATCATTGTAACTAAAACGGTAGAAATCGGGCTTGTAACACCACCGGTTGGAATGAATGTCTTTGTTGCTACTGGAGCTGCCGGTGTTAAGACTGCAGAAGGTTTTAAAGGGGTTACTTGGTTTGTCCTAACGGATTTGCTTATTCTCTTGGTGCTTATCCTGATGCCATTCCTTACTCTATGGCTACCAGAAATGATGATGGACTAATAAAAAGTTGGTGATTGTACTTGAAGAACCCAAACGTGATTTCAAAGACCTTTTCAATATTAAGAGCATTCACTGACGTGAAAAGTGAATGGGGAGTTAATGAGCTAGCTAGACATTTGAAAATGCCACCCAGTTCGCTGCACCGAATGCTGACCTCATTAAAAGAGGAGAACATTGTGGAGCTTGTGGAGTCCTCACAAAAATACAGGATTGGTATGGATCTGATCCGAATGTCATCACTAATTTCTACACATGTAGATGTAAAGAGTATTGCAAGGCCATTTTTGGAAGGTTTAAAGGCGAAATTGAAGCATCCTGTCTACTTTTCACTGTATTATCCGCAGCACAGAAAATTAGCTTTTATAGATAGCATAAAAAGTTCCTTCGCACTTCAATATGTCCTGGATATCGGGGTGTTGCAGCCGATCCATGTAGCCTCAAGCGGGAAGTCTATATTGGCTTTTCTAACTCAACAGGAGATTGATGCCGTGTTAGATCAAGAGGGAGTTCCGGTTTCCGAGCGATTGAAGGTTATAAAGGAACTGGAGTACATCAAAAACGATGGGTATGCCATTACGTCGAATGAGCGGAAAGAGGGGGCCCTAAGTGTTGGTGCGCCAATATTTAAAGCGAACAACGTAATAATCGGAAGCATTATTTGCGTCATGCCGATCAATGAATTTAAAGAAGAAGAAAAAGAATTCTTCATTAGAAGTGTGAAAGAGACTGCAGAAAGCATTTCCTATGTTTTAGGGTCATCGAAAGCCAGTAAAGAGGAAGAGGAGTTGATGATATGAACTTAACCCGTTCGCTATTATTTGTTCCGGGAATTAAAGCAGCATGGATTGAAAAAGTAAGAAACTATGATGCCGATGGGTATATTTTGGATCTCGAGGATAGTGTCCCATCTCATTTAAAGGAACAGGCAAGAGAAAATGTGGCATCCGCTCTTCCTTCTCTTTTCAAACAGAATAAGAGAATATTCGTCAGGATTAACAAGGATGAAGATGGTTTTAATCGAGCGGATGTAGAGGCCATTGTAATGGAAGGGCTGGAAGGCGTTGTTCTTCCTAAACCAGAAGAACCTGAAGAATTGGAGAGGTTATCGGAAAGAATCAGCGAACTGGAGACGGAACGGGGGATACAGCTGGGCAGCATCAAGCTTCTGCCGGTTCTTGAAACGGCAAAGTCTATGCATTTTGCATATGAAATTGGAAGTGTATCGCGCGTTTTTGCAATTGCCGGATTAACAGCTAAAGATGGAGATGTTGCGCGTGCTCTAGGATACAAGTGGTCAGCAGAAGGCCTAGAGACGCTGTATATGCGTTCCAAAATTGTCATGGCGGCACGTGCTGCAGGCGTACTTCCACTAGGCGGACTTTGGCAGGATGTTCACGATCTTGAAGGACTTGAGAAGGCAGCAGAATTCAATCGACAGCTTGGATTCGATGGAGAGCTGATTCTCCATCCCTCCAATGCAGCAATTGTGAATCGTACGTATTCACCTTCTGAAGATGAAGCAGCTTATTACCAGGGAATGATCGATGCATTCCGGGAAGCAGAGGCAAAAGGTATATCTGCAATCATGTATGAAGGGGTACACATTGACTACGCGCATGTGAAAACTGCTGAACAGGTATTGGAAGCTTATCATGAGAGCCTAGGGGAGAAGGTTTAAACACAATGGGGAAATACTTTGAGGAATTGAAAGTGGGCAGTGTGTTTCACCACCGCCCACACCGGACCGTGACGGAAACAGACAACCTGCTGTTCACGACTCTAACCCACAACACACAATCCCTTCATCTGGACGAAGAATTTGCAAAGCAGACCATTCACGGCACTAGGATTGTGAACAGTTTGTTTACCCTTTCTTACGTGGTTGGAGTTAGTGTGGGGGAGCTGACAGAAGGCACGACATTAGGCAACTTAGGGTTTGATGAAACTGTATTTCCAGCTCCGGTTAGGATTGGAGATACTATTAGAGCAGAAACCGAAGTAGTAGAGAAGCGTGAGTCAAAATCGAAGGGTGACCGTGGAATCGTTTGGTTTGAGCACCGTGGATACAATCAGAGGGATGAACTAGTAGTTAAATCAAAGCGAGCAGGAATGATGCTTAGGAAAACAACGGTTACTAAATAGATAACAAGGGGGAGAAGCAGATGGAAGGGCCATTAAAGGGAATCAGAGTATTGGACTTGACCTCCGTCGTGATGGGTCCCTATTGTACGCTCATGTTAGGAGACATGGGGGCGGATGTGATCAAGATCGAACCGCCCACCGGTGACACGACCCGATACTTGGGGCCTTCAAATAGCGGTGAACTAGGAAGTCTATTTCTACATTTAAACCGCAGCAAGAGAAGCGTGGTACTCGATCTAAAGTCGGAAGAAGGCCGGAATGCCATCTTAAAGCTGGCTGAACAGGCGGATATTATTGTCCATACGATGAGGCCGGCTTCCATGAAGCGACTCAAATTGGCCTACGCAGACTTTAAGGCGGTGAATGAACGAATCATTTACTGTGGCATGTATGGTTTCTCGGAGGATGGTCCATATGCTGGTCGTCCAGCATATGACGACATCATCCAAGCTGCATCCGGGATGGCCTCAGCCCAAGGGAAGATTAACGGCCAGCCCCAGTATCTTGCAACTGTTCTCGCAGATAAGACGACTGGCCTAATCGGGTTGAGCTCGGTCTTAGCAGCGCTTTACCAAAGGGAAGTCAGTGGCATTGGTCAGGAAATTGAAGTACCCATGTTCGAATCTATGGTTGGCTACACGATGACAGAGCATCTATATGGAAAAACTTATAACCCACCATTAGGCGATAGCTACTATTCCCGTGTGGTATCCCCGTATCGTAAGCCATACCAGACGACTGACGGATATATCGGGGTAATGATTTATAATGACAAGCATTGGAAGAACTTTATTGAAGTATCCGGCAGAGAAGATTTGGTGGGGGATGAGCGGTTCGTGGATATCAATGCACGAACCGCAAACATTGACTTCGTTTATCAGACGGTAGAAGACATCATTAGAACCAAATCAACTGATGAATGGTTATCGATATTAAAATCTGCGGATATCCCATGCACAAATATAAATACGCCAGAAGATTTGCGGCAAGACCCGCATCTAAACGCTGTAAACTTCTTTAATGAAAAAGAACATCCTGCTGAGGGAACAGTTGTGGATATGAAGTTCCCCGTTAAATTCAGTCTTACTCCTACCGCATCTGAAAGGCTGGCGCCTGGGTTGGGAGAGCATACGGATGAGGTATTGAATGGGATTAGGGAAGGGATTAAGCGAGATTAGAAAAGGTGTATTAGAATGAATCTAGAATAGCAGCCCATGCGGCTGCTATTTCGTAGTTTTTAGGGCTATCACTCCCCAATCACTACCAATGGGTACCTGAATCCCTACCTATCCCACCCCCAGTTCCCACCTCACCCCACATGAGTTCCTACCATTGGGGCGTGAGTGATTACCTTGGTGGTCTGAGTGATTACCTTGTAACTGAATACATGACTCATAGAACGGGTAATCTATCTCTATAACATAAATGAGGTGATTCGATGAAACAAGAAGAAATGGAAACGCTGAGAGACCTGATCAAAGGCGTCGATACGGCGATGCTGACGACTGTATCCGACGAAGGGCTCGTCTCCCGCCCGATGAAAACACAGGAAGTCGAATTCGACGGCGACCTCTGGTTCTTCACTAAGAAAGAAACCGACAAATACAAAGAAATCCTCCACAACAAAGACGTCAACGTCGCCTACGCCGGCAAATCCTACGTCTCCGTCCGCGGCCGGGCTGAAATCGTCGAAGACATGGCCAAGAAAGAAGAACTCTGGAGCAAAGCCTACGAGAAAATCATGCAAACCACCTACGACGACCCAGACGTCATCCTGATCAAGGTGAAAGCTGAAGCTGCGGAATACTGGGAGAGCGGTAGCCTAGTCAAGAACATCGCGTTTATGTACAAGCGGATGACTGGGCAGGATCCGGAGTCGGCGGAGATTAATGAAACGTTGGAATTGGATAAGTAAATTTTAATAAAGATGAGAAGCAGCCTATGTGGCTGCTTTCATTTCATTATGAGCAAGATACAGACTAGCTGTAACTGTGCTTAACTCCAGCTAGCCAGATGATGTAGCACACCAGCAAGCGGTAGTATTCCCTCCAAATATCTGTCTTATCGATGGAGGCGAACGATGCAGGGAAGCTGAGGCCACAGAATCCGTAGATTATTTTGACTTTGATGGGTGGGCCAGGTTTTTTGTGTGCGAGGCATTTCGACTGCTCCAACAAATCACATCTACATCTTATTCGAATCCCTACATAAGCTACGGGGGTTACAACCACATAGGGATAAGTTATAACAAAAATTTGTAGCAAATAAAGAAAGAGGGGTAATCTTATCAAAAACTACTATTCAGGATACCGAGTCGGCTGGGATCATTGAAACGCTGAACTTGGAAGAGTAAAAATCAACTGTAGAAATGGAATTCAAAGTAGCAGGAAAGGCCACTTTTTAGTAGCTGATGAAGGAAGGTTCATGCCGAATCTACCTTACACTTATGATAAAGCGCTAAAGGTAGGAATGATATTCGTGTCCCTAAAGTAATAGTAATTCAAAGCAATCTTGCAAAGTACTATTGTATTGACTGAATCAAGACTCATGTTTAGCAATGTGGCTATTAGTTTAAGGCGATATCTGACAGTGTTTTTATGGATGAATAACTGCTGCGCCGTACGTTCAACATTCATGTTACTTTCTAGGTAGCAACAAAGGGTCTCGAATAGAGCAGAAGAATGATTAATGTCATGTTCTCTAATTTTATGCAAAGTTTCTTTGTAGACTTGGTTCATCTCTTTTAATATATTCTCGGAGAATAAAACTCGTTCCAAGTCCAAATCTTCAAAACGGGTTAGTTGAAGTAGGTCTTTTTTAATTTTATTCTCTTTCGAGATAGTCAGCGAAATTGTTGCTTCTCGATAGGCGTGTGCCAATTGGTCAATTGAATATGGGCGACTCAATCCGCTCATAATTTTAATGCTTGGATAATTAGTTCTCATATATCTGAGAATTAATGAAAAGGCTGCTTCTGACTGTTCATCCGGCAAAATAATAATTAAATTATTGTAACGATCTTGACCAACAAGAGTCTGCTCTATGTTCAATTTGGAAATCGATTGTATACGGCTTAAATAATTGTACTCCGAGGAAAAGTTTCCTTGTTCAGTGTTAATCATCAGCACTCGATAGAAATCGGCGATATCAAGGTCCAAGTCACACATCTTGTCTTTGATAAATTCAAGATTCTCAGAAGTTCCCTTCAACAGTTCCAGAATAAATTCATTCAAATGCCGTTGTTCGATAGACTTAATATTGTTCTGATGCTCCACCTCTAGATTAGCAATCATGGCAGCCTGCTCGATTGCAATCTTTTGTTTTGGAGTCAGTTCACTGGTATCTGACCAAATAAAAATACCGCCCTCGAGTGTGCTTTTTTCATTAATCCATTTAATCTTAAATACTGTCTCACCGTATTTTACTGACTGAATGTCATTACTGATACTGTTGAAAACAGTTGTCACGAGATAATTTAAATTAATGTCACGGGAGGGACTAGAAGGATAATCGACTCTAATATCCGTTTTTTTTAGGTAAATAGTTAATGGCTGCTCAATGATGCTATACAGCACTCTAGCCAAGTCAGTAATACTTCCTTTGGCTTTCATATGTTCATGAAATTTTTCGTATACCGTATTCATTTGTCGGAGTTCGTCGTCCTTGGCTTCCGATAGGGCATGGGTAATCTCCCAAAGGAAATCTGACCAGGAAGGTTCGTTGTTTAGCTTAATGATGGGGAAATTCCGTTCATTTGCATGGCGTCTTACTGATTCAGGAAGATAAGGAATATGCCTTCCGATCTTAACACCAAGGGCTGCTCCTCTCTTTTGTATTAATCCATCAATGAAGTTATGAAACCGTTCCTCCCAGTCTTCGGAGCCTGAAGCAAAGTAGCCTGTAGTTAAGACAAAGTCACCTTCCTTAATCCATCCGCTGCCATCGGGGGAATCAATGAAAGTGACATTTTTTATTTCGTCTGACAAAGGACAGACAGTCAACACATCAGATTTGTTAAATGACGGCAAGCCGATTAAGTCTTTAAGTAACAAGATATCCCCCCTCTATTTAGATAAAAATACAATAATTAGTTTCTTTATTTGTTACCAAGTCCAATTGTATCTGATGTAGAGTAAAATTTACAGACAAATAGACGGAAAAGTCAGCTTTGTCTGAAATGGGGGTGGGGAAAGTCTGTGAACAGACAAAGAATGGTGGAACTGCTTCAGGGGTTGGTACGGATTGATAGCGTCAATCCGCCCGGTAATGAGTTGGAAGTAGCGCAGTACATTTGTGAGTTCGCCTCAACACATGGTCTAGAGTGTGACATTCACACGTTGGATGAAAAACGCGCGAATGTCACTGTCAAACTCAGGGGTAGGGATTCCACATTAAGTAAGGTGTATTTCAACGGGCATCTAGATACAGTACCGGTCGGCGAAGTAGCTTGGACTACTGAACCGTTCGGAGCTGAGATCGAGAATGGCAGGATATATGGAAGAGGTACAACTGACATGAAAGGTGGCATAGCCGCACTTCTTGAGTCAATGGTGGCAATCAAGGAAAGCGGATATGAACTCAATCAGGATCTTATTTTTCTAGGAACGGTTGGGGAGGAAGTCGATTGTGCAGGAGCTGTGGCTGCTGTGGAAAGTGGTCTGCTCGAAAACCCGGGAACGATGATCATAGCAGAACCAAGCGCGCTAAATGTATACGTCGCGCATAAAGGTGCATTATGGGTCGAAATTAGTACCTATGGGAAAACTGCTCACGGCTCAATGCCTTATGAAGGGATCAACGCAGTTGATTCTATGGTCTATCTTATCAACCGGCTTAAACAACTGAATAAAGAGGAAGAACATCCGGTCTTAGGAAAAATGAGCTATAGTCTCAATACAGTCAGTGGTGGAGTGGCGACAAATGTTGTACCTGATCTTTGTAAAACCCAATTAGACTTCAGAACGATTACCGCCTCTCAGAATAAGTCAATTTGCACTGAAATCGGGTTAATTCTCAAAGAATTGACCAACACGATTCCCAATTTTAAGGCCGAGTATTCTATCATCCATAATCTCGAGCCCCTCTCTAATGAAAATGACAGCGATTTCATTAGAAGGTTACATCTATTGAATGGAGTACAGACCGAAGAGGGGCGTTATTTGGGAGCTAACTACTATACCGACGGCTCAGTGTTTAGGAAGCATATGAATGTCCCAATTATCTTATATGGCCCCGGTGATCCTGAGCTGGCTCACCAACCAGATGAATCAATATCCATTGCCAACATGGAAAAGTCAGTAGCTTTTTACATGGAGGCCATACGTGTTTACCAAGAAAGTGCACGAACTGCCGCAATATAGGATGGTGTGATAATCTTCCATCTTTAATTTACTGTCTTGAGATGACAAAGGAGGAAAGACGATGATTGGTTGGATCATTGCAAGTATTGTATTGTTTATCATTACTTTAGTCTCTGCATTTGGAACATATTTCGGACTCTATAAAGAAGAAGTAGAGCCAAAAGGAGTTGAGCCTGAAAATGAGCTCTCTTTGGATTAATGTACTAATCATCCTTGCATTAGGTGCGGTATTTATCATTAGTAGTTGGTATATCTCCCGAAAGGTTTCTTCAATCGATGAATATGTAGGGGGGAGAGGAAAACTAGGTGTAGCATTCGGGACTACCTCCCTTTTAGCATTTTGGATTACCGGCAACACAGTAATGGCAGGTCCTGAGGCTGCTTATAATGACGGAATCCTAGGCGCGTTAGGGTACGCTGCGCTAGGAGGAGTTGCAGTCATTGCTTTTGCACCATTAGCTAAACGAATTCATGAAGTGGTTCCCAACGGCCGAACAGTAGGAGACTTTTTTAGACACAGATTCGATACTAAAAATTATAACTTATTTATAGTGCTGTCATTAGTATGGGTATTCGGCTTTTTAATGACTCAAGGCATAGGGGGAGGACTTCTCCTTGAGCAGGTATTTGACATTCCCTACGAATTGGCAGTAATATTGACCTTTTTTATTGTAATTGTCTATTCGACGATGGGCGGTTTTTCTTCGGTTACTGGGTTGGCATTTTTCCAAGTTATGCTAATACTAGTAGTAATTGTTGTGGTTCCGCCTCTGGTTTATCTAACCGTAGGAGTAAGCCCTGTCTATGAAGGAATGCAAGCATTCGATCTTGGATCACTGGATCTACTAGCTCCTGCAGGCCTTCTTCTCTTATTTGCAGGTCCTATTCTGGGAATAGGAGAAGTGTTTATGGATAATACATTTTGGCAGCGAGCATATGCAATTCGAAAAGATAAGGTAACTCAGATTTTTTCTCTATCAGGGATTGGATGGTTTTTTGTCCCTATCGCCGTTGCCACATTGGCATTTGTAGCAATTGGTACACAACAAGCACCGAAAGAAGTAAACCAGGTTGCTCCGTTTATTGCTGAAATCTACGGTGGGGAATTCGCCTCATGGGCATTCTTAATTGGGGTTTGGGCAGCGCTTGCTTCATCGATAGCAGCATTGCTAAATTCCATTACATCACTAATTCTGAATGATATTTATTTGAAATTTAAACCGAAAGCAACCAATGATCAGCAGTTATCATTTGCAAAGAAATTAACAATTGCTATTGGTGTGTTGGGGTTGCTGGTGAGTTTACCGAAAATCACCTCAATGTTGCAAATGTTATTTTTCTTGGGTGTAGTTAACGCTGCATTGATTTTCCCTATTATGTACGGTCTCTTCTGGAAGAAGTTAAATCCAAATATGTCATTCGTCGCAGCTATTTCGGCAATTATTACCGGGTACATCGTTTATTACAGTGTTGGGTCGCTTCAAGGAGTTGTAGTAAGCGGTTATGTCTCGTTCCTTGTATGTTGGGTCGGTAGTATGCTGAAGCCTGATAATTTTGATTGGAAAAGGCTTGAACTAGCTGGTGTGGGACAGGAGGAAAACAAATGATAGTTTCATTATTGTTTTTCAAAATAATGGTATGGGGAAGTATAATTATTTCAGCTCTTCTTATGATTGCTGTATTTTTATACTTCCTGTATGAAATAAAGAAAAACGAGGTTTGGTAAGAAAAAAATTTATTTGAATTCCTAAAAAATAATGTAATGAGGGTGAGAAATATTATGACGACAAAGTCCCAAACAAAGGTCGCATGCTGTCAATTTGATCCTAAAGTCGGAAAAAAACAAGAGAATATCAATCGCTCTATTGAATTAATAAAAGAAGCATCCAAGAATGGGGCACAATTGGTTGTCCTACCTGAACTCTGCAATAGTGGATATGTATTTAATAGCAAGAAAGAAGCGTTTGATCTATCAGAACCTGTCGTAAGTGAAAAGGGAGAAACGATTAAAGCATGGGAAGCGTGCGCCAAAGAAAATGACGTATATATTGCGGCTGGTATAAACGAAAGGGACGGGGAGATTTTATATAATTCAGCAGTATTAATCGGACCAAATGGATTAATCGGTTCATATCGAAAAGTACACTTATGGGATGACGAGAAAAATTTCTTTGTTCCAGGGGAGTCAGGGGTACCTGTATTTGATACTCCGATAGGCAAGGTTGCCTTGCTGATTTGCTATGATGTTTGGTTCCCAGAGATTTTCAGAATGTGTTCTTTGAATGGCGCCGAAATAGTTGCAGTGTGTACAAACTGGGTCCCACTGCCAGACTACAGACAGGGAGATACACCGGTGGTAGTCCATATTTGCATGGCCAGCGCGCATACAAATGGTGTATTTATTGTTGCTGCAAATCGTGTAGGTGTGGAAAGAGAAAGACGATTTTTAGGGAACAGCCTGATTATTCGTCCTACCGGAGCAATTGAAAGCGGACCAGCCAGCTTCGATAAAGAGGAAATCATCACAGCGACTCTTAATCTTGAGGAGGTTGAGAGCGCACGCAAGTTAAGTAAGCAAAATCACATTTTAGGAGACCGACGTGAGGAAGTTTATAGTCTTGATGAATCCAAAATATTGAATTAAATAACAGAGGAAAATTCAGTAATCAAAGGAGAAATCCCGGATGACATTTTCTATAGCAGCAATCTGCAAGAAGACCAATCAGCTTGGGGTGGCAGTAACGACTAAGGTTCCGGCTGTTGGATCACTCTGCCCCTTTGTCAAAGCAGGCGTAGGAGCGATCGCAACACAGTCCTTTGTGAATCCCTATATAGGTATTAATGGTCTGAAATACCTTGAACAAGGAATGACTGCACAAGAGGTCAAAGAGCTTTTGATAAAGGAAGACCCAGAGCCTTCAATCAGACAGTTTACGGTAGTAGATAAGAATGGCAACACCGTAGCATTTACCGGAGAACAATGTGATGGGTGGTTCGGCGATGTAGTAGGCGATGGATTCGCTATAGCAGGTAACATGCTGGTAGGCGAAAAAACTATTCTGGAAACTCAGAGAGGATTCGAGGAAAATCAGACTCTCCCTCTAGCGGACCGATTAATAAAGGCGCTAGAGGAAGGTCAAGCCGCTGGAGGTGATAAGCGTGGCAGACAATCGGCTGCAGTACTCGTTTATTCTTCAGAAGACTATCCGTTAGTTGATTTAAGAGTCGATGAACATGAAGACCCTGTAAGTGAACTTCGGCGAATATATGAAGTGGCCAAAAGAGAATTATTCCCTTTCCACGGAACACTGCCGACTAAAGCAAACCCCAAAGGAAAGTTTGATAAAGAAACACAAAAGCAAATTGGTATCCTCATAGACCAATAAGTTTTTAAAGTTGTGGTAGCTGAGGAATATGAACTGGTTCAACCGGGAAAGGAAAGAGAAGATCCAGAACGGGATGATTGCAGGGGCGGACACGGCGTCTCTCGACTACCAACCGCTGCCGCAATCCTTCGAAAATCTGAGGAAACGGACTGAATTATGTAGGCCACGCATCGGATCTCGGTGAATCGCTCCGAACACCGAGCCGGCGAGCTTCATGAAACCGACGACGACCATCATCGGACCCGGCGAGACGCTCAACATTCCCCGCCAATCTGAACGGACGATTTCTGAAGCAGAGCTGGGAGTTATCATCGGTAAGGTATGCAAGGATGTGGAAGAAGCAGACGCGATGGATTATATCGCCAGCTATACAACAATCATCGATCAAGAAAGAAACCGACAAATACAAAGAAATCCTCCACAACAAAGACGTCAACGTCGCCTACGCCGGAAAATCCTACGTCTCCATCCGCGGCCGGGCTGAAATCGTTGAAGACATGGCCAAGAAAGAAGAACTTTGGAGCAAAGCCTACGAGAAAATCATGCAAACCACTTACGACGATCCCGACGTCATCCTAATAAAAGTTAAAGCCGAAGCTGCCGAGTACTGGGAGAGCGGCAGTCTCGTGAAGAACATCGCGTTTATGTATAAGCGGATGACTGGGAAAGATGCAGAGTCGGCGGAGATTAATGAGACGTTGGAATTGGATAAGTAATGAATGAAAGCAGCCCGCGCGGCTGCTTTTTATTTTGCACAAAATTTATAGAAGCTATTGTTAATAGAAAACACATTCTATTTATAAAAATCTAAAAACTTTATTGACATTCCTAATATGCATCGATTAAAGTTGTAACAACATTAAGGAAATATTCCGTAACTAAAGGGGTGTGTTGTTTGAGTTCAGATGTCCTGAAAGTGATCGAAGAAAACAAAGAGATGTATATCCGTTGGCTGGTCGACTTTTGCAAGATCCCGAGTGTTGCGGCACAGGGGCGGGGAATGGATGAGGCGGTCCGGTACGTGGAAGAGCTGTTCAGCAAGGAGTTAAAGACATCCTCAGAACGGCTGGAGACAGGAGGCTACCCGGTTGTCTTCTCCGAGATGCCGGGCGCTTCCGACGGGACGGTCAGCTTCTATAACCACTATGACGTGCAGCCGGAAGATCCGGTTGACCTGTGGGAAACGCCTGCATTTGAGCCGAATGTCCGTAATGGCAAGCTGTATGCGCGCGGCGTGGCAGACAACAAAGGCAATCTAATTGCGCGGATGGCCGCGGTGCACGCGCTCCAGCAGGTCAACAAGCAGCTTCCGATGAATGTGAAGTTCATCTTTGAGGGAGAAGAAGAGATCGGAAGCGTCCATTTGCCTGACCTGGTGGACAAGTACTCTGAGAAGCTCTCATCAGACGGATGTGTGTGGGAGTTTGGCTACCGGGACCCTGACGGAACGGTACAGCTTTCACTGGGTGTGAAAGGCATGCTCTATGTGGAGCTGGAGGCGACAGGCGCCACTACGGATCTGCATTCCGCAAACGCCTCGATCATTGAAAACCCTGTTTGGCGGCTTGTCTGGGCGCTGAATACGCTGAAGGACGAGCGGGAGCGGGTGCTCATTCCGGGGTTCTATGACGACATTCAGGAAATCACGGAGTCTGAAGTGGAACTGCTGGAATCCTATCGCTTGGACGAAAAAGCGACTTTGGAAACGCTCGGTCTGGACCGCTTCCTTCTGGATCTGAAAGGCAAGGAGCTGAAGCATAAGCATATTTTCGAGCCGACCTGCAACATCTGCGGCATTGATGGCGGGTACACGGGTGAAGGGTCCAAGACAGTCCTTCCGGCAAAAGCCAAGGCGAAAATCGATTTCCGGCTGGTACCGGGACAGGATCCTAAAAAGATCCTGAACGCCCTGCGGGAACACCTCGACCAACATGGGTTCGAAGACATCACGATCCATGAATGGAGCTCGGAGGTGGCTGCAAGGTCGAAGCCCGAGGAGACATTGGTCCAGGCGATGACGTCGGTGACTGAAAAGGTCAGCGGGAAAGCGCCGAATATCGTCCCGAATACACCGGGAACCGGACCGATGCATGTCCTATGCCAGGCGCTGGGGATTCCATCCGCTTCATTTGGAGTGGGCAATGCGACATCCAACAACCACGCGCCAAACGAAAACATCGGCATTGATGACTATATCGACGGAATCAAGATGGCGGCCATGCTGATTGAAGAGTTTAGTGTCCGTCTCAGTGAAGAAAAGAGCATGGTCCGATGAAGGCGGCAGAAGCAGCAGTTCATCAATTCGAATCGTTACAAGTAAGCCATCCCGATCTCTATCAGGCGGTGCGTGGTGTATTTCCTGAAACCGTCGAGCTCCGCAGGCACATCCGGCAGCATCCGGAACTCGCATTTGAAGAAACTGAAACAGCCAAGCTTGTGGCAGCCAAATTAAGCGAGTGGGGATATGAAGTTCGGACAGGTGTGGGGGGTACCGGCGTCGTCGGTTTGCTGAAAGGAAAGGCGCCAGGCCCTGTCGTCGGACTCCGGGCGGATATGGATGCCTTGCCCATGAATGATGAGATTGAAGAACCTTATAAAAGCAACCGTCCCGGAGTGGCCCATACATGCGGGCACGATGCCCACACAGCCATATTGCTGGGGGTGGCACAAGCCTTTTCAAAAGCGGGGCTTGAAAAAGGCAGCCTGAAAGTGATTTTCCAGCCTGCCGAGGAAATCGGTAAGGGTGCTCAGGCGATGATCAAAGATCAGGCGCTTGAAGATCCGCAAGTGGATGTGATGGCCGGCCTTCACGTGCATCCGACGATCAGGACCGGGGAATTTTCCCTGGCGTCAGCGGAATTCACGTGTGCTGCGGTGGATATTTTCGAACTCCAGTTTAAAGGAAAGGGCGGGCACGCGGCCCATCCGCACCAGACGGTCGATCCGATCATGATTGCTGCCCAGGCACTGGTTGCGCTGCAGCAGATTGTCAGCCGGCAGACAGATCCGCTGGATTCGGTGGTCCTCAGCTTCGGGCAGCTCAAGGCCGGCACGAAAGCGACGATTATCCCTGATACCGTGACGGTGGCAGGAACTGTCCGGACCCTGAAGCCGGAAACAAGGGCTCAGATGGAAGAGAAGATCCGCTCCATCTCGGAAGGGGTGGCAAGAGGGTTTGGCGGGGATTGCACGCTTGACTATCAATACGGCCCGCCTTCCATAAAAGTGGGCGACGTTCCGCGCCGGATGCTGGAAGAAACAATCGGCACGCTCTATGGTCCGGATGCCTTGAAGGAGACGTTGCCTTCGATGGGCGGGGAGGATTTCTCTTATTTCTCCAATGAGGTCCCGTCTGTGTTTTTCCGTCTCGGGACCCGCGGGGAAAATGAGCGCACAGCGTTTCCGAATCACAATTCCCGATTTAATGTGGATGAAGAAGCATTCTTGTACGGCATGTCGGTTTTAATCGCACTGACCAAACAGTTCTTGGAAAACGAAAAGGGGGATTTCAGATGAAGTTCAGGTGGAAAACAGCAGCGGCGTTTCTTAGTCTCGCATTACTGATGGCGGGCTGTTCGGACAACGGGGATACAGAAGGCCAGGAAAGCTCGGAACCGGTAGAACAAAGTGACAGCAAGACACTCGTCGTTGCAAACGGCAGTGACATGGCGACATTTGATATCCATGACCACAACAACACATCGACTGAAGCCGTGCATGTCAATATGTTCAACTATCTGGTCAAGAACGGCGGAGAAGAAGGGTTCCTCCCTGACCTGGCTGAAAGCTGGGAGAACAAGGACGAAACCACTTGGACATTTAAGCTGCGTGAAGGTGTCAAGTTCCATAACGGTGATGACTTCACCGCAGAAGACGTGAAATTCACGCTGGAGCGTGTTGCGAAAGACGATTCCCTCCTTGAATACGGCAACTACAATCAGATCAAAGAGGTCAATGTTCTCGGCGATTACGAAGTGGAGATTGTAACGAACGGTCCGGAGCCGGCATTGCTGAACCGTCTGTCCCGTCTCGGGTCGGGTATGCTGCCGAAAAACTATATCGAATCTGAAGGCTGGGACGTGTTCCTGGAAGAGCCGGTCGGTACAGGCCCGTACAAATTCCAGGAGTGGAAAAAAGACGACCGTCTGACTTTGGTGGCGAACGAAGAGTACTTCGGCGAAGCGCCGAAATGGGACGAGCTCGTATTCAGGGCTATTCCTGAGGACTCCACCCGTGTATCCGAGCTCATGACCGGCGGAGTGGATGTCGCGGTAAACGTCCCGCCGACCGATGTGGAGCGGATTGAAGGAACTGAAGGTGTTCACGTCGAGCAGACGCCGACACAGCGGGTCATGATGCTCGTGCTGAGAACGGCGGAAGGCAATCCGACCAGCGATCCGAAAGTACGTGAAGCGATCGATCTCACAATCGACAAAGAAGCTATCGTTGAATCCCTGATGGGCGGAGCCGGTACGGTGACCCGTACGCGTGTAACGCCGGGCAATACAGGGGCAAACGAGTCCCTGTACGGTACTTCCCTCTATGATCCGGAACGTGCGAAGGAACTGTTGGCGGAAGCGGGTTACGCGGATGGATTGGAGCTGACACTCAGCTCTCCGAACGGCCGTTACCTGAAGGACAAAGAATCGGTTGAGCTCATGAGTGCGATGCTCGGAGAAGTCGGCATCACGATCGATCTGGAGCTACTGGAGTGGAGCGCATTTAACGAAAAGTATCAGAACCGTACATTCGGAGACATGTTCCTTATCGGCTACGGCAACTCGATGTTTGACGCATCGCTCGCACTGGAGCGGCTCACATTCGAGCAGGCTGCCGGCGAGACGGACTACAACAACCCTGAAACGGAACAGCTTCTCGAGACAGCGGAAACCAACATGAATGCTGAAGAACGTTCCGCACAGTATCAGGAAGCACAGGAACTCGTTGCTGAAGACCGTCCGCATATCTACCTTTACCAGCTGGAAGCGATCACGGGCATTAATGACCGGATCGATTATGAGCCTCGTCTGGACGAAATGTTCTATGCCGACTCGGTTAATTTGAAATAACAAAGAGAGGGGCTTCCCCTCTTTTTTGGTTCAGAGGAGGAAAGAGATGAAGTACTTACTGAAGAGCCTTCTAAAAACGATCCCGGTCCTCTTATTGATCACTATGATCGTCTTTGTGCTCATGCGGCTCACCGGGGATCCAGTTTCACTGATGCTCCCTGAAAATGCGACTGCCGAGGAACGCGACACACTCAGGGAATCTCTCGGACTCAATGACCCTCTGCCTGTTCAGTACCTGGCTTTCCTTGGAGATCTGGTGAAAGGGGACTTTGGGGATTCATTCCGGTACAACATGGATGCACTGGATCTGGTGCTGGAGAGGTTGCCCGCGACACTGGAGCTCGCCATTGCCTCGATGATCGTGGCCGTTATCATCTCCGTCCCGCTCGGGATTTTGTCCGCGATCAAGCGGAACAGCGTGCTGGACCTGTTTATCACTGGTGGGGCGGTCGTCGGAAAGGCGATGCCGAACTTCTGGCTGGGGATCATGCTCATCCTGTTCTTCTCGGTGACTTTCCAGCTTCTCCCGGTATCGGGGAGAGGGACACTGGCGCATCTGGTGCTGCCGGCAATCACGCTTGGCACGGGTATTGCTGCCGAGATGACCCGCCTGATCCGGTCGAGCATGCTGGAGATTTTGGGACAGGACTTTATCAGGACCGCGAGGAGCAAAGGTCTCCGTGAAACGGTTGTCGTCAATCAGCATGCGTTCAGAAACGCGCTTATCCCGGTCGTGACGATCATGGCCCTTCAGACGGCCACGCTCGTGGGCGGCACCCTGATCACTGAAACGGTCTTTGCATGGCCGGGCCTCGGGCAACTGCTCGTCCAGGCTGTGAACCTGCGTGACATGGCGGTTGTGCAGGCGGCGACGTTCATCATCGCCATCTTTGTCATCTTAAGTAACCTGAGTGCGGATCTGATCTACCGCTTGCTGGATCCGCGGATCAAATACGAGTAAAGGAGGAGGGACGATGGCGCAAATCACCGAATCTGTCCCCCGTTCATCCAATAAGCCCAAGTCAGCTATTGGCGCCTTATTCCGGAGACTGTTAAGAAGCCGCACGGGGATGCTGGGCCTGGTCATTGTCGTTCTGGTCACGCTAATTGCGATATTCGCTCCATTGCTGGCGGCGCATGATCCCGCGAAAACGGACATCATGAACCGCCTGGTTCCTCCTTTCTGGCTGGATGGTGGGAACATGAGCTATCCGCTCGGCACCGACAACCTCGGGCGTGATGTCCTGAGCCGGATCATCTACGGTTCGCGGGTTTCCCTGCTCGTCGGGATCAGCGCGGTCCTGCTGGCGGGAGCTATCGGAATCGTCATGGGACTGCTTGCCGGGTACTACGGAAAAGCGTGGGATTTCATCATCATGCGCTTGGTCGACTCGTTCCTCGCCATCCCAAGTATCCTGTTTATGCTGATCATCCTTGCTGTCATGGGGCCGAGCCTGATGACCCTGATCCTGGTTCTCGGCGGAACGTCCTGGGTCGTCTACGCCCGGATGGTGAGAAGTGAGACGCTCAGTGTAAAGGAACGGGATTATGTGCGATCGGCAAAGGCGATTGGTGCGCTGGACTTCAGGATCATCGTGAAATATATTCTGCCGAACGTCATTTCTTCGTTTATCGTCATTGCCACACTGAATGTGGCGTCGACCATCATCATGGAAGCGAGCCTGAGCTTTCTCGGGCTCGGCATCCAATCGCCTGATGTTTCCTGGGGACTGATGCTGAGCGACGGCAGGGAGTATATCGCCACAAGTTGGTGGGTAGCGACTTTCCCTGGCCTTGCGATCACCATTACGGTACTCGGAGTCATCTTCTTTGGAGACTGGCTGCGTGATGTGCTCGATCCGAAAATCAAGGACTAATGAAGGGAGGACTCAATATGGGGGAAGAGCTCCTGAAGGTGGATGGACTCAAAGTAAGATTCAAGACAGATGACGGCTATATCACAACAGTCAACGGTGTCTCCTTTTCCGTGAAAAAGGGAGAGACACTGGCGATTGTCGGTGAATCCGGGAGCGGAAAGAGTGTCACATCGCTTGCGCTGATGGGCATTCTGCCGCCGAACGGAGAAGTCGTCGATGGAGACGTAACGTATAAGGATAAGGATTTGAGGACGTTATCCAAGAAGGATTACCGAAAAATCCGCGGGAATGACATCTCCATGATTTTTCAGGAACCGATGACCGCGCTGAACCCGGTGTTCACGATCGGCTTTCAGCTCCGGGAACCGTTGATGCTGCATGAGGGACTCAGTAAAAAAGAAGCTCAGGCACGGGGCGTAGAGATGCTGCGCAACGTCGGCATATCCGATGCCGAAAAGGTTATGGGCAGGTTCCCGCATCAGCTGTCGGGCGGCATGAGGCAGCGTGTCATGATTGCGATGGCCCTATCATGCAATCCGGAGCTGCTCATTGCAGATGAACCGACAACTGCTCTCGACGTGACCATTCAGGCGCAGATCCTGACTTTGCTGAGGAACCTGAAGGAGTCCTCCAACACAAGCATCATGATCATCACCCATGACCTCGGCGTGGTGGCCGAGTTGGCGGACCGGGTGATCGTGATGTATGCCGGGGAAGTCGTGGAAGTGGCGACGGTCCATGAATTGTTCGAATCTCCCCAGCATCCGTACACGAAAGGACTGCTGGATTCCATGCCGAAGATCCATGACGTGGTCAATGAGCTGTATTCAATAGAAGGAACTGTTCCTAATCCGGCGGAAATGCCGCAAGGATGCAAGTTTCACCCGAGATGTCCGTTTGGCGATGAAGAATGTGTCCAAACCCATCCAAATCTGTTGAATGTCAAAGGGGATCATGCGGCGCGATGTATCAAGTTGGCGAAGAAGGAGCTGGTGGTATGACCATCTCTGCAGAACGTGAAGTGATCGTTGAAGTGCGCAATCTCAAAAAGCATTTTGAGATGTCGAATGGATTCTTAAAAAAGACCAAGACGACCGTCCGTGCGGTGGATGGTCTGAACTTTAAAGTTTACGAGGGTGAGACGCTTGGCATCGTCGGGGAATCCGGCTGCGGTAAGTCGACGACCGGTCAACTGCTGCTCGGACTAATGGAAGCAACTGAAGGGGAAATCTATTTCCGTTCAACCGACCTTGCCAGCATGAACAAGGAAGCGCTCAGAAAAGCCCGGAAGGATCTGCAGGTCATCTTTCAGGATCCTTACTCGTCCCTGAATCCAAGAATGACAGTAGGAGAACTTATCGGTGAACCGCTGGTCGTGCATGGTATCATGAGAGGAAAAGCATTGCGGGAGCGCGTCATAGAGCTGATGCAGCTGGTCGGGCTCAGGGAGCACCAGTACGACCGTTTTCCTCATGAGTTCAGCGGAGGTCAGCGGCAACGGATCGGAATTGCCCGGGCACTTGCCTTAAATCCCAAAGTGATTGTTTGTGATGAGGCGGTCTCGGCACTGGATGTCTCGATTCAGGCACAAATCCTGAATCTCCTGAACCGCTTGCAGAAAGAGCTGGATTTAACCTATGTCTTTATTGCACATGGACTTCCGGCTGTCCGGCATATCAGTGACCGCATCGGTGTCATGTATCTCGGGAAGATGGTCGAACTGGCAGGCCGGGATGAATTGTTCAATAATCCGCTTCATCCGTACAGTCATGCCCTGCTGGATGCCGTGCCGATTCCTGATCCCAAGTTCCGGAAAGAGCATGAACTTATAGAAGGGGAAATCCCGAGCCCGAGCAATCCGCCTTCCGGCTGCAGGTTCCATCCGAGATGTCCGTACGCGACGGCAAAGTGCCGGGAAGAAGAGCCGGAATATCGTGAAGTGCTGCCGGATCATTTCATCGCCTGCCATCATCCGCTGCTGGATGAAGACACGAGTATTGTTCCTGCAACACACTGAATTGTCAAAGGAAGTTGAACATGAAAATTCGCATTGGAGCCATTGGCGCATCAGATTCATTAAAACAGATACAGGCGGTCGCCCAGGAAGATCCGAGGATTGAACTGGTAGTCTTTGAATATGAGGAACTGGAGGAACTGGACGCCATCCTGCAGGAAAACCGTCATCGTGTTTCCCAATGGATCTTCTCAGGGCCGTCCCCGTTCCATTATTGCCTGGACAAAGACCTGATCTCATCCAATGAAGGCATGTATCCGCCTGTTCATGGGATGGCGCTTTTGGGAACCTATCTGAACGTCACGAAGGATTTCGGCCGGATGGTCAAAAAGATCAGCCTGGATAAAATGGACGAACAAACAGTCCGTGAGATGTTCAGTGAGTACAATCTCGAAGATGTCCAATTCGAGCTTTGTCCCGAGTTTGGCTTTAGCCAGAACGGGAAACTGATCGAGTTCCATACGACGTGCTATGAAAGTGGCCTGTCCGAAGTGGCACTGACCTGCCACCTGGGGGTGCACCTGGAACTGCAGAAGCGCGGAATCCCGTCCTACCGGATCATTCCGCCGAAACTGGCGATCCGAACAGTTTTCAGGTTGCTTGTCGGCCGAGCCCAGAATGAGGTATACGGCAAACTGAAGATGGCGATTGCCGGTATTGAAGTCATTTGGGGCAAGGAAGATAAAGAAAAGCGAATTCACAGCTTCGGGGAACAAGAAAAACTGCTTGAACTGAAGCTGGAGCTGCTTGGAATCGCCAAACAGGTCAACGGCTCGCTGGTCGACAAGGGAGAAAGCAGCTTCCTGATCTACGCAACGCAGGGAGACTATGAACTGCTCGATTCCTCGGGCGTTTCGTTTGTTGCAAGGGTCGATGAAATCCTGAGGAGACTGTCCCTGGAATACCGCTTCGTGATCGGCATCGGGTTTACGGTGTATGATGCCGAGCAGCACGTTCAGCTCGGATTTGAATATGTCACGGACAATCCGGCGCGGCGTGTAGTCGTTGTCGATGAAGAAAAGACGATCTCTGACTTTGATTCCGGCTATCTTCCAAACTTCTCGGAAGAGCATCTGCCGGAACATTGGAAGACGACACTAATGGAGCATCAGTATAAGCCGGCCATCCCGGCAAAGCTGTATCACTACATGAAGCTGAAGGACCTTGAAGAAATCACAAGTGAAACATTGACCATTATCTTGAAAAACACGGAACGCAACTCCCGGAGAATCTTAAATGAACTGGAACAACTAAAGTTAATCGAAGTGACCAGGGAAGAAAGCTTGGGAAGGCCCGGCCGGCCCCGCAAAGTGTATCGGCTCGTTGAGTGAGCCGGTCAGTGGATTTCAGGTTGTTCGGCGGTGCCATATCCGGCACCGCCTTTTCTTATGAAGGGGAGGGATTTGATCATGGGGATTGATCATACAGAATTGATGAGGACATTGCGTTCGGACAATCGGGTAGAGGCAGGTCTCGCGTATATCGAAGAGGACAATGAGTTCACTACCGCCGAACAGATTGAATTGACCGAAGTGGAAGCACCGACTTTCGAAGAGAAGGTAAAGGGGGAGCTTTATAAAAAGAAGCTCAGCGAACTTGGGATCGAAGACATCAGAACGGATGAAGTGGGCAATGTGTTCGGAATTCGGAAAGGAAGCGGGGATGGCCCCTCGCTTGTCCTATGTGCCCATCTGGATACGGTATTTCCTGCCGGCACAGACGTCAAAGCGAAGTGGAAAGACGGAAAAGTCTATGCACCCGGTATTTCGGATGATGGTCGGGGACTTGCTGCTGTTCTGTCGGTCGTCAGGGCACTTAACCATAGTGAAATTCGGACAGAAGGGGACCTCATCGTCGGAGCAACCGTCGGTGAAGAAGGCCTCGGAGACCTTCGCGGCGTGAAGCATCTGTTTGAAACGAGTAGCGGGATTGACGGGTTTATATCAATTGAACCGGGCAGTCCGGAACGGGTGACGTACCTGGGGACGGGGAGCAAGCGCTATCGGGTGACTTATCGCGGACCGGGCGGACATAGTTTCGGGAATTACGGAACGGCGAGTCCGATTCATGCAATGGGCCGCGCCATCGCCGCAATCTCGCAGATCCGGACAGAAGAGGACCCGAAAACGACCCTGAATGTCGGCGTGATCGGCGGCGGGACCTCTGTCAACACGATTGCGGAAACGGCAGAAATGCTGGTCGACATACGCTCCAATTCCCAAGAAGAGCTGGAGAAGCTGGAAGCCCATGTTCTGGACTTGATCCGCTCCGCCGCAACTGCAGAAAACGAGTTCCGGGAACATCCGGGACAAGTGACCGTTGAGCTGGAGCGTGTCGGAAACCGTCCCGCGGGAAGTCAGTCTGCGGATGCTCCGATTGTCCAGGCCGCAGCGGCCGCGTCGGAAGCCCTCGGGTTCGAACCGATTCTCGATCAAGCATCCAGCACGGATTCCAATGTACCGATCCACCTCGGGATTCCGGCAGTCACGCTCGGTGGAGGCGGGGATTTTGGTGGCTGCCATACACTGAATGAGTACTTCGATCCAGAAGGCGCATTTGTCGGGGTCCAGAAGATTTTCCTTACGGTGCTGGCGCTGGCTGGAATCGAGGGAACGGTGGAGCCGGTGCTGGAAGTCAGGAAGAAAAAGTCGGAAGTTTAAGGGGTGACGGAAGAGATTAATGAGACATTGAAATTAGATAAGTGATTGCGGAAATGGACTGTCCTGTAAGGGCGGTCCATTTTTTGATTCAAACGAATGAGCGGTGAGTGATTACCCTGGAAGAGCGAGTGGTTACGGACGTGTCAGGGGGTCATTTAAATAGAAAAAAGCAGCCGGTCCGGGCTGCTTTTGTCCATTAATCAAAGCTATACTCACAAATCACATGTGCAACGGATTTGGCGGAGATCAACAAGGCGTCTTCATCAATGTCGAACTTCGGATGATGGTTCAGGAAGGGCTTGTCCACCCCTTTGGGTTTGCATCCGATGATATAAAACGTACCTGGGGTCTTTTGGGTATAGTAGGCGAAATCCTCAGAACCCGAGTTGATCGGAATTTCTTTGACGGCCTCAATGACCGGGTCATCCGCTTGTTCCAAAATGGAAACGACTTTGGCGGTGACGGAAGGGTCATTGTAGAGCGGCGGATAATCCGGGACGTAGTTGAGTTCGCATTCGACACCGAACTCTTCCTCGATTCCTCGTGTGATCCGGTGGATTTCCTCCGAGATGACTTTCTGTGTGTCTTCATTCATATAGCGGACGTCGCCCTCGAGTTCGACGCTGTCCTTGATGACGTTGAATGAGCCTTTCCCATCAAACGAGCCGATGGTCACGACGCCCATTTCAAACGGATTCAACCGGCGGCTGACCACCGTTTGGATGGCCGTGATGAAATAGGCGCCCGCAACGATCGAGTCGTTGGATTGGTGGGGGGAGGAGCCGTGGCCGCCTTTGCCTTTGATCACAAGCTTAAAGTACGTTCTGCCGGCCATGGAAAAGCCGCTCCTGTAGCCGATGGTCCCTGTCGGGAGTGCAGGCATCAGATGGGTCCCGAACACGGCATCCAAATCATCCAGAACACCGGATTCGACGATGCTTTTTGCGCCGCCCGGCGGTGTTTCTTCCGCGTGCTGATGGATGATCTTGATCGTCCCGCTGATCGAGTCCTTCAGCTGGATCAGACAGTCGGCCAATACGAGCATGTAAGCCGTATGGCCGTCATGGCCGCATGCGTGCATGACACCCGGATTTTTGGACTTGAACGGAACGTCGGTCTCTTCCTGAATCGGCAACGCATCAAAATCGGCACGCAACCCGATTGTCTTGCCTTCTTTCCCGCCCTTGATCGTCACGATAATCCCATAGCCGTTCCCGACATTGGTCTGGATCTCGACGTCCTTGCCTTTGTAAAAGTCCTCGATGTATTTTGCGGTTTTTTCTTCCTTAAAGGACAGTTCAGGGTTTTCGTGGAGATGCCTCCGGATCTGGATCGTTTCTTCTTTCCGGTCTTCCAGCATGGATAGCAATTGCTGCTTGAGCGTCTGATTTTCGTTCGATGTGTTCGAAGTCGTCATTTGTCTCCCGCCTTTTCTGATTTTGCCTTCTCTAATAGTATACAAGCTGCGACTGTCCCGAGTGCATAAGTGGAGGTATGGAGTCGATTCCGCAAACGTCGTAATTCCGTCAGTTCCCACCTACAGGTACCCGAATTCCTACCAGGGGGTACCTGAGTTCCTACCAAGAGGGATGTGAGTTCCTGCCAAGTGGCGATAGGGCGAGTAAATTGGATGAACCGAGAGAAGGGAGTATCCCCCTCTGAAGCGAACTATTTAAGGAGAATCACAAGGGGGAATGAACATGCGACTGGCAACAGTGAAACTTGAGGGGAACGAAGCAGCGGTCATCATTGCAGGGGAGAAGGCAGTGTTGGTTGAAGAGGTGAACAAGGCTGAGGGGAAGAAGTGGGCCACTTCGTTATTTGGGATTATCGATTCCGGTCAGCTCGGTGAAATGACCGACTGGTACAACCGGGAAGGGAAAGAGAAAATCTTGAGCGGGGCGATTGTAGGGGAGGATACGGCGTCTCTCGACTACCAGCCACTGTATCGCAATCCGTCGAAAATCTGGGGGATTGGACTCAATTATGTGGACCACGCTTCGGATCTGGGTGAAGTCGCACCGAACACGGAGCCGGCAAGCTTCATGAAACCGACGACGTCGATCATCGGACCGGGTGAGAGCATCAACATTCCCCGCCAGTCCGAGCGGACAACCGCTGAAGCCGAGCTGGGGGTCATCATCGGCAAGGTCTGCAAGGATGTGGAAGAAGCGGACGCGATGGACTATATCGCCGGCTATACAACAATCATCGACATGACAGCCGAGGACATCCTCCAGCGCAACCCGCGGTACCTGACCCGCTCAAAGAGCTTTGACACATTCTTCAGCTTCGGCCCGCAGTTTGTCACCCCCGATGAAGTGGAAGACCTCATGAAACTGGAAGTCTCCACGGTGATCAATGGTGAACTCCACCGGAAGAACACCGTCGACCATATGACATTTAATCCTCTGAACCTCGTGTCGTTCCACTCGAAGGTCATGACGCTATTGCCTGGGGATATCATCTCAACAGGAACACCGGGAGCGGTCGTGATCAATGATGGCGATGTGGTGGAGTGCCGGATTGAGGGGTTTGAGCCGTTGGTGAACCATGTGAGGGACCTCAAGGTTAAAGCAAAGGAAGAGCTGGCGGCGGAGGCGGGAGTCTAATGTCTTGTTGATGGATCTAATAGATATAAAAAGCAGCCCACGAGGCTGCTTTTCTAGTTCATGGCAGACAGCACTTACACATTTAATTCGAACCGTGTTGAATCGCTAGATAAAAGGAAGGGTCCCTCACAAAAACGGGATTTGTTGGGTGAAATCCCAAAACAAACTTGAATATTGACTGATATTTTGAAATGATTAATATGTTCAAATGAAGGGGGAGAAAACATGAATGAGCAGTCAAAAAAAGGGGTGGAGTGATCGATTTCTAACGAAGCTCGAGGTAGCCGGTAATAAACTTCCTGATCCTAGTGTGTTGTTCATCATTATGTCTGTGGCTATTCTTTTAGCTTCGGCAGTCGCCGGAATCTTTAATGTAAAGGCAAAGAATCCTGCGACGGGTGAAACGATTGAAGCGGTCAATCTTTTGTCGAGTGAGGGGCTTGTGCTCATCTTGTCGGAAAGCATCAATAACTTTATTGAATTTCCTGCACTCGGCATGGTATTGGTCGTCATGATCGGCATAGGGATTGCTGAAAAGACGGGCTACTTCGAGGCGCTCATGAAGCGCACGATTGAAATCACTCCAGAGAAATTCATTCTGCCGACTGTGATTTTCGTTGGCATTATCAGTAACGTGGCCGGAGATGCGGGTCCTGTCATCTTGCCGCCGATTGCTGCAATGGTTCTGATGCGAATTGGTTACCATCCGTTTGTCGGATTATTGGTCGCTTATGCAGCAACGAATGGCGCGTTTTCTGCGAATATCATTCTGGGAATGACCGATGCTCTGGCACTTGGGTTCACGGAAAAAAGCGCGCAGTTGGTTGACAGCGATTACACAGGTAACATTGCAATGAACTATTACTTTATCGCTGCTTCTAGTTTCTTGTTGGTGTTGGTCTTGTATTTTGTGACTAAAAAAGTGGTCAGTCCGAGACTGGGTACATATGAGGGAGTTAGTTTCACTCACGAGAAGATATCGGACCGGGAAGTATCGGCACTTCGCTGGGCCAATATCTCTGTCGTTGTCGCAGCAATTGCTCTCTTACTTCTTGTCATTCCGGAAAATGGGATTTTGAGAAACCCGGAGACGGGCTCAATCATTAACGATTCACCGTTTATGAACTCAGCGGTCTTTCTCATCACCATTTTGTTCTTTATTCCGGGGCTTGTTTTCGGACTGAAAGCGAAAACGCTGAAGTCGACAAAGGATTTTGGTGATATCTTAGCGGATTCAATGGGAACGATGGGCGGCTATATCGTCCTGGTGTTCTTCGCGGCACAAATGCTTGCCTATTTTGAATGGAGCAATCTTGGGCCGATTATCGCGGTGTATGGTGCTCAACTTCTGGAGTCGATCAACCTCTCCGGTATTCCGCTGTTTATCAGCTTCATCCTTATTGTAGGATTAATCAACCTTTTGATCGGCAGTGCTTCTGCGAAATGGGCAATTCTCGCACCGGTGTTTGTCCCGATGTTTATGTTCTTGGGGTACGATCCTGCATTCACGCAAATGGTTTACAGGGTCGGGGATTCATTCTCGAACCCGATATCACCAATGTTGCCGTTCCTTCCGTTGTTGTTGACCTTTGCCAAGAAGTATGACAAAGACGTCAAGCTGGGGACATTGATCGCCAATCTGTTGCCGTATTCGATTGCCATTCTGATTGTATGGATCATCTTCCTGATTGTATGGTATCTGCTTGGCATTCCGGTGGGACCAGGAGGACCGATTTATTTGGAACAATAAGGACAGATCAATAAAGGATAGAGGAGAGATAGAATGCAATTTGATCATCAGATCGCTGAAGTCATGGATGATGTGATGGACTGGAGAAGGACGCTGCATCAAAACCCGGAATTGTCTTTTCAGGAGCATTGGACCAGTTCCTATATCGCAGAAGAACTGAAGAAGATGGGCAACATCGAAGTCCTGCGTCCGACTGAGACAAGTGTACTTGGAATCATCAAAGGCGAGAAGCCGGGCAGAAAAGTGGGGTTGCGCGCAGATATCGATGCACTCCCGATTCAGGAGGAGCGGGAAGGAATCGATTACCTCTCAAAGAACGAAGGCGTCATGCACGCTTGTGGCCATGATGGCCATGCATCCATTTTGCTCGGTGCGGCAAAGGTATTCGCTCGAAACGCGGATAAATTACACGGGGAAATCTATCTGATTTTCCAGCACGCCGAAGAAGTGCCTCCTGGTGGCGCGATCGAGATGGTGCGGACCGGCCTCTTCGATGATCTGGACTTTGTATTTGGACAGCATTTGTTTACCCCTATCGAACTAGGGAAGATCGGCATTAAGAATGGCCCGATCATGGCAAACTCAGATACTTTTGACCTGACAATCCAGGGCCGGGGCGGGCATGCTGCGGAACCGGAATTTTCTGTGGATCCTATTGTGGTGGGGGCGAAGATCATCGACCATTTTCAGACGATCGTCTCCCGCATCACTTCTCCCCTAGATTCAGTCGTCATCTCCACCACCAACTTCCATTCCGGAACGGCAAAAAATATCATCCCGGATAAGGCGGTTCTCGAAGGAAGTGTGCGTACCATATCTGATAAAACCAGATATTTGGTGAAAGAGAAAATGGAGCAGGCGGTTAAAAGCACCTGCGAATTTTACGGGGCACAATATGAGTTTTCGTTCGATTTGGGATACGACAGCCTGATCAATGATGAGAAATCGACAAACCGGGTACGTGAAATTGCCACTCAAATATTCGGTAATCGCGTCTTTGAATATCCGTTGGAACTCGGAGGAGAAGACTTTTCGGCCTTCTCGAGGAAAATTCCAGGGACGTATATTTACATTGGTGCTGGAAATGCGGAAACTGACACCGAATATCCGCATCACCACCCCAAGTTCGCATTTGATGATGACGCACTGATTGATGGGATAAAGGCGATGGTTTATGTGGGGTATGAGATGAGTAAGGGAAAAGCATGAAATGATTGGTATATAAAGCGGCCGGATGGGAATCGATTCAGATTCCATCCGGCCCTTTAAGTCCCGCGCACCCATTTCATACGAATCCAAGTATGTAACATTACAGTAGCGAGTGGTTACCCGGCTGTAGTGAGTGCTTACGAAATGATGGGGCATAGACTTCTTCCACCACTTGAACAAAGGCTTTCAACGCAAAAGATTGGTACGCCTTTTCATTGGTGATCATGCCAATCTGCCATTTAAGGTCAGGTTCATGCAACGGGATTGTAGAAATATCGATATTGTTCAGCTTATTGGCTAATACCCGTGGCACTACAGAAATCCCCATGCCGGCCGATACCAATTCAAGAACCAGATCCCACTGTGTGCTTTCCATGGCGACTTGGGGAACGAATCCTGTTTCTTTACAGGCGTTAACGACATGGCGATGCAGGGCGAACGACTTTTCAAAGAGAATAAATTTTTCATTCTCCAGTTCAATTAGAGAAATGACTTCTCTATTGGATAAAGGGTGAGTTGATGGGACACAGACCACAAATTGATCTTCGTAGATTCTCATGATGTTCAGATTGGGGTTTTGGACTGGCAACACAACAAAGGCTACATCAAGGTTCTCTTTTTCTACCAATCGCTCTGTCACTAATCCTCCTTTTTCTTCGATTTGTATGGTCACGCCCGGATAGCGTTCTGAGAACACCCTCCATACAGAGGGGAAGAGGAAGGTCCCGATAATCTGCGGAAGTCCGATGGAGATGGTGCCGACCATAATTTCGGATAACTCGTTTAGTTTTAGTTGCATTTGCTGGATCACCGTTAGTTGGGATTTGCTGTATTGGTAGACGATTTCCCCGGCATCCGTTAAAGATAATTGTTTTTTGTTCCGATTAAATAAGACTAGCCCCAATTCCAGTTCCAAACGTTGGATGGTTTTGCTAATGGATGGTTGTGCGATAAAGAGCCGTTCACCTGCTTTTGTAAAACTCCTTTGTTCTGCCACTTCCCGAAATATATTGAGATCTCTGGTACTGAAATTCTTTATATCCATGGTTCCATCCCCTTTTAAGTATTCCGAAATGGAATACATAGAATGACAATGATGTATTTCACATTATATATCCCCCTGCTTACTATTGAAATATACAGAATAGTTAGAGGGAGGGAAAATGATTGCGAAAACTTCATGCATTATTGATCGGCCTCTTCTTTGTTTGCTATGCTCTAACGTTTTTACCGAACTTCGGCATCTTTAACAATTTGGATTTTGTCGGATTCTTGCCCCAGTCACTTGCTTGGGTTCTACTATTGAATGCAATCAATACGGTAATCATCTTCATTGTGTACTTTAAGTTCTTCAAGCCCTTTTCTGAAAGGGCTTCCAAGGAATTTGAAAATCTCGAAGAAGGGGAGGGAGTGAAATGAGTCAGGCTGCCATTACAATCATTGTCTTAGTGATCTTTTTGGCAATTCTCTTGTTGATCAGTAATTTCGCTTCGAAAGAGAATGCCGCGACCCCGAGTGACTTCTTCCTGGCGAATCGTGGTCTTGGAACAATTGTGATGACGATGACTACAGGGGCGAGCTACTTCAGTACATGGACATTATTAGGGGCAATCGGTTCACATTATCGGGACGGGGTCTGGTTCGCGGCATTTGCTGCCTGGGCAGTTGTCCATGCGTTGTTCATCTGGCTGTTTGGCTCGAGAATTTGGTATCTCGGCAGGAAACACAATTTCATTACTCCAGGCGACATGATGGAAAAGTATTTCAAGAGTCCTGGACTGCGGTTGCTGTTTGCGATTGTAGGAATTGTTGGTCTTGTCCCTTACATGCTGATCCAAATTACTGGCGGTGCATTTGCGCTTAACAGTTTGACGGATAATGAGATTCCTTACTGGGTTGGCGTCATGATTATGGGTGCCTTTGTTGGAATCATCGTCACGCTTAGTGGGGGAAGGGGGGCTGCCTGGTCAGATACATTCATGGGCTTCTTCTTCGGAACTGTACTTGTATTAATCACTGTCATTTTTGTTAGCCGCTCTGGGGGCTTTGAGGCATTTAATAGTCTACAGGCAACTGCCCCTGATATCTTAGTGAATAAAGGGAACTTCTGGGGCATTGCGGAAACAGCGTTGGGGCTTGGATTCGGATTCTGGATCATGCCGCATATGTGGCAGAAGTTCTATTCTGCCAAGTCGCCGATGATTCTGGCCAAGACGTCGATTATCACACCATTTTGGAATTCCTGGCTGATGGCACTCAGTGCGCTATTTATCGGCATGCTTGCCCATACACCAGGGTTGGTTCCGGGACTGACAACAGAAACGAGCGACCGGATCATCCCGCTGTTCTTCTCTTCTTACGCCCCACTCTTTGGCTCGGTCGTCGTGGCAGCGGTTATCGCAGCGGGAATTTCCACGGTTAACAGTGCATTGCTTTCTTCAGCGAGCTTATTGGTCAATGATTTGGTCGTCCGCTTTATGAAAAAAGATGTCTCTTTGGCTAAAACAACATTTATTGCTAAGGCGACTGTTTTGTTCATGACATTACTTATTATCGTGATATCGTTCATTCCAGCAGCTCAAGGTTTCCTGGTACCTGTGGCAGCGTTGGGCTACGGTATTGTCCTGCAATTGGTACCGGCTGCTTTGGGGCCTCTCTACTGGCAACGTGGAACCAAAATGGGGGCAATTGCATCCATTATCGTTGGTGAGGCCACATTGACACTTATCTATCTGTTCGGTTCTCCGCTTCCGCTCGGTCCGGCAACATCAGGGCTGTTCCTCGGCCTGCTGACCTTTGTCATCGTCAGCCTCGCTACACAGGATCAGGATGATACAGTGAAAAGCGAGTTCCATGACGATTTAAAGAAAGTCTATTTCCCTGAATCAATAGAAGAAGACTACTCAATAGAGAAAAAAGGAGTCGGTCCAGTTGGAAACGAAACAACCATTTAAAGTCGCGGTCGTGCAGGCAGGATCCATCGTGTTCGATAAAGAGAACTCAGTCAACAAGGCGGTAGAGTTGATTAAAGAAGCAGGGGAAAACGATGCGAAGATCATCTTGTTCCCCGAGGCCTTCCTTTCGGCTTATCCTAGAGGCATGTCGTTTGGAACAAAAGTCGGAAGCCGGGATGCATATGGCAGAAGTGATTTCCAACGATATTCGGAAAGCTCGATCACTATCCCAGGTCCGGAAACCGACCAGATTGGAAAAGCAGCAAAAGAAGCTGGTGCATATGTCGTGATGGGCGTGATTGAGAAAGATCCGGAATACAGCGGGGGAACGCTATACTGCACCGTTGTCTTTATCGATCCGAGCGGAGAGGTGATCGGCAAGCACCGAAAGCTGAAACCAACCGGAACGGAGCGGCTCGTATGGGGCGAGGGAGACGGCAGCACGATGCCTGTCTTTGATACGCCATATGGCCGGATCGGCTCCCTCATCTGCTGGGAAAACTATATGCCGCTTGCGCGGATGGCAATGTATCAAAAGGGCGTACAGATCTATCTGGCCCCGACTGCTGACGGAAGAGATACCTGGTTCTCCACTATGCGGCACATCGCCTGTGAAGGCAGATGCTTTGTGTTATCGAGTAACCAGTACTCGACAAAAGACATGTATCCGGAAGACATCGTAGAAAGAGAACTTGGCGAATTCGACCACGAAATGACACGTGGCGGAAGCTGCATCGTGGATCCATTGGGAGAATTCATCGTTGAGCCGGTGATTGGAAAAGAGGATATTCTGTATGCAGACATCGACCTGTCCAAAATCACCGAAGCTCAGTTTGACTTCGATGTTGTCGGACATTACTCTAGGCCAGATGTATTTAAGTTTGAGGTGAATGAGGAAGCGTTGAAGTGAGGAAGACTGTGACTCCCAGGAGGAAGGGTTCCTGGGGGTTTTTAATATTATTTCATGGGAGCTTTGTATTAAGTCCATTTAAGGCGCCCCTAAATACATAGTAGGCTACTCAAAAGCTCCTGCATAAGAGACATTATCCAAACGCTGACTGGGCAGGTACGAAGTCAAGTATATTCATTTAAAAGGTAAGAAAAGAATAAAAATTTATGGATTACTGGAAAGTTTTAGAGGATAATGAGGGGTAAAGGAATTAGTCACAGGGGGAGTTAAATTGATGAAAGATAAAATCACACAAATAAAATCGTTTTTACAAACATTGTCTAGCAATCAACAAGTCGCCAACGATTTGGATTACTATACTTTTTTGGCTACCCTTCTTCCTGTTCCTGGTTTCCAACAGGCCGCTTTGTTAGTCAATAAGCTGTTAGGAAATCATAATTTAAACTTACTTATAACGGATCTACAAGAGAGTATTTATAGCACGAATACACGTATAACTTTAATTGAGGATGAAGTAGAAAAGGTTCAACAAATGGCCCGCACCGTTTCTGCCGTTTCGGTATTAGAGGAGAAAATTGATTTAATAATTGAAGAGGCAAAGAAAGAGCTACCTTCTGAGTTTATAGTTGAAACAAATAATTGGAGCACTCAAGCTGTAATTAATCAAATCATAAATGCGGATTATACAGCAATTTCCGCTAATAATAACAGTCATAACCATTTTGAAAATGTCGAAATAACATCAAGAAGCACTCATTTACGTGCTACCAACCATTCATCTAATTTTCTTCGAGGTACAGATTTTAAAGACGCCACAGGTGCTGTTAGTATGAATGGTATTACTCAACAAGGAAATATTCATGTCACGAGTAACTCAATTGGATTTGGAGATGGTGGCACCTTAATCTTTGGTAATCCTAATGAAGTCAACGGGAATTGTCCTAATTGTAATACTGATATAGTAGTAGATAAGAATCACTTACAAAACTATTCGAGTATTAAGTGTCCAGAATGCAAAGGAATATTTCCTTATAGAATAACTTAAATAGAAAGCCGTAAGGAAGCAATTCTGCTTTCTTACGGTTTTCTATTTAGTCTCCCATTGCTTTCGTTTCTTCATCCAAGAACCACTGTTCAATAAACTTCAGTTCTTCCTCTTTGCTCAGGAGCCCCCTGGCTTTGCCGAGTGTCCCGTCCTGCAAGTCCCAGATGTAGTTGTGGTCGTTATCTGCTTCATTGAAATCTCCACGTTCCCATTTTGCGATAATAGCCAGCAGCTCTTTTTGCACCTCAGGAGTTCGGATTTTGTCGGAATTGGAGACTATAGATTCCAGTTGCTCGATGTTCCTGGTGGTCATGGGAACAGCTCCCCATTTCTGGTTGGCAGCGATTTTCTGGTGGGTCATCTGGTGCATGACCTCAAGGATTTGGGCTTCGGCTGAATTACCGTTAAGGCCGACCCGGTCAAGTCCGTCGACTTGATCCAGTGCACCGGTTTCCTCATAGGTTTCCGTGAATTCATCTTGTGTCAGCACTTCCTCCGGTTCGGGGTAGAAGAACTGGGTTTTATAGATGACGAAACCGGCGATAGCGAGGAGTGCAATCACCGGGATGATGATTTTTTTCTTCAGTCAGCATCACTCCAATGGAAGTAGAGTTACTATCTCGGAATAAAGGTTTCGTTTGAGATTATAGCATTTCAGGGATAGGAATAGTTCTTTATGGAAGAATTCTTTATTTAAGGGAAAAGTGAATGTCGAAAGGCATGCTGCCTGTATGGGAAGAAATCCTCTTTGACCAATACACTTTAGGGTGATAAACTACTAAATAGTCCGACTAACAAATAAATTAAAATTTTATACCAACTTCTTATCCAGAGCGGCGGAGGGACTGGCCCGACGATGCCCGGCAACCGGCAGGCGAAAGCTTGTATCGGTGCTAATTCCTGTGGGAGTGATCCCTGAAGATGAGAAGAGTCCGCCGATAAATCGTAACGCACTCTTCTTTATGGAGTGCGTTTTTTATTTGTCCTGGTTTGGGATAAATACTTTCGCCGCCTGGACGAATCGTTCCGCCAAGGGAGAGGCATCCTGCCGGTTCCACGCCAGGTATAGGCCGATGGCGTCATCCGCACCTTTGATTTCCCGGTAAAAGATCTCCTCCCGCTGAGTCTCAGCTGCGGCGGTTGACACGATGGAGATGCCGATGCCGGCGGCGACGAGGGAGAGAATTGTTGTGACGCCTTCCGCTTCCTGACGGATGTCAGGGCTGATGCCGGCCCGGTTGCATAAGGCAATGATCTGGTCGAAGTAGCCGGCTTCCTCGCCCCTCGGCGGCATGATGAAAGGTTCGCCTTTTAGTTCGGACAGGCGAATCGGTGAGGTGTCGGCGGCGAGCGGATGAGAGGACGGCAGGGCGACGACGAACGGATAGTCGTACAGGTGGAAGAATCCGAGCGTCTCCCCGTCGATCGGCGGGCAGAGGAATCCAATATCGATCCGGCGTTCGGCCAGAGCCTCGTTCTGCATGGCGCTCGACATCCGGTGGAGGATGAGTTCCACGTCGGAGTGCTTGTCCTTGAACGACCGGAGGATCCGGATGATGCCGCTGCTCAGCATCCCCGTATACCCGACGGCAAGTTTGCCGGCTTCACCGGTATGGATCTTCCGGGTCTGTGTGGTCGCGCGCTCGAGATTGCCCATGATGGCCTTTGCTTCCCGGAAGAGATGTTCGCCAGCAGGGGTGAGCCGGACAGAGCGGTTCGTCCGGTAGAAAAGCTGCGCACCGATTTCCTCTTCGAGTTGGGCAATCTGTTGGGAGAGGGGCGGCTGGCTTATGTTCAGTTCCTTGGCGGCGCGCCCGAAATGCAGGTGTTCGGCGACGGCGATAAAGTACCTCAGATGTCTTAATTCCATGGCGGACTCCTCCGGTGGCAGTTAATGGTTGATTGATAGTCTGTACGTATCATTACATCTTCAATACATATTATCCCGATAGGGGTCAGAATGGTAGTATATTTCAAAAGATTAAATGTCGGAATATTTATATAGGGAGGAAGGCCAATGTTTGCTCCTGCAAATGACTTTAATACATTCCTGAAAAACCGATTTACCACTCACGGAAAAAGAACCGCGCTTCATGCTGCGGGTGAGTCGATCAATTACGAGGATCTGCTCGCGGAATCCAGCCGCCTGGCGAATGCGTTTATCCGAGCTGGTGTCCGCCGCAATACGCGGATCGGAATGCTGATTCCGAACAGCATTGAATACGTAGTCACCGAACTAGCGATCTATTTCTCGGGTGGAACGAAGGTCGCACTTAACACGATGCTTCGGGAAGCGGACATCGAGTACATCCTGAATGACTCAAGTGCGGAAATCATGGTCGTGGACCACCAGTACTTGCCGATCATTGAAAATGTGAAGGACAAGCTCACGACGGTACGGCAGATTGTCGTCCTGAATGGGCCGGCGGATCAGCCTGAAGAATACGTGGATTGGCACGCATTCAAGGACAGCGAATCGGCTGAGTTCCCGGAAGTAGGCAACGTTCCGAACGACATGACGACCATCCAGTACACGGGCGGGACGACGGGGGAACCGAAGGGCGTCATCTACACGCGCGAACGAACACTGCTTACACTGTCATCGATCATCATTGACGCGGACGTGCATCACGACGAGAAAATCCTGGTGACAACACCGCTCCCGCATGCCGCCTGGCTGTATACGTATTCCGGGCTGATCATGGGGGCGGAGGTCTTTATCGAAGAAAAGTTCGACCTGGAGACGGTCGTCCGCCATATCGAAGAAAACCGGATCACGTTCCTGAGCCTCGTTCCGACGATCATCTACCGTCTGCTGGATTACCTGGAGGGCAAGGACATCGACGTCAGCTCGATCCGCACGATCCAGTACGGCACCGCTCCGATTACCGCGGAGCGGCTCAAGCAGGGACTGGAGCGGTTCGGTCCCGTCTTCACCCAGATCTACGGGCTGAGCGAAACGCAGAGCGCCGCGACATGGCTGCGAAAAGATGATCACCTGAAGGGCGGCAAACTGCTCCGGAGCTGCGGCAAACCTGCCTACTTCAGCGCGGTGAAAATCGTTGATGACGAGGGGAACGAAGTGCCGGCAGGTGAGCCGGGCGAGATCCTGGTCAAGGCGGTTACGAACATGACCGGCTACCTGAACAAGCCGGACAAGACTCGCGAAGCGTTGACGGAAGACGGCTGGCTCCATACAGGCGACGTCGGCTCAAAGGACGAAGACGGCTACGTCTACCTGCTCGACCGCAAAAAAGACATGATCATCAGTGGCGGCATGAACGTTTACTCGTCGGAAGTCGAAAACGCCCTCCAGCTGCACCCGGCCATCCGCCAGGTCGCCGTCATCGGCGTGCCGGACGAAGACTGGGGCGAAGCGGTCCATGCGTTCGTCATTTTGAAGGACCGCATCACCGACGAAGAACTCGTCCGATTCGCCAAAGACAACATGTCCAAATACAAAGTGCCAAAAGCCTTCCACATCGTCGACGAATTCCCGCTCACCAACTACGGCAAAGTCGATAAAAAAGCCTTGCGTGAACCTTTCTGGAAAGTGAAGGAACGTCAGATCTGAGGCGTGTGTTGATTTCCGTTTCAGGCACTCGCTTTCCGCGGGCGTTGCCTTAGCCTCCTCGAGCTCCGCTCTGCGGGGTCTTCGGCTAACGCTGTTCCCGCAGGAGTCTCGTGCCTTTCACTCCAATCAACACTTCAGACGAATCGTTTCCGTGCCACTCACTACTCAAGAGTTAGATAGAAGATAGGGGGATTCCAAATGTTCAACTACGAAACCATCCAAGTCATCGACGAAAAGCCCGTGCTGCGGGTGAACCTCAACCGGCCTGAAAAAGCCAATGCCATGAACGCGCAAATGAATCAAGAACTCAACGATGTCCTCACACGCGTGCGTCAGAATCACGACTACCGGGTCATCGTCTTCACAGGAAACGGCCGGGTGTTCTCGGCTGGAGCGGACATGAAAGAACTAAGCGGGCTTCTGAAAGACGACCCGACAGACACCACCTGGATCCGCGAAGACCAGCTACAGCGCCATGAATTCCTGCGCAAGTTCGACACGCTTGACCAGATCACCGTCGCGGCCATCAACGGCCCAATGCGCGGCGCCGGCATGGCACTCGCAATGGTATGCGACTTCTCCATCATGGCGGAGGAAGCGGACGGCGGACTGCCGGAAATCGAGCGCGGACTGTTCTTCTCCGGTGGCGGCACGCCAAGGCTCGTGAACCTGGTGGGTCCATTGAAGGCGAAGGAACTCATCATGCTCGGAGAGACATTTACCGCAGAAGAAGCAGAGAAGATGGGCCTTGTGAACAAGGTCGTCCCACTCGCAGAGCTGGAAGCAGCAACCGATGAACTCGTCGGAAAGCTCACGGCAAAATCGTTCGCCCCACTCCGTATCTCCAAGAAAATCGTCAATGCCGCCGTTCCGGCAATCGACCCGCTCCTGTACTACGACGCAGAACTCCAGGAAGCTGTCATGACGGCCGGCGGCACCGCCGACCAGATGGCCGGATTTGAAAAAGCGAAGAAATAAGGGGGAACGGAAGATGAAAAAGAGCCTCCTCGGCGTCATGCTGCTGGCCCTGCTTGCCGTCCTTTCCGGATGCGCCTCGGCAAGCGGGAGCGGCAAGGCGGAATATGTGTATTCATTTAATATCCAGCCGGCGGCGACGCACAAGTTCCATACAGATGTCGTCGCACCGTGGGCGGAATACGTGGAAGAACAGACCGACGGCCGCGTCAAGATTGAAATCTACAACAGCGGAGCACTCGGCAACCTCGCCACCGCCTATGAGGACATCGAAGGCGGCTTGTATGATATCGGCTACGTAAGCCCGAGTGCTTCGACGAGCACACCGGCTTACCCGCTGACGCTCGGCGACCTGCCGTTTGCAATCCTTGATCCGATGGACAGCCCGAAAGTCCTTCAGCCGTTTATCGATGAATTCATGCAGGACGAATTTGAAGATAGCATCCCGCTTGCCATCTCCGCGACGGATGCCTATCAGCTCATTACGACGGAGCCTGTTGAGACCGTTGCTGATGTGAAAAACAAGAAAGTTATCGTCTCCGGAAAAGAGCGTGTCCAACTAATTGAACTGTGGGGCGGCGTGCCTGTCACCCTCGGAATCGAAGAAAACTACCAGGCGCTCGACCGAGGCACCGTCGACCAGACGACGTACACCGCGATCGGCACGAACGGCTTCCGCCTGTTCGAAGCGGCACCGTACATGACGAAAGTTGATATCGGTGCCACGACGCTCCTGTTCCTCATGAACGAGCGGGCATTCGACAAGCTGCCGGACGACCTCAAAAAGCAGTTCGAGGAAGACTTCGGTCCGAAGCTGAGCGAACTCAACTCGAAAATGTATTCCGAAGGCACCGCCGATGCTCTGGTCCAATTCGAAAAAGAAGTGGCGGACAAGGGCGGCCGCGTCATTGTGCCTGAAGGAGAAACACTCGCAGAATTCCGCGCCCCTGCCGGACAGATCTGGGAAGACTGGGTGAAAAACGCCGAGAAAAAAGGCTACGACAACGCACAGGAAATGATGGACTTCTTCACCAAGACGCTCGAAGAGCAAGGCATCGACAACCCGGTAGATTAATTTCGTGAAACACAGATATAGAAAGAGGGGGAAAGTATGGAGCTCCTGCAGAAACCGGTCCGTCTCCTGACGAACATCAATAAATGGATCGGCCTGATCGCACTCGGCCTGATGTTCCCGGCCGTGTTCGTCTTCGCTGTTGCGCGGACGACGGGCAACCCGATCATCGGGGACATCGAACTCGTCCAGTTCGTGATGGTCGTCCTCATAATGGGTTCGCTGTCCCTCAGCGAAGCCACCAACACCCATATCTCGATCGGGCTTTTCGTGGACAAGTTCTCGCCCGCCATGCAGCGCGTGATGGACTTTATCGCCCATCTCCTGACACTGGCGTTCTGCCTGCTGGTCTGCTGGGCGTTTTTGTCCCACCTGAAAACCCAGGAATCCGACCTGCTCGGAATCTCGTACGTCCCGTTCAAGCTGTTCGTCATCTTCGGCTTCCTCACCTGGGGGCTCGAAGCACTGCTCAAGCTGGTGCAGGACCTGAAGGGGGAGAAGACCGTTGCCGACTGAAATTGTTGGACTCATCGTCATTCTGGGGGTCCTCTTCCTCATGTTCCTTCGGATCCCAATTGCGATTGCCATGGTCGTCCCGGCCGCACTCGGCATCATTTATCTCCGGGGAATCGATACGCTCCTGGCAGCCGTCAACAGCATCGTCTGGAGCCAGAGCTTCAGCTACACACTCAGCACCATCCCGCTGTTCGTTCTGATGGGGCAGCTGCTGTTTGCCTCCGGCGTCACGAACAGCCTGTTTGAAACGTGCAAGCACTGGTTCGGCCACCTGAAAGGCGGCCTCGGCATCTCCACGATCGGCGCCTCCGCGCTGTTCGCCACAGCCGCAGGCTCCAGCGTCGCAACGACCGGTACGATGGGCGTCATCGCGACCGATGAAATGCGAAAAGGCGGCTACAGCAAGAGCCTCACCGGCGGCACGATTGTCGCGGGAGGCGCTCTTGGAATCCTAATTCCGCCGAGCACGACATTCATCGTTTACGCGATGATCACCGAGCAATCCGTCGGCGCACTCTTTACTGCCGGCATCATCCCGGGAATTTTGCTCACGCTGTTCTTCATGATCACCATCTGGGCCGCTGTCCTGATCAACCCGAAACTTGCACAAACCGAGCAAGTGGAGAAATCCACCTGGAAACAGCGGTTTGCCTCGCTGCCGAGCAACCTGATGGTCGCGGTGCTTTTTATCGTCGTCATGGGCGGCATCTATCTTGGCTGGTTCACCGCGACAGAAGCCGCCGGCGTCGGCGCACTCGGTGCCATGCTCATTGGTGTCATCAAGCGCACACTGACTTTGGAGAAACTCAAAGAAGCCATGATCGGCACCCTGCAGACCACCGGCTTCATCTTCGCCATCATCATCGGCGCCTTTATCCTGAACTATGTGTTGGTGCTGACAAGGTTCCCGAACATGCTCGCCGATGCACTGCTGTCCGCGAACCTGTCCGACGCCATGATCTTTGCCCTGATCGTCCTGCTCTTTATTATTTTGGGAGCGCTCATGGACTCACTCGCCATGATGGTCGTCACCATCCCGATCCTCATGCCTGTCTTGGCAGCGTTGGAATTCGACCTCGTCTGGTTCGGCGTCATCATCGTGCTGGTTGTCGAAATGGCACTCATTTCACCACCGATCGGCATGAACGTCTTCGTATTGAAAGGCGTCACCAAAGAACTCGAACTCACCGACATCTTCAAAGGTGCCTTCCTGTTCATGATCCCGATCCTGACACTGATCATCCTGATCTATATCTTCCCTGAAATCGCTCTGTATCTGCCTCAGCAGATGGCGGGGTAGGGGAATGGAGCTGCCTGGAGAGAAACACTCTCCGGGCGGCTTTTTTTGTTATGGGGGTGAGTGGTTACCTTGGGGGAGTGAGTGATTACCAACTACTCTGATGAATCACCACCTAGGTACCTCTGAGTTCCCACCAAAGTGTATCCGGGCTCCTACCAATCCCCGCCGAATCGCCACCAACCGGGATTGAATTACCACGAATTTCTTAGAGGAGTGAATGGGGAAGAGTCGAAATCAACTGCATTAAAACGTTTAGATATACGGGGGAGGCGGTTAAATGGAGAACATGTTGAATGAAATTGAAAAAGGGTTGGAAGCAGGGGTATATCACTTGGCATTGGGAATGACATTATGTATTCCTGATATCTGTGCCGCTCTGCAATCAAATAATGGGGAGACCAAGAAAAATAAATATGTGAATTGGTATGATCAGTACGTAGGAGATAAAGTTCGTATGTCAGCCAACGATTGCTATTATTTCCGATGTGCATTCTTGCATCAGGGGAGAACTGAACACAAGGATTCGCAGTATAGGAAAATTATTTTCATTGAACCAACTTCGATATTAACTTTACACAACAATGTATTGAATGATGTCTTGAATATCGATATCCAGATTTTTTGCAGAGTAATCATTGATGCCGCGAGGAATTGGTATGAGGAACAGAAAGATACCAAAAACTATAAGAGTAATTTTGAGCACTCATTTAAAAGGCATCCTGAAGGGATGGCTCCTTATATTGTCGGTGTTCCTGTATATGGATAAGATAACTGGAAGGAGGCGAATTAATCGTGAAACGAGGAATGCGTTACTCGGACTTTCTTGAAGCGTTGGATAAGGAACAGAATTACCTTCAAAATGGCGGGACCTCTTATCGTCGGCAAACAGCAGCAATGGCAAGGGACTTGGCAAGTATTAATGATGGGCTCGCTCAGTTCTTGAACCGCCAGGAATTGGTGCGTCAGGTTCGTACTTCTTATCCGTTAGCAGATGAGGAACGCATCCAAGACGTAGCTAAGATGTTGAATGTGGTGGCAAAGAACGTCTATCTGCGATCTAACGTTTCCGATGAAGCCGCCGCATATGTCCGTTCAAGGAAAGCTCGCCGAAAACCGTTAACACTGATGAAACATGAATAAAAATAAACAATAGCGCCTTACTTGGATTATTCGTATTCAAGTAAGGTTTTTTATTTGCAGGTGATCGTCAAAACCTGAGACTAGATCCCTTCGTAATCAACTCCTTTTGCCATTATACTTAAAGCAGCAGAATCAGACGGAGGGATACGGTGGATCAACAACGATTGACTGATTATATCATTGCGGCGGCTTCATTTTATGGCATCATTCCGATGGAGAAGGTCAGCCAGTTATTTAAAGAGCATACCGGCATTGGTTTCCATAAGAGGGAGGTCCGAAAGTTTGCGGAGATGAAGTCTGCCGCGCTTGAAGCGCACGGGGTGATCCTGTATGGCGACACGTTCGTCCATGAACTGATCGACCGGGCGGGGGCAGTCGAGCTCTACTTGGAACGGACTTACCGGAAACGGTACTATGTGCCGGAGCTGGAGGAGATGCTCCGCTATCGGGATGAGTCCTATATCGAGATGAACGAACAGGCCAGGACACTCGCGGCGTTTCTTCGGGAAGAGATGCAGTATGATGAAGTAAAGACTGAGAGCGTCCTGATAGACGTCAAGATGGCAGCGGATGAACCTGGGGCGAATCTGTTCATGAATCTGTTGCTGAACCTCGATTTAACACACTTTGAAGAACGTCCGGAGGAAGATCTGGGAAAGTTTATTTATCTGGCGCAAGGTATGTTCAACCATAGCCGATCCTGGATCCATCGTGGACGCACACCGCTGGAAGCGGATGAGCCGCTTGTCCTGCCGGATGCTTCCATTCGCTTTACTGAAGCAAAAACAAGGGAACTGATCCGCTACATCCAAGCGCTCGTCCATCTTTACGGCGTGGTGCCGGCTTCCAAGATTGCCGAAATCTATAACGCTCAGAACAACAGCGATGTGCAGGCCATTGAGTTACTCGCATTGACCCGCTCGCTCATTCCTGCAGCCTGGCTGATCAACAGCCGGATCTCCTTGAGGAATCAATCCTTTACCGCTCAGGCGATTACGGGGCGGGGAGACCTCGAGAAGCTGCAAACAGAAACGGCAGGAAAACCTTATTATATTCCTGAAAAGCAGGAGCTGCTCCGGTATGCAAAAGACGATTACTTCGAAGAAACACTGCAGTCGGAAGCGCTACGGAAGTATACGGAGAGGCACTTCTTCCGGGGAAGACCAAAGGATCTCAGCGTGTGGATGGGCCATGCACAGAATCTGTGTCTGCATGGTTATCCACCTGCACAGGCGTTCTCGTCACTGCTTGAATTCGGTGGGATCGTCCCTGCAAGCGAGCAGCAGACCCGTGAACTCATCGAACTCTTTTTTGACATGGTCAACCACAGCCGCACCTGGGACAACCGTGGTCACACTCCAGTGGAAATGCGGAAACGCCAATCCAGGATGCCTCTTGCAGGGGTGCAACGGGAAGAAATGCATTCTACCGATTCCATCAAAGTTGGTCGTAATGATCCTTGTCCATGCGGGAGTGGGCAGAAATATAAGAAATGTTGCGGGAAATAGGGAGCGGGAGCTGCCTGGAGAGAAATACTCTCCGGGTGGCTTTTTTGTTATGGGGGCGAGTGGTTACCTTGGGGGAATGAGTGATTACCGACGGATTCCCACCAAGGGGTATCCGAGTTCCTACCAAGCCCCTGGTGAGTTACTACGAATGCCAACTGAAACTAACCAACGAAAGAATAGACAGAAAAGATGAAACACATTGACACTTCCTGCTTTTGTAAGATACGCTTTTTCTAGAACGTCGTTCAAACAAAAGGGGGAAACATCATGAATACGAGCAAGGAGTTCCTGACACCGCCATCGATTGTCTACCTGCAGGGGGCGTTTCAGCAGGTGGGCAAGCAGGCGTTGAACTTGAAGGGGAGCAAGGCGCTGATCATCAGTGACGCGATTATGAATAAGCTCGGGTATGTGGATGAGTGCCGGAAGCTTCTTAATGATGACGGAATTGAAAGCGCTGTCTATCTGGGAGTGGCGTCTGAACCGACCGATGACTTTGTGTCTGAGGCGCTGCGTATATTCGAAGAAGAGCGCTGCGACCTGATCATCTCGCTGGGGGGCGGGAGCTGCATCGATACGGCGAAGGCGGTGTCGATCCTGGCGACGAACGGGGGCTATATCGGAGATTACATGGGCGGCCGGAAACTGGCCGATCAGCGGCCGGTGCCGCATATCGCCATTCCGACCACTGCCGGGACAGGAGCAGAAGCGACAGACGCGACTGTCATTACCAACACCACGACCCAGGTGAAGATGATGATCAAGCAGCCGGCGCTCATGCCGGACGGCGCGATCGTCGATCCGATGCTGACACTGTCTACGCCGGATAAGGTGACTGCCGCGACAGGCGTTGATGCACTCAGCCACGCCATCGAGGCGTACATCTCTAGGAAGGCCCACCCGATGACGGACATGCTGGCCCTTTCCGCTATCCGGCTGATCGCGTCCAATCTCCAGCGGGCTTACGACAACCCGGAAGATGTTGAAGCGAAAGAAGCGATGTCGCTAGCAGCGATGCAGGCTGGAATGGCTTTCTCGAACGCTTCCGTCTGCCTGGTCCACGGCATGTCCCGCCCGATTGGCGCGCTGTTCCATGTACCGCACGGCTTCTCCAATGCGATGCTGCTGCCGGCAGTCCTGGAATACAGCAAGGAAGCCTGCGTGGAACGGCTGGCGGACATCGGCCGGATCTTCTCCCCGGATGAAGAAATGACCAATGAACAAGCCGCAGAACGGACCGTGCAGGCTGTGAAAGAACTTTGCCACTCATTGAACATCCCGAACCTAAAAGAATGGGGCATCGACGAACAGGACTTCATGAACGCCAGAGAAAAAATGGCCAAAGACGCCCTCGACAGCGGCAGCCCCGGGAACAACCCGAAAGTGCCGACTGGTGAGGAAATCAAGGAGCTTTATCAGCTCGTCTATGAATATCAGACACAGGTGAAAGTGAATCAGGGAGTATGAAAAAAGCAGCCGCTCCGGCTGTTTTTTTCATTAGAGAGCATCATAACCACTTTGTCTCACTGGGTTTTTTTAATATAGGTAGGGGAGTTTTATCTTAGAAGAAGGACTTACCATGAAGCCATGCCTAAACTCCATTCTGCACAGAAACAGCATGCTTATCCCCTATTACTCATTAGCCTATTAACCTGTCTATAGTCTCAATAGATACAGGAGGATTGAAGCGGAGGGCCCGAGACACCTGCGGGAAAAGCGTTAGCCGAAGACCCCGGATGTTGCGCAACGCTTTGCGATGCGCACAGACGCCAGTCTCCGTACTGGCGCCGGCTAAGGTAACGCCCGCGGTAAGCGAGGGCCCGCAGCGGAAATCCGGAGGATTTTCAGGAATAGAAAGAACTGCAGACGAAGGAGTAGTCCACTCACTTTGTCTACAGTCTGAAAGCAGCCATCCCGGCTGCTTTTCAATTTAATTTTATTTACTTGATCGTGTTTCCGCCATCGATGACAAGGTTCTCTCCGGTAATTAGGTTTGTGGCGTCGCAAGATAGGAACAGAGCGACAGCGGCGACTTCCTCGGGATAGCCGAAGCGTCCGAGCGGAATTTCCTTCATGGCTTTTTCACCTTTTTCGCCGGCCCATGCCTCTCTTCCGAGCTTGGTCAGGATAACTGTCGGGGAGATGGCGTTGACATTAATTTTATACTGGGCCCACTCGTACGCAAGTACTTTGGTCATGCCGAGCACGCCCGCTTTGCTGGCCCCGTAGGCGACATGGTTGTCGAGGGCGATAAGGGCGGCCTGGGAAGCGATGTTGACAATTTTGCCTCCGGTGCCTTGCTCGATCATGACGTTGCCGACAGCCTGGCACATCTTAAAGGAGCCCGTCAGATTCACGTCGATTGTCTTTTGCCAGTATGCGTCGGACAGGTTTTCCGCATCATCCAGTAAAGCGATTCCCGCAGAGTTTACGAGGATATCGATTTTTCCGAAGTGCTCTTTTGCTGCGCGGACAGAAGTTGCGATGCTTTCGTCGTCCGTGACATTGCAGTAGAAGCCGATTGCGTTGTCGGGGTGCATCTGTTTTGCGCAATCTGTAATGGCTTCATTCATATCCAGGAGTGCGACTTTTGCGCCTTTCTCGAGGAAAAGTTGTGCAATGGCTTCGCCGATTCCGCTGGCGCCTCCGGTAATGAGGGCTACTTTGTCTGTAATGTTAAAGTTCTTGTCAAAGCCTTGAAACTCCATGAAATCCCTTCTTTCTGGCTGGACAGGCAGCCGGATGATGTTGCGTCAGGCTCTTTATGCCTTGGTGGAGATAGAAGCCGGTTCCGCTGTGGAGAGCACGTCAACCTGCGCGGCGAGCGCTTCTTTGATCACATCATGGTCCAGCGGTGCGTCGGTGATCAGCTTATCCACGTCCTCCAGCCGTGCAAACGATGCACTGGATGACTTGCCGAGCTTGGAAGAGTCGACCAGCGCAATGATATTGGTGGCGCGTTTGGCAATCTCCTTTTTCAGGGCGACTTCGTAGAGGTTAAAGTCCTCCAAGCCGTTTTCAATCGTAAAGCCGCTGGCGGAAGTGAACATCATATCGATATTGATGGAGTCGAGCAGTTCGATGCCGAGCGTCCCTTCGATAGAAGAAGATTGGCTTGTCACGACACCGCCGACCATGATGACGATCAAATTCGGATTTTCTTTCAGCTCCAGTGCGGTGTGCAGACCCGTAGTCACGATGGTCAGCCGCATGGACAGCTTTTTAAGCTGCTTGGCCAGTTCGAGGGCGGTTGAGCTGGCATCGAGCAGCAGGCATTGCTTCGGCTTGATCAGTTCAAGCGCTTTCATTGCGATTTTCACTTTTTCTTCAATGTTTTTCTTTTGCCTGACATCGAAGCTGGTTTCAGGTTCCTGCCCCGGCTTTTCTTCGTCGAGAATGGCGCCGCCGTGGGTTCTCTTCAACATGCCCATTTTCTCCATCATGTTGAAGTCCGTACGTAAAGTGGCCTCCGATACCCTCATTTCGGAAGCTAGCTCTTTCACGGTTACTCTCTTTTTTTCTTGAAGGATCTCCATGATCCTGTCTCGCCTTTCGCTCACAAACATCTTCATGATACTCACCTTTGCTTCCATATTGTCTTAATCTTATTCCAATTTTTAAATAGAATCAATCTCGTCTGTATATATTTTCGAAAGCTTTCGTTTTGAGCATATACAGAAACTTATCAATAGAATTCAAAAATTAACTTGACAGCAAACGATGAAATAGTAGAATTAAATCAAATTAATTGAAAACGATTTCAGCTTTGGAGGAGGATTAACATGATTCATACCCTGAATACACAGCAATCCGAAAACCTGGAACTTCCCGCAACAATGAAGGCAGTTGTCGCATACGCACCGGAAGATTACCGATATGAAGAAGTCGAAACGCCAAAACTGGCGAACGAGCATGAAATCATCATTAAAGTGGAAGCGTGTGGTATCTGCGCCGGCGATATCAAAGCGTTTGACGGAGCCCCGAGCTTCTGGGGTGACGAAAAACAACCTGCTTACATCAAGGCGCCAATGATTCCGGGCCATGAGTTCGTCGGCCACGTCGTGCAGAAAGGCGATGCGGTGACCGATTTCGAAATTGGTGACCGGGTCATCTCTGAACAGATCGTTCCATGCGAAGAGTGCCGCTTCTGCAAGCGCGGACAATACTGGATGTGCGAAAAGCACGACCTTTACGGTTTCCAGAACAATGTTAACGGCGCCATGGCCGAATATATGAAATTCACCAAGGAAGGCATCAATTACAAGGTCCCTGCGGATCTCCCGATTGAAAAAGCCATTCTGATCGAACCGTATGCATGCAGCCTTCACGCGGTTCAGCGGGCGAACATCCAACTTGGGGATGTCGTCGTCCTTTCGGGCGCCGGCACACTGGGCCTCGGAATGATCGGCGCGATCAAGAAATCCGGAGCAGGCAAACTGGTCGTCCTCGACATGAAAGAAGACCGCCTGGAGCTGGCGAAGGAATTCGGCGCGGATCTCGTCCTGAATCCTGCGGAAACAGATGTTGTGCAGACGATCAAGGACATGACGGAAGGATACGGCTGCGACGTATACATCGAAGCGACCGGGCATCCTGCTTCCGTTGAGCAGGGGCTGCACGCCATCCGGAAGCTGGGCACATTCGTGGAATTCAGCGTTTTCTCGGAGCCTGTTGCAGTTGACTGGAGCATCATCAGTGACCGCAAAGAGCTGGACGTTCTCGGTTCCCACCTTGGGCCGTATTGCTATCCTCTCGCCATTGAGGGCATTGCGAACGGTGATTTCCCGACAGAAGGCGTCGTGACCCATCAGCTGGGGCTTGAAGATTTCAAAGAAGGATTCGACCTGATGAAAAAAGGCGAAAAGTCGCTGAAAGTCATTCTAAAACCTTGATGGGATAAAAGGGGAGAACGGGATGGGAAATTTAATCGGAAATCAATCGTTTCTTGACCGGATTGGAATACCTTCACACCTGATATGGGGCTATGTCGGGGTACTGATTTTCATGATGGGCGACGGGATGGAGCTGGCCTGGATCAGCCCTTATCTGGTGGATCAGGGGCTGACGGTCCAGCAGGCAGCATTCCTCACGACCGCTTACGGGGTTGCCATCGCCATCGCAGCATGGTTTTCCGGTGTCCTGGTTGAAGCCATCGGACCGAGAAAGACGATGATGCTGGGTGTCGCTTCGTATGTCATCGGACACGTGCTGTTCGTGGGACTGGCGCTTCCTTCGCTCAACTACTCGCTGATGATCCCGACCTATGCAGTCCGGGGCTTCGGTTACCCGCTGTTCGCGTATGCGTTCCTCGTATGGATCACTTACCGCACACCGGTTAATCAGCTTGGGAAGGCGGTAGGCTGGTTCTGGTTTGTATTTACCGGCGGCTTAAGCGTTTTGGGCGCTTTCTACTCCAGCTGGTCCATTCAGGCATTCGGACACATCCCGACTCTCTGGAGTGCAGTTGTCTGGGTGCTGATCGGTGCGTTCCTGGCTATTGTCGTGAACCGTGATCAATTCGACGGGGTGGAGAAAGAAGAAGGGAACAGTTCGAAGTTCAAAGAGCTGATCAATGGCCTCACCATTTTAAAACGGGAACCCAAGGTTGGGATTGCCGGAATCGTCCGGGTCATCAACCAATCCTCCCAGTATGCGTTCCCGCTGTTCCTCCCGATTTACCTCGGGGACAAAGGGATCAGCACGACGCTATGGCTGAACATCTGGGGGACGATTTTCCTCTCCAATATCATCTTTAACCTGATTTTTGGTTTCCTCGGGGACAAGCTCGGCTGGAGAAACACCGTTGCTTGGTTCGGCGCATTTGGCTGCGGGGTCTTCACGCTGATGCTGTTCTACACACCGCAGTTCTTTGAAGGCAATGTTGTACTCGTCGCAATCGTTGGGATGCTCTGGGGAGCCTGCATTGCCGGTTTCGTCCCGCTTTCCGCACTGACTCCGTCCCTAGTAGGAGACGGGGACAAGGGAGCGGCGATGTCGATCCTGAACCTCGGCGCCGGCCTGTGCGTCTTTGTCGGACCGGGACTTGTTGCCCTGTTCTATAACCTTGTCGGTACTGCCGGCCTGATGTGGATCCTGGCAGGACTGTATTTCATTGCATTCCTGTTGACGATGCTGCTGAAACTGCCGGATGAGGTGGCGAAAAAGCAGGGAGCCGAGCTGGCCGAAAGTGCAGCAACCAAGATATAAAGCAGCGTTTTGAATGGAGTGTAAATTGGATGAAGAAGCTAATGAACGATTCAAGATATGTAGTTGAAGAAATGATCGAGGGATACGTAAAAGCCCATCCCGATTACATTCGGCAATTGCCGGAAAATGACCGGTCGCTCGTCACAACGAAGGAAACGCGGGAAGGCAAGGTTGGCGTCCTGATCGGCGGCGGCTCCGGCCATGAACCCGGTTTTCTGGGCTACGTCGGCCAGGGGATGGCCGATGGCGTCGCGGTCGGCAATATCTTCGCCTCGCCTTCCCCGGATCCGATCCTGGAAGTGACAAAAGCCATCGACAAAGGCGCCGGTGTCGCGTATCTTTACGGAAACTACGCGGGAGATATCATGAACTTCGGAATGGCTGCAGAAATGGCCGACCTGGAAGAGGATATCCGTGTAGAGACGGCAATTGCAAGCGATGACGTCGCCTCCGCTCCAAAAGAAGAAAAAGAAAAGCGCCGCGGCATCGCCGGTGAGTTCTTCATCTATAAAGCAGCCGGCGCTGCAGCTGATTTCGGTTACGACTTGGATGAAGTCGTTCGTGTGGCTAAAAAAGCGAATGAAAACACACGTTCCATGGGTGTCGGCCTAAGCCCTTGCGCACTGCCGCAGACGGGTGAGCCGAGCTTTGAAATCGGTGAAGGCGAAATGGAAATCGGGCTGGGCCATCATGGCGAGCCGGGCATCGAAAAAGGCCCGCTACAAACGGCAGACCGCGTCGCTGACAGACTCGTCAACGACATCCTTGAAGACATTACGATTTCGAAGGGCGACCGTGTTGCCGTGCTGGTGAATGGCCTCGGCTCCACGCCGCTTATGGAACAGTACATCGTGTTCCGTCGCGTGGAACAGATCCTGAGCGAAAAAGGGATCGAGATTTACCGCTCCTATGTGGGGAACTATATCACGTCCCTGGAAATGGGCGGCCTGTCGGTCACGCTCATGAAGTTGGATGATGAATTGGCCAAAACGATCGATCACCCTGTTGACTGCCCGATGTTTGTTCAGAAATAGGAGGAATACAGCATGAAATTGACAGCTCAAGACTTCAGAAGCTATTTTAAGCAGATTGTTGAAATGATCGAAGAAGAGAAGGATTACCTGTGTGAACTGGACAGAAAACTCGGCGACGGCGACCACGGTGTCACCATGTCGATCGGCTGGCAGGCGGTCAATGAAAAGCTCGACAATGAGCTGAGCCAGGAGGAAGACTGCGCGAAGGTCAGCATCGTTGCGGGCAAAACGTTCCTGAGCGCGGTTGGCTCTTCCGTAGGCCCGTTGTACGCGACCGGTTTCATGCGCGGTGCAAAAGAGATCAAAGGCCAAACAGAAGTGAACGAAGAGGACCTCGTGAACTACTGGGTGGCATTCGGCAAGGGCATTCAAGAAAGAGGTCAGGCGGAAGTCGGGGACAAGACGATGGTCGACACGCTTGAACCGTTTTACCGGACCCTCGAAGAGGAATATACATCTTCCCGTGACTTTAATGCTTCGTTCGACCGGGCGGTGGAAGCTGCAAAAGCGGGGATGGAATCAACAAAGGATCTGCTCTCGAAGCGGGGACGTTCAAGCAGGCTGGGTGACCGTTCCATCGGCGCCCAGGACCCGGGTGCGACTTCGGCCTATCTGATCGTCTCGAAATTCCAAGAGTATATCCAGAACGGACTCGTTCAGGCAAAATGAAAATAAGGGAGCCAAAGTTAAAACGGCTCCTTTTTCTTTTAAATATAAGCGCAGAATTCGAAAACAAAAAGAAGCTTTAAACGAAAACAAACAAAAGGTAATTAACAGGAGGACCCACAACATGAAAATCGGCATCGGTTCAGATCATAATGCATTTCAACTAAAAGAGACCATCAAGGAATTCCTGGGGGACACGGAGCATGAAATCGTCGACTTCGGCTGCCATTCTAATTCAGCGGTTGATTATCCGGATGTAGCCTTTGAAATCTCCGAGTCAATCAGCAAGGGTGAAATCGAGCGCGGCATCCTGCTTTGCGGCACAGGGATCGGTGTGTGTATCGCTGCAAATAAATATCCGGGCATCCGGGCAGCACTGGCTCATGACGTCTACTCGGCTGAACGTGCACAGCTCAGCAACAATGCCCAGATCATCACGATGGGATCACAGATCATCGGACCGGAAGCCGCAAAGAAAGTGGTCAATGCCTACTTGAGCGTCAGCTGGGTGGAAGGCTCGAAGCGCAAAGTGGACAAGATCATCGAAAAAGAACAGGAATTCCTGAATGACAACTATAAAGAAGCTGTCGCCAGCGGCAACTGCGGAGCCAACTGAATGATTGCGGAGAAAAGGGCTGATTCCATGCAGGCACTCGTGCTGGACTTTCTTCGGGTAACAGAAAAAGCGGCCATCGAAGCTCTTCCGTGGGTGGGAAGCGGCGACAAAATGGCGGCAGATGCATCCGCCACCAACGAGATGCGTAAACAGCTGAATCGGATAGAAATGCAAGGAACCATTGTCATCGGCGAAGGGGAGATCGACGAAGCCCCGATGCTTTTCATCGGAGAAACGCTCGGGCAGGCGAGTTCCCCGGAAATAGACATCGCCGTCGATCCCATTGAAGGGACAACTCCTGCCGTGAACGGGCAAAATAATTCCCTGACAGTGATTGCCGCGGCACCTAAGGGAACGCTGCTGCATGCCCCTGATATGTATATGAAGAAAATTGCGGTGGGCCCAAAAGCAAAAGGGAAGATCAATCTTGATGCGCCGATCACCGAAACGCTCGAAGCCGTCGCCGAAGCCAACGGAAAACAGGTGAGAGAACTGACGGTCATGATCCAGGACCGGCCGAGGCACCGTGAAGTCATTGAGGAAATCCGCAGCACCGGTGCACGTGTGAACCTGTTTCAGGATGGGGATGTCATTTCATCGGTCGCCACCTGCATCGAGCAGGCGAATGTGGATCTGTTCTATGGCATCGGAGGCGCTCCGGAGGGTGTATTGGCCGCTGTGGCCGTCCGCTCACTGGGCGGGGAAGTTCAGGCGAAGCTGATGCCCCGAAATGAAAAGGAAAAAGAGCGGTGCAGCAAAATGGGGGTCGACACGGACCGGGTCCTGCAGCACGATGATCTGGTTTCCACCGATGAATGCCTGTTTATCGCAACGGGGATCACCGATAACCTGCTTGTGGGAGGCATTGAAACCATGAACGGAAAATATGCCGTGAACTCCATGGTTGTAACGGGCACCGACTGCGAAGTCAGGTACATGAGAAGCATCCATTCCATGGCTCCTGATGTGTAAGTCCGGAGGATGATCTATCCATGGGGCTGTCCGAAAAGTATATTTCCAACATAATCAAACAGCAGTGGCTCTGGTCGCTTTCCGCGGGCGTTGCCTTAGCCTCCTCGGACTCCGTCCTGCGGGGTCTTCGGCTAACGCTATTCCCGCAGGAGTCTCCCGACGCCACTGCTGTTTGCCATAGATACAAGAATTTAATTACTTATTGGACAGCCCCTTCTTTAATTAGGGAGGGAAAGCGGATGAACTATCTGATTGGCGTTGATATCGGGACGCAGGGTACGAAGGCCGTACTGATTGATGAAAAAGGGACGGTACTCGCACACAGCTATAAAGGCTATGAAGTAGAAACTCCGCGCCACTCCTGGGCCGAACAATGGCCGGATGTATGGGAGGAAGCCACCTGGCAGACGATCTCCCAAGTGATCGCCAAAGCCGGTGTGGCTCCGGAGAATATCAAAGCAGTCGGTGTAAGCAGTCTGTACGGCGGCTCGGGAATACCGGTCGATAAAAAGATGGAATCGGTCGGGCCCTGCATCATTTGGATGGACCGGCGGGCGGAGCCCGAGACGGAATGGGTACGGGAAAACATCGACTCTGACGAACTGTTTGCGGTCACCGGCAATTCCGTGAATTCATATTTTGGCTTCACGAAGATTCTATGGTATAAAAACAACCGCCCTGATATTTGGGACAGGATCCATCACTTCGTTCCGCCCTGCTCCTATATCGTCCATAAACTGACGGATACGGTCGCCGTCGATTATTCTTCGGCGGGCAATATCGGCGGCGTCTTTGATATCCGAAGAAAAGAATGGTCTGCCGAGATGATGGAACAGCTTGGCATTCCGGCATCCTTCATGCCGGAGCGACTGGTCGCCTCCACCGAAGTTGCCGGTCATGTGACGGATGAGGCTGCAAAACGCACAGGGCTTGCTGCCGGGATCCCTGTAGTCATTGGGGGAGTCGATGCTCCGGTTGCCACACTCGGCGCGGGCGCGCTGGAGGAAGGTAACCATGTCGCGATGCTCGGGACGTCGATGTGCTGGGGGTTTGTGACGGACCGGGCCAATCTGTCGCCCGGCCTCGTCAGCATGCCGCACGTACTGAATCCGGAGGAAAAAATCTATACCTTCGGGGGAGCCTCCACAGCAGGCGCAATTGCCAGTTGGTTCAAAGACACCCTGGGCCAGAGCGAAACGCTGGCCGCGGAACTGACGGGCATCAACCCGTATACGTTGCTCGATACAGAAGCGATGAACGTGCCTGCGGGATCAAACGGACTCCTTGTCCTTCCATACTTTATGGGGGAGCGGAGCCCCATCTGGGACAGCCATGCACGAGGAGCTATTATTGGACTCACCTTGCTGCACAAAAAGGCGGATATTTATAAAGCCCTCATGGAAAGCGTGGCCTACGCCCTCCGTCATAACATGGAAGAAGTACACGGCGCGGAAATCAGACTGGACAAAGAGCTCACCATCGTCGGCGGAGTATCCAAGTCCCTCGTCTGGCCGCAGATTATCGCGGATGTGACCGGTCGTCCGGTCAAAGTCGTCAAAGACGACGTCGAAGCCCCCTTGGCAGATGCCCTCCTCGCCGGCATTGCCACCAAAACCATTTCAGGTCCGGAAGTCGTCAAAGAATGGCTTGAATACGGACCGCTGATTGAGCCGGACGCTGCCAACCATGCAGTTTACACCGAGTACTACAGGCAGTACCTGAACCTGTATCAAAATATTAAAGGTTCCCTTCATGAGATTGCGGAACTTCAGAAGATGGAGGCCGGCGGGGAAGTGAGCCGGTGATCTTACTCTGAAGGTGAATCAAACTGGATAGAGGCAAAAGAAAAGCAGCCGCTCGGGCTGCTTTTTCATTCCTCAATAATTCAACTGTTTCCCGGAAGTGGTCAGATTTGGTTCCGGTTCTTCAAAGTCTCCAAGTTCTTCATGCTCTTCGTACTGCGTAATCGTCCGGGTATCCGGCGAGAAGATGGAGAGCACCAGGGAGATCAGGAGGCCGAAAATCATGAAGCCGCCGAACAGGTACGGAGCGGCGCCGAACTGGTCTCCCATGGATGGGGTGATGGAGAGGTATGAGGTTAACGAGTGATTACCCTTGTTGCTCGAGTGTTTACCAAGCCCCGACTCCCATATATCTGTCCATACAAAAAGGACGAACCCGTCAAAAGGTTCGTCCTTCTCTTCATTATTCATTTACTTTCAATCAGAACGGACCCCAGTCCATCCAAACACCGATGACAAGGAAGATGATTGCGATAACAGACCAGATCAGCAGCAGAGGTGCAACGAATTTAGCCCATTTTGTCCACGGTACACCGGCGACAGCGAGGCAGGCCATCAGTACGCCGGAAGTCGGGGTGATGACGTTGGTAAAGCCATCCCCCATTTTGTAAGCCTGGACCGCGATCTGGCGCGGGACATCCATGATGTCGGCAAGCGGCGTCATGATCGGCATGACGATGACCGCCTGTCCGCTACCGGATGTGACCAGGAAGTTGAAGAGTGCGTTTGCGATGAACATGGCGACGGCTCCTGTGGCGCTGGTGAACGGCGCCATCATAGCAGCCATGCCTTCAACGATGGTATCAAGGATTTTTCCGTTCTCGAGGATGACAACGATGGAGCGGGCCATCCCGATGATCAATGCGCCATATACGAGCCCTTTGGCACCGTTGAAGAATTCAGCAACCAGTCGGTTTGGTGTAATGCGGTCGATGAAGGCAGTACCGACAGCGATGATCAGGAAGATGGCGGCCATTTCATTCAGGCCCCATTGGTGCTGGAATACGCCATAGACATAGATTCCAATTCCGATGACGAGCCAGAGCAGGACCAACTTGTGGACACCGGTCATTTCGACATCAGTATCCGCCTGCCCTTTTTCCACTTTCGGGAAAGGATTATCGCTCAGGACACCTTTGGAAGGATCTCTTTGAATCTTTTTTGCGTACCAGAATATATAGAGAATCGTGGCTAATACGACAGTGGCATAGATGACAATCCGGTAGCCGACTCCGGAGAAAATCGGAAGTTCAGCAATTTGCTGGGCGGTTCCGACCGTCAGCGGATCAAGGAATGCGGTAGCGAATCCTGAATAGGCGCCGAGATAGATGATGGATACACCGACGATGGCGTCAAATTTCATGGAGCGGGCAAGGATGATGCCGATTGGGATAAAGGCGATGACCGCATTGACGACAATACCCAGAGCGCCGAAAACAGAGAACAGTACCATGACGCCCGCAATCAGTATCAATTCCTTATTCTTGGTTTTCTCAATGGTTTTCAGGATCAGTGCATCAATCGCACCGGTTGCTTCAATGACAGCAAACGATCCGCCGATGATCAGAACCAGGAAAATCAGTGGAGCAGCCGCGATCATCCCTTCCTGGATGGCCAGAAAGACATCCATGAGGCCGGCGGGTTCCGAATCGATTTGTGAGTAGCTGCCCGGAACGACAACCGTGGCGGTATCTGTTTCTTCTCTTTCATATTCCCCTGCAGGGACAACCCATGTCATGATGGCTGCCAGCGCCAGGATAATGAAAAGGATGACATAAGCATCCGGCAATGTCGCAAACCTCTTTTTCAACGAAATCACTCCCTTTGTGCTAAATCTTCTGAAGTTTATTTGACTAATGAAAATAATAAACCTTATAATTTATTTTGGCAATATTAAATTATTTGATTCATAGGAGGCCCGTGATGCCTTATCGTGAAAAAATAAGAAATTCGTTTGATTCATTGACACCCGGCTTGAAAAAAGTAGGGGAAGTCCTGCTGGCGAATCCCATCCTCTTTGCCACTCGGCCTGCGAAGCAGATTGCCGAAGTATTGGGTGTAAGCGAGACGATGGTCGTCCGCTTTTCAAAGGCGATCGGTTTTGACGGGTTCGGAGAATTGCAGAAAGATATCCAGCAGACGCTACTGGCCGGTCCTGTTGTGGCAGATGAAAGTGCGGGAGATACAGAAAATCCTTTTGGCCGCATCATGGGCAGTGACGTGCGGAATATCCAGAAAGCCGCAGCAGAATTGGATACGGACATCGGCCGCAAGTTCGTCGACATCCTCTCTGAGTCTGAGACTGTTCAGGTTGTCGGGTATTATCAGTCGTTCCCGTTTGCCCATTGGTTTGCTTTTCTGCTGAACACTCTGACGGGGACAGCCGCCTTATATCGTCCTGAGACGGACATTGGGATTATTAAGAAAGGCAGCGGACATTGTGTCGTGATCTTCTCTTATTATCGCTATGCGCTGGGCACAATCAGGCTGGCGGAAGAGGCAAGGGATAACGGAAATCAAGTGCTCGTGATTACAGATTCTTCTCATTCCCCGGTTGTCCGGTACGCGGACCATGCGCTGGTGCTGCCGGGGGCTGAAAGGTCGGTTTTAGAAAAGGGGCCTGTTACGTTTTCGGTGATGAATACTTTGTTGCTGCACGTTGCCAAAAAGCTTGGGAAACTGGATTTCATCAATCCTGCGAATCAATATTATGTGAAATAAGAGAGGGGATTTTCGTAATGACAGAATTGAAGAGTAGAGTGATGGAGACGTTCGAACATTTCCATGCATATCCCGAACTGAGCTGGGAGGAGAAGGAAACAACCAAAACGGTTGCTGAACTGCTGGCGGAAGCCGGATGCCGGATCCGAACATTCGAGGATTGCACGGGCGTGATCGGGGATATCGGAAACTTCTCTGATGGAGCTCCTGTTATTGCCGTCCGGGCAGACATGGATGCCCTGTATCAAGAAGTTCAGGGGGAAATGCGGGCCAATCATTCCTGCGGCCATGACGCCCATATGACCATGGTCCTAGGCACGATGTGGAAGCTCCGACAGCAACCAGAACTCCTCGAAAAAGTCGGTGTACGCTTTATTTTCCAGCCGGCAGAAGAAGTGGGGACCGGTGCACTTAAGCTGGTCGAAAAGGGTGTCGTGGACGACGTGGACTATTACTACGGTATCCATCTGCGTCCACACCAGGAGACATCGGATGGCAAAGCCGCTCCGGCAATCGTGCACGGGGCAACCGGCGCAATCGCCTTTGAAATCAGAGGGGACGATGCACACGGAGCACGTCCGCACCTGACACATAATGCAGTGGAGATCGGTACCTATCTCGTCAATGCATTCCACACCATTCACCTGGATCCGAATGTACCGCACACTGCAAAAGTCACGAGGTTCCTGGCAGGCGGCCGGAACATCAATATTATCCCGGGCAATGCATCGGTCGCATTGGACATCCGTGCGCAGACAAACGAAGCCATGACACAGCTCCGTTCAAGAATCCTGGAAATCATCCAATCCGCGCGGGATCTGTTCAATGTTGAAATCAATATTACCGATGACTTCGGAATCGCAGCGGCGGAAGTCCATCCGGATGCGGAAGAAGTCGCCCGGCAGGCCATTGTCCGGACAATCGGAGAAAACAACCTGACCGAACCGATCATCACCCCGGGAGGAGACGACTTCCACTTCTATACCATCAAACGCCCGCATCTGAAAGCGACTATGGTGGGCCTGGGCTGCGGACTGGCACCGGGACTCCATCACCCGGACATGACATTTAACCGCGAGGCCATGATGAACGGGATTGAAATCCTCAGTGAGATCATTGCAATTCACGCGGAGCGGGTGAAAGAAAGCTGATTCGTTCCAATTGAAATAAGTTGTGGTAAACAGGTGTGAATCACAACCTCGGCCTATCTGAACTCCCACCATGCAGGCCTGAGTTACAACGAACGCCACCTGAGTTCTCACCAAATCAAAAAAGCCGGCAGCCCTTCGAAAAGGGTTGCCGGCTTCTTTTATACATTCGCCAGGTCGACTTCGAATTCGGTTCCCCAGGCGCTGAGGCCGTCCCATACGCGTGGCTTGAGCGGAAGGAATTCGTGCCATGGGCGGGGTTCGTAGATTCCGAGTTCCGGGACGTAGACGTCCATGTCGGTGAACAGTTCGACGACGTTGCCGTCCGGGTCATAGTGATAGGTGGCGATGTTGTGGCCGGAGGTGTGGCGGGACGGGCCCCAGATGACGGGGTGGCCGTGTTTGGCCAGCAAGTCGCTGCTGATGGTGTGGTGGCTGGCGTCTTTGAGTTGGAACGCGATATGGTGCAGCGTCTGGCTTTTGGTTTCGGACGCGACAATGTTGATGACATGGTGGTCGGTGTTGCAGGTGAGAAAGTTGGCGAAGTCTTCGCCGATCTGGTCGCTGAACATGAACCCGAGTGCGTCCTCGTAGAATTTAATGACATTCTTGAAGTCTTTTGCATAGAAGGCAAGGTGGCCGAGTTTCTGCGGGACGATGCCCGATTGGCCGAAGCCTGGCGCAGGATGCTCGATTTCATTAAAGATGTGGACAGTGTTGCCGTCCGGGTCATGGAGTTCGACCAGTTCGGAAACGCCCGGGATAGCGTCCGTTTTCACGATAGAAGAGATGCCGATTTCTTTGAGTTCGGCTTGGACTTCTTCGTGTGTCAGCTTTCCGTCCAGCTGGTAGCCGTAGCTCAGGACTTTTTTCTCCAGGGCAGGGGTGATGATGATGTTGTGGTGGTCGAAGCCGTTGCTCAGATAAATGACGCCGCTTTCTTCTTTCGTCAGGACATATCCCATCGTACGGATATAGTAATCCTTCAACTTTTCAGCGTTTGGGGAAGCGAAATTCACGTACACCAGCCGGAATGCTTTCACGTTTGTCATAGTCATCTACCTCCTGATTTATCGGGCATTCGCCAAGTTTGTCTGTTGGGTAAGCTGTTCGGAAAGGCCTTGGATCAATGTTGGCAGTTCTTCTTTCTGTCCTCGGACACCATAAATGTAGAAATCCGGACGGTACAGGGCGACTTCAGCGCCGTTGCTTCGGAAGAATTCTTCATATGTTCCGTCAGTATCAATCACTGCAGCCGGTTCAGGCTGATCTTTCGGGACAACTTTGGCGAACACCGTTCCGATGTCCTCAAGCATCTGAATCTGCTGGTCATTCAGCAGCTCTTTCGGATCATGGTTCCATCCCGCAAGCACCCAGCCTTGGCCGACGACGTCATCAAATAATCCGGTCTTGCCGTCGAACTCGACTACTCCTTGAGGGGAAAGATGCCCGGTCAATCCGACCTCTTTTTCGCTTCCGCTCCTGTCGAATACACCTTCTGTGAGCGTCGGGAAAGCGGGGAACGGAGGGAAGTTTCCGCTCAGGAACTGTTCATCCCGCTGTTTTGCGCGTTCCACGTCTGTGGTGCAAATGATTTTCCCGAGGTAAATGGCAGCCTCGATCAGCTTTTCCATATGGGGCTTCCGCTCTTCCGTGTAGGAATCCAGAATCGAGTCATCAGTGACGCCTTTCAGAAGGAGATCCATCTTCCAGGCCAGATTGGCGGCGTCCCGGATGCCGGATGACATGCCCTGTCCCATGAAAGGCGGGGTGAGGTGAGCGGCGTCTCCGGCCAGAAACAGCCGGTTTTTACGCCATTGGTCGACCCACTTGGCCTTGAATGTATAGACCGCATGGCGTTCCATCTTTGCATTTCCGGGATGGATGCCCCACGACTTCAGGAGATCCCATGCGACCTCTTCGCTTTTGAACTCTTCCTTGGTTTCGCCGGGAAGGAGCATGAATTCCCAGCGCCTCCTGCCGGGACCGCCGGACACACAGGTGGTCGGCCGCTTCGGATCGCAGACCTGCAGGTTCATCGGGTTGAATTCCATATCTTCTGTCGGGATGATGTCCACGATGAGGAAGTCATTGTAGAATCCGAGATCGGTGATGGTGTGCTCCATGTTGTCACGGACAAAACTGTTCGCGCCATCACAGCCGATGACATACTTGGCGGCCGTATTGATCACTTCACCGTTGATGGACTTGAACAAGACGTTGACCTGATCTTCGTGCTCATCGAGATGAATCGCGTTGTAGCCGAGATTGATATTAACTGAAGGTAGGCTTTCACAGGCTTCATTCATGATCGTTTCCAGTTCGGCCTGGTTGAACAGCATGTCAGCCGGCCAGCCGGATATGCCGTCCTGCGACCAGTCGATTTCGAGGAGGGGAACCCGGTCTGCGTTGCACCAGACGTAGTTGTCAGGCACCTTTACTGAAATCCTCTGAATGTCCTCGACAGGGCAGATTTTCTGAAGCAGGCGAGTAATTTCGTGATCATATTTCACCGCCCGGGGCAGCCCATAGGGACGGTCATGCCGTTCGAAAACACCGACTTTCCAGCCTTTCTGCCCAAGCAGGGCGGAAACCATTTTGCCGACCGGGCCATAGCCGATCACGATCACGTCATAAGCGTGTGTATTCGTCATGTTTAACCTCCATCTTCATATGAGTGCAAGCGCATACAATTTGGCCGTGGGTGCAGGGCACCCCATTGATTTAAGCCTTGGAAGAGACGAGAGCGGGTGCCTGTACCTTGTTTTTCTGTTCGCCGAGATCGATTGTCCCGTCTGCGCTCTTGATGCTTGTGCGGATCACATCGCCGTCTTTCAGATAACGGTTGCTTTTGCTTTGGGCTTCAATGAGCACTTCCAGACGTTGGTTGGCATCGATGGTCGGATTGGAGACGGTGGCCAGCAGCTCAGGAGTCAGGTTAAGCGCCACGCCGCCGGTTGTACCGGAAAGGATCATATCGCCTTTATCAAAGTCCATGACGCCGGACAGTTCAGCAATCGTTTCGGCCGGCTTGAACAGCAGCTGTTCCGTGTTGGCTTCCTGGCGGATCTCGTCATTCACCCAAAGTTTGAGCTCAAGGTTGTGGATGTTCGGAATGTCTTCCTTGTCCAGCAGGTAAAGGTAGGGGCCGGTAGGGCAGAACGTGCGGTAGCTTTTGCCTTTAAGCCACTGTCCCTGGACAAGCTGGACGTCCCTCGCGGAAATATCGTTGGCCACGACGAGTCCTGCCAAATATTCATGAAGGTTGTCGTCTGTGACTGCCGTTTCTTCCGTAATGTCCTTGCCGATCACGAGTCCGAGTTCGATTTCATAATCGAGGAGCTTGACGTGTTCAGGGCTCACAACTGTGTCATAGGCACCGGTGAGGGAGCTGTTCGCCTTGCCGAAAATCATGTTGAACGGCGGGCGCTTGGCTTCCATGCCGGCTTCAGCGCGGTGCGTGGAGTAGTTGGCCCCTTGGCAGACGATTTTCGCCGGCTTGGTGACCGGGCTCAGGAGGGTGACTTCGGAAAGTGCTACTGTTTGGAGCGTATCGTTGTTAAGCACGTCTCTTGCTTCTGCTTGTCCATTCTCAAGGAATTTGGCAAGCGTTTTGGAGCTGTTGTTCAGAACCTTTACGTTCTCCCCGTCAACGACGCCCCATTTGTTTGTCCCCTGATGTTCAAAACGTACCAGTTTAATCCCCATCTTCAAAACTCCCTTCAGATTTGCTGTTCTTGTGTTGCTTCAATCAGCTGCCGCACCCTCAGAATCATGTCGGTCATTACGGATTTTGCTTGTTCGGCATCGCCTGAGATCACCGCTTCATAAAGGTTTCGGTGCCGGTTCAGGATCTCGGTAGTCGGCTGTTCCTGCTGCAGTTCGGTGTGCTCGTTCAAGGAGGTGACCGTTTTTTCACGGCTCAGGATCAGGCCTTTGTGCAACAGTTTCAGCAAGCCCGCCATCAGCTGATTGTTAGTCGCCTCAATGATGCTCAAGTGGAAGTCATAGTCCGCCGCTGCCCAGGCCTTCGGATCGTCCAGTGTCTGTTCCAGGCGCTCGAAGCATGCGGTGATTTTGGCTTTCTCTTCTTCCGTCGCATTTTTGGCTGCCAGTGCAGCCGCATCGGGTTCCAGCCCCAATCTGACTTCAGTAAGGTCGAGTAGAAACTTTTCATTTCGCTGTTCGGACTCGCTCAGCCACGACATGACACTCAAGTCCCAGAGCTGCCATTCATTACGCGGAAGTACGACGGTGCCTGAGCGCTGATTGGCACGGATGATCTTCCGGGCAGCCAATCCCTGCAGCGCCTCCCGCATCACCGTCCGGCTCACTCCGTAATCCTCGCTGAGTTCCTCCACTTTGGGAAGACGCTCTCCCGGGGAGATGACTCCGTTCACGATGTCTTTTCCGATCGCATTGACGACTTCCTCGCTCCGACTTTTAACCCGCATCTTAATCACCTACAGTCTGTATAGTCGTAACCAGTATATCGCCTCCAAGAAGCAATCATGAATAAAATAATATTTACTATCTTTTCAGATAAATATTATTTAATCGTATGATAAGCGAGTTGGTCGTGGGGTGTCAATAGGAGAGTTGAAGTTTTTTGGGAAAAAGAAAAAACAGCGACGTGGCTGTTTTTCCTAACAGTGATTCGGTTTAAGCCCTCAACCCATCCAACAACGCCCTGAACACCATCCGCTGCTCATTCACAAGCGAAATCTTCCCGCGGTTCAGGCTCCAGTTGTACAGCACGCCGCGCATTCCGTGAATCAGCACCGTCACAATGTCATGGGCGGAGTAGCCAGCTTTGAATTCTCCCTTTTCAATTCCTTCCTGGCAGAGGCCAATCAGAATATCGTACAGCGGCCTATCGGGGTCGAGGAAGTACGAAGATCGTTCCGTGCTGAGTTCCTGTTCGTAGATTGTGCGGGTGACGTCCCAGCCGAGTTCGTCCTGGATATAGGTCATCTGGAGCTCGAGGAAGAGGATCAGCCGCTCCATGATGGATTGATCCGCGTCCAATCTAGGCACCAGATGCTCGACGTAGAACTGGTCGATCTGCTTGAACTGCTCGGCGAAGACTTCGTGTTTGCTCGTGAAGTGATTGTAGAAGGCGCCTTTTGAAGTGTTGGTCACTGCCACGATCTCGTCGACTGTGACATTGTTGAAGCCGCGTTCGTGGAAGAGGGCGATGGCAGTCTCAATGATCCTCCGCTTCGTTTCCTGACCGCGTTTCTGACGAAGATTCATATCATCTTACCTTTCAGAATATTGATAAAATGCGATTGACAAACAGACTGCGGTCTGTCATCTTATCTATAAAGACTACAGTCTGTTCATTATTCCTGTCGGAAGTGTTTTTGTAAAGTAACTTCAATAGAAATGTAAGCGTATTCAAAAAGGGGGAGAACTGATGTTACGTGCAGTCTCGCAACGATTCAAGGTGGGGGTCGAAAACTACCTGCCAAACGCATTTATCTTTGCCATCTTGCTGACGTTTTTGACTCTTATTCTCGGAATGACCGTCACGCAACAGTCTTTGTTTGAAATGACTGGGCATTGGTACGGCGGATTCTGGAATTTCCTTGCCTTTACCACGCAGATGATTCTAATTCTAATTACGGGTTATGCCCTTGTTAAGGCACCTCCCGTCGAGAAGCTCCTGATCCGGATGGCCTCCATCCCCAAAAACCAGAAATCAGCTGTACTCATTACAATTTTGGTTGCAGCTGCTGCCGGATATCTTAGCTGGGGCCTTGGCTTTGTGTTGGGAACCCTCTTCGCGATTGAAGTGGCGAAAAATGTGAAGACAGCCGACTTCCGTCTTCTGATTGCCGCAGCTTATACAGGGACTGTCGCAATACTGCCGGCGAGTATCACGGTCACGGCACCGCTCCTTGTCAACACACCTGGTCATTCACTGGAAGATAAGATTGGACTCATCCCGCTTTCGGAAACCATTTTTAGTCCGACCCTTCTTTTGACCGCTTTCCTGGGGCTTCTTATCGTCATGTATGCGTACTTGAAAATGATGCCTAAGCCGGATGAAGTTGTTCCTTTCGAGGGAGAAAGTGAGCAGTTTAAGAAGCCAGAGAAAGTAAACGCAGTCACCTTTGCCGAAAAAATGGACAACAGTCGTCTCATCAACTATATTCTCGTAGCCCTTGGGGTGATCTGGTTATTTCAGTACTTCTCGCAAAACGGCTTTAATCTGGAGCTGAATATCCTGAACTTCTTCTTTATCATCCTGGGGCTTGCGCTCCACGGTACTCCGATGAGTTATATCAATGCGATCACGTCAGGTATGCCCTCTGCTTCCGGTATCCTTCTGCAGTTTCCATTCTACGCGGGAATCATGGGAATGATGGCTGGTTCCGGATTGATCTCAGTCATTACCGAAGGCCTGGTTGCGATTTCCAATGAATATACCTTCCCGTTCCTATCCTTCCTTTCTGCGGCTATCGTCAACGTTTTTGTTCCTTCTGCAGGTGGGCAGTGGCAAATTCAGGGGCCTATTATGGTCGAGGCAGCCCAACAATTGGGGATCTCTGTTTCTTCCGCGGTCAATACAGTGACAATCGGGGACCTTGTCACCAATCTCATGCAGCCGTTCTTCGTCCTGCCGGCACTCGGTTTGTCTGGGCTGGGACTGAAGGATATTTGGGGGTATTGTCTTGTCTCTATGATTCTTCTCTTTATATTATCCGGCGTAATTGTAACAGTCGCACCTTTATTGTTCTGACCAGGTAAGGAGGACGGTCATGCTCACACATGGGAATCAGACCCTATATACATTGCTGCAAAAACAGACCAGGAGATATGGAGACAAGCCATTTCTGTTATTTGAAGATGAAGAGATCTCCTATCAGGACATGCTTGGAAGAGCTAATCGCACTGCCAGGTGGCTTTCATCAAAAGGAATCGGAAAGGGCCACACGGTCGCGGCATTCCTGTCCAATTCTCCTCTTTTTTACGATGTGTGGTATGCATGCGGGGCGCTCGGGGCAGTGATGCTCCCGGTTAATACGGCTTCCACTCCCTCTGAGCTGGAGTACTTCCTTGACCATTCGGAAAGCCGGGGATTCATTTTTGAAGAGCGGCTGGTCGGTGAAGGTCATCTGGAAGTGGCTGAAAAGATGGATCTGGCTTTTATCCAGGAGAGCGGAAGAAGCTTTGAAGAGGGACGGCACAGCATGACCGATGATGATGTGAAATGTCAGGCAAATGCTGCGGATACAGCGTGTATCATGTATACATCCGGCACAACGGCAAAGCCCAAAGGAGTTCTGATCACGCATGAGAACTATCTGTTTGCAGGTCATTCCTCAGTTCTCTATCAGCAGTTGACACCGGAAGACCGGTATCTGATCTTTCTACCGTTGTTTCATGCGAACTCCCAGTATTACACGTCAATGGCTGCCTTGGTCGCCGGCGGAACCATCATCCTGCAGGAGCGGTTCAGTTCTTCCGGTTTTTGGGATGCGGTCGACCGTTACAAGCCGACCGTATCCAGCCTCGTCGCTACAGTGATCAAAATGCTTCTTGAACGTCCTGAACATCCAAAGGAAAAGCGGCATTCCCTCAAGAGGGCGGGTTATGGACTGTTCGTCACTTATCCTGATCTGCAGAAATTCCGGGAGCGGTTTGGCATCCATCTGTATCAGTGGTTCGGTATGACGGAGTCCATCACGACCAATATCGTCACACCCATTTATGAAGAGATGGTCCGCGATCCGGAGACCGGCATTGTCCCAATCGGAAAGCCGGCGCTTGGACATGAGGTGAAAATTGCCGATCCTGATGGAGAAGAACTGCCTTTCGGGGAAACGGGAGAGATTCTGATCAAGAGCCCGTCACTGATGAAAGGATATTTAAAAAATCCCGAAGCGACGGCACAGACCCTTCAGAATGGCTGGCTGCACACCGGGGATAACGGCTATATGAATGAAGAGGGGTTCATCTGGTTTGTCGACCGAAACAAAGACATGATCAAGCGGGCTGGAGAAAACATCTCTTCGATTGAAGTGGAGAATGTGCTGTCCGATCACCCCTCAATCCAAGATTGTGCCGTAATCGGCGAGCCGGATGCTCTGCGTGAAGAGAAGGTCGTCGCCTACATCAAACTGTTTGACGGGGAACAGGTGACGGAAGGTGAATTGGAGAACTTCTGCAAAGAACGGCTCTCCTACTTTAAAGTGCCCCAGGAATTCCGGATCATTGACGACTTCCCAAGGACATCTATCGGGAAGATTCAAAAAAACTTATTGAGGGTGAAGGGGGAAGTGAAATGACAGCAACCGCACAAGGGGAGGTTATCTGGGCACCTTCCAAACAGAGAATTGAACAGACGGTCATGTGGGATTTCATAGCCTGGCTCAAGAAAGAAAAAGGTGTAGAAGTCAGCCAGTATCCGGAATTGTGGAAGTGGTCTGTGGATGAGCTGGAGGCGTTCTGGGAAAGCATCTGGGAATACACCGGTGTGGTCGGTGACCCATCCTATACGAATGTATTGGAAGGCAGCTCCATGATGGAGACCCGGTGGTTCCAGGGGGCGTCGCTGAACTTCACGGAAAACGTCTTCTCGAACCGGGAAGCGGACCGGCCTGCGCTTTATGCGCGCTCCGAATTTCTTCCGACCCGTTCGATCAGCTGGGGGGAGCTGGAGAAGCAGGTGGCGTCAGTCGCCAAGAACCTCCGGGACATGGGCGTGAAGCCGGGCGACCGGGTCGCGGCCTACCTGCCGAATATACCGGAAGCGGCGATCGGCTTCCTGGCAGCCGCAAGCATCGGTGCCGTCTGGTCAATATGCGCACCTGATTTCGGATCCGACAGCGTGGTCACCCGGTTCGGCCAGATCGAGCCCGTCGTCCTGATTGCGGTCGACGGCTATTCCTATAATGGAAAGACGTTTGACAGACGCGGTGACGTGGAGACCATCCGGAAGCAGCTGCAGACGGTCCAGCATACGATTTTCGTCCCGTATATCCAGGAAGACGTGCCAGAGGACTGCATGGCCTGGGAAAGCTTGCTGCAGGAAGATGTCCCGCTTGCTGCGGAGCGGCTCCCGTTCAGCCATCCGCTCTGGATCGTCTATTCGTCCGGGACTACGGGACTTCCGAAGCCGATTGTCCACAGCCACGGCGGAATCGTTCTGGAAACCAAGAAATTGATGACCATCCAGCATGACCTGGGGCCGGATGACGTCGTCTTCTGGTTTTCCTCAACCGGCTGGATCATGTGGAACCTGCTGGTCGGAAGCTGGCAGGCCGGCTCAACAATCGTCCTATATGACGGCAGCCCTTCGAATCCGGACATGAATGTCCTCTGGGAACTGGCGGAAGAAACCGGCATCACCTTCTTCGGTACGAGTGCGCCGTTTATCGCCAGCTCATCCAAAATGGGCGTCAGCCCGAAGGAGAAATACGATCTAAGTAAGCTGAAATCCGTTTTCTCCACAGGCGCACCGCTCACGGCAGAGAGTTACCGGTGGGTATATGACCATGTGAAATCTGATGTCTGGCTCGTATCAGTCAGCGGCGGAACGGATATCGCCGGGGGCTTCGTGGGTGGCGTCCCGATCGACCCGGTGCGCATCGGGGAAATCCAGGGACGGTCGCTGGGCGTGGCAGCAGAAGCGTTTGACGAACAAGGCTATTCCCTGACCGACGAAGTGGGCGAACTTGTCATCACGAAACCGATGCCAAGCATGCCGATCTACTTCTGGGGTGACCAGAACAACGAACGTTACCATGAAAGCTATTTCGACGACTACCCGGGCATCTGGAAACACGGCGACTGGATCAAAATCGATGGGGAAGGACGGTGCATCATCTACGGCCGCTCCGACTCCACGATCAACCGTTCCGGTGTCCGGATGGGGACGAGCGACCTGTACCGAATCATCGCAGGCGTGGATGACGTATTCGACAGCCTCGTCATCGACCTTGAGATGATCGGAAAAACGGCGTCACTGCTGCTGTTTGTTGTATTGAAAGAAGGCGCCCAACTCGACGAGAACCTGGCCGCCCAGATCAAAAAACAGATCCGAGAGGAACTCTCTCCGCGCTTCGTGCCGGACCAAATCTACGAAGTATCCGACATCCCGAAAACCCTGAACGGCAAAAAGCTGGAAGTGCCGATTCGGAAGCTTCTTCTCGGGTTTGAGCCCGAACGCGTGATTAATCCGGACTCCATGAGCAACCCGGAATCGCTGCCGTTCTTTATGGAGCTGGCGGGGGAATTAAAGGGGAAGAGTACAGAGAAGCTGTTTGGATAAGGAAAAGATGTCTCTAATTCGAAGACCGTCCGGAGGGAAGACTCTCCGGGCGGTCTTTGTGTACGGGATAGGAGTGGTTACCTTGGGAGGGTGAGTGGCTACCTGGATTGGATGTTTATGTATAAGGTACAAAGAAGACGACACCAGTGAAGTCCGGTGTCGTCTTCTTTGTATAGTAACGATTTGGTTTAGCCAATTACACCCATCAACCAAGGCGCCGCATAAAGAACCATGAACATCACCCCATAGTTGACGCCAAACCGGTGTAAGAGCCCTGAGATTAGTGCAACAAGCAGCACGCCGAAGATATTGACCCAGCCGGCGTCCATGAATGCGAGCATAACGACGAGTCCTGCAAAGAGTCCAATGAGTGCTTCGTGCGGAATACGCTTAAATACGAAGGCACAGATTTGGTTGGAGTATTTGATTGTCGCATAGAAGGTCAGGACAATGGCAACGGCCGATCCGATAACTGCGGCAATCATAATCTCACTCATCGACATGATATGGTGGAAGTTATTCTCGGGCGTCATGACAGGCGGTGCATTGAACAGTGCGTTTGCCGGTCCGATGGCCATTGGCGAAAGCGGAAGTCCGATTGCCAGAAGAGGGATCAGAGTACCGGAAATATAGGAAGCATTGGTCAGCCCGTCCATCGTCGAGATGGCTCTTGATGCGCGCTTGACCGGGTCTTTAATATGACGGGTCAGGGCCTCACCCAAGAAGATCGTCATCCCGACAGGTGTAAGGAAGAACGTCAGGGTCCCGAGGCCGGCACCTGCTGCGGATGTTCCGATTTCCTGTTTGGTCAGAATCTTGAACGGGTTAGGGAAACCTTTGTATTGCTGCTGGCGCTTGAACGTGATGTCCTTTTCTTTCTCGGTATACTCCTTGTCCCGAACGTCTTTGTTCATCAGTTCGAACAGTTTAAAGACGACCGGTCCGATGGTGATGCCAAGGAAGAAGGAAACAAAGACGGTTGTATCCGCCGGGACAATACCCGTCTCCCAGTACAGCTGCCGGAGCCCCTGAATCAGCAGGGCAAATGGCAGGATCATGAGCAGGGACAGGATTTTATTGCTCGCCATGAGTGCCAGGAAGACAGCTCCCAGGAAAAAGATCAATCCGGCATGCTTACTGATGGTTTCTGCGTAAGGAATAATGAGGCTGGCGACCAAGAGACTTAAAGGAAGGGATACCAGGGTCCCGATTACAGAGCCGGAAGCCATTTTTCTGATACTCACGTCAGGCAGACCATGTTCCTTTAAGACCATGGCGTGCTCAACCATAGGTGCAGCCATGACACCGCCCGGAATACCGGCGACAGCAACCGGAATGGAGTCGGTCAGCTTCTTTGCAACGATTGCCGAGAAGAAAAAGGCCAGTACGACATATGGCGAAACACCCAGCAAGATCATTGCCAGTGTGACCGGAGCCAGAACAGCTGTCTCGTCAGTACCGGGTGCAATCCCGATGAGCGTATAGAGAACAGCGCCCCCGACGCTGGCCAGGATCATAAGGAGAATAATCGTGAGATCCATCAGGATGCATCCTCCTCTTCGGCATGAACATTCCGTTTTGGCCGGATAAAGACACTGCAGGCAATAAATGCGATCACACCGCCGGCAAGGCCGAATACGAGCGGCATCGGCGGCTCATTCGGCGCGATGATATAGCCGCCTAGTGTACCGGTGATACATAAAACAATCGAAATCAGCAAATCCTTCAGATCCACCGAATCCCCCCAGACGTCGTAATAACGCCTTTCTTTTTCCATTAGAAATCCCCCTTCGATCAGTTGGAAATAAAGATGGATAATACATTGGCTTCTTTGTCGTCTTCCGTCGGCAAAAAGACATGCGGTCTGCTTCCGTCAAAGTAAGCAGTATCCCCTTCCCGCAATCTTGTCAGTTCCCCGTCATAGGAAAGGTCAATTTCTCCCTGCAGCACATAGACAAATTCGTGTTCAGAATGAGTGTAGGGCACAAGATCCCGATTTCCCGGCAACACCCGGACAAAAGTCGGCTGAATTTTGGTGTTACTGGATGATACGGCCAATGTCTGATAAAGATAACCCGCCTCTTCGCCGGCCTGGATTTCCTGCCGCTCACTCACTCTCGTAATGGACAGCGGCTTTGCATCTTCTTCCTGCAAAAGCCAGGACAGGGTTACACCCAGCGCATTCGCCAATTTTGAAAGAGTGGCGACAGCCGAACCGGTTTGTCCATGTTCAATTTTCGAGATCAGGCTTTTGGTTAGCCCGCATTGGTCGGCCAGCTGCTGCTGGGTCATGCCTCTGCCGAGCCGCAGGTTTCGTATTTTTTGTCCTGTAGTCTGTAGTGCCATAAACGTCACTCTTTCTTGCCGGCATGCAATTCTTTGAGGAGCTTTTTTGCCGTATCTATCCGGACGTCTTTCATTTCCACCATCTTGTTGGACAGCCAGTCGATCTGATCTTTCTCGGCACCGGCCTGAACTGCAATGTTTCTTGCGTGCAGGGCCATATGCCCGCGCTGAACACCTTCGGTAGCCAGAACTCGTATAGCCGCCATGTTCTGGGAGAGTCCGACTGCGGCGATGATCTGTGCGAGTTCCGAACTGCTTTCAACCCCCATCAGCTTCAGGGAGGCTTGTGCAGCAGGGTGGGTTTTGGTTGCGCCCCCGACAATACCGACCGCCATTGGAATCTCGATGGAGCCGGTGAGTACCCCGTCTTCGACATGCCATTCGGTAAGTGCACGGTACTGCCCGGAAAGGGAGGCGTAAGCATGAGCACCGGCCTCAATTGCGCGCCAGTCATTTCCGGTTGCGATAATGACGGGGTCGATCCCGTTCATGATGCCCTTGTTGTGGGTAGCGGCGCGGTAGGGGTCGATCACGGCAATTTCGTTGGCCTGTTCCATTCGCCGTGCGACTTCTTCACCGGAGAACTCATCAGTTTCCAGATGCTCAACCGGGATTCTTACTGTTGCTTTCGCAAGACGATAGGCTGCCAGATTGCTGAGAATCCGGAGAAGAACGCTACCGTTAGTTAATTGTTCAATCTTTGGTGTAAGACGCTCCGTCATCGTATTAACTGCGTTTGCTCCCATGGCATCCAGTACATCGACAATGAGATGGATGGCCAGAACAGGGTCTCCATTCCTCATATGAAGAACGCGCATTTCAATATCTTTGGCACCGCCGCCAAGAGAATGCAAGGTTTGATCATATGAATTAGCCATTTCCAAGAGCTCCTGTTTGCTTGCTTCAATCACTTCCCGAGCCTTCTCAGGATCCTCAAGGTTCAGCACGTGCATCTGCGCAATCATGATGGAACCGGTATAGGAAGTTTCAAACCCGCCGGATTTCCGCGCAATCCGAGCCATGTTGGAAGCCGCAGCAACAACGGACGGTTCTTCAACCGCCATCGGAATCAGAATCTCCTTGCCGTTGATGATAAAGTTGCTGGCGATTCCAAGCGGAAGCTCAAAATTGCCGATCACATTCTCGATCATCCGGTCGGCGATATCGATAGGCAATCCTTGCGGTTCTGTCAGGATGGCGAGTGTCTCCTCGTCCAGAACATTCATCTCTTTTAACTGTTCGATTCGCTCTTCAACACTCTTTTTATAAAACTGAGGCAGTCGCGAACTCGGTTTTGTCATCGAAATCACTCCTAGGTATAAAATAATATTCAACTTTGTTGAATGGGATTCAACTCAAGGGCAAAAAATAAAAGCGCTTTCATGAAGAATACTAACAATGTCGAAACTTGATGTCAATGAATTTTGAAAAATGGATTTTCAGTGATGAAGTTATGAATACATGCTAGTTAACACATTTGAATGACTAAAAAAGTCAGCAAGCAGAAACGTGATTCGGCGGGAGGGGGGAGCCTCGATGAGACCCAAAGAGCGCATCCCCACTCAACATGGTACGATAAAAGCGGGTGAGGAGAATGAATATAAAAAGTTATTGGATCACACCGTATCCTGCAATGAAAACTGTGATACAAAGTCATTTAAATAGCATGCCGGAAATGAATGTGGAGATCCGGGAAGGGAACCTTGGGGATGCCCTATCAGCACTTAAGGAAGCGGAAGTGGCAGGTGCGGATGTCATTGTGAGCCGCGGGGGAACAGCGAAACTGCTGAAGTCCCAGACTTCGATTCCAGTGATTGATATTCATATTTCCGGTTATGATGTGCTGCGGGCGGTGACCGTGGCGGAAGGCTATCCGGGCAAGAAGGCGATTGTCGGCTTCTCTAGTATTACAGGAGGGGCGCGGATAATCGTGGATCTTCTTGGCCTAGATATTGAGGTCCATACGCTGGAGCATGAATCGGAAGTGGCCGAACTGATCAGCCGGCTGAAAGAACAAGGGACCCGTCTTGTCATGGGGGATGTGGTGACGGTCAACACATCCACAACTTTGGGACTGGAAAGTATCCTGATCCAGTCTGGTGCGGAATCCATTATGGATGCTTATGAGCGGGCGAAAAATGTTCATGGGCTCCTTTCCGGAATGAAGCGGGAGTTGGCGATGCTTCAGTCGGCGTTAGCCGACCAGGCCGATGGAGTCGTCCTTCTGGATGAGAAGGGCAAGCAGATCTGGTCAGTAGGACAGGTGCCGGATTCCGCTTTTGGGGAGGGCCATCCCTTTGGAACATGGACATCCTCAAAAACTGTCCGGATGACAGAAACAGAGTCTGGACACATGAAAGTCACATCAAAACCGATACAAAGTCAAGTGGGGAGCGGAACGCTCTTATTGTTTGAGAGGCTCAATCCGAACCCGACACAGGCAGACTATCGGATTGTGGCTCATCCTCCGGTGATTGTTGCAGAAAGTATTGCCATGCAACAAGTGATGGCAGAAATTGATGAGCAAATCGGGAAAGGCCTTTGGCTGCTTCATGGAGAGCGCGGAACAGGAAGGTCGGCTTTGGCTGCTCATATTCATCACCTCCGTCAACAGGGAGAAGGGTTGCTGATGACAGTACCGGCAGGGGAAGCGGTCATTCCACATCATTTGGACCGGGACATCCGAACGGTTTATCTGACCGGGCTGGAAACATTGACTGCCGAAGAACATGCCCTATTGGCGGGAAGGGCCGATGAATGGCTGGGGAGCGGACTGACCGTTATCCTGGCTGCCGGACCTGGTTTCCGATTCCGCAGTGTGTATGGCGGAGCGGTCTGCCTCAACCTCCCGCCTCTGAGGGAAAGGAAGGAGGACATTCGTGCGCTGGCGGCATGGCATGTGTCCAGAATCCATCAGGATGAAGGGTCGCCGGTTGTCCGGATTGGGGAGGACGCTGCAGAGCGGCTTGCTTCTTATCCGTGGCCGGGCAACGGAATTGAACTGACCGATGTGATCCAGAAGGCTGTCCGCCAGGCAGAGGGCGCGGTGCTGAGTTCGGCAGGTGTGGAGAGTTGGATCAGTCCGCAATCGGAGTCTCAAAACATCCCTCCCGCGAACGTAATGGCCGGTACTCTTGAAGAGATCGAACGGAACATCATCGAGCAGGTGCTCCGGGAAGAAGAAGGAAACCAAACAAAAGCGGCAAAGCGTCTGGGAATTAACCGGACCACGCTATGGAGAAAGCTGAGACTCTAAAGAGTTTCAGCTTTTTTTTAATGATGAGTGTTGCTTATTGCAACCATTTAAATAAAATTATAATTAACTATGAATTTTTCGTTGCAATTTGCACTATGATTATCTAAGATGATTTTGCAAACGATTGCAAGCTATTGTGGATTGAGGATATAAAAGGGGGAAAAGAAATGAGGATCAAGGCAACGCTGGACCGGATTCCGGGCGGAATGATGGTTGTACCGCTCCTGCTCGCGGCAACGATCAACACATTGGCTCCGGATCTGCTCAGGATCGGGAACTTTACAGAGGCATTGTTTGTAGACGGCGCCTCCACTTTGATCGCACTGTTCCTGTTCTGTACCGGTGCACAGATTAACTTGCGTTCTTTTGGGGTTTCCGTCGGTAAAGGTGCGACGCTGCTTGCAACAAAATGGGTAGTCGGAGCGGCGGTCGGTCTCCTTGCTTACATGCTTGCGGATTCAAACGGACTCTGGCTCGGACTTGCACCGATTGCCATCATTGCTGCCATGACCAACAGCAACGGCGGGCTGTATATGGCGCTGGTCGGACAGTACGGAAACAAAGAAGACCGGGCGGCCTATTCGCTGCTCGCACTGAATGATGGACCGTTTTTCACAATGGTCGCACTGGCGATCTTCGGAACGATGGGCTTTGTTGACGGGATGTTCTCGTTCGTGTCGTTCGTGGCTGTTCTGCTGCCGATCCTGATCGGGATGATCCTCGGTAACCTGGATGAAGAAATGCGGGTGTTCCTGGATAAGGGAAGCTCGATGCTGATTCCGTTCTTTGCCTTTGCGCTCGGTATGGGAATCGACTTTAAAGCCATCATTGAAGGCGGCCTGACAGGGATTATTCTTGGCCTGCTGACGGTGTTCGTCACAGGAACTGCCGGTTATCTCATCTTTAAAGCGTTCAAGTGGAACCCGCTTGTGGGTGCGGCGGAAGGATCCACCGCAGGAAATGCGGTTGCCACACCGGCGGCAATTGCCGCTGCCAATGCCAGCTTTGCCCCGTTTGTGGAACTGGCTACGGTACAGGTTGCCGCCTCCGTGGTGACGACGGCTATTCTCTTGCCGCTTTACATGGGCTTCCTCGTCAAACGATTGGAGAAGAAAGGCTATCGCATTGAAGAGGGAGACCTCGTCAAAGCGGGAGGATAAGGAGTGTCATTGTTGAGGAACAAATTTGGAATCATTGCAGATGATCTGACCGGCGCGAATGACAGCGGTGTGCAGTTGGCCAAAAAAGGCCTGAGCTCAACGGTCCTCCTAAAGGAAGAAGCGGGGGAGACTCTTGCCGATGCCGTGATCTTGGATACCGACAGCCGCTCTGCTGCTCCCGAGGTTGCCTCTGAAAAAGTCAGCCAGGCTGCCCGTCTGTTGAAGAAGATGGGCGTCATACATTTCTATAAAAAGCTGGACTCTACAATGAGAGGGAATGTGCCCGAAGAATTGGCCGCCATGGAAGCCGTCTGCAAACCGGACATGATGGTCATCGCCCCCGCGTTTCCGAAACTAAACAGGATCACGCGGGACGGTAACCATTATGTGAACGGTCAGCTCATCACCGAAACGGAATTTGCCAAAGATCCGAAGACACCAGTCACGGAAGGGTATCTGCCGTCACTGTTCGAAAAGGCGGCTGGAGGCCGGATCACGCTATTACCGATGGATCAGGTGAGACAGGGACCACAGCGCATCGCAGGTTTTGCAGAAGAGGCTGCCTGCAAAGGGCAGAACTGGATTGTTTGCGATGCCGAAACCGATGAGGATCTGAGGGCCATTGCGGAAGGATTCGGTAAGCTGGAGTCTACGATAGTCTGGGCAGGTTCAGGCGGGCTGGCCGAACAGTTGCCGGACGCACTAAAGCTGACAACTGATCAACAGCAGGCTGCAAAAAAACCGGCTGCGGAAAAAGTGCTTGTCGTATCGGGAAGCCTTTCCGATGCGACCCGCCGTCAGCTGGAGGCATTGCGGCTGCAGCCGGATGTCCATATGATCGAAGCGGATCCCGCGGCATTTGTCCGGGGAGACGTCATGAAGGCAGATATGTACTGTCCCTCGGACAAGCATTTGGCGCTGTTCGTCGGATCGGGTGAAGACAAGCGTGAGTCTGCCTTGAAGGCAGGACAGGCGCTCGGGTTGGACAAGCAACAAATTGGGGAAAGAATAGCAGAAGGCCTGGGCCGGACGGCAGAAGAACTGATCCGGAAATACCCGGAAGTTGATGCGCTGATCCTGACCGGCGGAGACACGGCGAAAACCGTGTGCAGTCAGCTGGGGCTAGATCGGATGCAGCTTCTTGATGAAGTCGAACCGGGACTGCCGTTCGGGCGATTGTATGGAGCGGACAGTGAATACTGGGCTGTTACAAAAGCCGGCGGATTCGGCAACCCGTCGTCACTTGCGTGTGCCCTTCGCTTGGTAACAGGAAAGGATGAATAAAGTGAATTCAAAACCGATCATCGGAATCACAATGGGAGATGCAGCCGGAGTAGGTCCGGAAATCATCTTGAAAAGCCTTCAGCACTCGGAGATGCATGACATCTGCCGGCCGGTCATCATCGGTGACATGAGTATGCTGGAGCGCGCAAAAACGTTTGTTGGGAGCGAAGTTCCTGTTCGGGCCATCACAGAGGACGAGCTGACGGATTTGGCTGAAGATAGCGGAACGGTCTACTGCCTCGACCTGGATCTCCTGCCGGCAGACCTCCCGGTAGGGAAAGTCTCACCGGAAGCGGGCCATGCAGCGTTTGAATACCTGGCCACGGCGATCCGGCTTGCCATGGACGGGAAGATCTCTGCTATATGTACGGCACCGCTCAACAAGGAAGCCCTTCAAAAAGGCGGCCATCTGTACCCGGGCCACACTGAAATTCTTGCAGACCTGACCGGAACTGAGGAATACTCCATGATGCTGTCTGCCCCGAATCTCCGCGTCATCCACGTCACTACACACGTCGGCATTGTGGATGCCATTAAGATGATCAACCCGGAGCGGGTGTACCGGGTGATCCAATTGGCGCACGAAACCCTCCGGCGGTCGGGACTGGAAAACCCGAAAATCGCCGTCTGCGGAATTAACCCGCACGCCGGAGAAAACGGGCTCTTCGGCTACGGCGAAGAAGAGAAAGTCATTCCTGGTGTTGAACGCGCTCAGGAAGAAGGCATCGATGTGGTCGGCCCCCTTCCGGCAGACACGCTCTTCTTCCGGGCGGTCCGGGGCGACTTTGACATCGTCGTCGCCATGTACCACGACCAGGGGCATGGTCCGGTGAAAGTCCTCGGACTGGATGCAGGCGTCAATATCACAGTCGGTCTGCCGATTGTCCGGACGAGCGTCGATCACGGAACAGCTTTCGATATTGCAGGCACCGGTATTGCCGATGAGAAAAGCCTGATGGAAGCGATTCGCCAAGCGGTTGATTTGGCGCCAAAATCATAATCTGAGCCTTAGTAGACAGAGGCCTTTTCTCTGTCTGCTTTTTTTGTGTAGGACATATTGCTTTATCACAGGAGGTGTGCCACGTTTAAAGAATGGTTGCGGACGAATCAACTGATGGGGGGAGCAACTTGTCTAAAGTGAAACTTGACGTTGAGCGGATCAAACACCAATTGGAAACAGTTGCGAATCGATATAATAGCGGTGAAAAAGGATACACACGACTCGCTTTCTCAAAAGAAGAGGACCAGGTCATTGAGTGGGTTGCGCAGGAATTGGAGACCTATGGCGCCAGAGTGAGAACAGACAGCATAGGAAACTTGTATGGAACAATTGGACCCGATAATGCCCCGGTGATCGCCTTCGGATCCCATGTGGATACCGTGAAAAACGGGGGTCTTTTCGACGGAGCGCTGGGCGTCTTTGTAGGACTTGAGTGCATCCGGGTACTGAGAGATCAGATGGACAATGCGGAAGTAGCTTTTGAACTTGTTATCTTTAAAGGAGAGGAAGGAAATCCTCTGGGCGGCACATTCGGCAGCCGCGTCGTGACCGGCCAGGTGGACCCCGATGAGTTTGATGATTCCTTGTTGGAGTCTCTCGGTGTGACAAAAGAAGAGATCCGGCGTGCAGTCGGAACCTTGCCCGAGTACAAGGCATTCCTTGAGCTTCATATCGAGCAGGGTACTGTCCTTGAAGAGAATGACAATAAGACGGGAATCGTCACTAATATCGCAGGAATCTCCAGGTCACATATCAAAGTGCTGGGCACCCCGGGCCATTCAGGAACGATGCCGATGAACTCACGGGATGATGCACTCGTCCATGCCAGTGAAATTGTCCTTCATATCCATCAAGCGGTGAAGAAGTACACTGATGGGACTGTCGCTACCGTCGGACAACTGAATGTGATGCCCAATCTCGCTACCGTCATCCCGGGCGAAGTGGAACTCACATTCGAAGTCCGATCGGGAAATCAGGAAAGCATTGATTCGTTCGAAAAAGAAATTCTGGAATGGGTAAGGGCAAATTATCATGTGAAAATCATTCCGGGCGTAAAGAAAAAGGCGAGCAAGCTTTCGGAGAGTGTCAGAGGAGTTCTTAAAGAAGCGGCAAGTGAGCTTAATCTTCCCGTGATGGAACTGGTCAGTGGCGCCAATCATGACGCCAACACCCTTACCCATCACACAGAAGTCGGTATGCTCTTCGTCCCTAGCATCAAAGGAATCAGTCACAATCCGGAAGAAGACTCGGATTGGGCGTATATCGGAAATGCGGCGGAAATCATGCTGGAGGCTTTGTTGAAATATAAAAAGTGAGAAGTGACTAAAAAAGAGAGAGCAGCACGTCCGGCAATTCGGGCGTGCTGCTTTTTACTTTTTTCTAAAGAATTAAACAGAAACTATCCCACAACTATTCATCCAACCTTAAATAACCTTTATGATAGAAGCAATAAGACCTGAACCGATTGGCCTATACAAAGGAGCTCTCCCATGTTTCCCAATGTCTCCATGCAAACTAAAATACTCGGCCTGGTCACCGGCCTGATCCTTTTCGTCTCGCTTCTCCTGACCATCTTTTATTCTGTTATGGAGTACCAGCGGATTGAACAGGAGATGGGGGAGAGGGGGCTGCAGATGGCGCAGGTGGTGGCGAAGATGCCGTCTGTGCGCAACGCGTTTAATGAGGCGCATCCCGAAGTGATCCTGCAGCCGATCGCGACAGAGGTGCGGATTTTGTCTGGTGCGGAGTATGTCGTCATCGGGAACACGGACAGTATCCGGTATGCGCATCCGGATCCGGACAAAATCGGGAAGAAGATGGTCGGGGGAGACAATGACCGTGCGTTGCGCGGTGGCGAGTCGTACATCTCTGAGGCCGTCGGCAGTCTCGGTCCCTCGGTCAGGGGGAAGGCGCCGATTCTGGATTATGAGGATAATATTGTCGGGGTTGTCTCGGTGGGGTTCATGGTAGAAGATATCCGCTCCGTTATCTATGAACGGCTTGGCAAGATCATTGCACTTGCCCTGCTTATCATTGTCGTTGGCGTGATCGGAGGCATCCGGCTCGCAGACAGCATCCGGAAGGATACGATGGGGCTGGAGCCGGCGGAAATCGCATCCCTTTACACCGAGCGGACGGCGATCCTGTCTTCGGTACACGAGGGCATCATTGCGGTGAATAAAGCAGGGGAGATCACGATGCTGAATGATTCGGCGCGGCGGCTGCTCGGGCTTTCGGAAAAGCAGGACATCACCCGGCTGGATGAGGTGCAACCGGACTTGGAAGCGCAGCGTTTCCTCCGGCCGGATGCCCGACTGTCGAATGAGGAAGCGCTCATCAACGACCGTCATGTGATCGTAAATGCGGTGCCGGTCGAACGGGAAGGCCGACCTGCGGGCGCAGTATTCAGCTTCCGGGACAAGACCGAGCTGAAGGAGCTTGTCGACACGCTTTCAGAGGTGCGCGAGTACTCGGAATACCTGAGGGCCCAGACCCATGAATACACGAACAAGCTTTATGTCATCTCAGGACTCATGCAACTGGGGAATTACACTGAAGCCATTGAACTGATCTCGGACGAGCTCGACAGCGCGCGCAGCCAGAACCGGATATTGTTCACACAGATCCAGGACCCGACCGTGCAGGCGATCCTCATGGGCAAGCTCGGCAAGGCGTCAGAGATCAAAGTCCAGTTAAACATTGATGACAACAGCGGCCTCGGCCCGCTCCCCGGGCACATCGGCATCGCCCAGATTGTCACGGTTCTCGGGAATCTTCTCGACAACGCAATGGAAGAAGTGCGGAGCGCAGAACGCCGGGAAGTTACGTTTTTTGCGACGGACATTGGCCAGGAAATCATCTTTGAAGTCGCAGACAGCGGAGGCGGCCTGCCTGAAGAGGAACTGGACCGGCTTTATGAACGGGGATACTCCACGAAGGCATCAGCCGGAAGAGGGTATGGCCTTCCGCTTGTGCGCGAGGTGGTGGACGAACTCGGCGGCTATATCGAAGCGCACAACAGCCCCGGAAGCGGAGCGGTGTTCACCGTATTCATACCAAAGCAGGAAGGAGGAGTTGGATGATCCGTGTATTGATTGTAGAAGATGATTTCAGGATTGCCGGCATCCACGAAGGGTTTCTGGGAGAAATACCGGAGGTGGAAGTGGTCGGGAAAGTCCTGACGGGCAGTGACGCGGTGAAGGCGGTGGAGGAAAAGGAAGTCGATCTGGTGCTTCTGGATGTCTTTATGCCGGACACCACCGGCGTCGAACTGATCCCGAAGCTGAGAATGATCCGTCCTGAACTCGACTTCATCATCATTTCAGCAGCGGTCGAGCACGACATCGTCAGCCGGCTTCTCAACCAAGGCGTCACCGACTACATCATCAAGCCGGTGAAAAAGGAGCGGTTTATCGAGGCGGTCGCCCGATATAAGTTGAAGACGCAGCAGCTCGGCGACGTCCGGGACTTTGACCAGAACCTGCTTGACCGGCTGCTCGGTGTGTCTGCTGAGGCAGATCAACCGGCTCCGGTCCAAACTCCAAAAGGAATCGATCCCCTTACGTTGGACAAGGTCAGGGACACCCTTCAGCAACTGGAAGCCGGCATCACCGCAGAAGAAATGGGCGAACAGATCGGCGCTTCCCGCACGACCGCCCGCCGCTATCTGGAATACCTCATTTCCGAAAGCGAAGCCATCGCCGACCTGGAATACGGGGCCGTAGGAAGACCCGAGCGGAAATACTTCATAAACAAGAACAGCTAAACGCCGCCCCGGAGCGGCGTTTTTTTGATGAGTGATTACATCGGGCGGGCGAGTGGTTACCCCGGCGCATGGAGTGGTTACCAATAGGGTACGAATATGGGCTCCTAGGTTTGAACTGTACTTAACCTCGTGAACACAATGAACAAAACGCCCTTTAATTTGCAAACGTTTACAGTACGCAATTGGGCTACTAAACTGAAAACTATGTCATTGAAGAAATTCGTATAAACGAAGGGGGAACCACCATTGAAGAAATTCCTACTGCCCGCTGCACTGGGCTTGTCCATGATGCTGGCCGCTTGCGGCAGCGATGACGGTGCGTCCGAAACTGCCAATGCCGGAGACGGCGGAGAATTCACGCCGTCCGAATCCATCGAAATTGTCGCTCCTGCTGGCGCAGGCGGCGGATGGGATACAACTGCCCGAATGGCGGCGAAAGTCCTTCAGGAAGAAGAAATCATTGACGGTAAAATCGGCGTCACGAACAAGGAAGGCGGCGGGGGAGCTGTCGGCTGGTCGTACATCGCCAACTATGAAGGCAACCCGCACAAGCTGTTTGTCACATCGCCTCCGATGATCTTCATCCCGCTGAACGGGCAGTCCGAATATGACCACGAAGACTTCACGCCGATCGCGAACGTCATCGCGGACTATGCGGCATTCGCGGTGCGCGAAGACGCAAAGTGGCAGGACCTGAACGAACTGTTTGAAGACATGAAGAAAGACCCGACAAGCGTAACCGTTGTCGGCACGTCGTCCCCTGGCTCGATGGACCATATGCAATTTGTCCAGATCGCCAAGGCTGCAGGCGTTGACATTACGAAGATCAAGTACGTTTCCGCACAGGATGCGGGCGGCATGACACAGCTGCTGAACGGCAGTGTGGATGTCTACTCCACAGGTGTTGCCGAAACGGTCGAGCAGGTAAAGGCCGGCAAGGTCCGCGTACTTGGCGTCACATCCGAAGAGCGCCTGGAAGGCGAAGTCCTCGAAGACTTCCCGACTGCCAAGGAACAGGGAATCGATGAAACCTTCATCAACTGGAGAGGCTTCTTCGGTCCTGCAGACATGGAACCGGCTGCCATCGAGTACTACGAAGAGAAATTCAAGGAACTCAGCGACTCCGAAGCATTCGGAGAAATCCGCGAGCAGTTTGGCTGGAACGAAATGTACCTCGATAGCGAAGAGTATAAAACGTTCCTCGATGAGCAGCGCGAAGAGATCCAGACACTCCTCGACGAGCTCGGCCTTGCGAAGTAAGCAGGCTGCCTGACGAACTACCCTGGAATGACCGGCTCCGCCCGTCTTCCGAAAAAGTTCAAGATCCCGGAACCCCCGGCTTCTGAAAAGAGGCGGGGGGTTCCATCCATCTTGGGCGCGAAAAATGACGAACCATCAATACAGCATCACAGGAGATGTTCCCATGCTTAAAACGATGAATCAGAAAGTCAGCCTCGTCCTTGTCGCAATCGGTGCGCTGTATCTGTTCGGTGCGTTTCGCATCCCCAGCTATCCATACGCGATCGTCGATGCCGACGTCCTGCCCAAAACATTGGGCGTGCTGCTGATTGTCCTGTCCATTTTCCTGTTCTTCGCAAAAGATTCCGAAACGGAAGAGCAGAAAAAGAGGCGCGACATTCCGAAAAAAGAGATCGGCATGCTCCTCGGTGTCGCCGGATTGATCTTGGCGTACATCCTGCTTCTTGAAGTGATCGGCTTTGTCCTTACGACGGCGCTGTTCATCTTCTTCTGTTCGTTCTTCCTCGGGTACAGGAATCACGTCGCAAGCGGCATCACAGCGGTCGTGTTCCCGCTCGTCCTTTACTTTATGTTCACGGAACTGCTCAGCATCACGCTGCCGAGCGGGGTTCTGCCGTTCTAATTAGGAGGTTACTATGGGTTCTTTAGATGGAATCATCACAGGCTTTCAGACTGCGTTCAGTCTTGAGGCAATCCTGTTTGTCATCCTGGGGGTTTTTGTCGGGACGATCATCGGAATGCTTCCGGGCCTTGGCCCGATCAGCGCCATCGCCGTCATGATCCCGATGACATTCGGGATGGAACCGGCGACGGCACTCATCATGATGGCGGGTGTCTACTACGGCGCCATCTTCGGGGGATCGACCTCGTCGATCCTCCTGAATGCACCGGGTGTCTCCGGTGCAGTTGCAACATCGTTCGACGGTTATCCGATGGCGCAGCAGGGAAAGGCCGGAAAGGCGCTTGCCATCGCGGCGATCGCTTCGTTCACCGGCGGTACGGTTTCGGTCGTCCTGCTCATGCTTCTGGCACCGGCGCTGTCGAGTGTGGCTGTCTCATTTGGACCGGCCGCATACTTCGCACTGATGCTGCTCGGCCTCACTGCCATTGCCAGCCTGTCTGAGGGCTCGACGATCAAAGCGCTTATTTCTGCTGTTGCCGGCTTCATGGTTGTCACAATCGGCATCGATGCCCAGACAGGGACGCAGCGATACACATTCGGCAACATGAACTTGCTAGAAGGACTCGACTTCCTCGTTATCGCGCTCGGTCTGTTCGCGATTGCGGAAGTATGTTCACTTGTTTTGAGCAGAAAAGATAAGTCGATCGGCGACACACACAACATCGGCAGCCTGAAGCTGGATAAAAAAGACCTGAAGGATATGAGCGGACCGATGACGCGCCACTCATTCCTCGGCTTTATCCTCGGTGTGCTCCCGGGGGCGGGTGCGACCATCGCATCGTTTATCTCGTACATCTTTGAAAAGCGGCTTTCGAAAAATCCTGAGGAGTTCGGAAAAGGGTCCGTCAAGGGGCTGGCCGCTCCCGAGACGGCGAACAACGCCGCGACAAGCGGTGCCTTTGTTCCGCTCCTGAGCCTCGGAATTCCGGGATCCGGAACGACCGCTGTCATGCTCGGCGCGTTCCTCGTCCTTGGCGTCCAGCCGGGCCCGATGCTCATGACTGACCGGCCGGAGATTTTCTGGGGTGTCATCGCATCGATGTACATCGGAAACATCTTCCTGCTGATCATCAACCTGCCGCTGATCCCGTACTTCGCGAAGATCCTCAAGATCCCGCGTCCGCTGCTGATTTCACTCGTTATTGTTTTCAGTATGATCGGTGTGTACGCAATCAGCTTCAACACATTTGACCTGTACATGCTGCTCTTGTTCGGTGTGATCGGGTTTCTGATGAGGCTCTTCTCGTTCCCGGCACCGCCGTTTATCCTGGCATTCATCTTGGGCGGGATGCTCGAACAGTCGCTGCGGCAGGCACTGACGATTTCGAATGGCAGCCTGTCCATCTTCCTGGACGACAAGATTGCCCTCAGCCTGCTTTTCCTTGCACTGCTGTCGTTTGTCTTCCCGCTCGTTAAACAGCTTCGCAAAAACAAAGACAAAGCGACGGAAGCGTGAACGCATTATTGAACAGAAGGGCGGCGCTGCTGCTCGCCATCGGGCTGATGATCCTCTTTGCGGGAGTCATTCAGCCCGCTTTTTTGAGCGGGTTCAGCGGAGAACAGCAGATGACGCTCCTTCTTCTGATCATCGCGGTGTATTTCTGGATCGCGGCCCCCATTCCGAGCGGGGCGGCGAGCCTGCTGCTTCTGGCGCTGATGTTTCTTTTCGGACTGGCGGAAACGGTCGAAGACACCCTGCGCGGTTTTTTGTCGCCTGCCTTGTATTTCGTGCTCGTTCTGTCGCTTCTGAGCAAAGCGCTCGTCGCGGCGGAAGTCGACCAGGTAATCGCGAAGATCCTGATCAAACTGAGTAAGGGCGGACCGGCGGCAATCATCGCGGGACTCCCGGCATTTATCCTGGCGTTGCCGATCTTCCTGCCATCCGCCGCCGCCCGCTATAAGATCATGGAGCCGCTCATGGCCCGCATCAACAGCTTATACGGCTATCCGCACAGGAGCCTTTTCCATAAATACAGCCTGTTCCTGATTGGAATGGTGAACCAGAACGCCACAATGATCGTCTTTACCGGCGGGGGCTTCCCGATCTTGGCCCACCAGCTGCTGAAAGACTACGGCGTCGCCGAACTCACCTGGCTGGAATGGTTCGCCAAAGTCGCCCCGCCGCTCTGGATCGGAGCGGTCGCGATGGTGCTGTTTATGTGGCAGTACCTGAAGCGGAGTGTCCCCGAAGCAGGGCTTGAGGCGAAGGTGGCGGCGGAGGCGGATTCCTTGGAAGAAGAGCGGAAACCGCTTGGCGCCCGGTTCTGGATCGTCATGGCCGGATTCATTTTGATGATCCTTGCATGGATGTTCCTCGATGAAGGGAAAGTGCCCCTCATCGTCCCGCCGATCATCCTGATTGCGCTGTTCGCCCTGCCGAAATTGGGCCTGATCACCAATCAGACGGTGCGCCAATACGACTGGGAAACCTTTCTCATGCTCGGAGCGGCGTTTTCACTTGGACTGATCCTGGCGGAAAACGGCACCGCCGATGCGCTGGCAGGTCTGCTGACAGGACTGATCCCGGAAGGCGCAGGCGTTGTCGTGAAGGTGTCGGTCATTGCTCTGATCGTCTTCGTCCTGCGCTTTTTCTTTATTATTCCGTCCGGTGCACTCGTCGTCATTTTCCCCATTGTCATCTCGTACTCCGAACTCATCGGCATCGAACCGGTGCAGCTCGCATTCCTCGTGATTCTGATTGTCGGCAGCATGCTCGTACTGCCGATCCACTCCATCCCGACCTACCTGGCCTTCGAAACGAAAGTAATCGAAAAGCGCGAGCAGTACGTGATCGGGGCGGCATTTAGCGGGCTGTTTACGGTGATCTCGATTGTGGCGGCGGTTTGGTATTGGTAGGGGGAGCAGGGCGAGTGATTACCTTGGGGAATTGGGTGGTTACCCTGGGTGAGGCTTTTCTAGGAGCACTTTAAAAGGTGCTTCTTTTTTGTTGCAAAACTAATTGCCTAACCCGGCCTCATCGGTTATCCTAATAAAACTACACACACAGGAGGTTTCCACGTTGACCGCATCAATGAAATTGCGTTTCCGTTTTCCATTCAACTGAATATGATGGAAGCTCTGCTCCAGGCAGAGTAACGGGATCGGTCTGTCTTTTGGAAACCTGATAGTGGGTTAAGCAAAGAAGAGGGGCGAATGCCGCCTCTTTTTTGTGTTTTCAAACCGGACTTCCCAAACAAAAATGAATAGAAATGAGTGGGAAAACGATGAATTCGGTTATTAATGCCAAGGAGAATTGGCTAAGAAACATTGTGCTGTTCTTAAGCAGCCAGACGATCTCACTGTTCGGCTCGTCGCTCGTGCAGTATGCGATCATGTGGCATATCACGCTGGAGACGAAATCGGGGATGATGATGACGCTGTACATCATTTGCGGATTTATCCCGACGTTCCTTCTGTCGCCGGTGGCAGGGGTTTGGGCGGACCGGTATAACCGGAAGATCCTGATCATCTTGGCGGATGGTCTGATCGCGCTGTCGACGCTGATTCTGGCCATTCTCTTCCTGATGGGCTATGACGCGATCTGGCTGCTGTTCCTCATGGCAGCCATACGGGCTTTGGGTACAGGTATCCAAACGCCTGCTGTCGGTGCAATCCTTCCGCAGATCGTTCCGAAAGAGAAGCTGACACAGGTGAACGGAATTAACGGCAGCATCCAGGCAATCATCATGTTCGTCTCCCCGATGGTCAGCGCCGCTCTCCTCGCGATGGCCTCAATCGAAGTCATCTTCTTCATTGATGTGGTGACTGCGGCGATTGCGATCCTCACACTGCTGCTCTTCGTCAAAGTGGCCGTACACGAAAAGGCTGCCAACAAGCAGGAGACGAGCTACCTCAGCGATTTCCGGGAAGGACTCCGCTACATCGGTGAACATGCATTCCTGAAGAAGTTCTTCTTCTTTTTCGCGGTCTTCTTCGTCCTGATGGCGCCGGCGGCGTTTCTGACACCGCTCCAGGTGACGAGAAGCTTCGGAGACGATATCTGGCGTCTGACCGCCATTGAGATTGCCTTTTCCGTCGGCATGATGGCAGGCGGAGGCATCATTGCTTCGTGGGGCGGATTCCGTAACCGGATTAGGACGCTCGGTTTTGCCAGCATCATCATGGGCATCTGCACACTCGGCCTTGGACTTGTCCAGGTCTTCTGGATCTATCTCGCCTTCATGGCACTCTTCGGAGGCGCCATGCCAATCTTCAACACACCGGCCATGACGCTGTTGCAGGAAAAGGTTGAAGAAGATTATCTTGGGCGGGTGTTCGGCGTGCTGGGCATGATCTCCACCTCGATGATGCCACTCAGCATGCTGGTCTTCGGCCCGTTGGCAGACGTGGTCCGGATCGAATGGCTGCTTCTAGGAACAGGCGTGTTGATTATCGTGTTGGCCATTCTGATGGGACGGAATCAGGATCTGGTGAAAGCAGGGGAGCCTGCGGGGCAACAGGAATAAGTCAAAGAGACGTTGTGGACAAGGCAGTCCACAACGTCTCTTTTTGGATAAAGCATCATCCGATCTCCTTCCTTCCGCCCGAACTCGGGATGTCCAGTTCTTCCCTATACTTTGCGACCGTCCTCCTGGAGACGCTAATGCCGTGTTCACTCTTGATCAAATCGGACAGCTTCTGGTCTGACAGGGGCTTTGCTTTATTCTCTTTTAACACATAATCCTTCAGCAACGATTTGACTTGAGTGCTTGAAGCGGCAGATGGCTCCGAAGAATTCAGTGCCGAGGAGAACAGATCGTTCATGTTGATAAGCCCGACCGGTGTCTGCATGGTCTTGTTTTTGATGGTCCGGCTGACGGTTGATTCGTGAATATCCAATGCGTCCGCAACAGTGCCCATCGTAAGCGGTTTCAGAAACAGCTCGCCTTTCCGGAAGAATGCGGATTGCTGGGTCATCAAAAATTGGGTGATATTTGATAGGGTTTGCTGGCGCTGTTCCAGGCTTTTGAGCAGCCAATTGTATTGTTTATGACGGTCCTGAAGGTAATGGCCAATGTCGTTCGCCTGATGCATAAGCGGCAAATAGTCAGTGTTCAGTCTGATCCGGGGAAGGGCTTGGCCGTTGAGCCTGTAGGTCAGGTCTCCGTTCGGCTCCAGGGTGATCCACACGTCCGGAATCACATAGTGAGGAGGCGGAGAGGCATCCAGTTCACAGGGTTTCGGATTCAATGATCGAATCTGGTCAACCGCCTCCTTGACCTTGTCCATTGATATCTCCATCGAGCGTGCAATGTCGTTCCATTTCCTGCGGGTGAGCAGTTCAAAGTGGTCACGGATCAGCCGCTTGGCATGGTCACCTTCGTCGTGGCTTTCCAGTTGAAGCAGCAGGCACTCCTGAAGATTCCGAGCACCGATTCCAGGGGGACCGACTTTCTGGAGAAGCCGGATTCCCTTGCTCAATTCTTCTTCGCTCACGCGGTCTTGGGAGGAAAGCTGCAAATACCCGTTGTCATCAAGTTGTCCGATGAGGTAAGCGAGAAAGCGGATCGTGTCGGAATCCCGAAATGTGAATTCAAGATTAAGCAATAACTCGCGCCGGCCCAACTGAGGTTCTGATCCAATCTGTTCAATCCATTCAGGGCCTTGGGCGCCCGCAGGTTGATTCTGTTTGGAATGGCTCATCCGGGTATCCGGATATTCAAGTTCAATCAGCGGATTCTCCATCTCTTGTTCCTGCAAAAAATCAGTAAGCTCCATCTGGTTCATCTGTAGGAGTTCGATGGACTGCCTCAGCTCAGTCGTCATAATCAGCTGTTGTTCCTGACGCTGAGTTAAATGAATCTGCATATTACTACACCTCACTAACCCAAAATCTTGTTCTATTAATTATGGGGGATGTCCATCAGGTAAGCAACTAATTGTCTGAAAATTTGGTATGATAGATAAGACTGGATGGTGGGACCCGGCTAGTGACAGGGGGAAGAGATGATGAGTCACCAAACGATGTTGGAAATTGATCAGGTTTTTCTGGAGTCAATTGACCAAAGTTTCGATGGCTTCGTGCTGTCGGACCTGCGGGGTAAGATCTTCTATGCCAATAAAGCGGTTGAGAAAATCTCCGGGGTACCTACGTCTGAAATTGTAGGAAAAACCACAAAGGACATGGAAGAAGACGGTATCATCATCAGTCAATCGATGAAGATCCTGAAGAAAGATCCTCTGACAATTTCTCAGAAGCTGCGGACTGGAATTGAGGTCTTCATCACAAGTAAGCCAGTCTATGATGAAGACGGGGAGATTATCTGCTATGTAGCCAACTACCACCGTTTCTCAAGGATCGATGACCTATACCGGGAGCACCATAACCAAGTCGACATCAATTATACCGAGTTGCAGCAGCTCAGGCTCCAGATGCTGAAAACGGATGAGTGGATCGGCGTATCTTTTGAGACAAAGAAACTTAAAGAGAAGGTAGCGAAAGTCGCGAAGACAGAAGCGAATATCCTGATTATCGGAGAATCCGGAGTCGGAAAGGAAGTCGTCTCCAAAACGATCCATAAAGTCAGTGACCGGAGGGATTTCCCGTTTATCCAGATTAATTGCGGAGCGATTCCCGAGACACTCATGGAAGCAGAGTTGTTCGGGCACGAAAAGGGGGCATTCACCGGCGCGCTGAGTGCGAAGCCTGGGTTGCTGGAAGCAGCCGACAAAGGAACGGTTCTCCTGGATGAAATCGGTGAGATTCCATTGCATCTCCAGGTCAAGCTGCTGAGGGTGATCCAGACACGGGAAGTCACCCGGGTAGGCGGTACGAAACCGAGAAAGCTGGACATCCGTTTTCTGGCCGCCACTAACAGGGATCTGAAACAAATGGTACAGGAGGGCGGGTTCAGAGAAGATTTGTATTACCGCCTGAATGTCATCCCGATCAAGATCCCGCCGCTCCGCGACCGGAAGGAAGACATACCGGTTCTCTGCAGACACTTCCTAGAGAAGTACAACAAGAAGTATGTGGTGGATAAACGCCTCACTACCAGTGCTTCCCGGCTTCTTTCTGAATATGCCTGGCCGGGCAACGTCAGGCAACTGGAAAATACGATGGAACAGCTGGTGATTCTGACGGAGGACCCAGAAATTGACGTCAGGGATCTGCCGCGTGAACTTCTGAAGAATCAGGCCGATGACTATTTTCCGGACGAAATCATTCCGCTGCCTGATTTGCGTGAACAGACCGAAAAACGGATGATCCGGCTGGCACTGGACCGTTATAAGACGATACGGGAGGCAGCGCGGCATCTTGGGGTGGACCATTCGACACTAGTGAAGAAAATCAAAAAATATGGAATGTAGGCCGGTGAAAAAAATCACCGGTCTTTATTTGTTTTGCCTAATTGGTGAAAATCTTCACCGGGTTCTGTGAAATATTTCACCACGGACAGCCCGGCATACAACAGAATGCTGCTGTAACGCGATTTATGAAATTGGCATGGAACTTGCAATAATACTAGGCAGCAGGAAAATCTGCGGTGATCGGGATGTGGAGGGGGTGGAGTCATGGAGGTTTTTGAAAAACTGGTCATTGAGCGGGACCGGCACGTTGGTATGGTGACAATCAGGCAGTCGGCCGAGACAAATGTACTGGATTCAAGCCTGACTGCCGAGCTGTCATCCGCTTTTCTGACACTTAATCAGGATGCTGCGGTGAGGGCTGTGATCTTGAAGGCGGAAGGGGAGTCCTTTCTGGCCGGAGCGGATCTGAAAGAAATCAGCGGACTATCCGTTTCTCAGGCCTATGGGTTTGCTGAAAAGGCAAAGGCCCTTCAGGATCTTATCATTCATTCAGGCAAGCCATATATCGCGGTTGTAAATGGATACTGTCTGGGAAGCGGCCTTGAACTGATTCTGACCTGCGACTTCCGGATTTCAGGACCGGATGCCCTTTACGGAATGCCGGAAATCAATCTCGGACTGATACCCGGCGGAGGAGGCATCACAAGACTTCAGATGATGGTGGGAAAGGCCCATGCGACGGATCTGATCTATACCGGAAAGCTGCTTGAGCCTGAGGAGGCCCTGTCCATTGGCCTCGTCAGAAAAGTGAGTGACCGGCCACTTGAGGACGCGCTGCTCATTGCCGAATCATTGGCCAACAAGAGCAGTCTGGCCTTTGCGGTTGCCAAACAGTTGTTTAGCCGTCCAGAGGCAGACGACAGCACTTTGATTAACCAAGAAATGAGAGCGTTTTCAATGATGTTTGATTATCCCGATTCCCTGGAGGGGATCGGTGCGTTCCTGGAGCAGAGGCAGCCGGTATTCAAGGAAAGACGAGAAATGAGCACCTAAAAGGGGGAAGCAGAACATGCTGATGACCGAACAGTCTCAGATGATCAAAGAAATTGCCGGAAAAATAGCACGTGAAAAAATTGCTCCAAGAGCACAGGAAGTCGATGAAAAAGGAGAAACGCCCTGGGAGAACATCCGCCTGCTGGCGGAAAACGGATTTTTCGGCATCGATGTTCCGGAGGAGTACGGGGGCGTCGGATCTGATACGGCCGCCCATGTGTCGGTGGTGGAGGAAATTGCTGCAGCGTGCGCATCCACTTCTGTCGCACTGTCGACACAGGCACTCACCATCACGCCATTTCTATTGGCCGGAACGGAAGAACAGAAAAAGAAATACGTCGTTCCGCTGGCCACAGGCGATGTCCTGGGATCCTTCGGAATTACAGAGCCGGGAGCGGGATCGGATGTATCCAGCATTCAAACTAGGGCCGTGAAAGAAGATAACGGCTACCGGCTGAATGGGCACAAGATTTTCATTACCAATGCCGGTGATTCGGAAATCTATGTGATTGTGGCTAGGACATCAGAAGAACGGACAAACGGGATTTCACTGTTCATTGTGGAGAAGGGCACCTCTGGATTCTCCTTTGGAAAAAAGGAGAACAAGATGGGCATCCGCGGATCGGTCACCCGAGAGCTGTTCCTCGAAGATGTTTTTGTCCCTCAAGAGAATCTGCTCGGCGGTGAAGGCGAAGGGTTCAAGATTCTGATGAATGTCTTTAATATCACCCGGCCGGTCGTCGGTGCGCAGGCTACTGGCATTGCAAAAGGAGCGTACGAGTATTGCCTTGAGTATGTCAAGGAAAGGAAACAGTTCGGAAAGCCGATCCAGCATTTCCAGATGGTCCAGTCCACATTGGCAGATATGGCGATGAAAGTGGAGGCGTCCCGGCTGCTGGTCCAGAAAGCTGCCATGATGCTCGACCAGAACGATGAGGATGTCATCGCCTATTCGTCCATGGCCAAGTGCTTTGCATCGGATACCGCGATGCAAGTCACGACGGATGCTGTCCAACTGTTGGGCGGAAACGGGTTCATCAAAGACTATCCGGTAGAACGGATGATGCGGGATGCGAAGATCACGCAGATTTACGAAGGGACCAATCAGATTCAGCGCATCATCATCGCCAAACAGATCCTGGCTGACTAACCAACATTCTTGAACAGATAGGGGGAAATCGATATGAAAATAACGGTAATAGGCGGAGGCATCATGGGTTCGGGAATCGGGCAGGTGGCGGCACAGGCCGGCTTTGATGTCACGATCGTGGATGTTTCTGAGAAAGGCCTGGACAAAGCCAGAACGAGCATTTCTGCCTCATTGGAGAAATTCGAATCGAAAAAGAAGATTCAGAGTGCGGCTGAAGTCTTGAGCCGGATCAAGTTTGCGATGGATTGGACTTCGGTGGAAGAGGCGGATGCGGTCATTGAGGCAGTCCCGGAAAAACTTGAGCTGAAAAAACAGGTGTTTGAGAAGCTTGACCAACTTGCAGGAGTGGATTGCCTTCTAGCCTCCAATACGTCAACGCTCTCTATTACGGCGATTGCCAGCGCCACTTCTCGACCTGAAAAAGTGATCGGAATGCACTTTTTCAGCCCAGTTCCGATGATGGCTTTGCTGGAACTGATCAAGGGCTATCAGACATCAGAAGAAACTTATGAAAAAGCAAAGGAGTTGGGCGAAGGGCTGGGCAAACGGCTGATCACCGCCGAGAAAGATTATCCGGGCTTTTTGATGAACCGGATCTGGCTGCCGATGGTCAATGAAGCCTGCTTTGCACTCATGGAAGGCGTCGGAACTGCAGAAGAGATCGATCAGGGCTTTATCGACGGATACGGACATAAGATGGGGCCGCTCCGGACAATTGATATGGCAGGGATCGATACGACCCTATGGGCGATGGAGTCCCTGTATGAAGGGTTTGGGGATCCGAAATATCGACCGTGCCCGATACTTAAGAAGATGGTCGAAGCCGGGGACCTTGGAAAGAAAACCGGGAAAGGCTTCTACAGCTATGAAGGGGGAGTGAAAGAAGATGCAAAACGTGTTGTTGTTTGAAGTCCATCAGAACATCGCGGTGTTAGAGATTAATCGTCCGCCGTATAACCCTCTGAATCCGGAAGTGATCAAGGCCATGTCCGGTTACCTGGATGAAATCTACCGTAATGACGAGATTCGTGCACTGGTGATCAAAGGGTCTGGCGAGAAGGCATTTTCCGCCGGGGCGGACATTCAGCAGTTCGTGCCGAAACTCGGCTCGAGGGATTTATCGATGACTGCGGCCTTTCATCAGACTTTTGAGAAGCTGAGCCAGCTTCCAATTCCGGTTATCTCCGCGCTAAAGGGACATGTGCTGGGCGGAGGCCTCGAGCTGGCGCTTTCCTGTGACTTCAGAATCTGTGATGAGAACACCAAGCTGGGGTTGCCGGAAGTCAACCTGGGCATCTTTCCGGGGGCGGGCGGCACACAGCGCCTTCCAAGACTGGTCGGAAGTTCGAAGGCGATGGAAATCATGATGTTCGGCGATTCCATCGGTGCGGACGAAGCGCTGCAGGCCGGATTGGTCAACCGGGTGGTGTCGGCCGGCGAATCGGACGGAGAAGCGGTCCGGTGGGCCGAAGCACTGGCCGTTAAGCCGAAGGCGGCGATCGCGAAGATCAAAAAAGCAGTGGTGCATGGCCAGAACCTTCCTCTGGCGGAAGGAATCCGGTATGAAATTGAGCTGTTCTCGGACGTGTTCAAAAATGATGATGCGAAAGAAGGCGTCCAGGCCTTTATTGAAAAGAGAAAACCAAGCTTTGCCGGCAGATAAGCGGATAAGGAGTGAAAAGAGTGAACCTGGATCTTAAACTGCAGAAACATGCTGAACACCGTCCCGAAAGTCCTGCGATCGGGTGGGATACCGGAGAGCTCACTTATCGGCAGCTAAATGAACGTATACAGAAACTGGCCAACCGGTTCATGGAGCGGGGGATCGGTCCGGGAGACAAGGTGGCCATCATCCTGGAGAACAGTCCCGAATTGGTCATTAGCTATTACGCAAGTATGCGTGCAGGCGTCATTAATGTACCGGTCAATCCTTCCCTTGCTTCCAGGGAGTATGGCGTCATTTTAAATGACTGCAGGCCGAAACTGATCATCACGGAAATCAAGATCGTGGAGAAAGTGAAAAACAGCGGACTTGACTGGCCGGTGGAACTGATCGTGACCGGTCCGGACTTTGACCGCTATATCGATCAGGGAGGTGCCGCCCCTGGTAACCATTATCAGGAAGACTGCACGATACTCTATACATCCGGAACAACAGGCGTTCCAAAAGGAGCCGTTCTGACGCATGACAATCTGTATATCAATGCGGATGTGTTCGGACGCAATCTCGGACTTACTGATCGGGACAGGACGCTGATTGTGGCGCCGCTCACACATATCGCCGCCCAGAGCAATCTGCTCAATCCGACCCTTATCAGCGGCGGCTACTGTTACTTGCTGAAACGCTGGAAGTCGACTGTCGAGACACTCGGTAAAATGGAAAAAAAGCGCATTACCTACTTTTTTGGGCCGCCTACGATGATCACCTATATCCTGAACGAACCCGCTCTGGTCGATTACGACCTGAAGCTGAGATTGACCTATACCGGGGCCGCGCCGTTGCCTGAAGAAATTTTTCAGCGGTGGACAGAGCGATTCGGCTTTGAAATTGTTGAAGGGTATGGACTCACGGAAACATCACCGGTCGTCTGCATGAATCCGGCGGTCGGAAAAAAGAAGCTGAGAAGCGTCGGGCTACCGATCGAGGACGTTCAGGTCAAGATCATGAGTGAAGGGTTTGAAGAAGTTCCGCCTGGCACACCAGGTGAGCTCGTTGTCAAAGGGCCGAATGTGATGAAAGGATACTACAAACGTGAAGAAGAAAACCGGAAAGCGTTCCGGGATGGCTGGTTTAAAACAGGTGATGTCGCCATGAAGGATGACGAGGGCTATATCTATATCATCGACCGTAAAAAAGATCTGATCATCCGCTCAGGTTTCAACGTTTATCCGCGTGAGGTGGAAGAAGTGCTGTATATGCATCCGGCCATCCTCGAAGCTGCAGTCATCGGAACCCCGCATCCCGAAAAAGGGGAAACAGTGGTCGCCGTGCTGACCCTCAGGGACGGCTATGGTGAATCGGTTGTTGAAAAGCTGGAGCACTTCTGCAGGGAGCGGCTGGCGTCTTATAAAGTGCCTTCGGAGTTCAGGGTGGTTGCAGAGTTCCCAAAGACCAACTCGGGGAAAATCATGAAAGCGAAACTGAAGGAAGTCATGGTCTGACTTTAAATGTAAGCGCTTAACTAATGAAAAGGGGCGTGAAGAATTTGAAAAAGTGGTCACTCGGGGGAGTACTCCTCATGTTTTCTTTGGTTGCTGCAGGTTGTGTGGAACAGTCGGGCGGAGCGGACTCAGCGGATTCCGTTTCAGCAGAAAGTGATGAAAAAATTGTCCTGACATTATCTTCAGGGCTCAGTACGGCCAATGGCTGGTGGGAAGGATACTTCGTGCCGTGGATGGAGGAAGTTGAGGAACGGACAGACGGCCGTGTGGAATTCGAGCACTATGCCAACCAGGAACTGATTCCGATCAACGAAGAACTGCAAGCGCTGGAGAACGGGGCCATCGATATTGCCGCTCCTCTTTGGACGCAGTATGACCCTCAACGTTTTCCGCTCAGCGAAGTGACGATGCTGCCATTGCTGGAATCCGATACGATGATCGCAACCAAGGCATACGGCGAACTGGTCAAGAGCGATCATGAGCTGGCAGACGGCCAAACCTTCAATGAAATGGAGTTCAGCAGCCGTGGACTGAAGGTGTTCGCGACTCCGACAACTGCTGAATATGTCATTTCCACCAAAGATGTAGCTTTGGACACGGCAGCAGATTTAAAGAAGCTCTCTCTGCGATCTCCGACACGCGTACATGAGATCTTTGCAAACAATGTAGGCATCAGTTCCATCTCGATGCCGTCCACTGAAATGTTCGACGCGATTAACCGGGGTGCGTTCCACGGCAGCTTCTTCAGTGTTGCGGACTGGACAGGGTACGGGATGCAGGAAGTCTTCAATTATACGTTTGAAGGTGTGAATCTGGGCCACTTCGCGGGTATGTGGGCGATGACCGAAGAAACATGGAACTCTATTCCTGAAGATATTCAGAAAATCATGGAAGAAGCATCGTATGAACAGATTCCGAAAGGCGCTCAGGTCTGGATGGATCGCGCAGAGAAAATCCGTACGGAAGCCGAAGCGAATGGAGCCGTCTTTGAAAAAATGGACGATGTTGATGAAGAGGCACAGCAATTGCTTGTTCAGGGGATTGAAGACACTTGGATTGAGTGGATTGAAGAGTTGGAGGGGAATGGACAGCCCGGCAAGGAAATGGCTATTCTTTGGAGGGATTTGGTAATCGAACAGGGCGGGACTGTTCCTGAAGCCATCATGGAACTGGAATAAGCAATCGTAAGGGGGAATCTGGGGGAGCCGGGGCTCCCTCTTTTCCTAAACAAGCTAAACAAGATAGAAAAGAGGTGTTCAGATGAGCCTTGGGATTTTTTATATCATCATGCTGGTTTTGTTCCTTGTGCTTCTGTTCGCAGGCATGCATATTCACGCCGTTCTGTTGAGCATGGGGGTCATTGGCATCATCATGCTGGAGGGGCCAGGTTATATCACATCGTTTCTGCAGAGCAACCCGTATAAAGTGGTTGCCAGTTACACACTGACAACCATCCCGCTGTTCGTATTGATGGCGCAGTTCATCGTCCAGTCGGGTATCGTCAGGGATATGTACGCCCTAGTGTATAAGTTTTCAAAAGGGAAATCCGGATTTCTTGGGGCGCTCACAGTCATTATCGGGGCATTTCTCGGAGCCGTCTCAGGCTCAACGACGGGTTCATCGGCAGCGCTCGGCCAGGTCGCGGTACCGGAACTGCGGAGGCACGGCTTCCGGGACGTAACGGCCGGCTCGACGATTGCAGCTGCCGGGTCACTTTCAGGAATCATCCCGCCGAGCATCATTCTGATCCTATACGGTGTTGTGACAGAAACACCGATCGGATCCCTCTTTATTGCAGCGATTGTTCCGGGCATCATGATGACGATCGTGATTATCGGGGTTATGCTCTATTTCCATAAGACGGACAAGAGAAAGCCGCTGCCTAAAGTGGATGAAGAGATTGAGGCGGGAGAAATCCAGCCACTGACCCCGTTGCGTGCAGGGTTTGTCGTCTTGGTCGGTGCCGTAATTGTTACGGTCATTTTCGGAGGTATCTACTCAGGGGTCTTCACTCCAACCGAGGCCGGGGCAGTCGGCGCATTTTTGGGCTTCCTCACTGCGCTTGTACTGGGCAAGGTCAACAAGAAGTTCTATGTCGAGTCGATTACGGAAACCGTCAAGATTACATCAATGGTGCTGCTGATCATGGTGACCGCACAGATTTTCGGCAGGTTTATAACGGTATCCAAGCTGCCGAGAGAGTTGATCAATGCGCTGGGACCGATGATTGAATATCCGGTTCTCATTTTGGTCTTGCTGTCCCTGATTTACTTTATCCTATTTATGTTCATCGAGGGCGGTGCGGTTATCATCATGGCGACTCCTGTGCTATTGCCGATTGTCCAAGAGATCAACGTGGACATTTTATGGTTCGGCATTCTGGTATCCGTTATCTGTACAATCGGACTGCTTACGCCTCCGGTCGGCTTAAGTGTATTCGCGGTCTCTGGGGTAACAGGGATTTCGATTGAAAGACTGTTTGGCAGATCGATGATCTTCGCAGTTGTTCTGGCACTGGTGGTGTGCAGTCTGATGATTGCCTTCCCGGCGATGGTGACCTGGCTGCCTAATCTGATGTGACAGCTTTAGGAGAGGAGGAAGATTATGCGCACTGTCGATCAGGCTTATCGTGCCTTTCATTATGTGAAATATGCTGGGCTGCTGCTTAGCGGAACGACAATATTTATCATGATGGCGTTTATCGTCATTGATGTGGTGACCAGAAATCTGATGGGCTCCAGTGTATTCGGAAGTTATGAAATCACCCAGTATTTTCTGATGCCGCTGGCGTTCTTTCCGGCACTGGCCTACGCGTACGGCTCCGGAATCATGCCGAAGCTTGAGATGTTCACGAAACGTCTTAAACAGATTTCACAGCGGAATATCTCCATTCTCATGATGGGGATTGAACTTGTTCTTTTCGGTCTGCTGACTTTTTACGGATGGCAATATGCACTTGCCGGCACGCGGGAACAGCTTGGCTTCAGCATGAAGGGCGGGATTGTCCCCTATTATCCGATCCTGTACTTTATCCCGCTCGGATTCCTTTTGCTATCTATTGAGATTCTCTTTCTGATCATCAAGAGCTTCGGTCAGAAAGAGCCGGTTCTTGAGACGACAGAACTGGATCTCTGAGGCTGAAGAATATAAATGAAAAGCGAGGAATCATCAATGAAGAATGTTTATATTTTGGATGGTGCGAGGACACCCTTCGGTTCATTCGGAGGAAGTCTGAAAGATATTGAAGTGTCGGATTTGGGAGCGGTTGCGGCTAAAGCGGCGATTGAGCGATCCGGAATTCCAGCTGAGGAGCTGGAACAGGCTTTTTTCGGTAACGTCATTCATTCAAGTGAGAATGCTCCGTATCTGGCGCGCCATGTGGCACTGAAATCCGGCGTGCCTCAAGAGTCACCGGCACTGACGGTGAACAGGCTGTGCGGCTCGGGACTCCAGGCTGCCATCAGTGCATCACAGGCCATCCGGCTGGATGAAGCGAATGGGGTGATTGCGGGCGGCGCAGAAAACATGTCGATGACTCCTCATGTCGTGAGGGACCTTCGTTTTAAAACAATCAAAATGGGCGTTCCGCATTTTGAGGACGTGCTGAGCAGCACATTGTCGGACCCTTACATCGGTCTTGGCATGGGCATCACTGCTGAAAACCTGGCAGAGAAGTATGAGATCAGCCGCGGTGAACAGGAAGAATTTGCGCTGATGAGCCAGCAGAGGGCGGCTGAAGCACAAGGAAAAGGACGTTTTAATAAAGAAATGATCCCGGTCGGGGGGAAGAACGGAGAATTTCTTCTAGCAGAAGATGAATATATTAAACCTGATGCCAATCTGGAGAAGATGAAAAAACTCCGGCCCGCTTTCAAAAAAGATGGCAGTGTAACGGCAGCCACATCCAGCGGAATCAATGACGGTGCCGCAGCCCTAGTCATGGGAGATGATGTCCTCGTTGAACGGCATGGAAGGAAGCCTCTCGCAAAAGTCGTTTCCTGGGGAATCAGCGGAGTCGATCCTAGGATCATGGGGATCGGTCCCGTTCCAGCAACCAGGCAGGCACTGAAGCGTGCAGGGCTGGAGATGTCTGATATCGATCTGATTGAGATCAATGAAGCCTTTGCTGTACAGGTGCTGGCCGTCCAGAGAGAACTCGGCTTCGAGGTGGACCGGCTGAATGTCAACGGCGGAGCGATTGCACTGGGCCATCCTGTGGGAGCCAGCGGAGCGAGGCTGTTGCTTACTCTTGCTTATGAACTGAGGGAGCAAGGGAAGCGCTATGGGCTGGCCAGTCTTTGCTGCGGCGGCGGGCAAGGGGTCTCTATGGTGATTGAAAACCAGGAATATTAATGCGTTCAGTTCAGGAGGTTCGGCGAATCAAGCCGGCCTTCTTTTTGTATGAATTTTACATCGGAATTTAATTGAGAATACTCAGTATCGGAAAATTCCATTGACTCTTGTCGAATTATGCCGGTAAAATCATGTAAGCCGTCTGCTATTTTAATTGCCGAATTCACTGGTTGAAGCGTTGCATGGGCTTGTTAAGAAAGAGAGGGGAACTAGCGTGACTGAAAAGAAAAAAAGGCGTTTTGAGATGCCGGATGCTTTTGTCATCATCTTCGGGATTCTCGTATTGGCAGTACTGATGACGTATATTTTGCCCGCGGGGGAATTCCAGCGGGAAGAAGTGGACGGCCGCAATGTGGTCATCGAAGGCACTTACGAAAGGATTGAAAATGAGCCGACCTCACTGCTGTCGACATTCACGTCGATCCAGCAGGGGCTGATTGATTCCGCTCCGATCATCTTCATGGTTCTGATCATTGGGGGCGCGGTCGGAGTGATCGAGCACACCGGGGCGATCAATTCTGGAGTCAACGCCCTGATCAGCCGGACGAAAAACCAGCAGTATCTGCTGGTTGCCGCGTTTATCGCGATATTTGCCGTGCTGGATTTTGTCGGCATCAGCGGCAATGCGATCATTGCGTTTATCCCGATCGGCATCGTGCTGGCGAGGGCGCTTAATCTTGATCCGATCGTCGGGGTTGCAATGGTGTACCTCGGGCAGTACGTTGGGGTTGCTACGGGAACGTTCGACCCGGTCATCACCGGACTTGCGCAGTCGATTGCGGAGCTCGAGCTGTTTTCCGGCTGGCACCTCCGACTGATCGCCTTCTTTATTCTCCTGGCGATCACGATGACCTATATCTTGCTGTATGTAAAACGCATTAACAAGGACCGCTCAAAGAGCCTGTTGTCGTTTGAGGAGACCGGGGAGCCGGTGAAGGAGTCCGGGGAGAAGTTCGGGCCGTTTACGGGGCGGCACAAACTCGTCCTGCTGACAGCGCTCGCCTTTATGGCAACCTTCATCTTTGGGGTGTTCCAGTTTGAATGGAGCACGAATGAGCTCGCCGGTATTTTCATCATGATGTCAATAGCGGCAGCGCTTGTCGGCGGTATCCGGATGAATGAATATGTTCATGTGTTCATCAAGGGAGCCCAGGGCATCGTCTACGGTGCGCTTGTTATCGGCCTTGCCCGTGCGGTGGTGGTCGTCCTCGAAAATGGGAAGGTGCTCGACACAATTGTCAACGCGGCCTTCCAGCCGATGGCGCAGCTGCCGATGTTCCTGGCTGCGGAAGCGATGTTCATCTTCAACCTGCTCTTCAACCTGATCATCACATCCGGCACCGGACAGGCTGCAATCGTCATGCCGTTCATGGTGCCGCTTGCGGACATGCTCGATATCACGCGCCAGACGGCAGTGCTCTCATTTAAACTCGGTGACGGGACGACGAACATCATCGCGCCGACCTCGGGTGTCCTGATGGCGGTCCTTGCCGTCGGTAAGGTCCCGTATTCGAAATGGTTCAAGTTTGTCCTGCCGCTCGTTCTCATGTGGACGGTTGTCGGAATTATCATGGTCGCAGTTGCCGTCATGACGGGCTATCAATAAGAGATTAGGGGAGGACGGTCTTCGTTCTCCCTGTTCGATTTTAAAAGGAGTGATCGGAATGGATGATGTGCTGAAGTTCATGGAAGACCACCGCGAAGACATCCTGGAGGATATCCGTTACCTGGTGGAGGCGGATTCCCCTTCTTTGGATAAGGAACGGAGCGACCGGTGCGGGGAGAGGATTCAGGAGCTTCTGGAGCGACATTTCGGGAAACGGGCGGAAGTGATTCCGGAGGCTGACTACGGAGATCATCTGAAGTTCGAGTACGGGGACGGGAAAGAGACGATCCTCATCTTGTCGCACTTTGATACAGTGTGGGATCCGGGTGAGATTGAATACCGGGTAGAGGACGATCTCGCATATGGACCCGGAATCCTTGATATGAAGGGCGGCCTCGTCCAGGCGATGTGGGCTCTGAAAGCGGTGAAGGAGCTCGGTCTGCCTCTTGATAAGAAGGTCGTCCATCTGTTCACGAGCGAGGAGGAGCTCAGCAGCCCGGTGTCCCGTCATGTGATCCGGCGCGTAGCCGAAGGAAGCAGCGCGGTGCTTGTCACCGAACCACCGGAAGTCGGGAGCGGCGCGCTGAAGACAGCCCGGAAAGGATCGGCCCGTTATACGATCCGCTTTACCGGACAGTCGGCACACTCAGGGAACAACCATCATGAAGGGGCGAGCGCGATCCGCGCGGCGGCCCGTGCAACGGAATACTTGGAGTCGCTGACTGATTACGATAAAGGAACGACACTGAACGTCGGGATGTTCCGGGGAGGCGGCAAGCTGAACGTTGTCTCCGACCAGGCGGAAATCGGCGTGGACGTACGGGCGACGACGATTGCGGAACAGGAGCGCATCGACGGGATCATCAAAGGGCTTGAGCCCTTCATGGAAAGGACGACACTTGAAGTCGGAGGTGGCATTTCCCGTCCGCCAATGGAGCGGACGGGAGGTACGGCGGAACTGTTCCGGCTGGCAAAGGAAGCCGGAGCGGAAATCGGCGTGCCACTTAAAGAAACATCCGTCGGCGGCGTGAGCGACGGCAACCTCACTGCGGCGATGGGCATTCCTACGATCGACGGCCTTGGAGCAGTCGGGGTCGGCATCCACGCCCGGAATGAACATATTGTCATCAGTGAGATTCCGAAACGCGCAGCAATTTTCGCGAAGATGCTGGTGAAAATCTGATAAAGAGGGGCGTCCAGGTGGGCGCCCTTTGTTCTGAAAAGGGGAGAGGCACTATGCAACTGCAGGAGAAAGTCGAGAGAATATTGGAAGGAACAGATGCTACATTCGGAGTATCGATCAAGCACCTCCAGTCAGGGGAAGAAGTGCGAATCCGTGCGGATGAACCGTTCCAGATGGCGAGCGTGTTTAAGGTGCCGATTGTGCTCACGCTGTTCGAGCAGGTGCATGAAGGCCAGATCGACCTGACGACACGAATCGCACTCACAGAGGAGGACCGGGTGCCGGGTTCGGGCATATTGCAGGAGCTCGACCCCGGCCTGCCGGTAACGATCAAAGACCTGGCGACCCTCATGACGATCGTGAGTGATAACATGGCGACCGATGTCCTTCTTGGGATGCTCGGAAAGGATGCTGTCGGGGATACGATGAGAAGGCTCGGTGCTGAAAATATCTCTATCGTGCACTCTTGCTGGGAACTGCTGAGCCTTGCGGTCGGAATGGAGCCGGCTCCCTACAGCGAGGAATCTTGGAAGAAGCTAACGGAGCGGCTGGAGCTGGACGTGGATGAAGATCCCGGGCGGGGAAATTGGGTGATGAGGAAGGACCAGGAAAACAACGTGTGCACACCCGATACCATGACGGGCCTGCTGGTGAAACTGGCAGAGGGGGCGTTTATCAATCCAGCGGTTTCGGAGGCGGTCCTCGACATTCTCTACCGACAGCAGCTGAATGACAGAATCCCTGCCAGACTTCCTTCAGGAACGCGTGTCGCCCATAAAACCGGCACGATCGCTTCCGCTGTGAATGATTCCGGCATTATCGAGCTGCCCGGCGGAAAAGGGCCGCTCATCATCAGCATTTTCTCAGCGGGAAACGAGACGACCCAAGGCGGGGAAGCGATGATCGCCCGTATTGCCGAAGCTGCCTATCAGCATTTCACGGAGTGACAAATCATATAACTGGAGAAGCAGCTGCTATGGCTGCTTCTTTTTGATAGTGGAAAGGGGAATGGAGATGGTCGTCTGGACAGAAGAGGATGTGCGGATCGAATCGGGGGTTTGGCCTAAAGATGAAAATGTCCTAGTAATGGTTGACCATACGGGAAGACACCGATACCGGCTAAGCGTGACTTGGGAGACAGGTAAGCCCGAGTGCCTGTTCATTATGCTGAATCCGAGCACGGCGGATGCGGGAAAGCCTGACTCGACGATGAACCAGTGCATGAACATTGCCAAGCACCAGGGCTTCGGGGCCCTTGAAGTCGTCAATCTCTATTCATTCAGGACGAAAAGTCCTCAAGTGCTTTTTGGCTCGGATGACCGTCATCATCCCCAGAATGACCAGCACTTGGCGGATGCGATCGGAAACGCCCGGCTAGTCATTGTTGCGTGGGGGCAGCATGGCGGAGAGGAAGGAAGGGATCAGGTGGTCCTCGATATGATTCGGGAAGCCGGAAAAACACCGTTCTGCCTGGGGACAACAAAAAACGGAATGCCCAAGCACCCGCTCTTCTTAAAGTCCAATACGCCCCTCATTGAATATAGACGCTGACCGGTCATGAAACGCAATCCGATTATCCGTTTCCTGATGCAAATCGGGCGGATGAACGAACAGCTTTCCGAAGGAGCAAGCGCGAAGAAACAGGCGAATGGATCAACCAGGGAAATGACTGGGAAGAAGACTGGGTCTGGGTCGACAGTGACAAGGCCAAGTGGCTGTACAGAATCTGTTACATCAACATTCATAAACGCGAAGACGGCCACGACTTCATCATCTCCTGGGAGCGCGATCCGGATGCCGATCACGTCCATGAGTTTGCCTATCGCCACATCGACCAAACCATCGCCACCTGGTCCAGGTATTACAGTCAAAAAGGGAAACTAACATTGAGCCGGGAAGTGGAAGATAAGAAGCGGGAGGGCAACGCGTGGTTGTAAGTGGGACACTAAATAAAAACTGCAGACAAAGCGAATTTCTTCGCCTTGTCTGCAGCCGGACGCGCATCTCCCGAGAGGTGCGCGTATTTCTATTCGAAAACTTACTGCCCCTTCACCAATTCCCCGTCTTTCAGGACAGTCAGGATGTTGTCGGGATTGGATAGGGAATTGATATCTTCCAGCGGGTTGCCTTTTGCAATGATGATGTCTGCAAGCTTGCCTTCTTCGAGCGTACCCACTTTGTCCTCCCAGCCCATGCATGCTGCAGCAGACTTGGTGGAGGCGACGATGGCGTCCATCGGGGTCATGCCGCAGTCGACCATGAGGCTGAGTTCGCGCAAGTTGGTGCCGTGCTTGAATACGCCGGCGTCGGTGCCCATCGCGATGTTCACGCCTGCCTGGTAGGCCTTTGCGAAGCTGGCTTGATGGGCTTCGATGACTTCGGCGGATTGCTCGAAGGCCGACTGAGGCATGCCGACTTCTTCCGCGGTTTCCAGAACGGCGACCGGAGCCAGCAAGGTCGGTACGAGATATGTTCCGTTTTCTTTCATCAGTTCGATCGCTTCGTCATCCAGATAGATGCCGTGTTCAATGGAGTGGACGCCCGCACGTACTGCGTTCTTGATGCCTTCCGCGCCCTGGGCATGGGCCATCACCTTTACGCCATTGCGGAAACGGGCTTCTTCGACGATTGCCGAGAGTTCCTCGAACGAGTACTGTGTGAACTCGGGGTGATCGGTCGGGCTGAGGACGCCGCCTGTGGCATGTACTTTGATGACTTCCGCTCCGGCACGCAGCATTTCACGTGTTTTCTTGCGGACTTCATCGACGCCATCAGCGATTCCATTCGGCATGCCGCGGTAGCCGGAAGGAGAGATGTCGAACACATCGCCGTTCAGCTGCATACCGTCGCCGTGGCCGCCTGTGATGGTGAGGGCATTGATGCTGACCTGGACTCGCGGTCCTTGGATCAGCCCGTCTTCGATGGCGCGCTTGACGCCGAGGTCGGTCCCGAGTGCATCCCGGACACTGGTCACGCCAGCGTTGAGTGTCGTTTTCATGTACGCCATCGCCTGATAGAACATGTAGCTGAATGGTGTCGTCAGCCGCTGCTGGAGCGGTGCGTATTCAAACATCATATGGACGTGCGTGTCGATGAATCCCGGAAGGACAGTGTTGCCTTCCGCATCGATGACCGTCTCGTCTCCGGTTCTCGAATAGCCCGAAGCGTCCCCGATGTAGTCGATTTTGTTGTCCTTTACGACAACGATTCCCTGGCGCGGCTCGCTGCCGGTACCGTCGATGATTTGTCCGTTTTCGATGATGGTCGTAGTCATTAAGAATTCCTCCAATTATAAGAATGAAACGAGTATGCCTGCGATGAAGACCGAGGCAACGGTGACCGTCGTAAATCCGCCGATCAGCATCGGGGTCAGCAATTCGTTGAAGATGAGTTTTTCCTCATCCTTTGTCCGGGCCGTGCTTCTTGCGACTTCTTCACACAGCAGGTAATCCCCTGGGAAGCCGAACAGTGCCGTGAGTGCAACCGGCATCCCTTTAAGCGGATCCCATTTGACGAGTTTCGCGCCTACATATCCGCCGAGCGCGATTCCGGCTGTTCCGAGGATGATGATCGCAGCAACTGCCGGAAGCTGCTTCATGACATCCTGAGGGGAGACACCTGCCATGGAACCAATAACGACGAACATGATGCCGACCAGTGTCAGTGTGAACGAGTTCGCCTTCACGAGGGATTCCTGCTCGAGGAAGCCGATTTTTGCGCCGATGATACCGAACACGAGGCACCAGATACTATAGTTGATCGGTGTGATAGAACCGAGGACAACGCCAAGCGCCCCGACAACGAAGACGAGGAACAGCCGGATTGTCATACTGGAGCGCACCGGCCCGAGTTTCTTGGTTTCCTCAAGTTCTTCTACAAGCTGGGCGTTCATCGGCGTAAATGTACCGTCATCGATTTTGCCGAGCAGCCGTTTAGCGTAGGAACGCATGAAGTTCAGGGCGAGCGGCATACCGATCAGGCCCTGGAACGCTACGATCAGTGCGGGGATCAGGGCAACCGTTCCAAGATCCAATTCCTTCAGTTTTTCGGTCGTGATGATCATCGCCACCACGCCGCCGCTGATCGGTCCCATGCCCGCTACCGCTGTCTCGAAGTTAAAGACAAACGGAATGATTGTGAAGATCAGGATGGCTGCCACAACAACGCCGGCCAACGAGATCACGACCGCGCGGTATTGCTCCCTGAGGACCTTCATCGGGATGAGTGTCCCCATATGGACAATGGCCGGCCCGATCAGAATGGCGCCAAGCGCGGCGAACTGGGAGCTTTCCAGAATATTTTCCGGGAAGATGCCCGTCCAGGTGAGGATCATGAAGCCGACCATGGCGGTCAGCAGCATCGGAACGCGTGCACGCGATACGATTGAGAGCCACTCACCGAATGCGATCAGTGCAAAAACGAGTACAGTGGCAACAAGTGGAGAGTGTATGATTTCTGACATAATGAGTCCTTCTTTCCAAACTAAATTCATTGCGCCAACCGGGTTGGCTTATTCAATGAACTGATTCTACAGAAAATAAGGAAGAATAGTCAATAGAATTTTTAGAAATATATCGGATTTTGTATATATGTTTTTAATGAGCGGAGTGAAAAGTCTTGCTGTTCAAAGGGTTAGAGGATAAGCAAGAGTTTGAAAGTAAAACAATATTTATTCTTAGAAAGAATAGTGGAGGCGCTTTCAATGTTTTTTTGTGACAATAGCTGCCAATTATAGAGACAGAAGAAACGGCACCGGAAATCCATCCGATGCCGCTTTCTGATTTAAATAAAGAGATTGATTTCGTCAGTCGTTTCTGGGAAAAGGTCAAATGACGAAACTGCGGTCACGAATGACGAAATTACATCCCGGAATGATGTAATTGGGACAACGAGTGTTCCCGGACAAAAGCTTCCATCCGGTCCATGGCTTTCACCAGATTCTCCATGGAGTTGGCATAGGAGATCCGGATATGGCCTTCGCCGTAAGATGTGAACGAGCTGCCCGGTACGACAGCGACATGTTGACGGTCCAGCAGCTGTTCGGCGAATTCATATGAAGTCAGGCCGGTCCCTTTAATCGATGGAAACAGATAGAAAGCCCCGTCGGGTTGTTCGACTTCGAGCCCCATCTGCCGGAGACGGCCCATGACATAGTTACGGCGCTCGATATACTGTTTGTTCATCTCTCCCGGTGCATCCCTGCAGTGATCGAGCGCTTCGATCGCGGCATACTGGCCCGGCAGGGAAGCGCAGATCGTGCTGGAAAGGTGGACTTTCAGGATCTGCTCCATGATCTCCCGAGATCCCAGCGTAAATCCGATCCGCCACCCGGTCATGGCATGTGATTTGGATAGGCCGTGGATCAGGATGAGCCTGTCCCGGATCTCGGGGTAGGAGGCAAAGGAAATATGGCCGTCTCCGTAGGTGTTTTCACTGTAGATCTCGTCTGAGACGACCCACAATTTATGTTTGCTGAGGACCCCGATCAACCCATCCATCGCTTCGCGAGTGAGGGTGACGCCTGTCGGGTTGGAAGGGTAGTTGAAGATCACCGCTTTTGTGCGGGAGGTGATCAGCGCCTCCAAAGCCTGAGCATCCGGTTGGAAACCGGTTTCGGATGTATCCAGGTAAACAGGTGTTGCCCCGGCCAAACGAATAACCGGCCCATACCCGGAATAGATCGGGGCGGGAAGGATCACTTCATCGCCTTCATTTAATAATGTGCGGAGTGTCGAGTCGATTCCTTCGCTCGCCCCGTTGGTAATGACGATTTCAGTATCAGAATCGTAGTGGAACCCGTATTTCTCATTGAAAAATGCCGATACGCTTTCGCGCAGTGCCTGGAGACCGGCATTGTGTGAGTAGCCGGTCCGGTTGTCATTGATGGCGCTGATCGCAGCTTGCTTGACCCGCTCCGGTGTCGCGAAGTCCGGTTCACCGATCGTCAGGTTGATCCCGTCGGGAATCTGCGCCACCCTGTTTGCAAATACCCGTACGCCGGGTGTGCTGATTTCCAGCGCTTTCTCGTTTAATCCGTGCAGTTTATCCTTCATTTGAAATCCGACCTTCCGCAGTTTTTATTTCCTTGTTGAAAGCTGTGGTTTTTTAATAAAAACGAATTGACAATCAATTTTGGGTCAAGTAACCTTGTTTTAAAGTTTTATAAGTATACACAAATACTAATATATATTATATGCAGAAGAAAGAGAAAATCGGATTTTCAATCTATTAATAGTGATGAGGGAGTCAGGATGAAAATAAAACAGCTTAGATTTGCTTGGATAACGGCCGTTCTTTCATTAACTGTGCTTGTGGCAGGCTGCAGCCAATCCGACCAGGCGGAAGCCGACAGCGACCAGGTCCGCCTGCAGTTCGGTCATGCCATCTCTTTGGATACACCTGCCGCGGAGCTGATTGAGGAAATGGCGGCGAATGTCGAGGAGCAGACAGAAGGGCGCGTGGCATTTGACCTTTATCCGAACAGCCAGTTGGGCTCTGAAACCGAGATGATCGAGCAAGTGCAGATCGGTTCGATGGATTCGGCCGCAATCATGGTCGGTACGATGCAATCAATGGATATCCGGATGGCCATCGAGGATTTGCCTTATATGTGGAAGGACACCGAGCATGCGCGTGCCGCCTATGATGGTGAATTCGGTGACTACCTCGGCGAAATCGTCTCAGGATATGGCCTCAAGAAAATCGGCTATCTGGAATGGGGGCAGCGGCATCTGACCAACAATGATGGGCCCGTCGTGAATCCGGAAGACCTGAAGGGCATGAAGATCCGGGTGGCGCAGTCGAGTCTGCGGATTGACGCATTCGAGCAGGTCGGCGCGTTGCCGACTGCGATGGCATTCAGCGAAGTGTACGGAGCGCTTCAGCAGGGGGTTCTGGATGCGCAGGAAAACCCTCTGGCGAATATCGTCGCCCCGAAGTTTGATGAAGTGCAGGACTACCTGTCTTTGACCGGTCATTTTTATAACACGGTCATGCTGTTCGTGAATGACGAGACATGGGCATCGATTTCCCCTGAAGACCAGGAGATCATTTTGGCCGAGACGGACAGGATCTCGAATGAAATCCGTGAGCGGAATGACGGGATGGAACAGGAATACCTCGATACGCTCGAGGAACGGGGCATGGAAATCAACGACAATGTCGATACGGAAGCGTTCCGTGAAGCCATGCTGCCGGTCTATGACAAATGGGAGAAGGAACATTTCGGAAGCGAACTGATGGACGTGTACCGTGCCGCTTCCGGCTGGTGAATAAACAGGCCGCCTGACCGGCGGAATCCCGCACCGATGGCTTTTTGCATCAGGAACAATAGGAGGAACACTTTTGGAAAAGCTGGCTACGATTTTGGCAAAGATCTTATCTTACTTATGCATCATCGCATTGGCTTTACTGTCGGCCATCGTGTTGATCCAGGTTGTCTCGAGATTTTTCGATGTCTCGCTTCCTGCCACTGAAGAACTAGCAAGGCTGCTGATTGTGTGGCTGACGTTTTTGGGGTCAGCCTTGGCCATCCATGAAAAAATGCATTTGGGTGTCCGGTACTTTGTTAATTTGGCAAGTGAGCGGTATCAGCGCATCATCGATACGTTCATTTATGCACTGGTCGCCGTGCTGCTGGCCATCCTGGTCTTCTACGGCTTTAGTCTTTCGGTGACTGCGATTACGACAGCCTCCGCAACGATGCGGCTGCCGATGGCGGTTTTCTACCTGGCCATTCCGGTCAGCTCTCTGTTCGCGCTCTACTTTATCATTGTGCACATCCTGAAGCCGAATCAGGCTGAACAAAAGGAGGCGAGCTTATGATTGTCTCGATCCTGCTTGCCTTCTTCGCCCTCCTGTTCCTCGGGATGCCGATTGCGTTTACGATCGGTTTTGTGTCGGTCGGTGTATTGGTGATCAGCGGTGTCCCTCTTGAAGTCGTGATTCAGCGGTTGTTCGCAGGCGTGAACAACTTTTCTTATCTGGCGATTCCGCTGTTCATCCTTGCCGGAAATATCATGGGTGAAGGCGGCCTGACCAAGAGGCTGATGGTATTGGCCGATGCCATCGTCGGACGGTTTTCCGGAGGCCTCGGGATGACCGCAGTCGTCACGAGTGCGTTCTTCGGCACCGTGTCCGGGTCGACTGTCGCCACTACATATGCGGTGGGATCGGTGATTGTCCCGCGGATGAAAGAGCAGAAATACAGCAATTCGTTTATCGCCAGCATCATCGGACCTGCAGGGGTTCTTGGCCTGATCATACCGCCGAGCATCACGATGGTCATCCTCGGCGTGACCACGAACATTTCCATCGGCAAGCTGTTTATTGCCGGCTTTATCCCAGGAATTATCCTGACCGTCGCGCTTTGCATCTATGTGTCGTGGATGTCGAAGAAAAAAGGCTTTGGCGTCGTTGAGAATGCGCATGTGAGCGGGAAGGAATTCTGGTCGATCGTCAGGTCGGCGCTGCTTCCTCTGCTGTCCCCGGTCTTTATCCTCGGGGGGATTTTCAGCGGACTGGTTACGGCGACAGAGGCTGCGATCATTGCGGTCGTCTACGGATTCATTTTGGCAATGTTCTACGGTGAACTGAATATCAAGAAGTTCAAAGACATCATGGCAAACTCCGCTGTGACATCTGCGATTATCCTGATCATCATTTCCTTTGCGAGTGTGTTCACTTATGTGCTGACGGTGAACCGGCTGCCTGAAGTGATCTCCGACTTCTTCCTCGGGTTCGCTTCCACACCGCTCCAGTTCCTGCTGGTCGTCTCGGTCATCCTGCTGATCCTCGGCATGCTGACGGAAGTAACGTCGCTGATCATCCTGCTCGGCCCGATCTTTATGCCGATCGCGATGCAGTACGGCATCGACCCGATCCACTTCGGGATGGTCCTGATCATGAACTTCGCGCTGGCGAATATCACACCGCCTGTCGGGTTGTCCACGATTGCCGGCGTTAACGTTACGGATAGGAAAATGGGAATCGAGCACACCTTCCCGTATATCCTGCATGTCATTGCGATTGTGGCGGTGATGGTTCTACTGATCATCTTCGTGCCGCAGATCTCGACCGTGCTGCCGGGTCTGTTCGGGGAGTAAGTAAGGAGGATCCGTATGATTAAACAGGAACAAGAGAAAGAATTCATCGAGAAGCCGCGTGGCGGAGAAGGAAGCATGGAAATCTCCCGGATTGTCACAGCGGAAGACAAAGTTGATGGAATCGACCTGTTTGCACGGGTCACAGTCCACCCGCATTCGGCGATCGGTTACCATATCCATGAAGACGATTCCGAAGTGTACTATCTGTTAGAAGGAAAAGGTATCTTCAACGACAACGGAAAACGGGTGAACGTCAAAGCCGGTGATTTCTGTGTGATTCGAAAGGGGCAGGGACACGGCATCGAAAACCCGTATGACGAAAAGATTGAAATGATTGCAGTGGTTTTTTGATGGATTTCTGAAGTAGCGATGGATAGCCAAATGGCTGTCCATCTTTTTGTGTTGCAGGGACTTATTTACAATCCAGGACGGATGTCATTTCTTCATAATCAGATAGCACCATCTTCAATGTGGCAAATGAATCAAACGGTTCGGGCTACGAGGTGAAATTCCCGGTAACCGCTTTCATAATGGCGACTTCTGTATGATAGGCGGCGTTTCTTAAGTTCGATAAACTGTGAGAAAGTACTGTCAATTTAGAAGGGGAGAAGGGGAAAGCATGCTGAAAGTTACGAAGAAAGCCAGGGTTGCCGCCGTATTGGCGGGCACAATGGCACTTGGTATCGTCTTTGCAATGCCGGTGACAGCAGGAGGGGGAGCTGTGAACAAGCACTGGGACCGGCCGGGAGCGATGTCGCCGGTTCTGCATCCGGGTTCCGTTAAAGGTGCCGGAATGGTCCAGGCACCACTGGATTCGATTGATGGGGAAATCGGGCAAAGCATTGCGGACAGGACATTCCCGGGAGCGGTGGTGTTCGTGGCGAGGAACGGCCATGTCGTAAAGCATGAGGCATACGGACATTCGGCGCTTTACACGGATGATCAGTTCACGGAGATGGACGAGCCCGTCGCCATGACGGAAGAGACGATTTTCGACCTGGCTTCCATCAGCAAGATCTTCACGACGACCGCTGCAATGAAACTTTATGAGCAGGGGCTTTTCTCGCTGGATGATCCGGTCGCCGTGTACATCCCTGAGTTTGCGGACAACGGCAAGGAGGACGTGACGATCCGCCAGCTGATGACGCATACATCGGGATTTACTGCGTGGGTGCCGCTTTATAGCCAGGGTGATACCCGGGATGACCGGTTGGATATCGCCCACCGCCATCCGCTCGCCAATTCTCCTGGGACGAAGTACACGTACAGCGACCTGAATATGATCACACTTGGTTCCCTTGTGGAGCGGCTTTCCGGAAAGCGTCTGGACGAGTTCATCCAAGATGAAATCACGGGGCCGCTCGGGATGAAGGATACGATGTACAATCCGCCTGCAGAGCTGCAGCACAGGATCGCCGCAACCGAATACCAGCCTGCACTCGGCAGGGGCATCGTCTGGGGAAGTGTCCATGATGAAAACGCCTGGTCACTGGATGGTGTGGCGGGGCACGCCGGTGTGTTCTCGACGGCGACGGACCTTGCCAAGTTCGCGCATATGTTCCTGAATGACGGCCGGTACGGCGGCAAGCGGATCCTGAAGCCGGAGACGGTCCGCCTTCTCGAAGAAAACCAGATTCCGGGGTTCCCTGGCAATGATCACGGTCTTGGCTGGGAACTGAACCAGGGCTGGTACATGGATGCACTGGCTGATTCGGGTACGGCAGGACATACGGGCTATACCGGGACAAGCATCGCCGTGAGCAAGAAAAACCAGACGATCGCCATCTTATTGACGAACCGGGTCCATCCGTCGCGAAATACGATTTCACTTAATACGATCCGGCGTACGGTTGCCCGTCATGTGGCGGATGCCATTCCGGCGCCGCTCCCGAAGCATGACGAGATGTGGTTCTCGGGTTACGGGGACCAGCTGGACCGGACGCTTGGGTTCCAGTTGAACGATGAGGCTGCCGAGCTTTCGTTTGATTCCTGGCACCGCATTGAAGACGGATCTGACTTCGGCCGGGTGGAAGTCTCGGCTGACGGGGAGAACTGGACGGAACTCGCTTCCTTGACCGGCAACGGCGGGGGGGATATGGAGCGGGTGACGGCAGAACTGCCTGAAGGCACCGAGTTTGTCCGCTTCCGCTACGACACCGACGCGTCCGTTAACGGCCGGGGCTGGTATGTCGGGAACGTGTTGGCTGACGGGGAAGCTGTGGAGCCTGCCGGACATACCGAGGGTTGGGCTTTAAGAGATCATTAAGGGGGAATGAAGCATGACTAAGATGCGAAAGGTGTTGCTGCTGCCGTTTTTGGTCGCGGTGCTGATGGCGACATCAATAATGACAGGCGCGGGCACTGCAGGTGCTGCGGAAGAGCCGGACATTAAAGACGTGGTGATTCTCCAGAACGTGCCGGAGATCGGTCATGAAGCGGAAAACGGGGAGCTGCAGCTGACGGCTCTCCATGTGTACCAGGACGGACATTTCAAGAAAACGGACGGCCAAGTTTGGTCTTCTTCCAATCAAAACGTCGCGTCAGTGGATGCGGCAGGGAAGGTAACGGCAACCGGAAAGCCGGGGAGAACATGGATCACCGTGACGGACGGAACCAATTCCGACCGGATCGCAATCCATGCAAAGCCGGATCCGAAAGCGAGAGCGGGCAAGGGCAAGCCGCCTGTAAAGGTGACGATCGTCAAGGAAACCGGCGAGCGCTACAACATTGTGGACAACGCGATCCTCCAGATGACGATGGAGGAAAAGGTCGGGCAGATGCTTATGCCGGACTTCCGCAACTGGAACGGGGAAAACGTGACGGAAATGCTTCCTGAGATCGAACGTCTCGTGAAGGACTACCACCTCGGTGGCGTGATCCTCTTCCGCGAAAACGTCGTGACGACCGAGCAGACGACCCGCCTGGCTGATGCTTACCAGGCAGCCTCCGAAAAGTACGGGCTGTTCCTGACGATTGACCAGGAAGGCGGCATCGTGACGCGCCTGCAGTCGGGGACTGACATGCCGGGCAACATGGCACTTGGTGCAACCCGTTCCGAGGAACTGGCCTATGACACCGGACGGGTGATCGGCGAGGAACTGGCTTCCCTCGGCATCAACTTCGACCTGGCACCGGTGCTCGACATCAACAACAACCCGGACAACCCGGTGATCGGCGTCCGCTCGTTCGGGGAAGACCCTGAACTGGTCGCAGACCTCGGCACCGCTTATGTAAAGGGGCTCCAGGATACCGGCACGGCGGCGACGGCCAAGCACTTCCCGGGGCACGGGGACACGGCGGTCGACTCCCACCTCGGTCTGCCTGAAGTGCCGCATGACAAGGAGCGGCTGATGGAAGTCGAGCTGTACCCGTTCCAGCGGGCGATGGATGAAGGCATCGACGCCATCATGACGGCGCACGTGACCTTCCCGAAAATCGATGATACGAAAGTGATCTCCAAGAAAGACGGGCAGGAGATCCATGTTCCGGCCACGCTTTCTCACAAAGTGCTGACAGGGCTCATGAGAGAGGAAATGGGCTATGACGGGCTCATCATCACGGACGCCCTGAACATGCAGGCGATCGCCGATCACTTCGGTCCGGTTGACGCTGTCATCAAGGCAATCCAGGCGGGCACCGATATCGTACTGATGCCGGTTGGCCTTGAAACCGTCGCGAACGGCGTATATGACGCGGTCCGCTCCGGAGACATTTCCGAAGAACGCATCGAAGCATCCGTCGAGCGGATCCTGAAGCTGAAGCTTGAACGCGGTATCCTCAAGGAAGAAAACCCGCAGCCCGTTGAAGAAAAGATTGCGAACGCACTTGAGGTAGTCGGATCTGAAGAACATAAAGCTGTGGAACGTGCAGTGGCGGAACAGTCTGTAACACTCGTGAAAAACGAAGGCGTTCTGCCTCTCGCCCCAGATGCGGATGACCGGATTGTCGTCGTCGGCAACACGTATATCGATGATCTGTACAATGCAGTAAAGGCGAAGCATGACAACACGGTGCTGATCAAGGCCAGCGCGCCGCTGACGGAAGAACAGCTTGCACAGGTAAGGGAAGCGAAGGCAGTCATCGCCGGAACGGTCACATCCACCGTTTCCCAGCGTGATGCGGCCAGCGCGCAGATGCGGATGGTCAACCAGCTGATTACGGAAACCGACACATCGGTGATCGGCGTCGGCATCCGGAATCCGTATGACATCATGGCTTATCCGAATGCGGATGCCTACCTTGCTCAGTACAGCTTCCGTACAGCAAGCTTCAAGGCGACTACTTCCATCCTGTTCGGCGAGGTTGCGCCGTCAGGTACGCTGCCGATCACAATTCCTGGCGCTGACGGAGGGGTCCTTTACGGATTCGGACATGGATTGACTTACTGAGGGGGAGAGTTTCATTGAAAAAACGACTGATTGCTCTGCTGACTGCCATGCTCGTTCTGTCCACACTGACGGTCGCATTCGCCGACCATGACAAGGGCAACGGGAAATCGCAGGATCACAACAAGCACCGCAAAGGGCACGAAATCTCACTTGGAGTGGACGTGCTGCTGGACGAACAAAAGCATCTGATTGAAGGTAAGCGCGTCGGACTCATCACGAACCCGACCGGCGTCGATAAGGGCCTGAACAGCATCGTCGACCTGCTCCACAATGATCCGGACGTTGAACTGACGGCGCTGTATGGCCCTGAGCACGGTGTGCGCGGCGACGCGCAGGCAGGACAGTATGTTGAGTACTACATCGATGAAGTGACGGGCCTCCCGGTGTACAGCCTGTACGGCCAGACACGCAAGCCGACACCGGAAATGCTCGAGAATGTCGACGTGCTCGTCTTTGACATCCAGGACGTCGGCACCCGCTTCTACACGTACATCTACACGATGGCGCTCGCGATGGAAGCGGCTGAAGAACAGGACATACCTTTTATCGTGCTTGACCGTCCGAACCCGCTCGGCGGGGAGAAAGTTGAAGGGCCGGTCCTTGATCCGGAATTCGCGTCCTTTGTCGGACAGTACGCCATTCCGCTCCGCCACGGAATGACCGTCGGTGAACTCGCCAAACTGTTTAATGCAGAATTCGGCATCGGTGCGGAACTGACCGTCGTAGAAATGAAGAAATGGAAACGCAAATCGTACTTTGACGAAACAGGACTTCCATTCGTCCTGCCGTCCCCGAACATGCCGACACTGGAAACGGCCCTCGCCTATCCGGGCACCGCACTGATTGAAGGGACGAACGTTTCCGAAGGGAGAGGCACGACCAAACCGTTCGAACTCATCGGCGCACCGTTCATCAACAGCACCGAACTTGCGGCCGAACTGAACGCACTGGAACTCCCGGGCGTCAGCTTCCGCGCAGCGTCGTTCACGCCGATGTTCTCCAAGCATGCTGACACACTGTCCCACGGCATCCAGGTCCACATCACGGACCGTGACGACTACAAGCCGGTCGAAACCGGACTCCACATCGTCAAGACGATCCACGACCTGTATCCGGAAGACGTCACGCTCACCAGCTTCTTCGACAACCTGATCGGAAACGGCTGGATTCGCGAAGGCATCGAAAACGGCATGAGCGTTGAAGAAATGAAAGCGGAATGGGAAGAGGAACTGAAGGCATTCAAAGACGTAAGGAAGCGGTACTTGTTGTATTAAGAAGATAAAAAGCAGGCAGGGGAATCGAAATCCCTGCCTGCTTTTTATGTGTGAATGATTACCGAGCCGTTAGGGATCATTACAAATCGGGCCGGAATCCTAATGAGGGATAAACAGTTTCTTGCCAATTCATCCGGCGGGGGCACTGACTCGGTTCACCGTTGTTTCCTGGTGTTTTTGAAATCTTGTTTTTGAGCGTTACCGTGCTTTACCGGCAGTGAGTAATGTCGCAATTTGTCTAAAAGAAATTATTGTCTAGTGTTAATCAGAGGGAGTAAAATAGACTTATTGAATTTACATTAAATTGAATATTAATAGTTTTATATTCTTCTTTGTCGTACAGGAGAGATGCCGGAATGTGGGAAGGGCTTAAAATCATCGAAACGGGTTGGAGAGCAGATGGACTTTTTATCGTAGTCTTGGGAGGCGTGAAGCGTTCGCTGCTTGAAAGTGAAAACGCGAATGAATATGCCCGCGTGATCGCGGAACGGAGACGCTGTAAAACGTCTGTGACGGCTGAACCGGTTATAGCTTCGGAGGGCATGCCTCCTTTCAGGCGCACGTATTGTTTTGCGGAATGATCCTGCATACCCGAAATCCGGGTAATGCTTGCGCAGGGCGGTGAAAAATCTGGTTTTGCCGCTTCCCAACATGGGAATAGAACGGTTATTAAGCACCACTTTGGAGGTAACGCCAAGTTTGGAACATTCTATCGAATATCAGATGTTCTCCAACGAGCTTTCACGATTATATATAGATTTGGAACAATGCCGGGACGCTGAAATGAAAATGCAGATCTCCGAGGATATTGACTTGCTGGAGCGTGCAATCAGCGCATTACAATGATCGTTTCATAACGGTCTTTTTTTCTGCCCTGGTGCGCATATAGAGAGAAGAAATGGAGAGCGAAAAGGGGACGTGGGGAATGGAAACGAGAACACAGGGTTTAAGCGAGTTTTGCGGACAACGGCTGATCCGGCAGGAAAAGGAGCTCAAACGGCTTCGGACGCTCGTTTATAAAGATGAACTGACTGGCCTGATGAATTACCGGGCATTCAGGGAAGGAATGGGAAAACTGCTGGGGGAGGACGATGCATATGGCCTCATCTATCTGGACCTGGACCAATTCAAGGAAGTGAATGACACCTTCGGACATCTTGCCGGGGACCGGCTCCTCAGGGAAGTGGCAGGCGCTCTTAATCGTGCAGCCGGATCGCTTGCGCAGGTGTATCGGCTTGGTGGAGATGAATTTGCACTGATTGTAACTGCTGCCGAACAACTTCATACTGTCCGGGAGCGGGTCTTGACCGAATTCGAACAAGCTGAAAACCTGGAAATCAAAGGTCTGCGAGTCAGTGCATCAGTCGGCACAGCACAATTTCCTGAAGACGGCAGGACTTATGACGAGATGCTCGGATCTGCGGATTGTTGTATGTACGCCGATAAATACCGGAGAAAAGCCGGGATGACGACGGAAACTTTTTAAAGTGTATAAATGCAAGTGGCGGGCGGTACTCATCAGAGTGCCGCTTTCTTGTGAACTGCCGGTTTAAATACGTCCAGAATCCGCATAATAAGCCCAACGACTTTGATGGAGGCGAGCAGCCATGACTAAACCGCTTCCGGTTTGTATCGAATGCGGCAAAGAGTTTGATCCCGGACAGTCTGCGGAACCTGACCGCTGCCCTGACTGCACCACACCGGATGAGGTAGCCAACCCGACAGGCGGGCCGAGTACTTACATCGAGGATCCGCATGATACCCAGCCGCCAGACCCGTATGACCCGAACCCTGACGATCTGGAGCCTAAGGATTACGAGGAAGACGTGGAGTAGAAGGTAGGTTCACATAAAAAGAAGAAGAAAGCAAAAACGGTGATGCAGAAACGCATCGCCGTTTTTGGTGTGCAACAAAATGGGCAGGCATCCAGATCGCTGGGCCATTTTATATGGTTTGTCCGGATGCGGTGATTGCCGAGCTGATGTCCCGTGCGGTCTCCCGCAGCATTTCCAGGTATGTGCCCCTCAGTTCTTCTTTGCTGACGCGGCCAGCATGAGCCGAGCAGTTGATGGCCGCGATGACTTTTCCGTTTACGAGAATCGGAACAGCAATGGAACGCAGTCCTTCCTCCAATTGCTGATCCACCCCTGCCCATCCCCGATTTTTTACTTCTCCAAGCTCTTTTTTCAGAAACTCCCGGTCAGTAATCGTATTTGAAGTGAATCCTTCAAATGGGATGTCCTTCAGAAGTTCTTCCAACTTAACTTCCGGCTGATGGGCCAGAAGGATATGGCCCATTGAGGTGGCATAGGCAGGGAGCCGGGATCCGACGTCCAGGTTGATCCGCATGATCCGTTTGGCCTGGACACGGGCTACATACACGATCTCATTTCCGTCCAGGACGGATACGGAACAGGACTCACCGGTTTTGTCCGTGAATTCCCGCATGAACGGCTGAGCGAGTGACCAGACATTTTTGGAGGACAGATAGGCGTAGCCGAGGGTGAGCGTGCGTGCGGTAAGTGAGTAGATGCCATTAGCGGATTCCGCAAAACCGAGTGCCTCCAATGTCAGAAGGATGCGCCGCACTGCCGGGCGTGACAGGCTCGTCGCCGCTGCAGCCTGACTGACCGTGAGCTGCGGGGTATCGGCCGAAAATGCCTGTATGACCATTAGCCCACGCTCTAAAGACTGAATATAGTCCTTACTTTCTCTGAAATTTTTAGAATCTTGCATTGACAAAGTAATGTCTCCTTCCTATAATGAAAACAAGTTGTACGAGAAACGTAATCATGTACGAAAATCGTACAACAAGTTATTTCTTTTTTCAACCACATTCTTTTGTAAACGCTTTATGCAAGCGCTTTTAATGGGTTTGCATCCTGCTAGTGGAACCTTTGTCGCGACTATAAGACCAATAAGCTAATTTAAAAGGAGAGATTGAAATGGCAAATGTAACTGAAACTGCAGTCAACAACCGTGTCGTCGAGGTATACGATCTTTTCGTCAAGCACATGAAAGAGTTTTTGGCGGAAGCCAACCTGAACCACGAAGAGTACACGAACTTTGTGAACTGGGCGGACCGCCTCGGCCGCTCCGGAGAGATCCCGCTCTACCTGGATGTTTTCGTTGAGACCTATGTCCTTCAGGCAAAGTACAAAGATCTTCCTGGCACGGAGCCTTCCCTCCTCGGGCCTTACTGGACAGAAGGTTCGCCGCTCGTAGAAGGCAAGCCGGCGAAAATTAACATGCGTGAAGACGAGCCGGGCGAAAAACTGCGTTTCAAAGGGAATGTTTCCGATGTCAACGGCAAGAAGCTTGCCAACGCGAAAGTCGAGTGGTGGCAGGATGATGCGAGCGGTTACTACTCCAACTTTGATTCGGATGCTCCCGACTTCAACCTCCGCAGCCATTTCTACACAGATGAAAACGGCGACTTCGAAGTGGAGTCAATCCTGCCGATTCCTTACTCGATCCCGACTGACGGGCCGACAGGGGAGTTCACGCGTGCCGCGGGCTACCATTCGTTCCGTCCGGCGCACATCCACATGAAATTCGAGCACGAAGGCTATGAAACGCTGATCACTCAGGTGTTCTTCGAAGGTGACGAGTGGCTTGAGACAGATGTCGCACGCGGCGTCCGCCAATCCCTCATGACGAAGCTCGTTGACAAAGGGGATTACAAAGAAGCTGAGCTTGATTTCGTACTCCGCTTCGACAACTAATCAAAACAAGAAAGGGGGACATTCCAGCCGGATGCCCTCTTTCTTTTTAGACTTAGTGGTACGCTTAGCGATATAATGTACATTATACGTACAATATAAAAGAGGTGACAAAATGGAATTCTATCAGGTCAATGTAAACGGGAACGCCATCCAAGTGGCGGATCATGCCGGGGAAAAAGGGACCATCATCGCCATCCACGGCCTTACGGGCAATCACCGGAACCTTCAATACTATATCGACCGGTTCAAGGGCGACTACCGGGTCGTCGCCGTCGATCTCAGGGGACGCGGAAATTCCGCGGCACTGGAAAGGGAGCCTTCAATCTTCAATCATGCAGAAGATATTGTTGGGCTGATTAAAGAATTGGGGATTGAAAATCCGATTTTGATGGGCTATTCGATGGGAGCGTTTATCTCGGCGATCGTGGGCAGCCGTCTTGGTTCCGTGAAAGGCGTGATTTTGCTCGATGGTGCTGCGGAAATGTCCGACCACCAGCGGGGCATTGTGGAACCGTCCCTCGGCAGGATCAGCAAGGCTTACGATTCGCAGGAAGCGTATGTGTCGGAAATCCAAAGAATCTACGGAAATCTCGGCATTACCTGGTCGGATGAGATTGCGAAGACTGCCGCCTATGAGGTTGGTGAGAAGGACGGCCACTGGGAAAACAAGTCTGACGAAGCCGGCATCCGTGCCGATTTCGACAGCTTCTACACATTCGATCCGCAGGAAATCGGTTCGAAGATCAGCTGCTCGGTTCTGCTTGTCTATGCTTCCGGCGCAATCGGCCAGATGCCGCCGCTGTTCCTGGAAGAGCATTACGACAAGACCAAGTCGGCCATCCGGGATCTGGACGTGATCGAGACAGATGCGAATCACTACACACTCGTGTTTGAAGACCGTCCGGAAGTGAATCAGGCTATCAAGACGTTTTTGGGGAAATTGGGGAGTGCCTAAGTGCATCCCTTTCTATCGGTTGAAATGGAGGGCTGATCAATGAGCGAAGCATTGGAGTATTTCAAAAAGGTTTATGACACCGTACCGGGCTGGGTTCAGAAGATGCATGACTACAGTCCGGAGGTGCTCGATACATACACCGGCATCCGCGGGGAAATCATGCAGGACGGCGCGCTGTCCCGCAAGGAAAAAGATGTGCTGATTGCCGGCATGAACGCTGCGCGGCTTTATCCCCGGAGCATGGTGTACCACACAAAGGGGGCCGTCGATTTCGGCAGTTCTGTACCGGAAATTGTGGAGTATTTCCTGACGGCCTTCCTATATAAAGGCGACCGGGCGTTTGAAACCGCCCTGGAAGCGATCCGCTATGCGCTTGAGCTGAACGGGAAAACCGTTCCGGAAACAGATGGGATGAGTACGGCAAGGCTGCTCCGTGTCGTAATCGGGTGGCTTGAAGGCCAAGATACTTCCTATCTGGAGGAAGCTGCTGCTGTGATCGAAGCTGGCGATTGGCAGGCAATCGAGGAGAAGGTGCTCGCGGACGGGCTTGTGCCTGCACGGCTCAAGCTGCTCAATATGGTCGGAAACCATATTGTTGAACTGGACGGAAATGGTGCGGTGCAGTGGATGGAGCGCGCACGGCAGGCGGGCGCCACGGAGGCGGAACTCGCCGATGTCGGCTACATCTGCATTTTGACTGCGGGAATCCCGGCCTGGTTCGAGTTGAGCGATTCGCTGAAGGCATCGGCAGAAACAAAGTCGGAGGGATAAACGATGACAAAACGAAAGCAAAGCGCGGCAGAAGCGCTTGAAGGTGTGAAGTCCGGGGATACGATCCTTGTTGGCGGATTCGGCCTGATCGGCGCGCCGCTCACGCTTATTGAAGAACTGACCGAGAAGGATGTCAGCGGGCTGACGATCGTCTCCAACAACCTGGGGGAATCGGGCAAGGGCCTCGGCAAGCTGCTGAACCAGGGCAAGATCAAAAAAGGCATCGGTTCGTATTTCACGAGCAACCGGGATGTCGGCGACAAGTACCAGGCGGGCGAGATTGAACTGGAATTGCTGCCTCAGGGAACACTTGCCGAATCGATCCGTGCCGGTGGAGCGGGCCTCGGCGGCTATTACACGACGACCGGAGTCGGGACGGCGCTGGCGGAAGGCAAGGAAGAGCGTGAAATCGATGGCGTGCCGTACATTTTCGAGAAGGCGATCCGCGGAGATGTCGCGCTGATCCGCGCACACAAGGCGGACACGCTCGGCAATCTCGTTTATTACAAGACGGCGCGAAACTTCAACCCGCTTATGGCGACGGCTGCCAAGATAGTCATCGTGGAAGTGGATGAAATCGTCGAACCGGGCGAGCTGAATCCGGAAGAAGTTGTCACGCCCCATCTGTTCGTCGATGCCATCATTGAGGCCAAGCAGGTGCTGACGAAGGAAGGAGTGGTGAGCGTATGACGACGATGACAAAACAGGAAATCCAACATATGATTGCCGAGCGCGTGGCTAAGGAACTCAAAGGACCAATGAGCGTGAACCTCGGCATCGGCATTCCGACGCTTGTCGCCGAATACATGGAAGACGACAGCATCCATCTTCATACGGAAAACGGACTGCTCGGCGTCACTGATGTGGAAGAGGAAGATATTGATCCTAACCTCGTGAATGCCGGGAAGCTGCCGGTCGGCGAGGCAGTCGGAGCCGCATATTTCAACAGTTCCGAGTCGTTCGCCATGATCCGCGGCGGCCATGTCGATGCAGCCATCCTCGGCGCACTGCAGGTGGACGAGCACGGCGTGATCGCCAACTGGGCGGTGCCGGGCAAGAACATCATGGGTGTCGGGGGCGCGATGGACCTGCTTGTCGGGGCGAAGAAAGTCTACATCACGATGACCCACACGTCCAAGGACGGCTCGCCGAAACTGCTAAAAGAATGCACGTACCCGATCACGTCGACGCGCAGCGTAGATATGATCTTTACGGAGCTGGCGGTATTCGAAGTGACGGAAGACAAGCAGCTCCGTTTGGTCGAACTGATGCCGGGCGCGACGATCGAAGAAGTACGCGGAAAGACGGAAGCGGCATTTATTGAGTGAAGAGGGGGCAGTTGAAATGAACATCCAATCGGTTCATGTGGCTATTCTGGACCTTCCGACGATCAGGCCCCACCAACTCGCGATGCATACGATCACTGAACAGGCGGTGGTCGTGGCACGGGTTAGGGACGAGGAAGGCCGAGAAGGCTGGTCGGAAATTGCGACAATCGGAGGGGCTTCATACGGCGAGTCCACTCCGGAAGCGATCAAGGCGAATATCGATACGTATCTCACGCCGCATGTGATCGGGCAGGACCCGATCCGCTTCGGCAAGATCATGCACGACATTTCGGTGCATGTCCGCGGCAACCTGCATGCGAAGGCATTGGTCGAGAGCGCGATTGTCGATTTGGCCGCGCGCCAGCGGAACATCCCGGCGTACGAGCTGTTCGGCGGCAAGATCCATGACGGCCTGCCGGTCGCGTGGACACTGGCAAGCGGAGACACCGGCAAGGACATCGAGGAAGCCAAAGAGTTCCTTCGTCAGAAGCGGCACAATATCTTCAAGCTGAAGATCGGCAAGGGCGATCCGATGAAAAACGTCGGGCATGTCCTTGAAATCCAGAAGGCGGTAGCCGATCAGGCAAGGCTCACGGTCGATGTGAACCAGGCGTGGGATGAAGACACGGCCAACCAATGCATCCCGATTCTCCAGGATGGCGGCATCTCGATGATCGAACAGCCGCTTCCGGGTTGGAACCATGAAGGGATGGCGCGTCTTGCCGACCGTTACCGGGTTCCGATCCTCGCCGACGAAGGCGCGACATCGATCCAGGAAATCTTCCATATCGCCAAGCACCGTGCCGGCAACTCGATCGCACTCAAAGTCGGCAAGACAGGCGGCCTCACCGCGGTCAAGCAGGCAGCCGGCATCGCGGAAGCTGCCGGTCTCGGCCTGTACGGCGGAACGATGATCGAGTCGGACCTCGGCACGGCGATGACAGTCCAGCTGTATTCGACGATGCCGCCGATGAAGTTCGGCACCGAACTGTTCGGGCCGCTTTTGTTCAAGGACTCCATCACGACAAACCGGGTCGAGTTCAGGGACTTTAACGTAATCGTTCCGGACGGTCCCGGCTTTGGCGTCGATGTCGACCATGAAAAAGTGGAGCATTACTCACGTGAAAAAGGAGTGCTTGCATGAAGAACGCAGTCATCATCGATTCCGTCCGTACGGCGGTCGGAAAACTGGGCGGCTCGCTCGGAAATGTGCCGGCGAACTACCTGGCGGCACACGTCATGGAGGCGCTGATCGAACGGACGGGCATCGATAAAGAGATCGTGGAAGAAGTCATCCTCGGACAGGCCAAGCAAAGCGCGGATGAGTCGAACCTTGCGCGTCTTGCGCTGCTCCGGGCGGGTATTCCGGCTAGCGTGCCGGGTTATACCGTCCACCGCCAGTGCGGTTCGGGCGTGCAGGCGGTCAACTCCGCCGCCCAGCAGATCGGCATGGGCCTGAGCGATGTCATCATCGCAGGCGGTGCAGAGTCGATGAGCACCGCGCCGTATTATGTGAGCGGTGTGCGCTTTGGTGTGAAGGCCGGAAACACGGTGCTGAAAGACCCGAACACGGAAAGCCAGCCGGGTTCCCAGCCTTTCGAGGAATTCGGCAACCTGAACATGGGCACGACGGCAGAAAACGTAGCAGAAAAGTACGGCATCACACGTGAGCAACAGGACGAATTCGCCCTGCTCAGTCAAGAGCGTACCGCGGCTGCAATCCGGGAGGGACGGTTTGAGGAACAAATCATCCCGTATGCCGTCCAGGAACGCAAGCAGACAATCGACTTCAAGATGGACGAGCACCCGAGGGAAACGAGCCTCGAGAAGCTCGCCAAGCTGAAGCCGGTCTTCAAGGAAGGCGGCACGGTCACCGCGGGCAACGCCAGCGGCCGGAACGACGGCGCTGCGGCACTGCTTGTCATGAGCGAAGAAGCGGCGGAGCAGCACGGCCTCACACCGAAAGCCCGCATCGTGGCACAGGCATCTTCCGGATGCGCGCCGGATCTCATGGGCATGGGGCCGGTCGGCGCGACGCAGAAAGCCTTGCGCCAGGCAGGCCTCACGGTCGCGGACCTTGATGTCATCGAGCTGAACGAGGCATTCGCCGCCCAGGCGGTCGCCTGCATCAATGAACTTGGCCTCGATATCGAGAAGGTCAACCCGAACGGCGGTGCCATCGCCCTCGGCCACCCGATCGGCGCGACCGGCGCGATCCTTCTGACGAAGGTGCTGCATGAACTCGAGCGCACCGGCGGCCGCTACGGCCTCGTCACGCTCTGCATCGCAGGCGGCATGGGAATTGCGACGATTGTGGAGAATTTGAAGGCTCAATGAATAGACCAGGTGAGAAAGAACTAATTTCTCACCTGGTTTTATTTATTGGGAGGGCAGAAGTGAGATACAAGGCTTAATGATGCCGGGTGAGAAGAACCTTTTTTCTCGCCCGGCATCATATTTTACATCTGAGATTCACTTGTTGAATCTGACAATATATCTTGCTTTCGCAATGCTGCTATCACATCATCCCGCCCCTGATAAATATGTTCTTCCATTGCCACTCTTGCCCGGTCACCTTCATGGTTTCGGATGGCATTCAGGATGGTCTCGTGGACCTGAAGCGAACGCATTAATTGGTGTTCGTCGTACCAATAAAAGGAGCGAAAAATAATCGGGACAACCACAACCCGTTCGATCATGGATATGAGGTGTTCGTTTCCGGAAGCCAAGAAAATTTCGCTATGGAACTCCTGGTTGATCCGTTGGATGTGTTGGATGGTTTCAATGTCCTCCCGGTTTAGGGAGTCGATGGCCTGCCGGTACAATTCGTTTTTATAAGCTATTTTGCCGAGGGCCTCTTCAGTACGGTTCAGAGCGGCTTCTCCGGTTGCGTACCCTTCAAGCAGCGCACGGATATTGTAGATTTGGCGGATGTCTTCAATTGAAAAGGACTTTACGACATAGCCGCGTTTTTTGTATGGCGTGATCAGCCCGTCGACTTCCAGTTGCTTGATCGCTTCGCGGATCGGGGTCCGGCTCACCTGGAGTTCGTCCGCGAGCGCTTTTTCGGTCAGTCGTGTTCCCGGCTTGTAATGGCCGACGATGATGGCGTTTTTTATATAAGTGTATGGATTCATAAGCAGTTCCTTTCTAAGGATTTTACAGAGAAGTCTTTTTACCAGTGTAGACGAGCTGCGCTATAAAGGAAATAAGACCTAAGCATTGGCATGCGTGAATGCCGATTTTCCCTTAATTGTATACATTATAATCAATTATTAAAGGAATTCATTAAAATTTAAGAATGTTATTGACCTATTGTATACCGTATGATATTTTTTGATAAATTAAATTTATCTGAATGGGGATGGTACCGTGGTTCATTTTCAGGAGAAGCCACTAGAAGCAGATTCCACCCAGGAAGGGAATTCTTCTGCGGAAGAGCATAAGCTGCCGCTTGAGGGAATCCGTGTCCTGGAGCTGGGCACCTTGCTGGCCGGTCCGTTTACAGGACGTTTGCTTGGTGACTTTGGGGCTGAGGTGATCAAGATTGAAGCGCCGGATGTTTCCGATCCGCTGAGGAATTGGGGCAAGTCGAAGGAGGGGGTCGGCCTATGGTGGCCGATCCAATCACGGAACAAGAAATCGATCACCTTGAATCTCCGGACGCCTGAAGGTCAGGAGATTCTGAAAGAGCTCGTGGCGGAGGCCGATATCCTGATCGAGAACTTCCGGCCGGGGACGTTCGAGAAATGGGGGCTTTCCTATGAGTCGCTGTCCGAGATCAACCCGAAGCTGATCATGACACGGACTTCAGGGTTCGGACAGACCGGGCCGTACCATAAAAAGGCTGGTTTCGGCAGTGTCGGGGAAGCGATGGGCGGCATCCGCTATGTCACCGGTTTCGAAGACAGGGCACCTTCCCGGATCGGGATTTCCATCGGTGATACGCTGGCAGCTTTGTTCGCTACGATCGGTACGCTTGTCGCCCTTCAGGAGCGCCACCAGTCAGGCAAAGGGCAAGTGGTCGATACGGCCATCTATGAATCGGTCTTTGCCGTCATGGAAAGTCTCATTCCGGATTATCTTCTTGCAGGCTATATCCGTGAACGCATGGGCAACGTCCTTCCGGGAGTGGCGCCGTCCAATATTTACTTCACGAAAGACAAAACCTATGTCGTCATCGGAGCCAACGCAGACGGCGTGTTCAGGAGACTATGCGAGGCGATGGGACAGCCGGAGCTGGCGGAAGACGGGCGGTATGCAACCCATCTGGCACGCGGAGAAAACCAGAAACAGCTGGATGCACTGATTGAGGAATGGACGAAGAGCCTGGATTCCAAAGAGATCCTTGCACTTCTTGAAGAGCATGGCGTGCCGTCAGGACTGATCTATTCCGCGAAGGATATTGTGGAAGACCCGCACTACGCGGCGCGGGAAATGATCATCAAGACCGAGCATCCTACCTTGGGCGAGTTCCCGATGCCGGGCATTGTACCGAAGCTCAGCAGGACGCCAGGGGGAGTCAAGCATGTAGGGGCCGAGTCAGTAGGCAAAGATAATGCGGCAGTCTACGGAAAGCTTTTGGAGTACGACGAAGAGAAGCTGGAAGAACTAAAACAAAAGAATATCATCTGATCGCATAAGGTCGATCTTCAGCCAGATCTGCACCAAGAAAACGGACCGAAGGGTACAGGGGAAAATTCTGATGAGGAGAGAGTATATGAATTCCAAATCTATCAAAGAGCCGATCCGGAAAAAGTGGATCTGGATCGGACTGGTGCTGATCGTTCTGGCAAATGTTCCGTGGTATTTTCCGGTGGGGGACATCTATCCTTTGGTGTTCGGATTGCCATACTGGGCATTGATCATCCTGGTTGCATCACTTGTCCTGAGCGGTTACCTGTATTGGGTCACGATGACGCAGTGGAACCTTGTAGAAGATGAAGAAGAGCAGGAGCAGCGGGAAGGGGGAGCGGCAGAATGACAGAACTCAAGTTTGCGGGCCTGGACGGGGTCATCATCCTCGTCGCCTATGCGGTCATCATGCTTGCGATCGGCTGGTTCGCCGGGCGTTCTGATAAAACGGTCAATAACAGTCTCAGCAATTACTATCTTGCCGGCCGGAACCTCGGGATTATCGCGCTGTTCTTCACTCTATATGCCACACAGTACAGCGGAAACACGATTGTCGGATATGCGCCGTCGGCTTACCGGACCGGGTTGACCTGGCTGCAGTCGATTTCCTTTATGACCATCATCATCGGGATCTACCTTCTCTTTGCACCGAGGATGTATGTACTGGGCAAAAAGTATAACTTCATCACGCCTTCCGACTGGCTGAGCCATCGCTTCAAATCGAAGCGGGTCACGATCCTGGCGATTTTCCTTATGCTTTGGGGACTGGGCAACTATCTCTTGGAACAACTGGTCGCGATCGGCCATGCAGTCACCAGCCTGACTGGCGGCACAATTCCTTACCAGGTGGCAGTTGTCGGATTCATCCTTGTCATGCTGGCCTATGAGTGGATGGGTGGCATGCGTGCTGTCGCCTTTACCGATGTCATGCAGGGGGTTGTCCTCATGGTCGGGGTTGTTATCTTCCTGATCGGTGCCATTTATCTGGCGGGAGGAAAAATCGGGACGATCACCGAAAGCATCGCGAACGTTGATCCGGGTCTTGTCGGTGTGCCGGACCTCACCACATCAATCAACTGGTTCAGCATGCTGCTTCTGGTCGGGTTCGGAGCTGCCATCTATCCGCATGCTGTCCAGCGGATATTCGCTTCGAAAAGCGAGCGGACACTGAAAAGGTCGTTTGCCCGCATGGCGTGGATGCCGCCGATCACGACGGGTCTCGTCCTGTTCATCGGCCTGATCGGAATCGTCGTTATTCCGGGTCTGGACACAGCGGGGTCTGAGCAGCTGGTCGGACTTCTGGCTAATGAAATTGCCGGAATCAACGGATTCTTCTACTGGGTCATGATTATCTTCTTCGGTGCCATCGTCGCGGCAATCATCTCCACTGCAGACTCGGTCCTTCTCAGCTTCTCTTCGATCGTCTCGAACGATTTGTACGGAAAATATATCAATCCGACTGCACCTGAAAAGAAGAAACTGATGGTCGGAAAAATCGCAGGCGTTGTCGTGATCTCGCTTCTTCTCTGGATTGCCTGGAATCCTCCGGGCACCCTGTATGAAATCTTCGTTCTGAAGTTCGAGCTGCTCGTGCAGGTGTTCCCGGCATTTGTGCTCGGCATTTACTGGAAGAAGATGGCCGCGAAGCCGGTGTTTTGGGGAATGCTTCTCGGTGCGGTCGTCGCCGGACTGATGACATGGACAGGCCATAAAACGGTCATGGGAATCCATGGCGGAGTCATCGGGCTGGCACTGAACTTCCTCGTTGCGGTCGTCGGCTCCATCCTCGTCCCTTCAGCTGAAGAAGATGATGAGGAAGTGGCGGCACCGGCTCTTACAAGGATGCCGACCCAGAACTAAGGAGATGAAGGGATGGGATCCCATTCTATTGTGTTAAGGCAATCGTGGACGATGTTGCTGTGGTTGCTTGTTGTGCAGATATTAGTGGCATTTGCGGGGCGCAGCATTGCGCCACTCAGTATATTGATCGGATATGACCTGAACCTGACCAACTCGCAGATCGGCATGCTGACGGCTGCCCTCTTTCTCGGGCAGGCGATGATTGCCATTCCATCCGGCTATTTGTCAGACACGGTTTCTTCGAGAACGATGCTCATCCTGGTGGCAACCTGCGTAACCGGAGCGTTTGTCGCCATGTCCCTGCTGCCATATTTCGGATTTGTGCTATTGTGCATCACCGTGGCAGGACTGGGATACGGGGCAATGCATCCGACAGCGAACAAGGGGATTTTCTTCTGGTTTCCGGAGAAGCGGGGAATCGCGATGGGGATCAAACAGATGGGTGTGACTTTCGGTTCCGCTCTTGCAGCGATTATCCTGTTGCCGCTCGGTGAGGCATACGGATGGAAAATTTCAATCCTGACTTCGGCTGTCCTGCTGATTACCGGAGGCTTGCTGGCATCCTTTTTCTATAAGGAGCCAGCGGGAATTGGCCGGGTATCCGCGAAGGAACGCGGTTGGAAGAACCTGTTTTCGGGCTTATCGGATGTCGCGAAAAACCGTCCCCTTCTGCTGATCAGTCTCGCCGCAATGGGACTGACCGGAATCCAGATGACCTTCAATACGTATCTGGTCATTTATAGTCATGAATTTATCGGCATCAGCCTGACCGCCGCGGCCGGCTTGTTGGTCATATCAGAGGTGGCCGGTTCGCTTGGCCGGATCGGGTGGGGCATCATCAGTGACACCCTGTTCCAGTCCAGGCGGATCATCATCCTGATCCTGGTCACGCTGATTTCAGCGGTATTCATCACCCTGATCAGCATTTTGCCGGCGGGAACACCTTACTATGTACTGGCCGTTATTGCCGCAGTGCTCGGTTTCTGCATAGCAGGCTATAACGGAATCTGGATGAACAGTGCAACTGAAGTGGTACCAAAGGAACGTGTCGGATTGTCGACAGGGTTTACTCTTACCATCGGGTCATGTGGCGTACTTTTTGTTCCGCCCCTGTTCGGGATGATGGTGGATATCAGCCATTCCTTCCAGTACGCCTGGTGGTTCCTGCTGGCTCTGTTGATGTTGGTGCTGATTTCACTGAAGCTGGCATCGGGAATAGAAAAACAACAAAGACCTAAGGAGGCAGCCCATGCAGATTGATTTGCGAACGCTCGAAACAAAAGACGCTTACAAACTGATGACTGGAGCAGTGGTGCCTAGACCCATCGCCTGGGTATCTACCATTGATACGGATGGGAACCGGAACCTGGCCCCTTTCAGTTTCTTCACGGTGGCATCGAGAAAACCGCCGATGCTTTGTATTTCGATCGGACCCGGAGTAGGGGAAAGAAAAGGGACCGTAAAAGACACGCTCCGGAATATACGGGATACGTCGAAGTATGTGATTAATATCCTTGGCGCTGACCTTGGGGAAGCGATGCATGAGACATCACTAAATCATGCGCCCGAAGTGGATGAATTCGAAATGGCGGGGCTGACTGGCGTGCTCGATACAGTGACCGGTGTACCTAGGGTGGGCGAGGCTCCAATCTCGTTTGAGCTTGAGTTGGACCGGATCACCGATCTCGGGTCGGATCATCTGATTCTCGGAAAAGTCGTGAATTATCATATACAGGAAGAGTACTATGTGGAGCCGTATAAAGTGGACCTCGACCGGCTGAATCCGCTTGGCCGGCTTGCGGGCGGCTATGCGGAGATGAAAGAGTTTTATAAATTGCCGAAAGTGAAAGGGGGCGTGCTGAATGGCAAATCCTGAAGCCGTGCTGACTGATGTGACCGGACGGGATGGGTTCCAGATGGAGAAGGAATGGATTCCGACCGACAGGAAAGTGGAAATCCTGAACGGAATCCTCGCATCAGGAGTCAAGCGACTTGAAGCGACTTCATTCGTTTCACCGAAGGCGGTGCCTCAATTAAAGGATGCCAAGGAAGTGCTGGCACGCATTAACCGCGGGGATGCAGAAATTATCGTCCTTGTGCCCAACCTGAAAGGCGCGGAGCTGGCTCGCGAAGCCGGAGCGGACAAGATTAACTTTGTTCTGTCGATCAGCGAAACGCACAACCAGAAAAATGTGCGCAGGACCGTGGAGGAATCTTTGGGCCAGCTGAATGAAATCACAGGCGTGTTTTCCCCTGAACGTATCGTCCTGAGTCTCGGGACGACATTCGGCTGCCCATTTGAAGGGCTGTACCCTGTCGACAAAGTGCAGGCAGTGATCGAAAAGGTCGCCGATATGGGTCTGTCTCAGATCACACTCTGTGACACGACGGGCATGGCCAATCCCAAACAGGTGACGGAATTTGTCCGTACACTTTCCGCACGCTTCCCGGAACAGCGCTTTGCCCTGCATCTGCATAATACTCGGGGCATGGGCCTCGCGAATCTGATCGCGGGCTACCAGGAAGGCATCCGGCACTTTGATGCCGCGCTCGGCGGAATCGGCGGCTGCCCGTTTGCTCCGGGAGCAAGCGGCAATGTCGCGTTGGACGATGTCGCCCATATGCTCGAGCTGATGGATGTGGAAACAGGTGCCGATCTGGAAGGGCTGATCGGCACAGCCGGAAGAATGCAGGAGATTCTGGGATATGAACTCCCGGGGCAGGTCATGAAGGCGGGTCCGGCGAAGACAGTGCATACGGTTTGAGGTCGTTGCTGAGAGTTAAGAGAGTAAATGCGCATTGCTAAAAAGAGAAAGAGTGAATACAGTTAGAATCGAAGATTTATCTGAGGAAGCCACTGCATTTATAAGCGGTGGTTTTCATTCGTAACCACTCGCTTGGCCGAGGTAATCACTTGAAACCACCTGTGTATTTCACCTGTTTGGTTCTGTTGAAGAAGTCGCTCACCTAAAATATACTGAAAATTAGAACTTAGGAGGGACACAATGAAAGTTGCCATTATCGGAGCGGGTATCGTCGGCGCAAGTGCCGCCTATCATCTGAGCAGGCGGGCGGATGCAGAAGTGATTCTGATCGACAAGGAACAGAAGGGGAAAGCGACGCTGGCGGGAGCAGGGATTATCTGTCCATGGGCTTCCCATTCGGACGACCCGGATTGGTATAGGCTGGCGAAAGAAGGGGCGAAGTTTTATCCCGAACTGATCCGCCGTCTGAAAGAGGACGGGGAGCACCGGACAAGTTACAAGCGGGTTGGCGCGCTTTGTGTGAGTGACCGTCCTGAGAAGCTCGACCAGATCGAAGAAGCAGTCCGGGCCAAGAAGGCGGATGCACCTGAATTGGGAGAAGTCCAGCGGCTCGACGCCCAGGAAACCCGTCGCAGGTTCCCTCCATTAAATGAAGAACTTGAATCTGTTTTTGTCTCCGGCGCGGCCAGGATCGACGGACGGCTGCTGCGCGAGGCGATGGTGAGGGCGGCCGGCAAGAATGGCGCGCGGATTGTGGAAGGGAGAGCGAGTCTCATTTCGGACGGAGGCAAGGTGACAGGCGTGGCCGCCGGTGACGAGATCATCGATGCTGACCAAGTGATCGTGACCGCTGGCGCATGGGTGCCGGAACTTCTTGAACCGCTCGGTGTCCGGGTGAACGTGCAGCCGCAGCGGGGACAGATTCTTCATATCGATATGGCGGGTAAAGATACTTCCGATTGGCCGGTCGTCTTGCCGCAGAGCAGCCACTATATGCTGGCGTTTGATGATTCACGGGTAGTGGCGGGGGCAACAAGGGAGACCGGCTCGGGATTCGATTACCGGCAGACAGTCGGAGGGGTGCATGAAGTCACGGGTGAAGCGCTCCGGATTGCACCGGGACTCTCATCTGGAACGCTGAGAGAAGTCCGGATCGGCTTCCGGCCGATGGGCGAGGATTCTCTTCCGCTGCTCGGAAAACTGGAGGAACTCGGCCATGTCACTATCGCGACGGGGCTGGGGCCATCGGGTCTCACGATGGGGCCTTATGTCGGCTATCTGGCGTCCTGCCTTGCTATGGGGGAGGAGACAGGGATGGATTTAAGTGCCTATCATCCGTTAAGGGGTGCGGCGGTGAATTGATGAGGAATTCATGGAGAGAGCGTGAGGGCGGTTCAACCTGCACGCTCCTTTTTTGTCGGGATATCTAATTGTGAGATGTTATACTGAAAGTGAATTTATATGAGGAAGAGGGGCTGCACCATGCTGAAGAAAATCGCTTCCGACGCGCTGGGCCTGTCGGATATCGGGAAAATCATCGGACCTGAGGATTATGACAAGACGGACGCCGATGATTACATCCGTCACGAGGACAACGAGAAAATCTATTTCCTGATCAAGACGAAAGCGGACGAGTACTGCTTCACGAACATTGCGTTCATCCATGTGGACGGAGACACTGCCGTGTCTTCCAAGCGGACGCTTAAGCGCTATGCGTACTCGCAATACAAATTCGCGGATGTTGCGCTGGAGACTGCCGGGAAAGTCGATCTTGATGTAGAGATCAAGTTCACGCTGGGCAACCAGGCCTACAGCATCGATGTCGACAAGAAACAGCTGGATCAGCTGAAAGACCTGTACAAGGCGCTTGTCTATATCGCTGAAGTGACGCACGAAAACAGCATCCAGATGGACATGGCCACTCAAAGCCTTGACCGCGCTGTCCAGGTGCTCCACAACGCGCGGCCTTCGGATGTTCAGCTTTCCGAACAATACGAAAAGCTGACCGAATTCGGATTCAACTGGATGCAGCAGGCGCGTGCCAAGTATCATGAGAAAGATTTCGGAGCGGTGTTTGAGAAGTACATCAATAACTGATGGATGGGAGAAGGCGTGGCTGCGCTTTCTCTTTTTTGACGGGACCGCGCGCATAGAAATCTATGCGCGCTCGGTATGCAGGTGTAAACCTCTGCTCCTCTTGGGCACACTGGCTGAAAACAGCCGAGAGGGGCGGGGCCGGTGGAGTTCTTTCATGCTCAGGAAACGCTGACCGCCATGCAGTGGATTCTGCGGGCAATCGTCTCCTATATCTTCCTGCTGATCGTGGTCAAGGCGATGGGCCAGCGGTCGATATCACAGCTGAGCCTGCTGGATTTTGCAGTTGCCATTACGATCGGGAATATCATTGCGCACCCGCTTTCTGATGAAGGGCTCGGCCTAAAAGGATCGATGATCACCATGGTTGCACTTGCTGTCCTGTATTCTGCGAGTGTTTTCGCCGTTCTGAAATCAGGGAGCATTCGAAAATTCGTTCTGCCCCGGCCGCTCCCGCTCGTGGAAAGAGGGCAACTTGTTTATCCGAACTTGAAAAAAGCCCGAATCACCATCGATTATCTGCTTTCTGAGGCGCGGAAGGCGAAAATTGAGGATATCCAGAAGCTGTCTTTGGCGCTATGGGAGCCAGACGGCACAATTTCATTTTTTGAAAGTCCGCAATACCAGGGGCCGACCCGCCAGGACTTTGATATGATGCCTGAGCCGTTTGACCTGCCGGTTGTCGTTGTGAGGGAAGGAAAGATCGACCGACAAGCGCTCCTGTCAAAGGGAAAGGATGAAACCAGGTTGTTGTCCGTCCTGAAAGAAGAGCACTATGTGCAATTGCAGGATGTCCTGCTTGCGACGGTGGAACGGAGCGGGATGGTGAAAGTGTTTGTCGGAGGCAGACAACCAAAGGGTAACCGCACATAGAACTAGAAGAAGCGCACATAGAAGCTCGATAAGCGCACATAGGAATGGCCTGAGCGCTCATAGAACTGCCGAAAGCGCACATAGAAATCTATGTGGGCTCTAATTTAGGACCGAATTCTTATAGGGCAATCAAAAAAGCATCCGGCAACCCATTGCCGGATGCTTGCTTCATTTAGTTAATTCCCCAAGACCAGGCCGCCGGCACAGCTCGCTGCGAGCACCACCAGAAACACGCCTGCCAATACATAGTCAAGGCCGCTCACTTTCACGGGCCGGTAGAATTCTTCACGCCGTTCCCCGGTGAACCCTCTAGCTTCCATCGCGAAGGCGGTTCGTTCGGCTTTCCGGACGGCTCCGGCGAGCATCGGGATCAGGAGGCGTCTCGTGCCGGCAATCCGGTGCCACCAGTGCCGGTCTTGCCCGACACCGCGCAGGCGCTGGGCCTGCCGGATCTGGGTGAGTTCGTCTTTCAATACGGGCAGGAACTGGTAGCCGACCATCGTGCCATAGGCGATCTTCGGCGAGATCTTGAGTTGTTGCATGAGGCTCATGACGAAGGTGACCGGATTCGTGGTGAAGGCAAACAGCAGCGACAGCGTCGAGAAGGCCATAACCCGGAAAGTCAGTGACCAGGCATGGGCCCATTGCTCGTCGGTGACTTGGATACCGGCGAAAGAGCCGATGACCTCACCGCCGGTGTCCGCTCCGAACACGAGTGTCGTCCACAGGTATCCGACGGCGCCGAGCGTGAAGGGTAGCATCATGAGTGCCCACAGCTTCCAGTTGATCCGGCTCATCGTTACCTGCAGGGCCAGGATCCCGAGCCAGAACAGGAGCGGTGTCCACGGGTTGAAGAAAAAGGCCAACGTGAGCATGGAGACAGTCACGATGATGAACTTCACTGACGGGTTCATGTCATGCAAAAGCCGGCTCACGGCGGTCCGCTCCTTTCGGCGGGAGGAGATGGTGTGCGCCCAGCAGTGAAGAATCCGCCCACACATCCTTCGCTTTGAATTTTCCGGTCAGGCGTCCTTCATTAACCAAGAGAATCGAATCTGCGACAGCCGCGGCGAATTCCATGTCATGGGTGATGATCAGAAATGTGATGCCTTCCTGGGAGCGTTCGTCGATGAGGGAAAACAGTTCCTGTAAGCCCGCAGCGTCTTGCCCGGATGTCGGCTCGTCCATGATGATGACCGGGCGGTTGTCGGCGAGCATGGCACCGATTGCGACTCGGCGCTTCTGGCCGTGGCTGACCGAGAACGGATGGGCGTCCCAAATAGGCCTGAGCTTCAGCCGATTTGCGAGATTGTCCTGTGTTTCTGTCGAGGCCAAGCCCGAGAAAGCAAGTTCATCCCGGACGGAATTCGTCAGAAACAGGAATTCGGGTGACTGGGGAACGTATCCGGTGCCGGGCGACCGGACGGTACCGGAGTGTTTATAGATGCCGCAGAGTGCCTTGGCGAGAGTTGATTTTCCGCTCCCGTTCGGACCCGCGATGACGGTGATTTCGCCTTCACCCACATCAAATGAAAGCGGAGCAAGCAGCTGTTTCCCGCTGATTTCAACCGACAGGTCCGATACAGATAGGGCAGGCCTGCCGGTGATGCCGGAGGCGCGTTTTGGGAAAACAACCGGAGCTTTTGGGACGGCCGGCTCGTCCGCAAGAAGCCGGCCTTCCGAGCCGAGTGCAATCTCCCTTTCAAAGAATCCCTCCCACAGATCAAGCCGGTGTTCCACCGCGACAATCGTCAGGCCGGTCTGCTTTTGAAGGCTGTCCAACCACCGGACGAAATTCCGGGCGGTCAGCGGGTCGAGGTGGGAGAGCGGTTCGTCCAGAAGGAGGACCTCCGGCTCTGCCACAAGTGCACAGGCAGTGGCAACACGCTGCTTCTGGCCGCCGGACAGGGACTGGATGACCGAATGGCGGAAGTCCGCGAGTCCGGTCTGATCGAGCACGTTCACAATCCGTCGCTCCATGTCAGCACGGGGAACCCGCAAGTTCTCCATCGTGAAGGCGAGCTCCTCCTCGACGGTCGTCATGCAGAACTGGGAGTCCGGATCCTGGAAGACGGTCGCAATCAGCCGGTTGATCTCCCCTGGGCGATAGTCATCCGAACTTTTCCCGAACAGCCAGATGTCACCCTCGACAATCCCATCACAGTTCAGCGGATACAACCGGTTCAGCAGGTAAAGCAGGGTGCTTTTGCCGCAGCCGCTCGGCCCGCTGATGACGACCCGCTCGCCTCGGTGGATATCGAACGTCAAGCCGTTCAACGTGTTGTCCGGGTCATCAGGAAAACGGAATGAGGCATCCTCAAGCGCAAGAATCGGATCATGCACCGGCCCCACCCTGTTTCGGTCGGGAAATGGCGTAACCGCGGAGCGCGCCAGTTGCCAGCAGTCCGTCGGCGAGGTACTTGCCGCCTATTCCTGCAATGATGGCGCCGCTCAGCATGCGCAGCGTGAACATGAGAAGCACGAACGACGGGTCGAGCGCCGCATAGCCCGAGACAAAGTAGCCGTATACGAAACTGAACACGGCAGCGCCCGCGCCCGCGAGCATCATGACCGCCAGATTAAAGTGGCGGTAGCGGGTTGCGGCAAATGCTGCTTCCGCTCCGAGCCCCTGGATGACGCCTGACAAAATAAGGCGGGGGCCGACCGCGTTGCCGAGCATGACTTCAATGATTGCGGCTATCGACTCCGGCAACACCGCAGCACCGGGCTTGCGGATGATTGCCATTGACAGGATCGACACGATAAACCAGATGCCGAACATCCACTCATAGGCGATCGGCCCGATCAGGCCGGCCCAGATGTTGCCGAAGTGGATGGCAACGAGATAAACAATGCCGAATACTACCCCGAACAGGGACATGAGCACGATCTCTTTTAGTTTCCATGACTTCAACATGTCATTTCCCTCCGTGGGACGGGCTGTTGATGCTCATCGAGACGGTCATCACGAGGTGGCGGTGCTCTTCGGAGCGGGCATGGGTGAACGTCTCCTCATAGAAGTCGAACACGTCATGGATATCCCCGTGAATCCCGCTCGAGTAATGCATCGACTCATTGAACACGCCGCGCTCTTTCGCGCGTTCCACTTCGCGGTAAATGACCGACATGTAATCCGGGTTGTTCATCGGATACAGTGCAAATTGCGACGATACATATTGCTTGGTCTTGTCGTTGTTCAGCGGCTCGTCCGGCTTGTCCAGGTACGCATCTCCCGCGGTGTCTCCCGGGCAGCCCGCCGAAAACGTCCCGTTCAGCGCCACGTGCACGCCGGTTTTCGCTGCATGGAGGGCCAGCGCCTTCGCCACGTTGAACACATGCACCTGCTTTCCGCGGATGACCGTCGACACGTCATCCGTGTGCATCCATACTGCGGACGTGTCGACCTCCTCTAGAGCCCCTTTAATTACGGCAACAAAATCATCCGTCATCGGATTGAGCGTAAACCGGAACCCAACGATCGGACTCATTCCACATTGCAATTCTTCCATTTCTAAATTCCCCCTTCTGAAAATGAACACAAAAAAGCTGCACCCGTGAAGATGCAGCCGTAATTTCAGAACATGCCCAGTTACAGAAGGGCGCCATGAAACTCGCCGCACTTCCTCACGCAGGTCCTAACCTGATCGAGTCCTAAGGGATCGGAGCAACGCTCTCATCTCAGCCCGTAACGGGCACCCCCAGTGCAATTGACGGTATGCAGTTTGTTGTGTCCCGGGTTGCCCCGATGCCTCCAGTGTAGAGGAAGGTGCGGAGGATGTAAAGGAGGCTGAGATTCAGTTGTGCAGATTTCTTCATGCTTCTGTAGGTAATGATAGGGGTCTCAATGCTTGAAGGATTGTTTCAAGGGAAGCCGCACTCCGGAAATGAGGGAAATGTCTGGTCACCGTCACGTTTGTCGGGGCCAAGTCGCTGTATGAAACCAAGAAGGTGCCAAAGGGGGAGCGGCACAGAATCTCCGAGATCATCCATCCTAGCGCGAAGTGGGAGAAGGTTGTTGATGGTGCGGCGAACTTCTTTTAGGTTTTTAGCTTTCCCGGAAAGCGCGCTCAACGACAATATTCAGCAATTCTTATCTTAAATTGTCAAAATAGATAGACTTTTATTGGCCGATTTATCTATAATAGAATCAGAAAGGGAATCATCACTCATTTATTCCAATGATTTGGATTTCTCTGGGTCATTTGCTTCCTTGTCAGTCTGGTTCCTTTTTCTTAGTTGAGAGGTGCGAGGTGAGGAGAGGGTGAATGGTTGCACTTAAATGGTGCACCACAGTAGTTAATTTCCTGGAGAGACAGCAGGGAAAAATCAGATCAAAGGGGATGGGGGCATGAGAACAGCGATGTTCTTGATAGGAGAGGAGACCATGGGAATTGTTCCGGAGTACGACACTTTTGGGGACCTGCACGCCAAGGTGCTGCTGCCGGAGGAGTATATCACAGTCGGGGCCAGCCCGACTCAGTTGATAGACCGTACGCTGAAGACACAGGGAACCAGTTTCCGCGGAGCGCGGGACGGCGCCAATTACATCCTGTCGAGAACGCATAATACGCCCGTCCGGATCGAGGGGGAGGAGACAATCATCCTTTTCCCGACCACTTCGCCGTCGAGGGAAGATTGTACATGGTTTGCCTTGCACCACATCGATCGCTATGAAGCGGTGGAAAAGGGGAAAACGTGCGTGACACTCACGAACGGTCACACCGTCACACTGCCCGTCAGCCGGTTTAGCTTCCATAACCAATTCCAGAAAGCGCTGCGTTTTAAGTATCAGCTCGTTGAACGACGCGACATCCGGTTGCTCCTGATCCGTGAACCGAAAAAACGCTATCATCTCGTCAAACGGGACGGACAGCGGAACTTTGAAGACAACTGAACCCGGCCCCTGCTTAAAGATGAGCAGGGGCTTTACTGTATCCATCCGAACCCGGCTGCCTATATAAATAGAAAGATTGCGAAGGGAGCGGACGGGATGGAACAGCAGCATCTGCACCGGATCGATCCGGTAAATGAAATTCTTCTTTTCTATGATGCGAGAATCGCCCCGCTGGATCTGTTTGCTTATGAACGCCTGCTTGAGCTGATCAGTGATTTTGGCGAGAAGGAAGTGCTCCACACACTCCGGGCCGCGGCTTCAAAGCGCATGCGGGGTGACGGGATCCTGGAATGGGTGTACCGTCGGCTATCACCAGGCCCATCGGAAAAGTGATCATTTGAGCGGGAGAGCGATCCCCCGCTGTTTGTCATACATACCTCCTGCCGGATGCGGGTAATAGAAGGGTATCGGGAGATTTGATCCAAACCTAATTACTGAATGGAGGATTCGATGGAGATTCAAGAAATCGTTGAGGAGATAAAGGATGAAATGATCCGGATCCGCAGGCATATCCATGCGCATCCGGAGCTGAGCCATGAGGAATACGAGACGACCCAATTTGTAAAGGAACAGCTGAAAGACACGTCAATCGAGTGGCAGGAGCTGGGACTGGAGACAGGTGCAGTCGGGCTGATGCACGGGAAAGCCGGCGAAGGGCCGGTACTGATGCTGAGGGCGGACCTTGACGCGCTGCCGATTGATGAAGAATCAGGTGTCGAGTTCAAGTCGGAAAAACCCAATGTCATGCACGCCTGCGGCCATGACGTCCATACGACTGTGCTGATCGGTGCCGCAAAAGTGCTCGAGCGTACGCGGAATGAATGGAAAGGAACAATCAAGTTCGTCTTCCAGCCGTCCGAAGAGCGGGCAGGCGGCGCGACAGAGTTGATCGAGGCAGGGGTGCTCGAGAATCCGAAGCCGGACCATGCAGTGTGCCTCCATACGTGGCCATCGACGGATGCCGGGAAGATTGGAATCCGGCCGGGCCCGATGACTTCGGCGAACGACACATTCCACGTGACGGTGACGGGCACGGGCGGACACGGTGCCCATCCGGAGAAAAGTGTCGACCCGATTCCCGTTGCAGGGGACGTCGTGGATATGTTCCAGCGCATCATTTCACGGAACCTGTCGCCGTTCGAACCGGCCGTCATCACCGCAGGGCAGATCGACGGGGGCACGGCAAACAACGTCATCGCCACAAAAGTGAACATCTCCGGAACGGTCCGGACTCTGAATCAGACCACCCGCGACTACATCAAAAAGCGGATGGCTGAAATTGCGCACCACGTTGCCGCCGCCTCAAACGCTGAAGCGGATGTTGACTTCAAGGGAGCCGGCTGTCCGCCGGTCATCAATGACCCGCACCTGACCGGATTGCTGGAACAATCGCTAAAAGACCGGATCGGCGAAGAGAATATCGATTATCTTAAAGTGCCTTCAACGGGCAGCGAGGACTTCGCCTATTATCTTGAACATATTCCCGGCATGCTGTTCCGCCTCGGCACGAGGGACGATGAAGACAGCCGGACTCACCTGCCGCTCCACAACCCGGGCATCGTCTTTGATGAGCGCGCGATTCCTACAGGGATCACCGCCATGAGCGGATTTGCGATTGATTATCTGAACGGGGTTCATTAATAAGAAAGCCGGCCGCTGGGGCCGGCTTTTTACGGTTTCGGAGCGAAAATCAGGGCGAATGCGAATCCGGCAAGGATACCGAACGGCATGGTGTCGAACAGGACATCGGTGAGCAGCCCGATGCACATTCCCATCGTGAGCCAAGTCCAATTGTCATCGGCCTTCCTTTTTTCTCCCATCAGCTGCCACACTGATTTCGTTCTTTCCTTTTATCTTCATCAAAGACGCCGCTGAAGATGATCGAGAAGACGAGGCCGAGTGAAATGCCCATGGCGATATTCTCGAACAGCATGCCAAAGACAACGGCGTATACAGATCCGATGGCAATTCCTGAACCATTGAACGTGCTTCTCAGTTTTTCTCCCATATTGGTTCACTCCTATTGGCGGAGAGCAACTCTCCGATTTAATGTTGCTTATTATTCGCGTTAAAAGCTGCGGAGAAAATCACAGAATAGGTGATGGCGAAAGAGAGTCCGAGTGCCCAGCTGTCCAGTGCGATTCCTGTGGATATTCCGAGCATGAGTCCAATGGGAATACCGGCCCAGTTAAATGACCTCTTAGACTTTTCTTCCATTTACGCTCACTCCCTTACCCGGTTATACGGTTTGAACGGTAATTAAGTTTCGGAATTTTCAGTGTATATGATTCTTGTATGGACATTGCTGGGAAATAGAGTATTAATATAGAAGGAGAAGATTGGAAAGGAGCGCTCACTATGCCGGTCGCGTCGGAAGTCCTTGAGGGAACCAGGCTTTTATACATATTCAATCTATTGAAGGCAAATGTTGTACGCAATCGGCGTACGATGACGGTTGTTCTGCTGATACCGGAGGAGGCAGAGGACAGGACAGCTGTGCAGCTGAAGCAGCTCGCCCGTACAACCGATCTGCTGTTCCGGACGGATATTCCTGGGGAATGGGGCCTTCTTTTGCCGATGAGCGGAGCATCCGAGGCAAAAGGCTTCCTCAACCGCCTGTTCCGGGAAGTTGGAGAGATTAAGGCGGCGGTTATGGAAGTCGTGCATCCGGACGTGGAACTGAAAGCTGCACTGGAAAAGATGCGGACCGTTGCCGGCAAAGAGGAGCAGGTATCAATAGTCGTTGACCCGGAGTTCAAGCGCCTGCCCGAAGAGGTGAAAGTAACTGTTCTAGACCCAGACGACTTATTCCGAGAAGTCCTGGGGACGGCACTGGGTCAACTGGAAGTCCCGAATGTCCGACTGGATATCCGTACATTCAAAGACGGGCAGTCGTTCCTTGAGTCAGGATGGGCACGTTCCGCGCATCCCCACCTGGTTGTTATGAACGACCTCCTCCCGAGACAGAACGGGCTTGATGTCCTGCACACACTTCGCGCCATGCCGAATGATGAGAAGTTCATCATTCTGATGATGACCAGGCGGCAATCCGAGGAGGACATGACCTATGGCTATGAGAGCGGAGCGGACGGCTACCTGACGAAACCATTTAACCTCCGGCTGTTTGAGGCACAGGTAAAACGTCTTTTTGCGAGGCTGTGGTCATGATGGCGGTACCGATCACGGTGGTTTTCTGGGCTGTGGTGGCCATGCTGTCACTCTTGGCGGTGCTCACGATCTATCTGTTTGCCGCACGGTGGGTCGAAGACAGGAAACAGGAGGCCGCAGTGGCTTATGTGGAGCGGAATCGGATCAAGTGGTACCGGGTGCTTCGCGGACTTGAAGAAGCGGATGCATCTTTGGTGCCCGAAAATGAGGCAGAACGGATGGCGGTCGAGGAGATATTCCGTTCCTATATGAAGAATTTATCCGATCCGGAGATCAACGGCCGGATTCGTGGGTTTGCGGAGACCTACTTGGCGTACTTCTATAAAAGAAAGCTGAGAAGCCGGGATTGGAGCACTCGGATGAACGCACTATACCGGATAGAAGATTTTAAGATCAGCAATTTGCTTGAGGACTTAAGGAAACTGGATCGCAAAAAGCTGTCCGCCGAAGAAACCTTCCAGTTGCTGATGATCGAGTTGCAGTTTGAACCTGACCTCTTCTTGGAACGGACAGAAAGACATCTTGGGAAACTGACGGAATATGAGGCCCGTCAGCTGTTTTTCCTAATGCCGGACCACCTGTTTGAGCAGGCGGGAAAACGCTTTCCGGATCTGGAGCCGGTGTTCCGCTACGCGCTCATCGAAGTGCTTGGCATGCGGCAGGACCTCGCTAAACTGCCATTCCTTGAAGGACTGCTGGATAGCCCGGATGACGAGACCCGTATCCGGGCACTGCGGGCAATCGATGCATTGGGAATCAGGACTCCGAATCGGATATTGAAGCAGGCGATTAACTCGACTGTCTGGGAAGAACGTTTTCTGGCGGGGAGAATGCTTCACCGGCTTCATCCCGGAGAGGCGGCCGTATTTGCTGAGCAGCTCAAGGAAGATCCGTCATGGCTTGTCCGTCAGGAAATCTTGACACTTTCGAAAAAAATCTATGGCGCGAAGACTGCCGATCAAAATGATGGAGAGGAGGTATCCGGGTGGAGACGGTGATTGAATTCATCATGAAGCTTTTCGGCGGGCTGATTTTCATTTATATGCTGGTGGTCATCGCGACGTACAGCGCGATGTTCCTGTTCGCGTTCACCGACCTCAGGCGGCAGCGCCGGCTGGACCGAAGAGAGTCGGATGACCGGTTTATCCAGGCTTTTTATTCCAAACCGGTTTCGATCCTTGTTCCGGCCTATAACGAGGAGGCCGGAGTGGTCGGGAGTATCCACTCGCTCCTCAACCTGAATTATCCGCAGACAGAGTTGCTAGTTATTGATGACGGTTCAACAGACGGGACGGCTGCCGCAGTCATCCGGCGTTTTGATATGGTCCTGGCGGAAAAACCTGTGAATCCACAAATCTCTACGGCAAGGGTAACCGAGCTTTATCGCTCCCGGATCCATCCGAACCTCTGGCTGATCCGTAAGGAGAACGGCGGCAAGGGAGACGCATTGAATGTCGGCATCAACTATGCGCGCTTCCCTTATTTCTGCACCATCGACGGTGATTCCATCTTGGATGTGAATTCCCTGATCCGGGTCATGAAGCCGATCATGACATCGGGAGGCAAGGTGGTCGCGGCCGGCGGGAATGTGAGGATTGTGAATGGCATGGCGGTTGACCACGGTGTCGTTTCGGAGATCCGCATGTCCGGGCGACCGCTTGTCGTCATGCAGATCGTGGAGTATTTGCGGGCATTCCTGATGGGCCGGATTGCGCTGAGCCGGCTGAACATGGTGCTGATCATTTCCGGTGCTTTCAGCGTATTCTCGAAAAAATACGCGATTGAAACCGGTGGCTATAACACTGAGACGATTGGTGAAGACATGGAGATGGTCGTGAAAATCCAGCGGCTCATCAAAGAAAGAAAAGAAGACGCCCAGGTGGAATTTGTTCCGGATCCGGTGTGCTGGACGGAAGCGCCGCAGACACTCAGCGTCCTCCGCAGGCAACGGAGGCGCTGGCATCAGGGTCTCCTGGAAAGTCTTTGGCAGCACAAAAAGATGACGCTGAATCCGAAGTACGGAACGGTCGGAATGCTGTCGTTTCCGTATTTCTGGTTCGTCGAATGCCTGGGGCCAATGATCGAGTTGGGTGGTTATCTATACGTCATCACTGCGTTTTTCATGGGCGGAATCTATTATGAATACGCGGTGTTGCTCATGCTACTGTTCATCTTGTATGGAACGGTGTTCTCGGTCGGTTCGGTGTTGCTTGAGTCCTGGAGCCTGAATGCCTTTCCGAAAAGGCGGGATGTGCTGCGAATGATGGCCTTGTCGCTTACAGAAGTGGTCTGGTACAAGCCGCTGACCCTGTTCTGGCGGGTTGAGGGTCTTGTCCGTTCCATGTTCCGCATCCGCTCCTGGGGCGACATGGAACGGGTCGGTGCAACAAAGGGGATGTCTGAATGAAGAAGTTTTATCTGATTGTCGCAGGGGTACTGATCGTTCTGATCCTGCCGGTCCTACTCTGGTTTATGAAGGACAGCCGTCCCCTTTCTGTCACTGTGATTGATAAGACAGTGCCGGATGAAACGTACCGGGAGCACCTCGGACTCAACTGGGTGCTGAACCACTTGAAAATCCGGAAATCCGGGGGCGAGGACTACGCCTACGCGACCGATTATTCGGGGTTCGATCCGGTTCAAAAACAGGAAGATCCGCTGCCGGAGGACTACAGTGATACAGACTTGATTTATCTGGCGGATACATATGGGGTGTACGAGGAGGATTTGGGGACAGAGAGAAAAGGTGCCCGCTCTGAAAAGGTTTATGGAGGACTTCAGGCTGATGAATGGTCAGCAATTGAAGAAAGGTTACGGACTGATGATCCGGTTCTCCTGATCGCCGAATACAATACATTCGCTTCCCCAACGGAATCCGAGGTGCGTGAGAAGGTGATGCGTACGCTCGGGGTCGGCTGGGATGGATGGACCGGCAGGTTTTTTGACGAGCTGGACTACCGTGAAAACGAGGAAATTCCGCAACGGGCCGTTGATGATATGGCCGGGGAGTGGAACTATTCCGGACCCGGTTTTTTGCTTGTGAATGATCTCGATAGCTCGATTGTTGTGCTGGAGCGCGAGAAACATCTGACCGGTGAGGGCATCCGCCTGGCCTTTACGGAAGAAGGGAAGGAACGCTTTGGCATTGACCGCAGTACCCGATACGATTACTGGTTTGATATCGTGGTCCCCGAAGAGGGCGGCGTGGCCTTGGCAGAGTATGATTGGGGGCTGACCGATGAGGGCCGTGAAGTTTTGGAGGAGCAGGGAATCCCGGCAACGTTCGCGGCAGTGATCGGAAAACAATCCGGAGAAGCGAGGACATTGTACTTCGCCGGTGATTACAACGATGTTCCGAAAGTGCCCACGTTCTATCAGATGATAGGCTTGCCCAGCGTGTACCGTGTATTGAATGCATTTTCGGATGATGCGTTTTACTGGTCGGCCTATGTGCCCATGATGAGCGCGCTTCTGGAAGGGTTTGACGAAGAAGAGCGGATTGCTGAAAAAGGGACGAAAGATGAACCGGATCATATATCAAGAATGTCCGGAGACCGGTTGGAGGTGTTCTCGGATGGAGAATGGGCGCCGATGACGGTGAAGGGCGTTAACATCGGCATGGGCAAGCCTGGCCATTTTCCGGGAGAGGCGGCCATCACCGAGGAAGAATATTACCGATGGTTTGAAATGATCGGTGACATGAATGCCAACACCATACGTGTATACACACTCCACCCGCCAGGCTTTTATCGCGCCTTGAAGGCATACAACGAGTCGCATGACAACCCGCTTTACGTGATGCATGGCGTCTGGATCAACGAGGAAAAACTGGTGGAGTCGCTGGATGCATTCGAAGAGGAGAATCTGACTGACTTTCGTGAGGAGATTCATCGGATTGTCGATGTTGTCCATGGTAACGCCGACCTGCCTCACCGACCGGGTCATGCGTCCGGTTATTATGACGCTGACATCTCGGAGTGGGTCAGCGCATGGATGATCGGGGTTGAATGGTATCCGTACATGGTCCAAGAGACAAACGACAAACATGCCGGAATCGGTGATTTCGATGGGGATTATTATCGGACGGAAGGCGCGAGGCCATTTGAATTCTGGCTTGCGGAGCAGATGGAATGGATGACGGCCTATGAATATAAGGAATACGGAGCGCTTCGGGCGATGAGCTTTACAAACTGGGTCACAACAGATCTGATGGATCACCCTGCAGAATCCGCTGAGCAGGAGGACCTTGTCCCGGTTGATCCGAATCTGATATACACGAAGGGCGTGATGGAAAAAGCCGGCATGTTCGCGTCTTATCATGTCTACCCGTACTATCCGGACTTTCTGAACTATGAGCGGCGCTATCTGGAATTCCGTGACCACAGGGGTGAGCCGAATAACTATGCCGCCTACCTAAAGGAACTGCACGAAGCGCATCGTATGCCTGTCCTGATCGCCGAGTTCGGCATCCCGGCATCGAGAGGGATGACCCATGAAAATCCGTTCGGCTGGAATCAAGGATTTATGTCGGAGAGGCAGCAGGGGGAAGTACTGCAACACCTTTATGAAGATATTATTCAGGAAGGCATGATGGGTGGCCTGATCTTTACCTGGCAGGATGAGTGGTTCAAACGCACGTGGAATACGATGGACTACGACAATCCTGATAGACGGCCATTCTGGTCGAATGCCCAGACGAACGAGCAGCAGTTCGGTATCCTCAGCTTTGACCGGCTAAAGGTGAACGTCGATGGGGAGGTATCCGACTGGAGCGGGGAACCGTTGTATCGAAAAGAGGATGGTCCGATTCGGGCGGTGTATGTCGACCACGATGAGCGGTATTTGTATGTGCGGCTTGATGCACAACTCGGAGAAGGAGGGCATCCGGTCGTTCTCTTGGATACAGTGCCGGAGCAGGGGAACACAACAATTGCTGGAGTGGAGGGTGCGGCATTTTTAGAAGGCATGGAGTTCATCGCTAATCTGAATGGCGAGGAATCCCAGCTCCTGATCGATCCGTACTATGATTTCCACCACTATCTGTATGGAAAGAAACTTGGCATGATCCCGGATATTGATCGGGTAAATGACAGCGGCCGGTTTATCCCGATCGAATACGCGCTCAACAAAGAATATTACGTTGCAAATGAAGATCGGACTATCCCATTCACTGTTTACGAGACAGGGAAACTTCGTGAAGGGAACAGCAATCCGGAATCGAAGGAATATGATTCCCTTTCCGATTATTATGTAGGGGAGGGCGTGATCGAACTGCGTCTTCCCTGGCTGCTTCTTCAGTCAAAGGATCCGAGCATGAAAGAGTTCATGGGGAATCTTGCGGAAGACGGGGAATCGGCCAGTGTCATCATCGACCAGATCGGCCTAGGGGTACTGATGGTCGGAGAAGACGGCGGAGTTGTCGATTCACTGCCGGAGGCTGATTCAGGAAAGATCGGCCCGTTCAAAGGGTATACCTGGGATAACTGGAATCTGCCGGAGTCGGAGGAACGGCTTAAGCAGTCGTACGAAATCATCAAAAAAGTGTTTCATGATCAATGAGGAAGCAGAAAGCCGGCCGCTGTGGCCGGCTTTCTTGTGGACGATTAATCTTCCTCATCCTCTTCTTCACTTTTCCTGAACACGATTGAAAAGATAATCGCGATTCCGGCACCGACGGCGAAGCTGTCCATAGCTGTTCCAATCAAAAGGCCGAGCAGCACGCCGAGAAGAATGGCGGATGCGCCGGTTTTATTAAGTTTGTCCATGGAGCTTCACCTTCCGTTCGGGGTTTTTTCCATTTTCTCATAGAAACGGTGGAGAGGGAATGATTGAAGTCGTTCCGCTCTTTCACGTTATAATGGAGGGACTTGGAATGGACGGAAGGGGTGTCTAACGGATGGACAGGCAGCAACTGATGGACTATATCGCTTCGACGACACATTTATACGGGATGGTTCCCTACGAAAAGGTGGCGGAAATCTATACGGAACAGACGGGAGACCGGGTAAGCGCGGAAGAGGTGAGGCAGCTGGCCCGGGAGTCCGAAGAAGACATGGACCGGATGTTCGTATGGGCTGAACCGGAATTCCTGGCCCACGATACCGTGATGCAGGAAGACGAAGCGGAGCTGTATCTTGAGGCGACGAAAGGAAAGCCGTTTTATGTACCGGAGGCGGAGGAGCTGCTCCGGTACCGGGACGACAACTATATTGAAAAGACGGCGCAGGCCCGGGCGTTGGAGAAATTCGTGAGTCAGCGTCTTTTGTTTGATGATGAGGAGGTAGCAGAGCTACAGGGATGGATCCAGTCCGCTGCGAATCGGGCAGAGGGAGATGCGTTACAGAACCTGATCTCGGTTCTCCGGGCCGGAGATTATTTTGGGCAGATGGATCCGGACGACTTTGAAGACCTGATGCGCTACTCCGCCCATATGTACAATCACGTCCGCAGCTGGTCACACCGCGGCCATACACCGTATGAGACGGGAGAAGAAATCCTTCTCGGCATGCCTCGGCCGGAACTGGATGAAGGTGTTCAGGGGAAAGTCGACTACATCCTGGCGCTGACTCACCTTTGGGGAATCGCGCCGGTCACGAAGGTGCGGGAAGTGTTTAATCAGCAAAACGGGACGGCACTTGCGGACTCGGACTTTGCGGCGGTACTGAAGGACCCGTCCGCTGCCGAGTGGCTCGACCGCGGATTTGTCCATGTGAAGGGCGACCGATTTATCCAAGAAGATTTGCAGGACCCCGAGCGGTTCGACTATTACTCGAAGCAGGCGAACGGCAAGCCGTATTATGTGCCGGAGAAAGAAGAACTGATGCTGTATGTGGATGCCGACCATTATGAAGTCACACCGGAATTGGAGAAGTTCCAAAGGTTCGCGGAGCGGAAGCTGTTCCGCGGTGAGGAAACACGCGCCAGCAACTGGGTCGACTATGCCCAGTACCTCGCTGCGTCGAATACACCGCCCGCACAGGCGATGGGTCTGCTGCTGGACGATGAAGGCATTGTATTTGATGACGACAAGCAGGCAAATGAACTGATCGGCCTGTTCTTCGATATGGTGAACGCGACCCGGATGTGGGAAAACCGCGGACACACGCCGAACGAGATTAGAGGAAGCGGTGGACTGAAGGTGCTGTCGGGCGGAGCTGCAGGGTCTGCCGGAGCCGGCCAGCCCGTTGTTTCCGATAAAGTCGGACGGAATGACCCGTGTCCATGCGGTAGCGGGAAGAAGTATAAGAAGTGCTGCTGGAAGAAGTGAGAGGAGATAGTGTGTGAAACTGTCGGTGCGTAACACTCGGGGCCGGTTGTGTAACACTCAAGTGCCGATGCGTAACACTCGGGGGCAGTCGTGTAACACTCGCCGAAGCCGCCCGTCCGACAGGTGAATCTCGCCACTCGAACGTTCAATCTCGCCACTCAACTGCCGGTTCTCGCCACTCACGATGCCAATCCCGCCACCCATAAGAAATCCCCAGCAGGCGCAAAGCCCGCTGGGGATTTCTTATGTCATCTTTCGCACGCGTAGTTGTCTTTGTCCCGGTCCATCTTCGACTGGTAGGCCGGGTGTCCGGCTGGGACGCCGTCCGGGTATTTCGTGCGGAGTTCTGTGCAGTTTTTGAACCATTCCGTGGTCGTGCCGCTTTGGGCGTTCGGGTCACCGTCATAGTTTGTCCCGCCGGATGTCCCGCCCCCGCCGGAAGAGGTACCGCTTGTTGAAGCGGGTGCATTCGCAGCAGCGCTTTGCTGGCCGGAAGCTTCCGTATCAAATCCGGAGTCGGTGGCGTAGTCTTCGATCGACCAGATGCCGACTTTCTTCGCTTTGGCTTCCGCTTCGGCGGCTTCAAACGGCGTCAGGTGGCGTGTGCTCGGCGGATAGACGTAGCCGACGCGGGCAAGGCCTTCCCGCAACAGAGTCTCCTGGACGCTCTTGCCGTTTACATACACATAGGCGAGCAACCGGCCGTACTTGTCGGTCCGGTCGCCGATGTCGAATTCAATGGAGAGTTCGCCGCTGTTCACAAGCTCGCGGTTGCGCTCCTTCGCCTGTTCGCCGAACGGCTGCTTGCCGAGGCGGGGGTGGCTCGTTTCCGGCGTATCGATCAAGAGGTAGCGGACATTTTCTTCTTGCCCATTGTAGCGGATCTTGATTGTGTCGCCGTCGATCGTCTTGACGAGTTCGACCGGTATATGGGCCGTGGTTCCGCCGGTTTCGGTCGGTTTCTTGGCAGGCTCCGTTTCTTCTTTTGCCGCCTGTTCTTCCGGTTTGGCCTGAGCGGTTTTCTCCGGGGTCTCATCGTTCGCCGGAGCAGTTTCCTCAGGTTTCTTTTCCGGCTCAGACGATTCTTCCGTTTGGACCTGCTCCGTCTCTTCTTCCATAACATCTTCATCTGTGACCGTTTCGCCACAGCCGGTGAGGAATAGGGCCAGACCGATCAGGAGGATTGCCGGAGCGGCTTTGGAGTGGTACTTCACCCGTTTTCTAAAACGTAAACCCATGGGGTGCTTGCCTTCTTTCTTGGTAAATATTCCAAAGTTATTTATAGATGAAATTTGGTAGAAAGTAAAGTGGGTGAAGTTGCCATCCGGAACGTTTATCTCATAGATAAAGTGGAATTCATGTACTAATGAGGGAGCCGCGGTCCTTTGCGTCTCCCTTAATTTAATTCTTAGATTATTTTACAAACTGGTAGTTTTTAATGAAGGGAAATTCCAGACAATACCGAAATTATCCGGTAACACCTTAAAGGAGGTTGGCGTATGACACGTATGCCATTCAAAAAGCTTGCGCTATCAACGGCTGCGGCAGGGATGATCTTTGGAGCGGCGCTTCCGGCATCTGCCGCCGGTTATACAGATGTGCCTAAGGAAAGTTCGCATCACGACAATATCGTACGGGCAAATGAACTCGGCATCATGACAGGTTACGGGGACGGGACGTTCAAACCGAACGGACAGCTGAGCCGCGGAAATGTCGTGAAGGCGTTAGGAAAATATGTGGTCAAACATAGCGGGCTCACGCCTGAGGAGTATGTGAAGACATACGGAACCGCTTCTGTTCCGAACTTCTCGGATGTACCGAATAGCTGGGCGGATCAGGAACTCGTCATGTATTCAAAGATTGTCAAGGACATGGGAATTTTCAAAGGTTCCAATAACCGGCTGATGGCGGGGAACCTGATCACACGCGACCAGATGGCGGAAGTACTTGCCCGTACGTTTGCGTTCCGTGATCTTCCGGGTGCACCGGAGATCAGTGACATCGGCGGCTCCGCCTATGCGAAGTCGATTGAAATCCTTTTCGAGAATGGCATCTCTGTCGCCAATCCGTACCATCCGCGTGCCACGACAAGCCGGGCACAACTCGCCACGTTCCTTGTCCGGTCCTACGACAAGGTGAGCAAAGAGGAGTCCGTCATGCCGGCATCGTTCTACTCGGAGCTGAGGAAGGGCAAAGTGTCGGATGCCATCGTGCAGATCGGATCCACGCTTACAGAGCTCAAGAAGAAGGCGGGTGACCCGGAAGCTGAGTATGATTTCGAAGGCGGAATCCGCCACGTATACGGGAAGTATGAATATGGCGTTCCGCACCCTGTTCTGGAAGAAGGCGATCCGGTCACCACGGTGACATACTACTTTGACGAAGAGCCGTCACTGGAAGAAGTGATGCGCCACATGGGGCCGGTTGAGCAAACAGAAGAAGAGGAAGACCCGATGGAATACGACTACCTCTGGTATCACAAAGGTGATTTTGAAGTGTTCTTTGAGTATGAGTGGGGCGGAGACACCATCGATAATGTGACCGTCAAGTCGAATCGATAACGCAAAAGACGCGCTCCTGCGAGGGGCGCGTCTTTGCTTTGTCACGTATTAAACTCCACATAAAACGGCTGGCTTCCAGGATCCAGACATTTTGCAATCCGCTCCCGGAAGTTCCCGTTGCTGACCATGTCGAGCGCATCCGGCAGCGGGAAAAAACCGACTTCGAGTGCTTCTTCACAAGGAGTCGGCGTGCCGCCGACCGGTTTGCCGGTGAAGAGCGTGTTGCAGATGCCGCGGGAGACGTTCTGGTAAATGCCGCAAAAGCCGGTGATCTCAATCTCAATGCCGGATTCCTCCAAGGTCTCCCGGATGGCGGCATCCCGGATCGATTCACCTTCCTCGACCTGGCCGCCGGGCATTTCCCAGCCGCGGCGCGGCCCGCGGATCAGGAGCAGTTCATTTTGGTCGTTCACAACGATGGCGGCAGCCGAGACGATGTGCTTCGGGTGTGCCCAGGACTGGGGCTGAACCGGTTGGGTCATGTCACATTTTCTCCAGAACCCGGATGACTTTCAGCAGATGCTCGTTTTCCGGCACGGGTACGCCGTATTTTTCCCCGAGCTCGACCATCTTGCCGGCCAGAAATTCGACTTCGGTCTTTCGGCCATGTTCAATGTCCTGCAGCATGCTCGTCTTGCCTTCCGGAGACAGGCTGTCCAGAACCGGGCGGAAGCGGGTGATGTCGCGGTCGTTCAGGCCGACGCCTGCCGCCTGGGAGACGAGCACGACTTCCTTCATGACTTCCTCCATCCAGCTTCTTGCGCTGTGGATCGTCTGGAAAATGCCGTACGGTGCTCGGAGGACCGAGGAGGTCTGGTTGACCCCGACGTTGATCATGAACTTCCACCACATCTCGCGCCAGATGTCGTCAGGAATTTCGTAGGGGACGTCCGCGGCTCGGAAAAGGTTCTCAACCGCAGTTTCCGCTTCCGGATATTCGCCGGCACGCGTACCGAACGTAATCTGGCCAAGTTTGGAGTAACGGATGTCACGCTCTTTTCGTTGTGCGTCGATGCCAACGCACATGGCGTAGAGAACCGGGTTGTCCGGGAAGGCCGCCTTCAGGTCTTCTTCACTTGAGATGCCGTTCAGGAGCGGCAGGAGGATCGTCTCCGGCCCGACAAACGGGCGGACACAGTCAATCGCTTCATCCAGCTGATCATTTTTCACGCCGAACAAAATCAGGTCAATCGGCTCCGCCTCATCGGTCAGCGGCTTGTAGCGGAAGCGGGTCTCGCGTCCGTTGATGCGGATGCCGTGATCCCTGTATCGCGTGATGCGGCCTTCGTCGGCCAAAACATGGAAATCTTCTTTCAGATGTGTCTGCAGGCGCTCGGCATAGGCCGCCCCGATGGCTCCGAGGCCGATCAGCGCTGCGGTCCGGATGTCGCTCATGATGTTGTCCCCTTTCTTTCATATATTCAAGAGTTTATCATAGAAGAAGCGGACGGATGACGTAAAATTCTAGGTAATCCGTCTTTTCGGACAGAGAGAAAGGGGATTTTTCAGATGAGAGAATCGGTGAGGGACCGGCTGCTCGCCGGATATGATGGGACGGCAGACCGGGACGGCGTAAGCGGAAAGCGGCTCGCGGACAGGCTGGCAACACTTGCTTCGATCGGGGAGACAGAGGATGGCGGCGTTAACCGCCCAGGTTTCTCGGCGGAAGAAAAGCTGGCGAAGGAACAGGTTATGGAATGGATGCGCGAAGCGGGGCTGGGTGTCCGGATGGATGGCGCCGGGAACGTGATCGGACGGCTTGAAGGAAAGACGGACGGACCAGTATTTGCCGCAGGTTCCCATGTCGACTCGGTCCCGAACGGCGGCAATTTCGACGGCCCGCTCGGCGTACTCTCTGCACTTGAAATGGTTGAAGCGTGGAAAGAGACGGGATATGTGCCGCCTGTTCCGGTTGAAGTGATCATTTTCTCTGAGGAGGAAGGATCAAGGTTCGGCGCGGGCATCATGGGCAGCCAGGCGATGACGGGCGACCTCGGGCGTGAGGCATTATCGGTGCTTTCGGATGCAAACGGCAACTCGTTTGAAGAAGTCATCAATGCTTACGGAACGTCCATGGATGCATTTCTGGAAGTAGCGAGAGACCCGAAGGAAATCGGATTCTACGCGGAAATCCATATCGAGCAGGGGAAACTGCTCGAGCAGGCGGGCTTGCCTGCCGGCATCGTCAAAGGAATTGCGGGACCGGCCTGGCTGAATGCGATCTTCCGCGGCACCGCGGGACATGCCGGAAATACCCCGATGATCGGGCGCAGGGATCCGCTCGTTGCGGCGGGACGCTTTGTGCATGAAGTGAGTTCGCTTCCTGCCCAGTTCAGCGATACTGCCGTGGCTACCGTCGGCAAGCTGAATGTCTCGCCGAACGGCGCCAATGTCATTCCGGAAGAGATTGCGCTCACGATCGATATCCGTGACCTCGATAAGGAGGCGCGTGACGACCTGGTCCAGAAGGTGCGTGAAACAGCGGAGCACTGCGCGGCTGAAGCTGGAGTGGAAGTCGAGCTGAACCTGGCCTCCTCGATCGACCCCGTGCCGGTGACGGATGAAGTACGGGAAGAACTGGCCCAGGTCTTCGGACAAGCGGGAATCCGGCCGATGGAACTCATGAGCGGGGCCGGCCATGACGCCATGATTCTTGGAAGGCATGTGCCGATGGCGATGATCTTCGTAAAAAGCATCGGCGGCATCAGCCACAACCCGGCAGAATGGTCCGACCTCGACGACTGCATCACTGCCGTCCATCTACTGAAGCGGTTCGCGGAAAAACGGATGGAGAAGATGGCCGGGAAATGAGGATTGAGGAAACCAACGGTCCGCGTGAAGCCTATCTTGATTTGCTGATGCTTGCAGATGAAGGGGAGGCGGCCGTCCGGAACTATCTAGGTGACGGCCATCTCTACGTGGCGAGGACAGTAGACGAGGTTCTCGGAGCGGCGCTGTATGTTCCTGTTGATAGAGAAACGGTGGAGCTAAAGAACATCGCACTGTATGAAGCGGCTCGGGGAAAGGGAACCGGACGCGCCCTGATCGAGGACGGGATAGCCCGGTACACGGAGATGGGATTCAGGAGAATGATCGTCGGAACGGCCAACTCCAGCATCGGGAATCTTGCCTTCTACCAGAAATGCGGGTTTCGCATGCACGGCATCCGGAGGAATTTCTTTTTGTCCTATCCCGAACCAATCTGGGAAGATGGGATCCGCGCGTTCGACATGGTGATGTTCGAGAGGGAATTACATAAGTCGGGACTCGAGGAGGAATGACGTTGAAGCGGTTTTTGATCGTATTTATTGGAATGATCGCCGCGCTTCTTGCGGCGGAATGGATTCAGGGCATGCTGCTGACGGCTGCCTATGTGCCCGGCGGCAACACGGTTGAGATGGCCATGTGGGTACGGCTCGGCATCTCGGCATTATTCGTCACGAGCGTTTATCTGCTCATGGACAAGTTCAGGCGGAAGAAGGTGAGCGCATGAGGAACATGACACCGGAACAGTTCAGGGAAAAGGTGCGGAGCGGGGCTTTTTCGGGACCGACCGCAGGCGTATGCGACGGCTATGTACAGGCGAACCTGGCGATCTTGCCGAAGGAGGATGCATTTGTGTTCCTTCTGTTCTGCCAGCGCAATCCGAAGTCGTGCCCGCTGATTGACGTTACCGACATCGGTTCGGCGATTCCGTCGGCGTCTGCTCCGGGTGCCGATCTCCGGACGGACCTGCCGAAATACAGGGTGTACCGGAATGGGGAATTGACCGACGAGCCGACCGATCTGAACGAGTATTGGACGGATGACATGGTGGCGTTCCTGATCGGCTGCAGCTTCACGTTCGAGGAAGCGCTGATCCGCAACGGAATCCCGATGCGGCACCATGAAGAGGGCGTGAATGTCCCGATGTACCGGACCTCAGTGGACACAGTTCCTGCAGGGAAGTTCTCGGGCCCCATGGTCGTCTCGATGCGACCGATGGGCGCGGGCGATGTGGTCCGTGCAGTCCAGGTGACGAGCCGGTTCCCGTCGGTCCACGGGGCGCCGGTCCATATCGGAAATCCGGAGGAAATCGGAATCCGGAATCTTACTAATCCGGACTTTGGTGACGCGGTCACGGTACGTGATGGGGAAACGCCGGTGTTCTGGGCGTGCGGTGTCACCCCTCAGTCCGTTGCGATGCATGCAAAGCCTTCGCTCATGATCACGCATGCGCCGGGCCATATGTTCGTGACGGATCTGAAAAGTGAACAGCTGGGTGTGATTTGATGACAGGAGAGATTAATATGGTACAGACATTGGATGGAATCGGACGTTTTGAAGCACTGAAGGAAAGCTGGCCTGAGCTGTACGCGACGGTCCGGAGTGTGTTTGAAGAAGCGGTGGCGACCCGCCGGCATCTTCATATGAACCCGGAACTTTCATTTGAGGAAACGGAAACAGCCAGGCTGGTGGCGGACAAGCTCCGGAGCTGGGGCTATGACGTCCGGGAAGGAGTCGGCGGCACTGGCGTGATCGGTGTCCTGGAAGGAGCAGCACCGGGACCGGTCGTCGGGCTGCGGGCGGACATGGACGCCCTGCCGATGCTGGATGAAATCGATCAGCCGTACCGAAGCACACGTGACGGCAAGGCTCACACTTGCGGGCATGATGCGCATACATCAATACTTTTGGGCGTTGCCCGGGCGTTTTCCGAGACGGGTCTCCAGAGGGGCACGCTCAAACTCGTCTTCCAGCCGGCCGAGGAAATTGGGAAGGGTGCGGAAGCGATGATCCGTGACGGGGCGCTGGATCATCCGAAAGTGGACGTCATGGCGGGACTTCATGTCCATCCGAGCGTGCGGACAGGCGAATTCTCGCTGTCCACGACCGGGTTTGCGACGGCCGCAGGAGACTTTTTCGAACTTGAGTTTAACGGTGAAGGCGGACACGCGGCTTATCCCCACCAGACGGTCGACCCGATCATGATCGCTGCACAGACGCTCGTCACGATGCAACAGATCGTCAGCCGGCAGACCGACCCGCTTGACTCCGTCGTGCTCAGTTTCGGCAAGATCCAGGGCGGCACGAAAAACAACATCATCCCGGATTCTGTCAGGGTGGAAGGGACCGTCCGCACAGTGTTGCCGGAAACGCGCAACCGGATGGAGGAGCGTATGCGAGCAATCGCAGAAGGCGTCGCCGGCGGGCTCGGCGGCTCCTGCACGCTCACCTATCATTACGGCGTCCCGTCGGTGAAAAACGCGCATGTGCCAGCACGGGTATTTGAGGAAACGGTGGACTCGCTTTTTGGCCCGGAAGCGCTGAAGAAAGTCATCCCGGCGATGGGCGGCGAAGACTTCTCCTTCTTCTCGGAACAAGTCCCGTCCGTCTTCTTCCGCCTCGGCACCCACGGCGAAGATGACCGGACCGCCTACGCCAACCACAACAACCGATTCGACGTCGACGAAGACGCATTCCTGTATGGGATCGCAACATTCATCGAACTGACGAACCGGCTGACGGCGATGGCGCCGGAGGAATTAGAATAAAGGTCGGATAGCCTGCCGTTTGATGCGGCGGGCTTTTTAGCGGGTGGCTGAGTGCGCGATGGAGTCCCTGGGGTTTGCGCGCGAATCGGAAAGGTCGCGTACGAAAAGTCGAGCGCCTACGATTTGAAACCTCCGCCAACCTGCAACCGTACAATTCATTAAAGACCCACAACATGATTGGACGTGAGCCTATGAACATCATCTTCGCCACACTCGGCATCTGGATTATCGCAACCCTTTCCATTTTCGCCTTTATCCGGCGAAGTGAGCGGCAGGATCCGCAGGGGAAGGGCCCGGGCATCATCGCCATCACCTCGGCGCTGCTGGCGTTGCCGGTCGCAGCGATGATGGGCGGGATCCTCTTTGCGCTGGCCGGGTCGGTGCAGGTGGTCGGCTGGTTGTTTGATTTGGAGATCAGTTCGGGCAAAGTCGGGATTTTCGTCATCGCTGTGCTCGTGTATCTGTTCAGTATCGACAGCCTGGTCGAGATTTTCCTGAAATCCGTAATGGGCAAGTCAGTTACGGGCAAGCTGGTGCTGCTGTTCACACGGGTGCTCGCCTTTTACATAATCGGCCTGATTGTCGGCGCGCAGGACGAGACCGCATTGCCGGTCGCGGCCGGACTGGCGGTGATGCTGCTCGTGATGGAAACCCTGTTCCGTCTTTTGAAGAAAAGCGGAAAGGATTCCGGCAGTGAGGGTCGGCGCAGGCGGAATGTGTAATCTCCCGTCAGCATGGTGTACTTTCACACGGCTATTGTGTACTCCCGGGCACGCAACTGCCTCCGTCCCGATATCTCCGCTATAATGGATAGCATCACCAGATAAGAAGAGGGGGCTGCGGGATGGCATCGACACAACAGGACTTCACACAGGGGCCGCTTGCCCGGCAGATGTTCGCCTTTGCCTGGCCGCTCCTGCTGGCGAACCTGCTTCAGGTGTCGTATCAGCTGATCGACTCACTGTGGGTGGGGAACCTGATCGGGGCAGATGCGCTCGGGGCGGTGTCGATTTCGTCGACTGTGCTGTTCACGGTGCTGTCGTTCGTGCTCGGGCTGAACAATGCGGCGCTTACGATCCTGTCCCAGCAAAAGGGGCGCAAAAGTGAAGACGGACTGAAGCGTTACCTGAATGCGTTCGTCGTGCTGATGTCGGTCATGTCGATCGCGCTCGGCATTGTAGGAATCTTTATCGCCGAACCGGTGCTGCGGCTGCTCGGCACGCCGGAAGTGATGTTGCCGATGGCGACGGCGTACCTGCAGATCAACTTCACGGGGATGCTGTTCCTTTTCGGATACAACTTCATCACGACCGTCATGCGGTCGGTCGGGGACTCGAAGACCCCGCTATATTTTGTTGCGGCTGCGGTTGTTCTCAATGCCGTTCTCGACCCGGTATTCATTTCGGTATTCGGATGGGGAATCGAGGGGGCGGCGTATGCGACTGTGCTGTCTCAGGGGCTGTCGTTCATTGGAGGCCTCATCTACATACTCCGGAAACAGCTAGTGCCGTTTACGAAGCCGACAATTCCGAAGTCACGGGAAGTCAGGGACATCCTGAAGCTCGGCATTCCGGCGGGGCTTCAGATGAGCGTCATTTCGGCGGGTGTCATGGCGATCATGAGCGTTGTCGCATCGTTCGGCCCTGCGGTTGTCGCCGGGTACGGTGCGGCCTGGCGGCTCGACAGCCTCATCATGCTGCCGGCGCAGGCGCTCGGGACGGCCGTGAACTCGATGGCGGGCCAGAATATCGGAGCGGACAAATGGGAACGGGTCGGACGCATCACGAAGTATGGCTTCTTCTTTAACCTTGGAGCGATGCTCTTTATGGCGGCACTATTGTTTCTGCTCGCAGAACCCGCTGTCAGGCTGTTTATCCGGGAGCCGGAGGCGGTTGAATTCGGTACAGACTATCTGAGGACGATTACGTTCTTTTATCCGTTCCTCGGCATCAACTTTATCCTGAACGGTGCGGTACGCGCGGCGGGAGCGATGTTCCAGGTGCTGGTCCTGAACATCATTTCGTTCTGGGTGCTGCGCTACCCGTTCGTCTGGCTGTTTTCCGAATGGTTCGGCCGCGACGGGATCGCATTCGGCATGGGAACGAGCTTTATCATCAGCAGTGTGTTCGCGTTTCTTTACTACCGGTACGGGAAGTGGAGAGAGATCAAAGCAATTTCTGAGGAGTGATCGATATGGCAGTGGATGGAATCATTTTCGATTTGGATGGGACGCTGTGGGATTCCCGCAAGGCGGTTGCAGAGTCGTGGACGAAGGTTGTGCAGGAACGTCATGATAAGGAGCGCGAGGTGACGGAAGATGATCTGACGGGTCTGATGGGACTGCAGCTGCCGGAGATCGGAGACCGGCTTTTCCCGGAACTGGACGCAGATGAACGCAAAGAATTGATGGACGAGTGCTGTGTGTATGAGAACGACTACGTTGCCAAGGAAGGCGGCGTACTGTATCCGGGACTGGAAGAGGTGCTGGAGCAGTTATCCCAAACTTACCCGCTCTATATCGTCAGCAACTGCCAGGACGGTTACATCGAAGCGTTTTTCGAGGCGCATGGGCTCGGCAGGTACTTTAAAGACTACGAAAACCCCGGTCGCACGGGATTGCCGAAAAGCGGCAATATCAAGCTTGTCTTGGAGCGGAACAATCTGAAGAACGCAGTGTACATCGGGGATACACAAGGTGACGAAGATGCGGCGAGGGGTGCCGGCGTGCCGTTTATATGGGCGGCCTACGGATTCGGTCAGCCGGAGAATCCGGATTACCGGATCGGTTCTCTCGCAGAACTGCCGGGGCTGGTGGAGCGGCTTTGAGGTACAGGGCCGGGCGGGATATATGGCTCGGCTGTGTGATCTGGGGTAGCATTGCGCTTCTCATCTGGGGCGTCAGTGAAATGTTATCAGGCGGTGACCCGGTCGGCGCAATTATTGTTGGAGCCGTCATCCTCCTTTTATTGTCGATCTGGTTCCGTACATCCTATGAGATTAAAGATGGGCGCCTGTTCATCACTTCCGGCCCGTACTACAAATCGATCCCGATTGACCGGATCACCTCTGTCCGTAAGACGACAAACCCGTTCACCTCACCATCGCTCACCACCCGGAAGCTGGAAATCCAGTTCGGGACTCATGGTGTCGTATCAGTCGGACCGGAAGACCGGGATGAACTGATCCGGGCGCTGCGGGAAGTGAATCCTGAAATCGAAGTGAGGAAATAGCAGAATCTAAAGACGCATGCAAAAAAGCGGCGTCTTTATTTCTATCATACAATTTCAGAATATTTAATATACAGGTTTAAGGGAGGAGGTGTTGGGAGAAAGGAAAAGACACGGCCAAATTTAAAGGGGGACTCTGATGAAAGCGAAAGCGCAGCCGACATTTACGTATGCCCTGGTGTCTATGATTCTTCTTTTTGCACTTCTTGTCACGGGAATTGTTGTTCTGGAACTTAACCTGCAGCTGACGATGTTCATCGGACTTATGGCGGCCATCCCGATCGCCATGAAAATCGGGTTCTCGTACAGTGAAGTCGAAGGGTTTGCGTTCGACATGATCCGGAATGCCCTGGGTGTGATCATGATCCTGATTGCAGTCGGTACGCTGATCGGGACATGGGCGGCGGCGGGAACCATCTCTACGCTTACGTCGATCGGCCTACAGATTATCCATCCGACCTACTTTCTTGTCACGGCGCTGATCTTATGCGCGCTCGTTTCGATGGCGACCGGGACCTCGTGGGGAACGATCGGTTCTGTAGGCATCGCTCTGATTGGCGTGTCCGAAGCATTCGGCATCCCGGCCGGCATGGCAGCGGGTGCCATCATTTCCGGGGCGGTTTTCGGGGATAAGCTGTCCCCGCTGTCCGACAGTACGAATATGGCAGCGGCTGTCTCACGTGTCGACCTGATTGCCCATGTGCGGCATATGCTCTGGACGACCGTTCCGGCACTTATTGGAACGGCGGTCTTGTTCACGATTGTCGGATTTATGCAGGGGACTGCAGGTGCAGCTGCGGGGGCTGGCCAGTTGGAGACCATTCAGTCAGGAATCGCGGCAGAACTGCAGACCGGCTGGGTAACGCTCCTGCCAATCGCAATCGTCATCACGTTGCTTGTGATGCAAAAACCGGCACTTCCGGCCATCTTTGTCGGTGCGCTCGCGGGACTCGCCGTGGCGGTATTTTATCAGGGCTTTTCGTTCACGGAAGGGATCGGGTTCATGTGGGGCGGCTATGTGTCGGAGACAGGCATCGGCATTGTCGATGAACTCCTGACCACGGGCGGCATCGTCAGCATGCTGAACACGGTTGTGCTATTTCTGTTCGCTCTCGGATTCGGCGGGATTCTCACGCATTCGGGCCTTCTGGGGACATTGCTCCGGCCGATGTTCCGGAAAGTTGGTTCTGTCAGAAAACTGATTCCGGCGACACTTGCGGTGACGTTCGTGAACTGCGGAGTGGGTGCATCCGGGAACTTTGCATATGCCGTTACGGGACCCGCTATGGCGCCACTTTACGAACGGCTGAACCTGGACCGGGCCAATCTGTCCCGGACAATGGAGGATGCCGGAGCGGTGTCCGGGGTCATCATCCCGTGGCATATCACGGCGGTGTTTGCTGCAGGTACGCTCGGTGTCGGCCAATTTGAGTTTATTCCTTTCCTGTTCCTCAGCTACCTCTCGCCGCTGGTAGCCCTGATCTATGGACTGACCGGCTTTGCGATCAAGAAGGCGGATGGGGAAGAGGACGGGGACGGAGGCGGGCTGTCGGCCGCAAGTGCGGTCAGCGAATGACGTCTCCAAGGTACGGACGGACGGCCACATTTTGTTTGCACCAGCGTTTTTCTCCTCAAGCTTGTGGGAAGAATAGATGAAAGGGGACATGCGGACGTGCCTTGAAATGAAACAGCAACAAGACGGAGGCGATTAAATGCTTTTAGATGAAGTATTTGAAAGGCTGGATGAAAAAAAGGACCGGATCATTGAAATCCGCCGCTATCTTCATGAACATCCGGAGTTGTCCTTCGAGGAAGAGGAAACGGCCAAGTATATAAGTGACTTCTATGCCGATGTGCCCGTGGATCATGTTGAAACGGACTTTGGCGGGCAGCGTGGCATTGTGGTGACGATCAATGGCGCAAAGTCGGGGAAAACCATTGCGATCCGCGCGGATTTTGACGCATTGCCGATCAAAGAGGAAACAGGGCTTCCGTTTGCCTCGAAAAATGAAGGGGTCATGCATGCATGCGGTCATGACGGACATACCGCCTACATGCTGGTGCTGGCCGAGACGCTGGCGGAGTTCAAGGACCGGCTTCAGGGAACAGTCCGGGTCATCCATCAGCCTGCGGAGGAGATGCCGCCCGGCGGCGCCATCGGTATGATTGAGGCAGGTGTTCTGGATGGGGCGGAGGCCATTCTCGGAATCCATGTAATGAGCAACATGGAAACGGGCAAAGTGTACTATCGTAGCGGGAACACGCAAACCGGCAGGTCCTACTTTAAACTGGTTGTGCAGGGCAAAGGCGGACACGGATCTTCGCCGCATTTGGCCAATGATGCGGTCGTCGCAGCCAGTTCGTTTGTGATGAACCTGCAGACAATCGTAAGCCGCCGGATCAACCCGTTTGATGCCGCGACAGTCACGATCGGGAACCTGGACGGCAAAGGGACATTCAACGTCATCAAGGATTCCGTGACGATTGAAGGGGACATCCGGGCGATGTCAGATGAAACCAGGGAGATCGTCGAACGTGAGGTCCGTGCGTTTACGGAAGGCCTGGAGCGGTCATTCCGAGTCACCTGCGACCTGGAATACAAAAATGACTATCCGGTACTTTATAACAACCCGGAAGTTACAGAGCAGGTCAGGCAGTCGCTGGACAGGGCACAAATTCCGGAAGTCGATGCGGTTCTGGAGACGCCTCCGCAGCCCCCATCGGAAGACTTCGCTTATTATCTTCAAAAAGTGCCGGGATGCTTTTTCTATGTCGGAGCGGCACCGGAGACAGGGGAGGCCTATCCGCATCACCATCCGAAGTTCAATATTGATGAGAAAAGCCTGATCATCAGCGCGAAGTCGATGGCGGCGGCGGTACTGTCGTATTGCGATGGCAGCGAAAACGAATAACACCGACAAGGAAATGGACTGAAGGCCTGCGCATCGGATGCAGGCTTTTAGATTTCCAGCGTTTCTGCATACATGTTTCTCAGGCGCATTGGGTATGGATAAAGACGATGATACATAGGAGGGGAAACATGGACAGACATTCGGTACTTCCGATGAATCCGGCCATGCCGGTGAGGGTAATGAGGCCGCAGGCAGGCAAGAAAATGCCGCCTCTGGCGGATTCGGCCCCTGTAAAGCAGATGCGGCAGATGAACAGGGGAATCGTGACAGCATTTGGCGCGATCGGCATCGCGCAAGCACTTAAAATATTCACCCACAAGGCAGTGACAGGCAAGTGGGACTGGCGGCCGCTTTTCACGACGGGGGGCATGCCGAGCTCGCATTCCGCGGGAGTTTCTGCACTTGCAACCTACGTCGCTTCGAACCGGGGCGCGCGTCATACTGAAACTGCGGTTGCCGTAGTACTTGCCACCATCGTCATGTATGACGCTCAGGGCATCCGTCGTCATACCGGTGAGATCGCCAAGCTCGTGAACGACCTGGAAGACAACTTCGTCAAGCTGTCAGGCGAATTCCCGAGCCTCAAGTACGAGGAACAGGAAAAAGAGCTAAAGGAACTGCTTGGCCATCAACCCCTTGAAGTTCTTGCGGGCGCCCTCTTTGGCGGTGCTCTCGGCCTCGTTTCGGCAAAGATCGAAAACCAGGAGCGGGAGATTGAGCATGCGCGGGGAATCTATCCTGATTACTTGGACGAACGAAGCTGAAAAAGAGCATTCCGGAACATTCCGGAATGCTCTTTTTTCAGTTCTGCTCAAACGCATAGCCGAACCGGTACAGCTTCGATTCATCCCCGTGATTTCCGATCAGCTGGATGCCGATCGGAAGCCCGTTTCTCGAGAAACCGGCAGGGAGGCCCAGGCTCGGATTGCCGGTAAAGTTGGTCGGCGATGTAAGGCTAAGAAGAGCCGGGATGACGTCGATTTCCTTGCCGTCCACAATGGTTTTTCGCTCACCGATCGGTGTCGGGAGAATCGGTAATGTCGGTGTAAGCAGGACATCGGCTTTGGAGAATACCTCATTGAACGCTTCAATCAGGCGGGGACGTTCCTGCTGGGCACGGACATATTCCCAGCCTGGCCGCCTGACGCTTGCTTCCAGCCGTGCGAGCACTTCCGGCGCATAGTCGCCTGGCCGACTTTCCATTGTCTTCCGGTGGATGGCGGCCGCTTCGCACTGGATGGTCACAATCTGCGCGTCATTGATCTCGGACATGACCGGGATATCGACTTCGATCACTCTCGCCCCGAGCGCCTCGAATTTTCGGGCGGCGCTTTCTGCGGCGGTACGGACTTCCGGATCGAGCAATCGGAAGTATTGCGACGGCAGACCAATCACCTTTCCTTCCACGCCATCCCGAAGCTCCTCGGTGAAGTCCGGCGGAGACTCCAGAAGGGAGTATCGGTCCGCAGGGTCCGGGCCGGACAAGATATTGAGCAGAATCGCGTTTTCTTCCACGCCTGCCGTGATCGGCCCGGGATGGTCCAGTGTGTAGGCGAGCGGGAAAATGTTGTGTTTGCTAATGCGGCCGAAAGTGGGTTTCATTCCGACCAGGTTGCAGGCGCTCGCCGGAATACGGACCGATCCGCCGGTGTCCGTCCCGATGCCGGCAAGTGCCATGCCGGACGCAACTGCCGCAGCCGAACCGCTGCTTGACCCGCCGGAAATCTTCGATGGATCGTACGGATTTTGGACAGGCCCGAAGTGGGAGACGTCTCCCGTTGGTCCGTAGGCGAACTCATGAGTATTTGTCTTTCCTATAATAACAGCACCGGCATCCTTCAGCTTTTCAATAACTGTAGCGTCTTCAGACGGAATGAAATCCTGATGGATCGAGGATCCCATCGTCGTCAGGATCTCTTTTGTGAAGACAAGGTCCTTCACAGCAATCGGAATTCCGTGAAGCGGACCGCGCACGGTGCCGGCTTCCCATTCACGGGTGAGCTGCTCCGCTTCTCGGACAGCCTCTTCTTCGCATACCGTGATATAGGCGTTGAGCTCAGGATCCTTTTTCCGGATGGTTTCGAGCGTCTCATTGACCAGTTCAATCGGAGATTTCTCCCGCTCCCGGATCGAGCGGATGGCATCCATCATGTTCAACGCAATCCCCCCTTTTCCTAAAGGGTAGTCGAATGGCTGGAGATTTTGCAACTATCTGGTGACATGCGCAGTCCGTTCGGTCAGAATGGAAAAAGAGAATATCAGAAGGAGAGAATCAAAATGCAACCACAATCGTTTGAAGAAGCAGTGGCACAGAAGGGTCTGCAACGCATTGCGCTTTGGGGCAAGGTGACCGGCATTGCGATGATGATCACCGGCGGAATCACCGGTGTGCTCGGCCTGTTCAACTTTATTGTCGGTGCGATCCCGGGTGCAATCACACTATTCATGGGGTACCTGATCTACAAGACCGCCACGGCCGCAGCACAGATTCGCGATGGCGGGGATACCCGTGCATTGAGCGACCTGTTCCATAATTACGGCCTATATCTCCTCGTCACATTCATTATGTTTGCCGTGGGTATAGGAATTACGATTCTCATGCTGGTGCTCTTCGGCGTCGCGATCTTCAGCGGATTCATGTTTGACGGTTATTACTAAGTTGCACGAATTGACTTCCCATCACGGGGAGTCTTTTTTTGACCTCATATTGTACAAGACGACATATTTCCCGGGAAATATAGTGGATCATTGCGGAATGGAGCGGAAAGTGCGGCAAGAAAGGCGAGTTTTCCGAGAACTCTGTATTCATACAGTTCAAGCAGTCACTTAATCAAGAAAACGCTATCTTGGCAACTAAAGGAAGGTTGATATACAACAGATGATATAATTTTACTTATCAGAAAGTTCATTATTCCAACAAGAGGTGAGCAGACATGAATGTACCGCTGATATTGACTGACTTCCTGGACCGCGCAGTCCGTCTGTACGGGGAGAAGACGGCCGTAATCGACCATGATGAGGGACGCAAGCTGACTTACAACGAATTAGGCGAACGGGTCAATCGCCTGTCGCACGGCCTGCAATCACTTGGTGTGGAGAAGGGCGACCGTGTTGCTTACCTCGCGCCAAATTCACTGGAAATGCTGGAAGGGTTCTATGGAATCTATCAGACGGGAGCAGTCATGGTGCCGCTCAACATCCGGCTCAAGCCGGAAGATTACCAGTTTATCCTCAACCACAGCGAATCCAAGGTGCTGTTCGCCGACCAGGACCTGCTTCATCTGATTGAGCCGGTGAAGGACCAGTTCGAAACCGTCGAGCGGATCATCGTGCATTATCATGACGGAGAGACAGAAGAGACGTCTTATGACGAGTGGCTGGCTCAGTTCCCGGAAGAGCCGTTCAACCGGGCGGAACTCGGGGAAGACGACGTCGCGAGCCTGCTCTATACAAGCGGGACGACCGGCAACCCGAAGGGCGTCATGCTGACACACCGGAACAACTACCTGCACGCAATGTCGCTGATGCATCACCTCCGTGTGTATGACACGGACACGTATCTTCATGTTCTGCCGATGTTCCACGTCAATGGCTGGGGCGCGCCGTTCTATTACACAGCAAACGGGGCGACTCATGTCTGCCTCCGCAAGGCACGTCCCGAGACGATCTATGACGCGATCAATTCCCATGGCGTGACGTCGGTCCACATGGCGCCGACCGTTCTTAATTCACTGCTGCTGTACTATGATTCCAATAAGCCTCAGACGGGCACGGCTGATCTCCGCATAGTCATCGCAGGTTCCGCTCCGCCGCCGGCCTTTATCCGCCGAGTCGAAGATGAGCTGGGCTGGGAGTTTATCCAGGTGTACGGCATGACCGAATCATCCCCGCTCAGCCTGACGTCATCAAGCCGTTCGACGGAAGCACATCTTCCGGCCGAGCAGCGCACCCGACTAAAAGCGAAGGCCGGCTACCCGATGGTCGGAAACGATGTCCGTGTCGTCAACGACTTTGGCGAGGAAGTGCCGCATGACGGCAAGTCCATCGGTGAGGTCGTCGTCCGGAGCCATGGCGTCATGAAAGGCTACTGGAAAAACGAAGAAGCCACAGCGGAAGCCCTCCGGAACGGCTGGCTGCATACCGGAGACATGGGCACTGTCGACGAATTCGGGCACATCGATATCACCGACCGGAAAAAAGATATCATCATCTCCGGCGGGGAAAATATCTCCTCTATTGAAGTCGAGGGGGCACTCTACGAGCATCCGGACATCTTGGAAGCAGCCGTCATCGCGGTCCCTCATGAGAAATGGGGAGAGACCCCTCACACCTATGTCGTTCTGCGTGAAGGCGCAAGCCTGAGCGAACAGGAGGTTATCGACTTCTCCCGTTCGAAACTGGCGCACTTCAAGGCTGTTACCGGCGTGACCTTCGTTGACGAGCTTCCGAAGACTGCTTCCGGCAAGATTCAAAAGGTCCATCTGCGGAACGACTACTGGGAATCCCATAAGGGAGTAGCTGTTGCAGGGCGCTTTGTGAACTAAATAAGGTAAATATCGCAGATCTGCCTAAGCAGGTCTGTTTTTTCGGGTAAAGTTCCTTTTCAGGTACAGTCCGTCCAAATCGACTATGGTAGACTATTGGAAAAGTCCATACGAGGCACGGAATTCTTACCTGAGGTGATCAAGAATGGACGATAAGCTGCTGACTAAAGAAGAGCTGATTGAAAAAGGCTTTGACTACGAAGATCTGGAGATGGAGCCGCCGAGCGACCAGCTGTTTGTACGGACCGGTGAGGAAGGGAACGACCTCGTTCCGGTCAATGGGCTGGTCTATGAGCTGAGCGAGCAGGACGGCTCGGTCCTGAATTACGGAGAGTATGCGGACGGACTGCCCCATGGAATTTCGGTGGACTTCCATCTGAACGGACAAGTAAAGCAGATCCACACCCATTTCCACGGGCCGATCCACGGCGAACAACATCAATGGGACAAGGAAGGACGCCTCGTATTCTGGGGAGAATACGAGTATGGGCATGAGCTGAAATATAAAAGATGGGATGAGTCCGGTGAACTCTTTGAAGAGAAAACGGAACCGGACGACAGCCAATTGACCATGATTTTGCAGAGTCGTAGACTCTATAAGAAACATTACGGAGCAGAATAAGAGTGACAGAACCGGACCCTGATATGCTCGGACTGATCGAGTCACAGCGCGCGTACTATCAAAATCGTGAGTAAGCAAAGGAAGTGGCAAGTGTGCAGGTGAGACGCGCAGGATGCGCCGCAGCTGGGAAGAAGAACAACGTATAAGCCCGTGATTCCCTTTGTGGAGTCGCGGGTTCATTCGTTCAGGGCACTTTCTGATTGCTATAATAAAACGGGGAATGGAGAAAGGCGGAATATTATATGAAGAAACTATTGCTGGATGTTGATACTGGTATCGACGATGCGATTGCGCTTTTGCTCGCGGCCAAGGAATCCGAATTGGTCGGGGTGACAACGGTGAATGGAAACACGTCGCTGGACAACGCGACGGTCAATACACTTAAAGTCCTCAGCCTGATCGGGCGCGAAGACATTCCGGTCGTCCGGGGTGCGGACCGGCCGCTCCTGCGAGCGCCTCATTTCGAGGCGAGGGTGCACGGTGATGACGGAATCGGAGGCGCGCTTGGCGACATGGAACCTGGGACGCCTGCACAAGGATTTGCCTCGGACTTCATTATTGAACAGGCGGAAAAACATAAGGGTGAGCTTACGCTCGTGCTTCTCGCTCCGCTCACCAACATGGCGCTCGCTGTCAGGAAAGAGCCACGGCTCAAGGACTGGCTCAAGGAAGTCATCATCATGGGCGGCGCGGTGGATACACCGGGGAACATCACGCCGAAGGCTGAGTTCAACATCTTTGTCGATCCGGAGGCGGCGAAGGTCGTCTTCCATTCCGGCCTTCCGATCACGCTCATCGGACTGGACGTGACCGAAAAGACGCTTCTCGACGAGCCGCATGTCCGGGAAATGTCGGGGAATGCGGAGGGCGAGTTTATCCGGGAAGCGACGGTCCAGTACATGAACCGCTATGAGGAGATGACCGGCAGCCGTGCGTGTTCGATGCATGATCCGCTGGCGGTCGGGGTGGCGCTCGACCGGTCGTTTGTCCGGACCGAACGGCTCTATGTCGATGTGGAGGCGGACAGTTCCTTGTGCGACGGCCAGACCGTATGTGATTTCAATCAGGTGACAGGACATGAACCGAATATGGACGTCTGCCTTGGAGTAGAGGGGGAGCGGTTTATCCGCTATCTGATCCAAAGCATGACCCGTTAACCGGAAAAGCCCGTGGTGCCAATCTGGCATCGCGGGCTTTGATCATTTGAAGAAGAGTTCAAATACCCTTCTCATGGCGCTTTTCTCCGGACGTCCTCCGCGGGCTTTCCATTCGGGCAGCACATACTTTTTCGTGAACTTCATTTCGTAGTCTTCCGCCCGGTCATGCCGCAATCCATCATATCCATAATTGAGGCTCAGGCCGCCGGCATCGTCGATCATGAGTGTCATCGTCGTGAACGGCTCGCGTCCCAGTGCTTGGAACTCTCCGGCAAGCTTCAGAATCAGGCGATTGATCTCATCTGTCTGTTCATGGTAATCGATGGGATCCAAGTCGAGGATGTAGTGCATTTCTGCATCCGGCAGAAATTCCGGACTATCTTTCCTGAAAAAATAATAAAAGTAATCGGCGTGTTCATCGCGATTTTCTCCATAGAACATCAGCTTGTCCCATTCGGTCGGGACCGATTCGATGATCGTTTCAATCAGCTGCTGTGTGATTGTTTCAAGGTTGGTTGTATCCATCCGCTCCGCCTCCCAGTCTTGTTACCAATCCTAGCAGAACAGGGAGGCATCGTCATCCGGATCTCTGTTGTATCCTTTTGCCGAGGGCGCGCACACTAACTGATATACAAGATGATCAGATATCCTGAAAAATCCATAAAAATGTCGATTCATCGCTGATTTTAAGCCTTTCATCTGAAATTATTCTGATTCAGTTGATTTAAAAATATTCAGCCTATACAATGGAACGTATATTTTTATCATTTTGCTTGGTAACAAGCTAAAGGAGTGGAGACCGGTGAAAAAGTACGAAGAAGCGCTTGACTTGCATCGTGAGCTGGAAGGAAAGCTGGAAGTGACGGTAAAGGCACCGATCGAGTCGAAGCGTGACCTGAGCCTGGTGTATTCACCGGGTGTCGCCGGTCCCTGCCTGGAGATCGAGCAGGACCCGGAAAGCATCTATGACTATACAATCAAGGGCCACACGGTCGGTGTCATCAGCAACGGAACGGCAGTGTTAGGCCTTGGTAATATCGGCGCAGCGGCATCGATTCCTGTAATGGAAGGAAAAGCGGCGCTGTTCAAGCGGTTCGGCAACGTGGATGCGTTCCCGATTGTCCTGGACACGGAAGATCCGGATGAGTTCGTGAATGCGGTCAAGCTGATGGCCGGTGTGTTCGGCGGCATCAACCTCGAGGACATCGCCGCACCCGCCTGCTTTGAGATTGAAGACCGGCTCAAGGAAGAACTGGATATCCCGGTGTTCCATGATGACCAGCACGGCACGGCGATCGTCGTGGCGGCGGGCCTTCTGAATGCTTCCCGGCTGACAGGTCGTGAGCTGCGTGACATGAAGGTTGTCATGAACGGCGCGGGAGCGGCAGGTGTGGCAATCGCCAAGCTGCTGCTCGGATTTGGTGTGGAACAGATCATCATGTGCGATACGGCAGGCGCTATCTACGAAGGCCGGACGGAGCGGATGAATCCGATGAAGGAATCGATCGCACAGGCGACGAATCCGGACCGCAGGAGCGGCAGCCTGGCAGACGTTATTGCCGGCGCTGATGTGTTTATCGGGGTGTCCGCGGCAGGAGCGCTCACACAGGACATGGTACGCACGATGGCGGAGGAGCCAATCATTTTCGCGATGGCAAATCCGGTGCCGGAAATCATGCCGGATGAGGCGAAAGCCGCCGGTGCACGCATTGTCGGCACGGGCCGCTCCGACTTCCCGAATCAAGTGAATAATATTCTCGCTTTCCCAGGGATTTTCAAAGGTGCACTTAGCGTGAGGGCGAGTGAAGTGAACGAGGAGATGAAGCGTGCGGCCGCATATGCGATTGCGGATCTGATCGGCCGCACAGCGCTTACCGATGACCGGATCATCCCCGACCCGTTTGACGTGCGGGTTGCGGACGCAGTTGCCAAAGCTGTCGCCGAAGCTGCCCTCCGGACGGGTGTTGCCCGAAAGACACCGGTTAAGTCCTGAACCGCGACCTCATTCCCACAGTGTCCCGAAAAGCTATATAATGAAATGGACAACTAGTGGAATGGGGGAAATGGGATGTCTTATTATGTGGTTTATCTGCCGATGAAGGATGAGGAACTGAGTCAGACCCTCCGTCCGGATCATCTGGCATTCCTGGACGAGCAGATTGAAAAGGGCAATGTGAAAGCGAAAGGCCGATTTGCCGACGGTTCCGGCGGCATGGTGATCTACGCGGCCGAGTCATTGGAAGCGGCGGAAGAAATCGCCAAGCAGGACCCATACGTCGAAAAAGGCGCGCGCGGAATGGAAATCAAAGAGTGGATCGCGAGTTTCGCGTGAACGAGAAAACCAGCAGCCGGCGGACGGCTGCTGGTTTTATTTTGGGCTCAGGTAAAGATAATCAACGTCTCATCCCAGATCACCCATTCTTCCTCATCAGATAGAGGAAGTACGGCGCGCCGATAAGGGCGGCGATAATGCCGGCGGGGACAGTGAAGGCCGGGAAGGAGTGGCCGATCGTGTCCGCCGCAACAAGGAGCCCGGCACCGATCAGCATCGCCGCCGGAAGGTAATGCTGGTGGCGCGGTCCGGCGATGGCCCTGGCGATATGCGGGGCCATCAGGCCGATAAAGGCGATATAGCCCGTGACCGATACGGCAGCCGCGGCAAGGGCGACGGCAATTGCGATCAGGAGCATCCGGCTTCGTGACAGCCGAAGGCCGAGCCCGATTGCCGAAGGTTCACTGAGCGCCAGGATATTGAGCGTGTTCGAGCGGTACAGGACAAACGGGACGAGCAGGATGACCCACGGCAGGAGCGCGAGCACAAACGGCCAGTCGGCGCCCCAGACGCTTCCGGCGAGCCACTCCGCGACAAAGGCGGCCTCCTGGCGTTCGGCGCCGGAGATGAGGAGCATCATGCCGCCTGACAGGGCGGAGGCAAATCCGATCCCGACAAGAAGCAGGCGCATCGGACGGAGACCGCGTCCCTTTTCAGTCGAGAACAGATAGATGAGTGCGGCAGTCACGATGGCCCCGGCAAATCCCACGGCCGGAAGCAGATAGGCGTAGTAAGGGATATCGCCTCCGGCAAAAAGATAAAACACGGTGATGGCGAATCCTGCCCCGGAATGGATCCCGATGATTCCCGGGTCCGCCAAATCATTTCGCGTGACCGTCTGCAGGATTGACCCGGACACCGCAAGCGCCACCCCTGCAAGTACGAGCACCGCCACTCTCGGCAGCCGCACTTCCAGCAGGATGAACGATTCCTTGAACGTGCCGTTGCCTGCGAGGACAGGGATGAGCCGGTCGATTGTCACGCCTGATGCACCTGCCGACAGGGCGGCGATAAGCACGATGAGGAACAGTCCAGCCAGGATAAGTGTCCGGCGGAGCGGCCTGCGCCGTTTCGATTCATGCATCGCGGAGCCCCCCTTTCCGGACGATCATCAGGAAGAACGGCAGTCCGATCAGTGCCGTAATGGCGACGACCGGTGTCTCGAACGGCGCATTCAGGGTCCGGCCCGCGAGATCGGCCAGCACCATAAACGCGGCGCCGAGAAGGGCGCTCATCGGGACGATCCGTGTATAGTCCGATCCGCTGAAGGTCCGCACGATATGCGGGATGATGAGGCCGACAAACGCCAGGTTGCCGACAAGGGAGACCGCCGCACCTGCGAGAAGGGCGGTGATGCCCATCATAATGGCTTTCATCAGGAACACCCGCTGGCCTAGGCCGGCCGCCACGTCTTCCTGCAGGCTGAGGATGGTCAGCTGGCGGCTGACGGCAATGGCACCGATGAGACCTACTGCGATAAACGGGACGATGATGAGAGCCTTGGGAGTCGTGCCCATGAGACCGCCTGCCGTCCAGAGCGAGACGTCCTTGGAAATCCGGAAGACGATCCCCGTTCCGTCCGCAATCGCCTGCAGAAAAGCGGAAACCGCAGCACCCGCGACGACAAGCCGCATCGCGGACATGCCGCCCCTGCTGGATGCCCCGATGCCGAATACGAGCACCATGCCTACCCCTGCGCCGAGAAAGCAGGCTGCCAGGATTCCGAGATAGGGGATGCCGGGAATCAGTGCCAGCGATAGGGCGAGCGCAGCGTTCGCGCCTGAGGTCAGTCCGAGAAGGCCGGGGTCAGCGAGCGGGTTGCGTGTTACGCCCTGCATAATCGCGCCGGCAACGCCAAGCGCCGCTCCTGTGAAGATGGCGGCCACCACGCGCGGAATGCGCAGTTCGCGGAGTATAGCGGCATGTTCGCCGGTCGCTGAGAACACTGCCTGCCAGACATCACGGATGCCAGTATCCGCGGCTCCGAGCGTCAGTGCCGCAACAAAGGATGCGGCCACCAGCAGAACACCGAGCGCGAGCTGTATCGGAAATGGAACAAGTCGTTTGGTGGTCATATCGTCAGTCACTTTCCTCAATCAAAGGAAAAGCGGTCCGCAGACCGGGCCTCACCCGGCCGGATGGACCGCTTTTCTGATGTTATTCGTTTCCGAGAAATTCCTGTTCAAAGAAGTCCAGCTGGTCATCAAGTGTCATGGCATCGTTGAAGTAGGCAGTCCGTGCATCTGCAACGATCAGATTGCCGTTTTTCACAGCCGGAATTTCCTTGAACCAGGCGGCATCCATGAACGAGGTGTCCTGCTCTTCCGTCAGGCTCAATACGAGGTAATCGCCCGTGTAATCACCGAGCACTTCCTGCGAGATGGCGAAGTAGCCCGGCTCAAGCGCGACATCCTCGACCTGCTTCGGCATCTTCAGCCCCATTGCCTGGTAGAGGATTTCAGTGCCGCGACCCCAGTTGTCGCCGAACAGGTACAGCTGCTTCTCAAAGTTTTCCGCGACGGTGACTGTGGCGTCTTCGCCGATCTTTTCCTTGATGCGCGTGCCAAGGTCCTCGGCGCGCTTCTTGAAGTCTTCCACCCACTCGGTGGCTTCCTTTTCTTTGTTGACGACTTTGGCGATTTCGATGTGCTGCTGGAGGTAGTCATTCTTGCCGTAGGTAAAGAGGACGGTCGGCGCGATTTTCTCCAGCTTTTCTGCGTTCTGGATGTTGTTCAGGCCGATGATGAGATCCGGCTCAAGTTCGATGATTTTCTCGATGTCTTCATTGGAGACGACTTCGGCGTCTTTCAGCGCTTCGTCAAAGCTCGGGTTGGCGGCGGACCAGGAGTCTACGCCGACAATCGGCACATCCAGTTTGATCAGGTCACCCGCGTAGGAAGACAGCACAACAACACGCTGAGGATCTGCAGGCACTTCGACAGGCCCGGTTTCGGATTCGTAGACGATGGTGTCAGAGGAAGCATTGTCTTCTGATTCTCCCTTGCTGTCATCGGCGGAGCCGGACGCGCATGCGGCAAGTGTAAGAGTCATGAGCAGGGTAAGGATCAGGAGCAGTTTCTTGTTCATATGGATTCTCCTTTGGATAAGGTCATTTATTTGATCAGATCATAGGTCATGCAGAAGGGGGTCCCGGTCCTCGGGTCCTTTCCGATGACCGCATCAATGCGGAACACGTCTTTCAGCACGTCAGGGACGAGCACTTCTTCCGGCGGTCCGCTCTTGATGAGGCGTCCCGACGAAAGGGCGATGAGATGATCGGAGAAACGAGCGGCCTGGTTGAGGTCATGAAGCACCATGACGATCGTCCGGCCTTCTTCCCGGTTCAGCTTCCGGAGAAGTTCCAGGACTTCGAGCTGATGAGCCATGTCCAGGTAGGTGGTCGGTTCATCCAGGAAAATGATCCCGGTGTCCTGTGCAAGGGCCATCGCGATCCAGGCCCGCTGCCGCTGCCCGCCGGACAGGGCATCCACCGGCCGGTTACGGAATTCGTCCATGCGGGTCGCCTCCAGCGCCCAGTCGACCATGCGGCGGTCTTCGACGCTCAGCCGTCCAAATCCCTTCTGGTAAGGGAAGCGGCCGTAGGCGACGAGTTCTCCTACCAGGAGGCCGTTGGCGCTGTCCTGCGTCTGGGGAAGGATGGCCATTTCCCTCGCCAGTGCTTTTGTATCCATCGACCGGATGTTGGCGCCGTCAAGCAGGACGGCACCGCCCTGATGGGGGATGATGCGGGTGATCGCTTTCAGTAGCGTTGATTTCCCGCATCCGTTTGACCCGATGATGGTCGTGATCTTTCCCTGGGGAAACGAGATATCCATCCCATGGACAATGGGGGTATCTCCGTAGCCGACCCGGATCTGTTCGGCGAGCAGTTGCATATTGGGTTTCTCCTTTCTTTTTGAAGTGGAACATGTTATTCTCGATGAAAATGATTATCAATGAGAATGATTTTCAATTTCAGATGATATAGACTAACGATGAAGGTGTCAACTGTTTTCTGAAGCAGGAGAGGGAGGAAATCGACATGGCAGAACCAATCCGGGATGTGACGATTATCGGCGGGGGACCGGCCGGGCTGTACTCCGCGTTTTACAGCGGGCTCCGCGGCATGGACGCGCGGCTCATCGAAGCGAGGGAAGAACTGGGCGGGAAAGTGTGCCTGTTCCGGGAAAAGATGATCTGGGATGCGGGCGGCCAGCCGCCGCTGCAGGGGGAGACATTCCGGAGGCAGCTGATCGAACAGGGGAAGACGTTCGGCCCGGAAGTGCTGACGGGGACGAAGATCGCTGCTATCCGGAAAAATGGACAGGGCCTGTTTGAGGCCCAAGACCATCGCGGCAGGATTCATCTGTCAAAGGCCATCATCATGGCGAACGGAGGCGGCATCGTCACGCCCCAGAAACTCCGGCTGCAGGGAGCTGACGTTGCGGAGATGGACAATCTTCATTACACAATGCCTTCGCTTGCAGCATTCACCGGCAAGACAGTGTTGATCTCGGGCGGTGGAGATGCGGCGGTCGACTGGGCGGACGAGCTGTCCGGCATCGCGGCGAAAGTGATTCTCGTCCACCGCAGGGACAATTTCTGTGCTCACGAGGCGCAGGTGGAGAAGGTCAGGAGCAACGGCACCGACATCATGCTAAATGTGACGATCCACCGGCTACTATCAGATGCAGCGAAAACCCGGATTGAACTGGTGGAACTGATGGATACGGAATCCGGAGCGCTTACCCGTGTGGAAGTGGATGATGTCGTCGTCAGCCACGGTTATGAGCGTGATTCCGAGCTGGCATTTGAACCGGAACCATTGCGCAAAGACAGCCACTTTTTCGAAGGTGGGGCAGATGCATCCACCACTGTCCCGGGAATTTTTGCCGCCGGTGACTGCCTTTCCTATACCGGAAAGGTGAATCTCCTTGTCGGCGCCTTCCAGGATGCGGTCAATGCTGTGAACCGGGCAAAAACATATATCGAACCGGAGGCACACGACCGGGGAATGGTTTCTTCCCACAATGACCGCTTCAAGGAAAGGAACCGTTCGCTCATCAGGCAGATTGCGGAGGAAGTGAAATCCGGAGGTTGATTTTGTAAAAGTACACAGTCCAATACTTCACCCGACCAGACAGACTTTGCAGCCAACACTGTAAAGCCTGTCTTTTTTACATTAAAACCCGACTCAACCCTCTATCACCATGAAGGAAAGATAATATTCAGAAATATATTGCACCTCTCTCCCAATCATGATAGTGTAAAAATAATATTGAAGGATTCCCTTCATTAATGGAAAACTTATGCAGGAATTCCTTCAAAGATAGCCGGCGCCTATTTTGCAGGCCCGGATCAATGTTGTCCTGCCCGTTTTAGGGCTTCTTGATGTTTGGGTCACTACATACAGTCGAATGGGGTGTGCGGGATGATGTTGAAAGGATTGGTCCACCGGGAAATCCTGAAGCTTCCGCGGGGGCAGCGGAAAGTAGCAGAGTATGTGATGGAGCGCCCGCATGATGTCGCGGTATGCTCAGGCTCCGAGCTCGGGGAGCGTACCGGCACGAGCGAGTCGACAGTCATCCGATTCAGCTATAACATGGGGTTTACCGGCTATCCGGCGCTGCAGAAGGCGATCCGTGAGGAACTTTATACACCGGAAAGCAGCTTCACGGATTACCAGGACGACAAGCTGACAATCGGTGAGGACAGCCGGATTTTTGAGAAGGTCATGGAACGTGACCAGCGCGCGATCGCCGAGACGGCCAGAAATATTGACCCGGTTCAGTTCGACCGGGCCGTGCGGGAGATCCTTACAGCCGGAAATGTGTCGGTGCTCGGCCTGCGGGCTTCCTATCCGGCTGCCGCCTGGCTGTCACTTATGCTGAGATTTGTACGGGACGGTGTCGATGTCATGCATCCGCAGGCTGAGGATCCGGCCTTGGCAATGGTGAAAATGGACAGCAGCTCCGTTGTGATCGTTTTCAGCTTCCATCGTTATCTGAAAGAAACACTGGAAATTGCGGATCTGGCAAAAAAGAGGGGGGCCTTTGTGATCGGCATCAGCGATTCCCTTTCGGCGCCGGTCTCTGGCTGCTGCGACGTATTGTTTTCCATGGAGTCGGGTTCGAACACGGTTGACAAAGCAGCACCACTTTTTTCATTCTTAAATTCACTTGTCGCTGCGCTATGCGTAAAGGATCCGGCAACGGTAAAAAAACGTCAGGAAGCGGCACGGGCGATTGATAACGGATTTTATTATGTAGAGGGCATCTGATACGCCGGGGAGTGAAAAGTATGGAACAGCCGGTGATCCGGTCATTTGAAAAAGGGGAAACCCACCAGGCGACGGAACTGGAGCGGGCCGTTTGGGGAAGTGCCACACCACCGCAGCAGTTCCTGACCGCCATGAAAAACGGCGGCCTGTTGATCGGCGCCTTTATCGGGGACCGGGCAGTCGGTTTCCAATATAGTTTTGCGGGCTTCGACGGAAAAAGGCCGTACCTGTGCTCGCATATGCTGGCGCTCCTTCCGGAATACCGGCATTCGGGCCTCGGTGCGGCCATGAAACGGCATCAGGCGGAACTGGCGAAAGAGATCGGCTATGACCTTATCCAATGGACATTCGATCCGTTGGAAAGCCGCAATGCTTATCTGAACATCCGGAAGCTCGGTGGCGTGGTCGGCACGTACTGGGAGGACTGCTACGGCGAAATGAAGGATCCGCTGAACGCAGGGCTTCCGACGGACCGTTTCCGGCTGGACTGGTGGATCGACAGCCCCCGTGTGACCGGCGGATTACGCCAACCGGAGCTTGATGAGGCCAGCCCGTATACAGTATCGACAGGCAAGTCTGGCCAGCCGGTACTGGATCACCCGGGGAAGGTGCCGGAAGCTGAGGCGTTCATCGTTCCGGTCCCGGCCGATTTCCAGGCAATGCGCAAGGAAGACATGACGCTCGCCATCGACTGGCGCTTAAAGACGAGGCAGATTTTCACGGAAGCGTTCAGCAAGGGATATATGCTCGCGGACGTCCGGAGAAAAGACGGACGCTTAAATGAATATGTACTGATCAGAAATGAGCATGTGCCGCTTTAATTCACGAAAAGGGAGATGGGATAATTGATCATCAAAGAGATCCGTATGCGCCGCATGGAGATGCGCATGAAACATCCGTTTACAACCAGTTTCGGGACGATGCAGGACAAGCCGTTCCTCCTGCTCGAGGCGATTGATGAGGAAGGGAATTCCGGCTGGGGGGAGTCGGTCGCGTTTACCTACCCATGGTATGCAGAAGAGACAGTGGAGACAAACGCTCATGTGATCCGTGACATCCTCGTGCCGCTTTTGCTTGAGAAAGAAATCAATCATCCCGACGAGGTAAATGAACTCTTCGCGCCAATCCGCCGGAACAATATGGCAAAGGCGGCCATCGAGGGGGCTGTCTGGGACCTGTATGCAAAACGGAACAAGCAGACACTAGCGGAAGCGCTCGGAGGGAAGAAGGAGAAGATTGACGTCGGTATCTCGATCGGAATCCAGGACAGCAAGGAGCAGATGGTCGAGACGGTCCGCGGCTTTATCGAACAGGGCTACAAGCGCATCAAGATGAAGATCAAGCCGGGCACCGATATCGAAATCATCCGTGCGGTCCGGGAAGCATTCCCGGACGTGCCGCTCATGGCGGATGCCAACTCCGCCTACACCCTTGAAGATATCGAGCTGCTGAAGATGCTGGATGACTTCGATCTCATGATGGTTGAGCAGCCGCTTGCGCATGACGACATCATCGATCACGCGAAACTGCAGGAAGAACTCGAAACGCCGGTCTGCCTGGATGAAAGCATCCATTCTCTCGAGGATGCGCGCAAGGCGGTCGAACTCGGCAGCTGCAGGATCATCAATGTGAAAATCGGTCGCGTCGGAGGATTGACGGAAGCCAGGAAGATCCATGATTATTGTGTCGGAAAAGGCATCGCACTCTGGTGCGGAGGGATGCTGGAAGCGGGCATCGGCCGTGCTCACAATGTCGCCCTGACTACTCTTCCGGGCTTCACGCTTCCGGGGGACACGGCAGGATCTGACCGGTACTGGGAAGAAGACATCATCACACCGGAAGTCGTTGCCGTGGATGGAGAGATCACCGTCCCTTCCGGATACGGTATCGGCTATGAGCCGGATCTTGAAAAAATAAAGAAGTATATGGTCGGGGAAGAAGTGTTCCGGACGGAGAATGCACAGCCAAATCGGTGAGCGTAAATAGAGGAACGGTGCTCTCGGGCACCGCTTTTTTTCAACCTCCCGATGACGGAATATTCTGGTCGTGAAATCACCGCAATCCAAGAAGTCATTCGACAGAATTCTTTAAATCTTGCTTGAATTAAACTTGGATTCGAGTTATCGTAGAAGGTATATTGAAATCGCTTACTTGTGGTTTCGACCAAAGAATTCTCAACAGAGACACACATCTGGGAACGGGTTGTTGCTGCGGCAGTTGAACCTTCCCGAAAACGGAGGGGATGGAAGTTGAAAGAAAGTATCCGGTTAGGGGCTGCGTTTGCAGGGGTGGTTGTCGGGGCAGGATTCGCCTCGGGACAGGAAATTCTGCAGTTTTTCACGAGTTTCGGATTATGGGGGATTGCCGGCGGAATCGCCGCCATGGCAGTGTTTGCTTTTATAGGGATGAACTTGGCCAGTATCGGAAGTTCATTAAAGTCGAAGTCTCATAAAGAAATTATTTATAAAATCTGCGGGAAGCCGATCGGGATGTTCGTGGATGCAGTCATTACATTCTTCCTGTTCGGTGTTGCCGTTATCATGTATGCCGGAGCAGGGTCGCTTTTTGAAGAGCAGTTCGGAATTCCTGCCGTTGTCGGCAGTATGTTCATGGTCGTGGCCACCATGGTGACCGTTCTGATGAACGTCCAGAAAATCATTACGGTGATCGGTGCCATCACGCCGTTCCTGGTGGCCCTAATCATCCTCCTGGCAGGCTATTCAGTATTAACGGCTGATATCTCGAGTGCGGAGATTGCGCGTCTTGCCCAGGAACAGGATGCGGCAGCTCCTCACTGGCTGCTGAGCGCATTCCTGTATGTTTCGTTTAACATCGCGTGCAGTGCTTCGATGCTGGCGGTCATGGGCGGAACGGTCAAAGACCGCAAGACGGCAGCGATCGGAGGCGCAATCGGCGGAGGACTATTGGGTGTCCTGATTCTGCTCGTCAACCTCGCCATGCTGACCAAACTGGATGCAGTTAGCGGTGCAGCAATGCCGACATTGGCGCTTGCAGCTGAAATCTCGCCGGTTCTTGCAAATATTATGGCAGTTGTGTTGCTCTGCATGATCTACAATACGGCTGTTGGTATGCTGTATTCCTTTACTGCACGGGTTTCGGAGGCCGGTACAAAGCGATTCAAAGTCCTGGTTGTTCTGTTCGGAATCGGAGGCTTTGCCCTCAGCTTTGTCGGGTTTGTCAGCCTGGTCGGAACGCTTTATCCGATCACCGGTTATCTTGGTCTTGTTCTCATCGCCGCAGTCGTCATCTACTGGGTACGAAAAGTTGCCGGTGGGGCAAGGGTCAGCAGCGAAACAGTATCATAAGGTTCCATCATCATACGAAAACAGGGAGGCGCCGGCTGAAGTCGGCCTCCCTGTTTTTAATTAAGAAGGCCCGGCTCAATGCCGGGCCTTCTTTTGAGATTTTTATGCTGCTGGATCTGCTTGGTTTTCCGCACCGTTGCCGAAGATCGACTCCGCCCATTCCGGGTTGTCGATGAACGGGTTGCGGTTGCCCTGGATCTCGAAGATGACATCATTCCTGTTCTGCTCATATTCGCTGACCGGGTCCATCTCATGCCATTCCAGCAGGACGGACAGTTTGCCGTGGTACGGGGCACTGCCGTTGTTTACCCGCTCGTTGAGTTCGAGATCCACACGGTCGCCTTCCTCATAGCGGGTTGCCATGTAGAAGAGCATCCGGGCAACGTCGCCTTTGACTTCATCCGGCGCTTCGAAGGAATCGCCGTCGCGCAGGCATCCGCTGCAGTTGTTGACCGGGTTGCCGCCGTAGTCGAAGTCAAGGTTGCTGCGAGAGCTGTTTACTTGGACGTCTGTCGGTCGGAGGTGATGGATGTCCGTGCCGGGTCCCATCGATGTGCCGAAGTCGCCATGGGACTTGGCCCAGACGTGCTCGCGGTTCCAGTCACCGACCTGTCCGCCGTTACGGTCCTTGGAGCGGGACTGTTGTGAGTAGAACAGGATGACGTTGTCAGGGTTGTCCGGATCCTCATCCGTCAGGCGTAGTGCATCCCAGACCTGTTTATAGGTCAGCACTTCCTGCTCAGAGATGATGTCATGGAGGGCTGCTTTCAGGGCTTCGCCTTCCAGGCCTTCGGTTCCGTTGTAATAACCGTCAGGATTAACCGGCTCCTCCGGGATAACAGGCTGCTCAGCCTCTTCGACTGTCACGCTGAAGCGGGCAGTTGCGCTTTTCTTGCCATCTGTTGCCGTCACCGCAACAAGGTGAGTGCCGGCTTCAAGATCAAGCGACAGAGTGCTTCCGGAGAGCGTTCCCTTTGTTGCCGAATAGGTGAGAGGGTCGCCGTCAGGATCTGCAAAATGTCCGTTGAGGTCGATGGTGACTGTCTCTCCTTCAGTCACGCTCCGGTCTTCAATAGGGGAGGAGACTTCAGGTGCCTTATTTGTTTCCGGTGCCGGCTTTTCCTCACCGGGAAGGCCGATCAGCCGGCCTTTGGAATCATAGAGTGTCAAAAGTTCCGGAGAAGCTTTTTTCTCAAACTTGATCGATTGGATGTTTTCGCCGCCGCGGATTTCAAGCGGCTTCGCACCTTCGATGATCAGTTCCTTCACTTCAGTGCCTTTGGCGTCGATGATCGTGCCGTCTTTTTTCGGCTTTACATAAACGGTCTGATTCTTGAAGCCTTCACCATGGAGTTCGGCGTAGCGACCATTCAGGTGAAGACCGTTCGGGATGATGCCGCGCTCATTAATTGTGACGGAGACGCTCTGTTTGCCGATCGTTACTTTCTTTTTGTCAGGCTTGTCGAAGACATAGTGATCTTTCGGCTCAATCGGCTCGAATTCCATACCTTTGACGAGGTCGAGCTGAACCATGAGCGGGTCATGGTCACTTGCACGGCCCGCCATGTCGGTGAAGTCCGCATTGACGTGCAGGATGTCAATTTCCGTGTCTTCGACGAGATTGTTCGAGACGACGATGTGGTCAAGCACCTGCGAGTTGCCCTGGTAAATGTACGTGTAGCGGTCAGGCGCATCGACATGGTTGATCATATTGGTCATGATGTCGCCTTCCAGGATCTTGAGCGGTTCCGCGAACTGGTAGTCATTGAAGTCACCGACCGCAACGACATTCGCGTCAGGATTGTCTGCTTTCACGTCTTCCACGAAGCCGTGGACGAGCTTGGCAATCTCGATGCGCTGTGTTTCACTGCCGAGGACCGGCGGCTGAATCTTGCCGAAGATCGGCGTGTCTCCGCTCTTGGAGTTCCAGTGGTTCGCGATCACAACGACGCTTTCGCCCTGGAAGTCGAACTGTGCCGCAAGCGGCTTGCGGCTGTCTTCGAATGCCGGGTCGTTCGGCGCGATGCGTCCCGGGTTAAGCGTGAGCTTACCGTCTTCGTAGCCGACAGCGGTTGTCGCATCACCGTGAGGAATCCCGTTAGTGAGGGAAACGCGTTCCGGGTTGTAGAGGAAGCCGACACGGATGTTCGCGCCAGGCTGCCCGCCGTCTTCATCGTTGACCGGGTTGATGTTGGCGTACTCATAGCGGACGCCGCCCGCCTCGACGATGGCGTCGATCAGGCGCTGGTACGACTCGGATGCATCGGAGTCACCGGCATCCGGGCCGTTATTGTCCTGGACTTCGGTCACACCGACAATGTCCGGGCTCTGCATATCCACGGCAAATACGCGGGCGAGCTTGCGAGCCTTGTCATCGGATGTGGTCTTTGTGTTGTTCGAGAAGTTCTCAAGGTTGTAGGAAGCGATCGTCAGCTTGTCTTCATCTTTAACGATTGTCGTTTGTTCAGGCGAAGTGTCACCTTCTACATGGTTCGCCTGCATCTCATCGAGGGAAGCGAAGATCTTGTAGTTCTGGAACGAGTAGCCGACGACGCCGGTGTTCGGGCCTTCGAACCGGTCGCCTGTCGCGACTTCAAAGTCACGCGCAGGGCCGTTTGGCTCGAGACGGAACTGGATGCGCTCCGCATTCTGGTCGCCTTCCTTGTAAAGGATACCGCCGTGGATTGTTTCCTCAGGCCAGTTTTCAAGTACGGTGACGAGGTCTCCGTGTTCCTGAGGTCCGACTGCACGGACGTCACCTACCGTCACTCGCATGCCTTCAAGGCTTTCCCAGAAGTCGATGGCATCCGATTCCGGATCGAAGACGGTGAGCCCGTCATCGTCAACGGTCTCGGTCGGGAGGTTCGACTCGTCGATCACGACCGGTTCCGGTAGGTCGAGGCCGCGTTCGAGCACGGTCACCTGTCCGCCACGGTCATCGCGCACGTTAATCTGAGTAATCGGGAGGTCGGAATCATGGCGGTCGGAGTAGCCGTCGATCGCATACTCGCTTACTTCACCGGAGACGGAGACCAAATCGCCGACCTGGACCGGCCAGCCTTTACTTCCTGCGTAGAGTGTAATCGCTTCGGATGTATGCGGGTCTTCATCCGCAAGCTCGTCCGGTGTCTGGACGTGGTAATAATGCGCTCCGTTTAGCTCGTAGTGGTACGTGACAATCCCTTCCACACCTTCGACCCGCTGGCCGTCAAATGATGAGAAGTGGTCGGCGCCCTGGATGTCATGGATACGGAGTGCTTCGGTGATCGTGTACTCATAAATGGACATTTCGCTGAACTCGCCGTCCGCATTCCGGACCACAGTCTTCAGGACAGTGTCTTCACTGATGGTCACCGGGCCTTCATAGACCGTGCCGTTTTCAGCCGGATCGGAGCCATCCACCGTGTAAAGGATATCGGCACCCGCCGTTGTCGTCGTGAGGGTCACTTCCTGAGGACCGACGTATGTGCCGGAACCCGGAGTAGCCGATGCAGGACGGAGGATCGTGCTGTCAGCAACGATGTCTTCGGCGCCGCGCGGGATAATCTGATAGGCATCATCGAACTGCTGGACAATGCCGGTGACCGACTCATAGGCCATGCCTTCTTCAAGGCCGAGCTGGTTGGTTTCATCACGGACGATGAACTCTCCGTTGCCGTCGGTTGCGGTGAAGTTTGCCCAAGAGCTGCCGCCGGACATGTCGCCGAGCGTCACGCCGCTTACGGTGACCAGCTGTGACTCAAGCGCTTCTCCAATCTGGTCGCCCGTGACGGATTTTGCCGCAGGTGCTTCCGCGTCCGCACGGTTGACTACAGTCGCGCTGTCCAGCTGCAGAAGGCCGCGGTAGTCTGCGAGTGTCCCGGTGAGGGTCACTTCCTCACCGACTTCAAGTCCGAGGGAAGTGGGGCGGATTGCGATGCCGCCTGTTTCGTCCTGGACGGAGATTGTGTTTTTCAGGTTGGCTGCGACCACGCCTTTGATGGTGACAGTCTCGCCGATAGGGAGGGCACGGGCATCCGCGATGGAAATGGTATCAACCGGCTCTTCGGGATCAGACGGGCCGCCTTCCTGAAGGTGGGAACCGAGATTTGAGAAATCATCTTTTCCGAACTCATCCCATTCAGTTGTCCGGTCGAATGGGTCATTAATGACCTTATCCCCGGCTGATACAGCCGCTTTCCGTACAAGTGTCAGGTCCTTGCCAAACTCCAGCCGTTCGCCAACCTGGCCAATTGAATCAACTGCCTGCCCGTCTTTTTTCAGGACGACCGCATCGTCACCGTTGAAGTTGATGACGGTCTGATTCAGAAGATCGGCCTTGCCTAGGATGTCCGGAACTGCCTGGTTATGAGCCAATACATAGGTTTCGCCCGCCGGGAGTGTGCCGGAAAGTTTGAGGGAATTGCTCGGCGAAGAGGAGCCGTTTGCATACAGTTCGAGGGAATAAGCCCCGAGGTCAACTTCTGCTCCGGTGCCATTATAGAGCTCCAGTGCCTTGTTGAAGCTGCTGCCTTCAATGTATTCCGAAATTAGCAGGTCTTCTGTCGCAGTTTCCGCATTTGCGGTTGCCGGGATCGCCGGAACCATCAGGCTCAGCATCAGGCTTGCGGACAGCAGGCCATTCAATGGCCTGCGCCAACGCTTTTGATTCATGTAGTGTTCGCTCCTTTTTGTGTGAAGTCCATTATGAATCGTGGGGGAGAATCAGAGCTGTTTCAATAGATTAGAAGAGAATTTAACGAATTTTACAGAGTCTTTACTTTGCTTCCTACTTTAGTCCGTTTTCCTCCCTTCCTGCTTATCATGCCGGGGGCAAAATGGCATGACAATGGCTTTTGCCAAAGTTCGGACTTTTGATTCTATTAAACTATTCGTTTGGAATCATACATCTTGAGGGTGAATTGAAATTCTGGGTAAATAGAACCTTTGCGAAAGGGTCTAAAGTAGTGGTAGGAGGAAATTGTTCGGTTAACCGGAGTGGGAACTATTGAGATACCTGACATGTCGATTTGATTGGTTGTTGTCATTTATACAAATTACTTTGACAATCAATTATCAAAAGTGATATATTTTTCTCGTGAAATCGTTTACTATTGGTCGCCTAATTCGCAATCAGGCGGCCTCAATGTGGCCAGGATGAAGGTGGAGAGTCATGATGGAAATTTTGGATAGGCTGAAGGGGCGGCTGATCGTCTCTTGCCAGGCGCTCGAGGACGAGCCGCTCCATGATCCCTATATCATGGGCAAGATGGCATTGGCGGCCAAAGTCGGCGGCGCTGCGGGCATCCGGACCAATACGGTCAAGGATATCCGGGCGATCAAGAAGGAAGTGGATCTGCCGCTGATCGGCATCATCAAGAAAAATTACGGCGATCATCCGGTGTTTATCACGCCGACCATCAGTGAAGTCGCAGAACTGCATGAAGAAGGTGTGGGCGTCATCGCTTTTGACGCAACCGGAAGGACGCGTCCGGACGGAAAGACGTTCGGGGAGTTTTTCTCGGAAGTTAAAGCCCGCTTCCCGGATCAGCTGTTCATGGCAGATTGTTCAAGCGCCGATGAAGCGGTCGAGGCGGAACGGGCAGGTGTCGATATCGTCGCGACGACACTCGTCGGCTACACCCCATACACGGAAGGTCATGTGCCGCTTGAGGCATTGGAGGAAGTCGTCTCCCGCGTGTCGGTTCCCGTCATCGCGGAAGGCAATATCGATACACCGGAAAAAGCACGGAAGGCGCTCCAAATCGGGGCGCATGCGGTGGTAGTGGGCGGGGCAATCACCCGCCCGCAACTGATCACGAAAAAGTTTGCGGACGCCATGGACGGCCGTTCCTAAAGCTAAGACCAATACACAAAACGGAAGGTGAGAATATGAACGGAATTTATACGGCACTGATCTGCTCGTTTGACGAAAACGGCAAGGTAAATGAAAAAGGGCTGCGCGAAATCGTGCGCCACAATATCGATGTGCAAAAAGTGGACGGCCTCTATGTGAACGGCAGCTCGGGGGAGAACTTCCTGATGTCCGCGGATCAGAAAAAGAAAGTTTTTGAGATCGTCAAGGATGAAGTCAAGGACGAAGTGAAACTGATCGCGCAGGTCGGCGCCCTCGACATCGACGAAGCGGTCGAGCTTGCCCAATTCGCAACAGATCTCGGCTACGATGCCTTGTCCGCGGTCACACCATTTTACTACCGCTTCGACTTCGAAGAGGTCAAGGACTACTACAACACGATTCTTGAGAATGTCGACAATAAGATGATCATCTATTCGATTCCTGCTCTGACAGGTGTCAGCATGAATCTCGAGCAATTCGCGGAACTGTTTGAGAACGAAAAAGTCATCGGCGTAAAGTTCACGGCACCGGACTTCTTCCTTCTGGAGCGGATCCGCCACGCATTCCCGGATAAGCTGATCTATTCCGGTTTTGACGAAATGTTGCTTTCTGCCGCGGTTCTCAATGTGGACGGCGCAATCGGCAGCACATTCAACGTCAACGGACAGCGTGCCAAGCAGATTTACGCGCTTGCCAAGGAAAGCCGGATCGATGAAGCCCGCGAAGTCCAGAAAGTGACGAACGACCTGATCGCTGAAATTCTTGCGAACGGGCTCTACCAGACAATCAAAGAAATCCTGAAAGCCCAAGGCGTAGACGCAGGCTACTGCAGAAAGCCGATGAAGCGCCTGACAGAAGACAAAGTCGAAAACGCGAAAGCGATGGCAGCGAAATACTGCTGATCGGCTAAGGGGGAAAGGTTATGGACGCAAAATTTGCAGTCATTGACTATGTGATTTTGTTCGCTTACCTGCTGTTCATCCTTTACGTGGGTATTGCCGTCGCGAAAAAAGAAATGCGGGGGAAAGAGTTCTTCAAGGGGGACGGATCGATCCCGTGGTGGGTCACATCCGTCAGTTTGTTCGCCACGTTGCTCAGCCCGATTTCCTTCCTGTCTCTTGCAGGAAACTCCTATCTCGGATCCTGGGAACTGTGGTTCGCGCAACTGGGCCTGTTCATCGCCGTGCCCATCGCGATCTATTTCTTCCTTCCGGTCTACCGGAAGCTGAACCTCGATACGGCGTATGAGTATCTGGAGCGTCGGTTTGATGTGAAGATGCGGATGATCGGCAGCGTGCTCTTCATCGTCTACCAGATCGGCCGGATGTCGATTATCATGTACCTGCCGGCCATCGCATTAAGTGCGGTCACCGGCATCAATACCGTGCTGATCATCCTGTTCATGGGCGTCATTGCGACGATCTACTCCGCGTTCGGAGGGATCAAGTCTGTACTCTGGACAGACTTTATCCAGGGGGTCGTCCTTATCGGCGGCGGTATTTTCGCCCTCATCTTCCTGCTGTTCTCGATTGACGGCGGGATGGGAGAGGTGTTCAAAACCGGCACTGAGAACGGCAAGTTCTTCACGGACATGCCGCTGTTTGACCCGAACTTCGTCAACAACAGCATCCTGCTTCTGATCTTCGGTGCAGGCCTCTCGACTGCGTTCTCGTACATCTCGAGCCAGGACATGGTCCAGCGCTACCTGACGACGGACAACCCGAAAGAAATGAACAAGATGACTTATATGAACGGGGTCCTTTCCCTCGGCACGGCCACTCTGTTCTTCTTTATCGGGACAGCGCTCTACACGTTCTACACCCAGCAGGGCGGCGCTATGCCGGAAGGCAAGGGCGACTTGATCTTTGCCAACTATATCGTCAGTGAATTGCCGGTCGGGATTTCCGGACTTCTGATTGCCGGCCTGTTCGCAGCCGGACAGTCGACGCTGTCGACCGGCCTGAACAGTGTAGCGACCAGCTGGACGCTCGATATCCAGAACGTCTTCAAGCCGGGCATGAGCGATGAAGCAAGCACAAAGATTGCGCGTGTCGTCTCGGCGCTTGTCGGGGTCTTCTCGATTGCATTCGCCATCGTTCTTGCCTACTCCGATGTCAGCTCGGCCTACGAATGGTTTAACGGCCTGATGGGTCTTGCGCTCGGAATCATCGGCGGTACGTTCACGCTCGGCGTCATGACAAAAAGGGCCAATGCCAAAGGCGCACTCCTTGGTTTTATCGCAACAACGGTACTGGCCGTCTACATCTCGTACTTTACGGACATCACTCTCTGGGCGTATTCGATCATCAATCTGATCGCCTCGCTGATCTTCGGCTACGGATTCAGCCTGCTGTTTAAAGGCAAGAGCAAAGCTGAGGATGGAGAGATGACTTTCTACGATAAAACAGCCAACTGATTCATACCGAATGCTGAAGGGAAGGTGAATAGGATGAAGATCAAGAAAACAGTTGAAACGGATGTGTTCATTGCCGGAAGCGGCCTGGCCGGCATCAAGGCGGCCAAGGAGCTTGCAGATCTCGGGAACCGGGTTCTGATGGTGACGAAGATGAAAATCGCGTCCGGATCCAGTTTCTATCCGCTGAAAGCCTCCCTCGGCACCCAGGTGACCAAGGACCGGGATGACGAGCAGACATTTCTGGAAGACATCGAAGAAATGAGCCGGGGCATGCACAGGCATGACCTCGCGGAAGTATACGTCCGCGAAATTCCGGATCGGGTCAAGGAATACCGGGAAATCGGGGTCGACGCGAAAAAGCTGGAGGGAGAACGCAAGGCCTGCTTTGCGCCGAATGCCCGAAACATCTACCTGCTGAGCGATTGGGACCGCATCCGCCGGAAAGTCGGCGAGATCTTTGGACGGTATGACACGCTTTCCGTTATGGAAAAGACGGTCATCCTGACGCTGATTAAGGAAGGCGGCCGGGTGACGGGAGCAGTGCTGCTCGATGAAAATAATGAGCTCGTGCTTGTCAGGTGCAAGGCGGCAATCCTTGCTACAGGCGGCTTCGGTTCGATCTATAAGCACAATCTGAACCCGAACGACGTGGACGGTTCCGGGCATGTCCTCGCACTGGAAGCGGGAGCACGCCTTGTGAACATGGAGTTTATCCAGTTCATCCCGGGCATCACGTCCCCAAAATATAAGACACTGTTCGGCGAACACACCCTCATGTATTGCAAGGACGTTGTGGACGGAGACGGAAAAAGCCTTCTCCGGCCGATGCTTCCGGAAGGGCTCAGCCTCAAGGAATGCCTGGAGATTCGTAGTACCCACGGACCGTTCACACATTCTCTGGAATCCAGGTATTTTGACATCGCCATGATGAAACGGATCACCGAGACCGGAAACGAGGATGGCTTCCGGCTGCAGTTCGACCCGGCCATCTATGAGAACAAGGAAGAGTTCTATACCGTTTATCTGGACTGGCTTAAAGAGCGGAACGTCAACCTGGCGGAAGATGAAATCCGTATTGCCCCGTTTGCCCATGCAAGCAACGGCGGAGTATTTATAGATCCCCACGGACGGACGGGGGTAGATGGCCTGTACGTCATCGGTGAACTTTCCTGCAACATTGAGGGAGCGAACCGGCTCGGCGGCAACTCTACGGGCGCCTGCATGGTGTTCGGGAAGCGGGCTGCGGAACACTGTTCTGATTATATCGGCGGGGTGGATCCCGGAATCGCAGATGAGAAGCAAGCCACTGATCGACTGACCGAAATGTTCGGCGATCCGGCTTCGGCTGCTGATGCGGATGTGGAGGCTGCGGCGGAACGGGCAAGGGAAGCGACCGAGAAAATCAGGGAGATCCTCTGGTACCATGCCAATGTCGTCCGTTCAGAAGAAGGATTGTCCGGTGCACTGGACGAAATCCGCGGATTGGAGAAGGTGGTGGACCTTCCGCTGCTCTTTAGCCGGCAGGAAAAAAGGCAACTGGCGTTTAAAGCGCGGAATTTCCTGAAGCTTTCTCAAGTCCTGCTGCTGGCGATGATGGAACGCAAGGAAAGCAGGGGCGCCCACTACCGTGAAGATTATCCGGATGAAGATGAGGCATTTGGCCGCAGGCTTTTTGTCTCGTCCGATCCTGAAGGCCAGCCGCATCTTGAATTCCTGAATGAATGACAGCCGAAAGGCAGAGAAAGAGAAAAACCTGTCACGGGTTTTTCTCTTTTTCAATGGACAATGTGAGAAATGAGAATAACAATAGAAGTAGAAATGAGGGAAGATCATGATGCTTGGCGTCATTGATATCGGCGGGACATCAATCAAATACGGGGTTCTTGGCAGTTCCGGAGAACTGATCCACCATGATTCCGTGCCAACGGAAGCGTGGCGTGGGGGAGATGCGGTTGTTGAGAAAGTTTGCGGAATCTCCGACGGTCTCCGGAGACGCTTCGATATAGAAGGAATCGCGATCAGCTCGGCGGGGCAGATCGACAATCGGAACGGTTCGGTCGTGTTCGCTACGGACAATATCCCGGGCTATACAGGCACGCCAGTCGCGGAACGGGTCAGCCGGAAAACGGGGCTGCCGGTCACTGTCGAAAATGACGTGAACTGCACGGCGCTCGGCGAGCATTGGAAGGGGGCAGGCCGGGGTGTCCGGAACTTTGTCTGCATGACGATCGGGACAGGGATCGGAGGGGCGTTGTTCTTGGACGGCCAACTTTTCACGGGCTCTGCATTTTCTGCAGGCGAGATCGGGCATATCTCTCTTTACCGGGACGGAAAGCCATGCAATTGCGGAAACAGCGGGTGTTATGAACAGTACGCTTCCGCTTCCGCTCTGATCGCGCTGATCCGGGATGCGTATGAGGGCGAGCCGGATCTGGAAGCGTTCTTCGATCTGGTTAAAGAAGGGGAAGAGGTGGCGAATGAGATTTTCGGGCGCTGGGTGGATGATATTGCGACAGGTCTCCAGTCTCTTGTCCATTCCTTCAATCCCGAATGCATCATTATCGGCGGCGGCGTTTCTGAACAGGGTGAGATCCTAAGAGGCGCGATTGAAGAATCCCTCCGGAAGAAGGTCATGCCGAACCACCGCAAATCACTTGAAGTCCGCCTGGCGGAGCAGGGTAACCGGGCAAACTTGCTCGGAGCGGCCCATCATTTCATAGAAAGCCGGAAAAATGGATAGGGGGGTAAGGGGATGAACAGTCCGCTCAGCAATGTGAGGCCGTCTGTGGTCATGGAGCAGCACAAACACCAATTCACCAAGTCCGAGCAGAAAATCTATGCCTATATTCTTGAGCACCCTGAACAGGTGATCTATCATTCCCTGACTGAGTTCTCGGATGCGAGCGGTGTTGCCGAGGCGACGGCACTTCGTTTTCTGAGGAAGCTGGGGTACAAAGGGTTCCAGGACTTTAAGTTCCTGTTCGCCAGGGAAATTGCCGAAGCCGGCACAGATCAGGGAGAAACGTATCTAGAACGGATCCGGGAAAACATGGTCCAGGCCATTCGGGACACGCATGACGTCGTCGTTCAAGACGAGTTGGCTGCCAGCATCGAGGCGATCGACCGGTCCGATGACGTGGTCATCTTCGGCATTGGCTCATCCGGAATCGCGGGGCTGGACATGCAGCACCGCCTGATGAGGATCGGGAAGCATACAAGCGTCGTGACAGATTCCCACTTCCAGATGATGCGCGCCGCGTCTCTTAATGAAAAGTCAGTGGTGATCGCAATCAGTCTGACCGGCGGTACGAAAGACATCGTTGACGCGGTCCGTGTCGCCAAGGAGAAGAAGGCGACGATCATCGCGCTGACAAACTACGTGAAATCTCCGCTTACCAAGTTTGCCGACCATATCTTGCTGACTTCCGCTAAAGAGAGTCCGCTGGACAGCGGTTCTCTCGTATCGAAGGTTGCACAGCTGTTCCTCATCGACCTGATCTGTACCGGACTGACGATGAATAATTACGATGAAGCGGAACGGGTAAAGCGGGAAGTATCCGACAGCATCTCTGGGAAACTGTACTGACATTGGGAAGGATGAGCGAAATGGGAACAATCTTGATCAGTGGGGCCAAAATCTATGCCGAGGAAGGTGTCCTGGAAGCGGGCTATGTGCTGGTCCGGGATGGTGAGATTGCCGATGTGTCCGGCTCCCGTCCGGCGGAATTGCCGGATGACACGCTGGAGATCGACGGCACTTCCCTGAACCTGCTCCCGGGATTCATCGATGTCCATATCCACGGAGCGGACGGGGCAGACGTGATGGATGCGACCGAAGAGGCGCTTGATCGGATGGCCCGATTCCTGCCGGCGGAAGGGACGACGGCATTTCTCGCGACGACCATCACCCAGTCACATGAAAACATCGGCAGTGCGCTCGAAAACGTTGCACAATATCCGAACCGCCCAGGTCAGGCTGAAGTGCTCGGCGTCCATCTGGAAGGGCCCTTTGTGGAGAAAAAGCGTGCCGGCGCACAGCCTGAATCCTATATTATCGAACCCGATGCGGAGCTGTTCCGGAAGTGGCAGGAAATGGCCGGAGGAAGGATCAGTGTCATCACGATGGCGCCGGAACATGACCGGGATGGCGCGTTCATCCGGGAACTGTCCGAGTCGGGAGTGGTCGTATCGGCAGGACACACCGATACCGGATTTGTAGGAATGCAGGATGCTGCTAAGCATGGCGTCAGCCAGGTGACCCATCTGTGCAACGCCATGCCGGGAATCCATCACCGGGATGTCGGTGTAGTCGGAGCGGCATTTATTTTGGATTCCCTCAAGGCGGAACTGATTGCGGATGGCATCCACGTCGAGGAACAGATGCTCCGCCTGATCTGGCAGAACATCGGACCGGAGCGGCTGATCCTCATCACCGACTCCATGCGGGCAAAAGGACTTCCGGCTGGGGATTACGAGCTCGGCGGACAGCCGGTCAGGGTGACCGAAGACCGGGCGGAACTTGCAGACGGGACGCTTGCCGGCAGCATCCTGAAAATGAATGAAGGCGCACGGCGCATGCTTGGGATTGAAGGCGTCACAATGGAAGACATCGTGGCGATGGCATCCCGGAACCCAGCCCGCCAGCTGGGAGTCGATGACCGGAAGGGCGGCATCCGGGAAGGGAAAGATGCGGACCTGATTCTCGCCGATGACAACCTGAATATCCGGCTGACCCTTTGCCGGGGGGAAGTGGCGTTTGAGGCGTAAGTGAAAGGAGACGGACCCGATGACCCATCAAATGATCATCCCTGTACCGGAGGATTTCAGCTTTACAGAGAACCTGGAGTATCTGTCGCGTTCGGCTGACGAGTGCATGTTCCATATTAAAGAAGGCAAGCTATCGCGGGCGATTGAAGCCGGCGATGAGCCGGTTGTTTTTGAAATGGAAGATCATCAGGACGGAATCTCTGTCCGGTTGAACATGAACGGGAAACCGGGCGCGGAGGAGCAGGCGGCAGTTTCCGGGTTCATCCGCGATTGGCTGGACCTCGAAAGGGATCTTGGTCCGTTTTATGAAATGGCGGAGCGGGCCCCGCTTCTCCGGGATGCGGTCAGCCGTCACCGTGGACTCCGTGTCGTCGGTATTCCTGATCTGTTTGAAACGTTCGTCTGGGCGATCCTCGGCCAGCAGATCACTGTGGCGTTCGCTTATGTGCTGAAGCGGCGGTTCGTCGAGACATTCGGCCAAGCCATCGAATCGGACGGTGTGACCCATTATTTGTTTCCCTCCGCGGAGAAAGTGGCCGCGCTTAAACCGGATGCATTGCGCGAATTGAAGATCACGGCCCGGAAAAGCGAATATATCATCGGAGTCGCGCGTCTGATCACGGACGGGGAACTCACGAAAGATGGCCTTCTGGCGCTTGGAGATGACCGGTTGATCGAGCACCGGCTTACCGCCATCCGGGGCATCGGCCCGTGGACCGCGAACTATGTCCTGATGCGATGCCTGCGGTCACCTGATGCCTACCCGGCGGCCGACGTCGGATTGCACAACGCTCTGAAGCTGGTCGCTGGCCTTGACCGGAAGCCGACTCTCCCCGAAGTGGAGGCTTTCGCCGAACCGTGGCAAGGATGGCGTGCGTATGCGACGTTTTATCTGTGGCGTTTCCTGAGCAGCGAGGCGGAACAGGGTTAAATTCAGGGTTAATCAACGTCTCAATGAAGATCGTCAACGTCTCACCAAAGATAATCAACGTTTCAACAAAAATAGGCGGTTCCGCATACTCGGAACCGCCTGTTTCACGTATTCATTCGGCCGGAAATAGCGGCAGCTTTTCAAGATAAAGAATGTCGTCCCGCTCCGCGGCGTCACCTTCGGCAAGCATGGCGGCACGTCCAACGACTTTTGCGCCGGCCTCTGTGATAAGTGCCTCAAGCGCCCGGAGGGAATCGCCGGTGCTGATGACGTCATCGATCAGGATGATCCGCTTCCCGCTAATCAGGGCGGCATCCGGGCCATCCAGGACAAGTGTCTGCTTTTTCTGAGTCGTAATCGAAGTCACGTTCGCCACCAGCGGCTCATCCATGTACGCTTTTACGCTTTTTCTGGCCACGATGTAACGGGGCATGCCTTTCAGCTTCGCCACTTCGTGGGCGAACGGAATGCCTTTTGCCTCGGCTGTCACGAGAAAGTCCGCATCAGGCAGCTTGTCCGAAATGAGTGATGCCGCTTCGACCACAACTTCGGTGTCGCCGAGGATGACGAAGCTGGCGATCCGAAGTTCTTCGGATACCCAGACGAGCGGCAGCTCGCGGGTGACGTTCCCAATCGTTAATGTATACGAGTTCCGCATGAAGTCCCTTCCTTTCCCGATCCGGATCAAAGATTTTGGTTCAACTACAGTTTACCCTTTAGCGGCCGCTCTCTGTCACAAAACTGTCCGCGCACAAGTCGCATCGGCTCATCAAAACGGTGTACACTTGCGTTAGAGGGCTTTAAAAAGGAGCGGGTGAATGATGAAACGTATGATCGTGGTCGGCGGGGGCATCACCGGACTATCCGCTGCGCATCGGCTGAATCAGCTGGCAGATGAATCAGGTGAAGATGTCCAAATCACGCTGGTCGAAGCGGAAGGACGTCTAGGCGGAAAATTGTGGACGCTTCATGAGGACGGGTTCATCATGGAAGCGGGAGCGGATTCGATCGTGGCTCGTCACGAGGCGGTGGGAACGCTGGTCAATGAGCTCGGCATACGGGACCATGTCGTTCACAATGCGACCGGCATTTCTTATCTTTACCGGGACGGTGAATTGCATGCCATCCCGGCAAATACGGTGTTCGGCATCCCAATGGACAAAGAGTCGCTCATGGCCTCGACACTTGTTTCCGAAGAGGGGAAGAAGGCGGCGCTAAAGGATTTTGAAGAAACCGAGCATGACTTCACAAAAGACAGCCCGATCGGGGCGTTCCTCAGGACATTTCTCGGTGATGAGCTGGTGGAGAGACAGGTGGCACCTGTGCTTTCCGGCGTCTATTCAGGCTCACTTGATACACTGACGCTCGGATCGACATTGCCTTATCTGTTGGATTATAAAAACGAATACGGCAGCATCATCCGCGGACTCGGTGCTAACCGGGAAAAGTTCCAGTCCCAGGCCAACAAGAAATTCCTGTCGTTCGATGGTGGGTTATCCGTACTGATCGACCGGATGGAAGAGGAAATGTCCGGCGTCCGGATTCTGAAAGGCGCAAAGGCAAAGAGCCTTGAAAAATGCGGGGACAGCTATCTCATATCGGTTGAAGGCCACGGAGAACTCCAGGCAGACGGGGTCATTCTGGCTCTGCCGGATTCCCAGGTGCGCGGACTTCTCGGCCAGGCCGCACCGAAGAAAGTGTTCGACACCTTCACCAGTGCCTCGATCCTGACAATGTATCTCGGCTACGACCTGCCGGATTCGGAGCTTCCCGCGGATGGCACCGGCTTTATCAATGCCGGAACCGGTGAGGTTGTCTGCGATGCATGCACGTGGACAAGCAGGAAATGGACACATACATCTCCAGATGGCCGTCTGCTCGTCCGGCTGTTCTACAAAAACTCCAATCCGAAATTTGAAGAGATCTCTTCAATGGACAGGGAGCAGCTGATCGCCCTCGCACGCCATGATCTGAAAGAAAGCCTGGGTCTGGACGCGGAACCTACCGTGGTTGAAGTCACGCCATGGCTAGGCCTCATGCCGAAGTACGGCCTCGGACACCGGACGGCAGTGGAGGAGTTGGAACAGTTCCTTTCAGCGTCCTACCCGAATGTCCAAGTCGCCGGTGCTTCGTTCCACGGCGTCGGCATCGGCCTTTGCATCGCGAATGGGCGGGAGAAGGCTGAGAAAGTATTTGGGAAATGAAAAACGGTCAGTCCCGACAAAGGGGCTGACCGTTTCATCTATATTCAGAAGTGAAGATGATCCGGTTCTGTAAATTCAAACAGGTTGAGGTGGCTATAAGAGGCCCAAAAGAGGTAAAGTAGACAGTAGGCGGAACCGGTACCCGACAAACCCGTGACCGGTTCCTTTATTTAGGTAAGGGGGCAGCAAGGATGGCTTATAACTTTGATGAAACAATCGAGCGCCGCGGAACAGCGAGCGCTAAATGGGATGCAGTTAAGGATCTTTTCGGTTCTGAAGATGTCCTCCCGCTCTGGGTGGCGGATATGGACTTCCGCGTGCCCGAAGAGGTCGTCGAGGCGATCAAGCAGGCTGCGGACCACGGAGTTTTCGGTTATACACTCCGTTCCGAAGAATATAAGGAAGCGGTCAGTGACTGGATGAACAAACGCCATGGATGGAAGATTGACGGTGAATGGATTACCCAGACACCGGGCATCGTGAATGCATTGAACATGGCTGTGCTTGCCTACACTGAGCCGGGTGATTCGGTAATAGTCCAGCCGCCGGTTTATTATCCGTTCATGAAAGCCATCAACAATCATGGCCGTAAAGTGGTCGACAACCCGCTGGTCGACCGGGGCGGGCACTATGAAATGGACTTTGATGACCTGGAGACGAAAGTTGCGGAAAGCGGCGCGAAGCTGTTGTTCCTGTGCAACCCGCAGAACCCGTCAGGCCGTGTCTGGACGCCCGAAGAATTAAAACAGCTCGGTGACATCTGCGTGCGCCATGGCCTCACGGTCGTCTCGGATGAAATCCACGGTGATCTGATTCTCGGCGACCAGCCGCACACACCGTTTGCGAGCATTTCGGACGAGCTTTCAGGAATCAGCGTGACATGCACGGCCCCAAGCAAGACATTCAACCTTGCAGGCCTGCACACATCAAATATCATCATTCCGGATGAGACGCGCCGGAAGGCTTTCAACGCGCAACTTGAAAAGTTTGCGGTCGGCGGTTCCTCGCCGATCGGCGCGGCTGCCACGATTGCCGCATACCGTCATGGAGAAGAATGGCTCGAAAGCCTGCTCGACTATGTACGGGGTAACTACGCCTACTTGAAAGACTTTGCGGAAACGAACATCCCGCAGCTTAGGGTGTATCCGCTTAAGGCAACCTACCTCGCGTGGGTGGACGCCCGTGCACTCGGCCTCGACAACAAGGAACTGGAGACGTTCATGGCCAAAGAGGCCAGGGTCGGCCTGAACCAGGGCCATGTCTTCGGCCCGGGCGGGGAAGGGTTCGTCCGAGTGAACTTGGCGTGTACGAGAGCGACGCTCGAGGAAGCGCTCAAGAGAATTGATGAGGCGGTCAAAAAGCATCAGGAGACGACCGCCTGACCTGGGAGGATCGGCAGCTGCCGGTCCTTTTTCAAATGTCATGGACAGAAAGCCTCCATACAGTTAAAGTGAGGAAAATGTAAAGCGGAAAGAGGGGCTGAAATGGGGAAGGGGAAAAGAAAGCCGGAACAGGAAAAGGAATTCCATCCATATCGGGAATACACCGAGTCTCCGGAAAAAGTCAGAAAGCTTTATAGGCGGACGCTTTCCATCGTCGTCCTCTCCCAAATATTCGGCGGGGCGGGTCTTGCTGCCGGTATTACGGTCGGCGCGCTGATCGCCCGGGAGATGTTGGGGACCGATAGCATGGCCGGCTTGCCGACTGCGCTGTTTACCCTCGGGGCAGCACTGTCCGCGCTGATTGTCGGTCGGCTTTCCCAGCGTTCAGGACGCAGGTTCGGCCTTGCCGGCGGATTTCTTGCCGGAGCCCTGGGTGCGGTGGGCGTCATTACGGCAACGATGTTGGACAGCATATGGCTGTTGTTTGCCGCGCTATTTATTTACGGGGCGGGATCAGCCACCAACTTGCAGGTCCGTTATGCGGGGACCGACCTTGCCGGCCCGAAGCAACGGGCGACAGCCGTCAGCATTGCTCTTGTCTCGACGACGGTCGGCGCAGTGGCAGGGCCGAACCTGGTCGGGGTGATGGGGGAATTTGCATCATCTGTCGGCGTTCCGCCTCTGGCCGGTCCGTTCATCCTTGCGGCGGTAGCCTACCTGGCTGCCGGTCTGATTCTCCTGACTCTCCTGAAGCCTGACCCTTTGCTCGTGGCGAATGCTCTTGAAACGAGACGTCAGGCGGCGGCCGCGGAAAAAGGTGAGAACGTGTCCGTCGGTGGAACTTACCGGAGAGGGGTCATTGCAGGTGCGACGGTCATGGTGGTCACCCAGCTGATCATGACAGGAGTGATGACGATGACGCCTGTGCATATGGAGCAGCATGGGCACGCCTTGTCCGCTGTGGGCTCCGTGATCGGCGTTCATATCGCGCTAATGTACCTTCCGTCCCTCCTGACCGGCATCCTGGTGGACCGGGTCGGCCGGAACATCATGGCCGCGGCAGCAGGTGTCACGCTGCTTGCGGCCGGAGCTGTAGGCGCATACGCTCCGCCCGACTCACTTTTCGGTCTGTATGCTGCTTTGGGGCTTCTCGGACTGGGCTGGAACTTCGGCCTGATCAGCGGCACTGCGATGATCGTCGATGCGACGGCTCCTTCTGTCAGAGCCAAAACCCAAGGCTCGGTTGATGTTCTGATTGCCCTGTCCGGCGCCACGGGCGGGATGCTGTCGGGCGTCATTGCCGCCTATACAGGTTTCGGCGCCATGGCGCTCGGCGGCGGGATTCTGTCGCTGCTCCTGATTCCGGTCGTCGTCTGGTCGTTGAGAGGCCGGGGGAAACAGGTAGTAGTCTGACAGGATAGAGGATTATTAATGAAATAACGGCCGGATCAGGATGTAAGTACTGTCCTGTTCCGGTTTTTAATTTGGAATAGACAAAGGTCCCATGAATTTCAACCACAAAAGAGGGCCGAATTTCAATTTTCGACATTAATTTCATCAGTTTGGTTTCGTCCTTTAGCTTCATTGCTCGCTTTGGAACAGGCGGCTACAATGAGAGCAAATCCGAAGGGAGATCACTGAATGTCTCATGAACTGGAACTGACTCTGCTCAATACGTCACCGCCGGTCAAACGAGTGATCAAGTTGGAAGGCGAATTGCCTGTCCATGCCTTGCAGGGAATTCTGCAGACCGCCTTTGGGCGGGAAAGCACCCATCTTGAAGAATGGACTGTTTTGCTTAGCCTAAAGTCAGTCAGTCACCAACTTGGCTTTTCCTTTAGCGGTTACCCGCCAAACGATCATCAGCAATTTGAAGCCAGACCTGCCCGGATGATCGGCAGATTCAGTGGATCTGGAGATTTCGATGACTATTGTGACCATGCAGATTTTGATGACGATGATGAGCTTTACTGGAGAAATCGGACTCAGGCTTTTGAACCGGATCCTGACATTCCATTCAAAGAATTGGTAAAGGAAGCGAGAAAGGTCGCAAGTGACAAGCCGTGGACTGTACTGTCGTGCGATCAGATTTTTCTTTGTGAGCGTTCGGGTGAAAAAGAACCGTTTTTCGTTTCTGTGATAGGGGATGGTGAAGAAGAGATCGGCGTAACAGTCGCACGGGGATGGGAAGGCTTCCGGTATCTGCTCGGAAAACAGGACGAGGCGTTCGGGGAAACGTTCAGGATGATGATTACGTTTGAAGAGCGGGAAGACATGTCGGAAGAGGATCTCCGTTTTTATCAGAGACTCGGAACCTACTTCCGGGGAAAACGGTGGCCGAAGCTCAGAATCCATGAGGGAGGAGCGGAACCAAGACTCCCCGAGCAGGATGAAGCCAAGCTGATCGACTGGCTTTTGTCCCATGTCCGATCCATGAGCAGCAAAGCGAGAAAAGGATGGGAAGTTCCGGTGCCGGCAAGTGCTTACATGATTGCGGCAGTCCAGGACTGGGAGATGGAAGCGGAGGTTCGCAAAGTTCCAGAATGGAATGCTTCAAACAAAAAGTGATTTCCACTTCGGCTGCAGCGCTTCTTTCCGTTACAATGAAGAAAAAAGGGGAGAGGAGTGGCAGGATGATTTATGAACTGGAGACAAAGCTCAAATACACGGAGACGTCGGTGACGCGAACGCTCGAAGTAGACAGCGGGATGACGTTCGAAGAACTGCACCGGGTATTGCAGAAGGCTTACGAATGGGAGAACGCCCACCTCCACCAATTTGTAATCGTTCGAAGTGGAGGAACAGAGACACGGGAACTAATTGGTCCCATCGGCTTCATGGATGAGTCGGCTAGTTTGCTATTTGACGAGGGCGTTGAACCGCTGGGTGACTGGCTGACGGAAAAGGGCGACGAGCTGATCTATCTGTACGATTTTGGAGCGGGCTGGGAGCACCGGGTCACGCTTACAGATATTCTTGAAGCCCATTCGGAATCAAAAGTCCCTCGCTGTACGGCTGCCTCAGGTGAACCGGCTGAAGAAGATACATTCCCGGGTGCTTACTCCGACAGCGGAGCGCGACAACCTGGAACGCTCGTGCGGGATATTAATCAAGCATTAAAAAGCTCGAAAAAAGGGCCGAAGACACCGGAGACTGAGAACCGGGAAGAAAACCGAACAGAGAAGGAGTTGAACCGGCTGGTCTTTCTTCCGGAAGTGGAGGAAGAAGCTATAAAGGGAATGGTGGAGGCGGCCAAGCTGGTCAGCAAGGAAAAGCCGTGGGAACACCTGCACAGCAACCAGATTGTCATGTTCGATTTTCCTGAAGAGGAAGAGCCGCATTTCGTTTCAGTAATGGGCAGCCTTGGGGAACAATTTGGTGTGATGGTATACAGGGGGTGGGACGGCTACAGGAGCCTGAAATCGGTATTTGCAGACGCTTCCGGTTCTGACTATCTGTCTGAATTGGATGCGCTGTCCGTCTCATTCGAAGATCGTCAGGACTTAACAAAAGAAGAATACAGTTTCCTGAAAGATCTCGGTTACTCCTTCCGCGGTAAAAAACGCTGGCCGGCATTCCGCAGCTATGATCCCGGTTTTCTTCCTTCATTGCCGGATGAATGGGAAGCGCAGTTCCTCACTGATCTGTTGGATGGCGTCCTTGCGGTAGCTGAAATCGCGAAGAAAGGGAACCATATTCCGGAGTTTGGGATGGAAGAAAAGATTCTTGCCTTTTCCGGTGATCCAGACGGAAAGATGACACCGTTCTACGTTCCTGTTCCCGAAGCGCCTCCAATACCGGATGTCGGGCTGCAGCTAAGGGAGTTGGACATTAAGCGGCTGCTGAAGTTGCCGGCGGGTAATCTTTCTTTGGAATTTGATCTTTTTTCCGCTCCAACAGCCGTTCACGATGAGGAAACCGAAGTAACTTACTTCCCGCTGGTCGCACTCGGAGTCGACCGCGAAGTTGGAGTCTCGGTCTTTTATGAGATGATTCCCAACCCTCTCCCCGAAGACGTTGCACAGGCCGCTCTTGCCAACTGCATGATACGGACCGGCACCATCCCGGGCGAACTGCATGTCAAAGACCGTACAGCCGCGTTCCTGAAGCCACTCCTGGACAAGCTTGGCATCGTTCCGGTCATCCATCCAAGACTTCCTATGATCGAGGAGTTGCGGGTGCAACTGGAAAGACGGATGGGAAGATGAAGGTTTCATATGATAGGGGGTTCTGGACCCGGGCAACTCGTATGCTGTGTCCAGCCAAAGACGGCGGCCTTATCATTGCCCATACGGCGCCGGGCTGCTGGGAACCGATGATCACGCCATGCATACGAATGCTAATCGTACAATTTATTTGGAATAAGCTTGCTGAAAAAGCGGGGAAAGCTGAATCACTCAGCCTTTCCCGCTTTATTGTTATGGACCAATACCTATCACTCATTCCATACAAACATGGGAAAATTGGGCTTTAATCCCCTGCCGGATTTTATTTGTCGTACTATTGTATCAATTTGTTAATACACGTATGATTTGAAATATACAAAAGAGATGAGGGGGAGGAGCATGTTCGATCTGCAGGTGATCGGAAGCCAAATCGTTGATGAAATGTCCTCGCTGGTTGAACAAAGCATCGTTGTAACTGACCGGAATGGATTTATCATCGCCAGTACCAATCCCGACCGTCTCAATAATTATCATGAAGGGGCAGCGATGGCAATCCGGGAAAAGAAACAGCTTCAGATGACTGAGGAACTGAGCCGCAAATTAAAGGGGGTCTTGCCGGGGATCGTCTTGCCCATTATCATTCAGGATCAGTCAATAGGAGTCATCGGAATCACAGGCCCCCCTTGTACAGTAGAAAAGTACGGAAAGCTTGTAAGGAAAGTTGTGGAGCTGTTCGTGGCGGACTTTATGTCCAGACAGCAGCGGGAACGGAGCGTGCGGGAGCTGGAATACTTTATCTCTGATTATCTCACCGGTGAGATTGATCAGGAAAAAGCAATCAGGCAAGCAGAACTTCTCAGCTTTCCCATTCAGAATTATACGAGTGTTGCTGTGTTTCAGGCCACCAAATACTTGGATGACGGCCTGGTTGAACGGATGAAAAGCTTTCAGACAATCCACCAACACCTTGAAGTGGTGCGATCCGGAATTGGTGAGCTAATCTTTCTGATTCCGGATGTGGATCGTCAATCCTTGAGGAACGGGCTGGAGAAAATAGAAGCACGTGCGACTAAATCAATGAAGGAGTTCCAGCCGATCGGTGTGGGACAGGCAGGAAGTCTGAAACAATCGTACAAGCAAGCCAAAATAGCCCTTTCAGTATCAGCCTGTCAAAAGCGGATCATCTTCGAAGAGGACCTGAAGCTGGAACTTCTTTTCCAGGAGCTGCCGGAAGACGTTGGCAGGAAGTTCATTCAGCGGACACTTGCTCCAATCACAGAGGATGAAGAATTGCTGGAAACGTTGGAGACCTATTTATTCAATGAGGGCAGTCTTCAGGAGCTGGCAGATCTCCTGTTTATCCATAAAAATACGCTAAAGTACCGGCTGACGAAGATAGAAAATCAGCTGGGCATACATCTTCAGAATAAAGAGCAACTGACAGAGTTATATATCGCATACAGTTTGTATCGTCAATACTAAATGACCTTCCCGGCTCAGGGGATGGTCATTTTTGTGTTATAGGACAAATATTCATTCTTTCTTTTCAGAAATGTTAGCTTTTTGGACGTATTAAAGGTTCAGAATATTTTATACCATTGTTGAAAGCCTTTACAGAAAGGAGGCTCAAGGAAGTATGGAATGGATCGAATCAATCAAAAAAGTTGTCGGCAGTGAACATGTCAGGACGTCATCTGCCCATCTCCTGACCTATAGCTACGACGCGACCGCCGGGTTTCAGGCGATGCCCGATGCCGTCGTTTCGCCGGGTTCAACCGAGGACATCCGACAAATCATGGAGATTTGCCGAGATCATCAAGTTCCGTTGGTTCCCAGAGGTTCCGGCACAAACCTGGCTGCAGGGACAGCGCCAACAAGCGGCGGGGTCGTTCTGCTATTTAATCGGATGAACCAAATCTTGGAACTGGACGAAGATAATTTGTGTATCAGGGTACAGCCAGGCGTACTTACCTTGGATTTATGCAATTTTGTGGAAGAGCGGGGACTGTTCTATCCTCCTGATCCTAGCAGCATGAAGATTTCGACAATCGGCGGCAATGTCAGCGAGAATTCCGGCGGGCTCAGGGGCCTGAAATATGGTGTCACCAAAGATTATGTCCTTGGCCTGACTGCTGTATTGCCAAACGGGCAAGTCATCAAGACCGGAGGAAAACTGGCAAAAGACGTGGCAGGTTACGACCTGAAGGCACTTTTGGTCGGCGCTGAAGGAACGCTTGGAGTGGTTACAGAAATCCTCCTGAAACTCATCCCGAAACCTGAACATCAAAGGACCGGTATCGCTTATTTCCAATCTCTTGAGGAATCGGCTGCCACTGTCTCCGAAATTATTTCGGAGCGTATCATCCCTGCCACTTTGGAGTTTATGGACCGCGGAACGATGGACGCCGTAGAGCGGTTTATGAATCTTGGGCTTCCGAAAGATGCGGAGGCGATGCTGCTGATTGAACAGGACGGGGAAGCCGGGCAGGTGGAACGGGACCTTGCAGCCATGATCGACATTTCGGTCAGAAACGGTGCAGTGATCACGGCTGTGGCTGAAACGGAAGAAGAAGCGGGACAGCTAAAGGCCGGGCGTCGGGCTGCGCTTTCCGCACTGGCAAGAAAGCGGCCCACGACCATCTTGGAGGATGCCACCGTCCCCAGATCAGAAATTGCGAATATGGTCCGGAAAATCAGGGAGATCGCCGAGCGGAATCAGGTTGAAATCCACACGTTCGGACATGCGGGAGACGGAAATCTGCACCCGACCTGCCTGACTGACATTCGGAACGGCGAAGAAATGGTCCGCGTGGAACGTGCTTTCGCTGAGATATTTGAAGCCGCCATTGACTTGGGCGGCACGATTACCGGAGAGCATGGCGTCGGGGAGATGAAGTCGCCTTATCTTCAATGGAAGATTGGCGATGAGGGGATTGACTTGATGAAAACAATCAAACAGGCGATCGACCCTCTGAATATCTGTAATCCCGGCAAAATGTTTGCTAAGGCAAACAAACCGCGGGTGGTGGTGGCCCATGGTTAGCGCCCTTCAGGAAAAGATGAAAGAAAGCTTTGTTGAGCATGTCAGCGAGGAGTTGCTGACAGATTGCATGAGGTGCGGTTTTTGTCTGCCGGCATGCCCGACCTACCTCATGACCGGACAGGATGAGGCCCACTCGCCAAGAGGCCGGATCTCTCTCATGAAAGCCCTCAGGGACGGACAGGTCCTGTGGGACGGCAGCATTGAAGATTCGCTCGATGTCTGCCTGGGCTGCCGGGCCTGTGAGCCTGCCTGCCCGGCAGGTGTCCAGTACGGCACTTTGCTTGAGGAAGCACGCCATGCGGTGCTCGATGCCAAACAGCCCGGACTAAAAGAAAAGGCCGTCCGGAAGATTGTATTTGACGGATTGTTTGCGGACCAGAAAAAGATGAAGCGCACAGTGGGGCTGATCCGGATCTATCAGGCCACGGGGATCCAAAAAGTCGCCCGTGCATCCGGCATGATGAGGCTTTTACCAAAGCAGATGAGCGAAATGGAGAGAGTCTTGCCGCAGATCAGGCGGAAGGTAAGGCCGGCCAAGCCAACTCAGACGTACAAGGTCGCTTTCTTTACCGGATGTCTGATGGACACCATGTTTCAGGAAACCAACAGCCGGACCATCGAGCTGCTTGAAATGGCAGGTTACGAAGTGGATATTCCCGCAAATCAGCAGTGCTGCGGCGCTCTTCACGGCCACAGTGGTGAAGTCCCGAAAGCCAAGAAAAATGCAGAAAAGAATATCTTGGCCTTTAATCATCAGGACTATGATTTTATCGTCCAGAATGCGGGGGGCTGTGGGGCGTTTCTCAGTGAATACGGGAAGTTGCTGGACACTGACGAGGCTAGAACTTTTTCCGGCAAGATTGTCGACATCTCAACTCTTTTGATGAAAGCGGGCTTTGACAGACAATTGCAGGCTATCAGCAAAGAAGCCCAGTCGGTCGTCACTTACCAGGATTCCTGCCATCTCAGAAATGTGAATGGCGTTTGGGAAGCTCCAAGGACACTGATCGGTTCCGCTTCCGGATTCACCTATATCGAGATGCCGAATGCGGCCGGCTGCTGCGGGTCCGCTGGTATATATAATCTCTTGCAACCGGAAATGTCGGCGAAGATTCTGGCGGAGAAAATGAAAGGGGTGAAACAGGTCGGGCCATCCGTGATCGTGACTTCAAATCCGGGTTGCCTGCTGCAGATGAAAGTGGGGATCGAGCGCGAAGGGTTGTCAGGTCAGATAGAAGCGGTGCACATTGTGGATTTTCTCTATGAATCCATGAAAAACAATTAAAGGGGCGAAATGATATGAAAAAAACGAAGAGATCGGTATTCGGCATGATCGGCTTGTCTGCCATGCTCTTACTCGGAGCATGCGGAGGCGGGGCATCCTCGGAAGATGAGGCAAGTGCCGGCGGAGAAGCGAAAAACTATGACCTGAAAATGTCCGTAACAGTCGCAGACAGCTCGACCTGGTATGAAGCTGCCGAGAAACTGAAGAACGACTTGGCGGAAGAAACAGACGGCCGAATCAATATTGAGCTTTTCGCAAATGAACAGCTTTCAGGCGGGGATTCCGGGAAGGCGGTAGAAGGTCTTTCAAAGGGTACGATTGACCTGACATTCAACTCCACCATCATTTATTCCATCTTGGACGATCGTTTTGGTGTAGCCTCGGCACCGTTCCTGTTCAGCTCGCTTGATGAAGTGGATCAAGTGTTTGACGGTGAAGGCGGAGAAATGCTGAAAGATATCCTGGCTGAAAAAGGGGTCCATGCACTCGGATATGGGGAGAACGGATTCCGTCAGCTGACAAATAGTGTAAAAGAAGTTAAGGCGCCAGAAGATCTTTCCGGCATGAAGCTCCGGATCCCTGGCATCACGATGTATACAGACCTGTTCCGGGAACTGGGGACAGACCCGGTCACGATGACCTTCTCCGAAGTCTTTACGTCACTTCAGCAGGGCACGATCGACGGCCAGGAAAACCCGGTCGACGTCATCTACTCGTCGAAACTCAATGAAGTCCAGGACTACATGACAATGTGGAACTACTCTTATGATCCGCTTGTACTGGGCATCAACAAAAAGCTCTACGATTCCATGAGTAAGGAAGACCAGGAACTCTTTGACCGTCTCGGCAAGGAAGCGGCTGAATACCAGGTGGAGATTGCACGTGAACGCGAAGCCGAGCAGATTGAAGAACTCAAAGCTGCCGGCATGGAACTTTATGAGCCGACAGAAGAAGAAATTGCAGCATTCCGTGAAACTGTTCAGCCTGTCTACGACAAGTATGAAGATATCTGGGGAGCGGACCTGCTGAAAGCATTCCAGGAACGATAAGGGGAGAACCAAATGAAGGTCCTAGATTATGTGGAGGAGTTCATCATTGCAATTGCCATGCTCGCCATGACGGTCATTGCATTTGCCAACATCATCGCCCGCAACTTCGCGGAGTTCTCATTCTCTTTCACGGAGGAACTGACCATTAACTTATTCGTTCTGCTTACCTTTGTGGGGACAGCCATGGGGGTGCGCAGATTTGCGCACCTCGGCTTTACCCTTTTGTATGACATAGGTGGAGCGACTGTTAAGAGAATCATGATTGCCATTTCCACAATTGCTGGACTTGTCCTGTTTGGCGTGCTGTTCTGGTATGGAATCCAGACGGTGTTGTTCCAGATAGATATGGGCCAAAAAACGCCGGCTCTTGGTATGCCGCAATGGATCCTGACAATGGCGCTGCCTTTTGGGGCACTGCTTTGCATTATACGTACTGTTCAGGTGGGCCTGATTGAATGGAAGTTGGGCGGAGCAGATCCGGATCCGACCGACCTTGAGAAAGCCGGGAAGGGGGAAATGCAATGACTGCACTCTTATTGTTCGGTGTGTTTTTCCTTCTTGTTTTCTTGAGGGTTCCGATTGCGATCTCCCTTGGCATCTCTTCATTGATTGTCCTCGTTTCCAATAATGGGGTATTCGGACTCGAAGCGATTACGGACATTATGTATACGAGTGTCGCCAAGTTCACGCTGTTGGCCATTCCTTTCTTTATCCTGGCAGGCGTGATCATGGAGCATGTCGGAATTTCAAAGCGGCTGATCGACTTTGCGCAAGCTATGGTCGGCCATGTCCGTGGCGGAATCGTGTTCGTCACAGTCCTTGTGGCCATCTTCTTTGCGGCAATCTCGGGTTCGGGCCCGGCGACCGTGGCGGCAATCGGCGGTATTCTGATTCCAGCAATGGTGAAAAGCGGCTATCGGAAAGAAACAGCGGGTGCACTTCTTGCGAGTTCAGGTGCGATCGGCATCATTATTCCGCCATCCATCGCATTTATCGTTTTTGCGGTCGTAGCGGGTGACCAGATTCCGGTCACGATTAACCGGATGTTTTTGGCCGGTGTCATCCCGGGGTTGCTGATCGGGGCGGCATTCATCATAGCGGCTTTATATGTGCGTTGGCGTGAAGAGAAAAAAGGGGTTTTCCATGCTGATGAAGAGGCAGCCCGAAAAGCGACCGGCAAAGAAAAATGGGATGCTTTTGTCAAAGCGCTGCCGGGTCTTTTCATTCCTGTCATTATCCTGGGAGGAATTTACGGAGGCTTCTTTACTCCTACAGAGGCGGCAGTTATTGCCGTGGTCTACGGACTGGTCGTGGGAGCGTTTGTATTAAGGGGGAATCTTCTCAGAGGGATGTATCGGATTTTTGTCGATGCGGCGCTGCAGACGGCTGTGATTATGATCATCGTCAGTGCGGCTTCGGCGTTTGCCTACATCATCACCACTGAGCAGATTGCCAGGGATATCTCGACAGCACTCCTGGAAGCGTCAGGAAATCCCATTATTATCCTTTTACTGATCAACGTACTCCTGCTGATTGCAGGTGCATTTATTGATGCGATTTCGGCTTATTACATTTTTGTACCGATCCTTCTACCGGTCATGATCGCACTTGAAGTCGATCCAACCGTATTTGGCGTCTTCATGACGGTCAACCTTGCCATCGGTTTGTTTACTCCTCCAGTAGGATTGAACCTGTTCGTTGCAGCGAGCATTTCAAAATCGAGTATTGTCGATATTTCCAAAGCAGCATTGCCATTTATTGTCGCAGGCATCATCGTCTTGCTCATGATCACGTACATTCCGGCTATTTCAACATTCCTGCCGGATCTGCTGAACGTTAAATAACAACTTGGGGGTAGGGGAAATGAAATTTTCAAAAGAAGTTGCCATCGTTACAGGGGCTGCAAGCGGAATCGGACAGGCGGTGGCGATCCAACTCGCACAACAGGGGGCAAAGGTTGTTCTTGTTGACCTGAATCCTTGCCAGCAGACAATCAGCCAGTTGGGGGACGCTGACTACCTGGAGTGCCTCGGTGACATCCGGAACAAAGAATTTGTCCGGGCAACGGTGGACCGGACAATCGAGAACTATGGTGAAGTCCAGATTCTCGTGAACAACGCAGGCACCGCCAGCCGACTGGATCTTGAAGATATGACGGAAGACATGTGGTACCGCGATCTGGACACAAACTTGAAGGCCACCTTCCTCTTTATGCAGGCTGTCATCTATCCGCATATGAAAGAAGCCGGATATGGGCGGATCATCAATATCAGCTCCATTTCGGGGATGAACGGCGGAGTCGTTTCGGGCGGCGAAAAAAATGGCCGCTCCGGCCCGGCATACTCCGCTTCAAAAGGGGGCGTCATCGCCCTCACCAAGTGGGTCGCGAAGGAAGTGGGAAAGTACGGCATCACTGTGAATTCGGTCGCTCCTGGAGCTACGGCGACTGCCATTACTGCCGGAGTGAAATATGATACGTCCGGCCAGGTGATCGATCGTATGGGCACACCGGATGATATTGCGGATGCCGTGCTTTACTTTGCTTCAAAAAACGCCGGATACACCACGTCCCAGGTACTCAAAGTGGACGGGGGCTACAGCATTGGATAATCACCTTTTTCAGGCTTTCTACGATGAGCAGACGAATCGGGTCATCGGCCGCCTCAAAAAGGATTGTGACTTGTTAGGCGGCATCAAGGAAGTGTGCAATGAGTTTGGCATCAGGGGAGGCCATTTCCAGTGCATCGGTTCATTGACACAAGCTGCTTTTTATCAGGTGGTCAAAGATGAAAAGTCTGCGGCAGGGATCCGGTATTCCGAACGCCGGGTTTCCGATTCCCCTGTGGAGCTGCTTTCTGCAAGCGGATTTGTAGGCTCCGACGGAGAAGGAAACCAAGATGTGCATATGCATGGAGTCTTCGTGGATTGTGACGGCAAAGTAAGTGGCGGACATTTTCTTGACAGTGAGAATCCTGTCGCCATCACAATCGAATTTGTTCTCTTTCCGATCAGTGAGGTGGAGCTGACCCGCCGGAAAGACGAAGCCTACGGCGTGCCTATTTTTCAATTTTCGAAGGGCGGTGCGTGAGATGGAAACACTCAGCAAACTGGCAGTGAAGGCAGCTGAAGCCAATCCGGATAAAGTCGCGGTGAAAGACCGGGACCGGTCCATCACTTATGGAGACCTTAAATTCCGGACGCTTGCGCTGTCCCATTATCTGAACAAACGCGGGATTGTAAAAGGAGACCGTGTGGCTGTTCTCATGAAAAACAGGATGGAACATATTGAACTGGATGTGGCGCTTGCACATGGGGGAATTGTAAAAGTGCCGCTGAATTACAGGCTGCATCCAAAAGAATTGGATTACCAGGTCCGCGATGCGGGTGTGTCCCTCGTAATCGGCGAATCTGAACTGCTTGAAACACTAAGCGATGACCTCCCACTTCTTCCGGTAGGCGAGCCTTATGAACAGGCAATCAGTGACCACATGGGGGCTTCATTTATTGAAGAAGTTGATGAAGACGACCTGTTTGCGATTATGTATACATCCGGCACGACAGGAAACCCGAAGGGCGTCATGCTGAGCCACCGGAATATGATTGCAGGGGCACTATCGCTTGCACAGGTGTGTGAAGTGGACTATGACGATATTGTCGGCCATGTTGCACCGCTTACACACGGAAGCAATTTCTTAAGCCATGTTTCATGGCTCTATGGTCTGACTCAGGTCGTCTATGACAAGTTTGAAGCAGAGCATTTTCTTGACCAGCTTGCTGCGGATAAGGTCAGCATCATCTTCATGGTGCCGACCATCGTCAACCTGATGATCCAGGATGCTTCGTTCGATGCAGAAAAGCTGCGCTATGTAAAGTCCATTAATATGGCCGGTTCTCCGATCGCCGCTGCCAAGCTGCAGGATGCCCTTGACAAGGCGGGCACCATTTTCGTGGAGACGTACGGGCAGGTTGAGGCACCGATGTGCATTACGATGATGCCGCGGAACGAGCTGCCGAAGAGGCTGGCTTCGTGCGGAAGGATTGGACCATTCGTAGACATGAAAATAGTGGATGAAGCCGGTGAAGAAGTGAAAAACGGTGAAGTCGGAGAGATTGTCTGTAAAGGATCGCTCGTCATGCAGGGCTACTGGAACAACGAGAAGGCCACCGAAGACACGCTCAAGGATGGATGGCTGCATACAGGGGATCTCGGATGGCGTGATGATCAGGGCTATCTCCACATTGTTGACCGTAAAAAGGATGTCATCATTTCCGGCGGGGTGAACATCTACCCGCGTGAGGTGGAAGAAGTCCTGAATAAGCATGACGGGGTTAAAGAAACCTGTGTAATCGGCGTGCAAGATGAGAAATGGGGAGAGAGCGTCGTCGCCTATGTTGTGCCAAACGGACGGAGCGAGGTAGTGGAAGACGATCTGGTAGCGCTCTGTAAGGAACATTTGGCAAGCTTCAAGAAGCCGAAGGAAATTCATATTGTGGATGCGCTGCCGAAGAGTTCATACGGCAAAATACTGAAGCGCGAGCTGAAGGCCATGCATGCGGGGGTTAAGTCATGACGACAAACACATATATCCATGGAATCGGAATGACCAAATTTGGCACACACGAAGACCGGACACTGAAAGATCTGTTGCTGGATGCCAGCCGGCAGGCTCTGGAAGATGCCGGCCGTCCCAAGGTGGATGCCGTCTTCGTGGGCAACTTCCTTGCGGGGAGCATGTCCAACCAGGAAATTCTCGGGGCGATTGTGGCAAATGACCTCGGCCTCGGTTTTGTGCCGACTGCGAAAGTCGAAGGCGCTTGCGCCTCGGGCGGCATCGCGCTCCGGCAGGCTGTCCTTGCTGTGATGAGCGGTGAGCATGACACGGTTCTTGTGGCGGGTGTGGAGAAAATGAAGCATGCCAAGACTGCCGAGGTCACACAAGCCATCAATGCTGCGATGGATACGGATTCCAGTGAAAAAAGTGCCGGCCTGACGTTCCCGGGTTTTTTCGGGGTCCTGGCTAATCGCTACTTCCATGAAACTGGGGCGTCCAAGAAACATCTGGCCATGGTGGCGCTGAAGAACCGGGAAAATGCGATGAACAATCCGCTTGCGCAATTTTCCAAAGCAACCAGTCTGGAAGAGATCATGAACGCCCGGATGATCACAGAGCCGCTGGGACTGTTTGATTGCTCGCCAATGACGGACGGCGCGGCAGCTCTTGTCATCTCCAGGAAGCCGAGCGGCATTCATATCAAAGCTTCATCACTGGTTTCCGGTCCGACTCAGATGCAGGATGCAAGCGACCTGCTGTCGATTCCGGCAATCGGGGAATCCGGCCGGCGTGCATATGAAAAAGCCGGCCTCGGTCCGGAAGATATCGATGTGGTGGAAATTCATGACTGCTTCTCGATGACCGAGATGATTGCTATAGAAGAACTCGGATTTTTCCCGCGGCTGGAGGGGTGGAAGGCTGTGGAGAAGGGCCTCACTAAAGCAAATGGAGAAAAGCCGGTTAATACGAGCGGCGGCCTGCTATCAAGGGGTCATCCGATCGGCGCGACCGGAGTCGCACAGATCTATCAGCTCGTCAGGCAGCTGCGTGGCGATGCTGCAAACCAGGTGGAAGGCGCGCGGATTGCACTCGCACAAAACCTTGGTGGTACCGGTTCGTATTCTGCCGTTCATATTCTGGAAAGGGTGTGAAGAAACTGAAAGTCTATTCTTGCTGTGGACACGACACCGTAGTGAAAAGGGTTTATTGCCCGTCATGTGGGGCAAACGAAATTTCCGAGCGGGAAGTCGAAGACAAAGGGAGTATTTACAGCTTTACAAAAATTCATGTTCCGCCATCTGAATTTGCCCATCTGGCACCCTACTATGTTGCACTGGTCCAGCTGGACGGGACAAGCGCAAAAGTGACCGCCAGAATGACTGAAGACATCGCAATCGGAGACCAAGTGGAATTGGACAAAGTGGAAGATGGAGCCTATCTGTACAAGAGTGTTTGATGTTGCAGCCTGTGCTGACGAAAGTGCAGGCTCTTCGCAATTGAAGGAAGTGAATATATGAGTGCCATAAAAGCGATCATTTCCAAATATCTGCCGTTCTGGATCCTCTTTTGCGCCATAATTGCGTATGTGTTTCCCGGGGCGTTTTCAGGGATCAGAGAATGGACATCGATTGGTTTGGGAGCCATTTTCCTCTTCATGGGAATGACCCTGGCCACGTCTCATTTGGTTGAAACGGTTAAGAAGCCCAAAACCGTCCTGATCGGCGTCATGATCAAATGGACCATGACTGTCACCATTTCAGTAGGACTTGCCTATCTCTTTTTCAGGGATCAGCCGGAGCTTGCAACCGGCACAATCCTGGCTGGAACTGTACCAAGTGGAACGACGGCCAATCTCTTTGCCCTTCTTGCAGGAGGTGATGTGGCACTCAGCATTGCCATGGCAACGACTGACACTTTCCTGGCTCCGCTGCTGACACCCGTCCTCACTCAGTTCTTTGCAGGGCAGTTTATTCCTGTGAGTTTTTGGGCGCTGTTCATCAATATTATACTGATTGTCCTGCTGCCTCTGACCACAGGGCTTTTCCTGAAATGGAAATTCACCAAAACGGTAGAGAAGGTGCAGCCATATACACCGCTACTATCTCAACTCGCACTATTTATCGTCGTGCTTTCGGTGATTTCAAATGCGCAGCAAGTGCTGAGTGAAAACCTCGGTTTGATTCCTTTGATAGCGGTGGTCGTGCTTTTTCAAGTGTCAGTGCCGATGGTTGGGGGGTATCTGATTGCCAGGCTGATTGGGATGAAGGAGCGGCATGCCCGTTCTGTGTTATTTCATGTGGGCATCTGCAATACGGCACTCGCCGCCACTCTTGCCCTGGAGCATGTCAGTGCACTTTCCGCGGTTCCGGCAGTATTGAACATGGTAACCAACCTTACCCTTGGCGCTGCAATCGCCAACTTTTTTCAGAAAAGGGGCGAGGAAGGAATTCAGCTGCCCAAGCTTAAATCACCCAGACAAGCTTGAGCTTGGATTCTCGATTACAAATGAACCTCCGGGGGCGCACTGCCCTCCGGAGGTTCATTTTTTTGTATCAGAGCTGACGCAGAGAAACACAGTCCGTCCGTCACTCCGGTTGTACCAGTAATGGGAATCTCCGGCGTCATAGAAAAGCGAGCCGCCGGGGGTGAGTTCGGTCAGTGACTCTCCGACTTCCACGGTAAGTTTGCCTTCCAAGACATAGACGAATTCCTGGCCGGCATGGGTGATAGGCTGGCCGCCGTTCTCGCCGGCTTCCAATGTGACCTGCATCGGCATGAAGTCAGGCGAGCTGAAGCCGGGCGCAAGATTACGGTAGTGTACACCGTAGGCAGCGATGCGTTCGGCCATGCCCAATCCATCTTGTTCCGGAATGCCGGCTTCCTCTTCGAAGAAGTGGCCGGGACTGACGCCGAGGGCGACGGAGATTTTCTTGAGGGATTCCAGCGTCGCGGAAGATTTGCCGCGCTCCAGCTGGGAAAGGAAGCTGATGGAAAAGCCGGTTTCTTCCGCCACCTGTTTCAGCGTCTTCTGTTTTTCCTTGCGGATGCTTTTGATTTTCAGGCCAAGTGTAAGGTCCAATCCAAACTCTCCTAATTATCTAAAAATAAGATTGACAACGTTTTCAAGCTCACTTATGATGGTAGCATAAATTGAAGTGTCACTTCAATTGAAGAGGTGCTTCAACTTTTATATGGGGATTAGGGGGAAGTTATATGAAAGACAAGGACATGAGGCGCGTGCTGATCGCCAGCCTCGTCGGAAGCTCCATCGAGTGGTTCGATTACTTCCTGTATGGTACGGTCGCAGCACTCGTCTTTAATACCATGTTCTTTGTGGCGGAAGATCCGTCGATCGGATTGATTCTGGCGTATGCATCATTTGCGCTGTCGTTCTTTATCCGGCCGCTTGGCGGGGTGATCTTCAGCCATATCGGGGACAGGATAGGACGGAAAAAAACGCTCGTTCTGACGCTTAGCCTGATGGGGATCGCGACATTCGCGATGGGGCTATTGCCGACGTACTACGCAATCGGTATCTGGGCACCGATCCTGCTGATTACACTTCGCCTGATCCAGGGGCTCGGCATCGGCGGGGAATGGGGCGGCGCGATGCTGCTCGCCGTGGAATATGCGCCAAAGGAACAGCGGGGCTTTTTCGGTTCCGTGCCGCAGATGGGGGTCACGATCGGCATGGTTCTCGGGACTCTGGCGCTGTCCGTCATGACGTTGCTGCCGGAAGACGCGTTCATGAGCTGGGGCTGGCGCGTGCCATTCCTTCTGAGTGCGCTGCTCGTCATCTTCGGACTTTGGATCCGCAAGGGGATCGAGGAGACGCCGTCGTTCAAAAAGGTACAGGCGGAAGGTTCGGCACCGAAAGTGCCGCTTGTCCACACACTCAAGCACCATTGGCGTGAAGTACTGATCGCGGTCGGAGCAAAAGTCGTAGAGACGGCGCCGTTCTACATCTTCGGGACATTCGTCGTATCGTATGCCACAAGCAATGTCGGCCATACGAACAGTGAAGTGCTGAATGCGGTCATGGTCGCGACGATCATCACGACGATCCTCATTCCTATTATGGGCAAGCTGTCCGACAAGGTCGGACGCAAGCCGCTGTATATCTGGGGAGCGGTTGGCATGATCCTGTTTGCCTTCCCGTACTTCTGGATGCTTCATGAAGGGTCCAACATCATGATGTTCCTCGCGACCATCATCGGGCTCGGCATCATTTGGGCGCCGATCACGGCCGTGCTCGGAACAATGTTCTCGGAAATCTTCTCCGCGGAAGTGCGGTACACGGGCATCACGCTCGGTTATCAGATCGGTGCAGCGGTGGCCGGGGGCACGGCTCCGCTGATCGCGACAGCACTTCTGATGCAGTTCAACAACTCCTACGTGCCGGTCGCACTCTACATCATCTTTACAGCAGTTGTTTCACTTGTCGCCATCTGGGCCGTGCGTGACCGGAGCAACCAGCTGCTGGATGAGCAAGCATCTGAAGCTCAAGGCAAGGCGAACATCATAGAAAAGCAGCTTGTCTGAGTCGGTTACGGAACGGCAAGCGTGCAATAAAGGTGGTTAATGCGTTTTGATTATCATGAATGAACAGCAGATCATGGAAATGTACGGGATGGAAGATGCCATCCCAGATGTAAAGGCGACGCTTCATTCTCTTGCGGACGGGAAAATCGAAAATCCGCTCCGCACGGTCATCGAATTCCCGGAACGGAGCGCATCGGTGCTGTACATGCCATGCGCGGACCTGTCGGAAGGAATCGCGGCGAACAAGACGGTGACAATCTTCCCTGAGAACCCGAAAACAAACGGGCTGCCGACCACTCAGGGCGTTGTGCTCGTGACTGATGCCACAGATGGCCGTCACTTGGCGATGCTGAACGCATCGTACCTGACACGGCTCAGGACCGGAGCGATGAGCGGTCTGGCGACAGACCGACTAGCCAGAAAAGAGGCATCGGTCCTGTGTGTGATCGGAACCGGAGGCATGGCATACGAGCAGGTGCTCGGCGTGCTGGCTGTCCGTGAGATTCGGGAAATCCTGTTGGTCAACCCGACGCGGTCGAAGGCGGAAGCATTCGGCGAGCGGCTAAGAAGGGAAGGGCGGATCTCGGCTGAAGTATCGATCGAGATTGTCGGTGATGTCGATGAGGCGGTAAAAAGGGCGGATGTCATCAACTGCGCAACACGCTCCGAGACGCCGGTATTTGACGGTGAAACAATCCGTCCGGGGACGCATGTGAATGGGGTCGGATCCTATCTGCCGCACATGCGGGAAGTGGACGAGACATTTATTCGCCGCTGCTCAAAAGTCATCGCGGATGACCTGCATGGCGTGAAAGAGGAAGCAGGAGAACTGATTTATGCCGACCGCTCAGGAGCCTGGTCATTTGATGAACTCCACGGGGAGCTTGTGCACCTTGTGACCGGACAAGTATCCGGCCGGGAAACCGAAGAAGAGATCACTTTCTTCAAATGCGTCGGCGCCGCGTATTACGATCTGGCGGTGGCCAAGGGCGTCTACCGCAAGGCGGAAGCAGGCAGGCAAGGCGTACAGGTTGAGGTATAAGTAGGAATGGGCCGGCGGCGATGCCGGCTTTTTGCTGCACTGGAAGTGTACGCTTACCGCGGACTGGCGTCGAAAAAGCCACGGCTTTTACAATGATGCATTTAGTGATTTCAGTGGCGCGGCATGTGGTTGCCTGTTGCTGTTTCTTCATTCGCCCCTGAAGTTCGTCATTCGACCGAGTTATTTCGTCATCAATGAGAAGTTGTCTGCGAATGTCGAAACCGGCGGCGTGAACGATGAAACTGAGCCCATGAATGACGAAACTGCACCCTGCCTGGTTGGATTATTGACATTGGGATGGTCAGTGGCCTCCGGTGCAGATGATCACATGAAAAAAGCGATGCCACGCGGGCATCGCTTTTTCATTTGCAGACTTGAAAGAGACGATTGCCCTTTCAATGGCCTGTCCGCAGTATAAGAATTCATCCGTTCACCGGATCGCCGGTTGTTTGTTCATCGCAAGATCTCCGGCGGCTTTTGCGCGGATCCTTGTGGCGTTGCCTGGAAGGTAGGAGAGCGGAACTTCTTCCAAGTCAACGATGACCAAAGATTCAGCGTCGGCCCCGGCTTTGGCGGCTTCTTCGGAGGCGAGCCGCTTGGCTTCCTCGAGTGCGGCTTCGCGCCCCATTTCATCGATAAGGAAGATTTTCTCGACTTGTCCGCTGACTTGTGAGATTGCAGATCCGATAGCGTTGGCGACCCCTGCGTTTTCAGGCCGGATCACTTCTGAGGCACCTTTCAAGCGGGTCGGGAAGAGGATGCCGCCGCCGCCGACAAGCATGACAGGTACCGGATCCGCGCTGGTCTTCATTTTGTCGATGGTTTCTTCGACCATTTCGACCATGCGGGCGTAGACGGCTTCCAGGAGGCTGCGGTCCAGGTGTGCCACCTTGTTGCGGTCGCCGAGCTCGATGACTCCGAGTGCGGCTGCGACGTCGGTGGCCGTTAGCGTATCTCCGCCGAAGATAAGGCCTTCTTCGTTCAGGCGGTGGCCGACGGACTGTGGGCCGATTTGGAATGAGCCGTCGTCTTCCAGGCGGATGATCGTCCCTCCTCCGAGACCGATCGCCGCAATGTCCGGCATGCGAAAGTTCGTGCGGACTCCGCCAATCTCTACTGCAAGGGAAGATTGGCGGGGGAATGAGTCGACAAGGACGCCGACATCCGTTGTCGTACCGCCGACATCGACGACAAGTGCATCCGGCCGGTCAGTCAGGTAGGCTGCGCCCCGGAGGCTGTTTGTAGGACCGCAGGCAATCGTCAGAATCGGATATTTAACGGTGTACTCGACGGACATCAGTGTGCCATCATTCTGGCCGAAGAAAATTTCCGCGTGGATGCCTTCCTGTTCAAGCGCCTTGACGAACCCGTCAGCGGTGGAGCGCGCGACATTGACGATGGCAGCATTCAGGATGGTCGCGTTTTCGCGCTCGAGCAGTCCGACGCTTCCGATTTCACTTGAGAGGGACAGGGCGACATCCGGCCCCATTTCTTCGCGAATGATTTCCGCTGCGCGCTCTTCATGTACGGCGGAGACAGGGGAAAAGACGGAGGTGATAGCGACGGAATCGACCTGTCCGTTCAGTTCCCGTCCAATCGCGCGGATTTTTTCTTCGTCCAGTTCCGCAATTTCCCGCCCGTCGAATTCGTGGCCCCCGCGCACGATGTGGGTATGCTTGCCCAGAATCTCCCGCAGGTCGTCCGGCACCCCGACAAGCGGTTTGATAGCGAGTGTCGCAGGGGCGCCGATGCGGATGATTGCAACCTGGTTCAAGCGCTTTCGCTCAACGATGGCATTCGTGCAGTGGGTTGTGCCGAGCATGGCATGACGGATATCCGAAACCGGAACGCCCGACTTTTCGACGACCTGGCGCATGGCCGAATAGATCCCTTTGCTGACGTCCACTGTCGTCGTTGCTTTGACGGACGCGATGACCCGATAAGCTTCATCCAAGATGACGGCATCGGTATGGGTTCCGCCGACATCAATTCCAAGACGGTAATTTGTCATTTTGTTATCCCTGCTTTCGCGTTTAGTTGTTCAATCGGTGTGAAGTCTGTGTCGTAGCCGAAATAGCGCGGGCCTGCGGTGGCGATTCCCTTCTCGGTGCGCCACTTTTCATCGCATGGTATGCCGATGACGGTGCAGCGTGCGCCGTAGCGCAGTCCTTCCGTCGTGATCGGCATACCGGTCTCGGAATCCACGACGGCGATCAGGTCAGGCGTCACACAACGGACTTTGCCGTCAACTTCGCATAGCAGATGTTCGTTCTGGAAGTGGAGACGGCAATCGGATCCTTTGTTTTTGTTCAGCCCGTCGATTGTGGCGGTGCCTTTGGCGAAGCCGCCTTCCGTCCTCCGGTTGATATCGGTCACTTTACCTTCGAAAAGGGCGGTGCCGCCAACGAGTTCAAGTACGTCTTCAATCGGGTTGATGTTCTGCTTCATTGCTTCACGGACGGTCCTGCCGATCTCTTCTTCAAGCGTCAGGATGTTTTTGATGGACGCTTTTTTCACAAAATGGCCTTCCATGGGATAAATTGCATTCATGACGGAGCCGCCCATCTCGACTGTTACGCTTCTGGCGATCCGTTCTGCCCATACGCTGTCGATTGTGTTCAGCAGGAGGCTGTTTCCTTTTTCATCAGACAGGACCATCGGTGTGGCGGATGCGCCTTCCAGGTAGAACGTGACCATCTGAAGCTCCGGGAATGCACGTCCCATCCCGTCCGCGTCGATGACCGGAAGACCTATCTGCGCGGCAAGGGCAAGCGGCAGCAGGGAGTTGACCCCGCCGGCCTCGATCGGCATCGTAGCGTAAATCTCTTGACCGAGGAAGTCCTTCAGTGACTTGAAAGCGGCGAGTGCTTCATGGCCGCTCGGAATCTTCTCGACCATGACCGTCGGGGCGCCCATCATCGCCGACGGGACGATCAGTGCGTCGTCCGGTACTTCATCCAGGCTGAGGAGTCGGATCGGCCCGTTCTCCTCGACCGCCTGGATCGCCATCAGTTTGCCGATATAGGGGTCGCCGCCTCCTCCGGTGCCCAATAGCGCCGCACCGATTGCAATATTCTCGATTTCTTCTTTTCCGATCAGTCTCATTTGATGCTCCCCCTTTGGTTGGACAGGGCGACAACTGCTGGTGCCCCCTGCAAAAACTTATTGAAGATGAATTGGAACACACATGCAGCAAGGAATGCGTCGAATCCCGAAGCGCCTGTGAAGGTGAACAGGCCGAAGCCGTTCGGTGCGGGCGCCGTCATAAAGGCAACGAGGGCAGCCATCATCCACACTGCGGCGCTGCCCCAGTTGACCGGGACGTTGTCGGCAAGGTTTTCGAAACTGTATTTCTTTTTATTCATCAGATAATCGACGACGTAGATGCCTCCGATTGGCGGGATGAGCGCACTCAGGAATATGAGGAACGGGATGAAGTTCTCGTAAATTCCGCCGACCGCCATCCCGGTGCCAATGACGCCCGCCACGATTGTCAGGATGTACTTGGGCACGCTCTGGAAGATGACGGAGAAACCAAGCGCCGAGGAGTACAGGTTGTTGTCATTCGTCGTCCACTGCGCAAGGATGAGGATGAGCAAGGCACCAGTGCCCCAGCCGAGTCCGAGCATGATTTCCACGATATCTACCTGTGTCGTCGCTTTGGCGAGAAGCGCGGCAATGATCAGGACGATGCTGAATCCGACAAAGAATCCGACGAACGAGGAGATCACTGCATCCTTCACGGATTTGGCGTAACGCGAAATATCGGGGCCGATAATTGCGCCGACTGCAAGTGAACCGATGATCAGGGAGATGGCCACACCGACACTCAGCGGATCACTCGTAAGCGGGGCGGCGGTAACTTCAGAAAGGTCCCTGCCGTTCATAACTTTGATGAGTGAGGCGATGAGCAGCGCGGCCAGGAGCGGAACTGCGAACAGACTCAGTTTCTCAATGGCTTTATAGCCGATAAATGCGGTGGTCGTCATGAGAACACCGCCAAGGATGACCAGCAGTTTCTGGTTGACGTTCCAGCCGAACACGTCAAACAGGATGCTCTGCAGGCTGGAGCCAAAAAGATCAAGCTGTACACCAAACCACCCGAAAAGCGAGATGGCGACGATCGCGGAAACGGCAAAGGAGCCATAGCGGCCGAGCGCGAACATTGAGACGAATGGGGTGGAGAGCCCGGTTTTCGCACCGACCGTGCAGCACAATGCGGACAGCACAGCGAGGATAAAACAGCCAATGAAAGTCGCAATCAGGGCATCACCCATCGCCATGCCTGCCCCCAGAGCGCCGCCAAGTGCAGTGGCCGAGAGCGCAACAATACCGCCGATCCAGACGATGGATAGTTTGATCCAGCCCTTTCTCTTGTGTTGCGGAACTGGTTCCCGCTCGTAGTCCTCCACCAATTGATTATTGAATCGGTTTTCCATCTGAATTCCCTCCTTTTTAATTGTGTTTTTTCTGAAGTGCCGTGAATGAAGCTTGCAGCATCTGTTCGGCCATCCGCAGCTGGAAGGCCAATTCATTAGGACTGAAAATGTTGATGCTCCAGAAAATGCCGTTGGCAAGAAGAACATATTGACCGATCACCGAAGTGGCCTCGGACTCGGTAATGTCGGGGAAGTCTCTGCGCAGCGCATCGTTCAGTGCATCCGCCAGCCAGATACTGAAGCTGCTGAAATAATCGTCCAGCTGCTTCTGGAAGTCCGGCGTCGGCGGAGAAATAACAAGTGAGATATAGGTCGCCATCTCGTCCCTGTCTCCGGCATGGTGATCGACGGTCGTCCGGAGCATGGCGGCAAAGATTTTTTCGACAGGCTCATCGGTATGACGCTGAAGGGTCTTGCGCATCGCATCATTGTGCCGGGCCAGGGTTCGCTTGAACACCTCCCGGAACAATTCTTCCTTATTCTTGAAGAAGAAATAGATTGACGCAGGCTTGATACCCACTTCTTCGGCGATCTTCCTCATCGACGCCCCCTGATAACCGTGCTTTGCATAAAGCTGAAGAGCTGCCTGCAATAATAACTCTTGAGTCATTTATTCACCGCCTAACGAGTGTTAGGTGAAATTATAATATGATATATCACAGAAAGCAATAATATTTCAGAAAAAATAAATTGAATAAAATTTTCTTTCTTATTGTGTGCGCTTACATTTAAATGTGGTGGCTGAGTTTGAAGAATGGCAGAGATGCGATTTTCATACGAAAAAAGCGATGCCGCGCGGGCATCGCTTTTATAAAGGCGTGAGTGTGAAGATGTCCGAAGGTGGCCATCCGCCGGCACTCCTCCTCAGAGCACTTTCTCAAGAAAGTCCCTCGCACGGTCGGTCTTCGGATTTCCGAAGAATTCGTCCGGTGTGCCTTCTTCGACCAGTTTGCCCTGGTCGAGGAACAGGACGCGATCGGCGACTTCGCGGGCAAAGCCCATCTCGTGGGTGACGACGATCATTGTCATCCCGCTTTTCGCAAGGTCTTTCATGACGTCGAGCACTTCCTTGACCATTTCCGGGTCGAGCGCGGATGTCGGTTCGTCGAACAGCATCAGCTTCGGTTCCATAGCGAGAGCGCGGGCGATGGCGACGCGTTGCTTCTGGCCGCCCGACAAGCTTGCCGGATAGGAATCAGCCTTTTCGGAAAGGCCGACGCGCTTGAGGAGGGTGCGTGCCTTTTCCTCTGCCTGCGCTTTTGTTTCTCCCTTTACTTTCATCGGCGCATAAGTCAGGTTGCCGAGGACGGTAAGGTGGGGAAACAGGTGGAAGTGCTGGAACACCATGCCGATCTCCTGTCGAGCAGCGCGGATATCGGTCTTTTTATCAGTGATGTCAAAGCCTGCGATGTCGACGGTGCCGCCGGTCGGTTCCTCCAGTTTGTTGAGGCAGCGAAGGAACGTCGACTTGCCTGAGCCTGAAGGTCCGATGATGGCGATGACCTGGCCTGCATCCACTTCTGTTGAGATGCCTTTTAAAACCTCCAGGTCACCGAATGATTTGACGAGTCCCTTAACGGATATCACTTGCCTTCAGCCTCCTTTCAATCTTGCGTCCGATGAGTGTAAGGATCATGACGAGGACCCAGTAGATGAGTCCGACAAAGAGCAGCGGCTCGAACTGACGGTACATGCTGGCACCGACAACCTGCGCTCGGCGCATGAGGTCGAGGTAACCGATCGTCGAAACGAGCGCGGATTCCTTCGTAAGGGTGATGACTTCATTCATCAGTGCGGGCAGGATATTTTTGAATGCCTGCGGCAGGATGATATCCTTCATCATCGCGCGGTAGGGCACGCCGAGGGCTTGTGCTGCTTCCAGCTGGCCTTTGTCGACCGCCTGGATGCCGGCACGGATGATCTCGGAAATATACGCTGCGGAGTTTAGCCCGAATGCCGTGATTGCAGATAAGAACGGCGTGATGTCGTAGCCCGTCAGCTGAGGAACGGCAAAGTAGATCAGCATCAGCTGGAGGATCAGCGGCGTCCCGCGGAAGATGGACGTATAGGCGATTGCGAATGCACGGAGCGGAGCGGGGCCGCTGATCTTGAACAGGGCAAGCATTGTCCCGATCAGCGCACCGATCACGAGGGCGACCGCGACAAACTTCAGCGTTACCCAGATGCCTTCCAGCATATAGGGGATATATGGGGTCATTTGCGTGAAATCAAGGTTCATGATGGTTTCAACTCTTTTCTGTCATCCCGTACTGACGGGAGATTGGGATAGGAAAAGGGGCTGCCGGTTAAAGGGCAACCCCTGCCGCAAGGCTTATTCCTGGTCGGTCAGCCACTTGTCTTTCAGTTCCTGCAGGGAGCCGTCTTCTTCCATGTCGGCAAGGACTTTGTTGACGTCCTCAACGAGGTCACTGTCTTTAGGGAAGGCGACCGCCATGCCCGGCGAGCTGGTGGTCGGGTCGTCGAATCCGCCGAGGCCCTGTTCTTCTACATGGCCGACTGCAACGGATTTATCCATATAAGCAGCATCGATACGTCCTGTTTTGAGTTCTTGGATAAGGAGAAGGGAGTTGTCGAGCGATTTGAGTTCGAAGTTGATCCCTTCATTTTCCTTCAGGCGTTTGGCGCCGTCTTCCTGAATTGTGCCGAGCTGGACGCCGACTGTCTTGCCTTCGAGGTCTTCGATGGACTTGATGTCAGAATCCGCTGTTGTGACAAAGAATTCACCGGAGCGGTTGTACTCGGTCGAGAAGTCGACGTTCTGCTTTCGCTCATCGGTCGCGCTCATGCCGGAGAGGACCATGTCGACACGCCCTGTGTTGAGTGCGCCGATCAGGCCGTCGAATTTCATGTCGTTAATCTCCAGTTCGTAACCGAGTTCCTCAGCGATATGGTTTGCAAGGTCAATGTCGAATCCGATTTCCTTGCCTGCTTCGTCCCGGTATTCAAATGGAGGGAAGTCGGCGGATGTCCCCATCTTCAGGACTTTTGTTTCCGCATTGTCCGCGGATGTGTCCGCTGTGTCGCCGGATGAGGAATCCCCGCCCGAGCCGCAGGCTGCAAGGAATAGTGCCGCGGATGCAACTGATGCAAATAGAGCTTTCTTAAACATGTATAAAACCCCCGTTGAATGTATATTTATTCGTTAAAATGATTATAGACTGTTAGACCCACGGTGTAAAGTGCAAATTCATGCAAAAAGCCGATTTCTTATGGGAAATCGGCTTCATGCAGCAGGGGGACGGGTGAGACGTTGACAATCTTTGGTGAAACGTTGATTAAGTTCGTTGAAACGTTGACTATCTTCATTGAAACGTTGATTAAGTTCATTGAGACGTTGACGAACAGACTCGAATCCTAATCCGAATCCTAATCCCTCGGCTCTCCGATGAGGAGGTCCAGCTCCACGGTGATTTCAGCGGATTCACAGTCCAGAAATCTTGAGACAGCCTCCGGATCCGGAGACCAGGAAAGCGGGGTCATCCGCACCAGGTCTTCCAGCTGCGCACGCCGAAGAAGGACCGAGTAGCGGAGAGGAACCGTTTCCGTACGGCGGAAATGCCGGTCGAACAATTCAACCGTTCCTTCATTGGAATACGTCCGGCGCTCATCTGTATAAAGGGCTTCCCGAAGCTCACGGAGATAGCCGGCGCCCGGCACGGCTTTAATCAACCTGCCGCCGGGGGCAAGCATGCGCGCAAACTCCTCGTAGTTGGACGGGGAGAGGATATTCAGGATGGTATGGATGGATCCATCCACAAACGGCGACTGGGCCAGGTCGCCGACAAGCCAGACCGCATCCGGGAAGTCCCTGGCTGCAAGCTGGACGCCTTCTTTCGCGATATCGAGCCCTGCCCCGGCCACATGCGGGTCATCGAGCTCTTCCAGAATCTTGTGCAGGTGAGTGCCTTCGCCGCAGCCGATATCTGCAATGATGCCGGTTCCTGATGCAAGAAAAGGCACTTCCCGGATCAGGTCGGACGCCGCTTTATGGAACGGGGCATACAATCCGCTGTCCAGCATGATGCGCCGTCGCGCCTCGAACAGTTCCTTATTATAATGACCGGCCGCGGGCCGGGTCAGCACATTGACATAACCCTGTTTGGCAAAGTCGAACGAATGGTTTTCCGGGCAGAGGAGCCGGCCGCTCTCCTCGACTTGGACCGGATTCCCGCAGACCGGGCATTTCAGCGCATGAGCGATCCGTGCCGCCCGCATTGCTCCGTCGATCCTTTTTGACATGTGAGCACCTTCTTCTTGTTACAGAATAGCTTTTGCAATGATTTTATCGAGTTTCCGAATATCCACGCCACGTCCGAGATTTATTTTCATCTTACCGGCGCGTGTCCATAGTTCGATTTCAGCATTGAAATCAAGCTTACCTGCATTTTCGGTTGAATACATATTAATGGAATTGAATGGAATCGTATATACCTCGACTTTTTTGCCGGTAAGTCCCTGCTTGTCCGAAATGATAAATCTCTTATTCGTCACGATCGCCACGTCGCGGATTGTTTTATAAGCTACAACCGCTTCTTCACCCTCAACCAGCAGGTCCTGTATATCGTCCGGAACCGCGACTTCCTGTGAAAATGTCCACGCAAGCATACCGCTTAGTTCTGCCATTGTCTAACTCATCCTTTCAATAAGAAGTTTCCTCTATTATCTCATAAATAGAAATTTAAACCATTCCTATCGATTGCCTGCTAATTCCGACACAAATCCGCCTTTCTTTTCCGGTTACAGATCTGAAGACAGGGGTAGAAGAAAGAAGTAGGAAATAAGAAGGATTTTCCATTCAGTTGAGGAGTTGGAATCATGTTTTTGGCGTGGAGAGAGATCAGACAAAATAAACTCCGGTTTGCACTTGTGACTGCTGTGTTGCTGCTTGTGTCATATCTTGTATTCTTCCTGTCGGGGCTGGCAAGCGGCCTTGCCGGCCTGAACCGCGAGGCGGTCGACAAGTGGCAGGCGGACGGCATCTACCTGACCGCAGAGTCGGATAAGAGCCTGAACCAGTCGATGATGGAATCGGACCTGGTCGATGAAATTGAGGCTGACGAAACGGCGGTGCTCACACAGACGAACCTGATCGCCGACAACGGTGATGTGAAAAGTGGAGTCGCGCTGTTCGGAATCCGTCCGGATGAATTCATCATGCCGGAGCCGACCGAAGGTGAGGAGTTCTCGGAGGAGTTCGAGGTAATCGCCTCGGATAGCCTGAAAGAAGAAGGGTTCTCCGTCGGGGATGAGCTGGAGCTTTCCGGTTCTGATGAGACATTGACGATAATGGGCTTCACGGACGAGGCACGCTTTAATGCAGCGCCGGTCTTATATATGGATCTTGAGGATTTCGAAAAGGTCCGTCCGGGCGCCTCGGCAATGAGTACTCAGGAGACTCCTGGGCAGCCTGCAGAGGGAGGACAGGGCCCGGCAGAAGAAGTGGAGCAGCCTGACATGATAAATGCGATTGTCGTGAAAGGCGGCCAGCCTAATGACGTGCCGGATGATCTCGAGTATATCGAGTCTGAGATATTTATCGAAAACCTTCCCGGCTACACTGAGCAGAACCTGACATTGACATTCATGATCTACTTCCTGTTCGCGATCTCAGCGGCGGTCGTGGCGATCTTCCTTTATGTGCTGACGGTCCAGAAAATCAGCATGTTCGGCGTTATGAAAGCCCAGGGCATCTCAAGCGGCTATCTGTCCCGATCAGTCATCGCGCAGACATTCATTCTGGCAGTAATCGGCGTGCTGATCGGATTCGGCGCGACGGTGCTGACGGGACAGTTCCTGCCAGCGGCCGTGCCGGTTTCATTTGACTACGGCATGATGGCGGTCTACGGTGCCGTACTGATAGCTGTCGCCGTTCTCGGTGCGCTCGTGTCGGTCTGGACAATTGTGAAAATTGACCCGCTGGAGGCGATCTCGGGATGACGGAACATGTATTGCAGTTGGAAGAAGTAACGAAGACGTTCGGTTCGGGAAGGACGGAGGTCCGTGCGCTGAAGGAAACATCACTTGAAGTAAAGCGGGGAGAAGTGATCGCAATCATCGGGCCTTCGGGTTCCGGCAAGTCGACGCTCCTGACCATTGCAGGAGGGCTTCAGGGACCGACAGAGGGAGAAGTGCGGATTGCGGGTGAGCGGATCACCGAACTGGCAGAAAAGGACCGGTCGAAGGTGCGGCTTGAACATGTCGGGTTTATCCTCCAGTCCTCGAACCTCGTTCCTTTCCTGACCGTTTCCGATCAGCTGAAGCTGCTGGATAAAGTCAAGAAGGGCAACATGTCCAAGGAGGAGCGGGACGGTCTCCTGGAAGAGCTCGGAATAACGAAGCTGACCAAAAAGTATCCGAATGACCTGTCTGGCGGGGAGAGGCAGCGCGTCGCGATTGCCAAAGCGCTCTACTCCAACCCATCCCTTCTTCTGGCCGATGAGCCGACCGCATCGCTTGATTCGGACCGGGCATTTGAGGTGATGAAGCTTCTGAAAAGCGCGGCCGTGAAGAAAAACGCAGCAACCATCGTCGTAACCCACGATACGCGGCTGACCGATTACGTGGATAAAGTCTATAAGATGGTTGATGGCGTTCTGCATCTGGAATCTGAAGATGGCGGTGCAAAGCCGCTTGAAGAAGGGCGGACAGATTTCCTGGAGAAAGGCGGGAATGAAGATGGCATTTGACTATGACCTGGATTTTGACAACATCGATTTCAGGGAACGTCCCGATCTGTATCGTGTCGGAAAGGGCGAGCAGGGCGTGCTTCTCGTCGAACCGTACAAAGGAGAACTCCTTCCTCATTGGCGGTTCCGGACGCCGGACATTGCCAAAAAGTCCGCCGAGACGCTTTATGAGATGTTCGAGGACTACCGGAAGAAAGATGACTTTGTCGGCATGGACATGGCACGCAAATTCATCCAGATGGGCTATACGAGGGCCCGGAGATACACCAATTACAAGGGCGGCCGGAAGTACAAGGAAGACGGGACGACACATGAGCGGATCGAGGATCCTGTAAAGGCCGAATCTGCTGCCATCTTCAAAGAGTACTGGGACCGAATACGTGAAGACGAAGACTATCTCGGACGCAAAAAAGACCATCAGAAAAAATACGGATGATGCATAATGGCAATGGAATCTCCCCATACTATCTGTGATTACGAAAAGGATGGGGGATTCGCCAATGGGTGTCATGAATGACAATCCGAAAAATGAACCGCTGCATTACGGTGAAGTCGTCGGTATTTGGGCTTATGTCGCTGCGAACAATGGTTTGATTAGCATGTACGAAGCCTTTGTGAATCATGCAGGCGACAAGGAACTGATCGGTGTGATTGAGGATTCCATCAAGATGATGAAGTCTGAAAACACAGCGGTCGAGAAGATTCTGAAGGAAAACGGCGTGACACCGCCGCCGGCGCTGCCGTCACGCGGGAAAGCTTCTTCCGAGGATATTCCGGCAGGCGCCAAGTTTGCAGACCAGGAAATCGCTGCGATCCTCGGCGTCAACGCCGGCCAGGGCCTCGTGTCCTGCAGCGAGGTGATGGGCCAGTGCAGCCGTGAAGATGTGGCCGCGAATTTTGCACGGTTCCACGCAGACCGCGCCACTGCAGGCGCGAAGTTACTCCGCCTTACGAAGCAAAAAGGGTGGCTTATCACGCCGCCGCTTCACCAGCAAAAAAGCAGCTGAATGAAAGCGCTCCGCCTCGGCGGGGCGTTTTTCGTTTGCTTCCAAAAGAAGGTAAACAAAAGGTCCTGTTCCTAAGGAAGGAGTTTCGACATGAATCGTCAAAAGAATTAGAGAAGAAAGAAGGGATGTCTATGGAGCTGAAATATCACCCGCTTGGGGATCAAGCCGTCGTGGTGACGGCAGGGGAGTCGATCAGCAAGGAATCCACCGCGCTGGTGCGGGCGATTTCCGAAAAAATCACTGATTCGGAGATCCCGTGGGTGACCGATGTCATCCAGGCGTATGTCACCGTCACGGTCTGCTATGAAGCGGATGGCGGAATGACGTATGCGGAGATGGAGAAGCGGCTTCGGGAGTTGCTTTCCGGAATCAGGCCGGCAGCTGAAGATGAAGGGCGTACGGTGGAAATTCCAGTATGCTACGGCGGGGATTTCGGGCCTGACCTTGCGTTTGTCGCCCGGCATAACGGGCTGGACGAGGAAGAAGTTGTCCGCATCCACGCCGGCAATACATATGACGTGAAAATGATCGGCTTTGCCCCCGGTTTCCCGTTCCTTGGCGGCATGGACGAGCGCATCGCCGCTCCAAGGCGGCCATCGCCGAGGCTGGAGATACCGGCCAGGACAGTCGGCATCGCCGGCGCGCAGACAGGTGTTTATCCGATCGGAACGCCTGGTGGATGGCAGCTGATCGGCAGGACACCTGTCGAACTGTTTTTGCCGGACGAAGAAATCCCGAGCCTCCTCCGGCCGGGAGACCGGGTCAGGTTCAGGCCTGTCTCTCCGAAAGAATACAAACAATTGGAGGCGGACCGTCATGCTGATCATTGAAAAGCCTGGCCTCCAGACATCTGTCCAGGACCTTGGCCGTCCGGGTTTCCAGCAGTATGGGGTGGTCGCTGGCGGCGTGATGGATCCGTATTCGCACCGGGTAGCGAATCTTCTGGTCGGCAACAGTGAACACTGTGCCACGATCGAGGCGGCGCTTGCAGGTCCCTCCATCCGTTTTGAAACCGACAGTCTGATTGCGCTGGCGGGCGGGGACTTGTCTCCCGGAATTGATGGTGAACAGATCCCAATGTGGAGGCCGGTCGCTGTAAGGGCCGGTGCAGTCCTCACGTTTGGGAAGCCTGTCTCGGGATGCCGGGTGGTTCTGGCCGTCGCAGGCGGGATTGACGTGCCTGAAGTGATGGGCAGCCGGTCCACCTACACAAAAGCCCGCATTGGCGGGTTCGATGGGCGGTGTCTGGAGAAGGGTGACCGCCTTCCGGTCGGGAATCCGTCTGTTTCTTCAAAGCAATGGACAGCAACAGCCCTGACCGGTGCAGGCGACAGCAAATTCTGCCCGGCGGACTGGACCATCAAGGGCAGCCTGATTCCTGCTTACGGAAATAAAGCTGAAATCCGGATGATGAAAGGGCCGCAGTATCACTGGTTTGATGAAGAAAGCCGGAGCACATTCTTCGGAGGGAGCTTTACCGTCTCTTCGGAATCGGATCGCATGGGCTACAGGCTAAAAGGGGAAACGCTCCGCCTGTCCGAACCGCGCGAACTGCTTTCGGAAGGAGTCGTGGCCGGATCGGTCCAAGTGCCGTCCGGCGGAAGCCCGATCCTGCTCATGTCTGACCGCCAGACAACCGGAGGTTATCCGAAAATCGGCCAGGCCGCAACGGTCGACCTCCCGATTATCGCCCAACTGCAGCCGGGAGCGAAACTGCGATTCATAGAAGTATCGGTCGAAGAAGCACAGAGACTGATTGTGGCACAAAAACGGCAGCTCTCGGAATTGAAATCTGCTATCGCTTTGAAAATGAAAGGGGAATGAACATGACTTTTCAAGTAGACCTGAACTGCGATATGGGAGAATCGTTCGGCGCGTATACGATGGGTAACGACGAAGACATTCTCGAGCTGATCACAAGCGCGAACATTGCCTGCGGCTTTCACGCAGGCGATCCGTCCGTCATGAAAAAGACGGTGAAGATGGCGCTGGAAAAAGGCGTCGGCATCGGCGCCCATCCGGGAACACCGGACCTGGCAGGGTTCGGCCGGCGCGCCATCGCGATCTCTCCGGATGAAGCATATGACCTTACGATGTACCAGATTGGTGCTCTTGATGCGTTTGTCCGGGCGGAAGGCGGCAGGATGCAGCACGTCAAGCCTCATGGCGCCCTTTACAACATGGCCGCTCAAGACGCCGCACTGGCGCAATCCATTGCGGAAGCGGTGTATGCGGTCAATCCGGAACTGATCCTGTTCGGCCTTTCAGGAAGTGAACTGATCAGGGCAGGAGAGAGAATAGGCCTCCGGACAGCAAGCGAGGTGTTCTCGGACCGCACATATCAGCCGGATGGCTCACTCACCAACCGCCGCGAAGCAAACGCGCTGATTACCGACCCGGAAATTGCGGGTGCTCAGGTGGTCCGGATGGTGAAAGAGGGCAAAGTGCGTACGGTGGATGAAACAGACTTCACCCTGCGCGCGGATACTGTCTGCATCCACGGCGACGGTGTGACCGCACTGGAGTTTGCCCGGCGGCTCAAGGACCTTCTGCCGGAGGAAGGCGTCACAGTGGAGAAGATCGGCAGCAGATTTTCATGACCGGCTGAATGAACCATTCAAAGAAAATAGGGGAAATGTAGGGGGAGACCAATGAATCAGACAGTGGACCAAAAACAAATCCGCCGCGTGATGCTCGGTGCCGCGTTCCTGATGGCCACCTCGGCAATCGGACCGGGATTTCTCACGCAGACGACGGTGTTTACAGAACAGCTCGTGGCAAACTTTGCATTCGTTATCCTGATTTCCATACTGATTGATATCGCCGCACAGCTGAACATCTGGCGGATCATCGCCGTCTCCGGAAAGCGGGCGCAGGACATTGCGAACGAAGTGCTGCCCGGACTCGGTTATGTGCTTGCGCTGCTCGTGGTGATGGGCGGCCTTGCGTTCAACATCGGCAATATCGGAGGTGCCGGGCTCGGTGCCAATGTGCTGTTCGGCATCGACCCGAAAACAGGAGCCATCATCAGCTGCCTTCTTGCAATCGGTATTTTCATTGTGAAGGAAGCGGGACGCGTCATGGACCGGTTCACGCAGATTTTGGGCTTTGTCATGATCGCCCTGACACTTTATGTAATGTTCACCGCCCAGCCGCCTTATGGGGAAGCGGCGCTGCGTACCGTGGCACCGCTTGAAATGGACATTCTGGCCATCGTTACGCTCGTCGGGGGGACCGTAGGCGGTTATATCACTTTTGCCGGCGGACACCGCCTCATTGACGCCGGCATCAAAGGGAAGGAGTATCTGCCGGTCGTTTCCAAGAGCGCGGTCACAGCGATCGGTGTCGCCTCGCTTATGCGGGTTCTTTTGTTCCTTGCCGTTTTGGGTGTTGTTTCGCAAGGGCTGAAACTAAATCCTGACAACCCGCCGGCATCTGTATTCCAGCTGGCGGCTGGAGACATCGGCTACAAGATCTTCGGTGTCGTCATGTGGTCCGCTGCAGTCACATCGGTTGTCGGAGCGGCCTACACCTCCGTCTCCTTTATCCGGTCATTCAGCACTTGGATCGACCGGCACGCAAAAAAGTTCATCATCGGATTCATCCTGGTCTCTACTCTCGTCTTTGTTATCGTGGGGCAGCCCGTCAAGATTCTCGTGCTCGTCGGCTCGCTCAACGGCCTCATCCTGCCGCTTGCGCTCGGCGTCATGCTGATCGCCGCCTACAAAGCGCGGATCGTCGGTGATTATAAGCATCCGATGTGGCTGACCGTACTCGGTATCATCACAGTCATTGCGATGGCCCTGATGGGCGGGTATTCCCTGATCAACGGCATTCCGCAATTGTTTAAGTGATCTCTATCGAAACCGGACTCGTATGAGAGTCCGGTTTTAAATTGGGTATGCTACTAGGTGCCGCGGAACGTATTACCGGATCAAGTGAATAAGAGAAAACAACCGGACTTCAAGCGAAGTCCGGTATTTTTCGGGGACTATTTACATAGGAAGAAAGAATACCGAAATATATCTTTTTGAAATTCTTGTGAGAAATTAGTCATAACCAGTGATAGAAACGGCATATATATATAAGGCAGGGCAGAGACCGTAGCCGGAAGGGGGAGATGAGATGAAAGAGAAGCTGGCCGTAACGGCGTTCGCCCTGATCGCCGTTGCGGGCACTATGCATGCACACGCATCGGGCTCCCTATCCGGCTGGTATGAAGATGCCTTCCGGAAGGAGCGTGAGGGGATAGCCGCCGCGGCGGAACAGCAAGCCGCCAAACTGCTTGCAGACTTCGGGACTTACGTCATGTCATCGAAAGATAGACTCACAGCCGACATTCTAAGCCTGGCGGAAACCGAGGAAGAGCGAGTTGCAAGAGAATTGGAAGCCCACCGGCTGAAATTGGAAGCCGAGCTGGAACAGTCCGCGGCGGCCATCAGGGAAGACCTGAAGGACGGCACCGCCGGCAAACAACTGGAAGCGGAGATCGAATCGGATGTCAACCGCATCCTGGAAGACGTGCTCAGCGAGCACTGAGACATCCAACCACACTATTACACGAAGAAATGGGGAAATGACAAATGTTGAAGACGATGAAAAGCAAGGTAGCAGCAGGAACAGCAGCAGTACTACTCGTAGGTGGCGGTGGTGTTGCATTTGGGGCATCTGAAGCTGGAATGAAACTCAAAGCTTGGTATGCCGATCAATTTGATGACACCGCTCAAGAAGTGGTTAATGACTCCTTGGATTACGGTAAAGACAGTGCGATTAAAGCCCACGCGGAGTATGAAGGACTAAAAGCGGAGGCGGCAGATGGTATTGCCGATGCTGGTAAGGATATTGGTAAGGCCTCAGGTGACCGAATTTCAGAAGCTGCTGGAGAGCATATCGACTCCTTGAAAAATGAACATGCTGATATCATAGCTGGTATTGAAGCTCAATTTGCAACGCTATCTGAAGAGGCGCAAGAAATTATTGACAAGGCGGGGAATACGGCACTACGTTGGGCAGATGAAGATTTAAAAAAGTTTGGAGATCAAGAGCGGCAAAAAGCGATTGCTGAACTTGAAAAACACTTGGCTTCCAAAAAGCAAGGGGCAGTAAGCGAACTCCAAGAAACGATTGATTATGTGAAAGGGGATCTACTGGCCGAGCTGGAAGAACAGCAGGGTGCTACTACTGAGGAAATTAAGGGTCTCATTGATGGCAAGATCAATGAACTTCGGCCTTTAATTAAAAACAAGATTGATACATTAATTACAGAACAAAAAGGTGCGATTGCAGCGAAGGCTAGTGAACTTGAAAAAGACGCTACTGATGAAATGCTGGATATGGTAAACGGTATCTGATTTCAATTGACCTACACAGGACCTCGACATGCGAGGTCCTATTCTTCTATGAGGGGGTGTAAACGTGTTCAATAAATTTCATAAGCGATTAGTATTGATTATCGCAATCTGTTTTTTAGTAATGGCAGGAAGCGGGTTGATGAGGGCGAGTGCAGGGCAAGATGCCGGGGCCATGTTGGAAAACTGGTTTAACGGCAAGAGGTCTCAGTCCGTGAATGAAATTGATCAGGCTATCGAGACGGAAAAAAACAGACTGATGGGTGAACTTCGCACAGAACTGAACCAATCGATCGGTGGGGCGGCAAAGGAAATTGAGAATTTTACAGATGCCGAGAAAGCCCGGCGTATTCAAGCGCTCCGTGATTATGCCAATACCCTGATGGCAGGAATCGGACAGGATGGTGCTGACTGGGACAAGCATGCGTATCTCAATGACGTGGAGAAGGCTATCCAACAGGCAACCCATCACATTGACATTGCGGCCGATAAGGCGAAGAAAAACGCAGAGAAAAACAAGCCGAAGAAAGAGAAAGCGGCAACAGAGCCAACATCCACTCAGCCGGACCAGCAACCAGCACTTGAGAATCCGGCTGAATCAGTACAACCTGAAGCGCCTGCCAAGGAAGCTGAGAAAGCTCCCGAGCAGCCTGCACCTCCTGCAGCAACCGAACCGGCCGAAAACACTCAACCGGCGGAAACCAGCCAGACGACGGCGCCGGCACCAGAATCACCGCCAGCAGACTCTTCCGCCCAAGATGCACCTTCTGCCGAAGAGTCAGGCGGAGAATAATCATTTCAGAAACCGATTGACGGGACAGTCCCCGTCTTGGTATTCTGAATTCAACAAATAACGGAAAGCAGGTGATGTGAGATGGCAAACGTACAGAATGTAAGGAAACAATCCGGTCGGCCTGGACTCACACGCCTGCGGGGCGCGTTTTGACGCGTTCTCCTGTTTCGCGTGCCTGAGAACCTCCACAGCCGCCGGATTGACGGTGCTGTCGGAGGTTTTTCTTATGGTCACGGACATAACAGGAGGAAATGAATTTGAATATGACCCAATATGGTTTTAAAGATCCGTTCAGGACGCAGGCGGAGAGCCTGATGACGACACCCGAGTTTTCACGGTGTATTCCGGGGCGGGTTGTCCTTGAACACAAGCGGATGTACCGCGTGGTGACGGAGCATGGGGAGTGGCTCTCGACGGTTTCGGGCAGCTATGCTTTCCATTCTGCAGGACGGATGGACTTCCCGTCGGTCGGGGATTGGGTGCTTGTGGAACAGATGCCCGGCGAGGAGAAGGGGATCATCCATGCGCTGCTCGACCGGATTTCGGTCTTCACACGCAAGGAAGCGGGGCAGCGGGTCGAGGAACAGATTGTCGCGGCGAATGTGGACATCGTGTTTCTCGTCATGAGCCTGAACGCTGACTTTAACGCGCGCCGGCTGGAGCGGTATCTGGTTGCTGCCTGGGATTCAGGAGCGAGGCCGGTGATCGTGCTGACGAAAAAGGATCTGTGCGAGAATCCGTCCGATTATATGGATGCGCTCGGAGGCATTGCGTTCGGGGTGGACACGGTGCTTGTAAGTGCCGTAACCGGCGAAGGGCTGGACGTGGTCCGGGCTTTTCTTGGCGAAGGAGTCACGGCCGCACTTCTCGGTTCATCGGGTGCCGGCAAGTCGACCCTGACGAATGCATTGTCGGGCAAAGAAATGATGGCCGTGCAGGACATCCGGGAAGATGACGCAAAAGGGCGCCATACGACGACCCATCGCGAACTGATTCCGCTTCCCGGCGGAGCCTCCCTGATTGATACGCCTGGAATGAGGGAACTCCAGCTGATGGATCAAAGCGAGGGACTGGAATCCGGTTTTAGTGATATCGATAAATTGGCAGATTCTTGCCGGTACCGCGACTGCGGACACAAAAAAGAACCGGGCTGCGCGGTCCGGGAAGCGGTCGAAGAGGGCCGGCTGCCGGAAGAAAGGCTCACGAGCTACTTTAAGCTCCAGCGGGAAATCGCTTATATCGAACAGAAATCCGATGCCCGCGCCAGGATGGCAAGTGCTAAGCAGCGCAAGGACCTGACTAAGGCTGTTCGCCGCGCGCAAAAACAGAAGAAACGATGAAACGGATGCCCCCCGAGCCGGGGCATCCGTTTTTTTTACCAGATTCCAATGATGTAATACACCACAAGCGCCACGAGCCCGACAGGCACACCGAACCTGGCCCATTCGCCGCTTGTGATCCGGAGCTTGCCGGCGGAGATGATGTTCGGGATATTCCCGGGAATCAGCATCCCTCCGCTGATGAGGAGGCCGAGCAGGATCGCCCGGATGGCATCAAACTGCATGAGCGGGCTGATTTCGGCGGCAGCCAGCGTGGCGTTATCGAGAACTGCTGACAGCATATTCAGCCAGTAAAGCGTGCCGGGAGAGACATCGGTGAGATGTTCACGGATCAGCGGTTCAAATCCGGCACCGAGCATGGTAAGCGCCATGATGAACAAATAAACCTTGAACGATCGTGTGAAGATCGACGAAACCGGCTCTGGCGGCGGTGGGTTGCCGTCTGTCTTGTTTTCCGGCGGGTCTACCCAGACTGCCGCCAGGATTCCGAACATCAGAATGGCGGTAAGGACATCCAGGCCGATAAGGTTGAACAGAAACGAAAACTCAGCATTCAGTTTCTGCACGGTGATGGTGGAAAGTGGCTCGCCGATCGGTGTGAGTGCGGCACCGAGTCCAATCGAGTAGCATGCGAGGATGACGAGCCGGATCTCGAAGCGCCGGGCAAGCCCGAGCGTGCCGGTCACAGTAACAAGCACAAGCGCTGCTATGATGGCGGTGATGACACTTGAAATAAGCCCGAGCAGAATGACAAGCAGCGCATAAAGCAACCGGTCGGGCATGACAGTCCGGAGCCAGCGGATGCCGACGGTAAGCCGGCGGTAAAACAGACGGAAGACGATGCCGGCGACGAGAACAGTCAGCGTGATCGGCAGCGGATCGGAAAAGGCATGGCCTAGCAGTTCGCGATTCATCATTCCGCCGGTGACGGCCGCGGCAATCCCCATGACGAGAAGAAAAAGTTCCAGTTGCCGCTCGACCGGCTTCACCGCAAACGGCAGGACGAGGACAAGGAGAAGAATGATCAGGAGGCCGGTTGTCATATCGATTGCTCCTTTGCTTCAGGCTATTTGCCATCATATGAAGCGGAGCGGAAGGACATGCCCGAAGATGCAGAAACCAATCTGCTGTTCCGATTGATCTGATTTTTCGTTATACTAAATACTAGTTTCAAGAAATGAGCTGATGCTTATATGAATAAAGACTTGTTCATCGCATTTTTCCGGGCGGGTATGCTCGGTTACGGGGGCGGGCTGTCCGCCATCCCGCTTATGAAAAGGGAAGTCGTCGACAGGTACAAGTGGATGGACGACGATGAATTCTCGGACATCCTCGCCTTGGCGAACACGTTGCCGGGACCGGTTAACACGAAGCTGTCCGGCTATATCGGCTGGCGGCTGAACCGCTGGACGGGCATGCTGTCGAGCCTGGCCGCCACGGTCCTGCCGACGGCTTTCCTGATGGTCATCCTGCTGACGCTGCTGAATGCATTCAAGGACAAGCCGTGGGTACAGGGGATGGCAAGAGGGGTCATCCCGATCGCCGGTGTCATGATCGGCGTGCTTGCGATCGATTTCCTGAAAAAAGCGGGAGTCGGCCTGGGCTGGCCGCTGACCGTGATCCTGGTCGTGGCAAGCCTTGCGCTTACTGAGTTCGCGGGCGTTCATCCGGCAATCATCATCGCCGTCCTGATCCTGTCCGCCTTCATTCCTTGGCGGAAGAAGGGGGGCGCTTCTTGATGATCTACTGGCAGGTGTTCTGGGCGCACTTCACGTCCAATCTTCTCGGCTACGGCGGCGGGCCCGCAACGATCCCGCTCCTGCAGCACGAGGTGGTCGACCGGTACGGCTGGATGACCAATGGGGAATTCAGCGAAATCGTGGCGCTTGGCAACGGGCTTCCCGGTCCTATTGCGACGAAGATGGCCGCCTATATCGGCTATGATGTCGCCGGAATTCCGGGAGCTTTTATCGCACTGTTCGCAACGGTCGCGCCTTCACTGATCCTCATGATCATGCTTCTTGGAATCCTCATGCGTCATAAGGACGCGCCACAGGTCAAGCGGCTGACGAAAGTCGTCCGCCCGACGATTGCCGTGCTTCTCGGCGTAATGACGTATGATTTCTTCTTCGACTCGTTCACCGGGTCGGGCTGGGTCCACACGCTGATCCTGATTGTCGTAGCCTATGTCCTGCTCGAGGTCCGAAAAGTCAGCCCGACCTGGGTCGTTCTCGGTGCGCTGATCTATGGCGCCATCTTCCTTGGCGGCTAATCCATCAACATATTAATAAGAAGGGGGAAATGATTCATGGATTACTTGTATCATCCGTTCCGTTCACAGCGGCATACGGTATTCGCAAAAAATGGTGTGGTTGCCACAAGCCAGCCGCTTGCGGCACAGGCAGGAATTGAGATCATGCGGCGCGGAGGCAATGCGATTGATGCTGCCATCGCCACAGCCGCGGCACTGACGGTTGTCGAGCCGACAAGCAACGGCATCGGCGGAGATGCGTTCGCGCTCATATGGACGGAAGGCAAGCTGCACGGGCTGAACGCATCAGGTCCGGCGTCAATGGATGCAACCGCGGAGAAGGTCAAGGCGCTGGGACACGAGAAAATGCCGGTGTTCGGTGCCGTACCGGTCACTGTTCCAGGCGCGCCTTCCGCCTGGGCGGAAGTGTCCCGCAGGTTCGGTAAGCTGAGCCTTTCTGAGACGCTCGAACCCGCGGTGCGGCTGGCGGAGGAAGGCTACCCGCTCACGCCGATCCTCGGCAAGTACTGGGAAGTGGCCTACAACAAGTTCAAGAACCTTTCGGAAGGCAGTGAAGAAGAGCGGAAATCCTTCGAGGCATGGTTTGATACATTCGCCCCGGACGGCCGCCCGCCGAAGACCGGCGAGATGTGGCGTTCCCCAGGCCATGCTGATACACTCCGGCAGATCGGGGAGACGGATGGCCGGGCGTTCTATGAAGGCCCGCTTGCGGAACAGATAGCCGATGCGGCGCAGGCTCATGGCGGTTTCCTGAGCAAGGAAGATCTTGCGGCCTATCAGCCTGAATGGGTGGAGCCGGTTTCGGCCAACTACCGCGGCTACGACGTCTGGGAGATTCCTCCGAACGGCCAGGGCATGGTCGCGCTCATGGCGTTGAATATCCATTCGGCAACCGGCAAGCAGCTGGTTTATGGGGATGCCGAGACGCTCCACCGCCAGATCGAGGCCATGAAGCTGGCATTCACCGACGGCAAGGCGTTCATCACCCAGCCAGACGACATGCCGGTCGAAACGGCGCACCTGCTGTCACCGGAATATGCGGAAAAACGGGCTGCCGTCATCGGCGACCGGGCCATTGATCCTGAGCCGTACGAGCTTCCGAAGGGTGGCACGGTCTATCTCGCAGTGGCAGACGGGGAAGGCAACATGGTGTCCTTTATCCAATCCAACTACATGGGCTTCGGATCCGGGATTGTCGTGCCAAATACGGGCATCGCGCTCCAGAACCGCGGCGCCGACTTCTCGCTTGATCCGGAACACCCGAACTATCTGAAGCCGGGCAAGAAGACGTATCACACGATTATCCCGGGCTTCCTCACGAAGAACGGAGAAGCGGTCGGGCCGTTTGGCGTCATGGGCGGCTACATGCAGCCGCAGGGCCACTTCCAGGTTATTTCCAACACGGTCGACTTCGGGCTGAACCCGCAGGCTGCGCTTGACCAGCCGCGCTGGCAGTGGGTCGGCGGCAAAACCGTTCAGGTGGAACCGGACTTCCCGCTCCACCTTGCCCAGGCCCTCCAGCGGAAAGGCCACGACATCCGGATTGCGACTGACTCCGGCGGCTTCGGACGCGGCCAGATCATCTGGCGCAACCCGGAAACCGGCGTGCTCGAAGCAGGCACGGAATCCAGGACAGATGGTTCGATTGCTGTCTGGTAATGAAATATACAGAAAAACGTCGGCCGCCTGCCGGCGTTTTTCTGTTTTCTTCAGCTACGATTGCCGGGAATGGATTACAGGAAAGCGAGGAAGGGAAGAAAAGGGAAAACGAACGATTTGGGAGGAGATCAGTTGCTTACATTCACACCGAGCCAGGATGAACGGACCGTCGCGCTCAGGTTTGACGGCGGGCTGACGAAAGAAGACGCATTGAAGTTGAATGAGGTGATTTCAAGGAAATACGAAGAAGAGGGTTCCTTTAATATCTTCGCGGAAGTCGGCACGGTCGACCTCGCTTCCATCCCAGATGCTCTAAGGGGCGTCGAATTTGATATGAAACGCCTGATGGCTTTCAATAAAGTCGCCCTCATGAGCGAGCAGAACTGGCTCCAGTTTGCTGAAGGACTCGGCATGGGTGAAATCGCCAGGCTGAAGACGAGGCATTTTAATCCGGGCGAGTATGAAGAGGCGTGGGAGTGGCTCGGAGAGGAATAAGGCACGGCACAGCGGCTGCAGTCTATTTGCAGCCGTTTTTGTTTTGGAGCAGTTGTTTATGCGAGCAGCGGTTGATTTCGCGTCGGCAACGGACATATTCGCGCCCAATTCAGCCTGAACCGCGTCGGCATCGGATGAATTCGCGACCGCAGCAGCCCGATTCGCGACGGCACCGCACCTGATAAATCCATGACGCCCCAACCAACTGTTTCAACCGGACTTCGGGTCTGGTACGCTAATGAAAAGTGCACAAGAGAAGGTGTCTTCATGATCACAGTAGTCGGCAGTATCAATATGGATCTCGTTGTGGGGACGGAGCGGTTCCCGAAGCAGGGGGAGACAGTCCTCGGAAATCTTCATACGACAATTCCGGGCGGCAAGGGGGCCAACCAGGCAGTGGCGGCAGCGCGCCTCGGAGGTGAGGTCGCCATGATTGGCGCAGTCGGCACCGACCCGTTCGGGGATGAACTCGTCACAAATCTGGAGAATGAAGGCGTCGATGTCAGCAGGGTGAAGCGCGTGGAAGGCCCGAGCGGTATTGCGAACATCCTGCTTTCGGAAGGAGATAACCGGATCATTGTGGTGCCGGGTGCTAATCATCAATTGACGCCTGAGGACATCGATCATAGTGAAGCAGCCATAGCTGCCAGCGACCTTGTCGTCCTGCAGCTGGAGATTCCGATTCCGTCCGTTCTCCGCACACTCCAAATTGCACGCAGGAACCAGGTTCCGGTGATCCTGAATCCCGCGCCGGCAGACGGCTTCAGTCCCGAATTTCTGCAATACGAGCCAATTCTCACGCCGAACGAGAGCGAAGCGGCTATGATGTTCGGCGAGAATTGGGAACGGGCGCTTGAAGCGCATCCGAACCGGCTCATCGTAACGCTTGGCCAAAACGGAGCCCGCTATTACGACGGTGATCGGCACATCCGGGTGCCCGGCATCCGGGTAAATGCGGTAGACACGACCGGTGCCGGCGACACGTTCAACGGTGCTTTGGCAGTCGCCCTCGCGGAGAAAATGCCGCTTGAAGACGCCATTCGGTTCGCCAATGCGGCTGCATCACTGTCCGTCGAACAGTTTGGAGCCCAGGGTGGTATGCCGGGACGCGGAGAAACGGTGGAGCGTATGAAGCATCATCTATAACAGGAAAGAGGCGTCACAGAAAAAAATCTGTGATGCCTCTTTTTATAGCTCCTTTATATACCACGTATCCATCGTTCCGTGCTCGGATCCATTCAGCGGCTTGTCCAGTTTTCGGAAGCCCAGCCGTTCATATAGGCGATTGGCAACCCGGAGCTTTTCCATCGTTTCGAGGTAGCAGTACGCATAATGTTCCTTGGCAAAACCGAGTGCGGTTTCCATCAGCTGCTTTGACAGGCCCTGTCCCTGTGCTTCCGGTTTGATATACAGTTTCTGCAGCTCACATACCCCCTCATGTTCTCCAAATGGTGCAATCCCGACACCGCCCATGACATCGCCAAGTTCATCTGTAACGATCCAGTACTTTGAATTGGGCAATTCCCGGTAGTAGTCAGACAAACTGCCCAGTTGCGGATCAAAGTAGGCGGTACCTGGTATATCCAGCCCGAAAGTTTCCAGCGAGCGCTTGATAATCTGTTCGATTACAGGATTGTCAATTTCTTCGATTTCACGGATATTCATCGGTTCATCCCTCATTTTATTCGTCCTGTTTTCAATCTATCTCCTTCCTGGTCAACATGCAAGGGGTGTTCAAGCTTGGTTCTAATCCAGCCTCCACAGACTTACCCTATAAGAAAGACCTCCGGGAAAGGGGCGAGGGAGTTGAGGGTGGACGGTGTGTTCTCGGGAGGTGGGCTGAAAGGGCTCGCGCTGGTCGGGGCTTATGAGGAGCTGGAGCGGCAGGGACTTACATTCCAAAGGATTGCGGGCACGAGTGCGGGCTCGATCCTGGCGGCATTTATCGCAGCGGGCTTCACAGCGAAGGAAATTGCTGATCTGCTTGCAGAACAGGATTTCAGTGAGCTGCTGGACCGGCGGGCTTCGCTCGTGCCGACGCGTTTCATGAAGTGGCTGAACCTGTACTGGCGGATGGGATTGTATCAGGGGAAGGCACTTGAGGACTGGTTCACAGAACGGCTCCTCGAGAAACAGGTATATACATTCGGTGACCTTCCCCCGGGTAAACTGAAGCTGGTCGCTTCGGACCTCACAAACGGCAAGATGCTCGTGCTTCCGGATGATCTGGAGAAGTACGGCATCCCCGCTGAAACGTTTCCGGTCGCGCGGGCGCTGAGGATGAGTTGCGGGATTCCCTACTTTTTCGAGCCGGTCCGGCTGTTCACGTCAGGCGGGGAAGCGATTGTCGTGGATGGTGGTGTGCTGAGCAACTTTCCGATGTGGATTTTTGATGATGAAAAAGGAAAAAGGGAGCGGCCGGTGATCGGCCTGAAGCTGAGCCGGAGCCAGGAGGAGCGGCGGCCCCATGAGATCCACAATGCACTGGATCTTTTTGAAGCACTGTTCTCGACGATGAAAAATGCGCACGACGAGCGATATATCTCGAGAGAACATGCCCGTGATGTCGTTTTCATCCCGATGGATGATGTAAAGGCGACCGACTTTGACATGGATCTGGAACAGATGGAGAAACTCATGGAGAGGGGACGAGATAGAACGCGGCTGTTCCTCAAAACATGGCGGCACACATCCACACCGGGACGGGCATCTGTACGGGTGGTATAACTGACAAATCCGAGACGGACCGCAAACATCAGCGGCCCGTCTTTTATTATAGGCTCTGTTAGCGGATGGTGTTGATACTTGGCTGTTGCTTGGAGTGAAGGGCGGAGACTCCTGAGGAAAAGGAGGGCGGAGAGACCCTGCAAGTTGGTGCTGCGCAACGCTATGCGTTGCACGCAGGCGCCAACCTCCGTTTTGGCACCGGCTCTTAGCCTTCCCCGCGGGTAGCGGGCGCCGTCACGTAGAACGGCGTCTGTGCCCAAAAGCGCAAGCGTTGGGCGACATCCCGCCCGTAACGGAAAGCAACAATACTCTATAACAGAGCCTTATTATAAAATGAATATACATACTAATTTGAAATGAATGTGAAATACCTTTATACTCATAACTATTCATTTTTACTGACACCAGAGAGGGGACAAAAGGGGAAATGGAAGAGAGAAACAAGAAAAAGCGTTGGGAAATGCCTGATACATATGTCATTCTGTTCGCCGTCTTGTTGTTGGCTGTGGTTTTGACTTATATCGTACCCGCCGGGTCATTTGAACGGGAAACCGTAGAGGACGTCGAACGGGTCGTTTCGGGAACATACAGCCAGACAGAGGGAAATCCGGCAGGCTTCATGGATTTGTTCCTTGCGCTGCAGCAGGGGATGGTGGAGTCGGCGGACCTGATCTTCCTCGTATTGTTTGCGGGTGGAGCTTTTGAAATCATTGAACGGAGCGGCGCTATCCGAGGGGGGATTCTTCGCGCGGTCAATGTGACAAAGGGGAAAGAATTCTGGCTCATCGCGATTATTTCCATCCTGTTCGCGCTTGGCGGGGCAGTCGGAGCGGTTGCAAACTCGGTCATCCCGTTTGTAGCCATCGGCCTGATCATCGCACGCGCTCTGAAGCTGGATGCGCTTGTCGCTGTCGCAATCACATTCGGTGCAACGTTCGCCGGATTCAATGTCGGCTTCCTGAACCCCTATACCGTCGGGGTGGCACAGACGATCGCCGATGTTCCGCTGTTTTCCGGGATGGGTTTGAGAATCCTTGCGTTTGTTCTGATTGTCGGCGTGACGATCTGGTATACATGGAGATATGCGAAGCGCGTGCTGGAGGATCCTTCAAAAAGTATAATTGGTGTCCTGGATGACCAGAACCAGGAAGAGTCATTGGAAGCGCCTTTCACAGGCAGACATAAGCTGATTTTGTCGTTCGCAGGTATTGCCCTGGCATTCTTCGTCTTTGCAACCATCAAGATGGGCTGGAGCATTAACCACATGGCCGCATTCTTCATCTTTATCGGCCTGGTTTCAGGAATTATTGCCGGGATGAACTATAATCAGCTGACTATGGGGTTTATGGAAGGCTGCAAAAACCTTGTGTACGGCGCCCTGATCATCGGGGTGGCCAGGGCGATCCTGATCGTCATGGAGAATGCATACATACTGGACACTCTTGTCCATGCACTGTCGGTGCCGCTTGAAACGCTGCCTCCTGTCCTGGCCGCGCTCGGGATGTTCGCAGCGAACGGTGCCCTGAATTTCCTCGTGCCTTCCGGAAGCGGACAGGCCATGATCGCCATGCCGATCCTGACGCCGCTTGCCGACATGTTGGGCATCACCCGTCAGGTCGCGGTACAGGCTTTCCAGTTCGGAGACGGATTTACGAACAGTATCTTCCCAACATCCGGACCGCTCATGGCCAGCCTGGCCGTTGCAGGAGTGGCCTGGATGAAGTGGTTTAAGTGGATACTGCCGCTGTTCGGCATATGGGTGCTGATCGCCGTGATCATGCTAAGTGTCGGGGTACTCATTAATTGGGGACCAATCTGAATCGCGGGGAAGAACATAAAAGCCGGGCCGCCTCATCAGGCGGTCCGGCTTCATCTATTAGTGCTGGCCTTTCTTTTTCCCTTTCAGTTCAATCCCCGCGGCGGATCCGCTCCGGCTGGAGTCCGCAACACCGAGGAATTTACCGTTCTCGTGGTCGATCTGGATGCTCTGGACGTTTCCGATCGTGACCGGCGAAGCTCCGAAGCGGTGGCCCATGTTGTTCAGGTGAGCCCGTACATCCGCAGGCATGCCGTCTTCATAGCGGTACGAAGTGAGGCTGTTTGTATAGATGCGCGGTTCCTCGACGGCGGACTTCAGATCCATGTCGTACTCGATCGCATAAAGGATCGTCTGGAGGACCGACGTGATGATGGTCGGGCCGCCCGGCGAGCCGACAGTAAGGACCGGCTTGCCGTCTTCATAGACGATTGTCGGTGTCATTGAACTGAGCGGGCGTTTGTACGGCTGGACTTCATTGGCGCCGCCCGGAATGGCGTCAAAATCGGTGAGTTCGTTGTTCAGGACGATGCCGTAACCCGGCACCATGATGCCCGAGCCGAAAAGCTGCTCGATCGTCGTTGTATACGAGACGACATTGCCGTATTTGTCGGCAACAGTAAAGTGGGTCGTCTCACCGTACTGCGTATTTTCAGGCTGAGCGACTGCCGCGGTCGGCGTACCGCCGCTCTCATATTTCCAAGGGTCGCCTGCCACCGGATTCTGATTCACCTGATCAAGTGAGATCAGAGAACGGCGCTCCTCGATATAGCGTGGGTCCAGCAGGCCATTTACCGGCACATCCACAAACTCCGGATCGCCTGCATACACTGCCCGGTCGGCGTAGGCCAGGTGCATCGTTTCAGCAAGGAGGTGATATTTCTCCCAAGCCTTTACGTCATACTGCGAAAGGTCGAAACCGTCCAGGATGCCAAGCATCTGCAGAAGGAATACCCCGCCGGAACTTGGCGGCGGCATGCTGGCGATGTCATAGCCTTTGTATTTGCCCCAGATCGGTTCATCGATTGTTACGTCGTAGCGGACCAGGTCATCCCGTGTCATCGAGCCACCGAATTCCTGCACGGTTTCGGCGATGGCATCGGCGATCGGTCCTTCATAGAAGGCTTCCGTCCCCTTGGCGCGAATCTGTTTCAGTGTCTTGGCGAGGTCGTCCTGTACAAGCAGCTCGCCTTCATCAAGAGGCTCTCCGGTTTCATCGAAAAACACATCCCGCGCCGCGGAACGCTTCAGCTTTTCTTCATTGTTCTCAATCGCTTCCGCGAGAACCGGATCGATTGCAAATCCGTGATCGGCCAGTTTGATCGCCGGGCCTATCAGTGATTCCAACGGACGGGAGCCCCACCGGTCGAGCGCTTCCTCAAGACCCTTAAGCGTGCCCGGCACACCGACGGATGTTCCGTGCATCACCCGTTCGGAAAACGGGACCGGGTTACCGTTTTCGTCAAGGAACATATCCGGTGTCGCGCCCCCAGGGGCACGTTCACGGCTGTTCACAATCGTCGTATCGCCGGTCGCCCCGTCATGGACCATCATGAATCCGCCGCCCCCGATGCCGGACATCATCGGCTCCGTGACGTTCAGAGCAAACTGGATGGCCACTGCGGCGTCAATCGCGTTGCCGCCCTTTTTCAGGACGTCCCGGCCGATCTCGGTCGCCAGCGGGTGGGCGGTCGCCACCATCCCGCCGTTCGCTTCCGCAACTTCCGGAAAGCTGTCATAGTCGATTTCCCCCTGCGGCTTTGCGCTTGCCGTCACCGGGAAGCTCCCGGCGATCAGCGTCATCCCCAGCACAAATGCCGGCCACTTCTTCTTTAACACAAACAAACCCCTCCCCCTAAATATGATCGTTCTCATCCACTATAAAAAAGGGAGGAGGGGCCTGCAATTGGTTATCAGAAAATTGAATCATCCGTCATGCGGTTAATAGATCTTGCTGTAGCTTTCGGCCCTGTCGGCAAGGGGACAAGGCACTAGGGAATAACTAAAAGAATGGTAAGAGAAAAAAATGGCTATCTTTACAATTTGGAACACGCTCTTAACTTCGGCTAAACATATGAAAGGTAGGATAGTCGTTGCAGCGCATCTAGAAGACTTTATACATACGCTATTCAGAGGAACTGATGCGGCCGGCAACATCCGGCCGGTCGGTGAAGACCCCATCGGCTCCCATACGGATCAGCCTGAGGATATCCTGTTCCTCATTTACCGTGAAGACGTGGACATCAAGTTCCCAGCCCTCCACCTTCTCGATAAATCCGGCATGCGCGGAAGCGGCCGGGATGCCGATTCCCGAAGCATAGCTCTGAAGATACTTCAGGTCTTCGGTTGAGAGGTCTGCATTCTCCTTGAACGAATAAAGTTGAATCAGCGGGATTTCCGGACGCATCTTGTGAAGGCGGACCAGGGATTTTTCGCTGAAGGACTGCAAAATGACGGGTGGCAGATCATGCTGTCCGGATTTTTCTGTGATGCCGTAGCGTTCGAGTTCCCCGATTACGGCTTCTTCCATCCCGCCGCCTTCCGGAGGAGCCTTGAGTTCAATGTAGTAATTGACAGCAGTTCCGAACCGGATGAGTACATCCCGGAGTTCCGGAATGGAGAGCTGTTCATAAGATGTCTGTGCAAGTTCGGGATTTTCTTCATTAAATGCGGGACCGGGAGACAAGTTCCTCAGTTCGTCCATCGTCTTGTCACTTACTTGACCGCGGGTTCCGCCAATACGTTCCAGGTCGTTGTCATGGATGACCGCCAGACGGCCGTCTTTAGTCATCCGGAGATCAAGTTCGATATAATCGGCGCCCATCTCGACGGCCAGAGCGTACGCCGGAAGAGTGTGTTCGGGCAGGTAGGCGGAAGCTCCCCGGTGGGCGATGGTAAGGAAGCGGTCCTCAGGAAGAGCAGCAGGTTTTTCCTGCTGCGCGTAACCTGCTGCGGGTATCCGTTCTTCCTCCGGAGAGCAGGAAGCCGCCGCAAGAAGGCACATCCATAAGAGGTATAGCAGGGGTCTTTTCATGAGACGTTCCGCCTTTCCTGGTTTCATTTCAATGTAACCGACCATAAACACAAAATCCATCCTGAAAAACAATTGTTTTTCCATTTATGTTCCGGTACGATTGAGTTACTTGATTAGGCGGAAGATTCTGAGTTTATTGTTGTTAAGGGGGACTGCCTGCTTGAAAAAAGTAGAGCTGATTGATGTATCCAAATCCTATGACCGGCAAAAGGATGTCATCTCAAACATTAATGTGACAATCGAGCCGGGAGAATTTTTTGTGCTTGTGGGGCCGTCGGGCTGCGGGAAAAGTACGATGTTACGGATGATTGCAGGACTGGAGGAAATCACCGGAGGGACACTGAAAATCGGAGAAAAGACAGCGAATCGTCTGCCTCCGAGCAAACGCGACCTGTCCATGGTCTTCCAGAATTATGCGCTTTATCCGCATCTGACGGTAGAGGAAAACATCACATTCGGACTTGATGTCAAAAAAGTGCCGAAGGCTGACCGGAAAAAGCGTGCGCTTGATACCGCGGAGATGCTCGGACTGACCGACTATCTGAAACGCAAGCCCCGTGAGCTATCCGGCGGACAGCGCCAGCGTGTGGCACTGGCCCGTGCAATCGTGAGCGAAGCACCGATCTGCCTCATGGATGAGCCGCTTTCCAACCTGGATGCCAAGCTGCGTGCCCATATGCGCTCGGAGATCCGCCGCATCCAGAAGCGGCTCGGCATCACGATGATCTACGTGACGCATGACCAGGTGGAAGCGATGACGATGGGGGACCGGATCATGATCCTCCATAGCGGGAAGATCCAGCAGATCGGGAGCCCGATCGAGATCTATAACCATCCCGCGAACCCGTTTGTGGCAACATTCATCGGCTCGCCGCCGATGAACCTGGCGGCAGCGGATGTCCGGAAGGAAGCCAGCCTGCTTGTTCTGGCAAATGGGACCGAGATCGTCATGCCCAAAGGGTCACTTGATGAAATTGCCGAAGAGCGGGTGACACTTGGCATCCGGCCGGAGTTTCTCATGCCGCCTGTAACCGGAGAGGGACTTCCGGTGTTCGATGCGGAAGTCACCAATGTCGAGGTGCTCGGGCACGAAACCGTCTTTTCTTTTGTCGCAGGAGAAGGGGAATGGACGGCCAAGTGGAACGGCCAGTGGCAAATCCAGCCGGGTGACCGTATCCCGATCGCCGTCGACACCGGTTCAGCCTGCCTGTTTAGTCTGGAGGACGGCCGTTTGATCAGGAAGGCGGCTGACCGGCAGCGTACTGTCACGAAGGAAGGTGCAGCGCTGTGAGCACGATCCGGGAAGGTGCTGCACAAGTGCCGGCTGAGAAGCGGCCGGGTGTATGGACACGCACGAGGCGCGGCAGGACGGCGCTCCTTTACCTTCTGCCATCATTCATCCTTTTTGGTGTCTTTGTATTTTATCCGATGTTCCGTACGATCTACCTGAGCTTTTTCCTGACTGACCAGAGGGGGGATGCGGCGGTCTTTGTCGGACTGGACAACTACCGTTATCTCCTCGAGTCCGCGGCGTTCCTTAACAGTGCGAAAGCGACAATCCTGTTCGTCCTTTACACCGTGCCTGCCGGCGTGGTCATTGCCTTGTTCCTTGCACTGCTCGCCAATGAAAAGCTGAAGGGAATCGGATTTTTCAGGACGGTTTATTCTTCGACGATGGGTGTGTCAGTCGCAGCGGCCTCTGTCGTATGGCTGTTCATGTTCCACCCGAGCATCGGGATGTTCAACCGGTTCCTGGCACTGTTCGACATCGGCCAGATCCAGTGGCTTTTGGATCCCGACTGGGCTCTGTTCTCGGTCGCCATCTCGACCATCTGGATGAATACCGGCTTCAGCTTCCTGATTCTTCTCGGAGGTCTCCAGAACATCGATGAGCATCTTTATGAAAGCGCGAAAATCGATGGTGCGGGCTATTTTTATCAGCTGAGGCGGATCACGCTGCCGATGCTGTCGCCGACTTTATTTTTCATCATCACGATCTCGCTGATCAACGCTTTCCAGTCATTCGGGCAGATCGACATCCTGACCAAGGGAGGGCCCGCGCAGTCGACCAATCTGATCGTCTACTCCATTTACCGCGAGGCGTTCGTGAACTATCAGTTCGGGACGGCCAGTGCGCAGGCGGTTTTCCTGTTTTTGTGCATCCTTGTCGTGACAATCCTGCAGTTTAAGTTTGGTGAAAGGAAGGTGCATTACCAGTGACGATGAGCCTTCCGAAAAAACTGATCTTCTACACGCTGCTGACGATTTCTGCAATCGTGCTGTTTTTCCCGATTGTCTATGCATTTCTGATCAGCTTCATGACGGGACCCGAACTCATGCAGGGGAAGTTCTTGCCCGAGTCATTCCATCTGGATAACTACATCAAAGTGTTTGACAGGCTTCCGCTCCTGAACTACTTGCTGAACAGCTTTATCGTTTCGGCGGGAGTCATGCTCGGCCAGCTTGCAGTTTGCTCACTTGCAGCCTATGCTTTTGTCTTTATTCCGTTCAAGGGGCGGGACTTTGTGTTCTTCCTGTTTATCTCGACGATGATGATTCCTTGGGAAGCGACGATGATTCCGAACTTTTTCATCATCCAGAACCTGAACTGGCTGAACACTTACCAAGGTCTGACGCTGCCGTTTTTTGCATTGGCATTCGGCACATTCCTGCTGCGGCAGCACTTCAAGACGATTCCGAAAGAACTGCATGAAGCCGCGCAGGTCGCGGGACTCGGCCCGTTCGCGTTTTTCCGTCGGGTGGTTCTTCCGGTATCGAAGACGAGCCTGGTGACACTCGGGGCTTACGGGTTCCTGACGACATGGAATATGTATCTCTGGCCGCTCCTCGTCACGACAAATGATTCGGTCCGGACAGTCCAGATCGGGCTCAAACAGCTCCAGTCCCAGGAAGTCGCAACCGATTGGGGGGTGGTGATGGCAGGGGTCATCGTCGTGATCATTCCGACCCTCCTGCTTTTGTTCCTCGGACAAAAACAGTTGCAGAAGGGACTGACGCAGGGCGCACTGAAGTGAGTGGGATTTACTCATAAAAAAGAAAGAGGGATGAGAATCTGATGAAAAAGTGGCGGTTTGGCTTATTGGTGATGGCGGCTTTTGTCATGCTGGTACTTGCGGCATGTACGAACAGTGATCCGGATGCTGCGCCCGAAACGGATGCAGATGCGGACAGCCAGGAAGAAGGGGAGCAGCAGGAAGCTGCGGTGAATGAAGACGGCAAAGTGGAAATCGAGTTCTGGCACGCGATGTCGGGCGGCGGCCAGGAATCGCTTGATGCCATTGCCGAGGGCTTCAACGAATCCCAGGACAAATACGTTGTCAAACCGGAATTCCAGGGCAGCTACGAAGAACTTCTCACGAAACTCCGCAGCATCGGAGGCACGAAAGACGCGCCTGCCCTCATGCAGGTGTTTGAAATCGGAACGAAGTACATGATCGACAGCGGCTACATCGAGCCGGTCCAGAAATTTATTGATGAGGACGGCTATGACCTGTCCCAGCTTGAGGAAAACATCCTGAACTACTACTCGGTTGATGGTGAACTGTATTCGATGCCGTTCAACTCCTCGACACCGGTCCTCCTATACAACAAAGACGCATTCCGCGAGGCAGGGCTCGATCCTGAAAAGGCACCGGAAACTTTCGCAGACGTCATCCACGCATCTTCCCAGCTGAAGACTGATGAGATGTACGGATTCTCGATGCTGACTTACGGCTGGTTCTTTGAGGAACTGCTCGCGACACAGGGCGGCCTTTATGTGAACGAAGAAAACGGCCGCGCAGGCAATGCGACCGAAGCCGTCTTCAACGGTCCGGAAGGGCTGAACGTCTTCCGCTTCCTCGATACGATGAATAAGGAAGGCACATTCGGCAACTTCGGAACAAATTGGGACGACATCCGTGCGGCATTCTCGTCTGGCAAAGTAGCGATGTACATGGATTCATCGGCCGGCATCGCCAATGCGATCGAATCTTCGCCGTTTGAAGTCGGCGCGGCGTACATCCCGCATGCCGATGAAGTAAAACGCCATGGTGTCATCATCGGCGGCGCGTCGCTCTGGATGTCCAAGGGGATCGCGGACGAAGAACAGCAGGCCGCATGGGAATTCATGAAGTATCTCACCACTCCGGAAATCCAGGCGAAATGGCATCTCGACACCGGTTACTTCGCCATCAATCCGGATGCCTATGAGGAGGACATCGTGAAGGAGAAGTGGGCCGAATATCCGCAGTTCCAGGTGACGGTCAACCAGCTCCAGGATACAGAGCCATCCGTTGTCACACAGGGAGCGCTCATCTCGGTCTTCCCTGAATCCCGTCAGCAGATAGTCACCGCCCTTGAAAATCTCTATCAGGGCGCCGATCCGCAACAGGTTCTTGATGAGGCGGTCGAAGGCACCAATCGTGCGATTGAGATCGCAAACCAGACCAATCAGTAACAGGCTTACCGGCCGGTCCTTTTATAGGGCCGGCTTTTAGTATCTCTGGCAATAGGCCCGGCTATAAAGATGTCATTTAATTCAAATAATTGTTGTGTTACGATGAAAGGACCAAGACGAAAGGGGGAAGCAGAATGTCGGAACAGGAGCTGATCATGACCAAACTGATTGCGCCGGTGCCGCCGTCATCCTATATGCCGAGAGCCGGTCTGAATCGCGCATTCCGGAAAGGGCTGGATGCGCAGACGATGATTGTCCACGGCGGAGCCGGGTACGGGAAAAGCTCGGGACTGGCCAGGTTTTTTGCGGATCAATCGGTCCGGTATTCCTGGTATACCGTTTCTTCGGAGGACGACGACCTGCTTCCATTCCTGCGTCATCTGTTCCGGAGCATCCAGCTGTCGGATCCGGCATTTGATCCGGAAGCGGCATTCGGAGGGAACGAACCGGCTCCCGGCAGGGCGGTTGCGGGAATTCCGGGTGCGTTCGTCAATGAGCTGATGAAAATCCGGGAGCCATTCGCCATTGTCATCGATGACTTCCACCATGTCGACCATGTGTTTGAAATCGACTATTTCATGGAGAAGGTGCTGGAGTTTCTCCCTCCGCAGATCCGGGTGGTCGTCGCATCCCGGATGAAGCCGAAATGGTCGGTGCTGCCGAAGCTCAAACTTTCCGGCCGCCTGTCCGAAGTGGGGGAAGAGATCTTCAGATTTAGCAGGGATGAGATCGAAGTATACTTTGAGGATTATTTCGGCCGCAGGCTGGACGCTGCGGTGGCTGATCAGATTCTGACGCTCACGGAAGGATGGGCGATCGCCGTTCGGCTCATGGCCGACCAGGTCCGGGACGGACAGGAGCGGGAAGAGCCGATTCTGAAGCCGGCTCTGGCCGATCTGTTTTCCTATCTTTCTGAGGATGTCTTTCATTGGATGCCGGCAGATGATCAAAAGGCCCTGCTGGAGTTCAGCATCTTTCCCGCTTTTTCAGATTCCCTGATCCGGGCATTTTACGGTGAGGCCCGGGCAGAAAAGCTGGATGACCTGTCCCGACGTCATGTGTTCATCCAGCCGCTTGGCTCCGGCTCTTACCGGTTCCATGCCCTGTTTCAGCAATTCCTGGAAAACAAATGGAACGACATCCAGCCTGGAAGATTTGAAGAATTGCAGAAAAAGGCCGCCCGTTTTTGCGCGGAGCGCGGCGAAACGATCCAGGCACTGCACCATGCGGAAAAGTCAGGAGATCCGGTTTTCTTCGCGAGTTTCCTTGATGCATATGCGCATGAGGTGGTGGAAGAGGGCAAGTTCGACTGGCTGCTCGACCGCCTGAAAACCTTGCCGGCTCAGGTGAAGGAGACATGGTATGGCCTGTACTGCCATGAGGGGGAATGTTTCCGCTACCGGGCGTTTTATGAAAAGGCAAAGCAGTCCTATTTGCGCTGTGCGAAGCTGGCCGAAGCGGCGGGGGACCGGGTTATGGTCAGCCGGGCAAACGCTGGCATCGCACATATTTATCTGGATACCATTCAGCCGGGAAGCGCCGAACCGTTTTTGCGGAAAGCCATCGTGGAAGCCGAAAACGGTGATGGGACGGACCAAAAAGCGATGGACCGCCTGAAACGGCAATACGCGGAAAACCTCGTAAACCTCGGCAAGGCGGAAGAAGCGGAAACCTGGGCCGCCGATGCCCGGCTCGATGCCACAATCCTTTCTGAAGGAAATCTGGATGTGCGGATTTCTCTGCGGAGAGGAAGGCTTGATGATGCACTTGGTCTTCTGGAACAGCGGACAGGCAACACAGCCCATCTCCCTGACTCACACCGGGAAACGGATCTACTCCTTTCATTCATTTATTCCCTTAAGGGGGAGGCTGAGCGGGCGAAAGAAGCCGCCGGCAAAGGGATTCGTGGCAAGCAGTCGGCATTTGTCGGCGCGGTGGCGAGAATGCGGAAAGGCCATGCGGAATTTCTGGAGGATCCGTATGACCTCCGGACCCCTGAACGGCTGTATCTGGACGCCATCGGCATCATGGAAGAGCTGAACGTCACCCGTGGAACGGCCGAAGCGTATCTGGGTCTCGCGATGCTGCGGGCTTCGGAAGGTCGGTTTGACGAGGCGCTTTCCTGTGCGGAAAAGGGGCTTGCCGAGACAGAATCCGTCGATGATCAGTGGCTGTCGGCCATCATACTCATTGGCATCTCGGTGATCCGTGCACGGATGGAGGAATGGGGGCTGTCCGGCGACGCGGCCGAAAAGGCCCGCTCGCTGTTCATCAGGAGCGGAGATACATTTGGCAGGATGGCATCGGCGTTCTGGATGGCGCACTCGGCGTTCCGCAATGGGGATGAAGTGCGATTTTACTCGGATTTTGAAGAGTTCGGCCGTTTGCTGACGGAGCACGGCTACGAGTTTTTTATCCGACGCAGAACATTAATGGCGCCAGTGGGGATGGAAACCATGCAGGCCATGATCGCCCGTGCTGCCGCAGCTGAAAGTCCGGGATCGGCTGCACGTCTGGCAGAAATCACCGGAACGGAGACCGGTGTGAGGTATCCCGTCCATAACCTGTTTGTCCGGCTGTCAGGGCCGTTCATCCTGTACCGGGATGGCCGTGAAGTACCGGACAGGGAGTGGAAGCGGGATAAATCGAAGGAACTCCTCGCTTACTTGTGTCTGAACCGGGACCGCTATATCCCAAAAGAGGAATTGCTGCATGCGCTTTGGGCGGATGCGGACGAGAAGTCGGCCGACCGGGATTTCAAGGTGGCGCTGAACGCGCTTCTGAAAGTATTGGAACCGGACCGGAATGCGCGTGAGGAGCCCTTCTTCATCAGTCGGCGGAAGACGATGTACCGGCTGAATCCTGAAAGCAGTCTGGTCACGGACGTCGAGCTGTTCAGGAAATATGCAGAAGCGGGCATCCGTGAACGGCGGGCGGAAGACGCAAAAGAAAAGCTCGAAAAAGCGATATACCGATATGGCGGCGTCTTGTTCGGAGAAAAGCCCGCGACAGACTGGATCCGAACGGAACGGGAAAGCCATGCCCGGCTCCGGCTGGACGTGATGGAGCGTTTGGCACAGTCCTGCACCCGGCTCGAAGAATACGATGAAGTCATCGGCTGGTCCGAAAAACTCCTCGAGGCAGATGAAACGAGGGAAGAAGCCTACCGCCTCCTGATCTATGCCAACTACCGGCTGGGCAGGCGGTCCCGTGCCATTCGCTGGTTTGAACGGTGCAGGGACGTCTTCGACCGCGAGCTCGGCATCGAACCGATGGAGCCGACCATCCGCATGTACGAAATGGTCCTGGAAGCAACCGAAACGAATGAAGAGTTTATAGAAGAAACATGAGCATATTCAAATAGCTGATTAAAAAGAAGGATCCGAACCTTCTCGAATCTGCTTCGCATTAGCTTTGGGCGAAGGGGATTTGGGGAGGTTTTTTGTCATGCGGGAAAGCGGTGGCGGGGGGCGTGAGGCTGACCTGCGATTCACTTTGGAGCAAGCTTGCCGGGCTGATGTCTATGGAAGAACTTTATCCGGCGGTGGAAGATGATCGCGCATTATGGCGGTTTCGTCATTCGCGGTGCTAGTTTCGTCATTCGGAGGCTCAGTTTCGTCATTCGAAGTCCTGATTTCGTCATTCATCCTAATGCAGGGCGCGAATGACGAGATTACCCGGTCGAATGACGAGATTAACCTGTTGAATGACGAGACTGGAAGGATGAATGACGAAATTACCGCCTTTTGCTCGCAGACGCCAATCTTCGTATTTGTGCTCCGCAACGCTTCGCATTTGCACGCAGCAGCCAATCTTCGTCTTTGTGCTCCGCAATGCTCCGCAACGCTATCGCTTATGCTCGCAGAAGATCGTCCGCTACGCTTTTGCTCGCAGACACCCATCTTCGTGTGGGTGTCTGCAACTCATTTGCAACTCTTTCGATCTATGATGTAGACAGTTCAGAAAGCGTTTACAAAACAGCGGAGGAGGAGTGCAAGTTGAAGAGAGTTGCAGGTTTGCTCAGTCTCGCATGTGTGCTGGTGTTTTCGGCAGCCTGTTCGGACAGCGGTGCCGATGAAGTGGAAGGTAGCGGCAGCGATGAAACGATCAAGGTCGGTGTCCTGGCCTCATTGACCGGCGCGCTTGAGTCGTACGGAAAGCAGACACAACGAGGATTCGACCTCGGTCTGGAATATGCGACCGACGGATCGATGGAAGTCAACGGCAAGAAAATCGAAGTGGTCTACGAAGATACGGAAACCAAGCCGGAAGTAGCTGTTCAGAAAGCGACAAAGCTCCTCGAGGAAGATGAAGTGGACTTCCTTGTCGGATCGTCCAGCTCCGGTGACACGCTCGCGGTCCTGCCGCTCGCGGAAGAGTATGAAAAAGTTATGATCGTCGAGCCGGCGGTCGCTGACAGCATCACCGGCTCTGAGTTCAACAAGTACCTGTTCCGCACGGCGAGGAACTCCTCGCAGGACGCTGTGGCGGGAGCGGCTTCGATCGCCGGTGAAGGCGTGAAGATCGCGACTTTCGCACCGGACTACTCGTTCGGCTGGGATGGTGTGGAGGCATTCAAGAACGCTGCAGAGGACCTTGGCGCGGAGATCGTCCTTGAAGAGTATGCCGATCCGGCAGCCACCGACTTCACGGCGAACCTCCAGAAAATAATCGAGTCGGATCCGGATTACCTGTTCGTCGTCTGGGCAGGCGCGAACTCCCCTTGGAACCAGATTTCCGACATGAAGCTTCAGGAAAAAGGAATCAAGATTTCCACCGGTGCACCGGACATTCCGGCACTGTCCGTCATGGAACCGCTTGTTGGCATGGAAGGGTTCTCGGTTTACTACCACACACTGCCTGACAACGAAGTGAACGACTGGCTCGTCAAGGAACACACGGACCGCTTTGATGGTGAAGTGCCTGACCTATTTACGCCGGGCGGCATGTCGGCTGCGATCGCCATCGTAGAAGCACTCGAACAGACGGAAGGGGAAACGGATGCAGACCAGCTGATTGAGGTTATGGAAGGCATGTCGTTTGAAACGCCGAAAGGCACGATGACTTTCCGTGAAGAAGACCATCAGGCGCTGCAGACCCTTTATGCGATCAAGCTGGAACAGCAGGAAGGGGTCCCGTATCCGGTGCCTGTGCTGATCCGCGAACTCTCGCCTGAGGAGACCGAGCCTCCGATCATGAACTGATTGGGCTCCCGGAAAGAAAGACGGAAAGCAGACGGCACCCGCCGTCCCGCCTTTCCGGATGCACACCACTCCGGCGTGCGTCCGGAAGGGCGGAACAATTGAGGGGAGGATTCAGATATGGAACCGATATTGCAAACAGAAAACCTGACGATCCGATTTGGCGGACATACCGCCGTTGACCACGTGAACTTCACCCTGCCGCCGAAAGAATTCAAGTCGGTGATCGGGCCGAACGGTGCGGGCAAGACGACCTTTTTCAACCTGATCAGCGGCGAACTGAAGCCGACGGAAGGCAGTGTGTACTTCAAGGGCCGGCTGATCGATAGTCTGTCTCCTGTTGAAAGGACGCGGTTGGGCCTCGGGCGGTCGTTCCAGATCACGAACGTATTTCCGAACCTGACCGTACTGGAGAATGTACGGCTGGCGGTCCAGTCGAGGGAAGGGGTCCGGTATAACCCGTTCCGCCACTACAGTTCCTATAAGAAATTCACGGAAGAGTCGATGGAGATCTTATCGACCGTCCTTCTTGACGGCAAGGCGGACGCCATCGCCAGCCAGATTTCCCACGGTGAGAAGCGGAAGCTGGAAATTGCCATGCTGCTCGCACTTGATACCGAAGTGCTGCTTCTGGATGAACCCACTGCAGGGATGTCACTGGAAGAAGTGCCGTCCATTCTGAATGTCATCCGGAAAATCAAGGAAGGCGGGGATAAAACCGTCCTCCTGATCGAGCACAAGATGGACATGATCCTGGATCTCTCGGACTCGATTATGGTGCTGTTCAACGGACAGCTCCTGGCAGACGGGACACCTGAAGAAATCATGCAGAATGAAACCGTACAAAATGCCTACCTGGGAGGGATGCCCCATGAGCAGACTGCTCACGCTTGAGAACGTCCACACCCATATCGGACAGTACCACATCCTTCAGGGTGTTTCGCTGACAGCTGAAGAGGGCGAGGTTACCGTGCTGCTCGGCCGGAATGGCGCGGGGAAGACAACAACACTTCGGACGATCATGGGACTTAACCCGGCCTCATCAGGCACGATCCATTATGACGGGCAGGACATCACGAAGCTGCCGACATTTTCTGTAGCGAACGGGGGCATTGGCTACGTGCCCGAAGACCAGGCGGTTTTCACAACGCTAACCGTCGAGGAAAACCTGAAAGTCGCAATGCGCAAGGAGGATGAGGCTGCAATGGCCCGCCAGGATTATGTCCTGACCCTGTTCCCGGACCTGAAGAAGTTCTGGAAAAAGGAAGGCGGCCATCTGTCGGGCGGCCAAAAGCAGATGCTCGCGATGGCGAGGGCATTCGTCAATGACAACAGGCTCATGCTGATCGACGAACCATCCAAGGGACTCGCCCCGATTGTGATCGAATCCGTCATGGAAGCGATCCGGGAGATGAAAAAGCAGACCACGATCGTCCTCGTCGAGCAGAACTTCTCGATGGCTGCCGGGGTCGGCGATACGTACACACTGATTGACGACGGAAAGACGGTCCAAAACGGCCGCATGGAAGAGCTGGTGCGGGATGAAGAACTGAAGAGGACATATCTGGGGATCGCCTGAAGGGAGGCAATGTAAATGGGTTTACTAATGAATCTTACAGTCAATGGACTTGCCACGGGCATGCTGATTTTTCTGCTCGCAGCCGGACTGACGCTCATTTTCGGCCTGATGAGCGTATTGAACTTTGCCCACGGCGGACTGTTCGCCTGGGGAGCCTTTAGCGGCGTCTTTTTCTACGGGATCACCGGAAGCTTCATCATTTCCGTTGTCGGCGCGATCCTGACGGGCATTGTCCTCGGTTTTATCACAGAGAAGCTGATCATCAAACCCGTGTACGGGAACCATGTCCAGCAGATCCTGATCACGCTCGGTTTCATGCTCGTCCTGTCTGAAATGCTGAAAGTCGTCTTCGGGCCGAATCAGATCGCGGCGAAGACACCCGATTACCTTTCGGGAAGCTGGGAGGTGGGCGGTGTCATCCTGATCAAATACCGCCTGTTCATCATCCTCATCGGAATTATCGTATTCGCCATCGTCCAGTTCATCCTGAAACGGACGAAGATCGGGCTGATCGTCAGGGCCGGCGTCATCAACAAAGAGATGGTGCAGGCACTCGGCATCGATATCAATAAAGTCTTCCTGTACGTCTTCATGGCGGGGGCTGCGCTCGCGGCGCTGGCCGGAGCGCTCATGGCACCTTATTCCGGTGTTGTGTATGCGGAGATGGGGCTTGAATTTGCCATACTCGCATTTATCGTCGTCGTGATCGGCGGAATGGGCAGCTTCCCGGGGTCACTTCTGGCGGCCATCCTGGTCGGGCTTGCCGGGAGTTATATGGCTTACTTCGTCCCGTCGCTGTCTCTCGCGGTGAACATGATCCTGATGGCAGTCGTGCTCATCTTCAGGCCGCAGGGACTATTCACGGCAAAGGAGGCATGACTGATGATATCCAAACTTCAAGGAAAGAACTTCTGGCTGATCATCCTGGCTGCAGTGCTTGCCGCCTTCCCGTTTTTCTCGGACTCCAGGACGATGACCATTTTACTGACGCAGATCTTCATCTTCGCCATCCTGGCGATGAGCTATGACATCCTGCTCGGCTACACAGGCATCGTCTCGTTCGGCCACGCGATGTTCTTCGGTGTTGGTGCCTACACGACTGCGGTCATACTGGACCGGATGGAGCCGACGCTCGGCATGTTCATCCTGTCGGTCGGGGCGGGGATGCTGATCGCAGGCATTCTCAGCTTTATTGCAGGGCTGCTGACGCTGCGGCTGAAAAGCCACTTTTATGCCATGTTCACATTGGCGCTTTCCGGACTGTTCCTGGTCGCTGCGGAAAAGTGGCGGACGGTCACGAACGGAAATGACGGATTTACCTTCCGCGCTCCTGAGCTTTTCCAGGACCGGACGATGTTCTATTTGGCGGCGCTCGGCTGCCTGGTCCTCGTCTATCTGATCCTGTCCCGTTTTGTCGCCTCGCCGATGGGCCGCGTGCTCATCGCCGTGAGGGAGAACGAACAGCGGACAGCGTCACTCGGATACAAGACACTTCACTACAAAGTGACGGCATCGGTCGTCGCAGGCGTGTTTGCAAGCCTTGCCGGGTCGCTCTATTCGGTCTCGCTCCGCTTCGTCAACACAAGTGTCATGACGATGGATATCACGCTTGATGCCCTGCTCATGACGATCATCGGCGGAGTGGGCACACTGATCGGACCGATCCTCGGTGCCACTGTCATCGAATTTGCACAACATTACCTGTCGGGACTTGCCCGTGACTACCCGATTTTCGAGCGGTGGATCATCTTCTTCGGAATCGTCTATATCCTGGCGGTGATCTTCTTCCCGCAGGGGATCGTCGGCTGGTTCCGGCAGATCAGGGCAAAGCGCCTCGGCAAGCGGGAAGCCGCGATCCGGGCGAAGCAGCCGGTCCTGAAGGCCAAGGCAGAAGAAAATGGATAAAGGGGCAGAGCCATGTCAGTCGGAATCTTAAGCACGGGAATGTATATACCGGAAACCTACTTTGATGCGCAGCAGCTGGCGGAGATGACCGGCCTTCCGGAAGAGGTGGTCCGGACAAAACTCGGCATCAACCGGATTCCCGTACCGGGAAAGGACGATCATACGGCGGCGATGGGCATCAGGGCCGCACGGGAGGCGATCCGCAAAGCGGGGATTGACGCGAAGGAAATCGACCTCATCATCTATATCGGCGAAGAGCACAAGGAATATCCGCTCTGGACCGCCGCGATCAAGATGCAGGAAGAACTCGGTGCCCATCACGCATGGGGGTTTGATGCCGCCATGCGGTGCGGGACGACCATCATGGCGATGAAGGTGGCCGCTGCCCTCATGGAGTCGGACCCGGACATCCGGACGGTGCTTCTCGCCGGCGGATACCGAAATGGTGACTTCATCGACTATGGCAATGAGCGGACCCGGTTCATGTTCAACCTGGCGGCAGGTGGCGGGGCGATGATCCTCCGCAAAGACCTGGGGCGAAACACCGTTCTTCAGGGAGACATCATCACGGACGGATCATTTTCGGAGGATGTCGTCGTGCCGGTCGGCGGAACGATGCAGCCGCTGACCGAAGAATCTCTCCGTGACGGCCTTTACCGTCTGGATGTCCTGGATCCGGAAGGGATGAAGATGCGGCTGGCACAACGGTCGATGGAGAACTTTCTGAAGGTAATCCGGGGATCGCTGGCGAAGAGCGGCTATACGGATGCCGATATCGATTATCTCGGTATCCTCCATATGAAGCGGTCCGCTCATGACTATGTCCTCGGCCAGCTCGGCCTGAGCGATGACCAATCTGTTTACCTGGATGATTATGGCCATATCGGCCAGTTCGACCAGATCCTTTCGCTGGAACTCGCGGAGCGGCAGGGAAAGCTGAAAGATGGAGACGTCGCCGTACTGGTCAGCGCCGGGATCGGCTATGCGTGGGGTGCGATGACAGTCAGGTGGGGGCCGGAATGACAAGGGGGAATTTGGATTGGCTTTAAAAGAAGTCAGACTCGGAAACGGCGAGACGATCACCTACAGGGAGCGGCCGGGCGGTGATGAAGTCATCGTGCTGGTCCACGGAAACATGACATCCTCGAAGCACTGGGACATCCTGATTGATGCGCTCGATCCGATGTACACGGTCATTGCGCCGGATCTGAGGGGGTTTGGCGAATCCTCCTACAATAAGAGGATCACATCCATCAGGGATTTCTCGGAGGACCTGCATGACTTCACGCAACAGCTCGGCCTCGAGAAGTTCAGCCTGGCGGGCTGGTCGACGGGCGGAGCGGTGGCGATGCAGTTCACGGCAGACCACCCGGACCCGGTCCAAAAACTGGTCCTCCTGGCTTCTGCCTCGACACGGGGGTATCCGTTCTACGGCGTGAAACCGGACGGGAGCCCGGATCCGGAAAAGCGTCTCCGGACCATCGAAGAAATCGAAGCGGACCCGGCTAAGACGAAGCCGATGCAAGAGCTGTACGATACGAAAAACAGGGATGGTCTGAAAGCGGTCTGGAATGCGGCGATCTATACAAAGCGGCAGCCGGATCCGGAACGCTATGACATGTATGTCGACGACATGCTGACACAGCGGAATCTGGCCGACGTATATCACGCGCTGAATACGTTCAACATCAGCAACGCCCACAATGGACTGACGGAAGGGACCGATCAGGCAAAGGACATCCGGATACCAGTCCTCGTCCTGCGCGGTGACCGGGACCTGGTAGTCACCAAGGAGATGGCGGATGAAATCATGGCGGACCTCGGGGACAATGCGGTGTTCGTCTCCCTGGAAGACAACGGCCACTCCCCGCTGGTCGATGACCTGGACGGACTAAAGAAATCCATTGAAACATTCTTGGCAGAGAAGGTGAAGCAGCATGAGGCTTGAAGGGAAAACAGCGATCATCACGGGCGGCGCGAACGGTATCGGTCTTGCCGCCGGCAGACGCTTTGCGGAAGAAGGGGCCAGGGTCATCCTGGCTGATTTTGACGAACAGGCGGGCCGGGAAGCGGAAGAGCAGCTAAAGGCAGACGGCCTGGACGTCCGGTTTATCCGTGTGAACGTCGCCGACCGTGAAAGTGTCGACCAGATGGTGAAGGAGACGCTGAGCGTCTCCGGACGTATAGACGTGCTTGTCAACAATGCCGGCATCACAAGGGATGCGACGCTCATGAAGATGACCGCAGAACAGTGGCAGCAGGTGCTTGATGTCAATCTGACAGGTGTCTTCAACTGCACGCAGGCAGTCGCGGCCCATATGACGGAGCAGGGAAGCGGCAAGATCATCAACACTTCGTCTGTAAGCGGCGTCTACGGCAACTTTGGGCAGACCAACTACGCCGCGTCCAAAGCGGCGGTTGTCGGCATGACGAAGACGTGGGCAAAAGAGCTCGGCCGCAAGGGCATCAATGTCAACGCCGTCGCCCCGGGCTTCACAATGACGGCGATGGTCGCCAAAATGCCGGAGAAGGTGATTGAGCAGATGGAAGGCGGCATATCTCTCAGGCGGCTCGGCCAACCGGAAGATATTGCGAATGCCTATCTGTTCCTGGCTTCGGATGAATCCGCCTATGTGCACGGCCATGTGCTCCAGGTGGACGGCGGCATCATGATGTAACAAAAGGAGGAGAGCGGAATGTACCCGGATCACGGATGGATCATGAAGCGGGCGGAAATCACGCCGGACAGCACGGCCCTTGTCGATGTACATACCGGACAGCGCTGGTCCTATGGGGAGCTTGCCGGCAGGACGGCCGCCTATATGGAACGGTTCCGTTCGGCCGGTCTCCGGAAAGGGGAGCGGGTCGCGGTATTGTCACATAACCGGATCGACCTGTTCGCCGTGCTGTTTGCCTGCGCAGGCAGGGGGCTGATTTACGTACCGATGAACTGGCGGCTCAGTGAAAGCGAGCTCCGGTACATTGTGGGCGACAGCGGGCCGTCGATTTTGCTGCACGATGACGACCACGCCGGCCGTGCAGCCGGGCTCGGCGTTCCATTCGGCCCGCTTGATTCCGGCCAGGCAACATCCGCGAACCTCCGTTCAGAACACGTACCGAGCCGCCTGGATGATCCGTGGATGATGATTTATACGGGAGGGACGACGGGGCGCCCCAAAGGGGTTGTGCTCACATTCGAATCGGTCAACTGGAACGCCATCAACACAATCATCAGCTGGAATCTGTCGGGTCGCGATTGCACGCTCAACTACATGCCGCTTTTCCACACTGGCGGCCTGAATGCACTTAGCCTCCCGGTTCTTATGGCCGGCGGTACCGTCGTCATCGGCCGGAAGTTCGATCCGGAAGAGGCGATACGGGCGCTAAATGACCACCGGACGACCATTTCCCTGTTTGTCCCGACGATGCACCAGGCGATGCTTGATACCGAATTGTTCTGGGAAACCGACTTTCCCTCTGTTGATGTCTTCCTGTCCGGAGGCGCGCCGTGCCCTTCAACCGTGTACGATGCCTACCGGAAAAAGGGCGTCCGCTTCAGGGAAGGGTACGGCATGACGGAAGCAGGCCCGAATAATTTCATCATCGATGCCGATACGGCAATGAAGAAAAGGGGAGCCGTCGGGAAAAGCATGCAGTTCAATGAAGTCCGCATCGTCGACGCACAAGGAAGACTGTGCAGCTCCGGTGAAGTGGGAGAACTCCAACTGCGGGGCCGCCACCTGTTCTCCCATTATTGGAACAATGATGAGGCTACCCGAGATTCCTTGCGGGATGGCTGGTTCAGCACAGGCGACCTTGCCAGCCGTGATGAAGAAGGGGACCACTTTATCGTCGGCCGGAAAAAGGAAATGATCATCTCAGGTGGGGAGAACATCTACCCGCAGGAGGTCGAGCAGTGCCTGATCAGCCATGACGGAGTCAAGGAAATTGCGGTCATTGGAACTGCCGACCGGAAGTGGGGGGAGCGGGTCGTGGCGTTTGTCGTGGCCCATCCGGCGAACGTTCCCAAAACCGAAGAACTGCTGAGCCACTGCGCGCGGACGCTCGGAAGCTATAAGGTGCCCAAAGATTTCTTCTTTGTGGAAGAGCTGCCGAAGACCGATATCGGGAAAATCGATAAAAAGCGGTTGTCTGCCATGGCGGAAGAATTGAAAAAGGAAGAAATGCAAAACCCGGGTCAGAGCGGCTGACCCGGGTTTTTCTGTGTGCATTTAAGGGGGCGGCTAACTACTTTTCACATATTGGCCTTTAATCTTCAAACTCGGCTGCCTAATCTTCAAACTCACAAGTCGGCCCGAAAAAGGTGAAGCCCGACATATTCCCATCTTAACCGTTCCTTTACGAACTTCAACAGCAGCTTAACATTCTGAAAACATTCGGGCGTTAAGATGAAATCGGAGTTAATCACAGGAGGTGCTTCGGATGAAGGTGGACCTGCATATGCACTCGGTGTTTTCGGACGGAGAACGGACCCCGCGCGGACTGATGGATTTGGCAGCAATCCAGGGACTTTCCTGTATCGCCATCACGGACCATGACTCGGTTGGCGCTTATTCGGAAGCGAAAGTTCATGAAGAGCGTACAGGCGTACGGGTGATGCCGGGAATCGAGCTGAACACGTACGGACCGAACGGCGAACTGCACATACTCGGCTACGGCTTTGACCCGGACCATCCGCTGATGACTGCGCACTGCGAGTGGCGCCGTCAGGAACGCGAGTCTTGGAGCCGGAAAATCGTTCGGCGTCTGAACCGGATGGGCTACGACATCTGCTGGGAAGACTGCCGGTCCAAAGCTGAAGGCGGCGTGATCGTAAGGACGCATATTGCCAAAGTCCTCGTGGAGCACCGGTATTTCCATGATGTAGAAGAAGCGTTCGACAGGCTGCTCGCATCAGGAAGCCCCGGCTATGTGGAGCGCGAAACGTTTTCATCCGAAGAGGCGATTTCCCTGATTCATGAGTGCGGCGGCTTCGCCTTCCTCGCACACCCGGGAGTTTACCGGTTCGGTTTCAGCATTGATCGTGTCGCGGATGAAGGGCTTGACGGCATTGAAGTGTATTATGCCGGCCACTCCGAACTGGAGACGGTCCAGTGGTGGGCAGAGTCGGAACGGCTTGGGCTCCTGAAAAGCGTAGGCAGCGACTTCCACGGTGAGGTCACGCGCAATCCGCAGCTGCCGGGTTCCGTCGATTACGACAAAGAGGATGTGCACAGCTGGCTCAGCCAGATCATGCCGGTCTCTGAGGTGTCACGATGAGCAGGGACTGGTATGGATCCTCGACACTTCTCTGGGGCGGGACGATCCGACAGATCGCGGACAAGTTCACGGCCGCAGGCCTCGACGGTGTCGAACTGTGGACAGAACAGTTCCGTTTTTCGGGGTTCCGGATAAATGCAGTAAAGGAAGTGCTCATGGATGCAGGGCTCGGCCTGACTCTGCATGCGCCAAGCTGGGACCTCAACATCTGCTCGCTTAATGAGGGCATCCGAGAGCAGTCCTTGGCGGAGATCGAGCGCTCGGTCGCACTGGTTGCTGACCTTGGCGCGGAAGATGTGACCATTCATCCGGGCCGGATCACAGTCAATGAGCGCTGGACGGAATGGCACCTCGAGAAAATGCAGCATTCGCTTGACCGGCTGGAGAGGATTGCAATCCGGGAAGGGGTGCCCCTGTCCGTCGAGATGATGGAAGATCGGGACCGGGAACTGGTCACGGGACCGGAGACGATGAACCGGCTTGTCCGCCACCGCTCGCCGTTTGTCACGGTAACGGTCGACACGGCGCATGTGCCGTTTTCGCGTTCCCCGTTTATTGAAATGAATGCGCTCTGCCGTGTGGGCAAGCTTCATGTCAGCGATGCCACGGCCAACCGCTTCCATGTCCCACTCGGCAAGGGAAAGATAGATGTGAAGCCGGCCATCCGGGCAGCGGCCGAGCGGAAAATCATCCGGGTGATTGAAGGATTCGATTATCTGGGGGAGTCGGGAATGCTCAAAGAAAATGTGGAGTATCTGAAAAAGAACGGGTTATTCGGAATGGAGGAAATCATGCATGAGATTCCTGGTGACGAATGACGACGGGATTTTTGCCCCGGGCCTGGCCGCTGCCGTGGACGTACTCCAGCATTTCGGAGAAGTCACGGTGGTGGCGCCGGACGGGGAACGGAGCGCGGCAAGTCATTCCATCACGCTCCGGAAACCGCTCAAGGCGGAGCGGATGACGATTTTTGGTGGAAACGTACCGGCTTACGCCATTGTTGGCGGTACACCTGTGGACTGCGTGAAACTGGCGCTCGGTGTCCTGTTTGAAGAAAAGCCGGACTGTGTAGTTTCGGGCATTAACGCAGGGGCCAATATCGGCAGAGACATTCATTATTCCGGAACGATCGGCGGGGCGAGAGAGGGTTCCCTGACAGGCATTCCGTCTCTTGCCGTTTCACTGGACCGCCACGATGCGTCGGAGCCTGATTTTGGGGCGGCGAAGGGCCTGTTCTACGCGGCGCTGTCCAGTCTCAGAAAAGAGGGAGCGATCGAGGGCCTCCTGAATATCAACCTGCCCGCCATCCCGGAGTCGGCCTGCCCGGGAATCGCGGAAGCCGTCCCTGACTTTTCCCTGGACCGATACCGCCATATGACGGCGGACCAGCCGGAAGGCGGAGTTCTCTACTGGCTGCGGGACCGTCAGGCATGGCTCGAGCCTTCACGGCCGGACAGTGACTTCCACCTTCTGCGGGAAGGGTACATAACGGTATCGAAGATCGGCCTTGCCGCCGGTCACAGTGAAGAACAGATCACACCGATAGGGGGAAAACAGAGATGAAGATGAACAAGACGATGCTGACGATGGGGGTTGCGGCAAGCCTGATGCTTGCCGCATGCTCGGGAACGGATGCCGAATCAGAATCGGATGCCGGAGGAGTAAGCGGTACGCTCGACTTTTACACGTCCCAGCCGGATACGGATGCGACTGCGCTGGTGAATGCGTTTAATGAGCAGCATCCGGATGTGGATGTGAACGTCTTCCGGTCCGGTACGGAAGAAGTCATCGGCAAGGTGCTGGCGGAGGAGCAGGCCGGCGATGTCCAGGCCGATGTCCTTCTGGTTGCCGACAGCGTAACATTCGAGGGTCTTAAGGAGCAGGATCTTCTGCAACCGTACGAATCGGGAGAGCTCGAAGCGATTCCTGAAGACTTCGTCGATCCGGACCATACATATACAGGAACGAAAGTGATGGCGACTGTCCTCGCCGTCAACATGGAAAAAACGGAACAGCTGCCGGATTCATGGGATGTGCTGACGGACACCGCTTCGAAAGAAGAAGCAATCATGCCTAGCCCGCTCTATAGCGGGGCAGCCGCTTACAACGCAGGGGTTTTCACCCGTCAGGACAACTTCGGTTGGGCCTTCTATCAAGCATTGAAGGATAACGGAACATCAGTCGTCCAGGGGAATGGCGCGGCGCTGAAAGCGGTCCAGAGCGGAGAGAAAACATACGGCATGGTCGTGGACTATATCGTCGCCAATGCCAAAGCGGAAGGGTCGCCGGTGGACCTCGTTTATCCGGAAGAGGGTGTACCGGTCATCACGGAACCGATCGGCATGATCAAGGACACGGACAATGAAGACGCGGCAAAGGCGTTCATCGATTTCGTGTTGTCTGAAGAAGGCCAGAAGCTGGCGTCAGAACTCGGATACACACCGATCCGTACAGGTGTCGATGCACCTGAAGGACTGAAATCCATCGACGAGATGAACGTCCTGACCGCGCCGCTTGACGAGCTGAGCAACGGCCGTAATGACGACAAGCGCGAGTTCAAGGAACTGTTCGGAGAATAATGGGGGCGGTACGATGACACAGATCACCCTGAATGACGGAGGGCGGCAGGCGGCTGGGGCCGGACGCCGCTCTTCTCTGTTGAAGAACGTTCCGCTATGGCTTTCGGTGCTGCTCGTTACGCTATTATTCGTCGTCCCGGTCATCCGCCTGTTTTATATGAGCTTCGTGGAAGAGGGCGGGATGTCGCTTGTCCATTACCGCTCACTTCTCAATGAATCCGGCACGTGGACGATGCTTCTGAACACGCTGATCGTCACGGCGGGTTCGACGGGTCTTTCTCTGGCGCTCGGAGTGACGACAGCGTGGCTCGCCGCCTATACGGACATCAGGATGAAGAAGGTGCTGCAGGTGCTGATCTTGCTGCCATTCATCATTCCAAGCTATATTGTGACGATTGCCTGGACACAGCTGGCCTCGGACGTCCCGTTTGCGGACATCAACCTGTACAGCATGGGCGGCATCATTTTTGTCCTCGGAATTACCCACTATCCGCTTGTCCACCTGTTCACGGCGAATGTGCTCCGGCGCATCCCTAAGGAGCAGGAATGGGCGGCACGGGCGGGAGGGGGCGGCAGCCTCACTGTGCTGCGCCGCGTGACGCTTCCGCTTGCGCTGCCGGGTATTGTCGGCAGCGCGATGATCGCATTCCTGTCGAATCTCGATAACTTCGGCATTCCGGCATTTCTCGGTATCCCGGCGAACATCACCGTCTTGAGCACGGCGATCTACCAGGAAGTCATCGGCTTCGGCCCGGGGGCATTCTCGCGGGCGGCCGCGCTGTCGGTGATCCTGGCGATTGTCGCGCTTGCCGGCACTCTGCTCCAATGGCTGCTTCTGAGGAAATCGGCAACGGACGGGACGGCAGCTCCGGACACTGAGCCGAGGGTCCGCCTTGGAAAAAGGCGGCCGCTAGTAGAGGCCGCGCTCTGGCTGTTCGTGCTCGGAACCGGAATCGTGCCGCTCCTTTCCATGCTGAAGACGTCAGTCATCCGGGCATACGGCCTGCCGTTCATGCCGGAAAACCTGACGTTTGACCATTACCGGTATGTCCTGTTCGACTATGGTAAGTCGTTTGAAGCCATGGGCACGAGCCTGAAACTTGCGGTGGCTGCTTCCCTGATCTGTCTGGTCTTTGGAACGGCGATTGCGTATTTCAGAACACGCAGGCCGGGAGGGACCTTGCGCTATATCGAGCTTTCAGTGGGCTTGCCGTATGCGCTTCCGGGCATCGTGCTCGGCCTTGCAATGATTTTTGCCTGGATGGAGCCCTTACCCGGATGGAATCCGGGCATTTACGGCACCGCCGGGATCCTGTTGATCGCCTATGTCACACGCTTCATGGTGCTCCAGGTACGCGGCAGTATGACCGCGATGGCGCAGGTATCGCCTGACATGGAGGAAGCGGCCCGGATCTCGGGTGCAGGAGCGCTACAGAAGTGGCGAAAAATCCTGCTGCCGCTTTTGTCCGGCGGCATCCTGAGCGGAGCGCTGCTTGTCCTGCTCACTTCGCTTACAGAACTGACCGTCTCGTCACTTCTTTGGTCAAGCGGTTCCGAGACGATCGGCATCATCATCTTCAACTTTGAGCAGGCCGGCTACACGACCCATTCTACCGCCTACTCGGCCGTCGTCTTGGTTCTGATGGGAGCGATTGCCGGACTGGCTCATCTGCTGTTGCGTATCCGGAATAGGAGGGTGAATTCACCATGAAAACAGAACTGGCCGGCATCTGGAAAACATTCGGGGAGACGGATGCACTGAAAGGCATCGACCTTGAGATCGGTGAAGGGGAGTTCGTCGCCATCGTCGGACCATCCGGTTGCGGCAAGACAACACTCCTTCGGCTGATCGCGGGATTCGAGACGCCATCCGCGGGCGAGATCCGGATGGGCGGAAGTACGGTAGCGAACGCTGGCATCGCCGTACCTCCCGAAAAACGGGATCTTGGCATGGTGTTCCAGTCATTCGCACTCTGGCCGCATATGACTGTCAGCGAACAGGTCGCCTTCCCGCTCCGCCACCACCGGTTTATCGACCCAGTGCTGAAGAGGGAAAACGCCGGCAGGGTCCGGCAGATGCTCTCGATGGTCGGCCTTGCCCAATACGGCAGCCGCATGCCGTCAGAACTGTCAGGCGGCCAGAAACAACGTGTCGCCATTGCCCGTGCACTTGCGCCAAACCCATCACTTCTACTCATGGATGAGCCGCTCTCAAGCCTCGATGCCCGTCTCCGGCTTGAACTGCGGAATGAAATCCAGACGATCCACCGCCAGACAGGGACATCCATCGTCTATGTCACGCACGACCAGGATGAAGCACTCGCGATGGCTGACCGGATCATCGTCATGAACGGCGGCAAAATCGAGCAGGCAGGGACACCGGAAGAGATCTATTCCCGGCCTGAAACCCCATTTGTCGCGACATTCATCGGGAAGGCGAACCTGATACCGGGGGACTGGAAGGGCAGCCGCTTCCATCCGTTCGGAAGTCCAGAGCTCGCGTGGAACGTTCCGGATGTCGGACCGGCCTTCCGTGAAACCGGCCTATGCCCGCTTCGTCCTGAACAACTGGCATTCGGCACCGGCGAAGGCATCCGCGGAACGGTTCGGAATGTGCTTTACCAGGGAAGGGAGATCCATTATTCGATTGACGTCGGAAAGCAGACGGTGGACCTGGTGACAGGCCTTGCCGGCCGGCTGAGTGTAGGCGACCCTGTCGTTCTGCAATACAGACCAACCCCGGCACATTCATCCCCGGCAAAGGCAGAAGTGGGATACTGGTGATCATGAGGGCTATCCCGTGTGAGCGGGAATAGCCTTTTTTGTTTGCAAAAGGAATCCAGCAAAAAACTGTTTGAAATACCATAAACGATGAGTGAATGGCAGGAATCCATCTGTGGAATATAGAATAGTTTTAATTATCTAACAGATAAAAAGGAGAGAATGCCTATGTTCATGCCCCAAAAGGTCGTCGGGTACGGAAAGTCACAGCCCGATAAGGTGTATACCTCGTTCGAGGGAAGAGAGTGGACGTACGGGGAATTCCGGGAAAGGGCGGAACGGGTGGCTGCCTATTTCCAGCGGAAGGGCTATAAGCCGGGGGATGTGATTGCGCTGCTTGCAGGAAATTCGGACTCGTTTGTGGCCGCCTATTTCGGCGTTCAGCTCGGCGGGTTCATTCTCATGCCGGTCAATACGAAGCTCACAGCCAGGGAAATCGGCTATATCTTCGAGCACTCTGAAGCCAAGTCGCTGATTGTGGACGAAGTGCTCCGGAAAACGGCGGACGATACGGGCGTATCTTTCCGGGAAGTTCTGGAGATTGGCGTCTCCGGGGAGTTCGATGCCATACTCGAAGACGGATCACTCATCCCCGAACCGGTGGATCCGAAGGCCGACGAGACGGCTGTCATCATGTATACGTCCGGGACGACCGGCAAACCGAAGGGCGTCATGCTGACGCACCGGAATCTCCTGGAGACGGCGGAAATCTGGGCAGAGGCGATGGACGTCACCTCTGCTGACCAGATGCAGATTACGACCCCGCTGTTCCATTGCGCGGCAAGCCATGTGTTCATGAACGCCGTGTCGGTCAGTGGCGGCTCGCTCATTATCGAGACGGCCTTCTCGCCGGACAGGACAGTGAAGACACTCGAGGAAAGCCGGGCGACGATGTTCTTTGGTGTGCCGGCGATGTTTGCGATTCTCCTGAACCGTCCGGATATCGGGGAACTCAATGTCCCGGACCTGCGGCTGTTCTGCTACGGCGCGGCACCGATGCCGTACGAACTCGTGAAAAAGCTGAAAGAGATTTTCCCTGGCGTGAAGGTCCAGAACCTTTACGGCCAGACGGAAAATACGCCTGCAGCAACGACGCTGAAAGACCATTACGCTCTCGATAAGATCGGGTCGGTCGGCGAGGCACTTCCGAGAACGGAAGTGCGTGTCGTCGATGAAGAGGGGCGCACGCTCCCGCCGGGGCAGGTCGGTGAAATCGTTGTGAAGGGTCCTCAGGTCATGAAAGGTTACCTGAAAAACGAAGAAGAAACCGCCCGCACGATCCGGGACGGCTGGATGTATTCGGGCGACCTCGGGCGCACCGATGAGGACGGGCTGCTGTATATCGTTGACCGCAAAAAGGACATGATCATCCGCGGCGGGGAAAACATTTATCCGCTCGAGGTGGAGGAAGTGCTGTTCCAGATTCCCGAAGTGCTTGAAGCCGCAGTTGTCGGCGTCCCGCACCCGGTTTATGGTGAGGTGCCAAAAGCGTTTGTGGTGGTTAAGGAAGGGAAGGAACTCGGCGAGGAGCAGATTTTCGAATACTGCGCCCAAAACCTCGCGAAATTCAAACTCCCTGCAGAAGTAGAGTTCCTGGATGTGCTCCCACGGAATGCTTCAGGCAAGGTTCTGAAACATACGCTTCGCCCGAAAGCGGAAGAAGCGAAGGCATAAGACGGGATACAACGAAAAGGACCGGCGGCTGCCGGTCCTTTTTAGATGGAGTTGCATTTTGTTAACGTTTCAATGGAGTATCGCAACGTTTCAGCTTAGTATCGCAACGTTTCACTCCGATATGTCAGCGACTCACCAGTTCTCCACGTCCTGCCGCTCACCCTTGAAGTTGTTTTTCTTGGAATGGCGCTCATGTAGCACCTGCTCGACTTCACTGAAATCGATGCCCTGCTCATGCAGCAGGACAAACAGGTGATAGAGCAGGTCGGCGGTCTCGTTTTTCAGCTCTTCTCGGTCGCGCTTCATCGCCGCAATGACGACTTCGAAGCTTTCCTCGCCAAATTTCTTGGCAATCTTGTCGAGCCCCTTGCCGAGCAAGTAGTTGGTATACGAGCCCTCATCCGATTCTGCCTGGCGGTCACGGATCATGGCTTCGAGCGAAAGAAGCGGGGAAGCAGGTTCATCACCGAAGCAGCTTTTCGTTCCGGTGTGGCATGTAGGGCCCATCGGTTCCACTTGGATCAGGAGGGTGTCATCGTCGCAGTCAAGCGTCATCGATTTGACACGCTGGACATGTCCGCTGGATTCGCCCTTTTTCCAGAGGCGTTCCTTGCTGCGGGAGTAAAACCAGACGACGCCGTCTTCAAGCGTCTTCTCGTAGGCTTCCTCGTTCATGTAGCCGAGCATGAGGACGGTGTGGTCCGTCCAGTGCTGGAGCACTGCCGGGATGAGCCCCTTGGAAAAGTCAGGCTTCATTCGGCACACCTCCGGCCGTCAGGCGGACCGGAATGCCGGCATCCGATAGGAGGGATTTCACTTCACCGACGGTCGTTTCTTCGTTGTGGAAGATGGATGCAGCAAGGCCTGCAGACACATCTGTTTCGCGGAACAGCTCGACAAAGTCATCGGCACTCCCGGCGCCGCCGGATGCAATGACCGGGATGGTGACCGCTTTTTCCACGGCTTTCAAGAGGGGGAGGTCGAAACCGTCCTTCGTTCCGTCGCCTTCCATGCTAGTCAGGAGGATCTCCCCGGCACCCAGCTTTTCGCCTTCGGTGACCCAGTCGAGAACGCGGATATCAGTTTTTTTCTTGCCTCCGTGGGTAAAGCAGAACCAGTCCTGCGCTTCCTCGTCCCAGCCGGCATCTACCGACAGGCAGACGCACTGGCTGCCGAACCGTTCCGCCGCCTCGCGGATCAGCTCAGGACGGGCAAGTGCCGCGGAGTTGATGCTGACTTTGTCAGCACCCGCCTTGAGCAGGCGCCCGATATCGTCCGCCGTACGGATGCCTCCGCCAATGGCGAGAGGGATGAACAGCACCTCCGCCGTGCGCTTGATGACGTCGAGCATGAGGTCGTGGCCTTCGTCAGTTGCGGAGACATCGAGGAAGACGAGTTCATCAGCGCCTGCCGCATTATAGCGGGCGGCCATTTCCACCGGGTCTCCAACGTCGCGGAGCCCTTTGAAGTTGATGCCCTTGACGACCCGGCCATCTTTTACGTCGAGGCAGGGGATGATGCGTTTTTTGATCATGGTGACACTCCTTTCATCTGCATATTGGTACCTGTTTTATTGTTGAAGAGTCCGGTTTCGTCATTCACACAATCGGTTTCGTCATTCGGGCCCGCAGTTTCGTCATTCACGCGCCCAATCTCGTCATTCAGTTCGCCGAGCCTTCACCGGATGCTCTCCCAAAACTCATCCGTATTTGCCGCTTTTCCGACAATCGCAGCAAAAACACCTTCCGCTTCAAGAGCGGCAAGGTCGCTGCCGTTCCGGACGCCTCCGGATGCGGTGACCGGCCATTTCGAAGCCTTCGCCAATTTGCCGGTCATTTCCACGTTCGGTCCTTCCATGCGGCCGTCGCGGGCGATGTCGGTATAGATGACGCCTCCGATTTCAGCTCCGTCCAGGCGTTCCAGCATTTCAAAAACGGTGGTCTCTGCGGTTTCAAGCCAGCCGTTCAAAGCAACTTTGTCGCCGCGGGCGTCCAGTCCGAGCATCAGCTTGCCCGGGTATTTCCGGCTCATTTCAATCAGCCAGCCGGGTTCGGTCAAGCCTTTTGTGCCGATGATCAGATAGCCTGCACCCATGTCGAGGTATTCTTGGATCGTCTGTTCGGAGCGGATGCCGCCACCGATTTCGACAGGGATCTGCGTAGCCCTGATGATATCGCGGAACAGGTCCATCTCAGCGGGCTTTTTTTCTTTTGCTCCGATCAGGTCAACAGTGTGGATGCGCCCGACACGCGGCTGTTCGGAGTAAAAGGCCACCGCTTCAAGCGGGGTGCGGCCCATCGCCGCTTTTGTATCATAGTCGCCTTCAGTCAGGCGGACGTTCTGTGAATCGATAATGTCTATCGCCGGCCAAATCTCGATCATTCGGATGCCTCCTCTTTCTCTCTAAACCCTCCGGTTACGGCCTGCTGCAGCAATATGAGTCCCGCGTCCCCGCTTTTTTCGGGGTGGAACTGGATGCCGATCAGCTGTCCGCTTTGCACGAGCGCTGTGACAGTCTCGCCGCCGTAGTCGGCTGTCGCGACCGTGTGTGGCCCGGGTGCCGCTTTATAGGTGTGAATAAAGTACATGTCCTTGCCGTCCAGTTCAGGCCGGTCACTTGCTAGTGCGTTCCAGCCGAGGTGGGGGACCGGGAGGCGGGTTTCAATCCGAGTGATTGCACCGGGGATGAACCCGAGCCCGTCGACATCTCCTTCCTCGCTGTGTTCGAACAAAAGCTGCATGCCGAGGCAGATTCCGATGAAAGGCTTTTCTTCTTTGAGTTCGGTCAGCAACGGGATGAGCCCATCGGCTTCGAGCCGCTTCATCGCATCGGCAAAGTGGCCGACGCCCGGGAGGATGAGGACATCCGCCCCGCGGAGCACATCCGGATCCTTCGTCAGCTCCACCCGGTGGCCGAGGAATTCCAGTGCACGCCGGACGTTCGCGACATTGCCGAGGCCGTAGTCGACGATGGCGATGCGGCGTCCGTCCGTCAGTTCTGCAGCAGCTGTTTCACGAGTGTTCATGCAAGGAGCCCCTTCGTAGAAGCAAGCCGTCCGTCGCCCGGCTGCATCGCTTCGCGCAGCGCGCGTGCAAACGACTTAAAGAACGACTCGATCTCGTGGTGGGCGTTGCCGCCGCGGATCAGGTCCATGTGGACGGTGAGCCCCGCGTTCATGACGAGACCGCGGAAAAATTCTTCCGTCAGCTCGGTGTCGAAGGTGCCGACTTTTTCCCTGGAGATCTCCGCATTAAAGCTCAGGTAAGGGCGTCCGCTGATATCGATGACGGTGCGGGTGAGCGTTTCGTCCATCGGGACATAGGAGGTGCCGTAGCGGCGGATGTCGGATTTGTCGCCCATCACTTCACGGAGCAGTTGGCCGAGCACGATGCCCGTGTCTTCCGTCGTATGGTGATCGTCGACCTGGGTGTCTCCGTTCACTTCAACATCGATTTCAAGGCCGGAGTGGAATGCGAACAGCGTCAGCATATGGTCGAGGAATCCGACGCCCGTTGCGATTGAGGATTCGCCGGTTCCTTTATTGAGTTCCATGCGGATTTCGGTTTCTTTGGTCTTGCGTTCATAACTTGCCATCAGTCGTCACTACCTCCGTTCAGGCGGGCTTCCATCGAAGCCGCGTGTGCATACAGTTCTTCGGCCCTGGCAATCGGGATTCCTGCCTCGGCATAGCGGCGGTAGTCCGCCTGATCAACGCGGATGACCGCATTCGCCGTCAGGAAATCGTTCACGGACAGGCCTGATTGGAAGCGGGCGTTGCCTCCGGTCGGGAGCACGTGGCTTGGCCCGGCAGAATAGTCGCCGACCGCTTCCGGGGAATACCCGCCGACAAATAGGGCGCCGGCATTGGTCACGTCTTCCGCATAGCTTTCGGCATCTTCCGTCTGCACGGCTGCGTGCTCCGGTGCGATGAAGTTCAGGAGTTCCACCGCTTCGTCACGGTTTTCTGCGAGAATCGCCCAGTGATTGTCTGTGAGGCTCTTTTTGATGATTTCGCTTCGCGGCGCTTCCTCGGCAAACCGGACAGCAAGCCGCCCGACTTCCTCAAGCTTGTCACGGTCCAGAGAAATGAGATAGGTGCGTGCCTGCTCATCGTGCTCTGCCTGTGCAAGCAGGTCGAGCGCTGCCCACTCTGCATTAGACGACTTGTCCACGACGATCGCAAGCTCGCTTGGACCCGCGACGGAATCAATGCCGACATCGCCGTAAACGAGCTTTTTCGCCATCGCGACGTACGCATTCCCAGGTCCGCAGATCTTGTCGACCCGTTCGATTGTCTCCGTCCCGTAGGCGAGAGCGGCGATGCCCTGGACGCCGCCGACCGTATACACATGGTCGACGCCGCACAGGTAACAGGCGGCAAGGGTTGCCGAGTTGCCCGGGGGCGGGGTGACAACGGTGATGCTCCGGACGCCCGCAACTTTCGCGGGGATTGCCGTCATGAGGACCGTCGACGGATAATTCGCCTTGCCGCCGGGCACGTAGATGCCGACTCGGCCGATCGGATGGAATACGGGATAAAAGCCCTCGGGTTCAGCAGGCTGCCATTTGATCTTGGACTGGTACGCTTCGATGTTTTCCTTAGCGGCGATGAGGGCTTGACGGAGTTCTGCCGAAATCGATTCATATGCAGATTTCAGTTCTTCAGCCGAAATTTTCCGGACTTCCGAGCCCTCGCCGTCAAACTGCTTGGTGTAGCGGGCAAGGGCCGTATCTCCGTTTTGGCGGACGTCGCGGATGATGTCCAGTACTCTGCCTGCGATGTCGTGGTTGTCCTCACCGGCAGGGCGGTAGGATTGCTTGAATTGTTGTGCGGTCTGCATTCAGTTCACCTTCAATTCGTTCATAAATGAGCGGATTTCCGCTGATTTCGTAAAAAACGCATGCTTGTTCGCAATCAGTCGCGCACTGATTTCATCGAGACGGACACGCTCCTGAAGGCCATTCATCCGGAGCGTTTCGCCGGACTGGACGATGTCGACGATTGCATCAGCCATGCCGATCACTGCTGCAAGCTCGACCGAGCCGTTCAGCTTGATAATCTTGACGGGCTTTTCGGACCGCTCAAAGACGGAACGGGAGTAGTTGACATATTTTGTGGCGATTGTCCGGTATTCAGGGAGCTCCTCCTTCGAAGCAATGGCGAAGTGGCAGTAGCCGAACGGCAGCTCCAGCAGCTCGTTCACGTCTGCGTCGTACTCGGCGAGGATGTCGCTCCCTGTGATGCCGAGATCCGCGATGCCTTCCTCGACATAGATCGGAACGTCATCTCCCTTTACGAGGAGAAAGCGGATGCCGTTTGCCTCGACAAGCAGTTCGCGCTGGGCGGCTTTGAGTGCGCCGTGCCAGCGGGGATGGCCGTTTTCGTCCAGATAGGCGAGGAAATCCTTGAGCTGGCGGCCTTTAGAGAGTGCAATCGTAATCATGGAATCATCCTTTGTCTATGCGTTTGTCGGGCAGGCTGCCCGTTTGCACTTAAGAGTTTAGATTGGTGCCGAAAGAGAAAACTTGCGGCCGGTCAATAGAAAATCCCCATTCCGAATGCTTTGGAGCGGGCGGTGTACTGTCCGCCCGAGGCGACCGGTGTCGTTCGTCCGGCGCCGTAAAGACGGACGAACACGCCGTCATAGTACGATTGGGACGGAAGGGCGGTGATGTCCGGATAGACGGCTTCGACGCCGGCTTCACGGAGGGTTTCTTCCCATCCGGTAAGTTCTTCGAGTACCTGGCGGATTTCCGGGAACGTCGACCGCAGTTTGTGGACCTGTGATTCCGGCTGGTCGCCGATCAGGTCAAGCAGCGGATGGTCTCCGAGCAGTTGGCGCAATGCGGACGTGCTCCGCTGGGACAACGCGCGCCGGATTGCCGGGTCCGCAACCTTCTCGTCGCCCAGGATTGCCGGGAGAAGCGCGTAGTGGCTGATTACCGCGGTTTTCGGGCGGTCCGCCATGCGCTCATCCATGAATCTGATCAGGAGTGAGAGCCCTTCCTGCTGGCGGGATGTGCTTTCCGAAAATACTTCCATGCCGAGTTGGCGGGTTTCTGTACCGGAGTGGAAAACCGGGCCGGAGTAAACAGCCCGCTCAGCGTCGATTTTGTATTTATGGAGATAGCGGACAATCGCGTTGGTCCAATCGTGCCGCAACGCGTGGACGGTACCGTTCTGTACCCAGGATTCACGCTGGGGCATCAGCCGCAAGTCGTCTTCTGTCATTCCCGGCCAGTCGAACGTTTCCACGACCGGCAAGTCGATGATATCGAACCCGTTGCCGTGGAAAAACGACAGGAACTCGACTTCAAGCTGTTTCTGGCGGATCAGTGCGGGATTATAAATGAATGAAGTCATTTCTGTACACCTCTTCACTTCATTACTTTATCATGATAAAGTAGTAGATGAATGAAATAATAGCATAGAGAATTCAGAACTGCAATAGGAGGGATAAACATGACATTCATCGACGGGCATGTCCATACGCCGTACTGTCCGCATGGCACGGCTGCGCCTATGGAGGAGTATGTGAAGGCAGCGGAGCGGAAGGGGATTAAGGTACTCGTCTTCACCGAACATGCGCCGCTGCCTGACGGATTTACCGATCCGGTTCCCGAAAAAGACAGCGCAATGAAGCGTAAGGATGTTGCTGCGTATCTGGCGGAAGGCGCCCGGCTGCGAAAGGAATATGCAGGACGGGTTGATGTGCGCTGCGGTTTCGAAGTGGATTACATCGAAGGATTCGAGGAGGAGACCCTCCGCTTCCTCGAGGAATATCCGGAAGCGGCAGCCCACTCCATCCTGAGCGTCCACTTCGTAAAAACCGGCACCGGCTGGTTCTGCATCGACTACAGTGCCGACTCTTTCGCGGAAAAAGCCGGCGAGAGCAGTGTTGAAAAACTATATGAGGCTTACGGGCGAGCGATGGATAAGGCCGCCGGCAGGCCGTTCGGTGAACTGAATCCTCCTGTGCTCGGCCATATCAACCTCATCCATAAATTCCGAAAGCGCATCCGGCCGGAGACGGATCCGATTAACTGGACGGGTATACTGGAAAAGGCGGCCGCAAACGGGTACGTGCTCGACTTTAACTATGCGGGGCTCCGGAAGCCGGACTACGGGGAGACTTATCCGGAACCGTGGATGGTTGCGGAAGCGGAGCGTCTCGGACTGAAGCTGCAGACCGGTTCGGATGCCCATGCTCCGGAGGATGTGGGCAGGGGATACACGAGGTGAAAAAAGCCGGAAGTCGGTATGACTTCCGGACTTTCTTAATTTGGGAGAATCTCCTCAAGCGCCCCGAACAGCTTGTCCATTTCATCATCGGTCCCGACGGTGATCCGGAGATAATCTTTGATCCTGGGCTTGGAGAAATGCCGGACGAGGATGTTGCGGGACTTCAACTCGGTATACAGCTGTTCGGCTTCAGCTTCCGGGTGCGTGCAGAACAGGAAATTCGCAGATGACGGAAGGACGGTGAATCCGAGCTCGGCAAGGCGCATCGCGGAGCTGCCGCGGGTGGCAATGATCTTCGCGGTCGTCTCCTCGAAATATCCGGCATCCCGGAAAGCCGCCTCCGCGCCGGCCTGTGCGAGCCGGTCGGTCGTATAAGAGTTAAAGGAGTCCTTGATCCGGACGAGTCCTTCAATCAGTTCCGCGCTGCCGAGTGCATAGCCGACACGGAGGCCTGCCAGCGATCTCGATTTGGAGGTCGTCCGCACGACAAGCAGGTTGTCGTATTCCATGATCAGCGCTGCTGCCGACGGGCCGGCGAAATCGATGTACGCCTCATCGATAATGACGACGCGATCGGGATTGCCTTCAAGAATCCGGCGGATGCCGTCAAGCGGCTCATAGATGCCGGTCGGGGCGTTAGGGTTCGGCAGGATGACGCCTCCGTCGGCTCCCAAGAAGGCGTTCGTGTCCAGCGTGAAATCGTTCCGGAGCGGCACTTCTTCAAACGGCACACCGAACAGATTTGAATAGACCGGGTAAAAACTGTAGGTCACGTCGGGAAATCGGATCGTCTTTCCAGGATCAAAGAACGCCATGAAAGAAAACGCCAGAACTTCATCGGAACCGTTCGCCGTGAAGACGTTTTCCTGCCCGAGTCCTTCTGCATCGGCGATGGCCTGCCGGAGAGGATCGGCGGTCGGCGATGGATAAAGGCGGAGTCCTTCAGCCGCACTGCGAATTGCTTCCGTCACTCCCGGTGCCGGCGGGTACGGGTTCTCGTTTGTATTCAGCTTGATGATCTCCGCTCGGTTCAACTGTTCGCCCGGGACGTAGGGTTCTGTCCGCCGCGCCATTTCACTCCAAAATCTGCTCATGCCGATCGCTCCTCATGCTTTAATGATTTATCACGTTAAAGTTAACGGAATAATCAGGTGTTGTCAACGGTATTCCAGGGTATAGGGTAATTTAGTGAAAGGGGGATGCCTGAAAATGAAGAAGAACCTGTTCCTCATCGGTGCCGCCGCCATGTTCCTCTCCGGATGTGGCGGACAGCAGAACCCGGAAGAAGCATTGCCGGATGTCCCTGAGGAGGTGGAAGCAGACGGGGACGTCCAAAGTCTGGCGCAAGAATCGGAAGAAATGAGTGAAAACGAATCGGGTGAACACAAAATCCATGCACAGGAAGTGGACCATGCCCAGCCAGTCAGTGATCCGTCAAATTATGAGGAACTGACGCACGCGAAAGAACATTTCACGCCGGAAGATTATGAGATCCGCGTCGCCAATGATAACCCCGGTAATCGGGTGCTGCTCTTCATGGACGGAGATGAACCGGTCTTCAAGACGGTGCTGATCAAGAACCAGGGCCTCTTAAAAATCATTTCCTCCGATAAAGGGCTCATAGGACAGACCAAGATTTGACGAGATGCCGGTCTTGCTCATATACAAATGAGGCTGTCCAATAAGTCATTAATACGATAAAAACAGCAAACGGCACGGACTCTGGTCGCTTACCGCGGGCCGGCGCCGAGCCCCGCGTAAAGCGGGTCTCGACAGCCCGGCTTTTCCCGCAGGTGTCTCCCGGCGTCCGTGCCGTTTGCTATATCATGTGCTGAATCCGACTTTTCGGACAGCCCCATTTTTTATTTGATGCTTCGATAAAGGCCGGTGAGCTCTCGCTTAACATTCAAAGGGATTGCTATAAATTCGGCCATGCCGCCTTTCATTCCAGTAATGGAGTCATTGGACAACTCAAGCAGTCCCTTTACTTTTATCCGCACTATACAGCTTTATGATCAGACAGTTAATGCTTTGTCCGAAACCAGCGTAAATTTAATTCTTTTGTCCTCTTGTTATTTTTAGGAACAAAGGATACATTATTGCCATACTCTAATTCTGAGTAAAACAATCAGAAAGGGGGGGTTAAGGATGGCGTCTGAGTTCAACAAGCTATTTGATGACTGGTCCAAAACCTATGATGATACAGTGGCCGGTACTGACCCGGAGTACCGGGCGGTGTTCGCCCATTATGAAGATATTCTGCAATCCGTTGCAGACAGAGCTGATGGATTGATCCTGGAATTCGGGGTGGGCACCGGAAACCTGACCGAGCGGATCCTCAGTCAGGGAAAAGAACTGATTGGCTACGAGCCATCGGTGGAAATGCGGAAAATCGCCAAACAGAAACTGCCCGGACTACACCTTTTCGAAGGTGACTTTCTGGAATTCCCAAAACCGGACCGGGTACCTGATACCGTCGTGAGCACTTACGCATTCCATCACCTGACTGATGAAGACAAGAAAACCGCAATTACCCGCTTTCACGAACTCCTCAGCCCTGGAGGAAAGATCGTCTTCGCGGATACGGTTTTTGCAAATAAGGAAGCGAAAGAAAAAATGATCCAGGATTCCCTGGACAATAATTACGACCGTCTGGCCCAGGATCTTCAGACCGAGTATTACACAACGATCCCGGTCCTGACGGAAATATTCGGTGAGCTCGGCTTTGAGTCAGCGTTCACCCGGAAAAATGACTTTGTCTGGCTGATCGAAGCTGTCAAAAAAAGCTGAGTGGGAGCCGGAACCGTACTACATCGGAAAAGCATCCGAAGAAGGAAGGATCCAAATGAACGTTGCACGAAATGTCCATGAACTCATCGGCCGTACCCCCGTTGTGGAACTTACATCATTCCCGCTGCCGGACGGGGTGAGGCTGTTTGCAAAGCTTGAAAACATGAACCCCGGCGGAAGTGTCAAAGACCGTCTTGGCCAATACCTTCTAAAGCAGGCTTTCCTGGAAGGGAAGCTGAAAAAGGGCGGAACAATCATCGAGCCGACAGCAGGAAACACCGGAATTGGACTTGCGATTGCGGCGATCCGGTACGGGGTCCGCGCTATTTTTGTGGTCCCGGAGAAATTCAGCATTGAAAAACAGACGCTCATGCGCGCGCTTGGAGCGGAAGTGGTCAACACGCCAACCCAATTGGGTATGGAAGGCGCAATCGCCAGGACTGAAGAACTGCTCAGGGAGATCCCGGGATCCTATTATCCCGGCCAGTTCCAAAACGCTTCCAATCCCGATACGTACTACGAAAGCCTCGGGCCGGAACTGGCGGAAGAATTGGACGGGAAGATCGATGTCTTCGTTGCAGGAGCAGGCTCCGGCGGGACGTTCACCGGCACGTCCAAGTACCTGAAGGATCATCTGAAAAACGTGAAGTGCGTCATCGTCGAACCGGAAGGCTCCATCTTGAACGGCGGCCCATCTCATTCCCACCGTACTGAAGGGATCGGGATGGATTTCCTCCCGCCGTTTATCGACAGGCGTCTGTTTGATGGCATCCATACCATTTCCGACGAAGAGGCATTTGAACGGCTGAGGGAAGCCGCAAAAAAAGAAGGACTGCTGGTCGGCAGTTCTTCAGGGGCTGCGCTAGCCGCAAGCCTGAGAGAGGCGGCAACGGCCCAGCCCGGAACAAATATCGTCACAATTTTCCCCGACAGCAGTGAGCGCTATATCAGCAGCGGAATCTATGATGAGGTGATGAAAAATGAGGAAGAAAACGCAGTTAATTCACGGAGGGGTTAGCCGGGATCCTTATACAGGGGCGGTCTCAATCCCGATTTACCAGGCCAGCACATACAAGCAGGACGGTGTCGGCAACTTTAAATATGAATATGCCCGTACAGGAAACCCGACCCGGGAAGCGCTCGAAAAGCTGATCGCAGACCTGGAGGGCGGAGCCCGCGGTTTCGCTTTTGCATCCGGCATGGCCGCCATCACAGCGACCGTCCAGCTGTTCAGGGCAGGGGACCACCTGCTGGTGACGGATGATGTGTACGGCGGGACATTCCGCGTGATGGATAAGATCTTCAGCCGGTTCGGGGTTGACGTTTCGTTCGTCGATACAAGCGATCCGGAAACAGTCAGCAAATCGGTCCGTCCGGAAACGAAGGCGATCTTTATCGAGACACCGACCAACCCGCTCTTGAAGATCACAAACCTTGAGGCCATTTCCGGAATCGCAAAAGAAAACGGGCTGAAGCTGATTGTCGATAATACATTCAGCACCCCGTATTGGCAAAACCCGATTGCGCACGGCGCGGACATCGTCCTCCACAGCGCCACCAAGTATCTGGGCGGGCACAGCGATGTCGTTGCAGGTCTTGTCGTAGCGAAAGATGAGCAACTGGGCGAAGAGCTTCATTTTGTCCAGAACTCCACTGGAGGGGTATTGGCTCCCCACGATAGCTGGCTGCTGATCAGGGGCATCAAGACGCTCGGCATCCGGATGGAGGAGATCGAAAAGAATACCGAGGAAGTCGTCCGTTTCCTCACTGGCCACGAGGCTGTCGGTAAGGTCTATTATCCGGGCCTGACGGACCATCCGGGACACGATGTGCACCAGAAGCAGGCAGGCGGGTTCGGAGGAATGATCTCTTTCACAGTGGAGAGTCAGGAAAAGGCTCTATCCTTGCTGGAGAAAGTCCGCTACTTCACACTCGCGGAAAGCCTGGGAGCTGTTGAAAGCCTGATTTCGATTCCTTCACTTATGACCCATGCGTCCATCCCGAAAGAGCGGCGCCATGAACTGGGGATCGAGGACGGCCTCGTCCGCATCTCGGTCGGCCTGGAAGATCCTCTGGACTTGGTGGAAGATCTGGAACAGGCGCTTGCCGCAAACGAAATCCATGTCTGAGTGATCAAATAAGCGGAGACCGTCCCCGGGGCGGTCTCCGTTTTTGTATGTCGGGACTGCCGACCGGCAGGAAACGTAGTGGTATACTGGAACTATTCAATTCCGCAGATAAAGGGGAAAAGACAACATGATTGCAACCGACTTTGATCAGATCCGTTCAGATTTTGAAACGAGCGAGTTTTTCCGGCACCTTGGACTCCGGATCACCCGGCTCGATGAGGAAGATGTCGAGCTGTACCTTCCGTATAAACAGGAGCTGGACAATGTCCAGAGCACCGTGCATGGCGGCTTTTATATGAGTGTCCTCGACACGATGATGGGATTGAAAATCCGTCAGCTGGGCTTCGAGGCACCGGTGACGATCCAGATGCAGACACAGTTCCTGAAGCCGCTCATCGGAGAATCCATGACTGCGCGTGCCGCACTCATCAACCAAAACAGGAGTACTGTCCTGATAGAGGGCAAACTGTTTAACCAGGCAGGGGAACTGATCGGCTATTCGACTGCCACATTCAAAGTATCCAATACAAGGAAGTGATTGTGCATGAAGACAATATTGCTGACTGGCTTTGAACCGTTTCTGGACTATCCCGTGAACCCGACGATGCGGATAGCGGAGGAACTGGACGGGACAATCATCGGAGACTATCAGGTTTGTACGCGGATCCTGCCTGTCGACTTCGGCAAGGCGTCCGCCAGACTGATCGGCGTCATCCGCGAAGTGGAGCCGGACGTCACGGTTTCTCTAGGGCTGGCTGCCGGCCGGTACAAAATCACGCCTGAACGGATCGCTATCAACGTGAAGGACGGGGCTGCCGACAATGAAGGGCATCGCCCGGTCGATGATCCGATAGATGAAGAGGCGCCTGACGCCTACTTCTCGACGCTTCCTGTCCGGGGAATGGTCGATGCCCTGCTGGAAGCCGGCATTCCGGCAGAAATCTCCAATACAGCCGGGACGTATCTGTGCAACAATGTCATGTATGCCGGCCTTCACTATGCCAAGACAGAAAACCCGGATATGAAATCCGGCTTCATCCATATTCCTGCATCTCACGAACTGGCCCTCCGGCATGGAAAAATTCCTAGCTGGAGCCATGAGGACCTGCTCCGGGGAGCCAGAATCTGCCTGGAGAACATCGCAGGGGAATCCAAGGGTGAATGAGACCTGCAGCCGCATCTTCCACCATCTTGAATGGCTTTCAAGAACAGTTATACAGATGACCTCCGACCTGACTGTGGAAGACATGGATTTCCGCCCGGATCCGAAAAAGCGCTCGCTCGGTGAACTGCTTTCGCATATCGCCCTCATCTGCGAAGCCGATGCCCGGATATCGGATGAAGCATCGGAAAAGGAGATGGCGGACTACTATCAATCGGCGGAAGTCAATTCGCCTGAAGAGGTCCGCAGCTCACTGCGGAACAACCTGAAAAGTCTTAAACAAAGGTACGACGAGTATACCGAGACGGACTTGAATGTGACCACTACAAGCTGGTGGGGCACGACGGATACCCGGCTCGGCTGGCTTGTCCAAATCCTCACGCACATGGCGCACCATCGGGGACAGTTGCATTCAATGCTTGTCAGGATGGGGAAGGACCCTGAAATCCAATTGTTTGAATAGCAAAAAGCGGTATTCTCCATCTCAGGAGAATACCGCTTTTATTGTTAATAAGACGCTTGGAGAAGTCTCCGGCGTTACATGTTCCTATTGTTGAACCAGACGCACCAGCAGATGGGCGAGGGTGTGTTGCTGTTCCTTATCGGCCACTTTCCAAAGCTGCTGGAGCAAGTGTTCTTCGCGGTTTCGCGGCTCTTCATGTTTCATGAGGTAATTGGCCACCCATTCCGCACCTTTTGCGAGCTGCTCCTCGCTCAAGCCCATCTTTTCACCTTTATCCACTTTATGAGAGAGGAATTGCTTGAAGCGGTTGAAGTTATCGAGGATTTGGTCTTTTTCCTCATTATTATAGTCCTGCATTTCGTTTTCGATCCGATCTTTGAATTGATCCATACCCGGGCTCCTTTCAATTTTCCTATATTCAGTATTTCCTTTGTATCCTGCGCCAAAACCGAAAAGGAGTAAACTCCATGCAGAGTGGAGTTGTTCGAAGGGCATGGGTCCAAAACCATAGGTCTGTCGGAACAGGTGTACCTAATAGATGGCATGCTGCGGTTTTTTTCGGCAAGAAGGTGGTTCCGTTTACTAAGTGTCTATGACTAAATGTTCATTTTTAACAGAAAGTAAAAAAACTTTTGAATACTAAACCTCTCTATTCTACAATGAACCTATTATTCGGATTGTTAAAGGAGGTCATCTTTTTGAAAGTTGGAAGCGTTTACACCGACGAGCGTGGCATTTCGGATGCAGAAGTAAATACGGCGCCGGAACGTCAGGCTCAAACGGATTTTGTCCGTGTCACGGAAAGCAGCAGATTCAGGGAACTGATGAAGAAGAAGAAAAAGTTCATTGTGCCGCTCACGATCTTTTTCATGGTGTTTTATTTCATGCTGCCGATCCTGACGTCTTACACGAATGTTCTGGAGAGGCCGGCTATTGGTGATATTTCATGGGCGTGGATTTATGCAGGCGCACAGTTCATCATGACTTGGGTCCTTTGCACGGTTTACGTCAGAAGGTTCCTGAAGTTCGATAAGGAAGCTGATGAAATTATCGAGACAGAGATCAAGGGGGGATAAGCTTGAGCACAACAGTCATAGTCCTGTTTTTATCTATTGTACTTCTTACATTGTTCATCACTTGGTGGGCAGCCAAGCGCACGACCACCGCGGGCGAGTTCTACACGGCCGGCGGGGGGCTCACCGGCTGGCAAAACGGCCTTGCCATCGCGGGGGACTACCTGTCCGCCGCCTCATTCCTCGGTATTGCCGGGATGATCGCACTTTTTGGGTTTGACGGATTCTTCTACTCCATCGGGTTCCTGATTGCCTATCTCGTCGTGATGTTTCTCGTGGCGGAACCGCTCCGGAATCTCGGTAAATATACGCTCGCGGATATGATCAATTCACGTTTTGACGCGAAAAAGGTCCGCGCGGCGGCTGCGTTCAGCACGATCACCATCGTCATCTTCTATATGATTGCCCAGCTTGTCGGCGCGGGTGCGCTTATCCAGCTTCTGTTCGGAATTCCATACTGGATCGCGGTCCTCATCGTCGGTGTCATGATGACGATCTATGTCCTGTTCGGCGGCATGACGGCGACTAGCTGGGTGCAAATCGTCAAGGCGGTATTGCTCATGCTCGGTACCGTGGTCATTGCGGTGCTGGTCTTTGCCCGCTTTGATTTCAGCGTCATGACGATGTTCAGCGAGGTCAAGACAGCAACCGCGCACGGTGAAGCCTTCCTGCAGCCGGGACTCAAGTATACAGTCCCACTTGATACAATCTCCCTTATGCTTGCGCTCGTTCTCGGTACTGCAGGTCTGCCGCATATCCTGATGCGCTTCTTCACGGTCAAGGATGCCAAGACGGCGCGCAGTTCTGTTGTTACGGCGACTTGGATTGTCGGGATCTTCTATATCCTGACCATCTTCCTCGGCTTCGGGGCAGCTGCATTTGTCGGGCACGAAGCCATCGTGGCAGCGAACCCGGCCGGAAACATGGCCGCTCCGCTGCTCGCGGAAGCGCTCGGCGGTGATCTGCTCATGTCGTTTGTCTCGGCAGTAGCATTTGCTACGATTCTCGCGGTGGTGGCGGGACTGGTCCTGACCGGCGCCTCGGCATTCGCGCATGACATCTATGGCCAGATCATCAAGAAGGGACAAGCCACCCAGCAGCAGGAAATGAAGGCTGCCCGCCAGGCTTCCCTATGGGTATCGGTCTTCTCGATCCTCCTGGCGCTCGGCGCGCAGTCGCTGAACGTTGCCTTCCTGGTCTCGCTCGCCTTTTGTGTGGCGGCAAGCGCGAACCTGCCGGTCATCCTGTATACCATCTATTGGAAACGATTCAACACGACAGGCGCCATCACGGCAATGCTGTTCGGTCTGATTTCAGCGCTTGTTCTGGTTGCAGTAAGCCCGAACGTCCTGTCGCCGGAAGCCGGTGCTGCGATGTTTGTTGGCGAACCGCTCTTCCCGCTCACGAACCCTGCTATCGTATCAGTTCCGCTCGGATTCCTCGGCGGCTGGCTTGGCACCATTCTCTCGAAAGAGTCGGATGCCCGGCGTTTTGCAGAGGTATCGGTACGCGCCAACACCGGATACCGTGAATGAACTTGAACAAAAAAACCGCTCCTGCCGGTATTTCCGGCGGGAGCGGTTTTTTATGCAATTGTGAATCCGGGGAGCAGTGGTACGGCCGAAAGATCAGGCAATGAAATCTTCCTCTGGAACTTCCTCCGGCTGTTTTCTCATGTAGTAGCGTCCCTTGGTTGCAATCGCAAGGACAACGGTCAGGATGGCGGCAAGGATGGCCGCGAAAAATGCCGCTGTGCTGGCGAGGAACTCACCCATGAAGCCGAGTGCGGCAATGGTGCCGAGAACACTCGCAACGATGAGTGCAACAGTTCCGACCGGGTTCCACTTATACAGGTATTTCTGGCGGGCCTCGTAGTAGAGCGGCCCGATTTTCAGCATTTTCTTCACGATGAGCGCATCAGCTACAAGCACTGCGGCCCAGGCGAGAAGGAAGACGCCCTGGAAAGTCATGACAGCGCCCAGGTGGTCAACAATGCCGCCAAGCATAAGAACGATGGCAAGAATGCCGGCAACGACCACCCAGAAGCGGCGGCCGGGCGTGAAGCGGAACATGTTCTCGAAGAAGTTCGAGAGAGACAGCGAGGCGCTGTAGATGTTCGTCACGTTGATGCGGAGCTGGGTGAGCGCCGTGAAGAGCGCACCGCCGAGACCGAGGAGCGTCACAATGTAAACGCCCGGATTGGCTTCGCCAAGACGGACGCCAAACCAGATGCCGAGGCCGCCCATGACACCAAAGCAGAAGAATTGAGGGACGAAGCCGATGATGATGGAGCCCTTTTTGATGTCTTTCGGCTTCAGGAACCGGGTGTAGTCGGAAGCGAGCAGGGCGGTGAGCCCCATGATGCCGTGGTGCATCCCGATACACGCCAGAAGCGCCGTGCCGCCGACCTCGACACCTTCCGGCATATAGGTCCAGAACGAACCTTCATATACGGAAGGAGTAAGGAATGAAAAGACGATCGCCGCGATCAGGAAGACGAAGAAAATCGGAAGCGACCATTTTTGCAGCTTGTCCAGCTGTTTGATGCCGAACCAGTTCAGCGGAATGACGATGGTTCCGAAAAAGACGATGAGCACCCATTGAGGGATGGAAGGGAAGAAAGTGTAGACGGCAGCGACCAGGATCAGTCCTTCAAACGCAACATAGAGGATAAAGTTTGATGCGTAGATAAGGGACGTGAGCGAGGCGCCGATATAGCCGAATCCGCCGCCTCTTGACATCAGGTTGACGTTCATGCCGGATTTCGCGGAGAAATAGGCGATAAACGAACCTAGGATGCCGGCGACGATGATCGCATACGCTGAGGAGATCAGGGCGTTGATGGCGCCGAACTGCAGGGCCATGACACTGCCCATCTGGAAGTAGAAAATCGCGGTGGCGATTCCAAATGTAATATTCGTGATGCTCAGCCATCCCATTTTCCGTTCGGAACGGGGGACGCGGTCCAATGAATAGTCGTCGGTATGTGCTTCCTGTGCCGTTGTTTGGTTGTCTACGGACACTGAAGTCATTGAATCACTCCTTATTCTATTTGAGTTGATAAATTTCGTAGAAAGACCACTCTCCCATGTGATGGTTTTCACAAACTGCAACTTTATTAGCATAACAAAAATATCGCATATCGGCAAGGTGTCCTAAATCAGAACACGGCAGGGGTGAACGATCCCTGCCGTGTTCTGGGTCAGATGAAATTAAAGAGCCTTTAGCATGCCGCCATCGATGACGAGGGATTGGCCGGTAAGGTAGGTGTTGGCGCCGGATGCCAGGAAAACGACGGCTCGGGCAAATTCGTCCGGCTGTCCGTAGCGGCCGATCGGAATGTTCTGTTTGGCGTTCTCGGTGACTTCTTCCGGTGTCACGCCGGTTTTCTTGGCGCGCACGGTGTCCAGCTCGATGATCCTGTCTGTTTCGATTCTGCCGGGCCCGACTGTATTGACGAGAATATTTGAAGATGCATACTCGCGGGCAAGGGATTTCGACAGGCCGACCATACCGGCACGGAACGTATTGGACAGGATGAGCCCGTCGATTACTTCCTTCGTGGAAGACGAGGAGATGTTGATGATGCGTCCCCAGTTGTTTTCCTTCATACCCGGCAGGACCTCCCGGACAGTACGCGTATAGCTCAGCAGGTTCTGCTGGAATGCCTTGATCCAGTCTGCATCTTCCACATCTGCAAATCCTCCGGCTTTTGGCCCCCCGGTATTGTTGATGAGTACATCTACTACGCCAAAAGCTTCACGGACTTTAAGGAAAAGCTCGGAGATATCCTCTTCACGGGACATGTCGCACGGGTGGTAGCGGATATTGTCATTTCCGGATTCCTCCTTGAGTTCCCCTGCGGTCTGTTCAAGAGATTCAACGCTCCTGCTCGTCAGGAAGACGGCTGCCCCTTCTTTTGCAAACTCCAATGCGATAGCTCGTCCAAGCCCTTTGCTTGAAGCCATGACCAGTACATGTTTGTCCTTCAGTTTCAGATCCATGAAATTTCCTCCTTTATCCCCAACAATCCGATTGTACCGGAAAACCGGCGTTTCGGTCAGGATTCATTCCATTTTGTTGGGACTGCCTTGAGCGGCAGGGGGAGGAGGAGTAAGATGGAAGGAAATGATTGAATTTCGAACAAAGCGGGGTGACCGGTGTCCATGAAAAAATTCGTTCAGCTCGCGCTGATCTTCCTGTTCTATTTCTTCGGGGTGCAGGTCAAGGAATGGCTCGGTTTGCCCATCCCAGGCAGCATCATCGGGCTTCTTTTGCTTCTTGTGTTCATCATCGTGTTCAAAAACATGTCGGTGAATGCCCATGCCGAAGGTGCATCCGTCCTGATCCGCAATTTCACACTGTTCTTCATCCCCACCACGGTCGCCATCATCCTTTACCTGGACTTGTTCAGGACATGGAATGCGATTTCGTTTGTGGCGGTGCTCGCGAGTACTCTTCTGACAATCGTTCTGACCGCGTGGGTGATTGAACGGTCGGTCGGGAAGGGGGAAGCATGATGAACACGACGATCATCTATCTGTTCGGTGCGCTTATGACGCTCGGTACATACGCAATCGGAATCTATCTGTACAAACGATACAAAAAGACCTGGCTGCAGCCGATGATTGTAGCAACTGTCCTGATCGGGCTGTTGCTGCTATCGGCTGACATTTCATATGAGACCTATATGAAGGGGGCAGAATTGTGGAACTGGCTGCTTGGGCCGGCAGTTGTTGCCCTCGCTTATCCGCTGTACTTTAACCTGCCGATGGTGAAGAAATACTTCGGTCCGATCCTGCTCGGTGTGTTTGGCGGAGGGCTGTTCGGCCTCTTCAGCGGCTATCTTCTGACGAAATGGCTCGGGGCGGATGCAGCGGTTGCCATTTCGACAATCCCCAAAAACGCCACGACGCCAATAGCCATCGAACTGTCTGAGACGATCGGCGGCATCCCGTCGCTGACTGTCGTCTATGTCATGATTGCCGGCATCGGCGGTGCAGTTCTCGGCATTCCGATTCTCGACAAGATGGGTATCCGTCATCCGGTTGCCCGGGGACTCAGTGTCGGAATCGGCTCACACGGATTCGGTACCGCGAAACTCTTTGAAACAAGTGACAAAGAGGGCTCCGTAAGTACGGTTGCCTATATTCTGACTGCGATCCTGATCACGGTCGTCTGTACCCTGTTTTTTATGTGAACAAATGATAAAGCTCCATTCCGGCCTGATCCGGAATGGAGCTTTTCTCTTTGATGGCGACCGGAGTCAGAATGCTCCAGATCCTCCGCCTCCGCCACCGGTGCCTCCGCCTGAGCTGGTGGAGGACGAGGAGCTTGAAGAGTGGGCGGCATGTGTGCCGGCAACGGCAAATGAGCGGTTCATGATGAGTGGATCGTATCCGAAGAAGACCGGCGCTTCCGGGGAAGCCTGCCGCGTTTCCGCAAATCGCGCAAATGGCAGATCGATGTGTTTATTTTTGGTGCCGATCGCATAGATATAGCCGCGGAGACGATCTTCGCGCGGCATGGCTTGCCAGTCTTCCAAGTCGACGCCGTCCAATTTTTCGGTGAACGCCCGCCATTGTTCACGAATAAGATGGCCTTTGTCGCTGAGCGGCCTGAGGAAAGCGGCCGTGATCAGGCAACCCGCGGCAAGCGGTATGGCGATGGCCAGGTGGACCAGTGCACCGGCTATGCCGAAGTAAATGGCGGTGCCGGCAAGGACGCTTCCTGTGAGGACGAGGAGCCCGGACGTTCCGGGATGGGCTTCCCTCAGCCGGGCCTCCTTGATCTCCTCGGCCACGGTTCCCATCCATTCCGCCACCCGGTTGCTGTACTCACCGGCTTCCTCATCGTCTTCGGTCCGTCGCTTCAGCTCATCCAGATCAAACGAGCCTGTCCCGTCACCAAAGCTGTCAAAGAGGATGGAACGGAAGATTTCCTCGTGCTTGTGTTCCGGTACCTGGTCTGTTTCTTCGAACCGGGTTTCAGTCACCTGGACAACCTGGCCTTTACGGATCAGGTCGAGCAGGGCCGCGGAAAGGCGTTCAGGTTCGGCACTGATGGCCGTTGCAGTGAATTGCACGGCTGCAGGCATGCTGATTGTCTCATCCGGTGCGCGGAAGCCGTTTTCTTCCGCCTGGAGTCTCGCTGATTCCCGTTTACGGCGTGCAGACTTCCATTCAATCCAGCCGACGGCAAGGAGTAGGAGTCCCGCAGACGGCAGCATGATATTGCCGATCAGGACTGCATTCCGGTGGCGGGCTTCCGCAGCTTCCTGTTCTTCGGCAAGCCGTACCCGTTCATCTGCAATGGTGTTGCGGATTGTGCCGGATACGGTATTCAGGGAAGGGAATAGGGAGCCGTCGAAGACAACACGGATATCCCCGTTTTCTCCAGAACCGACATGGCCCAGGTCAAACCGGGCACTGCCGTCAGACTCGACAGTTCCGGTCCCGGCCGCCTCATCATAGCCGATCACTTCCGTTCCGCTAGCAGGTTCCGGAGGTGCGACCGTAATGATCATCCTGCCATAGTCCGCTTCATTGCGGTCATCGAAGAATGGCCAGTAGAACTCAGCCCCGTCCTCATAAAGGATAACGGAATCCTCAATGACATAACGTAATTCGACCGTTACCTTCTCATCTTCACCGCCCCGGAAGACTTTGTACAGGTCTCCATCTTTCTCGGTCTTGAGCGGCTGCCCATCCTCGAAGGCACTGAATCCAGTGATATCGGTGTCCTCTTTGGGGACGAGCATCCGGGTCATCCCATTAAAATCACCATCAAACTGGTAAGTGTGATATTCGGTCACATTGACCCTTCCGCTTTTGTCCATTTTGGCTTCGATCGTGCTGTCCGTTATTTCGAAGTCAACAGCCATCGCGGCGGCCGGAAACAGGAATAGCAGGAGCGTCGCCGCCAGGATGGTTCTGATCAGTCTCGTCATCACGACCGCCTCCGTTTCAATTTGGTTATCTATTTATACGGAACAGGCATTGGCAAGGTTTCAGGCGCCGTTGAATTGCAGTTAAAATTATCAGTAACATTCAATTAATCTGAACGTTCTTTCCCATTCGACTTGTTTGCGCTTTCTTTCTATTGCTATAATGGCTTCAATCAATAGTTCCAAAGAACGGCTAACAAAAAGGGGGATTTTGTATGAAGAAGAAATGGACAGCACTCGCAGCAGGGACCATGCTGAGTGCAATGGTGCTTGCTGCATGCGGCGGTGATGACGGAGATTCTGCCGGAGGAGACGGAGATGGCGGGGGTAATTCGGAAGGACTTGATACCCGGATCGTGACAATCGCAACCGGCGGTGCATCCGGCCCTTACAACATCATCGGCACCACGCTGGCAAGCGAGTATTCAGATGCATACGGCGTCAACTCGAAGCCGCAGACAACTGGTGCTTCAGTTGAAAATATCAACTTGATCAAGGAAGGCAAAGTTGAGATGGCATTTGTGATGAGTGATGTCCTGACGGAAGCGGTTGACGGTACCGGCAACTTTAGCGAACCGGTCGACCAGGTCCAGCAAATTGCCGCTCTCTATCCGAACTTTGTCCAGATCGTGACGACTGCAGATTCGGGAATCGAAACGGTCGATGATCTGAAAGGCAAGCGGGTGGCAGTGGGTGATCAGAACTCCGGAGTCGAAGTCAATGCCCGGAACCTTCTGGAAGGCCACGGTATCACCTATGACGATATTGAAGTCGATTACCTTGGCTATGCCGAGGCGGCTGACGGCCTGCGTTCCGGCCAGATTGACGCGGCATTCCTGACAAGCGGCCTGCCAAACTCTTCCGTCCTTGAATTGTCGAAGAGCCTGGATCTTAGCATGGTCTCTGTCGATCCGGCAAAAGTTGAAGAGATCGCAGAAGAACAGCCATATTTCATCTCTATGGAAATCCCGGCGGATACATACGGCAATGAAGAAGCCGTTCCGACTGCAGCCATCATGAACGCCCTTGTCGTGTCGTCCGAGCTGTCGGAAGACGACGTCTATAAACTGACGCAGGAATTCTTCGATAGTCTGGAATCACTTGAGAACTCCCACCAGGCTGCTTCCGACATTTCTCTGGAGGGGGCACAGGAAGGCATGGTCGCACCGGTCCATCCGGGAGCGCAAAAGTACTATGACGAGCAATGAAATCCAAAAGCTTCATCTTCGGGGGCATAGCGGTCGTTATGCTCCTTCTTTCTCTTTTAATACGCGTTTCCGCCATCCGTGTCACCACAGATGGCTGGCAAGAAGATATTCCCGTTGACCGGTTTGAAGTCGGTTGGATCCACTCGGTGGAAAAAGAGCCGTGGTTTGAAACATATGAAGTGCGTGACGGGAAGCTCTATCTCACGGAAACCCGGTTTAAGACATTCGGGGCAGGCGTTCCATCGGATGGAAAGGTCATTCCGTCTGATGACGGCTTTGTCCACATGGCCCTGGAGCAGCAAATCGGTGAACTGACTATTTCAACATCTGCCAATGTCCGGACAACTTTATACACGGAAAAAGGCGATCGTCCACTTTATGATTCCGGAGGGGAACGGTGGACGGTCAGAATTACACATCAACAGGTGCCGCTTTGGCGGCTGATCGGAGGTGCCCATCATGAGCGAAACTGAGAAAAAAGGAATTGCCGCGGAAACGGAGTTCCTGGATGAGCAAAAGCAGGAAGCGCTGCTTGAGAAATTTGATGCAGATTCCAGGACACGGAAAATCAGCAAACGGACAGTTGTGCTGTTTATTTCGATTGTCGCCATTTTGTATTCGGTCTTTCACCTGTACACAACGTTTAATCCGATTCCGGCACTGCAGCAGCGAGCAGTACACGTGGCAGTCGGGGTCGGGCTCATCTTTCTGCTTTACCCGATGACTAAAAAACAGAGCCGCAGCCGGGTTCCCTGGCTGGACTGGCTGCTGTTCATCGGGGCCATTGCAACGGCCGGCTATCTGATCTCCCAATACACGGCCATCGTCACGACGAGGGGCGGGATACCGAACACGGCTGACATTGTCATGGCAATCGTGACGGTGCTGCTTGTTCTGGAGGCGGCACGTCGGGTGACCGGTTGGATCCTGCCTGTGCTCGCGCTGATTTTCCTTTCTTATCCATTCTTTAGTCATATGGCATGGGTTCCCATTAGTATGGCGACCCGTCCGTTCGATCTGGGGGACATCTTCGGCCAGCTGTACCTGAAGACGGAAGGGCTTTTCTCAACTGCGATCGGAGCTTCGGTAAACTTCATTTTCCTGTTCATCCTGTTCGGTGCTTTCCTGGCCAAATCCGGAATGGGTCAATTGTTCAATGACCTGGCGCTTGCGCTGGCCGGACACAAACAGGGCGGTCCGGCAAAAGTTGCCGTCATCTCAAGCGGCTTCATGGGAAGCATCAATGGTGCCGCCGTGGCCAACGTAGTGGGTACCGGCGCGTTCACCATCCCGATGATGAAGAAGATCGGCTACTCCAAAAACTTCGCCGGAGCAGTGGAAGCAAGTGCCTCTGTCGGCGGACAGATCCTACCTCCGATCATGGGCGCGAGCGCGTTCATCATGGCCGAAACGACAGGTGTTGAATACGGGACCATCGCGCTGGCCGCATTGATCCCGGCTCTCCTTTACTTCCTGGGTGTCATCATGCAGGTCCACTTCCGCGCAGGACGCAGGGGGCTGAAAGGCATTCCGAAGGCCGATCTGCCGCGGGTCAAGGAAGTCATGAAAGAAAGAGGGCATCTTCTGCTTCCTATCCTATTGCTCGTCTTCTTCCTATACCAAGGGGTTCCGGTCGGCCAGACTGCGATCTACACGATTATTTCCACGGTCATTATCGCGGCCATCCGAAAAGAGACCCGCATGGGCTTCCGTGATATCCTGGCCGCGCTGGACAGTGGCGCCAGGCAGTCGCTTTCTGTCATGGTCGCCTGTGCGGTAGTCGGAATCATCATCGGCGTCGTAAGCCTGACCAGCTTCGGTAACGTGATGACCTCTTCTATTGCAAGCCTTGGAGCGGGTTCCCTCTTCCTGACCCTGTTCTTCACCATGCTGGCATCAATGGTTCTCGGTATGGGGCTTCCGTCAATTCCTGCCTATATCATCACGGCAACCATGGCGGCGCCTGCGCTGGCCGAGTTCGACATCCCGATTATCGTCGCCCATCTGTTCGTGTTCTATTTCGGAATCTTTGCCAACATCACACCGCCTGTCGCGCTGGCTGCTTTTGCAGGAGCCGGGATATCCGGCGGAGATCCGATGAAAACGGGCTTCCATGCCCTTAAACTCTCTGCGGCAGGGTTTTTGATTCCTTATCTGTTCGTATATAACCCTGCGATGCTGATGCTGGATACGGAAGGCATTGCCACGAATGCCAGGGAGTTTGGAATGGCTGCACCGTTTGATATCCTGATGATCACGGTCACTGCGGTGATTGGCATTATCGCCCTGAGTTCGGCAATCGAAGGTTACTTCCGGACAGATATGAATCTGATTTTCCGGATTTTGCTTGGAGCAGGGGCCGTCGGAATGATTATCCCGGAAACCTATTCCGATGTGATCGGCATCGTGATTGTCGGTGCGATCTTCGTCGTGAACTTCCTGAAAGAACGGCGGGAAAGCAGTCCGGCCACAGCCTGACAAGCGTCATCTGTCCAGACCAGCCTGATGAGTCCCCTGAAATCTTTTGCCTGACCCGGCAAAACGGTTTCGGGGGCTTTTTTCGTATGCTCCCTCACTAAAGCGCTGAACATTATCCCGATCCTGATGTCCCATTTCTGCATTCATTGTACAATGGGGAAAAGGGAGGCGATGAAATTGAAAGCGCATACAAATGATGCGGCGGAAAGAGTGATTGCCTATACCGGAACGGAATTGCATACGAAAGGGTGGCTGCAGGAAGCTGCGCTGAGAATGCTCATGAACAATCTCCATCCGGATGTGGCGGAGCATCCGGACCGGCTGGTCGTGTATGGGGGGATCGGCAAGGCGGCACGCAACTGGGAATCGTTCGATGCAATCGTCGCCGCGCTGAAGCGGCTGGAAAATGACGAAACTCTCCTTGTCCAGTCGGGAAAGCCGGTGGCCGTATTCCGGACACACCGGGATGCGCCGCGTGTCCTGATCGCCAATTCGAATCTGGTCCCTGCCTATGCCGATTGGGAGACGTTCCATGAACTCGACCGCCGCGGACTCATGATGTACGGGCAGATGACCGCGGGAAGCTGGATCTATATCGGCTCCCAGGGAATCGTGCAAGGTACGTATGAGACGTTCTCAGAACTTGCCCGCCAGCATTTCGGGGGCTCCCTCAAAGGCACCATCACGCTCACGGCTGGTCTCGGGGGCATGGGCGGGGCACAGCCGCTTGCCGTCACAATGGCGGAAGGGATATGCATCGCGATAGAAGTGGATGAGAGCCGCATCGACAAGCGGATCCGGACGCGGTATCTGGACAAAAAGACTGATTCCGCCGATGAAGCCATACGCCTTGCGGTAGAAGCAAAAAAAGAAGGCAAGGCGCTTTCAATCGGACTGCTGGGGAATGCTTCCGATGTCCTTCCGGTGTTGCTTGAACGCGGATTCATCCCGGATGTGCTTACCGACCAGACATCGGCGCATGATCCGCTAAATGGCTATGTCCCGTCCGGAATGACTGCGGAAGAGGCGGGAGAGCTACGGGCTTCGGACCCGGAACTTGCCGTGAAAAAGGCGAAATCGTCGATGGGGGGCCATGTCCGTGCCATGATTGGCATGATGGACAGGGGCGCAGTGACGTTCGACTACGGCAACAACATCAGGCAGGTGGCAAAAGACGAAGGTGTCACCCGGGCGTTTGACTTCCCGGGATTCGTACCGGCCTATATCCGGCCGCAGTTTTGCGAGGGCAGGGGGCCGTTCCGCTGGGTGGCGCTGTCCGGCGACCCTGAAGACATCAGGAAGACGGATGAAGTGATCCTTCGGGAATTCAGCGACAATGTTCAACTCTGCAACTGGATCCGGATGGCGCAGGAGAAGATTGAATTCCAGGGCCTCCCTTCCCGAATCTGCTGGCTCGGATACGGGGAACGTGCCCGCTTCGGTAAAATCATCAACGACATGGTTGCATCAGGCGAGCTGAAGGCGCCGATCGTGATCGGCCGCGATCATCTCGATTCGGGTTCTGTCGCGTCTCCTAACCGGGAGACCGAAGCGATGAAAGACGGTTCCGACACGGTGTCCGACTGGCCCATCCTGAATGCCCTCATCAATGCCGTCGGAGGGGCGACCTGGGTATCCGTCCATCATGGCGGAGGCGTCGGAATGGGATACTCCCAGCATGCAGGGATGGTCATTGTGGCGGACGGAACAAAGGAAGCGGAGGCAAGACTGGAGCGGGTGCTCACGAGCGATCCCGGGATGGGCATCGCCCGCCATGCGGACGCGGGATACGAAGTTGCCATCCGGACAGCAAGGGACAAGGGTATCGACATCCCGATGCTCGGGAAGGAGGATCCGTCTTGAGAAGACCTCTCTGGATTAAGCATGCGGCCCAGCTTGTGACGGTCGCAGACGGCAATGGGCCCAGGACAGGAGCGGGCATGTCTGAACTCGGCCTGATCGAAGACGGAAGCGTCTGGATCGAAAACGGTGAAATCAAGGCAGTCGGCACGACCGCCGAGCTGAATACGCAGTTCGGGGAATGGGAGGAAGATGCGGATGTTTTCGAGGCTTATGGCAAGCTCGTGACGCCGGGGCTCGTCGACCCGCATACCCATTTCGTTTACGGAGGAAGCAGGGAAAGGGAATTTGAAATGAGGCTCGAGGGCGCTTCCTACATGGATATCATGAATGCCGGCGGCGGTATTCACGCGACCGCCCGTATGACGAGGGATGCGACGGAGAAAGACCTGTACCTGCAGGCGGAACGACGGCTTGATTCGTTCCTCCGGCACGGTGTGACAACGGTCGAGGGAAAGAGCGGTTACGGGATGGATCTCGAGACCGAGCTGAAGCAGCTCGATGTCATGAAACAGCTGAACGAACGGCATCCGGTCGACATTGTGCCGACTTTCATGGGTGCCCATGCCGTCCCGCCGGAATACAAAGGCAGGGAAGAGGAATTCGTCAGCCTCATCATCGATGAGATGATTCCGGCCGTGGCATCGGAAAAACTGGCTGTCTTTAATGACGTCTTTTGCGAAGTCGGTGTCTACACGCCCGAACAGTCCCGGCGTATCCTTGAAGCAGGGAAGCGGCATGGGCTGACGCCGAAGATCCATGCAGATGAAATCGAACCTTATGGGGGTGCTGAGCTTGCCGCCGAAGTCGGTGCCATCTCCGCGGAGCATCTGCTAAAGGCATCCGACGGGGGGATCCGGAAGATGGAGGAAGCGGGCGTGATCGCCTGCCTTCTCCCGGCAACTGCCCTGTATCTGAGAGAAAAAGCTGCAAGGGGAAGGGAGATGATCGACGCGGGTGTGCCGGTCGCCATCTCGACCGACTGCAACCCGGGTTCTTCCCCGACGACATCGATGCCGCTTGTCATGAACCTGGCGTGCATCTCCATGAGGATGACCCCGGCAGAAGCCCTTGTCGCGGCGACGATCAATGCCGCATATGCTATCGGAGTGCAGGACAAGGCGGGTTCGATCGAACAGGGCAAGCAGGCAGATCTCGTCATGTGGAATGTGAAGAGCTATCAGGAGCTCCAATATCTGTTCGGTATCAACCATGTAAGTGCCGTCTGGAAAAAGGGAGAAAGAGTTGTCTGAGCAGCCGGGAAAAATCCCGGCTTTTTGTTTGCACACAAAAAGCAGAAAGCATACCGGTGTAAAGTTGATGCTTTGACACCGGTGCCATCTGCTTCATCATTCATACCGGACATAACAAGTCTTTATCTTGTACGAAGGTGCGGCGCATAATCTCTTTCTCGAGTAGCAGGATAAAACGTTGACTGAGCCCGTGTGCAATCGCCGTGAGATAGGTGTCAATAAGCTGATCGTCCGTCAATCTTTCCAACTCGTTCACCTCCGGAACAACAGTCTGAGAAGTGCGGACCGCCGCCATTCCCGTAAATTCAATTTACCAAAGAAACATTTCGGGAACAACTGTTCCTTTATCCACAAAATCCGGTGGATAACCTGTTGATAGTGTGTGTGAATGACGGCTCATTCCGCGTTCGGCAGTGTGGATAATGTGCATAGAGTTATCCACAGAATCTGGATAAGTCGGATTTTGTCGAAAAGTTTTCTGCCTTTCGCATCATCTTTCTGCTTGCAACTACATAGAATGGCAGTTTCAACTAAAAGCTCCGAACCGGTATAATGGAAAGGTAATTATCAACTAGACAGCGAATGGAGTGAATGACCATGGAACAATTCCTGAACAGCCGTCAGGAAGAGATGCTCGGCCTGCTTGGGCAGCTTGTCAATATTGACTCCGGCTCGCGAAATAAAGCGGGAATCGACAAGGTCGGAAAAATCCTGAAAGAAGCGTATGTTAATCTGGGGTTTGACGTCCAGACTGTCAGCCAGGAGGTCCAGGGCGACCACCTCATCATCCGGCAAAAGGATGCGAAGGATCCCGAAATACTGATTGTCGCCCACATGGATACCGTCTTCCGTGACGGTACGGTAGCGGAGCGGCCATTCTCAGTGAAGGATGGACGTGCATACGGGCCGGGCGTCATCGACATGAAGGCGAGCCTCGTTTCGCTTCTGTACGCCGTACAGGCCATTAAAGACAGCGAACGCCAGGGCCTGGACAATATCGAAATCCTCCTCACAAGCGACGAAGAAATCGGTTCGATCACGAGCCGTCCGATGATCGAGGCCCATGCGGAAGGAAAAAAGGCCGCGCTGATCATGGAGCCCGCACGCAAGGATGGCTCACTCGTCAGCGCCCGCAAAGGCGGAGGAGACTACACGATCCGTGTACATGGCGTTGCCGCGCACTCCGGCATCGAACCGGAAAAAGGACGAAGCGCCACGGAAGAGCTTGCCCACAAGATTATCAAACTCCATGCGCTGACAGACTACAGGGAAGGCATCACCGTCAATGTCGGCGTTATCCAGGGGGGAGATGCGGTGAATGTCGTCACGCCTGAAGCTGTCGGTTATGTGGATATCCGCACGACGAAGCTGTCCCAGGCGGAGCCGCTTGACCGAGCGATCCGCGACATCTGTGCAGATCCCGACGTGGAAGGGACCACCATCACAGTCGAGGGCGCCATCAACCGTCCGCCGATGGAGCGGACAGAAGGGACGGCCGGCCTGATCGAGCTGATCAGGGGCATCGGTGCCGAGATCGGAATTGAAGTGACTGACACTGCAACAGGCGGGGGAGGGGATGCATCCTACACCTCTGCCGCAGGAGTGCCGACGATCGACGGGATGGGACCCGTCGGAGGAAACGCCCACCGCGATGATGAGTACATGGAAGTCGGCTCTTTCATCCCGCGCTGCCGTCTGCTTGCGGAAACGATCGTCCGGCTGTCGGAAAAATAAATGCTGACCAGATAAAAGGACCGCCCCCGTAAATTCGGGGGCGGTCCTGATTCGTGATCAACGGCGCTTCGACATGCGCCCCAGCAGGAAGGCACCTGCCGCAAGGGCGATGGCGGCATTGGTCTTCGGTGTAAATACCTGCTTGGCGACCAGATTCAGGTTCTGAGGACGCTCAGCCAGACGGCGCATGAAGTAGCCGTACCAATCTTTGCCGAATGGTACATATGTCGTGAAATTATAGCCTTCGGCTGCCAAGTCGTGCTGCATATCACGGCGGAACCCATAAAGCATCTGGAACTCGAAATTGTCCCGTGGAATCTGGTTTTCTTCCGCGAATTTCTTTACATGATCGATGACATGGTGATCATGCGTCGCGATTGATGTGAATTTACCGTGAAGAAGATGGTACTCGATCAATTTGATAAAGTTGCGATCGATTTCTTCCTTCTCAGTAAAAGCGACGTTTGCCGGTTCCTTGTAAGCACCTTTCACGATGCGGAGCCGGTAGTCCTTATAGTCCCGGATATCGTCTTCCGCCCGATGGAAGTAGGCCTGGATGACCGTACCGACATTTGAGTAGTCTTTCGAGAGCTCATCCAAAATATCAAACGATGGCTGGAGGCGGGCATAGTCTTCCATGTCGATGTTGACGAACATGTCATATTTTGCGGCAGCCCCGACAATCTCCCGCAGGTTGGACAGGGCAAAGCCGTAGTCGATGTCCAGGCCGAGCTGGGAAGCCTTTAGGGAGATATGCGCATCGACTCCCGCCTCATGAATCGCTTCCACAACGCCCAGAATCTGATTCTTGGCAGCGGCCGCCTCCTCGCGGTCATGGACGAATTCCCCGAGATTATCTACTGTAGCGGATATTCCGCATTTATTTAATTCCTTTATTGTTTCAATAGCTTCATGAATATCCGTACCGGCCACGACACTTTGCGCGCCGAGCTGAAGGCCGTATTTCTGTGCGGCAGCGTTCAGGAACTGATTTTGGGAAAGACCGATAAAGAATTCTTTAAGCATATCAACGGCTCCTTGCCATATGTATTCGTTTTCGAAATTATTATACCACTAGTTTGACTTGTATGGGCTTTCATGTGAGGATTTTTTGCCCCCAAGAGAAAAACTCCCCGAAAAAGGGGAGTTGGGGTGAAAAAAATATTTGCATCAATGCAGGCCGTGGACTACCATGGCATCCGCGACTTTCCTGAAACCGGCTATATTTGCGCCGACCATCAGGTTATTCTTGAAGCCATACTGCTCTGCAGTTTCTACACAGTTTTTATGAATGTCTTTCATGACGCGGTGCAGCTTTTCATTGACTTCTTCAGCTGTCCAGGAATAGCGCATGCTGTTCTGGGACATTTCCATAGCGGACACTGCAACGCCGCCGGCATTGGCTGCCTTGGCCGGGCCATAGTGGATGCCGTTCTCGATAAACATGTCGATCGCTTCCTGGTCGCATGGCATATTCGCACCTTCAGCAATTGCAATCAGGCCGTTTTCAATGAGTCTAGCAGCAGACGCTTCATCGAGTTCATTTTGTGTGGCACAAGGAAGTGCAATTTCACACGGGATTGACCAGATGTCCGCGCAGCCTTCCGTGTAGGTCGCATCCGGGTGGAACATGACGTAATCCTTGATCCGGCGGCGCTCGACCTCCTTCAGTTGCTTGACGGTGTCGAGATTGATCCCGGCAGGGTCATATATATAGCCGTTTGAATCGCTGCAGGCAATGACTTTTGCGCCGTATTCGATTGCTTTTTCCATCGCATAGATCGATACGTTGCCGGATCCGGATACGATAGTGGTCCTGTCCTTAAGGTTCAGCCCATGGTGCTTGAGCATCTCATCTGTGAAATAGACAAGGCCGTAGCCTGTCGCTTCCTTCCGACCGAGGCTGCCGCCGCTTTCGGGATCCTTCCCGGTAAAGACGCCTGCTTCGTAAGCGTTGCGCAGTCGCTTGTAGTGGCCGAACATGTAGCCGATCTCACGCTTGCCGACACCGATGTCGCCCGCAGGGACGTCCGTATCCGGACCGACATGTTTGCTCAGTTCGGTGATGAAGCTCTGGCAGAAGCGCATAATTTCGCGGTCTGTCTTGCCTTTTGGATCGAAATCGGCGCCGCCTTTGCCGCCTCCGATCGGAAGACCTGTCAGCGCGTTTTTGAAAATCTGCTCGAAGCCCAGGAATTTGATGATGCTGTCATTGACGGAAGGGTGGAAGCGGAGCCCGCCCTTATACGGTCCAAGCGTACTGTTGTATTGGACACGGTAACCGCGGTTCACATGGACCTTCCCGTTGTCGTCTTCCCACGTCACCCGGAATGAAATGATCCGTTCGGGTTCGACGATCCGCTCCAGAATGCCGTCCCGGATGTACTCGGGGTGCTGTGCAAAGACGGGGCGAAGAGAATCGAAAATCTCACGGACCGCCTGGAGGAATTCTTTCTGTCCAGGATTGCGCCGTTTGACGAGTTCGAAGACCTGATGAACATAATCGTTTGCGTTGCGCCGTGCCTCTTCCTTAACGTCTCTGACCATCTGCATGTTGCATCATTCCTTTCCTGGAACCGAAAAAAGGAACCGGCTTGGATTCCTTGTTCTTTTCCGTCTATGTTTTCTCAGAAAATGCTATGAGTCTGATTTCATAATTATACACAGTACCTCAAGCGTTTTCAATACCGAATTTTCGGATTATGGCATTTAATAGCAATAGTTCAAACAACATTCACATTTTTGGCGCTTAATTTTTTTGGTCATTCAGGATCCGCATGGTGAGGCTTTTGACGTCGACCGCTGTCTTTTCACTGACGACATCTTCAAGAATGACATCTCGGAAATAGGTAACGCTCTGTTCAAGCGGCATATCCAGGATCTTTGTCAGAGCGATTTCATACATCTGGATAAAATCAGGCTCGGTATTTCCCCGCTTGAGTTCTGCGTATGCTTCATAGAACTGGTCAAGTTTGTCGGCGAGCTCAAGAAGGCGTCCCTCCAGGGTGCCGTCTTTGCCTTCTTTCATCCTATGGAAAAAGACCTCCTGGAACGCTTCCGGGATCTCCCTGAGGATGAACTTTTCCATCATCTTTTCCTCGACTGTGGCCAGCATCTGTTTAAGTTCGGGGGAGGAATGCTTGACGGGCGTCTTGATGTCTCCAATAAAGACTTCGGCGAAGTCATGGTTGATCGTTTTCTCATAAAGGGACTTCCAGTCAACATCCGCCCCGTGCATTTCTTCAAGCGTGCCGAAAAACATGGCATATTGCGCCACTTTCCATGAATGTGCGGCAACATTATGCTCTTCGAATTTGAATTTGCCGGGTGCGCGGATGATCCGTTCCAGGTCGTTCATACTGGTGAAAAAACTATGAATGCCCATGCTGCTTCCTCCTTTCTTCATTTGTGCGGCTTTTCATCAGTTTATGCACATCCGTTTATAAGTGCTGAAAACGCCGCCCGGATCGGACGGCGTTTCAGCTTGCTTATTTGTCCGTTGCGTCCTGGGCAACGAGGACAAGGCGACCTTCATCCAGCACCTTCTCGTACTCGTCTGCTTCCTGTTGGGACAGCCCGACACCTTGGAATTCGGAGCGGAGTTCATCGCCGCGCTTTGCGACGAGATTCTTCATTCCTTTGAAGAAGCCGGTATCGCTCATGCCTGCTGTTTCTATATCGAGGGCTTCCGCGATGTCTTTTTCCCGGTCATCAGAGTGTGCGAACAGATAAATGTGTTCCTTGTCGTATCCCTGTGTGACGAGCTTATTGATTTCTTCGCGTGCCTGCAGGCCGTTTTCAACTGTGATCACTTTTGCCATTTGCAATCCCTCCTGGAATTCTTATCATTTACGGTTATCTTTACCCGCGGGACATCCGGCTAAACAGAAGCTTCCTCTTCGATCATCGCAGTGATCTGATTCCTGAGTCTTGCCAAAATGCGTTCACGCCGCTTTTTGATGCCGGGAATGGAGATTCCTGCAATCCGTGCGCATTCAGCGTAGGGCATGCGCTCCGCAAAGAGTCTGGTGAGCAGGAGCCGGTCCTCTTCGGGCAACCGTGCCAAGGCCTCACGCAGCAGCGGGAGCCTGTCGTCGGGGAGCGGCGCATCTGCATGGGGCCCATGCCGTCCCACCAATGCCTCTAGCACTTCGGGACCGACGGCTGAACCCGCATCCGCGTGACGGCTTTCTTTTTTCAATTCATCCAGCATCGCTCCGCGGATCGTCCGGTATGCAAAGGGAGCGAAATGGCCACGGTTGCTGTCGTATCTTGAGCATGCCTGGCAAAGCGCAAGGCGCGCCGCCTGACGGAAATTGTCATGATCGCGGCGAATGTTGAGCTGGCGTAGCATGGCGGAAATCATCGGTTCATATTGCATAATGAGGTCTTCTGTGTTCGGCTTCATCGGTCGGCCTTTCCGGCCGTGCACGGCGCAACGTTTTCCCGGGTACATTCAGCCTATAAAACCTGTGGGCGGCGGTCGAAACCGATAATGTGATTGTCAAATGCTCAAAATCCGATTTTGAAGGTGGCAAAATTGGATTTTGGCGCATCTCTTTGTCAGAAAGCAACGTTATTAAGTGAGAAAAGACCTATTTAAATGCCCCGGAGGTATTTTGAAATTGAAATTTGGCAGTACGGAAAAAGGAAACGGTTAGCGAAACGGCAGACGGGTAAATGATAAATAGAGCAACTATGGAAGAATGGAAGAAAGGACGGATCAGATGGATATTCAAGTACAATCGTTTTTCCTGAAAGAAGACGGACAGATTCCGAATAACCCGGCGCTTCCGGTCATTTTCTACCAGAATGCATTTGACGGGGAAGACGGCGGGCGCAGCCCCGAAGAGATCGAAGCGGCATTCAACAGCCATGGTTGGACAAACAGCTGGTCTGGGGATGTTTATGATTATCTGCACTATCACTCCAATACACACGAAGTGCTGGGTGTACGACGCGGAACCGGGACGATCCTGGCGGGAGGGGATTCCGGACAGAGGCTCGAGGTCAAACCGGGAGATGTGATTTTGCTGCCCGCCGGCACGGGACATATGAAAGTGGAATCGTCGGATGACTTCGAAGTGGTCGGCGCCTATCCCGAAGGGGCGGAACCGAATCTGATGGAGCGCGATCCGGCCAAGGCAGCGCAGGCGAAAAATACGATCGGCAATGCCGGTATCCCCGGACAGGATCCGGTATACGGAGAAGACGACCAGAGTCCGATGCGCCACAAGTGGATCAAATGATCAAATGCCAGGCCTCCGCTGCCCGCGGAGGCTTTTCCTATGGCTCCAAAAGATGAAGATATGCGGAAAAAGCCGTATAATGAGAGAAAAGGACTTCATGAAAGGGGGAGTGCATCATGGAAGAAAGGGACAAGCGCCCGGCGGGACCGTATCCGGATTGGCCGGAGGCAGGCGGTTGGCTCGCTAGGCGGAAGAAACGTGCGGAGCTTTTGGACTATTATTATCCGAAAGGGCAATATGAAAAAGAAGCACGCAGAGAGATGGCGGCAGTGCTGGTGGAGTTTGAGGAAAAGTTCCGGCGCTGGTATCCGGCCCTTCCCGACTCCGGCTACGCTGTGCTTCATCAGGACAAGCCCCGGCGCCACAGCCGCGGTGAAGACGTGCGCGAGGCAGTGAAGCTGTACAGGGCCAAAAATATCGGCTACGGCAAGCTAAGCCGGATCCATGATGCACTTGACCTGTATTACTTGATGGAGTCGCAGTCCGTGTACTATAAGCAGGAAATCGACAAAGCGGCGCAGGCACAAAAGTGGATCGGGGAAGATCACTTCAGCGAATTCTTTCCGGAAGTCGCCGAGTGCATGCAGGAAAGGCTGAGAGGGCTTGTCCGGAGCGGCTTTGATACCCTGCTGAAACTGCAGGAACGCCAGCAACAGGCGGAGATGACGGTTCGCCGCCTCGTGGAAGGAAAAGGGGCTCTCTGGTCCAGAGCCGCAGAGCTTGCCGGTGATCTCCTCATGTATCCGGTCCGTCAAATGGGCAAAAAGAAATAAGACGGCTGCAACCCGCATTTGGGGCAGCCGTCTTTTTCAATGTGCGGGTACTTACTTTGCACATTATCCGTTGCATAAGGGTGTATATTCATTCACTCTAACGGATTTGTTTTGCTTTCACTTTTCTGTTCTTCCTCGAACTCTTTCTGGGCCTCTTTGACAACCTGCTGGAGTTCATTTTCGGGAACACCTCTCAAATAATAGGCGGTGGCGGCTTTGCCGATGGCATAGGTGCCACCGCTGGCAATGGAGGCACTGAGCGCCGAGCCGGCTCCAGGGAATACAAGATTCGCAAACTTGCTTCCCTGCTGGGCGACCATTCGCAATGTAAAGCCAGTTGCACCGATGCCGCCAAGTGAGATCAGCAAATCCCTCGCTGTCTTGAATTCCAGTTCCCTGCCGGACAGGTAGGCGATGATCATCATGAGCATCGACTGAAGGGTGAGGAGTACGGCGATGTCCGACGCGATGATCGGGCTCAGGGCTACGGTCGCGCTGAGCGCGGAAAAGATCCGGATAAAGCGCTCAGCTATCCTGGTCGCCACCCGGTTCAGCCGGACCGTCAGCCCAAGATGGATGGCTGCCCGGACATCCAGGCTTTCCTCCAAAAAATCCAGAAGTTCCTCAATGCCTTTCCGGCCGTCAAAAGCGATTTCGGGATGGTCATGCTCGCCATCCGGGACGTTGTCGGGATCCCGGCTCCATTCGATGTAAGAGGAGACCGGGAGAATCGCAGTTGCATCCAGCCCGTACTGCATGAAGATGCGTTCCAGCTGTCCGGTTTTTTCTGCGATCAGATCGATCTTGTCTTTCGGGTACAGGTCAGGTTCCTTAATGCGGGAAGGGTTCAATTCGTCGATATGCGTGAGGATCGCGATCAGCGGCAGTTCGCCGCCCGTTTTTTCCATGAGCTGCTTGGTGATGAGGACATCTTTATCGATATGTGCCCGCTCCGTCGCTTTCTGAAGAAAGAGGAGCGCGTCCGGCCTGAACTCACGGATCACCCCTGCAAGTTCATCTTCCGCTTTTGTATCAAAGGTCTCCGATTCTCCGATGCCGCGCGTGTCGATGACTTCAAAGTAAACCTGTCCTTCAGACTCGTAGGTGAACCTCCTGGCTTTTTTCGTGCCAATCTCCACGTCACTGACTTCGGCAAGGTATTTTCCGCTCATTGCATTGATCAGGCTGCTCTTACCGACGCCGGTCCGTCCGACGAGAACGAATCGGGGAGGGCGTGGGTTTTTGAGGCCTTCCAGAAGGGCGTTCAGATCCTCGTCGTCCGTAATGGCATCGATCAGTTTACGCCGCTGTTTTTGCGAGATCAGGTTTCCCGGCACCTTGTCAATGAGTTGTTCTATGTAGTTGTTCAAGTTTCCGATATGGCTCAGACGCTTTTGCATTTCCTCGAATTTGGGATTCACACCATTCTCTCCTTTTCTGGGGACCGCCCGGCATTAATTATTCAACTATACCCCGTGACAGTTGGCCTGAGACATCCTGAACATTCTAAAAAGCCCTTCCGGCGGAGAATAACCGGAAGGGCTGAAGTTTTCCTTAAAACGATACGTCATGCGGAGGCTGTCCTTTTTTGTTCATGACACGCATCGCATCAGGTTGTACTTTCAGGATCACAAGATTAGGATCATCAGGTCCTTCGAAATAGCTTTCCATCGCATCATTCCAAACCTTGTCGATCAGGCCTTCGTCATCCGTGACCTCGGCAGTTCCCATGATTTCCAGGTAATCGTCACCAAAGCCCTCGCCTTCGTAACCAATCAGGATATGGGTGTGAGGATTGGCCTCAAGTTCATCGACCTTATCAGTCTGTTTCGAGGTGGCCGTGTACAAGGTGAAGCCATCATTGAAAAATGTCATGTATCGGGTAAACGGCTTGCCGCCTTGGACGGTTGCCATTGTGCCGACCATGCTTTCATCAAGTATTTTCTGTGCAGTTGCTTTTGTGTCCATCAGGTTCCCTCCCGTGTTTGAAATTCTCCCTTTACTATTCCCTGGGGGAATCCAAATAAACGGTCACGACGGCAGGGAAGAGGGAATCACTTTTTCCGGTCTTCGTAAAATGCTTTGAAATTTGGATCCGGGATGCCCACTCCAAGCTCGCGGGCTTTGTAGTCCCGGAGAAGTTCGAAGAAACGTTTGCTCAGGAACAGAAGGACAACCAGGTTGATGAATGTCGGGATGGCAGTCGTGATGTCGGCGAAGTACCAGACGTATTTGCCCGGAAGCTCGTAGTATACCGCATAGATGACGAGCAAGAGTCCGGGAAGCGGATAGAGGAGCTGGAAAAACTTCAGGACTTTATTTTTCAGCGATGCCTGCTCAGGCTTTCCGAAAACTTGTCTCAACAGGATTTCATAGTATGTGTACCAGCCGCTGGTCGTCGTAAGGCCGAATAGGAAAACGGATATCGTGATGACGTAGCGGCCAACTTCACCGATGCCCTCTTCAAAAGCTGCAAGAGTGAGCGATGCGCCGTCCAGGCCGCTCGACCACAATCCGGTGATGATGATGGTCAGTGCAGTGACTGTACAGATAACAATCGTATCGATAAAGACTTCTGCAGCGCCCCACATGCCCTGTTTGACCGGATGGTCGGTCTTGGCGGTGGAGTGGATCATCGGAGACGTTCCCCAGCCGGCTTCGTTGGAGTAGACTGCGCGGGCAACGCCCATCTGGATGACCTGCGCCACAGCTGCCCCGGTAAATCCGCCGACCGCAGCCATGCCGGTGAATGCACTGCCAAAGATCAGGCCGAAGACAGGGAAGATGTCTCCTGCATTCGAAAAAATGATATACAGTCCTGCCACCAGATAGAATAGGCACATCGCCGGAATCAGCTTGGCGGCCGTTTCACCGACCCGTTTGATGCCTCCGAGGATGATCAGGTAAATTCCGACTACGTAGATGATGGACGACGGGATCAGCCCGAAACCGAACGAAGAATCGATTGCTTCGGCGACCGTATAGTTCTGGAGCGTAATGAAGAAAGTCGAGAAGATCCCGAAGCCGAAGAGAAATGCGGGGATCCACCAGAACTTGAAGTTCTTTTCTTCTCCGAGCCCTTTTTGCATGTAATAGGTCGGTCCGCCGTATGGGTCTCCCTTCTCATCGGTGCTTCTATAATGGACGGCGAGCGTGACTTCGACCATCTTTGTCATCATGCTGAAAATGGCCGTAAGCCACATCCAGAAGACGGCACCGGGTCCGCCGACCGCAATCGCAGTCGCGACTCCACCGATGTTGCCCACGCCCACACTGCCGCCGATTGCCGTGCTGACTGCCTGGAATGGCGTGAGAATGCCTTTTTCATTTTTTGAACGCTCCCGTTCTTCTTTAGAAAACACTTTGCCGAATGTCGCCTTGAAAATATGCGGCAGATGAAGTAGCTGATAAACCTTGCTTCCGATAGTGAAATACAGCGCAACGAACAGGACCGTGAAGATGAGCGGCAGCCCCCAGAGCCACCCTACGATTTTTTCCAATAACAGATCCACAGACACTCCTCCTCAACTCTCGATTTTTCAAACCTATGTATCTTCCTGCCGGAGATAGAACCTATCATAGCGTGATTTGACCTGAAATAATAGATTTTTTAGATAATTTAACATAAAAACATCCCCGCACGTCAGGTTGCGCGGGGATAAAGGCTTATTTCTTCGTATATAGAGAGATGACTTTTGCTGCATGAGCCCGTACGGCATGGCCCTGCGGGTTGAAGTTGCCATCTTCGCTTCCGGTCATGAAGCCGAGTTCATAAGCGGCATTGACTTCTTCCTCGAACCAAGGGGAGACGGAATCACCGTCAAGGTAGTCAGCCTCGGCTGTTGCTTCGTATGGCTTGCCGATCTTCACCGAGTAGGCACGGACGACCATGGCTGCCATCTGTTCACGGCTGATCAGGTTGGCCGCTCCGAAGTTATCCGCTGTCCGGTTCGTGATGCCGGCCTCAATCGCAAGATCGAGTTCTTCCTCGAACGGAAGGGTGCCGTCGCTCAGGCCCAGGGAACGGACCGTCATGGACATGAACTGTCCGCGGGTGATCGGCTTTTCAGGTCCGAATGTGCCGTCCGGGAAGCCCTTGACGATCTTCATCGAGGTGAGGTGGTCGATGTAAGATTTCGCCCAATGGCGGTCGCTTACATCCGGGAACGATTTGATCGGCTCAGGACCAGGGATGACTTTGCCACCGAGCTCGAACGTGAAGATGCCGAAGCCGTCTTCATCCGTCTCGCCCGTATAGGTGATGTTATCTGTCGCATATTTCTCGGCTTCCGGGCTGGACTTGAATGTCAGGACCGGATCTCCTTCTATCGGTACGATCGACCAGTTGTTGTCTGCTGCAGGATTGAGTTCCTTCTGCTCCGAGATATAGTCCATGAGCACCTGGCGGTTTTCCTCAGCGGAATCGACGATCAGCGGTGCACCCGCGACATGAGGGAAGTTGCCGCTTTGTCGGTAGTTGTTCATAACGACAACGAATTCCTGGTTCTCGTCTACCGGCTTGCCGTCATAAACAAGGCTGGTAACGCGGCTTTCTTCTGCATCCGTCCGGTTGCCGTCGGCATCGTACTTCGCAGGTTTTGTGATGTCGAATTGATAGGTAAGCCCATCAATCACATCAAAATTGTAGGAACGGAAGTCAGGGTTCAGGAGTTCCTGAGGCCCCTCCGCATCCGGATCAATCGTATTGAAGTTCGCCGCTACGCGATCGAGGTAGTCACGGATCTGGCTGCCTGTCAGCAGGACCGCCTTCAGCGTATTGTCATACAGATACAGGTCTGCAGCGCTTCGGATTGTCAGATCACCGGCTGCAATATCTGTGAAGTCCGCAGCACCGTTACGGCCGGCCTTGAACGGTGCACCGACGGAAAGGATCGGCGTCTCTTTGTATTCCGGAGCGTTCAGTTCGATAAAGTCCTTGGCATAGGCTTTTTGTGCTTCCGTCACGATCTGGATGGATGGATCGTCCTGTACCAGGGCGAAATAACTGTGGATCGGAGAGGTGGTCGTACCGATCTTCGTTTCCGTGTATTCGACAGTCGCCTCATGGTATGGCTTGATGTCCTCTGTAAATGTCCCGTGCATCTCGTAATCCTTCACCGCGCGGACTTCTGAGCTGCCGTCAGTCACTTTCCAGCCATCGCCGTCCGGTTCGATGGTCAGGTCGATGACGCCGAGATATTCCCCGCCATACCCGGCTTCTGTTGCCGGAATGCCGTTGATGGTTCCTTTTTCCGCATCGATGGAGGCGACGACATCATCTCCGTCCATGAAGTTGGAGCCGAGAGTTCCGCCTGCAGGAGCAGGGAAGATGTCATGGGCATGGGAGAAGGTGATCGCATCAACGCCTTCTACCTGGCTAAGCGGGAGAACAGCGTTTTCAGCTTTTGTTCCGGCTTCCGCCGATTTGTCGAATCCGGAGTGGGCCATCGCGATGATGACATCCGCTCCTTTTTCTTTCATCTCCGGAATGTATTTTTCGGCGGATTCCGTGATGTCCTTGGAAATGACCTTGCCGTCCAGGTGTGACTTGTCCCAGTTCACAATCTGAGGGGCGACAAAGCCGATGTAACCGATCTGGATCGTGTGGGTGTTGCCGGCTTCGTCGGTCACTTCCTTGTCAACAACCTCATACGGCTCGTACATCAGCTCATCATTGTCCGGGTTGTCATCTCCGTCATCTTTGTACACATTGGCACTCAGGTACGGGAATTCCGCCTTTTCGTATGTCTTTTCCAGGAAGTCGAGGCCATAGTTGAATTCATGGTTGCCGAGGACGGCTGCATCGTAGTCCAGCAGGTTCATGAGTTTGATGACAGGGTGTACTTCATCATCCCCGACAGGGTTGACCGTCGCATAATACGTGCCAAGCGGTGTCCCCTGAATGGTGTCCCCGTTGTCGACAAGCACAGAGTTTTTCACTTCAGTTCTTGCCGCCTCCACTGCTGATGCGACCTTCAGAAGACCTAAGTTCTCGTTGGCTGCACCTTTATAGTAGTCGTAGCTGAAGAGGTTGCTGTGAGTGTCGGTCGTCTCCAAAATCCTCAGCTTGACGGCATCTCCCGGAACTTCCGCCAGTACATTGACGGGTCCGGGCGATGCAAACAGCATTCCGGCTGACAGCAGCAGCGCCCCGGTAACCTTAACCGCTTTTTTAGAATGGTTCATCCATCGATCCTCCAATTCAGTTAATTGAAATCCCTTTCATTCTATCACTATCGAATGTTAACGGCCTATGAAGTTTGTATGAATTTGACCAAGTTTAGGTAAACTTTCAGCCCTATATTACTTTGAATAAGAGATAGCTTAGTTCAAGGTAAATGGAAAGAATAAGAAAATGAAAATGAAACTTTGTGCCTTTGAATGTTGGGTTGGAACCAGACTTTTATAGCCGAAAAAATCGATTATGTAGGGATAAAGGTCTAATTGAATGTAAGCGTCTGTTTAATAAATGCTTTTCTCACCTCATGCTATTCCGGTCGGTGGAGGTCTTTTGTCACGTTTTCGGGAAGGGGTCATCGGATGCGTTTTTGACATTGTTGTGACTGGATGTTATTCAATTAAGAGGAACATTCGGGGTGTATCCGCCAATAGGAATACGCTGCAATGTTTTTTGTGAATCACCCGACAGGCTGCGCGCTGTTATTGTGGATGGAGCCAAAGCCGGAAATACCTGCGAACAGCAGTTATTTTAATATGAAAGTTTGAAAAGGAGATGGATGGAATGTCAGGAATTATTCGCGTAACCCCTGCCGAACTGGAAGCGATGTCCAACCGTTACAATAACGAATCCAGCGAGGTTTCGGCTCAAATCGGCCGTCTGGACGGCATGATCGCTGAACTTCAGTCTGCATGGGAAGGGGCGTCCAGCCGTGCATTCGCGGAACAGTACGAGCGCCTGAAGCCGCACTTCATCGACATGCAGGACCTTCTCTCTGAAATCGCTGTACAGCTGAACCGCACCGGCCATGCCCTGCGTGATGCGGACGAGCAGATTGCAAGCCAGATCCGCAGCTGATTGCTGGATGGAATAGTTGAGCGCCTTTCAAATTATCCGGAAGGCGCTTTTCCTTCATTTAATGGGAGGTATTCGGATGTATATTGAAGTCACTGTGGATTTGTCCCGATATGAGGGGGGCGTATTTGACCTCAGGCTGTCGGACTACCACACATTCAAGAAGTTGGCGGACATCGCCCGGGAAGCAAAAGGTGTCACCAGACATCAGCGGGAAGGCCATTGGGTACGGGTCACCAATAGAAATAGGACCTATCCGGGACATTTGACGATGGCGCATTGCGGCATTACGTCCGGTGACCGGCTGGAGATTCTCTGACAGCAAATTTTTTTGGGATGAACAAGGCAAAGGAGCATCACTGATATGGCCAATCGAACACAGACATATATGGAAGCGCTGCTGGATGCCGCGATCCGTCACGGGGATCATCAGAGTTCGTTCGTTTTCCAGACGGAACGGATCGGCCTGAAAAATGAAGCGGAAATCGCATTCCTGGGATCCGCTGATCCGGTCATCCGGAAAACGATAGAAATTGATGGGGATGAGCTGGTCATTACAGCAGAATTCCCCGAACGGTTCCGGCGTTTTATCGCCATCCATGAAGAAGACGAGAAGACACGGTGGATCTTCGCGGGCCGCCTTGCGGAAAGAGCCGGAGAGGATGAGGACAGCCGTCTTCAGCCTGTGATCTGCCCGGAGAACATCGTATTCGGCAGCGGCCTGGAGCCGCATTTCCTGCACTGGGGTGTGATGGACAGCCTTCCGCCGGCCGGACAGGACCCGGATCGTGTATGGCTGGAAGTCAAAGCTGCAGCAGCGGCGGCCGTCGACAACAGCCGGCCGTACGAGGACTTTCTGAAACATCACGAAACGCTCGACCTGAAACCGCGCACGAAGGCGATCATGCAGGCTGAAAACCAGGATGAACTCTTGAAGCATATCGACAGAGTGATCCGGTCCATCGACCAGAAGGAAAGCATGAACGTCCGGCTGCCGCAGAAAAAGTGGAAGCTGGCCAAGATTTTCAGCATTACGGCGGGAATTTTGCTGATTCCGTCCATCGCCCTTGCCGGCTATACTTTCGCTTATGAGAAACCGAAAACCGAAGCGATCACGGAAGCCCATGAATCCTATATGACGATGAAATACAGCGATACGGTGAGCCTGCTGTCAAAGTACGACGTAGACGGACTTCCGTATATCACTCTTTACGAGCTTGCCGACTCCTATGTCATCAATGAACGGCTGACAGAAGAGCAGAAGGAGAACATCCGCTCGAACATCACGCTGAAGACCGATGAAGACTACCTGAAGTACTGGATCTATATCGGAAGGGACGAGGGGGAAGAAGCCGTCGATCTGGCCCGGGCAATGGAAGACCCGGTCCTCCTTGCCTATGCCCTGGCCGTACGCCAGGAAGAAATCCGTTCGGATGACAGCCTGTCAGGTGAGGAAAAGCAGGAAATGATCGGTGAAATGGACAGCGAACTCGAGGAAATCCGCAAGGCGATGGATGAGCTGAACAAAGCTGAGGAAGAGGCGGAGAAGGAAGAAGAGCCGGCCAACGGTGATGATGCAAAAGATGAAGAGCCATCCGGCGGCACCGAGAAAGCAGAAGTGGAAAAAGCCCCTGAAGAGCAGGAAGCCCAAGAAGATGCACCTGCCTCGGAAGAGACATCTGAAGATACGGAAACGCCGGCTCCATGATCCCGCCGGACGCGCAGAAAGAATAGAAGGTGAAATGATTGCAGCAACTATGGGTCCATTATGCGGAACACGTTCAGCGGCTCGATTTCAATGAATACTCGGTGAAGCGGATGACAGTCGGCCCTTCCGTCGGGGACAGCATCACGGTGCTGGATTTTCCGTTCGTCAAGGGTGCCTTTCAGCTGGAAGGCGGGGAAGATGGCTTCACGATAAGGGACGGGCAAGGGAAAATCGGCTACCTGAAAATCGGCCAGCCGGTCTCCGTAACGCAGCGGGGCCGTTCCCTGACACTGTCGGTCCTTCCCGCACCCAGGCGGAGCCATACATATTACGTGGGGTATACGGGTCACATCACATTCGGCGCCGGAAATATGGAAGCGACCGTGAATTTGAGGGATCCCGTTATCCCGGGTGACGCAGAAAAGCGTTTTGTCCTCCTGAAGGGAGCCGGACGGTGGTACGCGGATGTGGAATTTGGCTGTCCGTTCTACTTGAACGGAAAGAAACGGTCAGGTTCTGTGCCCTTGCAGACAGGGGATGTCATTTTGTGGCTCGGCATGCAGGTCCGGCTGACGGATAAAGACGTGATAGAGCTGTCCTGTACAGGTGCATTCACGACAAAGCTGCCGGCATTTCAGCCTCCCGAGTCCGAAGTGATGAAATCCTATCCTGTTTACCGGCGCACGCCGCGGATCGTCTACGAAGCACCGGAGGACAAGGTGTCGCTGTCCTTCCCGGTACAGGAACAGACAGATGACGGACGGGGGCTTTGGCTCGTGATTTTGCCGCCGCTCGTCATGCTCATCGTCATGTCGCTCGTCGTGATCTTTATCCCCAGGGGCCTTTTCATCATCATCTCGATCTCGATGTTCATCGTGACGCTGATCACATCGACCGCCCAATACTTCCGGGAACGCAAGCGCCGGAAGCGTCAGGAAGAAAAGCGCCGCAGGGTCTACACGGCTTACCTGGAAAACATGCGTGAGGAATTGTATGAGCTGCGCGGTAAGCAACAGCGCATGCTGGACTATCATTACCCGGCTTTCCCGGCACTAAAGCAAATGACGGATGGCATGTCTGGCCGCATCTGGGAAAAAACAAGAGAAAATGATGACTTTCTGCATTTCAGGCTCGGCACCGGCCGAGTCAAGGCAAGTTACAATCTTAATCTCTCTTCGGGAGATCTTGCCAACCGGGAAGTCGACGATCTGATTGAGCAGTCAAAGAAGATGGAGGAAGTGTTCAGCGAGCTGGACAACGCCCCTGTCACGGCGGATCTTTCAAAAGGGATTATCGGCCTGTTCGGGAAGGAAGACGTCATCAGAAAGGAAATCGCGCAGATCGTCGGCCAGCTCTCCTTTTTCCACAGTTACCATGATGTCCGGTTTGTCTATATTTTCAATGACAGTAAATATGACCAGGTTGAATGGATGAAGTGGCTTCCGCATTTCCGGTTGCCGCACATGCATGCCAGGGGATTCATCCATGATGAGCGGTCCCGTGACCAGCTGCTCGGTTCGCTTTATGAGATCCTCAGGGAACGGGATAATCATGAAGACCGGGGCAAGGTGGTATTTACGCCACACCTTGTGTTCATCGTGTCCGACTACAGGCTGATCGGGGAACATGTCATCCTCGAATACCTGGAGGGAAAGGACCACCAGGCGCTCGGCATCTCCGTCATCTTCACGGCAGACGCCAAAGAACGGATTACGGAAAACGTCCACATGCTCGTCCGGTATGTGAATGACAGTGAAGGGGACATCCTCATCCGGGACAGGGTGGCATCGGATACCCGGTTCAGGCTGGACCACTATGTGCCCGAAGGGGATGAAAGGTTCGCGAGGACACTCAGAACACTTGATCACCAAGTCGGGATGACGAACTCGCTTCCTGAGTCAGTCGGCTTCCTTGACCTTTACGGAGTCACCGATGCGGAAGATCTGCCGATCATTGAAAAGTGGGAAACGAACCAATCGGCGAAATCTCTTGCAGTTCCGGTCGGCTATAAAGGCCGCGAAGACCTGCTGGAGCTGAACCTCCACGAGAAGGCCCACGGTCCGCACGGGTTGCTGGCCGGAACGACCGGTTCAGGAAAATCGGAATTCCTTCAGACCTACATCCTGTCGCTCGCTGTGAACTTCCACCCCCACGAGGTGGCGTTCCTGCTGATCGACTACAAGGGCGGCGGCATGGCACAGCCGTTCAAAAATATTCCGCACCTGCTGGGAACAATTACGAACATAGAAGGAAGCCGGAACTTTAGCTTGCGGGCACTGGCTTCCATCAAGAGTGAGCTCAAGCGCAGGCAACGGCTGTTCGATCGGTATACGGTCACCCATATTGATGAATATACATCTCTTCATAAAAGCGGAGTGGCGGAAGAACCGCTTCCGCATCTGTTCCTCATCTCGGATGAATTCGCAGAGCTGAAAAACGAGGAGCCGGACTTTATCCGGGAGCTCGTCAGTGCAGCCAGGATCGGTCGGAGCCTTGGTGTCCATTTGATCCTGGCCACCCAGAAGCCTGGCGGCATCATCGACGACCAGATCTGGAGTAACGCACGCTTCCGTGTCGCACTAAAGGTCCAGGATGCTGCGGACAGCAAGGAAATCCTGAAAAACGGCGATGCGGCGGTCATCACGGTCACAGGCCGCGGATACCTCCAGGTCGGCAACAACGAAGTATATGAACTGTTCCAGTCCGGATGGAGCGGTGCGCCTTATCTGACCGAGACTTATGAAGGCGAGGATGAAGTGGCGATTGTCACCGACCTCGGTCTCGAACCGCTTACAGGGCTTTCCGTCTCGGAAGGAAGGAAAAGCAGCCTGACACAGATCGAGGCGGTAACCGCCAAAATCGGGGAGGCGGCGAGGTCGATCGGGGCAGATCGTCTGTCGAGCCCTTGGCTGCCTCCGCTTGACGGCCGGATTACACAGTCTGCAGCCGTTCGGTTACAAGGCAGAGGATTTGCAATCGGTATAGCTGACGAGCCGGAAAAGCAAAGCCAGTACCCCGTGGGATACGATCCGGATGCGGACGGTAATACAGGCGTGTTCGGGTCGCCGGGCTACGGTAAATCCTATACGCTCCAGTCGCTCATCCTTGGCATCGCCGGCATAAAAACTCCGGAGGAAGCAAACTTCTACATGCTGGACTACGGAAACGGGTCGCTGTTGCCGCTTCGCCAGCTGCCGCACACGGCGGACTACCTGACACTGGACGATGAACTCAAGCGCGATAAACTGATCAGGCTGATCAAGAACGAGATTGCCCGCCGGAAAGCTGCTTTCCAGAAGGCGGAAGTAAGCACGCTCGCCATGTATAACCGCATCGCGGAAGAAAAATTCCCGCTGGTCTACCTGGCCATCGACAACTACGACATCATCCGGGACGAAATGGAAGAGCTGGAGATGCAGATGAACCAGTTTGGCCGGGACGGACAGTCGCTCGGCATCCATATCCTGCTTGCAGCCACAAGGCCAATGTCCGTCCGCCAGACCCTCATGAACAACCTGAAGGTAAAAGTGGTCCACTATCTGATGGACTCGTCGGAGATGTACGGAATTGTAGGACGGCCGCCGTATACACCGGAACCGATTCCGGGACGCGCAATCCTCAAAAAAGAAGAAGCCCTGTTCATGCAGATGTTTCTTCCTGCGGACGGCGAAGATGACTTCACCGTTCTGGAAAGCGTGAAGGAAAAGGTCCGCATCCTGAAAGAGCGCTACGCTGGCTCCGGAGTGCCGCAGCCGATTCCGATGCTGCCGGCGGAACTTACGCTGGAACAGTTCGAAACGGCAGCGGAAGGAGCGGGCGGACCTGGCATCGTTCCTGCAGGCCTGGACGAGGAAGCGGTCCGTCCGGTCGCAATCGACTTTAACCGCAACCGACATCTTCTGATCATCGGACTTGCCCAGCGCGGCAAGACGAACATGATGAAGGTTCTGATCCGCACGGTCCGCTCTCAGGATACCGGCCCCGTCGCTGTTTTCGACTCGTTCGACAGGGGACTCTCGGCATTTGCGCAGGATTCCCGAATCACTTACGCCGATACGAAAGAAAGCCTGGAAGCGTGGATTGCGGACGCGGAGCAGCACTTCGCAGAAGCGGAAGCGGCCTATGTCGCCTCGATCCGGGAACCCGGGGCGCAGGTGGAGACCGTGCCGTCCTATCTGTTCATCGACGGTTACTCTAGGTTCCTCCAGACTGCGGACGCCCGTATCCAGGACCGCCTGGCGAAGCTGATGAAAAACTATTCGCACCTCGGCTTCAACGTTATCGTCTCAAGCTCCAATGCAGAGATATCGAAAGGCTATGATGCATTCACCAATGAACTGAAGCTTGTCCGGCAGGCCCTGGTCTTCATGAAGAAATCCGAACAGACCATCCTCAACGTTCCATATGAGCGGAAAGAAGAAGAGCTGCCGGCAGGATTCGCACACTATATTCTGAACGGAAAAAGCACGAAGATCATGACGCCGTTCTGTCTGATGGAGAAGGAGAAAGTACGATCATGAAAAGAAATTACAAAAAAACCGCTGCTATCATCGCCGGACTCATCGTCATCCTGGCACTTCCGGTCGCGTTTTTCGGATTCATGTCCGGAAACGTGCTGTCATTTGCAGATTCGCCGGGACGCACGATCGCTGTTGTCAACGAGGACCTCGGCAGCGAACGGGGAGAAGAAGAGGTCGAGATGGGCAGGGAAGTCGTGTCCATCCTTTCAGAGGATTCATCCTACGAATGGGAAGTGACGGGGAGGGGGTCGGCAGAGAACGGCCTGAAGGCCAACCGCTATGACGCTGTCGTCTATATCCCATCCGACTTCTCGGCCAAGGTCATGTCCTATGATGAAGCCAACCCTGAGAAGGCGGAATTCTCCTATCATGTGCAGAGCCAGAAAAGCGGTAATGTGAAGGAGACGATCATCGAGGAGATCGACCGTGCGACCGACCGCGTTAACAGCCGGATCGCCACGCTCTACTGGAGTTACGTCGCCTCTGAGATGGACCACATCAAGAAAGAATTTAACGCGATCCTCGATAAGGAAAGCGAGTTCCTCGACGCAATGGTGGGCTACTATGAGCCAGGAGCAAATGCGCTGGCCGACCAGATGCAGCGCCAGCGCGAACAGGTCGAGCAGCTCCGCCAGACCGTCGGTGACGTGCACCAGGGCCATGACGAGCGCATCAGCAGCGTCGAGACATTCAGCAGCGAACTCTCGAACTTCATGGGCCATGTCGAAGACTATAAAACATTCCAGCTGGCCCAGCGCAACATCCTGGAAGAGCTGCAGGGCGTCAGCATCGCAAAGGTGCAGGAAGCGGCGGCCAAGCAGACTGAACAGTTCCAGCAGACGCTCAATGAGCTTGAGGAAAACAATGCCCAGCTTGCCGCGGAACTGATCAAAGTCAATGAACAGATTGAAGCCAATAAGGAAAAGTTTGACGCACTTGCGCAGATCCGTCAGGAAAAAGCCGCAAAGCAGGCTGATGAAATCCTGGCGGCACAAGGTACTGCGATCGAGCGCTATAATGACTCGATCATCGGCAATGTCCAGAAGAAAATCCAGGAAGGCGCAGGATCCGCCATCCCGGAAGCCGGCGGTCCCGAAGGGCTTCCGGCAAAGGAAGAGCTGGCATCCGCCAAGGATAAGCTTGAGGAGCAGGCCGGGGAGCCTGCTGAAGACCAGGCGCCTTCCTTCGAGGAAGAAAAGGCGGGCATCAATGAGCTTGCCGCTTCCATCGCAGGCCTGAAAGAGCAGCTTGCGGCCGAGCAGCCGGAGTCACCACTCCTTGCAGAACTGGACGGGGCAGCCGGAAAGCTCGCGGGCATCACCGAGTCCATCAATGAGAAAACCGCCGCCCTCCAGGAAGACAGCGGGTCGGAAGCAGAAGCAGCCAAGACTGCTTCCAATCTGTACAACAATCTGTATGCCGCCTATGAGACGCTCCATGGTGCATATGCCTCTGCCCGCCATACACTGGACGACTACCCGGCCGATACGGTTGCCGTCGTCCGCGAGATCGAGAAAAAAGAAGCGGGCCTGCTTAAACACGAGGGGCTTTCCGAGGATAGAAAAGCGTCACTCAAGGAGCTGTTCGCCAAGTCACCGGCTTCGAAAGATCTCGATGCGCTACTGACCTATCACGCCGCTCTTGAGCAGCTCGGTTTCGCACTGGACCAGGGGGTTCAGCGCGAAGGGGCTCTGAAAGATGAAGTGCTGAAAGATGAAATCATCCAGACGCTCACGCAGGACATCGCCGCACTCGGGGAAGAAGAAATGGTTGCCTGGGAAACTGTCGGCGAAGGCCTTCCCGAGACATCGGCCAGAGTGGAAGAATGGAACTCGTCATTTGCTGCCATCATGGCCGGCTACGAGAAGTCTGTGGGCATCCAGCATGCCGAACTCCTCCAGGATTTATACGGCCTGGAAGATCAGGCATCCGCCATTCTGGCGCAGATCCAGAATCCGGGCAACGCCATTCCGGGCGGAGAGCCGGAGCCGGATGGTTCCGCAGGCCAGGTAGCTTCGGCTCAGGCCACGATCGGCTCACAGCTGATCATGCTCAGCAGCACGATGAACGCAGTGGCGGACCGGCAGGACAGCATCGTCAGCTATGCCGCCGATCTCCAGGGCAAGGCCAACGGATTCGAAGAATCGACGGATGTGTTCAGTGACCGCTGGGAACGGAATATTGAAGCCATCCAGGCTTTCAATGAGGACGTCAGAGGCTTCCTCGATAACACCTATGTCGACGGCCAGGAAAACGGCTACGTCTTCGATCACTTCATCAACCCGCTCAGCGTGAGGGGAGAAGCAGTTGCCGGTGAGAACATGGAAAAGGTTCCGCCGGTCATCCTGTATGTCATCATGCTCATCTCGAGCCTGGCAATCGGTTATTTTGGCCACAAGATCAAGGATGGTACGCCGCTTCTCCGGACGGCTATGCCGGCACTTCTTGGCCTGATCAGCGGGCTGATCATCAGCCTGTACAGTATTAATATGTATGTACTCAATGATCACCGGGCCATCGAGTGGACCATCTTCACCATCCTGGTTGTCATTGCGGGTTCCGCACTTGTGACGGCTGCACTCGATGCCGGAGAGACGATCGGCTGGATCGCGGCAATTGTCCTCATGGCGATCTACATCGCGCCGCTGCTGATTCTCGGTGTTCCCGAAGCCAACATTCCGGACATCCTGTCGCCGGTCTACCTGTCGATCAAGTACGACCCGGTGACACTTTTTGACACCGGAGCGGCCATTGCCGGAATCGCTGCTGTCCTGCTCCTCGTGACCGTGTATGCGGTGAAGCGCTGGAAAAACAATGAAACCGCCGGGGAGGAAGAGGCGTATGAAGCTTAAGCGCAATTCTGCGCTTGTCCTGCTAGCAGGAGCTGTCATTGCCGCACAGCCCGTGTCGGCAGACGAACCGGAGGCAAACCCTGCCGAGACGTTGGATCCTTTTGAATACAAACAACTCGAATTCAGGAAAAAGACGGAGTATCTTCATGACCGCGGACAGGTCGAGATGAAAAACACCATCTCAGAATCGCAGATCAACCTCGACTTCTCAGAAGAAATCCGTATCCCGTCACCGATCGAAGTGTCGGAACTGTTCCTTGAGCCGGGCAGGTCCGAAACCGGTACAGCTGCCGCCAAGGCAGCGGAGCTCGGCCTGTTCACTGAAAAGGCCCCGGTATCCGAAGAAGCCGCGGCCCAAGAACCGCAGCAGATTCCGGAAGAGCAGACAGAAGGGACACCGCTCCGAAACTGGATCTTTATCGGTGTCATCATACTCGCAGTTGCGGGACTTTTCGCCTTCGTCGTTCCAGCCCTTCTGAAGGGCGGGAGCGGCGGTGCGCAGCCGGCAAGGAGAAGAAAAGAAACGGAGGGGAAGATTGCATGATTGGCTACTACCTGATGCTGATTGAGCTGAAAAGGCAGCAGATCCGGCGGCTGAACACATGCCAGGGGGAACTGCAGGGAAAGCAGGGCGAATTCCAGCAGAATGAGCCGAAGTGCATGGAGCCGGAGCTGACACCGAAGACGTGGCATGGGAATCTGGCCACGGCCTTTGATGAAATCAGGGAAACGGGCATCAAGACTCCTTACCAGGATGTGTCCGGCCCCCAATTTGATTCAGCCTATTCGGCCATCTCCGCAAAAATAACGGAGCTTGAAGCGGAAATCGCCTCACTCGAAGCCATCGTAGCCGCACTGCGCGCGGCAGAGGCGGCGAAAGCGGCCAATTCCTGATAAGGAGGATCAACGATGACAGAAATCAAAATGGTTTATGACGACATCCATCCCGTGATCGACGATCTGTCGGGCAAAGCGAATGCACTCGATCCGTCCGCCCCGGAACCGATTTCGGGGAACACCTTGGACGTGGCCGACAAGCTGAACGAGCTGATGACGCATCTTGAACAGATGCTGATCCGGTACAAAACCGTTCTTCAGACAAATATCGAAACCACAAAGAACTCCGTGGAGTTCATGGAAGAGACCGATAACCAGGTAGCCACAGCCATCGACGGAAGCGGCGGGTCCTCCGGCGGCACTGCGCCGCACAGGAACGGTCCTGTGCCGATCCGCTAACCGGGGGAGGAGAATCTGATGAAGATATTGGACGTTACACCGTTCCAGGAAGGCCTGTCCCGGAATCAGGAAACACTGACGCGCATACAGGAAGAGATGGATGCCATCCGGACCGCTGCCCAGCAGCTTTCCGACCTGGGCGACTCCCTGACCGGAGACGGGGGAGAAGCAATCAAGGCGTTTTACCGGGATTGCCATCTGCCGCTCCTGGAGACATTTGCGGATTTCAAGAGCTCGTTTGAGACGACCATGAACAGCATCAAGTCCGCACAGGAAACGCTCGAGCCGGCACCCGACGGCTACATCATGGAGAGCTTTTTAGAAGGAGAAGTCGAAACCGGCCTGACCACCATCTCGACGACCACCACCAACCTGACCTCAGACGCAAACGGCATCATGGACTCCGTCGCCGACATCGTGGCGCTTCCTCATCTGGACGACAGCGAAGTCCAAGAGGGCGTCCGGGACGCTAGGAAGAAAAAAGACGACACCGTCACCGACCTGAATGAGTTCGATTCCATACAGACAAATTCACTGACCTCCGTTGAGAATGACATTCTACGGATGGAGCTGTGGGTGCTGGACCTGGAAGGCGCCATGCAGGACGGCCTGTCTCCGGTGGACTTCCCGGCGGAAGATTGGGCGGCCTTTGCAGAGATGCATCCATTGAACACCGGCCAGAACCACGTGCCGATCGAAACAGAGACGGTTGAGGACAAGGAAGAGTCCGGAGAGTCCGGGGATGTTGCAGGCACAACTGTCAATATGGCGAGTCTTTCAAATGCAGTCCAAACAGCATCGAAGGTCGTCGAAGAAGTGAATAAGGGCGAAGGCTTTATGTCTGCTTTTGCTTTGATCAGAGCGGGCCGGCATGGAGGCATATCCACCTCACAACATCCTCTTTCGAAAGGGGGGACCGGTTACCGCATCAACGCGACACCAAATGCGATGCATCGGCTTAATATACCGTATAGTCCGAAGGATGTGCGTGACGGTCAGGTCATGCTGAAATATGCGACAACCAAACCTGGACAGAGCGGATGGTCCTCAGCGGGTGAAAGGGCTAAACAGGCTCACCCGTCATTGGAGCAGTTTGCGGGAACCAAGACTACACCTGGTCAGAAAGCAAAGGTTGTAGGAACAGCAACGCTTAAGGGAACGACCGGGGCTTTCAAAGACCTGGTGGACGTCAAGGGGATCAGGGACGAATTCAAACGAGTTCCGCAGGGTGGCAAAATCAATGCGGCAAGCGGAATTATCCGTGGGGCCGGGAAAGCGCTTGGTCCTGTAGGTGCAGCCTTCAGCTATAACACGAACTACCAGAATGCCGCGGCCAGCGGTCTCACCGGAGCAGAAGCCCATGCAAGGGCAGCAAAGGACACAGCCATTGATACGGCAGTCGGGGGAGCTGTTCAGGCAGGTTTCACTGCAGCCGGGACCGCACTAATTCCGATTCCGGGCGTTGGTACTGCTGTCGGAATGGGGCTGGGTATGCTGGCAAACGCAGGTCTCAACATGGAGATTGGTGATTCAGGAAAATCTGCAATGGATCATATAAAGGGTTGGTTCAGTTGATGGAGGACAGAAAATGAACAACTTGGATTACGGAAAATTTGCTGTCCTACGAAGACCGCTAGAGTCCGGTCTGCAAAGTCCTATGAACTTGTCCGGAATCCTGGTGTTAGGAGCATTTTTACAAGCTGGATTATACGCCTTGGAATTTTATGTAGTCGGATATTCCACTGCTCATCCTTTTAAAACGGAGATCCTTAAGTGGCACTTTTGGATTAGTGTAATTTTAGTCGTGCTAGGCGTCGTTTTTGCGATTCCTTTTGTGTATAGGAAGTTAGAGAAATCCCAGTATTTGATCAGTATTTTATACTCCCAAAACCTATTTGGTGTTTCTGCTTATATCTTGGCATTATTTGCTGTCACAGACATCGATGCCGGTTTATCCGATGAGTCGATGATGACATTCACCGACGTGACCTTGCTTACAGGTATTTTTGTATTTGTGCTGACGTTCTTTCGGTATATATGGAAAATCAGAAAAGGAGATTACCGCCTAGGCTCAAGAAGTGAACAGATACGAAAGAAGTTCGAATATAAGTCCTCCTTGCCTGCGGCTACCGTTGCCGGTCTTGGCCTCTTCTTTATCCTCCAATATGTTCTGAGAAACCTGGGATTAGGAGATCCGAACCAGCTCATAATCATTTTCATTGGTTTTGCTGTGTTTTACACGATGTGTTTTGTGCTTCCGGAGCAACTCATCATTTTGTACTGCAAACTGCGTTTCAGAAGCTTCAACTTTGAGGGGCGCTCATTTTTGGATGAACCAGTAGATAATGGAGATGAAGATGAAGCGAGAGCACTATTTGGTGATTCGTATCACAAATAACAAATGATCTTCTTAAGAGAGAAAAAGTCATAATTGGACTCACCCATATGCAGGGAGTGCTAAGGGGAAATTCTAAGTGATGAACACCTCCCCATCTCAAGATTCAGAAGAGATTTCTATTATATTCAGAAGACCGCTTGAATCAGGTCGCCAAAGTCCGGCCAACTTAGCAGGGAATTCCTGTTCTATGTGATGCTATTTATTTTGCCGGAGCAGCTGGTGATCCTTTACTGTAAATTCCGATTCAAGAGTTTAACTATTACACGAGATAATCATTAACAAAAACATCCGGAAAGGGAAGTGGGGACATGGCGATTGAACGGCGCCCGCTCGTCTTTGATCACGTGCTGACGTATCGGACGGAACAGCGGAAAACGGACTGGCAGGAACCTCTTGGTCTGCTGGAGTCATTCGTGCTCGACAAAGGGGTCTACAAGAACGGGCCGGCTTTCTTCACATTCGTGCCGGAACCGGAAGATGAATCAACTGGCACCTTCACCTATTATCAGCCGGTCAACGGTCCGCTGGAGACCGGAGGGGACAATGGCTTCGGATACGAGGCGCGTTTCCATTCCGGGGATGCGCTGGTCATGCGCCAGGCGGAGCAGGAAGCCGACTTTGACGCGGCTTACGTAAAGGTTCAGGACGCTGCCGTAAAGGAAGGGCTTGTCCTTGGCGAAACGTACTACTGTGTCCTGCTCGATGTGTATGGAGACATCATGATCGACCTTGTCGTACCGCTGGAAGGCGGTCGTCCGGAATGATCGTTGCTGAAAACCGGTCCATCAAACACCGTAACATCGTATCCAAACTGTACAGTTTTGTTCCGGCAGAAATCGGGATTGCCCTTGAAGATTTTCGGGGCATTCTGGAACAGCACGGCGTGACTCCTGACGGCAGGCTGTTCTTTTCAATGCTGAGTGAGCCGACGGCCAATGTGATGACGGCGGAACTGTTCATGGGGATTGAAGAAGGCGACATCACGCTGCCGCCTGAGGAGGAAGTGATGTTCCGGAGCTATTTCGAAATCCGCAATCTCCACACGATCCGGCTCATGGAGGATATCGACGCTCAGTCACAAGTGGCTTATTGGGAACTTGCCAAACATGTGGATGCCGGAGGGTATCATCAGACGACACCCGTGTTCGTGGAGTATAAGCAATCCCCGCAGGGCGGTACTTACGTGGAAATGAGTGTCGGTGCTGTACGTTGAAAGGATGGTCAGGCTGTACATGGAACCTCTGAAGATCCAACTGCAGAAATACGACGAAGGCGGAATCACTGACCCGGGAGCGGAGGAGCTTTATGCCGGTCTTGAAAAGTGGGCTGCCGAGAATCCTGATGGCGGAATCGAACAGGATTTCAGCATTCAGGTGCTCGGGATAACGGCGAACTCATCGATGCTGTTTGTTGCGATCAACCGGCTCGGCTTTCCTGTGAAGAATGTTTCATTTGTCTACTCTCTTGGGGTGCGGGAAGGAGAACTGATCTGGAACCGGGTCCGCATTCATCTTTCTGAAGATCAGATGGGCATCATCATGCCTAACCGGGCCATGCCGTTCCTCCTTGATCTTTCACCTGAACAGGAGGCGCTGTTCGACCGGATGACAGAAAGCAATCAGGTCGGAGAGTTGGATTTCTTTACATACGACCGGATGGAAAACAATTAAACTGGAGAATTAGAAGAGAGCCGCACGCCAGATATCTCTGGGTGTAGGCTCTCTTTATGTCTTATTGAGCGTCCTTCTCGGTATGGACTGCAATCAGCAGGATCGCCTCGGTGTCCCCGATGTTTTTTACGAAGTGGGGCACGCTGGCGTTCCAGCTGAATGAATCGCCTTCTTCGGCGATGACCGAGTCTTCTCCCTGTTCGGCCAGGACGGTGCCTTTCAGGACGATATGGGCCTCTTCGCCTTCGTGGGCGATCGCTTCTCCGGTCGAGGATCCGGGCGGAAGTTCGATGTGCATCATCCGGAGGCCGCTCTGGGAAGTGAGGTGCTCAATCTTGATATCATTAAATGACGTGTACACCCGCTCGGCTTTCCTCACCACTTTCATGTGCTCCTTTTTTTCAAGGAGCAGGTAGGGGAGCGGGACATCCAGAAAGGCAGCGATGGCCTGCAGCGTATTGAGGGAGGGCGAAGTATGGTCGTTTTCGATATTGCTGATGAACCCTTTGGAAAGGCCTGTCTGCTCACTCATCTGTGCAATCGTCAGCCCTTTCCGTTTGCGGATTGCACGTATTTTAGAACCGATCTCCATATCCAGCCCTCCCTGAAATCTTATTTTCGCATATAATCGTAACATGGATAAATTGACGTTATCCATCATAAGGTGTTACTTTATAGAAAACAAATATTCATGTGAGAATACTTTTGATTTGAGTATACAACCCAATATAATGGCCAATCTAAGAAAAATTTATAGATATAAGGAATGATTTTATATGGTTCAAGCAAAGCTGGAAACCAGAGTGCTGGATGTTCTGAAAGAAAAGATCCAAATGATAGAAACCGGGGAAGGTGCCATCTACCTGGTGGGCCCCATCAGACTGCCCGTCAACCTTTACGGGGAGACTGTCGTGTTCCAGTGGTATTGCTGGCTGAACCAATGCCAGGTAACGGATGATTACCAGGAAATCATCGATCGGCTGTCCTCTGCCAATCTGGCGGAATACCAGCAGTCGAGCGTCCTCGTATATGGTGACTTTGAACATGCGGATGATGCGCTGATCCGTCTGCACTCCATCTGCCATACCGGTGATATCTTCGGCAGCAAACGGTGCGACTGCGGGTATCAGCTCAAGCAGTCCATGAAGAATATCGTGGATCATGGAACGGGAGCCCTGTTTTATCTCGCGAACCATGAAGGCCGCGGAATCGGCCTGTTCTCCAAGGCGATGGCCTACGTTCTGCAGGAGCATGGCTACGATACCGTGGAAGCAAACGAAAGCCTCGGGTTTGTCGATGACTCCAGGAACTATGACGATGCAATCCGCGTCCTGAAAACTCTGCGGGATAAGCCGGTGACCCTGATGACCAATAACCCCAAAAAACTGGATGCCCTGCAGGATGCAGGCCTTCCGATTTCCGGACGCCAGGCGCTATGGGGCGATCGATCGGAGTTCAATGAAAAGTATCTGCAGACCAAGGTCCAGCGATCCGGACATTTGGAGGGAGGCACGACAGATCCAGATGACCAGCCATGACTTCTATATGAATCTTGCACTTGAAAACGCCCGGGCAATGAAAGGGCAGACCGATCCGAATCCGCTCGTCGGTTCAGTTATCGTCAATGACAACCGGATCGTGGGCATCGGGACTCATCTGAAGGCAGGCGAACCGCATGCGGAAATCCATGCCCTCAGGATGGCCGGGGACAAGGCAAAGGGCGGGACCATCTACGTCACACTTGAGCCATGTTCTCATCATGGCCGGACAGGGCCTTGTGCGGTCGCCATAGTAGAAGCCGGGATCCGAAAAGCCGTCATCGCCACGCTTGATCCGAATCCGGTTGTCGCCGGAAACGGGGTCAGGATCCTGGAGGAAGCAGGCATTGAAGTGATAGTCGGCGTTATGGAAGAGGAATCCCGCAGGATGAATGAAGTGTTCAACAAATTCATCGTGACACAAAAGCCGTTCATCACGATGAAAGCGGGCAGCACACTGGACGGGAAAATTGCCACCCATACAGCCGACAGCAAATGGATCACCTCTGCAGAGGCGCGCAAGGATGTCCACCGGCTTCGGAATGAACATCAGGCTATCCTGGTTGGCGTCAATACGGTGATCGAGGATGATCCTGAACTGACGACAAGGATTCCGAACGGCCGGAACCCGATCCGCGTCATCCTGGATTCCACACTCCGGGTTCCGCTCGAATCCAAAGTGGTCACGGACGGGCAGGCTGATACCTGGATCTTCACTGCACAACATTATGACCAGAAGTCCAGAAAGGTTTTGGAGGAAAGAGGGATTTCGGTTTATCCGACTTCGGGAGCCGAACGGGTTTACCTGGATGACGTGCTCCGGATTCTTGGTGAACAGCTTGTCTCCTCTGTCCTGGTCGAAGGGGGAGGCTCGATTCATGCGGCTTTCCTGGAGAACAGGCTCGTGGATAAAGTGGAGATCTATATGGCGCCGAAACTGATCGGCGGTGCCGAGGCGCCCACATTCCTCGAAGGCACAGGCATCGGGCTGATGCGTGATGCCGTGGAACTGGACGATCTGGAGATCACGAAGATTGGAAAGGATTTCAGGTTTACGGGATATCCGAACTACAATACGGAACAAAATGAGGGAATCTGATTTGAAATTCGGTTTTGACATCGACGACACACTGATCAACCTGAGGGAGCATGCCTTCCATCTCTACAACCGGAAATTAAACCGGAATGTGGACATCTCCCTTTTTCATGATTTGGACAAGGTGGAGATCCATGAACTGTTCGGCATGACCGCCGAAGAAGGCGGGAAGATGTGGAAGAATTCGCTGGAAGAGATCTATTACATTTCCTGTCCCCAGTATCCGGATGCCGCCGAAACGCTTCAGAAGCTGGAAAAAGAGGGGCATGAGATCTACTATATAACGGCCAGGCCGAAGGAACACGGCGAGCGCACGATGGAATGGATGATCCAGAACGGCTTTCCGGTCCAAAAAGACAGGTTCTTTTACGGCATGAACGATGAAGAAAAAATCCACATCATCAAAGATCTGCAACTGGACTATTATTTCGACGATAAGCCGGCGGTGCTTGAAACACTGAGGGACCTTCCACTGAACGTGTTTGCGAAAAACCAGTCCTACAACCGTCACTTGGATACACCCCGGATCACGGAGTGGTCCGAACTATTCGATTTGCTGATTGAAAAAGCAGAATAAGCACATGCAAAAGGCACCTCCGCAATCGTGCGCGAGGTGCCTTCTTTCAGTTATCTGATAATTTCCCATTCCCGTTCAGCCGCGATATTCCGCAGACCTTCCTCAGGACGGACAGCAACCGGGTTTCCTACGAGTTCGAGAACCGTCATGTCGGACAGCGTATCGCCAAATGCGGAGCTTTCTTCCCAGGCAACCGGAGTGTCTCCGAGGGCGGCGAGGATGCGCTCATTCTTCCGTTCGCTCCGGATATGGTAAATATTCGTCCGTCCGTCATATGTATTTCCGGAATACGGGATGTCGGTGCCGATGACGTCATCAAACGGCAAATCCCTCACGGCCTCAAGCAGGAGCGGAGTGAAGGCACCGGAGACGAGCATGACCCGGTCACCCGATTCCGCGTGGTCACGTACCCGCCGGACGACTTCCGGATTGAATCCGCTCCGCATCGCTGCGGCCATCTCGCCAAAGAAACGGTTCAGCTGTTCTTCCGCAAAGCCCGAGAAAGGGGCGAGATAGGCCTGCATCGACTTTTCCCTCATCACTGGAGAGGGGACGAGTTTCATCTTGTAGCCCGTATATACAGGCAGGATGCGCCTGAAAAACTTTCCGTAGAGTCTTCCGTATTCGGGATGATGCTTGAGGTGGCTCATCATAAAGTCAAATGTCTCGTTCTGGTAAAGTGTCCCGTCAAAGTCGAAGATTGCGACGCGCATGCGGCGGACCGTCCTTTCCTTTTCCGGCGGGCGTAACCCGCTTATCCGGCGAACTGATATTCTTTAAGCAGATTTTCCAGCTTTAGTGCGAAGCCGACATTGCCCCGGACCTTCAGCTTGCCGATCGTAAATGCCGCCATGCTGTTCAGGTCTCCTGTCAGAAGTTTCCGGAAGTGCTTGCCGCTCATCTCCAGTGTACAGGATGCTTCACCCGCGACTCCGGAGAATATTTCCGCCCGGCCATTCTCGAACAGCAGCTGCCAGCGGCTGACTTCACCTTTCTCATCGATAATGAATTCGTATCGGATATGTTCATCCTGATAAGGCTCCGGCTTTGCTTCCAGTTCCTGTCCGATTTTTGCCCAGATCTCGTCAAGCGAGAGGGCATTTAGAGGATTGCCCATGTTCATGCCCCCAACATTATAATGACTACTCATTCATCTTATGGAATCCGGAACATTTTGGCAAACTTCAGAATCCGTATAACGTATTGCCGACGATGGTTCCGATATAGTTACCGATGATGTATCCCATCGTGCCGACCAGCATGACGGGAACAATCAGATCCTTCCACCCTTTCGCAATCGCCATCGCAGCCGCCGTGGTCGGCCCGCCGATGTTGGCGTTGCTTGCAAGTATCATCTCTTCCAGGTTGAACTTGAACATCTTACCGACACCGAACGTAACAAGCATGTTGGTCAATACCATCAGGAAGACGAAGACGAGCAGCAGCGGTGCATTCTGGATAAGGAGCGGCAGGGAGGCCGGGACCCCGATGACAACGAAGAATATGTAAATCAGATACGTACCGATTTCCTGGGCTCCGTTCAGGCTGTCAAAAAACTTAGGCATGAGGGTGACTGCGGTAACGGTGATCGTCGTCAACATCAGGTACTTGTCTCCGAGCAGGCCGCTGAGCAGCTGCCAGCCTGCCCCTTCATCAGGAATGATCGAGCCGAAGATTTCGGCAATCTTAAACGATACCGCGACAATGGCGAATGCGCTACCGGCTGAAAGCGCGATGTCCTTGAGGGAAATTTCCTTGCGCTGCCAGTAGGAAGCCGCAAGCGTGCCGTCTTCTTCGTCTGCTGATTGTTCGACGCGGTCGATATGTGGCGTAGGGAACCGGCGCCGAAAAAAGCCGACAGCAGGAATGGCAATCAGAACAAAGAAGTAAAGCGCCATCATCAGATTATCAGCAACGATTGTGGAAGAGAGCATTCCCTCACTGACATCGAACTTGGCGGAAAGTGCGGCCAGATTTACGCTCCCCCCGATGTAGGAGCCTGTCATGACCGCTGTGATCAGGGCCAGCTCGGGGATAAACTCGCTTAAAGCGAAAAAGGCGATGTAGGCACCGATTACGGTTCCGATAGAGCTGACGAGGAACAGAATCAGCAGGCGGCCGCTCTCATTCCAGACACGCTTCAGGTTTGCCTGATACAGGAGAAGCGGAATGGCGAGCGGGATGACATAGGTCCAGACGGCATCATAGGCAGGGGCATCGGTGGGGATAATGTTGAGGTTGGCGAGGATCAGTGCCCCGGCAAGCGCAATGATCGCCCCTGTTACCTTCGATGCCCATTTGTACTTTTGTTCGAGATAGATGCTCACGGCAGCCCATCCGGCCAGAAATGCCCAGAGCAGCCAAGTGTCCTCCGGTTTGATCAAGGTTGTATCCATGCGGCACCTCCTATTGTTCCCACTATTATAAAGGAATGATGGCAGCGGAGGGAGGGGTCAGGGGAACGAGATGGGGGGGCGTTGGTCCCGGAATAAGAAAAGACCGAAGGTGCAAGATTCCACACTCCGATCCAGACTTCTTTATACACCTTAATCTTTATCTTCATCCTGCACGTAAGAAAGAAGCTTCAGTGACAGTGCCGCGGTAACCTCTGCTTTGGATTGACCTTTTTCGCCTTCCTCCGGCACACAGTTCTTGAGCGTCACAAGATCTCCTTCTTTAAGCGGCAGTACTGCCATCCGGAAAGCTTCCTGCTGGTCCTCCCGAATCAGACATTCTGATTCCGTAACTTTTTCTCCGTTTACAAAAACGGCCCAACGACTTGTTTCTCCTGCTGAAAGTGCAAGGATCATTTCATAAAGGCCGCTCCGGCTGATTTTAACCGATGTTTTCCGGCCTTTGACCGAAATCCCGGATGACAGGACAGACTCTCCATTGAACCTGACCATAGTTCCCTGGCCGACTTGCAGCCCGGGGGTGGTGGCAAGGAAGGCGAATTCTGCAATTCCGCCAGCATCCCCCTGGGGTCCTCTCTCTCCGCGTTCACCAGCAGGTCCCCGATCTCCCTTCGGTCCCTGTATGCCGGGAGCACCAGCCGGTCCTTCTGGTCCAGTTTCTCCGGTTTCACCTTTTGGTCCCGGAGCCCCCTCGGGTCCGGCAGGCCCCTGATCTCCCTTTGGCCCTTGTAGGCCAGCAGTACCGGCCGGTCCTTGGGGTCCGGTTTCACCTCTTGGGCCTTGGGCGCCGGCAGGTCCCATCGGTCCCTCCGGCCCTTCCGGTCCGGGCGGTCCGGGTTCACCTCTTAGACCGGTGAAGCCTCTAGGCCCGCGCTCACCGCGAAGGGGTTCAAGCGATTCCTGTTCGAACGGTTGAGCCGGGCGGTCAGAGGGACGAAGTCCATGAAGTTCCGCTGCTGCAACCTGTCTCCTGCGATGACGCCGGCCGCATTTACGGCAGGTATGCCGCTGTCCGCCACTTCCGCCGCCGGATAATGGTTTATCCATTTCCGCACCTCCCTCCTGACAGATTATGCGGTGGGCAAGGGGCCGGCACGGCAACAGCCCGATGTGAGATTGATTTGACCCGGTGTTCCCGATAAACTGAAAAGGTAAAAGGGGGGTCTATAATGAAAATCATCAAAGCAACCGTTCACGCGGTCCGATTCCCTCTCAGGGAACCATTCATCGTCTCTTATGCGACTTATCCCGACATGCCGGCGGTCATCCTCAGACTGGAAACAGACACCGGGCTTGTCGGCTATGGTGAGGCGGTGACGGACGAACATGTGACGGGAGAATACTACCTGTCGGCGTATGAAATTCTGAAACATCTGCTCATCCCGGCGGTCATTGGAGAAAATCCATTTGATATTGAGCGCATCCACGGCAAGATGAACGGAGCGGTCTCGGGAAATCCTGCTGCAAAGGCTGCCATCGATATTGCCTGCTATGATCTGATGGGGAAAGCTGCAGGACAGCCGGTGTACAATCTGATCGGAGGACGTGCCCATGAACGGATTGAATACCCGCGCGTCCTCAGCATCGAGGCCCCTGAAATCATGGCTGAAAAAGCGGTCCGTGCAGTGGAGGACGGGTATTCCTCGCTTAAGCTGAAAGTCGGCAAAGGGGATCCGATGGATGATGTCGCTCGCATCAAGGCAGTGCGGAAAGCTGTAGGCCCGGACGTCCCGATCCGTGTCGATGTCAATCAGGGCTGGAAAACTCCAGGGACTGCAGCAGCGGCTATCCGGGAGCTCGAAGGGGAGAACCTGAAATGGATCGAACAGCCGATCCGCATGGGGGACATCCGGGGGCTGGCGGATGTCCGGAGAAAAGTGACTGTACCTGTTATGGCAGATGAAAGCCTTCATGGCATGGAAGAATTCCTTGAGATCGTTCGTCTTGAGGCGGCTGATGTGTTAAACATCAAGCTTATGAAATGCGGAGGCATCTATCCGGCGATCCATATCGGCAAAGCGGCAGAGGCGGCAGGAATGCCATGTCAGGTCGGATCGATGGTGGAGTCGTCTGTCGGATCGGCGGCAGGGTATCACGTCGTTATGAGCCGGTCGAACATCCAGTCCGCCGAATTGACCGGGCCGCTCCTGTTCAGCGAAGAAATCGGCGATCTGAAATACGAGCTGCCGCAGGTCCTCCTGGCCGGACAGCCGGGCCTCGGTATAACGGTGGACGAAGAACAGCTCGAAAAACTGACGGTAAAAAAAGAAACGGTGCAATAAGCCAAACCACACAAAAAGGTTGTGCCCCCCCTGTTTCGGGAAGCACAACCTTTTACGTTTGCTTAGGAAATGAGAAATCGTCACTCTGTGGAATAACGGCTATTCACGTGGCGTCCCCGTCCAGCTCCAGCACCCAGCAAACTTCACCATTCTCCACTACGATAAGTTCAACATCGGCCCGTTCCTCGCCGTATTTCCTTTATCTCATTGCGGAGGGTTCCAGTTTGTACGTTGCTGAACGGGCGCTTGCGCTTTTGTTCTTCTCAGTTCTGTTTTTGTGCTTCGAAGAAAATACCCGCGAAGGTCCTTGCGGCCATTTCAAGTGCCGGCTCATGGAAGTCGAATTTCTCATGGTGATGCGGATAGGCAGTACGTCCATCCTCGACCTTGGCGCCGACGAAGAAGTAGGCCCCCGGGCGATGCTGGAGGTAGTAGGCGAAATCTTCAGCGGGCATGACCGGATCAATTTCCTGGTACACACCGTCGCCGTAAACACTGCCGACCGCATCCTCGATGAGGCGAACGCCTTCGGTATGGTTCTTGACCGCATCATAGCCGAATTCCACATCGGCTTCCGCGGTGCATCCGAGCGCCTGTGCGGTGAATTCCGCAATCTCACGGATTCTGCGGGCGCCGAGGCGGCGCAGTTCTTCATCAAAGACGCGCATCGTTCCTTCCATCTCGGCTGTCTGTGGAATGATGTTGCCGGCAGATCCGGAGTGGAACTGTCCGATCGAGATGACCAGCTGTCCAAGCGGGTCCGCGTTCCGGCTCACGACTGACTGGAGTGCGGTCATGATATGGGCTGCTGCAAGAATCGGATCATGTCCGTTATGCGGCTCGGCACCGTGTGTGCCTTTCCCGTTGACGGTGATGCGGATCGTGTTTTCCGCAGCCTGCAAATAGCCGTCACGGCTGTAAACATGTCCTGCAGGCATTAATGACTGCAGGTGGGCACCGAATACCATGTCGACGCCATCCAGGCAGCCGTCCTTGATCATGCCGAGGGCGCCGCCGGGATTCACTTCCTCGGCATGTTGGTGGATCAGGACAATGTTGCCCTCAAGCTCTTCCCTGAACTCGTTCATCACTTTGGCGAACACGAGGAGGGAAGCGGTATGGCCGTCATGTCCGCAGGCGTGCATGACACCGGGAACGGTCGATTTATACGGAACATCGGTTGCTTCCTGGATCGGGAGTGCGTCAAAGTCCGCGCGGAACGCGATCGTCTTTCCGGGCTTGCCGCCGCGGATCGTGCCGACGACACCCCGGCCGCCGACGTTGCGGCGCACCTCGATACCGAGCTGTTCCAAGTAATTGGCGATGTATTCGGGTGTTTTCTCTTCTTCAAAACTCAGTTCCGGATTCATGTGGAGATGACGCCGGATTTCTATCATGTCATCCAGCGATTCCCGGATTTTCCGGTCGATTTTCTGCAGGTCCATCCTATGCAACTCCTTCCGGAAATGATTATATCACCGGAAGGAGGGCAGGACAGCGGAAAAAGAAAATCCGGAAAGCAGAAAAACGCTTCCCGGAAAATATACAGTGTCAGCTTGTGCTGAAATCGCCGCCGTCGATGTGGATGGTCTGTCCGGTCATGTAACTGCCGTCCTTGGATGCAAGCAGGACATAGGCCGGTGCAAGCTCTGCCGGCTGTCCGCGACGCTTCATCGGGGTTGTGGAACCATGCTCTTCAACTTTGCCGGCATCGAAAGTCGCGGGAATCAGAGGTGTCCAGATCGGGCCCGGTGCGACTGCGTTCACACGGATGCCCTTTCCGGCGATGTTTTGCGCAAACGATCGCGTAAATGCAGTGATGGCACCCTTAGTGGCGGAGTAGTCCAGCAATGCCGGTGAACCGTTATAAGCCGTTACCGAGGATGTGTTGATAATGCTGTCGCCTTCTTTAAGATAGGCCATCGATTCACGGGTCAGATAAAACAGTCCGAAAAAGTTCGTCTCGAACGTCTTCTTCAGCTGGTCAGCGGTGATCGCTTCGATATCTTTCTGAGGATACTGTACGCCCGCGTTGTTGACAAGAATGTTCAATCCGCCGAGCTCATCCGCAACTTTCTTTAAGAGTTTCCTGCAATTTTCTTCGCTGCTGATATCTGTTTTGATCTTCATCGCGCGTCCGCCGTATTTCTCGATGTCCCGGACAGTCTGATCTGCATCCGAGTCCTCGGCATCGTCGAGGTAAGCGATGGCGACATCTGCGCCTTCCTTTGCATAGGCGACAGCCACCGCACGACCAATTCCCGAATCACCGCCTGTGACGAGGGCGACTTTGCCCTCGAGCTTTCCGGAGCCCTTATATTCGGGGTCATCATAGATCGGTTCAGGTTTCATCTCTGTTTCAACGCCTGGCTGGCTCTGCTGTGATTGGGGCGGGACTTGCTGATCCGCCTTTTCGTATTCTTTTCCGTTGCTCTGGTTTTCCGTCATGCTGATCGCCTCCTTGATTGATTGCGTATTCAGATACCGTCCATGTCGAAACGGACGCCGTTCCGGCTGCACCATTCATTAAGGAGCTTCTGGCGGGAGAGCTCCCTGTGATTTTTCCACTCATGCAGAAGCCCTTCGTTTTTTAGGATGTCCTCGAATTCTTCTGCCGGCCGGTTATAGGCGAAGATTTCGCCGATTTTTTCCTGAAGTCCGGGGTGGTCCTGCATCGTATGTGTGAAAGCCACCCGCATCTGCTGTTCGGCCGTGTCATCAAAACGGGGAAGCTCGATATAACGCGGCAGGTCATAGTCGGCCTCGTGCTGGATGACCTGACCTGTTTCCCGGTCGTACCAGGAAGGCTTTTCATCATGGGCCGCTTCATACAGGTCGCGGTATGCAATCCGATTGTGCTCCATCCGCCGATCCCTTCCTTTCCTGACTTCTCCATTCGTATACCCTGCTGCTGAGAGGAGATAAACGCAGGGCCCCAATGGGTACAAAGAAGTAGGGAAGGATGGTACAATGGGGAGATGGAACATGCAGACAATGAAAAGGAATGATGACTGTGGTCAGACGTAACGATCCGTGCCCGTGCGGCAGCGGAAAAAAATATAAGAAATGCCATGGCCGTTCGGAAAACGGCACACATATTCTTGCCGAAGAAGAACTCAAGCGGATCATGGCGGATTACATCAGCGGCACGCCGGCTGCAGGCCCTGACCGCACCGAGCTGTCACTGCTTGTGAAAACATGGATGTCCAGGCTCGGCGGACTCATGAAATCAGGGGCAATCGAAGGTGCAGCGTATGAACATTACGCATTCAACATCCGCCGCGACCTTTGGCAACGCCACTTGGCAACCTCTGCTTCCGGTTCCCGTGATGAAGTGAAGCGGGTACTTGCGGCGTGGAATGAGCCATTCATCATGTTCGCGGAACTGACCGGCAAAGAAGACGGCTATATCCTGCTCGAGGATGTATTCGGGGATGGAAAATGGGCGATGAAGGAAAACGACCGCGTCGCCTCCCCTGAAGGGACCCTCCTGTTTGGCACGGTGCTGGCAGACCCGCGCGAGAGGGAAGATGCCATACAGCCTGTATCCACTCTTTATTCGGTTCCTGTGCCAAATTCGTCTGTCAAGGACCGGATCAGCGAATTTGCTGCAACTGCAGGGGAAACGGCGGATGAAGCGTTTCTTGAGTCCCATCTGCTGGAGATTTTCGCCATTCTGCATACCCCTATGGAAGATGCAGAACTGCAGTCTGACAAGATGAGCGACGGAGAATCCAAAAAGGCGATGGAGGAAGAGGTTGCCGTCGCAGATGCTCCGGCAGCAATAGATTCTGTAAAAAGCACTGAAGTGGAGGCGATTGAGGATCTGACGGACGGGCAGCGCGGAGCTGTTGACATGCTGACGTCGGAACTGCAGTCTGACGATCTGGATCGGAGTGGCACTGAGAGCCTGCGGAATGCAATGATCCGCTACTTCCGGGAGGAGAATCCGATCGTCCGGAAACCGGGCGGCATCGTGGCCGGCCTCTATCTTGCTGCGCAGGAAGCAGAAATTCTTACGGGCGAGACCTTTACCGCGAAGGAAGCCGCCAAGCGCTTTGGTGTATCGGAAGGCACCGCACAGAAATATGCAACTGTCTTCTCCGACCGGCTGAAATAATTGATATACAGAAAAACGGGCTTGTCTCCAATGGACAAGCCCGTTTATTTTGGCTTCCGGATTAAAGCAGCCCTACCCATTTCCAGTAAGTGGCACTGAACAGCAGAATCAGCAGATAGCCCACGACCGTGAGAGGGATACCGGCCTTGATAAAGTCTTTGACTGTAAATGCACCTGTACCGTAGGCGAGCATGCTCTGCGGCGCGTTGACCGGAAGCAGAAAGCCGAACGAGATGACGAACTGCTGGATCAGAACGAACCCGACACTGTTTTCGCCAAGCGCAAGCGTCGAAGTCAGTGCGATAAAAATCGGGATCAGTGCTGACGCAAGGCTGGTGGCACTTGCGAATCCGAGATGGATGAAGATGTTGAATAGCGAGACGAGCGCAATCGTTGCCAGGAGCGGCATCGAATCAAGTCCCAATGAGCCGAACACTGTGTTTGAAAGCCACGAAGCACCGCCAGTGTTCAGCAGAATCGTGCCAAGTGTGATTCCGACGGCAAAGACGATGATTGTTCCCCACGGAATCAGCTTTTCGGCGCTTTTCCAATCGAACACACCGATTTTTGGAAGAAGCATAACAGAGACAGCGAGCAGCGTTACGCTTGTCGTATCGAGCGGGTGCAGTTTTTCTTCCGTCGACCAAAGAATAAGGAGAATGATGGAAAGGACGATCAGGCGTATCTCAACCGGTTTCAGCGGACCAAGTTCTGCGAGCTGATCCTGGACCACCTGCTTGCCGCCCTCTATATTGTCTGTCTCTGGTTTGATCAGGCGGATCATGATGAAATAAAGCACAATCGACATGATGATTGAGAACGGAGCAGCATAGAGGAACCATGAACTCCAGGCGATCGTTTCTCCAAGCTCATCCTCGATGAATCCGATGGCGACCATGTTCTGGGCTGCTCCTGTTTTGAGCCCGATGTTCCAGATCGATACAGCATTAACTGCGGTCAGCACTAGAAGGGCGGCAAGGCGGCTGTTGTTCTTTAGACCGAATGCCGCGACCATTCCCAGTAGGATCGGCACGACAGCTCCGGCACGCGCTGTCGCGCTTGGCACGAAAAAGGCAAGGATAATCGATACGATGATGGCGCCCATGACGATGGCGTTTGTCTTTGTGCCGACCCTTGACAGGATCCAGAGCGCCAGGCGCTTGTGCAGATTCGTCGCCTGCATTGCTGCGGCAATGAACAGCGCACCGGCAACGAGGGCGACCGCACTGTTGGAAAATCCGGCCAGCGCAAGCTTCAGGGCTTCTTTCGTTCCGAGCAATTCACCGGTCCCTTCGGGGTCCGGTGAGAACCCGAGCAGCAGGGTGATCAGCCCGATAATCATCGCAGCACTGACCGGATAGGTGACCGCCTCTGTCATCCAGACAATAACAGCAAATGCCAGAATGGCGAGCGCGCGATGTCCCATGACAGACAGCCCTTCGGGTGTAGGCAACAGGAGGACGATAATCAATGCGGCAAAAGCCAACAGTAGAAAAAGTGCTTTTCGGCTTTGTTTTTTCTTGGACGAATGATCTTCAGCGGGTTGTGGATGCTGATCCAGGTTGCTTTCTGCCATTTGGTCCGCCTTTCCGCCCGGAATACGGGCATCTTTTTCCACAATATACCCGACTGCTGCCGGTGGTAACCGGCATGAAAATTGTTTGAAATCAGGGTAAGTCTGTTATAATAGGGTCCCCACCAAGGAAGAAGATGGATGAAAGGGTGTACGGCAACACGATGGCATCAGATTACATCAAGAGGAAAGTCACGAAGATCGGGAATAGCCATGGGGTGACACTGCCCTCTAAAGTAATGGAACATCTTAAACTGGGACCGGGTGACGAAGTGCGATTTCGAATTGGCAACGACGGCCGAGTCGCACTGGACAAGCATGAAAACACATCAGGCCCAGAAGACAGGAGTGACGGGTTCCGTCAGCTGATGGACAACTATGAAGCGTCTTTCCGCATCATGAAGAATCGTCAGAACCCATAAACAGCACTTCGAACAACAAAACCGGCCTTCCGTTAACGGAAGGCCGGTTTTGTTGTTTATTGCGTTGCTGTTACTTCCCGCCGAGCAGGTCGAACAGTCCGCCGGCGACGCTTCCTTCGCCTTTGGTCTCACCCGGTGTGTACGGAGCCGCTGCAAAGACGCGACTTGCGAGGCGCGAAAACGGGAGGGACTGTATCCACACTTTGCCGGGTCCACGCAATGTCGCGAAAAACAGTCCTTCGCCTCCGAACAGGGCCGTCTTGATGCCTTTTACGGTTTCGATGTTGTAGTCGACATCCTGTGTCATCGCCACGAGGCAGCCGGTGTCGACCCGGAGGACTTCTCCTGGTGCCAGCGTCTTTTCGTGAATGGTCCCGCCGGCATGGATAAATGCCATGCCGTCACCTTCAAGTTTCTGCATAATGAAGCCTTCGCCCCCGAAAAATCCGGTGCCGAGCCGGCGCTGGAATTCAATGCCGACGGAAACTCCTTTTGCAGCTGCAAGAAATGCGTCTTTCTGGCATATGATTTTGCCGCCTTCCTGACTCAGGTCAACCGGGATGATCTTGCCCGGATATGGAGAGGCGAATGAGACATGTTTTTTCCCTGTGCCGGTATTCGTGAAAGTTGTCATGAACAGGCTCTCACCCGTTAGCATCCGCTTGCCGGCCCCTTTCAGCTTGCCGAACAGGCCTCCGCCTCCGCCCGAACCGTCGCCGAAGATCGTCTCCATCTGGATACCGTCTTCCATCATCATGAGGCTCCCCGCTTCCGCGACGACCGTCTCTGACGGATCCAATTCGACTTCCACGAATTGCATGTCGTCTCCGTGAAGGACAAAATCGATTTCATGGTTGTTCATTTGTTTAACCCCGCTTCTTGTTTTGTTAATGAAAGATACGGGATGGGCCGGACAAAGGTTTCAACTTCTTCAATCTTCTTTTCCGGGTTTTCCATCTGCAGTCCCGAGCAGCTGCCAGACCGCGGACATGACAGTCCGTACTTCAGGTTCCAGTGGAGTCCCATCAAACAGCTTCCGGAACGGACCGGCGATTGTTCTGACAAGAGAAGTCCTCGGGCGTTCCGCTTCCAGTTCAGCGGACAGAAAATCAGCATACTCCCGTCCTGCTTCCCTGTCTGCAGGCGACAGATAAGCCGCAAGCCTTCTGATTTCTCTGGCTGTTTGTGAGGCAGAGGGGAGGGGAGGTGCTCCTGCCCGCTCATTGAACTGGTCCGCTTCAAGAAGATGTTCGCGGTGCTCCGCCATATCGCGCAGCAGGGCTTCAGTTCGCCGGATAACAAAGCGGATGCGCTTCGTCAGCTCGTCGGACGACGTGACGTCAGGGGCAAACTGCAGGTACTGGCCGAGCATCCCGAAGTGCATGAGAGCCGCATCGGCTGAATATGGTTCTGCCCATTCACCAAATACCTCTGTCAGGCGCCGTTCAAGCCAGGCCAGCTCGGCAAGATGGACGGTTTTCATAAACTTCCGAAGTTCGGCATCGCCCGAATGAAGAATCGCCTCATATAGTCGGATGAGCTGCTGCTCCCGGTTCATCCGAAGCCGGACAAGCAGCTGATCGATCAGCAGTTCCGGTCCATCACGTCTGTCCGCGGCAAGTTCATCTCTGAGAATCGTCGAGGTCTCCCTCGATTCCTCAATGATTGAAATCAGGCATTCATTTTTGGAGCTGAAGTAATTATAGAATGTTCCTTTCGAAATGCCGGCCTCATCCAAAATATTCTGGATGGATGTATCAGCAAATCCATTGTCGAGGAAAAGCCTTCTGGCTGCATCGAGCACGTGCCGTTTGCGTTCGTTCAAACTCAGTCACCTTTCTGTATTTCAACATTTGAAAACGTTTTTATACCGATAGTATAAACCTTATTATAGTTGATTCCATGCAGTTGCTCAAACTTTTATGGCCGGAAGAGATTTATATGTTGAAATGATTGAACCACCGGTATAAAATAGTTTGCATGCGATTTTATTCGGCTCACGGAACAATAAGGTCGCTTTGAACGGAGGAATGAAATTGAATCAGCAGGAACTTCACGCCAAACCCCCGTATGCAATGATTGCAGTCCTCTTTTTCGGGGCGTTTGTTGCGTTTTTGAACAATACTCTATTGAACGTGGCATTGCCGGTCATCATGGTGGAATTCCAGGTGAATCCCGCACAGGTGCAGTGGCTGACGACAGGCTATATGCTTGTAAACGGAATTCTTATCCCGGCGAGTGCATTCTTTATCCAGCGGTTCACGAACCGGAACCTCTTCCTGACTGCGATGACATTGTTCACGATCGGTACGCTGGCCGCAGCGCTTGCACCATCGTTTATCATGCTGGTCATCGCCCGGATGATTCAGGCATCCGGATCCGCAATGATGATGCCGCTCTTGATGAACGTCATGCTCGTCGCTTTCCCGGTGGAAAAGCGGGGGACTGCGATGGGTTACCTGGGCCTCGTCATGATAACGGCGCCGGCGATCGGGCCAACGCTCTCCGGCTGGATCGTCCAGCAATACTCATGGCGGGTGCTGTTCTGGATGGTGCTGCCGTTTGCGGTGCTCGTGATTCTGATCGCGTTCTTCAAGCTCCGGAACATCATGGAAACTAGGGATGTCCGGCTTGATGTCCTGTCGATCATCCTTTCGAGCCTCGGGTTCGGCGGACTGCTCTATGGGTTCAGCATGGCCGGCGACAAAGGCTGGATGGACCCGCAGGTCTACGTGACGATCATAATCGGTGCCATTGCCCTGACCGCCTTTATCCGCAGGCAGCTGAGCATGCCGGTGCCGATGCTGGAATTCCGGATCTATAAACACCCGATGTTCACGTTGTCTACAATCATCATGGTCGTACTCTCGATTGCGATGTTCTCGGGAATGCTGCTGACGCCGATCTATGTGCAGAATGTACGGGGGATTTCACCATTCCACTCAGGGCTTCTCATGCTTCCGGGTGCGATCATCATGGGTATCATGTCGCCGATCACCGGACGGCTGTTCGACAAATACGGACCGCGTACACTTGCGATTTCCGGACTCCTGATCACGACTGTCACGACGTTCATGCTGAGCCGTCTGGAACTGGATTCCGGCTACTTCTATATCATGGCCGTGTACACGATTCGGATGCTGGGCCTATCGATGGTGAACATGCCGATCATGACGAACGGGCTGAACCAGCTGCCGATGCAGATGAACCCTCACGGAACTGCGATGAATAATACGCTTCAACAGGTAGCGGGAGCAATCGGTTCGGCATTCCTCATGACGGTCATGAACAAGCGGACAGAAGCGGAAACCGCATCTTTGATCGGTGAAGCGGCCGGGCTTCCCGACGCAGAAGCCACGGCGGTAAAAGCGCAAATTGCCCAGGAAGCTTTGCTCCACGGCATCAACTTTGCATACTTTGTGTGTACAGTGTTCGTTTTCATCGCACTGATCCTGACATTCTTCGTAAAGCGGGTTATTCCGCCGAAGGAAAAGACGGAGGCTATGAAGGCGGCAGGCGGGAATCCGGTCAAAGCCGGCAAGACCGGTGCTCATACTCCGCAGACGGATTGAATAAGATGTATCCGCAGGCAAATCAGCCTGCGGGTTTTTTATTTTCATGGACAGGCAGTGCAACTGATTGTGCCGCAGTACAAAGAGTTTACTCATTCAGGAAGGAATCCGGCCGAAGTTGTCGAAAAAGGACAATGAAAGCGGTTTCAATAAAGAACGGAGAAAGGGGAGTTGGGCATGAAGCTGAACAACTACATCAACGGATCCTGGCAGGAAGGCGGCGGGGCCGAATACACGGCGGTCGTGAATCCTGCAAACGGGGAGACGCTATGCGAGGTAAAGCTTTCCGGCAAATCTGATGTGGATGAGGCGGTAAAGGCCGCAAAGAAGGCACAAAAGGAATGGGCACTCGTTCCCGCGCCGAAACGGGCGGATTATCTATATGAAATCGGCTGGCTCATGAAAGAGCGGAAAGAGCATCTCGCGCAAGTGCTCACCAAAGAGATGGGCAAGGTGATCGAGGAGGGGCGCGGCGAGGTACAGGAAGGGATCGACATGGCGTTCTATATGGCCGGAGAGGGACGCCGGCTGTTCGGTGAGACGGTTCCTTCAGAGCTGCAGGACAAGTTCGCTATGAGTGTACGGGCCCCGATCGGTGTTGTCGGTCTGATCACTCCGTGGAATTTCCCGGTCGCCATCGCGACGTGGAAATCGTTCCCGGCAATGGTCGCTGGCAACACATTTATCTGGAAGCCGGCAACCGAGACACCGATGATGGCCTATGAAATGGCGAAGATTTTTGATGAGGTCGGATTGCCGCCGGGAGTCGCCAACGTCGTCTTCGGAAGCGGAGGAGAGGTCGGCACGGCGATGATCGAGCATCCGGATGTCCGTGTCATCTCGTTTACAGGGTCGACGGAAACCGGCCGCAGTGTCGCAGAACTGGGTGGCCGGCACCTAAAGAAAGTATCGCTTGAGATGGGCGGAAAAAACGCGGTCATCGTCATGGATGATGCCGATCTTGATCTTGCCGTCGAAGGCATCTTGTGGAGCGCGTTCGGGACGGCCGGACAGCGATGCACCGCCTGCAGCCGGGTCATCGTGCACAGCTCGGTGAAGGAAGAGCTTGAACAGCGGCTGCTCGAGCAGATGAAGGGCCTGACAATCGGTGACGGAATTGATGAATCCGTGAAGGTCGGCCCGGTCATCAATGCTTCTGCCCTTGAGAAGATCCATGGTTATGTGGAAGTCGGCAAACAAGAGGGAGCCAAACTGCTGGCCGGCGGCCGGGTTCTTGAAGACGGGAGCCTGAAAGACGGCTATTACTATGAGCCGACGCTCTTCACTGATGTGAAGTGGGACAGCCGGATCGCCCAGGAAGAGATTTTCGGCCCGGTCATTTCCCTGATCGCCGTGGACAGCCTGGATGAAGCGATCGAAGTGAACAACAGTGTCACCTACGGTCTTTCGAGCTCAATCTTCACCCGTGACATCAACCAGGCATTCCGCGCACAGCGGGACTTGGATACAGGTATTGTCTATGTGAATGCAGGCACGACCGGAGCAGAGATCCATCTGCCGTTCGGCGGAACGAAAGGGACAGGCAACGGCCACCGCGACTCCGGTGTCGCAGCACTCGACGTCTTCACCGAATGGAAGAGCATTTACGTGGACTACAGCGGCAGGCTGCAGCGGGCACAGATCGATACAGAATAAGCAGCGAAAGGGGAGGACAGTATGAAAGTCGTCGTACTCGGAGCGGGATTGATGGGGAAGGAAGCAGCGCGGGATCTGGTGAAAAGCGAAGGGGTCGAAAAGGTCTGGCTGGCGGACCTGAATGTGCGACAGGCGGAGGATTTCGCAGAAAAGCTGATGTCGGACAAGCTGGACGTCCTCAGGCTGGATGCATCGGATGATGTCCAGCTGAAGGAAGTCATGTCGCTCGGCGATGTAGTCATCAATGCACTGTTCTACACATTCAACGAAAAAGTCGCCCGTACCGCAGTCGAGGCAGGCGTGCACTGTGTCGATCTCGGCGGCCACATCGGCGGCGCGACCGATGCCGTACTCGGCCTATCAGAAGCGGCGCTTAAAAAGGGCGTCACGATCATTCCCGACCTTGGAGTTGCTCCGGGGATGATCAATATTCTGTCGGGATATGGAGCAGGGAAGCTTGACCGGGCAGAATCGGTCCGTCTTTATGTCGGAGGAATTCCCGTCGAACCGGAACCTCCGCTCAACTACAATCTCGTCTTTTCACTGGAAGGCGTATTCGATCATTACACGGACCCTTCGCTCGTCATCCGCGATGGCGAGGTCCGGGAGGTGCCTTCCCTGAGCGAGATCGAGACGATCACCTTTGATGGCTACGGGGAACTTGAAGCATTCCATACGTCCGGAGGCACATCCACCTTGTCGAAGTCATTCCCTGACCTGGACACGCTTGAGTACAAAACAATCCGGTATAAAGGGCATGCGGAGAAATTCCAGCTTCTTGTCGACCTGGGCCTTCTGGCGCGTGATTCCGAGGTGGCGGTTGGCGGTCAGCATGTGAAAGTCCGCGACGTCATGAGAGAACATCTGACGCCTAAGCTGAGGCTTGGAGACAAAAAAGATGCGGTGCTGCTGCGGGTCATCGTCGAAGGGAAAAAGAACGGCGACGCGGTTAGCTACGAGTATGACCTGATCACCGAGAAGGACGCGGAAACAAACGTGACCGCTATGGCCCGCGCCACAGCAAACACGATCTCCGTCGTTGCCCAGATGATCGGAAACGGGACCATTTCAGAACGGGGGGTCCATCCGCCTGAGCTGATTGTTCCCGGTGATACCTATATCCGCGAAATGAAAAAGCGGGGCGTGGAAATCATTGAGACGTCATCAGAAACGGCAGCCACGGTCTAGGGAGGAGACGGAACAATGGATTTCCGGTTCACTGATGAGCAGGAGATGCTGCGGAAAACTGCTCGCAAGTTCACGGATGATGAAATCATGCCGAACATCGCCAAGTGGGATTCAGAGGGCGGGTTTGATCCGGCGATATGGAAGCGCCTTGCCGAGCTAGGATTTATGGGTGTCTGCATCCCGGAAAAATACGGAGGCAGCGGGATGGACTACAATTCCCTAGCGATCTTGTGCGAGGAATTGGAGCGCGGCGACACGGCATTCCGTACCGCCGTATCGGTCCACACCGGTCTGAATTCAATGTCGCTTCTGCAATGGGGGAACGAGGAGCAAAAACAGAAATACCTCGTCCCGCAGGCGAAGGGAGAGAAAATCGGCGCGTTCGGGCTGACCGAACCCGGCGCCGGGTCAGACGTAGCGGCGATGTCGACTACCGCCGTGCGTGACGGCGGCCACTACGTGCTGAACGGTCAGAAGACATGGATTTCTCTTTGTGACCAGGCAGACCATTTCCTCGTCTTTGCTTATACAGACAAGTCGAAAAGACACCACGGCATCACCGCATTCATCGTCGAGCGCACGATGCCCGGATTTTCTTCAAAAGCGATCAAGAATAAATATGGCATCCGCGCCGGGAACACAGGCGAATTATTCTTTGAGAACGTCCGGGTGCCGGCGGAGAACCGTCTCGGCGAAGAAGGCGAAGGCTTCAAAATCGCGATGGCCTCACTCGATAACGGGCGCTTCACTGTCGCAGCGGGAGCGGTCGGGCTGATCCAGGCCTGCCTCGAAGCAAGCGTGAAATACTGCCATGAACGGGAAACCTTTGGCAAGCCGATCGGAAAGCATCAGTTGGTCCAGCAGATGATCGCCAACATGGAGGCCGGATACCAGATGAGCCGGCTGCTTGTATACAGGGCGGGCGAACTGAAAAACAGCGGCGTCCGGAACACCCGAGAAACGTCACTTGCCAAATGGCAGGCGTGCGACTTCGCCAACAAAGCGGCGGACGACGCCTTCCAGATCCACGGTGCTTACGGCTACTCTGATGACTACCCGGTCGCCCGGTTCCTGCGAAACTCCAAAGCGCCCGTCATCTACGAAGGCACCCGGGAAATCCATACGATCATGCAGGCAGATTACGTGCTCGGATACAGGCAAGACAAACCGCTTAACAACATGCTTCCCGCATGGGATTCTGCTGAATAACGTATTAAGCCCCGCCCAAGCCGGCGGGGCTTTGCTTGTGCGAGCGGCACAGACGCACATAATTGTTCAGAAATGTTGGAGTGCGTCGTACGTTCGTTTGGGACTGTCCAATAAGTAATTAAATTCTTGTATCTATGGCAAACAGCAGTGGCGTCGGGAGACTCCTGCGGGAATAGCGTTAGCCGAAGACCCCGCAGGACGGAGTCCGAGGAGGCTAAGGCAACGCCCGCGGAAAGCGACCAGAGCCACTGCTGTTTGTTTTTTGCTGGTAATACACTTTTCGGACAGCCCCACGCTAGTTGCTCTGTGTCACGCTAATCATGAATATAAACACAAACGACGCCCGACCGGTCTTACCGGCAGGCGTCGTTCGGGATCATATATTTTTTAGAAGAAATAAAGCCCGATGGAGATGACAATCCCGGACAGGACCAGTACAAACACACAGTAACCCATAATATCTTTTGCCTTCAGGCCGGCGATGGCAAGTGCGGGAAGCGCCCAGAATGGCTGGATCAAGTTTGTCCAGGCATCTCCCCAGGCGATGCTCATGGCTGTCTTTGCATAGTCCACTCCAAGCGCCTGCGCGGCGTCCAGCATGATCGGAGCCTGTACAGCCCATTGGCCGCCGCCGGATGGCACAAAGAAATTGACGATGCCTGCCGCATAGAATGAGAACAGCGGGAACGTATGCTCATTCGAGATGGACACGAAGGCATCCGAGATGACACCGGCAAGTCCGGAGGAAGTCATCATCCCCATGATGCCCGCGTAAAACGGGAACTGGATGATGATTCCGCCGGCAGTTTTCACCGCATTTGCTACAGCGGCGAGGAAACGGCGCGGTGTTCCGTGAAGAATGATGCCGAGGATCAGGAAAATCAGATTCACGATGTTCAGATTCAGGTCGAATCCGTTCCGCACAAAGTGATGGACCAGATAAATGAGTCCGAGCGCGCCGATCAGCATCGACAGGATCATGCTGTCTTCCAAACGGGAGGCAGGTGTCTTCTCGGCCGGCTCTTCCACTTCAATGGGCTCTTCAAGTTTGGCCGGATCGACTGTCACGGTATCTTCAGGCTTCGGCATCATCCAACGGTTCAGAAGCGGAATGGTAATGAACAAGACGAGAACGATAAACAGATTATAAGTTGTAAATATTGTTTCCGTTGTTGAAATAACGCCCATTTGTCCGGCAAACGGATGGTCCGGCGTCGCAATCGACAATGGTATGGATCCGCCGAGTCCGCCGTGCCAGACGACAAATCCCGCATAGGCGCTTGCCACAAGCAGGCGGTAATCGACATTTGTCACTTTTTTTGCGATTTCCTTCGCAAACAGGGCGCCGATGACCAATCCGAATCCCCAGTTGATCCAGCTTGCGATGATGGAGACGACCGATACGAGGAGTATGGCGGCTCCCGGTGATTTAGCAAGTCCTGCTAGAGAACTGAGCAGTCGCTTGAAGAACGGGCTATTGGCCAGAACGTGGCCCGCGACCAATACAATAACCATTTGCATGGCGAAGGCCAGAAGCCCCCAGAACCCGTCTCCCCAATAATCGACCATCTCGATAGGCCCTGTATCTGTAAGACCCAACCCGAGCAGAAACACAACCAATGTCAGGACTGCGACAAAGATGTACGGATCCGGCAGAAACCGTTCCATGAGCGTGTTTGAGATTCTCGTTAATGTTTTCAAAGTTCTTTCCCCCTTGTCGAAAGTTGTTGAACATCCCCAATTCCAATGTAGACGAAGAAGATTCATATTGCCAGATTATTTTTATAGTATGTGATACCAACTTTATAAATGAACGGAGGATGTAACCCTTTGCATCAATCTAAAGACTAATCAGAAAAGGGAGGGGTCCTGATGCAGAAGGGGAAGAAGGCGATATGGCTCGGGCTCGCGGCGTTGCTGGTCATTGCCGGGATTGCCGCAATCAACGCGGCAAGCCGGGAGACGCCGGAGGTGCATGCGGATGCAAGCGTGGTCAGCGGAGATCTGTGGCGGGCGGCGTTCACTGCCGATCTTGCGCAGGATGCCGCTGATAGCGGAGCGCTGAAACTCACGGACGAAGACGGAAATTCCGCGGATGCGGAAATGAAGCTGACTGGCCGTCAGCTGGAAGTTGGCGGACTTGTGCCGGGACGTTACATTCTCCATGTTTCCGGGAAAGCTTTCGGAAAGATGTCGCAGTCTGGGGAGGAAAAGATTCCGTTCACGGTCAGGGAGGACATCGCGCCTGTCGGTTCACTTGAGGAACTTGAGGAACATTTCCAGAAGATCGCCGCCAGGCAGGAGCGGGAAATGGAGCTTTACAGGGAAAGCAACCCCGGAGAAGAAACCGCGACAACAGAGGACAGCGCCGCGGGACCGGCTGGGGGCGCCGGACATTCAATGACAAACAACCAGGTATCGGGTGTAGATGAGGGGGACATCGTCAAGACGGACGGTGACTATCTGTATTCGACTGCCGACGGAATGCCTGTAAAAGTCTATGACATCAGAAAAGGCGGAAAGCCTGAGCACATCGCCACCCTCCAGGGGGAGGAAGGATTGCAGCCGATCGAGCTATATCTCTCCGGAGATATCCTGGCAGTGATCGGAAATCGGTTCCAGTATGATCCTGAATACCGAAAAGCAGGAGGGCCGGCGGACATCATGCCGACCGGCAGCAGCGCGGTTACCCTCAGGCTCTATGACGTCAGCAATCCTGCAGAACCGAGGCTGGTCCGGGAAGCAGGCAATGAAGGCTGGCATGTCTCTTCCAGGTTGAACGGGAATATCCTCTATCTCATCACTTCGATGACACCGTTTTACCGGGGGATGGAGAATGAAGGAGATATACGCCCTTACCGGTATGACAGCGCAAATAAAGATTCAGACGGACCGATGGATACGGATTTGATCACCATTCTTCCGGGGCCGGCCGGTGATTCCTATACGATCATTACGGCCATTGATCTTGATGGGGGGCCCGATGCATCTATTGAGTCGGAAGGGTTCATCGGAAGCGGCGGCGGTGTGTACATGTCCACGGAAAACTTATATCTTGCATCTTCGGAACACCAGGCACAGCTGTTTCAGGAAGACGGCTTAAAAGCAACCGGATCAAAAACAAAAATCTTCAAGTATGCGCTGGATGGAACAAATGTCACATTTGCTGCATCCGGGGAAGTGCCGGGCACTCCGCTTAATCAATTTTCGATGGATGAGCATGAGGGTCACTTCCGTATCGCCGTCACCAACGGCAACATGTGGGATGAACGGAGTCCTTCCGAATCAGCGGTTTATGTCCTTGATCCGGAACTGAACGAAACCGGATCGGTCACGGGCCTGGCAAAAGGCGAACGGATCTATTCCGCCCGGTTCATGGGGGACCGCGCATATGTCGTGACATTCCGCGAGACGGACCCGCTGTTTGCAATCGATCTGTCGGACCCTGCCGCGCCGGCTGTGCTCGGTGAACTGAAAATTCCGGGCTTCAGCAATTACCTTCACCCGCTTGGTGACCGCCACCTTATCGGTTTCGGTCAGGAGATCGTCAGCGTCAAGGGGGATGGCCCGGAGCCACGGTTGCTGAACGCGGGGATGAAAATCTCCTTGTTTGATGTATCGGATATGACCTCGCCGAAGGAAATTGCGGTGGAAATCATCGGGGGCAGGGGGACCGAATCGGAGTTGCAGTACGACCACAAGGCGCTTTTTGAACATAGGGAACTCGGCCTGTACGGATTCCCGGTTTACCTCTATGAGGGCAGCGCGGCAAGCGAGGAAGTCCGCTATGAGGGAAGCGGCGCGATGATCTATGAAATCACTCCCGAAAACGGAATCCGCCTCAAGGCTAATCTTGTTTCTGACAAAGGGGTCGCCCAGGGATATCCGGTTTACGAAGAGAGGATCCTCAGGATCTTATACTCGGGCAATACAGCATTTACGGTGTCGCCCGAAGGAGTGACCGCGTACTCGCTTGATGATTTTAGCCGCCTCGGTTCTTCTGAGGACTAACGCTGTCGTTGAGTTTTCGGGCCGTTTCCGCTACGATGAAATTCAATGAATCGGAACGGACGGCGGTGAGCGAATGGACGATGCAAGGGAAGAGATGGGGATCGATGCCTGCCTGCTTGCGGGCAGGCTCATGATGGAAGCAGGGGCGGAAACATACCGCGTTGATGATACGATGACCAGGATGGCCGCGACGCTTGATATGGAGGGGGCCGACTCGTTCACCACCTCAACCGGGATCATCTTCTCCCCGGGAGGGCATCGACGGGTAAAACTGACCAGCATCCGGAAGCGCGCCACGGACCTGGAGAAGATCGCCCGCGTCAATGCCATCTCCCGTTCGCTGACATCAAAAGAGATGACGCTGGAGCAGGCATATGCGGAACTGAAGAAGGTGGAACGCGGCAACTTCATGTTTCCGTTCTGGCTACAGGTGCTGGCGGCGGCTGTTGCAAGTGCAAGCTTTCTCATCCTCTTCGGGGGAGATTGGGAGAACATGCCTTTCGCTTTTGTCGCGGGAGGCATCGGCTTTGCGATATCCGAAAAGTTCCATGAGCGGACACGGGTGAAGTTCTTCTCGGAATTCACAGGCTCCGCTGTGATCGGCCTGATCTCACTGGCGACGGTCAGCGCGGGACTCGGTAGCCAGCTGGATATCATCGTAATTGCTTCGGTCATGCCGCTCGTGCCGGGTCTCCTCATCACGAACGCAATCCGTGATCTGATGGCCGGCCACTTCATGGCCGGTATCTCGAAAGGCGCGGAAGCGTTCCTTACCGCTTTTGCGATCGGTTCCGGCATTGCGCTGATCCTATCGCTCCAGGGGGTGGGGATGTGACTTACGTGATCCATGGAGTGTTCAGCTTTCTCGCATCAGCGATGTTCGGCGTCATCTTCAACTCTCCAAGGAAACGGCTGCTGCATTGTGGATTCGTCGGAGCGGTCGGATGGCTGGTATTCCTCGCCTCACGGGACCTGCTGCTTGAAGGGGATGCGGTTAAAGCATCTTTCCTTGGGGCATTTGCAGTCGCGGTTGTCGCCCATCTGTTTTCCAAATGGTACCGGACCCCCATGATCATCTTTAGTGTCGCCGGAATCATTCCGCTTGTTCCGGGCGGGACGGCCTATAATACAATGCGCAATGTCATGGAGAAAAGTTATGATGCTGCTACTGTCTACGCGATGGAAGTCCTGATGATCTCAGGCTCGATCGCGATGGGCCTGGTGTTTGCGGAAGTGATCATTCAGATGATCTTCAAAAAGAAGTCCACAGAAAAGTAGAAAACCGCCCCGGAAAAATCCGGAGGCGGTTTTAAATATTGTTGGGTTATCGCCGGGCCTGCAGTTGCTCTGTCAGCTGGGCGGCGGTCATCGGCCGTCCGGTGAAAAAGCCCTGTACTGCATCACAGCCACTTCTATCAAGTGCTTTCCACACCATTTCATCCTCGACGCCTTCGGCAACGACAATCATCCCGAGGGAATGTCCGAAATGGACCAGGCCATCGACAATTCTGCCGACCTGTTCGTTGGTCGGGAAGGAGGCGATGAACTCTTGTCCGATCTTGATTTTGGAGAGGGGAACGGTCTGCATATAGCGGAAAGAGGCTGAACCTGTCCCGAAATCATCCAGTGCCAATGAGATGCCTTCCTGCTGCAAAGCCTTAAGCTGATGCATAATGGCCTCCTCGGCTTCGGCTTCAAAGGCGAAGCGTTCGGTGATTTCGAGTTCCAGCAGGGAGGATGGGCAGCCGGTCCGATCCAGGATATCCCGGACCCTCGAAGTCATGCCGCCATTTCGGAATTCCCGGACAGACGAGTTACAGCTGACACGGACACTGAACCCTTCCTGCTGCCAGGCGACGGCCTGCCGGCAGGCCGCTTCAATCATGAGCTCTCCGAGTGCGCCGATCAATCCGCAGTCTTCCGCGACCGGAATCAGTTCAGCCGGACTCACGGTACCCAGATCCCGGTCCTCCCATCGTACGAGGGCTTCAGCAGCGATGATTTTGCCGGTTTTCATATCAACCTGGGGCTGGAAAACGGGTTTAATCGTCTTTTCCCTGAGCGCCTGGGGAAGCTTTTGCTCGATACGTAGCTTCCGGGCAACGGCGCGCTGCTCGGATTTTGGCAGGGAAGCGATCAGGCCGCCGCCTTCCATCCGGACACGGTGGCGCGCCATCGATGAAGCGCTCAGAAGATGCTTGAACGATTGCTGATCATCAGGGAACTTTGCGATGCCTCCGCTCACACGTACTTGGAGACCTGTCAGTTCCGAGCGGATCGGATGCTCATCCAGGAAGCTCAGGAACCCTTCTGCAAACCAGCTTCCGAGTGGGGTAAGGACAGCAAATTCATTCATGCCAATCCGGGCGAACAGGCTATTTCGGAAATAAATCTTCATGCTGCGGACAAATTCCTGCAGAATACGCTTTTCCGCATCCTGGTCGCCCGGTTCGATGAGGGTATGGAAGTTTTCGATGGAAAGGTAAACAAAAGTAAAGTGCCGGTCTTCCGAGATGAGTCGTTCCGCCTCATCCGATAGCTTATGGCGGTTCATGAGACCGGTATCGGGGTCGATATAGGCAATTTCTTCAAGCTTTCTCTGGACTTCTCTTTCTTCCGTCCGGTCCGTCCCCAGCATGATTGTATAAAGAAGGCTGCCGTTCGAGAAGACGGGCAGAGCAGTCAGCATGACATGGTAGGGGCTGCCGTCTTTCGTGACCTGTTCCACATCACCTTGCCAAGGCCGGCCGGCCCGGATCCGGCGCCAGATTTTCAAAACCTCTGCCTTGCCGTCGCGTGTATCCGGGAACATCAGGCGAAAGGGCTTTCCGAGTACGCGTTTCGGTGTCCAACCGCTTTTATCAAGAAATCTGGTATTGGCTTCCAGAATGAGTCCTTCCGCATCGATCTTGTAGATCATGAATTTCTTGTCCAGACCTCCGAGCAGGCTTTCATAGGCGCTTTCCTGCGGAAAAGTGGCTGTGCTTTCCTCAAGCTGATGGTTGTCCTTCAACACGCTCCGACCTCCTGAATAGCAGGTTATTTTCATCCAATATACAGGATACCGCACGAAGAGGCATCCTTTTTCCGGCATTTTCCTGCAAAAGTCCGGGTCTTTGGGGACGAAATGAGTCCAGAGAGGGAAGAGAAACATATAAGTCTTTCGCATATATGGATTTTGTGTAGAATAAATGAAGCCGAAAACGAATCATGAAAAATGGAAGGAGGGCCGCGGATGCAACGCATAAAAGGAATAGCCATGATCGTGATCGGGGCAATGCTATGGGGGGCGACCGGTCCGATGATGGAGTGGCTGCTCGCGGAGAGGCCGATCGAGGTCGCCCCGTTCATCGTGTTGCGCCTGCTGCTCGCCGGTGCGGTGCTCCTCCTGATTTTACGATCACAAGGAAAAAGGATCGGTCTTGTATGGCGTCAGAAAGCTTGGGCGCGTCAGCTCGTCATCTTTGGCATTGTTGGAATGCTTGGCGTCCAATACACCTTCCTGAAGACGATCGAGGAGAGCAACGCGGTCATCGCGACACTTCTGCAGTTCCTGGCACCGATCTTCGTGATTGCCTTCGTCACATTCAGCCAAAGAAGATGGCCGCCGGTCTACCAGGTTCTCGGTATCACAGTGACGCTCGCGGGGCTCGTCCTGCTGCTGACAAACGGTTCCCTGTCTTCACTCGAAGTGTCCAGATCAGCGCTCGCCTGGGGGGTGACCCTGGGATTCACGTTTGCATTCTACACACTATATCCCGCACGTCTCATGCATGAATACGGGGTTATCCAGATAGTCTCCTGGGCCATGGTGATCGGGGGGACGGGCCTGTTCTTCACACAGCCGCTTGCCGTATTCCGGATGATCCCGCTACTTTTCGATCCTATTGCGCTAGTCATGATTCTCATGATTATCGTGTTTGCGACGGCCGGATTTATCATGCTGCTCGGCAGTACGAAATATATCTCGCCGGTCGAAACAAGCGTCCTTTCCAGCTTCGAACCGTTGACGGCCATGGTTGTCTCTATCTTCTGGTTCGGCCAGCTGCTTGGGCAGTGGCAGTTCGCCGGAACGGCTGTCATGCTGATTGGCGTCGTCTGGCTGTCAGTCGCAGGCAGCAAAGCGTCCAAGGTCGAGGCGGAGCCTCCGAAGACAATGTGATGGCCGGAGTAAACAATGAGCCCTCCCCCTGCACCGGTGCAGGGGGAGGGCTTCTCAGATTTCGATTAGGTCGATCGGGCCTTCTGTCTTTACTTCGGTGCCTTCAGGAATCGTGATCAGATAAATCGGCAACCTGTGATAGCTGGAGTAGCCGTCATTTTTTGAGAAGGGCGGAAGGTCCGGTCCGCTGATCTGATTGATGGTCAACTCAAGAAGCGGAGAGCCAAGCGTGAGAATCTGTCCATCCGGAGAAATGTCCGCCTCGGGGAGGGGAAGGACATCCGTTAAATCATACCCGTTCGCGATCAATGCGGGTCGGAAAATGGTGAGACTTGCATCTTCCGATTTGTGGGACCGTATGACTGCCTGGATATAGGACATCTCATCCGCCGTTTCTATGGTGCGGAGCGTCAGGGTTCCGTCTCCAATTTTGAACGTCTTCCGGATGAGAATCTGATCTTCAGGTACCGCATCCGGATTTTCATCGATGATCACTTTTCCATAGATGTCATCCAGTTCGCCGGCGGCATCCTCACCGACATAAGGAAAGCTGTCCGCTTCGGGACGGACAAATTGCGCCACCACTGCGAGAACGGCAAGAATGGCAATCAGTGCGCCGAACAGCCTGAGGACCGTCCGGCCTTCTGCGACGGGGTACCGCCACCGGAACGCCAAAATCAGGAACAGGATGAGAAGCATGACGGGCAAAACGGCAAGTCCGATCATGCTCTCACCTCCTGCCGGCTTCCGGCGGCCATCGCTGCCAGGAAGAGGAACGCGGAAATCAGAAGGCATATGAGAAGGATCATCGATGCCGGACCCTCTCCGGCAAACCGGATGATGGCGGCAAGCAGTTCATTCAATGCTGTCACCCTGAGTAAAATCATGACCAGCGCAAACAGGGCAAAGGCGGCAATGCGCGAAACACTGAATAAAGTTCCTGCAAAATAGCTGAGCGCTGCAAGCAAAAGGCAGTAGCCGGTAAGAACAGCAAACAACGAGGCATAGTGGGCTGTGCCGCCTTCCGGCATGATAAGCGGACGGTCAGAAATGACGGTAAATAATACCGAAGCCATATGGGCAAGTGTTGCAACGAGTGAGCCTGCGAGCACGAGCGCTGAAAGATACAGGACATTCCCGGTGTGCCGTATTGTCCGGCTTCCGGGAAATGTGAGATCTGTCTGCAGCGAGTCGCGGCCGCTCAAGTAAAGAGGGGAGATGAGTGCCCACAGGAGTGTCAGCCCGATGACCGGATTGGCCGAGTAATCGACCACGTTAATGGAGATCTGTCCGTCACTGGTCCCGAAACCGTTGCCTCCGAAAAAGGACAGGGCGATGCCAATGACCTGCAGAGCCAGAAGCGACCCCAAAATGCCGGAGCGGCCGAACAGATTGCGCATGAACTGATTTATTACGGCGTTACCTGCTGTCGGTTGCGTCAGCGTAGACACGGTCGATTCCTCCTTTCTTTCGGGTCATGGCGACATAGGCGTCGCCGAGAGATACGGAAGTGCTCTTAAGCCCGGATCCTTCATTCATAAATAATGTGGTTCCCGGCTGGACCATAATGATCGCCTCCGCCATGCCGGGCAGTGTTTCATGAAGCTCCAGCACCTGTACCTTTGACGCGGCCCGCCGCACTTCGGACGCAGGGCCGCTGATGCGGGCAAAGCCTTCTTTGAATTCGTCGGCATTGCCATGGTGAAGGAGACGGCCTTGGTGCAGGATGACGACTTCCTCGAACAGATCTTCCATGCCCTCCAGCTGATGGCCCGACAATAGAATCATCCTCGGGCGGGCGATGTAATCTTTCAGGAGCACCTGAAGCAGGTCGCTCCTCACTCCTGCATCCATTCCGTTCAGCGGTTCATCAAACATCGTAAGCGGTGTCCGCGCGGCAATCCCCGCTACCATATTGAACGTGTTTTTCATTCCTTTGGAGAGCTGGATATGAAACGCATTATCCGGGATGCCGAAATGTTCCAGAAGACTCCGTGCGAGCTTTTTGTCGAAGGAGGGGTACGCACGCTCCATCTCTCCGAGGATGGCATTGAGGCGGAGCGCCGGGGGAAAGGACATCCCCTCATGGACCAGGAGCGTATTCGCCGAAGCGAAGAGCGAGTTGAACGGGTTCTCACCGAATATGCTCACCTTACCGCCGGATGGTTTCAGGTGGCCGGCCGCAATCTGCAGTGCAGTGGATTTTCCGGCTCCATTCCGACCGAGTATGCCGATGATTTTATCGCCGTCCAGATTAAGCGTCAGGCCGCTGAGCGCCTCTGTTTTTCCATACTGCCTGACCACCTGCTGAAACGTCACTTCCATCATTTTTCTCCCCCCATTTCTTCCCTGATCATAGTAATCAGCTCTACTTCAGTCAGTCCCAGCAGACGCGCCTCAGTGATCGCATCCCGGACCTTTTCCTGCAGGACACCGTTCCAGCGCCTGGTGAAAATGATTTTCCGGGCATCCGGGGAGACGAACATGCCGAGTCCGCGCTTTTTATAAAGAATTCCCTGGTCCGCCAGCATTGACAGGCCTTTCGCGGCTGTGGCTGGATTGATGCGGTATTGTTCGGCAAGCTGGTACTGGGAAAAGACTTTTTCATCTTCTTGGAAGAGGCCGGTCAGGATGCCGTCTTCTATCCAGTCCGCAATCTGCAGGTAGATCGGGGTGCCGCTTTCCGGATTGATCGGCATGGACTCACCTCCAGGTGACTAGGTACATTACTGTTGTAATGCACTATACTATGTGAGTAATATCCTGTCAATACCAATCGACTGAAAATTCTCCCTGTGCCTATCCGGTCAGGGAGGAATATGGCATAATAGGAAGCAGTTGATTCGATACGCGAAGGATATCTGGGGTGAAACTTTGAAAACTGTATTCTCTTATGCCAAAGCCTATAAATGGCCGATCGCCATCGCGCTCCTGCTCATGCTCGTGGAGCTGGCGGTCGAACTGATCCAGCCGCTCGTCATCGGAAAAATCATCGATGACGGTATTATCGCGGGAGATGCCGGAACGGTCTGGACATGGGGGGCTGTCATGATGGGCCTCGCGCTCGCAGCATTCGCTTCGGGGATCACGAACTCGTTTTTCGCGGCGCATGCGGCACACAGTTTCGCATTTGATCTGCGGGCTGCCATGTTCAGGAAAATCCAGTCGTTCACGATGTCGACATTCCTGCGTTTTCCGCAGTCGGGACTTCTGACGCGGATGACAAGCGACATCACGATGACGTCGAACGTGCTTTATATGAGTTTGAGGATTATGCTCCGGGCACCGCTTGCCGCAGCAGGCAGTCTCATCATGGCTTTTGTCGTGAATCCGAAGCTTGCACTGTTTCTCATGATCGGCGTGCCGTTCCTCGTCATCTTCCTCGTCTTCATGGTAAGGAAAGGGGTGGCGATGTTCGGCCGTGTCCAGCGCCGTCTGGACCGTGTGAACCGGGTCGTTCAGGAAAACCTTCAGGCGGTGCGCCTGGTGAAAGCGTACTTGAGGGGGACGTATGAATCGTCCCGGTTCTCCAAAGTGGCGGGCGCACTCCGTTCGGATACGGTTTCGGCCGTACGCCTGATGGAGCTGATATTGCCGCTTCTGCTCTTCGTCATGAACATCAGTTTGCTGGCCGTGCTCTGATTTGGCGCGCAGGAAGTCCGGGGAGGCGGAGCGGAAGTCGGTGAAGTGGTGGCCATTGTCAACTACGCGCTACGGATGACCGGCTCGTTCTCGATGTTCTCATTCATCATTGTGGCGTACTCGCGTGCCAAGGCATCCGCAGAGCGGATGGAAGAAGTGCTTCTGGCCGACGGCGGCACCGAGGAGCAGGAGAGCGGGAGCGGACGCCTGCCTGCCGGAGATCTCCTTTTCGAAAACGTCTCCTTTACGTATGAGGGCGCCGAAAAGGACGTCCTCCACGGGATCAGTTTCCACGTGAGGCCGGGGGAAAAGCTTGCGATCATGGGAGCCACTGGCTCCGGCAAGTCGACATTGCTGAACCTGATCCCGAGATTTTTCGAACCGACGTCCGGCAGGGTGCTGCTGGACGGACGGGACATTCTGGATTGGCCGCTAAAGGATCTCCGCAATGCGATCGGCTATGTTCCGCAGCAGTCGATGCTCTTCACCGGCTCGATCCATGAAAATCTCGGATGGGGGGATTCGGAAGCAGGGTTGGATGAATTGGAGGAAGCGGCTCGGAAAGCCCAGATCCATGACTCCGTCGAGCGCTTCCCGGAAAAGTACGGGACGCGGGTCGGGCAGAAAGGGGTCAACCTTTCTGGAGGCCAGAAGCAGCGACTCTCGATTGCCCGGGCGCTCGTGCGTCATCCGTCAATCCTGATTCTGGATGACAGCACATCCGCGCTTGATGTAAAGACGGAGAACGCCCTGTGGGAAGCACTTGAGGGAGAGCGGGCGACGATGCTGGTCGTCACGCAGAAAGTGGGGACCGCGGCAGGCGCCGACCGGATCCTCCTTCTTGACGAAGGCCGCGTGTCAGGCTATGGCACGCATCAGGAACTGCTTGCACAGTCGGAGCTGTACCGGCAGATCGTCGAATCACAGAGCACGAATGCCGGGGAGGTGAACGGGGATGTTTGATTTCATCAGAAGGCCGTTCGGTTACGAGCCGATCCTCACAAAGGAAGACCTGAAGAAACCGAAAGAAAAAAAGGGGGAGCGTCCGAACAATTGGAAGGATGTGCTTCTGCGCATCTGGCGTCTTGTCGATGAGCAGCGTGCGCTTCTCATCACGGTGCTCGTACTTGTTGCCCTGAGTTCGGGACTGTCCATACTGGGGCCTTATCTGGTCGGCCATATCGTGGATGAGTATATCGTTGCGGGCCGCTTTGACGGATTCGGAAGGATGGTCATCATCCTGATTGCGGTCTACGCCGGACTGTCTGTCGCGATGTACCTGCAGAGTTTCTGGATGATCGGCATTTCCCAGCGTGCGGTCTTTAAGATGAGGACCGGGCTGTTCAGCCATTTCCAGCGGCTCCCGGTGAAGTTTTTCGACCGCAGGCAGCATGGAGAACTGATGAGCCGGATGACAAACGATATCGAGAACGTCAGCCAGACATTGAACAACTCCTTTATCCAGGTGTTCTCGAGCATTCTGACGCTTGTCGGGACACTTGCCGTCATGATTTCGCTGAGCCCGCTGCTCACCGTGCTCACCATGACGATTGTTCCGCTCATGTTTGCGGCTGTCCGGTGGGTGACGAAGCGTACCGGCCGGCTATACAAAGCCCAGCAGCGTGCAGTCGGTGAAATGAACGGCATGATTGAGGAATCGATCTCCGGACAGCGCATCGTCAAAGCCTTCTCGCAGGAAGACCGTGTTATGGAGGAATTCACCGAGAAAAGTGAGCGCCTCCGCAGGACCGGTTTCTGGGCACTGACTTATGCCGGGTTCATCCCGAAAGTGATGAACTTCCTGAACAACGGGGCGTTCGCGGTTGTTGCCGGCATCGGCGGCATCCTCGCACTCACAGGTGATGGGCTGGTCACGATCGGAACGATTGTTATTTTTACTGAGTATGCCCGCCAGTTCACCCGGCCGCTCAATGACCTCGCCAACCAATTCAACACCGTGCTCTCAGCCATAGCCGGAGCGGAGCGTGTGTTTGCCATCATGGACGAGGAACCGGAGCGGGACGACGCGACAGGTCAATCGGACACGATCCTTAAGGGGGATGTTGAGTTCCGCAATGTCGCTTTCGGATACGGTGAGGGCGACTATACGGTTGAAGGGGTAAGCTTTCGGGTGCGCCCAGGCGAAGCCGCGGCATTTGTCGGGGCGACCGGAGCCGGAAAAACGACCGTCATGCAGCTCCTGGCCCGTTTCTATGACCCCAATGAAGGCCAGATCTTGATCGACGGCATTCCGATCACCGAGCTTCCGAGAAAAACGCTCAGAAGCCAGACGGCATTTGTCCTCCAGGACCCATTTTTATTTGAGGCGAGTGTCATGGAAAACATCCGCTACGGCCGTCTGGATGCGTCTGATGAGGAAGTGATTTCGGCGGCTAAGGAAGCCAATGCACATGACTTCATCATGAAGCTGGAGGACGGATATGAAACGATCCTTTCTGCAGATGGCGGGGAAATCAGCCAGGGGCAGAAACAACTTCTCTCCATCGCCCGTGCGCTCGTCGCCGATCCCGTGCTTCTCCTATTGGACGAGGCCACTTCCTCGATCGATACTGTCACTGAGATGAAGATTCAGGAAGCGCTTGAGCGCCTGATGGAAGGGCGCACGAGCTTCATTATCGCCCACCGTCTGAACACGGTGAGGAAAGCGGACATGATCTTCGTCATGCAGGACGGGCGCCTTGCCGAATCCGGCAGGCAGCAGGACCTGATCGGCAGCGGAGGACTCTACGACCAGATGCTGAAAGGTGCAGAATTATAATGAAGCCCGGAGCCAGCGCAGCTCCGGGTTTTGTTATGCGGGGGATGCCTGGTCTTTCATGGCTCCTCTTTATACACTCGTGACGCCTGCTCGGTCTTTCATAATCAATGTGCACAGAAAAACCGGAGAGGCAGCCTCTCCGGTTTTCTTTATCTGACCATAGCGGCGGATCCCGGTTTCTTTCTCGGGCGGAAGCCGCCGAGAAAAATCTTGCCGTAAGGAACGAACTTCTCAAGGGCCACCGATACAAGGATCGGCAGCACAAGGCCGATTGCGGTAAAGCCGATCAGGCCATAATTGAAGAAGTCATTCAGTACGATATCCGCAAAGATATGGAGGTACATGATCGAGATGGAGTGCTTCTCGATAAACTGCAGCCAGTTCAGCGGCATTTTCTGTGCGGCGCGCTGGAACAGTCCGATGACGACAACCGTGCAGGAGACCGGGATGATCAGATCCAGGAAGAAGTGATCATAGCGCAGAAATTTCATGCTGAGGTGATAATCGAACAATCCTGCAGCATCAAAGGCAAGGCAGGCTGCGACCGTGACAGCTCCGGCAGCAAGCCACTTGCCGCTGATCTCCATCCAGAATGTCTTCAGGTAATAGCCGATCGCGAAATACACGAGTGCCATCAGCGCCACATCGACGTTCCACGGCAAGGGGATCTGCTGTGCGGATTCGACAACATCGCCGTCCAGCATCCGTTGGGCAAACAGGCTCTCCGTGTGGGCGACTACGTAAGACAGGGCGACGAGTCCGATCTGGACCTTGCGGCTAAAGAATCGCGTCATGAACGTGAACAGCACGAAGACGGCGAACAGAGCCGTCACGAACCAAAACACTCCGTAGGCGCCCCGGACAAACCGGCCGCCGACGACGAGCGTCCACAGGTCGTTGAGATACCATTGCAGATCGGTGTTTCCATATCCGATTTCCATTCCGTAACGCACCGCAGTGATGGCGACGAGGAAAAACAGATAAGGAACGATCAGCTGCATGAACCGTTTCAATATGGAATCGCCTGCCTCCGCCCTTGTTTTCACTTCCTTGAAGAACAGGCCGCTCAATAGGAAAAAGGCCGGCATATGGAACCAGTAAATATATTTGGATAGGGGGAAGTCGAGCTCCCCGGGATAATGGCCGATGACGACAAGGATCATGAGAAATCCTTTCGTGACGTCGACCCAGGTCAGTCTCTGTTTTGCCATGGTGAGGACCTCCGTCGGTACATCATTCTTGGATTCTATCTCCGGTTTAGTTGCCCCTTTTTAGCCATTTTTAAACCTGGCAGGGGAATACGGGCATCTTACACCCTGAAGCTGCTTTTGAAAAGATACAAAAATTGGCGGCAGGTTCCGAATCGGAATCTGCCGCCAAGGTGGATCACTTATTTTCTTCGATGTTCAGGTTAGGACCTTCTTCGAAATTTACTTCGAGCTCAAATTTTGTGTAGTCCTGAATTTCGAGGGCGTTGAGGATTTTCTTCTTGGCCTCTTCCTCGTTCACATTCTGGTCGAGCATGATTTCCTTGAACAGGGCATCCAGCTCATTCATCGCTTCTTCCTGCTTGTTGTCATCGCCATAGTCGACGCCTTCAAGGGTGTTTTTATATTCTGCTTCAAATGTCCCGTCTTCCTGTGTCTCGTAACTTGCATCGACGGCATCCTTGCCGTCTACATCGATTTCCAGATCAAAGTCCTTAAAGCCGTAGCCTTGTGTTGTTTCGCTCTGACCGTCGTTCTTGCCGCCTGACGGGTTTTCACCAGCTTTGTCATCTTCGATCGCCGTTTCAGTCGCATCACCGGTTTCTTCGGTCGTCGGAGCCTGGTCATCATTGTCTCCACCTGCAGCATCATCCATTGCATCATTGTTGCTGCCGCAAGCGCCGAGTGTGAGAACAGCGGCGAGGGCAGTCATTCCGAGCATGTTGTATTTCATAAGGTGCACGTCCTTTCGGTTTATCTGTTTGTCCTTTATGTTTCCTGTTGCAGCGAATTTTAAACAGCGTTCTTCATGGCCGGCGGTATTTGGGTATGTCATAATCAGGGAAACAAAGGCGATAAGGAAAGGAAAGATGGCGTTGGAAATTTTTGCTCACCGCGGCGCATCCGGAATCCGGCCGGAAAATACGTTGGCCGCATTTAGGGAAGCTGCTGAATTGCCGATCGACGGGGTGGAATTTGATGTCCATTTATCAAGTGATGGTGTGCCGGTCGTGATCCACGATGAATCGGTCGATCGGACAACGGACGGCAGCGGTTACGTTAAAGACATGACTCTGGATGAATTAAAACAGCTAAGCGCCGGCTGCCGCTTTGCGGATGAATACTCTGATGAGCGCATCCCGACATTGAGGGAGGTGCTTGAGCTGTTCCGGGGCAAGCCGCAGAGGCTGAACATCGAGCTGAAATCGGATGTGTTTCCCTATCCGGGTCTGCGGGAGAATGTGATCGCGCTCGTGCGTGAATTCGGCATTGCGGATCGGGTCATTTTGTCATCGTTCGACCACGTGACACTGGAAGCGGCAAAACGTGAAGCTCCGGATATTGAGACGGGAATGCTGTTTGTTGAAATCCTGGCTGATGCCCGTTCTGCGGCAGCCGGTATCGGAGCTGATGCCCTTCATCCGGCGCTGCCTTTCGCGTTACGGGAGCCCGGCCGCAGGGCAGCGGCTGAAGGGTCCGTGCTGCGGGTCTTCACGGTCAATGACCCGGAGCATGCCCTTATGCTGCGAGAAGCGGGTGCGCAAGCGATTTTCACGGATTACCCGCATAGGATGCTCAATTTGTTCAAATGAAAACACAGGCACCGCGGGATGCGGTGCCTGTGCTTGTTCTTCACCAGGTTGCCCTGTGCTCCTCGCTGCAGCCAAGCAGCTTAACGAGGTGTAGGTTGACGCCTGCATCGGGGAGACGGATCCGACCTCTAAAGTAGCCGAACATCTGATGGACTTCCGATTTGACGAGTTTGGCATCAGTTTCGGCGGTGCGTTCGAAAAATGGTGTGAACGTCAGGTCAACTGAATCGGTGAACTTGGTACGTATTTTCCATGTTTTCATGTAGTCATCCGGATCGTAATCAAACAGCACGTCTTCACTGATCTTATACATCTTTCCATCTATGAACACCGCATTTTCGGTCATGCCGGTCCCGTCCGTCCACTGTCCCCCAAAATTCAGTCCGATGCGGCGGCGCCCATATTGCTGGGAGGCCATAGCCCAGTTCCACGTAGCTTTGCGGGGCCAGATGCCTCGGCCGAAATCAAGGACGGCGAACGATTCCTCCCTGCCGATCCGGAAACGGCGGTCATCGATCGTGACGAAGCCTTCGGCCGGCAGGAGATGGTGCTTTGCTGTAAACTGATACTGGTTGCGGTTCCACGGAACAACTACATTCAGGGATTCTTCACCCTCCGGATGGCTGATATGCAAATCAGCATGGAGGAGATCACCGTCAAAGTCAGGCACGGTGACCAGCAGGTGAGTCTCGCCCTTGATGTGGATCATCTGAATGTTCATATCCGGGTGGGTGAATGACACATTGCCGAGCACCTCGTCGCCCATCCGGACATTGCGGCCCAGCGGTACGGTGACCGTCTTCTCGAAAAACCGCTGGGTCTCATAGTTGAATACGTAGACGAAGCAGGAGGCGGCATAGTCAAGGTGGGACACTGTCACCGAAAACAGCACATCTTCACTGTATACGCACCAGTAGTTCCAGCGCTTTTTACGCATATAGTTTTTGGCAAGATTGCCGGTGATAATCGGATTCCGGCTGAATCCGATCGCTTCCGGATTAAGAGTCCCGTCCGGGTTGGATAGCCGGACGGGCCCTGTCAATTCGCGCTCTTTGTGCTGCATGTGATCACCTCGAAAACGGCTATTGTCAATTTTTCGTTTTGCTGATATACTCTTCATTGTACCAGAGATACGGGGCATTAGCTCAATTGGGAGAGCGTTGCGCTGGCAGCGCAGAGGTCAGGGGTTCGAGCCCCCTATGCTCCATCATACGAAACCGCCGGGATTCCTTTGCAGGGATTCCGGCGGTTTTTATTGTTTTTGGAAAAATGGTTTGAAAAGCGGCGCTAACAGGGGACAAATCGCGGCGGAAACTGGAGTCTGATTGTGAAATGCCCGTATATGACGGGTTGTCATTTCTTTGGGAGCATAAAGATTTCCCTTCTTTGCATAGGTTGCAGGAGAGGGGGTGCGGAAGTTGGCGGTCTATGACAGGGAGGCGGCTGTTGCCTATGCGAACCGCTGGTGGAATGACTATAATCCCGCATATCCAAAGTTCGCGGTCGACTGCACGAACTATGTCTCCCAATGTCTGAGGGCGGGCGGAGCCCCGATGTGGGGTTCGCCGAACAGGGAGCGTGGATGGTGGATCGGGGGAGGAAACTGGAGCTTTAGCTGGAGCGTGTCCCATTCACTCCGTTGGTACTTGGCCGGTTCGCAGCGAGGGCTGACAGCGAAGCGTGTCCAGTCGGCGGGGGAGCTTGAACCGGGGGACATCATTTCCTACGACTTCGAAGGGGATGGCGTCTTCAACCATACGACGATCGTGACGTCGAAGAGGGACGGCGTTCCGTATGTGAATGCCCATACGTATAATGTCCGCGACAGGCACTGGGCGTATAAAGATTCTTACGCCTGGCGGCCGGATGCCACGTACATCTTCTGGAAGATCAATGACCGGTTTGATTGAATATCAGACGGCCCCCGGCAGAACGCCAGGGGCCGTCATTTTCGTCTATATGGAACCATGATCAGTCAAAATCGTACCAGATAACAGCCATCGTTCCTTCGCCGGCATGGACGGCAAGAACCGCGCCGATGTCGCCTGTCTTCACTATTAAGTCAGGCATGGCTTCGAGCATTTGCGCCTTCAGACGGTCAGCCTCACCCGGGCTGTCTGCATGCATGAGGTGTATGGTTCGCCGGCCTTCATCATATGCCTTCTTCACTTTATCGACGAGATAGCGGAATGCTTTTTTTTCGGAGCGGACTTTGTCGGTGACATCCAGAGTGCCCTCGGGTGTGATCTGGATGATCGGCTTGATCTGCAGCATGCTGCCAAGATAGAACTGGACGCTTCCCATCCGGCCGCCTTTATGAAGCTGGTTCAGTTGCCCAATATAGATATAGGAGCGGCCCTTTCCGATATGGCGGCTGATTGCATCGACAATGTCATCCCGTTTTTTTCCTTCCTGCCCGAGTTCCATGGCGAGCCGGACGAGGCCGGTCGTTCCATAGGACAGGGACTTGCCGTCGACGATGCGGACATCGAATCCGCTCAGGTCTGCCCCTGACACGGCTGAGGCGTAAGTTCCGCTCATTTCTCCTGAAAGCACCACCGCGATACCCTGCTCATATTCCTCCTTGAGGCGGTCGAACAGTTCGGCGAACCGGCCGGCGGAAGGCTGTGAGGTTTTCGGAAGTTCTGTGGATGTCCGGATTTTCTCATAGAGTTCTTCGGGCCGGATACCGACGCCGTCCGCATATTCGTTGTCTCCAAAATGGACATTGAGCGGAACGACGTAGAGGTCCGGATGGTTCGCTAATTCATGTGAAATATGGGCAGTGCTGTCCACAATATAAGCAATCGGTTTTTTCGGCATGTTCAACCCCCTGAAAGCGCTGTCGTTTTCAAAATACTATACCATACTAGGAAATGAATAGGGGGAAGAAAAGAAAAAAGACTTATATTATAGCGATATAATATAAGTCTTTTGATGTTTTTATTATCTATCGAATAATGTCTAGTGCCGTCGCAGCGCTTCGTGAAAATCCGGTTTGTGCCGGAAAAGCACGAGTCCTCCCGCCATAACAAGCGGCCAGGAGACGGAAAGAACACCTGAAAGCCAGAGGGCGGCGGTCCAAGCTGCAAATCCGCCCGGCATGGCGAGCGTGGCACTTCGGAGCGGCAGCAGTCCGGCCGCGGTGCCGACAGCAAAGCCGATCAGGCTACCGGGTGAGAAGGCTAGCGCTGCACCGATAAAGGCTGATACACCCTTTCCGCCTTTTCCACGGAACAGTGGGAAGACATGCCCGAAAACCGCAAGTGCCCCGCCGGCAGCGACAAGCCATTCCGGATAACCGAGATACCGCCCGGAAACGACAGCCGCAACACCTTTCAGGGCATCTCCGGCAAAGACCGCCAGAAAAGCAGGAGCGCCAAACAGCCTGCCCGCATTTCGTGCACCGGGATTTCCGCTGCCCGACCCGGCCGGATCGGCACCGAGCATGCGGCCGAGTACCCGGGCCCACAGCACTGAACCCGCCACCCAGCAGAAAAGCAGGTATAGGATGATTTCCGGGTTAAAGGCGTTCATCGGCATCCCTCCATGGGGTCTGCTATAATCAGTGTGACTACTGGTAGCGAAGGAGAATTTACATGAGCCAACAGCAGATGAGTGTCCGGAAAGCGGTTACTGAACGCCGCTCCATCAAGAATTTTAACGGAACGCCGGTATCCCGTGAAAATGTCATGGAAGTCCTGTGCGATTCCAGATACGCGCCTAACCACGGCAAGCGCGAACCATGGCGCTTTGTCGTCGGAGCAGGAGAAAATCTTCCCGATGTACAGGGCCTGATCAGGGAATACGCCATTCCGAACTGGCGTGAACTGACGGAAGAAGCCCTTGAGCGCCAATCCGCCAAGTTCAAGAGCGCGGGAGCCATCGTCTTTGCGATTGTCCGTGAAGACATGCGCCAAAAGCAGCGTCTCGAAGACCATATGGCCATTTCCGCATTCCTGCAAAACGCCCAGCTCCTCGCGTGGGACAAGGGCATCGGCACATGCATCAAAACACCTGCCTGGCTGGATCAGCCCCAATTCCGCGAGGCGCTGGGCGCCGGTGACGGGGAGCGCGTGATCTGCATGCTGCACTTCGGGCATTCGGATACGATGCCGAAGGAATGGGATCACACCCCGATCGAGGAAAAAGTTACGTTTTACTCCGCTCCGGAAAGCGCGGACGACACTTCAAAATAATAGTCGCCGATAACGCGCAATCCCTTGTCGAAGTTTTCAAGATGGAAGTGTTCGTTTGGCGCATGGAAGTTTTCGGATGACAGACCGAAGCCCATGAGGACGACAGGGAGACCGAGAATCTCATCAAAGGCCGCCACAATCGGGATTGAGCCGCCTCCACGCGTATAGGCGGTTGGAACATTGTACACCCGTTCATACGACGTACCCGCTGCCTGGATGGCCGGATGATCGTAAGGGGTGAGAAACGGCTTGCCCTTGTCAAATTCGGTGATGTCCACCGTTACGCCGGCCGGTTTGTTTTTCTCGATATGGCTGCGCAGTTTTTGGACGATGTCATCCGGGTCCTGGTCCGGTACGAGACGGCACGTGATTTTCGCGCCTGCTTCAGCGGGAAGGACGGTCTTGATCCCTTCGCCTGAAAATCCGCCGAAGACGCCATTGATCTCGAGCGTCGGGCGGGTCCAAGTGCGCTCGAGATGCGAATACCCTGTTTCACCGAAGAGCTCGCTGACGCCGAGCTCTTTTTTCAATGCTTCCTCGTCGAAGCTGAGCTTCCGGTATTCTTCACGTTCCTCTTCGGTCGCGGGGCGCACATCATCATAGAAACCGTCTACCGTGATTGTACCTTCCTTGTCACGGAAGGAGGCGAGAAGTTCCACAAGAGCGTGGATCGCATTTTGCACACCACCGCCGTAAAGGCCGGAATGAAGGTCGCCCTTGGCACCCTTGACGTCGATCTGGACGCCGGCAAGACCGCGGAGGCCGTAGCAGACAGCAGGCTGGCCGGGACCCTGCATGCCTGTGTCGGAAATGACAATCACATCTGCAGCAAGCTTGTCCTTGTTGTCTTCAACGTAAGCCGGGAGGTTCGGGCTGCCGATCTCTTCCTCGCCCTCGATGCAGAACTTCACATTCACCGGGAGTTTGCCGTTCGTCTTGAACAGGGCTTCGACGGCCTTCACGTGCATGAACACCTGGCCTTTATCGTCGCTGGCCCCGCGTGCGTACAGTTTGTTGTCGCGGACTTCCGGTTCGAACGGAGCGCTGTCCCAAAGCTCCAGCGGATCGACCGGCTGGACATCATAGTGGCCATAGATGAGGAGGGTCGGCTGGCCTTCGGCATGCAGCCAGTCCGCATAGACGACCGGGTGACCCGCCGTTTCATCAATAGAAATATTCTCGAGTCCCGCAGACTCGAGTGACCCTGCCAGCCATTCGGCGGCTTTTTTCATATCTTCTTTATGCCCGGAGAGCGAGCTGATGCTCGGAATGCTCAGGAAGTCATTCAGCTCTGCAAGATGCGCTTTGCGGTGTTCGCTGAAATGGCGGTCAAGTTCCTTCAGATGATCCATCAATTTATCCCTCTTTCCACGTTGGTTTTCGTGAATAAGTATACCAGAAACAGAGAAAGCGGATTTAAATGGGCATGGCAGGGGAAGTGTTTATGGTATGATGGTCAATAAGGTTTTTGAATTCCGTGTAAATTAGTTTCTTCAGGGGGAATGGCTTTTGTTTATCGTCTTGGGAATCCTGCTCTTCCTGTCCTTTTTCTTCTCGGGCAGCGAAACGGCGCTTACCGCCACGAACAGGATGAAGGTTCAGCTCCGTGCTGACCAGGGAGACAGGAAATCTGAGAAATTGCTGAAACTCATCAGCAAGCCTGACCGGATGATTACGTCGATCCTGATCGGGAACAATATCGTGAACATTCTCTTGCCGACTCTCCTTACGGCGATTGCGATTGACAAGGGCTGGCAAGTCGGGCTTGCGACAACGATCCTGACAATCACCCTCATCATCTTCGGCGAAGTGTTGCCGAAAACGATTGCCGCGACGTTTTCTGAAAAGGTCTCCTATCTGGTATTCCCGATTATCCGATTCCTGGTCGTCGTGCTTTCGCCGCTGACTTATCTGCTGTCGCTCTTCACGAACATATTCATCCGCATCATATCCCGCGGTGCGGTGACGGAGGCGACACTGACAAAGGAAGATCTGCGCTCGATGGTCGACATTGCATCGACTGAAGGAACGTTCGAGGAAGAGGAATCGATCCGCCTCAAAGGGGTGCTGGACTTCCCGGAAAAGGACGTGTCCGACGTGATGTCGGCCCACCGGACGGAGATCGTCGGCTTATCGCATGATGCCACTTATGTAGACGTCCGGGATACGATCTTGGATCACTGGTACACGCGTTATCCGGTGTACGTAGACAATATGGACAATATCGTCGGGGTATTTTATTCCAAGCAGCTCATCGAATGGTCAATGGCCACAGATTCGACCATTGAAGATTATATGGACCGAGAGCCGCTGTTCGTTGTCGAGACACTCAGCGTCGAACGTGTTTTCAAAATGATGCTTGCAAAAAAGAAGCATATCGCCATCGTGCTTGATGAATACGGCGGCACACTCGGAATTGTCACGCATGAGGACATCATTGAAGAGATGATCGGGCAGGATATCGAGGATGAGACCGACCAGGAAGAAGAAGTGCTCGTATATGAGATGACGGACACCCATCTGGTATGCTCAGGCCGCCTGGAGATGGACGACGTGAAAGAGACATTCCGGGCCGAACTTCCGGACGAGCATGATACCATCGGGGGGTTCGTCCTTCAGCAACTCGGACATGTCCCGTTGCCGGGAGAGAAATTCTCCTACGGTAATCTGGATGTCCTGATCGAGGAAATGGACCGCAACCGCATCACCCGCATGATGATCACCAAGCGGGAGCCTGATGAAGAGGCGGCCGCAGTCGAAGAATAAAGGAAACGGCAACTCGAAAAAGCGCTTCCCCTGGAGGGAGGCGCTCAGACTGTGGACAAAGTGAGTGGATTACTCCTTTGTCTGCAGTTTTTTCTTTTCATGAAAATCCTCCGGATTTCCGCTGCGGGCCCTTGCTTACCAAAACTGCGTTTTGGTCGCAGGAAGATCATTGTTGGACAACGCAGTCGCCTTTGGCCACAGACGCCGTTCTTCGTGACGGTGTCCGCTAGTCCGCGGGCGTTGCCTCAGCCGGCGCCAGTACGGAGACTGGCGTCTGTGTGCATCGCGTAGCGGAAGATCTTCTGCGAGCAAAAGCGACAGCGTTGCGGAGCATTGCGCAACATCCTGCGGGGTCTTCGGCTAACGCTTTTCCCGCAGGTGTCTCGGGCCCTCCGTTTCAATCCTCCAGTATCAATTGGAGTCTATAATTCAGCGTCCAGCTCTAGTGCCCGGCAACTATTATAGAATGAATAATTGAATCGAACATAATTGACATTATTGCTTGAAGTGGAGGCGCGGACTCCTGCGGAAAAGGAAGAGCGGAGAGACCCTGCAAGGGGCTCGATGCCTTCCCCGCGGAAAGCCTGCGCCGGAACGGAAAGCAACTACACACTATAGACCTTGTTTCCTTTATCTCATTGCGAAGGGCTCCAGTTTGTACATTGCTAAGCGGGCGCTTGCGCTTTTGTTTTGAACCTTTCCCCGTTTCTTACATCTTTGTAATGGACCTGAAAGAGAATCCGATGGAGGGCAAGGTTCCTCTATAGGACAATAAGGTCAACAAAGAACAGTACGAACGGGAGGGATCGGCCATGGCCGGTCGTAATATCGAAACCATCTATGAAGAATATGAACGGTTCATTTATCATCTTTGCCTGAAACTGACGCGCAACAAAGACGAGGCAGAAGACCTGATGCAGGACGTCTGGCTGAAAGTGGTCCGCAACGAGAAGTCGCTGGAGGGTGTTGACCATGTCAAAGCATGGCTCACTACGATTTGCATGAACACTTTCCGTGACCGCTATCGCAAAACGGTCCGGCGCAGCCAGCATGTCATGGAGCAGCCGGAAACGCTCGACGTTCCGATTCTTGACCTCGTGCCTTGTGCGGAACCGACCGCGGACGATCTGCTTGAACGTGATGATATCCGCCACATCGTCCAGTCGAAGCTGGATGAGCTGGACGGCATTTACCGTAAGACAGTGCTTTATTTTTACGTTAACCAATACTCACTCAACGAGATTGCAGAACTTATGAAAGTATCGATCGGGACCGTCAAGTCCCGCCTCTTCCGCGCCAAGCAGCGCCTGAAGGAAATGGTGCTGCTTGACGAGCAGGCCGAAGGCTATGTCACAGCCGGATAAGATAATCATTAGGACGGGGTTCCGGGCAGAAAGTTGCCCGGAATCCCGATTTTTATTTGGCTTTTTTCTTGATCGGCAAAACATTCTGGGGCCAGGTTTTCTATCGAACAGGAAAGGGGAATGGAAGGGGGACCAAAGGGGGAAGGCGCATGGACAAGAAGAGAATCAGAGAATGGAGTACCAGGCGGAGGGTGCTGACGATTATCGCCTGCCTGTTTATCCTGATCTACATCGGGATTGTGCTTTATCATACATATAAACCGCTTCCGGAAGGCATCTCCCATGACGGTACGCTTTACCGGACGGACAATGTCGAGATGTACACGGACCTGACCTATTCGCAGGACCGCTCAAAGGAAGGGATGGTACATGAGCTGGAGATTTTCGAGGAAGTGTTCGCGATGATCGACCGGGCGGAGGAATTTGTTGTAGCAGACTATTTCCTCTATAACGGCTATTATGACGAAAAAGAAGATTTCCCGGAACTTGCCCGCACGCTCACTGATCGGCTGGCTGAGAAAAAGAAAGAGAATCCGGAAATGCCGGTCATACTCATAACGGATCCTGTCAATAATGGTTATGGATCATTTAGATCAAAGGAAATAAAGCTTCTGAAGGAAGCCGGCGTCGAGGTGGTGGTAACTGCACTCGATCCTCTCCGGGATTCCACGCCGATCTATTCGGGAGTCTACCGGATCCTCTTCCAGAGGTGGGGGGAGGATGGAAAGGGGTGGCTGCCGAACCCGATGGCCGAAGATGCTCCTGAAATGACTGTCCGTTCCTATCTGAAACTGCTGAACGTGAAAGCGAACCACCGGAAAGTGATTGCAACAGAAGAAGGTGTCCTTGTAAACTCAGGCAATCCGCATGACGCGAGCGGCTGGCATGGGAATGTCGCGTTCAAGGCGGATGGACCTGTGATCAATGACGTGCTTGAAGCGGAAGAGGCGGTTTCCCGCTATTCGGAAGGTCCTGAGGAGTTCCCGCGCACTGAAGCGGAAGAGAACCCTGATGGACTGTACGGTGTGCAGTATGTGACGGAGCGGCCGATTCTGGAGCACCTGCTTGAAGATATCGGAAAAGCAGGGGAAGGGGACGAGGTCTGGCTTGGCATGTTCTATATCGCCAAGCGGGACATCCTGTCGGCTCTGATCGGAGCGGCTGAACGGGGTGCGCAGGTGCGCATCATCCTGGATCCGAACGAGAATGCTTTCGGAAACAAAAAGACCGGCCTGCCGAATATGCCTGTAGCCGAAGAGCTGATCGAGGATTCCGAAGACCGGATTGAGGTCCGGTTCTACAATGCCGTCATCGGCCAATACCACACTAAGCTGGTTTACGTGAAGGACGGGGAAGAGGCCTACATTTCGAGTGGTGCAGCGAATATGACGGAGCGGGCGCTGGATGATTACAACCTCGAAGCCAACCTCCGCATCGAGGCGCCGGCGGACAGCCCGCTTGTGGAGGAGCTCGATGGCTATTTCAGCCGCCTCTGGAACAACGAAGATGCCCTCTATACACTGGAAGCCGAAGAGAAGCTGGACGGATTTTCACAGGCCCAGCGGGTCGTCTACGGCTTGCAAAAACTGCTGAAGCTGACTACTTACTGACCAAAAACCGGCCCGCGCATCCCATGTAAATGCGCGGGCCGGCTTCTTGGATGCTCAGTCGAGTTCATCCAGCTGCTTGTTTAGTTCAGACAGCCTGTCTTCCATTGCGGCAAGACGCTGTTCAGCATTCCTGACCTGGGTTTCGTGGCCGGTCGACTCGAGTTTTTCGATGTCGCCCTGCAGACTGATATAATCCATCTTAAGCTCTGCAATTTCAGCTTCGAGGGATCGTTTGTCCATTTCGAACGCCTCCTTGTCGCGGACATTGTATCATAAAGCCCGGACTGTCGGAGGCAAATTCGAATCAATGCCGTGGAAACGGCCTATTAGGCTTCCCGCCCCGCGGCGGATATTCCAGATAATACAGCACTGCCTCGCTCACCATATCAATTCCATCTTCGACACGGAGTGCCGCCTGCCGCTCGATTGCGCGCTTTCTGAGTGGTTCATGCAGAAGCAGTTCCATCACCGCGTTCAGCAGCATCGACTGCTTGACCTTGCGTCCCAAACCCAGGGGGATAAACCCGTTTTCCTCATTCGGCAGTGCATGCCCCAACTCTGCCTCATTCTGGGCAAGGACAATGCAGGGGATGCTCAGGAAAGCGACGTCAAAAGGTATATGGCCGGATGAACAGATCACGATATCGGCGGATGCAAGTTCCCGGCCGTAGTCATAAGGCATTTTGCGTATGGTGACATTTCGCTTACCTAGCGCCATCATCATGAGAGGATCGTCAGGATGGGTGTAAGCCTCACCGAGCAGGACGGTCACTTTCAGGGGGATGTGCAACTGAGTCAGATGCCGAAGAGTCCGGTATGACAGGTTGGACGGATCTGCCGGCCCATGGGTGACGACTACATGCGGCAGGTCACCGGGCGGATGTTTGGCGAGTCCGGCGCGGCGGTGACGGATCAGGCTCGGGTCCGCAATGAACCCCGTCTGGCCCTCTACGACGTTGGAAGGCACCGCCCCCCTCGTCTCGCCTCCGAATGTCCGGAAAATGAGATCGGCAGGCGAAGTATCTTCGCCGTTGTCATCAAAGTGTATAATGGCTGGGACAATCTCCTTCAGCGCCGCTGTTTCTTCCGGTTCGGCTCGCCCGTCCCTGAGCAGAATATCCGGCTGCAGATCTCCTGCAGCCTTCCTGAGCCCGTCCTTTCCATGGATTTTATCGACGCGGAATCCGGCCGCTTCGACATGGGGGAGCGGGCGTTCGGAAAGGAAGATTACTTCAATATCAGTAAGCGCATGAGCGATGCGCAGCGCACGCCGTGTCCGGTAGGCGGATGGAATATCAATTGCCGTACAGTAAAAGACCGCTTTCTTTTTCGGTTGTCCGGTCAAGGCCCTCACCCTTTCTGGCTGCAATATCGGTTCCTGTCCAACATATGGGACCAGCCTGGCGAATATGAGGATTTGGGCTAGAAGACCCGGCTGAATATGGTAAACTGGATATTATTTTATCGTGAAAAAGGGGGGATTTCCCATGTTCGATTCATTCCTATTTTCCTTCATGGCGGTCGCAGCACTCGGCATCGGCTCTCAGTGGCTGGCCTGGCGGCTCCGTCTTCCGGCCATTGTCGTCATGTCCATTGCGGGCCTTTTGCTCGGTCCGATTCTGGGGCTTCTGAATCCGCAGCAGCAACTGGGCGACTTCTTCTCGCCAATCATCTCGATCGCGGTTGCCATCATCCTTTTTGAAGGAAGTCTGAATCTGGATCTCCGGGAAATCCGGGGGTTTTTCAGGCCGGTTGGCCGTATCGTAACGCTGGGTGCATTCCTCGCCTGGATATTCGGCTCGCTCGCTGCGCACTACGTGGCCGGACTCAGCTGGGAAGTGGCCTTTGTTATCGGGGGACTGTTCATCGTCACGGGGCCGACGGTCATCCTTCCGCTTCTGAGACAGGCTAAGCTGAAGCCGCGGGTCGGGGCGATCTTGAAATGGGAAGGAATTATCGTTGACCCGTTCGGAGCACTGCTTGCACTGTTTGCGTTTGAGACCATCCGCTTCCTGAAGGGTGACCTGTCAGGCACAGGCATCCTGATCTTCTTCGCGGCTTCGGCATTTGCGGGGATTCTCGGCTGGTTTGTCGCTTGGATACTTGGCAAGTTGTTCGAAGCTGACAAGGTGCCGGAGTTTCTGAAGTCGCCGGTCCTATTCGCGGCCGTCCTGTTCGTGTTTGTCCTGTCCGATGAGATCATGCATGAGACGGGGCTCCTGGCAGTCACCGTCATGGGTGTAGCAATGGCGAATATGCACTTGTCATCAATCGAGGATATTCGCCACTTCAAGGAAAACATTACTGTACTTCTCGTTTCCGCCATCTTTGTGATGCTGACAGCGTCACTTTCGGTGGATACGCTGCTGGCAATCTTTGAACCGCGGATCATCGCTTTTGTCCTCGCGACGCTGTTCGTCGTCCGGCCACTGTCGATCTGGCTATCGACAATCGGCACAGATCTAACCAAGCAGGAACGCACTCTAGTCGGTTGGATTGCGCCGCGTGGAATCGTCGCACTCACCGTTTCCGGTTATTTTGCCTCGATTCTGCTTGAACAGGGCTATGAGGACGCGGAACTTCTGACGGCGCTGACATTCGCGCTTGTCTTCGGCACTGTTGTGGTGCATGGCTTCACGCTCGGGCCGCTCGCCAAGAAACTGAACCTGGTCGCGGCGGATAATTCCGGTGCGCTGATCGTCGGTGGCGGACCCTTCATAGCACGGCTTGCCGCATCCATCAAAGAGGACGGCAAACCGGTCGCTCTCATGACCGACGCCTGGAACGATGTGTTCGAGGCGCGCAAGGAGGGGATCAAAGTGCTCTCGGGAGACATCCTTTCCGAGCAGGTCGACTACAGGTATGACCTGGCGCCTTACCAGAACCTGCTGTCGATGACGCCGATGGATATGTATAACGCCCATATCTGCAGTGACTTCGTCCATGACTTCGGTCCAACGTTCGTCTACCGTTCCGGGCTGAAAGGAGACCCGAAACGCTACGGGGTCGACAGAGATCGGCTCGTCCGCTCGCCAGGCAGATTCCTGTTCGAGCCGGCGCTCCCTGTGGGCGTGCTGGATTCACGTATCCGTAATGGATATGTTGTCCGGAAAACGCCGATTACGGAACGCTATAAATACACTCAGTACCTCCGTGAGCGGGATGAGAGTCCGGTCCTCCTTTATATATTGCGGAAAGACGGGAAAATCGATTTCTACTCACCGGGGAAGGAACTGGCGGCGGAGCCAGGCGATCTGGTTGTCTCCCTGAGTCCGCCGGACAAGACTGTCGAAAAAGTGAAGGAAAAGCTGGAGAACAAAACAGATGGCAGGACATCTGCCACCAAGGAACAGATCGAGAAACGTCTGAACGGCGACCATCCGGCAGGCGGGGACGGCAACGGCGGGAAACCGCCGCTCCCGGGCCCGGCACCGGACTCGGCACTTAAATAATGCATTGTGGCCGGGAGCAGGTGCGCTCCCGGCTTTTCTGATTGTCCGGAGGAGTTAATGCCTTCAGAGGCTCGGACTTAGCGGTCAGGACTCGGATTTGCAGATCGGAATCCGGACCTGGCCCCGGAGAAACTCGGACATGCCGGATTCCCCCGGCACTTCGCCATCCGTCCTGCCGTGCTCATCGAAGTCAAACCGGCAGGGTGCGGTGAAATCCCGCCGCAGGTCTTGTATAATCAGAAGGTATGAGAGGAGTGGACGCACATGTCCAAATCATTGGTTCTTGCAGAAAAACCTTCCGTTGCACGTGACATCGCACGTGTGCTCGGATGCAACGATAAACGGAACGGCGCACTGGAAGGAAAGGACTATGTCGTCACATGGGCGCTTGGCCATCTTGTGACACAGGCCGACCCTGAGCAGTATGACGCGAAATATAAGGACTGGAAAATGGAGGACCTGCCGATTTTGCCCGAGCCGTTCAAGCTCATGCCGATCCGGCAGACGACCAAGCAGTACAACGCCGTCAAGGCGCTCCTTAAGCGAGGGGACATCCGGGAAGTCATCATCGCGACCGATGCCGGGCGCGAAGGCGAGCTGGTCGCCCGCTGGATCCTGGAAAAAGCGAAGGCCAACAAGCCGGTCAAGCGGCTTTGGATTTCGTCCGTCACCGACAAGGCGATCAAAGATGGTTTCCGCAATCTGAAAGACGGACGTGAGTATGAAAATCTCTTCGAGGCGGCGGAAGCGCGTGCCGAGGCCGACTGGGTTGTCGGCATCAACGCGACGCGTGCCCTGACCGTGAAGCATAACGCCCAATTGTCGACGGGGCGCGTGCAGACACCGACGCTTGCGATGATCGCGGAGCGGGAAAGGCAAATCCGTGAGTTCCGGCCGAAGGCGTTCTACGGCATAGAAGCGCTCACCGATTCCGGCAGGTTCAAATGGACAGCGAAATCGGGAGATGGCCGTACTTTTGACAAAGGAGAGGCGGAGGCGCTCCTCGGCAAGCTGGAGAGCATTCGGGAAGGCATTGTCGAAGAAGTGAAGCGCACGCCGAAAAGTCAGCCGGCACCACCGCTCTTTGATCTGACCGAACTGCAAAAGGAAGCGCATAAACGTTTTGGCTGGTCAGCGAAGGAAACGCTGAACACCCTTCAGGGGCTTTACGAGTCACATAAGGCGGTTACTTATCCGCGGACCGACTCCAAGCACCTGACGTCCGATATGGCGTCTACCCTGAAGGATCGGCTGGAGGCCGTGCGCCTTGCCCCTTATCGGAAGGACATTGCTGTAATCATGAAAAAAGGCAACCCGAAGCCGCAGAAGGGTGTCATCGATGACGGCAAAGTCAGCGACCACCACGCTATCATCCCGACAGAGGAACCGGCGATCCTCGAGCGTATGTCCGACAGCGAGAAGCGGCTGTTTGACCTGATTGTAAAGCGGTTCATCGCGGTCTTCTCAGGTCCTTACAAGTACGAGGCTGTCACTGCGGTGCTCGGTGCAGGAGGCGAGCGCTTCCATGCAAAAGGCAGGACCATCAGTGACGAAGGCTGGCGCGCTGTGTATGGCCTGGATGCGGAGGAGGAAGACAACAAGACGCTCCCCCCATTCGAGAAAGGCGAAAAACTCGGCATCCGTGCGTTTTCGATGACCGAAGGGCAGACCAAACCGCCTGCGCGCTTTAACGAAGGGACACTTCTCGCCGCAATGGAGAACCCTGCGCAGTTCATGGCCGGTGAATCCAAGGAACTGATCCGGACACTCGGTGAGACGGGGGGACTCGGTACAGTTGCGACACGGGCGGATATCATCGAAAAATTGTTCAATTCGTTTGTCATTGAAAAAAAAGGCAATGATATCTTCACAACATCCAAGGGCCGGCAGCTTCTCGGGCTGGTTCCGGAAGATCTCAAGTCCCCGGCATTGACCGGAGAATGGGAACAGAAGCTGACAGAGATTGCAAAGGGCAGGCTGTCGAAAAAGGAATTCATGAAAGAGATGACCGGCTTTGCCAAGCAGGCCGTTTCAGAAGTGAAGGCTTCAGAGAAAAAGTTCAAGCACGACAACGTCACCGGCAAGATGTGCCCGGACTGCGGCAAGCCGATGCTCGAGGTGAACGGCAAGCGCGGCAAAATGCTTGTCTGCCAGGACCGGGAGTGCGGACACCGACAGAAGGTTTCCCAGCTGACAAATGCCCGCTGCCCGAACTGCCATAAAAAGCTGGAACTTCGAGGAGAAGGGGAAGGGCGGATCTTCACCTGCCGCTGCGGCTACCGCGAGAAGCTGTCCGCATTCGAAAAGCGCAAGGCGAAGACGAACAAAGGGAAAGTGTCCAAACGCGACGTGCAGAAGTACATGAAAAAGGATGAAGAACCGGTGAATACGGCGCTTGCAGACCAGCTGAAAAAACTGCTTGGCGACCAAGACTGACGGAGGTGTCCGGTTTGGCGAAAAAGGACAAAGTCCAAAAGACAAATGCCGTCCGCATCCTGGATCGGCAAAAGGCCGAATATGAGCTGATTGAATACGATACGGATGACGACCGGATAGACGGAGTATCGGTAGCGGAAAAGACGGGCCAGGCGGAAGAGACTGTCTATAAGACGCTTGTTTCCACCGCAGGCACGGGAAAGTATTTTGTCTTCGTCATTCCGGTCGCAGATGAACTTGATCTGAAAAAGGCCGCTAAAGCCGCCGGCGAAAAGAAAGTCGAGATGCTGCACCTTAGGGATCTGACCGACGTGACAGGCTATGTCAGGGGCGGCTGTTCGCCTGTCGGCATGAAAAAAGCCTTTCCGACGTACATCGACGAATCGGCCAAACAGCTTGGCCGGATCATTGTCAGCGCAGGGAAACGCGGTCTCCAGGTGAAGCTCTCGCCGGAAGTTCTCGCAACGGCCGCAGATGCGGTATTTGTACCGCTCCGAAAATGATCCGTTGCCGGATGAACAGACTGGAGGTGCCTGAATGCAACGATATCAGGCTTTGAGATGGACATTCTTTTTGGTTGGCCAGCTGTTTCTGGCCCTTGGCATCACATTGACGATCAAAGGCGCCCTGCTCGGCATCAGCCCATGGGATGTCCTTCATGTCGGCCTGTTCAAGCAGCTTGGACTGACGATCGGCACATGGTCGATTCTTACAGGATTCTTTATCGTCATCTCCACGTCCATCTATCTTCGCAGGCTGCCGCAGGTCGGCACATGGATCAATATGCTCCTGATCGGCTCATTCATTGATTTCTTCAACTGGATCCTGCCCGATGTCCATTCACTCGCAGGACAGATATCATTATTCCTGGCAGGGATCACGGTACAGGCGATCGGACTCGGCATGTATGTGTCTCCGGGCATCGGGGCCGGCCCAAGGGATACACTGATGCTGGTCCTGATGGAGAAGACAGGTTGGAGTGTGAAAACGGTCAGGACCGTCCTGGAGGCCACCGTTGCTCTGACCGGATGGCTGATCGGGGGTCCCGTCGGCGTGGGAACAGTCATCATCGTGCTGTTTTTCGGGCAATTGCTCCAGTACACGATCCCTTACTTCAAAGGGCTCCTTGAACGACTGTCAAAGCCGGTGGAAGAGGTCGGCGTGAACTAGAGGAAAGCACGGCAGGGACATGTCCCGCCGTGCTTTTTTCGCGGCTCCGCGCATATACTGTCCCGTCAAGAGGAAAGGGTGATCGCTTGAAGGGGACCATCACATCCTATATGAGCACGGCCTACACATCCGAGGGGATCCGGCACAATTACAGGGAGCTGCTTTCGGGGGCATCAAAGGCGTTTCTCCTGAAGGCCCCCCCGACAGGAGCCCTGTCCGTGCTTCTTAGAGAGGTCGCACAGTATTATGTGAAGCGCGGGTGGGACGTTGAACTTTTCCATGATCCGCTTACCCCGGACGGGCTTGATGCCGTCCATGTCGTAAAGCCGGGAATCCTGTTTGTCCAGGCCTCCCATCCGGTGGCACTCGAGCCCGTGCAGATCGGAGGCGCACACCGTGTGGTGACGTTTTACGACGGCTATGACGAGGACCGGCTGAAGCTGCAGAACGGATTCATCCGGGAAACTGCGGAAAAGGCCGAGGAGGCGCTCCGCAAGACATTCGCTTCACTGAAGCGCGCGAAAGAGCTGCATGACCGGTGGGAAGAGGCAAACAGGGCACGCATGTCCTGGGAGCTCGCGGACAAACTCTCGGACAGCCTCGCCGGATCGCTGTTCGGCGATCTTTCGCTTAATAAGGCGCCTTCCGTAGTGAACCGGTACATCGGCACACTCACCGCGGAGGGAGCGCAAGACTTTTTCGATTCGGTCACAAAAGGCCTGAAGCGCCGGCTCCTTATCAAGGCACATCCCGGCACCGGCAAGTCTACAATGATGAAAAAGCTGGGGAAAGAGGCGGAGGCCCGGGGACTGGATGTCATCTACGGATGGTGTGCGCTCGACCCGGGAAGCGTTGACCTGATCGTCCTCCCTGAGCTATCGGTTTGTGTATTCGATGCGACCAAGCCGCATGAATACGGGCCGGAGCGTGAAGGGGACGAAATCGTCGACATGCTCGGTATGTGCCGGGATGACGAGACATTCGAAAAGCAGGCCGATGAGATTGAAGCGGTCTACCGGGAAGCGATGCTGGACGCGAGTGCTTATATGAATGCCCATGTCAGGGAAATCCACTCGATCCGTGCCAGGATGGACAGCGCCATCAACCAGGAGCGGTGGGAGGAAAAGTTCAGGACGATCAGGGAGCAGCTGTGACAGGCCGCCCGGGGACATCCCCGGGCGGTTTTGCTATGTGCGAAAGGTTCCATTCTGTTAGAGTGGAAACGATATCAGAATGGAAAGAGGTGACGGCCGGTGGCATGGCTGTATGTATTCTTCGCCGCCGTCGTCGAGGTGTTCTGGGTGGTCGGGCTGACCCACTCGGACAGTATCCTTGAATGGTCCGGGACGGCGGTCGCCATCATCTTCAGCTTCTACTTTATCATCCGGGCTTGTGAACAGATTCCTTCCGGCACCGTTTACGCGGTATTCACCGGTTCGGGGGCTGCGGCAATCGTGGTCGTGGACATGCTTGTGTTCGGAGAACCTTTCTCGCCGGTCAAGCTGTTCTTCATCGCCCTTATCCTGGTCGGCGTCGTCGGCATCAAACTGACGGACAGTGCCCCCGCACCGGAAAGAGGTGAGCACTGATGGCATGGGTGTTTCTTGCGCTCGCCAGTCTGGGCGAGATCTTCGGCGTCATGTTCATCAACATGTATCTGGCCGACAAAAAATGGTGGCGGCTTATTCCGCTCGTCCTGTCATTCGGCCTCGGTTTCGTGCTCCTGTCACTTGCGATGAGGGAGATTCCGATGGGCACGGCGTACGCGATCTGGACAGGGCTAGGCGCAGCGGGCGCCGTCCTGATCGGCATCCTGTTCTTCCGTGAACCGGCCGGCTGGAAGCGGCTGCTCTTCATCTCATTCATCATCGCCGGCGCGGCGTGCCTGAAGCTGTTCAGCTGAACGGGCTGTGATAGAATGGACATACATCAAAGTCGGAAAGGAAGATTCCTTTGGCGAAAATTTTAGATCAATTTCTCGAAGAAAACCTCCAGGAACTGAGAGGCGCAGGACTCTATAATGAAATCGACCCGGTCGAGGGCCCGAACGGCCCGACGATCAAGGTCGGCGGCCGCGACCTCATCAACCTGAGCTCGAACAACTACCTGGGACTTGCGACTGACGAAGGGCTGAAACAGCTGGCCAAGGGCGCAATCGACAAGTACGGTGTCGGAGCAGGGGCCGTGCGCACAATCAACGGTACGCTCGACCTTCATGTAAAGCTTGAAGAGAAACTGGCCGAGTTCAAAGGGACCGAAGCGGCAATCGGTTACCAGTCCGGATTCAACTGCAACATGGCGGCGATTTCCGCTGTCATGGACAAAAATGACGCAATCCTCTCCGATGAGCTGAACCACGCATCCATCATCGACGGCTGCCGGCTGTCCCGCGCGAAAATCATCCGCGTCAACCACCAGGACATGGATGACCTCCGCAAAAAGGCGAAGGAAGCAACGGAATCGGGCCAGTATAACAAAGTCATGTACATCACGGACGGTGTTTTCTCGATGGACGGCGACGTCGCAAATCTGCCCGATGCAGTCCAGATTGCGAAGGAATTCGACCTGATCACGTACGTGGACGACGCTCACGGATCCGGCGTCATGGGCGGCGGCAAAGGCACTGTCAAGCACTTCGGACTCGAGCGCGACATCGACTTCCAGATCGGTACACTTTCCAAGGCGATCGGTGTCGTCGGCGGGTATGTGGCCGGTAAACAGCAACTGATCGACTGGCTGAAAGTCCGTTCCCGTCCGTTCCTGTTCTCGACTGCGATGACGCCGGGCGATGTCGCAGCGGTCATCGGAGCGGTTGACAAGCTTCTCGCATCGAGTGAACTTGTGGACAAGCTATGGGAGAACGGAGACTATCTGAAAGCTGGCCTGAAAAAGCTCGGCTTTGATATCGGCAAATCAGAAACCCCGATCACACCGTGCATCATCGGTGAAGAAAAGCTGGCACAGCAATTCTCCAAGCGCCTGATGGAAGAGGGCGTCTACGCGAAATCGATCGTCTTCCCGACTGTACCGAAGGGCACCGGCCGTGTCCGCAATATGCCTACCGCCGCACACACGAAAGAAATGCTCGATGAAGCACTTGCCGTTTACGAGAAAGTCGGCAAGGAACTGGGTGTCATCAGCTGAGGAGGGATTCCTTGAAAAAGCGAGATGAAGAACAGATCCAGCTGCTCCATCCGGAAGGAAAGCAGGGCGCAAAAATCCTGAGACGCCGCTATGAGGCCATCCGCAAGGCCATTCTGGAAGAAGTGGATGCCTCCGGTGAAATCTCATTCATGGATCTGACTGAGCGCGCTCCGAAACGGCTCTCCCACTTTGACGGCAAGACGACATGGTATATCACCGCCGTCAAGCTTGATCTCGAAGCAAGAGGAGAACTAAAGCGTATCGGGCAAGGCGGAAAACAATATATCAGGCGAACATGAAAACCGCCAGGAAACCGGTGTTAACCGGTGACCTGGCGGTTTTTTTGTGCCCGGCTCAGACCGGGCGGTTCACTTCTTCGGCAAAGACAGTGACGATCTCCCCGTCTCCCATCTCCACATCATACTGGATGGATTCCCCATTGTCCCGAACATCAACAATCAGCCCGCGGCGGCCGTCCTTCAGTTCAACGGCAGTGTTCTCGACAAGAATCATGGCAATCATCCTCCTGTATGTTTTTTAATGAGCAGCCGATTCCTCCATCTTTCTGAAGTTATGATGCAGAAGGTAATACTGGATACCCCCGGCATCGTTTTTTGCGGCATCAGCTTGTTTACGGAACGCATCACGATCTCCTTTGCGGTTCGCAATGACCGCCCGTATGGCATGCTTCATCCAAGCATAGCCTTCAGGGATGCGGGATAGAGCTTCTTCCGCCTGGCCATAATCCCCGTTCAGGGCGTGCCCATATGCGTCGTAATAGGACTGCATCGGCTCGCTGCCGATTTTTTCTGCATGGGACAAAACCCCATCGCCGTCCTTTTCCGAAACGGCGTGCAATGCGCCGTATACATGGTGGATGTCCGGCTGCTTGTACCGGCTCATGATTTCCCTGAGTGAAGCCCGGATCTCCTCATCGGTCCCGTGGGCCACCGAATAGGCGTATTTGTAGATTGGCTTGCGGGAATTCCGCAGCAGGAAGCGGTCAATCGCACGCAGATTCTTCGACTTATACGACAGCACAAGTGTCGGAACCGTGGTCAGTGTCATGTACAGGGCGGCGAGCACGAGCACTGTCAGCCAGAACGGCGCTCCGAGCCAGATCAGCAACAGTGCTGCCAGAACCAGGATAGCGAGCAGCATAAGAAATTGTACAACAGCAATCAAAACGGCACTTCCTCTATTTTTTCACTATTATACCAACTCGGAGCTTTCGGGAAAAGTAATCCGCGGTTGTACTTGCTGTGAATACAAATTATAATAGGGTACATCAAATTACAGTGAAATCAATGTTTCACCGCTATATAATGTCCACGCTGTAAATACAAATGGATGAATGGGAGTGACGGGAATGAAGAAGATCATGGTAACCGGGGCACTGGGGCAGATCGGCTCTGAACTGACGGGTAAGTTGAGGGGACTGTACGGGGCGGATCATGTCCTCGCAACGGATATCCGGGTACCCGACTCCGCGGACGGACCGTTTGAACAGCTGGATGTAACGGACGGGGAGCGCATGCATGATCTTGCCAAATCATTTGGGGCAGACACGATCATCCACATGGCCGCCCTTTTGTCCGCCACGGCAGAGAAAAATCCCCTTTTCGCATGGAACCTGAATATGGGCGGTTTGGTCAATGCTCTGGAGACGGCGCGCGAACTGGACCTACAGTTTTTCACACCGAGTTCAATCGGGGCGTTCGGGCCGTCCACGCCGAAAAAACATACGCCTCAGGATACGATCCAGCGTCCGACGACGATGTACGGCGTCAATAAAGTGTCAGGGGAACTGCTCTGCGACTACTATTTTGAGAAATTCGGCGTCGACACACGCGGCGTACGGTTCCCGGGTCTCATTTCATATGTAACGCCTCCCGGCGGCGGAACGACCGACTACGCCGTCGACATCTTTTACAAGGCGATCGAAGACGGTAAGTATTCTTCATTTATCGCCGAAAGCACCTATATGGACATGATGTACATGCCGGATGCCCTGCAGGCGATTGTTGACCTGATGGAGGCAGATCCGTCGAAACTCATCCACCGAAATGCATTCAACGTAACCGCGATGAGCGTGGAACCGTCAGATTTTGAAAAGGCGATCCAAAAGCATTTACCGGACTTTAAACTAACCTACGATGTCGATCCGGTGCGCCAGTCCATCGCGGAAAGCTGGCCGGATTCAATCGATCCGTCCGCCGCAATTGCGGAATGGGGATTCGAGGCCGACTACGACCTTGAATCGATGACTGCCGACATGCTTGAAAAGCTCAAAGGCAAACTGCAGGCCGACTAAATCATACAGAACAAAGGGGCTGTCCAATAAGTCCCCAAAATAAAGCAGGCGGAGAAAAACGAGTTGTTTTTTCTCCGCCTGTTTTTGTTTTTTATGTTTTTTGCAGAAAGCATCCGCAAGATGCGCGCCACCTTTAGGAAGTTATGGGCCATTGCAAGGATGCCGAATTCCACGTGAACCTTATCGAGCCCTCGAAGTAGGAATCGACGAAACGCCAAATTGCCCTTGAGATTCCCAAAAACTGTCTCGACCTCGATTTTCCGGAGGGCATAGACTTTTTTCAGGGTTTCATCTTCAAGGGCTTTCCTGGCCTTGGCCTTCATTTCCTCATAGATCGGATTCCAGTGAACCTGACGGTTCCCTTTGGCTTTGGTGCAAAGCTTCTTCAGCGGGCAGTCGCTACAGTCTTCGCACTCGTAGATCTTGAGATCTTGGAAATAGCCTGATTTATTCTTTTTCTGCAGGTATTTCTTGAACCGGACCTTCCGGCCGTTTGGACAGATAAATAGATCGTCCTCTTCGATATATTCCCAGTTCTTCGCATTGAAACGATTGTTTTTAAAACTACGTAGCTGTTCCCTTATGTAGGTTCCATAAGGAACAACAAATTCAGCAACCGGTTTGTCGTCCTCACCTTCCACAAGATAACGATAGTTCTCTTCACTTCCGTAACCCGCATCAGCGACAATGCGTTTTGGCATCGGAAGATTGGTCTCTCGATAGGCTTTCAAATGTGGAATCAGGCACCGGGTATCCGTCGGACGCTGGTGGATGGAATAGAAGAGGATAAACTGGTTTTCGGTGGCCATCTGAACGTTGTAGCCCGGTTTGAGCTGACCGTTTTTCATATGGTCGTCCTTCATTCGCATGAACGTGGCATCAGGATCAGTCTTCGAGTAACTGTTCCGGTCATCCCCGCAGACACCAAGCTGAACAGCATATTTTTCTTTGCGCGGAATAAAATCCTCTCGGACCAGTTTTAGTTTCTTCCGGATCAGCGATCGTCTTTTACGAATGACTTTGCGGACCGATCCATCCTTCTCTGCCTCAATTTCGCCCGTCAGGGCTTCATCCCGTTCTTCCAGTTTCGAAGCAACTTCCGCGAGTTCCGACACTGTCGGATTCCCTTCAGGCCTCTCGCCCAGCTCTACGCCTTCCATCTCCGCAATCCCATGGATCTCAGCAAGGGTCTCCCGGATCTTGGACTCCAGTTTCTCCTGGCGGGTTTCGAGCGACTTTTTAAAGACGAACGTATATTTATTGGCGTTGGCTTCAAACTTGGTCCCATCGAGGAAGTAGTTCTCGAACTCGATAAACTCACGCCGGTGGAGCTCCATGACCATCGACTCGAAAAGGGTATCAATCATCTCGGGCATCCGGACACGCCGAAATTCATTGATGGTCCGGTAGTCCGGCGTCTGGCCTGCGGCCAGCCACATTGCCGGCAGATTTTCCCGGATCAGCTTCTCGATTCGCCGGCAGGAATACTCCTTTTGTGAGTAAGCGTAGAGAATGACCTTCAGCATCATTTTCGGGTGGAATGAGCTTCGCCCTCCGCCAGGGTAGTGTGCAAAGAGTTGGGTGTCTGGAAGAAGCTCAATCATTTCATCGATAACCCTTGCCACATGGTGTTCCGGGATCTGTGCCTCGACATCGAAGATGGCGAACGACTGGCGGTTATTATAGGGTTTGAAAACTGGGGCGAGTTGCCGTTTAGGCCGGGCGGCCTTTTCTTGTATCTCTTTTTCCATACCAGAAAAAGTGGTATAATCAGCAGTAGCAGTCTTCGGATTGCACATAAAAAGATCGCTCCTTTTTGGTTTGTTGTGTGGTAACTCCATTCTACAAAAGGCAGCGATCTTTTTCTATTTTATTTAAACATAAGGAAAGGGGCGTCCTAGAAAGTCAGTTTTCACTGACTTTCTGGACAGCCCCTTCTGTCTTTTCAATTCCCGTTATTTCCGGTTAATTCCATACCCCGTAGCTTCATCAGATGCTGGAGAGCAGCGCGGAAAGTGGAAAATGACTTGAGATTGTTTACAAAGGGAAGTCCGGACAATGCGACTTCGCGGGCGAATTGGGGAGTGAATCCGACTGTGATCACTTCAATGCCCATCAGGCTGAGTGATGCCGAAAGCTCCTCGACAGAATTACCGAACACCGAGAGGCTCTCCGTTTGTTTGATGGACAGTGCGGTGAAGTCTAGTATCGCAGTTTGGGTGCCTGTCATGGCAACATGATCGAGTACCTTCGTGACGACTTTTTTTGAAAGCTCCGGTGTCAGTTCTCCGGCGAACGGCACCAGAATCGTATTCGGCATTATCGATGGGATGATGGGTACCATGATCTGGCCGATGAGTTTCTCCAAATCATCAACTTGTGTTCTCAGCTGATCGATTGTGTGCTGCATTTCTTCCGGGGTTGGCCGGGTCTGTTGGTCATTCATCTTGGATTCCTCGCTGATTGTATTTTGATCGTATGGTTATATCACTATTATACGGTTATTTCTGAAATGGGCTATCTTGAACCTCAGACGGAAGGACCGATCCAAGCAAGTATTGAACAGGTTTAGATAGAATAAAGTCGGAATTTATCATTATTCGAGAAGGAACTGTTTGCCTGTATGTCGAATGTAGCCGCAGAACAATAATGGTTAGGGGATATTAAGCGTGATTAATAATGTAGGGGAAACTGAAGCAACGACATACTTGGGAGACAGCCGTGAAAGCATCAGGAAAAAGGTGGAGCTGCTAATTGAAGAATTGCCGGCAGGAATTGAAAAGGCCAGATCCGGAGATGCAGAAGCAGCCGCAGTTTATTTATCCGCGACCTATAAGGTATTATCTGCCGTCCTGGAAGAAGAAGCGATCGCCTTTGAGAAATATCTTGATGTCCAAGTTAAAGAGCCCATGAAGCGTCCGTAAAAGACAAAAAATGCGCATCCCTAGGGATGCGCATTTTGTGATGATTCCGACTGGGCTCGAACCAGCGACCTCTACCCTGTCAAGGTAGCGCTCTCCCAGCTGAGCTACGGAATCAAATCTGGGATGTTGGCTTGGTTGTTCTCTCAAGCACATTTACAATAATACAAGGGGAAGCAGGGAAAGTCAACGCCATCCATAAAATAAAACTTTTCAGACATCGGGGTCGGATATCCTTAAAATTGCTAAGGACCGTCCTCCGAATATAATCGGCTGGACGGCCCTTATGTATGCACTGCATCTTTACCGGCTGACGGCAAATATCGCATCGTCACTTAGTTATTGCTCCTGGGGAACGGTTTCCTCGGCTTCCGAAAAGTAAAGGAAGTTTTCCTCTTCCAGCTCGGTTAGCCGCTCGCGGTTAAGTCCCAATTCAAGATTTCCCGTAAACATATGATCCCACCATTGTTCTTGTTTCATCATGTCATTTCCTCCTTGATCTTTTCGTTGTTTGACCTTCTATACCCCGCATGATCGGAATCCAAAACAGAGTGAGGAACAAAACAAGCCGGAAGACCTATATTTCTATCTGACCGGGAAAGAGGAGCGTATGAAACTGAAAGGTGCGATATCCGCCGCCTGGAGGCCGGGATGCATGGCGGGCAGGCAACAACTTTTCCTGCCCATATCCAAAGGTTGCCCGAGTCGCGAGTCGTTTATGAGCTTCAAAAAAATTTAACAATCGGTCAGGTCATCCGGGTGGGAATAGAATATCCCGGTTTATGTTTTGATATCCGGGGCCACCGGCGATAAGATGAAGAAAGAATGAAAGGAGTGGTTGAACATGGCTTTTACGGAGACGCAGGCAGGCGGCATCGTCGCCCGGCAGCGGGAATTTTACTGGACCGGCAAAACGAAATCAGCCCAATTCAGGAAAGACAGGCTGATGGACCTTCATGGAGCGATCCGGAAAAGGGAAAAAGACATTTCGGATGCCCTTGCGAAGGATCTCGGCAAAAGTGAATTCGAATCATACATGACGGAGATCGGTTTTGTCCTTTCCAGTATTCGTGAGATGGCTTCCAACATCGGAGAATGGATGAAACCGGAACCGAAAAAGACGCCGATTCATTTCCAGCCGGGAAAAAGCTTCGTCATCCGTGAGCCATGGGGAACGGTGCTCATCATCGGTCCGTTCAACTATCCGTTTCAGCTTGTGATCGAGCCGCTTGCGGCGGCGATTGCCGGTGGGAACACGGCCGTCCTGAAGCCTTCCGAGACGACGCCGCATGTTTCTGCCATCATCCGCGAACTGGTTGCGGAAACATTTCCGTCCGAATATGTGACAGTCGTGGAAGGGGGCAGGGAGGAAACGTCCGCACTGATCCATGCACCGTTTGATTTCATGTTCTTCACGGGCAGTGCAAAAGTCGGATCGATCGTTATGAAAGCTGCTGCCGAGCGGCTAGTGCCCGTCGTCCTCGAGCTCGGCGGAAAAAGTCCCGCCATTGTTGACCAGACCGCCGACCTCCGCATGGCAGCGGAGAGGATTGCATGGGCGAAATTCACGAATGCCGGTCAGACATGCGTGGCGCCGGACTATTGCCTGGTCCATCATTCTGTGAAGGATGAATTTCTGGAGGAGTTGAAACAGGCGGTCAAGGTCTTTTACGGCACTGATCCTGCTGAATCTCCCGATTATGCCCGGATTGTGGATGAGCGCCAGTTCGACAGGCTGCGGGAGATGATCGACGAAGAGCGTGGCCGGATTCTTTCGGGAGGACAGATGAATCGGGACACCCGCTATATCGAGCCGACGGTGGTTGACAGTCCGCCTGCCGGAAGCCGGGTGATGGAAGAAGAGATTTTCGGTCCGATCCTGCCGGTTTATGGTTATTCAAGCCTGACGGCAGTCATCCGCTCGATCCGCGAACGGCCGAAGCCGCTGGCCGCTTACCTGTTTTCCGAGAATCAGGGCGCGATGGATACTTTTCTGTCCGAGCTCCCGTTTGGCGGCGGCTGCATCAACGATGCCCTGTCCCATGTCGGAAATACGGCTCTGCCGTTTGGCGGCGCCGGCCCGTCCGGGATCGGAAGCTATCATGGCAAATATGGCTTCGATGCTTTTACGCACGAAAAGGGCATCCTGAAGCGCGGGACGGCCTTTCAGGTCAGGATGGCATTTCCTCCTTACGGCAACCGCCTCAAGCTGATCAGGCGTTTTCTGAAATGATGCGGTGCATCGTGACGGACACCCACTCTAGGCGTATAATGAAAACTGGACTTTTTCAGTCGGGGGGAACGCATCGTGAAGATACCATTTGAACTCGAACAATCGCTTACAATCCTTGAAAAACTCGTGAATACACCGAGTCCGTCCGGCTACACAGCGGACGTCATGAAATTGGCTGCGGCTTATCTGGCTGAGAGCGGGGCTGAGCTGACTAAAACGAACAAAGGTGCCGTCATCGCCACATTCCGTGGAGAAGACGACAGCAAAAGCCGTCTGATCACGGCACATGTCGATACACTCGGCGCCATCGTCAAGGAGGTCAAACCTTCGGGCCGCCTTAAGCTGGATAAAATCGGCGGATTCAACTGGAATGCGGCCGAGGGTGAATATTGTACCGTCCATACGGCGGACGGCCGGAAAATCCGTGGGACGATCCTAATGCACCAGACGACCGTCCATGTTTACCGTGACTCCGGAAAGGCAGAGCGGAGCAGCGAGAACATTGAAGTCCGGCTTGATGAGCGGACGGAAAGTGGAGACGCCACCCGGGAACTGGGCATCGAAGTGGGAGACTTTGTCTCATTTGACCCGCGTTTCGAGCGGAGCGGCGGCTATATCAAGTCCCGTCACCTCGACGACAAAGCGAGCACGGCTCTCCTGCTCGAGCTGGCGGCAAGGCTGAAGGAAAGCAGTGTGAAGCTCCCATATACCCTGCATCTCTATATCTCCAATAATGAAGAGATCGGATTTGGCGGCAACGCATCGGTTCCCGATGGGACCGTCGAATATATTGCATTCGACATGGGAGCGATCGGCGACGGACAGTCTTCCGATGAATATACCGTGTCAATCTGTGTGAAGGATTCAAGCGGGCCCTATCATTACGGCCTGACACGGCACTTGGCGGACCTATGCAAAAATGAGGGCATTCCACACAAATTGGATATCTATCCTTATTACGGATCAGACGCGTCTGCGGCGATCCGCGCAGGATTTGATGTCCGGCACGCGCTTTTCGGTCCGGGAATCGAATCGTCCCATGCACTTGAAAGGACTCATACGGATTCCCTGGAAGCAGCGGCACGCCTGCTGAGGGCTTACATTCTCTCGCCGCTCGCGGAAGACTGAGGAGGAAATAAGATGGAAACAAAAGAATTATTGGCACATCTCCCGTTCAGGGAAGTAATCGGGATGCTTCCGGAAGAAGTAACGGACATCGCTGTGGATTCCCGGGCGGTCCAGCCTGGCGGCGCATTTATCTGCATCAGCGGATACACCGTTGATGGCCACGACTATGTGCCCCAGGCGCTTGCAGCCGGTGCGAGACTCATCATTGCGGAACGGCCGGTTGAGGCGGATCCGGAAAAAGCTGCCGTCGTCATCACAGATGACACGGCACGCGCGGAAGGACTTCTTGCGGCTGCTTTTTTCAATCATCCGTCAAAGTCCGTCCGGATGATCGGCGTCACCGGAACAAATGGCAAGACCAGTGTAGCGAATATTATCGATGGCATTTTCCGCAGCAGCGGGCGGAAATCAGCTTCTTCCGGCACGATCGGTTTCAATCTGAACGGTGTCCTCTACGAGTCGGCAAATACCACTACTGATGCACTTACCACCCAGCGCATGATCCGCCAGGCATTTTTGGAAGGATGCGAGGCGATGACGATGGAAGTGTCCTCCCACGGCCTTGTCGAAGGGCGTCTTTCCGGTACGGAATTCGATGTGGCGGTGTTCACGAACCTAAGCCATGATCATCTGGACTATCACGGAACGATGGAACACTATGGCTATGCGAAGGGGCTGCTTTTCTCGCAGCTTGGCCAAGACACTTCCAAGCCGAAATTTGCCGTGCTGAATGCGGATGATCCTTGGTCGGACCGTTACCGTCAGATGACGCCGCATCCGGTGATCACTTACGCAGTGGAATCAGAGGCAATGTTCCGGGCACGTGATATCCGGCTTGCGGCCGGCCGCACTGTATTTCTGATGGATACGCCTGAAGGGGAGCGCCAGGTCACGATGAACCTGATCGGCGGATTCAATGTTTATAACGCGCTGGCTTCGGTGGCTGCCCTGTATGCATACGGACTGGGGCTGGATGAGATCTTGGAAGGGCTCAGCGGGCTTCCCGCCGTTAAAGGACGGATGGAACGTGTCGAGACGGACCTTCCGCTCACAATCTACATCGACTACGCGCATACACCGGACGCCATTGAGAAAGCAATCGCATCTGTACTGCCTTATAAAAAGAACAAACTCATTTTCCTGGTCGGTACAGGAGGAAATCGGGACCGTTCAAAGCGGCCGATCATGGCGGAAAAAGCTTCTGTCGCCGATTATGTTATTCTCACGACCGACGATCCTCGCCATGAGGATTATGACTCGATCACATCAGAACTTGAGGCAGGCATGGCACATCAGAATTATGCCTGCATCGGTGACCGCGAGCAGGCTGTACGGCACGCGGTGAAGGTTGCTGATGAAGGGGATATTATCCTGTTCGCAGGAAAAGGCCATGAAGATTTTCAGATTATCGGAAACACGAAATATCCGCATAGCGATGCCGAGATAGCGCTTCATGAAGCGGAAAAGAAATTCGGACGTAAAGCCGGCACCAGGGACTGACTCGGAAAAGCTGGTTATTTGCAGGGAAGACAGGTGCCGGAAAGGTTCGCCTTTCCGGCCCTTTCCGTGAATATCGCTTGAAATCGGACTCTCCGGTCCCTATGATGGGGAAAGCTGAAACAGATGAGGAGAAATGAAAATGGAAGACCAATTAAAACACGAAATCGCATCGAGAAGAACATTCGCGATCATCTCCCACCCGGATGCCGGGAAAACGACGATGACCGAGAAGCTGCTGTTTTTTGGCGGCGCGATCCGGGACACTGGGACCGTCAAGGGGAAGAAGTCCGGGAAGTTCGCCACATCCGACTGGATGGACATCGAGAAACAACGCGGCATTTCGGTCACTTCCTCGGTGCTCCAGTTCGACTATGACGAGAAGCGGGTCAACATCCTGGACACCCCGGGACACGAAGACTTCAGTGAAGACACCTACCGGACGCTTATGGCTGTCGATTCGGCTGTGATGATGGTCGACTCCGCAAAAGGGATTGAGCCGCAGACCATCAAGCTGTTCAAGGTCTGCCGCATGCGGGGGATTCCGATTTTCACGTTCATCAATAAGCTCGACCGCCAGGGCAGGGAGCCCCTTGAGCTCATGGAAGAACTCGAGGAAGTGCTCGGCATCCAATCTTATGCGATGAACTGGCCGATCGGCATGGGCAAAGAATTCATGGGCATCTACGACCGCCACAACCGCCGGGTGGAGCTCGCAAGGACAGAAGGGGAAGAAAAATACTTGCAGCTCGGCGCTGACGGAGATCTTGCGGCACCCAATCCGATCCAGGACTCTTCCTATTACAGCCAGGCGCTGGAAGACATTATGCTGCTTGACGAAGCCGGAAACGACTTTGACGAGGAGCGTGTGCAAAAAGGTGAACTGACGCCGGTCTTTTTCGGATCCGCGCTGACCAACTTCGGCGTGCAGACGTTTCTGGAAACCTTCCTGCAGTTTGCGCCCCAGCCACAGCCGCGCAATATGGAGGATGGCGGCAGCGTCAACCCTTACGATGACGAGTTCACAGGCTTCATCTTCAAAATCCAGGCGAACATGAACCCGGCACACCGTGACCGTATCGCGTTTGTCCGCATCGTCTCGGGAGAGTTTGACCGCGGGATGCAGGTAACCGTCCCAAGAATCCCGAAAACCTTCAAGGTCAGCCAGTCCACGCAGTTTCTTGCGGATGACCGGGAGACCGTCAACATGGCGGTCGCAGGGGATATCATCGGGCTTTATGACACAGGGAACTATCAGATCGGCGATACGATCACCGGCGGCAAAAAGAACTTCGCCTTCGAGCCGCTGCCTCAATTCACTCCGGAGCTGTTCGTCAAGGTGTCTCCGAAAAACGTCATGAAGTCAAAGCATTTCCATAAAGGCATTCTGCAGCTTGTACAGGAAGGTGCCATCCAGTACTATAAAACGCTTCACACAGAAGAAGTCATTCTTGGAGCGGTCGGACAATTGCAGTTCGAGGTGTTCGAACACCGCATGAAGAGTGAGTACAATTCCGAGGTGATCATCCAGCACATCGGCCAGAAAGTGGCCCGCTGGATCGAGAACGAGGGAGATGTGAAGGAATCCATGACAGGTCCTCGTGCCATGCTCGTCAAGGACCGTTACGATAATCTCGTCTTCCTCTTTGAGAACGACTTTGCCCTTCGCTGGTTCCAGGACAAACATCCGGACATCAGGCTTTATAGCTTGCTCTGACCAGCAGGTTTTGTGCATACCCAGACAGGCGGCAGCAGGCCGGACCTTCCAGAAAGGGACCGGCTTGCTGCCGCCTGTTTTGGAGATTGAAGGTGCGCTGAACATTGAGGGTGGCAAGCGCTTCCGGTATGATGGACATAGCTTTTTGAAAAGGGGAAAAAAGGATGAAGATAAGCGGTTTTTCGATCAGGCGCCCGGTTTTTACGATTGTGACGATGCTCCTCGTACTTATCTTGGGAGCTGTTTCGTTCATCAAAATCCCGCTGACGCTCATACCCGAATTGAACCCGCCGATCGCGGTCGTGGTGACGAGCTATCCGGGGGCGGGTCCGGAAGAAGTAAGTGAAAAAGTCACCAGGCCGCTTGAAAACAGTTTGTCTACGCTTCCCGGACTGGATTCTATCCAGTCGACTTCACAAGAAGGCGCAAACCTGATCTTCCTTGAATTTGACTGGTCGACGGAGATCGATGACGTGCAGATGGATGTTCTGCAGCGGATCGACCAGACCCCTATTCCGGATGATTCAGCCAAACCCCAGTTCATGAAATTTGATCCGTCGCAGTTCCCGGTAATCCAGCTGTCATTGCGATCTGATAAAGAATCCGGAGATATCCGGGAAATCGCGGGATCACTTGAAACCGAACTGAGAAGGACCGAAGGCGTCGCAAGTGTCACCGTGTCCTCTTCGCTTGTCGAGGATGTGCAGATTGTCCTGGATCCCGGGAAGCTGGAAGAATACGGGCTCGCCCAGCAGGATGTTACCCAGGCCATCCAGGCCAACAATGTTTCCATGCCCGGGGAGCCGGTGGAAACGGATGACGGCAAGCGGCTGACCACACGCATCGTCAGCACATTGACCTCAGTTGAGGAAATCGGGAATCTTGTCCTGACCGTAAACCCGATGGACGGCGCGGAAATCAAGCTTTCAGACATCAGTGAAATCAGTCTTGCCCCTGAGAGCGGGGAAATGGAGACAAGAACCAATGATGAGCCGTCTGTGATCATGTCGGTTCTGCAGGAGTCCGGTGCAAATACCGCGGAAGTGTCCGAGTCTTTCAAGGAATCGCTGGACCGGCTGCTCGGACAGCCTGAATATGAGGGGATCACGTCAGATATTCTCTTTGACCAGGGGGACTATATCCAACTGGCCATCGGAAACATCGGTCAATCACTCATTCTGGGCGGAATCTTCGCCATGCTCGTCCTGTTCCTGTTTCTGAAATCCGTGCGGAGCCCGATCATCATCGGCGTGGCGATTCCGTACTCGGTCATTGTCACATTTGTCCTGATGTATTTTTCGGACTTCGCACTTAATATCCTGACGCTCGGAGCCCTGGCTCTCGGGATCGGAATGTTGGTCGACAACTCCATTGTTGTCATTGAGAACATTGAGCGGCATCTTGCTATGGGCAAAAACCGCAAACAAGCCGCACTTGACGGAACGAAAGAAGTGGGCGGGGCCATTACAGCTTCTACACTCACCACGGTTGCTGTATTTCTGCCCGTCATCTTCATCTCGGGACTGATAGGCAGGATTTTCACGGAGTTCGCCATGACGATTTCATTTAGTCTCCTGGCCTCCCTGTTCGTTGCGCTGACGGTTATTCCGATGATGGCATCCCGTATGCTCAAAAAGCCGAAGCGTGATCTGGAGACACGGCGCAGGCGCTCGAAAGCATATGGGAATTTCGAGCGCTCAATCAAATGGTCGCTTTATAACCGGAAACTGGTCCTTGGTTTGACAGTTGTTCTGCTTGTTGCAAGCGGGTTCGGCATCTATAGGGTCGGAACAGAATTCCTTCCGGCGACGGATGAAGGATTTGTAAGCATCACGGTCAACATGCCGGACAGTGCATCAGTAAAGGCAACCGGTGATGTCATCAGAAAGATCGAGGAACGCCTGAAATCTGAAGACGATGTTGATGTATATGTCAGCCTTACCGGCGGCACCCAGCAGGGACTTGCCCAGGGAACTGGCGAGGCTGACCGTGGAGAGCTTTATGTCAAGCTCAAGCCGCTTTCGGAGCGGGACCGGTCCGTGTTCGAATTCGTCGATGATATTCAGCCGGATATCCAGGGGATGGGCGGTGAAGGCACTGAAATCAACTTCAATCTCCAGACGGCTGCCGGTTCATCTCCGAATACGCTGTCCTTCACGATGACGGACACGGATAAATCACGCCTGGACAAAGCTGCGGCAATGGCAGTTGACCGTCTGTCGAAAATTGGGGGCGTAACGGATGTCACCAACGATCTGACCGATGGAGTTGAAGAGATCCTGATTGAAGTCGACCGTGCTGCGGCTTCCGCGAATGGACTTGCTCCTGCCCAAATCGCTTCCGCTGTCAATGACATGACCCGAGGTGTAACAGCGTCACAGATTGTTGATGAGGCCGGAGATGTCCATGCTGTGCGGATTAGAACCGGCGGGAACAACCTCGACAGTATTGATGCGCTCGGACAGCTCAAGCTCCGCGCACCGTCCGGCACGTTCGTAACCCTGGAAAGCCTGGCGGATATCGAAGTTGCCGAGGGGCCTGCAGCCATCCGACGGGTTGACCAGGCAAATGCAGTACGCTTCACTGTCCACTATGCATCCTCGAGAACGCTCGGTGAAGTGACGGGGGATGTGGAGCGTGAGCTGGAAAAGGCAGGACTGCCGGAAGGAACTGACATTTCCTATAGCGGTGACAGGGAACTGTTCGAAGACTCGATCGACGACATGATCATGGCGGTTATATTGGCTATGGTACTCGTTTACTTCGTCATGGCCGCGCAGTTCGAGTCATTCAAATATCCATTTGTCATCATGTTCACTGTGCCGCTAATGATCATCGGGGTATCGATCGCCCTGTTGATCACCAATACGCCGATCAGCGTTTCTTCAGTTATCGGAATCCTGATATTGGTCGGGATCGTCGTTAACAATGGGATTGTGCTCGTCGATTATATTAATCAACGGAAGGCGGAAGGCATCCGGTCTCTGGACGCTATTATTGTCTCTGTCAAGGACCGTGCAAGACCGATTCTGATGACCGCATTAACGACCATTCTCGGGCTTCTTCCATTGGCCCTGGGAATCGGGGAAGGGACGGAGATCAACCAGCCGATGGGAATCGCAGTGATCGGCGGGCTCATCAGCTCCACCGCACTGACTCTCTACATTGTGCCGATCGTATATAGCCTGTTTGATCGTGAGACTAGAAATATGAAAAAATCAGGGACATCCGATCGCCCGGTGTGATACAATAAACCAAGGAAAACTGAATGATCTTTGACTTAGTGTCAAAGGGGAGTAGCTATAGGGAAACCTATTTCATAATCGTCATTACATGGTCATGCCATCGGTTATGATAGCCTGATTCCGGGAATTACCGGATGAGTGCTTAGCAAGACCTTTGCCCTTTTTTCGGGGTAAAGGTCTTTTTGTTTTCCATAAAAGGGAGGGAATTGAATTTGGAAGCTATTTTACTCGAATATGCATGGGTGCTTGTCGTCCTGGTGGTCTTGGAGGGCCTGCTGGCTGCTGATAACGCGGTAGTCATGGCGGTCATGGTCAAGCACTTGCCGCTGAAACAGCGGAAAAAAGCCTTGTTCTACGGACTCCTTGGTGCTTTTGTTTTCCGTTTTGCGGCGCTCTTCATGATCACCATCCTCGTTGATGTTTGGCAGATCCAGGCGCTTGGTGCCGCGTACCTGCTCTTTATCGCCACCAAGAATCTCTATGATATGCGGAAGAAGCACGGCGAGGACGAGGATAATCTCAAAGAGCCGAAAAAACAGTCCGGCTTCTGGATGACCGTCCTGAAAGTTGAACTGGCGGATATTGCGTTTGCGATCGACTCGATGCTGGCTGCCGTAGCAATCGCAATCACATTGCCTGAACTCGGCGACTTTGACATCGGCGGTATCAACGGCGGCCAGTTTGCGGTCATGTTCTTCGGGGGTCTGATCGGTTTGATCATCATGCGATTTGCCGCGACGTGGTTCGTCCGTCTGCTGGATCGCTATCCGGCGCTCGAGGGAGCCGCTTTCGCAATTGTCGGCTGGGTCGGGGTCAAACTTCTCGTTCTGACACTCGGCCACCCGGAACTGCAGATTATCGATCCGGATTTCCCGCACTCGACAATTTGGAAAACCATCTTCTGGTCGGTGTTGCTGCTGATCGCAGTAGTCGGTGTTCTCATCGGGCTGAAAAACGATCGGAACAAACAGGATTGAATTTAAACGAGACTGCCATCCCGGCAGTCTCTTTTATATGCATTCATTATCGAAAATCCACCCCCAAAAAGCGCCGGGAGTTGTCGAATAATATGAAAGACAAGGAATGACCTCTTTCCAAAAACCGGGATTGCCGATACAATCAGATTATCGAAACCAGGGTCAGGAGAGGTCAATCGTGTTAATCACGGCTTTCAACGGATTCATGAATCGGAGAAGTGGTGAAACCGCGGATGTGGAAAATCGAGTGCTTCTTGCCCAGAACGGCTCGGGCGAAGAATTGGATGGACTTCTCCGTGCTTATTCCCCGTTTCTGAAAAAAGCGGCCTACTTGGCGTGCAACCGTTATATTGATGAACATGATGATGAATACAGCATCGCACTTGGCGGCTTCCATGAAGCTGTCATGAAATATGACCGCAGCCGGGATGCCTCTTTTATGACATTCGCTCATCTTGTCATCCGGCGGAAGCTGATTGACCATCTCCGGAAAGAGTCCCGGAACAGTCTTACCGGACATCTTGCCATAGGGGAAGAAACCGCGGCGGCAGCGGAAGTGTCCGCTTCCCTCTCAAGATATGCCGAGGATCGGGAGGTCGAGGAACGACGGGAAGAGATCAGAGGGTTTTCGGAGCTTCTCGATAAATTCGGCCTTTCGTTCAGCGAATTGGCAGATGTCTCCCCGAAGCATGCGGATGCAAGGAGGACTGCCATGGATCTTGCAGTGATCATCTGCAGCTCCGAAGAATTGATGCGTGAGACCCTCCGCAAGAAGCGCCTTCCAATCCGGAAACTCGAAAAGTTGGTCGGTGTCTCCAGAAAAACGATTGAACGACATCGTAAGTATATTCTTGCCATGGTGATACTCAAGGACAGTGACCTGCCGATGCTCAATGAGTATTTAAAAGGATGGATGCCCGAATGATAAATAAGACCAGGGGGATCATTGTCGAACAAAATAATGAAAATGTGACCATCCTGACTCCTGACGGACAGTTTATCCGGGGGATGGCGGATGGGCAGGAAGTCGGATCCGAAGTTCTGGTCACGCCTTTGCTTTCCCAAAAGCGTTCGTATCAGCCAGCAGGCCGAAAATCCATTCCTGCCATCGCAGTACTGGCCGCAGCCTTGCTTCTCGTGCTTGCATCACTTTTCCTGCCTCTCAGGGAACCGGCACTTGCCTTTATCCAGCTGGAAGTGAATCCGTCAGTTGAGTTCGGCATCGATCAAGAGGGGAAGGTCCGGGAAATGGCTGCTCTCAATGACGATGGGGCTGCACTGATCAGGGAGCTCGAAAGTTGGAGCGGCAAAGAAGTGACGAAACTCATTAGCCTGATTTTTGATGAATACGCAGAACCTGACAGGGAACTGGCGGTAACAGCGGTGCGGACAGGCGATGAAAAGTTAGCCGCTGCACTTGACCGGACTGTCCGTTTTATAGAAGGGGCTGCAGGAGAAGAGGGAATGCTCCTGCGTTTGTCTGAAGCCGAACCGGAAATGCATGAACGGTCCCGGGAGGAAGGCATTCCGATCAGCCGCCTGATTCAGCAGGAAAGAAAACCCGGCGAGCCTGCCTCTCTCTCGCCGCAGCAGGAGAAGAAACCAGATACAGAAACGGACAAGCCCGGAACAATGTCTGCTGATAAATCGAAGCATAAGCCGGCAACCGACAATTCCGTACGGCCGGCGGAAGGTGGAAAGAAGGAAGCTCGTCCTGTTAAGAACAGGGAACAGGAACAAACGCCGAAAACAAAAATTCCTCCAATTCAACAAAAACCGGAAGTACAGAAAAAGCCTCCCGGTAAGTCCTTGGAAAATGATACGCAGAATGGGAAGTCTCAAACACCTGCGAAACCGGAAAATACAAGGCCGCATCCTCAACAAGGGAATCCTGACAAGAACAATAACGGAAACCCGAAAGGAGAGGAGCGGGGGGATAACGGCAATCCGCCGGCTCATGCAGGGCCAAACAAAGCAAGCGATTCCCCTGGCCATGCCGGACAGGACAAGCAGTCCTCGCCGCCACCCCATTCAGGGCCGAAACCGGGGAATGTAGAAAATCAGTCCGACAAGGAAAAACCTGTGCCGGGACGATCGGAATCACCCGGAAAGGAACAACCTGATAAGGGTGGTCACCAGAATAACAACAGCGGAAACGGGAAAGGTGGAAATGGAAAGGTCCCGGCGAATAAGCCGTGATGTTTCCATCCGCCTTTCTTTTTTTTGTGTATTTCTATAAAATGAGACATCATGCAAGGTTCATTCAGAAAGGACATGGGGTCATTATGGGATACAAAGAACTGACACGGCGGCAGAAGATGCTTTCCAGGATCAGAAATCAAAAATTGACACCTGCCCGTGTCCTTGTCATTTACTACTTTTTTGCAATCACCATTTCGGCCATTTTGCTGAACCTTCCTGGTGTTCATCGTCCAGAAGTGGAAATCAGCTTTATAGACAGTTTGTTCACGGCTGTCAGTGCAGTGAGCGTGACCGGGCTTTCCGTAATCGATCTGAGTGCCACCTATACGACATTTGGTATTGTCATGTTCATGGTCGTTCTCCACTTCGGAGGTATCGGGGTCATGTCGATCGGTACGTTTTTCTGGCTGCTGATCAGGAGAAGGATCGGGCTGCGGGAAAGGCAATTGATCATGGTCGACCACAATCAGTACAGCATGGCAGGCGCGGTCAAGCTGATACGGGAGATTATGAAGATCATGATTCTCATCGAATTGGTCGGCGGAAGTATCCTGACGCTCTATTTCACTAAATACTATGAATCGTTTCGGGATGCCCTTCTGAACGGGATGTTCCATTCGGTCACGGCTACGACTAACGCCGGCTTCATGATCGGCAGCGATTCGATGCTTCCCTACTTCAATGACTACTTCGTCCAGCTTGTGACAATGGCGCTGATCATTCTCGGCGCGATCGGTTTTCCTGTCCTGATCGAAGTGAAGCGGTTCCTGACGAATAAGGAGCCGTCGTTCCGGTTCACGCTATTCGCAAAAATCACCACAGCTACATTCGGCATCCTTCTTCTGGCTGGGACGGTTGTTATCCTTTTGATCGAGTCTTTCCATTCGTTCCGGGGAATGCAGTGGCATGAAGCGCTGTTTGCCGCGATGTTCCACTCGGTCTCGGCCCGTTCCGGCGGATTGACTACAATGGATATCACCCAGTTCAGTGAGGCGACGGAAGTGTTCATCAGTTTTCTCATGTTTATCGGGGCTTCTCCCAGTTCGGTGGGAGGCGGGATCCGGACCACTACTTTCGCAATCGCGGTCCTGTTTCTCATCAACTTCGCAAGGGGCAAGGACATCATTCAGATTTTCGGCAGAGAGATCAAACTCATTGATGTATACCGGTCCTACGCGGTGATTCTGATTGCCGGCCTGCTGGTACTCCTGTCAGTGATGATCATGTCCATTACGGAAGATGGCATTCCGCTAACCGCACTGATATTTGAAATTACTTCTGCCTTCGGGACCTGTGGCATGTCTTTGGGCATCACTGAAGATCTGAGTGTTGTAGGCAAGTCGATCATCATGTTCCTCATGTTTGTCGGAAGGGTCGGCCTGATTTCATTCCTGTTTACATTGGGCGGCAAACCGCAGAAATTAAATTACAGATATCCTGAAGAGCGGGTCATTATCGGATGATTATGCAAGAAGGAACGAATAAGTGCGGGGAAGTCTCCGAATAAATGTAAACGGCACAACTTGACCCCACCGGCTGAATATGAGTAAATAGTCTTATATTGTGAGCGGTAAAAATATGGAATAATCAGAATTAACTTCTTGATTGATCAGACCCGCCAAGTCATATTTCTAATCTGGTTTCCATAAGCTAGTCCAAAACGGAAAGGCTGGTGTGGGACATGCCGCAAAATTCTATCATGGAAACAATCGATTTCCTGCTCGACGAAACCGAAGATGCCGTTGTGATGGTCAATCGGAAAAATGAATGCCTGCGGTCCAATCCCAAGGCTGTCAGTCTGCTTGGTCTTGCTCCCGGGAGCATGATGGATCAAGTGCTGCAGAACGGTCAGTTGGACGGATGGTCCACATTTATTGAGCAGGTTCATCCAGGGAAAAGAGTGACTTCCCGATTTGCTCTGGAAAATGAAGGTCATATTTTTCCTGATATTGAAGTCATCGGGACAGTTTTCCGACATTCAAATGAAGTGATTCTCCGTTTCAAGATGGAAAAACCCAAATCCTCTAATAACAAAAAGGATAATCGTGCCTATCACAGTATTTTCCATCATGAAGTGAACTGTTATTTTGTGGTAGGAACGGATGGATTGATCCAAGATGTCAATGAACGCGTTGAGTACTTTTTCGGTCTGAAACCGGACGAGCTGATCGGATGCTCTTACAAAGAATTGCTCAAGGTGGGAATCACAGAAAATGAGGTTGGAATCGTCCAGAATGGCATTGAAAATAATGGAAAAGCGGAGTTCAAATACCGGTTCGTAACAGCAGACGAAGAAGAGCGTTTTTATCATGTTTTTGTTTACTTCGATTCTAAGGAAGAGCTATATGTCGCTTTGATCAGGGACGATACCGAAAAAGTGATTTTGAAGCAGCAAATGGAGCATAGCGGATCTCTCTCCGCCGTAGGTCAGCTGGCTGCCAGCATCGCCCACGAACTTAAAAATGCCATGACATCTGTCAGAGGTTTCACCGAACTGCTGAAGCTGACAACTGATCAGGATTCAGCCCGTTATGTAGACGTCATAGACAGTGAAATGGGCAGGATGGAATCACTGATGGCAGAGTTCCTATCGCTGTCCAAACCATCCAACCAGGAGGATGAGGTGTTCGAGCTATCCGATTGCCTGGCGGATGTGGTCATGGTTATGGAACCACAGGCCTTAACGAGAAAAATCAGCATCTTCATGGATGTCCAGCTGGATGCTGAGGTCACGGTCAAGGGGAAAAAGCACCGCATGAAGCAGGCATTTATCAATCTGTTCAAAAATGCCTTGGAAGCTTCAGAACCCCATACAACACTCATCACTTCCATCGAGCCGTACGATCAGGAGCATGTCGTTGTGGCATTTAGTGACGAAGGCAGCGGGATGACGGATCAACAGATCAAACAGGTGTTTCTGCCATTCTTCACTACAAAGAAGGAGGGGACCGGCCTCGGTCTGCCGTTTGTCCTAGAAACTGCCGAGTCGATGGGCGGGCATCTGTTCGTCAAATCCGAGCCCGGCAAAGGGACGCGGTTCGAGCTGCTCCTTCCTATCCATGGAAAACTGGCCGTCGAGCAACCAGACCAGGATGCTTTGCTCATCCCCTGAGCTTTTTATCATGCGGCTTTGACACTTTCCGGAAATACGTCCTATAATGAATACAGCAGAAACAGCGGCAGGGGATGAAATGATGAAGGAAAGCGATAGCCAGCAATCATTAAAGTTATTTGTCGTCCTTTCAAGGGCACATAAGGTCATCACAGAAAGGGCATACAGGCTTTTTGGAGAGTATGGACTTAATCCGACTGAATTCGCGGTGCTCGAACTTCTCTATCACAGGGGCAGGCAGCCGATCCAGAAAATCGGTGGCAAGATCCTGCTGGCAAGCGGATCGATGACTTATGTCATCGACAAACTGCAGAAACGGGGCTATCTCGATCGGACAACCTGTGAAACGGACCGGCGCGTGACTTTTGTTGATATCACAAAGGAAGGCAGGGAACTGCTCGACAGGATTTTCCCTGTTCATGAGCAGAATCTCCATGAACTGTTGGGAGCGCTCAGTGCTGAAGAGAAGGACACGGCAATCGAACTGCTCAAGAAACTCGGCCTATCCATTAAGGATCTGTCCAAATAATCACAAACGCACAGAAAAAAAGACCGGATTTCCGGTCTTTTTTCTTACTGCCTGTTTTTATTTTTGTCCAATGGTGGCGCCCATGGAAAGAAGGGCATCTGTTTGGTCGGCTTCCGGCTTGTCGAAGACTGTAAGGCGGACTGTCATGCCGTCTTTCTTGAACACAGCCCCTGTAGTAAGGCCTTCTCCGTTTTCCAATTGTCTGAGCACCAATTCTTCTATGCCGTCAGCTTCGGCGAGACTGTACTCGGCGGATACATCTTTTGCTTCTCCACCGTCAAATTCAAGGGAGCCGATCATCTGCTCGGTGAGCATCGCATAGTCGGCATCGGTACCGAATACTTCGATCCTCATGAAGACCTGCTCGTCTTCATTCCAATAAAGAACGTCCTTGTTCGGCTCTTCTGAGGTCAGCTGATAGCCATCCAGAACGTAGAGGGAGAAGTCCATGACATCACTTTCGGTCAGCTTCGCCTGTGCGGCCTGCTGCTCGCCTCCGGCCTGGTAGGTCAGTTCCCGCTCAGGGCCGCGTTGTTCCGCCTGTTCACCTGGTGAAGATTCTTCTGCTGATTCCTCGTCTTCTGCAGGCTCTTCGGCCGAATCCGATTCTTCTGGAGATTCTTCATCTTCGGCTGGTTGTCCGTCTTCCGTTTCAGTCTCCTCGACGGCATCACCGTTTTGATTTGCTTCTTCTTCCTGCACCATCTGAGTGTCTTCCTCCGGCTGGTCCGCTTCTCCCGCAGTGCCGCAGGCTGCCAGCAGCAGGATGGCCGTTGCTGATAAAGTCGCATGTTTCCACTTACGTTGCATGATTGCAGATCCTCCTTTTACTTGGTCAGAAAACCCGGCTGTCCGGAAAATCTGTACGTAGCCTATGTATCGGATCAGTCGTTGCTGCCGTACAATATCTTATAGCGTTTATGGTTGACCACGGTTTTTTCTTCGATTTCCAGTTGTTTGAAATTCTCCATGAACGTCAGGTCGACGATGACCGAGTTTTCATTGACCTTCTCCACTATACCCTGAAGTCCATCTTTGAACTCAATGATGTTTCCCACTTCGGCAATTTGCATCCGTAACGCCCCTTCCGGTAGATTTAACAACAGTTTGCCTTAAATTCTCTTTTGAGTAAAGAATTTTTAGTTGTTTTTCTGACGATACTGACCCGATAAGGGAGGTTCTATGAAACTGTCCATAGACGAGCAGATTGAAAAGATGCGGGAACGGATGTCCGGAAGCGCGGCGGAAAAAGGGCGTGTCCACCCGGATACAGTACAGCTGAGCCGGCAGCTGGATGATCTGCTGAATCTTTATTCAGCCGGAAATACAGGCCGTAAGGAAAGAAATCTTTCGGGAAAAACAAAAAAACCATTTTTTGATGTTTAGGGCGCCCAAAATCAGGATATATTACATTTGAACACAGCAACATTCTCATTTCCCCCTTTACTTGGACGGTTCGCCTGGCGAACCGTCCCTTTTTTTGCTCCAATTTGCTACAATGGAGCAAAGAATGGGGGGGATTCGAATGAAAAACGGGAAGAAGATTGCATTCATCGGTGCAGGGGTCATGGGAGGGCCGATGGCAGGCCATCTGATGGACGCCGGTCACAGCCTCACCGTTTATACGAGAACCAGGGAAAAGGCGGAAGCGCTTAACCAAAAAGGAGCGCGTTGGGCCGCCAGTCCCGCGGAAGCGGCAGACGGGGCAGAAGTCATCATGACGATGGTCGGCTATCCGAAAGATGTGGAAGAAGTGTATTTCGGGGAACGGGGGATTTTCAGCACGGCCGGCAGCGGAGCGGTCCTGATCGATTTTACAACTTCCTCACCACAGCTTGCCGTACGTATAGCGGAACAGGCTGAGTCGGCAGGCTGCTCGGCCGTCGATGCCCCGGTTTCAGGCGGCGATGTCGGCGCGCGGAATGCGACGCTCTCCATTATGTGCGGAGGACCCGAAAAAGCGTTCAGCGAAATTCTTCCGCTGCTTGAAAAGGTTGGACAAAATATTGTGTACCACGGGCCTGCCGGTTCCGGGCAACATGTGAAAATGTCTAATCAGGTCGTCATCGCCACGAGCATGATCGGTGTGTGCGAAGCGCTGGCTTATGCCGTGAAGTCCGGACTCGACCCGGAGCTTGTGCTCAAGTCGATCTCGGCTGGCGCAGCGGGCTCCTGGACGCTCAGCAATCTGGCACCACGGATGCTCAAGGGTGATTTTGCCCCCGGATTTTACATCAAGCATTTCCTGAAAGATCTTAGGATCGCCCTTGATGAGTCAAAGGCATTGGGCCTGGAGCTTCCGGGAGTGGCGCTGGCGGAGCGGATGTACACGACACTTGCCGAGACGGGCTCGGAAGATGAAGGGACTCAAGCATTGTACAAGCTATATCTGTAGAAGACGGTTCACTGGTCAAACCAGGAACGGTGGCTTGACGGGGAGGGTTTTTGCTTTCTGCGACCGGCAGGTGATTGTTTTCCGGGATCCTGTTTTCCATACCGGGATAGGGATCCAGGCCCGAGGTCAGGTCTGACGGACGGTGTCTTGGCGGTATCGTCGGGTTTGAGGCCGGTATAGTCCTGGAGAATCTGCTTGGCAGCCTTTAGTCCGAGCCTGACTTTCGGATTCCGATACTCTGGATCCGGTTCGCCAAGATGGGGGAGTGTCTTCAACTCTTCCCGGGATGCCGGCAGATGGAAATGGAACTCACCGCAAGTGATCAGAACTGCCGACTGCCTCTGGCTGAACTTCGGGTTCCGGACGAACTGAAGCCCGACCTTTTTTGCCAGCCCGCCCTGTATCATCTTTTCGAGTGTCTCCTTTTTCAGTTTGTATAAAAAGTCATTGTCGGGCGCCGTCTTGGCATGCTTATTCGTGATATAGACGGCACTAGCCAGCTGTTCGCGGTCAAATAGCTTTTCAGCCATCCTGTTCCCCTCCGTTCAATTTCCTGGATTTGCATTCATCCTACCATGTCCGGGCAGGAATTCACAGATGCGAATGATTCGGCCTTAAAGCGCACAGGTTAACGGAAAACGGGAAGGAGGCTGCAGAATGGATATTTGGTTATGGCCGACGATTGCAGTGATTTTGCTTATTATCGCCATCGGACTCGCATCGATCAGGAGAATGGACAGGACTGTGGCACAAACCGAAAACGGCGAAGATATGATCCGGGATGAGATCAGGGATCATCCGTATTCCCTCAATCCGATTCTGATTGTGATCGGAGTCGCGACGGTGTTTATCACCATAGTCATTTTTTATTATGCATTCACTTACTGAACACATACAGGATGTCCGGGATCGGCAGATGCTTCCCCGGACATCCTGTTTTTGTAACCTCGTCAGCCGGTAACGCGTTATGATATGATGGAAATGGGGAATCCAAATTTTAAAGGTTGACAAAGGGGTCGGATTCAATGATTTCCGTTAACAACACAGAATTTCTTCACGAGCCCATCCGTGACTATGTCATCTCATCCGAAAAAGTTGCTCATGTCCAGGTCGGCAATAATGCCGAACATGCGCTGCTTGTACTGACGAAGACCGGATACTCGGCCATACCGGTTCTGGACCATGGATATCACCTGAAAGGTCTTCTCAGCATGGGTATGATTACCGAGTCGATCCTCGGCATGGAGCGGATCGAATACGAGCGGCTGTCCGAAATGAAAGTCGACGAACTGATGCAGACGGATATACCGATCGTCGGCATAGATACAGAGTTCAGGCGGGTGTTTGATCTGCTGATCAATCATCCATTCCTATGCGTGGAAGACGAGGAAGGCATGTTTGCCGGAATCATGACGCGCCGGGTACTGATGAAGAAACTTAAAAAAGCGGTTTATACGATGCCGCGCTGATCGGTCGGTTCCGGACGCATCCGGAACCGTTTTTTTATGGTCCGTATTTTCTCGCAGGCATGTATTTATTCCAGAGAATGATATGAAAACCGGAGGTGCTCCGGTTGTTAATAGGGAATAAAGAGACTAAGAAGGTTTGGCCGGTTCATAGGAGGAATGACAGAAGATGAACGTGAATGAATTTACTGTAATCAAAACTCTGGCGGAGGAAGGGAATATGAGGAAAGCATCCGACCGCCTGTTTATCTCGCAGCCTGCATTGTCTCAACGGCTGCGATCGATCGAGAAAGAATGGGGAGCTCCCCTGTTCATCCGGTCATCCAAAGGGTTGATCCCGACGCCCGCCGGAGAGCACGTCATCCAGTTTGCGCGGGAGACGCTTACCCGTTACGAGGAAGTAACAGAAACCCTCCAGACCATGGTGCACAAAGTGCATGGTACGCTCAAAATAGCCTGTGCCTCCATCGTCGGGCAGACATGGCTGCCTGCCGTACTAAAGGAGTTTGTCACGGAGTATCCGGATGCGAAAATCTCCCTGATGACGGGCTGGAGCTCGGAGATCGTGAAGGCCCTTCATGACGGCGAAGCCCATATCGGAATTGTCCGGGGACATTCTGACTGGAAAGGGGCCAAGGTACATCTTTTTCGGGATCATTTATATTTGGTGGATACCGTGATCAGCTCCGTTGATGAGATACCGGATACGGAAAGGCCGTTTGTCCAGTTTAAGAGCGATTCGGATTATTACGAGGAAATCCGTGAATGGTGGCGGCGACATTTCCAGTCCAGCCCGGGCCGTCAGATCATCGTCGATCAGATCGAGACGTGCCGACAGCTTGCTGTGAACGGTATCGGCTATGCTGTACTGCCGTCCATTACGCTCCGCGATGATGACCCGGTCAATAAGATATCACTCACTGATGGGGATGACCGGTTCGAGCTGACCAGGGACACTTGGCTGATCGGCTATGAGCAGGCCCTAGCCCTGCCACAGGTCGAAGCTTTCAAGGAAATTGCGCTCAGACACGCTGAGCGCGTCAAGTAAGCAGGAACCGGGACGAGCGCAGGAACGTCACAGTGAACAGCTGAATTAAAGGGGATGGGACATTTGAATGCAGTGAAATGGGGGATGGCATTATTCATGGTTGCGATGGCCGTGCTGATGGGGGCAGGTTCCGCTGCTGCGGCCCCTGAACTGACCGTCAAGGCCACGGGTGGCATAGACGGGAAGGCGATGGAAGGAAGAGCCATGCCGGTCATCATCGAAATCAGCAATGACGGTGACCCGTTCGAGGGCGATCTGATCGTTGATTTTAGCAATGTTTATGAAAACGGCACAGCAAGGGCTATCGGGCTGAGTGTCGGCACGGGTGAGACGGAGACAGTGAGGATGACAGTCGATTCGGCTAATTCCTATACTTTTTCGGAACAGCAATTCCGCTTTTTTGATGGAAGCTGGAGAAACGGCCGGGAGGTCAAGTATAAAGGTGACCGGCGCCCGAATGTGAATTTTTACTATATGGAAACTTCATTTGCGGTTGCTCTTACCGAAAGTGCCGACCGTCTTGCGGGACTCCGGGATCTGGACTTCGGGAATACACCGGAATCAGAAGTGATCGGGGTTGACCTGGATGCCCCCCTTCCGGCGGATGCGGCCGGATGGGAGGCGGCTGATCTGATCATCGCGGATGACGGAGTGCTGGCCGGGCTCTCAACTGCTGATCAGGAGGCCATAGCAGGCCGCATAAGGGAAGGGGCGACACTCCTCATCGGGATGACAGATGACCCTGCGGATGCCGGAGTGTTCAGCAGTGCATTGCCCCTTGAACAGCTGCGCCGGGCTGAACTTCCTCCTGAGGCATTCCAGGGATCGGGCGTCGGAACTGCCGTGCCGGCGTTCGAGGTCTCACTGTCAGGCGGCGCGCAATCCCTGGGGGACTGGGAAGGCCGTGTCCTTGCTGCATTCTCTAAATTCGGGACAGGCAGTATCGTTCAGACGGCATTTTCTTTCGGAGATGAGCCGCTGGCTTCCGCACCGGATCTCGACCGGTTCATTGGAGTGATTCTTGCGGGACTGCCGGGCAGCAATGTTGCCTATTCCGGCATGCATGGGGATCCCGGAAGTGACTTTGTTCATCTGGGCCAAAGCGCAACGGAACGTTTCGAGACCTTCAGGATTCCTGCAGCGGCCATCATTCTCATTGTCATGCTCTACATTATCCTGGTGGGTCCCGTTCTTTATTACGTCCTCAAAAAAAGAGACCGGCGGGAACAGGCTTGGTGGATTATCCCGGCTGCTGCAGTCCTGATCTCTGCGGGGATATTCGCTTACGGTGCAAAAGACCGCTTGTTCCATCCGCAGTTCAGGCAGGCCGCCCTGTTCTTTTCCGACGGAAGCGGAACATTGTCCGGGATGTACACGGGGTCCATCCTGACCAATCGGGGAGGGGATCTGGAGGTGGCCGCATCGTTACCGATGACCCTCTCAGCGGCAGGGGAAAGTGCTGCCTTTTCCGGCGGTTCGGGCAGCTTCGGACACGCGGTTGCGGAACAGACACCACAAGGGACATTGCTCACACTCAGGGACATGCCGTTCTGGACGGTCCGCACGGTCCATGGCGAAACCCGCATTCAAGATGCCGGAAGTCTGGAGGCTGATCTTTCTGTCTCCGGAGGCAGCCTTACCGGCACCCTCACTAATGGCTTTCCGTTCCGCCTGAGGGATGTTTCTGTCTGGAGCGGCGCAGGATTAATCCCGCTCGCCGATCTTGAGGCCGGAGAAACTGTGGAAATTGATGTGGAAGTTCCGGGCAGTGTGCTGTTCCCGGCAGTGTCATTACCAGGATCCGGTCATACCGGAATCAGCTTCGGGAACCGGGAAGATCACAGGGCCGGTAATATGGTCCAGGCTGCAGGTTACTATCTGGATGGAAAGCGTCCGGCGCTGGTCGGACATACCGCCACTCCGCTTGCCAATGTCAGTCTGGAAGGAAATCCGGAGTACAGTTCGGTTTCAGTCATCGTGCAGCAGTTCGATCCGGAGATCCGGCTGTCCGGGCCATTCAGTATCCCGCCTTCTGCTATCAATGGCCACGTTTCCCCGGAAGAGCAGGACGGTTTTGTGGAACAGTATCCGGATGGTGAACTTTATCTCTCGCCGGGGACGTTTCTATATGAGCCGTCCGTTCCGGAAACCTATGTGCAGCCGGAAGTCGGCTGGACTTCATTGAGTGTCCGGGTTATGGAGGGCGCCGCCATCTCCATCCTGAATCGGTCATCCGGGGAATTTGAAGAGCTTACAACCGGCAAAAATGGATTGGATCCTGCAAAAGACTATATCGGCCGGGAAGGTGATTTCCGATTCCGTATCGATAGTCCTTCTAACGGAGGGCACACCATGCTGCCGGAAATTGAATTGGAAGGAGTGGCGTCGCCATGATAAAAACCAGGAATCTGACCAAATCATATGGGGCATTTCAAGCGCTTCATGATCTCAACCTGGAAATCGGAGAGGGAAGTGTATTCGGATTTGTCGGCGCAAACGGCGCAGGCAAGTCGACGACGTTCTCGATCCTGGCGACCCTGCTACCTCCGACTTCCGGCGATGCCTTTGTCGGAGGGCACAGCGTGCGAACCTCTCCTGCGGAAGTGCGCAGGCTGATCGGTTACATGCCTGACTTTTTCGGTGTGTACGACCAGCTGAAAACTGAGGAGTACCTGGACTTTTACGCGGCCAGCTACGGCATACCGGCCGGGGAGCGCAAGGTTCTGATCGGACAGCTTCTCGACTTGGTGAACCTGTCTGAAAAGCAGGATGCCTATGTCGATTCCCTGTCACGCGGGATGAAGCAGCGGCTTTGCCTGGCCCGCAGCCTCATCCATGACCCGAAGGTGCTGATCCTCGATGAGCCGGCCTCCGGACTAGATCCGAGGGCGAGGGTAGAAATGCGGGAAATCATGAAGCGGCTGAAGCACATGGACAAAACGATTCTCATCTCTTCCCACATCCTCCCCGAGCTGGCGGAAATGTGCGACGAAATCGGGGTGATCGACCGGGGAAGACTGCTGGCCAGGCAATCCGTGCGGGAGATTCATTCCATGATGAAAGGGGACCGGGTCATCACCGTAAAGCTGAATGGTCCTGCCGCTGCTGCGGTCAAATTCTTCGAGGAAAGGCCGTTTGTATCCTCACTGCGCAGGGATGATGAGGCAGGTGAGGTGACATTCTCCTTCGGCGGTTCACAGGCGGACCAGGAGGAACTGCTTGCTGCGGCCGCTGCAGGCTCCCTCGGAATCCGCTCATTCTCCGAAGAGGAGACCGACCTCGAAGATGTGTTCCTGTCACTGACGAAAGGGGGCGGGGTATCATGAAAGCGCACCTGTCCAACCCGGTTCTGATGAAAGAAATCAAGCTCCGGTTCCGCTCGCCGAAAAGCTTTGTGGGCATCCTGTTCTACCTTGCGGCAATGAGCCTGTTCGTCATCGGCTTCATGTACATCATGACACAGGACGGATCATCCGGGGGATATCTGAATCCCGGTCAAAGCTTTATGCTGTTCACGATGCTCACATATATCCAGCTTGTGCTCGTCCTTTTCATTACGCCGGGGCTGACGGCAGGCTCCATCAGTTCGGAGCGGGAAAAGCAGACACTCAATATGCTGCTGACGACTTCGCAGTCCTCGTTCCAGATCATCATCGGCAAGCTGTTGTCATCAATCGCCTTTCTTGTTCTGATGCTGGTATCAAGCCTGCCGCTATATAGTGTGGTCTTCCTGTACGGCGGTGTGTCACCCAAACAGCTGCTTCTGCTCATGTTCTATTTCTTCCTGTCGACGGTTGCGGTCGGCAGCCTCGGAGTCATGTTTTCCACATTGATCAGGAAAACGATCATCTCGATGATCGCAACATACGGTTCGGTACTTGCTTTGCTGGCGGTAACCGGTTTTCTCAGCGTTTTCTTCGCCTCGCTCAGCCAGGGAGGTGCATCACCTTTCGCTTATCTGTTTGCGGCGATTAATCCGGCGGTTCTGACAGCCTCTCTCCTCGCACCGGATTCCGGAGAATTTCTTCATGGGATGACAGGATTGAGATGGCCGGTATGGGTGACTTATCTATTGTTTTATCTGCTTATGACCGTGACGTCTGTTTTTGTGTCGGTGAAGTCATTGCGTGTCAATATGGCTCGGGGAAAATAAAGGAGGGCTGGTATGGACAGCAGGCGTAAGCTCGATGAGGCCGTCGCACACGTAAGGCGGAGACTCTTGTTGGAATGGTTTGCAAGAACTACTGTACGGGCGATGGCGTCCGGCACGGTTACTGTCGCAGCGACGCTTGCTGTCTCCCGCCTGTTTGTCTGGCCGGGTTATGCAGATTATGCGGTGATGGCGGCATGCTTCATTGCGGTTACGGTATTCGTATACGAGTGGCGGAAGGCTCCCTCGCGGCCGGTTTCGGTAAGGCTGCTCGATTCGTTCAGCCAAGACAATGTCATCCTGGCTGCGGAGACGGACGGGAAGCGTGAAGGCCCACTATCGGAAGCGCTTGCGGATGCAGCTGCGGAAGCGGCAAACGGCGCACTGGAACGGTTCCGTAATAGGAAAGGGCGTTGGATGGATCGCAGGCCGCTCCTGATTACTGCTGCCGCAGCCTCGGCTGTGGCGGTGCTTGCCCTGTTCCCATCCTTCGCGCAACTGGAAGCGCAGAAGGCGGAAGAAGAGCGGGGGATCATCGAAGATCTCGCAGAAAATGTAAATGGTCTGGCGGATGTGGCGGAGGATCCGAAATTGGAGAAGCGGCTTGCAGATGTGGCTGAAGAAATCAGATCTGCCGATTCTCCGGAAGAAGCGGTCCGCGAAGCGTTGAAGCTTCAGCGGGAACTATCCCTTGAAGATCGCCTGTCAGATCGTCCCGGACACAATCCCGGACAAACAGCGGGGGAACGCATTCTTGCTCCAGGCGAAGCGGCAGCAGCTCTGGCCGCATTGTCCGGAGACGCCGAAGAGCAGCTGGCCGGCATGGGACGCACATCTGGGGCAGCGGAGTACGCCTTTGATGGAGAACAGGGGGACGTTGCCGGCGGTGATGCGTCTGAACAGGAACAGACGCCCTCTGGCGGAAGCGGAGAATCGGGTAGTAAAGGCAAAGGAAATTCTGCTTCCGAAAGCGATGGTGCTCCGGGCGGAAATGGCGATGAAGCGCATAACGGCGGAGGGAACGGTACGGAAAGCGGAAGTGACACCGGCAGCGGGGGCACAAGCGGAACGGAATCCGGGTCAGAAGGCAGTGGAGGAGAAAGTGCCGGTTCCGGCAGCGAGGGCTCCGGCTACGGATCTGGCAGCGGGGACCGGAACCTCGTCAGCACGCCGCAGTCCGCGGCTGAACCGGGAGATCCGGTGCTGGATTCCGGAATGCAGAAAGAAGGGACATCTGCTGCCGAAAGTCTTGTGCCAGCTGAAAAAGGGGAAGTCCGGCCTTACGGGGAGGTGCAAAGCGAATACCGGGATGCCTATGTGGAACATGCCGGCCGTCTCGGCCTGCCGGAAGACCTCCAACGGGTCCTGTCCGATTACTTTTCATCGATCGACAAGAGGGAGTGAGAAAAATGGCGTTTGTGAAAGAGGATTACACGGAGATGAGCCTGAAAATCGGGAAGGTGAAGGAAGAAGTGGGGAAGTTCATCGTCGGCCAGGAAGAGGCGGTGGACTTTATCCTTTATTCCATCCTTGCCGGTGGCCACACCCTTCTTGAGGGGTTGCCGGGACTTGGGAAAACGATGCTGATCCGGACGTTTTCCGAAGTGCTGGACCTGGGCTTTTCGCGCATCCAGTTTACACCGGACCTGATGCCTTCCGACATCACAGGGACGACGGTGATCGAAGAGATGCCGGACGGGCGCAAGACTTTTGTCTTCCGCGAAGGCCCTCTGTTCAGCGAGATGGTCCTTGCCGACGAAATAAACCGCGCCACTCCAAAAACACAAAGCGCGCTGCTCGAGGCAATGGGAGAGAGGACGGTGACCATACTCGGAAACACGCGTCCGATGAAGGATCCGTTTTTTGTGCTGGCCACTCAAAATCCGATTGAACTCGAAGGGACATATCCTCTCCCCGAAGCGCAACTGGACCGTTTTCTATGCAAAGTGATTGTGCCGCATCCGGGCACGGAAGAGCTTAAAGAAATTATCCGCCGTACGACCGGGGGCGGGACCGGAAGCCTCGAGAAGTTATTGGACCCGGGAGAAATCCGACATGCGCGTGAAATGGTGAGGGAAGTGATTTTACCTGAGGAAATGTTGGACGTGGCCGCGCAGATCGTCACCGGAACGCATCCTTCCGATTCACCGTTGGACGAGGTGAAACGCTGGGTCCGCTTCGGAAGCGGTCCCCGCGGCCTGCAGAGCCTTGTGCTGGCGGCAAAAGCACGTGCACTGACCGAGGGCCGCTTTCATGTGTCGATCGGTGACCTGAAAAAATGTGCGGTCCCGGTGCTGCGTCATCGTCTGCTGTTCAACTATGAAGGGGAAGCGGCAGGAATGCCCGCGGATGATCTGATCATCCGGCTGGCCGATTTATCGGCAGAAGGCCACACGTTATGACAGAAATCTTTTTCCCTGCGTCTGCCGCAGTTGCCGCTTCCCGGCTCCGGCATCTGAGCCGCAATGGTCCGAGAGGGATCCATCATGGCAGGAACACTTCAGGCAGGAGCGGGACATCACCGGATTTTTCGGATTTTCAGCCCTATGCTCCGGGTGACGATATCAGAAATGTCGACTGGAACATTTATGCAAGGACGGACCAGCTGTTCATCAAGCGGTTCATGGATGAGCGTGAGCTTCGAGTGTCGCTGATTCTTGATGCCAGCCGGTCGATGGGGGGTGCCAAGTGGCTATATGGCTGTAAGTTGTGCGCAGTGCTGGGCATGATGGCGCTGTCGGCGGACGATCATCTTTCCTTCATGGCTGTCGGCGGCCCAAAACCGTCCGTGCTTACGGCAAAGGGCATCCGGAACAGGAACCGTTTCCTGGGGCACCTGGAACAGCTGCCGTCCCCCGAAGGGACCGGCTTTACAGATGCTGCTGCTTCAGAGAACTTTTTGGGCGCATCAATCCGATATGTCGTGACCGACGGGCTGGAGCCGCCGGCATCCTTCCGTCCGCTGTTACGCAAGCTCAGGAAAAGCGCGGGAGAGGTCCGGATGATCCTTTTGAGAGATGACACTCCGGACATTCCCGTACGGGCTGAAGATGTACGCTTTGTCGATTCGGAAACCGGCAAGGCGGTGGATGTATCGCTTACTCCAAACCTGATACACAGGCAGCAGGAGATCAGTGAACAACATTTTTCTGAGCTTGCCTCCCTCTGCCGGGAGTACGGTGTTGCAGTCCTCGAAGCGCGGCAACAAGAAGCCACGCTGGAGTTTGTCTCAAAAAAGATGAGAAAAGCGGGCTGGGTCCGCTGAAAAAGGAGGTGATCGGATGGGGTTCGGTTCAATCGGCATGATCTGGACACTGGTCATTCCCGCCATCGTCTTCCTTTATTACTTTTTCAGGAAGAAGTATGAGGAGCGTACCGTGCCGTCTGTCCTTTTCTGGGAAGAATCCCGGAAGCATATGGAAAGCTCCCCACTTATCAGCCATCTGAATCGGAATGCCCTGTTTTATCTCCAGATGGGGGCTCTTCTGCTGTTTGTTCTTCTGCTTATGAAGCCCGGTATAACCGGTTCCGGTGAACATTCCGATCACCTGGTCATTGTCGCGGACACTTCTGCCACGATGCTTGCCGAAGAAGATGGTGAGCCGTTGTTCGATCGTCACAAGACAAGGATGGAATCATTGATCCGGGACCATGAAGGCGCCCGCTTCACCATCATCCGAGCCGGTGGCTTTCCTGAAGTTTTGCTGCAGGTTTCAGAAGAGGCGGATGAAGCGCTCCGGATAGTCAGGGAATTGGGACTGACCTATGCCCATCAGGATCTGACTGCTGCGTTGGCCCTTGCCGGGACAGTCGCCGGCGGGAAACAGGCGGATGTCCATGTTTTCACGGATGCTGCGGGACCGGAAGAACTTCCGGCAGTTGTGCCTGGGGTGGTTTATAGGATACATGCCGCACCGGCACTCCCGGAAAATGTATCGGTCAGGCAGTTTGGCATCGCCCGGCAGGAAGATGGCCAGTCGGCAATTGCAGTTGTGGCCAATGATTCCCCGGCGGACAAAAAAGCATCGCTGTATCTTGAAGACGGGCAGGGTAAACCGGTAGGGCAAGCCCGTGAATTGACCTTAGGTGCCGGAAAGTCGGAGCGGGTTTTGTTTAACGGGCTGCCGGACGTCCGGGGACTTCAGCTCAAGGTTGATGCAGATGATGGATACCCTGCGGACAATACGGTTCATGCCGTTTCCGTCAGAGGGGAACTGCCGGTGTACGTAGAGACCGGACTGCACGAGCTGGTATATAAAGCCCTGCAAGCGACCGGTGCCGATGTGACCGCATACGGGAGCGGGGAGGCTGGGCAACTGCCGGAGGAGGCGATTGTCGTGACCGGTTCGGAAGTGACATTCCAGCAACGGCGGGGACGCACAATACTGTTCGGACGGGAGGGGGAGCCCGAAGAAAATCCGGTGTTCATCACACCGTCCGAAGATCCGCTGTTCGGTTTTGCTCCGGGTGAGGAAATTTATGCATCGGGTCTATACCCGCCTTTTGAGGACATGAAGGCGGTTGCCGGTCCTGAGAGCAGTCCGCTCATCCAGAGAGCGGACGATGGCAGGATTGCCGTGCTGGCCGATCCATCCATGACGGACTGGCCGCTCCGGCCCTCATTCCCAATGTTTCTCTGGAGTGTCATTGACAGCTTTTCACGGGAGCAGGCGGTGGCCGGGACCTTCCTCCCCGGTGAAAGGCGTCCGGTCACACCTTCACAGGAAGGCGGCTGGCAGCTGTACACCGCGGCCGGTGAATACTTGTCCGAATTCGCTGCCGCCGAGGCGGTGACTGCGCCGGATAAGCCCGGTCTGTACGTTTTAAGGTCCGGTAATGAAGAACGCATCCTGTCCGTCGTACTGCCAAAAGAAGAGCGCATGGTGACTGCCGGACCTTCGTTCAACGCCGGTGAAAGGGCCGATGGCGGGACAACTGGATTATCTGCCGGGAAACAGCCCATCATCCTGCCGCTCGTCCTCCTGATCTTGCTGTTGATCCTTGCAGAATGGGAGGTGCAGCGCCGTCATGGACTTTCGTATTGAACACCCGGCCTATCTATTGCTCCTTCTCCCGGTCCTTGGCTATCTCCTCTGGTCCTGGAAACGGGAGCGTGAAAAACGGGGACACAAGTCCCTTGTGCTCCCCGCATTGAGAATTTCGGCTTCCGCACTGCTGATCTTTGCAGCAGCTTCCCCTTATCTTCTGATGACGGCGGAGAAGGAGCAGCTGATTTTCCTTGTGGACCGCTCCGCCTCTATGGAAGGGACAGAGGAAAAGACCTCGGCCTTTCTTTCAGAGGCCATCAGCAAGGGACAGGACCGAGATATCAAGGTGCTTTCGTTTGCAGGTGAAGTGACGAATGAATCGCCGGCATCCGGAGGTGCGGATATAAACGGGAATTCCGGAGAATCGGATCTCGAAGGCGCACTCCGGTATGCGGCAGCCGCCGCCGCGGAAAGTCCGGCCAGGATCGTGCTAATGTCGGACGGCAGGGAGACGAGGGGAAACGCAATCGAATATATCCGCAACCAGCTGCCGGACGGAGTCACGGTCGATGCGGCCATGTTTGCTCCCGCTGATACAGAAGACGTCTCCGTCTCTTCATTCAGCGTCCCGACCACAGGCAGAAAAGGCGAATCCCAGCAGCTGGAGGTGACCGTCAGGGCGACCGGACCGGCAGAGGCACGGCTGGTCCTGTTCCGCAATGATCAGCCCGTTGCCGAGCGGGATGTAAAGCTTTCCGAAGGGGAAAACCGATTTACATTCAGTGAGGTGCAGGTTGAAGAGGGGCTAGTGAAATACGGGGCACAGGTCATCATGGAAGGTGACGGCATCCAGGAAAACAACCGGATGATCGCCGCCACTGAAATCGAAGGGCCGCCCCGTGTGCTGATCGCAGATACTGCCGAGAACCCGAGCCCGATTGGAAACATGATCGGAAACAGCGGGATCAGCGTCCAAACAGTCCATGCTGAAGCCCTTCCACAGGATCTGTCATCCTATCTTCAGTTTGATGCCGTCATATTCGATAATGTCCCCGGTCACCGGGTCGGGGAGGAACGGATGACTGTCATCGAACAGGCCGTTAAAACATTCGGGCTCGGCTTCATGATGGTCGGAGGAGAGGAAAGCTTCGGCCTGGGCGGTTATTTCCGTACGCCGATTGAGGAGATGCTTCCTGTTGATATGGACGTGACCGGCAAACAGATCATCCCTTCACTGGGGCTCGTGATTGTACTGGACCGTTCAAGCAGCATGAGAGGCCGAAAGCTGGACCTGGCCAAGGAGGCGGCTGCGCGCTCTGTGGCTCTGCTGAGGGAAGAAGATACACTCGGATTCATCGCATTTGATGATAGTCCATGGGAAGTGATCGAAACATCACCGATCGGGGATCCGGATGAAGCCTCCGTGAAAATCATGTCGGTCACGCCGGGAGGCGGCACCGATATCTACCCTTCAGTCGCGCTGGCCTATGAACGGCTCCGTGGCCTTGACCTGGAACGGAAGCATATCATTCTTCTCACAGACGGAATGTCCGCGCCGGGAGGGGACTACGCGTCTCTTTCGGAAGCAGGCGAAGCTGACGGCGTGACCATGTCGACTGTTGCGATTGGCTCGGATGCGGACCGGCAGCTTCTGAGGCAGCTCGCTGACCAGGCTTCAGGCCGCTATTATGAAGTGACCGATGCCGATTCGGTGCCGTCCATCCTGTCGAGGGAGACGGCCATGCTGTCTAGGACCTATATTGTCGATCAGCCTTTCACTCCGGCTGTGCGCGGTGGGACAGGCTGGGATGCACTATTCGGGACCGGGCTGCCGCAGATGAACGCTTATATCGCGACCACGGCAAAGCCCGCCTCTGAAGTCATCCTAGAGAGCCCGGAAGAAGACCCAATCATCGCAGAAGGCCGATATGGCCTGGGCAAGACGCTCGCCTATACTTCCGGCTCGGGAGGATGGAGCGGAGGCTTAGCATCCTGGGACCGCTGGGGGGAGTTGTGGACAACCGCCGCTTCGAGAATCCTTCCGCAATATCGCAGCGAGCCGTTTGACATCCGCAGGAACACAGACGGTTCGTATACGGTGACCGGACCGGATACCATGCCGTTCCTGGACATCGCCGTCGCCGACGAGAAAGGCCGCGAACTCGGGGCCACAGTTGAACCGGTCCGCCCGGGTACAGCGCGCGTCCGGGTAGAATCCGGTCCGGGGCTCGTCTTCTTCAGGATATCCGGGGACGGGGAGACTGTCACGACGGCCGGCATCACGATCCCGTATGGGGATGAATACCGGCCGGGGCCTCCTGATGAGGAACGCCTTTCCGCCATCGCAGAATTGTCCGGCGGGCGCATGCTTGAAGCGGCCGAAGAAGCGGTGCGGCCACCGGAATCGTCCAAAAAGGACATCCTCCCTGCCTGGGACTGGTTCGTCCTCGCGGCGATGCTGATCTTCTTTTCGGATATCACGTTGCGGAGATTCGGAATGCCGCGAAGCCTGAAACCGGGACGGTCTGCAGGAGGGAAATGGGAATCAGCAGCGCACAGGGAAGAAACCAGCGTGGAAAAGCTGCTGAAAGCAAAAAGGCATGATCAATAATGCGGAACGCAGGAGGTGGCCATACAAAGCGTGGCCTCTGATGAACCCATCGGTTGAGAAAATGACGAAACCGAGGCGGTGGTGACCGCGATCAGCCGCGTGTGGTGATTTCGTCATTCATCAGGGCAATTTCGTCATTCGGCCGGATAATCTCGTCATTCGATCGGATAATCTCGTCATTCGGCCCCGGGAAGCTGGCGAATGACGAAATCGGGGGGCCGAATGACGAAACCGGGCATGCGAATGACGAAACCAAGCGCACGAATGACGAAACCGCCGTATGCATTGATAATTTCCCTCTTTAGGGGAAACCCATCCCTTCGAGCAGAAATCAGCGGGACACACGAAAAAGGGCGGTCACTCAAAAATCTGAGTGACGGCCCTTTTGGCTTTCAGTGGTCCTGCATTGATTTTTTACCGGGTCACCGCAACTTTTCTGGAGCGGAGCGCCTGGAGCTGTTCTTTGTGCAGCCTTGCCCAGGTAACGGTGATGCCGAAGCAGATAAGCAGCACAGCGGTTCCGAACATATACGGGATGGCCATATTAATGTCGAATAGCGTCCCGGCCAGTGCAGGACCGAACATATTGCCGAGACTCATATAGGCATTGATCAGGCCGGCGGCAAATCCCTGTTCGTTTCCGGCCATCTTCGAAATCAGTGTATTCAATGCCGGACGGAGCAGGGAAGTCGCCGTGAAGAAGAATGTCGAAATGAGCATAAGCGACCAGAAGCGGTCTACAAATAAAATGCAGGACATCGACACTGCCGCGATCAGCAGGTTCACAAGGATTACCCGCATCTCACCGAATTTGCGGAACAGCGGATCGACGACAAATGTCTGGACAACGACCCCGATAAAGCCCCCGATTGTCATGAGTATCGCAATCTCGGCCGGGGTGTAGGCATATTTTTTGTCCATATACATGGAGATCGTCGCCTGGAAGTTTGCGAGTCCGAACGAGAAGACAAGCGTGATGATCAGCAGGATAAAGTAATTCATAGCAATAGAACGCTTTAGCTGGCCCACAATGTTCTCCTGCTTTTTCGGCTCCTGCTTTTCCGGTCCGGCTTCCGGACGGGGATCCGGAAGAATAAGCGCTGAGGACAAAGCGGCAATCAGGGCGACGCTGCAGGCGATATAAAACGGGAACTGAAGACTGACGCCCGAGAGGAATCCACCTATAGACGGGCCGATCATGAAGCCGAGGGACATCGAGGCACCGAGCCATCCCATCCCTTTTCCGCGGTCATCAAAAGTCGTGATGTCCGCAACGAAGGCCATCATCGGAGGAATAAGGAAAGCCGCACCGAAGCCGGTGATGAACCTGGCGACGAACAGCATCCAAAGTTCCGTCGCGAGACCGAAGGCGAGCTGTGACAGGCCGAAGACGACAAGCCCGAAAATGATCAGCTTCTTCCGTCCATATCTGTCAGACAGATTGCCGGATATCGGAGAAAACAGGAATTGCGCCAGCGCAAAGGAGGAAATCAGAAAGCCGAGCACCTGGCCGGCTGCTCCAAATGTCTCCAGGTAAGCCGGCATGATCGGAATGATCAGCCCGATGCCGGACATCGCGATGAACATGTTGAACATGAGGATATACAATGCAGAACGATTGGTTCCCTCCGCCATGCCCGGGCCCCCTTTTTGAAATTTCGTGTGTCAAACTATCTTACCATATCCACATTACCCATTTCACTAGCAGCTATGCCTTCCAAGAAAAAAACAAAAATTAAAATCAGCCCGAAATCTGCGGATTCCGGGCTGATTATTAATTCATCCCCATCTTAAAACGGAGGAAGCGTTCATTGTATTCACCGGTCATTTCCGGTCCGAGGTTCCGGTACACTTCAAGGCGCTCGCGGATTTCCTCATCCGGATAAAAACGCTCATCCCCGGTCACTTCCGGGTCCATCAGCTCAAGTCCGGCAGCATTCGGCGTAGAATAACCGACCCAATCGGCATTTTGTGCCGCGACCTCAGCATCCAGCATGAAGTTGATGAACTGATGTGCACCGTCGACATTGGCCGCAGTCTTCGGAATGATCATGTTGTCGAACCAAAGGTTGGAACCTTCCTCAGGCACCGCGAAATCGATTGATTCGTTAATATACATCATATCGAGGGCCTGGCCCGACCAAGTAAGGGCAATGGCTGCCTCGTTCCGCCGCATCATCTCGACAATCTCATCGCCGATGATGGCTTTGACATTCGGCGTAAGTTCGTCCAGCTTGGCAGATGCGGCATCCAGTTCGGCTTCATCGGTCGAGTTGAGGGAATACCCGAGGCTGTTCAGGCCCATCCCGATCACCTCGCGGGCACTATCGACGAGGATGACCTGCTGGCGGAGCTCGGGGCTCCACAGATCCTCCCAGCTTGTGAAGTCAAAGTCCTTCCCGAGCAGATCGGGGTTAAAAGCAATCCCGACTGTGCCCCAGAAATAGGGGACGGAGTATTCATTGCCCGGATCAAACGGAAGATCCAAAAAATAAGGATCGATATTCTTCAGATTCGGGATTTTAGAATGATCAAGAGGAATGAGAAGGTCATCCTCCTTCATTTTCTCGATCATGTATTCAGATGGCATGGCGACGTCATAGGACGTCCCGCCCTGTTCGACTTTCGTCATCATCGCTTCATTCGAATCGAATGTTTCATAAATGACTCGGATGCCGGTTTCCTCCGTGAACTGATTCAGGAGTTCCGGATCCAGGTATTCACCCCAGTTGTAGACGGTGATGGTGTCGCTACCCGTGCTTCCCGATGTCTTGCCGAGCTGACTGTTGATGTAGAGGAGCAGGGCGGATACGACAATCACCGCGACTGAGGCCCGGATGATGTCTTTCATTTCTTCACCCCCGTGACAGGTGTGCGGTTGCGCCGGTTCAATGCATAGTAGACGAGGACCAGACCAATAGTGACGATGAAGATCAGGCCGGAGAGCGCGTTGATCGTCAGAGAGATGCCTGCGCGTGCCATCGAGTAGATCTCGACGGACAGGGTGCTGAATCCATTGCCCGTTACAAAGAAGGTCACGGCAAAGTCATCGAGCGAGTATGTGAGCGCCAGGAAGAATCCGGCGAAGATCCCCGGCTTGATGTACGGGATGATGACGCGTGTCAGCACGTCCCGGCCGGATGCGCCGAGGTCGCGGGCAGCATCGATCAGCGAGTCGCTCATCTCCAGCAGTTTCGGCAGCACCATGAGGACAACGATCGGCACGCTGAATGCGATATGCGAGATAAGTACCGATGCAAATCCGAGGCGCACACCAACCGCAGTAAAAAGAATCAGGAACGATGCCCCAATAATGACGTCCGGGCTGACGATCAGCACGTTGTTCAATGAAAGCAGCGTGTTGCGGAGTTTCCGGTTTTTCAGATAAACAATCGCAAGTGCGCCGAGAACGCCGATCGCGGTTGAAATCAGTGCCGACAAGAGTGCGACGATAACGGTATTGAGCACAATCATGATGAGCCGGGTATCATCAAATACTGCGGCATAGTGCTCCCACGTAAACGATTCAAAAGACGACATCGTCCCGTTTGAGTTGAACGAGTAGAAGATCAAAAAGAAGATCGGCGCATACAAGATGATGAATACGAGCGCGAGAAAGAGTTTCTGTGCGTTACTTTGTTTTCCCAACCGATGCGCCTCCTTTCTCTTTCTGGCCGGTGAACAGCATGATGATGAACATGAACAGAATCAGGAAGACCGCGATCGTCGAGCCCATTCCCCAGTTCTGGGTGACGAGGAATTGCTGCTCGATCGCTGTGCCGAGCGTGATAACTTTGTTCCCTGCAATCAGCCGTGTGATCATGAATAGCGAAAGCGCGGGAATAAAAGTCACCTGGATGCCGGATTTCACCCCGTTCATCGTGAGCGGGAGAATGACCCTCCGGAATGTTGTCCAGGGGCTTGCCCCGAGATCACGCGACGCATCGATCAGTGCCGGATTGAGCCGGTCGATCGCGTTAAAGATCGGCAAGATCATGAACGGAATGAAAATATAGACTGATACGAAAATAAAGCTGAAATCGGTGAACAGCAGCTGCGTGGATCCGATGCCGATTGCTGCAAAAAAGGCGTTGATCGGACCGTACTGCCCGAAGATCCCGATAAAAGCGTAAGTCTTCAAAAGCAAGTTGATCCACGAAGGGATGATGATCAAAAGCAGCCATAGCTGCTTATGTTTTGTCTTTGTCAGGAAATAAGCGGTCGGATACGATATCAGCAGCGAGAACAGCGTGATCAGGAAGGCGTACCAGAACGAGCTGAGCGTCAGTTCCAGATAGACCGAGGAAAAGAACGCCTTGTAGTTGGAAAACGTAAAATCGCCGTGGATATCGAACAGCGAGTAGTAGACGACAAGTGCAATTGGTGCGACGACAAACAGGAGGATCCAGGCACCATACGGGATCAGATATAGGGCTTTCGTCGATTTATTCTGCATGGTCCGGCACCTCGTATGATTCGAGCCTCCGGTCGAAATCTTCTTCAGATTCGTTGAGCCTCATGACGTGGATCGCCTCAGGATCGAAGTCGAGGCCGATTTCATCGCCCACCTGCGCTTTTCTTGTGGAATGTACAAGCCACTCGTTGCCGTCCCTGTCGTAAGTCGACAGTTCATAGTGGACACCCCGGAAAAGCTGTGTGTCAACTGTGACAATCAGCTTCCCGCGTTCCGGGGAAGTGATCTCCAGGTCTTCCGGCCGGATGACGACCTCGATTTTTTCGTTTGTATCCAGACCGGCATCCACACATTCGAATTCCTTGCCGGCGAAACGGACCAGGTGGTCCCGGATCATGACGCCATCCACAATGTTGGATTCCCCGATAAAGTCGGCGACAAATCGGTTGATCGGCTCGTCGTAAATATCGATTGGTGTTCCTGACTGGACGATTTCACCTGCATTCATGACGAAGATCTCGTCGGACATCGCAAGTGCTTCCTCCTGGTCATGGGTGACGAAGATGAAGGTCTTGCCGAGCCGTTGCTGCAATTCCCGAAGCTCATACTGCATCTCAGTCCGCAGTTTCAGGTCAAGCGCGGACAGCGGCTCGTCGAGAAGGATGATCTCCGGATCATTGACGATGGCGCGGGCGATGGCCACACGCTGGCGCTGGCCGCCGGACATCTCGGAAATCTCACGGTTCTCATACCCCTGAAGGTTGACGAAGCGCAAGGCTTCCTCGACTCGGCGCTTGACCTCCGCCTGCTTGATCTTCTTTATACGAAGTCCGAAAGCGACGTTCTCAAAGACATTCAGGTGAGGGAAGAGGGCATAGTCCTGGAAAACGGTATTAACCTGCCGCTCATTGGGCGGGACCTCATTTATTTTCTTTCCGTTAAACTGGATTTCTCCGCTGCTCGGTTCGATAAAGCCGGCAATCAGGCGGAGAATCGTAGTCTTTCCGCAGCCGGATGGTCCGAGAAGCGTATAAAACTTGCCGCGTTCCATTTCAAAGCTGATGTTGCTCAGGACAGTCGTGTCGTCGTTGTACCGCTTTGAAACATTGTCAAAACGGATGATGGGCTGTTGCGTCATGTCTTACCTCCAGTTTCCAATAATCACAAATACGAATCGGTGGCGACGAGCAGGCACCTGGCCTCCCCGGGACCGGAATTCAACAGCTGATGGTCATGCGAAGCCTCGTAATAAAGGGCATCTCCTGATCCGGCCTCATAACTCTCTGTACCCAATTGAAGGCGGATCTGCCCATCCAGTACAAAAACGAATGTCTGGGAGAGGGAAGGCTCGAACTCTTTGAACTCACCACCAGGCGCAAGGGTCAGCAGGACAGGCTCCATCTCTTTTTCGTTTGATTCGGATACGAGCCAACGGACGGAGTACCCCCGTTCCTCATCGGTATTCAAAATGTGCTCTTCCTTGCCGAAAACCACCTTGGCGGCAGGATTGCCGTCGTCAAAAAACTCCTTGGGGGATGAGCCGAGCACCTCGAGAAGCGAAAACAGGGTTTCGATGGATGGCGAGGTGTGATCGCGTTCGAGCTGTGAAATATAGCCCTTGGTCAGATCTGTACGCTCGCCCAGTTCTTCCTGGGTGAGCCCTTTTTTCAGCCGCAGCCGCTTGATCTTTTTTCCGATCTGCATGGCATAGCCTCCTGTTGGAGTTTACTTATAATAAACTTTAAGTTTAGCAATAGCGGGTTTTATTATACAAAATCCAAACAGGAATGCAAGAGGAAAATGCTTATGTGATTGCAAAAATAACCGGCTGCATGCGAAAAGGCCCGGCACGCCTGTGATTGCGTGCCGGGCCAAATTTTCAGAAGTCCATATCGTCGAACTTTCTCCGCAGCTTCCTCCAGACGATGCGGCCAAGATAAGTGAAGAAGAGGTAGATCGACATGCCAATCCCGAGCAAGGCTGTCACGAACGCAATCCATCCAAATACTCCGTACGAAGAGATCTCCTTCCAGCTGGTGTCGTTCTTCCAGTCGTCAATAACCAGGTTCATCCCATAGATACCCGAGATGACGGTGAAGACGGTCAGGAAGAAGAGGAGGAGGTTCATCCGATTGGTCGCCGAGTTTTCCTGTGTGCGATACAGCTCTTCGAGCGTTGTGCGGACTTCCTCGAACAGGTCATCCAGACTGAAAGCCCGCCTGAAAAGCTGGCCTAGCTCGCGGCCTTCCTGGCGGACACTCACCAGCTTGAAGTGGTACCAGGACGAGAAGATCGTAATCAGTTCGATCAGCCGTTTCAGGTATTCTTCGTCTTTGTCCCACTTCAGCCGGCTGTATTCGAATGAGACCCGCAGCAGCATGATCCGGTAAAAGTAATGAAGCATGAAATTGTAGTAATGCGTGCCCATGAAATGCGCAAGCGGCCGCTGCATGTCCTCCAGATTTTTCGTCGTCACATTGGAGTAGGCAAAATCAGTGGCTATCGTGTAAAGATCCGGTGCCCAGCGGTCATGCAGGTATTGGTCCAGATAATTCCGTATGTAATCCATGTTGGATGCTGAGATGAACGATTCTCTCTCGGGACTGAGCCCGTCCACCCTGCCGATCCGGAAAAGCTGTTCTTCGCTGATCTCGGTGTCTGACTCCGCAAACAGAAAAGAAGTGACAAACATCCGCTCGTCTTCAAAATATGGCAGGCTGCCGAAGTAGCCCGTGAGCCGGTCGTCGTGGATGACGAACGGCTTGACCGCGGAGGCCAGGCGGCCAAACAGAAATTCATGGATACTTGAGAACTCCACGCCATCATCACAGAATATGACAGAACCTTTTTCTTCTTTCAGCTTGTTTTCTGTTGCTCTGAAGTGCTGCATAAAGTTCAGGACGGAGGACAGGGGAAGGTCTTTATCCTGAAGGCGCACCCTTGACGTGAGAAAGGCGATGCCGAACGGTCCGAGAATTACATCGAGACTCATGAAACGGAAGGGGTACGTCTCTCCGTCAGCCTTCAGTGAAAACTCTTCCCCGACCACTTTGTAGAAGCGGTGGAAACCGTAATCTTCCACAGAAGGCGGGAAGATTTTCTGTTCCACGTAGGGAAGGAAATACTGGTCAAGCTCTTCCTGGGAAATCTCGATCGCTCCTTCATAAAGCTCATCAATCCGCCCTCCCGGATCGTCGAGGGTAAAGAAGTGGAAGCCATCATCTTTAAGGGCGTCAGCCGCTTTGCGGATCTGTTTTTTCCTGTAGGCAAACGGCAGAATAAAGGAGAGATAGCCGTCTTTAACGATGAAGTCTTTGGTTATCGGAACCTCAGCCATGATTTCACCACGATTCATTGTAGTTTTGGGATGATGTGGTACACTATTGGAAAAAGGAGGGGTGGCAATGGGCAAGAACAATTTCTTCCCGGGTCCTGACAATGGACGGGGACGGAGCCGCAATGGCGTGACGCCTATCATTGAAGGGGTCTTCCTGATGACTAAAGACCGTATCATCCCCTACGAAGAACTTGATGACTACTGCGAATTCTGTCTGGAACCGCTGTCCTATGATGCCACCTATGATTCTGCGTACTGCGCCGGATGCAACGAGTGGCGCGAAGAACCTTGCACCGATCCGAAATGCCAGTTTTGCACGGACCGGCCGAAGCATCCGTTTGACCGGAGGTGAGAAGGTCTTACATTCATCCTTCCCTTTCTTCGGGGTAGCATAAACGGGGTAAAGCTGTATTTTACGCGCGGCCCGCACAACGGGACCGGCGGCTGGAGGAAAGACTGATGAAAAAAGAGTTTGTCGTTGTCGGATTGGGCCGTTTCGGCGGCAGCATCTGCCGGGAACTGGTGGAACAGGGGGCAGACGTCCTCGCCATCGATCAGGATCCGGAACGGGTGGACGAATTCGCATCTATTGCGACACAGGCCGTCGTGGCGGATACGACCGACGAACAAGCACTGGTGTCGCTGGGCATCCGGAATTTCCAACACGTGATTGTCGCCATCGGTGAAGACATCCAGTCAAGCATACTGACAACACTGATCATGAAAGAACTTGGCGTTGAGAAAATCACCGTGAAAGCACAAAATGACTATCACGCGAAGGTGCTCGAGAAGATCGGGGCGGACCAGGTCGTCCACCCGGAGCGGGACATGGGCATCCGGATTGCGAATCATATGATATCAAACAATATACTCGATTACCTCGAACTGTCTGAAGAGCACTCCATCATGGAGATCAAGGCCAATGAGATGCTTGCCGGCCATTCCATCCTGGACCTCGATATCCGTGCAAGGTATGGCATCAATATCGTGGCGATCAAGAGGGGAGAAGACGTAGTCGTTTCCCCTCTGGCGGAAGAGCGCATCCAAGAGGGAGATATCCTGATCATTATCGGGTCGGATGCAGATATTCTCCGATTTGAAAAAAAAGCACTGCACTAAACAAATAGCCCATGCGGAAGTGATCTCCGCATGGGCTATTTTGATGAAGGCTACATCCGCTTCGATTAAAAAAGCTGCACGGAATCGGTTCCGCGCAGCTTTTTTATATTAGCACTCAGACTTCCATGACAACCGGAAGGATCATCGGCTTGCGTTTGGTCTGTTCGTACAGGTACGGGCCGAGAATATCGGTGATTTGGCTCTTGAGCGCATCTGTATCAGGTGTATCAGAGTTGGCGACGGTCTGACGGAGGCGGCGGTTCAGCATCGATTGCGCCTCGTTGATCATCTGTCCGGATTCGCGCATGTAGACGAATCCTCGGGAAATCAGATCAGGTCCGGCCACAATCTTGCCTTTCGCCTTGTTGAGCGTGACGACCACGATGACGAGTCCATCCTCTGAAAGGACGCGGCGGTCCCGAAGAACGACGTTGCCGATGTCGCCGATTCCGCTGCCGTCGATGTAGACGTCACCTGACGGGATTCTACCCGCCAGATGGGCTTCGTCTGCACTGAGCGCGAGAACATCTCCATTTTCCATAATGAAAATGTTGTCCTCCGGCACGTCACACTGCACGGCAAGCCCGGCATGCGTCTTCAGCATACGGTATTCGCCGTGTATCGGCATGAAGAATTTCGGTTTGATCAGGCGGAGCATCAGTTTTTGTTCCTGCTGGGAGCCGTGGCCGGAAGTATGGATGTTGTTGAGTGACCCATGGATCACTTCCGCTCCGGCACGGAACAGCAGGTTGATCGTCCGGTTCACGCTTGCGATATTCCCCGGAATCGGGGAAGACGAGAAGATGACCGTGTCCCCAGGCTGGATCTGGATCTGCCGGTGAGTGCCGTTTGCGATCCGTGAAAGTGCTGCCATCGGTTCCCCCTGGCTGCCTGTACAGAGGATCATGACCTCATTGGCAGGGAGGCGGTTCAGTGCCTGAGTATCCACGAACATTTCCTTCGGGGCATTGATGTAACCAAGCTCTGTCCCGATGGTGATGGCATTGTCCATGCTGCGTCCGAATACGGCGATCTTGCGGCCGTGCCGGATCGCGGCGTCCACTGCCTGCTGCAGTCGGTAGATGTTGGAAGCGAACGTAGCGAAGATGATACGCCCGTTCACTTTCCTGAAGATTTCATCGATGCTTTCTCCGACTGTTTTTTCGGACATCGTGAAATCAGGGACCTCCGCGTTGGTGCTGTCGGACAAGAGGCAAAGGACGCCTTCTTCTCCAATCTGTGCCATTTTCGCCAGGTTCGCCGGCTCTCCGACAGGTGTGAAGTCGAATTTGAAGTCGCCGGTGTGGACGATGTTGCCGGGAGGCGTTTTGACAACAATCCCAAAGGCATCCGGGATACTGTGTGTAGTCCTGAAGAAGCTGACCGAAGTCTTGCGGAACTTGATGACTTCCTCTTCTTTCACTTCGATGAGTTTCGTACGGCGCAGAAGTCCGTGCTCTTCAAGCTTGTTGCGCAGAAGGCCCAGTGCCAGTTTTCCGCCGTAGACAGGAATATTGACTTTCTTGAGCAGATACGGGATGCCGCCGATATGGTCCTCATGGCCGTGTGTAATGAAGAGGCCCTTGATTTTATCGACATTCCGTTCGATGTACGTATAGTCGGGAATGACATAGTCGATGCCGAGAAGATCATCTTCCGGGAACATGATTCCGGCATCAATCAGGATGATTTCATCCTGGAATTGCACCCCATACGTGTTTTTGCCGATTTCGCCCAGTCCGCCGAGCGCAAATACGGCTGTCTGATCATTCTTGACCGATTTCATCCGCGTCACACCTGTTCAATGCGGAAGTCCGGCGAGTTTTTCTCGTACTCCAGATGGCCGTCTTCGAGTAGTTGGATGAATTCGATGTACAGGTTGCGATCTTTCAGCGCGGCACGGACTGCGCGTTCCGATTCTGCTTCCACGTACAGTGACTTCGTGTTTTCGCGGACTGGTACTTCATTCATGTTTTCTTGATAGAACACTTTGTAGATCATGGTCTGCTCTCCTTTTTCACGTTCAAATACTTGCCATATCGTTTATAATAGCATGCAGGCACAGTGAAATAAAGAAAAGCCCCCGTAGTTGCGGGGGCATGAGTTCACTATGCAATGGACTTTTTGCCGAGGATGCCATTGAGCCGCTTCAACCATTTGCGTTTCAGGCGCTTAAGCATGGCTATCACTCCTTGTCGTCATTATAGTCCTTTTTGAATGTTCTGTCAAGGTGCAAGGTGAAAGAAGTTATATAGGAAGGCGGAGATTTTGATGACGAAGAAAATCCTCTTTTTCGATATCGACGGCACCCTGTACGACCATGAGAAAAAGTTGCCCGAGTCAGCCAGAAGAGCGATTATGGCTGCGCGTGAAAAAGGCCATCTTGTCGCCATTGCAACCGGGCGGGCGCCATTCATGGTCGGTCCGGTGCTTGAAGACCTGGACGTCGATACATACATTTGCTTTAACGGACAATATGTCGTCCACAAGGGCGAACTGATTCATGGCGGTATCATCGAACCGGATGTCCTAGCGCGCATAAAGGAAAAGGCGGACAGGGACCGGTTCCCGTTAATTTTCATGGCCGACAGGGAAATGGTCGCAACGGAGACCGGGCATCCGCATGTCGGAGACAGCCTGAGTTCGCTTAAAATGCCGTACCCGCGTGCATCGGAAACGTTTTACATGGAAAGGCCGATCCACCAGGCGCTCTTGTTCTGCACCGAGCAGCAGGAACAGGAATACGCCGAGGCTTTCCCGGAAATGAAGTTTGTCCGCTGGCACCGCACGTCCACCGATATCCTTCCGGCAGGAACGTCCAAAGCAGGAGGCATGCAGCGGATCCTCGATCGGGAAGGGCTGACGATGTCCGATGCCGTCGCATTCGGGGACGGCCTTAACGATATCGAGATGCTGGAGGCTGCCGGTGTGGGAGTGGCCATGGGAAATGGCCACGAAGAAGCCAAAAAGAAGGCCGATTACATTGCGGGTGATGTATCGGAAGATGGCATCGCAAGAATCCTTGACCAGCTGAAACTCATCTAAAAAAATACAGACAGGGTTCGCCTGTCTGCAATAGATCCGGGGCCGTAAAGCGGTCCCGGTTTTATTTTTCTTCGTCTGTTTTCAGCGGTTCTGCGTCAGGATATTTCCGGAACGGCTCGTCCGGGTCGATATGGTCGTAGAACATGACGCCATTCAGATGATCGAGCTCGTGCTGGAAGGCAATGGCCTGGAGGCCCTTGAGCCGCTTTTTGATCGGTTCGCCATCCGGCGTGAAGCCTTTGACCGTGATTTTGGAATAGCGCGGAACAAATCCGGGCACATCCCGGTCAACGGACAAACAGCCTTCACCGCCGGGCAGATAAGACTTTTGGGCAGAGTGGCTCACGATCTTCGGATTTACAATCGTCATGCTGAGCGGCTCCGTGCCTTCATCGACAATATGCAGGGCGAACATCCGTTTTGGCACATCGATCTGGTTGGCGGCTATTCCAATACCCGCACGGAGTCCGTATTTTTCCGCTGTCTCGGGATTCTGGCTGTTCTTAAGAAACACAAGCATCTCGGCAGCGGTTTTCTTTTCTTCTTCTGTCAGAGGAAACTGTAATTCCTCCGCTTTTTTCCGAAGGGTCGGGTGACCTTCGCGGATAATCTGATCCATCGTAATCATGGCAGCTGACTTCCTTTCGTGCGGTTTACCTTGTCTATCATTATATACGGCACTGGCGGGTTGATGAAACAAAATGTCCCGTCCGATTGAAAACAGCCCTTACAGAGAATATAGTAGAAACAGGAAAGGGAAGGGGAGACTGGCATGAAAATCAGATTGGCGGGCACTGCGCTTGCGGCGATGCTCCTTTCCGCCTGCTCTTTCGGTGCATCATCTGAAGACAGGCTATCGGATGCAATTGGAACGATTCAGGAAAAGGAGCAGCCGTTCCTGGAAGCCCAGGAAAAAATGGTATCGCTTGAAAAAGAGGAATTTGAATTATTCAATGAGATGATGGAGCTTACACAGGAGGACCGGGAGGAGCTGGCGGCAATGGCAGCCGAGGCGGACAGCACGGCAGATGAACGCCTCAGCCTCCTTGAAGAAGGCAGAGATGCGCTTGGCCAAGCCGAAAAAGAGCTTTCCGGATTGGACGAAATCGGTGAAGACGGGGATCCGGTCAGAGATGCCATTGATAATCTGAAGCAATCGATGGCTGACCGTTATGGCGCCCATGAGGAATTCTCCGGACTATACGAGAAAGCCTCAGAAATTCAGAAAGAATTATACAGCCTGGCGACAGATGAGGAAGCTGACTTCCAGTCTATCCAGGAAAAAGTGGAAGCTGTCAACAGCGCCAATTCTGAAGTCAAGGCCGCTGCAAGTACCTTTAACGAAGCGACGGATACGGTCAATGAAAAGAAAAAAATGGCCTATGACACCATCGCCGAAAGCGAAGGCAATTGATCCGACGCGCCCGAAAGTAAATGCTTTCGGGCGTTTTTTCATTTTCATAAAGGGAATACTGGAAATGTCCTTTCCCATGGGCTAAAACAATTCAGAGCTATGTGTTAATACAGATTGATGAATGCGGCGCTGTGTACTAATACTAAAAGCGCTTTCAAAGCCTTGTGTTGACTGAGGTTTCACGTTCTTGTATAATCCGAAATGAATCAGGTGTACCAATTCACAAAACAAAAATGATAATACAGATAAAGGAGAGTTGCCGCAATGGCTCAAAAGAAGGCGAACGCATTCGATCCGGAACAAAATCTCCGGGAAATCGAGGATAAATTCGAAATGCTCCAAGTCCTCAATGAGGAAGGGGAAATCGTCAACAAAGAGATGGATCCTGGAATGAGTGATGAGCAACTGACAGAACTGATGACCCGCATGGTGTGGACGCGGATCCTTGACCAGCGCTCAATCTCCCTTAACCGCCAGGGACGCCTGGGCTTCTATGCGCCGACTGCCGGCCAGGAAGCTTCCCAGCTTGCTTCCCAGTATGCTCTGGAAAAGGATGACTTCATCCTTCCGGGATACCGGGATGTCCCTCAGATCGTTTTCCATGGCCTCCCGCTTGAGCAGGCGTTCTTGTGGTCCAGAGGTCACTTCCATGGCAGTGATGTTCCTGATGGAGTCAATATCTTCCTTCCGCAGATCATCATCGGTGCCCAGTACATCCAGGCGGCCGGCGTAGCACTCGGCAAGCAGAAGCGGGGAGAGAAATCGGTTGTCATCACTTATACGGGTGACGGCGGAACATCTCAGGGTGACTTCTACGAAGGCATCAACTTCGCAGGTGCATTCAACTCGCCGGCAATCTTCATCATCCAAAATAACCAGTATGCGATCTCGACGCCGCGCTCTCTCCAGACAAAGGCGAAAACACTTGCCCAGAAGGGGATTGCTGCAGGCATTCCAAGTGTACTCGTCGATGGAATGGATCCGCTGGCAGTTTATGCGGTCACGCAACAGGCTCGCGAACGCGCACTGAACGGCGGCGGACCGACACTGATCGAGACTATGTGTTACCGTTATGGGCCACATACGATGGCCGGGGATGACCCGACCCGCTACCGCACATCCGAAACCGATTCGGAATGGGAAAAACGCGATCCGCTCATCCGTTTCCGCAAATACCTCGAGAGCAAGGGCCTCTGGAATGAGGAAAAGGAAAACGAAGTGATCGAGCGTGCCAAAGAAGAAATCAAGGCAGCCATCAAGAAGGCGGATGCCGCTCCTAAACAGAAAGTGAGCGACTTCCTCAATATCATGTACCGCGGTGAAATGCCTGAGAACGTGAAAGAACAGCTTGATATCTATACAGCGAAGGAGTCGAAGTGACCGATGGCACAAATGACGATGATCCAGGCGATTACGGATGCACTCCGTAATGAGCTGAAAAACGATGAAAATGTCCTCGTCTTCGGGGAGGACGTCGGCGTTAATGGAGGCGTCTTCCGTGCTACGGAAGGACTCCAGAAAGAATTCGGGGAAGACCGTGTATTCGATACGCCGCTGGCCGAATCCGGCATCGGCGGACTGGCGGTCGGCCTCTCACTGCAGGGCTTCCGCCCAGTACCGGAAATTCAATTCTTCGGGTTCGTCTATGAAGTGATGGATTCGATCAGTGGCCAGCTTGCACGGATGAGCTTCCGCAGTGCCGGCCATTTCCACGCGCCGGTGACGATCCGCTCGCCGTTTGGCGGCGGTGTGGCCACGCCTGAAATGCACGCCGACAGCCTTGAAGGACTCATGGCGCAGCAACCGGGTCTTAAAGTAGTCATTCCTTCCGGCCCGTACGATGCAAAAGGGCTTCTCATTTCTTCAATCCGGGATGAAGATCCGGTCATCTTCCTGGAGCATATGAAACTATACCGCTCGTTCCGCGAAGAAGTTCCGGAGGAAGAATACACAATCCCGCTCGGCAAGGCCGATGTGAAAAAAGAAGGCACGGACCTGTCGATCATCACATACGGCGCCATGGTCCGCGAAAGCCTGAAGGCAGCTGAAGAACTGGAGAAGGAAGGTCATTCGGTTGAAGTCATCGACCTACGGACAGTCCAGCCGCTCGATGTAGAAACCATTATCTCGTCGGTTGAAAAGACTAACCGCGCAATCGTGGTCCAAGAAGCACAGCGTCAGGCGGGTGTCGCGGCAAACGTCGTTGCCGAAATCACGGAACGCGCAATCCTGAGCCTTGAAGCACCGGTACTGCGGGTAGCAGCCCCTGATACGATTTATCCATACGCACAAGGTGAGAACACTTGGCTGCCAGGTGCAAAAGATATTGTAGAAACCGCTAAGAAGGTTCTTGAATTCTGATAAACGATTTTGAAAAAAGAAAGGGTGAGAGGCGTGGCATTTGAATTTCGTATGCCGGATATCGGTGAAGGTATCCATGAGGGAGAAATCGTAAAGTGGTTCGTCAGCAAAGGCGACACCATCAAGGAAGACGACCTTCTGTGCGAAGTGCAGAACGACAAAGCAGTCGTTGAAATCCCTTCTCCCGTAGACGGTACGGTCGAAGACATCCTGGTCGGCGAAGGGGAAGTCGCAGTTGTCGGCGATCTCCTTATCAAGATCGATTCGCCGGATCATCAAGGAGATGAAGGAGACGCACCTGAAAGCGGCACAGACAAGACCGACGACCAGGTTCAGTCTGTAATGGAGTCCGGGCAGGACCTGGATAAGGAAGAAGCTCCTAAAACCGAAAAAGAGCAAGGCACGGCACCTGCAGCCGCGAAAAAGTCGGACAAGCCGTCAGGCGGACGCGTGATCGCCATGCCGTCTGTCCGCAAATATGCCCGTGACAATGACATCGACATCCATGAAGTTGAAGGAAGCGGCAAAAATGGACGTATCCTGAAAGAGGATGTGGATGCATTCCTGAGCGGCGGACAAAAACCTGCAGCAGAACAGTCCCCTGAGGCAGCGGCCCAGGATACTGCGCCCGCAGAAGAAGAAGTGGCACGTCCGGCAGCGGCAACACAGCTGCCGGAAGGGGAATTCCCGGAAACCCGGGAGAAAATCTCCTCCATCCGGAAGGCAATCGCCAAGGCGATGGTCAACTCGAAGCATACAGCACCGCATGTTACGCACCTTGATGAAGTCGATGTGACTGCACTTGTGGAGCACCGCCGGAAGTTCAAGGAAATCGCAGCAGAGAAGGAAATCAAGCTGACATACCTCCCGTATGTCGTAAAGGCACTGGTCAGCACGCTTCGTGAATATCCGCAACTTAACGTGTCCTACGATGAATCGACAGAAGAAGTCATCCAGAAGCATTACTATAATGTCGGCATTGCGGCGGACACTGACCGCGGTCTGCTTGTACCGGTCATTAAAAATGCGGACCGGAAATCGGTCTTCGCAATTTCTGATGAAATCAACCAGCTCGCCGCAAAAGCCCGAGATGGCAAACTGTCGCCAAACGAGATGAAGGGCGGCTCGATGTCCATCTCGAACCTTGGTTCCGCAAGCGGACAATGGTTCACACCGATTATCAACCACCCGGAAGTCGCAATCCTCGGAATCGGGCGCATTGCAGAAAAGCCGGTTGTCAAAAATGGTGAAATTGTGGCGGCTCCTATGTTAGCATTGTCATTGAGCTATGATCACCGGATGATCGACGGCGTAACTGCGCAGCAGGCGCTGAACCATATTAAGCGACTATTGTCGAATCCGGAACTTTTACTAATGGAGGCGTAAATAATGGTAGTAGGTGATTTTCCAATTGAAACGGATACAATCGTCATCGGTTCCGGCCCGGGGGGATATGTTGCAGCGATTCGCGCAGCACAGACCGGCCAGAAGGTTACGATTGTAGAACGTGAAAATCTTGGCGGCGTGTGCCTGAACGTAGGCTGCATCCCATCCAAAGCGCTCATCAGTGTCGGACACCGCTTCGTCGAAGCAAAAGGTGCTGACAACATGGGCATCAGCACCTCCGATGTGAAACTCGACTTCTCCAAGGCGCAGGAATTCAAAAACAGCGTCGTCAAGAAATTGACCGGTGGAGTCGAAGGCCTCCTGAAAGGAAATAAAGCAGAAATCGTACAAGGCGAAGCTTACTTTGTTGACGCCAACACAGTCCGTGTCATGGATGATAAATCCGCACAGACTTATAAATTCAAAAATGCGATCATCGCTACCGGGTCCCGTCCGGTCGAGATTCCTTCGTTCAAGTTCTCGAAGCGCATCATCGATTCGACCGGTGCACTGAACCTTGAGGAAGTGCCTGGCAAGCTGGTTGTCATCGGCGGCGGCTATATTGGCACAGAACTCGGCTCTGCATATGCTAATCTCGGCTCCGAAGTGACGATCCTTGAAGGCGCGAAGGACATCCTCGCAGGCTTCGAAAAGCAAATGACACAAATCGTAAAAAAAGGCCTCAAGAAAAAGGGCGTTGAAATCGTCACACAAGCAATGGCGAAAGGCGCTGAGGAAACAGAAAACGGCGTCAAGGTCACTTATGAAGCCAAAGGTGAAGAACAGACAATCGAGGCGGACTACGTACTCGTTACAGTCGGACGCCGTCCGAACACGGACGAAATGGGCCTCGAAGAAGCCGGCGTGAAATTCGGCGAGCGCGGCCTGATCGAAGTCGACCGCCAGGGCCGCACAAGCGTGTCCAACATCTTTGCAATCGGCGATATCGTCCCTGGACCACAGCTCGCGCATAAGGCTTCGTACGAAGGCAAGATCGCAGCTGAAGCCATTGCAGGTGAAAAATCGGAAGTCGATTACCTGGCCATCCCGGCTGTGTGCTTCACGGATCCGGAATTGGCGACAGTCGGCCTGAACGAAGAGCAGGCTAAAGCGGAAGGCTACGAAGTGACGGCGGGCAAATTCCCGTTCGGAGCAAACGGCCGTGCGCTTGCGCTTGACGCTTCCGACGGTTTCGTCAAACTGGTATCCCGTAAGGAAGACGGACTGCTCCTCGGTGCACAGATCGTCGGTGCAGGCGCATCCGATATGATCGCGGAACTTGGCCTTGCCATCGAAGCAGGCATGACAGTCGAAGACATTGCCATGACCATCCATGCTCACCCGACACTCGGGGAGATTTCGATGGAAGCAGCGGAAGTCGTTCTCGGCAACCCGATCCATATCCTTAAATAATTCCACACAAGAGAGCGGACTTTCCGCTCTCTTTTTCATTTCCTGAAACTCCCTTTGTCGCATTGTGCCGTATCCCTTGGCGATGATAGACTGATAGAAGAAAAGGGGTGTGACTGCAGCTATGAAAATCGGACGGAATTGGATGGTGTGTGCCGCAGTTGCGGCTTTCCTGCTTGGAGGATGCGTGGGCCAGGAGGATGCTGCAGACAACGGAACAAATAATGCGGCGGATCAACAGGATGAACAGATTGAGGAACAGGAAGACAGCGGCAGTTCAGAGGGGAATTCAACTGAATCAGCTGATGTAGCAGATGAAGCTGATAAAGAAGAAAGTGGGGAGAAGCAGGAACCGGCTTCGGCAGTACCTGCAGAACCTGCAGAACCGCTTTATGAGCTGAATGAAGTCACCTGGTCGTTTGAGCCGATCGGAAACGCAGATCCAAAGGCTGCTCTGCTGACGATCGACGATGCTCCGGACAAGCATGCACTTGAGATGGCGAAGACCTTGAAGGAGCTGGATGCGCCAGCCATCTTTTTCGTCAACGGACACTTTATCGATACCGATGAAGAAAAGGCGGTGCTGAAGGAAATCCATGAAATGGGATTCCCTATCGGCAATCATACAATGTCGCATCCGAATCTGAAGCAGATTCCACAGGAGGCTCAGCGTGAGGAGATCCTTGGTGTAAACGAAATCGTTGCACAGGTGACGGGGGAAAAGCCGAAGTTCTTCCGCGCGCCGTTTGGAGTGAACACGGATTTCACCCGCCAGCTGGCAGCGGAGGAAGGAATGCTCCTCATGAACTGGACATACGGCTATGATTGGGAGCCGGAATATCAGAACGGGGAAGCCCTTGCCGATATCATGGTGAATACGGAATTCCTCAACAACGGCGCGAACCTCCTGATGCATGATCGTGAATGGACGGCCGCGGCGCTTCCGAAGATCGTTCAGGGGCTACGGGACAAAGGCTATACGCTGATCGATCCGGCGACCATCAAAATGCCGGAAACGGCCCAATAAAAAATGGAGAGCGCAGATTTCCGCGCTCTCCATTTTCCGTATTAAGTCTGTTCACGAAATGATCGGCATCCTCTCTTTGATGACGAGGAGGTTCTGCAGCGTGTCATCCTCGGGTCCCTGGACAGGAAGACCGGCTTCCATGTTCATCCGGATATAGTCGATGTTGTCCTGTGTGACGATTTCACCGGGGATGATGATCGGGATCCCCGGTGGGTAGACCATGATGAATTCGGCGGAAATCCGCCCTTCCGCTTCATCAAGAGGGATAGCTTCAGTCTGTGCATAGAAGGCGTCCCGCGGAGTAAGCGCGAGTGCCGGAATTTCCGGAAGAGCCACGAACGGCGGGCGTTCCGATCCATCCGGGGCGAACGTAGCGGCCATCCTCTTGAGTGCGTTGATCAGAAGAGTAACCTCTTTTCCGGTATCTCCGATCGTCAGGATGCACAGGATATTATACAAGTCGGACAACTCGACTTCGATATTGGCATTTTCCCGCAACCACACTTCCGCCTGGTTGCCGGTGATCGACAGATCCTTGACGCTGATCAGAAGTTTTGTCGGATCCATATGGAAGGTGGCAGAGCTGCGGATCAGTTCCCTCCCCGGACACCAAAGTCCCGGAATCTTATTGATTCTTTTTCTGGCGTCCTTGGCAAGCAGGAGCGTTTCGTCCAGCAGGTCGCTCCCATGGACGGCGAGCTGCCTGCGGGCGCAGTCGATCGATGCCAGGATCGGATAGGATGTGGACGTGGTCGTCAGCATCGACAGGATGGATTGGACCCGCTTGGTCGACACAAGCCCTTCCCGCACATTCAGGACTGAGCCTTGGGTCATCGCGCCGCCCAGCTTGTGTACGGAGGTGGCAGCCATGTCTGCGCCTGCCTGCATGGCGGAAACAGGAAGACTGTTGTTGAAATGAATATGGACGCCGTGTGCCTCATCGACCAGCACCGGGATGCCGTAAGAGTGCGTGATGTCGACAATCCGTTCCAGGTCGGCGCATACTCCGAAGTAGGTCGGGTTGATGACGAGCAGCCCTTTGGCATCAGGATGGGCGGCGAGCGCCGTCTCGGCGGCTTCCGCAGAGATGCCGTGCGAGATTCCGAGTTCCGGGTCAACTTCCGGATGGATAAAGACCGGTACGGCCCCCGCAAAGACAATGGCGGACATGATGGATTTATGGACATTCCGGGGAATGATGATTTTGTCACCGGGTTCACAGACGCTGAGGATCATCGTCATGATTGCACCGCTCGTTCCCTGTACGGAGAAAAACGTATAATCGGCTCCAAACGCCTGGGCGGCAAGTTCCTGTGCCCGGTGTATCGGTCCTCTTGGTGAATGGAGATCATCCAGTGGGGCGATGTTGATCAGATCGACCGACAGGATATTGTCTCCGGCGAATTCACGGAATGCGGGATCCATTCCGCGCCCCTTTTTGTGGCCGGGGATATGGAATTGGATCGGGTGACGGTTCCGGTGTTTCAGGAGCGCGTCGAACAATGGTGTTTCGAGCTGTGACAATCTGGATCCTCCTCGTTCTCATGATTCAGGATTTCAAGGGCATATTATAGCACCGCTGCTGACGGATGTCATTGAAATGTTCGGACCGGGCAGACTGGGTTCAACTTCTCCTCCCCATAAGATAAGATGGAGTCAGGGGGGGATTTGCATGGAATGGAACACAAGGGTCACCGAATTGCTAGGGGTAAAGTATCCGATCATCCAGGGGGGACTGGCGTATCTCGCTTATGCCGATCTGGCGGCGGCTGTGTCAAATGCGGGAGGACTCGGCCAGATCACGGCGATGAGCCTGCCGGGACCGGGCGAGCTGCGAAGTGAGATCCGCAAGGTAAAAGAAATGACGGACAAGCCATACGGGGTCAACTATGCCATCGGGCAGCATGGCCGTGCGTTTGACCACATGCTGGATGTTGCGATAGAGGAAGGGGTCCCGGTAGTGACGATGACGGGAGGCAACCCGGCTCCTCTTCTGGAACGCCTGGATGGTACCGGCATCAAAAAACTAGTGCTGGTCGCAGCCGTTCGGCAAGCCCAGAAAGCGGAAAGCCTGGGAGCTGATGCCGTCATGGTGGTTGGCCAGGAGGGCGGCGGCCACCTCGGCCGGGACGATGTAGGCACTATGGTGCTCGTCCCGCGCGTCGCGGACAGTGTCTCCATCCCTGTGATCGCATCGGGCGGTATCGGAGATGGCAGGGGCTGGATGGCGGCACATGCACTCGGCGCCGAGGGTATCGAAATGGGAACGCGGTTTATCGCGACCAAAGAGTGCGTGGATGCATCCGCAGCCTATCAGGAAGCGCTTATTTCCGCTTCAGAAACGGGCACCAGCATCATTAAACGTTCGATCGGCGCTCCTGCCCGAGTGCTGACGGGAGACTGGACGGACAAAATTCTGGAGATTGAGCGCCAGGACCCGACTTACGAAGCGTTAAAAACCTATATCAGCGGGGAAGCGAACCGGCGTTTTATCCATGACGGGATGTCCGATCAAGGGTTCGGCTGGGCCGGCCAGGTGGCCGGCCTCATCGAGGACGTGCCGACCGTGGAAGAACTGTTCGGACGCATGGTGCATGAAGCCGGCCAGATCCGTGCAAAGTGGGGCAACTGATCAAGACAGGGAGGGATGAACAATGGCAAGTGAAGGCTACTCGTATCCGCTCCGGACGGACTGGACAACAGATGAAATCATTAACGCGGTCAAGTTTTTCGAAGCCGTGGAAAAAGCATATGAAAGCGGGATCCGGCGGGGGGAACTGATGACTGCCTATCGTAAATTCAAAGAAATCGAACCGTCAAAGTCAGGTGAAAAAAAGCTCTTTACGGAGTTTGAAGATGCAAGCGGCTATGCGGCCTACCCGGTGATCAAGAAGCTGAAAGATCTGCCGGATGAAGCCATCATAAAAGGAGCGGGGCGATAAGCCGCCGCTCCTTTTTGTCTGATTCCCGCATTGCGGATCAGCTGTATGCCATCTTATAAAGTGGAACAAGCGTATCAAACGTCTCTTTCGCAGCCCGGTAAAACGCCTCACCGTCTTCCAGCAGCGGATCGCCGGCAGGGATATTGCGGCCGATAAGGAGTTCGGCTTTCTTGACCGTCCTGAAACGCTCCAGGGCACCAGCCAAATCGATGTCGGAAACCTGTTCTGCCCCTTTTTGCATATGGTCCTGGGAAATCACATAGCTGTCCGGTATCGTCGCTTCGACCGTATCGATCCTGTCCAGGAAGCGCTGGGCGATATTCGCTTTATCGGGAAGCTCATAAATGAATGCCAGCCAGATAAACACCCTGTCATCGAATAGCCCGACCTGGAAATGCGGATGTTTCTTATAGCCGCGCTTGTCACCGGCAATGGCGAGCCAGGTGTCCTTCGGAGGATTCACCGTTCGGCGGGCATGTTTGGCGATGTGGAGGTGCATCTCCTGGCCGAGTATGGCAGAGAGGTCATCCGTGAGCTCTCTGCCAAGTTCCCGGAATTTCGGCCTGATGCGGGCTTCTATGGCTTCCATGCGTTCGGCGAGCCCGTCAATTTGGAATGTATCAAAGTCTTCCTGTCTGAAACCGTTGAACTCCATTTGAATCCCTTCTTTCGATTGAATACTGTTCAATTCGTTTTTGGTCCGCAACGTTTATTGTAACAAAAAACGGGGAACAATCTTTGCAACAGGACATCTCAACGAACAGCGCGGGCAAACGACGAACTCAGAGTGGAGATGACCAAAAAAATCCGTGAAAGGGTGCATCCACATGAAACAAGTCATCCATGTGATCCGCAAAGCCGAAGTTGAAAAACAGTATATCAGCATGCTGAACCTGGAGCTGGACTATGAACTCGCAACCCTGTACGATGCCATGTCCCAATCGGATAACGACCAGAAGAAGAAAAGCAAGCAACGATTAAAGGAGATTCACGCCGAACTGGAGAAATATGAAGCATTCAAAGCGAACTGACCGTCGGAGCCGGGCGGGCAGGGACCGAGGGGATCCGGAGTCATTCAAGCTTCATTGAATGATGCGGATCCTCTTTCGGTTATAATGAAAAGACGGCCTGCTGCCTGCAGGCGGGAAGGGGGAGCCGTATATGGACTGGGGAGCCATAGACCGTTATGCAAAGTCATTGATCAAGGAAGCCGGCCACCGGATCAGGGTCAGCTTTGCCGGTAAAATACAGATTGAGACCAAGGCCGACGCCAATGACCTGGTGACCGATATCGACCGGGACATCGAGCAGTTTTTCATCTCGAGGATCCGCAGGGATTTTCCGGGTCACCGTATTCTCGGCGAGGAAGGATTCGGCGATGACGTCAGATCGGGTGAAGGTGTGGTCTGGATCTTGGATCCGATTGACGGGACGATGAACTTTATCCACCAGCAGCGCAATTTTGCCATTTCGCTGGGCATCTACGCTGACGGGATTGGAATGCTCGGCTATATCTATGATGTGATGGCGGATGATTTTTATCACGCTTATCGCGGAGAAGGCGCTTATCGGAACGACGAGCGGTTGCCAATGCTGGCACCGGTGCCGGTTGAAAAGGCGATTATCGGGGTGAATGCCAGCTGGGTGACGCCAAACCGGTACATCGAACATGAAGCGATCGGGCAGCTTGTCTCCGACTGCCGTGGAACCCGTTCATATGGGTCTGCTGCAATTGAGCTGGCACATGTTGCCGCTGGGAGGCTCGATGCATATCTTTCCATGAGGCTCGCGCCATGGGATGTAGCCGGCGGTTCCGTGATCATAAGTGAAGTCGGCGCGGTTGCGTCCAACCTCCGCGGGGAAGAACTGGACATGATATCAAAAGATACATTTATCGCCGCGCGGCCGGGGCTCCACCAAACGGTACTCGATCAATATATCCGGCTGAAACGGACATAATAAAAGCGGAGCCCGCTGACGGGTTCCGCTTTTGATTGGGTCAGGGCGAAGAAGGGTATTACCCTATTACAGCAACCCTTTATCCCGCATGGATTTTTTTGTCTTGAAGCCCATCCCCATGATGACGATCAGAAGGATAATGGCGCCGAAGATTCCAAGGATGCTTTTCAAGCCGATGGCAACGCCGATCGCAAGCATCGAGCAAAGTGCGGCGAGGGCGTAAAAGACGAATACCCATTGTACGTTCTTCATGAATGATTCCTCCGGACACGGCTATATTCTCCACTTGGCAGTTATTAGATGACAAATGGCTTTCCTGTGATATAATAGCACAGTTATGAATCCGGCAACAGAAAAGTGAGTGAAACTATGACAAACATTCGTCAAGATCTACGTAATATCGCCATCATTGCCCACGTTGACCACGGAAAAACGACACTTGTCGACCAGCTGCTGCAGCAATCAGGCATTTTCCGTTCTAATGAACACGTCGATGAGCGCGCAATGGACTCCAATGACATCGAGCGGGAGCGGGGCATCACGATCCTCGCGAAAAACACCGCTGTCCAATACCACGACATCAAAATCAATATTCTGGATACGCCCGGCCACGCCGACTTCGGGGGCGAGGTCGAGCGGATCCTGAAAATGGTCGACGGCGTACTGCTTGTCGTTGACTCTTATGAGGGCACCATGCCCCAGACCCGTTTTGTACTGAAAAAAGCACTAGAACAGAATCTGAAGCCAATCGTTGTCGTAAACAAAATTGACAAAGACGCTGCCCGCCCCGAAGAAGTGGTCGATGAAGTGCTTGAACTCTTCATCGAACTGGATGCTAACGACGAACAGCTGGAGTTCCCGGTCATCTATGCATCCGGCATCAACGGAACCGCAAGCCTTTCGCCCAATCCTGCAGATCAGGGAGAAAATATGCAGGTGCTGTTCGAATCAATTCTGGAAAATATTCCTGCCCCTGTCGACAACCGGGACGAGCCCCTTCAGTTCCAGGTGTCGCTGCTGGATTACAACGACTATGTCGGCCGGATCGGAATCGGCCGGGTGTTCCGCGGAACGATGCATGTCGGCCAACAGGTCGTCCTCATGAAGAACGACGGAACGCTGAAGAACTTCCGGATCACCAAAATGTCCGGGTTCATGGGCCTTAAACGGATAGAAATCGAAGAAGCCCATGCAGGGGACCTCGTCGCCATTTCCGGTTTTGAGGACATCGATGTCGGGGAGACTGTCTGTCCGGTCGATCATCCGGATGCGCTACCTGCTCTCTTCGTCGATGAGCCGACGCTCCAGATGACGTTCCTCGTCAACAACAGCCCGTTCGCCGGGCGGGACGGCAAGTGGGTCACTGCGCGCAAGATCGAAGAACGACTTGAGCAACAGCTTCAGACAGATGTTTCCCTGCGTGTTGATCCGACAGATACTCCTGATGCCTGGATTGTATCGGGCCGTGGTGAGCTTCACCTTTCCATCCTGATCGAGAACATGCGTCGGGAAGGTTATGAACTGCAGGTTTCCAAGCCTGAAGTCATCGTCCGTGAAATTGACGGAGTCCGCTGCGAACCTGTGGAGCGCGTGCAGATTGATACGCCTGAAGAGTACACCGGTTCGGTCATCGAATCGCTCGGCGAACGCAAAGGCGAGATGCTCGACATGGTCAATAACGGCAACGGCCAGGTCCGGCTTGTATTCAACGTGCCTGCGCGCGGCCTTATTGGCTATACGACCGAGTTCATGACCATGACACACGGCTACGGTATCCTGAACCATACATTCGACAGCTACCAGCCGCTGCAGAAAGGCCGGATCGGCGGACGTCACCAGGGTGTCCTCGTCTCTATGGATAACGGTATGGCGTCGCCATATGGTATACTTCAGGTGGAAGATCGGGGCACGATTTTTGTCGAGCCGGGCACGGAAGTGTATGCAGGCATGATCGTCGGAGAGCACAGCCGCGAAAATGACCTGACCGTGAACGTTACGAAAGTCAAGCAGGCGACAAACGTCCGCTCTGCGACTAAAGACCAGACGACAACTCTGAAAAAACCCCGAATCATGTCGCTTGAGGAAGCGCTCGAATACCTCAGTGATGATGAATATTGTGAGGTCACGCCGAAGTCCATCCGCCTCCGCAAAAAGCTCCTCGACAAAAACGAACGGGAGCGGGCAGCGAAAAAGAAAAAGCTGGCGGAGCAGGACGCGTAACCGCATCCGAAAGGAATGTCCGTTTTGCAAGAGGAGCAAGTTTTCGGAAGAATGTCGGCCATCTCCCGCTATATCTATGAAGTGATGCCATCCTTCAACTCCGCGGGCTATGTCCTGTTCTTCATCATATTCGCTTTGTCGGCCCTCGTGTATTATCTTGGATTTGCGAAAAAGCTGAAGCTATGGCAGAACGCAGTTATCTATCTGTTTCTTCTGCTCGGCTGCCTGGTGCTCACATTCCTCGCATTTTTCCTTCCGATCGTGGAAGGGCTGATTGTCGCGGCATTGATCCTGATCATTTATAAGATGCGCCGGATGAGTGATGATAAAAACGAACAAAAAGATTCCACGCCCGTATGAGCGTGGAATCTTTTTTTAGTTTCTTCTGTTATTGGTCAGAACTGCTCTTCCGATGATTCGGAGGTGCGCCGGAAGGTGAATCGGCCTGTGGCGATCCTCTCCGCAGTTTTTTCTGAAATGCGATCATGGCACTCGCGGCACATATACGTATGGATCGGCCGGTTACGGAGTCGTTTCGCCTCCGGAGAGATTTCCGGAATCTCTTCTTCCCGGTCACACATAACACAGCGTACAAGCATCACTCCACCTCCTTACACAAATGTGATGGAGCGGATACCCTTGATCGGATTCTCCATATTGGAACCGTCCGGCATGACTAGGAAAGCGGGCCCTTCCTCACCGAGCGGCTTGCCTTCCGAGCTGAATTGGAAAATCATTCCGTAGGCGTCTTTGATCGGGAAGCGATGTTCGCCTCCTTCGCGGTCTGTGAAAACCACATTTTCGGCATCGGCTTCAGGCTCGGCGTTTTTCAGGAAGGGTTCCAGGACAATGCCGAACGTGCCGTTGAGAAGCTCCTGTTTTTTGAATTTCTTTTTTGGCTTCCCCAGCTCCGCCTCGGTTTTCGCGCCTTCCATAAGCTCCCGTGACCAATGCTTCGAAGTCGCCTTGATATAATCGCCCATTGTGTCTTTCTCTACTTTTTCCTCGACAAAATATGTCTTCAGGTCAAGTTTCCGGTCATCAAAGATCCAGGTCGTCGGATCCAGAGAGATGCGGTACTTACAATTTCCCTGTATTGGAATGATGATCATCATGTATCTCCTCCAGTCAGTCGCATATTCAGTTTACAGCAAAGCAGCTTCCGGCAAAAGAGGGAACCCCTCACGTCCGGAAGCGTTCCTATGAAGGGTGCTTGCAATTTCTGCTCCCAAAAGATAAACTCTAATAGATATACTGTAGCAGAAAACCTGCTGATGGGGGCGGCTTCATGGATACAAATGTTCAATCTGCGTATCATGAAAAGGCATTGGAACTTCTTCAGGCGGATGCGGAAAAAATCGCCCAGCTGATCAAAGTCCAGATGGATCATTTGACGATGCCGCAATGCCCTCTTTATGAAGAAGTGCTTGATACACAGATGTTCGGGCTTTCCCGAGAAATCGAGTTCGCAGCAAAATTGGGCCTGATTGATCGTGAACAGGGGAGAGAGATTCTTACTTCCCTGGAGCGTGAACTTTCGATTTTGCATGATGCATATACGAAGAAATAACCCAAAAAACTCAAACACGGTTGCCGGTTTGAGTTTTTTGTTTAGGAAAGATTGAGGGAATTCTGATGAAAGCATACTTAAAACGTTATATAAGGAATTTTGATTTTCCGCTTTTTTTCGTTTATCTGGCCCTTTGCCTGTTCGGGCTTGTGATGATCTATAGCGCGAGTATGGTCTGGGCGGTGAACCGCTACGGATTTGATGCGGATCATTTCTATAAGAGACAGCTGATCAACGTCTGTGTCGCGTTGCCCGCGCTGGCAGTGGGGGCGTTTATACCGTTCAAGCACTATAAGCGAAAAGGGTTCATGGCACTGATGCTGTTCGTGACTTTTGGTTTGCTGCTTGCCGTTCACTTTATCGGCTTTGGAGATGAAGCAGGGGCAAGAAGCTGGATTAATCTGGGCCCGATCAACCTCCAGCCTTCGGAAGTGGCGAAAATTGCTTTCATCCTTTACTTCTCGGGCTTCTTTGCCAAGAAGTTGCAGCAGAATACGATTGATGACCTGAATAATTCTGTTTTCCCGCCGGTCATCCTGCTGGCGGTTGCCGTCCTTTCGATCATGATGGAAACGGACATTGGCGCAACGATGATCCTTCTCGTCACCGCAGTCTCCGTCATGGCGGCAAGCGGCATGCGGCCGAAGACGTTCTTTAAGTTTTCAGGACTTGCCATCGCGGCGGCATTCCTCTTTGTACTGGTTGCAGTCGTGAGCGGAAAGCAGCTGCTGACGGAAGGCAGGCTGGCCAGGCTGAGCACCTTCATGGATCCGTTCGAGGATCCGCTCGGTTCAGGTTTCCAGATTATTAACGGATACCTGGCGATCGGGGCAGGGGGCCTGAAAGGGCTCGGCCTCGGACAGTCCGTCCAGAAAATGGGCTATCTTCCCGAGCCGCAGACCGATTTCATCATGGCCATCATCTCCGAGGAGCTGGGTCTCCTTGGCGTCCTGATTGTCGTAGGCGGCCTGGGCTTCATCGTCATGAGGGCTATCAGCATCGCGCTAAAGACTAGCAACCCGCAAGCGCGCATGATTGCAGCTGGTATCGGGAGCCTGATCGGCTTCCAGACATTCGTAAACTTGGGGGGGATGACCGGGCTCATGCCGCTTACCGGCGTTCCGCTTCCGTTTATCAGCTATGGCGGAACCTCTTTAATCCTGTTATCATTTTGTATAGGGATACTGTTGAATGTATCCATGTTCGTTAAAAACGAATCGAAACAATGATAATGAAGGAGATGGGGTAATGGGGAAAATCCAGAAGATCCTGGTGGCGAACCGGGGGGAAATTGCGATCCGGATTTTCCGGGCATGCACGGAACTGAAAATCCGCACCGTCGGCATTTATTCGGCGGAGGATAGCGGGTCGTTCCACCGTTACAAAGCGGATGAGGCATATCTGGTCGGAAAAGGGAAAAAGCCGATCGATGCTTATCTGGATATTGAGGGGATCATCGCCATCGCGAAAGATTCAGGGGCAGACGCCATCCACCCGGGATACGGCTTCCTGTCGGAGAATGTGGAGTTTGCACGGCGTTGTGAAGAAGAAGGCATCGTCTTCATCGGGCCCCGCTCTTCCCATTTGGATATGTTCGGCGACAAGGTCAAGGCCCGCGATCAGGCGGTCAAGGCCGGACTGCCGGTCATTCCGGGAAGCGGCGGCCCTGTTTCTTTACTTGAAGATGTCCAAACATTCGGGGAACAGAACGGTTACCCGATCATCATCAAGGCGGCGCTTGGCGGGGGAGGACGCGGAATGAGGGTTGTCCGCTCTGCGGATGAAACAGCTGAAGCGTTCGAACGTGCCAAATCCGAAGCAAAAGCGGCATTCGGGTCGGCCGATGTGTATGTCGAGAAGTTCCTCGACAAGCCGAAGCATATCGAAGTCCAGATTCTTGCGGATACATACGGCAATGTCGTCCATCTGTATGAACGCGACTGCTCGGTCCAGCGACGCCACCAGAAAGTCGTTGAAATCGCGCCGTCCATTACCATTTCGGATGAACTCCGGGCAGAAATCTGCGAGTCGGCGGTCCGGCTCATGGAAAATGCGGGCTATATCAATGCCGGCACGGTGGAGTTCCTCGTTGACGGGGACAACTTCTACTTTATAGAGGTGAACCCGCGCATTCAGGTCGAGCATACCATCACCGAAATGGTGACGGGTATCGATATCGTCCACTCCCAGATCCATATCGCCGAAGGCAGGAGCCTGGATGATCCGGATACCGGGATTCCTGCACAGGACAAGGTTCCGCTGTTCGGCTATGCGATCCAGTCCAGGGTCACGACAGAAGACCCGCTAAACCAATTCATGCCTGATACAGGGAAGCTGATGGTCTACCGGTCCGGAGGCGGTTTCGGCGTACGCCTGGATGCGGGCAACGGATTCCAGGGGGCGGTCATCACACCGCATTACGACTCATTGCTAGTCAAAGTCTCCACCTGGGGCATGACGTTCAGGGAAGCAGCCGCAAAAATGGAACGGAACCTCCAGGAATTCCGGATCCGGGGAATCAAGACGAACATTCCGTTCCTGGAAAACGTCGTCAAGCATCCCGATTTCCTGACAGGCAATTACAACACCGCCTTTATCGATGAGACACCGGACCTCTTTATCTTCCCGACACGCAAAGACCGTGGAACCAAGCTTCTTACCTATATCGGGAATGTCACAGTAAACGGCTTCCCGGGCATCGGGAAGGAAGCGAAGCCGGTGTTCCATCCTGCCCGCAAGCCATCCGTGGACCTGGCGGCTACACCAAAGCCGGGTACGAAGCAGATCCTCGATGAGCGTGGTGCTGATGGGCTTGCCAAGTGGATTCTGGAGCAAAATGATGTATTGCTGACCGACACGACATTCCGCGATGCACATCAATCACTGCTTGCCACCCGTGTGCGGACGCATGACCTGCTTGATATCGCGGACGAGACCGCACGTCTCATCCCTGATGCATTCTCGCTCGAGATGTGGGGCGGCGCGACCTTCGACGTCAGCTACCGTTTTCTCGGAGAAAGCCCGTGGGACAGGCTGCTCAAACTTCGTGAGAAAATCCCGAATGTCCTGTTCCAGATGCTGTTCCGCGGCTCGAATGCGGTCGGCTACAAAAACTATCCGGACAATGTCATCCGTGAGTTCGTCAGGAAATCTGCGGACGCAGGCATCGATGTATTCCGCATTTTCGACAGTCTGAACTGGATCAAGCAGATGGAAGTTGCCATCGATGAAACCCGCCTGTCCGGCAAGGTTGCGGAAGCGGCCATCTGCTATGCCGGGGATATCTTGGACGATAACCGGGCGAAATATACAGTCGCTTACTATAAAGAGATGGCAAAGGCACTGGAAGATGCCGGCGCGCATATTCTCGCGATCAAAGACATGGCTGGCCTATTGAAGCCGGAAGCAGCATACCGCCTGGTTTCCGAACTGAAAGATACGGTGTCCCTTCCAATCCATCTTCATACGCATGATACGAGCGGCAACGGGGTCTTCATGTACTCCCGTGCGATTGACGCCGGAGTGGATATCGTCGATACGGCGCTCGGTTCCATGGCTGGGCTGACTTCCCAGCCGAGCGCTTCGTCACTGTCCTATGCACTTTCTGGAAGGGAACGCAGTGTCCGTACAGATGTGGGCTCGCTTGAAGAACTGTCCCATTACTGGGAAGACGTACGGAAACTGTACGGCCGCTTCGAAAGCGGCATGAAGAGCCCCCACTCGGAGATCTACGTCCATGAGATGCCGGGCGGCCAGTACAGTAACCTGCAGCAACAGGCGAAAGGCGTCGGTCTCGGCGAACGTTGGGAAGAAGTAAAGGAAATGTACGGCCGCGTAAACATGCTGTTTGGCGATGTCGTCAAAGTGACGCCGTCTTCCAAGGTGGTCGGCGATATGGCGCTCTTCATGGTCCAGAATAATCTGGACGAACATACGGTGATCGAGCGCGGGCGTTCGATCGACTTCCCGGATTCGGTCATTGAATTTTTCCGTGGAGATATCGGCCAGCCATACGGCGGCTTCCCGGAAGAACTTCAGGAAGTTATCCTGAAAGGGAGGGAGCCCCTCACGGTCCGTCCGGGCGAACTGCTTGAACCGTTCGACTTCGAGAGTGCACGAAACCAGCTTTTCGAGAACCTGAATCGTCCGGTTTCCTCTCATGACCTCCTGGCTCATGCGCTTTATCCGAAAGTGTTCGAAGATTACACGAGCCAGGCGGAGAAGTTCGGCGATGTGTCCGTACTGGACACGCCGACGTTCTTCTACGGGCTGAAGCTCGGCGAAGAAGTGGAAGTGGAAATCGAGAAAGGGAAGACGCTGATCATCAAGCTTGTCTCGATCGGTGAAGTCCAGCCGGACGGAACCCGGAACCTCTACTTTGAACTCAATGGCCAGCCGCGTGAGGTCTGCATCGAAGATGCTTCTGCCGAAACCGATCACGTTCAGCGGAAAAAGGCGGAAAAGGGCAATAGCAAACACATCGGTGCCACGATGCCGGGCACCGTTCTGAAAGTCGCAATCGACCGGGGCAGCCGGGTCAAGCGCGGCGAGCACTTGCTCATTACAGAGGCGATGAAGATGGAAACGACCGTCCAGGCACCATTCGACGGCACCATCAAGGAAATTCACGTCTCGGCAGGGGATGCCATTTCTACAGGTGATCTCCTGATCGAGATGGACGAAGACTGATATAAAAAGCTGCAGCAAAAGCCGTTTTCGGCAATTGCTGCAGTTTTTTCGTGAAAAAAAGCCGCAGACGGATTTGTCTGCGGCCCGGAACTTGAAGCTATTCGCTTATGATTTTGGCCGGCTCTCGTAATGACGGCTTCTTGAGACGAGCAGGATCATGTAGCAGAGGAGACCGAACAGAAGCGAAATGATCAGCGAGTGAATCAGTGCCGCGGCCAGGTTAGCCCGGGTAAGGACGACGAGCATGCCCGTAGACGCCTGTGTCAGTACGAGGATGAACGCAATCATCCAGCCGCGGCTGACAGCTTTCTGGTTCTGGTAATGTTTCCACGCGTGGAAGAAGATGTAGGCGATCCAGATGACGATGAAAAGGGCGGCCAGCCGGTGGCCCATCTGGACCCATTCATGCATGTTCGTAGGGAGGCCTATATCGTCGTTCCGACAAAACGGCCAGTCCCTGCACACCAGTCCGGAATCGGTGTGGCGCACAAGCGCTCCGGTATAGACAACAAGATATGAATAAAGTGTCACACCGATCGTATGCCATTTCAGTTTATTGCCGATCCTCACATTCTCTGCGTCGAACTTCCTGTCGACTTCGAAAATCAGGAGCGTCAGCAGGAAGACGGCAGCAAAGGAAATGAGGGAGATGCCGAAGTGGAGGGCAAGTATAAAGTCACCCTGTCCCCAGAGCACCTGCGCCGCACCGATCAGTGCCTGGAGGACGAGGAAGAAAATGGCCATGAACGACAAAAACTTTGTTTCGCGAATATGTCCGAGTGCGCGCCAGGCCCAGACGGACAAGACGACGATGAGAATCCCGACCGCTCCTGTGACAAGCCTGTGGGAGAATTCAATCAGGACTTCCGCGTTGATCTCAGTGGGGATCAGTTCTCCGTTGCAGCCAGGCCAGTGCCTGCCGCAGCCCATCCCGCTTTCCGTCTTCGTGACGAGCGCGCCGCCGAGAAGGATGGCAAGCATCCCGATCGTCGAAGCAACGGCGATCCATTTCAGTATTCGATTATGCTGCATGGATGACACCTCTTTAAGAATTCTGGACCGTATGATGACGGTGTCGCTTAACTGATGATATCGGAAACGAAAGGCAAAAACAACGACCAGCCCCGGATGGAACACCCGGGGGCACTCCATTTCACAATTTGTTCATAAAAAAGGCTCAAAGGCTTCACAAATGAATTTCGCAAATGCTTTACTATAGATATGCTGTCAACTTATATACGGGCAGTCCGCTATCATTCGACAAATTAGGGATATGTATAGAATTCAACCCGTAATTCAGCTATAGTTAAGGGGTAGCGGAACTTGCCGGCAGTTCGAAAGGAGGGGTTTCATGACAAACAGTCGCACCGCGCATGCAGCAGCGGCGGAAGCTGAATCCGCTTCCTTTATGAAGGACTTTTTGGCGCTCATCAAGATCGGCATCGTCAATTCGAATGTCATCACGGCGTTTGCCGGTTTCTTCCTGGCAATCCAGTTTGCCGGCGGGCACTTTCTGGACGAGTTGGATTTGCTGTTTTATGTCGTAATCGGCTCCAGCCTTATCGTTGCGGGTTCCGCGGCGATGAACAATCTGATCGACAGGGATATCGATCCTGTCATGTCCCGGACGAAATCGCGTCCGACCGTCACAGGACGGTTCAAGGCTCCGACAGTATTCGCCATGTCGGTCATCTTCTTGCTGATCGGGGAGATTCTCCTGTTTTCCGCGAGCACTACAGCCGGGTTATGGGGAATCGCAGGCATCTTCAGCTATGTCGTCCTTTACTCGATGTGGTCCAAGAGAAAACATGTCAGCAACACGATTGTCGGAAGTATTTCCGGCGCCATTCCTCCACTGATCGGATGGGCCGCCGTCGAGCCCGCTCTGGGACCCGGCGCATGGGCGCTCTTCCTGATCATGTTTGCCTGGCAGCCGCCTCACTTCTATGCCATCGCCATGAGAAGAACAGAGGAATACCGGGCGGCAGGCATCCCGATGCTTCCGGTCGTAAAAGGATTCGCCCGGACGAAGAAATCAATGCTCGCCTGGGTCCTCGTACTATTCCCGCTCCCATTCCTGCTGCCTCAGCTTGGCTGGCCGTTCATCGTCCTCGCCACGGCACTGAATGCAGGCTGGCTCTTTATCGCCCTGAAAGGCTTCAGGGCGGAAGACGACATCAAATGGGCAACAAGCATGTTCGTGTACTCCCTGAACTACATGACGATCCTGTTCGTCTCGATGATCATCTTCGCGGTCATCATCTGATTACGGAATTCTTTCTTTGACAAGAATTCATCATATAATTGGGCATTCCGTCCTCATATTTGAAAACATCTATGAAAGAGAGGTTTGGTTAATCGATGATGAAAGGACTCAAGAAATGGCGCCTTGTAACGCTGCTGGCAGCCCTCACCATCATCCTGTCGGGTTGCGGCGAAGAATACCTCTCGACGCTTCTTCCGGCAGGGGAAGTCGGACAGGACCAGTTTAATCTCCTGCTTCTGACGACCGGAATCATGATTCTTGTCATGATCGTTGTCTTCACCATCTACTTCATCGCTCTTGCTAAGTTCCGCCGCAAGAAGTTTGGTGACGACCACATGCCGAAAGACGTGGAAGGAAGCCACAAGCTCGAGCTCATCTGGACGGCGATCCCGATTCTTCTCGTCATCATCATGGCGGTCCCGACCGTTTACTACACCTACAAACTGGGTGACGTATCGGCGATGGAAGCCACAGACGATGAAGGCAATGCGGAAAACCTCGTTGTCAACGTCACGGCAAAGCTGTACTGGTGGGAATTCGAATATCCTGAACAGGGCATCGTCACTGCTCAGGAACTCGTCGTCCCTACAGGTGAAAGAGTTTACTTTAATCTTATTTCCTCTGACGTCAAACACTCCTTCTGGATTCCGGCCATCGGCGGAAAGCTTGATACGAACGTCGAGAACGTCAACAAGTTCTACCTGACATTCGACAAGGAATCTGAAGGACTCGAAGACGGTGTCTTCTACGGGAAGTGTGCGGAGCTCTGCGGTCCATCCCACGCACTTATGGACTTCAAGGTCAAGACTCTGAGCCCTGACGATTTCGACGGCTGGGTTGCAGCCATGCAGGAAACTGAAGGCGCAACAGCGAGTGCTGATTCCGCTGACGCGGGTGAGGCAGCATTTGCACAAAGCTGTATCGGATGCCACGCGGTTTCCGGTGTCGGCACAAGCGGTGCGGCAGCTCCAAACCTCGCGACTTACGGCGACCGCAACCGTGTTGCAGGCTTCTTGGAGCACAACGAGCAAAACACGATCGACTGGATCAAGGATCCCCAAAAATACAAGCCTGGCAACCTGATGCCTGCTTTCGACAGCTTGTCTGATGAAGACCTTGATGCCATCGCAGATTATCTGCACGGTCTGAAAGTAGAAGAATAAGGTACCGGTAAAGGAGGGTAATATCAGTGACAACTGTTTCGAATTCAGTCGAACAAAAGAAAGGGTTCGGCGCGATGCTGTGGGATTGGTTAACCACAGTCGACCATAAGAAGATCGGTATCCTTTACCTCATCGGCGGCGGGTTCTTCTTCGTCCTTGGCGGTATTGAAGCCATGCTGATCCGTTTTCAGCTTCTTATACCGAACAACGATTTCGTCAGTGCGGGGTTCTTTAACGAACTGATCACGATGCACGGAACGACGATGATCTTCCTGGCCGCGATGCCGCTTTTGTTCGGATTTATGAACGCCATTGTTCCCCTACAGATAGGGGCGCGTGACGTAGCGTTTCCATTCATCAACTCCCTTGGTTTCTGGATGTTCTTCTTCGGTGGGCTGTTCCTGAACCTCAGCTGGTTCCTGGACGCTGCACCTGACGCAGGCTGGACATCCTACGCATCCCTGTCGATCGCTTCGGCCGGTCACGGGATCGACTTCTATGCGATCGGTCTCCAGATCGCCGGTGCGGGTACGCTCATGGCTGGGATCAACTTCCTCGTCACGATCATCAACATGCGTGCTCCGGGTATGACCTACATGCGTATGCCGCTGTTCACATGGACAACATTCGTGGCATCGGCACTGATCCTGTTTGCATTCCCGCCGCTCACAGTCGGGATCTTCTTCCTGACATTCGACCGGATGTTCGGCGCGAACTTCTTTGACCATACGATGGGCGGAAACACGATCATCTGGGAGCATATCTTCTGGATCTTCGGCCACCCTGAAGTTTACATCCTGATTCTTCCGGCGTTCGGGATTTTCTCCGAAGTCTTCTCGGTCTTTGCACGGAAGCGTCTGTTCGGTTACTCGGCGATGGTCTTCGCGACTGTCCTCATCGGGTTCCTCGGCTTCATGGTTTGGGCTCACCATATGTTCACGGTCGGTCTCGGGCCGACAGCGAACGCAATTTTCGCTGTTGCCACCATGGCGATTGCCGTTCCTACAGGGGTCAAGATCTTCAACTGGCTTTTGACCATCTGGGGCGGAAGCATCAAAATCACGACACCGATGCTTTATGCACTCGGATTTATCCCGTCGTTCGTCATGGGCGGGGTCACCGGCGTACAGCAGGGTGCTGCGCCGCTTGACTACCAGCTCCATGACTCGTACTTCATCGTTGCCCACTTCCACTACGTCATCGTCGGCGGTGTTGTCCTCGCGATTCTTGCAGCGACACACTACTGGTGGCCGAAGATGTTCGGCACGATGCTCAGCGAAAAGCTCGGCAAGATCACTTTCTGGTTCTTCTTTATCGGCTTCCACATGACGTTCTTCCTGCAGCACTTCCTCGGCCTGATGGGGATGCCGCGCCGCGTATGGACGTACATGGACGGCCAGGGCTGGAACCTGTTCAACCTGATCAGCACGATCGGTGCGGTACTGATGGCCATCGGTGTCATCGTCCTGATCATCAACGTCATCATCACGACTGCGAAAAACGAACGCGTCGGCAACGACCCTTGGGAAGACGGCCGTACGCTCGAGTGGGCGATTCCTTCGCCGCCTCCATTCTATAACTTTGCCCAGACACCGCTTGTCCGCGGTCTGGACTCGTACTGGATTGAAAAGCAGGAAGGCCACAACGGCTATACTGCAGCGGAACCGGTCACGGATATTCACATGCCGAACGGTTCAATCATTCCGTTCTTCATGACGCTCGGACTGTTCATCGCCGGATTCGGTGCAATGTACCGCCTTGAGCACGATTGGGGTCTCCCGGTCCTGATCTTCGGACTTGCGTTCACATTCCTGACGATGGGTATCCGTTCGATCAAGGATGACCTCGGCTACTATGTAACAAAAGATCAAATCCGCCGCATGGAAAGGGGGCGTGACTGATGGACCTGAATACTAAATTCACACCTCAATCCTGGCCGGATCACCCAGAGACGGCCACGATGGAAGCCAAGAACAAGTTTGTCGGCTTCTGGCTCTTCCTCGGAGGAGAGACGGTTCTGTTCGCCACGCTCTTTGCGACGTATCTGGCACTCAAGAACTCTGTTCCTGACGGGAACGAGTTCCGTACAGAAACACTGTTCGAACTGCCGCTAGTCTTTGTCATGACGATGCTTCTCCTGACATCGTCCCTGACGAGTGTTTATGCGATGTACCATATGAAAAACTACAACTTCAAGGCGATGCAGCTTTGGCTGGCAATCACAGGCTTCCTCGGTCTCGGATTCCTTGCGCTTGAAGTGTATGAATTCTATCATTACATCCACCTCGGGTTCACTTACGGCAACAGTGCTTTCAGTTCGGCATTCTACACGCTTGTCGGCACGCACGGACTCCACGTTGCGATCGGCCTAGTCTGGCTGACGCTTCTGATCCTGCGGAACGCGAAACGCGGCCTGAACCTGTATAATGCGACGAAGTACTACACATTCTCACTGTACTGGCACTTTATTGACGTCGTCTGGGTATTCATCTTCACGGTAGTCTACTTGATGGGAGTGGTCGGTTAAGATGGCACACGATATCGAGATTATTGAAAAGACGCCGGCCGAGTTCGAATACAAGAAGCGCCGTTCCGACCGATTGATGCGCAGCCAGCTGATGATGTTCGCGCTCATGATTTTCATGACGCTGATTTCCTTTGCGGCTGTCCAGGCAGGCTTCTCTGCTTACTTCGTCATCCCGGTCGTACTGCTCCTTGCAGCGGTGCAGGTCGGACTGCAGCTGTATTATTTCATGCATATGAGCGAAAAAGGCCACGGGTTGGTAGCATTCTTCATGTACGGCGGAGTCCTCCTTGCATTCCTGACCGTCTTGGCGTTTGTAACAATCATCTGGTGGTAATGCTGAAACATCCCGGAAGCAAATGGGCTTCCGGGATGTTTTTTTTGTTGGATATAGGTCTATGCTTGCTGTAAGACAGTCGGCTGTATCAGCTGCCGGACCGCAGGTGTCATAGTTCGTTCATTGATATGCCCTCCCTGCGGGCTTATAATGATAAGAGACCTTTAAAAGGAGCGATGGCAATGGTGCCAATTAGCATATTCGGTTTCCGGGCACTCTGGAGCCCATACTTCTTCCTGACGCTTGTCGTCCTGTTTCTCGTGTACCTGGCCATCACTGTCAAATGGCGTGATCGCTTCGAAGGAAGCGAGCCTCTTTCGCGCAGTGAACTGATTTACTTCTCTGCCGGTATGCTGCTTGTCTATGTAACTAAAGGATCGCCGATTGATCTTCTCGGCCATATTCTGTTCAGTATGCACATGGTGCAGATGGCTGTGCTCCTCCTGATTGCGGCTCCCTTCCTCATCAAGGGGATCCCGGTATGGATCTGGAGAAAGGTCTTTGCATTGCCGGTTCTTGGCCACATTCTCCGTGTGATCACGAAACCGCTGATCAGTGTCATCGTATTTAGTGCGATGTTCTCGGTGTATCACCTTCCGATGATCCTGGATACCATTAAGCTCAGCATCCCGCTTCATGCGCTCTTCTCGATCACGCTGTTTATTTCGGCGCTCTGCCTATGGTGGCCGCTCCTCAATGACAGTGACTTTGCACCAAGGCTGAAACAAGGCCTTCACAAGATCGCCTACATCATCTCCAGCGCCATTCTGATCACTCCTGCGTGTGCACTGATCATCTTCGTCGATACGCCTGTCTACGAGACTTACCAGAGCGGGGAAGCCTGGCTGATGTCGATGGCCCTATGTGTTCCGGCCTCCACCCTCAGCGCATTGTCCGGGACCGGCCTGTCGGGTCCGGAAGTGTTCACGAACATGCCGATTCTGTACGATCAGCAGATGGGCGGAGTCATCATGAAGGTTCTGCAGGAGATCATCTATGGGGTGGTTCTCGGCAAGATTTTCCTGAGCTGGTTCCGTCATGAGCGTGACAACGCGGACGAACTCACACAAAAACAACTGCTTGAACGCAAGCGGCTTTCGATGTATAGCTAAGCCGCTGACAATAGGGGGATAACATCATATGTCACTGCCGTTCCTACCGACCATCAGCACATTTTTCATCGTCCTGAGCGCGATTCTTGTCGCCATCGGATGGGCGCTTATCAGCAAGCGGAAAGTGGAAGCCCATAAAAAGACGATGCTCGCTGCAGGAGTCTCTGCTCTCCTGTTTTTCATCATCTATGTCTCCAGGACGCTGTTCGTCGGGAATACGGCGTTCGGCGGTCCGGATGACCTGAAGATCTACTATACGGTCTTCCTCGTCTTCCACATCATCCTGGCGACAACAGGTGCAGTGTTCGGGATTGTGTCGATCTACACAGGACTGAAGGAAGTCCTTCCCCGGCACCGCAAGATCGGTCCCATTACGAGCATCATCTGGTTTTTCACCGCCATCACCGGCGTTGCCGTATATCTTCTTCTGTACGTGTTCTATGAAGGCGGCGAGACGACATCCATGTTCAAAGCAATTCTCGGATCCTGAAGCGAAATCTGCTGCCGGTCCAGAGAAAAAGCCATCACCTTTTTGAAGGGTGATGGCTTTTTTCTATTCTCATTCCACATGGCCTTTTTTCATGAGTCAAATTTTGAATTCCATTTTGATGATGCCGGCATCGCGGGCTGTAGTCATGAGAATGACGAACAGCGGCCCGATGAACAGCCCAAGAAAACCGAAAAGTTTCAAGCCAATGAACATGGAAATCAGAGTGGCGAGAGGGGAGAGCCCGATCTGTTCGCCCATTACTTTCGGCTCGATTGTACGCCGGATGACTAGAAGGATGAGAGCAAGGATGGCGAGTTTTGTTCCCTCGGCAGCGTCACCGATGGCAAACTGGTAAATGGACCATGGCGCAAGGATGATGATCGAACCGAGAATCGGGATCAGATCAACAATCCAGATAATGATCGACATCAGGATGGCATACTCCGGCTTGATGATCAGCAGCCCTACAAACGTAGCCGCCAGGATAATCAGGCTCACGAGAAATTGCGCCTTGATAAATCCGAAAACGGTCCGGTTGAGGCGGTCTGTCATCAGCTTCACTTTCCGCGAAGTTTCTTCCGTCAGCACGTTGAAAACATTTTTCTTTAGACCCGGCAAATCGAGCATGAACAGGAACAGGGCGATCGCATAGAACAGGAGGCTGACCAGGAAGTTCGGGATGCCGGTGAGGAGGCCGGTGATCACATCATAGTTAACGAAGGCAAGAAGAAAATCCCGTGCCGATTCGATCAGCTGGTTCATGCCATTCTGGATGGACTCCACCACTTCAAGCGGCATGCCTTCCGTATAGTTGAACATTTTGTCCTGCATATCGATCCAGGCTCCGGCGATGGCATTGAATGTATCAGGCGCGGATTTTGTGAAGTTAATCAGCCTGCCGACAAGTTGGGTCACGGTAAAGTAGAACAATAGGGCCAGCAGCAGGAGAAAGAAGATAAATACTGATATGACGGTTGTTTTCCTCTTCCACTTAAAACGGTTCATCGTCATTCTGACGAGCGGCTCGAGAAGAATAGCCGTGATCAGCGCGAAAATGAGCGGCAGAGAAATCGGCAGGATGAAGAAGGCAATCAGTAAAGTGATGATTGCGAGAAAGAAGATTGTGACGGTACGGCGGTTCAGCCATTTTCCCATGAATGAGGTCTCTCCCAGAATGTTAGTACTTTTATTATAGACAACAAAAAGATGTTTGAATAGCAATGAAATGGGGGCCTTTTCAGAGATCCATCAAAAAAAGCCCCGCTTTCTTGGCGGGGCCGGCCGGTCAGGCCTGCAGTTCGTGCGGTTTCAGATCTTCTTTAAGTGCGAGCAGTGTTTGCGTGCAGCTTTCGAGAAGATAATCGGGGAAGTGTTCATCTTCTCCGTATTCGACACCGTGAGGGTAGTAGTGCTTGCCGATCACCGGCTTTTTCAGGTTAATGATGGCATCGCGTGCGCCGACATCACCGTCGTTTGTGAACCCGAAGATGCGGAGATAGTAAGTGCCTTCCTTAATGACGATCTTTTTATCATAGCTCACCCGCTCATAGTCCCACTGTTCGGCACGGATGAGGCCGTGCTTGTTCATAATGTCATCAAGTAGTTGAAGATCGGCGGCAACGCCTTCGATGCCTGTGTTTTCAAAATACATGTTCTGTACGCCTCCTTTGGTGCAGTCTGTCTCCATCGTATACCCATCTATGATAGAACAACGGGAAAACAGTTGCAATGACAACATTGTGTCCAAAGTCGCCGCACTGTTATAATGGTCCCAATATACAGAGACCAAGGGGTTTTTTGATTGAAATTCGCATTAAGGCTTTTGCTGGTCCTCGCCGCAATAACGGTCGTCATCCTGTTTACGACGCAGGGCACAAAGGAAAATGATCCGCTGATCTCGCCTGTGCCGAATACAGCCATGCCGGGAGAAGGGGCGCCTTCTCCCGGGAAAGAATCGGTAAGCCGGCCGGACACCGGAATTTCTGTTCTGGTGGGGGAGCCGACAGGGAATCTGACAGAACGTTTCGGTCCCCCCGACAGGATCGAGCCGTCCATGTATGGCTATGAATGGTGGGTATACAGCAATAAGCCGGAAACGTATATGATGGCAGGCGTCCATGACGGTAATGTCAATCAGATCTATGCAGCAGGCCGGGAACTCGATGTGAGTCCGTACAGCATCGGGGAACCTGTAGAGGACATTTTCCGATATACGATTATCGAGCCTGAGGTCAGCATTGAAATTGGAACTGACCGCTATCTGTTCTCCATGAACGGCGATGATCTGGAGGAACGGCTGCTTGTCGCATATGACGGAATCTTCGCCCAGGTCTATGCCGATCGGGAAAAAGGGGAAGTCATGGCGGTGCGTTTTCTGTCCCCCCGGGTGCTTGTCCTGCATCAGCCCTACGAGATGACATACGAAGGGCGTCTGATCGCGCCGGAGCCGCTGTCATCCGCGGTGCAGATTGCAGCGGACCGGGCGGCCGAGCAGCAGGTTATGGAACTGACCAATGTGTTTAGGCAACGTGACGGACTTCCTCCGCTGCAGGAGGATGGCAGCGCCTCGGGAATCGCCCGTGAACGCGCCGTGGATGCGTCGAGGGGCAGCCGCTCCGAAGAAGGTAACGGCCCGTTGTCCGATCAGCTTAAGCTTGCTGGCATCGATTACAGCGAGGCGGGTGAAAATATGGCAGCCGATTACTTGGATGCTGCAGAGACCGTTCACGGGTGGATTAATTCACCGGAACACCGCGACCTCATCTACAATCGCAAATACAACCGGCAGGGAGCTGGTGTATCCAATAAGGTCTATTCGCATCTTTTCCTGAACCGGAAGGAACCGGCCGGCTCATCTGAGTGATGCCGATTATCCGGAAACAAATGTACCCGGAAGTTCATCGGCGAAGTTGCGGATATGAAGCGGCACGGATGCCTTCGCGGCATACAGTGCCGCTTTTTTCTGGATGACGGGACGTTCAGTCCCGAGAAGGGGGAGCAGTTCCGCATAAGTGAGCGATTCAAACTTTTTCGCATCCGGGTTTACTGCAGGGTCTGTTTCAAGGACACCTGGTACATCTTTGAAAAACTCGACAAGTTCCGCTCCGAGCATATCCCCGAGCACGACTGCAGTCAGGTCACTGCCGCCCCTTCCGGTTGTCCGGATACGACCGTCGAGACCGGTTCCCTGAAAGCCGGGAACGACGGCGACATTGCGTTCTCCCCAAATGCGGTAGAACGGATCCAATTCCATTTTCAAGTCAGCACTGCCGAAAGGGCCTTCTGTGAGGATTCCTGATCGGCTTCCATAGATCAGCTCGTTTTCAATGCCTTCCTTCTCAAGCTCCGCGGACATAATCGCCGAAGCAAGAAGCTCTCCGCAACCTGCTGCGACGTCCTGCGCATGCGGCGAAATCCCGAGAGCGCCGCTGATGGAAAGCAGGCTGTCCGTGGAGTAGGGATCCCCGGCCCTCCCCATGGCGGAGACGACAATGACGACCTTGCCATTTTCCCTGATCGCCCTTCTGATATGACGGATGCATGCTTTTCTTGTGCAGCTGTCCCTCATGGCGATTCCGCCGAATTTCTGGATGATCATCGAACTACGCCACCATCTTTCCTCGTGTCATTCAACCACCGTCCTACATACGATGGAGGGTACTCCAACATAATGTATTCGCTCGGAACAAAAATGTTCGGGAAGGGGTCAGGCATGATCGAATTATGCGAGCTGCTGAAAAACTGGCCGTGCACGGCAAAGGGCGGGGACCTCCGGGCAATAATCAGTGGCGTGACGGATCATTCTTCCGAGGTCATCCCCGGATCGGTGTTTGTGGCAAGAGTTGGCCGCAAGGAAAACGGGCTGGATCATATTCCTGAAGCTTTACGGAACGGGGCTGCTGCAATTGTCACTGACAGGGTCCGCACGCCTGCACTTCCTCAGGGCGTGACAGCCATTTCGGTGCCGGATGCCGCTGATTTTCTGGCCTATGCCTGCTCGGCATTCTATCGTCATCCGTCGAGAGAACTGACGATTTTTGCAGTTACCGGAACCAACGGGAAAACAACGACCACGCGTTTTATCGGTCAGATGCTGAAAGCGTGCGGGGTCCGTGCCGCGGTGATTGGCACACTCGGCGTTTGGATCGACGGAAAAAAAGCCCCGCTAAAGATTCCGCCGATGACGACCCTGCCGCCGGCAACCCTTCACAAAGTGCTCAGGCATTGTGTGGATGAAGGGGTTACTCATGTAGCCATGGAAGCCTCCTCTCTGGGACTATCAGGCAAGCGTCTCGACCATTGCAGCATCGATTATGGCATCTTCCTTAATATCGGAAGGGATCATCACGCGGAACATGGCGGAGAAGAATCTTATATCCGGGCAAAAGGCAGACTGTGCGGGCTGGCCGGCCAGGTCATCATCAATTCGGATGATCCGCTGGTCCGCGGTGCCTCGGAAGGCATGCAGCCTTTGATGACGTTCGGAGAGAAGTCCGGCGGTGAAGGGCATATATGCATTCTCGAGGAAAAATCAGGATTTTGGACAGTCAGGAAAGGCGGGAGTAGGGTTGAGATCCCGGCACCGGTGGAAGGCAGGCACAACCGTCAAAACGCCGGTGCCGCATTTGCTGCGCTATGTTCCGCTGGATTCGTTTTGGATGACTTGTGCAGGCATGCCTCCTGCCTAACACTGCCCGAGGGACGGATGCAGGAAGCTGCGGGAGACGGCATCCGCGTATTTGTCGACTATGCCCACACGCCGGATGCGCTTGAAGCGGTTCTCGGGGCATTATCCTCCGTATGCGCGGGCAGAATGATCACAGTATTTGGATGCGGGGGAGACCGGGACAGGGAAAAGCGCCCCGAGATGGGCAGGGTGGCCGGGGAGTACTCCGGTTCTGTATGGGTGACATCGGATAACCCGAGAAGCGAGGACCCGCATAAGATCATTGCGGATATCTTGGAAGGCACAAAGAACTCTTCTGCCGCAATAAGGGAGGAGGCCGACCGGGAAAAGGCGATCTGCGGCGCTATCAACGAAGCCGAACCGGGTGATATTGTTCTGATTGCAGGGAAGGGACATGAGGCAATCCAGATATCCGGCTCTTCCACCCGGCCATTTTCCGACTTCAGGACGGCGCTCCGTTTTCTCGGGGAAAGGGAAGCGTTTCGGGACAGGACGGATCAGGATGACAGAGTACAAATGAGCGACAGATTCTGGTATGATGGGGGTGGAATGGAGTGATGACCATGATGATGACCGACGAATGGCTCCGTGTCATCGAAGAGTCCGAACTGCTCAGCCGGATGATCGTCTCTTCCGAAGAGGCGGAGACTTACCGGCTTGCCCATCATAGAGTTTATTCCGATCCCGGCCTTGTGCAGGAGATCGCTGATTTTGCAAGACTGAAGGAGCAGTATGAAGAGGTCCAGCGGTTCGGCCGCTATCACCCCGACTACAGCACCGTCATGAAGGAAGTCCGTGTGAAAAAGCGCGATCTCGACCTGAATGACAAGGTGGCCGCGCTCAAAGTGGCCGAGAATGACCTGCAGGACCTTCTGGACGAAGTGAGCCTGCTGATCGGGAAAACCGTTTCCGAATCGGTCAAGGTTCCTGTGAGCAATCCGTTCTTTGAGACCGCCTCAGCTTGCGGCGGCAGCTGCGGAACGGGCGGCGGCTGCTCCTGCAGTGCTTGAATACAGAAAAAGGAGATACCTGCGGGCATCTCCTTGGACTGCAGACAAAGTGAGTGTATGGCTCCTTTGTCTGCGGTTTTTCTTTTCCCTAAAATCCTCCGGATTTCCGCTGCGGGCCCTCTCTTACCGCGGGCGTTGCCTTAGCCTCCTCGAGCTGTGCTCTGCGGGGTCTTCGGCTAACGCTTTTCCCGCAGGACAGGGAAGCTTCCCCGAATTCGCCTCGCACGAAGGAAAAGCATTTTCGAGGAGTCTCGAGCCCTACGCTTCAATCCATTCAATGTTTATTGAATTGTTGATTGGAGTGAAGGGCGGAGACTCCTGCGGAAAAAGGAAGTGCGGAGAGACTTCGCAGAAGGCTCGATGCCTTCCCCGCGGAAAGCCTCCGCCCGTAACGGAAATCAACAGCACTTTATCTTAAAACTGACTTTCTACTTAATTATTATTTACTGTCCAATAAAAAAGGAGAGCTTTCGGCATCTCCTTTTTTCAGGAATATGATGATCCAGGATTTACCCCAAGCCGTCAGTCGAGCCCCCGGGTTCTTCTTCCGGTCCGCCTGCAAGTCCCGCTGCAAGATCCGGACGGTCCGTGATGATTCCTTTGGCGCCGGCTGCAATCAGCCGTTCCATTGTGGAACGGTCGTTGATCGTCCAGTAATGGACCGGGATATTGAGCCGCCCGAGAAAACGGATAAAAGGCGGCAGGTCGAGCGGGAACATTCCCGACCGGACCGGAATCTGGAAAACATCCGCCTTCGGCTGATAGAGGTGGCCGAAACCGCTCGCAAATGCCAGATAGGCACGGCGCACTTCCTGCTCTCCGGCACCCAATGCAATCTGGTTTCTGGCATACAGATTGAACCGGTCGATCTGGCTGTCATGGAAACTGGTGACGACCACCCTGTGCCGCGCATCCGCTTCTTCGATGACACGCCAGAGTTTCGACGGAAGAAGCCCGCCTTCATATGTATCCGGCGCATCTTTCATGTCGATGTTGACCAACATATGCGGAAAGGCCTCCAGGAGTTTCCGGAGCGGGACGGCACCGCCTGCCTTTCCCCTGAAAGGATACGTACCGTCTTCGCCTGCATGATGGTAGCCGAGGTCGGCTTCTTCAAGTTCCGACAGCACATAGTCGCCCGGATGGCCGTCCAGGTCGGATGTCCTTCCGAGGGTCTCATCGTGGAAAACGATCACTTCCTCATCTTTTGTAAGGCGGACATCTATTTCAAATCCGTGGACCCCGAGTTCAGCGGCATGTTCAAAAGCGGCCATCGTGTTTTCGGGTGCCAGGCCGGCGCCTCCGCGGTGGGCGAGGATGATCGGTACGTCATAGTCCAGCGCAGGAACGGGTGACCGGCCTTCAGGCTTTGATAAGAATTTCGAACCGGCCCATGCAGCGGCACCTGCCGCCGCAACCGTCATGGCCACTTTTCTTTTCTTTGTCATGCTGACCCTCCCTGTTTCCAAAAAACTATCTCCAGTATAAAAGAAACCGATTTCAATGTCAGCATCCGGCCGGTTGCCCCGTTTTTCAGGCGTGTGGTATTCTGTATGTTAGGAAAGTAGGGATGATCATGATTGAGCGGCGCGGGATCGTCGTCCACCTTCATCATCTGAAACAGGTGAAGGCGCTCAGGAAATACGGGCATGTCCAGTATATTTCCAAGCGGATGAAGTATGCCGTATTGTACTGTGATCTTGACGATGCAGATGCAACGGCCCAAAAACTTGAAAAACTCCAGTACGTCAGGTCGGTACAGCTCTCGATGAAGCCGTTCATCAAAACGGAATTCGAGAATGCCAAACCCGATAAGGCAAAGGAGTATGATTACAAGGGCGGCCTCTGAATCAGCCGAGTGGCGGAATCAGGTGGTTGAGCCGAAGAATACCGGTGATATGCCGGTAGTATTGGTCGCGGTCGGAGAAGTCAGTCGAACGGCGCACTTCAACGGTGACAGGAGTTGCGCCGGCAGCGGCAGCGGCTTCACGGAAACGGGTGATGCGGGCGCTTTCCCCGCCGCCTCCCCGGATGCCTTCGCGGCAGATGTAGATGGGCATGTAGTTGCCTTCACCAGCCGGGTCAAAGGCGGCGGCCGGAGAAAGGACGCCGCCGTCGCCGGTCGTGAAGATGAAGGCGCGGTGCAGGCGTCCGGTATTAGTGCGGATCAGCTCACAAAGTTCAAAGATGTCACCGAGCCCTTCGCCCAGTTCGATAAATCGTTGTGTATTCATACGGGTCCTCCTTTCTCTGCTTATCCTATCATACGGCAGAGCGGGGAAAAGCGTAAAACAGGAAGGTGAAAAGATGAGGGTCATATCCGGTGAACGGAGGGGGCTGCAGCTTAAATCTGCATCCGGTACAGATACCCGGCCGACATCCGACAAGGTCAAGGAATCCGTATTCAATATGATCGGACCGTATTTTGACGGGGGCCGCGTACTGGATTTGTTCGGGGGCAGCGGAGGGCTTGCACTCGAGGCGCTCAGCCGGGGGATGGACCGGGCGGTGCTGATCGAGAAAGACCGCCGCGCACAGGCGGCCATCCTTGAGAACGTGGCGAAATGCCGATATGATGACCGGGTGGAGCTAATCCGCTCGGATGCCCGGCAGGCTGTCCGCCGGATTATAGCCAAAGGGGAGCCGTTCGACCTGCTCTTCCTGGATCCGCCATATGCGCGGGATACATATTATAAGCTGGCCGGGGAGCTCGCGGAAGCAGGACTCATTGCCCGCGATGGCATCATCGTCTGCGAGCATGACCGCTCGGTATCTCTGCCGGACAGCTTCGGGGAATCCATCAAAGAGAAAGAATCTGTATATGGCGGCACCGTAATCACGATCTACCGGAATGCTGCCGGCGAGGGGGAGACAAATGGGTAAAATGGGGGTAGTGCCGGGAAGTTTCGATCCGGTGACAAACGGCCATTTGGATATCATAAGGCGTGCATCTCGCGTCTTTGGCGAAATCCGGGTTTGCGTACTGAACAACTCATCCAAAAATCCGCTGTTCACAGTGGATGAGCGGATCGGACTTATCAGGGAGGCGACGGCTGATATCGCCAATGTGAAAGTAGAGTCGTATTCCGGACTGCTCGTCGACTATGCCAAAGGAGTCGGCGCAACTGCAATCGTCCGGGGTCTGCGGGCGGTCTCGGACTTTGAGTATGAGATGCAGATCACCTCGATGAACAAGGTGCTCGAGGAAGAAATCGAGACCTTTTTCATGATGACAAACAACCAGTATTCGTTTCTCAGTTCAAGCATCGTCAAGGAAGTGGCAAAGTACGGAGCCGACACTGCAGACCTTGTCCCGCCGGTTGTCGAACAGGCACTGAGGGAGAAATACAACATCAAGGAAATCCGGCAATGACCGTTTCCGACAAATGAAAGTGCCCGGCAGAGCCACAGAGGCTGTCCCGGGCATTTTTTTGTCCGGGGCCTGTTCAAAGCAACAACAGCAGCATGAATACGGGCGGGACGATCAGCATATGCGCAAGGCGGGCAGCAGCATACCATCTCATGGAAATTCCTGCACCCCGTGCAATGACCGCGACCTGGAGATGGATGCTCAGCCCGTTCATCGATAGAATCAGAGCGGTCAGTGCGGCATGAAGATTCATGCCGGCAAACAGATCATGGGCAGTCTGGAGACCGGCAGTCATTTCAAACAACGGGAACACAGCCATCCCGGCGGTGTTCATGTCGAGCGGGCTCAGCCTGGCCAGCAGATCGGCGGCCACAGTCCCGACGGCCGAAAAGAAGACAACGGTAGTAGCTACAAGCACGATTGTCTGGGAACTCTCCTTCAGGCTCTCGGTAAGGGGCGAGCCCGCCCTCCTTTTTGGGCTGTCCGAAGAAACAGGATGCCGCTCCCTGACAAGTGCTGCGCGTAAGGTCAGGATCAGCAGGAAGACGAGATTAAGCCCATGGATGACCGCCATGAGCAGCCAGCCGACAGATGCGCTGCCGAACAGTTCGTTCCCGACGTAGCCGATCAGCAGCATCGAACTGGGGGCGTGGCAGATTGCGATCAGCAGCGCTCCTTCACGCTTCGTTAGCCGGCCGTCTTTAACCTGATGGGATACGGAGACCGCACCGACCGGAAACCCGCCGAAAGCTCCCAGCAGGTAAGTTTTCCAGTAGGTCCCCGTCCTTCCCTTCGGTTCCTTCCCGGGCAGCCGCAGCAGCCACTGTGTCAGGATCAGATAAGGAAGCAGATAGGGGAGTAGCGCTTCGGTAAACAGTTCGATGCCGAACATTGCCCCTTCCCGCGCAAGGCCGGGCTGAAGGAGAAACAGTGCGATGAGGCACCAGATAATGACAGTATACATAGAAATATCGACTCCCTCGTTTTGAATGCGCCCATCGCCGGTGCTAAACTATGTATATGCCGGCAGGTACGGGGCTATTTTGGAGGGATCGGTTTTGAACAATGTAAAGAGGATTGCGCTAACGGCAGTACTGCTGGTTTTCGCGGCAGCGGCGCTGTTGCCGCTGGACATGTACATCCAAAAGCCGGGAGGCGCATATGAGCTTGCCCCGCTTGTTGACGTTCAGGGCGGTGACAAAGACGATGATGGAAACTTAAGCCTGATGACCATCGCCCTCTCCAAGGCGACCCCGCTGACCTATGCCGTTGCCGGGTTCATGGACAGCCGTAAAATCATGAAGGCCGGACAGGTACGGAGGGATGGAGAAAGCGAGAAGGAGTATAACCTGCGCCAGAAGCAGCTGATGGAGGATTCGCAGATCAATGCGGTCTTTGTGGCCTATAGCCGGGCAGGCAAGACAGTCAGCCTGGAGACCGAGGGTGTCCTTGTTCTGGATGTGGTGGAAGGCAGCGCTGCCGACGGTATATTGGAAGCGGGAGACCTGATCACCTCTGTCGGGGAAGCATCCGTCGACTCTGAGGATGCGTTCGCGGCTGCTGTAGCATCAGTGCCTGAAGACGAAGCGGTGCAACTGGCCGTTATCAGGGAAGAAGCAGAAACCGAAAAAGAAATAACCCCCGGCACAATTCCGGGTACCGGGGGAAGGAAAGGGCTGGGTGTAAGTTTCACGGCCAAGCGCATCATCGAAACCGAACCTGCGGTTGAAATCGATACGGAGGAAATCGGGGGGCCATCAGCCGGACTTATGTTCACACTCGAGATCATGAACCAGCTGATGGAAAAAGACCTGACAAAAGGGTATCGGGTGGCCGGGACAGGCGAGATGAGTGAAGACGGAACGGTCGGCAGGATCGGCGGAGTCGACTTCAAGGTGATGGCAGCCGACCGGGAAGGGATTGAAATCTTTTTCGCGCCCGATGACGAGATTAGTGAAGAGATGCGGGAACGGGTGCCTGATATCCGGTCCAATTACGACACAGCCGCCGAGACGGCAGAAAAAATCGGCACGGATATGAAAATCGTGCCGGTAAAGACCATTGATGATGCCTTAGACTATCTGGAGACGCTGGACGTAAAAGCGGAATGACGATCAGCCGGTCATAATGGGCGGTGTCCGGAAATCTTTCCCTGGCTTTTCACCCGTACCAAGCGCGTACAGATCCGATGCCCGGATATCCGTCGCCAGCATCGGGTCGTCGGATGATGCGGCCCTTGAAACCAGCGGGAGCCCGAAGTCATCCTTATAAAGGTTCAGATACGAGCGCCCGGCTTGCGTTATTCCGAGAAGCCGGAGGTACCTTGGTTCGCGGAAAAGGCTGAATTCGTTGCTGTCCATCCCGCAAAGAACATGTGTGAGTATTCTCTGGATCCGGGTCCATGTGTAGCGTTTTGTCTTGACCGCTTCCATGAATCCTGTGAAAGTCGGGGCAGCCAGTGCGGCCCTGACAATCCTGTGCTCCAGTCCTTCGGTCATTTCTGCGATGTTCCCCAGCCGCAGTGCCCCGTCACGGATGATGATTGTGCGGAGAATCGGCCAGAACCGGTCCCATCCGCCGAACTGGCCATATTCTTCCCGGAAACCGTTCAGGACGCGGACAGTATGATCAGGGACAGCACGCAAGACTTCATCGGTGATTCCCGCCTCCCGTACGGCTCCCCGGATCGCGGTGGCGCTCATGATGCCGCTGTCGGGATCAGCCCCAAGCTCATGATAGCCGGTTCCCGTCCGGCCGACCGTGAACGCGGTCATGCCGGTGCCAGAAGATCTGGCAGCTTTCATATAGTGAAAGCCGAGGATATTGTTCGGTTTCGTTAGGTCGGCAAGCGGGTCTTGATGTTTTTCTGCATCCGCTACGGAAAGATAGGCCCGGCTCAGCGCGGAAGGGTAGCTGATGCCTGTTTTGACAAGCCGGCGCACTTCAGCCTCGTAGACCGCTTTCTGGTCTTCCAGGAGACGGAGGGTGTTCATGAAAGGCCCGATCCGCCCGTCTTCCGACCCGAAGCAGAATGCACTGCAGCGGGCTGCGGCCAATATGCCGATGGCACCTTCGGCAAATTCGGATGCCTGTGCCACCGCAAAACGGTAAGGGAGTTCGAACACGATGTCGGCACCGGAGCGGAGGGCCAGTTCCGTGCGGGACCATTTGTCGATAAAGGCGGGTTCCCCCCTTTGGAGGAAGTTTCCGCTCATGACCGCGATGACAACGTCTGCTCCGGTAAGGCGGCGGGTTTCTTTCAGGTGGTGGACATGCCCGTTATGCAGCGGGTTATATTCGACGACGACGCCTGCGGCTTTCATCCTGCTCACTCCTCTGATACAATCGGAATAACGACATTATAGCGTGGCCGGGATGAAAAATATAGGACGCATGGGCATCCCCGGGTGACAAGAAATAATCTTGACATCACGTTTTGGACATACTATAATCAATTCTGTTGTCTTGAGGTGATTCCTGATGAAATGGACCATCCGGCAATTAAATCAATTCCGGCAGGATTCCATGCCGGTTGACGGCACCGCCGACCTTTCCGGCGTCATGAAGCGCGACCCGGAAATCCGGGCGATCGGACCGGTCCGTGTTACGGGCACTTGTTCCGTCGGGACCGGCCAGATGACCTGTCGCTTCAAGCTTGAGGGAACGATGACGCTCCCTGAGGCAAGGACCTGGGAAGATATCGAATATCCGTTCACAATCGAGACGGATGAGCAATTTGTCTGGGAAGGCTATGCCGACCCGGGCGATGATGCCGTCCACGAGGTGACCGGGGAAGTGGTGGACCCGACGCCGGTCTTCGAAGAGCTGGTCCTGCTCGAAGTCCCAATCCAGGTGATCGGGGAAGAAGCGGCACCTTCACGGGAAGGGAAAGGATGGGAGTTCTCATCCGAAGAGGAATTCGCCGCCAAGCGTGAAGAAGAAAAGCCGAAAGTGGATCCAAGACTCGCCGGGCTGGCCAATTTTTTTGATCAGCAGGGCGAGGATTCGAAGGACGAATAGAACCGTAAGGAGGTGCCCCGCATGGCAGTACCTAAGAGAAGAACTTCCAAAACTGCAAAGCGTCAACGCCGCACGCACTACAAGCTCCAAGTGCCAGGCATGGTTGCTTGCGATAACTGCGGCGAGATGAAACTCGCTCACCGTGTTTGCAAAAGTTGCGGTGAATACAAAGGTAAAAAAGTCGTCTCCGAGTAATCAGGGACGGACACCAGGGCCGGAAGCCGATTCCGGTCTTTTTTTGTGCCCAAAAGGCCGCCTCCGACGGTTATCCGCACCGGAAATCTGCTTGGCCGTCAATATCCGGTACCGGTGCTGCCTGCGGAATGATAAGGTATAAGCAGATAAGCTGTTTGAGGAGGATGCGGGAATGGTTTACCGGTTTGAGAAGTGGGGGAGCGGTGCGGTGTTCACAATTGACCGCCCGGAAAAGCGCAATGCCATCAATGATGAGGTGATGGACGCTTTGTCGGATGCCATAAAGGCCGCCGGGGATGATGAATCGCTGCGTTATTTTGTAATCACCGGAGAGGGCCGGTCGGCCTTTTGTTCGGGAGGGGATCTGTCAGAGTTTCACAAATTGCGTACAGAGGAGGATGCTGCGCCCATGCTCGGCAAAATGGCGGACATCCTTCTGCGGCTGGCTTTGCTTCCTGTCCCCGTCATCGCCCTTGTCGACGGCCATGCCGTAGGCGGAGGCTGCGAGATTGCGACCGCATGCGATTTCAGGATTGTCCGTGAAGATGTCAGATGCGGTTTTATCCAGGGAACACTTGCCATCACGACCGGCTGGGGCGGCGCAACGCATCTGCTGCATAAAACAGGCCGGCAGGACACGGCGCTCAGGATGCTGATGGAGGCCACGCCGAAGCGGGCACCGGAACTGCTTGAAGCAGGGTGGGCCACTGAATTGTACACGGGAGACAAATTTGCCGCACTCAGCCGTTTCACAGAACCGATGGAACGCGTGCATCCGTCCGTCCACCGCGCTTACAAACAGGCGGCCGTGCGAAGATACATCGCGGGAGGCCTCCCGGAACGGGTGCGCGAAGAGGTTTCGGCATGTGCGAAACTATGGGCCGCCGATGTTCACCATGAAGCGGTCGACCGGTTCCTCAACAAGAAAAAATAAAGTCTATTTCATCCTTCCCCCGCATATAGTTTCCAAAATGGGGGTGGTAGAGATGAAGGAAAACACAAGAAAAGACCGCTGGACTCCGGAGGATGACCGCATTCTGGTCGAGACGGTGATCGGAGCGGTGAAAAACGGCGGCACCCAGCTCGGCGCGTTCGAAGAAGCGGCGGAAAAGCTCGGAAGGACGAAACAGGCCTGCGGATTCCGCTGGAACAAGACGCTCCGGAAGATTCATTCCGCCGAGCTGGAGGCCGCGCAGAAAAAGCCCGAGCATCATCTGAAGTCCCACCTGAAACAGGCGATGAGCGGATTCGATGAATTATCCGATTCCTATATGCGCCTGAAAAAGGAGCATGAAGCGCTTGCTCGTGAGCATCACAGGCTGCTTGCCTGGCTTTCCAAAGGAGTGGCTTTCATAGAAAAAGGCGACAGCTGACAGCAGGACCGCATGCCGGTTCTGCTCTTTTCCTTTATTTCTCCGATATGACTTGAAAACGGTTTCACATATCATATAGACTGATAATGAAGGGGTTTCAAATAGTTTGTCAATTCAGGGGGGATCCGCATGGAAAAGATTCTGATCGCGAACCGGGGGGAAATCGCGTCACGCATTATCAGGACTTGCCGGAAGCTCGGTATCCGCACCATTGCCGTTTATTCCGAAGCTGACGCCGGACTGCCTTTCACAAAAGAGGCGGACGAAGCGTTCGAAATCGGCCCGGGTCCGGTTCCGCAATCGTATCTGAAGGGTGCTGATATCATTGAGCTTGCCAAAAAGGAGGGCGCTGACGCTATCCACCCGGGATACGGACTGCTATCTGAGAACGCGGCATTTGCCCGTGATGTAAAAGAAGCCGGCATGGTCTTTATCGGACCGGATGCTGACGTGATCGAGAAAATGGGGGATAAGATCGAGGCACGCCGGGTCATGATGGAGGCGGGTGTACCGGTTGTGCCGGGAACCGAAGAAGGCGTGGCCACAATGGAAGAAGCGGTTAGCGCGGCGGAAGGGATCGGTTATCCGGTCATGATGAAAGCGAGTGCCGGAGGCGGCGGAATCGGCATGGTGCGCTGTGAAAATGAGCAAGCGCTCAGTCGAAATTTTGACGGCGTCAAAAAACGCGCCATGTCCTACTTCGGGGACGACCGGGTGTTCATCGAAAAGTTCATCGATGATGCCCGCCATATCGAAGTGCAGATTTTCGGCGACACCCAAGGCAATGTCGTGCATCTGTTTGAACGGAACTGTTCGGTACAGCGCCGAAACCAGAAAGTGATTGAGGAATCCCCGTCACCGGGTTTCCCGGAAGAAGCGAAAGTCCGCATGCTTCAGGCGGCGGTTGATGCCGGAAAGGCGGTTGGCTACACGAATGCGGGAACCGTTGAATTCATCGTCGGGCCGGACCATGAGTTTTACTTCCTCGAGATGAACACGCGGCTCCAGGTGGAGCATCCGGTGACCGAAGCCGTAACGGGATTTGATCTGGTGGAGTGGCAAATTGCAGTGGCTTCCGGGAAAGAGCTTCCGGTGAAGATGCAGGATGAAATCACTTCCGCCGGACACTCGATCGAATACAGAATTTATGCTGAAGATCCTGAGAAATTCCTCCCGTCCCCGGGCAGGATTACGGAACTCAGCTTTCCGGAAAGTGAGTGGGTCCGCATCGACAGCGGATACGCGGAAGGTGATACAGTCACGCCGTTCTATGATCCGATGATCGCAAAGGTGGTCATCAGCGGCAGCTCGCGAAAAGAAGCAATCAGCCGATCCGTGCAATTTTTCAGTGAAGCCCGTGCGGCGGGAGTCCGGACAAATCTCCCGCTGTTCGAGACGTTTGCCGGATCCGAAGAATTCTCTTCGGGCAACTATACAACTGATGTCCTGGCCGGATGGCAGGCAAAGAAAAAGGAGGAAGTTTGAGATGAATGAATTGAAATCGACAATGGCAGGTACGGTATTTACGGTTGATGTGAACGCAGGCGATGAAGTATCTGCAGGACAAACGGTCGTCGTCCTCGAATCGATGAAGATGGAAATTCCGGTCGAAGCCGAAAAGGGCGGCAAGGTCAAGGAAGTACGCGTCAATATCGGAGACTTCATCAATGAGGGCGACACGATCCTGACATTCGAATAAGACGGAATTTGCAACACTCAGGGAGGGGGAAATGGCATGTCAGTAAAGACCAACGAAAATGAACGTCTCGAAAAAGCATTGGAGCAGATATTTGCAGGGGGACAGCCGAAGTATCATGAAAAACTGAAGGAACAGGGGAAACTGTTTGTAAGGGAACGTCTGGATCTTCTGTTCGATAACGGGAAATATACGGAGGATGCCCGATTCGCAAATGTCGAAGCCGGCGATCTGCCGGCAGACGGGGTAGTGACAGCCACCGGCAAGGTCGGCGGGAAGACCGTCTGTGTCATGGCCAACGACTCGACGGTAAAGGCCGGTTCCTGGGGAGCGCGCACGGTCGAGAAAATCATCCGTATCCAGGAAACCGCCGAACAGCTGAAGGTGCCGCTCCTGTACCTCGTCGACTCGGCAGGCGCAAGGATCACGGACCAGCTGGATATGTTTCCGAACCGCAGGGGGGCGGGGCGGATCTTCCACAACCAGGTTCGCCTGTCAGGTGTCATTCCGCAAATCTGCCTTTTGTTCGGTCCATCGGCTGCGGGCGGGGCTTATATCCCGGCTTTCTGTGATATCGTCATCATGGTCGACGGCAATGCATCAATGTATCTCGGATCTCCCCGGATGGCTGCGGAGGTCATCGGGGAAAAAGTATCGCTTGAAGAGATGGGCGGGGCACGCATGCACTGCACAGTGAGCGGATGCGGGGACTGGCTTGCCGCAGATGAGCAGGAAGCGATCGAAGCTGCAAAAGCCTACCTGGAATTTTTCCCGTCCAACTTTGCGGAAAAACCGGAAATCAAAACACCTGTTCCGGTATCCGAAGGCAGGCCTCTCGGGGAGATCATCCCCAAAAATCAGAACGCACCTTTTGATATGTATGAGGCCATAGACAGACTGATTGACGAAAACAGCTTTTTCGAGATCAAGAAATTGTTCGCATCCGAGCTGATCACAGGTCTCGCCCGCATCGAGGGCCGTCCGGTCGGCATCATCGCCAACCAGCCTAAAGTAAAGGGAGGCGTGCTCTTTGTAGACTCTGCCGACAAAGGCGCAAAGTTCATCTCGCTTTGTGATGCATTCTCGATCCCGCTTCTGTTCCTTGCCGATGTCCCGGGCTTCATGATCGGGACGAAGGTCGAGCGCGCGGGGATCATCCGCCATGGCGCCAAGCTGATCTCGGCTATGAGTTCAGCGACGGTTCCGAAGATCTCGGTCATTGTCCGCAAGGCATACGGTGCCGGGCTGTACGCAATGGCTGGCCCTGCATTCGAGCCGGATGCCTGCATTGCGCTGCCGTCGGCACAGATCGCCGTGATGGGACCGGAAGCCGCGGTCAATGCCGTGTATTCCAACAAGATCCAAGCGATCGAGGATCCGAAAGAGAGGATCCAATTTATCCAGGAAAAGCGCGAGGAATACCGTGAGCAGATCGACATCTATAAACTGGCTTCCGAGATGATCATCGATGATATCGTCTCGCCGGACAATCTCCGCTCGGAGCTGGCTGCCCGTTTCGCGATCTATTCCACGAAAGAAGTCGCACTGCCTCTTCGCAAGCACCCGGTCAATCCGGTATAATAGTACTGCATCAAGGCCTGCCCTTCCGGCGGGCCTTTTCATTGGGGGAAGGAGATTGGCAATGTGGATCAATGTAGCTGGAGCCGGGGCGATCGGGCTGTTGGTCGGTGCCCGGCTTGCCGAAGCGGGTCAAGAGGTCAGGATGATCACGAGGACGGCAGAACAGGCTGCGGTGATCAGGAGCGGCGGTATTCTCCTCTCGGTGGAAGATGAGAAAAAGCGGATCTCTGTCGGGGCGACGGAACGGCGGGAAGCGGCTGCGGATGGCAGCCTCACCATTTTGGCGATGAAGTCGTACGACCTCGGGGAATTTGTCGGGGCCATCGGGGACGTTCCGGGGGGCGCGCCGCTTTTGTTTATCCAGAATGGTGTTGGCCACCTGCCTCTCGCATCGAGTTTCCGGCATCGGCCGGTGGCATTCGGGACGGTTGAGCACGGCGCCAAAAGGACCGGCCAGGGCTCTGTTGAACATACCGGGATCGGGCCGATCCGGATTTCGGCGGTGTCCGGTGACTTTAGCCCGTTCCTCCCTATGTTTAAAGCACATTCCTCTGCATTTCCGGTGCTTCGGGCAGAAGAAGGGCCTGAGTCTCTCCTTCTTAAGAAAGCTATAAAAAATTGCATGATCAATCCGGTTACCGCAGTTGCCGGTGTCAGGAATGGTGAACTTGCAAAAGATCCCCACCTCCGGGCAATCCTCGGACGGCTGCATACGGAACTGGCCGGTGCTTTTCCCGAAATGGCTAATGAGGTGACGCTGGACGGAGTGCTGGATCTCTGCAGGAAGACGGCCGGCAACACGTCCTCGATGCTGGCGGATCTGCTTGCCGGCAGGAAAACAGAGGCCGGGGCGATCATGGGTGGCGTGATTGGCCTTGCCCGCGCACGCGGAGTCTCTCTTCCGGCGCTGGAATCACTTACGGACCTGGTTTGTTCTATGGAAAGGAGGAAGGGCCGGCATGGCTGAATTCCTATATTCGGCGGCAGGATTCCTGGTCGCATTCCCTGCAGTGGCTTACCTGGTCCTGTTTATCATCTTTACACGGCTGTATAAAGACCCCGCCAAGGGAGCGGGCAGGGCAGCCGATCTGACGACATTTCTGCTGCTTCCGGCGGTGCCGGCTGTCCTGGCGGTATACACCGGTGTAAGCACCGGCTTTTATCTGGCCGTCGCAGTTATTTTATTCGCGCTTTATATGACCTACAGGGAACGGCGGAAAGAGCGCGACTTTGAAATTAGGCCGCTCATGAGGAAAATATGGCGGATGCTCTTCCTGATCTTATCTGCGGCGTATTTCGTCGCGTTCATCATCGGAACCGGGGTGATGATTGCAGATTATACGAGAGGCTGAGCGGAATTTTTCATTCGGCCGGACGGGAATGCTATAATCGGATTCGATTATTGAAAATAAATGGGGTTTTCGACTTGGAATTTAAACGACTGGACATCCGGCCGGCGGGCAGTATCATGGACGCCTATCTGAACAATCCGGATTTTATCCGTACATATTTTGATTACTCACCCGATACAGAAGGCTATAAAGAACGGCTGAAGGAATTGGACAGCCGGCGCTTCGACCGTGAAGGGCTTGCCCGGACCGTCCGGAACTTCATGGCGAAAACCGGTATCTCGGAAAGGGCCGAAGCCCATCTGCATGAACTGGAGTCCGGAGCCCCAGCCGTTGTAGGCGGTCAGCAGGCCGGCCTGCTGACGGGGCCGCTTTACTCGGTGAACAAAGCGCTGTCCGTCGTTGCCGAGGCGCGCAGGCTGCGCGGGATGCTTGGAACGCCCGTCGTGCCGATTTTCTGGATTGCTGGCGAGGACCATGATCTTCTGGAGATCAACCATGTTTATGCAATCGGTGATGACCGTCCGGTGAAGCGGCAATTTCCGGTCCCGTACGGCGCCAAGACAATGGCGACTGAGAGCGGGTTCGACCCCGCAGAGATGGAATTGTTCATCCGCGGAATTTTCCGGGACTACGGTGAAACCTCCCATACCGAAAGCCTTCTTGAGATTGCCCTTGGATGTCTGGAGGGAAATGACACATACACGTCGTTTTTCGCCGCACTCATGAACCGGCTGTTTACCGAAGAGGGTCTCTTGCTACTTGATGCCGCTGACCCTGCCCTCAGACGAATCGAAGCCAAGCATTTTGAGCTGATGGTCAAGCGTTCCTCAGAAATCGCCGCAGGCGTGGCAGATACAGAGGAGCAATTCGGCAATGAGGGTTACGGGAGTCCGATCGGGGCTGAAAGGGAAGACGCTCACCTCTTTTACGTAGATTCCGGCGAGCGGTTTTTGCTCAGGCGGGAAGACGGGCGTTTTGAACATCCGCAGGCCGGCCTCTCATTCTCAGAGGAAGACCTCACCGAGATTGCCCGCAATCATCCCGAACGCCTCAGCAACAATGTCGTCACGAGACCGGTCATGCAGGACCTGGTTCTCCCGGTGCTGAGCTTTGTCGGAGGGCCGGGAGAAATCGCCTACTGGTCACTGCTGAAGCCTGCATTCCGGGAAATGGGCATCCGGATGCCCATCGTGGTTCCGAGGCAGTCCCTGACGTTCATAACGCGCCAGACGGAATGCCTCCTGGAGGAAACAGGCCTCGGGGTAGAGGATGTGCTTGCCGGCAGGGCGGAAGATGAGAAACAGCAATTTATTGAACAGGTCAGCGACCGCGCAGCAGCGGAACAGATATCCCGCATGGAAGAACAGCTTGAGGCCGGTTACAGGGAACTTGCTGTTTCGCTTGAATCCCGCTGCCGTAACATCCAGGAACTGATCAGCCGCAACATCGGGTTTCACAGCCGCCAATTCGACTATCTGAGGGATAAGATCCGTGAGTCGGTCTTGCTTGAACACGAAACGGCGATCCGCCGTTTTACCCGGCTTGAATCGGAACTGTTGCCGGAAGGCGGTTACCAGGAGCGGAAGTATACGCCGTTCCAATACATGAATGAGTACGGTCCGGGCTTCATCTCCGACCTTGCCGCCCGCATGAGTGGGGAGCCGGGTGACCATTTCCTGGTCCGCCTCTGATCGGCCATATGATTTGACCAACACCGCCTTTACTAAGGGCGGTGTTCCTTGTTTATGCGTATAGAACGGGAGCCCATGTGTACAGACTGTTTTTGCAGCAAACGGGAACCAAGAAGGATTATATCGTGCAATTTTCCTGAGTGGATATGCCGGGCAGGCTGAAGGTCCGCTTGCGCCCAGTACCATAGGCTCCGGTGAAGGAACGGCAGCCGGAATTCGGTGCCGCCGGATTCACATTTTTCGTTACCAAATTGTAATATAAGAGATTTCATAAAACAGGTGGAGGAAAGTGGGGGGATGTGGTACATTTAGTTTACGATGTGGGGTGAAGACACATGTTCATGGGCGAATATCAGCATACGGTTGATACAAAGGGCCGGCTGATCATTCCGGCGAAGTTCCGCGATGATCTGGACGGTGGATTTGTCGTCACCCGCGGATTGGATAAATGCCTGTTCGCTTATACCATGGACGAGTGGCACCGGCTTGAAGAAAAACTGAAAGCCCTGCCAGTCACGAAGAAGGATGCACGTGCATTCACCCGCTTTTTCTTCTCTGGCGCTACCGAGGTGGAACTTGATAAGCAGGGACGCGTCAATTTACCTGCAAACCTTTTGAGTTACGCCGGTGTTGAAAAGGATTGCGTCGTTCTCGGGGTTTCCAGCCGGATTGAAATCTGGGCAAAGGAAGCCTGGGAAGGCTATTTCGAGGAATCGGAAGACTCCTTCAACGAAATTGCGGAAAACCTTATTGACTTTGACATTTAAACCTACTGATGAAAGAAGGGGACGGACATGTTCGATCATGTGACCGTGCTGCTGAAAGAGACGGTCGACGGACTGAATGTCCGGCCGGACGGCCTCTATGTCGACTGCACACTAGGCGGCGGCGGCCATAGCGAATATCTTGTGCAGCAACTTGGTGAGGAGGGCAGGCTCATCTGCTTCGACCAGGACGAAACAGCCATCCGGCACGCCCGGGAACGCCTCGCCGACCACCTGGACAAGATCATTTTCGTCAGATCGAACTTCCGTTACCTGAAGGAAGAGCTCGGCAAACTTGGCATTACAGGCGTGGACGGAGTGCTCTATGATCTGGGCGTTTCTTCGCCGCAATTCGACACTCCGGAGCGAGGATTCAGCTACCGCTATGATGCGCCGCTCGATATGAGGATGGACCAAAGCGCTCCGCTCAGCGCCTATGAAGTGGTTAATGACTGGGCATACGGGGATCTGGTCCGCATCTTCTACCGTTATGGCGAAGAGAAATTCTCCAAACAGATCGCGCGGAAGATCGAGGAAGCAAGGAAGGAAAGTCCGGTACGGACGACTTTCGAACTTGTGGAGCTGATCAAAGCCGGTATCCCCGCGGCTGCCAGGAGAAAGGGCGGACATCCCGCAAAGCGGATTTTCCAGGCTATCCGGATCGCCGTCAATGACGAGCTGGGGGCGGCGGAAGAATCGCTGCAGGACGCAATCGGCCTTCTGAACCCGGGCGGACGGATCAGTGTCATCACATTCCATTCGTTGGAGGATCGGCTTGTCAAGACGATGTTCAAGGAAGCCTCATCGCTGCCTGATCTGCCGCCGAACCTTCCGGTCATCCCTGAAGGTATGGAGCCCGAGCTCAAGCTAATCACGCGCAAGCCGATCCTGCCTTCAGAAGAAGAGCTGGAGAACAACAACCGTTCCCACTCCGCAAAACTCAGAATCGCAGAAAAACAGAGATGATTCCTCATGAACACACATAAAGAACAAGAAAAAACAAATCCAAAGGGGGACTAGTTTCGATGGCGCTTGAAGCACGCAAGTTTGACCATGCATACATACAGGAACCCGAGATCACCCGTGTACCGGCGCCTGCGCCGGAGCCGGAGATACAGCCGATACGCAGGAAGAAACTGTTCACAAAAGGCGAAAAAACGCTGTTCGTGGCGTTTGTTGCCGCTGTGGCCATGTTCGCGGTTATCCTTCTCCAGGCACAGTCATCCCTTAACGCGGTGAACAAGGAGATCCAGCTGATCCAATCCGATATTACGGAAACGGCCAAGCAAAATCATGATTTGTCCATACAAGTGAGCGAAAAATCGACCTACGAGCGCATCTGGGGCAAAGCCAGCGAGCTCGGCCTGTCGCTCAATGAGAAAAATGTGAAGGTCGTGCCTGGGCAATGAAAAAGAAGTTTCGTTTCCAATGGGGAGCCTTCCTGATGTTTTGCGTCTATGGAGGGCTCTTTTTCCTTTTATTCTCAAGATTCCTGTATATCCAGGTGACGGGTGAAGCCGAGGGGCAGCCACTCCGCGCGATGGCTCAGGCGAAATACGAAAGGGAACAGGTGCTTAGCGCGGACCGCGGGAAAATAGTCGACCGGACCGGGAATCCGATCGCGGAAGACACCGTGAGTTACAAACTGATCGCTGTACTTTCAGAAAAGGCGAGTAAAGATGTCAAGGATGGCGAGATGCTGCATGTGACGGATCGGGAAAAAACCGCCAATGCGCTTGCGGAGCATATCGAGATGTCGGAGGAAGACATTCTCGAGCGGCTCAACCGCCAGGATGATCCGGACATCTACCAGGTGGAGTTCGGTCCGGCAGGACGCGATCTGAGCCATGATAAAATGAAGAAAATTGAAGAGCTGGACCTGCCGGGCATCCAGTTCGTGAAAGACAAGAAACGCTTTTATCCGAACGGACCGTTTGCTTCCCACCTGATCGGCTTTGCGCAGAAGGTGGAGCAGGAAGATGGATCTGTGAAAACAATCGGGCAGATGGGCCTTGAACAAACCTATAACGACCTGCTTTCCGGCGAGGACGGGAAGATGGCCTATGAAAGCGATACATGGGGCTTCCTGCTGCCAAGTGCCGAGAAACAGGTGACCCCGCCGGAAGATGGCGCAAACATCAAGCTGACCCTGGACAAAACAATTCAGAACTTCGTCGAAGATTCCATGAAGCAGGTGGAGAAAGAGTATTCTCCCGAACGGATGTCGGTCATCGTCGCCAATCCCAAAACCGGTGAAATCCTGGCAATGAGCCAGCGGCCGACATTCGATCCGGAGACGAGGGAGGGTCTGTCATCGAACTGGCTGAACGAGGCGGTCCAATACACGATTGAACCCGGGTCTACGATGAAAATCTTCACACTTGCCGCTGCCATCGAGGAAGGCGTCTGGAAGCCGGATGACTATTTTAAGTCAGGAAGCTATTCGATCTACGATACAACCATCTATGATCACAACAAAAACGGCTGGGGCTGGATTTCTTTCCGTGAAGGCTTCCAGCGCTCTTCAAACGTTTCGATGGCCAATCTGCTTGAACGGATGGGCGGAGAAGCGATGATGAACCATTTCCGGAACTTCGGTTTCGGCCAGAAAACGGGAATCGACCTTCCCGGTGAAGCCGCAGGCAGACTGAACGATGTCGGGCCTGTGGAACGGCTGACAACATCATACGGGCAGGGTACGACAGTTACTCCTATTCAGATGGTCCAGGCCGCTACGGCGATCGCCAACGCCGGAAAGATGATGCAGCCGTATATGATCCGGGAAATCAAGGATCCAAACACCGGAAAATTACTGCGCGAAGGCCAGATGGAGGAAAAAGGCAACCCCATTTCTGAGGAAACCGCGGAGACCGTTCTGGAGCTGATGGAATCCACTGTCACCTCCGAACAAGGGACCGGTAAAATCTTCAAGCTGAATGACTATTCGGTTGCCGGAAAAACAGCCACCGCCCAGATACCGAACGGCAAGGGCGGCTATCTCAGGGGGCCGAACAATCTCCTTTACGGCTTCCTCGGCATGGCGCCGGCTGATGACCCTCAGCTGATTGTCTATGTGAACGTTCACCGGCCAAAAATCCCTGCCGGAGAGTGGGGGTCCGTGCCGGTAGCGAAGATTTTCAAGCCGGTCATGGAAAACAGCCTGAAACACCTGAACATCCGTCCGGATGTGGAAGAGGCGGCAGGGGAGACTTACCGGCTTCCTGACTTCTCCGGACAGGATGCCGAAACCTCAGCCGAAACCCTTGCGGAACATGGAGTCCGCGGGGTCCCTACAGGAGTCGGCGGGAAGGTCATCGGCCAATTCCCGGAAAAGGAGACGCAGGTCCTTCCGGAAACCACGGTTCTCCTGCAAACCGAGGGGGAACCGGTCATTCCTGACTTTACCGGGTGGCCGAAGCGCACGATTCTGGCCTACGCTTCCATGACCGGACTGACGGTCGAGCTGAGCGGGGAAGGATACGCCGTATCGCAAAGTGTTTCCCCGGGCTCTGCGGGTGACCCGGCGTCACCGGTGGTCATCCAGTTGGAGACCCCGGAACAGGAAGTGATCACCTCCGGACAGGAAGAGATACCGGAGGAAGAACAATTGCCGCTGGACTAAGCGGCAGAATAGCGTCGGCAGGCCTGTCATACGTTGAAAGAAAAACGTAAGGTGGGAAAAATGTGCGACGCTTTATCGAAGCCCGGATGAGAAAACGGCTGCGCCTGGCCTTTCTCGTCCTCGCCGTCCTATTTGCCGCACTGCTCGCAAAACTGTTCCATGTCCAGGTTATCCGCAATGCGGAACTGACCGAGAAGGCGATGGAGAACTGGGACCGGGAGCTTCCGTTCGCCGGGAAGCGGGGAGAAATCCTCGACCGGAACGGCAACCGCATCATCGGCAACCGGATCGCACCCACCCTATATTTCATGCCTTCCCAGAATCGGGACATTGCCGCTGCGGCTAAGACGCTTGCACCCCTGATCGACGCGGATCCGAAAAAATTGGAAGAGCAAATGTCCAAAAGAGCGTCTATCATTAAACTCGCGCCTGAAGGCAAGAACATTCCGTATGAGACGGCCGTCCGAATCGGGAAAATGGGAATCCCCGGGCTTTACACCGGTGTTGACTATGTAAGGGACTACCCTTATGGCCAGATGCTGTCCCGGCTCGTCGGCTTCACTGGCTATGACAACCAGGGGTTGGCAGGCATCGAGTTTGCGTATGACGGAAAGCTTACCGGGAAAGGGGAAAAAGTCCGGCTGTTTACAGATGCAAAAGGCAATCCGCTGCCCCATGTCGGAGATGGCTGGGTGGAAGGAGGCGGCGGCGCCGATGTGGAACTGACGATTGATGTGCGCATCCAGGAAATTGTGGAACGCGAACTCGAGCAGGCCATGCTCAAGTATGACGCGGCACAGGCGTTATCGATCGTCATGGACCCGGACACAGGTGAGATCCTTGCCCTCGCTTCCTCGCCAAATTTTGACCCGGCTGAATACGCATCGGTAGACCCCTCTATTTTCAACCGGAATCTGCCGGTATGGATGACCTTCGAGCCGGGGTCGACTTTCAAGATCATCACTCTGGCTGCGGCTCTTGAGGAAGGGAAGGTCAACCTGGAAGAAGACCACTTCCATGACCCGGGCTATGCGCTGGTTGAAGGTGCCAGGCTCCGTTGCTGGAAGCGTGAAGGGCACGGTTCCCAGTCATTCCTGGAGGTCGTCGAGAATTCCTGCAACCCCGGATTCATCGAACTCGGCCAGCGAGTCGGTAAAGAAAAGCTCATGCAGTACATCCACGACTTCGGATTTGGTCAGACAACCGGTTCCGGCATTGCCGGCGAGGCGTCCGGAATCCTGTTTTCGGAAGAAGCGTTCGGACCCGTGGAACATGCGACGACTTCGTTCGGGCAGGGAATTTCCGTCACGCCAATCCAGCAGGTGCAGGCGGTCGCGGCTGCCGTCAATGGGGGCAGGATCATGAAGCCTTACGTCGTCCGCCGCGTACTGGATCCGGAAACAGGCCGGCCGATCGAGGAAAACACCCCGGAGGAAAAGCGCAGGGTCATCAGCGAGGAAACGTCCAAGAAAGTGCGGGAATCGCTGGAATCGGTTGTTGCCAACGGGTCCGGACGCAATGCTTTTGTCGACGGACTACGTGTCGCCGGCAAAACCGGAACCGCACAGAAGGTCGAGGACGGACGGTACAAGGAAGGCGACTACATCGTATCCTTTATCGGTTTTGCGCCTGCGGACGATCCCGATGTGCTCGTCTATGTTGCGGTGGACAGTCCGAAAAACGAAGTTCAGTTCGGCGGTACCATCTCCGCGCCGATTGTCGGCAGAATTCTTGGCGATATTGCATCCGTCAGGGAGATCGGACCGAGAAAAGGTCAGCTGGAGCGGGAATACCGATGGGGAGATCCCATCCAGATCCGGGTTCCGGACCTGACCGGGAAAACATATGACGAAATCAGGCAGATGCTGTACACTGTGAAACTGGAATGGCACGGCAAACAAGGCGGAACCGTCGTCCGGCAACTGCCGGAGCCGGGAGTGCTCATGGAAGAATCGGGCACACTCCATCTTTACGCGGAGCCTGAACAAAAAGATTAACGATACAAGGTGCCGGAAAGGGTACCGCTGTCTTCAAAGGAGAACGAGAATACATGACACTCGCCACGACCATCACGATCATTGCGATCGCTTTTATCATATCCGCGCTTCTTGCGCTTCCGCTCATCCCGATGCTGAGAAGGCTGAAATTCGGCCAGAGCATCCGGGAGGAGGGACCACAGGCACACCAGAAAAAGGCGGGGACACCTACGATGGGGGGCATCATTTTCATCATCTCCATTGTCGTTTCCGCGATTGCTTTTGGATGGATGAACGGCCTGCTGACAACTCAGACGGTCGTACTGCTGCTCGTGCTTGCAGGTTTCGGGCTGATCGGATTCCTGGATGACTTTATCAAGGTCGTCCTGAAGCGTAATCTGGGACTGACATCCCTGCAGAAGCTGATCGGCCAGATTGTCATCGCGGTCATCTCTTACCTTCTGCTCCGGCTGGGGCCGTTTGAGACAACCGTCGGGCTGCCGTTTACATCATTCGAGATCGATCTGGGGCCGTTCTACGTCCTGTTCCTCATCTTCTGGCTGGTCGGATTCTCGAATGCCGTCAACCTGACGGACGGCCTGGATGGGCTTGTCGCCGGCACATCGTCGATTGCATTCGCCGCATTCGGTGTGCTGGGGCTTGTCTACGGACAGGAAGACCTTTCCCTTGTCGCATTTTCCGTGACGGGGGCGCTGCTCGGCTTCCTTCTGTTCAATGCGAACCCGGCAAAGATCTTCATGGGAGATACCGGCTCACTTGCGCTTGGAGGAGTTTTGGCGATGCTGTCTGTCCTGATGAAGCAAGAGCTGCTCCTGCTGCTTGTGGGAATTGTCTTTGTCATTGAGACGCTGTCTGTCATCCTGCAGGTGATCTCATTCAAGACTACGGGTAAGCGTATTTTCAAGATGAGCCCGATCCATCACCATTTCGAACTGTCGGGATGGTCGGAATGGAAAGTGGTCATCGTTTTTTGGACGGCAGCGCTTGCAGCTGCACTCATCGCGGTTTTACCGGAGGTGATCTGATATGAAACCGATCGATCAATTTGAAGGAAGACAGGTTCTCGTGCTGGGACTCGCCAAAAGCGGCTCTGCAGCAGCCCGGCTCCTGAGCCGTATGGGTGCTAAAGTAACTGTGAATGATGCGCGCGGAGAAGATCCGGAAGCCGGACCCCTCCGGGAGATGGGGGTCGAGGTAATTCTCGGGGGTCATCCGGAGGGACTTCTTGACCGCGGCTTCGACTGGATCGTCAAAAATCCGGGAATCCGCTATGATCACCCGATCGTCTCGCAAGCGGTCAATGCCGGCATCCCCGTCTGGACTGAAGTGGAGCTGGCATATCTGATCAGCGAGGCCCCGATGCTCGGCGTCACGGGCTCCAACGGAAAGACAACGACCACCACGCTGCTCTACCATATGCTGAATATCGGAGGCAAGCATCCGCTGATCGCCGGCAACATCGGTACCCCGTCGTGCCTGGTGGCAGCGGACGCGGAGCCGGATCAGGCCATCGTCATTGAGCTGTCTTCGTTCCAGCTGATGGGCACGGAACAGTTCCGTCCGAAAATCGCCATCTGGACGAACCTTTATGAAGCACATATCGATTACCACGGGACTTTCGGCGAATACGGCGAAGCAAAATTCAACATCACCCGGAATCAGTTGCCGGAAGACGTTTTAATCTATAACGCTGATCAGAAGTCCGTCGCGGATTACGCCGCAAGATCCCGCGCAAGGAAAATCCCGTTCACGCTGTCCGGACGCGCGGAGGACGGTATCAGCGCGGACGAAGAATCGGTCTATTGGTACGGTGAGAAGTTGCTTGACCGGTCCACCATTCTGCTGCCGGGACGCCACAATCTGGAGAACATCCTGTCGGCGACGGCTGCAGCCCTTACATACGGCTGCCCGCTGGACGCAGTGAAGGACGTCCTCTCCTCGTTTTCGGGTGTCCGGCATCGGACACAATTCGTCCGGGAATGGAAAAAACGGAGGTTTTACAACGACTCCAAGGCAACCAATACCCTCGCAACCAAAAGTGCGCTCGAGGCATTCGGGGGCCCGGTCGTCCTGCTGGCGGGCGGGCTGGACCGGGGACATTCATTCGAGGAGCTGCGGCCGTTCATGGACCGTGTCCGGGAGATTGTCGTCTTCGGGCAGACTGCCGGCCGGCTACGTGAGTTTGCGGAATCGTGCGGTATTACGGGTATCCGGGATGCGGATGATATTGAGCAGGCAACGGAAATCGCAGCAGGTGTCTCCAGGGAAGGGGATACAGTCCTGCTGTCTCCGGCCTGCGCCAGCTGGGATCAATACGAAAGCTTCGAGGTACGGGGAGACCGCTTTATCGAGGCGGTCAGGAAACTTTAAGGTCCCCCGGCAGTCCGGGCAGGCCACCGATCCATAACAAGGAAGGATGCATGCACTGGAAAAAAAGCTCCTCATCCTATTTGCCTCCGCCGCAGCAGCACTCAGCCTCCTGGGAGTCGCATTTGTCCATTCTGCCGGATCCTACTGGGGAGAAGTCCATTACGAAGATTCCCTCCCCTTTGCATTAAAGCAGGGTGTTTATCTTGCCGTTTCATTGGCAGCTGCGGCATTTGTACTCCGCTTCCGGGGCATCGGGAACAAAACGTTCTGGAACACCGTCTACATCCTGTCCATCATCCTGCTTGTGGGGGTTCTGATACCGGGGATCGGTGCAGTCAGGAACGGATCACAGAGCTGGATTGCACTCGGGCCATTTAGTCTGCAGCCGGCGGAATTCACGAAAATCGCAGTGATCGGAAAGCTGGCATCCATGTTGGGAGAGCAAAGGGGCCGCAAGGTGTTCAAACTCTCTCATCTGGCTGTGATCCTGCTTCCGGCGGGTCTGATCATGCTTCAGCCGGACTTCGGCTCGATGATGATCATGACCGTTTCGGCGTTTTGTGTGCTTTTGATCGCGGGTTATCCGCTGAAGTTCTTTTTCGGCCTTGGAGCGGCGGGTGCAGCCGGCATTACGGCGCTGATTGCAGCCGCCCCTTACCGGCTCGACCGGATCAAGGCATTTCTAGATCCGTGGAGTGACCCGCTGGGAAGCGGATTCCAGGGAATCCAGTCTCTTCTTGCAGTCGGCCCGGCCGGCCTTCTCGGCTACGGTTATGGACAGAGCAGGCAGAAATATCTTTATCTGCCCGAACCCCAAAATGATTTCATCTTCTCTATCATTGCGGAGGAAATCGGGTTCATCGGTTCCGCGGCGGTGATTCTTCTCTTTTTCGTGCTGACAGCCGCAGCTTTCGGTCTGGCTGCACGACAGCGGGATCCGTTCTCGCTGCAGATGGTGTCAGGGATGGCTGCCATGCTCGGTTTCCAGACCTTCCTGAATATCGGGGTCGTGACGGGGCTGCTTCCCGTTACAGGCGTCACTTTGCCGTTCATCAGCTACGGCGGATCATCATTGCTTGCCGCCTGGATTGCGGCAGCCCTCATCCTGAGATTTGGAGCCGGTGGGGGAAAGGGCTGAAAGGAGGCCTTGCGTTTGGATAAAGTGATCGATATCGAAGACCGCATCCCTTCTCTTAAAGAGAAGAGGAAACGAAGAACCAACCGGAATTTCCTGTTTCTCCTGGTCCTTTTTCTGCTCATGCTGGCCGCCCTGCTTTATTTGCAGTCACCGCTCAGCAAAGTAAGGGATATCAGGGTGGAAGGCGCGGGCCTCCGCGGCGGGGAAGAATATATTCAGTCTTCCGGTGTGCGGGCGGGTGATGCGATCTGGGGTTTTCGCACCAGTGAAATAGAGCAGAAGATCACTTCCCTGGAGGGTGTCGGAGGGGCAGAAGTCATCAGAGAAGACTTCCGTGATGTCGTCATCCGGGTGGACGAGTTCGAGACCGTGGCGTTGATCCAAACGGAATCCGGATTCCATCCTGTGCTGGCGGACGGGACGACTTTCAGCCGTTCTTCTGACACGCCGCCCCCCGCACCGGTTCTTGCGGAATTCGACGAAGGGGACCAGATGGAGAAAATGGTGCGCGAGCTGGAAAAGCTGCCGCCTTCCGTCACTTCCCTCATTTCGGAGTTGAAGCATACCGGTGAAGGCTCCATAACGGCGTTCATGGCAGATGGGTATGAAGTCAGGGGCATTATCAGCGGGTTCGCTGAAAAGATGGCCTATTATCCTTCGATCGTCGCACAACTGACCGAAGAGGGAAGAGGGGTCATCGACCTTGAAGCAGGCGTTTATTTCAGCAGCTACGAGAAAGTATACGGAGATGGTGAAAGCGGAAATACCGAGGAAGAGGGAGAAGGCGACCAGCAGGAGATCGAGATTCCATGAACCGGAAACCCGGGCCCGGGACAGCATACAATCATTTGCCCTGTCCTTGTAAAAACGTTTAAAGTAGAGTTGTACCGGGAATTGAAGGATTTTCAACATAATTCACGAATATACTTAACATTGTCTTGAGAATGAAATAGAATGATTGTTAAGAGGATCAGAAGGAGGTGCCATCCGTGAGTCAAGCCGATATGTATGTTTCACTCGACATCGGTTCCTCCTCCGTAAAAGTGCTGATCGGGGAAATGACGGATCGTTCGCTGCACGTAATCGGAGTCGGAAATGTTAAATCGGAAGGCATCCGGAAGGGTGCCATTGTAGATATAGATGCGACTGTCCAGTCCATCCGGAAGGCAGTTGAACAGGCCGAGCGGATGATCGGAATGTCGATCAGGGAGGTCGTGCTGGGCATCCCTGCCAATCAGGTCATGCTCCAGCAGGTAAAGGGCGTCGTGGCGGTGAACAGCGAAAACCGCGAGATTACGGACGATGACCTTGACCGGGTCATGAGATCCGCGGAAGTGATGATTCCGGCGGAGCGGGAGCTCATCAACATCATCCCGCAGCAGTTCATCGTCGATGACCTCGATGAAATCAAGGACCCGCGCGGCATGATCGGCGTCCGCCTTGAGATGGATGCGACGCTTGTGACAACATCGCGGACGCTTCTGCACAATATTCTCCGCTGTGTGGAGCGGGCCGGCCTGCAGATCAGGGAAATCTACCTGCAGCCGCTCGCGGCAGGGTATTTCGCCCTTTCCGAGGACGAGAAAAGCCACGGAACCGCATATGTGGATATCGGTGGAGGTTCCACGACTGTCGCCGTATTCGGAGACGGCCGCCTCATTTCGGCGGGCGTCATCCCGGTGGGCGGCGACCATGTGACGAAAGACCTGTCGATTGTTCTGAAAACGACGACCGAACAGGCGGAACAGATCAAGCACCAGTACGGGCACGCCTACTACGATGATGCTTCCGAGGATGAACTGTTTGAAGTGCCGGTAACTGGCATGGAGACGAAAGACCAGTACAGCCAGAAGTATATTTCCGAAATCATCGGGGTCCGTCTTGAGGAACTCTTCGAGATGGTGCTGGACGAGCTATACCGGATGGATATCCGAGACCTGCCCGGGGGGATTGTCCTGACCGGGGGTACGGCGAAGCTCGAGGGGCTTCCGCAGCTTGCAAGGGAGGTCCTGCAGACCCGCGTACGGACATATGTCCCGGAATTCATCGGTGTCCGAGAACCGAAGTTCTCGTCCTCGGTCGGGCTTATCCGCTATGCCCGCCTTGAAGACGAGTTCTTTGGTCACCGCGGGGACTCCCCATTTGGCGAAGAGATGGAGACGGCAGCGCCGGCTCCCGCCAAAAAGAAAAAAGAACCACGGGAAAAGGATGGCCAGGACAAGGTCGTCAACCGGATGAAGAAAATCTTTGATAAATTCTTTGATTGATCGGAAGTCACCCGTACATCCATAGGAGGAGAAACCATGCTGGAATTTGATACTAATATCGACGCGCTAGCTGTCATCAAAGTCATCGGCGTTGGCGGCGGCGGCAATAACGCAGTAAATCGGATGATCGAACACGGGGTACAGGGCGTGGAGTTCATCGCTGTCAATACGGATGCCCAGGCTCTCAAGCTGTCCCAGGCTGAGGTAACACTCCAGATCGGAGAAAAGCTGACACGCGGCCTCGGCGCCGGTGCAAACCCTGAGGTGGGAAAAAAAGCGGCCGAAGAAAGCAAGGAACAGATCGAGGAAGCGCTGCGCGGCGCTGACATGGTCTTTGTTACCGCCGGAATGGGCGGTGGAACCGGAACAGGTGCGGCACCTGTTATCGCTCAGATCGCCAAGGATCTCGGTGCTCTGACAGTCGGAGTTGTTACACGTCCGTTCACCTTCGAGGGACGCAAGCGTGCGACACAGGCAATCGGCGGCATCGCGGCCATGAAGGAGTCGGTCGATACACTGATTGTCATCCCGAACGACCGCCTCCTCGAGATTGTCGACAAAAACACACCAATGCTTGAAGCGTTCCGTGAAGCGGATAATGTCCTTCGACAGGGCGTGTCGGGCATTTCTGACCTTATCGCAGTTCCGGGACTCATCAACCTCGACTTCGCCGATGTGAAGACAATCATGCAGAACAAGGGTTCCGCACTTATGGGTATCGGGGTCTCTTCAGGCGAGAACCGGGCTTCAGAGGCGGCCAAGAAGGCCATCTCCAGTCCGCTTCTTGAAACATCAATCGACGGCGCCAAGGGTGTTCTGATGAATATTACAGGCGGCTCGAATCTCAGCCTGTTTGAAGTTCAGGAAGCTGCCGACATCGTTGCCAGCGCTTCCGATGAAGAAGTGAACATGATCTTCGGCTCGGTCATCAACGACAACCTCAAGGATGAAATCGTTGTGACGGTCATTGCGACCGGGTTCACCGAAGAACAGCTTTCCCAGCGGACCACCCGTGGCGGAGGATTCAGCGCAGGACGCGTCCAGCAACAGTCTGCCCGCCCGGAACGTCCTCAGCAGCCTGCTCCATCCCGCAATGACTACCGGGACCGTGACGATCAGCAGGGCGGCCACTACCAGCAGGAAGCGCCGCAGCGGCAAAGCCAGCAACATCAGGAAGATGCACTCGATGTTCCGACATTCCTCCGCAATCGCCGGAGAAGATAAGCGGAATCCGACAATACCGGAAAGCCCCTTCTGCATAGATGCAGAAGGGGCTTTTTTTGCTTGTCAGGAGGAACTGTATAAGCCGCTTGAAACGCCCCTGATTCTGTCGTCTGCTGTCCGAATTTTCAGGCCTGCCCGTACCGGGTTCCGACAGTGCCTGCAAACCGGGCGTGATACTGTATGGACAAGGGAGGGGGAGCCATGTACGGAGAAGTGGCGATCGCTGTGAATTCGGCGTTCAATTACCTGATTCTTTCATTTGCGGACAAGGTGTGCCGCCGTCCTGCGGGCAAGCGCAGACTCCTTGCAGCTGCAGTTGCCGGGGCGTTTCCGGTGGTGCTGTTCGGCGGTGCGATTGTTCCTGCGGCAGCGGCATTCATGGCGATGACTGTGATTGCGTTCGGGCTGCACCGGAATGCGGCACTGAAAGGGGCCGGAGCAACATTGACGGCAGCGCTTTTTGCCGGCGGCCTTTTGACGGTGGTCAATCCTTCCGGCTTCGGTATCGGGGGCACTGCGGCTGTATTTACATCCTGCCTGTTCGCCTCCGGCGGTCTTCACCTGCTCGCGGTCAGGTGGAGAGGCGCAGAGGATGATGCAGCTGCCGCGGACTTCCGGGTGGAAACCGAGATTGAATTATTCGGGAAGAACATTCCAATTTCCGCATTCGCTGATTCAGGGAATGCCTGCACGGAGCCTCTATCCGGTGCTCCTGTCCATTTTATTTCCTACCGGGCAGTAAAAGAACAATTGCCGCGGGAAATCCGGGCAGCACTTGAGAATTTGCCGAAGGACGGCGTTCCGGACCTGAGCGTATTCCCGGCTGAGTTTCGGAGCGCACTGCGGCCGATCCGCCTCCAGACTGTTGGCGGCAGCGCTTGGGCTGTCGGGTTCCGGGTCAGCAGCTGGGCCTTCCGCGGACCGGAAAATGTCCGGCTGGGCGGGTATATCGTGTTCACTGAAAACGCTGCCGAATATCCGCTGGGCGCTGACGCCATCCTCCACCGCTCCTCCCTCATCCATCTCAAAGAAAGGGGATCGACAGATGCTGACAGGTCTTAAAAAATGGATTGCGGTACTGCTTCAGACCATCAAGAAGGACGGGACATACTATATCGGGGGACACGAATCCCTTCCGGTCCCGCTTACGAAGGAAGAAGAGGAAGAGACGATCCGGCGATTCATGGATGGCGATCGGGAAGCGCGTGACCGGCTGATCGAGAAAAACCTGCGGCTTGTCGTATATATCGCCCGCCGTTTCGAGAATACAAAGACCAATATCGAAGATCTCATCAGCATCGGAGCCATCGGACTGATCAAGGCGATCGAGACTTTTGATACGGAGAAAAAAATCAAACTCGCCACCTATGCGTCCCGCTGCATTGAAAACGAAATCCTCATGCATCTGAGAAAGACAAGCCGCATGAAGTCAGAAGTGTCGTTTGATGAGCCGCTGAACTCGGATGCCGATGGTAATGAACTGCTCCTCTCGGACATACTCGGAACGGATGAGGACATCATCACGGAAGATGTCGAGAAGAAAATCGAGCGTCAGCATGTCGTAGAGGCGATCTCCAGGCTGAACGACCGGGAGCGATACATTATGGAATGCCGCTTTGCACTATCCGGCAAAGAAGAAATGACGCAAAAGGAAGTCGCAGACCATCTGGGCATTTCACAGTCCTATATATCCAGGCTTGAAAAGAAAATTATCAGTGACCTGAGAGGATTGCTGAACCATCCGGTCAGCTGATGGATGAAATTGGCGGGGCTCCATCGGGAATAGGACAACAACCTCCGGACAGACTGTAGGGAAACAGAGAAAAGTCATAATGTCCGGAGGATGATGAGATGTCCAACATGAAAGTGGAGATTTGCGGAATCGATACTTCGAAACTTCCGCTCCTGTCCCATGAAGACATGCGAGAAACATTCAAGCGGATGCAGTCGGGTGATCAGTCGGCCAAAGATGAGCTGGTCATCTGCAATCTTCGGCTCGTCCTGAGTATTGTTCAGCGGTTCGCCTATAGGGGGGAGCAGGCGGATGACCTGTTCCAGGTGGGCTGCATCGGTCTCTTGAAATCCATCGATAATTTCGACCTTAAGCATAATGTCCGTTTTTCCACTTACGCTGTGCCGATGATCATCGGGGAGATCCGCAGACATCTGCGGGACCATCATGCGGTCCGGGTGTCACGTTCGCTGCGTGATATCGCTTACAAAGCGATGAAGGCGAAGGAGCAGTTTGTCCATGAGCAGCTAAGAGAGCCAACCCTGGACGATCTGTCGAAGCTGACCGGCATCACTTCAGAGGATATCCTGTTCGCTCTGGATGCCATTCAGGATCCTCTGTCCCTGCATGAGCCGATCCACCATGACGGAGGGGATCCTGTAACAATGATGGACCAGCTGCAGGACACGCTTGTCAGTGAGGATCGCTGGCTGACGTATGTCTCGGTCAAGGATACAGTCGGTAAAATGGATGCCCGCCAGCAGAAAATCCTGTCCAAGCGTTTTTATTACGGCGAGACACAGACGGAGATCGCGAGGGAACTCGGCATTTCACAGGCGCAGATTTCCAGGCTCGAAAAACATGCCATCGGAATTATCCGGGAAACGCTCGACCAGGAAAAAGACAGGAAAAAGTGAAATGCAATTGCCTGCTTCCGTTCAGTATGGACGGAAGCGGGCTATTTTTTCGTATTAAATGCATGGATAAGCATTCTTTCCCGGGAAATTTGCATCCGTAACCTGTAATCTACTTAGCGGGGAACGCAGGCTCTTTTCAGTGACTGTTGAGCATAAGCTATACGGGAGGGGTCCGTCTTGAAATTTTCCGATTTGCAGAAAAAGGAGTTCATTGAAGCCGGAAGGGGCCGTCAGCTCGGCTTTGCAGTTGATGCCACGATTTCGACGGAAGACGGGACAATCGAATATTTCCACGTGGGCGGGATGGAAAAGATCCGCCTGTTCGGAAATGGGGAGGCGCCGGTGAAAGTTCCGCTCCGCCGTGTGATGGTCATCGGAAAGGATGTCGTCCTCGTCGATGATGCCGCCAAGGAATAGGAATGGGAAGTCATTGAAAAAGCGTTCCCGCCTTGTTACAATGAATTCAGCAACGTAGAGAAAAGTGGGAATTGAATTGTCGACTGTAGCAGAACGTTTGAACGATATTCAGCAGCAGATAAACGAGGCGTGCAGGCGTGCCGGACGCAGCCCGGAAGAAGTTACCATTGTAGCCGTGACTAAATCGGTAGGTCCTGAGCGTGCCCGGGAAGTGATCAATGCGGGAATCAGGGAGCTGGGTGAGAACCGGAACGAAGGTCTCGATCAGAAGCATTCCGCAATCGGTTCCGATGCCCGATGGCATTTTATCGGCTCCCTTCAGAGCCGCAAAGTCAGGGACATCATTGGGCGGATCGACTTTCTGCATTCACTGGACCGCGGCAGCCTGGCAAAGGAGATCCAGAAACGGGCAGAACAGCCTGTGGACTGCTTTGTCCAGGTTAATGTTTCGGGCGAAGCATCCAAATCGGGTGTAGCTCCGGAAGCAACGGCTGATTTTATCAGAATGCTCGGCGCATATGACAAAATCCGGATCGTCGGACTGATGACGATGGCGCCGAATACGGATGATGAGGAAGTTATCCGGCGCACATTTCGCGGACTCCGCGAACTGCGCGATGAGATTTCTTCTCTCGGCCTGCCGAATGCGCCCTGCACCGAACTATCAATGGGCATGTCAAACGATTTCGGCATAGCGGTCGAAGAAGGGGCGACATTCGTCCGGATCGGCACCGCCATTGTCGGCTATGAAAGCGGGGAACGCTCATGAGCTTCAAGGACAAGTTCAAGAACTTCTTCTATCTTGAAGAGGAGGAAGAGGAAATGCAGGAAAAAAGACAGCCGGCTCCCGCACAACAGCCGCGACCGGAGCCGCCGCGCCAGGCGGACCAGGATTGGCGCCAGAAAGAACGACGAAAGCCGGCTCCGGCACGTCCGCAGGAAGGCGCGAACGTGGTGAGCCTGCAAAGCATCAAGAAGTCATCCAAGATGATCCTTTCAGAACCCCGCGTCTACGCGGAAGCACAGGACATTGCGGAGCACCTGAAGAATAAGCGTACGGTTGTCGTGAATCTCCAGCGGATCGACCATGGGTCGGGTACGCGCATCATCGACTTTCTGAGCGGCACTGTTTATGCTCTTGGAGGGGACATTACACGGATCGGGCATGACATTTTCCTGTGTGTACCGGAGAATGTGGAATTGTCCGGAGAGATCTCCGAGTTTCTGTACGATGAATTTGAATGATGGGATGAGATAAAGTCATATGTGGGCATTGTTTAATCTACTGGCCAACGCAGCACAGATCTATTCGATCCTGCTGGTCATTTACGTTCTGATGTCATGGGTGCCGAGCACGAGGGAGACATCCATCGGCCGGCTCCTCGCCAAAATCTGCGAACCTTACCTGGACATTTTCAGGAAGATCATCCCGCCGATCGGCATGATCGATATTTCTCCGATCGTTGCCCTGATTGCACTGAATCTGATTGTCCGAGGTCTCTACACCGTGTTCGGTATGATCGCGTGACCGCTGCGAAAGTCCTCGTTTCGGACGATTCCGGCAAGTCTGCAGCCTCCCTGCATCCCCTCCCGCACAGCGGCTGGGATATGGGGAGGCTTTTTAAAACGGCCTGATTCTGCACGCCATGAAAAAGTCAACAAGATGCCAATTCAACAGGAAGGACGGAGTCGGAGAATGGAAGGGATGTTACAGCATTTCAGAAAAGATGAGCAGCCATTCATCGAACGGGTGAACGGATGGGTGACTGAAGTGGAGGATCGCTACACGCCAAAGCTGACCGGTTTCCTTGATCCGAGACAGCGGTATATCGTTCGGGCAATTGCAGGTTCAGGAGACTTCGTTCTCTCAGAGTTTGGGGGGCTCCCGGGGGCGGAGCGGCAGCGCATGATTATCGCCCCTTCCTATTACGAGGCTCAGCCCGGGGACGAGGAGATCTCTGTGATGGAAATCCGATACCCCTCCAAGTTCATCGAAATCGGCCATCGCGATGTGCTCGGGTCCCTTACCGGCCTCGGCATAGACCGGGCCAGGTTCGGAGATATCCGGACAGGGGACGGCGTGGTCCAATTTGCTGCCGATGCCTCCCTGACCGACTACCTCATCGCGAATCTGCAGGCTGTCGGGAAAGCAAAGGTGCGCATTGCCGAAGTCCGGTCCCAGGAAGAGTTTCTACCCCTTGCAGAGCAGTATCAGGAGGAATCGCTTACGGTTTCATCCCTCCGGCTGGACACGGTCATCGCGGGAGCCCTGAACCTGTCCAGGCAGAAATCGGCAATGCTCATCCAATCCGGCAAGGTGAAAGTCAATCATGCCGTCCGTGAGTCTGTTTCATACGAATTGTCCGATTCGGACCTGCTTTCCGTACGGGGGCACGGCCGGATCCGGATTGAGGAAATCGGCGGCCGCACAAAAAAAGAGCGCATCCGCCTGGTCATCGGCAAGTTGATATAAGTCCGCTCCCTGCCGCATATCGGCAGGATGCCCGTGTGACCGCCAAAAATTTCGGATTTGCCGTGTCAGGGAAGCCGGCTACATGTATAATAGGTCACAACGGAGTTTGAAAAAGGGGAGATGCAACACAATGGCATTGACACCGCTTGATATACATAACAAGGAATTCGGACGCTCGTTCCGGGGATTTGATGAAGACGAGGTCAATGAGTTCCTTGAACAGATCATGAAAGATTACGAATCTGTTCTCCAGAAAAACAAACACCTGGAAGAACAGCTCAACATGACGACCGAAAGGGTCACGCACTTCACCACGATCGAAAACACGCTCCAGTCTTCCATCCTGATCGCACAGGAAGCGGCGGAAGAAGTTCGCCGCAACTCCCAGAAGGAAGCGAAGCTGATCGTCAAGGAAGCGGAAAAGAATGCCGACCGGATTGTCAATGACGCACTGTCAAAGGCCCGCCGGATCGCTGTGGAAATCGAAGAGCTGAAAAAGCAGTCCAAGGTTTTCCGCAACCGGTTCCGCATGCTTGCCGAGGCGCAGCTTGAGATGATCAACACCGACGACTGGGAGCTGCTGATGGATTATGAAGTCGACACTTCCGAACTGGAAAAGATGGAAGCGGAGGCAGGGCAGGAGTAAGCTGCCTTGACCGCCGTCCCGCGATTCTTTATAATGACGTCAAGTGAAATGCAACTATCCGAATTAAAAGGCGAAGACGGAGACAGTAGGGGCAGCGGATGCCAAAGCGAGCCGGGGGCGGTGGGAGCCCGGTGCGGAAGCCGCCTCCGAAAATCGCTCCGGAGCCGGACTGCGGAATCAGAGTACGCAGTCCCGTTACACCGCGTTATGGTGTCCGAGAGGCGGTGCGCACGCGTGCCGCAATGAGGGTGGTATCGCGGGCCGAGGCTCCGTCCCTTTTTAGGGACGGGGCTTTTTTTATTTTGGATGGCCGCCTGCTTCTGCAGGCTTCAATAAGAGGAGGAATTAGGATGGATTACAAGAGCACACTGCTCATGCCGAAGACGGAATTCCCGATGCGCGGCAACCTGCCGAAAAATGAACCGAAGATGCAGGAAAAATGGGAAGAGATGGACATCTATCAAAAAGTCCAGGATCGCACAAAGGGCCGTCCGTTTTTTGTGCTTCATGACGGGCCACCGTATGCTAACGGCGACCTCCACATGGGCCATGCACTCAATAAGGTGCTGAAGGACATCATCGTCCGGCACCGTTCCATGACCGGCTACCACGCCCCTTATGTGCCCGGCTGGGATACTCACGGCTTGCCTATCGAGCAGGCGCTGGTCAACAAGGGTGTTAACCGGAAAGAAATGTCGGTTGCCGAGTTCCGTGAACTCTGCGAAGCTTATGCGCTCGAGCAGATCGACCGGCAGCGTTCACAGTTCAAGCGGATCGGTGTCCGCGGCGACTGGGAAAACCCATACATCACCCTGAAGCCTGAGTTCGAGGCACGCCAGATTGGCGTCTTTGGCGATATGGCGAAAAAAGGCTACATCTACAAGGGGAAAAAGCCTGTTTACTGGTCGCCTTCGAGTGAATCTGCACTTGCCGAAGCGGAAATCGAATACAAGGACAAAAAGTCTCCTTCCATCTATGTCTCCTTCCCTGTCAAAGACGGCAAGGGGGTTCTGGAAGCGGATGTGAACTTCCTGATCTGGACGACAACTCCGTGGACCATCCCTGCCAACCTGGGGATCTCCGTACATCCGGACTTTGACTACTCTGTCGTCTCAGCGGACGGCAAAAAATATATCCTGGCAAAGGATCTGCTGGAAGACGTATCTTCCAAGGTCGGATGGGAACAAGTCGAGACGCTGCGTGAGCTGAAGGGCCGCGAGCTTGAGCATCTCACTGCCGAACATCCTCTTTACGGCAGGGATTCCCTGATCATGCTGGGCGATCACGTGACGATCGACGCCGGTACCGGTTGTGTCCATACGGCACCGGGCCACGGGGAAGACGATTTCCGCGTCGGACGCACAAACGGTCTCGACGTTCTGTGCCCTGTGGATGACCGCGGCTTCATGACCGATGAGGCGCCGGGCTTTGAAGGCATCTTCTATGACAATGCCAACAAGCCGATCACTGAAGCGCTTAGCGAAAAAGGAGCCCTTGTGCATCTCGAGTTCATCACACACTCGTACCCGCACGATTGGCGTTCCAAAAAGCCGGTCATCTTCCGTGCCACTTCGCAGTGGTTTGCATCGATTGATAAGTTCCGGGAAGAATTGCTTCAGGCAATCCGTGACACATCGTTCACGCCTGCATGGGGAGAAACCCGCCTCTTCAACATGGTCCGTGACCGCGGTGACTGGTGCATCTCCAGGCAACGCGCTTGGGGAGTTCCGATCCCGGTATTCTACGCGGAAAACGGAGAGTCCATCATCACCGATGAAACGATCACCCATGTCCAGAAGCTGTTCCGCGAGCACGGATCGAATGTCTGGTTTGAGCGTGAAGCCGCAGACCTGCTTCCGGAAGGCTTCACGCATCCGGGCAGCCCGAACGGCCAGTTCACGAAAGAGACGGACATCATGGATGTCTGGTTCGACTCCGGGTCGACTCATCAGGGCGTCCTCGTCGAACGCGACGATCTTGTTTATCCGGCCGACCTGTACCTTGAAGGGTCTGACCAGTACCGCGGCTGGTTTAACTCGTCCCTGACGACTTCCGTTGCCGTGAACGGCCATGCGCCATACAAAGGCATCCTCAGCCACGGATTCACGCTTGATGGCGAGGGACGCAAAATGAGCAAGTCGCTCGGCAACGTCATCGTCCCTGCCAAGGTCATGGACCAGATGGGCGCAGACATCCTCCGGCTGTGGGTATCGTCTGCAGACTATACGGCGGATGTCCACGTTTCCGATGCAATCTTCAAGCAGGTTTCCGAAGTGTACCGGAAGATCCGGAATACACTGCGCTTCCTGCACGGAAACCTGTCGGACTTTGACCCTGCGAAGGACCGTGTCGCTTCGGAAGACCTCCGTCCGGTCGACAAATACATGGATCTAAAGCTCCAACGCCTGATCCGTACAGTCCGTGAGGCATACGACCGGTACGAGTTCATGACGGTTTACACTTCCGTCAACAACTTTGTCACGGTCGATCTGAGCTCGTTCTACCTGGACATCGCAAAAGACGTTGTCTACATCGAGTCGGCGGAACATCCGCACCGCCGCGCGATGCAGACAGTCATGTATGACACACTGACTGCACTTCTCAAGCTGATGTCTCCGATCATCCCGCACACAGCAGATGAGATGTGGGCCTACCTCGGGCACGAGGAAGCGGAAAGCGTCCAGCTCACCGACATGCCGGATGCACGCGAGGAATCCGATGAGGACTTCGCGCTTATGGCACGCTTCTCTGAACTGATGGAGGTCCGCGATGATGTCCTGAAGGCGCTCGAGGAAGCACGGAATGGAAAAGTCATCGGCAAATCGCTCGAAGCGGCTGTGACCGTCTTTGTACCGGAAGACCTGAAGGTACTCCTGACTTCTGATGACATCGACTTCGCGCAGTTCTTTATCGTCTCCGGTTTCCGCATCGGCGGTAATCTGGAACATTCCCCGGCGGATGCAACGGGCTCCCGTGTACGCGTCGTCGTGGAAAAAGCAGAAGGCGAGAAATGTGCACGCTGCTGGTCGGTGCCCGGCACTGTAGGGGAAAATCCCGAACACCCTGAACTCTGCGCACGCTGTGCCGATGTTGTCGTCAACCATTACGAAGCGTAAGTAAGCCATAACAGAAGAAATATCGGACCCGGAAGCAATGTGCCCGGGTCCGATTTCTTTTTTTGATCCTTGGGGTGGATGGTTACCCGCTTAAGCCGAGTGGTTACCTACGGCTTTCCCTCCAATCATTACCGGTGGTTTGAGACATCTCGAGTGAGTTTTTCTGTATTGCAGACCGTCCTTACTCCATATGAGGAGCCGTTACTCCAATTGGGTCGTCCATACTCCAAACGGGGAGCCGTTACTCCAATTGAGCCGGCCTTACTCCAAATGGAACAGACAAGGGCGATAGACGAACCCCCGACGATGTGGCGCTGCACGACACCTGCAGGGAAAAAACATATCTCAAGCATTTCCCCTGAACCCTTCATCTCGGACGCATCGCTGGGGCAACGTATGGTAAAATAAACAGGATTCAATCGGATGGAGGAAAAGACGTGCTATTCTATTACGCCATCGCGGCGGCCCTCGTCATCATTGACCAATGGACGAAATGGCTGGTCGTGAAACATATGGAAGTCGGGGAACGGATCGCCGTACTGGAGCCGTATCTTGCCATTTTGTCGCACCGTAACCGCGGAGCGGCTTGGGGCATGCTCCAGGGTCAGATGTGGCTGTTTTATATCGTGACGGTGGTCGTTGTAGCCGGAATCCTGTATTATTTCCACAAATACGGAAAAGAAGGCGGTGCCGGCTTCAGGGTGAGCCTCATGATGCTGCTCGGCGGCGCTCTGGGCAACTTTATCGATCGTGTGAGGATGGGTGAGGTCGTCGACTTTGCCGATGTACTGATCCCTGTCATCAATTACGATTTCCCGATTTTCAACGTGGCAGATGCCGCACTGACCATCGGGGTCATCCTGCTGATTGTGCATATGCTTCTTGAGGAAATCAGAGAAAAGCGAAAGAAAAAGGTGTCCGAATGAAAAAAAAGATTATTGAAATCACGCCGGAACACGGCGGAAGCCGCATCGACAAAGCCTTGTCCGAATTTGATCCGGAATGGACGCGCTCCAAGGTCCAATCCTGGGTCAAAGAGGGGATGATCCTCGTCGGCGGCAAAACCGTAAAGCCGAACTACCAGCTGAAAGAGGGCGACCGGGTCGAAGTATCCGAGCCTGAACCGGAGCTGCTCGAAGTCGTGCCGGAGGACCTCGGCCTCGATATCGTCCATGAAGACGGGGACGTGCTGGTCGTCAACAAGCCCCGCGGCATGGTCGTCCATCCTGCAGCAGGCCATGCAACAGGAACACTTGTCAACGGGCTGATGCATCATTGCACCGACTTGTCGGGCATCAATGGCGTGCTCAGGCCGGGCATCGTGCATCGGATTGATAAGGACACTACGGGCCTCCTTGCAGTAGCCAAGAATGACCGGGCCCATGCATCCCTTGCCGAACAGCTTTCCCAAAAGACCGTGACGCGGAAATATACCGCACTGGTGCACGGAAATATTGAGCACGATGAAGGCACCATCGATGCCCCGATCGGACGTGACCCAAAAGACCGCCAGCGGATGACTGTCATCGACGGCGGGCGGGAGGCAGTCACCCATTTTACCGTTACCGAGCGGTTCGGGGACTTCACACTTGTTGAGTGCCGCCTCGAAACCGGACGGACGCATCAGATCCGTGTTCATATGCGCTATATCGGCCACCCGCTTGCGGGGGATCCGAAATACGGCCCGAAAAAGACGCTTTCCTTCGGCGGACAGGTGCTTCATGCGGGCATCCTCGGGTTCACCCATCCCGGGACAGGGGAATACATGGAATTCGAAGCGCCGCTTCCGGATGACTTCACGGAGCTTCTCGTGAATTTGCGCAAACGGGATTGACACTTGCCGGGGGCAGGTGTATAGTTACTCAGACGAATCAAATATTGAACCTTTAAGTCGGTCCAGAGAGGCCGGGAAGGTTGTACGGGAATCCGGGGACCCATGCCGAGTGCATGGCTCTGCGGATAAATTCTGCACATCTACCCTCCTGCCTTTCCGGCTGGAGGGTATTTCTTTTGGAGAAATAAGGAGGGAATCCGTTGGGAGAAACAGTGAATCTGCTGGATGACAAGGCGATTGGCCGGGCTGTCACCCGGATCGCCCATGAAATCATCGAGCGCAACAAAGGCATCGACAATTGTATTCTGGTCGGCATCAAAACAAGGGGTGTTGATCTGGCAGGGAGGCTGGCGGACAAGATCGAGGCGATCGAAGGGGCGGCAATCGACATGGGGGAGCTTGATATCACCCTCTACCGGGATGATATCGGCAAGACAAAACAAATGGACGCGCCACTCGTGCAGCAGATCGATATCGATCAGGACCTGACGGGAAGAAAAGTCATCCTGATCGATGACGTCCTGTACACGGGAAGAACTGTTCGCGCGGCGATGGATGCTCTAATGGACACGGGCCGCCCGGCAAGCATCCAGCTTGCAGTGCTGGTCGACAGGGGGCACCGGGAGCTTCCGATCCGGCCCGACTACGTAGGAAAAAATATACCGACCTCAAAAGGTGAGCGGGTTACTGTCCTTCTAAAGGAGACGGACGGAACTGACAGCGTAACGCTCGAAAAACGGTAATAGCAAAACCCCCACAGAATGGAGAGCAAGGACATGGCAAACGCAGTACTCGACATCCAAGACAGACCTTCCAATGGGAAACTGGTGACTTTAAGCCTTCAGCATATGTTTGCAATGTTCGGGGCAACGATCCTCGTCCCGCAGCTGGTTGGTCTGAGCCCTGCAATCGCGCTTTTGACAAGCGGGATCGCGACAATTGTGTTTATCCTCGTGACCGGATTCAAGGTCCCGGCATACCTCGGCTCTTCATTCGCCTTCATCATCCCGATCCAGGTTGCGACACAGGCCGGAGGCATCGGAAGCGCAATGATCGGAAGCCTATTCGTCTCACTGGTCTATGCGCTTGTCTCACTGCTGATCTGGAAGACGGGTCACCGCTGGGTCATGCGCCTCCTTCCTCCGATTGTCGTCGGACCGGTCATCATGGTGATCGGGCTGGCACTCGCGCCGACGGCAGTCGGCATGGCGAGCACGATCAGTGTGGACGGGGAAAGCACCTACAGCTTCCTGCACTTCTCTGCTGCAATCGTGACACTTGCGGCAGCGGTGATCTGCATCATCTTCTTTAAAGGCCTCGTAAGCCTCATGCCGGTCCTGATCGGAATCGTTACCGGATACCTCTATTCGGCAGCAATCGGAATCATCGACTTTTCCCCTGTGTCGAAGGCTGAGTGGTTCGCTCTTCCGGATTTTATCGTCCTGGGCGTCCACTATGACTTCCAGGTTACGGGCACGCTGCTTGCCGTCATGGTGCCGATCGCGATCGTGACGATCTCTGAGCATATCGGGCATCAGCTCGTGCTCGGACGAATCACAGACCGGAACTTCATCAAGGACCCGGGCCTGCACCGCTCACTTCTCGGAGACGGGCTCGGCACGTTCCTGAGCGGCCTGGTCGGCGGCCCGCCGAAGACAACATACGGCGAGAACATCGGAGTCCTGGCGCTGACAAGGGTATTCAGCATCCATGTCATATTCGGCGCGGCGGTTCTGGCGATCCTGTTCTCATTCCTCGGCAAGCTCATGGCGCTGATCGCGACGATCCCGCAGGCTGTGCTTGGTGGAATCTCGATCCTGCTGTTCGGGATCATCGCCTCCTCGGGGCTGCGAATGCTCGTCGAGCACGGCATCAATTTCGACAAACAGCGGAACCTTGTGATCGCCTCTGTCATTCTCGTAACGGGGATCGGCGGCGCGGCAATTGAAATCAGTGAAACATTTAAAATCGAAGGAATGGCGCTTGCCGCCATCCTCGGCGTCCTGCTTAACCTGCTGCTGCCCGGGAAGCCGGAAGGCAACGAAGCGGGAGAAATCGAATAACCGCCTTTTAAACATATCCGGGAGGTATGGAAAGGCCCTTTAGCCTAGGACGGGACCCGTGTATCCGCCGAAGCTCAAAGAGCCTTTCCGAAAAACCGGAAAGGCTTTTTTACATAAGGAGGACTGTCAACATGGACCATCTGTTATCGGTGAAACAGCTCGGGCCCGATGGAATCAGCCGCATCCTCGACAGGGCGGCCGACTTAAAAGGCGGGGCAGTGCCGGAGACCGGCCGGATCCGTTACGTCAGCAACCTGTTCTTCGAACCGAGCACGCGCACCAAGACCAGCTTCGAGATGGCGGAGCGGCGGCTCGGACTGGAAGTGATCCCGTTTGAATCCGGGTTCTCCAGCACGCTGAAAGGGGAGAGCCTCTACGATACGGTGAAGACCCTGGAGGCTGTCGGACTGGACGCGCTGGTCGTCAGGCACCCGGAAAACCGGTTCTACGAACAGCTGGAAGGGACGTCGGTGTCCATCATCAATGCCGGTGACGGTTCGGGCCAGCACCCTACACAGACGCTGCTCGACCTGTTCACGATGAGGGAAGAGTTCGGCACACTGGAAGGGCTGAAAGTCACTATCGCCGGCGACGTCTCGCATAGCCGGGTCGCAAAATCCTGCCGGGACGCGCTCGGAATGTTCGGCGCTGAGGTACGGATCCTCTGCCCGCCGGAATGGCAGGGTGATTTTGACGCAGTGGGGGACTGGGATGACGTCCTTCCTGACAGTGACGTCGTGATGCTGCTGCGTGTCCAGCATGAACGGCATGGAGGGGCAGGCAGCTTTTCTGCCGAAGGCTATCACCGTCGCTACGGGCTGACTTCCGCCCGCGCGGTGCGCATGAAGAAGGGCGCCATCATCATGCATCCGGCGCCGGTCAACCGCGGCGTGGAGATTGCGGACGAACTGGTGGAACACAGCCGGTCAAGGATATTCCGGCAAGTGGAGAACGGGGTCTATGTAAGGATGGCAGTACTCGAATCGATATTGAAGGGGAGAGATTGAGATGGGCACTTTGATCACAAACATCCGGATGCTGGATGAAAACGGGACACTCGGGAACGCGGAAATCCTCGTGGAGGATGGACGGTTCAGTGAGATCGGACAGGAACTGCCGCACGAAGGCCATGAGGTCGTGGACGGCGGAGGCCGGTTTGCCGCTCCGGGACTGATTGATGTGCATGTCCATCTCCGCGAGCCGGGTGGCGAACATAAGGAAACGATCCGGACGGGAACAGAAGCGGCGGCACGCGGCGGATTCACCACGATCTGCGCGATGCCCAATACACGGCCGGTTCCGGATTCGGCGGAAAACATCGGCAAGGTCAATGCGCTTATTGAAGAAAATGCGCTCGTACGCGTCCTTCCATATGCTTCGATTACGATCCGCGAAGCGGGCAAGGAGCGGACGGATATGGCTGAACTCAAACAAAACGGTGCTTTCGCCTTTACCGATGACGGCGTCGGTGTACAGTCTGCGGGCATGATGTACGAAGCAATGAAAGACGCGGCAGAAATCGGCATGCCGGTTGTGGCCCATTGCGAAGACAATACGCTCATCTATGGCGGTGCCATGCACGATGGCAAGCGGAGCAGGGAGCTTGCCATCCCGGGCATCCCGTCGATTGCCGAGTCCGTCCATATCTCAAGGGACGTCCTTCTCGCTGAGGCTGCCGGTGCGCACTATCATGTCTGCCATGTAAGCACGAAGGAATCGGTGAGGACGATCCGGGATGCAAAGGCGGCAGGCATCCGGGTGACGGCGGAAGTCACGCCCCACCATCTGCTCTTGACTGAAGACGACATTCCGGGCAACGACGCAAACTGGAAGATGAATCCGCCGCTGCGCGCGCAGGAAGACTTGGAAGCCCTTCATGAGGGACTTCTTGACGGCACGATCGATGTGATCGCAACCGACCACGCCCCTCATACCGCGGATGAAAAATCGGGCGGGATGGAAAAGGCGCCATTCGGCATTACAGGTCTGGAGACTGCTTTCCCGCTGCTTTATACAAACTTCGTCGAGACGGGCAGATGGACACTAAAGCAGCTGACCGACTGGCTTACCCAAAAGCCGGCAGATGTGTTCGGTCTCGGATACGGCCGGATCGCGGAAGGGCATCCGGCAGATCTGGTCCTCATCGACCTGGAGACAGAGAAAACAATCGAACCTGAAACATTCGCATCAAAAGGCAAGAACACCCCGTTCGGAGGCCGCGTATGCAAAGGCTGGCCGGTCATGACCATCTACGGCGGCGAAATCGTTTGGCAGGAGGGACAACAATGACAAAAAAGAGATATCTGATTCTGGAAGACGGCACCGTATTCGAAGGAGAGGCGTTCGGTGCTGAACGCGGCATGGTTGGCGAGGTCGTTTTCACGACCAGCATGAGCGGCTATCAGGAGTCGCTGACCAATCCTTCAAATACAGGCGTCATCCTGGTCATGACCTACCCGCTCATCGGCAACTACGGAGTAAACAGGGACGACTCGGAATCGGTGGACCTCCATCTCGGGGCGCTCGCCGTCCGGGAAATCGAAGAACAGCCGTCGAACTTCCGCTGCGACGAAACGCTTTCGTCTTTCATGGAAAAGCGCAGCATTCCCGGCATCTCTGAAATTGATACACGAAAGCTGACCCGCATCATCCGCAGCAAAGGGACGATGAAAGGGATGCTCACCGAAGCGGGAGCGGATGTCGACGTGGACACTGCATTGCAGGTGCTTGCGGCATCAGAAATGGCGCAGAGCCTCGTGGAAGCCGTCTCGACCAAACGCCCATACCCGAGCCCCGGCCGCGGCAAGCGGGTGGCAGTCGTGGACTATGGCATGAAGCACGGCATCCTCCGTGAACTGAACAACCGCGGGTGCGATGTTCTCGTCGTCCCTCATGACACGTCAGCCGAAGACGTACTCGCCTGGCATCCCGACGGCATCCTGCTGTCAAACGGGCCGGGAAACCCGGAAGATATCGAAGAAGCTCCCGGCTTTATCCGGGAAGTGCTCGGGAAAGTGCCGGTCTTCGGCATCAACCTCGGTCATGAGCTTCTGGCCATCAGCTGCGGGGCAAAGACTTTCAAAATGCGCTTCGGCCATCACGGCGGGAACCATCCTGTAAAGGACCTGAGCACGGGCCGCACAGAAATCACTTCCCAGAACCACCAATACGCAGTGGACAGGGAGTCGCTTGAAGGCACTGGGCTTACCGTCACGCATGTCGCCCTCAATGACGGAACGGTCGAAGGGCTCGCACATGAAACCCATGCAGCATTTTCCGTCCAGTTTGATCCTGAAGCTTCACCGGGACCGGAAGATGCGAATCACCTGTTCGACCGGTTTATCACACTCATGGAGCGCCACAACGGAAAGGAGATCATCGCCAATGCCTAAACGCACAGATATCGAAACGATCCTCGTCATCGGGTCCGGACCGATTGTCATCGGCCAGGCCGCGGAATTCGACTATGCAGGAACACAGGCCTGCCTGTCCCTGAAGGAGGAAGGCTACCGCGTCATTCTCGTCAACTCCAATCCGGCAACGATCATGACCGACACGGAGATCGCGGATAAGGTATATATCGAACCGATCTCCCTCGAGTTCGTTTCCCGGATCATCCGTAAAGAGCGCCCTGATGCCATCCTGCCGACACTCGGCGGCCAGACAGGCCTCAATATGGCCATCGAGCTCGATAACTCGGGAATCCTTGATGAACTCGGCATCGAAGTGCTCGGCACAAAGCTCGACGCGATCAATAAAGCAGAAGACCGGGAACTGTTCCGTACTCTTATGAACGAACTTGATGTGCCTGTTCCGGAAAGTGACATCATCCATAACCTCGAGGAAGCAAAGGCATTTGTCGCACAGGTCGGATATCCGGTCATTGTGCGACCGGCATTCACGCTCGGCGGAACTGGCGGAGGCATCTGCCATGACGACAAGGAGCTTGAGGAGATTGTCGCAAGCGGCCTGAAATACAGCCCGGTCAGACAGTGCCTGCTCGAGAAGTCGATCGCGGGCTTTAAAGAGATCGAGTTCGAAGTCATGCGTGACTCGGCGGACAATGCCATCGTTGTCTGCAGCATGGAAAACTTCGACCCGGTCGGCATCCACACCGGTGACTCGATCGTCGTGGCGCCGGTCCAGACACTGTCCGACCGCGAAGTCCAGATGCTGCGGAACGTTTCCCTGAATATCATCCGGGCGCTCGGAATCGAGGGCGGCTGCAACGTCCAGCTGGCACTTGATCCGGACAGCTTCAACTTCTACGCCATCGAGGTCAACCCTCGAGTCAGCCGCTCTTCCGCGCTCGCATCAAAGGCGACGGGCTACCCGATCGCGAAGCTTGCATCGAAAATCGCGGTCGGCCTGACACTCGACGAGATGATGAACCCGGTGACAGGACAGACCTATGCCTGCTTCGAGCCGACAATTGACTACATCGTCGCGAAAATCCCGCGTTGGCCGTTTGACAAATTCGAGAGCGCGAAGCGCAACCTCGGCACTCAGATGAAGGCGACAGGGGAAGTCATGTCGATGGGCAGGACATTCGAGGAAGCGATCCTGAAAGCCGTCCGTTCCCTAGAGACGGGCCTTTATCACCTGAACCTGAAAAATGGGGAAGACCTCTCCATGGAATGGATCGAGAAGCGTATCCGCCGGGCAGGCGATGAACGGCTATTCTTTATCGGCGAGGCGCTGCGCCGCGGAGTCACAGTCGAAGAGATCCATGACTGGAGCAAGATCGACTTCTTCTTCCTGAACAAGCTGGAAAAGATCGTCGCCTATGAAAGCACTCTTAAGGAAAATCAGTTCGACCGCTCTATTGCCCGCAAGGCGAAACGCATGGGCTTCGCAGACCGTACCATCGCCGCACTCTGGGGGACGAACGAACGCGAAGTTTACGAATGGCGTACCGAGCAGGGGCTTGTGCCTGTCTATAAGATGGTCGATACGTGCGCAGGAGAATTCGAGTCCGAGACGCCATACTTCTATGGCACCTACGAAGAAGAAAACGAGTCGCTCAAATCCGGCAAGGAAAGCGTCATCGTCCTTGGCTCCGGTCCAATCCGCATCGGGCAGGGCGTCGAATTCGACTATGCCACGGTACACTCGGTGTGGGCCATCCAGGAAGCCGGCTACGAGGCGATCATCATCAACAACAACCCGGAAACGGTCTCGACCGACTTCTCCATTTCCGACAAGCTCTACTTTGAACCGCTTACGATTGAGGACGTCATGGCAATCATCGATCTCGAGCAGCCTAAAGGTGTCATCGTACAATTCGGCGGACAGACGGCCATCAACCTGGCGGATGCCCTTGAAGCACGCGGCGTAAAGATTCTCGGCACGACGCTTGAAGACCTCGACCGTGCAGAAAACCGGGACAAGTTCGAGCAGACCCTTCGGGAGCTCGGGATTCCTCAGCCGCTCGGCAAAACTGCAGTTTCCGCTCCGGAAGCGGCGGAGATTGCACACAACATCGGATATCCGGTCCTCGTCCGTCCGTCCTATGTGCTCGGGGGTCGCGCGATGGAGATCGTCTACAACGAAGCAGAGCTTCTGCATTACATGGAAAATGCAGTCCAGGCTAGTCCGGAACATCCGGTCCTGATCGACCGTTACCTGACGGGCAAGGAGATCGAGGTAGATGCCATCTGTGACGGGGAGAACGTGCTTATTCCGGGCATCATGGAGCATGTCGAGCGTGCGGGCGTCCACTCGGGCGACTCGATTGCAGTCTATCCGCCGCAGAGCCTCACAGACAAACAAATCGCGACGCTGGCTGATTATACGGAGCGTCTGGCACGCGGCCTCAATATCGTCGGCCTCATGAACATCCAGTATGTCATCGCCGACGGTGAGGTGTATGTCATTGAGGTCAATCCGCGCTCCAGCCGGACGGTTCCATTCCTCAGCAAGATCACCGGCATCCCGATGGCGAACATCGCCACAAAGGCGATCCTCGGAGAGACGATCACGGACCAGGGCTATCCGACCGGGCTGCTTGACCAGGTCAGCGGGGTGTACGTCAAAGTACCGGTGTTCAGCTTCGCGAAGCTGGCTAGAGTTGATATCACACTCGGGCCTGAAATGAAGTCGACGGGCGAGGTCATGGGCAAGGACGACACATTCGAGAAGGCGCTCTACAAAGGATTCATCGCCTCCGGGATGGAAATCCGAAATCATGGCACCGTGCTCTTCACCGTCTCCGACAAGGACAAAGCGGAAGCCGCAGCCATTGCGGCCAGGTTTGCAGGCATCGGCTACCAGCTGTTGGCAACCGAGGGAACCGCGGAGACATTCAGGGAAGCGGGACTGCCGGTCAGAACGGTCGGCAAAATCGGCGGAGAGGGCAAGACGCTGATCGACGTGATCCAGACCGGCGAAGCCCAGTTCATCATCAATACGCTCACCAAAGGCAAACAGCCGGAGCGGGACGGGTTCCGCATCCGTCGCGAATCAGTTGAAAACGGCATACCATGCATGACTTCGATGGATACGGCAAAAGCCGTGCTCCGGGTGATTGAATCGATGACCTTCTCTGCGGAGGCGATGCTTCCGCGTGAAGCGATGCCGGCCCGGGAGGTCCATGCATGATCCGCAATGAACGCATGAAAGTAGCCGGGCAGAGAGAAATTGCCCGGAACATCTATGAACTGGTCCTTGAAGGGGAGTTGGCCGCCCAGATCAGTGAGCCCGGCAGGTTCGTCCATGTCCGCGCCGGAAGAACGATGGATCCGCTGCTCCGGCGGCCGATCAGCATCGCCGACTACAGTGACGGCAAGATCACGCTCATCTACCGTGCTGAAGGCTACGGCACGCGAGTCATTTCGGAAAAGGGCCATCAAGAAGAAGCTGACGTCCTCGGCCCGCTCGGCAATGGATTCCCTGTTGGGGCGGCAGCGCCCGGTACAAAGGCGTTGCTCGTCGGCGGGGGGATCGGTGTGCCGCCTTTATACGGGCTGTCCAAAAGATTGAAGAATGCGGGGGTCGAGCCGGTCCATGTGCTCGGCTTCCAGTCGGAAGATGTGGTCTTCTATGAAGAGGAATTCAGCCGGCTCGGCGAGACTCATATTGCAACGGTCGACGGCACGCGGGGGACAAAGGGGTTTGTGACTGACGTCTTGGCTTCCCTCGACCACGAATTCAGCGTCTACTACAGCTGCGGACCGCTCCCGATGCTGAAAGCGGTCGCGAAAACGATGACCGGAACAGAAGGATATCTGAGTTTCGAGGAGCGGATGGGTTGCGGCATCGGCGCGTGCTTCGCATGTGTCTGCCATACGGATTCAAATGACCGGGGCTATGTAAAGGTCTGCTCAGACGGACCTGTATTCAAGGCGGGGGTGGTGACGATATGAACCGTCTTCAAGTGGACCTGCCGGGTCTCACGCTAAAAAACCCGATCATGCCGGCAAGCGGCTGCTTCGGATTCGGCAGGGAATATGCACAACTGTATGACCTGTCCGGGCTCGGCGCCATCATGGTGAAGGCGACCACTCTTGAACCAAGATTCGGCAACCCGACACCGCGTGTGGCGGAAACGCCTTCAGGTATGCTGAATGCAATCGGACTGCAGAATCCCGGTCTTGAAAAGGTCGTCACAGAAGAATTGCCATGGCTGGAGCAGTTTGATGTCCCGATCATCGCGAACGTTGCGGGTTCCGAGACGGAAGACTATGTGGCGGTCAGCGAACGGATCTCAAAAGCCCCGAATGTCAAAGCGCTTGAGCTGAACATCTCATGCCCGAATGTGAAGTGCGGCGGAATTGCGTTCGGCACCGATCCGAAGGTAGCCATGGAACTCACCCGTGCAGTAAAGGCGGTTTCGTCCGTGCCGGTCTATGTAAAGCTATCACCGAATGTCACCGACATCACGGAGATTGCGCGCGCTGCCGAAGAAGGCGGCGCGGACGGGCTGACGCTCATCAACACGCTCGTCGGGATGAGATTCGATCCGCGTACGGGGCGTCCGGTCATTGCCAACGGAACGGGGGGCCTGTCAGGACCTGCCGTGAAGCCGGTCGCACTCCGCATGATCTATGAAGTGTCCAGGAGCGTTTCAATTCCTGTGATCGGGATGGGCGGCGTCACAGATGTGGATGACGTCATCAACTTCATGTCGGCCGGTGCAAGCGCGGTTGCTGTCGGAACGGCAAACTTCGTTGACCACTTCGTCTGTCCGAACCTGATCGATGCCCTTCCGGGACGACTGGATGAACTGGGCATCGGGAACATCACGGAACTTATCGGAAGGAGCCACACACTATGAACCGTTCCCCGATCATCGCGCTGGATTTTCCGGCGCCGGATGACGCTTATGCTTTTCTTCGTAACATGCCGTCCGGACTGTGTGTCAAAGTCGGCATGGAACTGTACCTTCAGAACGGTCCCGATGTTGTAGGCAGGCTAAAGGAAATGGGCCATGAAGTTTTTCTTGACCTGAAGCTGCATGATATCCCGAATACGGTCGGCCGGGCGATGGAAGGCCTGGCCCGTGTCGGAGCGGACATGGTGAATGTTCATGCTGCCGGCGGAAGCGACATGATGAAGCGGGCGCTTGACGGCCTGGAAGCCGGGACTCCCGCAGGAAAAAAACGTCCTGCGCTGATCGCGGTCACCCAGCTTACCTCGACCGGAGAAGGGCAAATGAACAGTGAGCAGGGGATTCCCGGCACACTGCTGGACTCGGTTATCCGCTATGCACGGCTGGCAGATGATTCAGGACTGGACGGTGTCGTCTGTTCAGTGCTAGAAGCCTCGGCCATCCGGGATGCCTGCGGGGAAAACTTCCTGAAAGTGACACCGGGCATCCGAATGGCTGACGGCGATCTGCACGACCAGAAGCGGGTCTCCACCCCGACAGACGCTGCTAGGGCGGGATCGACACATATTGTTGTGGGACGGGCCATCACCCAGGCTGCAGACCCGGCTGCCGCATATGAAACAGTTAAACGGCTATGGGAGGAAAGATGACATGACACTGAAACGAGAAATAGCAGAAGCACTTCTGTCGATCGGGGCCGTGCGCTTCAGTCCTGAAGATCCATTTACATGGGCATCAGGCATCAAGTCGCCGATCTATTGTGACAACCGCCTGACGATGTCTTATCCGGAAGTGAGAAAGCGAATTGCGCAGGGGCTGGCCGAACTCATCAGGACGGAGTATCCGGAAGCGGAAGTGATCGCAGGTACAGCCACAGCGGGTATTCCACATGCGGCCTGGGTCAGCGAGCTGCTGGACAAGCCGATGATCTATATCCGGTCAAAGCCGAAAGGCCACGGCCGCGGCAACCAGATCGAAGGGGAACTGAGAGAAGGAAGCCGGACAGTGATTATCGAGGACCTGATCTCCACAGGGGGAAGCAGCCTGACCGCAGCCGCTGCGGCAAAAGAAGCGGGTGCAGAAGTTCTTGGGGTAGCCTCAATCTTTACATACGGCCTGGACAAGTCGGAAAAGAATTTCGGTGAAGCCGGCCTGTCGCACCACAGCCTGACTGATTTTGATACTCTTGCAAAGGCGGCAGCCGACTCGGGTGCCATTTCGGCCACTTCACTGCCGGGGCTTCTCGACTGGCATGGCAAACTGAAAAAGGGCGAACTCTGATTGCCGTTTCGAAAAAACAAACAAGCCGATGATTGGATGTTTCCTTCATCGGCTTTTCTGTTTCTATATTTAGTTCCGCTTTTTTCTCTTTCGTCTGTTGCGGCAATTGCGGCAGTTGCAACGCTTGGAGGCGGGCTTCCGTCGGACTTCTGGTTTACTTGCGGGTTTGTCTTCAGGTTTGCCTTCGGTATCCGATGTCCCGGTACTGCCGTTATCCGGCACCGTCGGAACCGCACAGTCGATTTTCATTTTTTCGCAGATTTCTTCATACGAGCATTCCTTGCGGCCCGGTACGTCCGCTGTTTCGGAAGGCTCCTCCGTTGTAACTGGTGATTCCTCATCGGTTACAGGGGATTCCACCGGATTGCCTTCCGGCATCGGTTCTTCCGTCTGTAGATGCGGTTCCGGATTGTCCGGCTCATCTGCATGCGGAAGCTGGACCGGGTGGGCGTCTTCAATGATCCGGATCGGCCTCATCATGTCGTGGTCTTCGTGTTCAAGGAAATGACAATGCCAGATATAGTTGCCGGCGTGGTCTTTGAAGTGCATTGCAATTTTGGTCACTTTGCCGACATCCGCCTTCACAACATCTTTCCAGCCACGCTCGTAATCCCGGGGTTCTTCGGCCGGTCCCGTCCATACGATTTTGCCTGTCTCACGGAAAATATCCGCATCGAATGGTCTGCGTTCAAGAATTTTGAATTGGATCAGGTGGACATGAATCGGGTGCTGGATCGGTGTGGCGTTGATGAAGTTCCATATCTCGACACTGTCGAGTGACGGTTTCTCACTGACCGGGTCATGATACATCCGCTCATTGAGCATGAGCATCGGCCGGCCATATTGATCGGTTGTGGCTGTCAGCGGAAGATTTCGCTCGATATGTGCATGACCGGTATGGAGACCCATATCCGGATACATGGTTTCCGGAATCCGGCTTTCATCCTTGCCGTTGAGCGGCAGATCCACCCGGAACTGCATGACGGTTCCCGTGTGTTCATCGGGAGTGAATTCCGTGTCGCTGTTTGTCAGGACCAGCGTTTTTCCGGCCAGATCGGAAAAATCGATGATGACGTCAGTCCGCTCCGCCGGGAGGAGTTCAATGGAAGTGAGTTCTGCAGGGTGTTCCAGGAGGCCGCCGTCTGTCCCGATCTGGTTGAAGCGGGTTCCATCAGACAGGCTGAGAACATAGGCCCTGCGGTTCGAGCCGTTGAGGATGCGGAACCGATACTTCCGCGGTTCTACACTCAGGTATGGCCAGACCTTGCCGTTGACAGTAATCGTATTGCCGAGCACACCTGGTGTGATGGAAGGCCGGACGGCCACGGGAGGATTCGGGGAATCAGGATAAAAGAGGGATCCATCCTCATTGAATGAGCGGTCCTGAATCATAAGCGGAATCTCATAATCACCCGACGGCAGGTTCAGCCTGTCTTCCAGCGCGTCCCGCAGAAGATAGAAACCCGCAAGGCCCGAATAGACATTCAGCCTGGTCAGAGACATCGCGTGGTCATGGTACCAGAGGGTCGCACCCGGCTGATGGTTGGTATATGCATGTACCTGCCTGTTGAACGTCGGACCAGTAACTCCATAATCCTTTGTATACCAAGCCTCTGGGTGTCCATCGCTTTCCCAATCGACTTTGGCACCATGAAGGTGCACGACTGTCCGGACATCCGGCGTATCGATGCAGGAATGGAGCGTCCGGTCTATCGGAAGAAAATGCTCATCAGGCAGGCAGTTCAAGAATTTCACAAAGGTCGTCCGGTCCTTTCTCGCTTCGATCGTAGGTCCCGGGGTGATGCCGTTGTATCCCCAGATGCGGGTCCGGGGAAAATACTTGTGATACCGGTGCTTTTCTTCCTTCATCCGGATTTCGTAGTAGGAACCCTCCGGATAATCCGGATGTGAAACCGGTTTGGCACAAGGTGGCTTTGGCAGCGGGTCGGTGAACTTAGGAATTGTGGAAGGGGCGGACGGATTGACGCGTTTGCCCATATTGGTCACTTCCTTTTCATAGTGATGTCAGCAGGCAGGAAATTCTGCACCTGCATCTCTCCATCCTATGAAAGACACTGCATGCCGCTCTGGTCGGATTGCCGTAACCGGGCAGAAGAACGTTCAATTGTCCCCAACCGGATAAACCGCCGGGCATATGCGCCGGCGGTATGGATGCTATTATTTTCTCAATGTTTTCACCAGGTCCTCGTCCGGATCGGCGAAAACTGTTTTTTGTTCAAAGTAGATGACAAAGCCGGGCTTTGAGCCGTTCGGCTTTTTCACATGCCGCACTTCCGTGTAGTCGACCGGGACAGATGCCGATTCGCGGGCCTTGCTGAAGTAGGCCGCGAGGGCGGCGGCTTCACGGATTGTTTCGTCGTCAGGCGAATCCGAGTGGATAACAACATGGGAGCCCGGGATATCCTTGGTGTGGAGCCATGTTTCGTTTCGCTTTGCCAGCTTAAAGGTCAGGTAGTCGTTTTGTTTGTTGTTTTTGCCGACAGAGATCGGAACGCCTGCACTCGAGACGAATGAATCGGGAACAGGACGGGTTTCCTTTTTCTTCTTTTTGAGGCGACGCGCCTTCATGAAGCCCTGTTCTGCGAGTTCATCACGGATCTCCTCGATGTCCGCCGCCGAGCCCTGGATTACCTGCTGGAGGAGGGCCTCGAAATACAAGATGTCCTCTTCCGTTTTTTCCAGCTGCTCGGCTATTTTCACAAGCGCGTGCTTTGCTTTGTTGTATTTTGAGTAATAACGCTGGGCGTTTTCTGCAGGGGCCAATCTTGGGTCCAATGGTATCGTGACTGTCCCGCCGTCCTCATCATAGTAGTTGACCGCTTCTATGGAACTGTCGCCTTTTTGAATCTGGTAAAGGTTCGCTGTGACAAGTTCACCGAACAGCTGATGGCGGTCAAGTTTCCCAGCCTGCTTCTGCTCATCGCGTAGCTTGATCAGCTTATTTCTTAGCTTCTGGATCTCATTCGTCAGCCACCGCTCAAGATCGCCTGCCTGCTGCTTGACCCGGTCCCGCTCGGCCTTGGTGTGGAACACTTTGTCGAGAAGGGCGGAGAGGGAAGTGAACTCCCGGGTTTCACCGCCGAGATGGTGGAGGGGATTGGCGGAAAAGTAAACTTTCCCTCCTGCCTCGCACAGCGTCGGCAGGGCGCCGCCCGATCGAAAATCTTCTATATAATTCCGATAGGCGTCAAGTCGCGGCTTTTCTTCCAAGCCTTCTGTACGGAACAGCAGCTCTTCCGCGTGGATCGGAGAGAATCCGCCGATCCGGCGAAAGATGGGTCCCGCTGTGTCCGCTTCTGCGAGTATCTCCATGATCTCACCGTCCCCTGCTTGAACCGGATCCAGCTTGTCCTGGGGCGGCGCGGGAACGTACGGCTGTCCCGGGAGCACCGTCCGGTAGCTGTTCACCGAGGGAGGCAGGTGCTTCAGGCTATCCAGGATCAGGTTCCGTTCAGGATCGGTAAGGATGAGATTGGAGTGCCTGCCCATCACTTCAACATGAATTTCACGCTGGGTTTCATCGCCGATTTCATCCCGGCCGCGCACAGTGATCGTCATGATCCGGTCTGCGCCCGACTGGCGGATGCCGGTGATGATGCCGCCTTCCAGATGCTTGCGGAGGAACATGCAGAACGAAGGCGGCTGCGACGGTGTGTCGACGGGTTCGTCCGTCAGGTGGACACGAGAGTAGGAAGGGTGGATAGAGATGAGAAGCCGGTGGTTCGCCCTTCCGGCGCGTATTGTGAAAAGGAGCTCCTGTGCGTTAGGCTGCTGGATCTTTGAGATCCGGCCGCCTGTGAGCTGCCCGAGTTCCTTGGTCATTGCCATCATGAATAATCCATCAAAAGCCATATGATTGCCTCTTTCATTGCGTTTGTTTCCATTTTAGCATTCATGAGGAGGGATATGGTATAATTGCGTCATCATCCAAAAACGGTTCCGCCCCCGGCCGGTATGCCGGGCGGCGGAATAACTGACTGCAGAGGGATCAACGTTTATGAAAAAAGGACGCGGCCTGCTCATCGTCCTTTCGGGGCCATCCGGCGTCGGAAAAGGCACGGTGCGCAAGGAGCTGTTTTCACAGCCTGACACGAACTATGAATACTCCATCTCCATGACGACCCGCAATCCGCGGGAAGGGGAAGTGGACGGGAAAGATTACTTCTTCAAGAAACGCGAAGAATTCGAGCAGCTGATCCGTGAAGGCCGGCTGCTGGAACATGCGGAATATGTCGGGAACTATTATGGCACTCCGCTCGATTATGTAAATGAAACGCTGGATGCCGGGCGCGACGTCTTCCTCGAAATCGAGGTGGTCGGCGCGGCGAAAGTCCGGGAGAAGATGCCTGACGGTGTCTTTATTTTCCTGGCGCCTCCTAACCTGTCGGAGCTTGAACAGCGGCTCATCGGCCGCGGTACGGAATCCGATGAGGTGATCCGCAATCGCATTAACAAGGCCAAGGACGAGCTTGAGATGATGCATCTCTATGACTATGTCGTCGAGAACGATGAAGTCGGCCGTGCATGTGACCGGATCAATGCCATTATTACAGCAGAGCACTGCCGGCGCACCCGAGTGGAAGAACGATACAAATTGATGCTTGAAGGGAATGATCCGCAATGATGCTTTATCCATCCATCGACTCGCTGAAAAAGCAGATCGACTCCAAATACACCCTCGTGAGCCTCGCTGCAAAGCGGGCCCGCGAACTCCAGGCAAGGGACAACTTGCTTCTGGATAAATACGATGCCGAGAAATTTGTAGGCATGGCCCTTGAGGAAGTTGCGGAAGGCGTGCTAGAAAAGCAGGCGTCCGATGCAAACATCCAATACGAAGACGAAATGTAACATATGTACAATGAAAACTCCCGGAGAATCCTTTTCCCTGGGAGTTTTCATTCGAAAGGGAGTAAAAGGATGCTGAAAAATAAACATATCCTTCTTTGTGTCACTGGGGGAATCGCTGTCTACAAAGCCGTGGCTCTTGTCAGCAAACTTTCCCAGGCAGGGGCAAACGTCAAGGTGATCATGACTGAATCGGCCATGGAATTTGTGACGCCGCTCACCTTCCAGGCCATGTCACGCAATGATGTCTACACTGACACATTTGACGAAAAGGACTCTTCGGTCATCGCCCATATCGATCTGGCGGACTGGGCAGACCTCATCATCGTCGCCCCGGCGACCGCGAACACAATCGGCAAGCTCGCCAATGGCATTGCTGATGACATGGTGACGACAACATTGCTTGCCGCGACCACTGACGTGTGGATCGCCCCCGCAATGAATGTCCATATGTACGCGCATCCTGCTGTTATCCGGAACATTGACCGTCTTCACCGTGACGGGTACCGGTTCATCGAGCCGTCGGAGGGGTTCCTCGCATGCGGATACGTGGGCAAAGGCCGGCTGGAGGAGCCGGAACGGATCACTGAACTGGTGACAAAGCATTTTTCAGCTGGAACAGGGCAGGCTCCGTCGCTTCTTGCCGGCAAAAAAGTGGTCGTTACGGCAGGGCCGACAAGGGAACGGATCGACCCGGTGCGTTATGTCTCGAACTTCTCGAGTGGGAAAATGGGCTATGCGATGGCTGAAGCCGCTTCCTCACTCGGGGCGGAGACCGTCCTGGTCACCGGTCCGGTCGGTCTGCGGGTACCGGACGGGGTCCGCGCGGTTGCCGTGGAAAGTGCGGCTGATATGCTTGAAGCCGTCCTTGAGGAATACGGGTCAGCGGATGTTGTGATCAAGGCTGCAGCGGTTGCCGACTACCGTCCGAAGACCGTCCATCCCGGCAAGATGAAAAAGCAGGAAGGTGACTCCGTCATCGAAATGGAACGGACGACGGACATTCTGAAAACCCTCGGTGAACGAAAAGAGGGACAATGCCTCATCGGATTTGCGGCGGAGACCGACCGTGTCGCCGAATATGCCAAGGGCAAGCTGGAACGCAAGAACCTTGATTACATCATAGCCAATGACGTGACGGCGCCGACAGGAGTCTTCGGCAGCGACACCAATGTCGTGACACTGTTTGGCAGGGACGGGACGGAAGTGTCATTCCCCGCAACTGAAAAGAAAGAACTCGCGATGAAGCTCCTCCGCCGGATCTTCGGGGGTGAGCAGGATGATCGCTGAAGTCATCACGGACGTTTCGGCTCATCCGGTCGATCGGCCATTTGACTACGCCGTGCCGGACGGGATAGCAGAAGTCATTGAACCTGGGTCACGTGTCAGGGTACCGTTCGGGAACCGGAAAGTGCTCGGCTTCGTCACAGGCCTAAAGGAAGAAAGTGATGTGCCCGCTTCCAGGCTGAAGCCTGTCGATGAGCTGCTCGATCCTGAACCGGTACTGACGGAAGAGATGCTGCGCCTGGCGGACTGGATGAGGGAAACGACACTTTGTTTTGAGATCGATGCGTTGCAGGTAATGCTGCCGTCGGCGCTCCGTGCGAAATACGAGAAGACCGTGCATGTCATCAACCCGGAAAAGCTGCCGCATGAACTCGCTGAGATCACACGGGACCGCAGGGTGGTGGCCGTCAAGGAATTCGGAGAAGGGCTGCTTCCCGTACTCAAGCGGCTCGCATCGGAAGGAACCGTATCAATCGAGACCGCGGTACGGCAGCGCACCAACATCAAAAAGGAACGGGTGCTTCACATCATCGGGGAAGCCGGCAGATTGGACGAGATCCGGGGATCACTCCCGAAAATCGCGAGCCGGCAGGCGGAGCTCATCAACTGGATGGAAGAGCATATCGGGATGTCCGTCCCTTCGAAAGATGTCATGGAAGCGACGGGTACGACACGTGCCACTTTAAATGCGCTGATCAGCAAGGGAGCCGCCAGGGAGACGGAGGAGGAAGTGTACCGGAAGCCGGAAGCCGGCCTCATGCCGGAGAACGGCGGCATCCCCGGCCCCCTTACTGATGAGCAGGCGACTGCAGTCGGAACAATCAGCGGTGCAGTGGATAACAGACGGGACGAGACGTTCCTTTTGCACGGGGTGACGGGCAGCGGAAAGACCGAGGTGTACATGCAGGTGATCCGCCAGGTGCTTGATCAGGGCAGGGAGGCAATCGTGCTCGTGCCTGAGATCTCATTGACGCCGCAGATCACGTCACGCTTCAAAAGACGTTTCGGCCCGCTGGTCGCCGTCATGCACAGCGGCCTGTCCGCCGGCGAAAAATATGATGAATGGCGGAAGGTGCAGCGAGGTGAAGTGAAAGTCGTCGTCGGTGCCCGTTCCGCTGTTTTTGCTCCTTTCAGAAATCTCGGAGTCATCATCCTCGATGAGGAGCATGAATCCAGCTATAAGCAGGAAGACAGTCCCCGATACCATGCGAGGGATGTGGCGATCCGACGGGCGGAAGAACATGGCTGTCCGGTCATCCTAGGAAGTGCGACTCCCTCGCTGGAGTCGTACGCGCGGGCGAAAAAGGGGGTCTATAAGCTCCTCACGCTGGCTGAAAGGGCGAAAAAACAACCGCTTCCGGAAGTGCAGGTCGTCGATATGAGAGAAGAACTGAAAAACGGCAACCGTTCGATGTTTTCGGTCGCGCTTGCCGAGGCGATCCGGCATCGGCTGGACAGCGGCGAACAGACCGTGCTCTTTCTTAACCGGCGGGGTTATTCGTCGTTTGTGCTATGCCGGGACTGCGGGACGTCGGTACAGTGTCCGAACTGCGACATCTCTCTCACCTATCACAGGGCAACTGAACGTCTCCAGTGCCATTACTGCGGACATGAGGAGCGGGTTCCGCTAACCTGCCCTGAGTGCGAAAGCGAGCATATCCGCTTTTTCGGGACAGGCACACAGAAGGTGCAGGAGGAACTGCACCGCCTGTTTCCGGAAGCGCGTGTGCTCCGGATGGACGTTGATACGACACGCCAAAAGGGCGCACATGAACGGCTTCTACGCCAATTCGGCGATGGGGAGGCGGACATCCTGCTCGGCACTCAGATGATCGCCAAGGGGCTCGATTTCCCGAACATCACGCTTGTCGGGGTGCTGTCGGCGGATACCATGCTCCGGCTGGCGGATTTCAGGGCGGCAGAAAAGACCTTCCAGCTTCTCACGCAAGTCAGCGGCCGCGCAGGACGCCATGAGAAGGAAGGGGAGGTTGTCGTCCAGACATATGCTCCCGAACATTATGCTGTCGAGCTGGCGAAAGATCAGGCCTACGAACCGTTTTATGCCATTGAGATGGGCAACCGGAAGCGGTATGCCTATCCGCCGTTTTATTTTGTGACGCTGATCCAGTTTTCCCACGAAGACCTGATGAAGGTTTCCGAGGTCGCAGGCAACGCTGCCCGCTATCTGTCCGGAAAGCTTGGCCCGGACACGGTAATCATCGGTCCGACCGCCGCCGAAGTGGCCCGTGTGAACAATAGATATCGCTATCAATGTCTGATAAAATACAAAAAAGAACCGAAGCTGGCCGGGGTTCTGACCGATCTTGTGAAGATCTACAGGAGCAGCTGGATGAAGGAAGGCATTACGATGTCGATCGATATGAATCCTTCCACCATCAGCTGACCCCGGCGACGGAAATGGGGAATTATAGATGGCAATCCTAGAAATCGTGCAACATCCGTCCCCGATACTGACGGAATCCTGCAAGCCGGTCACCGATTTCGGTGACGCGCTTCAAAACCTATTGGATGATATGTATGAAACGATGGTCGATGCGGACGGCATCGGAATTGCTGCCCCGCAGGTGGGGGAGGCGATCCGCGCGGCGATTGTCGACCTCGGCGAAGGCCAGGATCCGATCTGGCTGATCAACCCGGAAGTGGTTGCCACAGGAGGCAAGGAAACTGAGGTGGAAGGCTGCTTGAGCTTCCCGGGTCTGTACGGTGAAGTGGAGCGTCCCTATCATATTAAAGTGCATGCCCAGGATCGTGACGGATCGTGGTATGAGCTGGAGGCTGAAGATTACGAGGCCAGGGCCGTGCTGCATGAAATCGACCATTTGAACGGTATTTTGTTCGACTCGAAAATCATCCGTGTCGTAACTGAGGAGGAACTGCAGGCGGCGGAAGAGGAGGATGAGGAAGAATGACGCGCATCGTGTTCATGGGGACGCCGGACTTTTCCGTGCCGATCCTCCGCATGCTCCACGAGGAAGGATATGAACTTCTTGCTGCTGTGACCCAGCCGGACCGGCCGGTGGGCCGCAAGAGGGTCCTCACTCCTCCACCGGTCAAGGAAGAAGCGCTCCGGCTCGGTCTTCCGGTCATCCAGCCGGGCAGACTGAAGGGCTCAGCGGAGCTGGATGAGATTCTATCACTGAACCCGGACCTGATCGTCACCGCGGCCTTTGGACAGATCCTGCCGAAAGAACTTCTCGACGCACCTCCACTCGGCTGCCTGAACGTCCATGCGTCTCTGCTTCCCGAATATCGGGGCGGGGCGCCGATTCACCAGGCGATCATCGACGGCAGGGACGAGACGGGTGTGACCATCATGTATATGGCGGAAAAGCTGGATGCAGGCGATATCATTTCACAGGTGCGCGTGCCGATCGGTGAAAACGACAACACCGGTGAGCTGTTTGACCGTCTTTCGGAAGCAGGTACCCGACTGCTGAAGGAAACCCTGCCTTCCGTGATCAAAGGCACGAACGAACGCATTCCACAGGAGCATGAAAAAGCCACGTTCGCCGGAAATATCAAAAGGGAACAGGAGCGCATCGACTGGTCACTGCCTGGAGGCGCAGTGCATAACCAGATCCGGGGACTCAGCCCGTGGCCGGTCGCCTATACCGAGCTTGACGGGAAGACCGTGAAGATCTGGCGGTCCGAGAAAGCACTCGGTAAAACCGGAGCTTCCCACGGCGAGATCATTTCGACCGAAGGCGGCACGATCACCGTGCAGGCAGGGGACGAAACGGCAGTCAGGATCCTTGAACTCCAGCCGTCAGGAAAAAAACGGATGGAGACACAAGGATATCTGAACGGGTCCGGCTCCCACATCAAACCGGGAGACCGTTTCGAATGAGCCGCCACAAGGGAAAACGATGGGACGGCAATGTCAGGGATGCCGCGCTCAGCATCCTGCTTTCTGTCGAACGCGACCAGGCATACAGCAATCTTCTGTTGAACCGTACCATTGAAACATATGGGCTTGAAGATAAAGACAGGGCGCTTTTGACCGAGTTGACCTACGGCACACTCCAGCACAGGATGACACTGGATTACCATCTTGAACCGTTTATCCGGGGCAAGTTGGAAGATTGGGTACGGGAGCTTCTCAGACTGTCGGCTTATCAGATCGTTTATCTGACAAAAATTCCTGCCCACGCGGCAGTGAATGAAGCGGTGGAGATCGCCAAGCGGCGCGGCCATAAGGGAATTGCGTCGATGGTCAACGGCATCCTCCGCTCTTTCCTCAGGAAGGGCCCCAGGGAAATCGGCGGCGGACTGACATGGGAAAAGCAGACCTCCATCGAAACGAGCCATCCCGAGTGGATGATCCGGCGCTGGGCAGAGCAGTACGGCCGTGAGACGGCTCTTGAAATGGCCCATGCCAACAACGAGCCGCCGATCCAGACACTCAGGGTAAACCGGACAAAGACGGAACGGGAAGAAGTGCTCGGAATGCTGGGGGAAGAAGGCTTCCTGGCCGAGCCCAGCCCGATCCTGTCCGACGCCATCCGCGTCCGTGGAGGCAACGCTGCCAGAAGCCGCGCATTTAAGGAAGGCTTCGTCACCATCCAGGATGAAAGTTCAATGTTGCCCGTCATGGCCCTGGACCCGGCTCCGGGCATGAAGGTGCTCGACATGTGTGCGGCACCGGGCGGCAAAACGACCCATATCGCGGAACGGTTGAACAATACCGGAGAAGTGCGGGCATATGATCTCCATCCGCACAAAGTGAAATTGATCGACCAGAATGCGGCTCGGCTCGGTCTGGAAAACATCCGGACAGATTCAGCGGACAGCCGCAGACTGACGGAAATCCTGGAACCTGCTTCGTTTGACCGTATTCTTGTCGATGCTCCTTGCAGCGGGCTCGGTGTTATCCGGAGAAAGCCTGATATCAAATACTCGAAGACAGAAGAAGAGATCGGCAGACTGCCGGATATCCAGAAAAGCCTTCTTGAAGAGGCCTACCATCTTTTGAAGCCCGGCGGGCTGCTTGTCTATAGCACCTGCACGGTGGACAGGGAAGAAAATCTTCTGACTGCGGAGGCCTTTCTTGAAGCCCACCCGGATCTTTTACGCGAAGACCTCAGCGAAATGATGCCGGAGGGCCTGCGCTACGAGGAGGGCATGCTGCAGGTGTTGCCGCAGGATTTCGGCGGCGACGGATTTTTCGTTGCCGCATTCAGAAAGCCGGAATAATCCGGCGGGAGGGACTCCGGATAGGATCCGGGCCTCCCTCATACGGAAACGGGGGAGTCAATGTGGAAGTTGCAGTCCGGACACATGTCGGGATGAAAAGGCGCATCAATGAAGACCGGACCGGCCTCTTCACGAGGGAAGGCGGCAGGTTCCTGCTGGCGGTCGTCGCCGATGGAATGGGCGGCCACAACGGCGGGGACACGGCAAGCCGGATGGCAGTCGAGGGACTGGAGAAAGAGTTCGGAAAAGCTGACATGACGGTTCTCGGTACAGCCGACGGGCGAGCCGAATGGCTCACAGGAGTCACAGAAAGACTGAACCGTGCCCTGCTGGACCATGCACAGTCGAATGAGGAGTGCCGGGGCATGGGAACGACGCTTGAAGCGGCGGTTATAACGGGGATTGACGTGACTTTGTGCCATATCGGGGACAGCAGGACATATCGGCTGTCGCCGGATGGCTTTGAACAAGTGACGAAGGACCACTCACTGGTCAATCTGCTAGTCGAATCCGGTGAGATCACCGAAGAGGAAGCCCGTGTTCATCCGAAGCGTAATTTCATCATGAAAGCGCTCGGCACGGACGACCGTGTGGAGCCGGACATCATCCCCATCCGGCTGCCGGAAGGGAGCGCGCTCCTGCTCTGTTCCGACGGCCTGAGCAATAAGCTGGGGGCAGAGGAAATTGCAGAAACCGTAAACGGGGCCGGAACAGCGGACGATCGTGCGGACGCACTCGTCGACCTGGCCAATCAGCGGGGCGGGGAAGACAACATTTCCGTCATCCTGATCGACAACAATGTCCGGGAAGGTGATGCCGGATGATCGGAAAACGGATCAGCGGACGCTATGAAGTGCTCGGCCTGCTCGGAGGAGGCGGCATGTCCACCGTTTACCTTGCGCAGGACATCATCCTGGATCGCCCGGTAGCGATCAAAGTCCTCCGCCAGGATTTCTCCGATGAGGATGAGTTGAGGAAACGTTTCCAGCGGGAAGCATTATCCGCCACTTCACTCGTCCATCCGAATATTGTCAACATCTATGACGTGGGAGAGGATGGAAATTTACAGTATCTGGTCATGGAGTACGTGGAGGGCCAGACACTAAAGGAATACATCAAGGAACAGGCCCCGCTTGCTCCGGCGGAAGCTGTGGAAATCATGAAGCAGCTTTGTTCAGGTATCTCGGCTGCCCATTTGCACGGCATCATCCACCGGGATGTCAAGCCGCAGAACATCCTGATGGACCACTCCGGCCAGGTGAAGCTTACAGATTTCGGGATTGCGATGGCGCTTTCGGCGACCGCGCTGACCCAGACCAACTCGGTGATGGGAACGGTCCACTATCTCTCGCCCGAACAGGCGCGGGGCGGAATGGCCACAAAGCGGACCGACATTTATTCACTCGGCATCGTCCTGTTCGAGATGCTGGCTGGAAAACTGCCGTTCTCCGGTGAGTCAGCCGTTTCCATTGCGCTGAAGCACCTGCAGGAAGAGACACCTTCGGTACGTGCGCTCAGGCCGGAGATCCCCCAGAGCCTGGAAAATGTCATTCTGAAGGCGACGTCCAAAGACCCGGCGGTCCGCTATCCGTCGGCGGAATCCATGCTCCGGGATTTGCATACAGTCCTTGACCCGGAACGTGCGGACGAAGGGGCGTTTGAGCCTCCGCCAATCGACGAGGATGCCACGAAGGCGATTCCGATCATCACCGATATGCCATCATCCGAGCGGACAATCGAGCCGAAACCGGTCTCTCCGCCTCCGGAACCGCCCGAAGAGGCGCCGGCCAAGCCAAAGAAAAAGCGGAAAAAATGGCCTTATGTATTGAGCGGAATCATCCTGCTCGTCCTGATCACCGGAATCGTACTTTATATGACAGGTGTGATCGGCACGAGGCAGGCCGAAGTTCCAGATGTCAGCGGCATGACTGTCGAAGAGGCATCCGCGGAGCTTGAACAGGCCGGATTCCTCGCGGGAGAGACGAGCGAAGAAAATTCGGAGGATATCGGGGAAGGGACCGTCATCCGGACGAGCCCGCAGGCCGGACGTGTCCGCGATGAGGGTGAAACCATCAGCTTGGTGGTCAGCCTCGGTCCCGAGACCGTCGATCTGACCGACTTCACCGGCAGGGATTATGATTCTATCTCCGGTGTCATCGAAGATTACGGCTTCCGCGATGTGGAGGTCCGTGAAGAGTTCTCGGAAGAGGCGTCGGGGACGATCATCAGCCAGGATCCGGAAGCGGGCGAGGAGATCGCCCCTTCCCAAACGGATCTTGTGCTGACAGTCAGCAAGGGTGTAGAGATGATCAAGACTGAAGATTTGTCGGAGTATGATGAGCAGCAGCTGAATGATTATGCAAAGCGGTCCGGATTCAACATCCGTATTGTTGCCGAAGAAGCATCCGGCAACATCGAGGCCGGCCGGGTGATCTCTCAGGAGCCGGCAGCAGGAACCGAGCTCGAAAAGGGCGGCACGATTGAAGTCGTCCTGTCAAAAGGCCCTCAGGCAAAACCGATGAAGACGTATATCCAGGCCATCACCATTCCGTACGAGCCGGTGGAAGAGGGCGCTGAACAGGCTGTAGAAATCTACATCCGCGATAATTCGCGCACAATGGAAAAGCCGGCCGAATCTTTTGCAATCACTACCGACGAGACGAGACGCATCCGGCTGGAAATCAGTGAAGGGCAGACCGGGGCCTACCGCATCGTCCGTGACGGAGAAACAATAGATGAAGCAACAATTCCATATGAGTAATCGCAGTTGCATGGCAGTGATTCGGAAAGGGAAGGTGAAAGTTTGAAACATGGCCAGATCCGCAAGGCATTAAGCGGGTTCTACTATTTATACGACCAGGGGGAGACAGTACGGAGCAAAGGCCGCGGGGTCTTCAGGGTAAGAGGTGTCACGCCGCTTGTCGGAGACCTTGTGGATTATGAAAAAGACGGCGAGAATGATGCGGTCATCGTGAATGTCCATGACCGCAAAAACGAGCTTGTCCGGCCCCCGATCGCCAACGTCGACCAGGCACTCCTTGTTTTCTCAGTGAAGGAGCCGAACTTCTCGCCAAAACTCCTTGACCGTTTTCTGGCAGTCATCGAGTCTTACGATGTAGAGCCGGTTATCATCATGACCAAGACCGATCTCCTGGATGATGGCGGGCGGGAGAAGATCCGGCGGTACAAAGAATACTACCGGAGCATCGGATATACGGTCCTTGAAACCAGTATCGGCGACGGATCGGTCGCTTCCGAACTCGGCCCGATCATTGAGGGGAAAACGTCTGTGCTGACCGGACAGTCGGGTGTAGGCAAATCAACGCTTTTGAACACACTTATGCCGGAGCTGGAACTGAAAACGGATGAAATATCCGACTCTCTCGGCAGAGGACGGCACACGACCCGCCATGTTGAACTGATCGAGTTCGCGGGTGGGCTGGTAGCCGATACCCCGGGCTTCAGCTCGCTCGACTTCGACCATATCGAGAAAGAGGATCTGGCGCGCTGTTTCGCCGAGTTTGCAGAGCTGTCCGAGAACTGTAAGTTCAGGGGATGCCTGCATCTGAAGGAGCCGAAATGCGCAGTGAAGTCGGCAGTGGAATCAGGCGAAGCCGAACAGTTCCGATATGACCACTACATTCAGTTCCTGCAGGAAATCATAGACCGAAAGCCGAGGTATCCATCATGATTAAAATTGCACCCTCCATCCTATCTGCGGACTTTGCACGGCTCGCCGAAGAAGTCAGGGAAGTGGAAAAAGCAGGGGCCGACTATATCCATATTGATGTTATGGACGGTCAGTTTGTCCCGAACATCACGATGGGCCCGAATATCGTCAAGGCCCTGCGTCCAGTCACCACACTTCCGCTGGATGTCCATCTGATGATCGCGGATCCAGACCGCTTTATCGGCGACTTTGCGGAGGCCGGCGCAGACATCATCACCGTACACGCGGAAGCGTGCACGCACCTTCACAGGACTGTTCAGCTGATCCGCTCCTACGGCGTGAAAGCCGGTGTTGTCCTGAATCCGCACACGCCTCATGAGGTGCTCGAGTATGTCATCGATGATCTCGATATGGTGTTGCTCATGACTGTCAATCCGGGGTTTGGCGGACAGTCGTTCATCAGAGAAGTCGTGCCGAAGATTTCTAAGGTGTGCGCCATGATCCGCGCTCGCGGCCTCTCCACCGAAATCGAAGTGGACGGCGGAATTACGGCGGATACAATCGCGGAGTGCGCCAAGGCGGGCGCAAATGTCTTCGTTGCCGGATCTGCAATCTATAACAAGGAAGACCGGGCAGCGGCGCTCGCAGCGATTCGCGAAGCCGGAGTTTCCGCACTCCAGTGATCCGTGAAGCGGTCGTCGTGGCAGGCGGCCCGGCACCTGTCATTGAAGTGGCCAGTACGGAGGCGAAAACCGTATATATCGGGGCCGACCGGGGAGCGCTCCGCCTCGTTCGTCTCGGCATCCGGCCTGCCATTTCCGTCGGAGACTTTGATTCCGTCACAAAAGAGGAGTTTGCAGAGATTGCGGCATCTTCCTGCCGGGTGATCCGTGTTGAGGAAGAAAAGGACGAGACTGATACGGAATTGGCCCTTGCCGGCGCTGTCCGGATGAATCCGGAAGTGATCACGCTCACCGGCGTGACAGGCGGACGGCTGGACCACTCCCAATCAGCGCTGCATGCAGTTTACCGCATGCAGAAAAAGTATCCGGAAATTGGCTTCAGGATACTTGACCCTGAAAATGAACTGCGCTTTCTCCTGCCTGGTACCCATGTGCTGGAGAAAAGCGGTGCTTATCGGTACATTTCATTTTTTTCTTTTGGAGGCCCGGTAACGGGGATGACTCTGAAGGGGTTCAAATATGAAGTGGAACAGGCGAAGATCCTCCCGGGCGCGACGATGTTCACCAGTAATGAACCCGGCAGCGGGGAAGGTACTATCTCGTTCGAGACAGGCATATGTTTGGTTGTAAGAAGCACCGATGCCTGAAAGGAGCGGACAAAATGAGAGTGTACACATTCCAGCTGCCCAAAATGGTGAGCAGCTTTGCGCGCAAGTGCCTGACGCTTTTCCAGCGTGAGGAACGGAAGCCGGTTGCGAAGAAGAAAAAACGGAGAAAAAGCAAAATGCCGAGCTGACTCAGGTCAGCTCGGCATTTCTTTTTGCGATATTTAACAGGTCAGACGCGCTGGACTTTACCGGATTTCAGAGCACGTGCGGAAACCCATACGCGCTTCGGCTTGCCGTCAACCATGATGCGCACTTTTTGAAGGTTGGCACCCCAAGTGCGGCGGTTCGCGTTCATCGCGTGGGAGCGGTTGTTGCCGGCGCTTGCTTTGCGGCCTGTAATAACACATTTTTTAGGCATGTTTTTCCCTCCTCTTCGGTGAAGATGAAGACGGAATCCCGTCTGTTCGTCATCTCACATACTAAAATAATTTAGCACAGATCAGCCGCTGATGCAACAGGTTTAAAGTATCCATCAAGAAAAAACACTTTACAGCCTTTTTCATGAGTATTCGGGGGAGCCGGTGCATCTTTTCTAATCACGGGCAGTAGTGTACAATGACGGTAGCCAAAATGGACTTCACGGGAGGCGTTACCATGTCGATCGGACTGAAAAATGAATTCGGCACTATTGATATTTCGAATGATGTGATCGCTCAGGTGGCCGGGGGCGCAGCAGTTGAGTGCTACGGAATTGTCGGGATGGCATCCCGACACCAGATCCGGGACGGCCTGACCGACATCCTCCGCAAAGAAAACTTCACAAGAGGTGTGATCGTCCGGTCTATCGGAGAAGATCTCCATATCGACATGTATGTCATCGTCGGCTATGGTGTGAAGATTTCGGAGGTCGCATACCAGGTCCAATCCAAGGTGAAATATACATTAAGCAAACAATTGGGAATGACGGTCAGCTCCGTCAATATTTTTGTCCAGGGAGTCCGCGTGACGAACCTGTAAAAGGAGGAAGCGAACGTTTATGAAAGAATTAGATGGACATCGATTTGCGGAAATGGTGATGATGGGCTCCCATCACCTTTCCAATAATGCGGATTTCGTCGATTCGCTCAACGTCTTCCCCGTGCCGGACGGCGATACGGGGACGAATATGAATCTGTCCATGACATCGGGTTCAAAAGAGGCGGAACAGGCGGCCAACGCCCATATCGGCAAAACTGCCCAGGCCCTTTCCAAAGGCCTGCTCATGGGAGCACGGGGGAATTCGGGCGTGATCCTGTCCCAGCTGTTCCGCGGTTTCGGCAAGGCGATCGAAGAAAAGGAGACGCTGGATGCGAAAGAATTCGCAGGCGCTTTCCAGGCGGGTGTGGACACCGCCTATAAGGCCGTCATGAAGCCGGTGGAAGGCACTATCCTTACCGTCGCGAAAGACGCAGCTAAAGCAGCGGTCGAGTCCGCTGAAACAGAATCAGACATCGTTAAAGTGATGGAGGCGCTGACCGACGAGGCAAAAGCCTCCCTGAAGAGAACACCGGATCTGCTTCCGGTCCTCAAGGAAGTCGGTGTCGTTGACAGCGGCGGCCAGGGGCTTGTATTTGTCTACGAAGGATTTCTCGCCGTGCTCAAGGGAGAAGAACTTCCGGCGGTCACCGACCGGACATCCATGGATGACCTTGTCAGCGCAGAGCATCACAAAAGCATCCAGGGCTTCATGGATACATCCGAGATTGAATTCGGATATTGCACGGAGTTCATGGTGCGTTTTGAGGAAGAAAAAACTGCCGGCAATCCGTTTGACGAGTCGAGGTTCCGTGAAGACCTCAGCGCTTACGGGGATTCGCTTCTTGTGATTTCTGACGAAGAGATCGCCAAGGTACATATCCATTCCGAAGACCCCGGTGAAGTCCTTTCCTACGGCAAAAAGTACGGCAGCCTGATCAAGATAAAGATCGAAAACATGCGGGAGCAGCACACGGCGATTCTTGAAAAGGACGAGCCTATGCAAAAATCTGCCGCACCAGCCAAACATCCGTATGCCATCATCACTGTATCGATGGGGCCGGGGATTGCCGAACTATTCCGCAGCATCGGTGCTTCCTATGTCATCGAAGGCGGCCAGACGATGAATCCGTCGACAGAAGACATCGTCAAGGCAATCAGGGAAGTGGGCGCGGAGCGCGCGCTGATTCTCCCGAACAACAAAAACATCATCATGGCTGCAGAGCAGGCCGCGGAAGTGGCCGGCATCGAAGCGGCAGTGGTCCCGACGAAAAATGTTCCGCAGGGACTTGCGGCCATTCTCGCCTTCAACCCGGAGGCGCCGGTCGCGGACAATGCGGAATCCATGACGGAAGCATTCGCGCATGTGCGGACCGGTCAAGTGACAACGGCGGTCCGGGACACTACAATTGACGGTGTGGAAATCCGAAAAGGATCGTTCATGGGCATGGCTGACGGCAAGATCATCAATTCCGATGCCTCCCTCAGCACTGTAACCGAGTCTCTTATTTCGGATATCGTAGACGAGGACACGGAGATTGTGACCCTCCTCTACGGTGAAGGGACCACACGCCAGAGTGCAGATGACCTCGCCGGATATATCGAAGAACAGTATCCGGATGTGGAAGTGGAAATCCACGAAGGAAAGCAGCCGCTATACCCGTACATCATCTCAGCAGAGTGAACCATGCGCACCGGGATCACCGGTGCGCTTTTTTCAGAGAAAAGGAAAGCGTTTGCAGGAAAGCGAACGTGTGTTTTGAGAAAAGTCACGAAATCATGTAAAATAGGGGAAACGTCCCGAAGGAGGACTTGAGCTTATGAAATTCAGATCGGTTTTTGATATTATCGGCCCGGTCATGGTCGGGCCTTCATCATCGCATACCGCAGGAGCGGCAAGGATCGGACGGGTGGCAAGGTCCCTGTTCGGACGCCAGCCGGCCTGGGCGGAAATCCGGCTTTACGGATCGTTTGCGGAAACATATATGGGACATGGCACAGATGTTGCCATCATCGGCGGCCTGCTCGACTACGATACAGACGACGAGCGGATCCGCACGGCTTTCCAGGAAGCCGGGCGCGTCGGGCTGAAATACGAGTTCATCACGGTAGACGAGGAGCCGGAGCATCCGAACACGGCTCGTGTCCGCATCGGGGATGCCGACGGCGAAATGGAGCTTACCGGTATCTCGATCGGCGGCGGAAAAATGGAAGTGACGGAGCTGAACGGATTCACACTCAGGCTCACAGGCCATTATCCGGCACTGCTGATCGTCCACCACGACCGCCCGGGTGTCATCGCGAACGTGGCTAATTCCCTGGCGGCAGACGGTATCAACATTGCCCATATGGAATGCGGACGCAAAGAAAAGGGAGAAATGGCGCTGATGGTCATCGAGGTCGACCAGGTTATCACCGACTCCATGATCCGGCTTATCTCCGATCTTGACAATGTGACGCAAGTTTCGATACTAGCAGACTGATAAGGAGGCATCCCCAGTGGATATTTTATTTTCTACGGTTAAAGAACTGGTCGGGCTTGCGGAAAAATCCGGCAGGCCGATTTCCGAGATAATGATCGATCAGGAAATGCGTATCACTAAGCGCTCGCGTGAAGAAGTGGTCGCCCAGATGGAGCGCAACCTGGAGGTCATGGAAGAGGCGATTGAAAAAGGGCTGGAAGGCGTCCGCTCGACATCGGGACTGACCGGCGGCGACGCGGTGCTTATTCAGAACTACATCAAGAGCGGAAAGTCGCTTTCGGGCAACCTGCTTTTGGACGCGGTGAGCAAAGCGGTCGCCACCAACGAGGTCAACGCCGCAATGGGCATGATCTGTGCAACGCCTACGGCCGGTGCTGCCGGAATCGTTCCGGGCACGCTGTTTGCCGTTAAGGACAAGCTGAACCCTACCCGCGAGCAGATGATCAACTTCCTGTTCACATCAGGGGCATTTGGATTCGTCGTGGCGAACAACGCATCAATCTCCGGGGCCGCCGGCGGCTGCCAGGCCGAGACAGGTTCTGCCGCTTCCATGGCCGCCGCTGCGATCGTGGAGATGGCGGGCGGCACGCCTCAGCAAAGTGCCGAAGCGTTCTCCATCGTGATGAAGAATATGCTCGGACTTGTGTGCGATCCTGTAGCCGGCCTCGTGGAGGTCCCTTGCGTGAAGCGGAACGCCATGGGCGCCGCAAAAGCGCTTGTCGGCGCCGATATGGCTCTCGCCGGCGTCACCAGCGTCATTCCTACCGATGAAGTGATCGCGGCCATGCACCGGATCGGCCAGTCGATGCCGTCCGCGCTGCGCGAAACGGCAAAAGGAGGCCTTGCCGCGACACCGACGGGCAAGCGCCTGGAAGCGGAGATCTTCGGAAAGAAGGCTGAAGAAAGTGTGGTTGACTGAGCCTGTCAATTCTTTGAAAGGCATTGGAAAAGAAGCCGCGAAATCCCTTGAGAATCTCGGTGTCCGGACGGTTGGTGACCTCGTCATGATGTTCCCTTACCGCCATGAGGATAACCGTCTCAAGGATTTAGCGGAAACGCCCCATGAAGAACGGGTGACGATTGAAGGAAGGGTCGAAAGCGAGCCTTCCGTTTTCTTTTCCGGAAAAAACAGATCGAGGCTCCAGATCCGCCTTCTTGCGGGACATCATCTCGTAAAAGCGGTTTTCTTCAATCAGCATTACCTTAAGCATCGCCTTACACCCGGCATGACGGTAACCGTGACCGGCAAATGGGATCGCGGACGGCAGACCATTAACGTGAGTTCGTTCAAGGAGGGGCCCAAGCAGACCGGCGAGGATTTCGAGCCGGTCTACAGCCTGAAGGGCGGGATGCATCAGAAAACGATCCGCCGCTACATCCGGGCCGCCCTCGATGCGGTGAGCGGCGAGCTGCCGGATCCGATGCCGGCTGAACTTCTCGAACAGTACAAACTGCCCGGTATTGCAGAAGCGCTGGAAGGCATGCATTTCCCGCGCGATGCAGAACATGTGAAGCACGCACGCCGGCGGTTTGTGTACGAAGAATTCCTCGGCTACCAGCTGAAGATGCAGGCGATCAAGAAAGTCAGGAAGGAAGCGGGCAAGGGGACTGAACTCCATTATGACCTCGACCGGTTAAAGGTGTTTATCGATTCCCTGCCGTTCGAGCTCACTGGCGCACAAAAGCGGGTCGTCAATGAATTGTGCGCAGAGCTGAAAGAGCCGGTGCGGATGAACCGGCTTCTTCAGGGAGATGTAGGATCGGGCAAGACGGCTGTGGCAGCGATCGCGCTATACGCGGCCATCACAGCCGGTGCCCAGGGGGCGCTCATGGCGCCGACCGAGATTCTTGCTGAACAGCATGCGCAGACTCTGGCCGATTGGCTGGAACCCTTTGGTGTCCGGATCGCACTGCTTTCGGGTTCCACCAAGGCGAAAGCGCGCCGCATCATCCTAGAGAAGCTCGCGGAAGGCGAAATTGACCTCGTCATCGGCACACATGCACTGATCCAGCCTGACGTCAATTTCAAGAAGCTCGGGCTTGTCATCACTGATGAGCAGCACCGCTTTGGCGTGCAGCAGCGCCGCATCCTTAAGGAAAAGGGCGGAGACCCGGATGTCCTGTTTATGACGGCGACACCGATTCCAAGGACGCTTGCGATCACGGCGTTCGGCGAAATGGATGTCTCCATCCTCGATGAGATGCCTGCCGGCCGCCAGCCCATCGAAACCTACTGGACAAAACGCGAGGCGCTCCCCGCTGTTCTGAAACGGATGGGCAGGGAACTGCAGGAGGGCCGCCAGGCATACGTCATCTGCCCGCTGATTGAAGAGTCTGACAAGCTGGACGTCCAGAATGCGGTCGACATGTACGAACAGATCCGCCAGTACTTTGGCGGCAGGTTCAATGTCGGCCTCATGCATGGGCGCCTGCACCCGGATGACAAGGAAGCGGTCATGCGCGAATTCTCCGAAGGCGGCCTTCATGCGCTCGTCTCCACGACGGTCGTCGAAGTCGGCGTGAACGTCCCGAACGCTACCTTCATGGTCATCTCCGATGCCGAACGTTTCGGCCTTGCGCAGCTTCACCAGTTAAGAGGGCGTGTCGGCCGGGGTGCCCACAAATCTTATTGTGTGCTCCTCGCCGATCCGAAGACGGAAATCGGCAAAGAGCGGATGCAGTCGATGACAGAAACGACCGACGGTTTCCGTCTTGCGGAAAAGGACCTGGAGCTTCGGGGCCCCGGAGATTTCTTCGGGAAGCGACAGAGCGGCATGCCGGACTTTAAGGTGGCGGACCCCGTTCATGACTATCGTGCGCTGGAAACTGCACGCCGTGATGCCGAACGGCTGATTGCTTCGGAGGCGTTCTGGAACGGCCCTGAATACGAAACTCTCCGGACGGTGATTGAGCAGTCCGGTGTACTGTCCGACGAACGGATCGACTGAATCGAATCCGTCCGCCGGATTTTTTTCGTCAGCCGGCGGGGCAAACTTCACAAGCATGGTTGCAATCTGCCCTAGCTGTTTTATATACTCATATTAGTACCAAGTGCTAAATCCGGTGGTGAAAACATGAAATTACAGAAACGAGAGCGCCAGGCCCGCCTGTCATCATTGCTGGAGGAGAACCCGCTGCTCACGGACGGAGATCTTGCCGAACATTTCGGCGTCAGTGTCCAGACCATCCGGCTCGACCGGATGGAAAAGGGAATTCCCGAACTTAGGGAGCGCCTGAAGGATGTGGCGGTCCGGTCGCTCGATGATGTGAAGTCGCTGCCGATTGATGAGGTGATCGGGGACATCATCGATATCGAATTGGACAAGCGTGCGGTGTCAGTGTTTGACGTCACCAAAGATCATGTGTTCCAGCGCAACGGTATCGCGAGGGGCCATCACCTGTTCGCTCAGGCCAATTCCCTGGCTGTGGCAGTTATCGATGACGAACTGGCGCTCACTGCCCAATCATCTCTGAACTTCATCAAACCGGTGAGGGCGGGAGAGCGGGTTATTGCCAAAGCGGCGGTCCGGCCTGGTGACCGGCCCCGCAGAACGGTCGTCGAAGTCATTTCCACGGTAGGTGACGAGCCTGTTTTCACCGGAACGTTTGAAATGTACCGGACCCACGAGAGCGGAAAAGAGGGACATTCATGATCATAGCAGTAGACGGTATGGGGGGCGACCATGCCCCTCAGGCGGTTGTCGAAGGCGTGCGGCTTGCACTGGAGGCATTTCCGGACATCCGGATAAAACTGTACGGAGACTCCAGCCGCATGGAGCCGATAATCGGGACGCATGAACGGCTTGAGATGATTCATTGCACAGAAAAAATTGAAGGTGAAGACGAACCTGTCCGCGCCGTCCGGCGGAAAAAGGATTCTTCCATGGTCCGTATGGCGCAGGCCGTCCGCGACGGTGAGGCCGATGCCGGCGTCAGCGCAGGCAATACGGGTGCACTCATGGCTGCGGGCCTATTCGTTGTCGGCCGCCTGGATGGAGTCGATCGGCCGGCGTTGGCACCAACTCTTCCTACACTTGACGGCAACGGGTTTGTCATGCTCGACATGGGGGCGAATGCGGATGCAAAGCCCCAGCATCTGGCACAGTATGCGATCATGGGAAGCATTTATGCGGAACAGGTCAGGGGCATCCAAAATCCCCGGGTCGGACTGCTCAATATCGGGACCGAGGAAAACAAAGGAAACGAATTGACGAAAGAGGCTTACGGGCTGATAGCGGCTTCCCCGGTCAACTTTGTGGGGAATGTTGAAGCGAGGGACCTGCTGAATGGTGTTGCTGATGTTGTCGTAACCGATGGCTTCACCGGCAATATGGTGCTGAAGACCATCGAAGGGACCGCCCAGGGGCTTATGTCCATGATTAAAGACGCCTTTATGTCCAGCGGGAAAGGGAAGATCGCGGGCCTGCTCGTCAAGGACGGACTCAGAGACCTGAAAAAGAAGATGGATTATACAGAGTACGGCGGCGCAGGCCTTTTCGGCCTGAAAGCGCCGCTGATCAAGGCACACGGCTCCTCGAATGCAAATGCCGTCATGAACGCCATCCGCCAGGCCAGGACCATGGCCGGCCACGGCGTGACGGAGCGGATCGGGGAGACGATCGGAAGGATGGGGGAACATGAGTAAGATTGCATTTGTCTTTCCCGGCCAAGGTTCGCAGAAAGTCGGCATGGCCTCGGAATTCATCAGCGAAGACGCCGGATACAAGAACTTCGGTAAAGAAGCGGACAGCCGCCTCGGAATCGGCCTGAGCAGCCTCATGCAGGAAGGCCCTCAGGAAGAGCTGACACTCACCTATCATGCGCAGCCTGCGCTTCTGACTGCGGGTGCAGTGATTGATGCTGCTCTCAAAGAAGCGGGCATCCGCCCGGACTTTTCCGCCGGGCACAGCCTTGGTGAATATACGGCCCTTGTCTCTGCCGGGGTCCTTTCATTCGGAGATGCGGTGGAGACGGTCCACCGGAGAGGCTTGTACATGAACGAAGCCGTTCCGGCCGGTGAAGGGTCTATGGCCGCCATCCTGGGACTTGGCGCTGAAGAGCTCAAGCGCGTGACGGATGATGTGACAGAAGAAGGGCATCCGGTGCAGCCGGCAAACTTGAACTGCCCCGGCCAGATTGTCATCTCCGGCAGCAAGCGCGGCGTCGAACTGGCTTGCGAGTCGGCGAAAGCTGCAGGCGCCAAGCGGGCGATACCGCTGGATGTCAGCGGTCCATTCCACTCTTCACTCATGAAGCCTGCCGCACAAAAATTGCAGGCACAGCTGGATTCAGTCGGTTTCGCGGATGCGGACTTCCCGGTCATTGCGAATGTCACCGCAGAACCAGTCCGGGATCCGGAGAACATCAAAAAGATGCTCGTTGAGCAATTGTATTCACCCGTACGCTGGGAGGAATCCGTCCGTAACATGCTGAGCCTTGGCGTTACCCTCTTTATCGAGTGCGGCCCTGGCGGTGTGCTTTCCGGCCTGATCCGGAAAATCGACCGTTCGGCGAAGGTCCTCAGAGTTGAAGACATGGATTCACTGAACAAGGCCGTCGAGACGGCGAAAGGATGGTCTTAAATGGGTAAACTCACCGGCAAATCGGCAATTGTGACGGGCGCTTCCCGCGGTATCGGCCGTGCAATCGCCATCGCTCTTGCTAAAGAGGGTGCGAAGGTCACCGTGAACTACGCGGGCAGCGAAGACAAGGCCGCTGAGACGGTCCGGATGATCGAGCAGGCAGGCGGGGAGGCAATTGCCATCCGCGCTTCGGTAAGCAGTGCGGAAGACGTCAAGCAGCTGGTCGACGGCACGGTGGAACGATTCGGTTCTGTCGACATCCTCGTCAACAATGCCGGCATTACGAGGGACAATCTCCTGATGCGCATGAAGGAAGAGGAATGGGACGATGTGCTGTCGACCAACTTGAAAGGTGTCTTCCTTTGCACAAAGGCTGTCGCGAGGCCGATGATGAAAAAAAGGTCCGGCACGATCGTCAATCTGGCATCCGTCGTCGGAGTCGCCGGAAATGCGGGACAGGCCAACTACGTTGCCGCAAAAGCGGGCGTCATCGGCCTGACCAAGACGGCGGCCAAGGAACTTTCCGCGAGAGGCATCCGGGTCAACGCGGTTGCGCCCGGGTTTATCACAACGGACATGACGGACAAATTGCCTGCCGAAGTAAAAGAAGGCATGCTCGGCCAGATTCCACTCGGCAAACTTGGAGACCCTGATCATGTGGCGCGTGCCGTTGTCTTCCTTGCTTCGGAGGATTCCGCCTACATCACGGGGCAGACTCTGCATGTGGATGGCGGTATGGTCATGTAACCCCTTGTCCCCGGGCCGGTCGCCTGTCATACTGATTGAGTGGCCGGAAAAGCACGACGCGGACCGGTAAACGGACTCCCCCGCGAGAGGAGGTGAACATATTGGCAACTGTACTGGAACGTGTGACAAAGGTGATCGTCGACCGCCTCGGCGTCGATGAAAGCGAAGTGAAACCTGAAGCATCCTTCCGTGAGGACCTCGGTGCGGATTCCCTTGACGTCGTTGAACTCGTTATGGAGCTTGAGGATGAATTCGATCTTGAGATCTCCGATGAAGATGCTGAAAAAATCGGGACTGTCGGTGACGCAGTCTCTTATATCGAAGAAAAGACCGCATGATCGGTTTTGAAGAGGCAGGCGGGCAGTCCGGGGACGGGCGGCCGCCAGCCTCTTTTGCCATTTTGCGTTACCCTGCAGAAAGGGGTAAACTTAGCATATATCTTATCCATAACGGAAAGGCAGATCTGATGACTATGAACAAAAAAGAGCGACACCATAAGAAAGGTTCCTACCCGGAATCTGTCCATAAGCGATTTGCCGATTTCGAGGAAACGATCGGCTTCACATTCAGTGACCCGACTCTTCTGTACCGCGCGTTTACACATTCCTCCTATGTGAACGAGCATCGCAGAAGGATCCATGATGACAATGAACGGCTTGAATTCCTGGGGGATGCCGTCCTGGAACTGTCCGTATCCCGTTTTTTATTTGAAACCTATCCATCCATGAGCGAAGGCGAACTGACCAAGCTCCGCGCAGCGATTGTCTGCGAACCTTCTCTCGTCCAATTTGCGGACGAGCTGGGCTTCGGCCGCTATGTTCTGCTCGGAAAAGGCGAAGAGCAGACAGGCGGCAGGACACGTCCGTCGCTTCTGGCCGATGTGTTCGAAGCCTTTGTCGGCGCGCTTTATCTCGATAATGGATTCGACAAAGTCGTCGAATTTCTCGAACGGATCGTCTTCCCGAAAGTGGAGGTCGGTGCTTTTTCCCATGTGATGGATTATAAAAGCCAGCTCCAGGAAATGGTGCAGCAATCATCCAGCGGACAGCTCCAATACCAGATTGTCGACGAGAAAGGGCCTGCGCATGACCGCATCTTCGTTTCGGCCGTCACAATCAGCGGCGAGGAACTGGGGCGCGGTGAAGGCAAGTCGAAAAAAGAGGCGGAACAGCTGGCTGCCCGCCACGCCATCAGCGAGCTGAGGAAAACCGAAGGGCAGGCGGAATGATTTGTATCTGAAGCGGCTCGAAATCATGGGGTTCAAGTCGTTCGGCGAGCGAATCGGATTGGACTTTGTGCCGGGAGTGACCGCAGTTGTCGGACCGAACGGAAGCGGAAAAAGCAATATCACAGACGCCATCCGATGGGTGCTTGGCGAACAGTCGGCCAAAACACTCCGCGGCGGCAAAATGGAGGACGTCATCTTTTCCGGGAGTGACTCCAGAAAGGCACTGAACTTTGCAGAGGTGACCCTGGTCCTCGACAACTCGGATGGGCGTGTTGCTCTCGATTTCAGCGAAATCAGCATTACCCGGCGCGTATTCCGCTCAGGCGACAGTGAATACCAGATTAACCGGCAGGATTGCCGTCTCCGGGACATCGTCGATCTGTTCATGGATTCCGGCCTCGGCAAGGAAGCGTTCTCTGTTATTTCACAGGGGAGGGTCGATGAGATCCTGAACAGCAAGCCGGAAGACCGCCGGGCGATCTTCGAAGAAGCGGCGGGCGTTCTCAAGTACAAGCAGCGCCGCCGGAAAGCAGAGCATAAGCTGTTCGAGACAGCGGACAACCTGAACCGGGTACTGGATATCCTCCATGAGCTTGATGGGCGCCTTGGCCCGCTCAGGATCCAGGCATCGGCAGCAAAAGATTATCTGGCGATGTCAGGGGAGCTAAATGAGATCGGCACGGCCCTGCTTGCGCATGACATAAGGAACAATGAAGATCAGCTTGAGGAAGTCCGCCAAGGCCTGGAGAAGGCTGCCGGACTGGAACAGGCAGCCACAGAAGAAGCCGGGCGGCATGAAGCCGAACTCGGCCGGCTTCGCGGGGAAGCGGAAAAGCTTGCGGAGAAGCTGGACGGCCTGCACACAGACCTTGCGGATGCAGGGGTGAATGTCGAGAAGTGGGAAGGCCGCAGACAAGTGCTTTCGGAGAGGAAAACCAACGCTGAGCGCCAGCTGGAAAGGCTGCGGGAAGACCTGACCGAAACGGAACAGGCGACGGACAGGCTCAGATTGAGGAAAAAGCAGGCTGTGCACGACGCCTCAGGAAGGAAAACAGCCCTGAAGGAAGCCCGGTCAGAAATCCGTCGTCTCCAGGACATTATGGACCGTCCGCTTGATGAGACCGCCAGCCGGATTGAAGAGCTGAAATCGGCTTATATCGAGCTTCTGAACAGCGAGGCGGCAGTAAAGAATGAACTTAAGCATCTGGAGCAGCAGCTGGCCTTTCAGGCCGAATCTGCCGAACGCAACCGGACACGGGCAGGAGAGGCCCGTGCCGAATGGGAAACGGCCTCTGCCAACCTGAAAAAGGCGGAAGCCGAACTGGAAGACTTGAAAAAACGGCTGTCTGCCGTCAGAAATGAGGAATCGGAGCAGGCATCCGCCAGGGAGCGTATCTCTTCCGAACTCAATGATAAACAGGAACAGCTGTACAAGGCCTACAACCTCCTCGAGAAACTAAAGGGGCGGCGGGAGGCCCTGGTTGCGATGGAGGCGGAATTCGCCGGTTTCCATACAGGTGTCCGTGAAGTGCTGCGCGCTGCCGAAAAAAAACGCCTATCCGGTATCGAAGGGGCGGTTGCCTCTCTTGTCCATGTCAAAAAGGAATTTTCCAAGGCCGCGGAGACCGCACTTGGAGCCGCGGCTCAGAATATCGTGACTGTCACGGAGGCTGATGCCCGCCATGCAATCGGCTACCTGAAGGAAAGCCGCAAGGGCCGCGCTACATTCCTGCCGCTTGCGGTGATGAAGCCCCGCAGGGTGGATGCTTCCACTCTGACGCAGGCATCTTCACACAAGGACTTTGCAGGTACGGGGGATTCAGTTGTCACGGCAGATGAAAAATATATGCCGATCGTGCAGAATCTGCTTGGCAATGTCCTCATCTCACGCACCCTGAAAGGGGCAAATGAAATCGCACGGATGACCGGCCACCGATACCGGATCGTGACGCTTGATGGAGACGTGGTAAACCCCGGCGGATCGATGACCGGAGGCGGATCGGACCGCGGCAATCCGATTTTCATGCGAAAGGCCGAGCTTGAGCAAGTGACGGAAGATGCTGCCAGGCTCGATAAATCAATCGGCAATGCCGAACAGGCCATAACTTCCCTGAAGCAGCGCCTGGCCGATGAATCGGCGGCTCTTGAACAGGTTCGTGAACAGCGTGAGATGCTGTCGGAGACGGAAGTCGCACTGGTGGGCAGAACCGCCGAGCTGAAAGCGGCAGAACGCCGATTGGCTGACCGCCTCGCCATTTTTGGAGATGAGGAATCAGGGACTTCGGTTCTGGCTTCAGGCATCCGCGAGCGGATCAGGGAAGCTGAAGAGCAACAGGCTGAGCTTAAAAATGAACTCAGCCGGACATCGATGGAAATTAAAGAGCTGACCGGCCTTTACGAGCAGGGACGCACCGAGCGGGACCGCATGAACAACCGGCTTGGTGAACTCCGGCAGAACGCCGCCGTACTGGCGGAACAGCTGGCCCAGGCCGAAGCGGCCGCTGAATCCGTGGAAGAAGAGCTTGCCGGCCGCCTACAGAGGGCCGAGCGGCTCCGCGAAGAGATGGAATGGACGGCGGGCGGTGATGCTGGTGCAGGTCCTGAAGAAGCCGAGAAGGAGCTGCAGGAGTGGAAAGCGAGAAAAGAAGCTCTGGAAAATGAGCTCGCGTCTGCGCTGGAACGCCGCGAATCGCTTCAGCAATCCATCGCATCTGCCGAAGCCAGGTTCCGGCGCGCGGCCGAAACAAGGTCGGGCCATTCGGCTGCAGTGCGGGAGGCCGAACTTCGGGCAGGCAGGATAACCTATGAGCTTGAATCACTCCGGAATGCACTTGAAGATGATTACGGGATCGCCGAGCTTCCTGAAGGCGGAATTCCGTTCCCTGACCAGACCGGTCCGGAGGAAGCCCGGAAGAAAGTGCGGCTTCTGAAACAGTCGATCGAAGAGCTTGGACCGGTCAACACTGCATCAATCGGGGAATTCGAAGCGGTCTCGGAGCGGCATGCATTCCTTACGGAGCAGCGCAATGACCTGCTTGAGGCAAAGGATACGCTTGAGAGCGCGATCGATGAGATGGACACCGAAGTGACGGAGCGTTTCAGCAGCACATTCCATGCTGTAAGCCGACAGTTCGGCGTCGTTTTTAAAGAACTATTCGGCGGGGGCAAAACGGAGCTTGTTCTTACCGATCCGGAAGACATGCTCCGGACCGGTGTTGATATAGTCGCTTGTCCGCCTGGCAAGAAGCTGCAGAACCTGAGCCTGCTTTCGGGAGGGGAGCGCGCATTGACCGCGATCGCTCTGCTTTTCGCCATCCTGAAAGTCCGTCCTGTTCCATTCTGCGTATTGGATGAGGTCGAGGCTGCGCTGGACGAGGCCAATGTACTCCGCTACAGTGATTACCTCAAGAAATTCAGCAACGAGACACAGTTCATTGTCATCACCCACCGAAAAGGAACGATGGAAGGTGCAGATGTTCTTTACGGCATCACCATGCAGGAATCCGGCATATCGAAGCCGGTCTCTGTCAGGCTGACAGAGAGCGAAGTGGAATATGAGGAGCCCGTACCGACAGTAGGATCGGGCCCGAAAGGAGCGGGAACATGAGTTTCTTCAAAAAGCTGAAGGAAAAGATTTCCGGTAAGCCGGATGAAACGACGGAAAAGTACAAAGACGGGCTGGAAAAGACGAGAACATCGTTTACTTCGAAAGTGAATGACCTGGTGGCCCGTTACCGGAAAGTGGATGAGGACTTTTTCGAGGAGCTGGAAGAACTCCTTCTTCAGGCGGATGTCGGATTTGAAACGGTTATGGAACTGATGGATGATCTTCGCTTCGAAGTGCAGCGCAGAAACGTCAAGGATACGGAAGGTATCCAGACCGCCATCTCCGAGAAGCTGGTTGACATTTACCGCAAGGGTGAGGACGGCGAAGGCAGCCTCAACATGCAGGAGGAAGGTCCGACGGTCATTTTGTTCGTCGGCGTGAACGGCGTCGGAAAGACGACGACCATCGGCAAGCTCGCCCACCGGTTCATCAGTGAAGGCAAGTCGGTCATGCTGGCTGCGGGGGATACATTCCGTGCCGGTGCGATCGATCAGCTCCAGGTATGGGGGGACCGGGTCGGAGCGGAAGTGATCCGCCATGCGGAGAACTCAGACCCGGCCGCGGTCATGTATGATGCCGTCCGGGCGGCGAAAAACCGCAAAGTGGATGTCCTGATCTGTGACACGGCAGGACGTCTCCAGAACAAAGTGAACCTGATGAATGAGCTGGAAAAGGTGCACCGGGTGATCGGCCGTGAGCTGCCGGATGCACCGCACGAAACACTCCTGGCTCTTGATGCGACCACAGGCCAGAACGCCCTCATCCAGGCAGAAACGTTCAAGGAAGCGACAAACGTGACGGGCATTGTCCTGACCAAGCTGGACGGAACGGCAAAAGGCGGCATCGTACTGGCGATCCGCAACAAACTCGGGATTCCTGTGAAATTCGTCGGCCTGGGGGAAGGCATGGAAGACCTGCAGCCGTTTGATGCGGAACGGTATGTATACGGTCTCTTCGCCGAAGGGCTTGAGCAAGAGGCGGAGATCCTCGGACAGGAAAAAGGCGAAGATTGAAAGACAAGGGGATTTACTTGACAGTGTGTTCTTCCCTGTATAAAATGCTTTTGATGGAGACGGGAAGGAGGGGTTTGTGTGCTGCTTGAAAAAACGACCCGGATGAACTTCCTGTTTGACTTCTATCAGGCACTCCTGACTGAGAAGCAACGGAGCTACATGGACCTGTATTACCTGAATGACCTGTCCCTGGGGGAAATAGCCGAACAGTACGATATCTCCCGCCAGGCGGTCTATGACAATATCCGCCGCACAGAGGCTATGCTTGAAGAGTACGAGGAAAAGCTCCAGCTTTTCGGCAAGTTCCGGAAACGGCGGGAAGCCGTCGACGCACTTGCCGCGGATATCGGGCGCGGCGGGGCGGATGCCGGTGATCTGATCCGGCGACTGCATGAACTAAAAGAATTCGACTGATAGGAGGCGGGCAATCGATGGCATTTGAAGGATTGGGCGAGCGCCTTCAGCAAACGCTTCAGAAAATCAAAGGCAAGGGGAAAGTGACCGAAGCCGACGTCAAAGAAATGATGCGTGAAGTCCGCTTCGCGCTGATCGAGGCAGACGTCAACCTCAAGGTCGTCAAGGAATTCGTCAAGAAGGTGAGCGAGCGCGCCGTAGGTTCGGATGTGATGCAAAGCCTCACGCCTGGCCAGCAAGTCGTCAAAATTGTAAGGGACGAACTGGCTGAGCTGATGGGCGGCGAGACGGAAGCAATCACTTTCGCGAAAAAACCGCCGACCGTCATCATGATGGTCGGCCTGCAGGGTGCCGGGAAAACGACAACAACCGGCAAGCTGGCGAACCTCATCCGCAAGAAATACAACCGGAAACCGCTTCTTGCTGCAGCTGACGTTTACCGTCCTGCAGCAATCCAGCAGCTGGAGACAATCGGCAAGCAGCTCGGCATGCCGGTATTCCAACTCGGCACAGAGGCTGACCCGGTCGATATCGCAAAGCAGGCGGTTGCCAAAGCGAAGGAAGATCATAACGATGTCGTCTTCATCGACACAGCGGGCCGTCTGCAGATCGACGAAGACCTCATGCAGGAACTCCGCAATATCCATGATGCGGTGAAGCCTGATGAAGTCTACCTTGTCGTTGACGCGATGACCGGCCAGGTCGCCGCGAATGTGGCGGAAACGTTTGACCAGCAGGTCGGCGTAACGGGAGTCGTCCTGACGAAGCTCGACGGCGACACCCGCGGCGGGGCGGCGCTCTCGATCCGTTCCGTTACCGGCAAGCCGATCAAGTTTGCCGGGATGGGCGAAAAGCTTGATGCGCTCGAACCGTTCCATCCTGAGCGCATGGCCTCCCGGATTCTCGGGATGGGTGACGTCATGTCGCTCATCGAGAAAGCACAGACCAATGTCGACGAAGAAAAGGCGAAGGAACTGGAGCAGAAGTTCCGTGACCAGTCGTTCACATTTGATGACTTCCTCGAACAGCTGGAACAGGTGAAGAAGATGGGGCCTCTTGACGAGATCCTCAAGATGCTTCCCGGCGCAGGCAAGATCAAGGGCATCGACAATGTGAAGGTCGACGAAAAGCAGATGGACCGTGTTGAAGCGGTTATCAAATCGATGACAATTGCGGAAAAGTCGAAGCCCGAAATCATCAACTCCAGCCGGAAAAAGCGCATCGCCCGCGGCTCCGGCACATCCATCCAGGAAGTGAACCGCCTGCTCAAACAGTTCGATGAGATGAGGAAGATGATGAAACAGATGTCGAACATGCAACAGGGCAAAGGCAAGCGGAAAATGAAAATGCCCGGACTTGATTCACTGTTCAAGTAAGTAGCGACAGGCGGCAATCCAGCCTGAGTATTCATTGGAAAACTTGCTATAACTGATTGAAGCGTATGGCACGAGACACCTGCGGGAAAAGCGTTAGCCGAAGACCCCGCAGAGCGCAGCTCGAGGAGGCTAAGGCAACGCCCGCGGTAAGCGAGGGCCAGGAGCGAAAATCAGCCTTAATTAAGGTGTTAAGAAAAAACACTTTACAAAGCAATAATGACTTGGTAATATACTATCTTGTGTGAAACTATTCGGAGGTGCTAACCATGGCAGTTAAAATTCGACTTAAGCGTATGGGCGCAAAAAAGACGCCTTTCTATCGTATCGTAGTAGCAGATTCCCGTTCCCCTCGTGACGGCCGTCAGATCGAAACGATCGGCACATACAACCCGCTCACGACGCCGGCTGAGCTCAAGATCAATGAAGAGCTTGCACTCAAATGGCTCCAGAACGGTGCGAAACCGTCTGACACAGTGCGCAACCTGCTCGCTACGCAGGGCATCATGGAGAAATTCCATAACGCCAAAGCCGCAAAATAAGTTGACGGAGGCGACATGATGAAAAAGCTGATTGAAACGATCGTCAAACCGCTCGTTGACCATCCGGATGAACTCCGGATCGGCGTGGAAGAACGGCAGGGCAGACTAGTCTGCTCGCTGTCCGTCCACCCGGAAGACATGGGGAAAGTGATCGGCAAACAGGGCCGGGTCGCAACCGCGATCCGCACTGTAGTAAACTCAGCTGAAAGCGCAGGCCGCAAACGGGTCCGCGTCGACATCATGGATTAAGGAAGGGACGAAACAGGTTCCTTCCTTTTTCATACCCCGAAACGGATGAAGGAGGACGATGGATGAACTGGTACAATGTCGGAAAAATCGTCAATACGCATGGCATCCGGGGCGAGGTGCGCGTCATGTCCCGTACGGATTTCCCGGAAGAGCGCTATGCCACGGGGGCGCGTCTCGGCCTCTTCATGCCTGGAGCGAAAGATCCGGTCATGCTGACCGTGGCCTCCCACCGGGTCCATAAGAACTTCGATCTCCTCACGTTCGAAGGCCACCCAAACATCAATGACGTGGAAAAATATCGCGACGGCATCCTGAAGGTGTCCGGTGATAACCTCGGAGAACTGGAAGAAGGCGAGTTCTATCACCATGAAATCATCGGATGTACGGTGGTTGACCAGGAAGGCCGGGAAATCGGAAAAGTGACAGAAGTGCTGGAGACAGGCGCAAATGACGTCTGGGCGGTCAAACCGGCTGAAGGGAAAATGCACTACATTCCATATATCGGGGATGTCGTCCTGGAAGTCGATCCCGAAAACGGGCGGATCGTCATCGATCCGATCGAAGGACTGCTGTCCTGATGAAGATTTCGGTCCTTTCCATCTTCCCGGAAATGTTCAGCGGCGTATTCAATGCCTCCATCCTAAAGCGGGCACAGGAAAACGGCGCTGTCAGCCTCACAGTCCGGGACTTCCGCGATTTCGCCACGGACAAGCATCATAAAGTTGATGACTATCCATACGGTGGAGGGGCCGGCATGGTACTGAAGCCGGAGCCCCTGTTCCGCGCCGTCGAAAACCTTTCTGAAGGCCGCTCTCCGAGGATTATCCTCATGTGCCCGCAGGGAGAACGGTTCACCCAGAAAAAGGCCGAGGAACTTGCGCAGGAAGAGGATCTTATCTTCCTGTGCGGTCATTACGAAGGCTATGACGAGCGCATTCGCGAACACCTTATCACGGATGAAATCTCGATCGGGGACTTTGTCCTGACCGGCGGTGAGCTTGCGGCCATGACCGTCATCGACAGTGTGGTCCGACTTCTGCCTGGAGTTCTCGGCAACGCAGAATCCCCCGCGCTTGATTCGTTCTCTACGGGTTTTCTCGAGCACCCTCATTACACGCGCCCTGCAGACTTCCGCGGGATGAAAGTGCCGGATGTCCTTTTGTCCGGCAACCATGCGGAAATCGATCGCTGGCGCGAGGAACAGTCGCTCATGCGTACGCTTGAGCGGAGGCCGGATCTGCTCGGAGCAGCCGAGCTCACCGCATCACAGAAGGAAATACTCAGGAAGCTCGGATGGAGTAAAGAAGAGTGAGTCCGGGACTTGCCTGAACCCCGTGCCTATGGTATGATTTAACCCGTGCTTCCATGTGAAGCGCTCGATTACGATGTTCCGCTGCAACAGCTTTAACTGCAAGAGCATCTGTAGTAAGGAGAGGAAAAACATGCAACAATTGATTGCAGAAATCACGAAGGAACAACTTCGTACAGACCTTCCGGCTTTCCGCCCGGGCGACACGGTACGTGTACACGTAAAAGTCGTCGAGGGTACGCGTGAGCGGATCCAGGTATACGAAGGGGTTGTCATCAAGCGTCGCGGCGGCGGCATCAGCGAGACATTCACAGTCCGCAAGATTTCCTACGGTGTAGGAGTTGAGCGTACGTTCCCTGTGCACACGCCTAAAATCGCGAACCTTGAAGTGACTCGCCGCGGTAAAGTCCGTCGTGCGAAGCTGTACTACCTCCGCAACCTTCGCGGAAAAGCTGCCCGCATCAAAGAAATCCGATAAACGACATCGAAAGGAGCCGTTCCGACGGCTCCTTTTCTTTTTGCCTCCGTTTGTCATACACTCTATAATGGAAAGAGATTGAACAGGGAGGCCAACGGGATGACAGAAGAAAAAAAGAAAAATGAACTGTGGGAATGGACGAAAGTCCTCCTCATCGCGTTCGGGCTGGCTGCCATCATCCGGTATTTCCTTTTTACGCCTATTGTGGTGGACGGGGAGTCGATGATGCCGACACTCGAGGACGGCGATAAGATGATCGTCAACAAAATCGGCTACACAATCGGTGAGCCGGAGCGGTTTGACATCGTTGTCTTCCATGCACCGGAACAGAAAGATTACATCAAGCGGGTGATCGGGCTACCGGGCGACCAGATCGAGTACCGGGACGACCAGCTCTATATTAACGGGGAGGCTTTTGAAGAGCCCTATCTCGGTGAATACAAGGAAGCTGTCACCGACGGGACGCTGACCGAAGACTTTACGCTTGAGGATAAAATTCAGCGAGAAACTGTCCCAGAAGGCCATGTATTCGTTATGGGGGATAATCGGCGGTTCAGCAAAGACTCCCGCCATATCGGCGTCATCCCGTTCGATGAAATCATCGGCAGCACAAATCTGATTTTCTGGCCGATGGAAGATATCGGGTTCGTCAAGTGACGGAGGTAAAATTATGACAATACAGTGGTTCCCGGGACATATGGCAAAGGCGCGGAGGGAAGTCACCGAGCAGCTGAAGATGGTTGATATCGTCTTTGAACTGATCGATGCACGACTGCCGCAATCTTCCAGAAACCCGATGATCGATGACATCATCAGCCGGAAACCCCGGCTCGTCATCCTTAACAAGAAAGACATGGCCGATGAAGCGGAAACCGCCCGCTGGCTGGAAAAGTTCCGTGAAGACGGGATCGAAGCGGTGGCGATCAACTCGCTCGACGGCAAAGGACTTCAGCAGGTGACAAAGGCTGCTCAGCAGATCCTGAAGGAGAAGTGGGACCGCATGAAGGCGAAGGGCATCCGCCCTAGAGCAATCCGGGCCATGATAGTCGGTATCCCGAATGTCGGAAAGTCGACGCTCATCAACCGCCTGGCCAAAAAGAACATCGCCAGAACCGGCAATACACCCGGCGTCACTAAGGCGCAGCAGTGGATCAAGGTTGGCAAGGAGCTGGAACTGCTCGATACGCCGGGAATCCTATGGCCGAAGTTCGAAGATCCCGAGGCCGGCTATAAATTGGCGCTGACCGGGGCGATCAAGGATGCCATTACGGCCCAGCAGGAGCTCGCGATCTATGCGCTCAAGTTTCTCGAGGCACATTATCCGGACCGCCTTGAGGACCGCTTTGGCTTCCGTTCGCTCGACGGCGACATACCTGGAGCCTTCGATCGGATCGGCGAACGTCGGAAGGTCTACGGAAAAGGCGGTACCATCGACTATGATAGTGTGTCCGAACTGATTGTCCGCGACGTCCGGGACCTGCAGTTCGGCAGGCTCACATTCGATTTTTCAGAGGATCGGTGAACAGGGGCTGTCCAATAAGTAATTAGATTCTGGTATCTATGGCAAACAGCAGTGGCGTCGGGAGACTCCTCGAAAATGCTTCGCATTTCCTTCGTGCGAGGCTTGTTCGAGGAGGCTTTTCTGTCCTGCGGGAATAGCGTTAGCCGAAGACCCCGCAGGACGGAGTCCGAGGAGGCTGGCTAATGCCGCTCAACGCTATCGCTTTTGAGCGCAGACGCCAAACTTCGCATTGGCGCCGGCAACGCCCGCGGAAAGCGACCAGAGCCGCTGCTGTTTGCTTTTTATGCTGGAAATACATTATTCGGACAGCCCCTGCTTTTTTATTGAAATTCCCGGAGCCGGGACATCGTGAACACCCGGCATGGCAGTGGACAGCTTTTTGGCTTATCCGGCCAGAGCTTGCCGGAATCTACATATAAGGAAAGGGCCTGATTCCAAATGACCACTATGACAATCAATGAAGTGAAAGCATGGCTGCAGACGGCAAAAGAGGATGACCCACTGTTCGGCGAACTCCAGTCGGATGGCCGGGCCGGCATCCAGAAACTGCTTGCATCGTATGAGAGGAAACTGGAGAAAAAACGGCTCGAACTCGAGCGGCACCTGGAAAAAGAGCAGTTTGACAACGGCTTCAGGAAAAGTCCGGAGTCACTGGTCGCGGGCGTCGATGAAGCGGGGAGGGGCCCTTTGGCGGGACCGGTGGTGACCGCTGCGGTGATTCTTCCGTCATCCTGTCCGGAACTCGCCGGCCTGGATGATTCAAAGGCGATGAGCCGGCAGGCGAGGGAATGCCTGGCCGCCGCAATCAGGAAACATGCTGTCGCCTGGTCAGTCCACATCCAGCCTGCAGAGGAAATCGACAGGCTGAACATCTACCGGGCCACGCGTGATTCGATGGAGAGGTCGGTTGAGGGCTTGTCCTTGGGACCGGACGCGATCATCGCCGATGCAATGGCTCTTAATACGGATGCACCATGCCATTCTGTCGTGAAAGCTGATGCACTCAGCCTCTGCGTGGCAGCGGCATCGGTCCTGGCCAAAACTGAACGGGATGCATATATGGACAGGCTGCACGAAAAGTTTCCTTTGTACGGCTTCAACCGCCATTCGGGCTATGGCACCGCGGCACACCTGGAGGCGCTCAGGTTACACGGTCCTTGCCCGGAGCACAGGCAGACCTTCGCCCCGGTGGCTGAAATCCATGTCGGAACCAGCGGAATTCCCGTCCGAGAAAAGACAATTATGGACAACCTGTGACCGGTTGATTACAATGGGGGATGGCAAGAAACTATTCAGCAGTTCGATTGGAGGATGTAAGATGAATATCCATGAGTACCAAGGGAAGCAGATTCTTCGCGACTACGGCGTCGCGGTACCAAACGGAATCGTAGCGTTTTCTCCTGAAGAGGCTGTCAAGGCGGCCAAGGAACTCGACACCAAAGTATATGTCGTAAAAGCTCAGATCCACGCAGGTGGCCGAGGCAAGGCAGGCGGTGTAAAGATCGCGAAGACGGTTGACGAAGTGCGTGAATACGCAAAAGAACTTCTCGGCAAAGTACTGGTGACACATCAGACAGGCCCTGAAGGAAAAGAAGTCAAGCGCCTTTACATTGAAGAAGGCTCCGACATCCTCAAAGAATACTACATCAGCCTCGTCGTTGACCGTGCGACGGACCGTGTCGTCCTCATGGGCTCCGAAGAAGGCGGCATGGACATCGAAGAAGTGGCAGAAGAAACACCTGAAAAGATCTTCAAGGAAGTCATCGACCCTATTGTCGGCCTTACAGGCTTCCAGGCACGCCGCATGGCATTCAACATGAACATTCCTTCGAAGCTCGTCAACAAAGCTGCGAAGCTGTTCCTGGGCATCTATGAAGCTTTCATCAGCAAAGATGCATCCATCCTTGAAATCAACCCGCTCGTCGTCACAGGCGATGATCAGGTCGTAGCTCTCGATGCGAAGTTCAACTTCGACTCGAACGCGCTCTACCGTCACGCGGATATCGTTGAACTCCGTGATTTTGATGAAGAAGATCCGAAGGAAATCGAAGCGTCCAAGTACGACCTCAGCTATGTTTCCCTCGACGGCAACATCGGCTGCATGGTTAACGGTGCGGGCCTGGCTATGTCCACAATGGACACGATCAACTTCTACGGCGGCAAACCCGCGAACTTCCTTGACGTTGGGGGCGGCGCGACTGCTGAAAAAGTAACCGAAGCATTCAAGATCATCCTTTCCGACTCCAATGTCAAAGGGATTTTCGTCAACATCTTCGGCGGCATCATGAAGTGCGACATCATCGCAGAAGGCGTCATCCAGGCAACGAAGCAGCTCGGACTTGAAGTGCCGCTGGTCGTGCGTCTTGAAGGTACGAACGTGGATGCAGGCAAAAAGCTTCTGAACGAATCCGGATTGAACATTACTGCTGCCGATTCCATGGCGGACGGCGCACAAAAAATTGTCGAGCTCGTAGGCTAAGAAAGGCGGGAAAACGATGGGCATTTATGTCGATAAGGATACAAAAGTACTCGTACAGGGAATCACGGGCTCAACAGCCCTTTTCCATACAAAACAAATGCTTGAATACGGCACGAAAATCGTGGCGGGCGTAACACCGGGCAAAGGCGGCACGGAAGTGGAAGGCGTACCGGTCTTCAACACAGTCGAGGACGCAGTAAAGGAAACAGGCGCAACTGTTTCCGTCATCTATGTGCCGGCTCCGTTCGCAGCAGACGCGATCCTCGAGGCGGTCGATGCAGAGCTGGATCTGGCTATCTGCATCACGGAACACATTCCGGTACTCGATATGGTCAAAGTTGTCCGTTACATGGAAGGCAAGAAAACCCGTCTCGTCGGGCCTAACTGCCCCGGTGTCATTACAGCGGACGAATGCAAGATCGGCATCATGCCGGGCTATATCCACAAAAAGGGCCATGTCGGCGTTGTTTCCCGTTCCGGGACACTGACATATGAAGCGGTCCACCAGCTTTCCGAGGCAGGCGTCGGCCAGACGACCGCTGTCGGTATCGGCGGAGACCCGGTCAACGGAACAAACTTCATCGATGTCCTCAAAGAATTCAATGAAGATCCTGAAACCCTTGCGGTTGTCATGATCGGTGAAATCGGCGGGACTGCAGAGGAAGAAGCGGCCGAGTGGGTCAAGGCAAACATGAAAAAACCTGTCACCGGCTTTATCGGCGGCCAGACCGCACCTCCAGGAAAGCGCATGGGCCACGCAGGCGCCATCATTTCCGGCGGCAAGGGAACAGCTGCAGAGAAGATTAAAGCAATGGAAGCGGCAGGCATCAAGGTTGCCGAGACACCATCGGTCATCGGTGAGACGATGATCAGTGTCCTGAAGGAAAAAGGTCTGTACGAACAGTGCAAAACCCACTAAAATGAAAGTGCGGCACATTAGTGCCGCACTTTTACTATTTCCGGAAAGCTTCCGGGACAGGAGGTAGTGATCATCGATCGGTTCGAAGACCGTCTGCTTGCGCTGCATTACACATTTCCGGCACCGCTGAACAGGTTCAGACGTCTGCTTGCTGCAGACCCGGACCTTCAGGCACTTCCGGATATGCGGCCGGCCGAGCTTGCATTTCTGCTGGATCTTGACACGGACAAGGCGGCGCTTCTCCACAAAAAGCTGAGCCGCAGAGCGGACCCCCCGTACACGGAAGTGTATGCCGCAAGCTCGATCACCCCCATCCTGTATACCCACGAACTTTACCCCCATTCACTCACCCAGCTTATTGACCCGCCTGCCGTACTATATGCCGCAGGAGATCCATCACTGCTCCGCGCAGACAACAAGGCGGCCATCATCGGATCCAGGAAGGCGACCGCCTATTCACGCCAGGCCATGGAAAAGATTATTCCGCCTCTTGTCGCCAATGATTATGTCATCGTCAGCGGCCTTGCAAAAGGAGCTGATGCAATGGCTCATGAGACAGCCATCCGGCATGGCGGAAAAACGATCGGTGTCCTCGGCACCGGCCTATCCCATCGATATCCGAAGCAGAACAGCGGACTGTATGAAGTGATGGGACGCGACCATCTGCTTATAACTGAATACCCGCCGTATGCAGGTCCGCAGAAGTGGCAGTTTCCCATGCGCAACCGCATTATCAGCGGCCTTTCCGGCATCGTCATCGTCACTGAGGCTGCCCGGCCGAGCGGCACATTGAGCACAATCGATCATGCGCTCGAGCACGGAAAGGACGTTCACGCCGTGCCCGGGCCGATCAATTCACCGCTTTCCACGGGTCCAAACCGTCTAATCCTGGAGGGCGCAGCCCCAGCCCTGGACGGCTACACAATTCTGGGCGGGCTGCCGCAGGATATGGAGTAAAAGCATGGCTGCCTTTCCCTGAAGCACGAAACGGCAGAAGCTGAAAATGGTTGCAATTATATAGAAGATAGTTTACATTTTCCATCAGGACTTTCTTTAGGAGTCGCTCACCTCGAATGGAGGCACATCAATGGCACCAGATTATTTGGTCATCGTCGAGTCACCAGCGAAAGCAAAGACGATTGAGAAATATTTAGGCAAGAAATACAAAGTAAAGGCATCTGTCGGACACATCAGGGATCTCCCGCGAAGCCAGACCGGCATCGATGTCGAAAACAACTATGAACCGAAATACATTACAATCCGCGGCAAAGGGCCGGTTTTGCAGGAACTGAAGAGTGCAGCAAAAAAAGCCAAGAAAATCTTCCTCGCATCTGACCCCGACCGGGAAGGGGAAGCGATCGCCTGGCACCTCGCTCACTCCCTCGGCATCGATGAAAACTCCGAATGCCGTGTAGTGTTCAATGAAATCACCAAGGATGCCGTCAAAGAGGCGTTCAAACACCCGCGCCCGATCGACCGAGACCGAGTCGATGCCCAGCAGGCAAGGCGCATCCTCGACCGGCTGGTCGGCTACAACATCAGTCCTATTCTTTGGAAGAAAGTAAAGAAGGGACTATCTGCCGGACGCGTCCAATCCGTTGCACTCCGCATGATCATTGACCGGGAAAACGAAATCCGGAATTTCAAGCCGGAAGAGTACTGGTCGATCACCGGATTGTTCGGAAAAGGGAAAAAGGAATTCACGGCCGCATTTCACGGTGACGGCAAGAAAAAGATCAAGCTTCCAGATCGAGGGTCGGTCGATGCGATTCTTGCCAAGCTGGACGGCAGTGACTTCGAAGTCGCCGAACTGGAGAAAAAAGAGCGCAAGCGCAATCCTGCGCCTCCGTTCACGACTTCCTCCCTCCAGCAGGAAGCTGCCCGCAAGCTGAACTTCCGGGCGCGCAAAACGATGATGATCGCCCAGAATCTCTACGAAGGGATCAATGTCGGCAAGGAAGGCAGCGTCGGCCTCATCACGTACATGCGTACCGACTCAACTCGGGTATCGGACACCGCAAAAAAGGAAGCGGAAGATTTTATCCTTGCAGATTATGGTCAGGAATACTTGGCTCCGGGAGAGCGTGCTTCCAAACAGAAAAATGCCCAGGATGCACATGAAGCGATCCGCCCGACATCTGTGCTCCGGACACCTGCCTCGCTAAAAGCGATCCTTACAAATGATCAGATGAAGCTCTACAAGCTTATCTGGGAGCGATTCATAGCGAGCAGGATGGCTCCGGCCGTCCTGGATACCGTGACGGCTGATCTCCGCCAAGGGGATGTCGTGTTCCGTGCCACCGGATCCCAAGTGAAATTCCAGGGGTTCATGAAAGTATACGTTGAGGGCGAGGATGACAAGGAAGATGTAAAGCAGAAGATGCTTCCTCCGCTTGAGAAAGGCGATATCGTCAAGAGCCTTAAAATCGACCCGAAGCAGCACTTTACACAACCGCCTCCGCGCTATTCGGAAGCGCGTCTTGTGAAGACGATGGAAGAGCTGGGAATCGGCAGGCCGTCGACGTACGCGCCGACGCTGGATACGATCCAGAAACGGGGCTATGTGTCACTGGACGCCAAGCGATTCGTTCCAACGGAGCTAGGGGAGATTGTTCATTCCCTCGTCAGTGAATTCTTCCCGGAAATCATTGACGTCGAGTTCACCGCAGAGATGGAGAAGGACCTCGACAGCGTCGAAGACGGGAAAAACGAGTGGGTCCAGGTCATCGACTCGTTCTACAAAGATTTCGAGAAGCGGCTGAGAGTAGCTGAGCAGGAGATGGAGAAAGTCGTCATCAAGGATGAGCCGGCCGGCGAGGACTGCGAAAAATGCGGATCCCCGATGGTCATCAAAATGGGCCGCTACGGAAAATTCATGGCCTGCTCCAACTTCCCTGACTGCCGCAATACGAAGCCGATCCTGAAGAAGATCGATGTGACCTGCCCGAAATGTAAAAAGGGCGAAGTCGTCGAGCGCAAAAGCAAGACGAAGCGGATCTTCTACAGCTGCGACCAGTATCCGGAATGCGATTTCATCTCATGGGACAAGCCGGTTTCCCGGCCATGTCCGAAATGCAGCAGCCTCCTGGTCGAGAAAAAGCTCAAGAAGGGCAAGCAGATCCAATGTGTGGAATGCGATTATAAAGAACAACCGCAACAGTAAAAGGAGACACGATTCAACATGACACCAGTCGTCAACGTAATCGGAGCGGGGCTTGCAGGCAGCGAGGCTGCCTGGCAGATCGCCAGCCGCGGCGTCAGGGTGCGTCTGCACGAAATGCGCCCCGTAAGGCAGACTCCGGCGCACCATACCGGCCAGTTTGCTGAACTTGTCTGCACCAACTCGCTCCGCGCCAACAATCTCACCAATGCTGTGGGAGTCCTCAAGGAAGAGATGCGGATCTTCGACTCCGTCATCATGCAGGCCGCGGATTCAAGCGCTGTTCCTGCAGGAGGAGCCCTTGCGGTCGACCGCCACGATTTTGCGGGGCGCGTTACGGAAACCGTCAAAAATCACCCTCTCGTGGAAGTTGTAAACGGCGAAGTGACAGAGATTCCGGAGGGCATCACGGTCATCGCGACCGGTCCGCTCACTTCTTCCTCCCTTGCCGAACAGATCAGCAGCCTGACTGGCGAATATGATCTGTACTTCTACGACGCGGCAGCGCCGATCATCGAGAAGGATTCCATAGACATGGACAAGGTTTACCTGAAGTCACGTTATGACAAGGGAGAAGCCGCCTATCTGAACTGTCCGATGACTGAAGAGGAATACTACCGCTTCTACGAGGCGCTCATCTCGGCCGAGACAGTCGCCCTCAGGGACTTCGAAGAAGAAAAGTATTTTGAAGGCTGCATGCCGGTCGAAGAAATGGCGCGGCGTGGCCGGGATACACTCCGGTTCGGCCCGATGAAACCGGTTGGCCTGGAGGATCCGAAAACAGGGAAGACCCCTTACGCAGTCGTCCAGCTCCGTCAGGACAACGCTGCCGCTACGCTCTATAACATTGTGGGCTTCCAGAATCACATGAAGTGGGGACCCCAGAAAGAAGTTCTCCGGCTCATTCCTGGACTTGAGAATGCGGAGATTGTCCGTTATGGTGTCATTCACAGGAACATGTTCATCAACTCCCCGCGTGTGCTGGAGCGCACATACCAGCTGAAGGCCAAAAAGGACCTGTTCTTCGCCGGCCAGATGACCGGGGTCGAAGGCTATGTGGAATCTGCAGGCAGCGGACTTATTGCAGGTGTCAATGCCGCTCGTCTCGCGCTCGGTGAAGACCCGGTCGTCTTCCCGGCGGAAACGGCACTCGGAAGCATGGCACGCTATATCAGCGAAGCAGATCCGGCCAACTTCCAGCCGATGAACGTCAACTTCGGTCTTTTCCCTTCTCTCGGAGAGAAGGTCAGGAAAAAAGCGGAGCGCGCGGAGAAGCAGTCCGGGCGTGCGCTGGATACAATTCGAAATTTCAAGAATACAATTGCACATTGATTGAACAAAAGCCTCTAAAGCCTTATACTTTAGAGGCTTTTGTATATTTCCGGAGGTGACGGGATGAATGCCAGGCTAAAACAGGCTGCAGAGGAGTTCCGGTCCTATATCCGCCTCGAGCGGAACTTTTCTCCGCTGACCGTGGAGGGATACCGGAAAGATCTTGAAGAATTCTTCGCGTTTCTGGAATCCGAGGGAATCGGGTCCGAAGAGGATATCCGCTATCCGGAAGCCCGCCTCTACGTGACCCAGCTTTATGAGCGCGAACTGGAGCGGGCGACCATCTCAAGGAAGATCTCTTCTCTGCGATCGTTTTTCAAGTTTGCCAACACCCGGTTCGATATCGATGACCAGGCATTCCGATCACTGTATCATCCGAAGAAGGAAGAAAAGCTGCCCCAATTCTTCTATGAAGAAGAGATGGAGCAGCTTTTCGAGGCGAATGCAGGAATCTCTCCGAAAGAAATCCGTGACACCGCGCTTCTGGAGCTGCTCTATGCCACGGGAATGCGTGTTTCGGAACTGACGGGGCTTTCCGTCGGCGACGCTGACCGTGAACTGGATATTGTAAGGGTCATGGGGAAGGGGCGCCGTGAGCGGTATATCCCGTTTGGCCACTTTGCCGCCGATGCGCTCGGCAGGTATCTGGATGAGGCGCGTCCGGCGATCATGAAAGGGAACAAACATGACCGGCTGTTCGTCAATATGAGGGGTACTCCGCTCACCGACCGCGGAGTCCGGCATATCCTTGGGGAAATGGTCAAAAAGGCAGCACTCCACATATCGATCCATCCGCATATGCTCCGGCATACGTTTGCCACACACTTGCTCAATAACGGAGCGGACATGCGGTCCGTCCAGGAACTTCTCGGCCATGCCAGCCTGTCATCGACGCAGGTCTACACGCATGTGACGAAAGAACATCTGAGAAAGACGTATATGAACGCACATCCTAGAGCTTGAGGGGGAGAGGCAATGGAAATCCATGCAACCACGATTTTCGCAGTCCGGCATAACGGCAAGGCCGCAATGGCGGGTGACGGGCAGGTGACGCTCGGCAACCAGGTTGTCATGAAGCATACTGCGAAGAAGGTCCGTCGACTGTACGGCGGGAAAGTCGTCGCCGGTTTCGCGGGCACCGTCGCGGATGCCTTCACATTGTTTGAACTGTTTGAAGGCAAACTAGCCGAATATGACGGGAACCTGACCCGCGCAGCAGTCGAACTCGTGAAGGAATGGCGCAGCGATAAGATGCTCCAGAAGCTGGAGGCGATGCTGATCGTCATGGACAAAGATACGATGCTGCTCGTCTCCGGAACAGGAGAAGTGATTGAGCCCGATGACGGCATCCTTGCAATCGGATCCGGCGGCAACTATGCTTTGGCAGCCGGCCGTGCCCTTAAAAAACATGCTGCCGACGCTATGGATGCCGAACAGATCGCGCGTGCGGCACTTGAGACCGCAGCTGACATCTGCGTGTTCACGAACCACCAAATCATCCTGGAGGTGATCGGGGAATGAAGCTGGAGCAGATGACACCGAGACTCCTGACCGAACAGCTTGACCGGTACATCGTCGGCCAGAAAGAAGCCAAGCGGGCTGTTGCGGTGGCCATGCGAAACCGATACCGCCGCAGCCTTCTGCCGGAAGAAGAGCGCAATGAGATCATTCCGAAAAATATTCTCATGATCGGTCCGACCGGTGTCGGCAAGACAGAGATTGCACGCCGGATTGCCAAGCTTGCCGGTGCGCCCTTCCTCAAAGTGGAGGCGACCAAGTTTACAGAAGTCGGCTATGTCGGACGCGATGTCGAGTCGATGGTACGTGACCTTGTGGAAGCGTCATTCCGCCTTGTCCGCATTGAGCGGATGGAAGAGGTGGCGGATCGCGCCGAAAAGCTGGCCGAAGAACGTCTTGTGAAGCTGCTCGTCCCGTCCCTGAAAAAAGAGAAATCCGGGCAGAATCCGCTGGAGATGCTGCTCGGACAGATGCAGGACCGCTCTGAAGAAGAGGAAGAGGACGCGTCGATCCGTATGAAGCGTTCCGAAATCCGCGCCGAGCTGAAGGCGGGCCGCCTTGAGGACAAAAAAGTGATGGTAGAAGTGACCGAGAATATGCCGTCGCTGTTTGACGGCATGCAAGGTTCGGGTATGGAGCAAATGGGAATGAATATGCAAGATGCACTTTCGAACCTGATGCCGAAAAAGAAGAAGAAGCGGGAGATGCGTGTGAAGGATGCCCGCAGAGTACTTGCCATGGAAGAAGCCGATAAGCTTGTTGACCGTGATGAAATCGCTCAGGTGGCAATCGAACGTGCGGAGCAGCAGGGAATCATCTTCATCGATGAAATTGACAAGATCGCCTCGAAACAGGGGAACTCCTCTTCAGCCGATGTATCGCGGGAAGGCGTTCAGCGGGATATCCTTCCTATTGTGGAGGGTACGACTGTCACGACGAAGTACGGTCCTGTCCGCACGGACTTCATGCTGTTCATCGCCGCGGGGGCTTTCCACGTTTCCAAGCCGTCGGACATCATACCTGAGCTGCAGGGACGTTTCCCGATCCGGGTCGAACTGGATAAACTCACTAGAGAGGATTTTGTCCGCATTCTCAAAGAACCGGACAATTCCCTTCTCCATCAGTACCGGCTGCTCCTTTCCACTGAAGGCGTGGAGATCGACTTTACCGATGAAGCAATCGGGCGTATCGCGGAGATTGCGGCGGAAGTCAATGCGGAAACCGATAACATCGGAGCACGCAGGCTCCACACGGTTTTGGAGAAGCTTCTTGAAGACCTGAGTTTCGAAGCATCCGACATTTCACCTGCGTCCATCCGCATCACGCCGGAATATGTCGATGAAAAGCTCAAAAAGATTGCTACGAACAAAGATTTGTCACAATTTATACTGTAAGTAAACCTTATCGTTTCCCAAAACGATTACAAACCTTTAGAATATTCTTGAATCCATATATCCAAGTAGGAGGAATTGTGTTATGTCACTATTACAAAACACGCGGGAGATCAACTCTATGCTCCAGGCGTCTGCCGGCAAGCCGGTTAACTTCAAGGAAATGTCCGAAACCCTGTCCAAGGTGATCGGTGCTAACGTCTTCATCGTCAGCCGTAAAGGCAAACTGCTCGGCACGGCTGTTCACCAGGAGATCCAGAACGAGCGGATCCAGAACATGCTTGAGGAGCGCCGTTTTCCGGAAGACTACACGAAAAATCTTTTCAATGTGACGGAAACATCGCCCAACCTCGATATCAACGATGAGCACACGGTCTTCCCGGTCGAAAACAAAGACCTGTTCGAAGAAGGCCTGACAACAATCGTTCCGATCATCGGCGGCGGTGAGCGCCTTGGCACACTTATTCTCGGACGGGTCAAAGACAAGTTCACCGATGAAGACCTCGTGCTTGCCGAGTATGGCGCAACGGTTGTCGGGATGGAGATCCTCCGTGAAAAAGCGGAAGAGATCGAAACTGAAGCCCGCAGCAAAGCGGTTGTCCAAATGGCAATCAATTCCCTTTCCTACAGCGAGCTTGAAGCGATCGAGCACATTTTCGAAGAACTCGACGGCACCGAAGGCCTTCTCGTCGCTTCGAAGATCGCGGACCGGGTCGGCATCACCCGTTCTGTCATCGTCAACGCACTCCGCAAGCTGGAGAGCGCGGGCGTCATCGAGTCCCGTTCCCTCGGCATGAAGGGTACGTACATCAAAGTGCTGAACGACAAATTCCTTGTCCAGCTCAACGAACTCAAATCCAAATAATCCGCCTGGCATATTAAATGGCCGGACTGAAAAGAACCGGGAGCCTGACTTCCGGTTCTTTATTTATAATGTTGTTGCTTTCCGTCACGGGCGGACGCTTTCCCCGGGGAAGGCTACGAGCCGATGCCAATACGAAGATTGGCGTCTGCGTCCAAAAGCGAAGCGATGGCTGCCAAGTGCTCGTAGGGGAAATCCCCTTCTCAATGTTATAAATGCTATATAAAATGAACTGTTGAATCGACCGGAGAAATTTTATAAGGCGATTGCTTGGAGCGGAAGCACGAGACTCCTGCGGGAGTAGCATGAGCCGAAGACCCCGCAGGAGTGCAGCGACGAGGAGGCTAAGGCCATGCCCGCGGAAAGCGAGTGTTGGAACGGAAAGCAACCGTCCTTTATTCATAGGGAGCTTTCTTTAGTTGATTTTATATATCATAACTAATTTGAAGCAATTCCAACGTCTACCCGCAGACTAAACCTGAAGAGAGTTTTGTGTTGCATATCGGATAAACACGTGGTATAGTGACCAATGGTGCGATTACACACGTATCCTGACGGAAGGGCTGGTGCCTACTGGCTGCCCGCCGGTTGATGGATGCGGAGGACCAAAAAACCAAATGGAGGTAACAAAAATGGCAGTTATCACAATGAAACAGCTTCTTGAAGCGGGTGTCCACTTCGGTCACCAAACACGCCGCTGGAACCCTAAGATGAAGAAATACATCTTCGTGGAGCGTAACGGCATCTACATCATCGACCTTCAAAAGACGGTCAAGAAACTCGAGGAAGCATACGACTTCATGCGCCAGACTGGTGCAGAAGGCGGCAAAGTGCTCTTCGTCGGAACTAAAAAACAGGCACAGGATGCAATCCGTGAAGAAGCGGAACGCGCTGGCCAATACTACATCAACCAACGCTGGCTCGGCGGCCTTCTGACGAACTTCGGTACGATCCAGAAGCGCGTTGACCGCATGAAAGCAATCGAGCGCATGGAAGAAGAAGGCACTTTCGAAGTCCTTCCTAAGAAAGAAGTCATCCAGCTCAAGAAAGAACACGAACGCCTCGTCAAGTTCCTCGGCGGAATCCGTGACATGAACGGTCTTCCTGACGTTATGTACGTCGTTGACCCACGCAAAGAACGCATTGCGGTTGCAGAAGCTCAAAAGCTGAACATCCCGATTGTCGGCATCGTCGACACGAACTGCGATCCGGACGAAATCGATTACGTCATCCCTGCAAACGATGACGCAATCCGCGCGGTACGCCTGCTGACAAGCAAAATGGCGGATGCACTCGTCGAATCGAAACAAGGCGAAGAAGAAACGGAAGTCGAAGCTCAAGGCGAAGAAGTCGCAGCAGAGTAAGACTGTATGTTCAGGCGATAAGCGGCTTTCAGTCCTTATCGCCTTTTCTAAACAAATTGAATCGACCGGGAGGAATGACAAATGGCAGCAGTAACAGCACAAATGGTAAAAGAACTTCGTGAGAAAACAGGCGCAGGTATGATGGACTGCAAAAAAGCTCTCACTCAAACTGACGGCGACATGGATGCAGCAGTCGACTTCCTTCGTGAAAAAGGTCTTGCAAGCGCAGCGAAGAAAGCGGACCGCATCGCAGCTGAAGGTACAGTATCCGTTGAAACAGACGGAAACAAAGCAGTCATCTTCGAAGTTAACGCTGAAACAGACTTCGTTGCAAAGAATGAAGCGTTCCAGAATCTCGTTTCCGAGCTTGGCGCCCACCTTCTGAAAAACGAGCCTGCTTCCATCGAAGAAGCGCTTGCATCTGAAATGGGCAATGGTCTTAAAGTTGAAGACCACATCTCCAACGCAGTTGCGAAGATCGGTGAGAAAATCACGCTCCGACGCTTCGAAATCATTGAAAAGACGGACAACGACACATTCGGCGCGTACCTCCACATGGGCGGCCGCATCGGTGTTCTTCTTCTGATCGAAGGCACAACAGACGCAGACGCTGCAAAAGATGTAGCGATGCACGTTGCTGCCATCAATCCGAAATACGTTTCCCGTGACGAAGTTCCTGCAGAGGAAGTCGAGCGCGAGCGCAAAGTTCTTACTGAACAGGCACTCAACGAAGGCAAGCCTGAAAACATCGTGGCTAAGATGGTTGAAGGCCGCCTCGGCAAGTACTTCGAAGACGTTGTTATTCTTGACCAGCCATTCGTCAAGGACTCGGACCAGAAAGTCCGTGACTTTGTGAAGTCGACAGGCGGCACGCTGAAGTCGTTCGTCCGCTTTGCGGTAGGCGAAGGCATTGAAAAGCGTGAAGATAATTTTGCCGACGAAGTCATGAACCAGGTTAAAGGCAACTGATCCAATACCATATTTGGGAGGGGAACACGAACCAGGTGTTCCCTCTTTTTCGATAAAAAACAGAGATGATGGAGGAGACCTCATGAGCGTACCGAAATATAAAAGAGTCGTCCTGAAGTTAAGCGGGGAGGCACTGGCCGGTGAGCAGGGCTTCGGGCTCTCGCCGGCAATCATCAAATCTGTCGCCGAACAGGTGAAGGATGTTGTCGACCTCGGCGTAGAAGTGGCTGTAGTCGTCGGCGGGGGAAACATCTGGCGCGGCAAAGTCGGAAGCGAAATGGGTATGGACCGGGCTACTGCCGACTATATGGGGATGCTCGCCACAGTCATGAACTCGCTGGCGATGCAGGATGCCCTGGAAAAACTGGGCATCGAGACGAGGGTGGCCACGTCCATCGAAATGCGGCAGGTTGCTGAACCGTACATAAGAAGACGGGCGATCCGCCATCTGGAGAAAAAGCGTGTCGTCATCTTTGCAGCAGGCACGGGCAACCCGTATTTTTCGACCGACACGACGGCTGCTCTGCGCGCAGCGGAAATCGAGGCGGATGTCATCCTCATGGCCAAGAACAACGTCGATGGCGTCTACAACGATGATCCGAAAACCAATGCCAACGCGGTGAAGTATGAGAAGCTCACTTATCTGGATGTCATCAAGGACGGCCTTCAGGTGATGGATTCGACGGCTTCCTCGCTCTGCATGGATAACGACATCCCGCTCATTGTATTCTCGATCATGGAACAGGGGAACATCAAAAAAGCCGTCCTCGGTGAAGATATCGGAACGATTGTCAGGAGGAATGCATAATGGTGAACAATCTGATTGAAGAAACAAAAGACCGCATGGTAAAGTCGCTCCAGTCACTTCGGCGCGAACTGGCCTCGATTCGTGCAGGCCGTGCAAACGCGTCGCTTCTGGACCGGATATCCGTCGATTATTATGGTGCGCCGACTCCGGTAAACCAATTGGCCGGAATTTCCGTTCCTGAAGCACGACTTCTCGTCATCCAGCCGTATGACAAATCGGTTATCGGCGATATTGAAAAGGCGATTCTTAAGTCAGACCTTGGAATTACGCCGGCAAACGACGGCAACGTGATCCGGATTGCCGTCCCGGCACTGACCGAGGAGCGACGCAAAGAGCTGGTCAAGGTCGTCAAAAAAGAAGCGGAAGAAGGCAAGGTCTCCATCCGAAATATCCGCCGAGATGCCAACGACTCCCTCAAAAAGTTGGAGAAGAGCGGTGACATCACTGAAGACGACCATCGCGGATACAGCGACGACATCCAAAAGATGACGGACGATCATATTCGCCAGATCGATGAGATCGCAAAAGAAAAAGAAGATGAAATCATGGAGGTATAACGAAAGAACCAAAACCTCCGAAGGGCGTCCTAAACTCAAAGGACGCCTTTTTTACTTACAGAAAAACTGCTATGATAGTAAAAGCATGGATTCCGAATTGCTGTTGAGTGGAGGAAATCTGATTATGTTGGATAAATTGATCCGCAAGAAGGGCGGCGAACCCAAGACGGATAACGCGGACCGGCAGCTGCTGGACGAAACCGCCATTCCGGGGCATGTCGCCATCATCATGGACGGAAACGGCCGGTGGGCAAAAAAGAGGTCGCTTCCGAGAATTGCGGGACATCACGAAGGGATGAAGACCGTCCGCAAGATCACCAGGGAAGCGGATCGTCTGGGCATTAAAGTGCTCACCCTATATGCCTTCTCCACGGAGAACTGGAAACGTCCGAAGCCCGAAGTGGAATTTTTGATGAGGCTTCCGGAAGAGTTTCTTGGAACATATCTGCCGGAGCTTGTTGAACGGAATGTCCGTGTGCGGATGATCGGGGATCACGAACATCTTCCTCCGCATACCCGGCGTGCAATCACAAGGGCAATGGATGAGACTGCTGGAAACGATGGGCTGATCCTGAACTTTGCGATGAACTATGGCAGCCGTGCCGAAATTACTGAAGCCGTCCGCACTATTGCCAAAGCAGTGGCAGAAAATCGGGTGAAAGCGGAAGACATCGATGAGTCGATGATCACCGATGCGCTGATGACTGCCGAACTGCCGGAGCCGGACCTTCTGATCCGCACGAGCGGTGAAGTCCGGCTCAGCAATTTTATGCTCTGGCAGCTTGCTTATACTGAGTTCTGGTTTACCGATACGCTCTGGCCGGACTTCAATGAAGACAGGCTGCAGGAGGCGATCGGCGTTTACCAGGCAAGGAGCCGCCGTTATGGCGGCGTTGACAAGGAGGACACGGATTGAAGACCCGAATCATTACGGGCGTGGTGGCCGCCCTTCTCTTTATCCCGCTCGTCATCATCGGAGGGCTGCCATTCACGCTGGCGGTCTTCCTGCTTGCAGCGGTCGGGATGTATGAACTGCTCCGGATGAAGAAGATTTCCATTTTCTCGATCCCCGGACTGCTCGCTTTGCTCGCCCTGTTCACCTTTTTGCTGAAGCCGGAATGGGCAGCGACAATCACAGATTATACAGGCTATACAAAAATTGAAGTCGTCTACATGACGGTTCTTTTGCTGCTGATCTACACCGTCGTCGTGAAAAACCGGTTCACGTTTGAGCATGCCGCCTTTACTGTGCTGGCGATGCTCTACCTTGGAATCGGCTTCTATTATCTGATCGTCACGCGTGACGCTGGAATCGAATACATCATTTATGCACTCATCGTCGTTTGGCTGACGGATACAGGTGCTTATTTCACTGGTCGCAGCTTCGGAAAACGTAAGCTCTGGCCCGAAATTTCACCGAACAAGACAGTTGAAGGGTTTGTCGGCGGAATCGTGGTTGCGGTGATCGCGGCCTGCCTGTTCCAGTTGTTCATGCCGGTAACAGGCTCTTACCTCATTCTCATCGCAGTGACGGTTGTCGCTTCGGTGACCGGGCAAATTGGAGACCTCGTGGAATCGGCCCTAAAGCGGCATTACGGCGTGAAAGATTCCGGTAATATCCTGCCGGGCCACGGAGGAATTCTCGACCGGTTTGACAGTTTGCTTTTTGTGCTGCCGGTGCTGAATCTCCTTCACTTTGTCGGATGAACGGAAAGGAAGTAGCATATCATGGTTAAGAAAATCAGTTTATTGGGCGCCACCGGTTCCATCGGGACACAGACTGTCGACATCGTCCTGGCGGATCCGGGGCGCTTTGAAATCACTGCGCTTTCGGCAGGCAGAAACCTTAGCAAACTCCGGGAAATCCTCGGTCTGGTGAAACCGGAGTTCGTTTCCGTCGCAGATAGTGGGGATGCCGAAACGCTCAGGGCGGAATTTCCCGGCATCCTGTTCGGCTCCGGCAGGGAAGGCCTGCTCGAAGCGGCTGCAGGCACGGAGGCGGACATCGTTGTCGGCGCCGTGATCGGCAGTATCGGGCTTGAGCCGACGCTTGAAGCCATCCGCAGCGGGCGGGATATCGCCATTGCGAACAAGGAGACACTGGTTGCTGCCGGTTCGATCGTGACAGCGGAAGCGGACAAGCATGGTGTCCGCCTGCTTCCTGTCGACAGTGAACATTCAGCTTTGTTCCAGGCGCTGAACGGTGAGGATCCGAAGCGGGTGGATCGTCTGATCCTGACAGCTTCAGGGGGCAGCTTCCGGGACAAAACACGGGCTGAACTTGAAGGCGTTACCGTAGAGGAAGCACTTGCCCATCCCAACTGGTCCATGGGGAGCAAGCTGACGATCGATTCCGCCACGATGATGAACAAAGGGCTTGAAGTGATCGAAGCGCATCATCTGTTCGGAATGCCGTATGACCGGATCGATGTGCTGCTCCACAGGGAAAGCATCATCCACTCCATGGTCGAGTTCGAGGATACAAGCGTAATCGCACAGCTTGGCTCGCCGGATATGAGGGTGCCGATCCAATACGCGCTTACTTATCCGGACAGGCTTCCGAGGAAGGGAACGGAAAGGCTGGATCTGGCGAAAATCGGTTTGCTTCATTTTGAGGAAGTTGACCTGAACCGCTTCCCGGCACTCCGGATCGCCTTCGACTCGGGCAGGGCAGGAGGGACGGCTACCACTGTCATGAATGCGGCAAACGAAGTCGCGGTCGCCCTATTCATGGAAGGCCGAATTACTTTCACCGAAATTGAGCCCCTCGTTGAACGGGCGCTTGAACGGCATGACCTCATCTCGGAACCAGATCTGGAGACCGTGCTCGCAGTAGACACGGAGACAAGAAAAGCCGTCCTCGATATGGTAAAATAGGACGATATGAATTCCGGCGGATAGCCGGTTGAAGGTGGGTGCACATGCAGACAATCCTTGCATTTATCGTCGTTTTCGGTTCTCTCGTATTTTTCCATGAGCTGGGCCACTTCCTGCTCGCCAAACGGGCAGGCATCATGGTCAGGGAGTTTGCCATCGGCTTCGGGCCGAAACTGATCGGCATCAATAAAGGTGAAACACTATACACAGTCCGGCTGCTTCCGCTTGGAGGATATGTCCGGATGGCAGGGGAGGACTTCGACAAAGTCGAACTCCAGCCGGGTCACCGGATCGGGCTGCTGCTTGACAGGGAAGGCCGCGCAGAACGCATTGTCCTGAACCAGAATGACAGGACACCGGACATGCTATATATGGAAGTCGAAAAGGCTGATCTGGAAAAAGAGCTGTACATTGATGGATACGATGAGGAAGAGCAGAGGGTCCGATACCCGGTATCTCGAAAAGCGATCATCTCGGAGAAGGGGGCGGAAACACTAATTGCTCCCTACGACCGGCAGTTTGAGTCCAAGTCGCTCGGTGCACGATCCGCTACCATCCTCGCTGGTCCGCTTTTCAACTTCATCCTGGCATTTTTCATTTTTGTCATTCTCGGACTGATCCAGGGAATTCCACAGGACGATCCCATAATTGCAGATGTGACGGATGACGGTCCGGCCATCGCTGCGGGCATCGAAAAAGGGGACCGGATCGTTTCCGTGGACGGGCGCGAGGTCGGATCCTGGAATGCCTTCTCGGCTATTATTCAGGACAGTCCCGGTGATGAGCTGACGATTGGTGTGGAACGTGCGGGGACCGTGGAGGAAGTCTCGGTCACTCCGGCATCCATCGATGTCGAAGGCCAGACAATAGGCCAGATCGGGGTTCTCTATGAACCGCAGTATGAAAAGAACACATTGGGTACCATCTCCTACGGGGCCGAACAAACATGGTTCTGGTTTAAGCGTATTTTCCAGCTGCTCGGCATGCTGGTGACCGGCCAGTTCACGATTGAGGCGCTTTCAGGACCGGTCGGCATCTACCAGGCAACCGGTGCAGTTGCACAGGCCGGGATCTTCAATCTCATGAACTGGGCGGCTGTGCTGTCGATCAACCTTGGCATCATGAATTTGCTGCCGCTTCCGGCTCTTGATGGGGGCAGGCTTCTGTTCTTCGGTTTTGAAGCGCTGAGGGGACGACCGATCGACAAACAGAAAGAAGGCATGGTCCATTTTGTCGGCATCATGCTGCTGATGGTCCTGATGATCGTCGTCACCTGGAACGATATCCAGCGATTTTTCTTCTGATCCACAATATTGACTATCCGGGGTGCTATACCAATGAGACAAAGCAGAACATTCATTCCAACATTGCGCGAGACGCCATCCGATGCGGACCTCAGGTCCCATCAGCTTCTGTTGCGCGCGGGTTATATCCGGCAAAACACAAGCGGCGTTTATTCATACTTGCCACTTGCCAAGAAAATGCTGACTAAGATCGAAACGGTTGTCAGGGAGGAAATGGACGCAATCGGCGGTTCGGAAGTGCTGATGCCTTCCCTCCAGCAGGCTGAGCTGTGGCAGGAAACAGGCCGCTGGTTCACCTATGGTCCTGAGCTCATGAGGCTCCATGACCGCCATGGCCGAGAGTTCGCACTTGGTCCGACGCACGAAGAGGTTATCACCTCGCTTTTGCGCGACGAAGTGAAATCTTATAAAAAACTGCCGCTCACCCTTTATCAGATCCAGACTAAATTCCGTGATGAAAAGCGTCCCCGTTTCGGACTTCTCCGGGGCAGGGAGTTTATCATGAAAGATGCTTATTCTTTCCATGATTCCAAGGAAAGCCTGGATGAGACCTACGAAGACATGAAACAGGCATATACAAATATCTTTACACGGCTCGGCCTGAACTTCCGTGCCGTCATAGCCGATTCAGGGGCAATCGGCGGAAAAGACACGCACGAGTTCATGGTGCTGTCCGAAGTCGGTGAAGATACGATCGCCTACAGCGACTCCTCCGATTTTGCGGCTAATATCGAAATGGCGGAAGTGAACGTTGCCTATCCGGAACCGGAAGGCGAAGAACTGGCTGCCGAGAAAGTTGAAACACCTGATGTCCGCACGATCGAAGAGGTTTCCGGATTCCTTGGTGTCCGTCCTGAAGACTGCATCAAGACTCTGGTCTTCATTGTTGATGACGAGCCGGTAGTCGTTCTATCCCGTGGGGATCACGAAATCAATGACATCAAGGTCAAGCATGCCTTGGATGCCACAATCGTCGAGATGGCGACACCTGAACAGGTGAAGGAGGCGACCGGCACTGAAATCGGCTCACTGGGTCCGGTCAAGCTGCCGACCGGCCTGAAAGTCATCGCCGACCATGCGGTGCGATTCATGCGCAACACGGTTACCGGAGCGAATGAAGACGGGCATCATTTCCGGAACGTCAACCCTGAACGTGACTTCTCTGTGGATTCATATGAAGATCTCCGTTTCATCATGGAGGGTGACCCGTCACCGGACGGCAACGGTACAATCCGGTTTGCCAAAGGCATCGAAGTCGGGCACATCTTCAAGCTGGGGACGACTTATTCCGAACCGATGGAAGGCACCTTCCTCGACAACAACGGCCGCCAGCAGCCGTACATTATGGGCTGCTATGGCATCGGCGTCTCACGCCTGCTGTCAGCAATGGCTGAACAGTTCAACGATGAAGACGGGCTGAAGTGGCCGAAGGACCTTGCACCGGCGGATATCCATCTGATCCCGGTGAATATGAAAGACGATGACCAGCGGGAGCTTGCCGAAGAAATGTACGGCCTGCTGTCTTCGTACCGCTACAATGTATTGTTTGATGACCGCGCAGAACGCCCGGGCGTCAAATTCGCAGATGCAGATCTGATCGGGCTCCCGATCCGGCTGACTGTCGGCAAAAAAGCCTCCGAAGGCATTGTGGAAGTGAAGTTCCGCGCTACTGGTGAAACAGCGGAATGGAAAAAAGAAGAGCTCACGGACAAGCTCCGTTCGTTCTTCGGCTGATGAACAAGACGGAACCGGAAGAACGGGAAGGCCCAGATTGGGCCCTTCCCTTCTTTTTTCGGTTCCGGCGGGAAAGGAGGACCACCCAGTGGAACAAAACCCGAAAATGAGATTTAATATTCTGCTTCAGCATATCGGCATGACCGAAGATGCAGTGGTGCGCCATTTTGAAGGCGCCTCACTGGAGCGTCTTGATGTCCATACGAAATCACGTGTTTGGAAATTTCGCGTGACCGTGCCGGCAATCCTTCCTGCAGCGGTCTTCAAGGAGTTCAGAAAGCGGATCGATGCCACTTTCTCCCCGATCGCAAGGATCCTGCTTGATATCCGGGTGGAGAACCCGCTATTCGATGAGCAAAGCGTGTGTGATTACTACGAACTTGCAGTCGGTGAGATTGCCGACATGTCCCCGCCCGTGCGAGAGCGTCTGGCATCACAGCTCCCGGTATGGAATGGCCAGACCCTCATGCTGAAATGCGGCAATGAACTCGAGCTGCAGACGATGAAGGGCAAATACAGCAGCCTGCTGTCTGAGTCTTACGGTTCGTTCGGATTCACCGGGCTGTCAGTCGACTTTGTTCTGGGTGAAGAAGACGGCGGTGCGGAAGAAGCGCGGCGCGCATTTTTCGAGCAGCGCAAACTTGAAGAAGAAGCGCTCGCCAGCCGGGCACTGGAAGACATGAAAAAGCGTGAGAAAAACAAAAAGGAATCTGCAGGGCCGGAGGGACCGTTTTCAATTGGCCTGCCGATCAAGCCGGATGAGCCGATCACGGGCATCCGCCTGATTCAGGATGAAGAACGAAAGATCACGATCGAAGGCTTCGTCTTCGACGTGGAAGTGCGTGAACTCCGGAGCGGCCGCTCCCTTCTGACAGTGAAAGTGACCGACTACACAGATTCGATCCTTGTCAAAATGTTCTCCCGCGATAAGGAAGATGCGGAAATGATGACCGCACTCAAGAAGGGGGCATGGGTCCGTGCAAGGGGATCCATCCAGAACGACACCTTCATCCGCGATCTAGTCATGATGGCAAACGACATTATGGAAATTGCCCCAAGGGTGAAGAAGGATGAAGCTCCGGAAGAGCGGAAGCGCATCGAACTGCATGCACATTCCAACATGAGCCAGATGGATGCCGTGGTACCTGCCGGAGAACTTGTGGCCCAGGCTGCCAAATGGGGCCACCCCGCAATTGCAATCACTGACCATTCCAATGTCCAGGCTTTCCCGGATGCCTACTCGGCCGGGAAAAAGCACGGCATAAAAGTGATTTTCGGTCTTGAGGCGAACTTGGTCGATGACGGGATTCCAATCGCCTACGACGAGGTAGACCGGAACCTGGACGATGCGGAATTCATCGTTTTCGACGTGGAGACGACCGGCCTGTCTGCGGTCTACGATAAGATCATCGAACTCGCAGCGGTGAAGGTGAAGGGCGGGGAGGTCATCGATACATTCGAAAGCTTCTCCGACCCGGGTCATCCATTGTCCGCCACGACAATCGAGCTCACAGGCATCACCGATGACATGGTGAGAGGCGCTCCTGCCATCGAAGATGTGGCCCGCCGGTTCCGGGAATTTGCAGGTGACGGCATCCTTGTCGCCCACAATGCAACATTTGACATGGGCTTTCTCTACGAAGCCTACAAGCTCGCGGGTGTGGAGGAGCGCGAGCACCCTGTCATTGATACACTGGAGCTTGCCAGGCTGCTTCATCCGGAGCTTAAAAACCACAGGCTTAACACGCTCTGTAAAAAGTTCGGCATCGACCTCACCCAGCACCACCGGGCAATCTATGACTGTGAAGCCACCGGGCATCTGCTTGTCCATCTCCTTAAGGAAGCGGTACAGGAGTACGGCATCAAGCGCCATAACGAATTCAACCTCCATATTGGAGGCGGCGAATCATACAAGCGGGCCAGGCCGTCACACTGCACGATCCTGGTCAAAGACGCAGTCGGACTGAAAAACCTGTTCAAACTTGTTTCGTATTCGCATACCGAGACATTCTACCGGGTGCCGCGGATTCCGCGATCGGTTCTCCAGAGGCATCGGGAAGGACTGCTGATCGGCTCCGGCTGCGACAAAGGTGAAGTGTTTGAGGGGCTTATGCAGAAGCCGCTCGATGAAGTTGAGCAGATTGCCAAATTCTATGATTATCTGGAGGTCCACCCAAAACCGGTATACAAGCACCTGATTGAACTGGAGCTTGTGAGGGACGAGTGGAATCTGGAGGACATCATCCGAAAAATGATGAAGCTCGGCAAAAAAACCGGGATTCCGGTTGTTGCAACGGGCAATGTCCACTATATTGACGAACACCAGGCAGCCTATCGGAAGATCCTCGTCGGTTCCCAGGGCGGAGCGAATCCGCTCAACCGGCATAGCCTTCCGGACGTCCACTTCCGGACAACGGATGAAATGCTGAAGGAGTTCGAGTTCCTCGGCGAAGAAAAAGCCGAGCAGATCGTCATTGACAATCCCCAGAAAATCGCGGATCTGATCGGTGATGTCCAGGTCATCAGGGACGAGCTGTATACACCTGTGATCGACGGGGCGGATGATGAAGTCCGTAATCTGACCTACACGATGGCACATTCCATCTATGGTGAAGAATTGCCCGAAATCGTCACCGAACGGCTGGAGAAGGAACTTAAATCGATCATCGGACACGGGTTCGGCGTCATCTACCTGATTTCCCACAAGCTGGTCAAAAAATCACTGGATGACGGCTACCTTGTCGGCTCCCGGGGGTCTGTCGGCTCTTCGCTTGTGGCAACCATGATGGAGATCACCGAAGTGAATCCGCTGCCGCCGCATTATGTATGCCCGTCCTGTAAAAGGTCTGAGTTCATTACGGACGGCTCCATTGGCTCCGGCTTCGACCTTCCCGAAAAGAGTTGCTCGGATTGCGGTACAGCAATGACAAAGGACGGCCATGATATTCCGTTTGAAACATTCCTCGGCTTTAAGGGGGACAAAGTACCGGATATTGACTTGAACTTTAGCGGTGAATATCAGCCGCGGGCACACAATTATACAAAAGAGCTGTTTGGTGAAGACTATGTATACCGTGCCGGGACGATCGGGACGGTTGCGGAAAAGACAGCCTACGGCTATGTGCGCGGATACATGAATGACAACGACCTGACGATAAGGAATGCGGAAATCGATCGTCTGGTACAGGGGTGCAGCGGCGTCAAACGGAATACGGGCCAGCACCCCGGCGGCATTATCGTCGTCCCGGACACAATGGATATCTTTGACTTCAGTCCGGTCCAATTCCCGGCGGATGATCAGGATGCATCCTGGAAAACCACCCACTTCGACTTCCATTCGATCCACGACAATTTGCTGAAGCTGGACATCCTCGGTCACGATGATCCGACGGTCATCCGGATGCTGCAGGACTTGTCCGGGCTGGATCCGAAAAAAATCCCGGTCGATGATCCGGAAGTCATGAAGATCTTCAGCACCCCGGAATCACTCGGGGTCACAGAAGAGCAGATCGGGTGCAAAACCGGCACACTTGGCATTCCCGAGTTCGGCACCCGTTTCGTCCGCCAGATGCTTGAGGACACGAAGCCATCCACATTTTCTGAGCTCGTTCAGATTTCCGGACTTTCCCACGGGACAGACGTGTGGCTCGGCAATGCGCAGGAACTCATCCACAATAAGACCTGCGTCCTGTCAGAAGTGATCGGCTGCCGGGATGACATCATGGTCTACCTGATGCACAAGGGGCTTGAGCCTTCGCTCGCGTTCAAGATCATGGAGTTTGTCCGGAAAGGCCGTGGACTTACGCCGGAGTTTGAGGCAGAGATGAAAAAGCAGGGAGTGCCGGACTGGTACATCGACTCCTGCAAAAAGATCAAGTACATGTTCCCGAAGGCACACGCCGCCGCATATGTCCTGATGGCTGTCCGCATCGCCTGGTTCAAGGTGCATAAGCCGCTTCTGTACTACGCTGCATATTTCACGGTCCGCGCTTCCGACTTTGACCTGATCGCGATGAACAAGGGTTCTGCAACCATACGGGCCCGAATCGACGAGATAGAAGCAAAGGGCCTGGAAGCATCTCCAAAAGAGAAGAGCTTGCTGACCGTACTTGAACTGGCGCTTGAAATGTGCGAGCGCGGGTATAAGTTTGAAAAGGTGGATCTTTACCGGTCCAAGGCAACCGAGTTTGTCATAGACGGAGATTCCCTGATCCCGCCGTTTAACGCGGTGCCGGGATTAGGGAACAACGTCGCGCGTGCCATAGCCGAGGCACGGGAAGCGGGAGAATTCCTTTCAAAGGAAGACCTCCAGCAAAGAGGCCGCGTTTCACGTGCCATCATTGACTATCTGGATGAGCTCGGCTGCCTCGAAGGCATGCCCGAAGCCAACCAGCTCTCGCTATTCTGATTTGTTGCAACAGCCGTGCGGCTATGATAGACTGGATTCAACAAGTTCGGATAGTCGCGCACAGAAGAGTGGGATCCCCCGCTCTTTTCTGTTTGTCGGGGGAAATTCCCTGTAAACAAGGAGGTCCTTTATGAGCAAAATCACACAGGAAGTCGAAACGTTGGTAACGCCGATCCTTGAAGAGCAGGATCTGGAACTTGTCGACATCGAATTTGTTAAAGAGGGACGTGACTGGTTCCTGCGGGTATTCATCGATACACCCGAAGGAGGCATTGACATTGAGCAGTGTGCGGCTGTAAGTGAACAGCTGAGTGTCAGACTTGATGAGACGGACCCTATTCCGCAAAACTATTTCCTGGAGGTATCCTCCCCAGGGGCGGAGCGCCCGCTTAAAAAAGAGCAGGATATGGAACGTGCTGTGGGACAGTATGTCCACATCCGGACATACGAACCTCTTGATGGCAGGAAAGAGTTTGAAGGCTACCTCCTTTCCTACGGGGAAGAGGGAGCGGAAATTGAAATGAAAGTGAAAACACGTAAAGTAAAAGTGCTGATTCCGAAGGACAAAATTGCGTTTGCGCGTTTGGCCATCGACTTTTCGGCATAACGTCGGGATAGGAGTGAAATACAGATGAGCAGCGATCTTCTAGAGGCGCTCACCGCCCTTGAAAAACAAAAGGGCATATCGAGGGATGTGCTGGTAGAGGCGATTGAAACCGCCCTGGTCACCGCATATCGCCGCAATTTTAACCAAGCGCAGAATGTCCGTGTGGACCTGAATATGGATGCCGGCACGATGAAGGTCTTCTCGCGTAAAGACGTCGTAGAAGAAATCGAGGATGACCGCCTGCAGGTTTCTCTTGAAGAGGCGCGCAAAGTCAACCCGCTCTACGAGATCGGAGACGTGCTGGAAGAGGAAGTGACTCCTCGGAACTTCGGGCGGATTGCAGCGCAGACAGCGAAACAGGTTGTCACACAACGCGTGCGCGAAGCAGAACGCGGTATGATCTTCGACGAATATGTCGACCGGCAGGATGACATCGTAAACGGCGTCGTTGAGAGGCTTGACCCGCGTAATATCTATGTCAGCCTCGGCAAGGTCGAAGCGGTTCTGCCTCAGAATGAGCAGATTCCGTCTGAAACCTACCGGCCGCATGACCGCATCAAGGTATACATCACGAAAGTGGAACGCGCTTCCCGGGGACCGCAGGTTTTCGTATCCCGTACGCACCCTGGTCTTCTCCGCCGTCTGTTCGAGATGGAGGTTCCCGAAATCTATGATGGCATCGTAGAAATCAAGTCAATTGCAAGAGAAGCAGGAGATCGCTCCAAAATCTCCGTTTCTGCGCACGATGAAGATGTCGATCCGGTCGGCGCTTGCGTCGGCGCGCGGGGCAACCGCGTCCAGACAATCGTGGACGAATTGTCCGGTGAGAAAATCGATATCGTGGAATGGTCCGATAATCCGGAAATCTTTGTTGCAAATGCCCTCAGCCCTGCAAAAGTGCTGGACGTGCTTGTAAATGAAGAAGAAAAGTCAACGACTGTCGTGGTTCCTGATTATCAGCTTTCCCTCGCGATCGGCAAACGAGGCCAGAATGCCCGGCTTGCAGCAAAGCTGACCGGCTGGAAAATCGACATCAAGAGCGAAGCGGATGCGCGCGAACTCGGCATCTATCCGCGTACGGTGGTTGATGAACCGGAGGAGTACCAAGAGGAAGAATGGTCCGGTGACGACTTCTCTAATGAGGAATCGGCCACTGAATCCGGCCAGGACGTGGCAGACATCGACCTGTATGAAGACGTGCAGGCTGATGATGGCGAAACTGAAGAAGACTGATCTTTGAAAGGATGGGAGCAATGGGGAACGGCAAGAAAATCCCACTCCGGAGATGCTCTGCGACCGGCGAAATGTTCCCGAAAAAGGAGATGATCCGCGTCGTCCGCACGAAGGAAGGCGAAGTTTCCGTTGATCCGACAGGCAAGAAGTCGGGACGGGGAACTTATATCTCCAAATCGGAAAAAGCCGTAGAAATGGCTAAAAAGAGGCATTCGCTGGACAGCCAGCTGGGCGTCAAAGTTCCTGAAGGAATTTATGATGAGGTACTCCGCCTTATCCTGAGAGAAAAATTGCTATGAATGAAAAAAAGATTTACAGCCTATTGGGGCTGGCGGCGCGCGCGCGCAAAATAGTGACAGGTGAAGATCTTGCCGTCGATGCGATCCGTTCGGGAAAGGCCAAGCTGGTCATCCTGTCAGCGGATGCCTCGGACAACACCCGAAGCAAGATCAATGATAAAAGCGCCTATTACGGGATTCCAGTGCATGAGTTCGGAACGAGATACGAACTGGGCCATGCAATCGGGAAGGAGGCGCGCGTCACACTGGCGATAATGGACAGCGGCTTTGCCACAAAGCTGTCCAGCCTGCTTGAGGAACCAGAGGAGGACTGACTGAATGACGAAAATTAGAGTTCATGAATATGCGAAAAAGGTAAACAAGTCGAGCCGTGAGGTTATTGACGAACTGGATAAACTGAAGGTGGATGTCAAGAACCACATGTCCGTACTTGACAGCGACACAACGGCCAAACTGGACAGGAAATTCGGCCAGGGCGGCAATCGCCCTGCAGGCCAAGGCGGCCAGAACAAAGGCAACCGTCAGAGCGGACAAGGCAATAACCGCCCGGCAGGCCAGGGCAGCAATAACCGTCCGGCAGGCCAAGGCAACAGCAACCGCCCGGCAGGCCAAGGCGGCGGCAACCGCCCGTCAGGCCAGGGCGGCGGCAACCGTCCGGCAGGCCAAGGCGGCGGCAACCGTCCGTCAGGCCAGGGCAACAGCAACCGCCCGGCAGGCCAGGGTGGCGGCAACCGCCCGGCAGGCCAGGGCGGCGGCAACCGCCCGGCAGGCCAGGGCGGCGGCAACCGTCCGACAGGCCAGGGCAACAGCAACCGTCCGGGAGGCAATAACCGACCGGGAGGCCAAGGCGGCAATCGCCGGGGCGGCGGCCGCAAGATCCGCGGAACGCACCAAGGGAAAAAGAGAAACTACAGCCAACAGCAGGCTCCTCGCACACCGAAACCGCTACCGGAGAAAATCACTTTCTACGAGTCGCTGAGTGTAGCGGAACTCGCGAAAAAGCTTGGCCGGGAACCGTCCGAAATCATTAAAAAGCTCTTTATGCTCGGCGTTATGGCGACGATCAACCAAGAGCTGGATAAAGATGCAATCGAACTGATCTGTGCGGACTACGGCGTGGAAGTGGAAGAAGAAATCCGCATCGACCGTACCGACCTCGAGACCTACTTCGACGAAGAAGAAGGCGCTGAAGAGCTCAAAGAAGAACGTCCTCCGGTTGTCACGATCATGGGCCACGTCGACCACGGGAAAACGACGCTTTTGGACTCCATCCGGAACACGAAAGTGACCGAGGGTGAAGCAGGCGGCATTACCCAGCACATCGGCGCGTACCAGGTCGAAGCGAATGGCAAGAAGATTACATTCCTTGATACGCCGGGCCACGCCGCATTCACGACTATGCGTGCCCGCGGTGCGAAAGTGACTGACCTTACCATTCTCGTTGTAGCGGCGGATGACGGTGTCATGCCGCAAACAGTCGAAGCGATCAACCACGCCAAGGCTGCAGAAGTGCCAATCATCGTGGCAGTCAACAAAATCGATAAACCGACAGCCAATCCCGACCGTGTCATCCAGGAACTGACCGAACACGGCCTCGTTCCGGAAGACTGGGGCGGCGACACGATCTTTGTTCCTGTGTCCGCGCTCAAAGGTGAAGGCATTGACACGCTGCTTGAAATGGTTCTTCTTGTATCCGAAGTGGAAGAAGTGAAGGCTAATCCGAACCAGATGGCGCGCGGAACAGTCATCGAGGCGCAGCTGGATAAAGGCCGCGGCGCTGTAGCCACCCTTCTTGTACAGGAAGGAACGCTGAAAGTCGGCGATCCGATCGTAGTCGGTTCTACGTTTGGCCGAGTGCGTGCCATGGTCAACGATATTGGCCGCCGTGTGAAAGAAGCACTTCCATCGGCACCGGTTGAAATTACGGGCCTTAACGATGTTCCGTTCGCAGGAGACCGTTTTGTCGTCTTCGCAGACGAGAAAAGCGCACGCCAGGTCGGTGAATCCCGTGCGATGGACGACCTTCAGGAACAGCGCGGCGAAAAGAACCGCGTCACGCTCGACAACCTCTTTGAGCATATGAAGCAGGGCGAGATGAAAGATATCAACCTGATCGTCAAGGCGGACGTCCAGGGTACGGTAGAAGCGCTTGCGGCATCCCTCATGAAGATTGAGGTTGAAGGCGTCAACGTCAAGATCATCCATACCGGTGTCGGAGCAATCACAGAATCCGATATCACGCTGGCAGCGGCATCCAACGCAATTGTCATCGGATTCAACGTCCGACCTGACGTCAACGCAAAGCGTGCCGCCGAAGCAGAAGGTGTCGATGTCCGCCTCCACCGCATCATCTACAAGGTGATCGAAGAAATTGAATCCGCGATGAAAGGGATGCTGGATCCCGAGTTCGAGGAGAAGATCATCGGCCAGGTGGAAGTGCGTGAAACGTTCAAGGTTTCCAAAGTCGGCACAATCGCAGGCGGCTATGTAACTGACGGCAAAATCACACGTGACTCCGGAGTCCGCGTGATCCGCGATGGGGTCGTCGTCTTCGAAGGCGAACTGGATACACTCAAGCGCTTCAAGGATGACGTCAAGGAAGTCTCCCGCGGGTATGAATGTGGCCTGACTATCAAAAACTATAACGACATCCAAGAAGCCGATGTCATTGAAGCGTTTGTCATGCAAGAAGTCGAGCGGAAATGATTGTTGCCGCGGAATGTGAATTCTTCTTGTATGAGACACATTCGCTTAAAGAAAAGCGGGCCATTTTGCAGCGCATGCTGACAAGAACCCGGCAACAATACAATATCTCCATCGCCGAGACGGATCATCAGGACCTTTGGCAGCGTGCCGGAATCACAATGGCGGCCGTTTCTTCTTCGGGAGTGACGGCCGAACGCGAGATCGATCGGGTGCTGAACTTCCTGATGTCCCATTCGGGCTGGGAGATGACCAGCAGCAAGAAGTATCATTTATAGCGGAAGCCGAGGTGTTCCAGATGACAATGAGGGCAAACCGCGTGGCGGAACAGATGAAAAAAGAAATGGGCGACATCATCAGCCGAAGACTTAAGGATCCAAGAATCGGGTTCGTCACGGTGACGGATGTCGAAGTAACTGGTGATCTTCAGCAGGCGACGGTATTCATTTCCGTACTTGGCGACGACCGCCAGAAGGAAGATACGCTCAAAGGTCTGACAAAGGCCAAGGGCTTCATCCGTTCTGAGATCGGTAATCGTATCCGTCTGAGAAAGACGCCGGAGCTCCTGTTCGAATTCGATGAGTCCGTCGACTACGGCAACCGGATCGAATCACTTCTCCGGGAGGTCAACGAATCGAAGCCGGAAGAATGAGAATAAGCCTGCAGCCATCATGGCTTGCAGGCTTGTTTTCCTTACATAGGAAAGGAGGCGGAAGCCGTGTATGAAGGGATCCTCCCGCTCTGGAAGGAAAAAGGCATGACGTCACACGATTGTGTCTTCCGACTAAGGAAAATCCTTGGGATGAAGCGCATCGGCCATACGGGTACTCTTGATCCGGATGTCGAGGGCGTCCTCCCGATCTGCCTCGGCCGGGCAACCAAGGCTGCCGAGTATGTGACAGATTCGGGCAAGACTTATGAGGCCGTCATCAGCATCGGCCGCTCGACGGAGACCGAGGATGCCTCCGGCGCAACCGTCGAGGAGGACCTGAGCCTGAAGCGCTTCGAAGCTTCGGAGATTGTGGATGTCCTCCGCTCCCTCACCGGTGAAATCATTCAAATCCCGCCAATGTATTCTGCGGTGAAGGTGAATGGCAAACGCCTGTATGAATACGCCCGCCAGGGGATTTCTGTTGAACGTCCGTCACGTACAGTGCGCATCAAGGAAATTGAACTTCTTTCCGGTGAACAAGTGTTTGAAGGTGAAGAAGTGGAGTTTCGCATTAGGATCCGTTGCGGCAAAGGCACCTATATCCGAACACTTTCCGTGCAGATTGGGGAAAAGCTGGGCTATCCTGCTCATATGGCTTCGCTTGTCCGGACAGCTTCCGGACCATTTAATGCTGAAGACTGCCTGACGCTGGAAGAAGTGAAACAGAAGAAGGAATGCGGTGATCTGGAAGATGCCTTGCTCCCGATTGAGTCGGCCCTGTCGGATTTTCCTTCAGTTCCGGCAGACAGCACTCTTCTTCCGAAGATCCTTAACGGGCAGGTACTGCCCGCTCATCCGCTGCTCACTGCACAAGTCCGTGTCGTCTTTATGGACGGAACCCGGGCAGTGGCCGTATACCGCCGCCATCCTGAAAAAGAAGGGCTGATGAAACCCGAGAAGATGTTCGGGTCGGCGGCAGACAAGAGGTGAACAAAGTGAACATCCATCGCATTGAATATCCCGAGATTCCGGACACGGAAGGCCGGGAATACTCGGTGGCTGCAGGTTTTTTTGACGGCATCCACCGCGGGCACCAGGAAGTGATCGGCCATGCCCTTGAGGTCGCCCGTGATAAGGGCCTCCGGCCGGCTGTTATGACGTTCGACCCGCATCCGTCAGCCGTGCTCGGTAACCGGGAAGAAGTCACTTATATCACGCCTTATGACCAGAAGATGCAACTGCTCGATGAGATGGGCGTGGATACGGTCTTTATCATCAGTTTTACAAAAGAATTCGCATCCATGGCTCCTGAACAGTTCATCGAGTGCTACATCCGGGGTCTTGGCGTCCGCCATATTACAAGCGGATACGATTTCACATTTGGCCGGTTCGGGAAGGGCACGCCCGATGACCTGGAAAAGCTGTCCCGGGGGGATTACGGCGTTTCTGTTATCGGGAAAGTGACCGAAGAAGAAGAAAAGATCAGTTCAACCCGCATCCGTTCACTGCTCAGTGAGGGAGATGTTGCCGGGGCTGCGGAACTTCTGGGACGCCCGCTGATGACGGATGGGACGGTCATTGAAGGCGACAAGCGCGGCAGGCTGATCGGTTTTCCGACGGCCAACGTAGATCCCGTACCGGGTGCATGTCTTCCTGCTCCTGGCGTCTATGCTGTCACATTTGAGGCAGACGGAACCATTTATGAAGGTGTCCTGAATGCAGGCTATCGTCCGACCTTTAAAGATCCTGAGGAGACGTTCCTTTCCGTCGAAGTCCATCTGTTCGATTTTGATGGAGACCTGTACGGAAAGTTTGTCCACGTTCGCTGGATCAGGCGGATCCGTGAAGAAAGGAAGTTCGGCGGGATAGATGAACTGAAAAAACAGATTGGGCTGGACAAGCAGGAAGCAAAAAGAATCCTGGACGAATATCTTCCCGGTTGAATCGACACTGCCCCTGTGGTATGATATTTACGTGCAGTTGCACAAACCATTGCTTGGCAATCGACTCACCAACGTTTGCTCGGGAATTGGGGATTTTCAATTAAATGATTTGGAGGTGAACAGGATGGCAATTACACAAGAGCGTAAAAATGAACTCATTCAGGAGTTCCGCACACACGAATCGGATACAGGATCTGCTGATATCCAGATCGCTATCCTCACGGAAGAGATCAACAACCTGAACGAACACTTGCGCACACACAAGAAAGACCACCACTCCCGCCGCGGCCTTTACAAAATGGTCGGCCGTCGCCGGAATCTGCTCAAGTATCTTCGTGAAAACGACGTTCAGCGTTATCGTGACCTCATCGCGAAGCTTGGCCTTCGCCGATAAGACCGCACATATGAAAAACGGGCCTCGGCCCGTTTTTTTTTAATGCACAAAACCGGTGCATAATAAATCCGCTCCCCACAAATCCTTTCGCATCACTATGGGAATTTTGGTACACTATGGGGAGTGAGTACATACGTTTGACGGCTGTCCGGGTCTGCCGACGCTCCAAGCGTCTGCGCATGCAGACGGACAGGCACCCGGGATAGCGTTATGCACAGAAGAGAGGAGCCCCATAATGAACGAGAATCACAAAACTTACGAACTCGACTGGGCTGGAAGAAAGCTCATTGTCGAAACGGGCAAATTCGCGAAACAGGCGAACGGAGGCGTGCTCATCCGTTACGGGGACACTGCGGTCCTATCGACAGCAACAGCATCCAAGGAGCCTAAGCCGCTGGATTTCTTCCCCCTCACAGTCAACTATGAGGAGCGGCTTTATGCAGTGGGTAAAATCCCTGGCGGCTTCATCAAGCGGGAAGGCCGTCCTTCCGAAAAAGCTGTCCTGACCAGCCGCCTGATCGACCGCCCGATCCGTCCGCTTTTCCCCGACGGTTTCCGGAATGAAGTGCAGGTCATCTCGATGGTGATGTCCGTCGACCAGGACTGCTCATCCGAGATGGCTGCGATGTTCGGCTCTTCTCTTGCCCTGATGGTGTCGGACATTCCGTTCGGCGGCCCGATTGCGGGTGTGCAGGTAGGCCGCATTGATGGCAAGTTCATCATCAACCCGACTGTAGAGCAGCAAGCGAAAAGTGACATCGACCTGATTGTCGCCGGAACCAAGGACGCCATCAACATGGTGGAGGCCGGTGCTGACGAAGTCGAAGAATCTGTCATGCTGGAAGCAATCATGTTCGGTCATGAAGAAATCAAGCGCCTCGTCGCCTTCCAGGAAGAAATCGCTCGCGAAACCGGCAAGGAGAACAGGGAAATCGCCTTGTTCGAACTGGATCCGTCCCTGACGGAAGAAGTTCGGGAAAAGGCGGAAGCCCGTCTGCATGACGCCATCCAGACAAAAGAAAAGCATGCACGCGAAGAAGCCATCAGGGAAGTAAAGACATCCGTGGTTGAGGCATATGCGGAATCGGACGAAGAGGCAGATCTCGGACAGGTCCGTGCCATTCTGGACAAACTCGTCAAGGATGAAGTCCGCCGCCAGATCACCGATGAAAAGATCCGCCCGGATGGACGGAAACCGGATGAAATCCGTCCGCTTTCCTCCGAGGCCGGAATCCTGAGCCGGACACACGGTTCGGCACTTTTCACCCGCGGCCAGACTCAGGTACTCAGCATCTGTACACTCGGCGCGCTAGGGGATGTCCAGATTATCGATGGCCTGGGCCTTGAAGAATCCAAGCGTTTCATGCATCATTACAACTTCCCGCAGTTCAGTGTCGGGGAAACGGGCCCGATCCGATCGCCGGGCCGCAGGGAAATCGGCCATGGTGCTCTCGGTGAGCGTGCCCTCGCCCCGGTTGTGCCGTCCGAGGATGATTTCCCGTATACGGTCCGCCTCGTCTCCGAAGTGCTGGAATCCAATGGCTCTTCTTCGCAGGCCTCCATCTGTGCTTCAACGATGGCGATGATGGATGCCGGCGTGCCGATCAAGGCACCTGTTGCAGGAATTGCCATGGGACTCGTCAAAAAGGGCGACAATTATACCGTCCTTTCCGACATTCAGGGTATGGAAGACGCTCTCGGGGACATGGACTTCAAGGTGGCCGGCACCGAAAAGGGAATCACCGCCCTGCAGATGGACATCAAAGTCGAGGGACTGTCCCGCGAAATCCTCGAAGAAGCGCTGGAGCAGGCAAAGGCGGGCCGGATGCATATCATGAAAAACATGATTTCTGCGATTTCCGAGCCGCGCAAGCAGCTTTCCGACCATGCGCCTAAAATCATCGTCATCCAGATCAAACCTGAAAAGATCCGTGATGTAATCGGACCGGGCGGCAAGCAGATCAATAAGATCATCGATGAGACCGGCGTCAAGATCGATACTGAGCAGGATGGCACCATCTATGTTTCCTCGATCGACCAGGAGATGAATGAGAAGGCCAAGTCGATGATTGAAAACATCGTCCGTGAGGCAAAAGTAGGCGAATACTACGACGGCAAGGTCAAGCGGATCGAAAAGTTCGGCGCGTTCCTAGAGCTTTTCCCGGGTAAAGACGGTCTGCTCCACATTTCCGAGATCCAGGAACAGCGGACAAACAAAGTCGAAGATGTATTGTCAATCGGCGACGTGGTCCGGGTGAAGGTCGTCGAAATCGACAACCACAACCGGGTCAACCTGTCTCGCAAAGCGGTTCTCAAAGAGGAACAGGAAGCTTCCGAAGAATCCGGAAAAACAGAATAAAAATCACCAGAGGGCGGCCGGTCGGCCGGCCCTCTTTTTACCGGCCTGCGCTTAAGCCCGGATCCGGGAACATAAAGTTTAATAAAGGGGGGAGAAGATGATCCAGACCAGAAAATGTCCGAACGGCGTGCGGATCGTTACGGAACAGATGCCGCATGTCCGTTCGGTAGCGCTCGGGATATGGGTAAAGACCGGCGCAAGAAATGAATCGGCCGGTGAAGCCGGCATGGCCCACTTTATCGAGCATATGCTGTTCAAGGGTACCGCCCGCCGAACGGCTAAAGATATTGCGGAAACAATCGACCGTACAGGCGGCGAGATCAATGCCTACACAGCCATGGAAGAGACCTGCTTTTATGTGAGTGTGCTCGCCGAAGATGCATTGGAGGCAATTGATGTACTGGCGGACATGTTCTTCAACTCGGCCTTCGACGAAACCGAGATGCGGAAAGAAAAGTCCGTCATTCTAGAAGAAATTGCCATGGTCGCAGATACGCCGGATGATGATGTCCATGAGCAGCTGCAGGCCGCTATGTACCCCGGACATCCGATGGGACGCCCAATCTTGGGGTACCCGGAAACGGTGAGCGCATTTACGAGAGAGGAAACTGTCGCATTCCTGAAACGAGAATACCGTCCGGAACGGATCGTCATCTCTGCAGCGGGCTGTGTGGATGAAGAGCTGATCAGCCGGATCGGGGAACTGTTCGGTTCGTTTGCCGCAGGAGCATCGGCACCCCTGTCCGTGGGGCGTCCTGAGTTCGCTTCCGGTTCAATCCGCAAAAGAAAAGACACCGAGCAGGCACATATCTGTCTCGGCTATCCGGGAATGGATGTAAACGATCCCGACATATACGGACTGATCATCCTGAATGCGCTGTTTGGCGGCAGTATGAGCTCGAGGCTCTTCCAGAGGATCCGTGAAGAGCATGGGCTTGCTTACTCGGTCTACTCGTACCATTCAACACACACCGATTCTGGCTCTGTGACAATTTATGCAGGGACGTCGCCTTCCCGTCTTGAGGAAACCCGGGCGGTCATCCAGAATGAGATACGCACCCTTCTCGCAGAGGGGGTGACGGAGACCGAGATTGAAGGGGCATTGGGCCAGATGAAAGGCAGCCTTCTGCTCGGGCTCGAGTCACCTTCAGCACGCATGAGCCGGAACGCGAAAAATGAGCTGTTCACAGGCGAACATAAAGACATCGATGAAGTCATGAAAGAGTTCCGGCAAGTGGACGCCAAGCAAATCCGTCGCATTGCAGATCGCATTTTCTCATGTCCTCCAGCGGAGTCGATCATCATACCGAATTGAAATCTCACCGGAAGGCCGCATCAGCCTTCCGGTTTTATTTGTTTGCAGCAGCTGTTTCCGGGCGGGAACTTCCGCCCGGGTGACGCATATAGTTTAGAAGAAAGGGGAGTGGACGATGCTGCTGTCAACAATGGCCGAAAAAGAGCTGATCCAGATGGAAGATGGCGTCCGGTATGGACTTCTTGCCGATACGGAGATGTTATTTGAACCGAAAAGCGGCCGGATCTACGGCTTTGAACTAAAGCGACGCGCCGGCTGGCTGCAGGGGGGGCGGAAATCGGCCGGAGAAGCGGAATACATCCCTTGGGAGGAAATCGTCCTGATCGGGGATGACCGGATTTTATTTAGGCGCACCCGTCCGATCCATGAGGGGCTATTTGAATGAGCCGCCGGGATTGGCTGATCATCGGATCAGATGCACGGTTTGCCAAATCGGCGGACTTCCTGAAACAAAAAGGCTTCTCGGTGCTCCATGATCCGAGGGACTGCTGGGACGACAGGACCGACACGCTTTTGTTGAGTGAAAAACCGATGCGTGTCGTGCTGCCAATCCATCCGCCTGACGGAAGTCCGGCCCGGGGCACGCTGGAGAAAGCTGACCGGCTGTTTGCCGGCAGGCTCGATGCCGGCTGGCAGGAGGCGGTAAAGCTGGCGGGAAAGGTTCCCAGGATGTACTTGGAAGAAGAGCGGTTTATCTGGGAAAATGCAAGCCTGACGGCAGAAGGTTTCCTCGCTGGCTTCTATCATTCGGGAGCGGGGCCGGTTGCCGGAAGAAAGTGGGCTGTCGCCGGCTATGGCCGGGTCGGCAAAACCACTGCAAGGCTGCTTCGCGCAATGGGGGCGGATGTTTCCGTGCTTGCCCGCTCGCCGGCACAGACAGCAGAAGCACTGACCGAAGGGTTTCGGACAACGGCCTTTGGCGGATTGGATCTTGCTGATCAAGGCGAAATACTGGTCAATACCATACCTGCCCAGTGGCTGGACGTTCCGGAGGCATTTAGTTACTCGCGAATCTATGATCTGGCTTCTGCCCCCGGGTGCCTAAAGCCCGGAGCCGTCCATGAATACTATAGGTTACTGCCTGCGCTGCCGGGACGGTTTTTTCCGGACGAGGCCGCCCGGGTCCTCTCGGAAGCGCTGTGCAGAATGGACAGCTAGCGGAAGGAGAATCAGGATGCTCGACGGCAAAAGAATCGGTTTCGGAATCACTGCATCCCACTGCACCTATGCAGATGTGATTCCAAAGATCAAGGCGTTCACCGACAGGGGGGCGACAGTCGTTCCGGTCATCACCAACTCCGTGCTGACCGCCGCAACCCGTTTCGGGACAGGCGAGGAATGGATGGAAAAAATCCGCGAAGCAGCCGGGGCGGATATCATCACCACCATCGCTGAGGCGGAGCCGTTTGGACCGAAAACACCGGTCGACTGCATGGTGATCGCACCGATGACAGGGAACTCGATTTCAAGGTTTGCAAACGCCATCACTGACTCACCGGTACTGATGGCAGCCAAGGCGACACTCAGAAACGGCACACCGGTCGTCATCGGCATTTCCACCAACGACGCACTTGGCTTGAACGGGTCCAATATCATGAAACTGGTGAATACGAAAAACATTTACTTTATCCCGTTCGGCCAGGATGATCCCGTGAAAAAACCGAATTCCCTCATCAGTGACTTCACCAAAATGGTCGATACGGTCGAGGCAGCTTTAAAGGGAGAGCAGCTTCAGCCTCTCCTCATTAAGCATGAAAATACTTAAACATGAGTATTTCTCCAAAACCCATTCAGAACATGCTATAATACTGAACATTCGATCATAAACTGAGGAGTGTTTGACCATGGGATATCGTGTTGCAATTGTCGGAGCTACAGGTGCGGTGGGCCAGGGAATCGCCAAAAAACTACAAGAAAGGAATTTCCCTGCCGATGAAATCCTCTTCCTGGCCTCTGCGCGTTCTGCGGGAAGCAAAGTGGAGTTCGGAGGAAAGGAATTTACTGTGGAAGAAGCGGTGCCGGAACGCTTTGACGGAGTGGATATCGCCTTCTTCAGTGCAGGCGGGAGCGTATCCAAGCAGCTTGCGCCGGAAGCGGTCCGCCGGGGAGCAGTCGTCATCGACAATACGAGCGCATTCCGCATGGATCCGGACACTCCGCTTGTCGTTCCGGAAGTGAACCGTGAGGCGCTCAAGGAACACCGGGGCCTCATCGCCAACCCGAACTGCTCGACCATCCAGATGGTTGCGGCACTGGAGCCGGTCCGCAGAAAGTACGGCCTGAAGAAAGTGATCGTATCGACTTATCAGGCGGTATCCGGTGCCGGAGCCGCCGCGATCGGCGAGCTGGGCAAACAAAGTGAGGATATGGACAACAGGGCCGGAGCAGAGGCGGAGCTTCTGCCGGTCAAGGGTGATAAGAAACATTACCCGATCGCGTTCAACGCGGTGCCGCAAATTGATGTCTTCAGCGAGGACGGCTATACATTTGAAGAGTGGAAAATGATCAATGAGACAAAGAAGATCATGGGAATGCCTGAACTTTCCGTAGCGGCAACATGTGTCCGTCTCCCGGTCGTGACCGGCCACTCCGAATCTGTGTACTTCGAGACGGGCAATCCGTCGGCTGATGCGGCAGGCATACGGGAATCCCTGCATGCCGCGGAAGGAATCACCGTAATGGATGATCCGGAAAACCAGGCGTACCCGATGCCACTGTTCGCAGAAGGAAAAGACGATGTATTTGTCGGACGCCTCCGCAGGGATCTCGACACCCCGGGCGCCTTCCACTTCTGGGTTGTCGCGGATAACCTTTTGAAAGGGGCTGCCCTCAACTCGATCCAGATCGCTGAAGCACTCATCGCGGACGGGTTGCTGAAAGGGGAAGACGCCGATGGAACTCGGCAGCATAGCGACGGCGATGGTCACGCCGTTCGATAAGGATGGAAATGTTGACGAGGGCCGCCTGATTGCCCTCGTTGATTTTTTGATACAGAATGGATCGGACTCCATTGTGGTCTGTGGGACGACAGGGGAAGCGCCCACGCTGAGCGACGACGAGAAGGAGCGGGTCATCAGGCTGTCCGTCGAGGCGGCCGGGGGCAGGATTCCTGTCATCGCAGGTACCGGGAGCAACAGCACCGCCGCGACCGTAGCCATGACGAAAAGGGCGGAGTCCGCAGGAGCGGATGGCATCATGTTGGTGGCACCGTACTATAACCGGCCGGACCAGCGGGGCATGCATGCGCATTTCACTGAAGCGGCGGGAAGCACGAAGCTTCCGGTCATGCTTTATAATGTGCCCGGCAGGACCGCATCCCGACTGGAACCCGAGACGGTCATCGCCCTGTCGGGTGTCCCGAACATCCGGGCTGTGAAGGAAGCGGGAGGAGATCTCGGCGCCATGACCCGCATCATTTCGGGGACGGACGAGGGATTCCGCCTTTACAGCGGGGATGACGGCCTGACGCTTCCGGTGCTTGCAATCGGCGGGTACGGCGTTGTCTCAGTCGCCTCGCATGTGGCCGGACCCGAGATGCAGCGGATGGTCCGCGCTTACAGGAACGGTGATCATAAAGAAGCCGTCCGCCTCCATGCGGAAATCAGCCGTTTATCAGAAGCCCTGTTTTCCCGCCCTAGCCCGTCTCCGGTTAAGCATGCATTGGAACTGGCCGGATTTGACCCGGGTACGGTGCGGCTCCCGATCATGCCCCTGGACGGAGAAGGGTACACGATTGTCGGGCAGGCAATGTCCGATTTCCGGGCGGCGACGGGGACGTGACATGCCGTATGTCCTACAGGCATCTGCCAAAAGCGAACTGACAGGGAAATGTGCCCTGTCAGTTCGTTTTTTTTCTGAAAGATTAACAAGAGTGCGCGAAAGATCAATGAGATTGTTGAGAAGATCAACAAGTCCTGATGAAAGATCAACATACGTACAGAGATGATGCACCCATCATCCCCGTCGGTGCCAAAGCAGGAAAGCCGGAGTACCTCCGCGGTGCGCCAATCAGTTACGGCCGGAACGAATCCCAATTTCAGCACTTTTTTAATTTGTCTAGATTGTACGGCTCCCGTATAATGGAGGTTAGCGGATATGGAACGGGTATGATTTAGGAGGAGAACCATTGACCAAGACAAAAAACGAAAACATCAGGGTCATCCCCCTCGGAGGAGTCGGGGAGATCGGTAAGGCGATGTATGTCGTGGAGATCGATGATGAACTGTTCATCGTCGACAGCGGCCTCATGTTCCCGGAAGGGGATATGCTGGGCATCGACATCGTCATCCCGGATATGACCTACATCGAAGAAAACAAAGATCGGCTGAAAGGGATTTTCCTGACACACGGCCATGAAGATGCAATCGGCTCGATCGCCTACTTGCTCAGCAAGGTCCAGGCTCCCGTATACGGCTCGAAACTGACGATCGCGCTGGCAAAAGAGCACCTGAAAGACAAGCCTGCACCCAAGAACGTCAAGTTCTTTGAAGTATCAAACCGGAGCCGGATGAATTTCGGGCGGACATATGTGACGTTTTTCCATACGACGCACAGCATTCCGGATGCCCTCGGCATTGTCTTCCATACGAGCGAGGGCGCCATTGTCCATACCGGGGAATTCAAATTCGACCAGTCGGCAAAAGGCAAGTACCGGCCTGACATCTCCAAGATGGCCGCAATCGGGGACGAAGGCGTATTCATCCTGATGTCCGATTCATCGGAAGCAGAGCGCCCGGGCCATACGACGCCGGAATCCGTCGTCGCAGAGCAGTTGTCCAAAACATTCCATAAGGCACAGGGCCGCATCCTGATTGCCCTTTATGCTTCGAACTTCATCCGGATGCAGCAGGTGTTCGACCGTGCCGCCGAATCAGGGCGCAAGGTTGCAGTCATCGGAAAGTCCCTCGAGACCTACTTTGAAGTCGGCATGAAACTCGGCTATCTGAATGTCCCGGATGGCCTCGTCATCACGGTGAAGGAAATCGCGAAGTATGACGACTCCCAAGTGGCCATCATTGTGACGGGCAACCAGGGCGAACCTTTGGATGCGCTTGAGCGCATCGTCCGAAAACAGCATAAGGATATCCGCATCAAGGAAACCGATACGGTCCTCATCACGTTCACACCGTCCCCCGGCATGGAAGTCGGCATGTACAACACGATGAACGACCTTGCCAAGGCGGGAGCCGATGTCCTGACATCCAGCCGAAAGGTGCATGTATCCGGTCACGGAAGCCAGGAAGACCTGAAGCTGATGCTTAACCTGATGAAGCCGAAGTTCTTTATCCCGATTCAGGGAGAGTACCGGATGCTCATGGCCCACTCAAAACTCGCGCAGCAGACCGGTATGCCAAAGTCCCGCATCTTTATAGCGGACAAGGGCGACATTGTGGAGTACAAAAACGGCAAGATGAGAATGACCGGCCGGGTCACCGCAGGGAATGTGCTCATCGACGGAAGCGGGGTCGGGGACATCGGCAACATCGTCCTGCGCGACCGCAAGCTTCTGTCCGAAGACGGAATCTTCATCGTCGTCATTACGCTCAACCGCAAAAAGAAGACGATTGCGGCAGGTCCGGAAATCCTTTCCCGCGGCTTCGTCTATGTGCGTGACTCCCGTGAGCTGATCGGCGAAGCCGGTGAACTCGTGAAGAAGATTGTCGGCAAGTATTCCAACAAAGAATCGTTCGAATGGACGAGCATCAAGCAGGAAATCCGCGATACACTCAATTCATACCTCTACCAGAAGACCAAGCGCCGCCCGATGATCATTCCGATCATCATGGAGTATTAATACGCGGCAACAGAGATAGAACAAAACGGGATTTCTTCGCCGTCGCTGGCGGGAAATCCCGTTTTCATCCATGGGGGTGAAGAAAGATGGCGACCAAACGCAATAAAAAGAAAAAAAGAAGGACTTCCGCCAAAAAGAAGAAATCCGGCCTCTATCCGCTCGGATATGAGCTCTCGGGACTTGTCATGACCGGCCTTGCCATCATTACATTTTTCAGTCTCGGATTTGTAGGGAGAGGGCTGGGAAGCGCATCCCGTTTTCTTTTCGGGAACTGGCATGCTGCACTGCCGTTCCTTTTCCTGATATTTGCGCTCCTGCTCATGGTGAAGCGGGAAATTCCCGACTTGCGCAACCGCATCGTCGGCGGGCTTCTGCTGATTCTTGGAAGCCTGACGCTCTTCAGCCATGTCCTGCTTTTCACGGAACGGTATGAGAGCGGCCGCATGCAGACCACATCCGCGCTAAAGGAGACCTGGATCATCCTCGTCACAGACGGAGGCATCACGGATCCCGCAGTTTCACTGGGTGGCGGAATTGTGGGAGGCTTCCTGTTCGCTATGTTCCATGTTCTCTTTGATTCCGCCGGCGCCACCATCGCAGGGATCATCATGCTCTCGATGGGCCTGATCCTGCTGACAGGAAAGGCACTTGTGCCTTATCTTGCTGAGAAACTGCCGGAAGCAGCGGAATCAATCCGTGAGTGGTTCACGCGTGAACGCAAGCCCGCCAGGCCAAAGCCGCAAAAGCGGGAAAAGCCGGAAAAACAAAGAAGATCCAGGCGCTCAGCCGAAAATGAGGAAGCCGCAACCCGTGGCATAGACGGGATGGAGGCCGGACACCAGCAAGAAGTCTATGGCGCTTCTGATCCGGAACCCGAACCCGTACGCGTGCAGCCGATCATCTCTTCATTCACGGAACGGGCAAAGCCCTCTCCAAAGGAAGAAGATCTTTCAACCGGGGGACATGGCGAGGAGGAGACGCAGGCTGAAGGGGACACCGTTATACACGATATCGGAGATGTCCAGCCGGTGAATGAAGACTTCGTCCTGCCTCCGGTTTCCCTGCTGAATCCGCCTCCGGAAAACGACCAGAGCGGCGAGTACAATATGATTCAGCACAATGCGGAAAAACTGGAGAAGACATTCCACAGCTTCGGTGTAAAGGCGAGTGTCACCGAGGTCCATCTCGGCCCGGCCGTCACCAAGTACGAAGTGATGCCTGCAACCGGTGTGAAGGTCAGCAGGATTGTCAGCCTCGCAGATGATATTGCACTGGCGCTTGCGGCCCGGGATATCCGGATCGAAGCGCCGATTCCGGGCAAGTCCGCTGTCGGCATTGAAGTTCCGAACACCGAAGTGGCCATGGTCTCGCTTCGTGAAGTGCTCGAGGCACGGAACAATAACCGGCCGGATTCCAAGCTCATGGTCGCACTGGGCCGGGATATTTCCGGCGAAGCTGTCATGGCCGAGCTGAACAAGATGCCCCATATGCTCGTAGCCGGAGCAACAGGCAGCGGGAAGAGTGTGTGCATCAACGGCATCATTATCAGTATCCTCATGAGGGCGAAACCGCATGAAGTGAAGATGATGATGATTGACCCGAAAATGGTCGAGCTCAACGTTTACAATGGTGTGCCGCATTTGCTTGCACCTGTCGTCACCGACCCGCGTAAGGCATCGCAGGCACTAAAAAAGGTCGTGGCGGAAATGGAGCGGCGATATGACCTCTTCTCCCATACCGGCACGAGAAACATCGAGGGGTATAACCTCCATATCGATGAGTGGAATGAGGAAAACGAAGAAAAGCATCCGCGGCTCCCTTACATTGTCGTCATTGTCGATGAGCTTGCGGACCTAATGATGGTCGCATCAAGTGATGTCGAGGATTCCATCACGCGGATTGCCCAGATGGCCCGTGCCGCAGGCATCCACCTGATCATTGCAACTCAGCGTCCGAGCGTCGATGTCATTACGGGCATCATCAAGGCAAACATCCCGTCACGGATTGCATTCGCAGTTTCATCGGCCGTGGACTCCAGAACCATCCTCGATTCAGGCGGTGCGGAAAAACTGCTTGGCCGCGGCGATATGCTGTATCTTCCGGCAGGAGCCTCCAAGCCGACCCGGATTCAGGGCGCCTTCCTATCCGATCAGGAAGTCGAGGAAGTCGTCGACTTCGTCATTAGCCAGCAAAAAGCGCAGTATGAAGAATCGATGATTCCGACGGAAGTGGAAGAAGTTGCGCCGCATGAAGAAACTGATGAATTGTACGATGAGGCGGTCGACCTTGTGAGGAGCATGCAGCAGGCATCGGTCTCAATGCTCCAGAGGAGATTCCGAATCGGCTACTCACGAGCCGCGCGGATTGTCGACCAGATGGAAATGCGTGGAGTGGTCGGCCCGCATGAAGGCAGCAAACCGCGGCAGGTCCTTGTCCAGGATCATCCGGATGAATCATGATATTCCCAAATTTGCAGAGAAAACAAGGTCCATCACGCCATTGTGATGGACCTTGTTTTTAATTAGGAGGACCCCTTCTGAAACATTGAAAACGCTTGATTGTAAAAGGAAGCGCTTAATCATGACGGAATGATTACAAGTATGGGGCGTAAGTATGAATTCGTCTAGATATTTAGAAAGATAGGTATTTCAATAGGGTAGCAAAAATGATATAGTATGACTGATTAGGAGGAAGGTTTTACATCAGATGTCTGATCTCTTTAATTTGGTGGTGATGTCATGACGGTAAAGACGGACCACCGGCATTTGTATCTTCAGGTCATCGAGCAGCTCAAACGGGACATTGCGTCGGGGGTTTTCAAAGAGAAAGAAAAACTTCCATCCGAGTTTGAACTCGCCAAGATCATGGGCGTGTCCAGGGCGACACTGCGCGAAGCGCTTCGCCTGCTGGAGGAAGAGCACTACATTGTCCGAAGGCATGGAGTCGGGACTTTCGTCAATCCGAGACCGCTGTTTACTGCGGGTATCGAAGAGCTGGCCAGCGTATCTGACATGATCCGCCAGGTTGGCATGACACCGGGAACGAACTTCATCAGCTCTTCCGAGGAACTTGCCACGGAGGAAGATATGGAGCGTTTCGGGTGCGGCCCGGATGAGCGGATCATGACGATCAAGCGGGTCCGGACGGCGGACGGTGAGCCGGTTGTCTACTGCATCGATATCTTCCCGTCCCGCTATGTCGGTGAGGAATTCCTGAAACAGGAAGACGAATCGATTTTCGAGGCGATCGAGCGGACGGGGAACCTGAGGATTACACAGGCTGTGGCCCAGATTGAACCGGTCGGGTACGACGAGGAGGCATCTCCGATCCTCGAATGCGAACCGGAGACTGCGCTGCTTATGCTGCGGCAGTCCCATTATGCGGAAGGGGAAGACGTCATTCTCCACTCCCGCAATTATTTCAAGGGCGATAAATTCAACTTCCACGTTTTGCGGAAACGGATGTAAAACAGATAACCTTCCTGCTATCAAAAAAAGTACATTCACAACATTATTTAGGGGGTACCACAAATGGCAAAACGCAAGTTTGGTCTTGCGCTGTCGGTTCTTTTGGCTGCAGGCACGCTCCTCGGCGCATGCGGATCTGACAACGGTGAAGAAGCAACGAACGAAGGCAACAATTCCGGCGGCGGTGAATCCGCATCCGAATATTCCGTAGCGATGGTCACTGATGTCGGCGGCGTTGACGACAAATCGTTCAACCAGGCCGCATGGAAAGGGATCCAGGAATTCGGCGAAGATAACGGGCTTGAAAAAGGTGACGGCGGCTTTGACTACCTCCAGTCTGCCGGTGAAGAGGATTACATCCCGAACCTGAACGCACTTGCCCGCCGCGATTTCAACCTTGTTTTCGGTGTCGGCTTCATGATGCAGGACGCGCTTGATGAGATCGCTTCCCAGCAGAAGGACACAGAGTTCGCAATCATCGATGCAGTGGTCGAGCAGCCTAACACGGTCAGCCTCCTTTTCAAAGAGCATGAAGGTTCTTATCTTGCGGGCGTCGCAGCGGCGCTTATGACAGAAAGCAAGAAAGTCGGCTTTGTCGGCGGTATGGAGAACGAAGTCATCCACCGCTTCGAGTCTGGTTTTGTACAGGGTGTCGAGGCGGTTGACCCGTCCATTGAAGTCGATATCCAATACACAGGCGCATTCGATAAAGCAGAACTCGGTAAGACAACTGCCAACCGCATGTACTCCAGCGGCGTCGATATCATCTTCCACGCAGCCGGCGGTACGGGCAATGGCGTATTCTCCGAAGCGAAAGAGCGCAAGTCGAACGATCCGGATGCAAACGTATGGGTCATCGGCGTTGACTCCGACCAGTACGACGAAGGTGCGGTCGGTGACGTGAACGTCACACTCACTTCGATGCTGAAGCGCGTTGACGTAGCGGTCAAGGACATCTCCGAAAAGGGCATGAACGGCGAGTTCCCTGGCGGTGAAGTGATCACTTACGGCATTTCTGAAGACGGTGTCGCACTTGCGGATTCCCGCGGCAACATCCCTGAAGACATCATGGCTCAGATCGATGAGTACCAGGAAAAGATCGCTTCCGGAGAAATCGAAGTCAAGGAATATCCGGAAGGCAAAGAACCTAAGTAATATTGATGAAATGGACATGGGGGCCGGAAAGCCGGCCTTCATGTTTCCTTATGTAACAGCCATTTTGTAAATGGTAGATGAAAGATTTCCTGCTCAGGAAGTCTTTCCTGTATCAGTTTACAGGTGATAGTCAGGTTTAAGACAAAGGAGTGAAACCATTGGAATACGTGATCGAAATGCTCAACATCCGCAAGGAGTTCGGCAATTTCGTAGCTAATGATAATATCACCCTGCAACTCAAAAAAGGGGAGATCCATGCCCTTCTCGGTGAGAATGGCGCCGGGAAATCCACGCTTATGAACGTTCTCTTCGGCCTCTACCAGCCGGAGGGAGGAGAAATCCGGGTGCGCGGCAAAAAGGTCGACATCACCGATCCGAACGTCGCGAACAATCTCGGAATCGGCATGGTCCACCAGCACTTTATGCTGGTCGAAAATTTTACGGTCACCGAAAACATCATCCTCGGCAATGAACCGACAAAAAACGGCAGTGTGAACATTTCCAGCGCTTCCAAGAAAGTCGCGGAACTTTCCAGGCAATACGGGCTTAATGTCGATCCGAATGCCAAGATCGAGGACATTTCCGTCGGTATGCAGCAACGCGTGGAAATCCTGAAGACCCTATACCGGGGAGCGGATATCCTGATCTTCGATGAGCCGACAGCTTCACTGACCCCGCAAGAGATCAGCGAACTTATCGGGATCATGAAAAAGCTGATCGCCGAAGGGAAATCGATCATTCTCATCACTCACAAGCTCCAGGAAATCATGGACGTCTCCGACCGGGTTACAGTCATCCGGAAGGGTAAGGGAATCGGCACGGTTGAAACTGCACAGACAGATCCCGAGCAACTGGCATCGATGATGGTCGGCCGACAGGTCACATTCAAAACCGAGAAAGGGCCGGCCAGCCCGACTGATGAAGTGCTGCAGATCAACGGGCTTACCGTAGAGGACGCACGCGGAGTTGCCAAGGTCAAAAACCTGAACTTGAGCATCCGCAAGGGTGAAATCGTCGGCATCGCAGGAATTGACGGTAACGGCCAGTCCGAACTGATCGAGGCGATTACCGGTCTGCGCAAATCCAAATCCGGCAAAATCATAATCAACGGTAAAGACATCACGAACCGGAAACCGCGTGAAATTACGAAGAGCGGCATCGGCCATATACCTCAGGACCGCCATAAGCACGGACTTGTGCTTGATTTCCCGATCGGCCACAACATCGCGATCCAGACTTATTACCGGCCTCCGTATTCCAAGGGAGGGATCATGGATTACGCAGCGATTGAAAAAAAAGCTGAAGAAATCATTGCACAATATGACGTCAGAACTCAGGGACCCCACGAACCGGCGCGCGCACTTTCAGGCGGAAATCAGCAAAAAGCGATTATCGGCCGTGAAGTCGAGCGGAATCCCGATCTCCTGATTGCGGCATTGCCGACCCGTGGACTTGATGTGGGCGCTATAGAATTCATCCACCGCAGGCTGATCGAGCAAAGGGACAGCGGCAAGGCCGTTCTCCTCATTTCGTTCGAGCTGGATGAGGTGATGAACGTTTCCGACCGGATTGCGGTCATTTATGACGGGTCGATTATTGACACTGTGCTTCCATCGGAAACGGATGAACAGCAACTTGGCCTGCTGATGGCCGGTCACTCGAAAGAAGCGGCTGTCGTGCAGTCAGAAGAAGGTGTCAACAATCATGTCCAATAGAATGATCAATCTCCTCGTGCCGGCCATCGCCGTCATACTCGGCCTGCTGGTCGGAGCGATCGTCATGCTGGTCAGCGGCTATGATCCGGTTGCGGGGTATATCGCGCTTTGGCAAGGGATTTTCGGTGACTCGTATGCCATCGGGGAGACCATCCGCCAGATCACACCATATATTCTTGCCGGGCTTGCGGTAGCCTTTGCTTTCCGCACAGGCCTTTTCAATATCGGGGTTGAGGGACAGCTGATTGTCGGCTGGTTTGCAGCAGTATATGTGGGTGCTGCCTTCGACCTCCCAAAATTCATCCATCTGCCGCTCTCCATCCTGGCGGGTGCTGCAGCAGGAGCGCTATGGGCATTCCTGCCGGGGCTTCTTAAAGCGAAGATGAAAATCCACGAAGTTATCGTGACGATCATGATGAACTACATCGCGCTGCACGTCGTCAACGCACTTATAAAAACATGGTCAGGCGGAGGAGACAAGACCGACAGGATCATGGAATCGGCTTCCCTGCGTTCCGAGTTCCTTTCCTCTCTGACAGATTACTCGCGGCTGCATTACGGAATCATCGTCGCGCTGCTGATGGTGGCCGTCATGTGGTTCATCCTTGAAAAAACAACGACCGGTTTCGAACTGAAGGCGGTCGGCTTCAACGAGAATGCTTCCGAATATGCAGGTATGAAAATCGGCAAGAACATCATTTTGTCGATGGTCATTTCGGGCGCGTTCGCCGGTCTCGCCGGCGCAATGGAAGGTCTCGGAACCTTCGGCAATATGTATACGCGCGGCGGATTCACCGGCATCGGCTTTGACGGAATCGCGGTTGCGCTCCTTGGAGCGAATACGCCTCTGGGCGTCATCTTCGGAGCGGTCCTGTTCGGTTCGCTGAAATACGGCGCGCTCAATATGCCGAACGCCGCCCAGATTCCGGAAGAGGTTGTCCAGATCGTCATCGCACTCGTCATTTTCTTCGTGGCTTGCGGTTACGCAATCCGTCTCTTCCTGACCAAGATCTCCAAGAAAAAGGAGGAGAAGTGACATGGGCTTCCTCGATATCCTTTATTTCATGGTGCCGGTGTCCATCGCCTATGCAGCGCCACTGATTTTCACGGCTCTGGGCGGAGTCTTTTCTGAACGTTCGGGTGTCGTCAACATCGCACTTGAAGGCCTCATGGTCATGGGCGCTTTTATCGGCATCCTGTTTAATCTGTTCTTCTTTGATACGTTCGGGTCATGGACCCCGTGGATCGCGCTGATCGCGGCAATGATCGTATCAGGTATCTTTGCAATCCTGCATGCGGTCGCATCGATTTCATTCCGGGCCGACCAGGTCGTCTCGGGTGTCGCCATCAACATGCTCGGACTCGCCATCGCCCTTTTCCTGACAAAGATGATTTTTGAAAAGGGGCAGACCGACTTCATCAAGAAAGCGATCCCGAACTTTGACATGCCGTTTCTGTCAGACATCCCGGTGATCGGACCGCTGTTTTTCAAGGGCATCTACGGCTCGAGCATCCTGGCGGTTGTGGCTGCGATCATTACCTGGTATGTGATTTACAAGACTCCGTTCGGGCTTCGTCTCCGCGCGGTCGGGGAACACCCGATGGCGGCTGACACGATGGGTGTGAACGTCAACAAGATCCGCTACATCGCAGTCATTATTTCGGGAGCGCTGGCCGGAATCGGCGGGGCAATTTATTCCCAGACAATGACGCGGGATTTCGGACATGCGACAATCAACGGTCAGGGCTTCATGGCCCTTGCCGCAATGATCTTCGGCAAGTGGCATCCGATCGGCGCGATGGGCGCTGCCATCTTCTTCGGCTTCGCGCAGGCACTCGCGGTCGTCGGACCGAGCATTCCGCTTATCAAGGAAATTCCGACGGGTTATCTCCATGCCCTTCCGTATGTAGTCACGATCCTCGCCCTTGCCGGCTTTATCGGTAAAGCGACCGGTCCGAAAGCGAACGGAAAACCATATATCAAAGGCAGCCGGTAATCCGGTTGAGCGGGTCCTTCAAGGGCCCGCTTTTTATTTTGGCTTAGGAAATTATAAAACTTCACGCTGTGGACAATGATTATTCCCATGTCGTCCACGTCCGGCTCCAGCGCACAGAACTATATAAAGGAACAATTGAATCGAACATGATTTGCACGATTGCTTGTCGTGGAGGCGCGGACTCCTGTGGAAAAGAAGAGCGGAGAGACCCTGCAAATAGGTGCAGTCCACCACTACGTTAAGGGCGCAGGAAGAACTTTGCCGCCCAACGCTTCGCTTATGGGCGCAGGCGCCAACCTTCGTTTTGGCGCCGGCTCTTAGCCTTCCCCGCGGAAAGCTGCGCCGGAACGGAAAGCAACTGCTCGCAATGGATGTCATCCATTGCGAGCAGTCAACATAGGCTTGGCCCTCACCGTGTTTCCTTGATCACATTGCGAATGGTTCCAGTTTGTACGTTGCTGAACGGGCGCTTGCGCTTTTGATCCGTCCAGCTCCAGCGCCCAACAACTAGCAAACTTCACCCTTCTCCATTGCGATAAGTCAACATCGGTTCGTTCCTCACCGTGTTTCCTTTATCACATTGCGAAGGGTTCCAGTTTGTACGTTGCTGAACGGGCGCTTGCGCTTTTGTACTTCTCCAAAGTTTGCCATGCCTACGCCGGGTTGGGTATAGTGGAATTGGTGAATACTTGATACAAATTTGAATGAAAACGAGGTGTCCCATGTTTACGGAAACTCGATTGACACAAGGCGTCCGCCTGTATGTACGCAGGACCGAACAGTTTAAAACGGTAACGTTCTCGATTCGCTTCAAGCAGCCGCTGACTTCAGAAGGGGCTTCAGAGAGGGCCGTCCTGGCCAACATACTGGAAGATAGTACTGAAACCTATCCGAGCCGCGCTGTTCTCCGACAGGTACTCGAGACCATGTACGGAACTCTTTACTATACAGATGTCGGCAAACGAGGGGGCTACCACTATCTGTCGGTTAACGCCGAGTGTGTGGATGACCGGCTCATCCGTGATGAAAACATCACGGACTGGACGATCCGTCTTCTGGCGGATGCCGTGCTCCGGCCGAATCTTCAGGATGGTGTATTCAAACAACAGGTGTTCGAGCGGGAAAAGCAGACTGTGCTTGAACGTGTCCGCTCCCTGTATGACGATAAGACACGCTTTGCGCAGCAGCGTCTGCTGACGCTCCTGCGCCCGGAAGGCCCGGAATCCATACGCGCCACAGGAGAGGAGGCTCATCTTGAGGCGCTGACGCCTGAAAAGACAATGGCGGCCTATCGCAGGATGATCGACGAAGATGAGATCGAAATCTACGTCGTCGGAGCTGTCGATGAAGAGGCTGTCACATCCGCGCTAAAGGAAGCGTTCCATTTCGAGGGGAGGGTTCCGGCCGTGCTGCCTGAGAAAGCGGAACGCGGAAACGGCAAGGAAGGACGGGTGTCCGAAAAGCAGAACATGAAACAGGGCAAGCTGCATATCGGCTTCAGCACTCCTGTTCTGTTCGGCACCGAAGATTTTCCGAAGATGCAGCTGGCGAACGGCATCTTCGGCGGCTTCCCGCATTCAAAACTGTTCATGAACGTCCGGGAAAAGGAAAGCATGGCCTACTATGCAGCGAGTTCTTATCTTTCCCGCTACGGATTGATCACGGTGTCAGCCGGAATTGACGCGGATCTTGCCGACAAGGCCACCAAACTGATTGACGAACAGCTTGAGGCGATGAGGGCAGGCGAGATTTCTGATGAAGAGCTGAGCCAGACAAAGGCAATGCTCGCCAATCAGCTCCGGGAAGCTCTGGATTCTTCCAGGGGCCAGATCGAGATTTTCGACCAGTACAAGGATCTGCCGGGAGGATTCACACCGGAGGGCTGGATTGCAAAATGGGAACCCGTCACGCCTGAGGATATCCGGAAAATGGCCGAAAAAATTGAACGCCAACTTGTCTATCTGCTCTCCGGAAAGGAGGAATCTGCTGATGCAAATGCTTGATTACAGCCGCGTCAATGAAAAGCTCTACCACGAGACCCTTCCAAATGGGCTGCAGGTTTTCATACTGCCGAAATCCGGTTTTTCAAAGACTTACGTTTCGTTTACGACCAAGTACGGCTCCATCGACAATACCTTCACCCCGCTCGGCAAAGATGAAGTTGTCCGCGTCCCTGACGGAATCGCGCATTTCCTCGAGCATAAAATGTTCGAAAAGGAAGACGGCGATGTATTCCAGAAATTCGGGATGAACGGGGCGTCCGCAAATGCCTTTACATCATTTACACGGACCGCTTATCTGTTTTCCGCTACGGACAACCTTTATCCGAATACGGAATTGCTCCTGGATTTTGTGCAGGCACCTTATTTCACAGAGGAGACCGTTGAAAAGGAAAAAGGGATCATCGGCCAGGAAATTACGATGTATGATGACCTTCCGGACTGGCGGGCCTATTTCGGTACAATTGAAAACCTGTACAAGGAGCACCCTGTGAAAATCGACATTGCAGGAACTGTTGAATCGATTTCGGAGATCACGGCGGATCACCTGTACGAGTGCTACAATACGTTTTACCACCCATCCAACATGCTCCTGTTCGCCGTCGGTTCGGTCGATCCCGAGGAAATGATGGAGTTTATCCGCAAGAATCAGGCGTCGAAGACATTCGACAAGCCTGAGCGCATCGTCCGGCAGTTCCCTCAGGAAAAGATGGAATCTGCAGTGAAGGAAGGCAGTTTGGAGATGGATGTCTCCAAGCCGAAGGTCCACGTCGGCATTAAACTTCCGGCATTGTCGGAAGAGGGGCTGCAGGGGCTGAAGGAGGAACTGGCTTATCAGATTCTGATCGACCTTCTGTTCGGCAAAACCTCGAAGTTCTATACAGAAGCGTATGAGGAAGGTCTGATCGATGAATCGTTCTCCACAGATTTCACCGCCGAAGAAGGGTTCGCCTTTTCGGTGATCGGCTCAGATAGCGCCAAGCCTGAAGAGCTGACCCGGAAAATCTATGACACGCTGCAGCGGGCATCAGATAAATTTCCATTTGGACAGGACGACCTGGAACGCCAGCGCAGGAGAAGGATCGGCTTCTTCATGCGCGCCTTGAACTCTGTCGAATACATCGCCAATCAGTTTACCCGATATGCATTCAACGGCATGAATCTGTTTGACACCGTAACCGCGTTGGAGGCGCTGGAAGTTAAGGATCTCCAGACAGTTCTCGCTCCGCTTGCCGATGAGCAGGCGCGCACCGTCTTTACCGTAAAACCTCCGGCGAATGGCGGGTGAGCCCGCTCAGGACTGCGGCTGTACTCGGTGCATCCGGAGGCATCGGTACGGCTGTCGCTGAACGGCTTGCCGCCTCAGGGTGGTCGCTATACCTTCATTACAACGCTTCCCGTGAGCCGGCTGAGGCATTGCAGAGCCGGCTAACAGAAGCATTTCCGGACCAAAGATTCGTGGCAGTGCAGGCGGACTTTGCCGTTCCGGACGGAGGAGAGCGCCTGGCCGCGGCTACAGGCGGCCTTCAGGCGGTTGTCTCCTGTACCGGGCAGGGAATGGCCAAGCTGATGTCGGATACGGATATGGATGACCTGGATGCACTTTGGCGTGTGCATGTTGCCAATCCTATGCGGTATATCGGCCTGGTTTCAGAAAAACTCAGGCGCCATCCCGTTTCCCATGTGGTCATGATCGGTTCGATCTGGGGAGACACGGGTGCTGCCGGCGAGGTGGCCTATTCTGCTGTCAAGGGTGCGGTCCACGCATTCGTCAAGGCATATGCCAAGGAAGCAGCCGCCTCCAATTTGCTTGTGAACGCGATCTCGCCAGGTTGGATCGAAACGGAAATGAACAGTCACCTTGATGAAGAAGAGCGGCGGATGGCTTTCGGAGAAATTCCCCTGATGCGTCCCGGTTCTCCGGAGGATGTGGCCGGTGCCGTAGATTTCCTGCTTGGAGAACAGGCGAGGTACATCACCGGGGAAATCATCCGGGTCAATGGCGGCTGGTATATCTGAAAGATGGCGGCAGACTGGAGCAACCGGCTCCGGTCCGCCGCCTTTTGTTGCGAAAACCGCCCGGCTATCTCTTTTCTTCAATAGGCAAATCCGATATGATAGAACTACATTGCGCATCCGGCGCCGATGGAGGCGACCCAAGTTGAGTGAATGGTACATGGAATATGAAATCGAAGTAAACCGGCCGGGGCTTCTGGGGGAAATTTCCTCACTTCTCGGCCTGCTCCGCGTCAATATCGTGACGATCAACGGAGTGGACCAGGGCAGGAGGGGCATGCTGCTCCGGACGGAAAATGATGATGCCATCGAACGGTTTGAGCTGATCGCTTCCACGATGGACATGATTAATGTCAGGAAACTGCGTCATCCCAAGCTCCGCGATATCCTGGCCGTCCGTCACGGCCGATACATTCAGCGGGATGCAGATGATAAGAAGACATTCCGTTTCGTGCGGGATGAGCTCGGCATCCTCGTCGATTTCATGGCGGAGATCTTCAAACAGGAGGGCCACAAGCTGATCGGAGTACGCGGCATGCCGCGGGTTGGCAAGACGGAATCGGTTGTGGCGGCGAGTGTAAGCGCGAATAAGAAATGGATCTTCCTTTCTTCGACGATGCTCCGGCAGACTGTCAGGAGCCAGCTTGCCGGTGATGAATTCTCCCCGGATAATGTCTTTATCCTGGACGGGATTGTAACCCGGAAAGCGTCGGACGAACGGCATATGCAGCTCGTCCGCGAGATTATGCGCCTTCCGGCAATCAAAGTAGTGGAACATCCCGATATGTTCGTGCGTCTTTCCGAATACACGATGGAGGACTTCGATTACATCATTGAGATCCGTCGTGACGAAGATGAAGAGATCACCTATGAGAAGCTGGAAGAGAACGACAGGATGTCGAGCCGGAGCGGGATGGATTTCGGATTCAATATTTGATAGGCAGGTGTTTCGGTTGTCCGAATTGGGCGCTCGGCTAAAACAGGCGAGGCTGGAAAAAGGCTACTCGCTTGAAGATTTACAGGAAATTACAAAGATACAGAAACGCTATCTTGCCGCCATCGAGGAAGGCAAGTTCGGCATCATGCCCGGCACATTCTACGTCCGGGCATTTATCAAGCAATATGCTGAGGCGGTTGGCCTCGACGCGGATGAAATGCTTGCCATGTATAAGGCGGAAGCACCGGAACCGCCTCTGACAAGTGAAGCATCGGGCATGACGGCCCCTGCAATGAGGCGGACCTCCATGAGACGTGCCGGCAAAACAGCCGAAGCGATGCCAAAAGTCATTCTGGCGCTGTTTATTGTCGTGGCAATCGGCATCGTCTGGTTCCTGAAGGCTAACCAGGCTTCAAACACTGAACCGGCTGAGGAAATTGCCGAGACGGAGAGCACGGTGCAGGTCCAGCAGGTGGGTCCTGAGGAAAACGGAGAAGGCGCACCAACGGAAGACGGGGAAGCGGATAAAGAGGAGCCGGCAGAAAAAGAGGCGGAAAAAGAAACAGAAAAAGCCGAACAGCCGGAAGAACCGGAAGCACCCAAGGCCACTCTCGCGGTTGACAGGTCGGAAGGGGAAAACACCTTCTATAACCTCGCCGGTACTGACAAGGCGACCGTAACGCTTACGGGGAAAGGGCGTTCCTGGATTACTGTTACAGACAATACCGGTAAGCAGTACTTCAGCAAAAGCCTCGAAACCGGACAGACAGAGACAATTGAGGCACAAGGGGTCCAATGGCTCCGATTCCGTATCGGTTATGTGCCTGGCGTGGAAATCGCTGTGAACGGCAATCCGCTCACCTATGCAATTCCCGGGGCGGAGCGGGTGACCCAGAACATCATTATCCAGATTGGATCTGTACAATAGTCATCTTCAGGGATGACTTATTTTTTTTGAAAGGCGGAATCATACATGAATTTACCGAATAAAATCACCGTGGCCAGGATTCTGCTGATCCCGGTGTTTATCCTCTTCATGCTTGCCGACTTCGGGATGGGCACCATCAGCGCCGGCGGAGTGGATCTCCCGATTGAGCATCTGATCGGTGGAGTAATCTTCATCATTGCTGCACTGACAGACTGGTTTGACGGCCATCTTGCGCGCAAATACAACCTCGTCACGAATATGGGAAAATTCCTCGACCCTCTGGCTGACAAGCTTCTTGTCTCGTCGGCACTCATCATCCTTGTGGAAATGGGCTTTGCGCCATCTTGGGTTGTCATTCTCATCATCAGCCGCGAATTTGCGGTGACCGGACTTCGCCTGATCCTTGCCGGCGGAGGTGAAGTCGTGGCGGCGAATATGCTCGGGAAGATCAAGACGACCACACAGCTGATCGCCACCATCTTCCTTCTGCTCCATAATGTCTTCTTTGAAGCTGTGGGCATCCCGTTCGGCACGATCATGCTATATATCGCACTCTTCTTCACGGTTTGGTCAGGTGCAGATTACTTCTATAAAAACCGCCGTGTACTGCTGGAATCCATGTAAGGGGGAGTCGTCATGAAAGCGGAAATCATTGCTGTCGGTTCTGAATTGCTTCTTGGGCAGATCAGTAACACGAATGCCCGTCATATTTCGGCAGGCCTTGCCGAAATCGGAATCAGTGTTCATTACCATACTGTGGTCGGTGACAACGCGGATCGGCTTGGCCAAGCCATCCGGATCGCCGAGTCCCGCTCGGATCTGCTGATCTTCACCGGGGGGCTCGGCCCGACAAAAGATGACCTGACGAAAGAAACCATTGCCCGCCATGCCGGAACCCAACTGGTGTATGACGATGAAGCACTCGTCTCGATCCGGGCCTGGTTCGACCGTATGGGGCGCGAGATGACGGAGAACAACAAGAAACAGGCACTGATCCTCGAAGGGTCAACGGTGCTGCAGAATCACCATGGCATGGCTCCCGGTATGCTGTTTTCCGCGGACGGTCATCATTATCTTCTCCTGCCGGGACCGCCCAAGGAAATGGAGCCGATGTTCACCGTTCTGGCGAAACCGCTTCTAGCCCGGCTTGCCGGCTTCTCGGGGCCGATCGCATCAAGAGTTTTCCGTTTTTACGGAATCGGAGAGGCTGAACTGGAACACCGGATGGCCGACTTGCTGGACAACCAGTCCAACCCTACACTGGCACCCCTCGCGTCCGATGGTGAAGTGACGATCAGGGCGACCGCAAAAGCGGCAACGCGGGAAGAAGCGGAGAAGCTGCTGGATGGTTCTGAAACTGAAATCCGCAAGATTGCAGGCAAGCACCTGTATGGCTATGACGATGAGACACTCGTGTCGAAAGCGGCAAGCCTTCTGATCGGAAACGGCCTGACGATATCCGCCGCGGAAAGCCTGACGGCCGGACTGTTTATGTCGGAACTTGCGGAACAGCCCGGCATCAGTGCCGCGTTGGCGGGTGGCGTGGTGACTTATACTGCACAAGCAAAACAAGAACAGCTCGGACTTCCGGAATCCCTTCTGGAGGAGAAGGGGGCAGTCAGTGAGGAGACTGCCACTGCAATGGCGGTGGCAGTAAGAGGGAAGTTCGGCACCGATTTCGGCGTCGGGCTGACCGGGGCAGCGGGACCGGACCCTCATGACGGCAAGCCCGGCGGCACCGTCTGGATTGCCATCGCTTCCGGAGAAGGTATCCGGACACGCCGTCTTCTCCTATCCGGCATGCGCAACACAAATCGGATCCGAGCCGTAAAAGCTGCAATGCATATGCTGATCAATATTATCAGCGAAACGTCTGCCCGCTCTGAATAAAAAAGAAAAATGAGGCGCCGCGAATTTCAATTTCGGCGCCTTTTCTGATGCTGAAATTGAAAAACCGCCTTTTCTAAAGCCTTGAATTTAAAATACGGCATGCATAAAAGTCGAATGGATGTTCGCTTTTTTCTTGTGTTTTTCTCAATAACCGAGTATAGTAGAGACAGTAAGAAAACCAGCATATACCCATGAGGAGGAACAAGTTTGAGCGATCGCAAAGCTGCATTGGATATGGCACTAAAACAGATTGAGAAACAATTCGGGAAGGGTTCCATCATGAAACTCGGCGAGCAGACAGACCGCGAGATTTCCACATCCCCGAGCGGCTCGCTCACACTCGACGCCGCACTCGGCGTAGGCGGGTACCCGCGGGGCCGGGTTGTCGAGATCTATGGACCGGAAAGCTCCGGTAAGACGACGGTTGCCCTGCACGCCATCGCGGAAGCACAGGCGGCAGGAGGCACGGCCGCCTTCATCGACGCGGAACACGCTCTCGATCCGGTCTATGCACAAAAGCTGGGCGTTAACATTGACGAACTACTTCTGTCCCAGCCGGATACGGGGGAACAGGCACTGGAAATCGCAGAAGCGCTCGTACGCAGCGGCGCGATCGACATCCTTGTCGTTGACTCCGTTGCGGCGCTTGTGCCGAAAGCGGAAATCGAAGGCGAGATGGGCGATGCCCACGTAGGCCTCCAGGCCCGCCTCATGTCCCAGGCGCTCCGGAAACTCTCCGGCGCGATCAATAAATCGAAGACCATCGCGATCTTCATCAACCAGATCCGTGAAAAGGTCGGCGTCATGTTCGGTAACCCGGAAACCACACCGGGTGGCCGTGCGCTTAAATTCTACAGTTCTGTCCGGCTTGAAGTCCGCCGTGCGGAAGCGATCAAGCAAGGCAACGACTTCGTCGGTAACCGCACCCGGATCAAGGTCGTCAAAAACAAAGTGGCTCCACCGTTCCGCACAGCGGAAGTTGACATCATGTACGGTGAGGGGATTTCCCGTGAAGGGGAGATCATCGACCTTGGCGCGGAAGAAGATGTCATCCAGAAAAGCGGTTCTTGGTATTCATACAATGGCGAACGCCTTGGACAGGGCCGCGAGAATTCCAAGCAGTTCCTGAAGGAGCATCCTGAAATCCGTAAAGAGATTGCAGGGAAGATCCGTGAAGCCTACGGCTTGAACGGCCCTCAGATTGCTGCACCTGAAGAAGAAGAGTCCGAAGATGAAATCTTTGACCTGCTCGTGGATGACGAAAAGTAAGAAACTGTCCGGTTTCCGACCGGATCCTGCCGGCAGCGGCGCCCGTTCTTTCTGAAGAACTGCGGCCCCGCTGCCGGTTTTTTATAGGGAAGAGCACCATCGCGGAAAAGGACTTCACCCCGGAAGGGAAATGCCCTGAAACAGCATTCGCCCGACCTTGACAGCGCTTTTAACCGCCGGTACAATTGAAGATGGATAGATTTATCCAATGACCATCATGACAGAATTTATGCAAGACCGGCATGAACAGCATGAATGCCCGGCATGACGCCGGACAGGTTTGAACAGACGAATGAAAGCAGGGGGAGGTGACCTCAATGGTTGAAGTGATCATCTCCGCTTTGCTCGGACTCATCGTCGGTGCAGTTGTTGGCTATTTTGCCTTGAAACAAGTGAACGATTCTAAAATGACCGGTGCGAAGCAGTCTGCCGAATCCATCGTGGAAGACGGCAGGCGCGAAGCGGAGGCACTGAAAAAAGAAGCGCTACTTGAAGCGAAAGATGAAACTCACAAACTACGGACAGAAGCCGAATCGGAAATCCGGGAACGCCGTGCGGAACTTCAGCGGCAGGAGAGCCGGCTGTTGCAGAAGGAAGAGAATCTTGACCGCAAGGAGGATGCGCTGAACAAACGTGAAGCGGGTCTGGAGCGCAAGGAAGACGCTTTGGCCGAACGACAACAGCATATCGCACAGATGGAGAGCAAAGCGGAACAGCTCATGAGCGAACAGCAGACTGAGCTTGAACGCGTATCGGCACTTACCAGGGACGAGGCACGGCAGATGATCCTATCGGAAGTGGAAACTGAGCTTTCGACGGATATCGCCGTCATGACCAGGGAAGCCGAACTGCGGGCGAAAGAAGACTCCGATAAAAAAGCCCGCGAGATTCTGTCACTGGCACTGCAGCGTTTTGCTGCCGACCACGTGGCTGAAACGACAGTATCGGTGGTCAACCTGCCGAATGATGAGATGAAGGGCCGGATCATCGGACGAGAGGGCCGGAATATCCGAACTCTCGAAACGCTAACCGGCATTGACCTCATTATCGACGACACACCGGAAGCGGTTATCTTGTCTGGCTTTGATCCGATCCGCCGCGAAATTGCACGGTTGGCATTGGAGAAGCTGGTACAGGATGGACGGATCCACCCGGCCCGCATCGAAGAGATGGTGGAAAAATCCCGCAAAGAGGTCGACGAGCAGATCCGCGAAGCGGGCGAGCAGACGACATTCGATCTGGGAATCCACAATCTCCACCCGGATCTCATCAAGATCATCGGCCGGCTAAAATACCGGACAAGCTATGGCCAGAACGTCCTGAAGCACTCAAAGGAAGTGGCCTATCTTTCTGGTCTGCTTGCAGCGGAGCTCGGATTCAAGGATTCCGACATTGCGCTAGCACGCCGTGCCGGATTGCTGCATGATATCGGGAAAGCGATTGACCACGAGGTGGAAGGCAGCCACGTCGAAATCGGTGTAGAACTTGGCTCGAAGTACAAAGAGCATCCGGTTGTCATCAACAGCATCGCGTCCCACCACGGGGATACCGAGCCGACTTCGGTGATCGCAATTCTCGTGGCGGCAGCCGACGCTCTGTCGGCCGCACGCCCGGGCGCGCGGAGCGAGACGCTGGAGAACTATATCCGCCGTCTTGAAAAGCTCGAGGAAATCGCTGAAGACTATGATGGTGTCGAGAAGTCCTATGCCATCCAGGCAGGGCGTGAAGTTCGCATCATCGTACGTCCGGATCAGGTGGACGACATTACCGCCCACCGGCTCGCAAGGGATATCCGGAAAAGGATCGAAAGCGAACTCGATTATCCGGGTCACATCAAAGTGACTGTCATCCGGGAAACCCGGGCAGTCGAATACGCAAAATAACAGCACGCAAAGGCTTCCCGGGAAAGTCCGGGAAGCCTTTTTCATTGCTGAAACGGAAAGGGGAGAGAACGAATGAAAATATTGTTTATCGGAGATATTGTCGGCGAACCCGGTATGGACATGGTCCGGCGTACATTGCCTGGACTGCGGAGGAAATATTCACCGGATGTGGTCATTGCCAACGGAGAAAATGCGGCATCGGGCAAGGGGCTGCGGCGCCAGGATTATGACGACCTCATCTTCGGAGGGGTGGACGTCATTACGATGGGGAACCACACTTGGGATAAAAAAGAGATTTTTGACTTCATTGACGGGACGGATGCGCTGATCCGGCCGGCAAACTTTTCGGCGGAAGCACCGGGACGGGGAATGACGACTGTCACGAAGGAAGCTGGCCTGCTGACGGTCATCAACCTTCATGGACGGGCGTTCATGCCGCCCCACAATGATCCTTTCGAAGTGGCGGATGAGCTGATCGTTCAAGCCAAAGCCGAGTCGCCGCTTGTGTTCGTAGACTTCCACGCGGAAGCGACAAGCGAGAAGATTGCGATGGGGTGGCATCTGGACGGCCGGGTGACGGCTATGGTAGGAACCCATACCCATGTCCAGACCGCGGACGAGCGGATCCTTCCGGGAGGCACGGCTTATCTTACAGATGCAGGGATGACCGGTCCGTATGACGGAATTCTTGGCATGAGAAAAGAAGAAGTTCTGTACCGCTTCCGCACCAACCTGCCTGCGCGTTTCGAGGTTCCCCAAAAAGGCCGTACCCAATTGGGTGGCTTTTTCGTCGAAGCCGACCCGAAATCCGGAAAGGCCGTCCGGTGTGAAAGAATCCTGATCAACGACGATCATCCGCTAAAAGGGTGAGCAGGCCATTTTGGCCGTCTGTTCATGCGCTATCCGGCAACCGCATACAATATGGCATGGAAGAGTCCGGTTCCATAAGAGCGGAAAAACAGGAGGGATAGGCATGGACTCATTGAAAGTATCCTCACGATCCAATCCGAATTCTGTCGCAGGAGCACTGGTCGCGGTTATCCGGGAGAAAGGATATGCTGAAATGCAGGCTGTCGGGGCCGGAGCACTGAACCAGGCAGTCAAGGCTGTCGCCATCGCACGGGGATTTGTCGCTCCGAGCGGCAATGACCTGACCTGCTCGCCGGCCTTCACAGATATCCTGATTGCCGGAGAGGAACGGACAGCCATGAAACTGCTTGTTGAAAAGAGAAAACGGTGAACTGTCGGCCTCCCGATCCGGGAGGCCGTTCGGTTTGAAACGCGCCCGTCCAGATGTGTCAATGTGCCGACATTCGGACGCCCGGCTTGTCGCATGCATGCCCCGTCTCGTATAATGAGGGAAACCATCCGGTCAACGGCCGGTGAAATTTGTCCGATTGCCGCCCCGGCAAACTGCGGACGGCAGAAAAGGTGGATATGATGGAAAAAACATACACGAAACACGAAATTATCGAGAAGGCGAAAGAACTGGCCGGAATGATCGCCCAAACCGAAGAAGTGGACTTCTTCAAGCGTGCGGAGGCGCAGATCAACGATAACCAAAAGATCCGGGAAAAAATTGCCAGCCTGAAGAGTCTCCAGAAACAGGCGGTCAATTTCCAACAGTACGGCAAGGAGCGCGCACTCGGCCTTGTCGAGAACAAAATCGAACAGATCGAGAAAGAGATTGACGAAGTCCCGATCGTCCAGGAGTTCAAACATTCCCAGATCGAAGTGAACCAATTGCTCCAACTCGTGTCCAATACGATTGCGAATGACGTGACCAACCGCATCATCGAGTCAACCGGAGGAGACGTTCTTCGCGGTGAAACCGGCTCTATGGTACGCAACGCTCCCGGCGGCAAACAATAACCGAAAGTCCGAAGGAAGAATTTCCTTCGGGCTTTTTTCACTTCCTGGGCGAATGATGCATAGGATGGAAGTGAACCGAAGAAGGAGGGTTGACCCTGAAAAACTTGCGGCAGATCGTCACGAAAGCGGTAGTCGCCAAAGGAAAGAAGAGATCGGAGTCGACGGAGGTGCTGCGGCCGCCAAATAAGCCGTCGGGTATCCTGGGCTGCTGGATCATCAACCACACCCATCAGTCCAAGAAGTACGGCAAGTATGTGGAAGTGTCCGGCAAGTTCGACATCAACGTCTGGTACTCCCACCATGATCACTCGAAGACGTCGGTTTACACGGAAACAATCAGCTACCGGGACAGAGTCCGGCTCCATTACCGGGACGGTGCGACCGGCGGACACGAAGAAGTGTACATCAAGGTCATCCAGCAGCCGAACTGCACAGAGGCGGTCATCACCAAGTGCGGAGAGAAATTCAGCGTTTCGGTCGAGCGCGAACTCCTTGCAGAGGTGGTCGGAGAGACGAAGGTATGCGTTCAGGTACATCCGGATGACTTTGAGGAAGAATGGCGTTTTGATGATGAGAGTTCGTCATCTTCTGACGGACATGGGGAAGGAAAAGATTATACAAAAGGATTTGGTCACGAGAAGGGCGAGTCCGACAAGGATTCCAGCTCACTCTAAAAGCCGGGGAGCTTCCCCGGTTTTTTTCTGTTGTCCGGGTCTCTGATATAATTGAAGGAATACTGAGGTTTACGGGAGTTGTGCAACGATGACAGTAAAAACATTGACACCGATGATGAGGCAATACCTCGAGATCAAAGAGGACTACAAGGACGCTTTCCTGTTTTTCAGGCTGGGCGACTTTTATGAAATGTTCTTCGAGGACGCGCTCAAGGCGTCGCAGATTCTTGAAATCACATTGACTGCAAGAGACGGGGGACAATCGGGGAAGATCCCGATGTGCGGCGTGCCGTATCATTCTTCCGCCGGCTATATCGAAACGCTTGTCCGCAAAGGCTATAAGGTCGCGATCTGCGAGCAGACAGAGGACCCTGCGCTTGCCAAGGGGATCGTCAGGCGGGAAGTCATCCAGCTGATCACACCAGGGACCCTCACGGAAGGAAGGACAGTCGGTGAGAAGTCCAACGTATATATCGGATCAGCGGGAAGGACACGGAAAGGCGAATACGCACTGGTGCGCATTGATCTGTCGACTGGAGAAGGAACTGCAACCTATGCAGGCCACGATCCAAAATCGCTTATTTCCGAAGCGGAGGCGCTCCAGATCCGGGAAATTGTCGTTCCGGATGAACTGTACCTGGATCTGCACGAGCAGGCCCAGGCGCGCTCGATCCTGCTTTCTATCGAAAACGACGAATCAGAACAGGAAGGTGAGGCAGTGCTCACCGCCGCATGCCCGGAACCGATCCGGCCTTCTGCGGTGCGTTTGCTCCGGTATCTGGACCGCACACAAAAACGGTCGCTGTCCCATCTCCGCCCGGTTGTTTACCGTGAGCGGAAGTCCGTTTTATCCATAGATCCAAACTCCAGAAGGAACCTCGAACTCGTCCGGTCGATCAGGGGAGGCGGAGAAAAAGGCTCGCTGTTCTGGCTGCTGGACGAAACAGTGACAGCGATGGGCGGGAGAAAGCTTAAACAGTGGATCCATGAGCCGCTGGCCGAGAAGCGCGCTATCCTGGACCGGACAGATGCTGTGGAGGAGCTGATCGGTGATTTCTTTGTCCGGGGCGAAATCCGCGAGCTCCTGAAGGGTGTCTATGATATCGAACGGCTGGCGGGAAAGATTGCACTAGGGAATGCCACCGGCCGGGAACTGGCCCAGCTCCGCAGATCCCTCTCACAGGCCGGGCCGATCCGGAGTGCACTCGGGTCTTCCGGAGGAGATAAGCTGAAGGGAATGGGAGGAGCGATCGATCCATGTACCGCTGTTCTCGGAATTCTGGAAAAGTCCATCACTGATGATCCCCCTCTCAGCAATAAGGAGGGCGGCGTGATCCGTGAAGGTTATCATGAACGGCTGGATGAGCTGCGCGATGCCTCAAGGAACGGGAAGGACTGGATTGCCGCTCTGGAAGCGGAAGAGCGCAGAAAGACCGGCATCAAATCGCTTAAGATCGGCTACAACAGGGTATTCGGGTACTATCTCGAGGTCACCAAGTCGAATGTCCACCTCGTAGATCAGGAGCGCTATGACCGGAAGCAGACGCTGGCCAATGCGGAAAGGTATATCACCCCTGAACTCAAGCAGAAGGAAGCGATCATCCTCAACGCAGAAGAAGAAGCGCTTCTTTTGGAGGCGGAGCTGTTCCAGGCAGTCAGGGAAGAGGTGAAGCAGCATATCCCTCAGATTCAGGGCCTTGCCGACCGCCTCAGCACCCTGGATGTCCTGACCGCTTTTGCGGAAGTATCGGAAAAGTACCGGTTTGCGAAGCCCGCCTTCCACGCCGGCCGTAAGATGAAAATCACTGGAGGCCGCCATCCGGTAGTCGAGAAGATGCTTGATGACGGAACGTACGTGCCTAACGACTGCATCCTGGATGAAGGGGCGAATATGCTTCTTATCACGGGTCCGAATATGTCAGGTAAAAGTACATACATGCGGCAGGTTGCGCTGACTGTCATTATGGCGCAGATCGGCTGCTTCGTTCCTGCAGACCATGCCGAGCTGCCGGTGACCGACCAGATATTCACGCGCATCGGCGCTGCGGACGATCTGGCCGGAGGGCAGAGCACATTCATGGTCGAGATGATGGAATCACGGCTGGCCCTTGCGAATGCGACACCGGACAGCCTGCTGCTTTTCGACGAGATCGGGCGGGGCACCTCCACTTATGACGGGATGGCCCTTGCCCAGGCGATGATGGAATACATTCATGATGAGATCGGTGCGAATACACTCTTCTCCACCCACTATCATGAATTGACCGGCCTTTCCGAGACGCTCGGCCGTCTGCAAAACGTTCATGTGGCAGCAGCCGAACAAAACGGGCGGGTCATTTTCCTTCATAAGGTGAAGGAAGGGGCTGCGGATAAAAGTTACGGGATCCAGGTGGCGGAGCTTGCCGGACTTCCGGAAAGTGTTATCCGCCGTGCTGACGAATTGCTTGGGGAATTCGAAGCCGATCGGCCGGCGAATCCTCCACAGACAGAACCTGCAGGCCAGATGTCATTATTCGATGAGGTCGAGGAAGAAGCCGTGCAGAACGCCAAAGGGCCGGTATCTGACCTGTCGGATGAAATTGAACGGCTGGACCTTCTCCGTATGACTCCGATGGATGCTTTCCAATGGCTGCACGGCATGCAGGAACGACTGAGACAGAACGGAAGGTGATCTGATGGGACATATTGTTCTGATGGATGAGCCGCTCTCCAATAAAATCGCAGCAGGCGAAGTGGTGGAGCGGCCGGCATCTGTCGTGAAAGAACTTGTTGAGAATGCAATAGATGCCGGCGGCAATTCAATCGAGGTGAGGCTGGAGGAAGCAGGACTCACCTCCATCCGGGTGACCGACAATGGAAAAGGGATGGACGCGGAAGACGCCCTGCTCTGCTTTTCCAGACATGCAACAAGCAAAATAGGCAATGAGCATGATCTGTTCAGGATCCGGACGCTCGGTTTCCGGGGGGAGGCGCTGGCCAGTATCGCGGCGGTTTCCAAGGTGGACATGAAGACCTCAGACGGCGAATCCGGCGGATGCCGGATCCGCATCGAAGGCACCCGCATTATCGGTCAGGAACCGGCCGCCTACCGGAAGGGAACAGATATCACCGTTTCCCAACTTTTCTTCAATACACCGGCCAGACTGAAATACATGAAGACGATCCAGACCGAGCTCGGACATTCCATCGACTACATGAACCGGGCCGCACTTAGCCATCCCGGGATCGCATTCCGGCTAATCCATAACGGACAGGAGCATCTGAGGACTTCCGGCAGCGGCAATCTGCTCAAGGTCATCTCGGATATCTATGGTGCCGGGACAGCGAGGAAAATGCTCTCATTCAGTGGAGAGTCTGCCGATTACGAGGTCTCCGGTTATTGCGCGCTTCCTGATATCACGCGGGCTTCGAAAAATTATATGACCGTTTTGGTGAACGGTAGGTGGGTCAAGAGTTTTGCAGTGACGAAAGCTGTAATCGATGCTTATCACACATACCTGCCGATCGGCCGCTATCCGATTGCTGTCATCGACATTAAGGGCGATCCTTATCTGACGGATGTGAATGTACACCCTGCAAAACAGCAGATCCGCCTGAGCAAGGAGCCGGAACTATGCGCACTGATCCGTGATGCGGTGAGGCGGGCAGTTGCCGGTTCCATCGGCGCGCCTGCCGCAAAGCCTCCAAAAGAAGCACGGCCGAAAACAGAGCAGACTTCCCTTTGGCATCAGCAGCAAGAGAATCGGGTTATGCCGGAGGCTGGAAAAACCATTTACCATCCCGTGTCCCCGATATCGGATATTCCCAGGCCGGATCACCCCATATCCGAACCCGAAACTTCTGCAAAGACATTCGGAAGCGGCCTGCAGCTTTCGGTTCAGGAAAGCAATCCAAATAAAGAAGCATCCAAGTTTCCATCGGATGTCCAGATAATCGCCGAACCTTCTGCCCGCACAGAAACAGAGGATCACACGGAACCTGCTTCTGATTTTGTCCGGGATGCCCACGGAACGGACGAGCATTCCAGGAAAGTCCCGTTCGGCGAGCTCGAGGTGGTCGGCCAGATTCACGGCACATATATTGTCGCACAGAGCACGGACGGGTTTTATCTGGTGGACCAGCATGCCGCCCAGGAACGGATCAAATACGAGTATTTCCGTGAAAAAGTAAAGAGGGCGGACGGCAATGAACGCCAGACGCTGATGATCCCGATGACCTTCCATTATCCGCCGGATGACATGGAAAGGATCCGTGAACAGCGCGAGACATTGGCATCGGTCGGAGTGGATATGCAGGAGTTTGGAAACAGGACGTTCGTCGTGCGTGAACACCCTTCCTGGTTCCCTGCAGGATCGGAAGAGGAAATCATTGATGCCCTCGTGGAACAGGCGATGGAAGAACGCAGTGCCGATATCGGCAAATTGCTTGAGGAAACTGCGATTCTGATGAGCTGCAAACGTTCGATCAAGGCCAATCACTATCTGACCCGCGCGGACATGGAGCAGCTTCTTCATGATCTGGGCCAGGCGGAAAGTCCCTATACATGCCCGCATGGCAGGCCGGTCATCATCCATTTCTCCACGTATGAAATAGAAAAGATGTTCAAGCGCGTCATGTAGGACGAAAGGGGAGAGCTGTATGGAAACTTACATTCTTTCAATCGATCAGGGAACAACCAGTTCCCGCGCCATCCTGTTTGACCGTGAGGGCCGGGTGGTCCACTCCGCACAGCAGGAGTTCAGGCAGTATTTCCCGCAGCCAGGATGGGTGGAGCATGATGCCAATGAAATCTGGGGATCAGTCCTGTCCTGCATCGCGGCGGTCATGACCGAAAGCGGCACTTCCCATGATCAGATCGGGGCGATCGGCATCACGAACCAGCGTGAGACTACAGTCGTCTGGGACAGGAAAACCGGACGCCCTGTCCACCGCGCCATCGTCTGGCAATCGCGCCAGACGCAGCCCATCATTAATGAACTGAAGGATGCCGGGCACGAGCGCCTGTTCAGGGAAAAGACGGGTCTGGTGATGGACCCTTACTTTTCCGGGACGAAGGTGAAGTGGGTTCTCGACAAGGTAGAGGGGGCGAGGGAAAAGGCAGAGTCGGGTGATCTTCTGTTCGGCACGATCGACAGTTTCCTGATCTACAAGCTGTCGGGGGGAGCTGTCCATGTGACCGATGTGACAAACGCTTCGCGCACGCTTCTGTTCAACATCCACGATATGAGGTGGGACGAGGAACTGTGCGGCATTCTCGATATTCCAATGAAGATGCTTCCTGATGTTCGGCCTTCATCCGAGGTGTATGCCCACACCGATCCGTCCGTTTTCTTCGGCGGCAAAGTGCCGGTTGCCGGTGCGGCGGGTGATCAGCAGGCAGCACTTTTCGGCCAGGCCTGTTTCGAGAAAGGCATGGCGAAAAACACATACGGTACTGGCTGCTTCATGCTGATGAATACGGGCAAACAGCCGACGGAATCACGTCATGGACTCCTGACGACCGTCGCCTGGGATATCGGTGACGGGCCGGTGTATGCTTTGGAAGGCAGTGTGTTTGTAGCAGGTTCCGCGATCCAGTGGCTTCGTGACGGGCTCCGCATGCTCAGAAAGGCCGGGGACAGCGAGCAGTATGCAGCAAGGGTCAGTTCTGCAGACGGTGTCTATGTAGTGCCGGCTTTCGTCGGCCTCGGGACGCCTTACTGGGATCCGGATGCCCGCGGCGCGATTTTCGGCCTCACACGCGGCACGGAGAAGGAACATTTTATCCGTGCCACACTCGAGTCGCTCGCCTACCAGACAAAAGACGTCCTGGATGCCATGGAGAAGGATGCCGGGATTCCCGTCAAGCGCCTCCGGGCGGACGGCGGAGCCGTCGATAACAGCTTCCTCATGCAGTTCCAAAGTGACATGCTTCAGTCCGAAGTGGAACTGTCCGAGCTAAAAGAGACGACCGCGCTCGGAGCCGCCTATCTGGCGGGGCTGTCAACCGGCTTTTATAAGGACTGCGACGAAATCACATCCATGTGGCGGTCCAGACAAGTGTACGCTCCGGAGATGGATCCCGGGGAGCGGGACCGTCTTTACGGAGGTTGGCAGAAAGCGGTGGAAGCAACGCGTTCGTTTAGAATGTGAGAGGAGTGGCGACCATGTTTTCAACATTGCTCAGGCCGAAGATGAAACAGCATGCTTCCAAATTTCAATTTGATCTTCTGGTCATCGGAGGAGGGATCACGGGTGCCGGTATTGCACTGGATGCCGTGACAAGGGGGATGTCCGTTCTGCTCGTTGACATGCAGGACTTCGCGGAAGGCACGTCCAGCCGGTCTACAAAACTCATCCATGGCGGACTCCGGTACTTGAAGCAGATGGAGCTGAAGATCGTCGCCGAAACCGGACGGGAGCGGAAGATCGTCTATGAAAATGCCCCCCATGTCACCGAGCCGGAACGGATGCTGCTGCCTTTCCACAAGGGCGGCACATTCGGACCGTTTATGACATCCGCCGGACTGGCCATGTATGACCGTCTGGCCGGAGTGGAGAAAAGCGAGCGCAGGACGATGCTTTCGCCGGAGGAAACGCTCCGGCTTGAACCGCTTCTGAACAGGGAGGGTCTGCTCGGGGGCGGCCATTACGTGGAATACCGCACGGATGACGCACGACTGACGTTAGAGGTCCTGAAAAAAGCTGCTGAAAAAGGGGCCCTCTGCCTGAACCACTGCAAGGCAGAAGCATTCATCTATGACAGAGAAGGCAAAGTCGTTGGCGCTCACGTCCGGGACAAGTTGGACAATAGCCGCTTTCGAGCGGAAGCGGAGCATGTGGTCAACGCGGCAGGACCATGGGTGGATGAAGTGAGGGAACTGGATGACGTCAGCAACGGCAAACATCTCCGCCTCTCAAAGGGTGTTCATATTGTCATCAGCCAGTCCCGCTTCCCGCTCAGGCAGGCTGTTTATTTCGACAGTCCTGACGGCAGGATGATTTTCGCCATCCCGAGGGACGGCAAGGCCTATGTCGGCACGACCGATACGTTCTATGATGGTGATCCTGCAAAAGCAGCAGCAACCGAAGAAGATGTTGAGTACCTTCTAAAGGCCGCCAACAGTATGTTTCCGGGAGTCCGGCTGGTCAGGAATGATGTGGAGTCCACTTGGGCGGGAGTCCGGCCTCTGATCCATGCGGAAGGAAAGAACCCTTCGGAAATTTCGCGGAAAGACGAAATCTGGGAATCTCCATCGGGACTCCTTACCATGGCCGGAGGCAAGCTGACCGGGTACAGAAAAATGGCTGAGGATGCCGTCGACCGGATTGTCCGGCGATACAATGGCGGTACGTTCGGTCCGTGCATTACAAGAAACTTGCGCCTGTCCGGCGGAGATTTTGACGATCCGGACCATCTGGAAAACTTCATCAGGGGCAAAGCGAATGAGGCGGAACTATACGGCCTTACGTATGAAGATGGGCTCGAAATTGCCGGTTTCTACGGCACGAATGCCGATCTGGTCTTTCGTTTTGCCCATGCTGCAGGTGACGGTGCTGGTCTCAGTGCCACTGTCAGGGGGCGCATCCTCTATGCGATCCATGCGGAGATGGCCGCAACACCGGCCGATTTCCTCGTACGAAGAACGGGCTGGATGTTTTTTGATGCCGGCCGTGTACAGGAGGAAGGAAGCAAGGTTGCAGCATACATGGCGGACCTGCTATCCCTGAGCTCGGAGGAAAAAGTAAAGATGCTTGATGAGCTTGACCTTGCCATCGGACAGACGGCAGGTCTGCAAGGAGGATGACCGAGTGGAGAGATTGACCATCCAAACGACTGACGGCCATATGGTCAGTGCGTTTGTAGCTGAGCCGGAAGGGCGGCCAAAGGGCCATATACACCTGCTACATGGAATGGCCGAACACATCGGCAGATACGAAGAGTTTGGAGAAGAGTTAAGGAAGGCCGGCTTCATTGTCAGCGGTCATGACCACCGCGGCCACGGGAGGACGGAACGGCTAAACGGCATCAGGGGGTATTTCGCTGAGGAAGACGGATTTGAACGGGTTGTGCAGGACGTCTATGAAGTCGTTTCCCTGATCCGCCAAAACCGGCCATCCCCCGTCTTCACGATATTCGGGCATAGCATGGGTTCTTTTGTGGCAAGGCGCTATACACAGCGCTACGGGGATACTTTGGACCGGGCCGTCTTCATGGGCTCGGGCGATCATCCCGGCCCTGCCATCATGGCGGGGCGACTGGTTGCGAGGGCATTCAGTGCCGCGGGAATGGAAAAAGAGCCGAACCAGTTATTGAACTCTTTGACGTTCGGTGGCTATAACCTTCAGTTTCCCGATGCGGAGACGCCATTTGACTGGCTGACGGATGATGCCGAGGAAGTCAGGGCATACTTGGACGATGAAGAATCCGGATTTGTCTCGACTACGGGATTTTTTTCAGATTTGTTCGACGGACTTGATCTGATCCACAAAGACCGTGAAGTTGCCAGAACACCTGCCGGCTTGCCGATCCTGCTGATTTCAGGATCACAGGATCCCGTCGGCAAAAGCGGGGCGGGTATCTGGAATGTCGCCCGCCAGTATTCGGAGAACGGGATCAAAAACGTCACCGTTTATCTTGTGGATGATGGCCGCCATGAGATTCTGCATTCACCGAAAAAAGGCCGCGTCACCGAATTTATCAGGGAGTGGATCTTGCAATGACCGGAATCTTGTACCCGGAAGTGGTGGCGATCGTAGGACCGACGGCATCGGGAAAAACCGCATTAAGTGTCAGTCTTGCGGAAGCGGCAGGCGGCGAAGTCATTAACGGTGACGCGTTCCAGGTCTACCGCGGCCTGGATATCGGCACGGCAAAAATCACTCCTGATGAGATGCACGGCGTCCCGCACCATCTGTTTGATATCTTGGGCCCGGGTGACGATTTTTCAGTGGCGGACTACCAGAGGCTTGTCCGTGAGAAAATTGCGGAAATCCGTTCAAGAGGTAAGCTTCCGATCATCGCAGGCGGCACGGGCCTCTACATCCAGTCAGTCCTGTTCGATTTCCGGTTCACCGAGCAAAAACACGATCCGGTTCTTAGGGAGCGGCTGGAGGACATCCTGCAGGAACAAGGGCCCGGCCGGCTTCATGAGCTCCTTAAGGAACAGGACCCTGCCGCTGCAAAGGAAATCCATCCAAACAATACGCGCCGTGTATTGCGCGCCATCGAGATTGCATCCCTCACCGGCAAGTCGAAAAAAGAGGCGGAAGGAAGCAAAGGCTCGGAGCCGCTTTACGACCATCTGATCATCGGCCTGGCAATGGACCGGGACATCTTATACGAGCGGATCAACCAACGGGTTGACCTCATGATCCGGGAAGGCTGGACAGAGGAAGTCCTGCGACTCTTGAATGCAGGGTTCGGCGACAGCCAGTCCATGAAGGCAATCGGATATGGCGAGATTGCATCCTATCTGAATGGCGAGACGGATCTGGAGCAGGCACTTGACCTGACAAAACGCAATACGAGGCGCTATGCAAAGCGCCAGCTCACCTACTTCAGGAACAAGCTGGACGTGCACTGGCTTGAGGCATCGGACGGTACACGGCAGAATACGGAAAAAATACTTACAATGATGAAGGATTTCGGGTCGGTGAAAAGGAATACATAAGACAAGGCCCATGCCAACATAAAGAGAGAGCGGAGGAATAGGTGCAATGAAGTCAGCAAACATCCAGGATACGTTCCTGAACCAGATCCGCAAAAACGGGATTTTCGTAACCGTGTTCCTGACCAATGGTTTTCAGCTAAAAGGGCAAGTGAAGTCCTATGACAACTTCACAGTGCTGCTGGAGACGGACGGAAAACAGCAGCTGATCTACAAGCATGCGATCTCCACGTTCGTCCCCGCCCGTCCGGTCAATCTGGCGCCAAAGGAAGAATCAGCAGAAACGGTGTGAACAATGACGGGCTTCCGGGAAGCAGATGTGCGATGCTTCCCGGAAGCCTGTCTGCTGTTTTTACCGGAAAGCCGATGCCTCGTCTTTATCCGCAGCAGTCCGGCAATGCGGTATACTGGTGGATGACTATGCACCAGAGAGGAAAGAGGACGTTTGAACAACATCATGGACATCACAGGACAAATCGGTACTTGGAAAAAGGATGCCGAGCAAAAAATTACCCCCTTCCTGAAGAAGGCGGATGACATCGCGCTCTTTAACCAGGCAAAAGTACTTGCTGCTTTTAGGGAGAATCGGGTTTCCGACCATCATATGAACCCATCGACGGGCTATGGATACGATGACGAGGGGCGCGAGGTACTGGAGCGGGTGTATGCCTCAACTTTCGGTTCGGAATCGGCACTTGTCCGCAACCAGATCATTTCGGGCACCCACGCCATTTCCATCGCCCTATTCGGGGTGCTCCGACCCGGAGATGAACTGTTGTATATCACGGGTGAACCTTATGATACACTTGCCTCGATCGTTTCGGGACCGGAAGGGAAAGACACGGGCTCGCTCCGTGATTATGGGATCTCCTACCGCCATATCGACCTGAAACCGGACGGAACTGTCGATTTCGATGCCGTCAGTGATGCCGTAACCGAAAAGACGGCAATGATTGCCATCCAGCGTTCGAAAGGATATTCCCTGCGTCCGAGTTTTACAGTCGGCCAGATCGGAGAGATGGTGCAGAAGGTCCGGGAGATTGCGCCAAAAGCGATCATTTTCACTGATAACTGCTACGGAGAATTTGTCGAGACTGCAGAACCGACCGAGGTGGGGGTCGACCTGATGGCAGGCTCCCTTATCAAAAATCCCGGCGGAGGTCTCGCCAAAACCGGCGGCTATTTGGCTGGACGTACAGATCTTATTGAAAAATGTGCTTATCGGATGACTTCTCCGGGTATAGGAGCAGAGGCGGGTGCGTCGCTTGGTACGCTCCCCGACATGTATCAGGGCTTCTTCCTCGCTCCTCATGTGACGGCACAGGCCGTCAAGGGTGCGATTTTCACATCGGCGATGCTGGAAGCGGCGGGCATGTCTACTTCCCCGCACTATACTTCGGACCGGACGGACCTCATCCAGTCGGTGTCTTTCAATGATGCTGAACAGATGATCCGTTTCTGCCGGGAAATTCAGGCACATTCACCTGTTAATGCCCACTTTGCACCGGAACCGTCGTACATGCCGGGCTACGAGGATGATGTCATCATGGCGGCCGGCACCTTCGTGCAGGGCTCGAGCATCGAATTGACAGCGGACGGCCCGATCCGCCCGCCCTATACCGCTTATATCCAAGGCGGTCTTACATACGAACATGTACAGATCGCGATTCTTGGCGCGCTTGATGCGCTGATGAAAGAAAACCTGCTTAAAAATTGAAAGGATGGTAACGTGGCTAAAATTACTAAGGAAGATATTAAAAGCGACATACAAAAACAGAATGTGAATTTTATCCGACTGCAGTTCACTGATATCCTGGGGACTATTAAGAACGTGGAGATTCCGGTTTCCCAGATCGACAAGGCGCTGGACAACAAGATGATGTTTGACGGGTCGTCGATTGAAGGGTTCGTAAGGATCGAGGAGTCGGATATGTTCCTGGTTCCCGACATGGACACGTGGACGGTATTCCAGTGGGATACGGGATCCGGAAAAGTCGCCCGGCTCATCTGCGATGTTCACCGCGCAGACGGATCGCCATTCGAAGGGGATCCCCGAAGCAATCTGAAGCGGGTGCTTAAAGAAATGGAAAAACTGGGCTTTACCAAGTTCAATATCGGGCCTGAGCCGGAATTCTTCCTTTTCAAATTGGATATGAACGGCGAACCAAGCCTGGAACTGAACGACTATGGCGGCTACTTCGACCTTGCACCTACCGATCTGGGCGAAAATTGCCGCAGGGACATCGTACTTGAGCTTGAGGCGCTAGGCTTCGAGATTGAGGCATCGCACCATGAGAACGCCCCGGGCCAGCATGAGATCGATTTTAAATACGCAGACGCCATCCGGGCATGCGACAACATCCAGACATTCAAGCTTGTAGTCAAGACGATCGCCCGAAAACATGGACTTCATGCCACGTTCATGCCTAAGCCGCTGTTCGGCGTGGCAGGTTCCGGGATGCATGTCAACATGTCGCTATTCAAAGAAAGCGAGAACGTTTTCGAAGATCCTGAAGGAGAAGAGGGCCTGAGCCAAACCGCTTACCAGTTTATGGCCGGCCTGCTGCAGCATGCGCATGGCTTTACAGCCATCGCGAATCCTACCGTCAACTCTTACAAGCGTCTGGTGCCGGGCTATGAAGCACCTGTATACGTCGCGTGGTCGGGCACGAACCGCAGTCCGCTTATCCGGATTCCGACCTCGAGGGGATTGAGCACACGGGTCGAAGTGCGTTCGGTCGACCCTACAGCCAATCCGTACATGGCGATGGCTGTCCTTCTCGGAGCCGGGCTCGAAGGAATCCGCAACGGCATGGAGCCTCCGGAATCCGTCGACCAGAACATCTATGAGATGAGCCTCCGTGAACGCCGGAGCATGGGCATCGAAGACCTTCCGGCAAGCCTGAAAGAGGCGCTGGGCGCCCTTGCAGACGACAAGGTCATCCAAAATGCCCTCGGCAGCCATATCTACAAGAATTTCATGGACACAAAAGAAGCGGAATGGAACATGTTCCGCACAACAGTCCACCCGTGGGAGCGGGAGCAGTACATGAAGATGTACTGACTGCACGCAGATAAAAAGGGAGCGCAGCCTAATCGGTTGCGCTCCCTTTTCTGTTTAAAGTTGTTCTATGGCTTCCCTGACCGGCGTGTCGCCTGAAACTAGGTCGAAGGAAAGGTTGCGGGTATTCTCCTTGTCCAGCGCTTCAAAGACGGCATGGGCGACATCTTCCCGTGGAATGCCGCCCGGCTCCAGATGTTCTGAAGCGGATACCCGGCCTGTTCCGGGTTCATCCAGCAGCAGGCCGGGACGGACGATCGTATAGTCCAGGCCACTCGCTCGGAGGATGTTGTCGGCGTGGTGCTTTGCCACGTAGTACGGACGGATGGCGTCAGACCAGCGTTCCCTGTCCTCGGCACCGATTGCGCTCACCATCAGGAAACGACCGACTCCCTTTTGTCCGGCGGCTTCGATTGCCTTAGCGGCTCCATCCAGGTCGATCAGCAAGGTTTTGTCAGGGCCGGTATGCCCGCCGCTTCCCGCAGTAAACACAACAGCATCCATATCTGCCATTATCGAAGACAGATCTGCAGTGCTGCCTTCAAGATCGGCAACGACGGTACGTGCTCCCATATTTTCGAAAACTGCCTGCTGCTCTTTTTTTCTGATCATGGCGGTCGGTGTATGCTCACCGCTCTCAACGAGAAGCTTCACCAGCATCTTGCCGATCTTGCCGTTTGCTCCGATGACAAGTACGTTCAAAATGATCCATCTCCCCTCTCATGCTAATGAGTCCACTATATCGGAACGGAGGGGCAGGGGACAATGGAAAGACGTCGGGCTGCAGACATGAAAAAAGCCGGCAGCGCGTCTCCGGAGGATTTCCGGAAAGCGGTGCCGACTGAATGATGAACCGACCCTGCAGGATCTTACTGGATATGGCGGTAGACGCCCACAACTTTACCGAGGATGGATACCTGGTCGACGATGATGGGATCCATCGACGGGTTTTCTGGCTGGAGGCGGAAATGCCCGCTTTCTTTGAAGAAGCGCTTGACTGTCGCTTCATCCTCTTCAGTCATTGCGACAACGATTTCACCGTTATTCGCGGTGCTCTGCTGGCGCACGACGACATAGTCGCCGTTCAGGATGCCGGCCTCAATCATGGATTCCCCCATGATTTCCAGCATGAACAGCTGGTCGTCCGAGCTGCCGTACTGATCGGGAAGAGGGAAATATTCTTCGATGTTTTCGACTGCAGTAATTGGCTGGCCGGCTGTAACCTTCCCGACGACCGGGACCTGAAGAACATCCGCTTTAGGGATGGCGTCGCCGGTTTCAAGAATTTCAATAGCGCGGGGTTTGGTCGGGTCACGGCGGATGAGGCCCTTGTTCTCCAGGCGGGCCAGATGGCCGTGGACCGTCGAACTGGAAGCGAGCCCGACAGCCTCGCCTATTTCACGGACGGAAGGCGGATAGCCTTTCGACCTGACCTCTTCCTTGATGAAAGTCAGGATGGCTTCCTGCCTTTTCGACATTTTCTTCAAACGGATTCACCTCTTCTTTTCACGTATTAGCTTGTTCCAAGTATATCAGCCGTCTCAATGAAATGCAAACATAGGTTCGAGAAAACCGCTTGACAAAAACATCTGTTCGCATTACGATGGGGTTATTATACGAACAAGCATTCGAATTCCTGTTAGGAGGGGCCATTTATGAACCTGATCCGCAATTATTCTTACATTGTATTCTTATTTCTGATCGCCATTGTTTCAGTCGCTATGCTGCCGGGACAGGAAGAGCCGGAGCGTGCCATGACCGCCGAAATCCGCGTGAATGCCGGCGATACACTGTTCGCCCTTCATCAGAAAGCGGAAACTTCGCTTCCCGCTGAATTATGGATAGAGGAAGTGCTCAAGATGAACGGCAAACATGATTCGACCATCCTTGCCGGCGAGACGCTTCTCGTGCCCTCTAAAGTGATGTATTCCGATGATATACAGCTGGCCGGTGAGGGAGAGTGAAGCGGGCCCGGACATGTGCTGTATATTGCCGGGTGAGCACTGAGAAAGAGTCCCAGGACATGTCTCTTGAGCGTCAGGAAGAAGAGCTGCGGGCATTTGCAGAAGAGCTTGACTTTGCGGTGACTTCGGTTTTTAAAGACCGGCACAGCGGCTACGATATGGACAGGGACGGTCTACTGGATCTGATCGACCACGTGCGGGAGGGCGAAGCTGACATCGTCCTTGTCCAGGATGAGACCCGTCTCGGACGCGGCAATGCCCGTGTGGCGGTCCTGCACCTCCTGCAGAAGGCAGGGGCATCCACTTATACATACACGGACAAAGGTCCTGCAGCGTTGGATGAGATGGACACGATGCTGCTTGAGATCCTGGCCATCGTAGAGGAATATCAGAGGAAAATGCATAATGCGAAAATCCGCAGGGGCATGCGCAGGGCGGTGGAAAAGGGGTACCGCCCAGAGCAGAATCTGAAAAAGCGGGGCAATCCCGAAGGCCGCGAACGAATTGACGTCCCGCTTGGGGAAATTGTCAGCCTCAGACAGAAAGGCCTGACATTCGAAGAGATTGCTTCTACACTGAGAGGGCTCGGCCATGATGTCAGCAAAGCGACGGTACATCGCCGCTATAGAGAATATATCGAGGAAGAACAGACGAGCGAATGAGTTGCGCTCGTCTGTTTTTTTACTTATGTTTAGGACAAATGGAAAGGGGAGATTTCATGCTTTCACCCGAAAAGCTCGCCCGTATCAATGAATTGGCGAATAAGAAAAAGACTGTCGGACTGACGATGGAAGAAGCGAAGGAACAGACTTTACTCCGCAAGGAATATTTGGGGGTTTTCCGTTCCAATATGAAGCAGACAATCGAAAACGTAACTGTCATTGACCCGGAGGGCAACGACATTACGCCGGACAAAGTAAAACAGCTCAGAAACAACAAATTTCCGAACTGACATCGCCTTCGCCTGAATCAGGTTGTAAAGACCGCCGGGCTCGTCTAAACTTAAAAAGATTCAACTACTTGTTCGTGAAAGGATGTCGAAAGATGGCGAATCATGCCGATGCACTTGCAATCACCACGATCCGGACTCTGTCCATCGATGCGATCGAGAAAGCGAATTCCGGTCACCCGGGACTTCCGATGGGCGCCGCTCCAATGGCGTACACACTGTGGACCAAACATATGAAGCACAATCCTTCGAACCCGCAGTGGTTCAACCGGGACCGCTTTGTCCTCTCCGCAGGACACGGTTCGATGCTTTTGTATTCCCTTCTTCATCTCGGCGGCTACGATCTGCCGATGGAAGAGATCAAGAATTTCCGTCAATGGGGTTCCAAGACTCCTGGCCACCCCGAATACGGTCACACTGATGGAGTGGAAGCGACCACGGGCCCTCTCGGCCAGGGAATCGGCATGGCAGTAGGCATGGCGATGGCGGAACGCCATCTTGCCGCGACGTACAACAAGGACGGCCATGAGATTGTTGACCATCATACCTTCGCACTTTGCGGGGATGGGGACCTTATGGAAGGGGTAGCCTCCGAGGCGATCTCCCTTGCAGGCCACTTGAAGCTGGACAAGCTGATTGTGCTGTACGACAGCAACGACATCTCCCTTGACGGGGAACTCGACATGAGCTTTTCCGAGGATGTCCGCAAGCGCTTCGAGTCGTATGGATGGAATTATCTTCGTGTCGGAGACGGCAACGACATCGATGCAGTTTCCAGTGCCATTGAAGAGGCGAAGGGGAACACGGGCGGACCGACCCTCATCGAAGTAAAGACGATCATCGGTTACGGTTCTCCGAACAAATCCGGTAAAGCGGATGTCCACGGTGCGCCTCTCGGCGAAGACGAAATGAAGCTCGTCAAGGAATACTACAAGTGGACATTCGAGGAAGACTTCCATGTGCCGGAAGAAGTGTATGACACTTTCCGCAAAGCGGCGGAACAGCAAGGCGAGCAGGCGGAAAAACAATGGAACGAGCGCTTTGCATCCTATGAGGAAGCTTATCCCGAAGAAGCGGCTCAGCTGAAGGCTGCGCTGGAAGGCAAGCTTCCTGAAGGATTTGAGGAAAACCTGCCGGCTTATGAGGCCGGTAAATCGGTTGCAACACGCAGCGCTTCAGGCGATATGATCAATGCCCTCGCTGCAGCCGTTCCTTCCCTGTTCGGCGGAAGCGCGGACCTGGCAGGTTCGAACAAGACGATGATCAAGGGTGCAGGAGATTTCTTGCCCGAAAATTACCGCGGCCGCAACATCTGGTTCGGCGTCCGTGAATTCGCGATGGGTGCAGCACTTAATGGTATGGCCCTTCACGGCGGACTCCGCGTATTCGGAGGCACATTCTTCGTGTTCAGCGATTATGTGCGTCCTGCGGTCCGGTTGTCGGCACTGATGGGTGTCCCGGTCACTTACGTATTCACACATGACAGCATTGCTGTCGGTGAAGACGGACCGACCCATGAGCCGGTTGAACACCTTGCTTCACTTCGCGCAATGCCGGGTCTTTCTGTAATCCGTCCGGCTGACGGAAACGAAACGGCCGCCGCTTGGAAACTTGCGGTTTCATCCGAAAACAAGCCGACGGTTCTCGTGCTTTCCCGCCAGAATCTGCCGGTCCTCGAACACTCGGCAGAGCGTGCGATGGAAGGTGTCAGAAAAGGTGCCTATATCGTATCCGAGGCGCAGGGAGGCAAGCTTGACGGAATCCTTCTCGCAACAGGTTCGGAGGTCAGCCTTGCGGTTGAAGCGCAGAAGCAACTCCTGGAAGAGGGCGTTCATGTACGGGTCGTTTCGATGCCTTCATGGGACCGCTTCGAAGAACAGGAAGCTTCCTACAAGGAAGAGGTGCTTCCGAAATCCGTGACGAAGCGTCTTGCAATCGAGATGGGTGCTTCCCTCGGATGGCACAAGTACACCGGATTTGAAGGCGATGTGCTTGCCATCGATACATTCGGTGCGAGCGCACCGGGCGGCACGGTCATGAAAGAATATGGCTTTACGCCTGAAAACGTAACATCCCGCTTTAAACAGCTTTGATAAAAAGGAGGGCATCCGTTTTGGATGTCCTCCTTTTTGTCGGTTCTATCATACGCCCAACTCCGGACAATTCGACAAAACTAGAGGGGTTCTTCTCCGCACTCTGACATCTTTTTTCCGCATACCGGGATATGATGTTGAAAAAGGGGTGGCAGTCATGCGCGAATACATTATTTATGAAGTAAAAAACGCCCACCAGCCATTTGTATTGGGAAGGGAACGGATGCTGGAGGAACTTCTGGCGGTGGAAGGAGAAGAAAGTCCGGAAGTCCGCTTTCTTTGCCATGAGGTGGATCCCGACCGGGTCATGCTCCAGTTAAAGCACCGGATGGGGAGGAGGTTTCCCGAGGTGGGGCGGGAGGGGGGCCTGCTCCGCCTCCATCATCCGGTAAAAGGGACGATCCGGATCGGTTTCGGCGATTACAGCCTGACTGCCCGCTGCGAGGGAACCAGAATGCTTGATCTTGACCTGTTCGCAGGGTTGTCAGGTCTCAGCGGGGGGTATTTTGCAGTCCGTGGGGGAAGCGGGGAGTGCGGCTGGCTGAAGCCGGTGAAATTCTGGGAAAATGGTGTCGGAACGAGCCGTCAATTGTGCGGAAATAGTAGTATCTGATTCCGGAATGTTGTATACTTCTCCTTGGTGCACATTCCGTGAAACTGATGGCACGAAGGAGGAACCACAATGGCGACCGTTTGGTGGATCGTTCTGCTCATCGTCGCGTTGCTCGCCGGGGTGGCTCTCGGCTTTTTCATCGCTCGCAGATATATGATGAATTACCTGAAAGAGAACCCGCCGATCAACGAACAGATGCTCCGCATGCTGATGATGCAAATGGGAATGAAACCTTCCCAGAAGAAAATCAATCAAATGCTGGCACAGATGAACAAAATGAGCGACAAATAATGACAGCGTCCTTTCCTTTAGGAAGGGCGTTTTTATTAATGAAAAAAGAGAAATGAGCGTCACAGAGAAATTTCTGTGACGCTCATTTTTTTCAGGAATCGCAAAAGAATATGCTCCGGTGAAACATCATTAACAGAGCGTGAGCGTGGACATCTCAAGCGCCGAACGGCAGCGGGAGTGCCACCTCAGCAGGACATTCGCGAAAGTACACCAAGACGCCGCGAAAGTACACTATCGAGTGCCGAAAGTACACTATCGAGTGCCGAAAGTACACTATGCTGCCGGGAAAGTACACCAAACTCCCGAGAAAGTACACCATCCCGAGGCCGCCGCCGTTCAGGCAATCCCCGGCCGGCTGTCGGCACTGTAAGGAAAGAGCCCGTGTTCTTCGAGGAATGCTCTGACAGTCTGTTCATATTCCTCTGTGTTTTCATTAAAGGACTGGGCATGCGCCCCTTTTTCAAACAGCCGGATCGATTTGGGCTCCGGCTTCAGTTCGTAGAGTTCCTTCGTCATCTCCGGCAGGATAAAATCGTCTTCCAGACTGTGGATGAAAAGCACGGGTCTATGGATGCTGGCGACTGACTGCCTCGGGGAGACGAGGTCCAGCGTATAGCCGTCCCGCACTTTCAGGAACACATTGGCAAGCCGGATGGCGAAACCGGTCCGCAGCGGCGTAGATCGTCTCAAGATATGGAGGACCTGCTCGGTAAAGTCAGAAAATGGGCAATCGGCTATGTAGAAGTCAGCTTCATCTCCGACACCGCCCGCGTATAGGAGAGATGTCGCCGCCCCCATGGATTCCCCATGAACGCCGATGATCGCCTCTTGTCCCACAAAATTCCGGAGCTCATCGATGACGGCACCAAGATCTGTCTTTTCATAATGTCCGAAACTGGTCGTACGGCCCTCAGAATCCCCATGCCGGCGGTGATCGTAAATGACGGAATTAAAGCCGAGCCGTTCAAACATCCGGGCATACTTGACCGAATTGATCTTATTTTCCGTTACGCCGTGGGATATGACGACGTAATGGCTGGTTTCCAGCGGTTCCAGCAACACGGCTTTTAGCCGGTAGCCGTTTGGGGAATTCACCCAGCGCTCTGTTTTGCTGACGGCATTGTACCATCCCTCATCAAAGCGCTTTGCTGAAATTTCCCGCTGGAGGATCACATCGTCTTCTTTCTTCTTCATGTACATCAGCCGGTTCGTGGCAAGGAGGCCGACCGCCGATCCGACAGCAGCTGAAATGCCTGTCATGATGCCGGTGACAGTCAGCCAGCGCTTCGTGCTTATCCCCATTGCATAGCCTCCTTCATGTATGGCTGTTACCCCATACGTTGTGCATTCTTATATAGTGTATACATCCCCGTGCCGATTGGGCGCGAAACGTGAGGCGCCACTTCATCGACAGCGCGGCAGATGCCGTCAGCCGAAATACCGGTTTCAATGCCCATGCGTTCCAGCATATTGACAACATCTTCGGTTGCGACATTACCAGTCGCGCCCGGTGCAAACGGACATCCGCCGAGACCTCCGGCAGAAGCATCAAATCTGTCGACACCTGCCTGGAGTGCCGCGAAGATGTTGGCGAGTGCCATTTTCCGCGTGTCGTGGAAGTGTGCAGTCAGCAGCATCTCCGGAAGCTCATCTTTTAGACGTCTGAACAGGTTGTAACTTTCTTCTGGTGTCGCCATACCGATCGTGTCAGCCACACTCAGTTCGTCCGCCCCCAGTTCAGCGAACCGTTTGCACAGACTGAGCGTCCGTTCGGGATCAACAGGTCCTTCAAACGGACAATGGAATGCGGTCGAGATGCAGGCCCTCACAAACAGGCCGTCCTCTTTCATTTTCCGGATTTGCGGAGCCAGCTGTTCCATGCTTTCTTCGGTCGTCCTGTTAATATTTTTCTTATTAAATGCATCCGTGACTCCGACAAACACGGCGATGCTTGCGGCGCCGGCAGCCCTGGCATTATCGATACCGCGCTCGTTTGGCGCCAGCACGAACTGCCTGCCTGTCCGCGCTGCCCCCGCCATGATATCCGCTGAATCCCCCATTTGCGGCACCCATTTCGGAGAGACGAAAGACGTGAGTTCCATTTCACTGACGCCTGCATCCTGCAAGGCGCGGATGAAACGGAGCTTCACCTCCGTCGGAACCTGGTTTTTTTCATTCTGAAGGCCGTCCCTCGGGCCGACCTCGATTATTACTGCTTGTTTTGGTAGACTTAACATGACAAACCCCCTCCTTGTTTTCATTGTAAGGATGAGGGCTGGGCGGGGCAAGGCAAGAAGCATGATGAATGGAAAGGGGACATGGGGAAATGACAAAAGAAGTTGTAATTGTAAGCGCTGTACGGACAGCGATCGGGACATTCCTTGGGTCGCTTAAAGATATTCCGGCAACCGAGCTTGGAGGCATCGCGATCCGTGAAGCACTTTCCCGCGCGGGAGTGGACGGGGAGCATGTCGATGAAGTCATTATGGGGAATGTCCTCCAGGCAGGACTCGGGCAAAACCCGGCCCGCCAGGCATCGATCAAGGCGGGCCTTCCGGAAACTGTACCGTCATTGACAATCAATAAAGTATGCGGTTCCGGACTGAAGGCGGTGCACTTGGCTGCACAGGCGATCAAGGCGGGGGACGCCGATATCATCGTGGCGGGCGGCATGGAAAATATGAGCCAGGCGCCTCATCTTCTTAAAGGCGCGCGTGACGGCTTTAAGATGGGTGACCAGAAGATGATCGACAGTATGATTTCGGATGGTCTCTGGTGCGCGTTCAACGATTATCATATGGGCATCACCGCGGAAAATCTGTGCGACCGTTATGGCATCAGCAGAGAAGAGCAGGACGAGTTTGCGGCACGATCACAGGAACGGGCAGCTGCTGCTATTGAAGCCGGCCGCTTCAAGGATGAAATTGTGCCTGTTGAAATCCCGCAGCGCAAAGGAGATCCCATAGTCTTTGACACTGATGAACACGTGAAAGCGGGTTCCACGGCGGAGAAACTGGCGAAACTCCGGCCTGCCTTCAAAAAAGAGGGCAGTGTCACTGCAGGAAATGCTTCCGGAATCAATGACGGTGCAGCGGCGTTTGTCGTAATGTCAAAAGAGAGGGCAGATGAGCTGGGAATTGAGCCGCTAGCAATCATTTCGGCAAATGGAAATGCCGGCGTAGATCCGGCCGTGATGGGCATCGGTCCGGTCCAGGCAGTGAAAAATGCGCTTGGAAAAGCAGGGCTGGAGCTGAAGGACATGGACCTGGTCGAAGCGAACGAGGCGTTTGCAGCCCAGTCCATTGCCGTCGACCGTGAACTTGGGTTCGATCATGATAAACTGAATGTGAACGGCGGCGCGATTGCACTCGGACACCCGATCGGCGCGAGCGGTGCCAGGATACTTGTCAGCCTGCTTCATGAAATGAAGCGGCGGGACGCAAAGACCGGCCTTGCCACCCTCTGCATCGGGGGCGGACAGGGTGTCGCGACGGTAGTGCGCCGTCCCTGAACTTTAGGAAGAAGGTGACTCGATGGCCAAAAAGAAGCCACAACAGCGTAAGCCGGCTGCCACAAAGCAGGACAGCCATCCGACTCTCGCCGACAGTCTGGGCGGAGATACGCTGGACAAGCTTAAAGAGGCAAAGCAGGCTCTTCTCAGAAACGAAAAGGAAGAAGAGGAAAAACGCCTCGCCCAGAAGGCAAAAGAACGCCGTGATCGGGAAAAGAACATGTCGTTCGGTGAATTGCTGGAAAAATACGGCGACGGGCCGTCCAAGTATTGACGGAACTGATGAATACAGGGAAGCACCGGGAAATCATTCCCGGTGCTTTTCATATTGCTGTTCGGTTGTCAGGGCGGCATATGCCCGAACAGTGTCACTGTCCGGCAGATTGTCATAGGCCCGGAGGGTTTCTTTGAGCTGCTCTTCACTGCTGGCACCTGTGATGGCGGAAGCCACTGTTTTGTTTTCCAGTACAAAACCAAGAGCCGCCCCATGGAGATTGCCCGGAAGCAGCCGGAATTGAGCCGACAGTTCACGGAGTTCACCGGAAGTGAACGAGAGGTAACCGTCCATTTGTTCCGCCCGTTGTTCAGACTCGGCTGTCAGCAGGCCTTTGGCTAGTGGCCCGCGTGCGACGACCGATGCGCCCGCACCGCTGATGTCGCCGAACCATTCCTCCGGCCGGCGGTCAAGCAGGCTGTACTGCATCATATTCGAAACTGCGGAGCTCTTTTTGAGAAACGGCAGGAATACATTCGGACGGATGGATGAGATGCCGTAATGCCGGATCAGTCCTTCCCGCTTCAGTTCTTCGAATACGTCGACCACGGCTTCCAGGTCATCATCGGCCGTCCCGCCGTGGAGCTGGTACACATCAATATAGTCGGTGCCGAGCCGCTTGAGGCTTTCCCTGACGGATTTATGGATATGCGCAGGAGATGGGTCCCAATCCCATCCGTCTTTACCGTCTGTCCACCGGTTTCCGACCTTTGTGGCAAGGACAATGTCCGCCCGACGGCTTCCGAGCGCCTTGCCGAGCAGTTCCTCATTCCGTCCCTTCATATAGAGATCCGCCGTGTCAAAGTAATTGATGCCTGCATCGAGAGCGGCTGAGACAATCCGTTCCGCCTGCAAGGCATCGTCCGGAAGCGACATGCATCCCAGACCGATTTCCGAAATGTCCGGACCTGTTTTTCCGAGTTTCCGTGTCTTCATCGTATCCCCTCCCGAATCCATAGTATAATGAATGCGCAAAGACGACCAACAGAAAGGGATGGGCCAATGGATAAGTTTGAAGAACGGACGGTACATACAGAGACGATCTACGACGGCAAGATTATCCGTCTTGAAATCGATGATGTCATCCTGCCGGACGGCAAGCCCGCGAAAAGGGAACTCGTCCGGCACCCGGGGGCTGTGGCACTGATCCCGGTCACCGATGATGGCAAGCTTGTCATGGTTGAACAGTACCGGAAGGCGCTCGGAACAACACTCCTTGAAGTGCCTGCAGGGAAGCTCGAACCCGGAGAAGCACCCGAAGTAACGGCCCGACGGGAATTGGAAGAGGAGACCGGCTATGCATGCAGGAACCTGGAGCCGGTGACAACATTTGCAACCTCACCCGGATTTGCAGATGAAACGATCCATCTTTTTGCCGCAACCGGGCTCCGGAAAATCGACAATCCGGCAGCCGGTGATGAAGACGAGTTTGTCGAGCTGCTTGAAATTACTGTGGAGGAAGCGGCGGCGATGCTGGATCAAGGGAAAATCCGTGACGCAAAAACCGCTTTCTCCATTTTATGGGCGGAGCGTGCCGGGATAGGGAAATGACATGTCGGGGAGCGGACAGGCATAGGTTGTACAAATCCTCCGGAGGTGCAGCCCATGCAGCGATCGCTCCCTTTTCTTTACCTGCTCACACTACTCATCATCGGGTTTACGGGCGGGACCATCCTGTTCCGCTATGCGGAAGCGGGCATGGCGGAAACGGTAACCGTATTCCTAGATCCGCGGCTCGACCTCGCGGCTCCGGCAAAGCCGTATCGTGCTCTGCTTTCTTTTCTGGCATTCCATGTGCTTGCCCTGTTCCTGGCATCCCACGCCGCGCTCCGTCATGCGGTCATGTTCATCGCCGGCCTAAGGGCGGTTTTCTTCGGTTTTGCTTCGACTTATCTGATCAGCCAGGAAGGAGCGCTCACTTTTTACGCGGCGTGGTGGTTTCCGGCACAGTTGCTTCTGACACTGCTGTTCACCCTGTTCTGCATGAACCTCTCCCCCCCGTTCATGCTGAAAAATTATTTCAGCAGGCACCGGAAAGAGGCGGTGATCAGAATCGCGGCCCTGTCGGCTGCCATACTTGCAGCGGAAATCGGGATGTTCATATTCCTTGATAATTGAAAATGATTATCATATTGTAATGATTGTTGTTAATTAACTGGAACTCTTGTAACCATCCGACCAGGTTGATATAATAGGGACAGTTTGAGGGGGGCGTCTCATGGAAAGCCGGATTGAACGCATAAAAAAGCAGCTCCACAATGCTAAATACAAACTGACGCCCCAGCGCGAAGCCACGGTCACTGTACTGCTGGAGCATGAGGAAGACCATCTCAGCGCAGAGGATGTCTATCTGCTCGTCAAGGATAAGTCGCCCGAAATCGGGCTGGCGACAGTATACCGGACATTGGAGCTGCTGACCGAACTGAAAGTCGTTGACAAAATCAACTTTGGAGACGGGGTTTCCCGTTTTGATTTGCGGCAGGAAGGCGCTGCCCATTTCCATCACCACCTGGTCTGCATCGAGTGCGGCGCGGTGGATGAGATTCAGGAAGACCTGTTGGGTGACGTCGAGCAGATCGTCGAAGACCGTTGGAACTTCCGAATCAAAGATCACAGGCTTACTTTCCACGGCATCTGCAGCCGTTGCAGCGATGAAACAAAAGAAAACGAACCGGAATAACAGAAATGGACAGGATGGCGAAAGCTGTCCTTTTTTCATATTGGAAAAGCCGGAAAGGGGAGAGAACATGAAAGAGGCGGAAGATGCGCTGAATGACTACTTGCATTTTCTCAGAGTCGAGCGCCAGCTGGCGGATAACACGATCGGATCGTACAAAAGGGACCTGCTCGGGTATATCCGCCATCTTGAAAAGGTGGAGCTGCCCGGCAGCCTGGACAACGTATCGAGACCTGATATCCTGCGCTATCTGCAAGTCCTGGAAGAATCCGGGAAGTCACCCCGTACGATCTCCCGGCACATTTCTTCCATCCGCTCTTTCCATCAGTTTCTGGTAAGGGAGCGGATTACCTCTGCCGACCCGACAATCCAGCTGGACCTGCCGAAGCTCGAGATGAAACTGCCGCGTGTGTTGTCCGTAGGGGAAGTTGATTCCCTTATCGCGGCCCCGGACCGTTCCAAGCCCGCGGGTGTGCGGGATCGTGCGATGCTGGAAATGCTGTACGGAACCGGCATGCGGGTCAGCGAGTGCATAGGGATGAATACAGGAGATGTCCATCTTTCCATGGGGTTTGCCCGTGTATTCGGAAAAGGCGGCAAGGAGCGCATTGTCCCGCTCGGAAGAACAGCGATTGATGCCATCACTGAGTATATTGGCCAGGCGAGGCCTACAATGATGAAAGGGGATCGTGCCCAGGACGCGCTGTTTGTCAATGCGAGGGGTGGCCGTCTGACCCGCCAAGGGGTCTGGAAACTATTAAACCAGCATGCCCGAAAGGCCGGAATCACGAAAGAACTCACACCGCACATTCTGAGACATTCATTCGCCACACACTTGGTGGAAAACGGTGCGGATCTGCGTGCAATCCAGGAAATGCTCGGTCATGCCGACATCTCGACGACGCAAATTTACACTCACGTCAGCAAGAATCGGCTTAAAGACGTTTACAGCAAATTTCATCCGCGGGCATGAAGCGGGAAAATGTGACGTCAGACCTCTGATTTGTGGTACAGTATTCTTGTAAAGGGTATACGTAGTGCCAAGGAGGTTATGCGACAATGACAGCGCAACCATTTAAACGAATTCATCTGATCGTACTTGATTCTGTAGGCATCGGCGAGGCACCGGATGCCGCTGATTTCGGTGACGAAGGATCAGATACGCTCGGCCATATCGCCGAAACGACCGGCGGACTCAATATGCCGAACATGGCAGGCCTCGGCCTGGCTAACATCCGCCCTCTTAAAGGACTTGAGGCTGCGGAAAACCCGGCCGGCTATTTTGGCCGTATGCAGGAAGCATCGGTCGGCAAAGATACGATGACCGGACATTGGGAAATCATGGGCCTGAACATCGATAAGCCATTCAAGGTCTACCCGGATGGATTCCCGGAAGGGCTTGTGAAGGAACTTGAGGAGCGGACCGGCCGCAAGGTGATCGGAAACAAGCCGGCAAGCGGCACAGCCATTATTGACGAGCTTGGCCCGCTGCATATGGAGTCCGGCGGTCTCATCGTCTATACATCGGCGGATCCTGTGCTGCAGATTGCTGCACATGAAGGTGTCATCCCGATCGGGGAACTCTATGAAATCTGCGAGATTGCAAGAGAGATCACCCTAAAGCCGGAATACCTTGTCGGCCGGGTCATTGCCAGGCCGTTTATCGGGGAACCGGGCAACTTCACCCGGACGACCAACAGGCACGACTACGCTCTGAAGCCATTTGGCCGCACGGTTATGAATGAGCTTCAGGATGGCGGTTTTCAAGTTATCGCAGTTGGCAAAATCTCAGATATTTTCAATGGTGAAGGCGTGACCGATTCGGTCAGGACGTCATCAAACATGGATGGCGTAGACAAGCTGCTCGAAGTGATGGGCCGTGATTTTGAAGGGCTGTCGTTTACGAACCTGGTTGATTTCGATGCGCTGTTCGGCCATCGCCGCGATCCGGAAGGCTACGGAAACGCACTTGCCGAATTCGACGCGAGGCTGCCTGAGATCATGGATGCCCTTGGCGAAGATGACCTGCTGATCATCACCGCTGACCACGGCAACGACCCTACAGCTCCGGGAAGCGATCATACGCGGGAGTATGTACCGATCATCATGGCTTCCCCGAGATTCAATGCAGGAGGAGAGCTGCCTCTGCAGAAAACTTTCGCCTCAGTCGGTGCGACGGTTGCCGATAACTTCGGCGTGAAGAAACCGGAGTTCGGCAAAAGCTATCTTCCAGTTTTGAAATGAAAGCAGGTGGACAGACATGAGAATGGTTGACATCATCACAAAGAAAAGAGACGGCGGCAGACTATCGGAAGAGGAGATCCGGTTCTTCATCAATGGAATTACGGATGATTCGGTACCTGACTATCAGGCGAGCGCCCTGCTGATGGCCATCTACTTCGAAGGAATGGCTGAAGAAGAGCAGGCATTGCTTACCGAAGCAATGGTGGATTCGGGAGACCGGATCGACCTTTCGGGAATAGAGGGCACGCTTGTCGACAAGCACTCCACTGGAGGAGTGGGCGACACAACGACACTCATCCTGGGCCCGATGGTTGCGGCCTGCGGCGTGCCGGTCGCCAAGATGAGCGGCCGCGGACTCGGCCACACCGGCGGAACATTGGATAAGCTTGAATCGATCGACGGCTTCCATATCGAACTGACTGAAAAACAGTTCGCTGACCAGGTGAACAGCCTGAAGCTTGCAGTGATCGGGCAAAGCGGAAACCTTACTCCGGCGGACAAAAAGCTGTATGCGCTCAGAGATGTGACCGCGACTGTGGACAGCATTCCGCTGATCGCAAGTTCAATCATGAGCAAGAAAATCGCAGCGGGAGCGGATGCCATCGTCCTTGACGTCAAGACGGGCGAAGGGGCGTTCATGAAGACCGAAGAAGATGCCAGAAGGCTTGCTGAAGCAATGGTGGGCATCGGCAACGCCGTCGGACGCAAGACGATGGCGGTCATCTCGGATATGAGCCAGCCGCTTGGCTACGCAATAGGCAACGCGCTTGAAGTGAAAGAGGCGATCGATACTCTGAAAGGCGAAGGCCCGGATGATCTCACCCGGCTCTGCATCGAGCTTGGCAGCCGCATGGTCGTAGCTGGAGGAAAAGCCGGAAGCATCGAAGAAGCGGAAGGCATGATCCGGCAAGTGATCAATGACGGTTCGGCACTTGCCCTGTTCCGCAAGTTCATTGAGGCTCAAGGCGGCAATCCGGATATTGCGGATGACCCTTCGAAGCTTCCGTCGGCATCTGAAGTTATCGAGTTCCAAGCCGAGACGGATGGTTATGTCCAGTCCATCGGTGCTGATGACATCGGACTGGCTGCGATGCACCTGGGAGCGGGGCGTGCGACCAAGGATGAACAGATTGACCTTGGCGTCGGGATCGTCCTTAAGAAAAAGGTTGGAGATGCTGTTCAGAAAGGTGAGCCCCTTGCTGAGATCCATACAAACGGCAAAGGCACCGAAACCGCGATTCGCATGCTCAAAGAGCACATTATCGTCGGTTCAGAAAAAGCAGACGCACCTGCGCTCATCCACGGTGATATCCAATAATTCAATCCATCTAGCAAACACTCCGGAAAGAGACCTTTCCGGAGTGTTTTTTCGTATATAAGGATTTTAGTTAAGATTGGGCGTCTGAGAGCTAAGAAAGTCCTATGGGACGTCGGACCATCCAATTACAAAACATATCTTATAACTGTTATTTCCACGTATAAATCCGTTTCCGGAAGGGCAGGCTTGGACGGCGAAGGCTGCCGTGGCCGAAATTTGCCGGATTTCCACTAGTTTCGTCGAGTGCAAGGAGTCCGGGAGGCGGCCGTTGAATTACGAGCCAAAAGGGGGCATCCATATGAATCATATGACATTGGCACCAGGCGGTATTGTAATTGTCCGCCCAGCAGGAGAATTGGATCACCATACAGCAGACAGCATTAAACGGGAAGTCAGCAGGCTGATTTTTGGGGGGAAGGCGACAGGCATCATTTGGGATCTCGGGAACCTCCAATTCATGGACAGCGCAGGCATCGGACTGATCTTGGGGCGGATGAGGGATCTCGGTGCGGTCGATGGTGGGACGGTCATCCTGAACCCGTCACCGACGATGCGGAAAATGTTCGAACTTTCAGGACTGGGCAGCCATTTGGCAGAAGGCACGGAAGAAGATGCGATGAAACGGTTGGGAGGGATCCTTCATGGAAAATGAAATGACGCTATCGTTTGCGGCGATCAGTGAAAACGAAGCACTTGCCCGCATGACGCTCACCTTCTTTGTGGCACCGCTTGATCCGACACTGGAGGAAATCTCGGAGTACAAGACGGTCATCTCGGAAGCGGTGACGAATGCCATCATTCACGGGTATGAGGAGCAGCGTACCGGAATCGTCCGGGTCCATGCCATCCTGGACGGAAGGGAAGTGACTGTCACCATCAGCGACGAAGGCGGCGGGATCGACAATGTGGAAGAGGCGATGCAGCCGATGTACACATCCAAGCCCGAACGTGAGCGCTCAGGGATGGGCTTTACGATCATGGAGAGCTTTACGGACAATCTGACGGTCGATTCCCGCCGGGGCAGCGGAACCACCGTCACCTTCAAGAAAAAATTCTCTCCCGTGCAGGAAGCCTGCTCGTCGGTGGGATGACGGATGCAGGAGCATGTAGAACAGCGAAAACCGCCACTCTTGACACAGGAGACGATGAGAGAACTGATTCAGGAAGCCCAGTCCGGAAACTCCGAGGCGCGGCGGGTCATGGTCGAAGGCAATACGAGGCTCGTCTGGTCCATCGTACAACGATTTTCATCGAGGGGCGTGGAGCTGGACGATCTTTACCAGATTGGCTGCATCGGGCTGCTGAAGGCGGTCGACAAGTTCGACCTGAGTTTTGAAGTCAAGTTCTCAACATATGCCGTTCCGATGATTATCGGGGAGATCCAGCGCTTTCTCCGCGATGACGGCATGGTTAAAGTAAGCCGGTCGATCAGGGAACTGAACTTCAAGATCCGCCATGCGACCGATGACTTCCTGAAAGAACATGAGCGCTCCCCGACCATTTCAGAAATCGCTGCGGTCCTGGAAGTTCCCGTTTCCGATGTCATCGTCGCAATGGACGCGATGAAGGACCCGGCATCTCTCCAGGAACAGCTGTATGAAGGCGAGGGGGACTCGGTCACACTGATGGACCAGGTCCGTGACGAACGTTCGGAAAAAGGGTTTGAGCACATTCCGCTAAAAGATATCATCTCAAGGCTTGACCCGAGGGACCGGACGATCATCATCATGAGGTTTTATATGGACTGCACGCAAAGTGACATCGCAGAACGGCTGGGCATTTCCCAGGTGCAGGTGTCGCGTCTTGAAAAGAAGATTCTTTCGAAAATGAAATCGTATATGAGGCCTGACCTCGTGAAGGAGCCTGTGGAGTCGAAAGGAGAAGGGTGACGATCGAAAGGCTATATGACAGCAGAGAACTGGCAAAAGAAGAGCTCGGCGGCTTATTCGGCAAGGGAGAGTCCTATGATTTCGTCATGTTGGACATTCATATCCGCCAGGAGCCTGCCACGATCGTCTTTATGAACGGATTGATCAGCTCAGACGTCACAGCACAGCTTCTGACCTCCATGCAGATGTCGGATATCTGGGATGAGCTGGAGGAGAAGATCACCCGGGAAAATTTTCTGACCTATTTCCCGTTCCATGCAGTCGAGCCGGCGAAGGACAAAAATGCCATGATCGACTCGATTCTGAGCGGACAGATTATCTTCATCATGGAGGACGGTTCTGTTTTCCAGGTCGACGTCCGGGAGTATCCGGGCAGGCAGCCGGAAGAGCCGGATAATGAAAAAGTCATACGTGGTTCAAGAGACGGCTTCACGGAAAACATCATCCTGAATACAGCCCTAATCAGAAGGCGTCTTCGTGATCCGCAGCTGCGTTTTGAAATTCAGCGGGTGACGGAGCGGGGCCGGACGGATATCGCGATCGGCTATCTTAAAGGTGTCGCAAGCGAGGAGCATCTCGACATGCTCAAGAAGCGGCTGGCGGAAATTGACCATGACGGGCTGACGATGTCGGACAAACAGCTGGAAGAGCTGCTGTTCAAGCAGAAATTCCACCCGGTACCGTTTGTGCGGTTTACCGAAAGGCCGGATATCGCTGCAGCCCATCTGCTGGAAGGCCATATCGCGATTGTCGTTGATACGTCTCCGTCGGTCCTCCTCATTCCGGTGACCATTTTTCATCACCTTCAGCACGCGGAGGAATTCCGCCAGGCACCGCTCATCGGAACAGGTGTTCGCGCAATCCGCTTTTCCGGGATCCTGATGGCCGTCTTTTTACTTCCGTTCTGGTATCTGCTTGTCAAGCATCCGGAGTTCGTGCCGAAAGCGCTGGATTTTGTCGGGCCGAAGGAGAGTGGAGAAATTCCGCTGCTGTTCCAGATTATCGCGGCAGACATTGGAGTTGAATTCATGCGTCTCGCCGCAATTCATACCCCGACGCCTCTGTCCACGGCACTCGGCCTGATCGCGGCTGTAATTCTGGGGCAGATGGCAGTCGACGTCGGACTGTTCACCGCAGAAGTCATCCTGTATGTCGCACTGACGGCTGTCGTAACATTCGCGATCCCCTCGTATGAGCTAAGCATTTCCGCGAAGATTTTCAGAACGGTGCTGCTCATACTGACGGCTCTGGCAGGGCCTCCCGGCTTTTTTGCGGGAGGAGTCATCCTATTCTGGTATCTCTGCTCCATCAAGCCGATGGGCGTTCCGTATCTCTGGCCTCTCGCACCGTTTTTCCCGAAGGCGTTCGGCCGGGTGATTGTCCGGTATCCTATGATCGGAAGCTCGCTGAGGCCTTACATTACGGATTCTCCGAGAAGACAGCGCAGCTGATGACCGATTGCACGTTCGCCCCCTTCATGGTAAAGTTTTAATAGACTAAGCCGGAAGGATGAGGCCTTGTGCATCTATACGGAACACAGAAGATTAACAGCAACGGACATCTGGAAATCGGCGGGGTCGATGCGGAAGAACTTGCACGCATCTACGGCACCCCGCTGATTGTCTATGATATCGCGCTCGTCCGGGACCGTGCCCGGTCGTTCCTGAAAGCATTTGAAGAAGAAGAGGTAAGCGGCCAGGTCGCCTATGCGAGCAAAGCGTTCTCGAGCATTGCGATGTTCCGGATTGTCCGCGATGAGGGCCTTTCACTCGACGTTGTGTCCGGAGGGGAACTGTATACCGCAATCCGCTCCGGCTACCCCGCGGAACGCATTCATTTCCACGGGAACAACAAAAGTGAAGATGAGATCCGCATGGCTTTCCGGGAAGGTGTCGGCTGCATCGTGGTGGACAACTTCCATGAGATCCGTACAATCGGGCAAATCTCCGAAGAGCTGTCACTGCCGATGGATGTTCTGATCCGTGTCACCCCGGGCATCGAAGCTCATACACACGACTTCATCACAACAGGCCAGGAAGACTCGAAATTCGGCTTTGACCTGAACAACGGTCAGGCGGACGAGGCATTCCGCCTGCTGTCCGGGATCAGCCGCGTACGGGTCCTCGGCCTGCATTGTCATATCGGTTCCCAGATCTTCGATACGGCGGCATTCAACCTGGCTGCCGGCTCCCTGATGAGGAAAGTTGCGGCTTGGCGGGAGGAGCACGGCTACACATGCACGGTCCTGAACCTGGGGGGCGGTTTCGGGATCCGCTATACAGAGGAAGACCATCCGCTCGAACCTGAGGAATATGTGCGCGCCATGATCCGCACAGTCAAGGAAGCCGCTGCGGAATCGGACTATCCGGTTCCTGAGCTCTGGATTGAGCCGGGCCGTTCTCTTGTCGGTGAAGCGGGTACGACTCTTTACACCGCAGGTTCCGAAAAGGAAGTTCCTGAAACCCGTACTTACCTGTCCGTCGACGGCGGCATGAGCGACAATATCCGGCCGGCGCTCTACGGCGCGACCTACTCGTCCGCTGCGGCACTCCGTATGGACGAGCCGCACACTTCGGCGTATACGATCGCCGGAAAATGCTGTGAATCCGGTGACAGACTGATCGAGCAGGCACTGCTTCCTGACATGGCGGCGGGCGATCTGATCGCAGTATTCTGCACGGGGGCCTATGGTTATGCCATGGCGAGCAACTATAACCGGATGACCCGTCCGGCAGTGGTCTTTGCGGAAAACGGGGAGCACCGTATAGCCATCAGGCGTGAAACATACGACGATCTGATCCGCCTTGAGCTGGAGACAGCCGGCATCGGAAAGGAAGAAGTGCGGTGAAGAAGAGGAACATCCTCCTGTTCATAGTCATCCTGCTGATGGCGCTGGCCTGGGGGGCAGTGTACTGGATTTTTGTAGCCCCGAATTTCGGGCCTCCGACAAGCTGACAGCGAGCGGAGAATACGGAAAAGAGGGAGCCGAAGATGTTACTGCGCTATAAAAAATCACTTGAAAAAATCGCAATGGGCCTCCTGTCCTTCATGCCCGGCGAAAAAGACGTGAAAAAACTGAAGGAAACGATCACACGATACGAAACAGATGACCAGAGCCAGCTTTATCTTTGGAAAGCGGGTGAAGACTATATCGGCCTGGTCGGTGTAGAGCTTGACGGCGACAATGTCTCCGTCTGCCACCTTTCTGTCAACCCGTCGCATAGAGGCGAGGGGGTCGGGAAAGAGATGGTCTCGAAATTGGCGGCGATCATGCCCGGAAAGACCATTGTCCCGACGGAAGCCACCCGGCCGTTTCTAGAGAAGTGCCAGGAAATTATTAAAGGAGGAGCAGACCGTCAATGACGACTGCTCCTCCTTTTTTCGCGTTCCAGCAGAATATGGCTCCTGTCACGTAGCATATGTTTATGAATGAGACGGGCCCCGGTGAGGGTAGGGACACCTCCGCTCGCGATCAGCTCCATGACAGCCGACCGGATCGCGGAGTCGTCCACGGCAATAAGGAACGGCTTAAAAGGCTGTTCTTTTTCGACAGCGTTTCTTGCATCGATGATATTCCGGAGAAGGGAAGGAACGTCCACACCGTTAGAAAAGGGAGACTCCTCTTCATGAGCTGCCCGGAGCAGACGCTCTGCCTTTGCAAACAGTTTGGCGGCGCCGCGGAAGTTATCGCGCCGCCAGTGATAAAGGGCGACAGCCATCTGAATATATCCGACGAGCGGATGGGTGCGATCTCGCGGTGCAACAGCATTCCAGTAATCTTCCAGAACTTCGTGGCACTCAAAATAATCTTGATTCTCATTAAAGTACGCAATAAACTTGATGAACAGCGGATGATGGAGCGGATCCACGGATCTTCCTCCCTTCCGCAAAGAATCGACTGCAGGTGAATCCATGTCCTATTTAGTGAAGTTGGAGGCGTTTGAAGGCCCCCTCGACCTATTATTGCACTTAATCAACAGGATGGAAATCGATATCTACGACATACCAATGGCAGAACTGACCCGCCAGTACATCGACCACATCCATACAATGCAGGTGCTGGAACTGAATGAAATGAGCGAGTACCTCGTCATGGCTGCAACGCTACTGGCCATCAAGAGCAAAATGTTGCTGCCTGTACACGAAGAAGAGGCTCCGGATACCGATGAGTTTGTGGAAGATGGTCCGGACCCCCGGGACGAGCTTGTGGAGCGTCTGATCGAATACAGGAAATACAAGGAAGCGGCGGCTACTCTGAAGGAATACGGGGAAGAACGCGGCAAAAGCTTCACAAGGCAACCGGCGGAGCCTTCTCTCACGGAGGGAACCGCCGCCGCACTGCCGGAAGAGGGGCTGAACGTCCATGATATGATTGCGGCTTTCCGAAAAATGATGGAACGCAAAAAACTTAGGGCGCCTCTTATGACAAGGGTCACCCGCCAGGAAATTTCCATTGCGGAAACCATGGAGAAATTGGTCGGTAGGCTTGGGGGGTCCGGGGGCCGGGCCGTATTCTCCGACCTGTTCGAAACAGGCGAACGTTCTGAGTTGGTGGTGACATTCCTTTCATTGCTGGAACTGATGAAACAACAGCGGATCACCGTCGAGCAGGAACGGAATTTTGACGATTTGACCGTCGTCCTCAGGAAGGAAGTTTTGTAGTTTTGGAAAATGGAAATCTGCTGGCCGGACAGGTCGAAAGCCTGCTGTTCGTAGCGGGCGACGACGGCCTGACGGCCAAACAGCTGTCCGAGCTGACGGAGAGCGATCGGGAAGCCGTTGAGCGTGCGCTTGCACAGATTGATGAGGCATGCAGGCTGGAGGGCAGGGGGCTGCGCGTTGTGGAATTGGCAGGCACATTCCGGCTTGCGACAAAACCCGAACACGCGGATGCGGTCCGCCGCCTGCTTGAAAATCCGACATCTCAGGCACTCACACAGGCATCCCTGGAAGTGCTCGCGATCATCGCGTACCGCCAACCGATCACGCGCGTCGAAGTGGAGGAAATCAGGGGGGTAAAGTCTGAACGGCCGATACAGACCCTTGTGGCGCGGGGACTGGTGAAAGAAGCTGGCCGCGCCCAAGGGACAGGCAGGGCGATCCTGTACGGAACCACGGATATTTTTCTGGATTACTTTGGCCTGGCAAGCCTGGACGATCTTCCTCCGCTCGCCGGCAGGGACGATGAAGCAGCCGATGAAGAGTTGGACCTGTTCATGACGAGTTTCACAGAAACATTCGATGAAGAAGGATCAGAAGAATAACGACGGAAGGCGGTGGACCTTGATAAAGCGGATATCCGCAATGATGGCGGTGCTCCTGTTTGTCTGTACCTTTCCGGCTGCAGCTTCTGCAGCGCAGGCCTATGCGGTAATTGATGCTGAGACCGGCAGACTTCTGAAGGGAGCCAATGAGGACGCCCGTCTGCCGATAGCGAGCCTGACGAAAATCTGGACAGCGCTCACATATATCGATGCGGCCGGGACAGATGCTGCGGTCACGGTTTCCAAAAACGCCTCGAATCAGGAGGGTTCATCCATCTATCTCCGTTCCGGCGAAGAGGTTTCGGCAGAGAAACTTCTGTATGGACTGATGCTGCGCTCGGGTAATGATGCGGCGACTGCGCTGGCCGAAGATGCGGGCGGATCGGTAGAGGGGTTTGTGGACATGATGAATGAGAAGGCACGGTTGGCCGGCCTGGAAAGCACGGTGTTTACGAACCCCTCGGGCCTGCATGATGACCTGCATCTCTCAACGGCCTATGAAACGGCACTTATGCTGAAGCATGCAATGGATAACAATGGCCTGAAAAAAATTTCTTCCACTACCCTTTATAATTACGGGGACGGAGCCTGGCAGAACAAGCACCGGCTTGTCAGGGGGCAGGGAGAGGCGGTGGCCGGTAAGACGGGTTTCACCAAGACTGCAGGCCGTACGCTTGCAACCCTTTTCGAAAAGGACGGCAAACGGGTAATTGTTGTCACCCTGAATGACGGTGATGACTGGAACACTCATCGGAATCTGTCTGCGGAAGTTTTCCGGTCTTATAAAAAAGTCATTGTCGCGGAACAAGGAACCTATCAGGTTCTTCCTGGAATCCGCGCAGAGCTCGAGAAGCCGCTTGCGGTCCTGCTTTCGGAAAAAGAGATGGAGGATGTTTCTCACGCCGCCATCATTCCTCGCGGTGCGGGGGACGGCATCTGGCAGGTGCGCCTGGATGGAGTGCCGATTACCGCTGCAAAACTGAAGATTGAACGGAGATGACCGCCTCGTTGCCGATGCGGTCTTCTTTTCATTTCCCCATGGTTGTGACATAATTTTGTGCAGTAAATGTGATGGGGTGACCAGATGGAAAGACTTCAGAAAGTAATCGCGGCGGCGGGTATTGCGTCCCGGCGAAAGGCAGAGCAGCTGATCGCTGACGGAAGGGTGACAGTGAACGGCAAGACCGTCACGGAACTCGGAACCAAGGTCAGCGGTTCTGACAAGATAGAAGTGAACGGTGTACGTCTCGAGCGGGAGGAAAAAGTGTACTATCTGCTTTATAAGCCGCGCAGTGTCCTGTCTGCGGCATCCGACGACAAAGGCCGGAAAACGGTCGTCGATCTATTCCCGGAGGTCGAGGAGCGGCTTTATCCGGTCGGCAGGCTCGACTACGACACTACAGGGATCCTTCTGCTTACGAACGATGGGGAATTCGCCTATCAGATGACCCACCCGAAATTCGAAATCGAAAAAACATATGTAGCACGTACCAAAGGAATCCCGACGAAAGAGCAGCTGAAACAACTTGAGCGTGGCATCGTCCTGGAAGACGGAAAGACCGCTCCTGCAAAGGCCAAATTGCTCAGCATGGACAAAAAGACCGGCAAAGGGATCGTCCAGCTGACAATCCACGAAGGGAAGAACCGGCAGGTGAAGCGCATGTTCGAAGCGATCGGTTGCCCGGTACAAAAGCTGAAGCGGGAATCGTTCGGCTTTTTGGACCTGCATGGATTAAATGCCGGTGACCGGCGGGAGCTCACGGCACACGAAGTGAAGCAGCTGCGCGTTCTTGCTGAAACAGGAAAGCTCCGGTAAGCCGCAACGTTCACAAACCCTTCATATGTCACGATTTTGGCATGTTGCGCCTTTGTTATAATGGAGAATGAACTGTCCCATCCTGGAAATACCGAAAGAGAGGTGACTTCGGATGTCATCGCAGCAAGACCGGGAAAAAAAGAAGAAAAGACAGCAGATCATCCGGACCGCCATTCTGGGCGTACTGGCGATTGCGATCATCTATACCATCGTGGTCAATGTAACCGCAAACGAAGACATTGTGGAAGTCGGTGACGAAGCCCCGGACTTCATGCTCGTCGACCTTGAAGGCAATACTCACCAATTGTCCGACTACCGCGGTGAAGGAGTTTTCCTGAACTTCTGGGGTACATGGTGCGGTCCCTGCAAAAAAGAAATGCCGCATATGGAAAAGTACTACAATGAGTTCAAGGACGAGGGCGTCAACATTCTGGCAGTCAATATCGCCGAATCGGATCTTAAAGTACAGTCTTTCGCCAACACCTACGGACTCAGTTTTCCGATTGTGATCGATAAAACGAAAAGTGTCCGGGATGCCTATAACATCCGCCCGCTGCCCACCACACTCCTTATCGGACCGGACGGCAAGGTGAAGAAGATCATCCAGCAGGAGATGAGCGAAGAAGAGATCAAGACCTACATGGAAAGCATCATGCCCAGCTAAGGAGTCCTGACAACCATGAGTTTCATTAAATGCGAATGCGGCCATCAAAACCCCGAAGGCACAGATATATGCCAGAACTGCGGTCGGCCGCTTTCAAAAGAAGAGAAATCAAAGCGTCTTGCTGATATGCGCTACGACGGAGCAGCGATCCGTTCGAAAACACATAAACGCTCAATTGTGGACAAGATATGGAACTTTTTCTCCAGTGTCAAGATCGGCGTCAGCATCATTATCGCCATTCTGGTCGCATCAGCGATCGGGACGATCCTGCCGCAGGTGTTTTATGTGCCGGCGACCAGTGAGGCGCAGGCAGCACAGTACTACGAGGACAACTACGGTCTGTTCGGCAAGATCTACAACGCGCTCGGACTAAGTGATCTGTACGGCTCCTGGTGGTTCATGACACTTGTCGGCATGCTGGGCATTTCGCTTGTCGTCGTCAGCCTGGACCGCGGGATCCCGCTATACAAATCTCTGAAAAATCAGCGTGTCGACAGGCACCCGAGTTTCCTGAAGCGCCAGCGCCTTTACGGTGAGGGGAACGTTCAGGATCCTGATGCGGTCATGCAGAAGGCAGCTGAAAAGCTGAAGGAAAAAAGGTACAAGATCCGTGAGAAAAACGGCGCACTGCTTGCTGAAAAAGGGCGCTGGGCCAGGTGGGGGCCCTACGTAAACCACCTTGGCCTGATCCTTTTCCTGTTCGGTGTCATGCTCCGGGCGCTTCCCGGATTCTACGTGGATGAATCCATGTGGATCAGGGAAGGTGAAATCTCGGCGGTCAAGGGTGCGCCGGGACTGTACCTCGAGAACAAGGGCTTCTCATTCGACATGTATACACAGGAAAATACGAATGAAGTCTTTAGCGAGGCAATCGACCGGGTAGGATCTGTGGCATCCAATTACCAGACAGACGTCGCGCTATATGAGACGCCTGAGGGGGCTCTGCCCGGCTCCACGAATGCCGAACTTGTCAAAGAGTATTCAATCGTCGTCAACAAGCCGCTGAAACATGAAGGGTTCCATATCTTCCAGATGGATTTTAAGCTGGATGAGCTAAGCGCGATGACATTTGCGCTGGAACAAAAAGAATCCGGGGAATCCCTCGGGGAACTGACAGTCAATCTCGCCGATCCGCAAAAGGAATACGACCTGGGGAACGGAGCGAAGGTTGAGCTGCTGGATTATTACCCGGACTTCAGCGGTTTTGAAGACGGAGAGCCGCAGACAGCGACGCCTGTCCCGAACAATCCGGCTTTTCTCTTCAAGATGACCACGCCTGAAACACCGGAGGGAGAGACAAGCTTTGTGGCCATTCGCCAGACACTTGAACCTCTCGGTGAAAACACCTACAAGCTCGCCTTCCAATCGGCCGATACCCGCGACGTATCCGGTTTAACAGTCAGGAAAGACAAGACAATTCCGGTCATCGCGCTTGGCGGTCTGATCTTTATGATCGGTGTCGTGCAAGGCTCCTACTTTAACCACCGCCGTTTCTGGATCAGGAAGTCGGATGACGGCCGGATCCAGGTTGCCGGCCATACAAGCAAGAACTGGGTGGCCTTGCAGCGCGAACTGGATGCGGTGACGGAACATGCGGGATTGCCTGCTTATACCGACCAGCGTGACAAGGAAGGGCACTCGGATAAATCGGAAGGAGTTTCCAATACATGAACTTAGTAGATCTTAGCGGAAATCTCCTCTTCACCGCGTTTGTTGCATATCTTGCCGGGACGATTTTGTTCGGCGGTGCGGTGAAAGGATCAAAAAATGAGGCATCAGCCTCGAACAAGCGTTGGGGCAAACTTGGCATCACGGTGACCATCATCGGATTCCTGGCGCACCTGAGTTACTTTATCACCCGGTGGATCGCATCAGGACATGCGCCGGTCAGCAACATGTTTGAATTCACAACGGCATTCGGGATGCTGCTTGTAGGAGCGGCCATCCTGTTCTACTTCCTTTATAAGTCGCCTCTCGTCGGACTGTTTGCGCTTCCGATCGCTATCGTCATCCTCGGATATGCGGCGATGTTCCCGCGGGATATCCAGCCGCTGATCCCGGCTCTGCAGAGCCACTGGCTGACAATTCACGTTATCACCGCGGCACTCGGCGAGGCGATTCTTGCGATCTCTGCGGTCGTCGGCCTGATCTATCTGCTTAAGAATATCGACCTGACTAAGAAATCGAAGGAACGGACTTGGCTGGAATTCATTATGTTCACTCTTGTGCTCGTCCTCGGTTTTATCGTGGTCACAGTCGGTTTCCGGGCAGCGGGCTATGAAGCGGCATTTGACTATGTCGACAAAAACGGCGCGCAGGCCGAAGTGGTCTACCATATGCCGGCGCTGTTCGGAATGAACGAATACAGCGCGAAGACAGAGGGCACGATGCAGCCGCTTGCGGAAATGCCTGCAATCATTAATGCAAAAACGCTCACGACATTTACTTGGTCGGTCATCACAGGAATCATCCTGTACTTCTTGATCCGACTGATTTCCCGCCGCCGCATCGCCGAGCTTGTAAAGCCGCTTGCGGTCAAGGCCAATTCCCAGCTGATGGATGAAATCGGATATCGCTCCGTCCTGATCGGCTTCCCGGTCTTCACGCTCGGTGCACTCATCTTCGCAATGATCTGGGCACATGAAGCCTGGTCGCGCTTCTGGGGTTGGGACCCGAAGGAAGTCTGGGCGCTCATCACCTGGCTGTTTTATGCCGCTTATCTCCATCTCCGCCTCTCGAGGGGCTGGGAAGGCCGCAAATCGGCCTGGCTGGCGGTTATCGGCTTTGCCATCATCATGTTCAACCTGGTGGCCGTCAACCTCGTCATCGCCGGCCTCCACTCCTATGCCTGATAAAGAACAGATCCTCCGGTTTATGCCGGAGGATCTTTTTTGCGTATTATTCTCTACAGGGACTGTCCGGTCACAGCGATTCGTTTTCAATTTTCTGCTCCGGACGGTACAATAGTAAGAGAAGAGCAGTGCAGTTGAAAGGGGAAATGGTTTGTGACTGAACAGGTTTCCATCCTCGTCGTCGATGATGAAGAACGCATCCGGCGATTGCTTAAAATGTATCTGGAGCGAGAGGGCTACGAAGTCGAGGAAGCGACTGACGGTGACGAGGCACTGGAGATGGCGCTGGGCCGCGATTATGATTGCATCCTTCTTGATATCATGATGCCCGGAAAAGATGGCGTGGAAGTGTGTACCGCGCTTCGCGAAGAAAAGATGACACCGGTCATCATGCTGACTGCCAAAGGTGAAGAAGCAAACCGGGTACAGGGCTTTGAAGCAGGCGCTGATGACTATATCGTCAAGCCGTTCAGCCCGAGGGAAGTCGTTCTCCGCGTTAAGGCGGTTCTCCGCCGATCCGCAAATTATGCTTCGGTTGATCCTCAGGCTCCGAAAGATTTGGTCGTCTTCCCTCACCTGATGATTGACAACGATGCACACCGCGTCACGGCAGAGGGCAAAGAAGTGAATCTCACCCCGAAGGAATATGAGCTGCTTTACTTCCTCGCCAAAACACCTGACAAGGTGTTCGACCGTGAGCAACTGCTGAAGGAAGTATGGCACTATGAGTTCTTCGGGGATCTCAGGACGGTGGATACGCATGTGAAGCGGCTGCGCGAGAAACTGACAAAAGTCTCTCCGCGTGCAGCGAAGATGATCGTGACCGTATGGGGCGTCGGCTACAAGTTCGAGGCCGGCAATGAATAGGATATGGAACAGCATCGTCGGGAAGCTATGGGCAACCATATTGCTTCTCGTTTCATTTGTTCTGTTCATTGTGAGTGTGCTGCTCCTTGAGTTTCTTGGGAATTTTTACGGAAACCAGGCGGAAAGCGCTCTTCGCCAACAGGCGCTCACGATTTCAAAGATCGTCGATCAGCATGAAGACCCCTCCAACTCACTTTTCGTCATAGATGATCTTCTCGGCGAAGATACGAGTGCGTTGATCACCTCGCCTTCGGGAGAAGTGGTCAGCGCCTTCCATGAAGAAGGAAACGGCGAGGAAATCCGTGAAATCCTCCTTGGGGACAAGGATCTTACAAAAGTGTTCAATGTAGATGAGCCGGTGATCAAGGAGATGAATCTTCCTTCGCCGTCGGAGGCGGACCGGATGGAGTCATATTCAGTCCTGGCAGCCCCTCTCCATGAGGCAGAAGAACTGAATGGTGCGGTGTTCGTCTACCAGAGCATGCAGGCCGTGCATGATACGGTCCGGCAGACAACCTATATTGTCCTTTTGTCTGCATTTATCGCATTTGTCCTGACGACATTCTTCGCCTTCTTCCTGTCCTCGAGGATCACCTCCCCGCTTCGGAAACTGAAGGAAGCAGCGAACAGCCTTGCAGAGGGCCGATATGATACAGAAGTGCCTACGCCGCAACATGATGAAATCGGGGATCTGGCCGTGGCCTTCAATAAGATGGGCCGCCAGGTAAAGCACAATCTGGAAGTGATCGGACAGGAAAAAGAGCAGCTCCAGAACATCCTCACTTCGATGACGGATGCCGTCATCTCTTTTAACCGGGACCGTTCAATCCTGCTGACAAACCCGCCTGCGGACCGTCTTTTGAAGAAATGGCGGGATGCGAGAAAAGACCAGGAGGGAGATCTCCCTGACGAAATCACGGGCATGCTTGACCACGCCGCCATGTACTCGGAAGAAGTCGAGGATGAATTGGCTCTGGACGGCCAGTATTTCGACATCACGATCAGCCCGCTGTACAGCGGAAACAACATCCGTGGTGCGGTAGCAGTGTTCCGGGACATGACGGAGCAGCACAGACTGGATAAAGTGCGGACTGATTTCCTCGCGAACATCTCCCACGAGCTGAGAACGCCGATATCGATGCTGATTGGTTACTCCGAAGCACTCAGTGACGGGATTGTCGATACGGATGAAGAACGTGAAGAAATGATGAAAATCATACGGGACGAGGCGACACGGATGGGCCGTCTCGTCAATGACACGCTCGATCTGACCCGTCTGGAGTCCGGCTATATGAGGCTCTACAAGGAACCGGTAGCCGTCAGGCCGATGGTGGAAAGAATTGCATCCAAATTTATACAGAAGGCGAAAGATGCAGAAATCACCCTGGCTGTTTCTGCAGAAGGAGCCGGCAGTGCAATCGTCGAACTGGATGAAGACCGGATCGAACAGGTGATGACCAATCTGATCGATAACGCCATCCGCCATACTCCTTCCGGCGGCAGTGTTGAAGTCAGATCTTCCGTTTCGGACGGACTGCTTGAAGTGGCGGTCGCCGATACCGGATCCGGCATCGCAGAGGAAGACCTGACGTATGTGTTCGAGCGGTTCTATAAGGCCGACAAAGCAAGAACAAGAGGAAAAGGCGGCACGGGACTCGGGCTCGCCATCGCGAAAAACATTGTTGAGTCACATGGCGGATGGATCCGGGCTGAGAGCAGTCTCGGCAAGGGAACGACGATGACATTCAGCATCCCATATGACGGACAATGAAACTTTTTCGGCCTGAGTTCGACCAATAACAGTGAACGGAGGGCAGCCGATGGATGAATCCGTATTTCATCGGATCTACGAGGAATACCACCAGGATGTCTACCGGTTCCTCATCTACCTGACAAAAGATCGGGCGCTCTCCGAGGATCTGCTGCACGAAGTTTATGTGCGCGTTCTGAAGTCATATGGAAGTTTTCAGGGCAGAAGCAGTGAGAGGACCTGGCTTTTCTCAATTGCTAAAAATGTAGCGTTCGATCATTTCAGAAAAGCAAACGTCAGGAAAAAAAGGACAGATGATTCGTACGACTGGGAGATTGCCCAGCCTGCGGACAAAGGGCCCACCCCTGAGGAGGCCGCCTTGCATTCAGACGAGATGAGCCGCCTGTTCGGAGTGCTTGATGCATGTACAGACGATCAGAGGGCTGTACTTATCATGAGATATTTGCAAGAGCTGTCGATCGCCGAAACGGCTGATGTGCTCGGCTGGACAGAGGCGAAAGTCAAGACGACCCAACACAGGGCCGTCAGAAAAGCTAGGGAATTGCTGGAGAAATCGGGCGGACTGGGAGGTGGCTGACGATGAGCAAAGACAAAAAAAGTGAAGATGAAGTCGGCCGCTGGATGACTTCCGTAACGAAACCAGTAGACAACAGGAGCCGTGAAGAGATCCTGGCGCGTCTGAAAAACGATCCCCGTCTGAAACGGCCATCACCAATCCGAAAGTGGTTTCCGGCCGGAGTGGCCGCTGCGGCGCTCCTGGCTGCCGGCATACTTATCCCTTCGATGATGGATGAAGGCCGGGATATGAGCATCCAGGACGCGGCAACCGAGCATTCAGAGGATGCGGCACAGATGACTGCTGAATCGGATAGCCGGCCGGAATCCGGTGCAGTGGAAGAAAACAGTGCGTTGTCGGATAAGGGACCGGAAGAAACGGCTGATCTTTACAGTGCGAACTTGTCCATGTCCGGACCTGTCATCGGAGCGGTTTATCCTGATAAATTGGAAGGTCTCGTTCCATTCCGTATCGGCCTTGTCGAAGCGGCGAATGTGATACCCGTGACATTCCTGATCTCAGAAGAGACGATAAAGTCGGATTTTGGCGGTGATATACCCGGACAGGTCGACCTCTATAACCGGTATGCACCACAGATTGATGAAGAGGGCCTTGGTTTTGATGACTACCATCCGTATGACGGAACGATCAGTGGCGTGGATGGGGAAGTGACACTGAACCTGACCGACACACATTCCTACGACATCGCAAGCGCTGCAATCGGGGCATTCACAGAGTCGGTGCAGGCTACGTTCAGAACTGAAAAGTCGGTGTTCCTGATGGAGGACGGAACTCCTGCAGAATTCGGCCAGGTCGGCCCGCTGCCGGAAATTCCTCCGGATAAGGAGGGGGCAGTGTACTTCGCCTATGAGAAAAGTGACGGCTCCACTGTCCTTGCACCGGACCGGCACCTTGACGCTGCTGATGCAGCCGAGGCGATCAGCCTGATGAAGGACCGGACAAATGATCTGTATAAGCCGGTCGTTCCGGAAAATGCCGATTTTACAGTAGACCTGCCCGTTGATGCCGATGTTCTGACAGTAAGCTTCAAAGAACCGTTTGATTTCAACGGGATGGAAGAACAGGATGCCGCAAAGATGATCGACGGCATGGCATTGACCGCGGCAGAATATGATCTCCGTATCCGCTTTGAGAATGCCATTAATCCTCCTGGCGGATACCGCCTTGAAGAAACGCTTCCGCTTCCTGCTGGTCCAAACGGAATAAATTTGAATATAGACAACTGAAACGAGCACGTTTTCCATTATTATTTGCTTAATTTAGGACAGAACAGTTTACAAATCATTTGCTTTTTCGTATGATAGGTTTGTAATAAAAAATAACCATATATGATTCATCTTCGGGGCTGGGTGAAATTCCCGACCGGCGGTGATGGGGCATATGCCCCTAAGCCCGCGAGCCGCAAGGCAGGATTTGGTGCGATTCCAAAGCCGACAGTAAAGTCTGGATGGGAGAAGGTGAAGGCACGGCCGTTTCTGTCTGTATTTTATACGGATAGGTAACGCCTATTAAGCTTGCCTTTCTCCCCTGGACGGATTACCGTTCAGGGGTTTTGATTTGGGGCAGGTGTTTGGGAGCCGTCGTCCTTCCTTCGTTGAAGAGGATCAACAGAAGGAGAGAAAGTGTCATGAAGAAAAATTTGCGCCTGCGGTCCATGATCGCGATCGCCATGCTGAGCAGCATCTCGTTTGTGCTCATGCTGTTCAACTTCCCGCTGCCGCCGTTCCCTGCATTCCTGCAGGTCGACTTCAGTGAAGTGCCGGCCATTATCGCGGCAATCACAATGGGACCGGTTGCCGGTATCCTCGTTGAACTGCTTAAGAACGTCCTCGACTGGCTTTTCTCGGGAAGCCCGACAGGTGTACCCGTCGGCCATATGGCCAACTTCGCGACAGGCGTCCTGTTCATCCTGCCGGTCTGGTGGGTGTACCATCGCCTCTCGAATGCAAAAGGCATGACCACCGGCCTGATTCTAGGCACGATTTCGATGGCGGTCGGCATGAGCCTGCTGAACTACGTGCTCTTCCTCCCGCTGTATGTGAAGTTCATGAACTTCCCTGTTATGTCGGGTGAGGAGCTTTACCAGATGATCGTACTCGGAATCCTGCCATTCAACCTGCTGAAGGGGATTATCCTCGCAGCCATCATCCTACTGCTGTTCCGCAGCATGCATCGGTGGATCGAAAAACAGCGCGCCGTTTACCTGGGGTAATCCTCCTGAGCGGCCAGCATCAACTTTACCTAATCAAGGACTGATCCGGATAACACCGGATCGGTCCTTTTTCATTTTGACCGGGTGATCTCCCTGAACCCAAGCGAGAAGAGGCGTGCCCTCAAGTTTGCGTACGAAACCGGGAAGTTCGCG
>NZ_FNZF01000001.1:0-115080 GCF_900109165.1 Bhargavaea ginsengi | reverse complement strand
TATGAAAAGAAGACCACTCCATGTTTGCAAATGAAACCAAGAAACAGTTTGCATACGGAAATGAAAACTGCAGACAAAGGAGCGGGATACTCACTTTGTCTGCAGTCTGCCGGGATATTCGGGTCAGTCTTCGTACTTAAGCGGATCGCCATCAAACGGGACATCCGCAATCTTGATGGAATCTGTCGGACAGCCGTCGAGGGCGTCTTCCATGTCCTCGATGAGCAGCTCTGGCACTTCGGTTGTGCCCGTGTTATCATCTAGGATAACAAATGACAGGCCCATATCATCATAGTCATATATATCAGGGGCGGCTGCGCCACAGGCCCCGCATGCGATGCACGTATCCTGATCGACGATCGTGTATTTCGGCATATTGGGTCTCTCCTTTTATCAGTTGAATCTTTTGTCCCACGATTCACGGGACAGGTTTTGCTTCAAACTAATCATAACACTTTATCCAGCGGAGGCGTGCCATGAGCTTTGATGACATTTTATTGAACATCATCAGCCGGCTTGACGGCGAGCGTTACAAGCATGCCGCCTTCCATCTGATGAAGGGCAAGCGTTCCGGCCAGACGCTGCAGGATACGGAATATTACGGGCTGCATCCGTTTTTCGGGATGCTGCCTTCTTTGCATGCAATGGATTTTGACCGGGCCTACCGCAGTCTTCTCGACTCGGGATTCATCGAGGAAAAAGAGGATCGCTCGGTTTTCCTGACCCCATCAGGCAGGGGCCGGGCTTCAGAACTGTCCCCGGTCCGGCTGAACGGCTGGGCCTACAGAGGGATGGAAAAAGTATTTTTCGCAAGGCTCGCGCTCACGGTTCAGACTGTTTCACATCTGTCTGCGGGCGATAAGACGTTCATGCCGGTGTCCGCCGATCCGGCCGTCCAGCGCGACGTCAGAAGACTCTTTTCATCCGTCCTGAAAGGGATCAAGCCTAAAGACATCGCTTTTGAAATCCGCTCATCGCTGGAGACCACCGGAATGGAAGAGGCCAGGCTTGCCAGGCTGGTGGCGCGCCTCACCGGCAAGGGCATGTCGGGCATGACGTGGCGCCAGCTGTCCGAAGTTACGGGCATGACTGAGATGGACCTGAAAGTCGAGTGTGTGGAATCCCTACATATATGGCTGGATACGATCTTCGCCCATCCGTCGCCATTGCTGTCCGAACTCGCCAAAGGCGTCAGGACTAGCAGCCCGCTCACCGGTTCTGCCGAAAAGACGGCTGAGTTGTACCGGGCGGGGATGACAATGCCTGAAATCGCAACGCGCAGAAATCTCAGAATGAGTACGATTGAGGACCATTTCGTCGAAATTGCGATTAACGATTCTGATTTTCCATTGCATCATTTTGCAGCAGACGAAGAGGTCAAGGCGGTCAGACAGGAAGCGGACCGCCTTTCCACCCGCAAGCTGAGCGTTCTGAAAAAGGCATTTCCGGAGTTAAGCTACTTCCAGCTTAGGCTGATCCTGGCGCGGCTCGGAAAGGAGGGGAATGAAAGTGAACGAGATGATTCAGCAAGACCTGACCGCCCTGCTCAAACGGGTAACCGGATTTGATGCATTCCGCGAAGGGCAGGAAGAGGTGGTCCGTTCGGTGATCAACGGGCACGACACCATCGCAGTGTTGCCGACCGGAGCGGGGAAGTCACTTTGCTACCAGCTGCCTGTCCATGCAATGGGCGGAACGGTGCTGATTGTGTCTCCACTCCTTTCCCTCATGGAGGACCAGGTTGCCCAGCTGAAGATGAACGGTGAAAAGCGGGTCGCGGCATTGAATTCCTTTCTGGCGCCCAAGGAAAGATCTGCAGTTTTAGCCAACCTGGGCAAATACCGCTATCTCTTCACCTCGCCGGAAATGCTGGTACAGCCCCATATTTCCGACCGGATCAAACAACTGGAACTGGCTTATATCGTTGCCGATGAGGCGCATTGCATCTCTCAGTGGGGCTTCGACTTCCGTCCGGACTATCTCAGGATGAGGGAATGGCTCGGGTCTCTCGGTGAACGGCCGCCTGTGCTTGCCCTCACGGCTACTGCTTCCGAAAAGGCTATTCAGGATATCGCGGACTATCTCCTGATGAAGCAGCAAAAGTTATTCATCCACCCGCCTGACCGGCCGAATATCGCGATGGAACTTGTCCGTCAGGAAAGCCGTGAGGAAAAGACAAAATGGATCCTGAATGCCCTTACCGGATGGAAAGGGCCCGGCATTATTTATGTGCAGTCCAGAAAACGGGCCGAAGAGCTCGCTGAACTGCTGAGGCTCCGGAATATCCGGGTTGCAGCATTCCATGCGGGCATGGAGGGCGAAGACCGTATCCTAGTCCAGCAACAGTTCCTGACCGGAGAACTTGAATGGATTTGCGCAACGAATGCATTCGGCATGGGCATCAATAAGCCTGATATCCGGTGGATCATTCATGATCAGCTGCCCCCTTCGGCGGCCCAGTATATTCAGGAGATCGGCAGGGCCGGAAGAGACGGAGGCCAGTCACTGGCAACGCTCCTATACACGGAGACCGATGCAGATAAAGCGGCTTTTATTGCCTTGGATGACCTTCCTGAACCGGAGACAGTCCGTTTTATCGGCAAATGCATATCGGAAGGCATGGAACTCAAGGAAGCCGGAGACCGTGCCGGATTGTCGGATACCGCTTTGCGTGTCGTCTCTTATTGGCTGGGCAGGCTCGGAACCGATAAAGCGGCAATCCAGATGGAGGAGCTGGCTGCAGGAAAACGGAAAGAGATATTCTCGATGGTCCGCTTTGCGGAAGGGGGAGGGTGTATCCGTTCCCGTATTCTCGCACTATTCGGTTATGCCCCGGCCACCCGGCCAGTCCACTGCTGTTCAGATTGCGGATTTGTGGCCGATCAATTTCTATCCGCAAGGACAACTGTCGACAACGCTTCGGGCCTGCTGGGCTGGAAAGAGCGGATCGACGGTTTACTGGGAGTGGGAGAATAACGTTTACTTTTCCGACAGCATTCGGCATAATATGTGTACGTACCTTTTATTGGAGGGTGACGGCCATGACGAATGACGATTTCAGGCAGAAGTTCGAGCAGCACCGCAAAGAAATCGCGGTAACTGATGATGCGGATGACTTGGACAAGCCGGTGACAAGAGCAGAACTGCACGGCCGCAAGGAACCGTCAGCCAAGAAAAAACAAAAGGCCGGTAAAGCGACGGGCAAGAAAAAAAGGCCAAAAGGCAGCACACTGATCAATACGCTCCTTATTTTATTCATGTTGATTCCCATTTCGCTATTTATCTATGTTTATAAATTCTATGACCCTATTGAAGGCGGCAGCGCGGCTGAGCTCGAGCAAAATCTCGAGATCGAGACGTCCATCGCGGGTGATGGAGCCGAGCCGCCTGAAGAGGCTTCCGCTATCGCAGATCAGGAAGAAAAGCAGAAGCTCGAAGAACAGAAACAGCAGGAAGACCAACAAAAAATCGAGGAACAGAAAAAGCTCGAGGAACAAAAGAAACTGGAAGAACAGAAAAAACTCGAGGAACAGAAGAGACTCGAGGAGCAGAAAAAACAGGAAGAACAAAAACGCCTTGCTGAACAGCAGCGTATTGAAGAGCAAAAGCGCAAAGAAGAGCAGGCCCGAATTGCCGAACAGAAAAAGCGTGAAGAGCAGGAACGCCAAGAGAAGGAAAAACAGCAGGCCAGTCGCGGTTCGCATACCGTACAGCCGGGTGAGACTCTTTACCGGATTTCCGTGAATATTTATGGTTCCGGTGATGGCGTGGAAAAGATCAAGCGCGCGAACGGCCTTTCTTCAAACGAAATTTCGGTCGGACAAACACTTATCATCCCGTAAATAGCCGGGATTAAAGGAATGACCGGCCCATCTGACGAATAAAAATAGCCAGGAAACAGATTCCATGAGGATGAGGTGGGACAATGTTTGTACGAAGCGTTATGATTCCAAAAGAAAAATGTGTGACCGTTCAGATCGGCGAATCGCTCGAAAATGTCCTTCAGCTGCTCCGGCGCGAGGATATCGATGCATTGCCGGTGCTGGATGGTGATGAATACAAAGGCATTGTCAACCAATATCTGACGTACGAAGCCTATTTCCATTCCGGAAAAGATAAGGAATCCTATCTTGCGGAGACGACTCTGAACGATATCGCCATCCGCAAGGAGATTACACTTTCGATTGATGATGTGTTTGAAAAATCATTTGTTGAGATCAGTGATTTTCCGATCATCGCAGTTACCGAGGGGGAAAAGTTTCTCGGAATTGTCACACGCCCAGACATTGTAAATCAAGTGAAAAGTGCATTCGGCATGCGGCGGAAAGGGGTCCGAATCACATTCACTTCTGTCGAGACGGAAGGCCAGATTGCCCGGCTCGGAGAACTGCTGCACAAATACCATGAAACGGTCATTTCTCTGATCACCTTTGATGAAACAGACAAGCTTGTCAGGCGGATTGTCCTTAAGGTTGAACAAAATGACAATCTGGGACAGTTTATGAAGCAACTTGAAAAAATCGGTTTCCGGGTACTGCACATCCATGAGGAAGACTGAACGAATTTCATAGTAACCGGCAGTGGCCTGCGGTGAAGCGACCCGAGCCATTGCCGGTTGCTTTTTTTATCGGGCCATTGTGGCAGAAAAAGCAGTGCGCAGAACAACTGCGGCCTGTTTTTTTGCATACTTTAGCAATATGAAATAAGGGCTCCGGCAGCCAGCGAAACAGGAAACAACTCCGGGAGTTGATGTATATGGAACTAAAGACTGCGGCAGCTATTCTGGCAGCAATGGCGGGCGCTGTGCTCGTGCCGATGTATGCCAGCGCCAAATGGGCTGTGCTCAGGAAACATGAGGCCATCATCCATGCTGATAATGATGATGTGGGGCCTACCCTATTCTTTATATCGGATATCCATCGCCGGCGGGTTTCCAGAAAACTTGTCAGGCAGGCAGGAGGTCCGTTTGACGCGGTGATCATCGGCGGCGATCTGGCAGAAGGCGGCGTGCCGGAAACCCGGATCCGCAACAATATCAAACGGCTATCTGCTCTCGGACCGATTTATTATGTCTGGGGGAACAACGACCGTGAAGTTGGAGAAGCTTTGATCCGTGCCGCTGTCTCCGAGGCGGGCGGAATGGTGCTGGATAACGAGTCTGCAGAACTGATGGCCGGTTCTGTCCGCTGGATGATTGTCGGAACCGATGATACCTCGTCCCATAATGTGGATGTCAATAAAGCATTCCGGGATGTGCAGCAGGGAGATGCGGTCGTTTTCATCTCACACTCGCCAAAAGTGTTTGAAATGCTCGGTTCCAAGAATCCGGAAGTGCGGATGGCCGGACATACCCACGGCGGACAAATCCGGCTCGGGCGGTTCGGGATGCTTGAAAAGGGCCGCTTTCGGTCGGATAATGGACAGGTGGAGCTCGTGAGTAACGGCTACGGGACCTCCCTTGTGCCGCTCAGGCTTGGTGCGCCTGCTGAATGCCATATCATCAGGCTCCGGGCAGAAAAGAAGGAAAGTACTGGAGAGTTGTAATCATGAATCAGGAAGAAGCAATTATCATCGGGGGAGGGCCATGCGGAATTGCCGCCGCAATCGCACTGCAGGATCAAGGCATCCGGCCTCTCATCATAGAAAAGGGCAATGTGGTCAATGCCATCTACAATTATCCGACCCACCAGACCTTTTTCAGTTCGAGCGAAAAGCTTTCAGTCGGAGACATCCCATTCATTACGGAGCGACTGAAACCGAAGCGGAACGAAGCCCTTGTCTATTACCGCGAAGTCGTCAGGAGAAAGCAGTTGCGGGTCAACCGTTTTGAACTGGTGGAAAGCGTTGGAAAAGTGGAAGGCGGGTTTGTCATTAAAACCGATAAAGCACATTATCGCACCCCCGTTGCGGTTGTTGCGACAGGTTATTACGACAATCCGAACTACCTTGGGATCCCCGGGGAAGACCTTCCCAAAGTGTTCCACTACTTCAAGGAAGCGCATCCGTTTTTCGATACGGATGTTCTGGTGATAGGCGGCAAAAACTCCGCAGTCGATGCAGCGATTGAACTTAACAAGGCTGGAGCCCGTGTGACAGTCTCATACCGTGGCTTGGACTACTCCCCGAGCGTCAAGCCTTGGGTGCTGCCCGAGCTGGAGGCACTCGTCCGGAGCGGCGCTGTCGATATGCATTTTGGTACGGCTCCTGTCCGCATTACCGATGGCAGTGTGGAACTTCAGGACAGTGAGGGCAACGTAAGCGCCTTGCCGAATGACTTTGTGTTCGCCATGACGGGTTACCATCCTGACCATGCGTTTTTGCGGGATATGGGCATCGGGATCGACGAAGAGACCGGTCGCCCGCAATACGATCCTGAAACGATGGAAACGTCGGTGCCCGGTCTTTTCATTGCCGGCGTTATTGCCGCAGGCAACAACGCAAATGAGATCTTTATCGAAAATGGCCGGTTCCACGGAGGCCTGATCGCCAGGAAAGCAGTGGAATATTTAAAATGAAATACCGGTCTGCATGGGTTCTCCCAAGCAGACCGGTATTATTGTTACTTTATAATATTGTTATGTAAACTAACCGCGAGCTGCTTTGTATCCTACCTGACAGATTCAGTCAATGACCCTTAAATGATTCGGCTATCTCTTCCGGGGTGATACCGGACGAAAGAGCAAGCAACAATTGGATCCGCGCTTTTTGTCCGCTGAGGCCATGAGCGAAAATGACACCCTCTTCATGTAACATTCTTCCACCGCCTTCATAGCCGTATACCGGTTGGGCAATGCCATTGAAGCAGCGGGAGACGAGTACAACAGGAATTTCGTCAGTGAGGAGCCGTTGGAGGCCGGGCATGAGAGAAGGTGGGACATTGCCCTGCCCGAGCCCTTCAAGAACGATTCCTTCATAGCCGGCATCTGCCGCATGAAAGAGGAATTCAGAATCCATTCCGGCATACACTTTCAGGAGTGCCACCCGACCGCCCAGCTTATCAACATTGAAACGGGTGCGCATCAGGGGAGCATGATGATAATGGATATGTCCGTTTGTCACGATCCCAATCGGTCCGTACTGCGGACTCTGGAAAGTCGAAACATTCGAAGTGTGGGTCTTCGTCACATTTTGTGCGGTATGGATTTCATCATTCAGGACGACAAGGACCCCTTTTCCCTGTGACCCGTCATCGGAGGCGACACGGATGGCGGACAGGACGTTATGGACACCGTCCGACCCGATTTCATCCGCGCTCCTCATGGCGCCGGTCAACACGACAGGTATCTTCGGATCAAGTGTCAGATCAAGAAAATATGCCGTCTCTTCAAGCGTATCCGTACCGTGAGTGATCACCACGCCGTCCGCCGGCTGCTCCAGGAGTGTACGGGTGATCAGCTCTTTCAGCTCCAGCATGTGCGCGGGGGTGATGTGAGGGGAAGGCAGGTTGAACGCATCGATTTCGATGATTTCATCCGCCAGCCCGAGTTTGTTGATCTCGCCCAGAAGAGGGTTGTGCAAGCCGGGCGTCACGGCGCCCCGTTCATCGGTGGTCATAGAAATCGTTCCGCCCGTATGGATCAGCAACAAGGTTTTTGTCATTTTGGTCCTCCCGGTAGATTTTGTCATGTTAAAATAGGATGATGGAAGTAGTTCGCAAGGAGGGGTAGACGCCCATGTTTATGCTTCTGACGGTGGCGATCGCCCCGGGCCTCGCGCTGTTCAGTTACTTTTATCTGCGAAAGCAAATACATAAAGACCCTTCGCGCAGCCTGCTGCAGACCTATGTTTATGGCATGATGCTGACATTTCCAATCCTCTTCATCCAATATGTATTCGATGAAGAAAGGGTTTTTGGATCCGCTTTTATCAATGATGTCCTTTTCACCAGCGGACTGGAAGAGTTTTTCAAGTGGCTTGTCTTGCTTGTTGTCGTCTATTCACATGTGGATTTTGAAGATCCCTATGACGGAATTTTGTTCGGTGCATCTGTGTCGCTCGGGTTCGCCACAGTCGAGAATATTCTTTTCCTGCTTACATTCGGCATGGACGAAGCACTGATCCGGGCGCTTCTTCCCGTCTCCAGCCATGCGCTGTTCGGTGTCGTGATGGGCTATTACCTCGGGCGCGCCAAGTTCGTCGAAGAATCGGGAACGAAGCCGATGCTTTTCCTCTCATTTTTCGCCGCATTTGGCCTTCACTTTGTATATAACTCACTCGTCATGGCCGGGAATTTCAGAATGTACTTATTGATTCCGTTTATGCTCTTTCTCTGGTGGTTCGCGCTGAAGCGCGTCAAGCGTGCCCATACGCTGAGTGTTGACCAATACATCCAAAAACAGCGCACCATGCGCTAACCCGGCCAACCGCCGGGTTTTTTTGTGTCTGTAAAGGGCAGAATTTTGATGGCAGAAAAGGGATGTATTCGTCTGTTGCAAACTGAACTTCCATGATTTATGTGCTGCCTGTTTATAATCCCCCTATTTTTGCACACGCTATGCAAAAGACCCTTCCGTAAAATTCCGGACTGGGCGATGCAAAACACACAGGAGGGATACATGTGCAATTGAAATCGGCGCGCCGAAAGCGCAGGCCCGTCCTGGCGGTGCTGGTTCTGGTCATGGCGCTGTCCGTCCCGGCCGGCAAGGACGCATTCACTGCGCAGGACATCGGTCGCGGGGCTTTCGGGGATGATGTCATCGAGCTTCAGGCCCGCCTGCAATGGACAGGCTTCTACGACGGGAAGATTGACGGGAAGTTCGGATACGGAACTTACTGGGCGCTGCGCAATTTTCAGCAGGCATACGGTTTGCCCATTGATGGCGTTGCCGGTGCCGGAACAAAAGAGAAATTGGTATCTGTATCAAAATATCACAAAGACTTTGTCATGGACAATATCGCTGCGGGCAAGGCATTCACTCATTACGGCGGCACCCCGCTTGACGCGCAAGTCAAGGGCGGAGGAGGCGGTGGCTCCGGAGGTGGAGGACAGGCTGCCAATACACCTCCAGGATACAGTGATCAGGATATACAGCTGATGGCCAATGCGGTTTACGGCGAGGCGCGGGGAGAACCGTATGAAGGCCAGGTCGCCGTTGCTGCGGTCATCCTGAACCGGCTGGAGCATGCGGACTTTCCAAATACCGTGAGCGGAGTCATCTTCCAGCCGCTGGCCTTTACCGCCGTGGCTGACGGCCAGATATGGCTCACTCCTAATGAGCGGGCAAAGGAAGCCGTCATCGATGCCATCAACGGTTGGGATCCTACGGAAAACGCCATCTACTACTTTAATCCGGTAACAGCAACAAGCGAATGGATCTGGTCCAGGCCTCAGATCAAAAAAATCGGGCAGCATATCTTCTGCATGTGAGGGGTTCCCATGAAAAAACTGATATTTATACTTGCCTATACTGCTGCAGCCCTGGCCATCTTCTCCTGGTCCGCCTCGGCGAAAAATGAAAGGCTGACCTTACTCCTGAATGGCCAGTATACTGACAAACTGACCGAAGCGACCGAGCAGATGAACGAACTGGAACAAGAAGTCAGGAAGGTTCTTCTATACCAAGACCATACGGCAGCCGAGGAACCGCTGGGCAACATCTGGCGATTGTCATCCGAGATCAGGAATAACATTTCATCCTTGCCGCTTGACCGGGAGTTTTCTTCAGAGTGGATGAATTACCTGACACGCCTCGGTGATTATGCTGATCTGGCATCGACAGGAGCGATTCCGCAAGAAAAGTGGGGGAAGGCGCTTGGAAATGCTGCGGCCAATCTGGACCAGTTTTCCACTGAATGGTCATCTGCGACGCAGGGGATGTTCGCCGGCGGCACGGGTCCCGAAAACTGGTTTGCCCAAGTGGAGAGTGAAAAGCCCGATAAAAGGTGGGCGGATCTCGGGCAGGCCGTCAAAACCTATTCTGAGAGTGATTTCCCGCTGACCGCCAGTGAGCATGACGAACAAAAGAAAAAGGATCTGGAACATCTGGAGGATCAGCCGATCAGCCGTGATGACGCACTCAGCCGTTTCAAGAAACTATTCCCTGAATACGAGGGCGCCACTGTACATGTAAGCGAGAGTGAGCCGGATGCACCATATCCGTTCTATCATATCCGCTTCCAGGACGGTGCCAGGATCGGATATGCCGACTTTACCGTGCGCGGCGGGCATCTCCTTTCCCTTCTTGTGGAACGTCCGTCAGGGAAGGGGACGATGCCAGAAGCGGAGATCCGAAAGCTTGCCGAGGATTTTCTCCGCCAGCTGGGTTATGAAGATCTCGTTTATGAGGAATCCAGGGAAAACAGTCATTTCTGGCACCTTAGCTTCGTGCGGATCGATCCGGATACCGGCGGTAAGGTATTCGCAGATGGGGTCCAGGTGAAGCTCGCAAAGGATAACGGAGAAGTGCTTGGCGTCAATGCGATGGAATACATTCAGAAAGAGGTGCTCGAGGCTCAGCCGGTCAAGCCGTTTGATCCGGAGGAATTCTTCACGGACGGGACCCAGGTCCAGTCTGAAGAGCTTGGATACACGGCCAACCGAGAGCTTGTCCAGAGGCTTTGCCACCTCCTGGTCGTCACGAAAAAGACCGGAGGCAGAACTGACACCTACCGGCTCATGGTCGATACGGAGACCGGGGAAGTGCTCAAGAGCGAATTGCTGCGCTAAACTGTTGAAAAGTCCCTGCCATCGGGGGCTTTTCATTTTTTGTTATGGTACAATGGGGTCGAATTGACTTGAGGAGAGTTGGAATACATGAAGAACGAAATCCGCATTGCAATCGACGGACCCGCCGCAGCGGGAAAAAGCACAATTGCGAAGTTAGTAGCTGAAAAATTAGGCTATACATATATCGATACGGGCGCAATGTACCGGGCGCTGACGTATAAAGCGATTGGAGCGGGCATAGATTTGGACAAGGCCGCCGAAGTGGAAGCTCTCCTTCCGGGGACCGAAATTGTCCTTAAGGCCGGTGCCGATGGACAAACAGTCTGGTTGGATGGCAGGGATGTTTCAGCTGAAATCCGCACAGATCCTGTAACGAACGGCGTTTCCGCCGTCTCGGCACATGCAGGGGTCCGTACCTATATGGTCGATGCCCAGCGCCGGATGGCGGAAGAGGGAGGTGTCGTCATGGATGGCCGCGATATCGGAACGGCCGTGCTGCCTGATGCGGAGCTGAAGGTCTTCATGACGGCAAGCGTAGAGGAACGGGCGCGCCGCCGACATGCGGAGAACCTGAGACGTGGATTTGACTCCTCCCTTGAACAGCTGGCGGGTGAAATCGCACTACGCGACAAAAAGGACAGCGAACGCGAAGTGTCACCGCTTGTCCAGGCTGAAGACGCCGTGCTCCTTGATACGACCTCGCTGTCGATCAATGAAGCTGCAGATGCCATCCTGGAACTTGTCAGGGAGAAGGTGGACTGATGGACTTTTACCATTTCGCCAAGTCAGTCGTCTATGGCGTACTGAAGCCACTGTACCGGCTGGACGTGAAAGGAACCGAACACTTCCCGAGAGAAGGTGGGGTCCTCGTCTGTGCGAACCACATCTCCGAGCTGGATCCGCCGGTAGTCGGGATCACAGCGCCGCGTCCAATTAACTTCATGGCCAAGGCGGAGCTTTTCGAAGCCCCCATCCTGAAAAACCTGCTGCCGAACCTTCATGTCTTCCCGGTCAAACGGGGACTCAGCGACAGGAACGCGATTCGTACGGCGGTCGGTCTGCTGAAAGACGGACAAGTTGTCGGCATGTTTCCTGAAGGAACCCGGAGCAAGGACGGCACCCTCGGCAAGGGCTTGTCCGGAGCCGGCTTTTTCGCATTAAAGGGCGGCGATGCGGTTGTCGTTCCCTGCGCGGTCATCGGCCCGTACCGGCCGCTTCGGAAAGTCAAGATCCGTTACGGCAAGCCGCTTGATATCACTCCGTTCAGGGATCGGAAAGCAGGGGCCGAAGAAGTAACAGAAGCGATCATGGAAGAAATACGCCTGCTGATTGAAAAAGAAAATTCCGGCAAATAAGCTTAATATTTTGTTTTTACAGGCGTTTTCTAATAAAATGGGGTCAGGAACCTTTATGGAGGAGGACTTAGGCATGAGTGAAGAGATGAAAAACATGGAGCAACATATGGAAGAGCAAGAGATCCGCGATTTCAAAACAGGAGATCGTGTAACGGGGAAAGTCGAAAAGATCGAAGATAAATCGGTGACGGTCACGATCCCCGGAGCACCGTTTGACGGTGTCATTCCGATCAGCGAACTGTCAAGCCTCCACATAGAAAAGGCATCCGATGCAGTCCAGGTTGGCGACACCCTGGAACTCATCATCCTCAAAGTAGAAAACGATAATGAGAACTTTGTTCTGTCGAAGCGCAAAGTCGACGCCGAAGCTGCCTGGGATAGCCTGAAGGAGCAGTTTGACAACAATGAAACAATCACTGCCGATGTAAAAGATGTCGTCAAGGGCGGTCTTGTGGTGGATCTAGGAGTCCGCGGCTTCGTACCGGCTTCCCTTGTGGAAGACCATTATGTGGAATCCTTCGAAGATTACAAAGGCCGTGAGATGACGTTCAAGATCGTGGAAATGGACAAGGAGAAAAATCGCCTCATCCTTTCCCACCGTGCTGTCATCGAGGAAGAAAAGAATGCCCAGAAGGGTGAAGTCCTGAGCAACATCCAGGAAGGCGATGTCATCGAAGGGACTGTCCAGCGCATTGCATCATTCGGTGCATTCGTCGATATCGGCGGTGTAGACGGGCTCGTCCATATTTCCCAAGTCGCACATGGTCACGTCGAGCAAGTGAGCGATGTCCTGTCAGAAGGAGATAAAGTGAATGTCAAGGTCCTGTCCGTGGACCTGGACAACGAACGCATTTCGCTTTCTATCAAGGAAACCCTTCCCGGACCATGGGAAGACATTGAAGAAAAAGCACCTAAGGGCTCCGTGTTGGACGGCGTCGTGAAGCGCATCGTTTCCTACGGTGCTTTCGTTGAAGTACTTCCTGGTGTTGAAGGGCTCGTCCATATTTCCCAGATGGCCCGCCACCATATCGGAACTCCTCACGAAGTTATTGAGGAAGGCCAGACCGTGCAGGTGAAAGTCCTCGACGTCAACAAACAGGACAAGCGTCTTTCCCTCAGCATCAAGGAAACACTTCCTCGCGAAGAACGGTATGAGGCACAGCCTGAAGAATACGACATGCCGGAAGAATCCAAAGGCTTCTCGATCAGTGACGTGATCGGTGATCAGCTAAAAGGTTTCCGGGACTGAGTTTAAGTCAATCCAGTGAATAATCCGGGCGGTGATGGCGAACTTTATGCCATCACCGCCTTTTTCAATGAAACGGAACCTTAGATGAACCCTGTTTTAATTAGCATCACAATCAGTATTGGCTCCACTCCCTGTCTGGGCATCCGTAACATAAAAAGCAGTCCCGCGTGCCAAATGTACAAAAAAGCTGTAATATCAAGGTTCTGTGACACCGGATGTTATCATCTGTTTACTGAAACGTTTTATTGTATAATGACACAAGAAGAAACCGGAAGGGTGGAACTGATGACCAAACCGATTGTAGCGATCGTCGGACGGCCGAACGTCGGCAAGTCAACGATCTTTAACCGCATCGTCGGAGAACGTGTCTCGATCGTCGAAGATGTCCCTGGAGTGACGAGAGACCGGATTTATAGCGCCGCAGAGTGGCTGAACCACGAATTCAATATGATTGACACGGGGGGCATCGACATCGGGGACGAGCCGTTCCTCGAACAGATCCGTCAACAGGCGGAAATTGCGATGGACGAAGCTGATGTCATCATCTTCCTCGTTAATGGACGCGAAGGTGTAACCGCAGCGGACGAGCAGGTGGCGAAAATCCTGTACCGGACCAAAAAGCCGGTTGTCCTCGGGGTCAACAAAATCGATAACCCGGACATGCAGAGCATGATCTATGATTTCTATTCGCTCGGTTTCGGCGAGCCATTCCCGATTTCCGGTTCCCATGGTCTTGGCCTGGGGGATTTGCTGGATGAGGTCGTCCGGAGTTTCCCTGATCCGGAGGAAGAAAAGATTGAGGATGACGTCATCCGATTTTCCCTGATCGGCCGGCCGAATGTCGGAAAATCCTCCCTTACAAACGTATTCCTCGGCGAAGAACGGGTCATCGTCAGCGATATCGCAGGAACCACGCGTGACGCGATCGACTCCGATTTTGTCCATGAAGGCCAGAAGTATAAGGTCATCGACACAGCGGGCATGCGCAAGAAAGGCAAAGTTTACGAAACAACAGAAAAATACAGCGTCCTCCGAGCGCTCCGTGCGATCGAGCGCTCCGATGTCGTCCTGGTCGTCCTCAACGGTGAAGAAGGCATCCGTGAGCAGGACAAGCGGATCGCCGGCTATGCGCATGAGGCAGGGCGCGGTGTCATCATCGTCGTGAACAAATGGGATGCCGTCGAGAAAGACGAGAAGACAATGAACAGGATGACTGAGGAAATCAGGAGCCACTTCCAGTTCCTGGACTACGCACCGATCGTCTTCGTCTCTGCGAAAACGAAACAGCGCGTATTCGGAATCCTTGAGACAGTCGACATGGTTAGTGAGAACCATGCACTGCGCATCCAGTCCAGTATCCTGAACGAGGTAATCGAAGATGCTGTGACCCGGAATCCTGCTCCGTCCGATAAAGGGCGCAAGCTCCGGATCTATTACATGACCCAGGTCCAGGTGAAGCCTCCGACATTTGTCGTATTTGTCAATGATCCGGAGATCATGCATTTCTCCTATGAGCGGTTCCTTCAGAACAAGCTCCGTGAGGCATTCGGTTTCGAGGGGACGCCGATCCGCCTCATCACAAGAAAACGCAGCTGATGACGGAAAGGATTTGAACGCAATGACCAAAGTCGCCGTGCTTGGAGCCGGCAGCTGGGGCACCGCCCTCGCCGCCGTTCTCGCTTCCAATGGGCATGATTGTACGCTATGGTCCCGCCGTACGGAACAGGCGGAAGAAATAGCAGAAAAACATACAAACGAGCAGTACCTGCCGGGAGCGGTGCTTCCGGATACGCTGAAGGCGGACCACAATCTGGCCAGAGCCGTGTCCGGAGCTTCCATCATCGTCATGGCCGTTCCGACAAAGGGCATCCGGAAAGTTTGCCGGGACCTGAACAGCGTGCTGGAAGGCCCGGTTCTGTTCGCCCATGTTTCCAAGGGGATCGAACCGGATACGCACAAGCGGATCAGCGAAGTCATGGAAGAGGAGCTGGACCGGGAAATCTGCCAAGGCATCGTCGTCCTGTCCGGACCGAGCCATGCCGAAGAGGTAATCCGGAACCAGCCCACAACCGTAACAGTTGCTGCCAAAAACACGGAACACGCGAGAAGAGTTCAGGACCTGTTCATGAACCAGTCATTCCGCGTCTATACAAACGATGACGTGGTAGGTGTGGAAATCGGCGGTGCGCTGAAAAACATCATTGCTCTTGCGGCGGGCGTGACCGACGGACTCGGCTATGGCGACAATGCCAAAGCTGCCCTCATTACGCGCGGCCTTGCCGAGATTACCCGTCTCGGAGTGGCGATGGGTGCCAATCCGCTTACTTTCTCCGGCCTTTCCGGCCTGGGTGACCTGATTGTCACCTGTACGAGTGTCCATTCCCGAAACTGGCGGGCCGGCAATATGCTCGGCAAAGGCAAGAGTCTCGATGAAGTGCTCGACAGTATGGGAATGGTCGTCGAGGGTGTCCGGACCACAAAGGCCGCTCATCAGCTTTCCAAGGAATGCGGCGTACCGATGCCGATCACGGAAGCCCTATACGCGGTCCTGTTCGAAGGCCAGAAGCCCATCGACAGGGTGGAACTCCTCATGGGCCGCATGAAAAAAAACGAAACAGAAGATCTCGCCGGTTGGTCCTGAAAACTGACCGGTCCTGAAAGGTGGACCCGTTTTGTCATCCCTGGATAAAATGTGGCTGTCATTTTACGCGATAGGAGCCATGTTCGTCTGCATACTCCTCGTCACGATCAGCCGCAACAAGATTAAAAACAAATTGTTAAAATTCGTATTCAGTGCCACAGCATTCCTGCTGCTTCTCTTCGGATTCTTCTCAATGGTCTACCTCGTATTCAACGGACCGACGGGAGGATGAGCGGCATGAAAAAAACATGGCTACTCCTTATTGCCGCAACAGTGGTCCTGCTGTCGGGATGCATGCTTCCTGACAGTGAGAAGGCTGCCGGCACGATCCCTTATGAAGAGCAGCTGAATTCCGTACAGTCCGCGGTCGAGCAATACCGTGAGAAGAGCGGGGGCCTGCTGCCGATCAAAACACGCGATCAGGACGTGGACGCCTTTATCAAATATCCGATTGATTTCTCCAAAATTGTTCCGGCACATCTTGAGAAGATTCCTTCAAACGCTTACGAGACCGGCGGGATTTTCCAATATGTCCTGATGGATGTTGAAGAAAATCCCACAGTCAAGCTCGTGGACCTGAACGCTCCCGAGCGGATTCGCGAGTTGAATCTCAGGAAGGGCGTAAATGGACATGTGCCGATCGAGGAAATGCTGACAGATCAGGTGTTTCTTCCGAACTTCTCCGCAATGGGCCTTCGTGAAGCACCTAAGGTGAAGAGCCCGTACAGTGACCGGGAATTGCCGGTTATACTGTCCTCGGACGGCAACTTCTACATTGACTATACAGCCGACCTCCATGACGTGATTTCGGCAGGCGATGCCGATGTAGAACCTGGAGAAGATATCCGGCATATTCTATATGACAAGAATCCGGTTCTTCCGGCGTACAGCCTGCCTTATACGGTGGATGAAGAAGGAAATGTCATCTTCATGACCGAGAAATAATCCGAGCGCTTCGTGCATCTGCATGAAGCGCTTTTAGTGTGCATACAATGAATTGCGCAGAAAAGGAGGGCGAAAGGTTTGAGCGAAGCATTGTATGAAGAATTGGCAAAACGAACCGATGGGGATATTTATATCGGCGTTGTCGGCCCGGTGCGGGTCGGGAAGTCGACGTTCGTAAAACGGGTCATGGAAGAAGTCGTCATTCCGAACATGGTCGAGGAAGGGGACAGGACCCGAGCGCAGGATGAACTGCCCCAGAGCTCCCCCGGCCCGGTCATTATGACTGCCGAGCCGAAATTCGTCCCGGCACGGGGGACAGGCATCTCGGTCGGTGACGGAGACCTGACCTTCCAGATCCGGCTTGCAGACTGTGTCGGCTATGTGATTGACGGGGTAAAAGGGCATATGGATGAGGACGGGCCGAAATACGTCCACACTCCATGGCACAACGAGCCTGTTCCGTTCGAGGAAGCCGCACGTATCGGAACTGACAAAGTCATTCGTGATCATTCGACGATCGGCATTGTGATGACAACTGACGGGACCGTAAACAATATCCCAAGGGCAGCCGCGCTCAAGGCGGAAGAGGAAATTGTCGGCAAGCTCAAAGAAATCGGCAAGCCCTTTGTCATCGTCCTGAACAGCCGGATGCCGGCTCATTCGGAGACAGTTGCTCTTCGGGATGAGCTGACGGATAAGTATGGGGTGCCAGTAATCGCCATCAGTGCCGACCAGCTGAATGCAAATGAAATCCAGCTGATTTTGCAGGAGGCATTGTTTGAATTCCCGATTTCCGAGATTGAGCTTCAAAAACCGGAGTGGATGGATGTCCTTGCGGATGACCATGATCTGAACACGGCTATCCGAAGCCGCTTGGACGAAGGACTGTCCGCTGTGTCCAAGATCCGTGATGTCCAGCGACTGGCCGCTTCCATCCAGGAAGAAGACTTTGTCCGCCGTGCCGAGGTTGTCAGTGTTGATGCCGGACAGGGCAAAGCGAACATACTCGTCGAAACCGAGGACGGTATCTTCCACGAAGTGTGCGATGAGATGATGGGCGAACCGATCCGGACAAAAAAAGACTGGCTGCTGTTCATCCGGGATGCGGTCAAGTCGAAAGAAGCTTTTAGCCAGTATGAAGACGCCATTGAATCCGCCAAGAAAACCGGCTACGGCGTCACCCTTCCCGTCATGCAGGACTTTGAACCGACACCTCCTGAGCTCATCAAGCAAAACAACTTTTTCGGTGTCCGTATGAAAGCCAAAGCCCCATCGCTCCACATCATGAGAATCGACATGGAGGCCGAATTCTCACCGCTCATCGGATCCGAATTCCACAGCCTGCAGCTTCTCAAGGACCTGAAAGAGGCCTATCTCAATGACAGGGAAGCCCTGTGGTCGACCCAACTGTTCGGCACACCTCTGCATGAGGTGATGAAGGAAAGCATTCGCTTCAAGACGACTGCGGTACCGGAACGAGCCAGAAACCGGATTCGGGAAACCATGGAACAGATGGTCAACGACGGAAACAAAGGTATGGTCACGTTCATTCTCTGAACTCATCCCGGCACCCATGGAGGTGCCTTTTTTGTGTTGGACAGATCCCACCCGTCCTGATAGAATGTCAGTCTTAGGCAAAGGGCCCGGCAATCGGCGTCTCTACTGCATTCCGGGCATTGTTTGTGTCATTTTTTGAACGAAAAATGACAATCGGGCAGTTTAGCAGCCCTGATTCGGGGGAAGCATGAAAAACAGGGCCGCCATTGGCCCGGAATGCCCGTGAAACCGGTTGCGGTGCGGGTTTCGATATGATACAGTTTGAACATGCTTAAGCAAACTTTCTCTTTGGGAGGAGGTGAATGGTATGAACAAGACAGATTTGGTGAACTCTGTGGCGGAAGCGACAGGTCTCTCCCGCAAAGATGCGGTCAATGCTGTTGAATCCGTATTCAGCACAATTTCCGATGCACTTGCTAAAGGCGAGAAGGTCCAGCTGATCGGTTTCGGCAACTTCGAAGTACGTGAACGTGCTGCCCGTAAAGGACGCAACCCGCAATCGGGTGAGGAAATCGAAATCGCTGCGAGCAAGGTTCCTGCGTTCAAACCAGGGAAAGCTCTCAAAGATGCGGTAAAATGATATCCTGACTACATAGGACGGTCCCACTCTTCCGGTTCCGGAAGAAGGGGGGCCGTCCTTTTAGTTTGGTACAAAAGGCGGGTATGAAGTCCCGCATTCCGGCTGAACCGGCGAATTGTACCCGGACTCCGGTTGTGCTAACATTTAGGAATGATGCGTAGAGGAAGCCGGTGAGGCTTCTGCGCCGTTTGCGGCGAGAGTGTTTCCGTATATGGAGGGACGAAAATGGGAAAAGTGGACCATGGCAAGATCGAGGAAGCGGTCCGGCTGATTCTTGAGGCGGTCGGGGAAGACCCGGAACGCGAAGGTCTGTTGGATACGCCGAAACGTGTGGCCAAAATGTATGAAGAAGTGTTCTGGGGCATTGGTGAAGATCCAAAGGAATATTTCAAAACAGTTTTCCACGAGGATCACGAAGAGCTGGTCCTCGTCAAAGATATTCATTTTCAATCAATGTGTGAACATCACCTGCTCCCTTTCTATGGAAAGGCTCACGTGGCCTATATACCGCGCAATGGTGAAGTGGCCGGGCTGAGCAAGCTGGCCCGCGCAGTCGAGGCGGTCTCCCGCAGGCCACAGCTGCAAGAGCGGATCACTGCGGAAGTGGCGGATGCACTGGCGGAAATGCTCGATCCGCTGGGTGTATATGTTGTGGTGGAAGCAGAGCATATGTGCATGACAATGCGCGGCATCAGGAAGCCGGGATCAAAGACAGTCACGGCATCTGCACATGGAATCTTCGACCAGGACGACAGCAAGAGGGCGGAAATCATTTCGCTTATCAAGATGTCCTGACGCCCGGCATTTTGCGGGCCCATTCCCCACTATGATATGATAGGAAAGATTATAGATAGGAGACTGAACATGGCACAAAACGAGTTTGTCGTCATCAAAGCCAAGGAAGACGGTGTCCAGGTAATCGGCCTCACCAGAGGTGCGGATACCAAATTCGGTCATTCGGAGAAACTGGACAGCGGCGAGGTTCTTGTCGCCCAGTTCACAGAGCATGTTTCAGCCATTAAAGTGCGGGGAGAAGCGGAAGTGCTTACCGCACATGGCATGGTGAAGGGCGAATCACGGAAATGACGGGCAGCCGTCCGGTTTCGGGCGGATGGGGAAAACTTTCAGATCCGTGCGGAAATGGAGCGGCGGAAGATGAATCCAACAAGTTTACATACAGAAGCAGAACTACTCAAAGACGAAATCAGCCGGCGGCTGGCCAACCGTACGCTCCTTAAGTACACTGGGCGGCCGATAGTTCCCGAGCCGGTTCTGATCTCTCTTCTGCTCCCGAAGATTTTCGGGGAAAAGTGGGAAGAAGAGGACCGGTTGTCGGCTGTTGCAGCAGGCGCGCTTTATGCTGCTTTTTCCGCGCACGATTCAATCGGGCGTGAAGCTTCGGAAAGCAGGCAGGGCCAGCTCACTGTACTGGCAGGCGATTACTACAGCGGGATCCATTACCGGATTCTGGCTGAAGTCCCTGATCTCCGGATGATCCGCAGGTTCTCCGGTTCGGTTACAGAAATGAGCGAGCGGAAGATCAGGCTGTTCGAACATCGCGAGGGGGAGCCCCCGAACTTTCTGCTGTCTTCTCTCGAGACGATTGAAGCCGCGACGGTTTCGGCGTTCCTGATGGGGCGGGGCTATGCGGCCTATGAGGCAGCGGCGCGCCATGGATTGACTGCGGCAAGGCTTAATTTTGAAATCAGCAATCTCCACGACGGGGAACATACGCCGTTTCTGGATGCCCTCCTCCGTTCGGAGGGCATCGGCGGCGACCCGGCGGCTGCGGCCCGGATACTGGACCGCTGCCGCCGGTTTCATGCAGGCCGGCTAATTGAAGAAACCGGACTGATTGGGAAAAGGGGAGGCCCGGACATTATGGCGATCGCCGAAGTCTATGGGGTCAGCGAACCGGCATCCATTCAGACGGGAAAAAAGGATTGAGCAGTTTGGAGACACAAAAAGAGCGACGGGTCCATGACGTGTTTGAAAAGATTTCGGACAACTACGATACGATGAACTCGGTCATCAGTTTCCAGATGCATAAGTCATGGCGCAAGGAAATGATGAAGAAGATGGATGTCAGGGAGGGGGCTTCCGCACTCGATGTTTGCTGCGGCACCGGTGACTGGACCATTGCGCTCGCCGATGCGGCCGGTCTTTCGGGTGAAGTGACCGGCCTGGACTTTTCCGCCAACATGCTGAGCGTAGCAAAAGAAAAGACCAAAGACCGCCCGAATATCAGGCTTGTTGAAGGGAATGCCATGGACCTCCCGTTCCCGGACAACAGTTTTGACTATGTCACAGTCGGTTTCGGTCTCCGCAATGTTCCCGATCTCCGGACGGCACTTTCCGAGATGCACCGGGTACTGAAGCCGGGCGGGATGATCGCCTGCCTGGAAACCTCCCAGCCGACATTGCCGGGGTACCGGCAGGCGTTCAAACTCTACTTCAACAACATCATGCCGCTCTTCGGCCGTATGTTCGCGAAGAGCTACAAAGAGTACCAGTGGCTGCAAGAGTCCGCGGAGACCTTCCCGGATGCGCGGGCACTGGCAGGCGTCTTTGCTGAAACCGGGTTTGAAGGCATCCGCTACAAGCCGTTCAGTGGAGGAGCGGCAGCGGGGCATATCGGCTACAAACGGAGATAACGAGAACAAAAAGCGGGGAAGGTTTTTCTCTTGGAGAAGTTGAAACTAAAGTCCATCTATTCAGAGTTCCGTACGGACCTGGAATTTATAGAGAGAGAACTGAACCGGTCGGTCCACTCGGCGTCCCCCATGCTGGAAGATGCCTGCCTGGCACTCATCGGTTCGGGAGGCAAGCGGATCCGCCCGGTCTTCACGCTTCTTGCGTCGAAGTTCGGGGACTACAATCCGTCAGTCACGGCGAAGGCAGCCGTACCACTTGAGCTGATCCATATGGCTTCGCTTGTCCATGACGACGTCATCGATGATGCCGATCTGCGCCGCGGAGAACGGACAGTGAAGTCGATTCACGGTAACCGGGCGGCTATGTATGTCGGCGATTTTCTGCTTGGCCGGTCTCTCGAAATCATCGGCGAACTGGATTCCCAAGAAGTTCACCGAGTCCTGTCACGGACGATGATTGAAATCTGTGTAGGTGAAATCATCCAGATCGAAGACAAGTTTGCTGCAGAGCAGAATCTGAGGGATTATCTTCGCCGGATCAAACGAAAAACCGCACTTCTCATCTCTTCCAGCTGTGAACTGGGAGGTCTTGTGGCAGGGGCGGACCCGGCGACGGTCAGGAAACTGAAGCGTTTCGGCTACTATGTCGGAATGTCCTTCCAGATTACGGATGACCTGCTCGATTTCACAGGTACGGAAAAACAATTGGGCAAACCCGCTGGAGGCGACCTTCTCGCGGGCAATATCACGCTTCCGGCAATATACGGTCTGCGCGATCCTGAACTCCGTCCTTATTTGCTTGATGCCCTTGGTGGCGGTCTGGATAAGGCCGGTGTAGCCAAGCTTCTCGGCTTGATGAGAAACTCGGAAGCGATCCGCGAATCGGTGCGCATCAGCGACCTCTATCTGGAGAAAGCGCTCCGTGAAGCGGAAGCCCTGCCCGACATCCCGGACCGTGATTCTCTGATTCGGATCGCGAAATTTATCGGAAAACGGAAATTCTGACCAATCGGGCACAACTTTTGTTGAAAGTCATACAGGTGCAGTGGTAACATTTTGGAGGCGGCATCGCCGCACACCCTCAACTCACAAGGAGTGTACAAGAAAATGGAAAAAACATTTCTAATGGTCAAGCCTGATGGCGTCCAGCGCAACCTGATCGGCGAGATCGTCAGCCGTTTCGAAAAGAAAGGCTTCCAGCTTGCTGGCGCAAAGCTGATGCAAATTCCACAAGAACTCGCTGAGCAGCACTACGGCGAACACAAAGAGCGTCCATTCTTCGGCGAACTCGTTGAGTTCATCACTTCCGGCCCAGTGTTCGCGATGGTTTGGGAAGGCGAAAACGTCATCTCGACAGCCCGTCTCATGATGGGTGCGACAAACCCGAAAGAATCTGCACCGGGCACGGTCCGCGGCGACTACGCAGTCACTGTGGGCAAAAACATCATCCATGGTTCCGACTCCCCTGAAAGTGCGGAGCGCGAAATCAACCTGTTCTTTAAGCAGGAAGAACTGGTTTCCTACGAAAAGCAAATCAATAACTGGGTCAACTGACCCTGATGCCCGGCGCATGCCGGGTTTTTTTATTTCCGGTGATTCTTCAGAGCAGATAAATAAGCATGGCTGTGGACTTTCTTAAAACTTTATTCTGGGGATAAATGACAGTTGAAATAAAGACTTTTCGCCTTTTTAAAAAAGAGAGCGTTTTCATTTGCGGATAGTGATTAAACCCTTGTGTTTTCTGCGAAAATCCAAATGATTCACACGATGGGTTGTGTTATAGTGGTAAGAAAATTAAATGTATTTAGAGCCTGGGGGGAGCAGAAATGAGATATTTGACAGCGGGAGAATCCCACGGTCCACAGCTGACCGCAATTATAGAAGGACTGCCATCCAATCTTGAACTGACGGCGGAGTCCATTAACGGTGACCTTGCCCGGAGGCAGGGCGGTTATGGCCGCGGCCGTCGGATGCAGATTGAAAAAGATACAGTCGACATCACGGCAGGTGTGCGCCACGGAAAGACGATCGGAGCACCGGTTGCGCTGACCGTGACGAATGATGACTGGAAGCACTGGACAAAGATCATGGGAATCGAGCCCCTTCCGGAGGATGTCGATCCGGACGAGATCAAGCGCCGTGTGACACGGCCCCGTCCGGGACACGCTGACCTTGTCGGCGGCATGAAATATGGCCACCGTGATCTCCGCAATGTGCTGGAGCGCTCATCAGCCAGGGAAACGACTATGCGTGTTGCTGCAGGTTCCGTTGCCAAGAGTTTCCTGAAGGCGCTTGGCATCGAAGTGACGGCACATGTTGCAGAAATCGGCGGTGTAAAAGCCGACATGACCCTCCGCAACGGCAAGACGGTCAATGAGATCCGCGAAATTGCGTCTGCAGATGACGTTTATTGCATTGATCCGGCAGCATCGGAAAAGATGAAGCAGGCAATTGATGACGCAAAGGCGGCCGGCAACTCAATCGGCGGCGTCGTGGAAGTCATTGTCGACGGCTGCCCTCCCGGAGTAGGCAGCTATGTTCAATACGACCGCAAGCTGGATTCGAAAATTGCAGGAGCCATGGTCTCGATCAATGCGTTTAAAGGCGTCGAGTTCGGCCTAGGTTTTGAAATGGCACGGCTTCCGGGCAGTGAAGTCCATGATGAGATCGAATGGACGGAAGAATCCGGTTACCGTCGCCGCACGAACAACCTCGGAGGTTTCGAGGGCGGCATGACAACAGGCATGCCGATCGTGGTGCGCGGCGTCATGAAGCCGATCCCGACACTCTACAAGCCGCTGGAGAGCGTCGACATCGATACGAAAGAGCCGTTTAAGGCGAGCATCGAGCGATCTGACAGCTGTGCGGTGCCGGCGGCGTCCGTCGTCGCAGAACATGTCGTCGCATGGGAAGTGGCCAAAGCCATCTCCGAAACATTCCACAGTGACACGATCGAAGGGCTCCGGAAGAACATCAGGGAATTCCTCGATTACTCACGGGAGTTCTGACATGGAAACGGTCAGGGTCGATACACAGGATCGCAGTTATGATGTAACAGTGGGTCCGGACGCGCTGCAGGGGCTTGAAAGACTTCTTGCTGATGCGGACCGGGTCGCTGTAATTGCGGATGAAAAAGTGACAGCCCTGCATGGGGAACATCTTCGTGCAGCGCTTGGCGGAAACCGAAAGGACGTGGCTTGGCTGGATGTTCCGGCTGGCGAGTCCTGCAAGACGCTCGAGTGGTTCGGGCGAACGCAGCAATTTCTCCTGGATGCAGGATGCACACGCAAATCGGTATTGATCGCGTTTGGCGGGGGCGCATGCGGCGACCTTGCCGGATATGCGGCAGCCGCCTACATGCGCGGAATCCGGTTTATCCAGTGCCCGTCAACGATCCTTGCTCACGACAGCTCTGTCGGCGGAAAAACCGCGATCAACCTCCCCGGGGGCAAGAACATGACGGGGGCGTTCCATCAGCCAATTGCAGTGCTGTATGATACGAATCTTCTCCGGACGCTTCCTGAAGGAGAAGTCCGCTCCGGTATGGCGGAAGCGGTCAAGCACGTGCTGATTTCATCCCGGGAAGATGCATTGGAGCTGCTCCGCACGCTCGAGCTTGACGAAATGGGCGAAGAGGAACTGATACGGCTCATCGTCCGGGGCATCCGCGTGAAAGCGGAAATCGTCGGCCGCGATGAGCGGGAAGGATCCGTCCGCAAATTCCTCAACTTCGGGCACACTTACGGCCACGCGGTCGAGGCGGCCGCCGGCTATGGCGGTATCACACATGGCGAAGCCGTCATGATCGGGATGGTCTATGCGCTGATCCTGAGTGAACAGCAGGCGGGTGCAGCCAGGGAACTGACCGATACTCTCCAGGCATTTGCCGAACGGAACGGCTATCCGCTGAAAAAAATTGCGGATTATCCGTTTGGGAAATTGCTTGGCTATATGAAGAAAGATAAAAAAGCTTCCTTCGGGGACCTTCATTTCGTCCTTCTTCCGGAAGCAGGTGCACCGGATGTCCGGAGCGTCACGGAAGAGGACTGCGAGAAGGCTGACAGGGAACTAAGAATACGCATGGGGGTGGAACCGGAATGATGGTGAGGGGCATCCGCGGTGCGACATGCATCACGGCAGACGACGAACAGCAGATCATGCAGGAGACCGCCGCCCTGGCAAAGGAAATGGCGGAACAGAACGGATTGGAACCGGAAGAGATTGTCTCGGTGATCATCTCAACGACAACGGATATTTCATCCGGATTTCCGGCCAAGGCTGTCCGGACGATGGAAGGCTGGGAGTATGTACCGGTCATGTGCACCCATGAAATGGATGTACCCGGGGCGCTCCCGCTTTGCATCCGGCTGCTCATGCATGCAAATACTGCAAAGACACAAAAAGAAATCAGGCATATCTACTTGAACGAAGCGGTCCGCCTGCGTCCGGACCTGGCCGGAGCCGCTGCACGAAAGGAGGAAGCGAGATGAGGTGGAATCCCCGACTGGAAGGCATGAGGGCTTACGAGCCCGGCAAGACGATCGGAGAGGTCAAGCGGGAATTTGGCCTTGAACGCATCGTCAAGCTCGCTTCCAATGAAAATCCATTCGGCTGCTCAGCAGAAGTAAAGAAATTCATCGCAGAATCAGGGCTGGAGACTGAACTTTATCCTGACGGTTATGCGACGGAGCTGCGGGAAGCGCTGTCCGATCATCTTGGCATCAGCCCGCGGCAGCTTCTGTTCGGCGGGGGTTCGGACGAGCTGATCGTCATCCTTTCCCGTGCCCTCCTATCGGAGAACGAGAACACGGTCATGCCGTGGCCCTCATTTCCCCAGTATCGCCATAATGCAAGGATCCAGGGTACGGAGATCAGGGAAGTTTCCCTTCACGAAGACTTCAGCCACGATCTCGACGGCATGCTGAAAGCTATCGATGAAAATACTTCGATTGTATGGCTGTGCACGCCGAACAATCCGACCGGCGGAATTATTCCGCATGAAGAACTGAAAGCTTTCATCCGAAAGGTACCGGAGCATGTGCTCGTGATTGTCGACAACGCGTATCATGAATTTGTGACGGACCCGGCATATGCCGATCCGCTTACTCTTGTCGAAGAGTTCCCGAATGTGCTCGTTTTGCGCACTTTCTCGAAAGCTTATGGACTCGCGGCATTCAGAATCGGTTATGCAGTCGCGCGTGAAGAAGTCATTGCAAAGCTCGACCCTGTCCGTCCGCCGTTTAATACGAACGTCCTCGGCCAGCAGGCCGCTGCCTTCGCACTTGCTGACCAGGAGTTTATCGCAAGGACACGCCAGCAGAACGTGGCGGGCAAGGACCAGTACGTCCGTTTCGCAGAAGCGCACGGATTAAACTGTCCGGTCTCAGAAGCGAATTTCGTGCTGTTGGAAGTAAAGGGAAGCGCGGATGCCGCAGCGTATGAGCTGCTGAAGCGCGGATATATTGTACGGAGCGGGGACAAACTCGGCACACCGGGTTATCTGCGCATTACCGTGGGAACGCAGGAAGATAATGCGGGCCTGCTTGCCGCGCTTGAACAAGTGCTGGCACACGGAGTGCCTGAAGCGTAAGCAGTGTTTGATGGGAGTGTTGGGTTTTGTCAGAGTTAAAAGCTGCGATCATCGGCCTCGGCCTGATCGGGGGATCACTCGCCCTTGCGATCCAGCGCCACGGGAATGTCACGGTCACAGGTTTTGATGCCGATCCGGTGACGCTGCGTGAAGCGCAGACGCTCGGGGTGGTTCACCATACGGCAGGATCGGCGGCAGAAGCCGCCGAGGGCTGTGATTACATATTTTTTGCCACGCCCGTCAATGAGACGGTGCGGATGCTGAAGGAAGCTGCCGCGGGCTGGAAACTGAAAGAGGGAGCCATTCTGTCCGATACGGGGAGCACTAAAACCTGGATCATGGAAGAGGCGGGCGGCTTCGCCGGCGGCAGCGCAACCTTTGTCGGCGGCCACCCGATGGCAGGCTCACACAAAAGCGGGGTCCGGGCGGCCCGTGAGCACCTTTTTGAGAACGCCTATTACCTGCTGACCCCTGCAAGCAAGGAGGATGCGCCGGCTGTCAGGAAGCTGGAGGAGTTCCTCAGTGTGACTAAAGCAAAGACTGCGGTCGTGAGTGCAGAACAGCATGATGCCATGACAGCCGTGGTCAGCCATTTCCCGCATGTCGTCGCGGCATCGCTTGTGCGCCGGCTTGAAGAGGAGACCGAAGAGATGCCGTTTACCCGTGAACTGGCTGCGGGAGGGTTCCGGGACATTACCCGGATCGCTTCTTCCGATCCGGTCATGTGGCGCGACATCACCCTGCAAAACCGTGACGAGCTGGTGGGCCAGATTAATCTGTGGATCGAAGAGATGACCCATGTCCGGGACATGATCGAATCGGGTGACGCAGAGTTGATCCATGATTTTTATGGCGGGGCGAAAACCTACCGGGATGCCCTGCCTGCAAAGTCCCAGGGGGCGCTCTACACCACATTCGACCTGAACGTCAACATCCCGGACAGCCCGGGTGCGATTTCGGAAATCGCCGGTTATCTGGCGGATGCAGGCATCTCAATCACGAACGTGCGGATCGTCGAATCGCGGGCAGACGTATTCGGAATCATGGTCGTCAGCTTCCAGACGACAGAAGACCGGGAACAAGGCCGCAGGCTGCTGAGCGACCGGACAAATTATGATATCTACATCAGTTAATGGGGCAGGAGGCCGGAACTTATGGATAAGATGACATTGAATTACCCGCATGTACCGCTCCGAGGCACGCTCGACGTGCCGGGGGATAAATCCATCTCTCACCGGGCTGTCATGTTCGGCGGGATTGCCAAAGGGCGTACGACAGTCTCGGGCTTTCTGCCTGGAGAGGACTGCCTGCGCACTATTGAATGCTTCCGTCTGCTGGGAGCGGAAATCAGCCGTGACGGAACGGATCTGGTGATCGACAGTCCCGGCATCGGCAGCTGGAAGGAGCCGGAGGACATCCTATATACCGGGAACTCCGGCACGACGACCCGCCTGATGCTGGGGATTCTTGCCGGATCCGGCGTTCACTCCGTGCTGGCGGGGGATGAATCAATCGCGCACCGGCCTATGAAACGTGTTACGGGGCCGCTCCGTCAGATGGGGGCGGATATCCGGGGCCGTGAAGGTGCCCAGTATACGCCCATCTCCGTTCTTGGCGGGCCGCTGCAGCCGATCGACTATGAAATGCCGGTTGCGAGTGCTCAGGTCAAGTCGGCGATCCTATTCGCCTCGATGCGTGCTGACGGCACGTCGGTCATACGTGAAAAGGAAGTGTCCCGCGACCATACCGAACGAATGATGCGCAACTTCGGGATGGAAGTCGGGACCGGTAACGGTGTCATTACCCTGCGGGGTGGCCAGGACCTGGTCCCTGCACACGTGGACGTGCCGGGCGACATCTCGTCAGCAGCCTTTTTCCTCGCTGCAGGTGCCATGGTGGCCGACAGCGACGTGGTGCTAAGGAATGTCGGCCTGAACCCGACACGTACAGGCATGATCGACGTCCTCGAAGAGATGGGTGCCGATTTTACAGTGGACGAGGCAGACTCGGATGATTCGGAGCTTCGCGGTACGGTTACCATGCGTTCGTCTGCACTGAAGGCCGTGGAAATCGGCGGTGAACTGATCCCGCGCCTGATCGACGAAATTCCGGTCATCGCCCTGCTGGCCACCCAGGCTTCAGGAACGACCGTGGTCCGTGACGCGGAAGAACTCCGGGTCAAGGAGACGGACCGCATCGCGGCAGTTGCTGAAGAACTGAACAAGCTCGGAGCGGACATCACCCCTACCGAGGATGGCATGATCATCAACGGGCCGACGAAACTGTCGGGAGCGGTCCTCGATTCGAGGGGGGATCACCGCATCGGCATGATGGCCGCGGTCGCCTCGCTTGTTACAGATGGCCCGCTGGAACTGCAAGGTCCCGGATGCATCGCTATTTCCTATCCGGAATTCTTTGGCCACCTGGAATCCCTCCGCGGAGAATAAGCTCCCCGGAGGGGCTTTTTTCTTGTGAAGGAAGCCCTGCATCCAGTAGCATTGAAGTATGAAAAACGCGGGGACGGGTGAATACTGATGGAGACAATTGAACAGCTTCAACAATATATTCTGGATGGTGATTTCAAGAAAGCGGAGTCGCTCGTCCTTGAGATCGGAGCTTCATCCGATATGGAGACGCGATACATGGCAGCGGGAATCCTGTCCGAGTACGGCTTCCTGCAGGAGGCGGACACGCTTTATGAAAGCATGATTTCTCTCATGCCTGACGAGGCGCAGCTGAAAATCGACCGGGCGCAGGTGCTGATCGAGCTCGGAGAGGAAGACGATGCCCTCCTTCTGCTTACATCGGTCGGTTCACGGGAGGAAGAGTACCCGCAGGCACTTCTCGTTCTTGCAGACTACTACCAGATGTCCGGCATGGCGGAAGCAGCACTCAGAAAAGTTGAGGAAGCCTCAGAGATCCTGCCGGATGAGCCCGCGGTGAAGTTCGCCAAAGCGGAGCTTCTGCTCGACGGCGGACGGTATGCGGAGGCTGCAAGGCTCTACAAGGAGGTCCGGCAGTCCGCCGGAGAAGTGGCAGGTATCAGGCTTTCCGACCGCATAGCGGAAGCCTACGCCGCCGGAGCGGCCTATGAAGAAGCACTGCCGTATTATGCGGAATCACTTGAAGATTCAAGGACGCCGGATATGCTGTTCGGCTACGCGTATGCCGCCTACCAGAGCAAGCAGTATGCAGAGGCTATCAGGACGCTGGAAGAACTTAAGGCGATGGACCCTGACTACTTTTCCGCTTATGCCCTTCTGGCACAGGCGCAGACCATGGAAGGGGAGGACGAAGCCGCCTACACGACACTTCGTGAAGGTCTGTCCCGGGACAAATATGACAAGGAGCTTTATTTGTCCGCGGGTAAGCTGGCACTCAAGACCGGCAGGCAGGACGAAGCCGAAACCCATTTCCAAGAGGCGATTGCACTCGACCCGGAGTATATGGAGGCGCTCCATGCGCTGATGTCGCTGTATGATCACCAGGAACGCAATGGAGAGATTATCGCGATGATCGGTGAGCTGCGGGAAGAAGGCCGTGACTGGCCGTCACTTTATCCGTTTGCGGCGTCCGCGTTTGAGCGGGAAGAACAATACAAAGAGGCATATGAATTTTACCGGCTGGCATATAATGATTTCAGGGAGGACCCGCATTTCCTCGAGAAATTTGCCCTTTTCCTTCTGGATGAAGGAAAAAGGGAAGAGGCCATCGAATTGATAAAGCAACTCGCCGTCCTAATGCCGGACGATCCGAGATGGTCTTCATTCCTGGAAATGGAAATGTAATGGGAAAGGAGGGGATGGTGTGACAGCGTCAGTCCCGGTCGCCGAGAAAAAGGAGTTTGTCAGGTGGTTTCTGAAAACCTACCATTTAAAACGGCGGGAATGCGTGTGGATCCTGAATTATCTCCTGAGCCACGACCAGCTTCTCAACCATGTGCGCTTTGTCGACGAGGCTCACTACTGCCCGAGGGCGATGGTCATGTCCACAACCGACTCGGACGGCATCCCGTTCCGTTTTTACAAAGGGAACCTGATGACGGCGGATGCCGAGAAGTCGTTCCACGACCTCCGGCTCCATCCGGAAGAGAACATGTACCTTCAGCTCAACTTCCCGAACCGGCATGCATGTCCGGAATATGCGGCAGTGCTGGAGGACAATCCGTTTGTGCCGGAGTATATCAGGATCAGCGACAAGGACCGCCGGGATGCGGAGCAGCTGCTTGAAGAAAGCGTCCTCGCTTTCCGGGAAGAACAGCTACTACGCCAGATCGACGAAGCCCTTGACAAGAACGACAAAGAAAAATTCTTCGCCCTCTCCAAGGCTCTGCAGTCTATCAAGGAGGTCGGCGCCAAATGACTTCATCGACCACGATGAAGTCTTTTTCTTTGCTTGGTAATTGATCAATTTCGTAATCATAATTCCATTTGGCATCTGCGTGCAAAAGCAAAGCATTGCGCGGCATCACTCGGGGGCTTCAGCTCATGCTATTCCCACAGGAATGCTCCATCGGAAAAGGAAGAGCGGAAAGACCCTGCAAGGGGCTTGATGCCTTCCCCGCGGAAAGCCTGCGCCGGAACGGAAATCAACCGCCCTTTCTTCATGAGGAGCTTTCTTTAGTTGATTCCATAGGGAAGACTTCCCCCTTCTCCACTGCGAAAAGTCAAAATCGACTCGTCCCTCGCCGTGTTTCCTTTATCTCATTTCGAAAGGTTTCAGTTTGTACGTTGCTGAACGGGCGCCTGCGCTTTTGTTGTGGTAAAGTGAGGAAGCGAAGTATGTATTGATGGAAGCTTTAGGAGGAGTCATTTAATGAACTGGACCGCTAACGACATCGATCTGTATATGCAGCAGCAGGAGTATATCGACACCGCACTGATTCCGCTTGTCCATATCGGCGGCGGGGGAGCGATGAAGCAGAGCGCCTCTTCGGCAGAGTTCCTCTTGAACCTGTCCGCCTTCATCGAACGCCAGTTCAAGGGGCGTGTCGTGCTGTTCCCGCCCTTTAGCTATACCGATGGCAATGACAGGGAGCGGCTTGCGGCTGAATGGGGGTCCTCGGTGTCGGACATGCCGTTCAGGCATGTCTTCTATCTGACCACTGACCCGTCCTGGTCCCGCGAAGGCATCATTGAAGATGCGATCTGGATTCCGTCCATTCCGCTCGAGAGCATGGACAAAAAACTGAAGCAGTCTGTCCTGGAGGATCAGGTCCGCCAGATCATCCCTGTTCTGACCTCGAAGTGGGCAAGTGAATAAAGCCGACAAAAAAAGTTCACAATCTACATGGACCGCCAAATGCTTTGTTGAATTTCGATTTTGATTGGGATATCATAGATATGTCCTAGCTAAGCTATTCAGTAAAAGTTTGTCCGATGGACTGAACCTTTAGTAAGAGGGGGGAACATGATGAGCAATACTCGAGTTTCACGACGCCAATTCCTGAACTACACACTGATGGGCGTCGGCGGATTCATGGCTTCCGGAATGCTCATGCCAATGATCCGTTTCGCAGTGGACCCTGTCCTCGAAGCCGGCGCTGCGGGAGATTACATCCCGACAAGCCAAAAGGTGAGCGAGCTGACAGAAGAGCCGGTACGTGTTGACTTCACGTACGATCAGGTTGACGGCTGGTATGAGTCCGAAGTGACCGGTACCGCATGGGTTTACAAGGAGGGCGACAAAGTCGTCGCGCTTTCACCTGTATGTAAGCACCTCGGATGCACAGTCAACTGGGGCGGGGATTCAGCCCATCCGAATCAATTCTTCTGCCCATGCCACGCGGGCCGCTATGAGAAGAACGGCCAGAACGTCCCGGGCACACCGCCGATCGGGCCGCTGGACGAGTTCGATGTAAAAATCGAAGACGACCTGCTCTATCTTGGGGCAACAAAACCGAATACGTTGATTTAATCTAGTTAGGGGGTAAGACAACCGTGCTGAACAAGATCTACGATTGGGTGGACGAGCGGTTGGACATCACGCCGATCTGGCGCGATATCGCCGACCATGAAGTACCTGAGCACGTAAACCCTGCGCATCACTTTTCTGCATTCATTTATTGTTTCGGTGGCCTGACGTTCTTCATAACGGTCATCCAGATCCTGTCCGGAATGTTCCTGACGATGTACTACACGCCGGACATCGAAAATGCATGGAGATCCGTTTACTATCTTCAGAATGAAGTAGCATTCGGCGAAATTGTGCGCGGTATGCACCACTGGGGAGCATCTCTCGTTATTGTCATGATGTTCCTCCACACTCTTCGGGTATTCTTCACAGGCTCCTACAAGAAGCCTCGTGAGCTTAACTGGATGGTCGGGGTTATGATCTTCGTCGTTATGCTTGGCCTCGGCTTTACGGGCTACCTGCTCCCTTGGGACATGAAGGCCCTGTTCGCAACGAAAGTCGGCATCGAGATCGCCGCTTCCGTACCGTTCATCGGGGAATGGATCAAGATCCTCCTTGCAGGGGATTCGACGATCCTTGGTGCACAGACACTGACACGCTTCTTCGCGATTCATGTCTTCTTCCTGCCGGCCGCTCTGCTCGGACTGCTCGCAGCGCACTTCATCATGATCCGGAGACAAGGTATTTCCGGTCCGTTGTAAGAATGGCGGACAATACGATCCTTAAAGAGGAGGGGACACTATGCATCGCGGTAAAGGGATGAAATTTGTCGGGGATTCCCGTATCCGTTCTTACGAGAAGAACCGGATCCCTAAAGACTATTCAGAGTATCCAGGCAAGACTGAGGCGTTTTGGCCGAACTTCCTTCTGAAAGAATGGATCATCGGCGCAGTCTTCCTTGTTGGCTACCTGATCCTAACGGCCGCACATCCGTCGCCACTCGAGCGGCAGGCCGATCCTACAGACACGGGTTATATCCCGCTGCCTGACTGGTACTTCCTACAAATGTACCAACTTCTGAAATATGAGTTTGCATCCGGCCCATGGAACATTGTTGGTGCCATCATCATGCCGGGTCTTGCCATCGGCGCACTCCTGCTTGTACCGTTCATGGATACATCGAAGGAACGACGTCCGTTCAAGCGCCCGCTTCCTACAGCTTTCATGCTCCTCACACTGTTTGCGATGATTTACCTGACTTGGGAATCCGTCGCGAACCACGACTGGGAAGCAGCAAAAGCACAGGGTGAAATCGTCGAGGAAGCAGAGTTTGACACTTCCGATCCGGGCTATGAGATCTACATGGGCCAATCGTGTGTCACCTGCCACGGCGAAAACTTCGAAGGAACACCTGCAGGAGTACCGCTCACAGGTACAGGCCATACACCTGAAGAGATTGCGGACATCGCCGTGAATGGCGTTGTCAAGGACGGCCAGCAGACCATGCCGGCTGACGCATTCTCCGGCAGTGAAGAAGAGCTCCAGCAGCTTGCCGAGTTCCTCTCGACTGTCACACAGCAATAATTCCGAAAGAAAGAGCCAGGGAACTGGCTCTTTTTTCTTACCCGGAGGTAAGCCATGCAATCCGTGATTCCATACGTCCGCGCGGCACTGGAAGACCGCCGCTTCCTCATCCTGTTGTTTTTCATCAATCTCGGCGGCACGATATACGGCTATATCTGGTATGAGTCCCAGCTCAGGATTACCGAACCGATCTTCCTCCTGTTCGTACCGGACAGCCCGACGGCAAGCCTGTTCTTCACCCTGGCAGTTGGGGCGTGGATCTGGGGAAGGCACTGGAAGCTAATCGAGGCGCTTGCCCTGATCACACTTGTCAAATACGGCCTTTGGGCGGTCGTCATGAACATCTGGACACTTGTAGAAGTCGGTACGATCGGTCCCAGTGGCTGGATGCTCGTCGCTTCCCACTTCCTGATGGCGGTCCAGGCGGTGCTTTATCTGCCGAAGTATGCATTCGGCATCTGGCATATCGCCATTGCCGGGGTGTGGACGCTGCATAATGACGTGATCGACTATGTGTTCGGACAGATGCCGATCTACGGCCGGATTATGGAACATATCCGCATCATCGGCTACTTCACGTTTTGGCTGTCGCTCGCCTGCATCGCTCTCGCAGTCTACGGGTGGCGCCGCCGGTCCGTTTCAGTTGCGGCAGGGGCACAGGAGCCGTTAAAATAAAGAGAGAGACAAAAGGGAGGAAGACGAATGTTCCTGATCTACCTGATCATCATCATTGCACTGCCCCTCTATTCGCAGTTCAAAGTCAAAAGTACGTACAACAAGTATGCTCGCGTCCGCTCCACATCCGGCATGACCGGAAGGGAAGTGGCACGGCTGATTCTTGACCGGAACGGTCTCGAAAACGTCAAAGTGGTTGAAACCCAGGGCGTCCTGTCCGACCACTATAATCCGATGACCAAGACAGTCGCGCTCTCCTCGGACAACTACCACAACGCATCCGTTGCCGGCACGGCTGTAGCAGCCCACGAAGTCGGCCACGCCATCCAGGATGCGCAAGACTATGCGTTCCTGCGCTTCCGTCACCGGCTGGCGCCTGTCGCGAACATCACGTCCAACGCGTCCTGGATTTTCATCATGGCCGGTCTTTTCTTCTCCAGCATGAACAATCTGCTCGGAATCGGGATCGTGCTCATGGCGGTCGGCGTCCTGTTCCAGATTGTGACGCTTCCTGTCGAATTCAACGCTTCCAGCCGGGCGATGAATACGATTGTCGAGCTGGGCATTATCCGAAACGAAGAGGAACCCCACGCCAAAAAGGTGCTTAATGCAGCCGCTCTTACCTATGTGGCAGCAGCAGCCGTCGCTGTACTCGAACTTGTACGTCTTGTTCTGATTTTCCAAAACCGCGAATAACAGACATGAAAAGCACCCCGGCATTTCTTCACGGAATGCCGGGGTGCTTTCGTATGTTTTCAGTTTGGTGCAGTCGGCCGTCAGCGTCAGTCCAGCGGCTTTTTTTCCTCATCCAGTGTGAAGCCTTCACCCATGACGTCATGGACATCGGTGACCGAAACGAATGCTGACGGATCCACGCTGTTGATGATGTTCTTCAGCCTGACAATTTCGTTTTTGCCGACCACGCAGTACAGGACTTCACGTTCCTGCTTGGTATAATGACCCCGTCCTTTCAGCACGGTCACGCCGCGGTCCATCTCCTGTGTAATCTTGTCCGCAATCTCATCCTGCCATTCGGAGATGATCCAGGCCCCGCGACCTGAGTATGCGCCTTCCTGGACAAAGTCGATGACCCGTGCGCCGACATAAACGGCGACAAGCGTATACATCATCTTCGGCATGGTCAGGTAGGTTGCCCACGACAGGAGGATGACACCTGCATCAAAGATGAACATCGTGCGCCCCATGCTCCAACCGTAGTACTTGTTCGCCAATCGGGCGATGATGTCCACGCCTCCCGTCGTCCCGCCGAACCGGAAGATGATCCCGAGCCCGATCCCAATGAAGACACCGGCGAACAGGGAGACGAGGAGGAGGTCATTCTCCATGTTGATATCGTATTGGTATACCGTGAAGATGCGGAGGAAGACCGACACCGCAACTGTTCCCACAACCGTATATACAAACGTTTTCCGGCCGAGCAGTTTCCAGCCGATAAAGAACATCGGCACGTTCAGGACCAGGTTCATGATCGCCGGGTCCAGGTCGAAGACGAACAGGAGGATCAGCGTCAGGCCTGTGAATCCACCCTCCGCCAGCTCATGCTGGATATTGAAATGGACAAGGCCGAAACTGAAGATGGCCGCGCCGATCAAGATCATGATCAGGTTTTTCAATTTGATTCCCCGGAACAAAAGCAACACCCCTTCGGAACAAGTCTGTCCCCACATCCAGTATCCTTTATTCAATTAGTTTTGACAATAGAGCAGGGGATTATATACGATTGACGAAGGAGTGATGGACGAATGAATGAATCCCGTACGATGAAGGACATGCAACAAGAAGTGGATCGTTACATATCCCAGTTTAAGGAGGGGTATTTCCCGCCAATGGAGATGCTCGCAAGGCTGACCGAAGAGCTGGGCGAACTGTCGAGGGAAGTGCAGCATGTGCACGGAACCAAAAAGAAAAAGCCGGGGGAAGCGGAAAAATCCCTCGAAGAGGAGACAGGCGACTTGTTCTTCGTCCTCGTCTGTTTTGCGAATGCGAACGGAATCGACCTTGACCAGGCACTGGCCGGGGTCATGGAGAAGTTCAACCGCCGTGATAGCGGGCGCTGGACAAAAATCGGGGAGGAATGATGATGATCCGTGTAGCAGTAGCTGGTCCGCGCGGACGCATGGGGGCGCTTGCGGTCGAGACGATGATCACAGGAAAGGATTTCCTGCTGGTTGGCGTCCTGGACAGAAAAATGGCGGAAAAGGCGGACACGCTGGCAGGCGCTGTCCCGATCTATACAGACATGGCCACCCTCGCGCAGGAGGCCCAGCCGGATGTGCTGGTCGAACTGACCAATCACGAATCGGTCTACCCGCATACAAGGGATGCGATCTTGAACGGCATCCGACCCGTGGTCGGTACGAGCGGACTCAAGGAAGAGCAGATCACCAGACTATCGGAACTCGCCAGTGAGCACAAAATCGGCTGCATCCTTGCGCCCAATTTCTCGGTCGGGGCGGCTCTTCTCATGAAGTTTGCTGCGATGGCCGTGAAGTATATGCCGGAGGCCGAGATCATCGAAATGCACCATGATGGAAAGAAAGATTTTCCTTCCGGTACGGCGGCGCTCACAGCGAGGATGATGGCTGATTCGAAGGGCACAGAACCTAATCAGCCGGATGGCCGGGGTACGGATATTTCCGGTGTCCCGGTTCACAGCGTCAGGCTCCCGGGGCTGCTTTCCCACCAGGAGGTGCTGTTCGGCGGCGACGGGCAACTGCTTACGCTCAGGCACGATTCCTTCAGCAGGCAATCCTACATGTCCGGAATGACGCTTGCCGTGAAGGATGTTATGAACAGGGACCGTCTCATTGACGGACTTGATAAGATCATCGGGTAACAGGAGGGGTTGGAATGAATATTGCACTGATCGCACACGACAGGAAGAAAGATGACCTGATCCAGTTTGTCATCGCTTACCTGCCCATCTTCAAAGAACACGCATTGTTTGCGACAGGCACGACGGGCAAGCTGATTGCCGAGGCGACTGGACTGGACATCCACCGGTTCCGGTCGGGACCTCTTGGGGGCGACCAGCAGATCGGAGCAATGGTAGCGGAGAACCGCCTGGATCTCATCATCTTCTTCCGTGATCCGCTCACGGCTCAGCCTCATGAGCCGGATGTTTCCGCACTCCTCCGGCTGTCGGATGTGTACAAGGTGCCGCTCGCCACGAACATGGGAACGGCGGAAGTGCTGCTCCGCGGACTGTCCGAAGATCACTTGGACTGGCGGCTAAACAAGAACCCGGATGGCGGTGGCGGCGCATGAGAAACCTGAAAATCGGAATCACTTGTTACCCGTCCCTTGGAGGGTCCGGAGTTGTTGCGACCGAACTTGGCATTTTGCTGGCTGAACGCGGCCACGAGGTGCATTTCATCACATCGGGCCGGCCGTTCCGCCTTTATATGGACCAGCCGAATATCAAGGTGCATGAAGTCGAAGTCGGCCAGTACGCTGTCTTTAAGTTCACGCCTTATGATATCGCTTTGGCAAACAAAATTTCTGAAGTCATCATTGAAGAGGAACTGGATATCCTGCATGCCCACTACGCCGTCCCCCATGCCATCTGCTCCGCGCTGGGGCGTGATATGGCGGGTGTGCCCATACCGATCATTACAACGCTCCACGGGACGGATGTGACGATCCTCGGCCATGACCGGACACTCGCGGGAACAGTTAAATATGGGATCAACAAGTCGGATATGACAACGGCGGTTTCCCATTCTCTAAAACAGGAAACGTATGAGCTGATCAGGCCGTCGAAGGAAATCCGCACCATCTACAATTTCATCGACGAAAGGCAGTACCGCCCCGTCGACGCCCACCATATAAAGGTTGGGCTCGGCATCGCGGAATCGGACAAGCTCCTGATCCACGTATCCAACTTCCGGAAGGTCAAGCGTATTGAAGATGTGATCCGGAGCTTCTCAATCATCAACCGGGAAGTCCCGTCGAAACTTCTCCTGGTCGGCGACGGACCGGAGGCAGAGGCGATCCATACACTCGTTCAGGAAGAAGGACTCGGAATGGAAGTGCTTTTCCTCGGGAAGCGCGACGACCTGCCTGATCTGTTTTCAATCAGCGACCTGAACATGCTCGTTTCGGAAAAAGAGGCATTCGGCCTTGTCCTGATCGAGGCAATGGCTTGCGGCGTGCCGTGTATCGGCTCTGATATCGGAGGAATTCCGGAAGTGATCGAAGACGGGAAAAACGGTTTTATCCGGCCTCTCGGCGACATCGAGGGGTATGCGGAGTCCGCAATCCGTATTTTGAAAGATCCGGAGCTTGCTGCAAAGTTTTCCGAAGATGCCATGCGGTCGGTGCGTGAACGGTTCAGCTCGGAGCGGATCGTCCGCGAATACGAGTCGGCTTATTACGAATTGCTGGAGCGGAAGGAACCGTGACGGATCTGCACTGGACCTCGGCTTTTGAAATAGTGGAACGTCTCAGGCAAGCGGGGCATGAGGCGGTGATTGTAGGGGGAGCGGTCCGCGACAGGCTGATGGGCCAGCCTGCCCACGACGTTGATGTCGCGACCGCAGCGCTGCCCGAAGAGGTCAAGGCAATCTTTCCTAAAACGGCTGATGTCGGCATCGCGCATGGGACGGTCATGGTCCTCGATCCGTCCCCTCCGGTCGAAGTGACCACCTACAGGACCGAGGGGACCTACACCGATCACCGCAGGCCGGACACGGTGGAGTATGTGACCTCGCTGAAAGAGGACTTGCGGCGCCGTGATTTCACGATGAATGCCATCGCCATCCGCGGTGACGGCTCCCTTTTTGATCCGTTCGGCGGAGAAGAGGATATCCGGCGGGGGATCATCCGGGCTGTCGGTGATCCCGGAGAACGCTTTGAGGAAGATGCGCTGAGAATGCTCCGTGCTGTCCGTTTTGCCGCGAAGACGGCCTTCACGGTCGAACCCGGCACAAAAACAGCAATTACCGCACATGCGGCAAGCATTTCCCATGTTTCTGTAGAGCGCATCAAGATTGAAATGGATAAAATCTGGTTAAGCGGACGCTCGGGACTGGCGGCCAGGCTGATGCAGGAGACAGGACTGGCAGGACAACTTCCGATGATGGGAAAGGCATTTGCCCCGGGGAATGCCGTCATCTGGGACAGGCTTGGCAAGCCTGATGAACCTGCCGAGGGCTGGGCGCTGCTTGAGCTCCTTGGCGGTGAACCGGATGGAAATCCGTACAAGCTGTCGAACAAGGAGAAGCGGGCGGTGCGTGAGATCCTCACCGCATGCCGGATCCGTTCGGAGCGCCAGCTAAGCCCGATGGATGCCTACCGGCTGCCTGAATACGCACTTTTGGCGGGGGCAAGGTTCGCCTATCTGACGGATATGACTGAGGAGCCGGATGATCCGGCCGCCGTCGCCAGGATGAAAAACGAACTTCCGATCCGGTCGCTCAGGGACCTGGCCGTAACCGGGAATGACCTGATCGGATGGTATGGCAGGAAGGGCGGTCCATGGGTGAAGGAGTGGCTCGCCAACATCGAGGAAGCGGTCGTCACCGGGCGTCTCATGAACACCCGGGAAGACATCAAAGGATGGTTTTTAGATGGAATTGAAAGTGAAAGATAAAGAAAGCCTGCTCCGGCGGCTTATGGTTGCCGGCGGGGAGCCGGTCTCCGGACAGATGCTGGCTGATGAGGCCGGTGTCTCCCGTACCGCTGTCTGGAAATGGGTCCGGGAACTTGAGGAGGATGGCTATACCGTCCGCTCAGTCCGGAAAAAAGGATATGTGCTGGAGGCATCTCCTGATCGGCTGAGCCCCGCGCTGATCAGGCAACACCTGAAAGATGACCGGTTTGTCAAAGACATCATCCACTACGAATCTGTGGGTTCGACGATGCCGCTGGCCCATAGGGAAGCGCAAAATGGCGCCCCGGACGGAACAGTGATCGTGGCCGAAGAGCAGACGGAGGGCAGGGGCCGGCTCGCCCGGCCATGGTCCTCGGCGGCGGGAAAGGGCATCTGGATGAGTGTCATCCTGAAGCCGGATATCCCGCCGCACCGGGCGCCCCAGTTTACACTGATCGCTGCGGTGGCCATCTGCCTGGCCATCCGTGAGACGGCGGAAGTGGAAGCACGCATCAAGTGGCCGAATGACCTCCTGGTCGGCAGGCGCAAGGTGACGGGCATTCTGACGGAACTTCAGGCCGATCCCGACCGTGTCCAGGCGATCATCATCGGTACCGGCATCAATGTGAACCAGGAACTGGATGACTTCCCTGCCGAGCTGGCAGACATCGCGACATCAGTCCGCATCGAAGCCGGACAGCAGGTGGATCGTGCGGCGCTGGCTGCGGCAGTACTGACGAACCTCGGAAAATATTCCCGGCTTTATATCGAGGAAGGCTTCACCCCCATCAAAGAGCTCTGGGAAAAGAACTCAGATACAATCGGCAGGAAAGTGAATGCCGTCATGATGAGGGAGAAGGTCACCGGTACAGCCATCGGCATCACGGAGGACGGCGTACTTGAGATCCGTACAGAAGACGGCGGCATTCGCGGCATTTATTCCGCAGACATCGAGCCGGCAGAATAACCTCTTGCGCCCGGAAACCGCTTTCTGCTATATTGAAGGCGGAGAAGGGCGGTATCGTAACTGAACTGCACCTGAAACAAGCTGAAAGACCGGAAAAAGCGAATCAATCCTCAATGGGATGGATCGCCAATAGACTTGTTCCGCCTTGATCCGAAAAAGACAGGGACGGAGAAGACCGGAATGCATATTCAGCCCTTCTGCCATTTTTTGGCGGGAGGGCTTTTGGTTTTCTCCCGAAAGGAGAAGAACGATGAAAACCACTTCAGATCTGCTGAAGAAAAAGAAGAACGGCGAAAAGATCGCGATGCTGACGGCGTACGACTATCCGACGGCGAAAATGGCTACTGAAAATGGAATCGATGTTTTACTCGTCGGAGATTCCCTTGGAATGGTCGTACTGGGTTATGAATCGACTGTGCCGGTAACGTTGGATGATATGATCCATCATGGAAAAGCGGTCCGGCGCGGTTCGGGGCACACGTTCATGGTGGTGGACATGCCCTTTGGAACTTATCACGGCAACCCCGACAGGACGCTTGAAGACGCGGTCCGGCTGTTCCGTGAAACAGGTGCGGATGCGTTGAAGCTGGAAGGGGCGGGTATCGTGACAGATGCCATCAGACGTCTCGTTTCCGCGGGTATCCCGGTCGTCGCCCACTTGGGGCTCCTGCCGCAGTCAGCGGGTGTGACAGGGGGCTATAAAGTGCAGGGCAAGACGGCTGAAGACGCACTCCGCCTGGTCCGTGAAGCGAAGGAAGTGCAGGAGGCGGGTGCCTGCATGCTCGTCCTTGAATGCATTCCTCACCAGCTTGCCGGCCGGATCACCGAAGAACTTTCCATTCCCGTGATCGGAATCGGAGCCGGAGCGGAAACAGACGGCCAGGTGCTCGTCTTCCATGACATGATCGGCTACGGCAGCCACTATGTGCCGAAATTCGTCCGACAGTTTGCAGATGCAGGAAAGCCGATCCGTGAAGGGATCGCAGCGTATTCAGAAGCCGTCGGAGACGGCTCCTTCCCTGCCGAAGCGCACCGCTTCACGATGAAAGAAGAAGAGGCCGGCAAACTGTATGGAGGCGATCCTGTTGAAGCACATTGATAAAGTCGCAGACATGGCCGCAGTATCGGGGCGCCTGGCTTCGGAAGAGAAGAGCATCGGATTCGTCCCGACGATGGGCTATCTGCATGAGGGGCATTTGGCTCTTGTCGAGGAAGCCAGGAAAGAAAATGATATCGTGATCATGAGCATCTTCGTCAATCCGGCACAGTTCGGTCCCGGAGAAGACTTCGACAGCTATCCGAGAGACCTGGAGCGGGATGCCGCGCTTGCAGAAAAAGCGGGAGTCGACATCCTGTTCCATCCGTCACCTGAAGAGATGTATCCCCAAAAAAGCGATATCCGCATCATGCCCGGCAAACAGGCAGACGTTTTGTGCGGTGCAAGCCGTCCGGGGCACTTTGACGGTGTCCTGAAAGTGATCACGAAGCTGTTTCACCTGACGCGGCCGGAGCGGGCCTACTTTGGTCAGAAGGACGCCCAGCAACTTGCCATCATCGAAACCTTTGTCAGGGACTATAACTTCCCCGTCGAAATCCGGCGCGTACCGACTGTCAGGGAAAAGGACGGGCTCGCAAAAAGCTCACGGAATGTCAGGCTGACACCGGCAGAACGACAGGAAGCCCCGTCCATTTATGAAGCCTTGCGTAAAGGGAGCAGGATGCTCCGGGAAACGGGAGATGCTGATCGCGCACTTAAAATTGTGCGTGATGGACTCGCACTTATCCCTGGCGGAAAGACCGATTATGCGGAAATCCTAGAGTATCCGTCACTCCGGCCCCTTACTGCGGAATCGCAGGAAGCGATCGTCGCCGCAGCGGTGCAGTTTTCCGGCGCGCGCCTGATCGATAACATACTGGTCGCGATGGATGATAAAACATGCTGAAAATCATACTGAACGGCAAAATCCACCGTGCAACTGTCACGGAAGCCAACCTGAACTATGTAGGCAGCATCACCATCGACCGAGACATCCTGGACGCGGCCGGCATGGTGCCGAACGAAAAGGTCCAGATCGTCAACAACAACAATGGCGCCCGCTTCGAAACGTATATTATAGAAGGCAGCCGCGGTAGCGGAGTCATCTGTGTGAACGGTGCCGCCGCCCGACTTGTCCAGCCGGGCGATATCGTCATCATCCTGAGTTATGTCCACGTGGATTCGAAAGAAGCGGAACAGCATACGCCGAACATCGTACTGATGGGCGAAAAAAACCGGATCGATGCCGTTATCGGCCACGAGCCGGAAGCGACGATCTATTGAAATGCGGACTCCCGGGCCATAGGCTCCGGGAGTTCTTTTGTTCCGCATCTGAATGAACCAGCTTTAGGCGGCCGCGAGACGATTCAAGGCCGCTGGTTGTGGTACAATTTCCGTAAGACACCGACGGACAGCGAGATGATAAAGATGGATGGAAAACGATATGCGGTCGTGGATCTTGAAACGACCGGACATTCACCGAAGAGTGGAGACCGGATTATCGAAATCGGGATGGCGCTCGTGGAAAACGGCAGCGTGACAAAAACGTATGCCACATTCCTGAAGCCCGGACGGAAAATCCCTGCCTTCATCAGCAGCCTGACCGGCATCCGGGAAAAGGATGTGGCAGACGCACCGCTGTTCGAGGACCGGGCCGCGGAAATCCGGGAATGGCTGGAAGGCTGTGTGTTCGTCGCGCATAATGTTTCGTTCGATCTGCCGTTTCTGCAACACGAATTCCGGCGGGCAGGACTCCCGAAATGGAGCGGTGAAACAGTTGATACAGTGGAGCTTGCAAAAATCATCTGCCCCTCGGCGCCGAGTTTCAAGCTGCAGGATATAGCAGCGGAATTCGGCATCGGCCTGGAGAATGCCCACCGTGCCATCGAAGACGCCACAGCGACCGCGGAACTCCTCATCCGGCTTCAGGAAGAAACAGACAAGCTCCCTGAGCCGACGCTATCCATCCTCCACAAGCGGTCATTCCGCCTCAAGTCCGACCTGAGCTCCCTCTTCTATGAAGCGCTCAAGAAGAAGAGGAGACATGTCGCGGGGGAGAAAGGCTGCTTTACATGGAAGGGTATCGCAATGAAAAATCCGATTCCGCAAAAGAATCGGGTTTCTGCTGACATCGGATATCCCGAAGGCAAAGATGCAAAAGAAACTCGTTTCCGCCATGCGTTCGAAAAGTATGAGGAGCGGCCTGCACAGTCTGCGATGATGGATGCCGTTTACGATTCTTTAGAATCTAAGACCGAAATTGCTGTCGAGGCCGCGACCGGCATCGGCAAGACGTTCGCCTACCTGCTCCCGGCAGCGGTACATTCTGTACGGGAAAGACGGCCTGTCGTCATCAGCACCCATACCAATCATTTGACCGAACAGATCATCGGCCGAGATATGGAAAAAGCAGAGCGGGCCGTCGGAGTGCCGCTTCGCACGGCTCTTCTGAAGGGAGTCGGTCACTATATCGATCTCGAACGGTTTGCGGGCATCTTGGCGGCGGAGGATGAGTCCTACGATGAGACCCTCGCCATCCTGCAGGTGGTTGTCTGGCTTGCGGGCACAGAGACGGGTGATCTGGAAGAACTCAACGTTTCCGGCGGTGGACGGCTGTTCCTCGATAAAATCCGGAAATACCGAGCGGCCGTCCGCGACAGCGGACTGGAGAATTCCGATTTCTACCTCCGGTCGCTGCACCGTGCACGGAACGCGGACCTGCTCATCACCAATCATGCCATGCTCCTTTCCACACAGGACCGTATCCATTCACCGTTCCCGAACATATCTGGAATGGTCATTGATGAGGCACATCAGTTCATCACCGCTGCCAGAGCCCATGCGGAGACTCTTTTCTCCTACACGGATTTTAAATATACACTCGGGCAGATGGGCAAACCCGGTGAAGGGCTACTGCAGGACCGGTTCGTTTCGCTGTCCCGCAAAACCGGCATGCCCGGAGAACGCGAAGCCGAGCGTTCCGGAGAAATGTACGACCGGGCGATGGACGCTTTTGATGCCGCATTTGAAGGAATGCAGTCTCTGATTCAGACTTTGGGTGCAGACCGTCCGCATGAGCAGAAGCGGACGTTTGCGCTCACCGATCTCGAACCGCTTGTCCTTCTCTGTAGGGAGGCGGGAGAATTGCTGTATGCATACCTTGACAAGGTGGCTGAACTCACCGGACCGCTTATGAATGGAGCGGGGGAGAAGTACCCGGAAGAAGCCCGTTTCTATTCAGAGTGGCAGCACTGGGTCCGTGAAATCCGCCTGCAGGCCGCCGGTTGGATGGAGTTGTTCGGCCCGGCTGGTCTGGATGATGCGGCTGCATGGATCGAGGCGGATATGAGGAGCATTCCCGGCAGTCTGAAAATTGTGCGCCAGCCGGCGGATGTCTCCGGATTGATCCGGCAAGCGGTGAAACCCGATGGCCGGTTCGGTGTAATCTGGACATCCGGGACACTTTCGCTGCCTGGGCGGGAGCGGTTCATCGCTGATCAGATCGGTCTTCCCAAAACGGTGGAAATCCAAAAGTTCGCCGCACCCCCCGAGTTTTACCGTGGCGCGAAAATGTATATCGTGAGCGATATGCCTGACATTCTTAACGTGCCGCAGCAGGAATATATCGAATCAGTTGCGGATGCGGTCGTCCAGGCAGTCATCGCGACAGGGGGCAGGTGTTTTGTACTATTCACCTCTCATGATATGCTCAGAAAAACGTATGAACTGATCGTGGACAGCGAACTGCTTGCAGAGCACATGCTGATCGCCCAGGGCATTACGCCGGGTAGCCGGATGCGCCTCTTGAAATCATTTCAGCGCTTCAGCAATTCCGTCCTTTTCGGAACCGACAGCTTCTGGGAAGGAGTAGACGCACCGGGTGATGCGCTCGCCGCTGTCATCGTTGTCCGCCTGCCATTCAGTTCGCCTGAGAACCCTCTGTTCAAGGCACGTGCAGCCAGAATTGCCGCATCCGGAAAAAATCCGTTCCAGGAACTCTCCCTCCCGGAAGCCATCATCAAATTCAGGCAGGGATTCGGACGGCTGATCCGCTCGTCATCAGACCGGGGCGCATACATCGTTCTTGACCGGCGCATCGAGAAGAAGTCGTACGGCCATGATTTTATCCGTGCACTTCCGCCGGTTCCAGTCGAGAAAGTAGGCCTCGGTGATATGGTGCTTGAATTGGAAAGTTGGTATAATGACAAAGTATGAATACAGAAGGCAGGTCAAATATGGAAAGCAGAATCGAAATCGTGAATACGGTCAAAATCAAGCATCAGCCGGATCTGTACAAAATCGTTGATGCGCTCAATCGGACATTAAAGGAAGATGACCTGATGTTCGGCCTGGCGCTTGATCCGGATGATCAGGAAACAGCCGTATTCACGATATACAGGACGTGACAGCGTCATGAAAAACCGGAAAAGGTTCAGCATTATCCTCGTGCTCGCATTTATCACGCTGATCGGTGTCATTCTCTTTTACACCGCTCAGAAGCCGATCGGCAACGCGGAGGAAAAGGCGGAAACGCGTGCCATCGATGAAGGCCATCTAACGGAAATTTCCAGGTCGTACCCGGTCAATGGCTCCGAACCGTCGATTACAGTTCTCGGCAAGAACAAGGACGGAAAGCCGGCAGCAGTATTTGTTCCGGACGGTACAGAAGGGGAAATGCGTTCCGTGCTTTTGAAAGACGGCATCGGTTTCAGGCAGGCGCTTGATGTTGTACGGGAGGACATGGATGTCCGCAAAGTCCTGCATGTGCATCTTGGCAATGATGAAAGCGGGCCGTTCTGGGAAGTGGCATTTACCGGGCCGGATGATAAGCTGAACTATGTTCATCTCAATTTTGGAGATGGCAAAGTACGCAAAAAAATATTGAACTTATAGGAAGGGGTTCCCGGCATGGAGCGCAGACTCGCAAAACGTACAGAAACGCTTACGCCATCGACAACGCTCGCAATCACGGCAAAGGCGAAGCAGATGAAAAAAGAGGGCATCGATGTCATCGGACTCGGTGCCGGGGAGCCGGATTACAATACACCGGATCATATCATTGAAGCAGCCTATGCCTCGATGAAGGAAGGCAAGACGAAATACACGCCGGCTGGCGGCCTTCCGGAGCTGAAGGATTCGATTATCCGGAAAATGTCACGGGACCACGGACTTACATACAAGCCATCCGAAGTGATGGTCGGCATCGGGGCGAAGCATGTCCTCTATACGCTTTTCCAGGTCATTCTTGACCCGGGTGACGAAGTTATCATTCCTATTCCTTATTGGGTCAGCTACCCGGAACAGGTCAAGCTCGCGGGCGGTGTGCCTGTTCATGTTGAGGGATCGGTTGATTCCGGATTTAAAATTACGGCGGAGCAGCTGAAAGAAGCCGTATCAGAAAAGACGAAAGCGTTCATCCTGAATTCACCGAGCAACCCTTCGGGCATGATCTATACGGAGGACGAGCTGCGCGCCATCCTGGAAGTGTGCAGGGAAGCGGACATCTGGATCATCTCTGATGAGATATATGAAAAGCTGATTTATGGAGATGCCGGGCACGTATCCATCGCAACGCTTTCGGAAGACGCGAAAGAGCGGACGATCGTGATCAACGGCGTCTCGAAATCCCACTCGATGACCGGCTGGCGAATCGGCTACGCGTGCGGCGACGAAGCGGTCATCAAGGCGATGACGGACCTCGCGAGCCACTCCACTTCAAACCCGGTCACGACGTCGCAGTATGCGGCGATCGAGGCCTATGACGGCTCGTGGGATGCGGTCGAGAAAATGCGGAAAGATTTTGGAGAGCGGCTAGAAGCCGTTTATCCGATTCTTTCAGATATCCCGGGATTCAAGGTATTGAAGCCACAGGGCGCGTTCTACCTGCTTCCGGATGTTTCGGAGGCAGTGCGCAAAACAGGATTCGGAGACACCGACGCCTTTGCCCAAGCATTGCTGGAAGAAGCGAAAGTCGCAGTTATTCCGGGCAGTGGATTCGGCGCGCCGGATACGATCCGGCTCAGCTACGCGACCGAACTTTCACAATTCAAGGAAGCCGTCCGGCGGATCCGTGAATTTGTGGAAGCGCGCTGGCAAGACTGAACGAAAATACGGAGGGTTTACTTTATGGATAAAATCATGATCAAAGAGATGCCGCAGCATGTGGGAGAAACGGTCCGCATCGGATGCTGGCTCGCGAACAAACGCTCAAGCGGGAAAATTGCCTTCCTGCAGCTGCGCGATGGCTCAGGCTTCGTGCAGGGTGTCGTCGTCAAGGCCGATGTGGCGGAAGAAATCTTCGCCACGGCGAAATCGATGAATCAGGAAACGTCAATGTACGTTACGGGAACTGTTGTCACTGACGAGCGTTCCGCGTTCGGCTACGAACTCCAGGTAACCGGCATCGAAGTGATCGGAGAAGCGGAAGACTACCCGATCACACCGAAAGAGCACGGCACGGAATTCCTAATGGACAACCGCCACTTCTGGCTCCGCTCCAAGAAGCAGCATGCCATCATGAAGATCCGGAACGAGATTATCCGCGCGACGTATGAATTCTTCAATGACCGCGGCTTCGTGAAAATCGATCCGCCGATCCTGACCGGTTCCGCACCGGAAGGAACGTCGGAACTGTTCCACACCAAATATTTTGAAGAGGACGCATTCCTCTCCCAGTCCGGCCAGCTTCATCTGGAAGCAGCCGCGATGGCACTGGGCAAGGTATTCTCGTTCGGTCCGACATTCCGCGCCGAAAAATCCAAGACCCGCCGGCACCTGATCGAATTTTGGATGATGGAACCGGAAATGGCGTTCACGGAACACGCAGAGAGCCTCGAGGTCCAAGAACAGTATGTCTCCCATCTCGTCCAATCCGTGCTTGAAAACTGCGAGCTGGAACTCGGCGTGCTGGGCCGCGACACATCAAAACTCGAGAATGTACAAGCACCGTTCCCGCGCATTTCCTACGATGACGCCATCGAATTTCTTCATGAAAAAGGCTTTGACGATATCAAATGGGGCGACGACTTTGGCGCGCCACATGAAACGGCCATCGCAGAACACTACGACAAGCCTGTATTCATCGTCAACTACCCGACGGCGATCAAACCGTTCTACATGCAGCCGCATCCGGACCGCGACGATGTCGTTCTCTGCGCGGACCTGATCGCGCCTGAAGGCTACGGTGAAATCATTGGAGGTTCCGAGCGGATCCATGACCATGAACTTCTGAAGCAGCGGATTGAAGAGCATCAGCTCGACCCTGAAGCCTATGCATGGTACCTCGAACTCCGCAAGCAGGGCTCAGTGCCGCACTCCGGCTTCGGTCTCGGCCTTGAACGTACGGTCGCCTGGATTTCCGGTGCGGAACACGTGCGCGAAGCGATTCCGTTCCCGCGTCTGTTGAACAGGCTCTACCCATGAGAAAGATGAAGGAGGTTGATTCGGTGAACAGTCAGGATCGGCTCCGCATCTGGATTGAGCAGGGGAATGTCTCCATTTCCCAGCTCTTTTTTAGCTCTTACAGGCAAGTGGGCATCCGTGACCTGGATGCCTTGCTCGTCCTGCAGCTGATGTCATTTGCAGAAGAAGGACAGGGCTTGCCCGGACCGTCCGATTTGGCGGTGCGGATGTCCCTTTCGGAAGAAGAAATCGGGCACGGCCTCCAGCGCCTCATGCAGTCCGGCTTGCTGACAATCGAACGGACGATGGACGACAAGGGATTGCTGAATGAAAACTATTCCCTTCAGCCCTTGTGGACACGGCTTGTCGATGTTCAGGTCCTCGGCTGCTCCGGCAAAGAGGAAGAAAACCGGCAGGCGGAAGAAGGCGAGATTTTCGCGATGTTCGAGCAAGAGTTCGGACGCCTACTTTCTCCAATGGAATGTGAGACGATCTCGATGTGGTTTGACCAGGACGGCCATTCCGCCGACCTGATCAAGGCGGCACTGCGGGAAGCAGTGATTGCCCGGAAGGTAAGCCTCCGCTACATCGATCGGATACTGTTTGAATGGAAAAAGAAAAATATCCGGACCGTCGAAGAAGCGGAGGGGGAGGCACGGAACTTCCGCGGCCAGTCCCAGCCTTCGCGCCATGCGGCCGGAAACGAAACCAAACGGAAAGTCCCGTTCTACAACTGGCTGGAAGAACGGGACTGAAGGGCGGACAACAACCGGACGGCCGGCTCCCGCTTCTCAAAGGGAGCCGGCCGTTTCAGAAAGGACCAGGACATGCTGACGAAAGCACAATGGAAGGTATGCCGCGATGAAATAGCGGATATGTATCCTGACGCGCACTGTGAGCTCGTACACGACAATCCGTTCGAGCTGCTGGTCGCGACGATGCTGTCTGCCCAGTGCACCGATGCGCTGGTCAACCGGGTGACAAAAGATCTCTTCAAGAAGTACAAGCGGCCTGAAGATTATCTTGCAGTTCCGCTCGAGGAGGTCCAGAACGACATCCGGTCGATCGGCCTCTTCCGCAACAAAGCAAAAAACATTCGGGCGATGAGTGAAATCCTTCTTGAAAAGTATGGGGGCATCGTCCCTGACGACCGGGATACACTGACGACGCTTCCCGGTGTCGGCCGCAAGACTGCGAACGTCGTCGTCTCCGTCGCTTACGGCGTGCCCGCCTTTGCCGTCGATACCCATGTGGAACGGGTCTCCAAGCGCCTCGGAATCAACCGCTGGAAAGACAGCCCGATGGAAGTGGAACAGAAACTGATGCGGTGGACACCGGAAGAAGAGTGGTCCCAGACCCACCATCAGCTTATATTCTTCGGCCGCTATTTCTGCAAAGCGAAAACACCGGAATGCGGCATCTGCCCAATCCTCAACATGTGCAGAGAAGGACGCAAGCGCATGGGGCTCAACAAAAAAGATGAAGAAATGGAATAAACGTAGAAAACCGGAATTGCCGATAAAAAGGCCATTCCGGTTTTTTGGATTCGGTGAGGATTTGTACATGGCGTTTCGGGTTCGCGTACGAAAAAAGGAGCATCTCCACGGTTTGCGTATGAATCCGGAGAGTTCGCGTACGAAAAAAGCACGTGTTCCAGGTTTGCGTACGAAACCAAAAAGTTCGCGTACGAAAAAAGGAGCGTCTCCCAGGTTTGCGTACGAATCCAAAAGTTCGCGTATGAAAAAAGGCACTCCTCCACTAAACGGCAGACAAAAAACGTCCATGCGGTCATTCCGCATGGACGTTTTCTAATTATGGACTTCCGGTTCCGCCGGTATCGCCGTCTCCGTTACCATCACCACTGCCGGGTTCGGTCTGGCCGCCTTGGCCGCCGCCAGGAGTCTGTCCCTGGCCGCCACCCTGGTTGCCTTGACCTCCCTGGCCATTGTTCGGATTGCCTTGGTTGCCGGATCCGCCGCCCGGGCCTTGACCGGGGTTCTGGTTGCCAGGATTTTGGTTTCCTGGATTTCCGGCGTTGCCGCCTTCTCCCTGTTCGTTTTCATCCGGCTCCTGTTCATTTTCATCAGGTTCCTGTTCGTTCTCTTCCGGCTCCTGTTCATTTTCATCAGGTTCTTCCGGCTGTTCCTCCTCAGGCGCACCGCCGATCTGGAGTGAGACCGTTGCAGGCGGACTTGTGGCATCTCCTGATCTTGCAACGACCGAGAAGGTATAGGTTCTGCCCGGTTCGACGCCGGTGGCCGCTGCGGCCATATCGGTCGTTGTCGTCAGGTTCTGGGCGCCGCCGCCATCGACACTGTAAGTGACAGCGAACTCGACTCCATCACCGCCTTCGTGGTTCCAGCTGAGCCGCACGAGATTCTGTGCCTCATCATAATCCGCACTCAGGCCAGTAGGGGCCGGTAGGGTGTCTGTTGTTTCCTCATCTTCCTCAGGTTCATACGTCTTGGACACACGCTCCGGCACCGTTCCGCGGACGAACAGCTCTGTGCTCTTCCGGTTTGACGGTGTCCAGTCGCTCGCAAGGCGGAGCGGGTCTGAGCCGATCTCGATCGTCGCTTCGACGACGGATTTCGGTTTCTTGAAGGAAGTATGTTCACCGCGCTGGGCGAGATCTCCAAGGATTTCAGAGAATGCCACTTGAGGGAAGGAGCGCTCTTTCCATTCGGTCATCGGTTCCCGGTTTGCATGTCCTGACCAGACTGCTATGGAGTATTCAGGCGTATAGCCGACAAACCAGCTGTCAGGAACAGCCATCCGATGTTGGCTGTACTTTTCCTGATAGGTTTTTGCATCATAGTTCGTCGTTCCGGTTTTGCCCGCTACGTCCAGTCCATGAGACTTCACATATTGATAAGCAGTTCCCTGTGGGTTTTTCACGACTTCACGAAGTACATCGGTGATCATATATGCCGTGGAATCCTTCATGGCGCTGACCGGTTTCGGCCGTAGGTCGCGCTCTGTTTTTCCGTCCCGAAGCACGACTTTATTGATCATGTATGGTTCAGTGTACATTCCGCCGTTGCCGAATGCTGCATAAGCACCGGCCAGCTCGAGCGGAGAGGAACCGACTCCGCCGCCAAGCGCGGTGGAGGAGTGGGGTTCTTTTACGTCGATGCCGAGTCCCCTTGCAAAATCAGCCGCTTTTTCGCCGCCGACTTCTTCAAATGTGGAAACGGCAGGGACGTTCTGTGACATATAGAGCGCCTTGCGCATTGTCATTTTACCTAGATAGCGGCCAGTCGCGTTTCGGATCACCTGGTCGCTGCCTTTATAAGTCCGTTCTTCATCATTAACCGTTTGGCCGGTGGACCAGTCCATGTATTCAATGGCCGGACCATAAACGAGAAACGGCTTGACTGTAGAGCCGAGGTCCTGCTTTTTCTGGTTCATAATGCCGTAGTGCGAACCGGTCGGTACATAATCAGGGCTTCCGCCCATTGCACGGACAGCGCCGGTTTTCGTATCAACGACCGCGACCCCGGCCAGCAGTTTTTCGGTCGGCATATTTTCACGGTCAATGGTCTGTTCGACTTTTTCCTGTGCTGCAGGATCAAGTGTCGTATAAATCTTCAGGCCATCCGCGATCGAGAGATCATGTTTTTCCAGTTCATCTTCAATCAGGTCGACAAATGCTGAATATTTATTTTTGCCATGAGGCTTTCGTTGTTCGAGTGGAATCAGCCCTTCGGTGACCGGCACCGCCTTTGCCGCATCCGCCTCTTCCTGGGCGATCTTGCCGTGTTGGACCATGAGACCGAGGACGATATTCCGGCGTTTTTCGGCGCGCTCGGGATGGCGGTAAGGATTATAACGGTTCGGACTCTGCGGCATCCCTGCGAGGAGGGCCGCCTCATGCAGCAGGAGTTCTTCAGGATTCTTTCCGTAAAACTGTTCCGCTGCGGTACCGAAGCCATAAATATTGTCGGTCATAAGGATTTTGTTAAAGTACATCTCGAAGATTTCTTCTTTTTCGTATTTCCGCTCCAGTTGGAAGGCGAGCCAGGCTTCCTGGGCTTTCCGCTTCAGCGTTTTCTCGTTCTGCAGGAACGAGTTTTTCACGACCTGCTGGGAAATCGTACTGGCGCCCTGTGCGCCGAACCCGTCCCGGAAGTTGGCAAGAACGGCGCCGCCGAGCCGCCACAAGTCCATCCCGTGGTGCTTATAGAAGCGCACGTCCTCGGTCGCGAGGATCGCATCTTCCATCACTTGCGGAATCTGTTCATATTCCACGTACTCCCGGTTTTCAGCACCCAAGGTAAGGAATGGTTCTGATGCGCCTTCTGCATAAAGTTCAGAGGAAAGCGGATCCTTCAGCGATTCCTCATCCAGTTCTGGCGCGGTCGCCGCGTAGAAAGTGAACAGTCCTACTCCGAATACAAAACCGATGACCGCAAGAAGGACGGCGATCTTCAGAATCGTTTTCCAGAGCGGCCGTTTCTTTTTGCCCGCCGGTTTTTTGGAGCTTTTCCTGTCCGACTTGCGGGCCTGCTCCTGCTGTTTTCGCCTTTGGGAGCGGGATTGAATATTGTCACTCATAGGTTTTCCTCTCTTTCTGTTGCGTTAAGAAATGCCTAATTTCGCGATGGCTCCCAGGTAGTCGAGTCTCGGCCGGAATCCGGCATGGAACTCGACAGCCTCTTCCTCCAGTTCGGTGACCGGAATCGATTTCCGGCCTCCGTCTTCCATCCGCTTCCATGCACGGTCGACCAGATCGAACGGTACGATAAAATAACGTTCAGTTTCTGTGAACTTGACGATCAGGAAAGCGGTGCCTCCTTGATCTGTCACGCTGCGCATATGCCTGATCTGGTGTTCGTGGATGTTTTTCAGCGGAAAAGAAGAGCTGATTCGGGTCTCCTTCGCGTCAAAATCAATATGATGGCCGTGGTAGATCCCGTTGTAGTCGGTCGTCGACGGTGTTTTGAAGTAGGCTTCGCGAATGACTGCGGCACTTCTTGACGGATAGTCGACCTTTACGATCTGAACAGGTACGGGTTTCTTGTGGATGACCGCGATGCCGTTTGCGAGATAGTAGGCATTGGACTCGTCCAATTCATCCTCCAATGTCTTACCCCTGTTACTGAAAGAGTAGTCTTTTTTCGCAGACTTTATCACGGGCTTATCGGCCGGGGTATACTTCTTTCCCCCCGGATAGCGGATCGCCATTTTCCTCACCTCGCATTTCACCCATCATACCACACGCATAGGACGTCCTAAGACAGTCCGGGGTTGCGGAAACACAGGTGGATGTTTTTTACAAATCCGATTCGAGGAATGTCTGTTCCCCTCTTGGTGGTCACTTACCATCATATTTGGTAGGATGAAGAAAACCAACTAAAAAGGACGACTTTATATATGAAACTTTTTGAAATGACATCAGAGCTGCTTGACGAATGCGGCAAATGCCGGCCACGTCATGCCCGCATGAGGGAGGAAGAACGGGAACCGGACTTTTTTGGCGAAGTAAAGCCGTATGCAGACCGTGTCCATCAGCTGATCAATGAATGGAAGGAAATGTCAAGTGAGTGGATCAGGAAAGAGCGACCGAAGCATGTTCGCGAGGCACAGATCGAGAATGCGGCGGATATGATGACTCAATTCGTCGTCCAATCGTTTTATCCGAAAACCGGCAAGAAGCGCTTTTATGATTCGATCCAATCGGCGGAGTATCTGCTCAAGACGATGATGGCTGCAATGGAGGAGGGGACGGATGATGCTCAATAAGCAGAAGACCATCAGTGAGCTGGTCGGTGAATGGCTCTCCGATCCCGAAATGCGCGATTCGATCCGTCATCACCGGGTCATTGAAGGGAAGGATGCCCGATATGCGCCTTTCCCTGAACGGCTTCACCCGTCAATTCGAACAGCACTCGAGTCACGGGGAATCGGACAGCTTTATACACACCAGCGTGAAGCCTTTGATCTGGCCGTCTCCGGCAAGTCATTTACGGCCGTGACGCCGACCGCCTCCGGCAAGTCGCTCTGCTACCACCTTCCAGTGTTGCAGTCCGTTCTGGAGGACCGTTCATCACGGGCGCTTTATCTGTTCCCGACAAAAGCCCTCGCACAGGACCAGATGGCGGATCTTCACAGACTGATCGAGGAAAGCGGTGAGGAGATCCTGAGCCATACGTATGATGGAGACACGAGTCCGGGCATCCGACAGAAAGTGAGGAAGTCGGGGCACATCATCATGACGAATCCGGACATGCTCCACTCCGGCATCCTGCCGCACCATACGAAGTGGGTCTCGCTTTTCGAGAATCTGAAGTATATCGTGATCGATGAGCTTCATACGTATAAAGGAGTATTCGGCAGCCATGTCTCGCATGTGCTCCGCAGGCTGGTCAGGATTGCACGCTACTACGGAAGCGACCCGGTCATCATCTGTACGTCTGCTACGATCGCCAATCCTCAGGAGCTGGCAGAATCGCTTGCAAATCGGGAGATGACGCTGATTGCTGAAAATGGTGCGCCGTCTGGTAAAAAGCATTTCATCTTCTACAATCCTCCTGTGGTACACAAGACATTCGGCATCCGGCGGTCTGCAGTACTCGAGGTGCGTGATCTTGCCCGCAGGCTGTACCAGGAGAACATCCAGACCATTGTATTTGCCAAAAGCCGGGTGCGTGTCGAGATGCTCGTCACATATATGAAAGAGATGACAAAGAAAAAGCTGTCCGATACAACAATCCGTGGCTACCGGGGCGGCTATCTGCCGTCGGAGCGGCGGGAGATTGAAAAGGGGCTCAGAAACGGAGAGATCAAAACGGTCGTTTCAACGAATGCGCTCGAGCTCGGTGTCGATATCGGCCAGCTCCAGGCCTGCATCATGACCGGTTATCCGGGCAACATTGCAAGCGCCTGGCAGCAGGCGGGCCGTGCCGGCCGCCGCCAGGACGAGGCGCTGATCGTCTATGTTGCCCAGTCACTGCCTCTTGACCAGTATGTGATCGAGAATCCGGAGTACCTGTTCGGGCAGTCACCGGAAGAGGCGCGCATCCATCCGGACAACATCCTCATTCTCATGGATCACCTGAAATGCGCGTCGTTCGAGCTGCCGTTTACCATTGATGAGCAGTACGGTGAGTTTGACGTGCAGGAACTGCTTGCCTTCCTGGCGGCAGAGGGAATTCTCGTCCAGGCGGGCGACAAGTGGCACTGGATGAGCGACCGCTTCCCGGCAAGCGAGATCAGCCTGCGTTCTGCCTCTCAGGAGAACGTCATTATCATCGATAAATCGGTCCCGCGCGACACGACGGTCATAGGGGAGATGGACCGCTACAGCGCGATGACGCTCCTCCATGAGGAAGCCATCTATATTCACCAGGGTACCCAGTACCAAGTAGAGGAACTCGACTGGGAGGAAAAGAAGGCGTACGTGCGGGAAGTTGATGTCGACTACTTCACCGACGCCAACCTCGCCGTAGAACTCAAGGTTATCGCAGAAGATGAATTCGAGGAGCAGGGTGACCATACCGAATCATTCGGAGACATTGCTGTACTCGCCATGCCGACAATTTTCAAGAAGATTCGTTTCGACACCCATGACAACATCGGTTCTGGGCCGATAACGCTACCCGCAGAAGAGATGCACACGTCATCCGCTTGGCTGTCGTTTGAGCGGCCGGCGGACTGGACAGAGTCAGATCTGACTGACACGATGACCGGGGCGGCGTATGCGATGCATTCGTTCATTCCGTTGTTTGTCAGCTGTGACCGCTCCGATATTCATGTTGTGCCGCAGGTGAAGGCCGTCCATACAAAGCGGCCGACGTTCTTTGTCTACGACAGCTACCCGGGCGGCATCGGCCTCAGTAAGCGGATCCACGGCATGTGGCCGGACCTGCTTGACCAGACTGCGGGACATGTTGAGTCATGCCCGTGCGACTCCGGCTGCCCTGTCTGCATAGGTGCTCAGGAATCGGGAGGCAGCATCAAGCGCCGTGTCGCCGAGCTTCTCAGAAAGCTTGCGGGGTGAGTTGCGATGTCCTACGAGAACCGCCTGATGCAGATGAAGAAAATGCTGAAAAAGGCACCTGCGGAAAAAATGAAAGAGACTGCTTTTAAAAAGCCGCCTGTCCCTGAATATGCGGAACGATGGGCATCGGCCGGACTGGTGCGCATCGACAACCAATTCGGAACGGTTTTCCTAAAGCGGACACACTACCAGGCAGACACCGTTCATGGCGGTCTGGCTCTGGGCAAGCTCGAGGAAGCGGCATCCGTCTGGTCCGGCTCCGACGGCATCCATCCATTCGCCGAAGGGGACGAGAAAAAGCTGCTGTTTTTCGATACGGAAACTACCGGCCTCAAGGGGACCGGTTCACTCATCTTCATGGCCGGCCTGCTTACGACGGACGGGTATGATTTCACACTTGACCAATATGTCCTGGCAGATCCCGCACACGAGACGGCATTCCTTTTCGAGACGGGTCTCTGGAAACCCGGACGGACAATCGTTACCTACAACGGCAAGAGCTTCGATTGGCCGCAGCTTCATACCCGCTGGACGATGAACCGCGAACATCTTCCCAAGCTTCATGACCCGACGCATATTGACCTGCTCCAGGGTACCCGGCGCATATGGAAGGGTGGTCTCGAGAGTTTCTCACTGAAATCAGTCGAGGAAGAAGTGCTCGGATTTCATCGGGAAGAAGATGTTCCCGGGTTCCTTGCACCGATTATTTATACCGATGCGGTGCGGAGCGGGAACCCGGACCTTCTGCTCCGCGTCCTTCGTCATAATGAGTGGGACCTGCTGTCGCTGGTGACGCTGTTCACCAGACTGACCGGCCTTCTCATGAAAGAAAACGAAGAAGAGACCCCGCTTCCGCATACCAACATCGGCAAATGGTTCGGTGACCTGAAATTATATGAGAAAAGCCGTGAGGTGCTGGAGGAAGTGACGAACGTCTTTTTCGACGAAACTGACGAAGCGTATTATTACCTCGGCTTCCTCCTAAAGAAAGAGCAGCGATACAAGGATGCGGAATCTGCTTTTTTGCAGGCCTACAAGGGTGGCCTTGATGAAGGGAAGACTTTGCAGGCGCTAGAAGAGTTGGCGAAACTGCAGGAACACCGCCTTGGTAAGCTGCCCGAAGCAGAGATGAACTGTCTGCGTGCCGCAGGTCTCCTGAAGAACATGAAGGCGCTGAAACCCGCAAGGAAAGAACGATGGCAGCAACGCTTTGAAAAGCGCCTGGCCCGTGTTCGAAGAAAACAGGGGAAATAAGAATCGAAGCGGGGAAATATTCCTGCGGAGTGTTCCGACTATTTCCCGGGCAAGCGCAGATTCCGACAGTAGCGGCTCTTTCTTTCCGACATGATTAAACACCGGCGGGCAAAATATGCTATAATTCAAGGAAGCAAGCAAAGACGGAAGGACGAGAGTCATGGAGACTAAACTGACTGCCAAGGAAATCCTCGAACATGAGTTCAAAACTGGAGTCCGGGGATACAAGCCGGACGAAGTCGATCATTTTCTCGATGAAATCATCCAAGACTACGAATCATTCAACAAGAAGATTGCCGCACTTACTGAAGAAAACAAGCGGCTTTACGAGGAAATTGAAGAGCTGAAAAGCCGTTCATCCGCACCGGCGCCTCAACAGACAGGCACAACGAATTTCGACATCCTCAAGCGTCTGTCGAATCTCGAGCGCCATGTGTTTGGAAATAAGCTCAACGACTGAATTCAGTCTGCGCTCCGGAGTGGAGAAGATGGAAATCTTATCCTCATTGATTCCGGAGCGCGTTTATGTTATGATAAACGATGCCAAAGTCGTCATTCAGGTAATCGCTGCAACTTCGGGTTGTAGAGGAAAGTCCATGCTCGCACGGTTCTGAGATGACCGTAGTGTTCGTGCCCGGCGAAGTCATAAGCCGGGGCAGATCCATCCGGGTCTGACGGCGGGGATAATGCCTAAGTCCTTCGGGATACGGCAGAGATCTCCTGAAAAGTGCCACAGTGACGTAGCCGCATCGGAAACGGTGCGGGTGGAACGGGTAAACCCCTCGAGCGAGAAACCCAAATTTTGGTAGGGGCGTCCTTCCGAAGGAACTGAACAGAGGAAGGGACAGGCAGCTGCCTGTAGATAGATGATTACCGCCGGAGTACGAGGCGCAAGCCGTCTGAGTACGAAGGAACAAAACATGGCTTATCGAATGGCGACGGTATATTTGCAAACAACGAAACGCTCTCCCATGACAGGAGAGCGTTTCTTTTGTACGATAACGATACATACAGCAGACTCGCCGGGGACGGTCCCGGCGGTGAGGAGTGGTACGATGACAACATTCAAACTGGTGGCGACTGCTGCGATGGGCCTCGAGAAGCCCGTCGCCGACGAAGTCCGCGCACTCGGCTACGAGCCGACCGTCGAAAATGGGAAAATCTATTTTGAAGGTGATGAAACCGCCATCGCACGCGCGAACCTGTGGCTCCGTGTCGCAGATCGTGTGAAAATCGTCGCCGGCGAGTTCAAGGCGATAACCTTTGATGATCTTTTCGAAGGCGTAAAGTCGATTCCTTGGGAAGATTACCTTCCGGCAGATGCAGAATTCCCGGTAAGCGGTAAATCCGTCAAATCCCAACTGGGCAGCGTCCGCGACTGCCAGGCGATCTCGAAAAAAGCGATTGTCGAGCGACTGAACTCGGCGTATGGCCGACGGGGTATCTTGCCCGAGACCGGTGCACTGTTCAAGATCGAGGTATCGGTATTGAAAGACATGGCGACGCTCACGATCGACACAAGCGGACCGGGCCTCCACAAGCGCGGCTACCGGGTGGGACAGGGCGATGCGCCGCTTAAGGAGACGCTCGCCGCAGCACTTGTCCAGCTGACCCGCTGGAGTCCGGATCGTCCATTCCACGACCCGTTCTGTGGCTCCGGAACCCTTGCAATCGAAGCCGCTATGATCGGCCAGAACCTTGCGCCGGGCTATAATCGTGAGTTCGTAAGCGAACAATGGCCGTGGATGAAACCGGAGGTCTGGGAAGAGGTCCGCGCACATGCGGACAGCGTCGCGGACTACGATATCGAACTGGACATCACAGGGACCGACATTGACCACCGCATGATCAAGGTCGCCGAGGCCAACGCTGCCGAAGCCGGATTCGGAGACCTCATACAGTTCAAGCAGATGCAGGCATCCGACTTCACCACGGACAAGCAAAATGGCGTCATGGCCTCCAACCCGCCATACGGCGAACGGATCGGCGAGGTGGAAGAAGTCGAACAAGCCATCCGCGACCTCGGCCGCGCCATGGTGCCTCACCCGACCTGGTCCGTCTACATGCTCTCGTCCATGGAAAACTTCGAAGAACTTTATGGACGGAAAGCCACCAAGAAGCGAAAACTCTTTAACGGCTTCATCCGCACCGACTACTACCAGTTCTGGGGACAAAAGAAAAGAGATTGAATGGGGAAACCGGGCCGACGCCCGGTTTTTTTGTTTGCGTGCGAATTCAAAGAATTCGCGTACGAAAAGAGAGGCGCTCCCAGGGTTTGCGTACGAATCCAAGAAGTTCGCGTACGAAAAGTGCAGCGCTCCCCTGGTTTGCGTACGAACCGAGGAAGTTTGCGTACGAAAAGTGTGCCGCCCTCAGGGTATGCGTACGAATCGAGGAAGTTCGCGTATGAAAAGTGCAGCGCCCCAAGGGTTGCGTACGAATCCGAGAAGTTCGAGTATGAAAAACTAGCGCTTCCGCATAGGTTCACGAACGAAACGCCACCGCGCCGAATTCCCATTCACTTCCTCTCTCCCGGGATCATTAATTTTCCGTCAGGTGATATCTTCATATTTGGACGGTTCAGTTCAAATGAGGTTCGGTTCGTATTGCCACGGCGCTTGAATAAAGGAGATTTCATGATCTTTGCAGTTTTCGAGCGTCCCAGATTGAGGAATTTTGAGCAACTGGCTAGTGTGGCGGTTTTGTTGAAGATGAGAAAATAATCGACCATCGTTTCGGTGTAGGGAATCCATTGCCGATTATTACATTTGAGGCATGTCCCAATACGTTTTGTTGAGGTCTCCAGTCGGCCTAGACATTTTCTGCAAAGGGAGTCTGTAAAGAGATCCACCGGAGCGAGGTCAAAGTGATTGCAGAGTGGAAACTGTTCATAAGGGATTTCTTCGTTTCGGAGCGCCGTGGCGATCCAATCGACTGTGGCCTCGTTAATCAATTTCGGGCGGTTGGTGATTTCGCTGTGCAGAACATCGGGGATTTCTCGAATAAAGTGCACCGGCATCTTTTTTTCAAAATGGGGTTCTGCGTATTTGGAAGCAAGGAATACCGCGCCGATCACCGGAATATCGATGTCTTGTGCGAGCAGCCAAAAGTTAAGCGTGTTGACTGCCGTGTTTAATTGAACGAAAGGAGACTGGAAATAATTAGATTTCCCGTCTCGGGTAGTCCGTTTAAGCAAAGCCGGCTGCTGTACGAGCTCGAGCTTTCCGCTGATGTTTTTGACTTCGAGGATATAGGCAAAGTGCGGAGTAAGCACTAGTGTATCAATCTGGACAGGGTCTTCATCGTATACACGCACAGTCAGGTCATGCAATATCCGGTTGCCTTGTGGCAAACGGGAACGACTGATCTGCTGATCCGAACGGAGCTCTCCCTGGTAACCCAAGCGGGTTGTCGTGAGTTCACGTTTTATTTCACCGTACTTTGGATTCTGATCGTTCAGCCTTGCCAGCAAGCGGTTCGTAGCGTAGAGATACAGAGGATAATTACGCTCCTCCAAAGAATCCACCCCCTTTCCCGTATTAAAGTCAGGAATGAGAGAAAAGGCAAATCGCCATTTTTCAATTTTCCCACCAAAACAAACCCCAATTTCTCATTTTGCGGCCTCTCGATTCCGGAAAAATCCCGCCCCAACACACTTTCTTCAAAAACAAATTCAAATTTCACCAATTTCCCTTGAACTTTTCTCGGTTTCGCCTGTCTAATAAGTACAGAGATATTGGAAGCGGGGGAAGGCCATGGAAGAAAGAGAGCTGGCTGAGCGCTCAATCAGGGGAGATGCAGAGGCGTTCGTCCAGCTGATGGAGCTGCATAAGGTGTCGCTGTATCGTACGGCGTACGCTTTCCTTAAATCAGAGCATGCCGCTGTGGAGGCGGTTCAGGAAGTGACGGTGAGGGCTTTCCGCAATATCAGGCGGCTGAAAGAGCCCTCATATGCGAGAACATGGCTGACGCGGATCATGATCAACTACTGCCAGGATGAATTGAAGAATGCGAGGCGTGAACCGGTAACCGACCGGATGCCGGAAAGTATCGGGCATACCGGTGACGACTTCCTTATCATTGAGGAGGCCCTCCACTCCCTGCCTGGGGCGTCGCGCCGGCTGATCCATCTGAAGTATTTCGAGGACATGAAGATCAAAGAAATCGCGAAGATCGAGAAAATTCCGGAGGGCACTGTTAAGTCCCGCCTACACAAGTCGCTTCGGACTTTGCGGGATTTCATAAACGGGAAGGGAGGGCACACAGATGACTGAGCGTGAAGAAGAGCGGCTTCGGAGCATGAAGGAGCAGATGGATCAGATTCCGATTCCGGAAGAAGCACTGTCTAATGCAATCAGGGCGGGTGTCCGGCAGGCGGAGCAGCAACATACCCGAAAAAAAACAGCCCGGCGCTTAGTGTGGCCGGCAGCAGCCGTTGCTGCCCTGTTGCTGGCTTTTGTAATGACCATCAGGGTCTCGCCGGCATTTGCCCACGCTGTTTCCAGCCTCCCGGGGATGTCGCAGATTGTGGAGATGATTCAGTACGACAAAGGCATGAAGGCGATCATTGCCAACGACTATTATGAAGAAATCCATGCAACCGACTCGGACGGAACCGTCACAGTCACCTTAAACGGAGTCATCGTCGACCAGTCCGGGATGGTCATTTCCTACACGGTTGATTCAACAACCGGTATGAAAAATCCCCAGATCGACAAAATTGAACTTTATTCTGGAAATGTACTGCTCGAACACCAGGGCATCAGCTTCAACTATCCGTCCGAAGACGGCAAAATGAGCAATGAGCAGCTGATCCATTACAACTTTATCGAACCGCTGCCGACGGATAGTCAGGAATTCGAATTAAAACTCAGTATTCGTGATGCGGAAGACCATCAATTCAGCCTTCCGTTCTCCATCAAGAAGCCTGTCGCGGAAGGCAAGGTGTACGAACTGGATCGAAAGGTCACTGTAGATGGGCAAAAACTCACCATCCAATCAATCACGGTCCATCCGCTGAAAGTCGCCGTCAAAATAAAGGAAGATCCGGGAAACGCGATGGACATCCTGCAGTATGAGGATCTCCGGATCGAGGACGGGGACGGGGAAGTATGGAGCCGGATCACAAACGGAATGACTGCAACGCAGGATGAAGACGGCACTGATCTCTACTTCCTGCAGAGCAACTATTTCGAGCAGCCCGATCTGATGGTCTTCCGCATGAATCGGATGCAGGCCCTCGACAAAACCGAGAAGCTCGTCGTCAATACACTTACCGGTGAAGTTCTCGAGACACCGTCAGACGGAAAGCTTGCAGTGACGGAGCTGTCACCGACACTGGTTGAAACGCAGCTCCGGACGGGTCCTGAGTTCGGCTACGGATACCTGGGGAGTGCGGTTGATGCTAATGGGACAACAATCGACCTTTCATCGGGCGGTGCCTGGCATATCGGCGAATACAGTTACAATGACATGAGGTTCACAAACGGAGATTACGTGAATCCGATCACCATCCATTTCTTCGCCTATCCGAATTACATCGAAGGCGACGTGACGATCCGTCTTGAATGAAACGGACAACTGGTGGGAAGCATAGACTTAAATGCTTCCCACTTTTTTCATGGCGTGCTATACTCATAAAATCGTGCATTTTTCCGCCAGATTGGAAAAATGCTTTCATTACGTTTACAGGGGGCTTTCGATTGAAACAGGCGATTCCGTTTGCATTGGACCGGGAGCGGTCGTTTTTTGAGTCACTCGACGACTGGATCGGCGATGTGCTGTACGATGAGCTGACCGAGAAGGGCTTTGACCTGCGAGATGAGCAGGTGTTCATGGCATTCCAGATTGGCCAGGCGCTCAAGGACAAGTCGGTGTTGTTCGCGGAAGCGGGGGTCGGCACGGGCAAGACGATCGCTTATTTGCTGCCCGCTGTCGCATATGCGCGATACACCGGGAAGCCCGCAATCATTGCATGTGCCGACGAGACACTTATCGACCAGCTGGTCAAGGAAACCGGAGATATCGGCAAGCTGGAGCGGGCGCTCGGACTGATAGTTGACGTCCGTCTTGCAAAGTCCCGTGAGCAGTATCTGTGTCTCAAGCGCCTCGATGAATCCAAAGGCGTAACGGACGTTGCTGATGACATCGACGCCAGCCTGCCGGACTTTGTAAGGGGCCACGGTTCGATGATGCGGCTTGACCCGTACGGCGCACGCTCTGATTATCCGGACCTGTCCGACGAGGACTGGAGCTCGGTCAACTACGATCCGCTTTACCAGTGCGGTTCGTGCGAACTCCGTAACCGTTGCGGCCAGACACTCCACCGGAACCACTACCGGGCTTCGACCGATCTGATCATCTGCTCTCAAGACTTCTATATGGAACATCTCTGGACGAAAGAGTCCCGCAGCCGCCAGGGCCAGCTTCCGCTCCTGCCGGAATCCTCCGTTGTCGTATTCGACGAAGGCCATCTTCTGGAATATGCAGCGCAAAAGGCGTTCACGTACCGCGTACAGGAGCGTACCATTGATACGGTATTGTCACGCATTATGGTCGATGGTGTCCGCGAGAAGACGCTGGTCCTCATGGAGGCGCTGATCGACCGTCACGCGGAACTGTTCCGCCTGCTGCATGAATCAGCACAAGGAGAGGGTGACCGCCGCGCGATCGTTCGCTCCAAGGCGATCGGCGATCATGCTGCGACAGTCGTGAAGCTTGCCATCGATATCCTTGAAGAGCTCGTATTCGATTCTGACCTTTATGTCATCCCGGAATACGACTTGAAGATTGCAGAAGAATACCTTGAGCAATATATCCATTCAATGAAGCTTTTCTGCGAGAACGGGGAAGCGGTAGACTGGCTGGAAGATGAAAACGGTGATGAGACACTCGTCATCATGCCGCGTTTAGTGACGGATATGCTGGAGGAACTGTTATTCTCGAAGAAGATGCCAGTCATCTTCTCGTCCGCGACGATGTCGGTGGACGGAGACTTTTCTTTCCTTGCCGGTTCTCTCGGTATCCGTGATCACAAGTCCTTCTCCGTCGAGTCGCCGTTTGAGTACGATGAAGTGATGAAGATCAGGGTGACGGATGCTGCCGACAAAGCTTCTGAAGTTTTACGGCTTACAGAAGATGATGGACAGCAGTCACTCATTCTCTTCCGGTCAAAGGCTACAATGGATGTTTTCCGGAAAGCGACTGGTGGTGACCCTCGCTTCCTGTTCGAAGGAGACCGTGCACTGTCCGCGATGGTCCGTGATTTCCAGGAGGGCAAGGCACAGGTGCTGTGCTCCTGGCATCTATGGGAGGGACTCGATATACCGGGTGAGGCGCTGACCCGCGTCATTATTCACGATCTTCCGTACCCGCCGGACGACCCGCTTTTCGAAGCGAAGCGCCGGTTCGCTGAAGATGCCCACCGCGACATCGATCTGCCTTACATGCTTCTGCGCCTCCGGCAAGGCATAGGCCGTCTGATCCGGACGTCCGAGGACCATGGAGATATTCAATTGCTGCTTGACGAAAATGATCTGAAAGCTGAAGAGGAGATCCTTAAGGTTCTTCCTGTTCAGCCAGACAGCCTGCCTTCCGCATAATGCGGAAGGTTTTTTTGTTGTGCGATTGGCAGGATAGTGGCAGGTAGGGGGCTTCGCGCCGGCATGTCACGGATTAGCGGCGGCAACGCCTTAATCTTAGCTGGAGTCTCCCGGTTCCTAACCGGTGCTGCCCCAATTCCTTCTCCTCTGCCACGCTACAGTGAAAAAATGATATGATAGCACAAGAAAATAGAGACAGAGGAGATTTATGGCCTATGGCGCAAATTGCACAACAACACGAAACTTTAATCCGGCAGGCGGCTCAGCTGGCGGTGCTTTTCCGTGAGAACGGGGACCGTGAGCGCGCCGAAAAAGCGGAGCGTTTTGCTAGGAAACTGATGAAGAACGATTACATTGTCGGATTTGCGGGCCACTTCTCCGCAGGGAAATCAAGCATGATCAACGCCCTTACAGGCGTCGACATCCTGGCGACCGGGCCGATTCCGACAAGTGCCAATATCGTAAATGTACATAAAGCAGATGATGACTTCGCCATAATCCACCGGACGGACGGCGCGCCGATCCGCTTCACGGGTGATGTTGATGTCAGCTATGTAAAGGAATTCTCTAAAGACGGCCAGGCCGTCTCCGAAATCGAGGTAGGCCACAAGGATTCTGCACTCCCGGAAGGCGTGACCGTTATGGACACACCGGGTGTCGACTCGACTGATGATGCACACCGTCTTTCGACAGAGTCATCCCTGCACGTGGCGGACCTGGTGTTCTATGTCATGGACTATAACCACGTCCAGTCAGGGCTCAACTTCACGTTCACAAAGAACCTGATGACCTATAACGAAAATGTGTATCTGATCGTCAACCAGATCGACAAGCACCGCGAGGCAGAGCTGAGCTTCGAAGACTTCAAAAATTCCGTTCGGGAATCGTTTGGTTCATGGGGTGTCCATCCGAAAGGGATCTTTTTCACCTCCCTGCGCGAGCGTAACCTTCCGCATAATGATTTTGAGAAAGTAGAAACTCTGGTCGCGACATCCATTCAAAACCGCGAAGAGTCCCTCCTGGCATCTGGTGAAGGCACTCTGCGAAAGCTTGCCGATGAACACATCCGGTTCCTGGAAGATGAGCGGGAAGAGCGAAAGGCGACTTATGCGGATGTCCTGTCGGAAGAAGAGTGGGGACGCCGTGAGGAAATCAAGGAAGAAGCGGCCGATGCTTCGAGGCGGGTCGAGCTGCTGTCGCCTGAACGCTGGCAGGATGACTTTGAGTCCAAGCGGAAGGATCTCCTTGAAAATGCCGGGCTTATGCCGTTTGAAGTACGCGATCTCATGAAAGATTATCTGGAAGCACAGTCAAAGTCGTTCAAGGTCGGCTTCCTGTTCAGCGGGAAAAAGACCGAGGAGGAAAGGCAGCGCCGGGCGGAAGCAGTTCTTTCCACATACCGGAAAACCACGGATGCTCAGGTGGCGGTCCACCTTCGCGGCCTGATGAAAACTGCAGTCAGGGAAGCAGGCCTCCTGACCGACGAAGAAGCGCTCCGGATCGACAATTTGGATTTCGATCTGCCGCTTTCGGTCATTGAAAGTCAGGTGCCGCAAGGGGCACTTGTTACCGGGGATACGGTATTGAACTTCACGGAATCGGTGCGACAGTCAACCATCCGCTGGTTTATCCGAGAAACCGACGAATGGAAAAACGAACAGACTGCACGGATTGCCGATGCGGCAAACGAACGGACGGATTCCGAGCTTCAGCAGTCTTCCGTGCTCAGCAGGAAAGCGGACGCAATCCGCGCCATTGAAGAGGCTGATAGCGAAATCACAGACTTCCGAAAATCACTTGAATCACCGCCGTCCGGACTAAAGAAGGAAGCAGGGCTGCTCGCCGATAACTGGGAGGCCAAAGAACGGACATTGATGGAGTCGGTGATCGAATTTGACCCATCAATGGCACCCGGCAAGGAAGTGGAGCAGGAAGTGACATCAGAAGAATCCGTGCGTGAGGAAATTGGCCATGTGGATACCGAAGGGGCGATCCGCCAGGCGTCATTGATCGCTGAAAAGGTCCGTCCGATTCCTGGCTTCCAGGAAACTGCGGATTATCTGATGCGTAAAGCGGACCGGCTCGGCAAGCAGGATTTCACAATCGCTCTGTTCGGCGCATTCAGTGCCGGGAAATCATCGTTTTCAAACGCCCTGATCGGGGAATCGGTGCTTCCTGTGTCACCGAACCCGACCACTGCCGCCATTAACCGGATCCGTCCGGCAAGCGCCAAACACGAAAGCGGCACCGCAGACATCCATCTGAAATCTCCGGACGCCATGACGGAAGACGTCACACGCGCATTTGCCCAGCTCGGCATGACCGTCCGCTCGCTCGATGAAGCGTTCCGGCAAGCCGACGATGCAATCGGAAAGGAAGACATCGAAGACGGAAAGCAGCTTCACCGCTCGTTTATCCGGGCATTCCGTGACGGGTATCCGGAACGGGGCATGCTGCTCGGGCAGACAGTCAATGTGGAAGAAGACGAGTTCCGCAAGTATGTCGCCGACGAAAGCCGCAGCTGCTTTGTCGAATCGATCGATTTCTTCTATGACTGCGAGCTGACGCGAAGGGGAATCACCCTCGTTGACACGCCGGGGGCAGACTCGATCAACGCCCGGCATACAGATGTCGCATTTGAGTACATCCGCAACGCGGATGCGATTCTGTTCGTGACGTATTATAACCACGCGTTTGCGGCAGCGGACAGGGAATTCCTCATCCAGCTCGGCCGGGTGAAGGATGCGTTCGAAATGGACAAGATGTTCTTCCTCGTAAACGCTATCGACCTTGCGGCAAATGAAGAGGAAGCGGACATGGTCAAGCAGTACGTCGGAGGCGAACTCCAGCGCTTCGGCATCCGCAACCCTCGGCTCTACGGTATCTCAAGCCTGCTTGCATTAAAGGAAAAGCAGGAGCAGTCGGACCTCGAATCCGGCATGCCGGAGTTTGAAAAAGCGTTCCATCACTTCCTTGGTGACGAACTGAGCGGCCTGGCCGTCCAGGCACTCAATGAGGAAAGCCGCAAGACAGCTGAGCGGCTCGGAGAACTCATCGAGCGGACAGAACGGAACCGGTCCAGAAAAGAGGAGCGGATGGAAGAGCTCCGCCGTTTTGAGCAGGAACTGCGGAAGCGTTACGCACAATCGGCTGCGCCGGTCATCCTGAATGACTCCAAGGCTGAGCTGGACGAGTTGCTGTACTATGTGCTCCAGCGCGTATTCTTCCGGTTCAATGAATTCTTCGGTGAAGCATATAACCCGGCAACATTCGCGGCCAAGCCGTCCAGGGAAGCCCTCTCCATTGCGCTGCGGGAAGCGCTCGATGCAGTAGGATTCGACATTGTCCAGGAAATGAAGGTCACTGACTTCCGGCTCATGAACTTTACCATCCGCAGGCTTGGCATGAGGTTCATCGAAGAGCAGCGGAAACTCCGGGACATGGATGCCATGTTCTCCATGACGCCGTACGAGCCCGAGGACAAGGCAAGCCTCGCATTCCCGGCGGTTTATCCGGATCCGAACAAGCACGCGTCAGTCAACCGTCTGTATAAGAATGACAAAGACTTCTTCGAGGGAGGCGGGCGTGATAAGCTTCGCGATGCACTGGAAGCAGTCGCTAAGAAGGATGCAGAGGCCTATGTGGAGAATGAGAAGAAGCGGATGATTGAAGACTTCACCCAGTGGACCGAACTGGAGTCTGAAGGTCTCCGTCAACATCTGTTGCATGGTGCTCTTGCCCGCATCGCTTCGGAGAGAGAAGTTCTTGAAAAGACAGTGAATCTGCAGGAATGGAAAGAGGTATATGAAGCCATTTGCGAATTGGAGGGATCCAGGTGACGGACGTGTTCAAATCAGTGGATGATTTGTCTGAGGGCTATTACAAGCTGATCGATGCCAGGTTTTCGCTGGGTGACCCGGAAGCAGGCAGGAAAGCATATCAAGAAGGACATATTGCTGGGGCGGTTTACTGGGATCTTGAAAAAGACATGTCAGACATGGCATCGGACCGCGGACGTCACCCGATGCCTTCGCGCGAAAAGCTTACTGAGCTTTTCCGGCGGAGCGGCCTGTCCCTCGACGATCGGATTCTGATTTATGACGGAGGAGGCGAGCCGTTCGCCGCACGTGCTTATTTCCTGCTGCGATATGGCGGATTCACTCAGGCCTTCATCTTGGAAGAAGGGTTCAACGGTATGCGGACAGCTGGCTACCCGGTTGATGCGGAACCGTGCCGGCCGCATGTCTCGGATGTGAAACCGGACTGGCAGGAACACCTTTTGGCGTCAAGGGATGACGTCAAGGTGATTTCGGAAGGCCGTGAAGCGGGTGTCCTGCTCGATGCACGAGCTGCCGAACGCTATGCAGGGAAGCATGAACCGCTGGACCCTGTAGCCGGACACATCCCGGGTGCCCGTAATTTCGACTGGACTCGCCTGAAAAAGGAAGGCCTATTCGATACAGGAGAAACAACGGAACAATCTCTCAGGGGCGTTTTAGCCCCTGATGAAAAAGTCACGGTATACTGCGGAAGCGGCGTGACGGCCGCACCGCTCTTCGCCATGCTGGACCATATCGGACACCAGGATCTGCGTCTCTACGTCGGGAGTTACAGCGACTGGGTATCTGACCCGGACAATCCGGTGGAGAAGGAAAACGACTGATCCGCACTTTGCCAGACAGTGCCAGATTTAAATAAGTAGGAACAGGGTATCTATCGTGATAATGAAAGAATCATTGTCACGGAGGGATTGCCTTGGATTATTTGCTGATTGCCGGGAAACTGGTCATCGGAATTGTGTTCCTGCTCACGATCATACGCATTCTCGGACGGAAGGAACTTGCGGAGATGACACCGTTCGATATTGTCTATCTCCTGATTTTCGGAGGGATTCTCGAAGAATCCGTCTACGATGACAAGGTGTCCATCTGGATGCTGATCTTTGCGCTCATTTTATTTGGGATTATAGTATTCATCATTGAGAAGGTTGCAGAGAAGTCCGATAGGGCGCGGGTGCTTCTCATGGGCACCCCAGACTATATTGTCAAGGACGGAAAGCTGAATACGAATAGGATGGACCGCAATATGATGGAAATGGAGCAGCTCCGTATCATGCTGCGTCAACAGGGGATTTTTTCACTGCGTGAGGTGAAGGACCTGATCATCGAGCCGGGCGGCTCCGTCTCGATCAATACGTATGCCAAGTACAAGCCGGCAACCGTCGGCGACCTGAATATTGAAAAGCCGGAAGAAGACCCGTCTGTCTTGCTCATCGATGGCGGATTTATCAAAGAGGATATGCTTGAACTGGTGGGTAAGAGCAAGCAGTGGCTCCATGACCAGCTCGCTGATTTGGGCTATCACGATAAAGAAAACATCCTCTATTGTGAATGGTCAGAGACAGGGGGTTTTTATATCCGGACCTATGACGATACGACTGATGCTGGGGGTAGAGAATGAGGTATGCGCTTTTGGGAGACATCCATTCATCCGTAGAGGATCTGAAGGATGTGTTGAACGATATTCAAAAACAGGCCCCGGATGCCGAGATGATCGGAACCGGCGACCTGTTTGAATGCATCATCAGCAAGAAGCGGGCGCCTTTCGAGCGATTCGGGAGGCTTAAGGATGTCATGCTGTTTTCTGATGAGCTGATTGACATGCTGACTTTTCCTTCGGTCCGGGGCAACCAGGAAGAGCGGATTGCACAGATCACCGAATCCGACGAGCCACTCCTGTTGAGAATCCGTACGATGGAAGAACGAATCGGAATTGAAAGAACTGCGGACGTGATCCACGGTCACCAATGGGAATGGGGAGGGGAGCCGTGGCTGCCCGTCTTTCCCGAAACAGGACGTAATCTGATCTTTTATGGCCACAGCCATGAATCAGGCCTGACCATTGACAGCCAGGTGGAAGAGGTCGGCTTCGGTGTCCCGTATGATGTGACGAAGGGCCGTACATTTGTCAATGTAGGAGCCGTCGTCGGTGACCGCAATTGGGTTCTTTACGACGCTGATGCAGGAACAGTCGTTTTCATGAAAGTAATGGATTAAAAAAACGGAAGCCGGCAATGCAAACGCCGGCTTCCGTTTTTAAATTCTGCTCCCGGATGAATTCCCCCGTAGTGCCAGGCCATACTAAAAATCACTTCCTCCTGATGGCAGACCTTGCGAGCGCATCCGCAGACCGATTCTGACTGTCGGGGATCCATTTAATGAAAAAGAAATCGAATCCGTCTGCGATTTGAAGCGCCTGATTGAGCATATCCATATGTAAAGGGTTTTTCGCATATCGCTTTTCCACGCCACTGACCACCGCCTTGGAATCAGAACGGACAGAGATCATTCCTGATGATAATTTTGATGCTTCCTCCACGCCCCTCAAAAGAGCCATGAATTCTGCAGTATGATTATCCAGCTCTCCTGCGGGCTCGGAGATGCTCACCTCGTGTCCCTCGCCGCGGATATATATTCCGATGCCCGCTGGCCCCGGGTTGCCTGCGGCCGCACCGTCGATATAGACTTCAAGCATCTTGAAGAACCACCTTTCCTTCCGGCACGCATCCCAGCTGCTTGAAATGAGGACGGGAAGCCGGTACAATGTGGGAATCAGTAAACTGGAGTGAACGCTGTTGAATAAAATGGACCTGATACAGGATATTGATGAACTGCTGGACCGCTATTGCGACGGCTGTTTCCTGAAAAAACAGCTTCGCTCGGAGCAGGGCAAAGCGACTGCGCACCGCTTTTGCATCAAACAGTGCACCGTCGGAGAGCAGCTCCGCTTTCTCGGATCTGAACTGAATAAGCTCGGACAATGAAAATCCCGCTCTGCAATTGCAAAGCGGGGTTTGTTTGTTTCATTGTGCGTCTAATTTCACGACATTTGCGGCTTGGGGACCGCGATTGCCTTCCACCACTTCAAATGAAACGGTTTCGCCTTCATCGAGGGTTTTGAATCCGTCACCGGTGATTCCGGTGTAGTGCACGAAAACGTCCTCGCCGTTATCAAGTTCAATAAATCCGTAGCCCTTTTCATTGCTGAACCATTTCACCTTGCCCTGGTACATGCCCATCCCTCCAAAGCACAAATGTCTTTGTCCAGCATGGCCGGAACTACTCCTCAATATACAGGAATCGACAGTGACCGTCAATGGACGTGCGAATATTCCGAGGAATCAGGGTTTTTTTTCTAGTTTAATGTATGCCTATAAACGGGAACTTCAATATCATCATACACAAACTAAGAAAGTAGTTGATTGATATGAAACCGATTATAGGCATTACCGCACAACAGCAGGAAAATCTGTATGACTATAAATTACAGCCAGTCTATCCGGAAGTCGTCATTCAGGAAGGCGGCATCCCGATCATGCTTCCAATCGTCCCTTCAGATCAGTTGGATGAAGTTCTGGACCTTGTTGACGGGGTGATCATGACCGGCGGATGGGATATCGACCCTGATTTGTACGGAGAAGAGACCATGCCGCAAACCGGCCAGCTTAACTTCGAGATGGACGAATTTGATTCTTGTGTCATCAAAAATGTGCTGGCTCGGGATATGCCATTCTTCGGGACATGCCGGGGCGCACAGATGCTCAATGTCATGACCGGAGGAACATTGTATCAGTGCATCGAGGAACAGCTGGATGACCCGCTTAAACATAAGCAGGAACATGGCAGGGAGCATCCGGTCCATCATGTGGACATTGTCGGAGGCGAGATTTTGCCGCCGCTTTTCCCTGGAGGCCGGACACGGGTCAACTCTTCCCATAGCCAGGGGATCAAAACAATCGGTGAAGGTGTGGAGATTGCAGCGCAGTCCCCGGACGGCCTGACCGAAGCCATCGAATTGACTGACAAGCGGTTCGTCCTGGCCACACAGTGGCATCCGGAAAATTTTGCACTTAAGGGCCACGAGCCATCCAAGGCCATCATTGATAAATTCATCAAGGCTGCGGCGGATTATAAGAACAGTAAATCGTGATTAAGCATGCACCGGGTAACAAGTGCTTTTTTTATTTCTTCTGCACCCCGGTACAGCTTCCTGTGATATACTTTCGTTAGCACCAGATGCTAATGACTGGTATTAATCGTCCGGGAGGTATTCAGAATGGGAGATCTGCTGAAACTGGAAGGGAAAAATATTGTAATCATGGGCGTTGCGAACGAACGCAGCCTTGCCTGGGGTGTCGCCAAGCAATTGCATGAAACAGGGGCCAACCTGATTTTTACGAATCGCCAGGAGCGATCCCGCGCAAAACTCGAGCGCGCACTGGACAAGGAAGGATATGAAGCGCGTCTGGTTGTCCAATGTGACGTGAATGACGACGAAAGCGTCAAAGAAGCCTTCCGCGCAATCGGTGAAGAAGTTGGAACAATCCATGGCATCGTCCACTCGGTAGCTTTTGCAAAAGCCGAAGACCTGAAAGGTGACTTCGTCGAGACGTCCCGCGACGGCTATGCATTCGCACAGGATACGAGCGCGTATTCCCTGATAGCGGTGGCACGTGAAGCGAAGCCTTATATGACTGAAGGCGGAGCGATCGTAACGATGACTTATCTCGGAGCGGAGCGCGTGCTGGACGGCTATAATGTCATGGGCGTCGCGAAGGCGGCCCTTGAAGCATCTGTCCGTTACCTTTCAAACGACCTAGGCAAAGATGGCATTCGGGTAAACGCGGTATCGGCGGGCGCCATCCGCACTCTGGCAGCGAAAGGCGTGCCGTCGTTCAACACGATCTTGCACCAGATCGAAGAAACTGCCCCGCTCAAGCGTAATGTCGACCAGCGGGAAGTCGGCGACATGACAGTTGCACTCCTGTCCAATATGGGAACAGGCGTGACAGGAGAAGTCATCTATGTCGACGGCGGCTATCATATTATGGGGTAAATGCCCATGAGACCGGGAGGCCATTTGCCTTTCGGTTTTTTTTCGCGAATCTTCATTCCATGGTTCAAATGTACTTAAACATAAATATCCTCTTGTACTGCCGATCTTGTTATGAAACAATGACTCCATACTTGAATAGGCAATCCTTCGGGGCGGGGTGAAATTCCCCACCGGCGGTGATGGGCGCATGCCCTCAGTCCGTGACCCGTATTCGTACGGTGGACCTGGTGCAACTCCGGGACCGACAGTTAAAGTCTGGATGGGAGAAGGAGCCGCGTTTGAACACAACAGTGTTCAGCGTTTATTTAGCTATGCTTTCAAGCCCCGTATCTTAAGTTGATACGGGGTTTTCTGTGTGATTGCGGTAGAAACAGGCTGAGTTCAAAGACGAAAGGAGCCAGGAATTTGTATGTTGAACCTTACATGAATACGGTACTTCCACTCGATCATGGCATATCCGTCGAGAAATTTCCTTTTGCGCCGGCCCGCACCGGCGCTGCAGGAAGCATAGGCATTTCAGGGAGTAGTCATTTACTAAAAATGCGAATCCCGCTTATCGTGAAATGCGCCATCATGCATTTTGACTGCTATAGTTGCACTGGAACACGAGGCAACACCCATGGGTCCGCCGCATCAGCCGACGGCAGGACAGAACGCTTTCGCACAAGAAGATTAATCGACGGCATATCAGCCGTATACGTACCTGCCTGACAAGGCCTGCACCACTCCACAATCTCTCTCCTAACCTCCCGTCTGCCCCGCGGAGGAAACGATCCCTTTCAAGTAATACCGGACACGGATCTCCTGATACCGGTCCCTTCAGATATCATATGGAACTTCAGCACTGCGACTATCCGTCGCTGCAGAAAGGATGATCTTATGTTCACTGGAATCATCGAAGAAATTGGTACTGTCCGCTCCGTAACACCAGGTCGGGACGCGGCGACACTGAAAATCGGAGCCTCGGCCGTCCTGGAAGATGTGCGGCTCGGCGACAGCATCGCGGTCAACGGCGTATGTGTGACCGTCACAGGCTTTTCCAGGGAGGCATTTACGGCAGACCTCATGCCGGAGACATTAAAGGCGACGTCTCTTGCGACCGTGAAATCCGGAACACCTGTTAACCTTGAGCGCGCACTCAGAGCCGATAGCCGTTTGGGTGGCCATATCGTTTCGGGTCATATCGACTGCACTGCGATGATCCGATCAAAACGGACGGAAGGCAATGCAATATACCTGGATCTGACGATTCCAAATGAGTTTTCGGCCTACCTGATCCAAAAAGGTTCGGTTGCGTTGGACGGGACTTCGCTTACTGTTTTTGAAGCCAGAGAAGATTCGATCACCGTATCGCTCGTCCCGCACACGCAGGCTGTAACTATCCTCGGATCCAAGAAACCGGGTGACCGGATCAATCTGGAGTGTGACATTCTGGCCAAGTATGCAGAACGGATGCTGCAGCCATTTGCCGGACAGAAAAACGGAGTCACATTCAATACACTGCAGAAAAACGGGTTTGCATGATGAAAGGGGAGAACACAATGTTTTCGACAATTGAAGAAGCACTGCAAGACCTGAAGGCGGGCCGTCCCGTAATTGTAACTGATAATGAGGACCGGGAAAATGAGGGGGACCTGGTGTCCATCGCGGAACTGGCTGATGCGGAAATCGTGAACTTCATGGCAAAGCATGGCCGGGGGCTGATCTGCATGCCCATCACGAAAGATAAGGCGTCTGCCCTTCAGCTGCCTCTGATGGCTGCTGAGAACACCGATTCTTTTGGCACCGCATTCACTGTCAGCATCGACCATGTCACGACGACTACAGGCATCAGTGCCGAGGAACGCGCGGAGACGATCCGCCGTGCAATGGATCCCGCTGCTCCTGCAGATGATTTCCGCAAGCCAGGGCATATCTTTCCGCTCATTGCTAAAGAAGGTGGAGTACTGGAACGCCCCGGACATACAGAAGCGGCCGTAGATCTGGCCCGGCTTGCCGGGCATTCTCCGGGCGGCGTCATCTGCGAGATTATGAATGACGACGGCACAATGGCCCGTCTTCCCGAGCTCACAGTTATGGCAGAGAGGTTCGGGCTCAAGCTGATTACGATCCAACAATTGATCGAGTATCGGAAAACGCAGGAATTCCTGGTCTCCCGGGAAGCAGAAATCAGGCTGCCTACCCATTTTGGAGAATTCCGGTTGATTGGCTATACCGAGCGGCTGACCGGACAGGAGCATCTTGCTTTGATCAAGGGCGAAATCCCTGAAGACGGTCCCGTCCCCGTGCGCATCCATTCTGAGTGTATGACAGGCGATGTTTTCGGCTCCAGCAAATGTGACTGCGGCCCGCAGCTTCATGCAGCTCTCATGCAGATGCAGGAAGAGGGGCAGGGGATCCTGCTTTATATGAGACAGGAAGGCCGCGGCATCGGCCTCATTAATAAACTGAAGGCGTACAGTCTTCAGGAAGAGGGATTGGACACCGTTGAGGCCAACGAACGGCTCGGTTTCCCGGCCGATATGAGGGATTACGCGATTGCGGCACAGATACTGAAGGACTTGGAAGCCGGAAGTATTCGCCTGATGACTAACAACCCAAGAAAAGTGGATGGGCTCACCCATTACGGTATCCGAATTGTAGAGAGGCTGCCGATCGAGACGGAGCCAATACCGGAAAATCACCGATATTTAAATACTAAAATGGAAAAGCTGGGGCATCTGCTCCATGTTTGAGGAGGACAAGGAAATGGTCAATGTGTTGGAAGGGAATTTAGTAGGAACAGGTCTAAAGATCGCGATTGTTGCAGGACGGTTCAATGAATTCATCACAGGAAGACTGGTTGAGGGTGCCCTGGATACTCTACGGCGACACGGTGTTAATGAGGAAGACATTGCCGTCGCAAAAGTGCCGGGAGCCTTTGAAATTCCGCTTGCTGCACAACAACTCGCAGCTTCCGGCAAGTATGATGCTGTCATTACACTTGGCGCGGTAATTCGCGGCGCGACAGCCCACTTCGACTATGTCTGCGCAGAAGCAGCCAAAGGGGTGGCCAAAGCGTCTGCAGACACAGGAGTACCTGTCATGTTTGGTGTGATCACAACGGATACAATCGAGCAGGCAATCGAGCGCGCTGGCACAAAAGCAGGGAATAAGGGGGCGGAATCCGCAACCGCAGCCATCGAAATGGCCAATCTGCTACGTCAACTGAGTAAATGAACAGTGAAGTGATATAAAGGAAAGGTTTGCATCACCGGCTTTTTATATGCAAAGAATAGAGCCTCTTTTGGGGCTCTTTTTCTAATTTCAGCTATTTTAATGCATTCGTATACCTTTAAGTTATGCCACTTTTATGCGCAACCAAAAGAAAACTTGTCCATGGCACAGAGGAGAACATTAATTCTTTGTTACCTAAACATTACAAACAGATTACAACAACCGTCAAAAAGAAACACTCGGAAAATACGAGAGTATAGTCCTGGTTTTTCTGCCGATATTTGCTTGGTTATTTAATATTTTTTAAGCATATGAGTAGATGGGTTCATCAGATTGGAATATATGGGTCTTTCTGCATGGAAGAAATTCTGACCTTAAACGATCTTGAAAATTCCATGGTGTTCCAGCCTACCAAAAGAATCATTTTCCATAATCATGCAGAATATGCATCCTTGCATATCCTAAAGACCCATTCATGACTCCGCGTCCTTCAAGCAAACTTGCCTTTCACCTATTAAACAGGAAGTGTATTATACCGGACTTTTTACCCTGATGGCATCAGTCCCAATGGAGCATTTCCAATTTACACCTATCGACAATTCAAAAATATCAGTTTTTTCGTTGTATAGTAGTGCTAACAACTCAGATGCGGGACGGCAACATGATCAGAACACTTACTTACGGAAAGGAGGAGTGGGACATGGGCCGTCTTTTTTCTTCCCGGGGAATGGGCGGCTCGAACAGGACCGGGCATTACCATTCGAAGGGGAGGAAACGCATTGCCGGGATCAAAGAAGAAATCCACCAAGTTATTGAACATGGCCGCCACAGTGCTGATGGTTTCGTCACTAATCGCACCGGGACTTGTATCCGCGGAAAGCCGGACGAGTGTATCGGCGGTTGATACAGCCAAGGAAGCGCAGGCAAAACTCAGCGACCGGCTGCTCACAGAGTTCAAAAATGATGAAAAAGTCAACTTCCTTATCAAGTTCAAGGACAAGGCTGATACTGCAAAGGCAGCGGCGTCTGCGAGGGAAGCGGCCCAGAAAGCTGATTTGTCCTCACATCAGACTAAGCTTGCTGCACGCTCGGCTGTTGTCTCTGAACTAAAGGCGACCGCACAGACTTCCCAGGCCGACGTCAAAAAGTATCTGACGGTGCTGGAAAAGAGCGGGGAAGCCGAAAATGTCCGTCCTTACCATATCGTCAACGGGATGGCAGTCACCGCAACGAAGGAAGTCGCTGAGAAAATCGCAGGCTTCAGCGAAGTCGAAAAAATTCTGCCGGACGAGAACCGTCAGCTGTTTGTGACGAAGACACCGGAAGCGGAAACTCCGAAGTCTAAAGTCGCAAACGTCGAGTGGAACGTTGAGCGGGTTAAAGCCCCTGAAGCGTGGAACCTCGGCATTGACGGAACCGGCACGGTAGTGGCCAGCATCGATACCGGCGTCCAATGGGACCACCCGGCGCTGAAAGAACAATACCGCGGCTACAATTCGGCGACCGGCGAAGCCAGCCATGATTACAACTGGTTCGATGCGACGGTAGGCAACACAACGCCATACGACGACCAGGGTCACGGTACTCACGTGACAGGTACGATGGTCGGTGCAGAGCCGGACGGCAGCAACCAGGTCGGCGTCGCACCTGGTGCGAAGTGGATCGCCGTCAAGGCATTCACAGCTGCTGGCGGCACGGACAGCGATCTTCTTGCAGCTGCACAGTGGATCCTGGCTCCGACTGACTCCGAAGGCAATGCACGTGTAGACATGGCGCCAGATGTCGTCAACAACTCGTGGGGCGGCGGACCGGGGCTGGACGAGTGGTATCTTGAAGTCGTTCAGAACTGGCGTGCAGCTCAGATCTTCCCTGAGTTTTCCGCCGGCAACACGACACTCTTCAATCCGGGCGGCCCGGGATCTGTGGCTTCACCTGCCAACTATCCTGAGTCATTCGCAACCGGTGCCACTGACATCAACAACAAAGTGGCAGGATTCTCGCTCCGAGGTCCATCTCCATATGACGAGATCAAGCCGGACATTTCTGCTCCGGGTGTAAACATCCGCTCGGCGGTACCGGGAAGCGGATATGAAGGCGGCTGGAACGGCACGTCGATGGCAGGACCTGCAGTGTCGGCTGTAGCTACTATGCTCCGTCAAGTGGATGCCGACATCACAGTCGATGAAATGGAACAAATCCTCATCGATACTGCTGTACCATTGACAGACGAAGAATATCCGACCGTCCCGAACCACGGCTACGGATACGGTCTTGTTGATGCGATGGCTGCCGTATCCTCTCTCATGTCGGGCATCGGCACGATCGAAGGCCAGGTCATGAAGGAAGGCGATGATGAAGAAGCGCCTGAGTTCAGCCACACCGCACCGGCTGAAACCTATGCCGGCATGGACCTGACTCTCGCAGTCGACATTACTGACAATATCTCGGTCAGCTCCGCAGTGATCAACTATACGGATGCTGAGGGCAACGCTCAATCCGAGGAACTCGTCCGCACTGCAGGCAACTTCACAGAAGGTACCTATGCGGTCACTGTGCCTGGTGATCACATTGGAGGCGAGCAGTTCAACTACTCGTTCACGATCAATGACTTCGGCAACAATGCAGTGACATCGGATGAGTATTCCGTAACAGTCAAACCGGGTATTACAACTGGTTACTCGACAGATTTTGAAGCGGATGCGACAGGCTGGCTCTCGTTCGGTAATGAGAACAGCTGGGAGCAGGGCGCACCGACTTCCGGACCGGGCAATGCGGCATCCGGAGAAAACGTCTTTGCTACCAATCTTGCAGGACAGTACGCGAGCAACATGAACGCAACGCTTGTCATGCCTCCAGTTGATCTTCCTGAAGGCAATAGCTACCTGCAGTTCAAGCACTGGCACAACTTTGAGCAATCCACATCCACAGGCCGCGCATGGGATTACGGTCACGTGGTCATTTCCACGGACTACGAGAACTGGACTCAGCTTCTCATGGTCCAGGGCGAGTCTGGCGATTGGACAGATGTCGAAGTTGACCTTTCCGAGTATGCCGGACAGCGCGTTTACATCGGCTTCAACGCTTTCTCGGACGGCAGTGTGACCCGTGACGGATGGTACCTCGATGATGTCGCCCTTTCTGACACATCCGAGTCCACATCCGCAGCGGTCAAAGGCAATAATGGCAAAGCAAAAGGCAAGACAAACGGAAGTGCTAAAGCCGGTAACAACGGCAAGCAGCTCGGCGTGATCAAGAAGGAAAACGAAGCTCTGAAGAAAGGCGATCCGATTGATCCAACGACGATCAAGCCGGTCATGCCGAAAAACGAAGTGAAACCTGTTGAAGACGGCCAGAAGCCGGCACCGATGCTGCTTCCGCTCAATGCGCAGGTAAGCGTCCTTGAAACAGGCAGTTCGGTTTATACGAACCCGGCGGACGGCACGTATTCGATGCGTACGGCAGCGGGCGACTACACGCTTGTCGCAGAAGCATACGGTTTCCGTTCTGATAACCAGAGCGTATCCGTCGGAGCGGACGAAACTGCAACCGCTAACTTCGTCCTCGAGGAAATTCCGATGAACACGGTATCCGGCACCATCACAGATTCCGCAGACGGTTCGGCGGTCGAGGGCGCTACCGTCCTCCTCGTGGAAGATGCGAACATCGCACCGGTCACAACCGATGCCGATGGCCGCTACGAAATCGAAGCCTATGAAGGCGACTACACGCTGAAAATCGTCGCATCCGGCTACCACGGCACAGAAGTGAATGTCACAATCGGCGATGAGCCGGCAGTTCATGACATCACGCTGGAGCCGTTCTACACAGTACCGGGCGGGGAAATCGGCTATGACGACGGCACAGGCGAGAACGCACGTGCATTCTACGATGCGGGCAACGGCTGGGCAGTCAAGATGACTCTTCCTGAAGGGCAAGAGCAGGGGATCGTCTCTGCAGGGGTCTTCAGCTTCTGGGATACTTCCTGGCCGGTACCGGGCGGAACAGACTTTGCAGTTGAAGTCTGGGATGCATCCGGCACTGATGGCGCTCCTGGTGAGAAACTTGCCGGACCATTTGAGGCGACTGCACTCCGGAACGGTGAGTGGACGGTTGTCGACCTGAAAGAACACGGCATCAATGTCGGGAAAGATTTCTACATGGTCTACATCCAGTCCCACGCCAACCCGAACACTCCGGGACTTGCAACGGATGAAAACGGACCAAATGCAAATCGCAGCTATCAGTTTGTAGGCGGTGCGTGGTCCCCGGTTCCTGAAGAAGAAGGTAACTACATGATCCGTGCACAGGTGGATTATGAAGTCGCGACCCCGGTCATCACGAACCCATCCGATGGCCAGCTGACGAATGAAGCAGACATCACGGTTGAGGGTACGGCATCGGCTACAACCGAAATCCGTCTCGACAACAATGGTGAGGAAGTCGGCACAGCGACAGTCGGCGATGATGGCAAGTTCTCGTTCGATCTGACGCTTGCTGAAGGAGAGAACACCTTCACGGCCACTTCGCTTCTGGACGGCCGGGAAACAGGGGTATCCGCTCCGGTCACGGTTACACTCGACACAGCTCTGCCTGAGCTCACGATCGACAGCCCGGCAGACGGCGAAAAGACGAACCGTGAGACTGTAACGGTCCAAGGTTCTGTATCCGACGCCAACTTGGATTGGGTTGAAGTCAACGGCCAAAAGGCTGACGTCCGTGACGGCAAATATTCGAAGCGGATCCTTCTGGACAATGGCGCCAACCTTATTGAAGTGGTTGCGCAGGATGCTGCAGGAAACCAGGCAACCGAGAGTGTAACGATTCAGGCAAACTATGATGCGCCTGCCATCGAAAATCTCATGCCGGAAGAAGACGTTAACCTGAAAACAGGCCAATCCTTCATGTTCGAGTTCGACAGCACACCTGGCCTCAAGGCAAGCTTCGTCATTCATATGCCATTGACGAATCTGCCGTCCACCAACCCGACTGAACTCCCGATGATGGAAACGTCTCCGGGCCACTATGTCGGCTACTGGACAGTACCTGCCGGTATGAAAGCAAACGGTGCGCAGCTTGAAGTGAAGGTTAAAGACGACTTCGGCAACGAAGCCCGCAAAACTGCAAACGGCAAGATCTACATCAATATCAATTGATGTGAAAGCGCCCCGGGACAAGTGTCCCGGGGTATTTTTGTGTCAGTCCAAAAGATAAGTTTACCGGGGTGAATAACAGAATCACTGGTGCGCATAATAAAATCGGACATATTCAAGGTGCGGTTCTGATCTTTCTCGGTCCGGTGGATTGTCCTGAAAATCTCACCTATGGCAGAGCACAGGACAAAACACGAAAAAATGAGATGGACAACGTCCTATTGGGTACAGACTACGAATGGAGCGCTATGAGAAATATTTCACAAACAGGCCTGGTTTTATAAACAATTTAACCAAGATCGAAAGCCCTAAAAAAAGTTTGACAAAATGGTGAATAGGATACAGAATGATATCAAGCCCTAAACCCGGCATTGCCGGGACCATTATGTAAGGAGTGGAAACCGTTCATGCAGTGCTATCGTGTTGCACCGGACAAGGAAGCTTCTCGTTGGATGATTACCATGGGAAATCAGGATTTGGAAGAGATGTTCATTTATAAAGACGAGGCCATCGCCGAGGCGATCATCCTTGCTAAAGCGAACAGCCCGAGCAAGATTGAAATTTGTGATGAAACATATGAAGTGGTCGACAAAAGGAAGTATTAATGATGCCTTTATCAATTTCTTTTATTTATCTTCCGACCGCCTCACTGGAGAGCAGAAACATTCTGCTCTCCGTTTTTTTCTTTGATAGGTAGGCAAACAAAAAACACGGGGAGGAAGTGTCCTCACCCGTGTTTTGCAGGAACGGCGATTAATTGTTATTATTGTTGTTATTATTATTTTTGTTTCGGGCGTTTCCGCCTTTTTCACCAATTTCCTCGTAGAAATCACGATCATGGTTATTTGAAGTGGCTTCTCCGCCTTTTCGTCCGATTTCTTCGTAGAATTCCTGGCCATGATTTTGAGCAGTCGCTTCTCCGCCTTTACGGCCAGCTTCTTCAACTGTCATTTTGCGGTTGTTGTTATTGTTGTTAGCCATGTTGAATTCTCCTTTTTCGGTGTTGAGTGGGGAGCCTTAAATCAGTTGTTGTTATTGTTGTTTCGGGCGTTTCCGCCTTTTTCACCAATTTCCTCGTAGAAGCTGCGGTCATGGTTTTCGGAAGTGGCTTCTCCACCTTTTTGCCCGATCTCCGAGTAGAAATCACTGTCGTGGTTTTCGGCGGTCGCTTCTCCGCCCTTACGCCCGATTTCTTCATAGAAGTCCTGGTCGTGATTGTTGGAAGTGGCTTCTCCGCCCATACGGCCTGCTTCTTCTCGGGACATTTTGCTGTTCTTGTTTCTGTTGTCTGCCATGTTGCATTCCTCCTCAATTTTATTATTGGAAAGAAGCTATGTGCAGCTTCAACCATTGTATTGCCGCTTATAGAACTTCTAAACCACTGAAGAAGAATCGTAATAATTGTAAAATTTTTTACTGAAGATAGATAACCATAAAAGTAATATTTCTTAAGGGTTTGACTGATTTTTTACATCTTGACACAATGCTATTTCTCACAAGTAACAATTTTAATACACTACTAAATATTAAGCTCTTTTTACAGATGAACACAAAGGAAGACTTTATAGTAAGATAATGTTAAAATACAAAATATAAAAATCTAAAAATGGGGAAATGAGATCGTGAACCGACATCAAATAGAGAAAATCATCCATGAGACGATGAACCATGTCGGGGTTATTCGTGAAGTCCGTCTAGAGAGGAACGGCATCAACATGACGTACCACTTTATCCATGACTATGTCACGTATGATCCCGACCGGATTCAAGAAGCAGTCAGCGAGCAGGAACGCCCGGTATCTCTGGAAACATATGTGGCTGCGATCACCATGCACGAACTTGGGCATGCGCTCGATCGCCGGGCACTCCTTGCCGGGCTCTCGCTTTCGAGGGAAGTCTATCAGATGAAGAAAACGACGCCGCCAAAGGTTTTGGAACGAAATCCGGAATATATGGCAAAAATCATAGCTGAGGAAGAGCGAAATCTCCACGCGGAAAAGACAGCCTGGTACAATGCCGCAGAGCTCAACCGCAAACATAGTCTGATCAGCGAGTTGGATTTCGCAGCAATCAAGCGGCAGTCCCTTTCATCCTATGAGCGCCGTCTTGCCGGAAAAGTAAAAGTGTACCGCATGGCAGCCGGCGAGGATGTCGGCGACTGATTCGGGTTTGATTACCCTCCATCAAAGCACTGTCCCTTATTTTTGGGATGGTGCTTTTTCATGTCTCTACAAATAGTTCCGTATATTGCCAAAGATTGTCGGACAACGTACTATTAATGCAGATTAACCATACAGGAGGGGTCTCCTTGGCCTATATGATCCCGGAAACCATCCGGTCGTCCGCGACTGCAGGCGAGCGGCTGCTTTTCCGCACAATGAAGCAAGTCCTGCCAGATGATGTGATTGTCTATTATGAACCTGAAATTCATGGCCGCAGGCCGGACTTTGTGTTGATTGGACCTGATTTCGGCATGGTGGTTCTTGAAGTGAAAGACTATACACGCAATACCCTTTATCAATTGAACAGAGATGAGTGGACACTGCTGACTTCGGCCGGTACACATGCAACTGTGAAAAGTCCGATGCTTCAGGCCAAAGAATACATGTTCCACATTAAAAATGTGCTGGAAAAAGATAAGGCGCTTGTCCACCTCGAAGGGAAGTATCAGTTTAAGTTAAAGTTCCCGTGTGGCTTCGGCACCGTGTTCACGAGGCTACATGAACAAGACATGGTCAAGGATCATCTTTATTCCGTCCTTGATCCGGAACGGACATTCACCCGGGACGCAATAGATCCCGATCAGGAAGGTTTCTCCGGGGAGGAGTTTATCGAAAAGATTCATGCACTGTCTTCGATGACGTTCCCGCTGCGTGAGCCATTGGGGCGGCAAGAAATCGATTCCATCCGGTACCACTTGTTCCCTGAAGTGCGAATCAGCGCAGAATTTCGCGAGCCGGTTCCTTATAAAGACCAATTGCTGCTATCTCTGCGTGACCTGAAAGCGATGGATCTTCATCAGGAGAATCTTGCCAAGCAGCTGGGCGACAAAAACCGACTTATCCGCGGAGTTGCAGGAAGCGGCAAGACGCTCGTTCTGGCGAGCCGCGCCAAACTCTTGGCAAGAGAGCATTCCGAATGGAAGATTCTCATCCTCTGCTACAATATCTCCTTGTCCCGATCCATTGAGTCACTGGTCAGGCGCATGATGAATGAACCGGACAGCTTGTTCGACTTTGATTTGGCTGACGGTCAAAAAAGAAAAGTCATTCCCGGTACGGGGAATATCCTTGTCCGCAATTTTCATGCGTGGCTCCGGAATGACCTCAAGATTAGTGAAAAGCAGATTCCATATTACCTAAGCAAACTCGATCATGGTGAGGCTGTCCTTCCATCCTACGATGCTATTCTGATCGACGAGGGCCAGGATTTTGAACCGGAGTGGTTCAGATTGGTCAGCAGTCTGCTTAACCCGGAAACCAAATCGCTTCTCCTCGTGGAAGACCGCGCGCAGTCAATCTACAAGCGAAAGCGTTCCTATGTACAAGACACAGGGCTTGATTTCCGCGGCCGGTCAAAGGTGCTCAATATTAACTACCGAAATACCGCTCAGATCGTTTCTTTTGCATGGGATTTTTACCGTGAGCATTCAACTTTGAAAAACAAAGTGGTCACTAAAGAGTTCGAAGGGGAGATCATCGCACCACAGAGCACCAAGCGGAACGGGTATGAACCAGGAATCATCAGGAGAAAGGATTTCTTAGAGGAGGCGGCATTTGTCGCAAGACAGATCCGGCTGCTTCACGAACAGCGCCATATTCCCCTTTCCGGCATGCTGATACTTTATCGGGTCCGCAAATGGGGAGGCCATGACTATGTAGATGCTCTGCAGAAAGCACTCGAAAAGGAAAATCTCCCTTCTTACTGGCTGACCGAAACCCCGGAGTCCAAAAGGAATTATGACCGCAATGCAGAAGCTGTCACAATCAGTACAATCGACAGCAGCAAGGGACTGGATTTCAGGGCAGTCTTTATCGTGCATATTGACCTATTGCCGCTCCCTTTGGAAAAGGACGAGGAGCGGGAAGCATCTCTTCTTTACATTGCAATGACGCGGGCCCAAGAATATCTGTGCCTTACCTATTCAGGAGAATCGGCGTATACCCGCTATTTTGCAGCCATTGCAGAAGAACGAAAACAGCATCTCGTCCGTGGCAGGATGAGCTGACAGAAGAGGTTTTAAAAAACAAACCGGATCATCGTCCCGGCATGCAACTTTTGCATGACCGGGGCGTTTCTTTATTAAGATTGCTCATTGGCCGGGGAAATTGGGTAATACCATATAGAAGTATGGTTTTAATGGAGGGTCGGTCGATGGACAGCATCATGATTTGGTTTGAAAAGCTCCTTCCTTATCTGGATGGAGTGAAAATAGAGGATATTGAGACCGGAAAAACGGACTGTTCAAAAGGGCTCTGGACGCTGCAAAGAAAAGACGGAGGAGAACCGGTTGGCGAACTCCATCTGGACAGTAAAGGAGGAATACGCTACTTCATTAATCACCAAGCGGAAGGACGCACTCCGGTCGTGTCACTGTCGCCGGTTGCCATTCGGGATCGCGCCGGTCAATTTATTGCCGATGTCTTCGGGATGGAGGCGGCAGAGTTACAGTTTTCTTCCGTTGTTGATCTGGAACATGTCTATACTGTCGATTTTGTCAGGGCGGATGAAGACGGTCTGGAGCTACCGAATTCCGGTCTGAGTATCGCCTTCCAAAAAGATGGGGTACTGTCCGAAGTGGTCAGCTATCTCGGGCCGCTTGTATTGATTGACGAAGAAAAATCGATCAGTTCAGAGGCTGCACTTGATCTGTACATGGCCAATCTTACAGCGGAGCTGAAAATCAGCAAATATGACTCTGACCTTTACGTGGATGGCGATGATCAGTTTCATCTGATCTACGATTTCCTGACTGGTTCTCCTGATGAGGTCAAGATGGACGGGACGGTCATCTCTCTGGCGGAAGATCTAGGAATTTATCCGCCGGACCACGAGCCGCTTGGCAAAGAGACCCTTAAGGCGGAAAGCCGTCCTGATACTTCTTATCGAATTGCGCTGGATTCAGCAATCAAGATGTTATTCAGGAAGTTTCCCGGTGCTGAGCAGCGGTTTCTCCTCAGAAAAGAGCAGAGCGAATCCCAGGCAGAAGAGAGAAACGTCTTCACCTTCATTTTCGACCGCCACCAGTACGGAGTTCAGGTGGAGGATGAAGGCGTTGAAATAGACGTGGACCGTAAGACCGGCACAGTAGTCCGGTTTGATATGAGCGAGGCGGCCGCCATTGATTTCAGCCCGCTTTTGCGAGAGCGTCCTTTTAGTCTGCGCACAGTGAAGGCGCTGTTCGTCTCCGATATCACGATGCGTCCGGTCAGGACTAGAAATGAAGCTGCGGGTGGCGTGCCGGTGTACGAGCTTGTCTACATTCCGGACTTCCCGGAACCGGGCGGCCATGTTCATGCCATTGATGCCCATTCACTCGAGAAATGGACGGTGGACACCGGTTCACTCCTGGAAGGATAGGTTAGTTTACGCTTACAATCGGATTTCAACATTGTATAATGGATAAGGAATTATGGATGACGAATTATATTATAGGAAGTCGGGAAGCAGAGAGAATGATGGAAAACAAGCATGTAACAGTGAGGCAAGCTGCAGAAAATTTTTCGCTCGAAGTATTAATCGGCAAGGATGAACTGGACCGGGAGATTACCAAAGCACAGGTGAGGCGTCCGGGACTTGAATTTTTGAATCACTTCGGTTTTATAGCAAAAGGCCATGTCCAGATTCTGGGACGCAACGAAATCAGTTATCTCAGGACATTGGATGCGGATGAAGCCCGGCACCGGATCGGGAATATGGTGACGTACGACCCGCCGTGCATCATCATCACATCCAACCAGGAGGAACCTGTTGGACTATTGCTGCATTGCGGCGAAGCGCATATTCCGGTGCTTAGGACATCAGACTCGATGACTGATCTGGTCCAGAAACTGAACCGTTTCCTGCTGAACCAACTGGCTGAAGAAATCGCGGTTCACGGTGTCTGTGTGAATGTATCCGGCATCGGCGTCCTTCTCCGGGGGAAATCGGGAGTCGGGAAAAGCGAGACGGCCCACACGCTCATCGGCCGTGGGCACCGTCTCGTAAGCGATGACATCGTGGTACTGCGAAAGCTAAGCCCTCAGACACTCCTTGGTACTCATGACGGAAGCAACAAGGAGTTCTTGGCCCTCCGGAGCGTCGGTCTGCTGAATGTCGTCCGAATGTATGGCCGCACCTCCTTCCAGGAAGAGACACGCATTGCGCTTGATATTGAACTGATCGAATGGGAAAAAGACGCGCTTAACAATGAACTTGAAGTCGACATGAAGTTCAAAGAATATATGGGCGTGAAGATCCCCCATATCCAGATTCAGCTGCAGCCGGGACGTGATGTCGCAGGACTGATCGAAGCAGCGGCAAACAACTGGTATCTGCGTATGCAGGGATATAGTGCTGCCGAAGAATTCAGGCACCGTCTTGAAGAAGCATTCCATGATGAGGAAGATGAATAAGTAGTCCGGGCCCCGTGCCCGTCTGGCGGTTTTGTTTCTGCTTCCAACAAGGATGCAGGGGGGAAGCCGCCTTCTTATGTTGGGAAGATATTTGAGAATAGGGTAGTATATTGATAGGAATATGATTCCTTGAGGAGGTGCGGCTGTGAACGATCAATCCAGGTACAGGCAACTTGCCAACCTAACCCGAATCATCAATACGAAACTTGACCTGAAAGAGATGCTGCAGGCGGTGACGGACGCTATTTCTCAGGAAGTTTTCCAGTGTGACTCGGTCGGCATTTACCTGCCGCAGGAAGACGGCACATTCAGGGGGTTCACCGGAAAACCGGAAGTCCTGAACGGCATGACGCTTGATATGCATGTGATCAGCCCGGAAGATGACGCCCTGGTCAGGGAAGTCACAAAAACAAATCGGGCTGTATACATACCGGATACCAGATCCGATGGCCGGCCGAGCGACTGGGCGGTCGACTCGTTTCTGATCCGCTCGCTGCTCGCAATGCCCATTGCTTTTGGAGATGACCTTTACGGACTCGTCTTCCTGTTCAACTACGGGCAGCCGATGAACATCACCGGGGAACAGCGTGAGACTGTGGAAGCGTTTGTCAACATGGCAGCAGTCGCCATCCGCAATGCCAATGATCTCTTGCGTAAAGAGAACCTGATCCAGGACAAGCAGCTTCTCCTCGATGCCAACAGTGAACTATCGAGGGCGGAAACGATGGACCAGGCGATCCAGACCTGCTTCCGCCATGTAGGCCAACTGCTTGAAAGCGACGATCCCGCCGTTCATCTGCTGGATCCGGTCGCCGGTAAAAAGATCAAACCCGCTCATCTGGCAAAGAGCAGTGACATGAGTGAGGATGAATGGCTGCGAATGCACAGGGCACAGCTTAATGACCTGCTTGAAGACAGGATGTACCAGGATTCAATACGGACGAGGAAACCGGTATATATCCCTGACGTGACCAAGGACGAACGTCCGAACAAGGATATCTGCCGGACGTTCGGGATCAGGGGAATGGCCATCTTCCCGATGATTGCGATGAACGAGATTCTCGGATTCATCGCTGTCCCGAATCGTTCCGGGAAGATTGTCGAGTATCCCCAGACCACGATTGACCTGGCACAGTCCATTGTGGACATGACTGCTTCCACACTTTCAAACCTCCTCTTTATCGAGAAGCAGGAAATGATCATTAATCAGCGGACCAAGGAAGTAACGGTTAAAAACGAAGAGCTGCAGCGGGTAATCACAGAGCTGGAATCGCTCTCCAGGGAAAAGGAACTGATCCTAAAATCTGCAGGCGAAGGGATTTTTGGAATCGGATTGGACGGCAAGATTACATTCAGTAATCCGGCGGCACTGAAAATGCTCGGTTATTCCCGTCCCGAAGAACTTGAAGGCCAGTCTTCAGCGAATATATTTCGTGGAGGGGACAGCGGAGAGCTACCGCAGCTAAATGATGAATCAGACGTTTTCCACAGGAAGGACGGAACCGTGTTCCCTGTGGAATATGACATCTCCTTTATTCAGGAAGACGATCAGATCTTCGGTCAAGTGGTCATTTTTAAGGACATTACAGAGCGTCGCTATCTTGAGGAAGAGATTAAGTATTACGCATACTATGACAGCCTGACCGATTTGCCGAACCGGCTGCAGATGAAAGAACGACTGGATGAAGCGTTGGAAAATGCCAAGAGAGATGATGAGCAAGTGGCGGTGATGTTCCTGGATCTGGACCGCTTTAAACTTGTCAATGACACTCTCGGACACAGTTTCGGCGATCTTCTTCTGAAAGAAGTGGCGAAACGGTTGAGTGAAGCCGTACCTATTAACGGTATCGTGTCCAGGCAGGGCGGTGACGAATTCATGATCATCCTGCTTGACGTCAAAAACCGGGAGGAAGTCCTTCGTGCCGTCAGCAAGATCAATAAATCTTTTGCAAAGCCGATCACCATTGACGATCACGAAATATTTATTAAAAACTCAATTGGCATCAGCATGTTTCCCGCAGACGGCGATAATGCCGAGATGCTCATCAAAAATGCCGACACGGCGATGTATCACTCCAAGGAAGTGGCCGGCGGCAGCTATTATTTCTACGACGAGAAGATCGGCAAACGGACCATCGAAAGCGTCAAATATGAAAACGCACTATACCGGGCGTTGGAGCGGGACGAATTCACTCTGTATTATCAGCCGCAGGTCGACTTATGCAAGCACCGGATGGTCGGTGTGGAAGCGCTGATCCGATGGAATCACCCGGAGGAAGGCCTGGTATCCCCGGATATATTTATCCCGCTTGCCGAACAGACCGGCCTGATCGTACCGATCGGTGAATGGGTGCTTCGCGAGGCGGTTTCGCAGCTTAAAAAGTGGCATGACAAAGGCTTCGATGATCTTTGCATGGCCGTCAATCTGTCAGCCGCACAGTTCGAACAGGGCAGCCTTCACCGTATCGTCAAGCAGGTGCTGGCCGAAACTGGCATCCGTCCCGAACTGCTTCATCTTGAACTGACAGAGAATCAGATCATGCGCAATACGGATCTTGCCATCTCTACGATGAACAAGCTGAAGGAACTCGGTGTACACCTGGATATCGATGACTTCGGTACGGGTTATTCGTCACTTGGCTATCTTCAGAGATTCCCGCTGACAACCCTCAAGATCGACAGGACATTCATCCGTGATATCCTGCTTGATGAGGATGACCGCGCGCTGACCGATACGATCATCACAATGGCAAAGAATATGGGCCTTGAAGTGATCGCGGAAGGCGTAGAAACAGAAGAACAGGCCGACTATCTTGCCTCCCGCGAGTGCACGATGATGCAGGGCTACTTCTTTAGCCCGCCGGTACCGGCCAGAAAGCTTGAGAAGGACTTTTTGACCAACGACCAAGGGGGATGGAGCCGTTGAAAGCAGGGATAGCGGTACTTGAGTTCTTCAGGAACATAGGAATCGACCGGATATTCGGGATACCGGCGGGCAGCGTCAATGTACTTTTCGACGGGATGAACGACTATGAAGACATCTTGCCGATCATCACAAAGCATGAAGGGGCAGCCGGGTATATGGCGGCGGGGTTCGCCAAGTATTCCGGAGGTCCTGCAGTCGCGATCGGCTCAAGCGGACCGGGTGCGATGAACCTGGTCACGCCTGCTGCAAATGCCATGCGGGAACAGCTGCCGGTCCTGTTTCTGACGGGATCCGTGCCGACGTCAACAGTAGGGATGAATGCCTCGCAGGAACTGGAGGCCGCATCTGTGTTTGCGCCAGTCACAAAATACTCCAAGCTGGTCGGCCGTGGAGATGAGCTGGTAAAGGAAATCGCAAAGGCCCTTGAGATCGCCATGAGCGGGGTGCCGGGACCTGTACATATCGCAATGCCGCTTGACGTGCAGATGACTGATATCGATCCGTCCATCATCCCGGTTGCAGTCTGTCCGGCAAGGATAAAGGCGGATACTGCGGCTGCCGGCCAAGCTGCAAGGGAGCTGAAGAGCCGCAACGCCGGCCTGATTTTCTGCGGGCAAGGTGCCCGGGGAATGGTGTCGGAAGTCATGCGCCTTTCTGAATTGCTGGGCTGGCCGGTCGTTTCCACGCCTGTGGCCAAAGGCTTGTTTAAAGATGCACACCCGAACTTTGCAGGAGTCTATGGCTTTGCCGGGAACGAGTCAACAGGCCGGCTTATCCAAGATGGGGACTTCGATACACTGCTCGTCATCGGCTCGAGCTTGGGTGAGACCGCTACGAGCAACTACAGTACCGCTCTCGCAAAGGACCGGTTTGTTATCCAGTTTGATCGGGACGAAACGGTGTTTGGCAGGAAGTACCCCGCAGATCTTCCCGTTTTAGGCGATCTGACAGATACGCTTCCGGTTGTCCTGAGGGAGCTTAAGATGCTCGGAACAAGAGAAAAACCGGTCAGCGTCCCATACAATCCGGAGAGGCTATCGCCAGGAGCCGCATATACGACGAAAAACGTCGTTCTAAAGCTTCAGCAACTGTTGCCGGAAAATACCAGATACGCAGTCGACATTACGGAAACCGAAGCTTATGTGATACATGACCTGAGCGTCCTTTCGCCGGATGCCTTTGATATCAATGTGCACTTCGGTGCAATGGGAAGCGGTTTATCAGTTGGAATGGCCGCTAAAATGGCGGACCCTGAACGACCGACGGTGATCATCACCGGTGATGGCTGCTTCCACATGCACGGCATGGAGATATTGACAGCGAAAGAATACGGCGTGCCTGTTTTGTTCATCGTCATGAACAATGCCCGGCTTGGCCTGGTCTATCACGGACACAGTCTGCAGTTCAAGCGCGCGCACAAAACGTTCTCCACACAGCCGATGAACTTCACGAAGATGGCGGAAGCCCTTGAAATTCCGGCGGCGCGTGTGGAATCGATGGAGGATCTTAACGGGGAAACGATCAGTAAGCTGATGTCCACAGACGGCCCGGCCCTTCTCGAGATCGTCCTTACCGACGACAATCCGCCGCCGATGGGTGACCGTGTCAAATTCCTTGCAGGATTTGCAGAGTGAAAACGAATTGATGCGGGACGTTGCCATATTGGGGTGTAACGTTAACATACTGGAGTGAAACGCTAACATACTGGAGTGAGACGTTAACATACTGGATGAAAACGTTGATGATGCCCAACGCGCATGCCCCTACACAAAACAGCCCGGATCCGCAGAGGATCCGGGCTGTTCATATGCACATGGGTCAATGTTGGGGATGTTCTTCAAAATACTCGGTGATCGTCCGGATCGTCAGCGTCTTAAAGTCGTCGGATACGGGCTCGCCTTCGGGGTTTGCATAGAAAGCGTGTCCGTCGCGGTTTTGATAACCGATGTTGATCAGACGCTTAAGAAGATCTTCCGGGAGAAATTCATTGCCGTTGACGGTCATGAATTCTTCGGTAGGGGTAACAAGAACCTCCAGGTCTTCGTGTCCGCCTGTAATCATGACAAGATCTCCGCGATGGCGTTTTACCCAGTTGTCCTTGGATCGGATCGAAATCGGTGCTTTCTCAATGGAGACAATTCCTTTGAGATTTGTGCCAAACAGATAAAGCAGGAGCGGACAGAGATGCTCCACTGTCAGCGCGGGAAGTTTCTGCAGTTCCTCAGAAAGAATCTCCCTGTTTGTCAGCCCTTCACGTTTGCCGCGCAAAACCGGCACATAATCATAGTCAAAACCGAACAATTCAAGCACGATTTCATGAACCGCGTCAGCAGGGTCCCTGCCGGCGATCGATGAAAGCCGTTTTTCCATTTGGCCGAGCCGGTTTAGCTTTTCTTCCGTCACTTCAAACACCGCCCTGAACGACCTCTCTTTTGTATTATTATGCCACACTTTATCACGCTTTGTAGTCCGCTAATAAGAAATGATAGAATAAGTAGATTGTAAAAGAGAAGGAGTCAGCGTTGTGAACGAAAATGGCGAATACTATTATGCGTTTCTGGAACACCGGCATCTCGCCTTGGTTGCAGGGGAACTGGAGCAGTCTGTCTATACGAGTCCGAGGACGATGCTGACGCATGCACGTGTACTGATCGATTCGGTCCTTCAACTGGTCATGCAAGAAGAAGGGATTCCGGATGTTCAGCATAAATCATTAAAAGACCGGCTAGACGAAGCAGGTCGCCAGGGTTTGCTGACCGATGAAGTCCGGGATGCGCTGCATGACATCCGAATGGCAGGAAACCGGGCAGCCCATCAGCCAAGAGCCTTCCGCGTAACAGAGTCTCTTGCTGCCTGGGAACAGCTGTATATCGTAATGAAGTGGTATGTGGAAGTTTACGGGAATCCGGATTTCACATTCCCGGAATACCGGGATCCGGCTCCTCCGAAGGAACAGACATTCGAGTTGCCGGAGCTGGAATCCCGCCTTGGCCGCCTGGAAGAACTTCTCAGAAAAACATTGAGCAATGAAAGGGAAGAAACTCTCCCTGCTGAATCTATAGCTGTCAGCACACCGAAGACACACCAATCTGAACAGCCTGGCTATACAACTGTCCGCCAGATTCGCCACGGAGACAGAACACTGGATATTCCTTATTTCCTGCGCGATGCATTTCTGCTGCCGCAGAGATTCGAGAAGTCGGTCCGTTTTCTCGTCAAGCTACACGGAGCAGAAGAGGCGCGGATCATGAGCGAACTTCCGGCTGACCTCACAGGACTTCATCAGGCGGTTACTCGCTACACCGAGAAAAATGATGAACAATTTTTCGAGGAGCTGGCGGAATTTGTTGATGAGGAAAGGGCCCGCCGGCGAATCCGCATTGAGCGGCCGGGCGAACTGTTCCTGTTCCATAAAGGCGATTCCATCATTGTGACGGAGACCCTCGCCAAGGCTGAACTGACCAAAGAGAACTTTCCTTCGCTGACACCTGGATTTATCCGGCAGTTGGAGGAATCGGGCATCCGGCGGGCTGGCCAGTTGCCACAGGAGCTCGTCATCCTCGCCAAATACAAAAACGTAGGAGCGGGGACGATCGAGAAACTGTTTGAAGACCTGAAAAACACCCAAAAAGAAGCCGAAACGGTATAACGATGAAGCGCCCGCTATCTGGTGGGTGCTTCATTCTTTTAAGATGAAAATAGTCTTGAAATCTCTACCCGTGCAGATGGGCTGGGTGATTGCCGGAATACAGTTGTAAAGGTATAAGTAATATTATTATGTATACCAGAATACTTTAATGACATGAAAATGTACTTCCAGCACCGTTTGTTTTATAAGAAAGGGAAACTTGTAGAACATGTCGAATGGGGAAAATAGTCAGATCGATATTTCATACTCGGAGGGGATTACGATGAAAGAGCATTACCCGGTACTCAAAGGCGCCGAACCATTCTATGCGGAAGGCGGGAAAGAAGGGATTCTGATCTCGCATGGCTTCACGGGTTCCACGCAAAGCATGCGCCCACTTGCAGAAGCGCTTGCCGGAGCGGGCTATACAGTATGCCTGCCGAGGCTGAAGGGACATGGCACCCACTATGAAGACATGGAACGGTCAAGCCGACAAGACTGGACCGGCTCGGTTGAAGAGGGATACAACTGGCTGAAGGATCGGTGTGACAAGATCTACATGGCCGGTCTGTCGATGGGCGGGACGCTGACACTCCACATGGCGCAGAAGCACCCGGATATCAAGGCAATCGCGCTGATCAATGCAGCCATTGACATGCCTGCACTCAAGGAAGTCGGAGAATCTGATGAGATCAGGTTTCTCGATGCGATCGGATCGGACATCAAAAAATCGGGCGTTACTGAACTGGCTTATGAAAAGACTCCGGTCAAGTCAGTTAAAGAAATCCTTTCCCTAATGGAAGAAGTTCGCGCGAATCTCGGCGATATTACCTGTCCGGGCCTGATCCTTGTCTCAGATGAGGATCATGTCGTTCCGCCGGGGAACTCGGATATCATTGCTGAAGGGATCTCGTCGGGAGTGATCGAAAAAGTCCGGCTCGAAGAAAGCTATCATGTCGCCACACTGGACAATGACCAGGAGAAAATCACCGAAAATGTGCTTCGCTTCTTCAAGGAGCATGCTTAGGAATCAAATTAAACCAATAGGATATTGGTACCAGACACAAAACGGTGCATAAGTACGAAAAACAGCCTCTTTTGATATGTTACGATACTTACGAGAATTAGAAATGGACCAGGCACTGCAGGTTCTGCCTGGGACACGCCTAAAATACTAAACAGCCCGCCCGGAACCGGAAATTCCGGCGGGCTGTTTGCATGTCTGCCGGGTTACGGAAACCATTTTTGAAAAGGTGGCGACGGCATAAAAGTATTGGACGTAACCTTATTTCGCGAAGGTATGCAGCGGAATGTAGAGACGCTGATGCGCCTGGAAGAAGAAATGCAGATGATCAGGGCCGCGACAGAAGAACTCGTCGCTCTTCAGGAATCACTAAAAGGAGAGGGAGGCGATGCGATCCGGGCTTTTTACCGGGATTGCCATCTGCCGCTCCTGCAGTACTTTGGAATGTTCAAATCCCAGTTCCAAGGCATTCTACAGCAGATGGATTCTGCGCTGAATGCCCTGGAACCGGCAACCGACGGGCATATCCGGGAAAGCTTCCTCGAGAGCGAGATCGAGAGCGGCCTTTCCGAAATCTCCACTATTGCCGGAAGCTTGACCGATGAAGCCAATGCCATCATGGACAGTGTGTCCGATATCGTCGGCCTCCCGCACCTGGATGATAGCGAGGTGCAGCAGGGCGTACAGGATGCCAAGAAAAAGCGGGATCAGACAGTGACGGATCTTCATCAATTCGATGCTTCTCAGACCGGAGCCCTTACATCAGTCGATGATGGCATCAGGAAGATGGAAATGTGGATCGCGGATCTGGAAAGCATGTTTAATGAAGGGCTGACCGATGTCGGTTATAAAGCTGACCAATGGTCCTTCATGACAAGGATGAGTCCGCTCAAGGCCGATCTGGCCGCGGGTAATGCATCCCTTGGCGGCGTTTCGGGATTATCCGGTTTTAATGCACCGCTTACTTCCTTCCTATGGACACCAGGCGGGGGGATGAATCCGGCCACTGCGAATGGTTTCCCGGCAGGTCCGGGAATGCTTGCAGGCTACGCGCCATACGCTTCACCGACTCTGATGACCGCACTCGCCAATCGTCAGAACGGACTGCTTTTTCCTACATATGCAGCTGCCGGCACCACATCGGGAACCTCGAAGAAAGAAGAGCCGAACTTTGTTATCGGCGGGGACTCCGTTGCGCTCGGGAAATACGGCACAGTAACCGCAGGCTCCGGCAAGTTGGAGAATGAGTGGTCCGGCCTCAATGATGATGATCCGTTGTTGGGCGGCAGCGCTGACTTCAAGCTGATTCACGGGGAGATGGAAGCGGACACGGACTATGTGGATGCACGGGGCACGTTAAACATGCTTCAGGCAGGCGCAGATGCCAAGATTGAAGAAGCTTCTGTGCTTGGAGTCGACATTCCCCTTCCGCTCGTCAATGCGGAAGCAAAAGGGCTGGAGTATGATGCAAAAGTGGAATTGGACCGCAACATGCCATACCTTGGCGATGTTGTCGGCGGCACGGGCATCGGAGCCAACTATACCGTTGGGGATGCAAAAGCTTACGCGGGCTACGACGACGGTTACGTCGGGCTTGCCGCAAAAGCTTCATTGTGGGAAGGTGAGCTGAACCCGACAATCGGGATTCCGTTTACCGACTATAATGTCAAGGTAACGTTTGGTGCTTCTGCGGGAAGTGTCGGAGGAGAAGCGAGAGTGGGCAGAGAGTTCCTGATCGACCTCCGTTTCCTCGTGGGCGGCAGATTTGGTGTCGGCGTCGAAAAAGGCACCGAATAATTTCTTGGACGAAAGGAGTGCCACCGGAATGACAGTCAGGTTTAATGCAACGGCTTTACATATTGGGGAAAACCTTCTTCCGATCGGATCGGTCGTCAGGATGGAAGGCGTGGAACCGAACATTATGATTTATGGCAGAAAACAAAGCGGGGTCGGCGGAGGAGACAGAGTTTGGGATTATGTCGGATGCCCTTATCCCCAAGGCCATCTGTCCCCGGATACCAATCTGTTCTTTGATCACGAACACATCCGGGAGCTTATTTTTAAAGGTCTTGAAACCGCAGGTGAAATCGAGTTCAGAAAAGAGCTTCAGCGCCTGACGGCAGAAAAAAACTAATGACCGGTTAAACATCCGGTTTTTCGGGAGTGCATGCATCATGAAACGAACAGCGATGTTTTTGACTTTAGGCGTCCTGCTGGCCGGATGCGGCGATCAGGCAGACAGCAACGAACCGGAAGTGAAGGAGGAACAGGAAGCTGTGACACAGGAAAAAGAGATGGAACCCGTTGAAATCCAAGTGCTTAAAGCGGATGAAGAAAACGGTGTGACACTCGAAAATGAGATGTATCAGCAGTTATCGGCCTTCCTCGAAAGCAACCCTGAAGTCGGGGTTCCGGGTGACTTTGGTGTCCACCCGCTGACTTTGGCCAATCAGACGGAAGGCGGCCAGGCGATGTTCTTCCTGGGTGTCAATCGTCTTGAGCAGCCGATAAAGAACATCGCACTCGACTATACACTCGGTGTCGATACGGGTGACGGAGTCGAATACGTTTTGGAAAAGGAACGGGTTGAGCTTCTCGAGCCATTTGCCGGCACCATCCAGCCGGGCCATGCCATCCCGTTCACTGTACCGGTCACGCCTGAGGGCGCAGAGATTCTCCAGTCGATTACGGAAGAAAATAAAGTCGTCAAGCTGGAAAATGCGGACTTCGAACTGGAAAACTGACGGACCAGGCAAGGCGACGGAGGAAGAGAATTGGATTTTTTCATAAAACGAAACTGGGCCATCACGAAAGAGATCGCCTCGGAGATTAAACGGAATTGGAACAAGTTCCGGAGCTTGACGACCCGTGGTGACAAAATCAAAATGTTTACATTCCTCTATATGAGCGCTGTTTTTCTGATGGCGTTCTTGGCAAGCTGGTATGTCAGTGCCCTGTTTGTCATATTGGGGATTGTGATGGGATTGTACCTCGGAATCACGGATCACCCAGGATTTTTTGCGTTGCTGTTGCTTCCGCTGGTCGGAATCATCACACTGAAGCTTACACAGCTCTACTGGACCCGGTTTTATCCGGAGTACCGCAAGGAATTCTTTAATAAGATGAACCTTTAAACTGCATCTGTACGGCAAAAGGCACCCGAGGGGTGTCTTTTTATATGGTTTTACGATTCTATTGATATACTGGATTCAGAACAGTCAGTCTGATTTGTGATAAAAGGGGGAAATGAAATGGCATTTTTCAAAACAAGTGACGGTGTGAATCTTTTCTATGAGGAAAAGGGGGAGGGGCGCCCAATCGTCCTCGTCCACGGGTGGTCGGGTGACCATACAACCTTCGCAGAACCGATCGAATCCTTGAGCAACGAATTCCGGGTGGTGGCCTATGACCTGAGGGGCCACGGTCAATCGGACAGGACCGGCCAAGGGCTGACGCTCCGACGCTTCGCGCAGGATCTGGATGAACTCATGGAACACCTGGGCCTTGATGAAGTGACGCTTGCGGGCCACTCGATGGGCGCGTCAACTGGTTTTGAATATATCCGGAACTACAGCACGGACAGGCTCAGCTCTTTTACGATCTTCGATATGACACCGAAACTTGTCAATGAAGATGGCTGGAACCTCGGCCTGTGGCACGGGGAATATACCCGTCCGGATGCTGACCGTGATCTGACACAGATGTATGAAGAATTTGAAGGTTTCTCAAGACCCTTCATGAAGAAGACTGTCCCATACCTGACTGAAGAAGAGATTGAAGAAATGCTGAAGCTGTCCGCCGGCAATTCGCCGCATGTGCTGGCTGCCATGTGGCATGCCATGGTGACGGCCGACTACCGGGACATGCTTGCTGGCATTAAGGTGCCGGCGCAGATTGTCTATGGTGACAAGAGCACGCTCTATTCAAAAGAGACCGCTGAATTCCTCAACGAACAGATTCCGCATTCCACGGTGATCCCGTTTGAGAATTGCACACATATGCTGACTGCCGAAAACCCGGGCCGGATAGCGGAAGTGATCCGGCAGGCGGCAGGAAACCCCTCGTCCCAGGCTTGAATAACTAATTTTAATTTCGACCGCAGACAACCGTGAACCGAACCCCATAAAGCGGACAGTTTAATTAAAACCCCTGCCTAGGCGGCGATGAGATGACTCCGGTATTGTGCCGGAGTCATCTTTTTTAGATTCCATTGATATCGGTGGTAGTTGTACTCATAAATGTACTCATCCACCAGCTGCTTGAGCTCATCGAAGGTTTGGCATTGCCTGTAGTCAATTTCATCTTTCATATGACCGAAGAAGGATTCCATCGACGCGTTGTCCAAACAGTTTCCCTTTCGGGACATCGATTATCTGATTTTCATGTCCTTGAGATATTTCTGGTACTCGGGATGGGTGTAGTGGAATCCTTGGTCTGAATGAAGGACGATTTCCGGGTGTAGATTCTCTCCAAGAGCTTCTTCAAGCTTGTCCAGCGTCCGGTACACGATTGGCATGGAAAGGCTGGTCGTCAGTTCATAAGCGAGGATTTCCTTGGTCGCCACGTCCTTCACAACCGATAGGTAGGCAGGTTGTGAAGGACGTGATACAGATAGGTAATATCAGTCAGGAGGACCTTACCCGGCTCATCCTGCTGGAACTCACGATTCAGGTGATTAGACACCGTACGGTGTTCCTGTGTCGCCTTCGCCATCTTCCTTTCCCTTTCTTCCGTTTCTGGATCTCTTTAAGGAGAAGGGCATCTTCATAATCCACTTCCGCACGGAGGTCGCGCAATTCATGGCGGATCAGCCATTCATAGTAACCCTGACGGCGGACTCCCGCGACCCTGCATAGATAGGCGACAGCTCTCTTGAGCCCATACGTTCGGATCACTTCTTCAATCAATGCATATTTTTCTCCCGGTGTGAGCCTTACTTCCTCAGCCTCCTCTCGGCTGCCTCTAACTTTTTTAACAATTCCAGTTCGGCCTCTAGATACTTGATCTTAGCCTGTGCCTTTTTCAGTTGTTCTTCCGCAGACAGATCCCGTGTTACAGGGCGACCGACGCTTCCGCGGCCCCGACGCTCAGATAACAGACCTTCTTCGCCAAGGGCGTCATACGATTTCCTCCATCGCTTTAGCGATTGTTTCGGTGTATCTGTTCCGATCTGTTTGGGATCCAGCCCCGCCTCCAGGAAAATCTCATAGGGTGTCTTACCTTCCTGATAGGCCTTCACGGCATTCAATTTGAATTCAGGAGCGTATTGTATGGTCTTACCCGTCACATGAAGGACATTGGGATTGTCCTCGAGAAGTCGGCGAATGGATTCATTAATCGGTTGGCGGCTCATCAAAATCTCCTCCGTTCAACTTTGTGTCCAGTATAGCGGAGTTTTTGACCATGCAAAAACCCCGAACCGGGACTTTTTTAAAGTGTCCGTAGTTCGGGGGTCAGTTCACCGATGTCTGCGGTCTTTTATTTTGGTCGCTTGTAAATATTTCGTAAAGCTAAAAAGCCGTCTTTAGCATTTCTTAACAACTGCTTCATACGGCAACAAAAGTCGGAACCCTATAATGGACGGGCACCAGAAGAATTGCCGGATATGGCAGACACCCGGACAGAAGATACATAGAGGTGAACGCGTTGCAGGTCAGATTTGAAGACGTCACCATGTCGTATGGAGACAAAAAGGTGCTCGAGCACATTGATTTCACATTTCCGGCGCATTCCCTGGTCTCGATTCTGGGACCGAGCGGATGCGGTAAATCGACGACACTCATGTTGATTTCGGGATTGATGTTCCCGACGGAAGGGAGGATCTTCTTCGGGGAACGTGAAGTCACCAAGCTGGATGCGGTAAAGCGGAAGGTCGGTATGGTTTTCCAGAACTATGCGCTGTATCCGCATTTGTCGGTTCTGGACAATATCATGTTCCCGCTCAAAATGGCTAAAATGCCGAAGAACGAACGCAGGGAACGGGCGATGGAACTGGTGAAGCTGGTCCGGATTGAAGAGCATATCGACAAAAAGCCCAGACAGCTTTCAGGCGGCCAGCAGCAGCGCGTGGCGATTGCACGGGCGCTTGCCAAAGAGCCATCCATCCTGCTGATGGACGAACCGCTCTCAAATCTGGATGCCAGACTCAGGCTGGAGATGCGGGAAGAAATCCGCCGTATCCAGCAGAAGACGAACATCACGACGGTGTTTGTCACCCATGATCAGGAAGAAGCGCTCAGTCTCTCGGATCATGTGATGGTACTAGATAAAGGCGCAATCCAACAGATGAGCACACCGACAGTTTTGTATGAACGCCCGGAAAACCTGTTCGTGGCCGAATTTCTCGGCAAGCCGGCAATTAATACGTTGCCGTTTGACCCGAATGGGAGAATCAGAAGACTGATGAACATTCCGCAGCCGTATGCAGGAGAAATCCAATCGGTCGGCATCCGTCCAGAGAGTCTTGCAGTGACCGATCGGACGGAGGAGACCCTGTTCCAAGGGGAAATCACACATCTCGAAAGGGTCGGAAGGGATGTGACCGCAAAAATCCTTCACGGAGAAACAGAACTGGTGGCAACAGGCTTGCCGGCAGTGCTGGAGGAGGGGCAGACGGTCAATCTTACAACTGAGACAAGCGACCTTCTGTACTTCGACCAATCGGGCCGAGCCGTGTATTGGCCTGCAAGTAAAGTTTCCGGCGGAAGTGCCGGAGCATGATACAAAATCCGACCCTGAAAAGCACCATGAAGGCATGGCTCTACATCCTGCCGATGATGCTTATCATCTTCACATTCAACCTTTACCCGATCGTAAAGTCGTTTGCGATGAGCTTCTATACGGATTACAACTTCTATGATGACGTTGTCCTTGCCTATGGACTCGGCAACTTCACGACGATCCTGCAGGATTCTGATTTCTATCTGGCGATTAAAAACACATTCATCTTTGTTCTTGGTGTCGTTCCCATTTCGATCGCTCTGTCGCTTGGAATCGCATTGCTGCTGAATCAGATCAAATTCCTTTCCGGCTTTTTCAGGACTGTCTATTTCCTGCCGTTTGTCACGAGCACAGTCGCCATTTCGCTTGTCTGGAACTGGCTGTACCACCGTAATTATGGGCTGATGAACTATTTTCTCGGCTGGTTCGGCATCGAACCGATCCACTGGATCACCGATCCCGACTATTCAATGCTGGCCCTGGTCATCATGGCAGTCTGGAAAGGGCTCGGCTTCAACATCATTCTGTTTCTCGTCGGGCTGAACAACATCGACGAGACGTACTACAAGGCGGCAAAGGTCGACGGGGCAACAGGTTTTAACCGATTCTGGAATATCACGCTGCCGCTCCTCGGTCCGACACTCTTTCTCGTATCTGTTCTCGGCGTGATCAACAGCTTCAAGGTGTTTGATGAAGTGTATGCGCTGTTCCAGGCAAAGCCCGGCCCGGCCAAGTCGACACTGACGATCGTGTATTACCTTTACGAGAAGTTCTACACAGAGTATCAGTACGGCATCGCAGCCGCGGCAGGTGTCGTCCTGTTCGTCATTATCCTGGCCGTTACACTGATCCAGTTCGCATACAACAAGAAGTTTGTCCATTACTGAGAAAGGAGGCGACAAGGCATGAAACAAGTGCTGGAGACCCCGGCCGGACTGCCGCCGGCTAAACGGGCAAGCTGGCTGATGGCAGATGCGGGAATGGCGGATGTGCTGAAAAAAGGGCTCATTTATGCCGCTCTGTCGATCGGGGCGATCACGATGCTGATCCCGTTCTACTGGATGGTCATCACATCACTGAAAACTCCGGCAGAAGCGGTCGCGATGCCGCCAGTCTGGATGCCGGATGTCCTACAGTTCGGAAACTACGGAACAGCGCTTGAGGCTGCTCCGTTCGGGCAGTACTTTCTGAACAGTGTGCTCGTGACCGTGGTTTCGACGGTCGGTGAACTGCTCACGACGATCCTCGCGGCGTTCGCCTTTGCGAAGATGAAGTTCTACGGAAAAAGCTTATTGTTCACGGTCCTGATCGCGACGATGATGGTTCCCGGGGAACTCCTGATCATCCCGAACTTCGTGACGCTTTCGAACTTGGGATTGATCAATACGTACGCGGCGCTGATCATCCCGTATCTGGCAAGTGTGCTTTCCGTGTTTATCCTGCACCAGAACTTCACGTCGGTTCCGGATGAGCTGTACTATGCGGCCAAGGTGGACGGATGCAGTGACTTCCGATTTCTCTGGTCGGTCATGGTGCCGCTGTCCAAATCAGCCATCGTGGCGATCACGATCCTGAAGGTGATCGGAAGCTGGAACTCCTTCATGTGGCCGCTGATCGTGACGAACGACCGGATGCTCCGAACGCTGCCGGTCGGCCTGCAGGCGTTCACGACCGAGGCAGGGACGAAGTATGAGCTGCTGATGGCCGCCTCGACACTTGTCGTCCTGCCGATGATCATCCTGTACCTGTTCCTGCAGAAGTACATCATCATGGGGATTTCGCGGAGCGGGTTAAAAGGGTGAGGGGATTACAGAGTGCATGGTTGATTTCCGTTCCGGGCGGACGCTTTCCGCGGGGAAGGCATCAAGCCTTCTGCGAAGTCTCTCCGCACTTCCTTTCCCGCTGGAGTCGCCGCCCTCCACTGCAATAAATAGATAAATTAGTCACCATCTATCAGTCAATGTCCATATAAGAAATTATTAGGGGAGAGAATAAGATGAAGAATCGTAAATTTACACTTGGGGCGGGGATTTTCCTTTCTGCCAGCCTGTTATTGGCCGCATGCGGCGGGGATGCAAGCAGCAGTGATGAGGCTGATGCGGCGGTAAAAGATAATAGTGAAACTGTTGAGGTGACATTCTGGCATGCGATGAACGGCCCTCACCAGGATGCCATCACCGAGCTGACGGACAAGTTCAACGAATCCCAGGATGAAATTGTTGTGAAGGAAATGAACCAGGGAGACTACAGTTCTCTCCAGCAGTCCATCATGGCGGCGGGCGTATCCAAAGACCTGCCGACAATGTCCCAGCTGACACCGGGGCAAGTGCCGGACCTTGCTGAAAACAATCTGCTTCAGCCGCTGGATGATCTGATCGTCAGCGACACCGCGTTTTCCCAGGAAGAGCTTGACGAGATCTATGAAGGATTCCTGGAAGGTGTGAAATATGACGGCAAGATGTACTCCATGCCATTCTCCAAGTCGACCCGGATCATGTTCTACAACCAGGAAATCCTCGATGAATACGGCGTGGATGTACCGGCAAGCTGGGATGAAGTCGTCGAGCTTGGCGAGAAAATGACAGAAGCCGGTGACGAACGTGTGGCCATGGGACTTGAAAACAGCTTTGAAATGGAATTCGAAACGATGGCCCGTCAGAACGGATCGGCATTCATCGACCAAGAGACACTCCAAGTTGACATTGATTCCCCTGAAAGCGTCGAAGCGCTGCAGTTCCTCGTGGATGCAGTTGATAACGGCCATGCACGAACTGCTGGGGAAGACGGATACTTCTCCGGTCCGTTTAGCCGCGGAGAATCCGCACTCTATATCGGTTCCAGCGCAGGCGTCGCTCACGTCCAGCCGTCCGCTGATGAAAATGGACTGGATTGGGGCACTGCGGAAATACCGACATTCAACGACGAGAAGCTGACACTCCTTGCCGGAAACGACCTCGGCGTCTATGCATCTGCCACGGAAGAAGAAAAGGAAGCAGCAGTATCGTTCATCCACTTCCTTCTCCAGCCTGAAAATACGGCGTTCTGGGCGATGGAAACCGGCTATGTGCCGATTACCCGCGCAGCACAGGATGTTCCGGAATATCAGGCCTTCCTCGAGGAGAACCCGACGGCTGAAGCGGCGAACAAGGAACTTGAATACGCAGCAAACTCCGCCATGTTCAAAGGTCATGGTGAATACCGGAACGCGTTTATCGAAACGCTGGATGATGTGATGATCAACGGTACAGACGTACAGGAAGCCCTGACCGGACTGGACCAGCAGACGGAAAGCATCACCGAAAACAATTGATTAAGGAGGAATGCCCGATGACACGCTACCGTTTTTGGGGTGGTCTCGACACCATCGGCGGCAACATCGTGGAGATCCTCACTGAACAGGCCAGAGTCATATGTGACTTTGGCTTGTCGTTTACCGGGGATCCTTCAGAAAACACAGAGGAAAGATCACTTACCGAACAGCTGATCATTGACGGGAGCCTCCCTGCCATACCGGGACTTTATGATACGGAAGGATTCCTTTCCGGTGCAACCGGTTCAGAGACAGATGAATTTCCGGAATCCGCGATTTTTATATCTCATCTGCATCTGGATCATATGGGCGGGCTACCGCATCTGCCCGAAGGGACGAACGTTTATTTGTCCAGGGAAGCTTTCCGGCTCTATAACATGCTTGTTGAACTGGGCGAAGAACAACCGGCTAAGGTATCGCTCCACCCGGTCGATGACGGAGAGACAATCGAAATCGGAGATATCCGCGTAACCTTTAAACCGTCGGATCACGATACGCCGGGCTCTTCAGCCCTTTTCATCGAGACGGACGACTTGAGAATGATTCATTCAGGTGATCTCCGCCTGACGGGCAGCGAGCCCGGGAAAGTGATCTGCTGGGTTAAGGAAGCAGAAGAATGGCAACCGGATGTGCTTCTGCTTGAAGGAACCAGCTTCAGCTCTGGTCGGTCAGGCAATCCTTCTGCCTCTCCTGCTACTGAAGAGGCGCTGATCGAGTCATTGGAAAACCTTCTTCAGAGTGAATCGGAGGACATTATCATCATTAATCCGTACATCCGCAACATTGAGCGGATGAAGGAAGTGGCGGAAGCAGTTGAACGGAACGGCAGAACGATGGTATTTGAAGAAACCTATGCTAAAGTCCTGGCATCGTTCCATCTTGATCTTCAGCTGACAGTATTGGAAGAAACGGTCGGTGAAGGAGAGCCGGCCGGCAAGACAGTTACGTTGAATGAGGTTTCCAAAAAGCCAGGCCGTTATGTACTCCAGAGCAGCTACCCAAACATCCGGTTCCTGGAGGCGTTTGACAAAGGAATCTACTGCCACAGCAATGGCGAACCGCTCGGAAGTTACGATTCACGCTTTGCGGACATGATGCAACATCTTGACCAACACAGGTTCAGCTTCATGGATCTGGGCACAAGCGGACATGCCAGCCAGGCGGACCTGCTTGCCATCGCAGAAGTGATCGGGGCAGGCGTGACCGTTCCCTGGCATACCCTTCGGCCGGAGGTGTTCCACCAAGAACTTCAACTGATCGGTGTTCCGCCCATCTTGCCTGAAGCACAGATCTGGTACGGCAAGGAAAAGGCCGAAGAGGGGGCGGAGCTTCCGGTACATACGTATTAAGCGGCAAACAGAAGAGAACGGAGGCGGACGCGTTGGACAAGCTGACACTGACGATTCTGGAAACAAGTGATGTGCACGGATATCTATTTCCCGGTGATGGGAAAACCAAAGAGCAGGACCTTGGCTTTGGCCTGTTTAAAGCGGCAACAGTCATCCGTGAGGAACGGTGCAAAGCGAACGGACCGGTTCTTGTCATCGACAACGGTGATTTTCTCCAGGGCTCGCCGCTCAGCTCCTATATGGAAAGAGAGCTGGGAACAGGGGCACCGCTTGTTGAAGCATTGAACAAGTTGGAAGTTGATGCCGGTGTTCCCGGCAACCATGAGTTCAACCATGGCCTGTTTTATATGATGGAATCTGTCCGGGCAGCACATTTCCCCGTGCTTGCGGCCAATATTCTGGATGAGACCGGGGAGCCGGTTACCGGGAAGGCTTACGAGATTTTCGAGAAGGAGGGCGTCCGCATTGCAGTGCTCGGTCTGGTGACCCGCTATATTCCGCATTGGGAACACCCCGACCACTGCGCAGGCCTTACATTCCGATCGGCGGTCGACAGCGCAAACGAGTATGTTCCGATGCTCCGGGAAATCGCAGACGTTGTTGTGGTCAGCTATCACGGTGGCCTGGAATGTGACTTGGAGACGGGGGAGCCGACAGAGATGCTGACGGGGGAAAATGAAGGCTACGCGCTTCTTACAGAGGTGCCGGGAATCGATGTGCTGCTGACCGGCCATCAGCACAGGAAGATCGCGACTGTAAAAAACGGCATACCGGTACTTCAGCCAGGCTACCGGGGAGAAGCGGTCGGCAAAGCGACAATGGAGCTGGAGCGGCAGGGTGACAGCTGGCACATTACGGGTTGCGCGGCTGAGCTGATGGACGTCAACGACAAAGAAGCGGACCGTCCACTAATGAAGCAGTTCGGTGCCATGGAAGACAAGCTGGAAGAATGGCTCGATATGCCGGTCGGTGCGGTAGTTGGCGACATGTCCATTTCGGACTCACATGATACGAGAATTCGGGGACATGCGTACATCGACTTCATTAATCGGGTCCAGATGCATCACAGCGGGTGCTCCATTTCCGCTACGTCCCTGTTCAGCCAGGAAGCGAAGGGGTTACCGCCAAGTGTCACAATGAGGGATATTGTCACCAACTACCCTTATCCGAATACGCTGGCTGTCTGCCGGGTGACCGGGAGTGACCTGAAAGAAGCACTCGAACTTTCCGCTACGTATTTTGAGATCAGCCAGGATGGCGAAATCGGCATCAACCCGGAGTACATCCATCCGAAGCCGCAACATTACAATTACGACATGTATGCAGGAATCGAATACACAATCGATCTCACACGGCCCCCTGGCGACCGCATCACGGTCCTGATCCATGACGGGCGTCTCATCAAACCCGACGAAACGCTTGAAATTGTACTCAACCAGTACAGGGCGGTCGGCGGAGGAGGATATTACATGTTCGGACCTTCCAAAATAACGAGGGAAATCCGTGTCCCGATGACAGAGCTGATCGCTGGTTACTTCAAAGAACATCCAGTCGTCACGGCGACTCAGACCCGTAACTTTGAAGTCATCCGGTCCGGATTCGGCAAGGAAGAAGATGAGGTGCTGGATCTGCAGTTGGAGAACAGGGCCTAACAATTGAAAAAGACGCTCCAAGCGGAACGTCCATGATTGCAGGCAAGCGGGCCACCCGTTTGCCTGTTATTTAATTTATTCCCCGAGCGGGGCAGTCGTGGAAGGTGTATCCGTATCCGTAGCGGCCGGCTTCCTGACAAACAATCCTGCAAAGTGGTTTCTATAATGGTAGAGGAGCAAACCATGCAACAAGACAACAATCACTGCAAGCGCCAGCATCGACGGGTCCACGAACAGATGGAGCAGGAAGATGTTTGCGACGATCGGACTCAGGATAGCGATTGCCATCGGCACAAACTGATTGGTGAGCAGGAGAATCCCGCAGATGATCTCAAGGGACTTCTCAACAAACAGCAGGTAATCAAATATAAACAGCGCCATAGCCTCGGGACTCGTTGCAATAAACGGCTCAAATCCGAAAAAGACCATATACCCGTTAATGCCGGCACCTAGAAAGATGATTCCTAGCAGCAATCTTAAAAACTGAATAACTCTAAGGTTCATGCTTTCGTCACTCCTTATAATGTTTTCGATTCATTCTTCCTAAGAGGAGTACAGCTGAAGGAACACTCTACATGTTAAAATATAGAGTATTTGGTATTGTATTAGAAGGTTAATAAAAAATGAGGTGTAAACAATGATTGTTTACGAAGCGACTAAACAAGATTTTCTACAAGATGTCTTTACAGATGAACTGGTCAACAGTATCTGCTCTAGTTTCAATGAAAAAATCGGAAAAGTAAATGAAGCTGAAATTCGCTCTTGGGATAATTCGATGCAGTATATGTATCGGGTGCTTCATGATGACTCAATTCCAGACGATTCTGGTGTTGCGATTGAATTTCGAATTCCCTATACTTCCAAAAGAGTAGACTTCCTGATTTCAGGGAGAAACGATTCTCAGGATTCGGTAGTAATTGTCGAACTGAAACAATGGGGAGAGGTAGAAAAGGTTGAGGGTAAAGAAGCGATTGTCAAGACACTGATTAATCGCGGAATACGCGAAACAGCTCATCCTTCGTATCAGGCTTGGTCCTATGCCGCTTTGATTGAGGATTACAATCAGGTCGTGCAAGATCGAAATATACAATTAAGACCATGTGCTTATGCCCACAATTATATTCGACAAGAAAAAAATGATCAGTTAACGGATCCAATTTACCAATACTATTTGGATAAGGCTCCTGTCTTTTCAAAAGGGGATGCACCAAAGCTCCGTGAATTTATAAAGAAGTACATCAAGTATGGTGATAACAAAGAACTCCTCTACGACATTGAGCGGGGGAGAATCCGTCCTTCAAAATCCCTGCAGGATTCACTTGGGCAAATGTTAAAGGGCAACCAAGAATTCATCATGATTGATGAGCAAAAAGTGGTTTATGAAGAAGCGATTACTCTTGCAAAAAAAGCTGCGGCAACGGGGCGCAAGCAAGTTCTGGTTGTAAATGGCGGACCCGGGACAGGAAAGTCTGTATTAGCGATCAACTTGCTTGTTGAAATGACACGCATGGGATTAGTAGCCCAGTACGTTACCAAAAATTCTGCGCCTCGGAATGTATATGCAACCAAATTAAAAGGTGATTTCAGGAAAACGCGAATTGATAATCTTTTTAAAGGTTCGGGAAGTTATACTCAATCTAAAACAGATGAAATCGATGCTTTGATTGTGGACGAGGCACATCGTTTAAATGAGAAGTCTGGTCTGTTTCAGAATCTGGGAGAAAATCAGATCAAGGAGATTATAAATGCATCTAAATTCTCGATCTTTTTCATAGATGAAAATCAGCGTGTCACGTTGAAAGATGTAGGGTCAATCAATCTGATCAATTATTTTTCCAATAGCCTAGAAGCAGAAGTTACACAAATGGAACTGACTTCGCAATTTAGATGCGATGGTTCGGATGCTTACCTAGCTTGGCTGGATGATGTACTCGAGATTAGGGAGACCGCAAACTCCCATTTCTACGGTTTGGATTATGATTTTCGGATTTACGATGATCCGAATACCCTTTTCGAAGAAATCGTCCGACTCAATCATCGCAGCAATAAGTCTCGTCTGGTTTCAGGGTATTGTTGGAATTGGGAAAACAAAAATGACTCGGAGCACAAGGACATTACGATTCCTGAACATAAATTCGGCATCAGTTGGAACCTTGGAAATACTGAAACATGGGCGATCGATGAACAATCAGTACAACAGGCAGGCTGCATCCACACATGTCAGGGTCTTGAGTTTGACTATGTCGGTGTCATTATTGGTGACGATTTAACATTCAGTAATGGACAAGTCATGACCGACTATACAAAACGGGCAAAGACAGATCAATCCCTCCGTGGAATCAAAAAGATGATGAAGACGGAGCCAGACCGAGCATTTCGAGTAGCTGATGAAATTATCCGTAATACTTATAGAACATTGATGACAAGAGGACAAAAGGGATGTTTCATTTATTGCACTGATTCGTCATTAGCTTCTTACTTTAAAGAAAGGCTAGAGAGGACCCGAGTGTATTCAAACAGTATGAAAACAGAGATGTTGAGAATTGCTGAAAATCCGACTCATTATAACAAATGGTGATAGTGTATCGATTTGAGCTGCACTCTTTAGATGCACAAAAATAAAACACTGACATACAAAGTTTATCTTCTTCTCACTGTTTATCGAGAATGCTTTAGATCTTTTTCAGCAAGCCAGATCATTACGGACCTTTAAATTAGGAGATATAAAGTATATCTGCCCTGCTTGATTAAGAAGAAAACCCCGATGGCCTGGTTGAATATTAAATAGAAGGAATTAGGTTGTGGCAGCTAATGTGAATTGCATTATGAAATTAAAGATTCCGACTATGTAATTTGGACTTGCGCGGATTTGAATCCCGTTGTATAGTTATCAACGTTGCGCTTCTGAGTAACGCAGCACACGAAAGAAATAAAAAAGTTGTTGACTTGATCTTCGCAGCATGTTATATTGGTTGAGTCGCTGAAAACACAACGACAACAAATGAACCTTGAAAACTGAACAGCAAAACGCTGATGAACGAAGTTCCTGGAACCCGACCCCGTCGGGTGAACGGAACGAATGAAATGCCAGTTTTAAAGTATGAGCTTACTCATACTCTCTTATGGAGAGTTTGATCCTGGCTCAGGACGAACGCTGGCGGCGTGCCTAATACATGCAAGTCGAGCGGATGAAGGAGAGCTTGCTCTCCGGATTCAGCGGCGGACGGGTGAGTAACACGTGGGCAACCTGCCTGTAAGATCGGGATAACTCCGGGAAACCGGGGCTAATACCGGATGGTTCCTTCCTCCGCATGGAGGAAGGCGGAAAGACGGTTTCGGCTGTCACTTACAGATGGGCCCGCGGCGCATTAG
>NZ_FNZF01000011.1 GCF_900109165.1 Bhargavaea ginsengi | reverse complement strand
GCGGTACGCGAGCTGGGTTCAGAACGTCGTGAGACAGTTCGGTCCCTATCCGTCGCGGGCGCAGGAAATTTGAGAGGAGCTGTCCTTAGTACGAGAGGACCGGGATGGACACACCGCTGGTGTACCAGTTGTCCTGCCAAGGGCATCGCTGGGTAGCTATGTGTGGACGGGATAAGTGCTGAAAGCATCTAAGCACGAAGCCCCCCTCAAGATGAGATTTCCCATGGCGCAAGCCAGTAAGATCCCTCGAAGAAGACGAGGTGGATAGGTCCGGGGTGGAAGTGTGGCGACACATGGAGCTGACGGATACTAATCGATCGAGGACTTCTCCTCAAGGAAGTGCCGAAGCGGCTGAACAGCTGCAACAGGCATAAGACGAACGGCGGAGCGGGTCCTGACCCGCATAGCTGGACGGCTTATGACCAAGCAGCTAGCCGCTGAGGCCGGACCATGGCACATGGAAAGATTCGGTATGTACGATACAATGTCTGTTTTATCCGGTTTTGAGCGAACAAGCTCAGGTCCAGTGATAATGGCGAAGAGGTCACACCCGTTCCCATCCCGAACACGGAAGTTAAGCTCTTCAGCGCCGATGGTAGTCGGGGGCTTCCCCCTGCAAGAGTAGGACGTCGCTGGGCACAAGGCCGTCTCCTTATGGAGGCGGTTTTTTTGTGCGGAAAATCAGTCCGGAGGACTCATCTTGGGAACGTTCACTGACATCCGACAAGCCCTCCTAGAGGTAATTGCTTTATGCTTTCTCTTATACATTGAATTTAAGAGAGTCATAGTCGGAAATCGCAAACCATGATTTCTTCACTTAAATGACAATAAACCTCTCCTCATGGATTCATATCTTTTGCCATCCAACCGCCGCCGCGGTAAGTTTAACTCAAATGAGAGGAGTGGCAAGGATGGCAGCAACAATCTATGACTTTGAAGTAGAAAAGGCAGATGGCACCAAACAGGCACTCTCCGACTATGAGGGGCAGGTTGTCCTGATTGTGAATACTGCCAGCAAATGCGGTTTCGCGAACCAGTTTGACGGACTCCAGGCACTTTACCAAGAGTATCAGGATAAGGGTTTTACGGTTCTCGGCTTCCCGAGTGATCAGTTCATGAACCAAGAATTCAATGACATTGATGAGACGATGGACTTCTGCAGAAGGAATTATGGTGTCTCGTTCCCGATGTATGCAAAGGTTGATGTGAAAGGGGATAATGCGGATCCGCTATTCAAGTATCTGACCACTGAAACGAAGGGACTTCTCGGCGGAGATGTAAAGTGGAATTTTACGAAATTCCTCATTGGTCGGGACGGACGTCCGGTTGAGAGGTATGCACCCAAGACGAAACCTGAAAAAATCCGTAGTGACATCAAGAATCAACTAAGCGAATAATGGGAATAATTTTACTTCACGTTGTTTCTTGACAGCCCAATTTCACGTTGATAACCTAACAATAATATTCAGCGATATGGGGGCGTAAAACGATATGTGGGAGACCAAGTTTGCCAAGGAAGGCCTGACGTTTGACGATGTGCTGCTGGTTCCGGCTGCATCGGAAGTATTGCCAAAAGAAGTGGATCTTTCTGTTCAGCTCACTGACAAGATCAAGCTCAACCTCCCGATTATCAGCGCCGGCATGGACACGGTGACCGAAGCCAAGATGGCGATCTCCATGGCGCGTCAGGGCGGAATCGGCATCGTCCACAAAAACATGAGCATCGAAGAACAGGCGGAGCAGGTGGAACAGGTCAAGCGCTCCGAAAACGGCGTCATCACGAACCCGTTTTATCTGACACCCGAGCATCAGGTTTTTGACGCCGAGCATCTTATGGGCAAATACCGGATTTCCGGCGTGCCGATCGTAAACAACGAGGAAGAACTGAAGCTGGTCGGCATCATCACGAACCGTGATATGCGGTTTATCGAAGACTATTCCGGTGAAATCAAGGACTTCATGACAAAGGATGACCTGGTGACAGCACCGGTCGGGACGACACTCGAAGAAGCGGAAAAGATTCTTCAGAAATACAAAATCGAAAAGCTTCCGATTGTCGACGAAGAAGGCATCCTGAAAGGCCTGATCACCATCAAGGATATCGAAAAGGTGATCGAGTTCCCGAAAGCGGCGAAAGACACCCAGGGCCGACTGCTCGTCGGTGCCGCAATCGGTGTAACATCGGATACGATGCTGCGTCTTGAGCAGCTGGTCAAGGCTGAGGTAGACGTCATCGTCATCGACACGGCACACGGTCACTCTAAAGGTGTCATCGACACGGTCAAGCAGATCCGTGAAGCCTATCCGGAACTGGACATCGTGGCGGGCAACGTGGCGACGGCAGAAGGTGCCCGTGCACTTTTCGAGGCCGGCGCGGACGTTGTCAAAGTCGGCATCGGACCGGGTTCGATCTGCACGACACGTGTTGTCGCGGGAGTCGGTGTTCCTCAGATCACGGCAGTCTATGACTGCGCGACAGAAGCGCGCAAACACGGCAAGTCGATCATCGCGGATGGAGGCATCAAGTATTCCGGAGACATCGTCAAGGCACTGGCAGCCGGCGGACACGTTGTCATGCTGGGAAGCCTCCTCGCCGGAACAACCGAAAGCCCGGGCGAAACGGAAATCTTCCAGGGCCGCCGCTTCAAGGTATACCGCGGCATGGGCTCCGTTGGGGCGATGGAACACGGGTCGAAGGACCGTTACTTCCAGGAAGACGCGAAAAAGCTCGTACCGGAAGGCATCGAAGGCCGCCTACCTTACAAGGGACCTCTTTCCGACACAATCCACCAGCTTATCGGAGGAATCCGAGCTGGCATGGGGTATGCCGGTGCAAAGGATCTCCAGGCCCTTCGCGAAGAGTCACAGTTTATCCGCATGACGGGTGCAGGCCTGCGCGAAAGCCACCCGCACGATGTTCAGATCACCAAAGAAGCACCCAACTATTCCATGTAATGCAATTCATATGCCTTTTCGCCCCCGAGTTGGGCGGAAAGGCATTTTTTTCGTTGAGCAGCAAGCGGTGATGCCCGTTCTATGTTAAAATAAAGCGGTTGAAATAAGTATTTCGGAGGGACCACATTGAATCACAAGCTTAAGAGAATCCTTGCGATCCTCATGATCGTACCGGTTCTTATGATGACCATATTCGCGGCACCCGGCGCGGTTTCCGCGGAAGAAGACCTTGGCCTCCGTGTGGATGCCGCCATCCTGATTGATGCGGATACCGGGCAGATCCTATACGGGAAAAACGAGGATGCCACACTTGGCATTGCCAGCATGTCCAAGATGATGACTGAATACCTGCTGTTTGAGGCGATCGAGGAAGGACGGATCACCTGGGAGCAGGAATATACGGTATCAGACTATGCCTATGCCGTGTCACAGGACCGCCGCCTGAGCAACGTTCCGCTGCGCAACGGCGAGAAGTATACGATCCGTGAACTGTATGAGGCGCTTGCCATCTATTCGGCGAACGCGGCGACCATCGGCATCGCGGAAACCCTTGCCGGTTCGGAAACCAAGTTCATCAAGCTGATGGATGAAAAAGCACAGGAACTTGGCCTGAAAGACTACAAATTCGTCAACTCGACCGGTCTGAACAACTCGTACCTGCAGGGCATGCACCCGCAAGGCACAGGCGAGAACGACGAGAACGTCATGCCGGCCAAATCGGTGGCGCTCCTGGCCTACCATTTGCTGAAAGACTATCCGGAAGTTCTGGAAGCGACCAGCGTACCGAAAAAAGTGTTCCGCGAAGGTACTTCGGATGCCATCCAGATGGATAACTGGAACTTTATGCTCCCGGGCCTCGTGTATGAATATGAGGGCGTGGATGGCTTGAAGACAGGAACGACCGACCTGGCGGGCCACTCCTTCACAGGAACCGCAAAACGGGATGATACACGCCTGATCGCTGTTGTATTAAAAGCGGTTGATGAAAAAGGAAACGGTTCCTATAAGGCGCGTTTTGATGCGGCACGTTCGCTGTTCGATTATGGTTTCAATCAGTTCGTAAAAGCTGAAATCCTGCCTGCAGACCATGCGTTCAAAGGAAACGAAGCGCTTCCTGTGAATAAGGGCGAGGAAAAAGAAGTGAAGATCGGCCTCACGGAGCCGGTCACGATGCTTGTGAAATCCTCCGATCAGGACAAGTACACGGCGGAATTCATTGCAGATGAATCCAAGATGAAGGACGGCGAGCTCGAGGCGCCGGTCAAAGAAGGCACTTCTGTCGGGAAGGCGAACATCGTCCATGCCGATGGGCAGCCAGTTTACGGCAATGTGGACGGGACTCCTGCCTCTATCGATGTTGTGACAAAGGAAGCCGTCGAAAAAGCGGGCTGGTTCTCACTGACACTCCAGGCGATCGGCGACTTTTTCGCCGGCATCTGGGATAAGTCCACAGGATGGGTGAAGGGTCTGTTCTGATCCTTTCAATACGAAAATAAAGACGGAACGGCCGATTCAGGCCGTTCCGTCTTTTTTGATGCCCCATGCATCCATCAGAAGGGAAATTGCCCCGGGAATATCGTTTTCGGGAATACTGCCGAAGCCGAGAACAATTTCGGGAAGAAATTCACGCTCCGTCCTGACGATGGAGTAGGCTGCCGCCGACTGAACACGGATGCCGGCATCCGCAGCCAGCCGGACAAGCTCTTCGGCGCTCCAGGAGGTCCTTACGGTGAGCTTGAGATGCATGCCCGCCTGGCTCTCCTCATGGCTGACTAAGCCCGCATATGGCCCCAGGGCTGCCGTAAGCGCTATGTACTTGCGCCGGTAAACCTTACGCATCCGGTTCAGGTGGCGTGAAAACGAGCCATCTGCCATGAAGCCCGCAAGCATCTGTTGCTCCAGCCGGGGGACAGTTGATGAATAATGGGCGAACAGTTCGCTGTATCGTTCCAGAAGAGGCTCAGGCAAAACCATATAGGCGATACGAAGAGACGGCATAAGTGATTTTGAAAATGTACTGAGGTAGAGGACACGTCCATGGCGGTCCATTCCCTGAAGCGCGGGGACCGGAATCCCTCCATAGCGGAACTCGCTGTCGTAATCATCTTCGATAATGATGCGTCCGGGCTTTTCCGCCGCCCAATTCAACAAACGGTTCCTGCGGTTGGCTGAAAGAACCGCACCTGTAGGGAACTGGTGGGCAGGTGTGACGTAGACGGCATCAGCGCCTGATTCCTCCAGGACACCGACATCTATGCCCTGTCCGTCCACGGAGATGGGAACGGTCATCCGGTCATTCTGACGGAACAAATGGTGCGTAAGGGGGTAGCCGGGGTTTTCGACTGCATACACGGTAAACGGCCCGAGAAGACGGATAACGAGAGGCATAAGCTGCTCGGTTCCCGACCCGATGACAATCTGCTCGGGCGTGCAGCGGACCCCGCGGGAATGGTTCAGGTACTTCGCGATCTCCCGGCGCAACTCCGGGTCTCCATGAGGGTGGCCGAGAAGCAGGAAATCTGCCGAAGCCCGATCGATTATATTCTTGGCCTGGCGCCTCCACTCGTCAAACGGGAATGCCCCGGTGTCGATGCGTCCCGGGGAAAAGTCATGGCGGTACTTTTTTTTCTCGGGCAGGCGGGGAGAAGCTGCTTTTTGATCATCGGCTGGCTGGGCGTAGGCAAGTTCGCCGATATCCTGCACGTAAAACCCGCTTCTCGGCTTTGAAGTAATATAACCTTCCGCCAGAAGCTGCTCATAAGCCAGTTCAACTGTTGTATTGCTGACGCCGAGGTGTTCGGCGAACTTCCGCTTGGACGGCAGCTTCGAGCCGACCGGAAGGGAATTTTCCAGGATCATACGGCGGATGCCTTCATAGATCTGGGCATAGATCGGGCCGCCGCCATCTCTCCTAATCGGGACAATAAGCATCGCTGTTCCATCCCTTCTGAAAATCTGACCTTATCAATTAGGTTTGAACTGATCATTTTAATATGGTCACATTTCATTATAATCGAATATGAAGTCAGAACATAGCAAAAAAGGGGAGACGATTATTCATGCAATTCCAATACGGCGGCGTCATCATGGACGTCATTAATGCAGAACAGGCAAAAGTGGCGGAGGCTGCAGGTGCGGTCGCGGTCATGGCGCTTGAGCGAGTACCTTCAGACATCCGTGCTGCGGGCGGTGTCGCCCGGATGGCGGACCCGCGCATCATCGAGGAAGTCAAAAATGCAGTGTCCATTCCGGTCATGGCAAAAGCAAGAATCGGCCATATCTCGGAGGCGCGCGTGCTGGAAGCACTTGGAGTTGATTACATCGATGAGAGTGAAGTGCTGACACCGGCGGACGAGGAGTTCCACCTGCTGAAAAGCAACTTCGGCGTGCCGTTCGTGTGCGGTGCACGCAATCTCGGTGAAGCCGCGCGGCGACTTGGAGAAGGGGCCCGGATGCTCCGGACAAAAGGTGAGCCGGGCACCGGAAACATCGTCGAAGCGGTACGCCACCTCAGGAAGGTGAATGCCCAGGTCAACCGCGTCGTCCACATGAATGATGATGAACTCATGACAGAAGCCCGCGACCTCGGAGCACCTTACGATGTGCTGCTTGCGATCCGCGAGACAAAGCGGCTGCCGGTCACGAATTATGCAGCAGGCGGCGTGGCGACGCCCGCGGATGCTGCGCTCATGATGGAACTCGGCGCGGACGGCGTCTTTGTCGGCTCCGGCATCTTCAAATCTGATAACCCTGAGAAGTTTGCGGAGGCTATTGTACAGGCAACACGGAACTATAAGGACTATGCGCTTATCGGCGAACTGTCCAAGGGAATCGGAACACCTATGAAAGGACTCGAAATCGGTGCGCTTGCGGCCGGTGAGAGGATGAGCGAGCGAGGCATCTGAGTATTAAGGCACGGCCGGAAGAGATTTTATCCGGCCGTGTTTTTTTATAGGGAATATCACCCCTCTCATATGAGAAGTGTCTTTTATTCAAATGGCATCTGGAAGAATTTGGGTGAATTTATCCTTACTGAATTACCATTTATTATGAAAACAAAAGAACGCCGGATATAAGTGGAAAAAGAGTTTTAACAGCCTATTCAAATGATTCTGAACTCCATCTATGATGAAGTCCTACCGTACATACGGAGCCATCATTGTTCAGGGAGTGAAGAGGGAATGAACAAACGAAAGCTTGCAGGGATCGGAGCAGCAGCCATCATGGCGCTGTCGCTCGCCGCAGGGCCGGCGTCCGCAGAAGGGCAGGGTGTATCGGTTTCGAAAAATGAGGATCTGAACGTTCCGCATCTTGTCTCGGGAGAATTGACGAAGCCGTCTGCTAAGCCGGCGCCTTCCATTGTCCTTGATTACCTGAAGAAGGAAAAGGACCTGTTCAGGTACAGCGGGGAGGCAGCTTCCACATTTGAAGTCCTTTCCGAGGAAAAGGATGAGCTGGGCTACACTCACGTGCGCCTTCAGCAAAAACATATGGGAACGCCGGTCTTCGGTTCGGTGCTCACCGCGCATGTGGACAAAAACGGCGTGCTGACCGCTGTCTCCGGAACGGCAGTGCCAAACCTGGAGAAGAAGTCGTCGCTTGCCGGCCAGAATAAGGTCACGAAGGCGGATGCCTACGGAATCGGCAAGGAAGCGGTCGAGAAAAAGCTCGGTGATAAGGTGGACAAGTTTGAGAACGAAGAGCGTCCTGAACTTGTCATCCATGCGCTGGACGGGGAGGCACGCTATGCCTACCGGATGCGATTTGAAGTGCTCGACCCGGCCCCGGGGAACTTCCTCGTATTAGTCGATGCCAAGACAGGGGAAATCATCGAGAGCCTGAACGAAATGCATGAGGCAAAAGGAGGCAAGAACAAAGGCGGCACAGATGCCATCAGCGGCACGGTCGTGACCGGCTCCGGTACAGGCGTCCTCGGGGACTCCAAAACGTTCAAGACGTTCAGCACGGCCGACGGCTACTATATGTTTGACGGGACGCGAGGAAACGGCATCTATACGTATGACGGCAGGAACCAGACGCGCATTCCGGGTTCCCTATGGCTGGATGCGGACAATCGCTTTAATACTTCCTATGACCGGGCAGCGGTCGATGCCCATACGTACGCCGCTTGGACATATGACTACTTCCGAAACGTCCATAACCGCAACAGCTATGACAATGCGGGCGCGGAACTTGTCTCTACCGTGCATTACGGGCGCAGCTACAACAATGCCGGATGGACAGGTTCCCAGATGATCTACGGCGACGGGGACGGATACAACTTCCGGGCATTCTCAGGCTCGCTCGACGTGGTCGCCCACGAATTGACGCATGCGGTCACCGACTTTTCCGCAGACCTGATCTACCAGAACGAGTCGGGTGCGATCAACGAGTCGATGTCGGATATTTTCGGCACGCTCACTGAGTACCACTTCAACAACAACCCGGACTGGCTGATGGGCGAGGATATCTATACGCCGGGCACACCGGGTGACGCGCTCCGTTCAATGGCGGACCCGACACTTGCCGGAGACCCGGACCACTACTCCAAGCGCTACACGGGCACGCAGGATAACGGAGGCGTGCACATCAACTCCGGCATCGGCAACAAGATGGCCTATCTCCTCGCGAACGGCGGCACTCATTACGGCGTGAAGGTTACCGGAATCGGCAACGACAAGGTCGGCAAGGTCATGTACCGTACACTCACGCAATACCTGACTCCGACGTCGAACTACAGCCATTTCCGCGCCTCGGCAGTACGCGCGGCAACCGACCTGTACGGTGCGTCCAGCGCAGAAGTTGCTTCCGTAAAGCAGGCGTTCAGCGCGGTCGGCGTCTACTGAGTCCCGCTTGCCATTTCCCCCTGTTTATAGTACAGTGAGGATAATTTCACACTCGAGACGATGAGGGGAAGCAGTAGCGGGAAATGCCTTTTTCAGAGAGCCGGCGGGTGGTGCGAGCCGGCAGGGGCGTCCGTGAATCCGTCCCTGAGCAGCCGGGCTGAACCAAGCAGTAGGCCCGGCCGGCGCATGGACCGTTATTCCATTGAGCGGGCCGCGATCTGCGGCCAATCAGGGTGGCAACGCGGGTGGCTCTCGTCCCTTTTTATAGGGGGACGGGGGCTTTTTTGTATGGACACGGAACCCCCTCATCGCCGGAAAACCAATGAATAGGAGGCGGCCAACATGCTGGATATCAAGTATGTAAGGGCACATTACGAAGAAGTCAAAGAGAAGCTGTCAAAACGCGGGGAGGACCTGGCTGATTTCGAGCGCTTTGGAGAACTCGATACCCGCCGTCGCGAGCTGATCACGCAGGTCGAGGAACTCAAGGCGGAGCGGAACGAATCATCCCAGAAAATCGCCGAGATGAAGCGCAATAAGGAAAACGCCGATGAGGCGATCAAGAAAACACGCGAGCTCGGCGACCGCATCAAGGAACTGGACACAGAACTGAATACCGTCGAAGAGGACCTGAACTACATCATGATGCGCGTGCCGAACATTCCGCATGATAGCGTACCTGTCGGCGAGAGCGAAGACGACAACGTCGAAGTGCGCAAGTGGGGCGAACTGCCGGAATTCGGCTTTGAAGCAAAGCCGCACTGGGAAGTCGGCACGGATCTCGGCATCCTGGATTTTGAGCGTGCCGCGAAGACGACGGGCAGCCGGTTTGTCTTTTACAAAGGCGCCGGAGCCAAGCTTGAGCGTGCGCTTGCCGCATTCATGCTGGACCTCCATACAGAAGAGCACGGCTATGAGGAGATGCTCACGCCTTACATGGTCAACCGCGCAAGCCTGACCGGCACCGGGCAGCTGCCGAAGTTCGAAGAGGATGCGTTCCTCATTGAAGAGGAAGATTACTTCCTGATCCCGACGGCGGAAGTTCCGGTGACAAACTTCCACCGCGACGAGATCCTGAGCGGAGCCGACATTCCGCATGCCTATGCCGCGTACAGCGCGTGCTTCCGTTCGGAAGCGGGATCTGCCGGCCGGGACACCCGCGGACTCATCAGGATGCACCAGTTCAACAAGGTCGAGCTCGTCCACTTCGCCAAGCCGGAAGACTCGTATGAGACACTCGAGAAACTGACAGGTCATGCGGAGAAGGTGCTGCAGCTTCTCGGACTGCCGTACCGCGTCCTCAAGATGTGCACCGCCGACCTCGGTTTCACCGCCGCGAAAAAGTACGATATTGAAGTTTGGATCCCGACACAGGGCGTCTACCGGGAAATCTCGTCGTGCTCGAATTTCGAGGACTTCCAGGCACGCCGCGCGAATATCCGCTTCCGCCGGGAACAGGGTGCGAAGCCTGAATTTGTCCATACGCTAAACGGCAGCGGACTTGCCATCGGCCGCACCGTCGCCGCCATCCTCGAGAACTATCAGCAGGAAGACGGTTCGGTGATCATTCCTGAAGCCCTCCGTCCTTACATGGGCGGCAAAGAGAAAATCGAAGCGAAATAAATGTATAATCCCCACAGCCTTTCCGAAGGCTGTGGGGATTTTTCTGATTCTGCATTAAGAAACGGCTAATATCAGGCATGATTGAAGCTAATGTTAGGCTGATCGAGCGGCAGGGAAGCTGATTTCGGACCAAAAGGGTCAGCTTGCGCATGCCCCTAACCTGCTCTTTTTCCATCATTACTCTTCCTGCCCCATCTCCCGCTCCCGGCGGGCCAGCTTCTCTGCTTTCCGCCGCTCGCGGATACCGCGGAAAAAGTTTGTGAGCAGCGCGCCGCACTCTTCACCGAGCACGCCATCGGTGACTTCGCAACGATGGTTAAAGCGGGGATCATCGAGCAGGCGGTAAAGCGAATCGACGCATCCTGCCTTCGGATCGCGCGCCCCGTACACGACTCTCGGAATACGGGACTGCAGGATGGCTCCCGCGCACATCGGGCAAGGCTCAAGGGTGACATAGAGGGTAGTGTCTTCCAGGCGCCAGCTGCCGGTTTTTCGGCAGGCCTCGGTGATAGCCGCAAGTTCGGCGTGTGCCGTCGCTTCCTGGTCCTGTTCGCGCAGATTATGGGCGGCAGCGATCACTTTGCCGTCCAGGACGATGACGGCCCCGATCGGGACTTCGCCGATCGCTTCGGCTTTTTTTGCCTCCAGGATGGCTTGCTCCATGAACTGCCGGTCCTGTTGTGATGAGACGTTGTTAGTAAACCGTTCGTTCCTGTCCATCCCGGAACCTCCTGAATAACTGGATTTCTCCCTAGTGTATCACGCTTTTCCGGTTCCCGGCATATGATGGACCGGACTGCCCAAGGAGGGAAACAGATGATTCATGTTGTCAGACAGGGGGATAGCCTGTATACGATTGCCCGGCAATACGGAGTGCCGGCGGCGGACATCGCCTCGACAAACGAATTGCCGGATCCCGACGTCCTCGTTGTCGGGCAGGCGCTGGTCATCCCCCAGACGCCGCCAGAGGACCGGCCGGAGATCACGGTGAATGGATATGCGGAGTGGTATACTGCAACACCGCCTGCCTCACTTATCGATGAAATCCGGAAAAGGGAAGGGCTCCTGACCTATGTCATGCCGGCGGGCTACGAAGTGCGGCGTGATGGTTCGCTTGTCCTGTTTGACTGGGGCGGGATCGAAAAAGCGGCGGAGGCAGCGGGTGCCGAGACGGCGATTGTCGTCATGAACCTGGAGGAAGGCGCATTCAGCCGAGAAATTGCTGAACAGATCTTTGCAAGCGAAGCCGCACAGGAGCGGCTGATCGGTGAAATCAACACGCTTGCCCGTGAAAAGGGCGCGAAAGATGTCCATATGGATTTCGAGTTTTTGGGAAGGGAAAACCGGGATGCATACACCGCTTTTCTCAGGAAACTAAAGGGCCGGCTCGATCCGGGACTTACGCTGTCGGTCGCTCTTGCACCCAAGACGAGCGCCGACCAGCCGGGTGTCTGGTATGAGGGGCATGATTACGGGGCAATTGGCGGCATTGCGGATTTTGTCGTCGTCATGACCTATGAATGGGGCTATAGCGGAGGTCCGCCGATGGCTGTGTCGCCGATCGGACCTGTCCGGGATGTGCTCGAGTTTGCGAAAAGCGTCATCCAGCCAAGCAAGATCCTCATGGGACAGAACCTGTACGGATACGACTGGACGCTGCCGTTCAAACCGGGGAACCCTCCGGCACAGGGCCTGAGCCCGCAGGCAGCCCTGGCCCGCGCCAGGGAACGCAATGCCGCTATCCAGTACGACAAGACGTCACAGGCGCCGTTTTTCAACTACTGGAGGGACGGAAAAGAGCATGTGGTCTGGTTCGAGGATGCCCGCTCCATCAAGGCGAAATTCGACCTGATCAAGGAATTGGGTCTGATGGGCATTTCCTATTGGCATCTGTCGTTCCCGTTTCCGCAAAATTGGCGTCTGCTCGACGAAATGTTCCACGTGAAACAGCTGTGAGCCGGCATCCATCTTCTACCGGAGATGGACCCGGCTTTTTTCATATGCCGGCAACGCCGCCTGTGATAAAATGAAGTGTCAACTTATGAAAGGGAGGGAATCCGGATGCATGTTCCGTTTATCGCGGTCGAAGGGCCGATCGGTGTCGGCAAGACGTCGCTCGCCGGCGAAATCGCGGAAGCGCACCGATTCCGGCTGCTGAAGGAAATCGTGGATGAAAATCCGTTCCTCAATAAATTCTACGAAGACATCGATGAATGGAGTTTCCAGACAGAAATGTTCTTCTTGTGCAACCGGTATAAACAGCTCGGCGACATCAAGAAAGTGCTGGAAGACAGCCGTCCCGTCGTCGCGGATTATCATATTTTCAAGAACCTTATCTTTTCGGGAAGAACACTGAAGGCTGAGGAGTACACCAAGTACGAGCAGATCTACAGTATCCTGACGGCCGATATGCCGATGCCGAATGTCATTGTCTACCTCCATGCGGGACTGGATACCCTGATGGAGCGCATCGCCATGCGCGGCAGGGAATTCGAAAAAAACATGGATCCGGAATACATGAAGCAGCTATCGTCTGACTATGAAGTGTTCATCGACCGGTTCGAGGCGGCGCATCCGGAAATTCCGGTGCTGCGTTTTAGCGGGGATCGGTACGATTTTGTTCATAATGCGGAGGACCGCAAGTACATACTGGAACAGATTGACCAGGTGATCGGAAAGGAAGTAACAGAATGAACCTCAGAGAAAAATATAATATCCCGAAGCATGCCGTCATCACGGTTGCCGGGACGGTCGGCGTCGGGAAGTCGACGATGACCCGTTCGCTTGCCGATGCGCTGAATTTCCGCACCTCTTACGAGAAAGTGGATTCCAACCCTTATCTCGAACGTTTCTATGATGACTTCGAGAAATGGGCTTTCCATCTCCAGGTATATTTCCTCGCGGAGCGGTTCAAGGAACAGAAGCGCATGTTCGAATACGGCGGCGGCTTCGTCCAGGACCGGTCGATCTACGAGGACACCGGCATCTTCGCCCGCATGCATTACGAGAAGGGGACGATGGACCCTGTCGACTACGGCACCTACACCGAGCTGTTTGAAGCCATGGTGATGACGCCGTACTTCCCGCACCCTGACCTGCTGATCTACCTGGAAGGGTCGTTTGACCATATCCTCGAGCGGATCAAAGAACGCGGACGGCCGATGGAGCAGTCGACTCCAATTGCGTATTGGGAAGAGATGTACGATCGCTATACCCGCTGGATCGACTCGTTCAGTGCCTGCCCGGTGCTGCGCCTTGACATCAAGGACTACGACCTTCTGAAGGATCCCGACGCAACCGAGGACATCGTGGAGCGCATGGCTTTCTTCATGAAGCAGGCCAATCTGCTGGAAAAATAAAAAGATAAAGCACCGTCCATTCCGGAATTATCCGGATGGGCGGTGCTTTCTGTTTTTCTTATCGAAAGGTATGGGCATGGGCGGGGACGAAGAACTCGTCGTATACCGCACGCAGTGCTTTTTCTTCGTCTTCTTTTTTCACGCCGAACACGATGGAAACTTCGGATGACCCTTGGTTGATCATCTCGATATTCGTGCCTGATCCGGCAAGCGCCATTGCGGCACGGGCCGCGAGCCCCTTTGAATAGCGCATTGTCTCGCCGACAAGCACGATCATCGAGTAGTCGGAGCTGATGTGGGCATCATCAACCTTCAGCTCGTCAAAGCAGCGGCGCAGGATGCGCTCTTCCTTATCCGGGGTAAGGAACTTGTTCCGGATGATGACGGACATGTTGTCGATCCCTGTCGGAGTATGCTCAAAGGAAATCTGCTCGTCTTCGAGAATGCCGAGCAGGCGGCGTCCAAAGCCCATCTCGCGGTTCATCAGGTACTTGTCGACGTACAGCGTGCTGAAGCCGCTGTCAGCAGCGATGCCGATGACCGGCTGGGTCTTGCAGTCGCGTTCTTTCACGATCAGCGTGCCCGGGGCAGCGGGGTTATTCGTGTTTTTGATGTTGACGGGCACAGAGTGGGTAAATGCGGGCATGAGCGATTCGTCATGAAGCACGGTGAAGCCGTTGTATGCAAGCTCCCGCATTTCCCGGTATGTCATTTTCCCGATCAGTGCCGGGTTTTCAACGACGGTCGGATTGGCTGCGAAAACACCATCCACGTCGGTGAAGTTCTCATACATGTCGGCGCCGGTTGCAGCAGCCAGGATCGCACCAGTGATGTCGGAGCCGCCGCGGCCGAACGTGCATAGGACACCGTCTTTTGTATAGCCGAAAAAGCCGGGAAAGACAATGACTCGTTGGTCGTCCTTGAGTTCGGACAGGCGTTCGTAGGATTCAGGGGCGGCCATGCCGTCACCGGCAGGCCCTTCGACGATAAGGCCTGCTTCCTTCGGCGATTTGTAGACTGCCTCGATGCCGATCTGGTTCAGATAGGCCGCGACCAGCCGGGCGTTGTTGTCCTCGCCGGCGGCTTTCATCAGGTCCATGAAGCGTCCTGCATGCGGACGGTCCTCGTCAAGCCGTCCGCGGAGATCTTCCTCGACGGTGGATGCGAATTCAGCACCGATTCCGAGCCCTTCGGCAATCAGCCGGAACCGTCCGACCACTTCGGAAAGAAGCGGATCCGTGTCTTTATTGTCAAGAGCAGCGTCCGCGAGGCGGATCAGCATATCAGTGACTTTACGGTCTTCCGGATACCGCTTCCCGGGAGCCGAGACGACAACGATCCGCCGGGTGCGGTCGGATGAGATGATGCCGGCAACCTTCATGATCTGTTCCGCCGACGCGACCGAAGTACCACCAAATTTACACACTTTCATCTCATCAGATCCCATCTCTTTGAATTTCATTTCATAACAGAATGAATTGTTTTAAAATATAGTACGGAGGGGTTGTTTCTGTCAACCTACCCGACTATAATGTCTTTATGCAATGAACATATGTTTTTTTATAGCGTACATTTATCCGGAGGTGGCGTCAACATGGAAACAAACAACACAACTGCGAAACGTTGGAAAGGCCTGATCGAAGAATACCGGGAGTGGCTGCCGGTTACGGAGGACACGCCTTCCCTCACCTTGCAGGAAGGGAATACGCCGCTGATCCGGCTGGACAATCTGTCCCGTGAGTGGGACATCGACCTGTATGTAAAGACGGAGGGAGCCAATCCGACCGGTTCATTTAAAGACCGCGGGATGGTCATGGCCGTCGCGAAGGCAAAGGAAGAAGGCAAATCGGCGCTGATCTGTGCATCCACAGGCAACACCTCCGCATCGGCCGCGGCATACGGCGCACGTGCCGGCATGCGCACGGTAGTTGTTATTCCGGAAGGCAAGATCGCTCTCGGGAAGCTGGCGCAGGCAAAGATGTACGGAGCTGAAATCCTTGAAATTGAAGGAAACTTTGATGAGGCGCTCAGGATGGTCCGGGAGACGGGCGGGGACGACATCGCAGTCGTGAACTCGGTTAACCCGTATCGCCTGGAAGGACAGAAGACAATCGCATTTGAGGCGATCGAGCAGCTCGGGAAAGTGCCGGACGTATTCGCGCTTCCGGTCGGGAACGCGGGCAACATCTCTGCCGCATGGAAAGGGTTCAAGGAATACGCTGAAAAGCGGGGAACGGACCGCCCTCAGCTGCTTGGCGTCCAGGCGGCCGGTGCAGCCCCGATTGTGAACGGTGCGCCGGTGGAGCAGCCGGAAACGATTGCGACCGCCATCCGGATCGGAAACCCGGCAAGCTGGCAGCTTGCTGAAGCGGCGCTTGCTGAATCCAATGGAAATATCCTCGCCGTGACGGACGAGGAGATCCTTGAAGCTTACAAACTGATCGCATCCCGTGAAGGGGTGTTTGCCGAACCGGCATCATGCGCGACAATCGCCGGCATCAAGAAGCAGCTGGAGTCCGGCGGCCTGAAGCGGGGGGCGACGGTTGTTGGCATCCTGACCGGCAACGGGCTGAAGGATCCCGACACTGCCATCCTGGCCAATCAGGACAGTAAGCCGATCACCCAGGAAGAATTCGAGACATTCATCAGCGGCATCAAGGCGGAGGTCCGCTGATGGGCCGGCCGACGCTCGCCATCCGGGTGCCGGCCACGACGGCAAACCTGGGGCCCGGATTTGACTGTGCGGCAATGGCGCTTACCCTCTATATGGAAGTGGAAGCCGAAAGGTCCGCCCTTTGGGAAGTGGTCTATGAAGGGGAAGAATACGCGGGACTTTCAGGCGGGGAAGAGAACCTGATCGTAAAAACGATGCAGGAAACCGCGCGACTGAGCGGAGCGGAGGCAGAGCCGTGCCGGCTCACCGTACACTCGGACATCCCTCTCGGCAAGGGGCTCGGCAGCAGTGCCACCGCGGTTGCGGCGGGTATCGAGGCGGCTGACCATCTGTACGGACTCGGGCTCACTGTCGAGGAGAAAGTCCGGATCGGCAGCGGCATCGAGGGCCACGCCGACAATGTCGTTGCAGCGATCATGGGCGGAGCGGTATTTTCCCATTACCTGGACGGACAAGTGGAGACGGTGCATATCCCGCAGCCTGTTATCGGGGGCGTCGTCCTCGTTCCTGCCCGTCCGCTTGCGACAGAGGAGTCGCGCGGACTGCTTCCGGAAAGCCTGGGTCATGCAGATGCGGTATGCGGCAGTGCGGCAAACGGTGTGATGGCAGCAGCCATTGCAACCGGGAACTGGCAACTTGCCGGCCGGATGATGGAGCGGGATGTCTTCCACGAACCGTACCGCATCTCGCTGTTCCCGGAATTTGAACGGATCCGCCGTTTTGCCCGTGAAGCCGGCGCGTTCGGCACGGCCGTGAGCGGCGCGGGGCCGTCGGTGTTTGTCCTGGCGGAAGCCGGGACGGAAGAGCGGCTTGCGGAGCGGCTTGCCGGGGAGTTCCCGGCCTACCGTCCGATAGCGGTTCGGGCATCATCAGCCGGTGCTGCCGCCATCTCAGTATAAGCTTGATCGGAGGAACCGGAAATGCTGCTTTACTTTTGATCATCCGCTCTTTTAGCCAATAAAAGAAAAAGGAGCGGATCAGATTGAAATTGGAATATAGGACAGACATAAATGAAGTCACAACCGGCATGCTTGAGGGGTTTTTCGTCGGGTGGCCAAATCCACCGTCGGAAGAGGCCCATCTCCGGCTTCTCCAGGGCAGCAGCTACCGGGTGATCGCGTTCGACAGGGAAGCGGGAAAGGTTGCAGGCTTCATCACCGCCGTGAGTGACGGCGTCCTGTCGGCTTATATCCCCCTACTGGAAGTGCTCCCCGGCTATCAGGGATGCGGCATCGGGCAGGAACTGGTCCGCCGGATGTTCGTCGAACTGGATCACCTCTACATGATTGACGTCTGCTGCGATGACGACGTCGTTCCATTCTATGAGCGGTTCGGCATGCACCGGACAAATGGCATGATCCTCAGGAATTATGACCGGCAGTCGGGAAACTAAATTGAAATGAGAAAGGAGCAGGCCTGTGACGGGCCTGCTCCTTTTATGGCTCTGCGGGAAGGGTACCTGTGCGGAACTTTAATTTTTCGGTAGAACGGGCCGGCCCGATCACCCGGTCTGCGAGCCTCCGGCAATTGTCATCATCAAAGTATTGGAAGTACTCGCCGGCCTTTCTGTAAAACGGATTGGTGTTGGCTCCCGCCGTGATGCGGCCCAGGAGTGCTGTCACATCACTCAGGCTTTTTGCTTTATAGCCGTACAGCTCACCGTCCAGATCCAGATAGGTCCCGCGGTGCTGCTCCATTTCTTCCTGGTCGAACATATAAAAGATGATTGGCTTGTTCTGGTACAGGAAGTCCCAGGATACACTCGTGTAATCGGTCAGGAGCATGTCCGCCCTAACGACCTCTTCCTTGATTGAAATTTCATCAAAGGAATAAAAGCGGATTCGCTCCTGTCCCGGGAGTTGCCGGAAATACCGTTCAAACCGCTTCATGAAGGGATGGAGCGCTACTTTTACGTTCAATTCCCTTTCACGGACGAGCCCGAGGAAAGCCGGATCATTCAGGAGCCCGGTCGTCCGACGGAAGTAGTCGCTTTCCATGAACGCTTCCTCGGACAGTCCGAACAGCCACTCCCGCCAGGTCATCATGACCAGGATATCTTTTACTTCGGGGGCAGGACTGTCCGGCTTCAGCCGGTCAAACCGTGCCATTCCGGTCGTGATCAGTTTTTCCTCGGGGACGCCCCAGCCGTTCTGCTTGATGTGCTTCTCGTACGGGGATGCACAGTTAAAGTAATCCGTCCGGCGGAGAAGCGGTTTGTCTTCCGGAAGAATCAGGATTTTCTTGAACCCTTCGATGCCGTGGCTGATGTGGGTCATCACGGTTTTTTTGTTCAGATGGATATACCGGTCGATTCCGGGTGCGATGTCATAGAGAAGGGAATGTCCGTGGAAAGTATACGCCGCCCGGAAAAACAGCAGATAGTTCTGGAAGCTGCCGAGGGGGACGGCATTGGGAATTTGCTCTTTTCGGACGTAATCTGTGGATGGATCATACATCCAGTACACATCCAGATCCGGTCGTTCGCGGATCAGATAGTTGTGGAAGACCGATGCATTATCTTCATATTTTTCGCCCAGGTTTCCTCCGACCAGGACGATATCCCGTTTTGGACGGGAGAGGACGGCGGCAAGCGCGCGGGCGGCTGCCACCTTCGCCGCGACTTCAGCCGGGCGGTACCATTTTTCTTGTTTCAGCCCCATTAAATCCCGCCTTTCTTTCTATTCTCTCTTAACATTACCTTAATATTACCGATTCTCTCTTTTTCTATTAACACTCCCTTAACATTACCCGGTTTCAAGCGGAATATGCCAGAATTTGTTTAGTTATCAGTAAAGTCGGGTATACCTATATACTACTCTGCATTTTTCAGAGGGGAGATTAGTAGAAAGGGGTTGTCCATCTGATTATGACTAAAAAAATATTGTTTATTTCAGACCACGGAGATCCTCTGGCGAAACTGGGAGGAAAGCAGTCGGGAGGACAGAACAACTATGTCCGCCAGCTGGCGGAGGCACTGGCCGAAAGGGGTCTGCGCGTTGATGTCGCTACACATTGGAGCGACCCGGGCACACCGCAGATCGAGCGGTTCGGCGGCTCGTGCCGGGTGATCCGGATTGCGGCCGGCCGCAAGGAGTTCGTTCCGAAGTCCGATATGCTGGATCTTCTCCCCGCCTTCTATAAAGAGATGAAATCCATCATGGACCTGGATACCTATGACATCATCCATACACACTATTGGCTTTCCGGCCTGCTTGGCCTCATGATCCGTGATGAATACGGCACCCGTATTGTCCACACTTCCCACTCGCTCGGAATTGCCAAGGCAAAGGCGACCGGCCAGGTGGAAAAGGCAAGGCTCAGAGCAGAAAAAGAAATCCTGGGACGGGCAGACCGGGTGATCGCAACGACGCCGACTGAAAAAGAGATGATTCTGGACTTTGCGGGAATACGTTCAAGTGTGTCAGTCGTCTCAATCGGAGTGGACCGATCATTTGAGCGGCCTTTTTCAGCAGCAAAAGGCGAATCGCCCCTTTTCGTCTATGCCGGGCGTTTCGAGCAGACAAAGGGGATCCTGACACTTCTGCGCGCATTCCGCATATTCCTGCGGCACGGCAGGGATGCAAGGCTCATTTTGGCCGGAGGTGCAGCGGAAGACATTCATCCTCAGAGCGGGCTCCCGCTAAAGGCGCGTCTCCGGGCGGCGGTTGCGGGGATGGAGGACCGGGTGACCTTCCTGGGTCCGCTCAGCCAACATGGACTTGCCGATCTGTTCTGCCGCGCGACAGCCGTCATTGTTCCGTCCTATTACGAATCGTTCGGCATGGTGGCTGCAGAGGCGCAAGCATGCGGAACTCCGGTTATCGCCTCTGAGGTGGGCGGGCTGCAGGACGTCGTGCAGGACGGACGGACCGGCCTTCTCGTCTCTGCAAAAAACCCGGCCGAATTGGCCCGGGGCATGAGGCGGATCGCATCAAACCCTGAATTTGCAGACCGCCTCGGCAGGCAGGCGCTGAACCGTGCGAGAAAAGCATTTAACTGGCAGGAGATTGCGGCTGATATCCATGACATATACGAGGTGTTGTACCGTGCAGAAGATCCGGTATTTGCTGGCGACTGACCTGGATGGCACGTTTGTCGGAGATGCGGCAGGGCTCCGCGAACTGCTTGAACATTATGATTCTCTTCCCGAGCGTGTCGCGCTTGCCTATGTGACGGGCCGCCATAGGGCCTCGGCGATGGGACTGATCGGTGAGGAAGGGCTGCCGGTTCCCGATATCCTCATCACCGATGTCGGCACATCTGTCTTTGCCGGACCGGATCTTTCTGAAGATCCCGAGTGGAAGCGCCGGATGATGGAAAACTGGGAGCCGGAAGCCGTCCGGCGGGCTGCAGAGGAGATTCACGGCCTCCGGCAGCAGGATCTTCCGGACACGAGGCGGGTCTCTTTCTTTTCCGAAGGCGGCAGGCCGGCGGAAAAGCTCGGCATGGCCCTTGCAGAGAGAGGCATTCCCCATACGTTCATTTTCAGTTCGGGCCGTGATGTGGACATTCTGCCTGAAGGCGGCGGAAAGGGAGAAGCGCTGCGCCACGTGATCGGCAAGTTTGCGGACGAAGATGCCCGTATCCTCGTCGCAGGGGATTCCGGCAATGACCTGGACATGCTCATGCTGGGGTATCCGGCGGTGATGGTCTCGAACGCCCAGCCGGAACTTTTGGAGGCGAAGGGGAATGATGCGCTTTTCCGGGCTACCCGTCCCTGTGCGGGAGGCATACTCGAGGCGTGGATGCACTTCCACGGGGATGCTGCGGAGTTAAAAAGGTAATCGACGGCTTGCCCGAGAGTGGCGAGCCTTTTTTTGTTAACCGTCCTGACACCATAAGAATAGGATAGCCCATCTGAATGTTTGGGAGGATCATCCATGGAAAGGTATCCTTGCCGGTGTCCCGGTAAATGCGGCATGCCTGTGGGCTTTGTGGCCGTTCCGATGATGCCTGTGCCGATGGCCGGGACGGGAAACCTGGTTACCGCTGAAGCCGCCGGGCTAAAGGCCGATATGCGCCTTCTCTGGGAACAGCATATTGCCTGGACCCGGATGACCATCATCAGCCTGGTGTTTGATTTGCCTGACACGGAATTCACCGTCACCCGTCTTCTCCGGAATGCGGAGGATATGGGGAACGCGATCGAGCCTTATTACGGCGAACTGGCCGGAGAGCGGTATGCAGCCCTAATCAGGGAACATCTCACCATCGCCGCAGATCTGGTAAAGGCGGCAAAGGCCGGCGAGACTGAAAAAGCCGAACAGATTGAGCGGGACTGGTACCGGAACGCAGATGAAATCGTTGAGTTTCTCAGCAGTGCGAACCCCTATATCAGCAAGGCGGAATTGCAGTCGATGTTTTATGAACACCTTGCCCTGACCAAGATCGAGGCCGTGTGCATGATCATAGAAAACTTTGAGCTTGAAGTTGAAGTTTATGACCGGATCGAATCGGCCGCTCTAGAAATGTCTGATATGATTTCTGACGCGATTATCCGGCAGTTCGGTCTTTAGTTGGGGGAAGGAAAAAATGAAAAAGCCGCCAGCATCGGCAGCCGGCGGCTTCATTAATTAATGTGTTTTGGTTGTTTCAAATTTTCAATCATGTATTGGGAGAAAAAATCGTTGCATCAGCAACGTATTTTTTCTATCTCAACTTTATGCGCGTGTTTGTGAAATGGCGGAGGAGGAGGGATTCGAACCCCCGCGCGGTGTTACCCGCCTCTCGGTTTTCAAGACCGACCCCTTCAGCCAGACTTGGGTACTCCTCCATGTCACGGGAATTAATTTATCATGAAGGGATGCCGGTGTCAACGGAGACAAAAGCTTGAGGTTGATTTTTTTTCTTCCAGGCCGTATAATGAATCTCGCCGTGCTAGGTGGGAAGGTAGCGGTGTCCTGTAACCCGCAATCCGCTCCAGCGGGACTGAATCCCTTTCCGAGGCCGCTGTCATGCAAGGCCTGCCTTCTGCACGTAGTGTAGACGTTTGGGTCCTGCGCAATGAGGCCCCATGAACCATGTCAGGTCCGGAAGGAAGCAGCATTAAGTGGGTAACCCCATGTGCCGCGGGGCAGCCTAAACCGAGCCAACGACAGGAGTAACGCTTGTGTGCATCGGTCGAAGAAAGGTGCACGGCATTTAATAGACATGTAATCAGCCCGTCCGGATCAGATCCGTACGGGCTTTTTGTATACATAAAAACGGCCTGCCCGGCCGGGAGAAGATAGGGGCGCGGGGAACAGCCGTATGGTATAATTGGTGTATTGAAAATGAGTCCGGAAGGAGGGAGCAGCACATGTATCAGGCGTTCTACAGGGCCTACAGGCCACAGGCATTCGGAGAGATGAGCGGGCAGCAGCACGTCAGGCAGACGCTGCAGAATGCCCTCCTCCAGGACAAGACGACCCACGCCTATCTGTTTTCTGGGCCAAGGGGAACCGGGAAGACGAGTGCCGCCAAGATTTTTGCGAAAGCACTGAACTGCGTCCAGGCGCCGACAGATGAGCCTTGCAACGAATGCGATTCCTGCCGCGGAATTACGGACGGTTCGGACACGGACGTCATCGAGTTCGATGCCGCTTCCAATTCCCGGGTGGAAGAGATCAGGGAGATTATCGAGAAGGTGCGGTTCGCGCCGTCCCATTCACGTTTTAAAGTGTATATCATCGATGAGGTGCACATGCTCTCGAACAGTGCATTCAACGCCCTGCTGAAGACTCTTGAGGAGCCGCCGTCGCACGTCGTCTTTATTCTTGCGACAACGGAACCGCACAAACTGCCGCCGACAATCATTTCGCGCTGCCAGCGCTTCGACTTCAAGCCGCTATCGCGAACGGATCTGAAGGATCGCATGGAGCAGGTGCTGGAAGACAGCGGAATCTCCTATGAGGAGCCGGCTCTGAAAGTCATCGCCCAGGCGGCTGCGGGCGGCATGCGCGATGCGCTCAGCATGCTGGACCAGGCCGTATCGTTCGGTGGAGATGATGTCACGGCCGAAGATGCGGTTATGGTCACAGGCTCGATCGGCGAGGAACTGTTCCGCGAAATCGCGGAGGCGCTCTCAAGCAAGGACGCTGCAGGCGCGCTGTCGTTATTGGAGCGGCTTGTTTCTGAAGGGAAGGATGTCGTCCGCCTCACCGAGGATCTGATCACATTCTTCCGCGACCTGCTTGTCATGAAGGCGGCGCCGGGTATGGTAGATTTGCTTGAGATCATCTCAGAACCGGACGGATTCAAGCCGCTATCGGAAGCACTTCCGGAAGGGCGGCTGTATGCATTCATCGGCATCCTGTCGGAAACGCAGCAGGAAATGCGGTTTTCAAACCATGCAAAGGTATATCTGGAGGCGGCTTTCCTCCGTATGATCCAGGCAGAAGGAAACCTCGCGTCCGCGGCGCCTGTTTCTCCGGGGACCGGCGAAGGCACGGAGGAACTGCAGCGTCAGGTGAGCCGGCTGGAGCAGACGGTGGCTGACTTGACCCGCCGTCTTCAGCAGGGCATCCCTGCTGCCGCAGAAGGTCCTGCTCCGGAGCGGCGCCGTCCGGCACCAAAGTCGAAAAACGGCTATCAGGTGCAGGAGGGGCGTATCCGGGACGTTCTGGCAAACGCCACAAAAGAGGATATCAGGGCGATCAAGTCCAACTGGGCGTCCATCCTGAATGACATGCAGAAATCACAGGCAGCATTATTGAATGATGCCGAACCGGTAGCGGCGTCGGAAAAGGCGTTTGTGTTAAAATTCAAATACGCGATCCACTGCGGGATGGCTGCGGGAAATCCGGAATTTCTGGCTTCGCTTTCGCAGGGGCTGTCCGCCCGGGCCGGAAATGCCTACGATCCCATTTTCGTACCCGAAGAGGACTGGTTCCGGATCCGTGAAACATTCATCCGTGAGAACGGGCTCAAGAAACCGTCCGGCGGTGAAGAAAAAGCAGAGGAATCCGGTTCCGACGAGGAAGCAGCGGAAGAAGCGCTGTCATTCTTGGAGGAGTCGGGCGCCCCAGTGCAGGATCCGCTGGTCGGCGAAGCCGAGAAACTGTTCGGCAAGGAAACCGTCAATGTGTATGATGATTGATCATTACTTAAATATTGAGGAGGAAAACAGATGCGTGGCATGGGCAATATGCAAGGCATGATGAAACAGATGCAGAAGATGCAGAAACAGATGGCGGAGGCACAGGAAGAACTCGGTGAAAAGCGCCTCGAGGGCACAGCCGGCGGAGGCATGGTCAAAGTGATCGTCTCCGGTCATAAGGAAGTGCTTGAAGTGACAGTCGATCCATCGGTTGCAGATCCGGAAGATGTGGAGATGCTCCAGGACCTGATCGTCATCGCGACAAACGATGCACTGAAGCAGGCTGACGAACTCACCAATTCGACCATGGGACAGTTCACGAAGGGCCTCAACCTCCCGGGTATGTTCTGAGATTTCCGTCGAGCGGACGGGCCGGTACGCAGCATGCGGCGGCCCGTTTCTTATATTTCATGAGGAGGATGGAACCCGATTGCATTATCCTGAACCGATTTCCAAGCTGATCGACAGCTTTATGAAGCTGCCGGGGATCGGGCCGAAAACGGCCGCCCGGCTTGCTTTCCACGTATTGGACATGAAAGAGGACACGGTGCTTGAATTTTCAAAGGCACTCGTCGACGCCAAGCGTGACCTCACGTTCTGTTCGGTGTGCGGGCACATCACCGATACGGATCCATGCCGGATCTGCAAAGACGAGTCCCGCAACAAGACGATGGTCTGCGTGGTCCAGGAGCCCAAGGATGTCATCGCCATGGAAAAGATGCGGGACTTCAATGGCCTGTATCACGTCCTCCACGGTGCGATTTCGCCGATGGACGGCATCGGACCGGAAGACATCAATATCCCGGATCTCCTGAAGCGTCTGCAGGATGAGACGGTCCAGGAAGTGATCCTGGCGACCAACCCGACGATCGAAGGGGAAGCGACAGCCATGTATATTTCCCGGCTCATCAAGCCGTCCGGCATCCGCACGACGCGTATTGCGCACGGACTCCCTGTCGGCGGCGACCTCGAGTACGCTGATGAAGTCACCCTTTCCAAGGCGCTTGAGGGCCGCAGAGAACTCTGATATCCAGAAAAGAAGGAGTGGCACCGGATGTTCGGCCGCAAGAAGAAACTCAAGCGTGAGTATGATGAACGTCTGATCCGTCTACTCGCAGAAACCCACGAGGAGTGGGTGCAGGCAAAGGAGATCGAGCGCCAGGCGGCTCGCTTCGATGACGAGGGCATCGCCCGCACACAACGGCTGATGGCCGAAGCCCGCCACTTTTACCTATATAAAGAGGCGAGACTGCGGAACATATCCCTCAAGCAATGACGGACGGCTCCGGCCGCCGTCTTTTTTGGTATATCGGCAGGCTGGCCTGCATACAGTAGACACGGAGTGAAAAACGGAAAAAGGATGGGATCGGTCCTGAAACTCGCCATTGGCATTGCGGCCGGATTGTTCATCCTCGTCGTCCTGGTCCGCAACAAGCGGCTTCTATATACAGCCGCGGAAAAACTGTCCGTCTTCTGGTTCCGTCTGGCCGCCGCTTTCCTGGTCCTGTTCCTTCTGAACGTCGGCCTGGGGCTGCTCGGTTTTTTTGTGCCGGTGAATCTGATGTCCGGCCTCATGATCGCCATTCTGGGAATCCCCGGCGTTGCGTCGGTCTGCGCGCTCTCCGTCCTTTTATAGGAGGAAGAGCGGAAATGCAGATCGGCGCTTGACTTTTTATGCTTACGGTCGTATAGTAGGGAAGTCGCTTTTTTCAGGAGCGAAAAAGAAATAAAAAGTTAATCACTTTTTGTTGACATCCTGAAACGGGCATGATATTATAATTAAGCTGTCGCAGAGAGATACACCGCGGCGAGCAACATGAACCTTGAAAACTGAACAGCAAAACGCTGATGAACGAAGTTCCCGGAACCCGACCCCGTCGGGCGAACGGAACGAATGAAATGCCAGTTTTAAAGTATGAGCTTACTCATACTCTCTTTATGGAGAGTTTGATCCTGGCTCAGGACGAACGCTGGCGGCGTGCCTAATACATGCAAGTCGAGCGGATGAAGGAGAGCTTGCTCTCCGGATTCAGCGGCGGACGGGTGAGTAACACGTGGGCAACCTGCCTGTAAGATCGGGATAACTCCGGGAAACCGGGGCTAATACCGGATGGTTCCTTCCTCCGC
>NZ_FNZF01000012.1 GCF_900109165.1 Bhargavaea ginsengi | reverse complement strand
TTATATTATTATCGCGGAGTGGAGCAGTGGCAGCTCGTCGGGCTCATAACCCGAAGGTCGCAGGTTCGAATCCTGCCTCCGCAACCAATGGTCCCGTGGTGTAGCGGTTAACATGCCTGCCTGTCACGCAGGAGATCGCGGGTTCGATTCCCGTCGGGACCGCCATTTTTTACATAAATATTATATGATGGCTTGGTAGCTCAGTCGGTAGAGCAAAGGACTGAAAATCCTTGTGTCGGCGGTTCGATTCCGTCCCAAGCCACCATTTGCCGGCCTAGCTCAATTGGTAGAGCAACTGACTTGTAATCAGTAGGTTGGGGGTTCAAGTCCTCTGGCCGGCACCACCCATGGAGGGGTAGCGAAGTGGCTAAACGCGGCGGACTGTAAATCCGCTCCTTCGGGTTCGGCAGTTCGAATCTGCCCCCCTCCACCATACATAGGGGCATAGTTTAACGGTAAAACAGAGGTCTCCAAAACCTCCGTTGTGGGTTCGATTCCTACTGCCCCTGCCATTATTGACTGACGGCGATTGTGGCGAAGTGGTTAACGCATCGGATTGTGGTTCCGACACTCGTGGGTTCGATTCCCATCAGTCGCCCCATTGTTCGTGTTCCTCACGTTCTCCGGGGTCAATCAATATTATATAACTGTGGCGGTTGTGGCGAAGTGGTTAACGCACCGGATTGTGGTTCCGGCATTCGTGGGTTCGATTCCCATCAGCCGCCCCATTGGGGTATAGCCAAGCGGTAAGGCAACGGACTTTGACTCCGTCATTCGTTGGTTCGAATCCAGCTACCCCAGTTTTTCGCGGAAGTAGTTCAGTGGCTAGAATACCACCTTGCCAAGGTGGGGGTCGCGGGTTCGAATCCCGTCTTCCGCTCCATTTTTTATACGGCGGCATAGCCAAGCGGTAAGGCAAGGGACTGCAACTCCCTTATCACCGGTTCGATTCCGGTTGCCGCCTCCATTTTTGTTTCTGCATGATTTTATATCATGCCGGTGTGGCGGAATTGGCAGACGCGCACGACTCAAAATCGTGTTCCTTACGGAGTGTCGGTTCGATCCCGACCACCGGTACCAACGAATATACAAATGACAGACGTCTTCGCATCTGCGAGGACGTCTTTTTTGTTCTTCTTCTCCTTTTACGCGTCATCTCACTTTTGAATTAATCAACAGCATTATTGAAAGTGTACATAGAAATCTAAGTATTATGCTAACCCGATGGTTATATATTACTTATGATTAAAACTAATAAAGTTCTTATCACTGTCGGTTCAATTGTATTGTCAATGGGTTTCCTGGCAGGATGTAGTTCTGATAAAGAAACTAAAGCTGATTCAACTGCAATTGCTGCTGAACAATCGGAAATGACTCTCGAAGAAAAGGTTATCAAATACTTTGAGGAATACGAGCTTCCAACAGAAGGTCGGGTCTCAGACGATGATCCACTTTACAACTCTCACAATCCTGAAGAGTATGTGGCTTATGAAAATGGATATATTCTGAGCAAGGAGACCAGGCATGCTTCTACAATAATGAACACTCCAGAAGAGTCCCCTGAACCAACTCCAGAGCAAATTCCAGCTGTTGTTGCAGGTAAAATTATTGGTGCCGCCTACGGTCCACAATCACCACTTGATGATCGTGTTGAAATCCGTATACAGAGTCTTGAATTAGCTTTGGAAGCAAACGAAGACGGAACAGTTGAACGATGGCTGACAGAGATGAAAGAAGAATTTGAGTCAATTTCTAAAATGACGGATTCAGTTAAATATGGCGAAAGGCTCTTAGCAGCTATTGATTCTTTGAAGGTAGTTGCTGAGTCGATTACTAATCATTCAATTGAAACTAACGAAGAACAAGCATTAAATGGTGAATTTCTGACTGAACCAGGATACGAACCAGAAATCGCTCAGTTCTTCGCTGACTATGAGCTTCCTGAAGAAGGACAAATCCCGAAGGACGATCCGACGTATCAAGGCGTCAATGCTGAACAACTTGTCGCATATGAAAACGGTATGTTGTTCGACCGAAGCAGTGGCCAGATGGTCGCAAGAAGACATTACCATGACGGCACTGTTCCCGAGCCAACTCCCGAACAAGCTACAGGAGTTGTAATGGGCTCGATCGTTGACGCTGCTTCAAACGGAGGCGCTCAAATTCATGCTTCACAAGGGTCTGCACATATGATCAAACGGCTGACAGAAGCAAAGGAATTGAATGAATTTGAGTCACTTGAGGAATGGCTGGATGCAAGAATTGAAGGTTACAAAAAAGCAGATGCCCTGGAAAACGTGGAAGATCGGGTCAAACTTTTAACAGACGAAAATGCTGAATTGAACAAAATGGTCGCTACATTTATGGATAGGCAAGACTAATTGTTTAGTTTTACGATACAGACAGCCATGTGTTGTCTGTTCTTTTTTGTGCACATAAAAAGAACCGCCTAAATTGGCGGCTCAGAAACAATTGATTACAAAAAGTCTTTCCGGAGTTCTTCTGCCGATCGCGGCGAGATGTATCCTGGTGCTACGTCATAAACAGTTTTGGCGCCGTACTGTTTTTCCTGGCTCAATCGGTGAGCGGCCCGTGCGTAGGCTACGAGGACGCTTGCCGTGAATTCCGGGTTGCTGTCGAGCTTCAGGGAGAATTCGAAGATCTGCTTGTTGCCGTCTCCGGTGTTTCCGCCACGGATGACGAATCCGCCGTGAGGGGCTTTGGAATGGTCACGCTTGAGTTCTTCTTCGGTGATGAAATTGACTTCCGTGTCGTAGTCAGCAAAGTAGTTCGGCATTGTCTTGATCTCGTTTTCGAGCGCTGCCTGATCCGCTCCTTCATCCGGCACGATGTAGCAGACACGGCGGTGCTTTTCAGCTGTCGTTAGTTCAGGATTTTGTCCGCTCCGCACTTTTTCGATAGCCGCATCAGCAGGAATGGTGTATTGCACGCCATTTTTGACGCCCTCTACGCGACGTACCGCATCGGAGTGGCCCTGGCTGAGGCCTTTGCCCCAGAATGTATAGTTCTCGCCGTTTGGTAGGATGGCATCGGCCATTACACGGTTGATGGAGAAGAGGCCCGGGTCCCAGCCGACAGAGATGATCGCAGTGGTGTTGTGCTTTACAGCCACCTCATTGACTGCCTTGTAAAACTCAGGAATCTTCGCATGGGTGTCAAAGCTGTCGACTGTATTGAACAGGCTTGCGAAATGTGGCGTCTGTTCAGGGAGGTCATGCGCCGAGCCGCCGCACAGCAGCATGACGTCGATTTTATCTTTATAGTCGGCTGCATCGGAAATATGGGCGACTTGGATGGACGAATCGTCCAGGTTCAGGGATTCCGGTTCTCTTCTCGTGAAGATGGCAACGAGTTCAAGGTCAGTTGTCTGCCGGATGGCTGCCACTGCGCCTTTTCCGAGATTGCCGTACCCGACGATGCCGATTCTAATTTTCGATTCCATGTTCTCATCTCCCATTATCTAAAGTTGATCATTCTTGGCGAATGCCCAAAACTCCATTGTTCGAAGCTTCTCGAAATTTTGGGTTTTTACATTATAACACTAGCACAGTGCAGTGAAAAATAATGAATCTTACTGTTCCAGGATGGCGAGGAACAAGTCGGTTCCGCTTTCGATCAGTTCGTCGCGGAAATCGTATTCGGCGGTGTGGATGTGAGGATGATCTTCACCATTTCCGATGATGCAATAGGCCGCTTTGGTCAGCTTCGCCAGATGGCCGAAGTCTTCTGACCCTCTAAAGGCCTCTTTCATTTCAAAGTCTTTGAGGCCTGCCGACTTTACAGCTGCACGGACCTTGTCCGCCGTTTCCTTGTCATTGGCCGTTTCGGGGAATTCATCGTTGTATTCGAAACGGATACGAAGTCCGTGTTCATCCGCCAGTGCTGCTGAATATTGCTCGAGCTTCTTTTGAACCCGTTCCAATTCATATTCATACAACGCACGGATCGTCAGGCGGAGAACCCCATTGGAAGCCGAAATGCCGAACGCTTTTTCTCCGGCCTGAATTTGGACGACGGTGCAAAGTACCAGCCCCTGGTAGTCTGCGGGATTAATGAGTTGCGGGATAGCATGGACTATGGAGGCAAGCGCGAACACAGGATTGATGCCGTCCTCAGGCTGGCTGGCATGGGCAGGAAGCCCATCAAGATGGATCGTCAATCCCTTAGATGCGCAGAACATCGTCCCATCAAGGATCCCGACGGCCTGGAAAGGGAACCCGCTCATATTGTGGTAGGCATAGAATTCGTCGACTTGTTCATCCTCGATGAGACTGACGCACTGTATGGCACCATCACCGGTTTCTTCGGCAGGCTGGAACAGGAAGAAAACATTCACATCCGGCTTTTGCTGATCCACTTCCAGTGCGAAACCCGCCAGTGTTGCAGAGTGACCGTCATGGCCGCATTTATGAGCCTTGCCGGGAAATTTGGAGCCCCAGGAGAGATCGATGGTTTCATCAATCGGCAGAGCATCAAAATCGGCGCGGAATGCGATGTTCCGGCGGTTTTTGCCGGCTCGGTGGGCCGCGAAAAACCAGCTTCCCCTGTCAATGATCTCGAGGCTCGTATGCACCTTTAGGAATTTGATCAGCCGCCTTTTTGTCCAGGTTTCTTCATTGGAAAGTTCGGGGTGTTGATGCAATTCCCGCCTCAGTCCGACAGCTAACTCATAGTTTTCTTTTTTCATCACGCATGCTCCTATTCTTTCTGTCTGAAAATTCCGCTGTAGGATTAGTATAACAGGATTTTGCGGAGCGGTTTTCAAGTCCGGATTTTTGCAGCAGCTTGATGAAGTGGTTAGAATGAGGGTATTAAAGCGATTGGAGCAATCTGATGGAACCGAACGTCATCATCTATACGAACACTTTGTGCCCGGTATGTGCGATGGTCAGAAGCTTTCTGGATGACCATGAAATAGCGTATCGGGAAGTGAATGTCGACCTGCATCCGGTTGAGATGCTGAAGCTGATCGGGAAAACTCGTCGGCTGACCGTGCCACAGACCTATGTAAATGGAACATTCATATCAGGGTTCAATCCTGTCGGTATCTTAAAGCTGGTCCATCCCTCATGATGGGCCAGCTTTTTGTTTAGCATTCTGCTTAATAGGGTACAGAAGTGAAGGAAGCATCGAAGGCAGGTGAATGGGTATGACACGTCAATGGAACTTTATCATTGAAAACAAACTGATCACCGTTTACGGGAAAGATTCCCGACAGGCGGAACAGCAAGCACAAAAGCTTTTCAGCGAATTAAAACAGTCTGCAAAGTGAGGCACTGTCCAGGATGGACGGTGTTTTTTACATTCTGGTGAATTCATTGGCTCCTGCTCGCGAAAACAGGATGTCGGAGTTATTCTTTATATAGAAGTGAATCTGCCGGGAGGGATGCAGAATGGGCAAGTTGGATGGAAAAGTTGCAATCGTAACAGGCGGTGCCCGCGGCATGGGTGAATCCCATGTAAGGAAATTTGCGGCTGAGGGTGCGAAGGTGATCTTGACGGACCTGAATGTTGAAGGCGGTCGTGCTCTTGCGGAAGAACTTGGTGAATCGGTGCATTTTGTCAAGCAGGATGTGACAAAAGCAGAGGACTGGAAGATGGTCGTCGAAGAAGCGGAAGCGGCATTCGGGCCGATTGAAATCCTCGTCAATAACGCCGGCATCAGCATGGCGAAGACCATCTTCGATATGACGGAGGATGAGTACCGCAAGATTGTGGAAATTAACCAAGTCTCGGTTTTCCTGGGCATCAAGGCAGTCATCCCATCGATGCAGAAAGCCGGGGGAGGATCGATTGTCAATATTTCCTCAATGAACGGGCTTGTTGGGGGAGCACCGGGCTATACAGATACGAAATTCGCTGTCCGTGGACTTACCAAGTCAGCCGCTCTTCAGCTCGCCGGTCTTGGCATCCGCGTCAACTCGGTCCACCCGGGCGTGATCGAGACGCCGATGGTCACCGAGGGGGATGCCATCGAGCAGATCAGGGAGTTCGCCAAACAGATTCCGCTCCGAAGGATGGCCCGGTCCGAGGAAGTGTCGAATATGGTGCTGTTCCTCGCATCGGACGACTCCAGTTACTCTACGGGGTCTGAGTTTGTCATCGATGGTGGCCTGACCGCGATGTGAACCATGAAAGAAGCTGCCTGCATCTGCAGGCAGCTTCTTTCCATTAATGGCTTTCTTCTGCTTCCATAGCATCCTCTTTCGTCTGATGGACGGTGCCTCGCGGATGCTGTGGCGGGGCGTAGATAGAATACATCTTGATCGGAACGTGGCCGGTATTGGTGAAGTTATGATAATAGCCGGCAGGAATCAAGATTGCATCATCTTCTTTGACATGTCTGGTGAACTCCGGACGGTCGGGAGTACGGCCCATCTGAACAATGCCCTGGCCTTGCTCGATCCTCAGAAACTGGTCGGTATTCGGGTGGATTTCCTTGCCGATATCTCCTCCGGGAGGAATACACATTAATGTCACCTGCAAGTATTTGCCGGTCCAGATGGCCGTCCGGAAGTTCGGGTTGGCCAAAGAAGCTTCATGAATATCAACAACATAAGGGCGTCTGCCGTGATCCCGGAAATGAGTTGGCGTACCGTGGTGACGATACCCGTCGGCAGGGTCCATTCCTGTCATCCAAGGGCCTTGAGCGGGCACCGGTGCCCACATTCCGCATGAACAATGGGAAGGAAACGGAGGGTGTCCCATAAACAAACCATTCACTTCCTTTTCATGATGTCCCGATAGCCTATGCGGGGGGATGCAGATTTGTCCGTTTGGAATGGGCAGCGGAAGAATTTTCAATTATACTGTACGGTAGCTCATACATAAGAAAAGAGGAAATACCCATGCAAGAACACGAGCAATCTTCGGATCTTCCCGCATACAACCGGACAGTCATCCTGATTGTCCTTATCACCGGAGCATTCGTGGCTCTCCTGAATCAGACGCTCCTGATTGTGGCGCTTCCGCCTATCATGGTGGACTTCTCCATTGACGCGAACGAAGCGCAGTGGGTAACGACGGCTTATCTGCTGACCAACGGTATCCTGATCCCGATCACGGCATTTTTGATCGACCGCTTTTCAAGCCGGCGTCTGCTTATGGTTGCCAGCGGACTGTTTGCGGCAGGCACGCTTGTCGCAGCCGTGGCCCCAAGCTTTTTCTTCCTGCTGGTCGCCCGTGTAATCCAGGCGGCGGGAGCCGGGATGATGATGCCGCTTATGCAGACGATTCTCCTCACCATCTTCCCGGTGAACCGGCGCGGTTCCGTCATGGGACTTGTCGGGCTGGCCATCGGTTTTGCGCCGGCAATCGGACCGACCCTGGCCGGATGGGTGCTCAGCTTTGGTTCTTGGAGAGTGCTCTTCTCGATCGTCCTGCCTTTGGCTGTGCTGCACCTGATAGCTGTATTCATCTTCATGAAGAACGTTACGCAGCAGCGTCCGGTGACGATAGATCTTCCATCTATCGTTTTGTCGACGCTTGGCTTTGGCGGACTGCTGTTTGCCTTCAGCAGTATCGGCGGGGAAGGCTGGCTGAGTCCGAACGTGCTGATTTCCACAGCCGTCGGTTCTGTCTCGCTGTACCTGTTTATACGCCGGCAGCTGGCACTTGAGACACCGATCCTCAATTTCGGTGTGTTCCGCTCCGGTGTATACCGCCTCATCATTCCGATGGGCATGATTACATTCGCTCTTCTGATCGGAACGGAGACGCTGTTGCCGCTGTACGTACAAAACGTGCGCGGCGGTACAGCATTTGAATCAGGCTTGCTGCTTTTGCCCGGCGCCATTGCGATGGGTGCGATGTCCCCATTTTCCGGACGGATCTTCGACCGGTTCGGGGCAGGCTGGCTTGTCATTGCCGGATTTGCGCTGCAAGTCGTGACGACAGTGCCGTTCCTCTTCATGACCCCGGATACGCCGCTTGTCCTGCTCGGACTTGTATTCGGCCTCCGGATGCTCGGCCTGTCGATGCTGATGATGCCGCTCAGCACGGCGGGGATCAACTCGCTTCCCGCCCGGCTGATCTCCCATGGCACGGCGATGGATAATACATTCCGGATGATCGGGGGATCGATCGGCACGGCGCTTCTCGTGTCCGTCATGACCGGTACGGCCACAGCCGTCGGGTCATCAGCCATTCCTTCCCCGGATGCGCTCATGACCGGTGTCCGTGTCGCATTCTTTGTCGGTGGCATCCTGTCAGTGGCGGGCTTCATTCTGGCGCTCAAGCTGAAAAAGCTTCCGGCGGCATCCGCACCCCTGAAATAAGTCGCCCAGGCCAATTGTCTGGGTCAACTTGCAAGCGGCCTCAGTCCGGTACTCCCCGGATTGAGGCCGCTTCGTCTTTCAGGAAGGGAAGCCAATCATTCGAATAGAAGAAATGTCATTATATTAAAAAAGTAATCTTGCGTTCTCTGTTATAAGTGATAAAATTGTGTCGTACAACAGAGAGCAGGGGGAAGGACAGATGATTACTTTTTTGCTTAGCATCTTGCTGTTGATCGTAGGTTATTTTACATACGGAAAATATGTCGAGAAAGTCTTCGGCCCCAAGAACGAACGGCCGACACCGGCGTATGTGAATGGGGACGGTGTAGATTATATACCGATGTCGACTCCGAAGAATTCGTTGATCCAGCTACTGAACATTGCCGGGACAGGTCCTGTGTTCGGTCCCATTGCAGGAGCACTTTACGGTCCGGTTGCGTTTATCTGGATCGTCGTCGGATGTATTTTTGCAGGGGCGGTACATGATTATCTGACAGGGATGATTTCAATACGGAATAAAGGGGCTCATCTTCCGGAACTTGCGTCCAAGTTCCTGGGTAATCTCATGAAGCACGTCGTCAATATCTTTGCGCTGCTTCTGCTCATCCTTGTCGGGACAGTGTTCGTCACTTCACCGGCAATGTTGCTCAATATCATCCTTGACGGCAAAGTGGCGCTGGGAATCCTTGTCGGTATCATCTTCCTGTATTATGTTTTGGCGACATTGCTTCCGATCGATAAGATCATCGGGCGGTTTTATCCATGGTTCGGTGCACTGCTGGTAGTCTCGGCGCTGGGCGTTGGCATCGGCCTTGTTGTGACAGGGGCACCGATTCCGGAGCTGTCATTCACGAACATGCATCCGGGTGACCTTCCAGTCTTCCCGCTGCTGTTCTTCACGATCACTTGTGGGGCACTGTCCGGCTTCCATGCGACGCAGACGCCGATTATCTCCAGGACGACAAAGCAGGAAAAGGAAGGACGCAAGATCTTCTACGGCATGATGATTGCAGAAGGCATCATCGCAATGATCTGGGCAGCAGCCGCCATGAGCCTGTTCAACGGCTACGGCGGGCTGAATGAGCTTATTGCTGCTGGCGGTCCTGCGGCGGTGGTCAGTGATGTCTCTGTCATGATGCTGGGTGCCATCGGAGGAACTCTTGCAGTCCTTGGTGTCATTGTTCTTCCGATCACTTCCGGGGACACGGCTTTCCGTGCGGCCCGCATGATCATTGCCGATTACTTTAAGATCGGACAGGCAAAGATTATGAGCCGCCTCTGGATCGCGATCCCGCTGTTCGTCATTTCCTTCGTGCTGACGAAAATCGACTTCAACCTGCTTTGGCGCTATTTCTCGTGGGCAAATGGAGTCACTGCGATGATCGCCCTCTGGGTCGGCGCGATGTATCTGTTCCTGCAGCATAAGAACCATTGGATTGCGACGGTTCCGGCGATCTTTATGACGTCCATGGTTTTCGTTTATATCCTGTTCGAGCCGACGATGGGCTTCGGGATCGACTTGACCGTGTCCTATATCGGCGGTACCATTGCGACGCTATTCGTGACGGCATCATTCTTCATCTCCGCACATAAAAAGCGGGGGACGGGAATCTTGCTGGATGAGGATGTATCCGGGTATAATCGGGCAACTATTTAACTATGTGCGTGGCCATACGAAAACGCCCCCATTCCGCCGAAGCGGAAGGGGGCGTTTTCCATGGCCGGACGCCTGAAATACGATGGGAGGTCATTGCGTTTGCCGTGGTTGGTCATGGGTGATGGGTCACAGCGTGACGGGTGACCGGTCATCGGTTTCGCTAAGGTTAATGGCATCCGGGCCATGCCCCGGAAAGGACTCTCACCTTTCCGGGGGTTCAGTAGTAGGCACTGTCATCAAAGTCGAGGATAACGGTGTAGTTTTTCGCGTTGACTGCATTGGACAGCTTGTGAGCCCGGCGCTCGGCTTCCTCGGCCTTTTTGCGATAGTCTTCAGGATCGAACAAGGCGATACGGTAGACGACCGTTCCTTCTGAGTAGCCAAACTGGATCTCTTCTTTTTGTGCCTGGGAAAAGGACTTGTATGCTGATGCCTGGGCCCGCAGCTGTGTGGCAAACTCGATTGCTTCCACAATCGGCAGTTTGCTGCCTTCAAATTCCACTTCATGGTCGATGTTGGCGCGGTAGACGAGCCCGTCAAGCGAGCGGCTGTCTTTTCTTACCCGTTCCAGTTCCTGCTCGATCTCCGCCATCGGTCTGCGTCCGGTTTCCGGCTTTTTGCCTTTTTCTACAAGGGCGAACGCGCTGCGCTGCAATTCTTCGTTGAGTTCCTGGATTCTGCGATTAAGAATGCTTTTTAGTTTGATGCCTTCAGCGAGGTTGATCTTGCCCATCAGGATTCCCCCTTTTAAATACTGCTTCCGTGTTTCCCTTATGCAGGAGTGCCGGAGTGTACTCGCCGCCTGTCATGGAAGTAAATAAGGTGCCGGTTTCCTCTAGCAGGATCCCTGCTTGTTCCGCGGACATCGACGGGCGGAGATAAAGCACATGGATCGCTTCTGCGGTTGTTTCTGTGACGGCGGTTCGTTTGGAATCGACGAAGGGGCTGCCGAACGCCCCCTGCGCGTCGGCTGTGACAAGGATATTATCCAAGCTGTTGTCACGGCCATTCAGCCCTTCGTAAACGTCGGCCCCGGTACCTGGCCGGAACGTGATGTCGCCTGACACGGAAGCGGCGTCATACAGGCCGCACGGGATGCCTTCGCGGACGGAGAAGAAGTTGTTCAGGTCCACGCCGAGATTGATCTCACCCGGTACCTGGCCTTTTTTCACGCGGCGGATCAGCGCCTCTGCGGAAGGGCGGTAGCGGCCCGGGTCCTTTCCGAATGCCTTCCAGACTTTGCGCCATTCTGCGACTCCCGGGATGTCGGTCACGTTCTTGTCCTCCAGGTCGATCTGCATCTCCTGGTAAAAGTAGCCGATCCGCCCCTTCAGCATACCGGGAGCATCAGAGGTATTGATTCTGTTATAATGGATGATGCCGAATTTCAGATCCGGTACAGTTTCAAACAAGATATGATCTGCTTTAATCTTCAAGTCCATCACCTGTATATTATGACTTTTCATATATCGTATCACAATAGAAAGGGGCAGTCCCTATGGATACCGTCACACTGCAGCGGGAGCTGCGTGCGTTCGCGCGGGAGGCGGGCATCGATAAAATCGGCTTTACGACAGCCGATCCGTTTCGGGAGATGAAGAACAGGCTGAGGCGCCAGCAGGAAGCGGGCTTCCAGTCGGGCTTCGAGAAAGGTTCCCTCGACGAGAGGACCGACCCCGCTCTGCTTATGGAGGAGCCGGAAAGCATCATCGCGATTGCGGTTGCCTATCCGTCGAAGCTGGATGACGCGCCGAAGGGAACAAAAGGTGCCAGGCGGGGGATGTTCTGCCGGGCCTCCTGGGGACAGGATTATCACGACGTCCTCAGGGAAAAGCTTGCGCTGCTCGAAGCTTTTATCCTTGAGCGGGTGCCCGGGGCCCGTCTCCGTTCCATGGTCGATACGGGAGAACTCGTCGACCGGGCGGTGGCGGAGCGGGCCGGCATCGGATGGTCGGGGAAAAACTGCTCGATCATCACGCCTGAATTCGGTTCGTATGTCTATCTCGGGGAGATGATCACGAACATTCCCTTTGAACCCGATGAGCCTATCGAAGATGGCTGCGGCGACTGCACGCTCTGCCTCGATATCTGTCCGACGGGTGCTCTGATCGAAGGTGGCAGGCTGAACGCCCAGCGCTGCATCGCTTTCCTCACCCAGACAAAGGGCAGTCTGCCTGAGGAGTTCCGCACGGAGATCGGCAACCGGGTGTACGGCTGTGACACCTGCCAGACGATCTGCCCGAAAAACAAGGGAATGCACAACCGGATCCATGAGGCGTTCCGCCCAGATCCGGAACTGGCGAAGCCGCTTCTTGAGCCGCTCCTGAGCCTGTCGAACCGCGAATTCAAGGAGGCATTCGGCCATATGTCGGGCTCCTGGCGCGGGAAGAACCCGATCCAGCGCAACGCGGTCTATGCACTAGGCCACTTCAGGGAACAGACGGCACTGCCGGAACTGTCCCGCATCCTCCGCGAGGATGTCCGGCCCTACATGCGGGGCGCCTCTGCGTATGCACTCGGCAAAATCGGCACGGCGGAGGCGGAGACCGTTCTCCAACATGCAGAATCACGCGAGCGGGAAGAGGAGATCCTGGAGGAGATCCGGGCCGCCCTCAGCCTCATCGCAGACCAGAAGAAGGAAGTGCACGAATGATTCACGTCGTTTTACATGAACCGCTCATCCCGGCCAATACCGGGAATATCTCCCGCACCTGTGCGGGAACCGGGACCCGTCTCCATCTGGTCCGGCCGCTCGGCTTTTCAACCGATGACCGGATGCTGAAGAGGGCAGGTCTTGATTACTGGGAACATGTCGACCTGGAGTACCATGACCGGATCGAGGATGTGTTCTCCGCCTATCCGGGCGGCGATTTCTACTACCTGACAAAATTCGGGGAAGGAAACTACGCCTACAGGGACTTCTCAGATCCGGACCGCGATATCTTTTTCGTCTTCGGGAAGGAAACGACCGGATTGCCGAAAGAGCTGCTTGCCGCCCATCCGGAGCGCTGTCTGCGCATCCCGATGAATGACCATATCCGCTCACTCAACCTGTCGAACACGGCGGCAGTCCTCGTCTTTGAGGCGCTGCGCCAGCAAGGTTTCCCGGGTCTCCGGTAAGGAAAGCTGGCATACAAAAAGGGACTGCCCGGAAGGCAGTCCCTTTTTCTCAGCTTTGGCTTGCTTTGTTATCTTTCGCAGTGCCGGGCTTGTCTTCATAGCCGCCTGTGAAGATTGCGGAAAGGAAGGCGAAGCAGACACCGAGGATCAATAGAAGTTTCATGTCGGTACCTCCTGGTTCGAAGTTCGATCTCCACCCAGTATAACGCATCCGCCGCAAAAAGAAAACGTACCGCGGCAACGAAGCCGGCACTTCACAGCAAAACCGCCAAATTTCCGACAAGAAATGATTGTGGAAATTGAAACTTTTGGCCCGCCCCGTCCGTATTACAATTAACATCCAAATGAAAGCAGGGATCTATAATGAGAGCATCCACCATCATGCGCTGGGTCACAGGGCTGGGCGAAGCATTTCTCGCCATCCCGTTCCTCGGCGGTCTATATATCCTCGGGTCGGGCTATTCCCTTCTCGGCGTCATGTTCCTTCTCCATGCCATCACGCTCATCCTAGCCGTCCGTGACTTTTCCGCCAAGTCCGGGTCCATTGTCGGCCTCGTGACGAGCGCCATCGCCTGGATTCCGTTCCTCGGCTGGTTCATGCATGCCGTGTCTGCCGTATTGCTTATTTTCCAGGCCATCACTTCGCGCCCGAAGTCGAACTATTGACGGCCGGCAGTAAGGGGAGGGCCGCACAGACATGGATTCAATGATCAATCTGATGCTTCTCGGCGTGGCGCTGATCTCTGGCGGCATGTTCGGGTACATCTTCCTGACACTTTATCAGAGAAACAAAAAAGCTGGGCTGGCTTTGCTGGCCACTGCACTGGTGGCGGCGCTGCTGCAGCTTTACCTGCTCTTTTTCCTGTCACCATGGCTGACTGCAGCGGTCTTCGTGATCTACGCTGTCATCGGGGCCGTTGTGGCATGGACACTTAAGAAAAAGCAGCGACAGGCGGCGGACAGATCCGTAAAATAATAAAAAACGGCAACGGTCAGACAGCCCCCCCGGAGGCTTCTGTACCGTTGCCGTTTCTGTTTTTAGATGAGTTCGGTACTCACGTTTGCTGCAACGTCTTACCAATATGTCAACGTCTCAATGAAGTATGTTAACGTCTCAATGAAGTATGTCAACGTCTCAATGGAGTATAGCAACGTTTAGCATCCCGCCTGGAGCGGAAATCCCATTCCACATCAATGAGGCAAGAACAGCAGCTGATAGGCGAACATCAGCGCGAACACGTAAAGGAGCGGGTGGACATCGCGCCATCTGCCCTTGACGATCTTGATGATCGGATAAGAAATGAAGCCGAGCGCAATCCCGGTCGCGATGCTGGAAGTGAGCGGCATCGTGAGAATAATCAGGAACGCAGGGAAAGCTTCGTCAAAGGAATCCCACTCGATTTCCTTGACGATGCCGATCATCAGGCTGCCGACAATGATCAGTGCCGGAGCGGTGATCGCGGCAACCCCGGACAGCGAGCCGACAAGGGGTCCGAAGAACGAAGCAATGATGAAGAGCACACCGACCGTCACGGTCGTAAGCCCGGTCCGGCCGCCGACTGCCACGCCGGATGAGGATTCCACGTAGGCGGATGTCGGGCTCGTCCCGAACATTGCGCCTGCAGTGGCCGCGACCGAATCGGCAAGCAGGGCTGGGCGGACCCTCGGCATCTTGCCGTTTTTGATGAGGCCGGCCTGGCGGGCCACGCCGAGCATCGTACCCGTCGTATCGAAGAGCGTCACCATGAGGAAGGCGAATACGACACCATAAAGACCATGGGAGATGACGTCACCAAATGCATCGATCGGGTTCCAGACGATGATCCCCTCCGGCAGATGCGGCATTTTCATAAGCCCTTCCGTGAAACGGAGCTGGCCGGTCATATAGGCGACAATGCCAGTGACCGCCATGCCGATGAAAATGGCCCCGTACACATTACGTGCCATCAGAATGACTGTAATCATCAGTCCAAACAATGAAAGCAGAACGGGAGGGGAAGTCAGGTCGCCGAGCTTCACCAGATTGGTTTCGTGGTGTGCGACAATCCCTGACAGACGGAGGCCGATAAAGGCGATAAAGAGCCCGATTCCCGCCGTGATGCCATGCTTGAGGTTTTCAGGGATGGCGTCAATGAGTTTTTCGCGTATCGGGGTAAGCGACAGGATGACGAAAATGATTCCCGCGACAAACACGGCCGAGAAGGCGGCTGTGTAGTCGAGTGCACCGTCAGATGCGATGATGACCGATGTAAAGTAAGCGTTCAGCCCCATGCCCGGGGCGATGGCGATCGGGTAGTTGGCAAATAGCGCCATCCATAGCGTACCGATCACGGATGCAATGATGGTCGCCATGAACACCTGGTCAAACGGAACGCCCGCATCAGCAAGGATGATCGGATTGACGATGATGATATAGGCCATTGTCAGGAACGTCGTCATGCCGGCCAGAACTTCTGTTTTTACTGATGTATTATGCTGTTTCAATTGAAACACGGAACTTCCTCCTTTGAAAACACGAACGATTAAAAGAGCCATCAATCATATTATTCGTTTTAACTCAGGATTTCAACCAAAACATAAAAAAACAGATGATTCGATTTCGTTGACAAGCTCCGATAAAATGGAAGGGTATCAGAAGGAGGGGTAGGTATGGAACTGAATCTGCAGTCGAAGAAAACGCTCGCGAATGGAGTGGAGATGCCGCGCTTAGGTCTCGGCGTGTACAAGATGACCGAGCCGTCCGAATCGGTTGAAGCGATGACAGCGGCGCTCGAAGCGGGCTATCTCGCCATTGATACCGCTTCTCTCTATGGCAATGAGGTCCAGGTCGGCGAGGCGGTCCGTGCATCCGGTGTGAAGCGGGAAGACATCTTCATCACATCGAAGGTATGGAACACTGATCAGGGCTACGACGAGACGCTTCGGGCGTTTGAAAAATCACTTGAAAACCTGAAGATGGATTACCTTGATCTGTATCTCACGCACTGGCCGGTGGAAGGAAAGTTCACGGATACATACCGGGCGATCGAGCGTCTTTATGAAGAGAAACTGATCCGTGTGCCGGGTGTCTCGAACCACCATCGTCATCACCTCGAGGCTGTCTTTGCAAAGGCCAACGTGAAGCCGATGGTCAACCAGATTGAGCTTCATCCTTACCTGAGCCAGGAGCCGCTCCGTGAATTCTGCCAGGAAGAGAACATCGCTGTTACAGCATGGTCACCGCTGGCACGCGGCAAACTGATGGAAGAACCGGTGGTCGCGCGCATTGCGGAAACACACGGCAAGGCGCCGGCACAGGTCGTCATCCGCTGGCATCTCCAGCATGACATCATCGTCATCCCGAAATCTGTCCGGCCGGAGCGGGTGCGTTCCAATGCGGATGTATTCGATTTCACGCTTTCGGATGAAGAGATGCAACAGCTTGATGCGCTTAACCGGAACGAACGAACAGGAAAAGACCCGGACAATATGGATTTTTGAACAGAAAAAAGACAGGGCGCGGAAATGAATCCGGCCCTGTCTTTTGTTATGGAAGCCATTCCGGGCGCACCGGATCTTCGATGGCCATTGACCTGCCGGTAAACGGATGGGTGAAGGCGAGGCTTCCGGCATGGAGCCTGTACCTGCTGCCGTCTGCGGAAGGACGTCCTCCATATAATTCGTCCCCGATGATGGGATGGCCGAGATAGGACAGGTGGACGCGGATCTGGTGGGTACGGCCCGTGTCGAGTTCCAGTTTGACGATGGTCCTGCCGGCATCTTCACGGATCACTTCATAGTGTGTGGACGCCTGCTGTCCGGAAGGCGAGACGCGCCGCCGGGTGGCATGATGGCGGTCCCGGCCGATCGGAGCGGAAATGATCCCGCTCCGCGTCCTGAACCGTCCCGGTGTTTCCGCAAAATAACTGCGCCTGATCGCCTTCTCTTCGAGCATCCGGTCGAACACGGCTTTGGCGACGGGATGACGCGCAATGAGCACAAGTCCGGATGTCCCCTTATCAAGCCGGTGCACATGCTCCGCGTACGGTCCGAAATGGGCAATGACCCGGTTCATGAGCGTGCCGGTGCCGCCCTGTTCATTCGGATGGACGGCTAGCATGGCAGGCTTGTGGACAACGAGGCAGTGCGGATCTTCATGGACCACGGTCAGATCTCCGCTTTCCGGAATGTACCCGGATACGCCCTCAGGCAGTGTGATGGCGAGTGACGTGGCGGCGGGGAGGGGTTCATTCCACCGGATTCGTCCGCCATTTGAGAGTTTCACGGCGTCCGCCATACGCAGTTCGTGTACCGTTTTGCGGCCGAGGCGCCACCGGTCCCGGAGCAGGGCCTCGGCGGTCAGACCTTCTTCTTCAATCACATAAGTGAATTCCATGTTCTCACCCTTTGAAAAAAGCCGCGCTTGCCGCGCGGCTTTGAATTATTTTGCGTATTCGTTCAGGAAAGCTTCGATGTTTTCGTTTGGCTGGGCACCGATCATGCGGCCGACTTCTACTCCGTCCTCAAAATGAATCAGGGTCGGGGTAGAATCAACTTGGTATTGGATAAAGCCGTCCTCATACTCGAGCAGATTAAACTGGTCAATCTGGACGTCCATGTCTTCCGCGATCGGCATGAGGCGAGGCGTCATCTCCTGGCAGTATTGGCAGGTCGGGCTGAAGAAATAAGCAGTGACTGCTTCACCTGCTTCAATCTTTTCCGACAGTTCGTCAGGGAGTATGATGTTCTGGTAGTTCTCGTCGTCCAGCTGGTCGATCGTCGCCTGCTGAAGTTTTTTGTCCCCGTAAGGGCTGTTTTCCAGCTTGGACTGGTTGGACTGGTTCGTGAGGAAGACGATCATGGCGAATACGACGATGACCGCGCCTCCGATGATGAGCAGTTTTTTCATGTGTTCAGTTCGACTCCTTCTGTCGCTTCAGCATAAGGAAGCTGATGACGGCAATGATGATAAATGCAATGAGTGCCAGAAACGGGATGGTTACAAACCCGAACCAGTTGATGTAGGCTCCTGTACAGCTGACCTGGCCGCAGGACGGCGCACTGTCCTGGAGAAAAGAGATTTTCTGAATCCCGTAATGGTACAGGGAAATCAGACCACCAATGACCGACAGAGCCAGTGTGTAGACGGCTGCCCGGAAGTCCTTGCGGAAGTAGGCGACCGCCCCGATCACGACGATCGGATACATCAGGATCCTCTGGTACCAGCACATCTCGCACGGGACATATCCCCGGACCTCCGAGAAGTATAAGGAACCGGCTGTCGCGACCAGTGAAACGGTCCAGACGGCAAGCAGCATATTTTCAAGGCGTTTATCCATTGAACGCGCTCCTGACTTTTGAATTCCTTCTGATTATAGGGTGATTTCCTCCGATATGACAATGATTTTGCCCCAGGAATTGGCGGATGGTGGCAATCTGTTGACGTCATCTTGAAATTAAGAAGTTTATCTTTTGGCTTACGGGGAAATAAGATAGAGTTTTCCTGAGGGGCCCTGAGAGCGTATAATGGGCTCAATGCGAGAAAGGGGGCTCTGTCATGTCGGAGCAATTTGATTTGTCATCATTTGAAAAAAGCATGGTCATCCGAGAGATGACCCATGACGATATTGAAGCGATCCTGCGGATGCAGGACGAGTGTTTCCCTGGGATGGACCCATGGGAAAGGGCGCATCTTGAAAGCCATCTGAACATCTTCCCGGAAGGCCAGTTCGTGGCGGAGCTCGACGGAGAGATCATCGGTTCCTGTTCTAGCCTTATTATCAACTTTGATGAATACGACGACCGGCACACATGGGATGATGTGACGGATGAGGGCTACATCACCAACCACAACCCGGACGGCTACAATCTGTACGGGATTGAAGTGATGGTGCACCCGGATTACCGTCGGATGCGCGTCGGGCAGCGGCTGTATGAAGCGCGCAAGGATCTGGCACGCGCACTTAACCTGAAGTCGATCGTCATCGGCGGACGCATTCCCAACTATTATAAACATGAAAAAGAAATGACACCGCGTGAGTATGTCGATGCCGTATCCCGGCACAAGATCTATGACCCGGTGCTGTCCTTCCAGCTCTTGAATGATTTCACGCTCATGCGGGTCAATCCGGACTATCTTCCGGACGACTTAGCGTCACGCAAGTATGCAACGCTCATGGAATGGAACAATATCGACTACAAGCCGCAGTCCAAGCGGCACTTCAAAACCAGCTATCCTGTCCGGATCTGTGTGGTGCAATATCAGATGCGACAGATTTCCAGTTTCGATGACCTGGCCGGTCAGGTGGAGTATTTCGTGGATGTCGCATCGGATGCTTATTCTGACTTTGTCGTATTCCCGGAAATCTTCACGACCCAGCTGATGTCATTCCTGAATGAGCCTATCCCGAGCATTGCGGTGCGCAAGATGACCGACTACACAGAGCCATACATCGAGCTGTTCACGGACCTTGCCGTCCGCTATAACATCAACATCATTGGCGGCTCCCACTTCGTGAAAGAAGAGGACGAGGAAATCTATAACATCGCGTATCTGTTCCGCCGTGACGGATCGATCGAAAAGCAGTACAAGATCCACATCACCCCGAACGAGCGGAAGTGGTGGGGAATTTCTGCGGGTGATGCGGTCCGCGTCTTTGATACCGACTGCGGCAAGATCGCCATCCAGATCTGTTATGATATCGAATTCCCGGAACTGGCGCGCATCGCGACCGACATGGGCGCGAATATCATCTTCACGCCGTTCAACACGGAAGACCGGCAGGGGTATCTGCGCGTCCGGTACTGTGCGCAGGCGCGTGCCGTTGAAAACCAGGTGTACACGGTCATTTCAGGTACGGTCGGCAACCTGCCGCAGACCGAGAACATGGACATCCAGTATGCCCAGTCGGCGATCTTCGCGCCGTCGGACTTTGAATTTGCCCGTGACGGTATCGTCGGCGAGACCAATGCCAATGTCGAAATGGTGCTGATTGGAGACGTCGACCTCGAAATCCTGCGCCGCCAGCGCCAGGACGGCACGGTCAAGCAGCTGAAAGACCGTCGCCATGACGTGTACCGCGTCGAGTACAGGAAAAACTGATCTGGACAAGAGTCCCATACCGGGGCTCTTTTTTTAGTGTTTAGGAAATTACAAATCGTCACCCTGTGGAAAACGGCTATTCACGTGGCGTCCCCGGCCAGCTCCAGCACCCAGCAACTCGCAAACTTCACCCTTCTCCATTGCGATAAGTCAACATCGGCCCGTTCCG
>NZ_FNZF01000013.1 GCF_900109165.1 Bhargavaea ginsengi | reverse complement strand
CTTAAAAAGATGACTCCGGCACAATACCGGAGTCATCTCATCGCCGCATAAGCAGGGTCTTTTATTAAACTGTCCGCTTTATAGGGTTCGGTTCACATGCCTGCTGGCGTGCTTTTTTATTTGCGGTATTCCGCCCTGTTCTGCTGCTTGAATAAAGGAGGAAAGGCGGAGAGTGTGGAATTGTACAGATTGACACCTTTGCGCATACATTGTTATCATGTAGGAAATAAAGCCTATTAGATTAATAGGGATTGGAGTGACGGGGATGAAAACACGAGTAGGAAATTCGATTACAGATCTCATTAATCAGACGCCACTGGTGAAAGTGAACCGCCTGACCGGAGAAAATGATGCGGACATCTACCTGAAGCTGGAGTACTTCAACCCGGGCAGCAGCGTCAAGGACAGGATTGCGCTTGCGATGGTCGAGCAGGCTGAAAAGGAAGGCAAGCTGCAGGAAGGCGGCACGATCATCGAGCCGACAAGCGGCAACACGGGGATCGGCCTGGCCATGGTCGCGGCGGCAAAAGGCTATAAGACTGTCATTGTCATGCCGGACACAATGAGCATGGAACGCCGGAACCTTCTCCGCGCGTACGGAGCCGAACTCGTGCTCACGCCGGGAGCGGACGGCATGAAGGGCGCCATCGCCAAGGCGAATGAACTGGCAGATCAGAATGGCTGGTTCCTGCCTCAGCAGTTCGAGAACTTCTCGAACCCTGAAATTCACCGCCTGACGACAGGCCCGGAAATCGCTGACTCCCTTGACCGGGTGGATGCGTTCATCTCCGGCATCGGTACAGGCGGGACCATTACCGGCGCAGGCGGCGTATTGAAAGAACGCTTCCCTGAAGTGAAGATCATCGCAGTCGAGCCGGAAAAATCCCCGGTTCTGTCCGGCGGCCAGTCCGGCCCTCACAAAATCCAGGGAATCGGTGCCGGCTTTGTTCCTAAAGTACTGGATACAGATATCTATGATGAAATCATCCAGGTATCCGATGAGAATGCATATGATACAGCCCGCAAGGCCGCACGCCAGGAAGGCATCCTCGGAGGAGTCTCGTCGGGCGCAGCCATTTATGCGGCTCTTGAGACCGCGAAAAAGCTGGGCAAGGGCAAGACGGTCGTCGCCATTCTCCCGTCCAACGGCGAACGCTACCTGAGCACACCGCTTTATCAGTTCGACTGATCACCATACCAAACAATGAAAAAGGGGGCTCCGGCCCTCTTTTTTATTTTGTGCGTTTTCCGGATGTTCCGGCTTCACTATGGAAAAACAGTACCGGTCCGCTGTAAGATGAGGAGAAGAGCGGCAGGGAGCCGCAGTGAACTGGAGGTATGGCAGCATGGCATTCAACGGCAGCGATGGCCGCTATCAGCTCGGCGGCGCATCCATGGACTTCAATAAAGAAACGGTGATCATGGGAATCCTGAACGTGACACCTGACTCTTTTTCCGACGGAGGGCGGCATAATGGGACGGACGAAGCGGTCCGCAAAGCGCTCCAGATGAGAGACGAAGGAGCGAAAATCATCGATGTCGGCGGCGAGTCAACACGGCCCGGACATACCGTCATCTCGGTGGACGAGGAACTTTCCCGGATCGTCCCGGTGATCGAACGGCTAAAGGACGAGGAAGGCATCTGCCTTTCGGTCGACACGTACAAGGCGGAAGTGGCAGAGGGTGCGCTCGATGCGGGCGCACATATCATCAATGACATCTGGGGAGCCAAGCGGGAGCCGGACATTGCCAAACTTGCCGCGGAGCGCGACGTCCCGATCATCCTCATGCATAACCGGGAAGAGGAGCCATACCGCGATTTCTGGCCGGATGCGAAGGCGGACCTTGAGGAAAGCATCAAAATCGCAAAGGATGCCGGTGTCAGTGACCGCAACATCTGGCTGGACCCGGGCATCGGATTTGCCAAGACAACCAATGAGAACATCCTCATGATGCGGCATCTTGATGATCTCGTCTCGATGGGCTACCCAGTGCTGCTCGCCACATCCCGCAAGCGCATGATCGGCAATATCCTGGACCTTCCGGTGGATGAGCGGATGGAGGGCACGGGTGCGACAGTCTGCTATGGAATCGACAGGGGCTGCCACATGGTCCGTGTCCATGACGTGAAGGAAATCGGTCGCATGACGCGGATGATGGACGTGCTGACGGGCAAGGCTGCATATAAAGGAGACTTGTGATGGACTACATTCACCTGCACGAGATGCAGTTCTACGGCTACCACGGCGCGCTGCCGGAGGAAACGAAAATCGGCCAGCGGTTCACGGTGTCGCTGTCCCTGGCCGTCAGCCTGGAAGAGGCAGGCCGCACGGATAATCTGGATAAGACCGTGAACTACGCGGAAGCGTATACGGTCGTGAAAGAGATTGTGGAAGGAGAACCCGTGAAACTGATCGAGGCGGTCGCGGAGCGGATCGCATCGGCGATTCTGAAGGATTTCGGGGGCAAGGTCGGGGGATGCCGGGTACGCGTCATCAAGCCCGATCCCCCGATCCCGGGCCATTACCGCGCAGTCGAAGTGGACATCACGAGAGGGCGGTTCTCATGAACATCGCCTATCTGTCCGCCGGTTCCAATATGGGGGACCGGGAAGTTTACCTGCGCGAGGCGGCAAGCCGGCTAAACGGCCTGCCCGGCACAGAGCTGGACCGCCTGTCTTCCATCTACGAAACCGATCCGGTCGGCTACGAGGACCAGGGCGCATTTCTCAATATGGCGTTCCGGCTCCGCACATCGCTCGGCGCGGAGGAACTCCTGGATGCGTGCCTCGGAATCGAGGCGGAGATCGGCCGCGTGAGGACGATACGCTGGGGTCCCCGGGTGTGCGACCTTGACATCCTGCTGTTCAATGATGAAAATATGGAAACGGAGAAACTGACCGTCCCGCATCCGCGCATGCATGAGCGGGCGTTTGTTCTCGTGCCGCTCCTTGAAGTGGAACCGGGTCTTGCGGATACGCTCAAGCAACGCTTTCCCGGCTTTCCGGAAGTCGATCTCGAGGGCGGAATCAAGCTTTACAGACAGATTGATGGACCGGCCGCTTTTCTTCAAAGCGAATAAGCAGGTTTCCCTATACAGCAATTTGTCCTGAATCCGGGCAAGGCAGGAGGAAATGAAATGAACAAAACACGCAAGCCGTTCAAGATCGGGGACATCACGATGGACAACCGTGTCGTCCTCGCTCCGATGGCGGGCGTCTGCAATTCCGCGTTCCGCCTCACCGTTAAAGAATTCGGCGCGGGCCTCGTGTATGCCGAGATGATCAGCGACAAGGGTATTAATCAGCGGAACGAAAAGACGATGGAAATGCTGTACATCGACGAGCGCGAATACCCGCTCTCGCTGCAGATCTTTGGCGGCGATAAGGAAAACCTCGTCGAGGCGGCAAGATATGTCGACAAGTATTCGAATGCCGACATCATCGATATCAATATGGGATGCCCGGTCAACAAGATCATTCGGTGCGAGGCGGGGGCCAAGTGGCTGCTCGACCCGGACAAGATCCATGAGATGGTGTCCGCCGTGGTAGGAGCCGTCGATAAACCGGTCAGCGTCAAGATGCGCATCGGCTGGGATGAAGACCATCTCTATGGTGTCGAAAACGCAAAGGCGGTCGAAGCAGCCGGCGGAGCGGCGATTGCCGTCCATGGCCGCACGCGCGTACAGCTGTACGAGGGAGAGGCGGACTGGAACTGGATCCGCAAGATGAAGGAAGCGGTGGATATCCCGGTGATCGGCAACGGTGATGTCCATACCCCGGAGGATGCCGGGCGCATGCTGGATGAGACGGGCGTGGACGGTGTCATGATCGGCCGGGCCGCTCTCGGAGACCCGTGGATGATCTACCGTACGGTCAAGTACCTGGAAACCGGAGAACTCATCGGGATGCCGTCCGTAAAGGAGAAGATCGATGTCTGCCTGCTGCATTTCGACCGCCTCGTGAAGCTGAAAGGCGAATACGTCGCGGTACGGGAGATGCGCAAGCACGCATCGTGGTACCTGAAGAGCATCCGTGGCAATGCCGGAATCCGCAAAGGCGTCAACCAGGCGGAGACCGAAGATGAGCTGAAGACGCTTCTACTTGGTTTTGCCAAGGAAATGGAGAACGAACCGGCTGCCGCAAGCGCAGTCTGACTATGTCGGGCCGCCGCTTTTGTGGCGGCTTTTCTATTTTGGGGGCGCGTAGAGATTTCAGCCGGATAAATATATGTGAAGAAACAGCATGGATTGTGTACAATGAACGCATGACTGTAAACCTGTGCACGGACTGACAAAGGAGAGGAAGACATGTCGCACCTGGACGAATTAAATGACCAGCTCGTGGTCAGACGCGAGAAAATGACAGAGATTAGAGAAAAGGGACTGGATCCGTTCGGCTCCCGCTTTGAGCGGACGCACCTGACGTCCTGCATCAAGGAAGACTTCGGTGAGAAAACGAAAGAAGATCTGGAGGCGGAATCATACGAAGTGGCGATTGCGGGCCGGATCATGACAAAGCGCGGAAAGGGCAAAGCCGGTTTTGCGCACATCCAGGACCTGGACGGCCAGATTCAGATCTACGTCCGGAAAGACGACGTCGGCGAGGAAGCCTATGAACTGTTCACGGGAGCAGACCTCGGAGACATCATCGGCGTGACCGGCACGGTGTTCCGTACGAAGGTCGGCGAACTTTCGGTTCGGGCAACCAGCTTCACATTCCTGACCAAGGCGCTCCGCCCGCTGCCGGACAAGTTCCACGGCCTCAAGGATGTCGAGCAGCGTTACCGCCAGCGCTATCTGGACCTGCTTACATCCGAGGAAAGCAAAGAGACCTTCATCACACGGAGCAAGATCATCCGCTCGATCCGCCACTATCTGGACGGACAGGGCTATCTGGAAGTCGAGACCCCGATGCTGCACAGCATTGCGGGCGGAGCCGCAGCTCGCCCGTTCATCACGCACCACAACGCCCTCGACATGGAACTCTATATGAGGATTGCGATCGAGCTTCACCTGAAACGCCTGATTGTCGGCGGTCTGGAAAAGGTATACGAAATCGGTCGCGTCTTCCGGAACGAAGGCATCTCGACACGCCACAACCCGGAATTCACGATGCTCGAACTGTATGCGGCATATGCCGACTACAACGACATCATGGAGCTGACCGAGAACATCATCTCCAATGCCGCGCAGGAAGTGTTGGGCACGACAACAGTGACTTACGCCGGAGAAGAGATTGACCTGTCCCCGGGCTGGAAACGGGTACACATGGCGGACATCGTCAAGGAATTCACGGGTGTTGACTTCTGGAAGCAGATGACGAAGGAAGAAGCGCAAGCTCTTGCGAAAGAACACGGCGTCGAAGTGAAGCCGACGATGGAAGTCGGCCACGTCCTGAATGAATTCTTCGAGCAGAAAGTAGAGGAAGAGCTTGTCCAGCCGACATTCGTCTACGGGCATCCTGTTGAAATCTCTCCACTCGCGAAAAAGAACCCGGACGACGGGCGGTTCACAGACCGTTTCGAACTGTTTATCGTGCGCCGGGAGCACGCGAACGCATTTACTGAGCTGAACGACCCGATCGACCAGCGTGAGCGCTTCGAGGCGCAGATGGTCGAGAAGGAGCAGGGTAACGACGAGGCGCATGAAATGGATGACGATTTCATCGAAGCGCTTGAATACGGCATGCCGCCGACAGGCGGACTCGGCATCGGTATCGACCGGCTGATCATGCTGCTGACTGACTCCCCGTCGATCCGCGACGTCCTTTTGTTCCCGCAGATGCGTAAAAAAGACTAATGGTTTCCGCCTGTTTTCCCTCGGGGAATGACAGGCGGTTTTTGTTTTACCCGGCAGCAACATCCCGTACTGAATTGCCCATTGAAATGAAACATTCCGACTATGATATTTGGGCTTGCGCAGTTCATTTGGCGGTGGTATAGTTATCAACGTTGCGTTTCCGAGAGAAACAAACAAGAAAGAAAAAAGTTATAAAAAGTTGTTGACTCGAAGTTGACGGCGTGTTATATTAGTAAGGTCGCTGTCGAACAACAGCAACAAACAATGAACCTTGAAAACTGAACAGCAAAACGCTGATGAACGAAGTTCCCGGAACCCGACCCCGTCGGGTGAACGGAACGAATGAAATGCCAGTTTTAAAGTATGAGCTTACTCATACTCTCTTTATGGAGAGTTTGATCCTGGCTCAGGACGAACGCTGGCGGCGTGCCTAATACATGCAAGTCGAGCGGATGAAGGAGAGCTTGCTCTCCGGATTCAGCGGCGGACGGGTGAGTAACACGTGGGCAACCTGCCTGTAAGATCGGGATAACTCCGGGAAACCGGGGCTAATACCGGATGGTTCCTTCCTCCGCATGGAGGAAGGCGGAAAGACGGTTTCGGCTGTCACTTA
>NZ_FNZF01000014.1 GCF_900109165.1 Bhargavaea ginsengi | reverse complement strand
TCCACACATAGCTACCCAGCGATGCCCTTGGCAGGACAACTGGTACACCAGCGGTGTGTCCATCCCGGTCCTCTCGTACTAAGGACAGCTCCTCTCAAATTTCCTGCGCCCGCGACGGATAGGGACCGAACTGTCTCACGACGTTCTGAACCCAGCTCGCGTACCGCTTTAATGGGCGAACAGCCCAACCCTTGGGACCGACTACAGCCCCAGGATGCGATGAGCCGACATCGAGGTGCCAAACCTCCCCGTCGATGTGAACTCTTGGGGGAGATAAGCCTGTTATCCCCGGGGTAGCTTTTATCCGTTGAGCGATGGCCCTTCCATGCGGAACCACCGGATCACTAAGCCCGTCTTTCGACCCTGCTCGACTTGTAGGTCTCGCAGTCAAGCTCCCTTCTGCCTTTGCACTCTGCGAATGATTTCCAACCATTCTGAGGGAACCTTTGGGCGCCTCCGTTACTCTTTAGGAGGCGACCGCCCCAGTCAAACTGTCCGCCTGACACGGTCCCCTGCCCGGATCACGGGCACGGGTTAGAAGTCCAATACAGCCAGGGTAGTATCCCACCAGTGCCTCCACCGAAGCTGGCGCTCCGGTTTCCACGGCTCCTACCTATCCTGTACAGGCTGCACCGGAATTCAATATCAGGCTACAGTAAAGCTCCACGGGGTCTTTCCGTCCTGTCGCGGGTAACCTGCATCTTCACAGGTACTATAATTTCACCGAGTCTCTCGTTGAGACAGTGCCCAGATCGTTACGCCTTTCGTGCGGGTCGGAACTTACCCGACAAGGAATTTCGCTACCTTAGGACCGTTATAGTTACGGCCGCCGTTTACTGGGGCTTCAATTCAAAGCTTCGCTTGCGCTAACCTCTCCTCTTAACCTTCCAGCACCGGGCAGGCGTCAGCCCCTATACGTCACCTTACGGTTTTGCAGAGACCTGTGTTTTTGCTAAACAGTCGCCTGGGCCTATTCACTGCGGCTCTCTCGGGCTTTAACACCCTAATAGAGCACCCCTTCTCCCGAAGTTACGGGGTCATTTTGCCGAGTTCCTTAACGAGAGTTCTCTCGATCACCTTAGGATTCTCTCCTCGCCTACCTGTGTCGGTTTGCGGTACGGGCGCCTCCCGCCTCGTTAGAGGCTTTTCTTGGCAGTGTGAAATCAGGGACTCCGGGGT